>NZ_JAUTBD010000001.1 GCF_030818935.1 Microbacterium sp. SORGH_AS_1204
GCCGCCCGCACCCTCAAGCTCGCCCGCTTCGGCGACAACATGCGCTTCGTCGCGGTCACCGAGGGCGACAAGACCGAGGCCGAGCTGCGTTTCGGCGTGCAGGTCAACACGTGGGGCGTCAACGAACTGGTCGAGGCCGTCGAAGCGGCATCGGATGCCGACATCGATGCGCTCGTGCAGGAGTACGTCGACAGCTACGACGTCGTCGATGAGCTGCTCCCCGGCGGTGCGCGTCACCAGTCGCTGCGCGACGGCGCGGCGATCGAGCTGGGCCTGCGCTCGTTCCTCGAGGAGGGCGGCTTCGGCGCCTTCACCACGTCGTTCGAAGACCTCGGCGCCCTCAAGCAGCTGCCCGGTCTCGCGGTGCAGCGGCTCATGGCCGAGGGCTACGGCTTCGGCGCCGAGGGCGACTGGAAGACGGCGGTCCTCGTGCGCGTCGCGAACGTCATGGGTTCGGGCCTGCCCGGCGGCGCCTCGCTCATGGAGGACTACACCTACGACCTCGTGCCCGGACAGGAGCGCATCCTCGGCGCGCACATGCTCGAGGTCTCTCCCTCGCTCACGACGAAGAAGCCGCGCCTCGAGATCCACGAGCTCGGCATCGGCGGCAAGGACGACCCGGTGCGCCTGGTCTTCACCGCCGACCCCGGTCCCGCCCTCGTCGTCGCGATGAGCGACATGCGCGATCGTTTCCGCCTGACCGCGAACGTCGTCGAGAACGTCGAGGCGCCCGACCTGCCGAAGCTGCCCGTGGGCCGCGCGGTGTGGAAGCCCGCCCCCGACTTCGCCACCTCGGCCGCCTGCTGGCTCGCCGCGGGAGCCGCGCACCACACCGTCATGACGACGGCCGTGGGCATCGAGGTGTTCCGCGACTTCGCCGAGATCGCCAAGACCGAGCTCGTCGTCATCGACGACGACACCACGGTCCGCGGTTTCCAGAGCGAGCTGCGCTGGAACCAGGCCTACTACCGCCTGGCCCAGGGCCTGTAAGAACCCGTCGCCCCGGGCGCCGCACTGCCCCGGGGCGATGCGGCACTCGCGCGTTCCGTTCGCTCGGGACGCGTGCCGTGCGGAGGCGGCAGCCGACGCACGGATCGTGCCCCGGACTCGTGGTGGCGGTGGGCCGCCACAGAGTCTGGGGCACATCTGCGTCCGGGGGCGGGGTTCGCGGCTCGGCCAGTGGTTCGGGGCGGGGTCTGCGGCTCGGGCAGCCGTTTTGGGGCGGGGTCTGCGGCTCGGGCAGCCGTTTGGGGCGGGATTCGCCGTTCGGGGCGCATTTTTCTCGCCCCAAACGGCGGAACTCGCCCCAAACTGCGGGAGGACCTCCGGGTGGAGCGGCGGGGGGCTGCGGCGCAGTGAGAGCGCCTCTCGCCGATGTGGGTTGCAGGGTGCTGCCGTCTCGTCGGGTGGATGCCGTTTCGCGGCGGCGTGGGCGGCTGCGGCGTGCTGAGGCCCGCGGCGCGGGGCGGGCGCTCGGCGCGGGTCGCGAGCCGAGGGGAAGACCCCCGCAGCGGCCCCGGCGAAGGACACAGCCGTCGGCGCCGGGCGCCGCGGCACAGCGCACGACACCGGCACACGCGCGCCGACGCACGGCACCGGCACGCGCGCCGGCACACGACACACGCCGCAAAATGACACAGGCCCCGGTGGAGGGGGATTCCACCGGGGCCTGGGCCGTCACTCGAAGGCGACGGATCGGGGGTCAGCCGCAGGACCTGGCGGCGTAGGCCGCCGTGACCGTCCCCGTCGCCGAACCCTGGGTCACTGCCACCTTCGCCTCGCCGGCCGGAACCGACGCGGAGCGGGTGGCGAAGACCGCGGAGGTGGTGGCGCCCGCGGCGAGGGTCGCGTTCTTCGACCCGTAGGCCGAGGTCATCGCGAGCGAGGCCGAGGCGTCACCCGTGTTGGTCGCCTTGACCGCCAGCTGCACCTTGCCCGCGATGCAGCGGGCCTCGGCCGTGAAGGTCACCTTGACGAGCGAGCGCACGGTGACGGTGGCCTCGACCGGCATGCGCGAGTCGTCCTGCGCGGTGCCCGACACCGTGAAGGTGCCCGGGGTGTTGTACTTCGCGGCATCCACGGCATCCCACTTCACGTCGACCGTCTGCACCGAACCGTCGACCTTGGTCAGGCGGGCCTGGGGCAGCACGGGCGCGGTGCCGGCGTCGGTGGCGACGTCGATGGCATCCACGGTCTTCACCGCGATGTTCGGCGCGTACGCCTCGAGCACCTTCTGGTACTCGGCGCGCGTGACGGGGATCACGGTGCCGTGACGCGGCTTGCCGCCGTCGGCGTTCTGCGGCAGACCCTGACGGAGCTTGCTGCCCAGCGCCTGCCAGCTGCCGGCCTTGTCGAGGTCGTTGGTCCCGAACGGCACGTAGTGGTTGGGTCCGCCGTGGTAGTTGGGCTGGTCGATGAAGAGGAACCAGTCGAGGTCGTTCACGTCGCCCTCATTGGCCGCGAAGATGTTCGCGCCCTCACCGCTGGAGTAGGTGCCACCCGGCTCGCCGTTGGGCAGGCCGCTGGCGACGCGCTCCTCGACGAGGGTCCACTGGTCGGCCGGTCCCGAGGTGCCGGGCAGCGTGCCCGAGATCGTCGCGAGCAGGTCGGTGGACTTCTCGTGGCGGATCGTCATGCTCGCCTCGTCCTTGGTGAAGCGGTGGTAGACACCGTCCTTCTTCGCCACGGTCGAGTCGATGAGGCCCAGGCCGTTGCCGCGACGCACGTCGCTCCACACCTTCGCGTCGGAGAAGGTGACGAAGTCGTCGGTGGTGGCGTACATCATGCGGTTGTAGGTGACACCCGTGCGGTCGGCCACGTTGGTGGTCGGGTAGAGGTTCGACGCCCAGAACACCACGAAGGTGTCGAGCTCCTCGTCCCAGTACGCCTCGGGCGCCCAGGTGTTGCCGGCGAAGTCCGACGACACCTTGACGTGTCGCTGCTCAGACCAGTTGACGAGGTCGTCGGACTCCCAGACCTCGATGTACTTCGAGCCCGAGATCTGCGCTGTGGTGAAGCCGCCGGCGAGTCCCGCGACCTTGAGGTCGGTGGCGATCATGTAGAACTTGTCGCCGTGCGGGGCGCGGATGATGAACGGGTCGCGAAGACCCTCGGTGCCGACGGTGGAGCTAAAGATCGGCTTGCCCTGGTTGAGGGTGTTCCAGCTCAGTGCGTCGTTGCCCTTCGAGGCCGCGATGCTGACGCGCTCGGCGCCGTCGCCCTCGCCGGTGAAGAACGTCCAGAAGTACGCCTCGGTCTCCTGCGATCCTCCCGGCATGGGCTGGATGCGAGCGGTGAAGGTGCGGCTCGAGGTCGCCGAGCCGTTGGTGGCGGTGGCGGTGAGCTCGATGTCGACGGCGGGGGAGCCCGCTGCCGGACGCTTGACCTCGACGGTGCGCGAGTCGTCGCGGACGCCCGCGCGCAGCTCCGCGTTGGCCGCGCCCGCCGGAGCGATCGACCAGGCGATGCTCGAGCCCTCGGCGCCGGTGGTGGGCACCGAGAAGTTGCCGCGGATGTTGTCGAGGTTGCCGATCGACACGGCGGCGAGGTCGCGCGACACCTTCTCGGCGTCGGAGAGCTGCTGCGTGACGAGTACGGGGTAGGTCTGCGTGCGGGTCTCGGAGCCGACGGTGAAGGTCGCGGTGAGGGTCACCGCGGCGTCACCCGCACCGGCGGCCGGACGCGTCACCGTGGCGGTGCCGCCCGTGATGGCGATCGCGGCGTTGTTCGAGGTCCAGCTGACGGTCGCACCGGCGCTGGTGGTGGGAACGGTGAAGTCGGTGAGGGCCGAGGTGGGCACGGTGACGCCGGCGACGGCGCGGTCGAGCGCCTGCGCGCTGTAGAGCGCCTTGACGTCGCTCTCGCTGAGGGCCGAGGCGTAGACGGCGTAGTCGTCGACCAGGCCGTTCCAGCCCGGGTCGTTGTAGGTGGAGCGGCCGAGGTACGACACGAGCGACGACCCGAACGACGAGACGTCGCGCGCGATGGCGTTCTGCGCGATGCGCGTGCCGTTGATGTAGACGCTCAGCTGGCCGGTGGTGCCGCTGATCACCGTCGTGTACAGGCTCAGCCCGGCCGGGGTGCGAGCGCCCGACGTCGCGGCGTTCGTCGCGCCGGGGCCGACCTCGGTGCCCCAGGGGGCGCCCGCGTTGACGGAGTTGGTGACGACCGACTTGACGTAGCCGCTGGGGTTGGCGGGGTTGAGCAGCCAGTAGCCCGACGAGAAGCTCGCGCCCGAGGCGACGGGGGCGCCGATGAAGGCCGCCGCGACGTTGCCGTTGCCCGAGCGCGGCGAGAGCCACGTCGAGATGGTGAGGTCTTTCTTGCCGACGAGGCCCGCGGTGGGGATCTCGAGGTAGGCCGCGGTGCCGCCCGAACCGCCGGGCAGCGACAGGGCGCCGCCCGCGACGGAGCCGCCGCTCTGGCGGAGGGTGGCGGTGTACCCGTTGCCGCTGGAGTCGGTGGTCGTTCCGTCGTCGAAGGAGTAGTGGATGAGCGGCTGCGGCCCGTCGGCCGCGTGGGCGGCCGTGGCGGTCGCGCCCAATCCGGTGAGGGAGACGGCCAGCGCGGCCGTGGTGGCCAGGCCCTTTCTCCACAGGGGCGAACGTGTGCGCGTGCGCATAGGGCGTCCTTGCTCTCGGGTCACGCGATGGAGCGTTCCCGATCCCGGACGGCGACGTCTGGAGCGCCGGGGCACGCGTCTTCGCGGTGTGCTGGTGACCGGTTGTTCGGTCGGAGTGCGCTCATGTTACCGAGAACATTCAGCGCCGACAAGGATCGGCGGGCCCGACGACCCCCGTCATCCGCGAAGCGCAGAACAGGGCTCGAGAACGAAAAGGGTGCGCCCGGACCGCACCGGACGCACCCCTCTTCGCCGACGCTGCTAGCCGCAGCTGCGCGCGGCGTAGTCGGCCGTCACGGCCCCGCCGGAGCCGGCGGCCGTCGCCGTCACCGACCCGGCCGTCAGGGTCGGCGTGCGGGTGGCGAAGGTGACCGACTTCGTCTTGCCCACGGCCAGGCCGGTGACATCCGTGCTGCCGAAGGGGGACGAGACCTTGGCGTCCAGCGCGGCGGTGCCCGTGTTCGTCACCGTCGCGACCAGCGTCGCCTTGCCCGCGATGCACCGGCTCGACGCCGTCAGCTGCACGGTCGGCTTCACGGGTGCGGTGACGGTGACCGTCGCGGTCACCGTACGGTTGGCCGCAGCGAGCCACTCGGCATCCGTCATGTCGAGGATGGGCGTGTCGTCCTGGCGGAAGTAGACCATGCGGATGCCGGAGTCGCGGCTGCCGTTCTGCGTCGCCTTGGCGTGGAAGACGTTGAGCAGGTTGCCGTCGTCGTCGTAGGTGTACGAGTTGTGGCCGGGACCCCAGTTGTTCGCGAAGGCGCCTTCGTAGCTCCAGATCGTGCTGTTGCGGAGGTTCCACGCCGCGGGGTCGAGCAGGTTCGCGCCGGAGGCGGCGGTGAGCAGGCCCACGCCGTACGTCCAGTCGACGCCCGACCCCGAGAAGGTGATCATGACCTTGCCGTCGCGCTGGATGACGAAGGGGCCCTCCACCACCGGGGTGGTGTTGGTCGACCAGCCCTTGTCGGGGAACGCGACCGTCGACCGCTCGCTGGCGAGCTGCCAGCTTCCGGACGCCTTCGTCGTGACCTTCGCGATCTTGAGCACGGCCGGCCCCGTCGAGGGCGCGACCACGCGCTCCGACCACATGACGTAGTCGGTGCCGCCGTCTTCGAAGTGGGTCATGTCGAGCGTGATGCCCTGGCCGTAGGTGGTGAGCGGCTGTCCGGCCTGGTCGACGACGCGCTGCGGGGCCTCCCAGTCGGCGCGCGTCAGCGGGTCACCGCCCGGCTTGAGACGCATCGTGTAGGCCTGCACGCCGGCCCACCAGTTGGCGCTCTCGGCGTTGGCGGCGAACATGATGTACAGGTCGCCGTCGATGACGTGCAGCTCGGGTGCCCACAGCTGCGCGTTGACGCTGTTGCCCGAGAGGCCGGGGCCGAGGATGCGGTTGTCGGCCGCGCTCGAGATCCCGCCGATGGTGTCGGACCGGCGGATGAAGAACTCGTCTTGACCGGCGTCGTCGGTGGCGATGTACAGCCACGTCTTCTGCCCGTTCGGCAGCGTGTAGCGCAACACGTGCGGGTCGGCACGGTTGGCCACGAGCGGGAAGTTGGTGTCGGTGCGCTGCAGCGTTCCGGTGGCCGTATATGTGCCGGGCTTGCTGGTGTCGACCGCCGAGGTGTCCCACGTGACGCCGAAGTCGTGTGTGCCGCCGTCGGAGTAGTCGGCGGTGACCTTCTCGGGCAGTGTCAGCGTGTCGCCGGCGGTGAGGCCGACCGCCTCGGGGGCGCGCACGCCGGTGTTGTGCACGCGTCCGAGCAGATCGGATGCCGAGCGGGCCTCGGCCGCGGTGACCGGGATGGCCGTCGCGTTCTCGGCGTAGGCGACGCCGGTGGTCGCGGAGCGTCCGCCGGGCTGCTGTCCGGCGCCCTGCGCGGTGACGCTCTGGAACGCGGTGGTGGTTCCGGTCAGGGCGGAGCCGGCCGCGCTCGTCCACACCACGCGGTAGGCGTTGACGCGGGCGTCCCATTCGGCCGACACGGCACCGGTCGTGCCCTGACCGGGCAGCGGCAGGAGGCCGCGCTCGGTCCAGGTGACGAGGTCGGGCGAGGTGAACACGAGCGCCCCCGCGGCGTCGGCCGCGCCGGCTGCGTTCGTGCGCCGGGCGATGAGGCCGTACCCCTGGTCGCCTTCGAGACGGAACAGGTAGGGCGACCCGAGGTAGCGGGTCGTGCCGTTGGACTGCTCGGTCATTCCCGTCGAGGTCGCGTAGACGATGCCCGCGCCGCTGTTGAGCGGCGTGTACGTGGTGCCGTCGCTGCTGAGCGCGAGGTGACCGCTTCGGGTGACCTCGGGGTCGTCGCCGCCGCGGGTGTTGCGCGAGGTCGTGTAGGCGGCCAGGCGCGAGGCGCCGGCCTCGGCGATGCGCACCGGGATCTCGGTCGTGGCGGCGTCCGGTCCCGAGCCGACGACGGCCTTGAGAGTGGCGGCGGCGAGACCGGTGGCGGGGGCCGAGGCGATCGCGCCGTTCGCGACCGAGCCGGCGCCCGACACGTGCGACCACGCCACGGGCAGGCCCTGCGCGGTCGTCGGCAGCACATAGCCGTTCTCGAGCACCGATGGCAGCACGAGGGCGGCGGCGGCCTTCGCGGCCTGCTCGGCGGCGCTCGCCGGGGGCAGCACGGTGACGGTGAAGGTGCGGGTGGCGGTCTTGCCGCGCACGGTGGCGGTGGCGGTGAGCGTGACGTCGGTGCGGGTGGCGGGTCGGGTGACCTTGCCGTCCGCGGCGACGATGCCCGAGGGTGACGAGGTCCAGCTCACGCCGCCCGTCGTGGGCAGCGACAGGTCGGTCTCGACGGCCGACAGGTTCTGCGCGTTCGCGCCGGCCAGGTCGATGGATGCCACGACCTCCGACGCCGTGGCGGTGGCATCCGTCGCCGAAGCCGCGGCGATGTCGGTGGCCGACAGGGCCTGGTTGTACACGCGGAACGACGAGACGCCGCCCTGGTAGAGCGAGTCGTCGGTGTAGGCGCTGCGGCCGATGTAGTTCATCGTGTGCGTCGTGAGGTCGCTCAACGCGGTGGTCGAGTCGGTCTTCTGCGCGACGAGGGCACCGTCGATGTAGAGCCTGAGCGTCGAGGTGGCGGCGCCGGCGTTCTTCTCGATGGTGGCCGCCACCGACTGCCAGCGCCCCTCGGCGAGCCTCGTCGACGAGGTGACGGTCTGCTCGCCCGCCCAGTTCGTTTTCGAGATCGCCACGCGGGGCGCGACGGGCTGGATGAAGAACTGGCCCGTCGCGGCGTTGCCGGACCCGCCGATGTTCCACAGGAACTTCGCGCCCGAGAGGGCGGTGGGGCTGGTCTCGATGATGATGGTCGCCGCGCTCTGCCCGGCGAGCAGGCCGTCGGGCAGCTTCACGTGGTTGGCGCCGGTGAACTCCATCGATCCGCCGCGCCACGCGACGCCGCCGACGACCGCGGCGTCGCGGCCGGCGCCGGACGCATCGCGCACGACGGTGCCGCTGGTCTCGGAGAAGTCGTACGAGGCCACGAGCGACGCGGGCTCGGCGGCGCTCGCCGCCGAGACCCCGACGCCGCTGACGACGAGGGCGAAGCCGAGCGCGCTGGAGATCACCCCCGCGCAGCGTCTGCGGAAGGCGCCGCGGGCGGGCGCGCTGGTCTTTCGGTTCACGTCAGTGTCTCCTCTTCGTCGAGATGAGTCGTTCGGTCACTTGCACGAGGTGGCGCGATAGTCGGCGGTCACCGGGGTGGAGGCGCCCTGCACGGTCAGCGTGACGCGGCCCGCGTCGACGGATGCCGCACGGGTGGCGACGGTCTTGGTCACCGACTTGCCGCTCGCGACGCTGCCGGTGCCGACGGTGCCGAAGGCGCTCGACAGGGTCGCGGTGAGCGGTGCGCTCCCGGTGTTGGTGACCGTCGCGAACAGCGACACCTTGCCGGCGACGCAGCGGGTCGTGACGGCCAGCTGCGCGGCCGTCGGGGCGGCCGCCACGACGATGCGCGCGGTCACGGTGCGGTGCGCCGGGGCGACCTCCTGCGCCGCCGTGAGCGAGAGGTCGAGCATGCCGTTGGCGCGGACGTTGACGGCCTTGAACCAGGTGTTGCGGTCGGGGTCGAACAGACCGCCCGCGGCGCTGCCGGTGTGCGGCTCGGGGTACGGACGCGCGTGGTAGGCGAGCACGAGGTTGCCGGCCGGGTCGGTCGCGAAGGAGTTGTGGCCGGGACCGGCCTGGCCCGCGCCGCCGATGCGTCCGTCGGCGGTGTCGGTCGTGGTGAGCACCGGGGAGGGCACCTGCGTCCAGCTCGCGCGGTCCTTCAGGTCGGCGTTCTTCGGGGCACGCAGCATGCCGAGGTCGTAGTACTTGTCGACCGTGCCGCCGGAGTAGGTGAGGTAGATGTAGTCGCCCTGCTCGACCATGAAGGGCGCTTCGACGATGCCCTGGTCGGATCCCTCGTTCGTGTCGGAGGGAGTGGGGGCCTGCTTGCCGTACTCCCACGGCTGGCTGAGCGCGTAGATCTCATTCAGCCCGCCGTCGATCAGCGGCACCGTGCCTTTCGCGCCCATCTTCGCCTTGCCGACCAGCAGTCGGCCGCCGTTGGGCATGACCCAGTAGCCCTGGGTGATGCCGTTCTCCTGACGCTCGAGGTACGACACGTCGAAGGCGGCGCCGTCGAGGATGGTGGGCTCGCCCCAGTTGGCCTGGTCGACGAGTCCGCCGGCTCGCAGGGACTCTTCGGTCCCGATGTAGGGGATGAGCACGGTGTTGTCGCACCAGCCGCCGGTGGGGGCGTAGCCCCGGTTCATGCCGGCGACGATCCACCACTGGCCGTTGATCTTGTGGAACTCCTGGGCCCAGATGTAGCCGCCCCAGCCGTAGAACGTGTTCGGGTACTGGCCCTGCTTGCCTGGGGTGCCGGCGTCGGGATCGATGACGATCTGTTCGGGCGCGTCCTTCAGGCCGGCGATGGTCTTCGCGCGCTTGAGTCCGATCTTGCGGTAGGCGTTGGCGTCGATGAGCTGGCTGTCGGGGGCGTTCGAGGGGATCGAGTAGTGCGAGCCGGTGAGGTACCAGTAGCCGTCGTCCTCATTGAAGAACAGGTGCGGATCGGCCCGTGCGTCGTTGACCATCTGCTCGGCGGTCTGCTGCACCGTACCGGTCACCTCGTACGTGCCGGGCGTGCGCGAGTCGACGGATGCCAGGTCGGCGGCATCCCATGTCACCGGGAGGTTCTTGGTGGAGCCGTCGTTGTAGTCGAGGGTGACGGTGGCGGGGAGGGTGGTGGCATCCACCTTCGCGCCGTTGTCGACCGTGACGTCGCCGATGGCGCGCACCCCGGTGTTGCGGAGGTCGACGTAGTTCTTGTAGAACACGTCGAACTCGGCCTTCGACAGCGAGAACGAGCTCGCCTGCGTCTGTGCGGCGAAGCCGGGCAGGCCCGTGCCGCTCACGCCCAGCGTGCGGGCGTCGGCCTTCGTCGCGGCCGACGGGCTGCTGGTGCCGGTGAGCCCGTCGAGCTGGGCGACGCGGCCCTCGCCGGTGAGGTCGTCGGTCCAGTACGCCTTGTACTTCTGGATCGCGGCGTCGAACTCGATGCGCGGGTTCTTCACGACCGATCCGTCGGAGGCGATCTTGACCGTGCGCTGGTTGCGGAAGGTCGCGCCGTCGGGGGCGTCCCAGACGTAGACGGAGTCGGTGGCGTTGTTCTGCGCCGCGACGGCACCGAGGCTGCCGTCGGCGAAGCGCACCAGGGTGGGGGAGCCGACCTGCGCGTTCGGGTTGGCGGACTGCGAGCCGTTCCACGTCGCGTAGAGGATGGCCTGGGAGCGGTTCAGCGGCTCCCACGCGGTGGCGCCGGACGGGCGGGCCGAGACGTAGAGGGCGTCCGCGCGGCGGTCGTCGTCGTAGGCGAGGGGGTCGTCCTTGACGCCGTTGGTGGTGGTGACCGTTTTGACGTAGGTGGCGATGTCGCCGCCGGCGTCGAGGATCTGCGCCGACGCGGTGACGGGCTGCGCGACGCCGGCGATCGTGGCGGTCAACTCGACCTGGACGGGACCGGATGCCGGGCGCGTGACCTTTCCGTCGGCGGAGACGAGTCCCGCCCCGGCGCCCGTGGCCGACCAGGTCACCGCGTTGCCGAGGACCGATGAGGGCAGATCGCCGGTGATGCGGGAGGGGATGCCGAGGGCGGCGGCCAGATCGCTGGCCGCGGTCGCGAGTCCCAGCTCCGCGGGGGTGAGCGCGCGGTTGTAGATACGCAGGTTGTCGAGCAGGCCCGAGAAGTACTCGCCGCCGCCCCAGTTGGCCTTGCCCAGCTGCAGCACGCCCCCGGAGGCACCGAGGATCTGCGAGAGCGCCGGGCCCGTGGTGTTGGTCGAGACCAGCTTCTTGTCGACGAACAGGCGCGCGGTGGCGCCGGAGATGACGAGGTCGACGTGCTTCCACGCCGCGTTGGCGGCGGTGGAGGCGAGGTTGCCGGCGCTGTCACGGCTGCCGGCGTTGTCGTAGCGCTCGACGATGATGCCGCTGGTGCGGTCGAGGAAGCCGAGGTAGTGCTCCTGCGCGTAGGCCTGCGTCGCGGCGCTGCGCGCGGCGAAGACCGTCCACCCGGTGTTGGCGGTGGAGTCGGGCTTGCTGTCGTACGAGATGGTGACGTCGTCGAGTCCGGCCAGCAGCGGCGAGCCGTTGGTCTTGGCCACGTTCAGCCAGAAGCCGCTGCCGAGCTGCGCCGCGTTGCCGCTGACGCCCGGCACGAGCCCGGCCGTGCCCTGCGTCGTGGCCGTGGCGCCGGCGCCGGTGAAGCTGGTCGTGCCGCTGTCGAACGTGAAGTCGGCGATGAGCGCGTCGTCGGCCCCGGCCGCGTGGGCGGCGCCGGGGGTCAGCAGACTCGCGCACAGCGCGGCCGCGGTGAGGGCGCTCCACGCGGTCGCCGCTCGGCGGCGGGTCTTCGCGGAGTCGGGCGAGGTCGTGAACGGCGTCTCGGCGGGGGCGAGGCGCGTCGAAGGGGCTGCGAAAGGCAGGCGCATGAACCACTCTCCATCGGGTCACCGGCCTCCATTGGCGCAGTGTTATCGCTCACATTATCCGCGCGAATCGGTCTGTGCCAAGAGTCGTGTCGTGATCGTGATCAACCGCGAGCGCGCGGGCCGGCTGCGCGATGCGTTCTTGTCACGCTCGATAGTGAGCGGTAACATCCTCGGAGTCACGCTCTGCGGAGCTTGATCGTCCAGGCAAAGGAGCTCGGAGATGACCGAACGTTTCACCGCCCGCACCGCACCGGCATCCCGGCCCCTGCGGCACCGGCTGCGCACCATTGTGGGAGCAGTCACGGGCACCGCCCTTCTCGTCGGCGGTCTCGTGCCCCTCGCGGCGACCTCCGCCGCCGCCGAGACCGCCGTTCCCACAGCCGGCCTCCGGGCGGAGTACGTCTTCGACGAGACCACCGGCTCGAGCGTCCCCAACAGCGCCTCCACCTCGCTGGGTGCTGCCAGCGTCGTCAACGGCACCGATGCGCTGTGGACCGGATCGTCGCTGGTGTTCACCGGCGGCGACAAGACCAGCCCGACCGCCAGCTGGGTGCGCCTGCCCAACGACGTGCTCGCGGGCGCCCGCTCGGCGACGGTCACGATCGAGACGAAGCTCGACGCCTCGATGAAGAACAACTGGAACTTCCTCTGGAACATCGGCAGCGACTCCCCGACGCGCTCCTACTTCGCCTCCGTGCGCGACAATCCGCGCACCGTCATCACGACGAACGGCGGCGGTGGCGAGGTCAACGCCCGCTCCGGGTCGGCCCTGTCGGCCGACCGGTGGTACAGCCTGACCTCGGTGATCGACGGCGGACGCCTCACCTTCTACGTCGACGGCGAGCAGGTGGCATCCACCCCCACGACGCTGACACCCGCCGACATCACGGATCAGTCGTTCAACGCGATCGGCCGAGCGCCCTACCCCGACCCGATGTACAAGGGCGAGGTGTCGACGTTCCGCGTGTACGACCGGGCGCTGTCGGCGACCGAGGTCGCGAGCGTGTCGACCGCGGACGCCTCGATCCACGCCGCTGCGCACCGCAGTGCCGCTCAGGGCGTGGTCGACGGGCTCGCGGCGGTCACGATCGATGAGACCACCACGACCCTGCCCACCGCGGGCGGCCGCGTGTCGTGGAGCTCGACCGACGCCGGCATCACCGTCGCCGGTGACGGCAAGACGGTCACCACGACGCTGCCCGCCGTCGGGTCCGCGCCCCGGAGCACCACGCTGACGGCGACCGCCACGGTGCGCGGTGTCTCCGCGACGCGGGCTGTGCCCGTCACCATCGAGCCGGCCCGCGCCGCCGACGATGCCTTCGGCTACGCGATGGTGCACTTCGTCGAAGATGCCAACGGCTACGCCGAGAAGATCTACCTCGACGTCTCGCGCGGCGACGACCCCGAGGCGTGGGACCCGCTCAACGGCGGGCAGCCCATCCTGGCCTCGCAGCTGGGCACCACCGGCGTGCGTGACCCGTACCTGACCTACAACCCCGAGACGAAGACGTACTACATCATCGCCACCGACCTGCGCGTGTTCGGCGGCGACCGCGGCACGGGCAGCTGCACCGACTGGTGCTACTGGCAGACGCAGGGCAGCACCAAGCTCAACGTCTGGGAGTCGAAAGACCTGGTCACCTGGAGCGACCTGCGACAGTTCGACGTCGCGCAGTCGCCCGCCGGCAGCAAGGTCGCCGAGCTCGGCATGGCCTGGGCACCCGAAGCGACGTGGGTCCCCGGCTACAACGCCGACGGAAGCGGCGCGTTCGTCCTCTACTGGTCGTCGACGATGTACGACAACACCGCGCACACGGGTTCCAGCTACTCGCGCGTGCTGTGGGGCGCGACCACCGACTTCACGCAGCAGACCTACCGCTACGGCGGCACCATGATCGACACCGGCGGCAACGCCATCGACACCACCGTCATCCAGAACGACGGCAAGACCTACCGCGTCACGAAGGACAACGCGTTCGGTCGCGGCATCTACATGGAGTCGACCACAGCGGCGGACTGGTGGAAGCCGACGACGGCGTGGACGACCGTGCAGGAGCGCATCGGCGCGAACTACGCCGGTGGCAACGCCGGCGGCGTCGAGGGCCCCGCGGGCTTCCAGCGCCACGGTGAAGACGAGTGGTACCTCTACGTCGACGTGATCCCCTCCATCGGGTACCGCCCCATGCAGACGACGAACCTCGACGCCGGGTTCACCCCGCTGGTGTCCGACACGTTCTCGATGGCGCCCAGCACCAAGCACGGCGGGATCGTCCCGCTGACGTTCGGCCAGTACGACGGGATCCGCAAGGCGGATGCGGCGGCGGTCGTCGCGACCGACCTCGGCGACGCCACCGTGACGCAGGGCGCGACCGCCGCCTCCATCACGGCGGCGCTGCCCCGCGAGGCCCAGGTGACACTGGCGTACGGCCGCGGCACGGCCGCCCAGCCGGTGACGTGGAAGCTCGACGGCGTGGATGCCACCCGCCCGGGCACCTACCCGGTCACCGGCACGGTGCGCACGATCGGCGCGAACCTTAACCAGTGGGTGGGCGCGGGCGGATCCACGGCCTGGAACGCCGGCGACCGCCGTCTGTTCAGCTCCACCGTCCTCACCGTCACCGCCGACGTCGTCGTGACCGCCCCGGCGCTCACCGTCACGGCCACCGCCGAGACGCGCTGCGTCGCGGGCAAGCCCATCATCGCCGCGCGCGTCGCGAACGGCGGCACCGAGGCCGTCGCGCTCACGATCGCCTCCCCGCACGGCTCGAAGTCGATCGCCTCGCTGGCGGCGGGCAAGACCGCGAGCGCGACCTTCACCGCGCGGACCACCGCCCTCGCCGCGGGCGAGGTCACCGTCACGGCGAAGGCCGGTTCGGCGACCACCACGGTGACCGCCCCCTACACCGCGACGACCTGCCGCTGACCCGACGAGGCCACCGGGGTCGCCCCCGCCCGCGCGGTGGGCGGCCCCGGGGCACCGAGAATCCCTCACCGATGATCGGTCACCGATGACCAGTCACCGACCACCCCTCCCTGACGATCCCTCACCGCCGAGAAAGAAGTCCATGGTGAAACCGAAAGCCCCTCTTGCGATCCTGGTGGCCGCGAGCCTGACGGCGGGAGCGCTCACGATGGGCGCCGCCCCCGCCGCCGCCGCGATCCCCAGCCCCATCCTGTCGTACGACTTCTCGACCTCTGCGGGCATCGGCTCCGGCGTCGCCGCGGGAGGCGTGATCGCCGACAACGCCGGCACGCACGCCGGAACCGTGCGCGGAGCCGGAGCGACCGTGGTGGCCGGCCCGCGAGGTTCCAGCGACAAGGCACTGCGCCTTCCGGGCGGATCGGCGGGCTCCACGGCGGCGTTCGTCGAGATCGCGCCGGGTCTGACCACGGCCGCCACCACCGACGTGACGATGTCGGCGTGGATGCGCTGGGAGGGCAACCAGAGCTGCGCCTGGGCGTACACGCTGGGCCAGTCGTCCGACCGCTATCTCTTCAGCACCCCCGAGTGCGGCGGCCGGCTGTTCGGCGCCGTCAAAGCCGGCAGCGAGCAGCGCGCCGTCGACGACGCTCCGGCCGCCGTCGGGCGGTGGACGCACGTCGCCGTCGTTCTGCGCAGCGGGGTGAGCGTCTCGACCTATGTCGACGGCGAACTGGCCCAGACCACTCCGACGGGTGCGACCGGGGCCGCGACCGTGGGCACCTCGACGTTCTCGGGTCTGCTCGGCAAGTCGTTCTACGGTCCCGACCCGTTCTTCATCGGCGCGCTCGATGACGTGCACGTCTACGACCAGGCGCTGACCGCCGCGCAGGTGAAGGAAGACGCCGCGCCCGCCGCGGCCGCCATCGCGCGCGCCGACGCCGACGCCGCGCGCCCGCCGGTCTCGGGCACCGTCACCTCCGACATCGCCCTGCCCACCAGGGGCGCGGGCGGATCGACGCTCACCTGGGCCAGCAGCAACCCGGCCGTGATCGACGCCACCGGCAAGGTGACGCGTCCCGCGGCCGGCTCTCCCGACGCCACGGTCACCCTGACGCCCACGGCCGCCTTCGCGGGTGCCACGGCCACCGGTGCGACCGCAACCCTCACCGTGCGCGCCGACAGCGACACCGACGCCGCCGAGCGCCTGCGCGCAGCCCTCGTGGTGCCGCCCGTCGTCGCGTCGGGCACGAGCCTGCCCGAGGCGAGCGGCTACAGCATCCAGTGGAGCGCCGACGGGGCGGACCTCGCGTCGCCCGTGCTCACGAACACCACGGCCTCCGATCAGGTGCGCCAGGTCACGGCGCGCGTGAGCGTGGGGGCGAGCACCGTCGAGAAGACCTTCACGGTGACGGTGCTCAGCGCATCGACCGGCCGCCAGCTGGTCTCGTACACCCGCAACGCCACGGGCGAGCACGACGCCAACCATGACTCGGTGGCGCACAGCCTGCACCTGGCGCTGGGCACGTCGGTCGACGACGCGGCGCCGTTGTACAAGAACGGCGGCGTGGTCTTCGCCGAGGGCGAGTTCTTCGCGGTCGACCGCATCGACCACCGCGGCATCTCGAATCCGTCGCTGTTCACGTTCGCCGACGGAACCATCGGCGTCATCGCGACGCGCGTGCTGCAGGGGGGAGGAGCCGACGGCACCGAATCTTCGAGCGCTCTCGTGTTCAAGGCGCGCGACGCCTCCGCCACCGACTTCGACGAGCTCGGCCTGATCGATCTGGGAACCACCGGCGGCGTCGTCGCCCCTCGCGCGGTCTACGACTCCGCCGAGAAGCGTTACCTCGTCTCGTGGACGGATGCCACGGGCGCGGCGAAGTCGACCACCGTCACCGACCTCGCCCGCACCGAGATGCGCACCGCGCCGTTCTGGCCGGAAGACGGGGGCAAGCGCTCCTGGGTCGTCACCGAGGGCAACCGGGGCGAGGTGCGCTCCGGCAATGCCCTGACCGTGGCATCCCCCGACCTCTCCGGTTTCGCCGGCCGTGTCGCCGACGCCCGGCCCGCCGGCACGCTGGCCGTGTCCGCCGCGACGGCGAAGTCGCTGACCGACCGGCTCGGTCGTGTCGTCAACACGGGAGTGACCGTCGACCCGCAGACCATCGCGCCGGGGGGCACGGCCGCGCTCGCGAAGACGAAGGCGAAGCTGGCGTACTCCGACGGCTCGACGGGACAGCTCGGCATCGACTGGAACAAGGAGCAACTCGACCGTCTCGCCACGGCCGGCCCCGGCACCTACACCCTGTCCGGGACCGTGCGCCAGCGTCAGTACGCGGAGCCCTTCGCCTACAACCGGGCCGACCCGACGATCTACCGGTACGAGCGCGACGGCAAGACGCGCTACCTGTTCATCGCGACCGATGACACCAACAACAACAACATCGCGTCTGCCCACCTGCCGATCCGCGTCGCCGACACGATCGATCAGCTGGCCGACGACAACGGCGGACGCGACCGTGAGGTCGATCTGCTCAACCGCTACACGCGCGGCGACCGCACCACCGACGGTCGTGTGATCGCCGGATGCTACTGGGCCCCGGAGATCCACGAGATCGGCGGCAAGCTGTCGATCCTCTTCGCGCCGTGCTTCAACCCGTCCAACTCGCAGTCGAACGAGGGTGGGCAGTGGTACACGGTGCAGGCGCACATCATGCAGCTGCGCGACGGCGGCGACCCCGGCAACCCCGCCGACTGGTCGAAGCCGGCTGCCATCCTGAAGTCCGACGGCTCGGCGCTGGGCCGCGCGGAGTTCGGGCGCAACATCAGCCTCGACATGACGTACTTCGAGTCGGGTGGCACCGCGTACTACGCGTGGTCGCAGCGGTACACCCCCGAGGGGGCGCCGCTCAGCGACCCGGCGACCTGGATCGCGAAGGTCGACCCGGCCGACCCGACCCGCGTCATCGGCACCCCCGTGCCGATCATCGTGCCGAGCATGTCGTTCGAGGAACGCCTGGCCGAGGGGGCCTTCGCCATCCAGCGCAACGGCCGTATCACCCTGGTCTACTCGAGCGACGGGGTCAGCCCGAAGTACATCGTGGGCGGCGCCTGGGCGGACGAGTCCAGCGACCTGACCGACATCGACAGCTGGCACAAGTACGACATGCCCCTGCTCAAGAGCGAGGCGATGCCGGCGGGCGTGTGGGACTACCGCACCTACGAGCAGGGTCCGGGCCACGGAGCGGTCACGACCGACGAGGACGGCAACGACCTGTACGTCTACCACACGTGGGGCGACGGCGTCGGCGGCAACGGACGCGACACACGCATCACCCGCATCCACTACGCGGCGGGCGACCGACCGATCTTCGACATGACCCGCGACGAAGAGGTGCTGCCCTCCCTGCGCACCGTCACGACGACGGTCACGGTGACCGCCCCGCTGAGCGTCGCGGCCACCGCGGCGACGCGCTGCATCGCGGGGAAGGTGACGCTCGTGACGACCGTGAAGAACACCAGCTCGGTCGGCGTCGATGTCACGCTCGACACGGCCTGGGGCAAGAGGGCGGTGGGTTCCGTCGCCGCCGGTGCCACGACGTCGGTCGCCGTCGCCACCCGTTCCGCCTCGATTGGCGCCGGATCGGTTCGCGTCTCGGCCACGGGTGTGGTCGACGGCGCGTCCGTGTCGACGCAGGCGTCCCCCGCCTACGCGGCGCGAACCTGCGGCTAGGCGGTGAACGGGGAGGGCGGGCGCGATGGTCTTCGCGCCGTCCTCCCCGAGCCGCGCCGTCGCACCGCCCCGAGTGAACCCGCGTCCCGCGCCCGTCCGCCTCGTCTGGGGCGGGCGGGCGCGGCCACGTGGGGAGACAGACTCTGGGCGAGTGCATAGTTAGCGGGAACATCGCCGAGCTAAAATGGAACGAGAACCCCGCCCGTCGGCACAGCTGACGGACACGCACAGGGCTGACGACGTCGTCAGCCCTCCGGAAGGACCCCCCGATGGCCGGACGCCAGATCCTCACACTCCTCGCCCATGGGCTGCTCGCCACTTCGGCCGTCGCCCCCGCGGGCGTGGCTGCGTGGCAGCACCTCGACCTCGACCTCGACAACAGCGCCGTCTCGCTGATCGCCGAGGGCGAGCCCGACCTGCTGTATATCAACGGTCGCGCTTTCGTCATCGAATGACGTCGTACGGCCACGGCCGAAGGGTCGCGACCGACCGCTGCTGATCAGCCCGCACCCCCGCCGCGCTGACCATGCTTCGCGCAGGGCGACGAGCCCTGTTCCGTCGGGCGTCGCGCCTCCGACCATGCTTCGCGCCGGGCGGCGAGCCCTGTTCCGTCGGGCGTCGCGCCTCCGACCATGCTTCGCGCCGGGCGGCGAGCCCTGCTCCGTCGGGCGTCGCGCCCCGGACCCCCGAACTCCCGCGCGCTCGAACCCTGAGCCCTCGAGGCGAGCGTCCGTCCCCCGCTCATCCCGGCCCTCGTGCTCCCACGCCCGCCACCGGTCCGGTGCACTCGATGATCGCGCCTCGCCGCCGAGAACCGCCGCCCGCGGCGCACGAAGAACACCCCGAGACATCCGGGGATGCCTCGGGGCGTTCGGGATTGGATGCCGTGGGCGGCCGCGCGTTCGCGTCAGCCGCCCACGGGCGTCTCAGCTGCAGCTGCGGGCGTCGTACCCCGCCTTCTGCGTCGTGGTGACCGTCTTGCCGTCGACCTGACCGGTCGCCGTCACCGAGACCTCCCCGGCGGGCATCTGCGCCTGCCGCACCGTGAAGGCCTGCGCGGTGCTCTTGCCCGGGGCGACGGACGCGACGGTCTTCTGGCCGTGCGGTGTGGAGATGGCCATCGACACCGTGACCGCGCTGGTGTTCTTCGCCGTGACGGCGAGGGTCACGCGGCCCGCGACGCACCGCGACGTGGCCGACACCTCGGTGGTGAGCGTCGGGGGAGCCGCGGCCCGCACGATCTGGATGCGATACGTCTTGGCCGTCGTGTGGTCCTGCGCCAGCGAACGCAGCGTCAGCGTCGTGGGCGCCCCGTCCGCCGACAGGGACACCGTGCGCTTCTGCGTGTCGTCGATGAGGATGTCGCCGACGTAGACCAGGCCGCTGGGGGTGGCCGGGTCGGCGTCGAACGTCGCCGTCGTGGCATCCCGAGGAACCGTCACGGTGTAGTCGTACGTCCCGTCAGCCAGCTTCGGGCTGAGGGTGCCGCCGTCGAAGGTGAGCGCGTTCAGGTCGGCATCGGTGGCGTAGGTGGTGGTCGTGGTCGTGTAGACCCCGAACACACCGCCGACGTAGCTGGTGCCGTTGCCCTGGAAGCGCACGGTGATGATGGGGATCTTGTTCCCCTTCTCATCGAGCACGTAGTTGCCGGCCTGGTCGCGCTTGTAGCGGTCCTTCGCGGCGATGTCGGCCAGCGCCGAGGCGGGGATCTCGTCGTACTGCACGTAGAACGAGTTCGCCCCGTTGGCGTTGGTGACGCGCTCGGACTTGAACTTCACGTCGTTGATGTAGACGTCGAACGTGCGGCCGTTGTCACCGCCGAAGTACCGCACGCCGAGGTAGTTCTTCGCTGCCGACTGGTCGACGGCCATGTCGTACTGGAAGAACGCCTCGGTCGACATCTCACCGTCGCGGTACTGCTGTCCGAGCCACGTCCCCACCGAGGAGCGGTTGAACTTGTAGTTCTTCCCCGCCTCGCTGTTGTTGTTGTCGAACGAGGTGAGGGCGTCCGTCGTCATCTCGTCGATGCGGAGCTTCTCCTTGTCGCTCTTGATGAGCGCCTGCGCCGCCGCGGAGTCGGGCTGGATGAGGTTCATGTACAGCGCGTACCGGGCGTTGTACATGCTGTAGTACGGCTCGAAGGTCAGCGCAGCGGAGGCGGCGTCGACGTTCTGCAGTGTGAACTTCATCACGGTGCGACCGTTGTTGTCGGCGCCGTTGGCCTGACGGACGAGGTTCTTCTCGATGTCCTTCTTGAAGGCCTCGACGTCGGCCACGCGGACGCTGTTGGTGACCGACTTGTCGGCCACGCTGGTGCGCACCAGGATGCCGGCGGGCGAGGTCGCCTCGACGTTGGTGCGGTTCAGCTCGGCCGAGAGCACGACCGGTCCATAGCGGAACGCGACCCAGTTGGGGTCTTCGGTGCCGGCCTCGACCTGCACCTTGGCGGGGAGCGTGTACGCGATCTCGTCGCCGGCCGAGACCGGCACCACCACGTAGCCCTTGTCGGTGGCGGCGGCGACGTCACGCGTCTGGCCGTTCACCGTGAGGGTGGGGTTCGGCGACCACGACGGCACGCGCAGGCGCAGGGTGGTGCCCTCCGCCAACGTCCCCCCATCGAGAGCGGCGACGGTGAAGGTGGCCGTGTCGGTGTTCGGGATGTCCGCCGTCTGCGTCAGCTTCAGGTTCTGCGGCTTCGACGAGAACTCCGTCGAGCGGAACATGTTCACGTACACCGACTGACCCTTGCGGAAGTAGATCGAGTCACCGAGCTTGGTGAAGCTCTCGGTGGCCGTGCCGTGGTCGCACCAGAACTCGTCCTCTTTGCGACCGAACACCTTGGCGTACCCGGCGGTCTGCGGCTGGAAGTACGTCATCATGCCCGTCTCGGGGTTCTGCGACGCGAGGATGGTGTTGATGTAGGTGTTCTCGTAGTAGTCGGCGTACTTCACGTCGGGGCTCACGCGGAACAGGCCGTGCGTGAGCTTGAGCATGTTGTACTCGTTGCACCCCTCGACCGTCGACTGCTCGCCGTAGCCGGTGGTGATGCCGTTCGTGGCGAACTCGTGCAGGGTCCCGGGCTGCTGGAAGTGCTCCGAGTAGCTGTTGCCGCCGCCGATGTACGAGTGGTCGTTCACCACCATCTGCCAGAAATTCTCGGCCGCCCGACGGTACATGTCGAGGTTCGACTTCTCGGCATCCGTCAGACGGGCGTAGAGCGTCGGGTTGTCGGTGAGGACGGTGTAACGCTTGAGGGCGCCCACGAGCTTCGGGATCGTGGTGTTGGCGTGCTTTCCGGCCAGCACGTCCTGGTTCGCAGCGAGCTGCTGGAACAGCGAGACCTCGTCGAAGAGCTCGGCGGCCTTCTTGTGCTGGTCGTTCTCGGTGATGCTGTACAGCTCGTACAGCGCCTCGTTCATGCCGCCGTACTCGGTGCTGAGCAGCGCGCTGGGGTTGGCCTGACGCGAACCCCAGACGTTCAGCCACGAACCGAAGCCGCTCGCGACCGACAGGGCCTTGTCGGAGACGTCTTTCGGCGCGTACTGGTAAGCGTCGATGAGGCCGGCGAGCACCTTGTGCAGGTTGTAGAACGGCACGATGAGACCATCGGCGCCGTGCGGCAGGTACGACACCGGGAAGGGTGCGACGTACCCGCTGTTGGACGGGTCCTTCTGCGCGTAGGCGGCTTGCGCGGCGGCCAGGCCGTCGACCGCGGTGGTGAGCTTCGCCAGCAGCTGGGCCTTTCGACCCTCGTCGGTCTCGGTCGAGTACGCCTGCGACAGCGCCGACACGAAGTGGCCGAAGAAGTGTCCCTGGAAGCGTGCACCGGTGGTGCGCTCCCACCCGCCGTAGGGCTGTGCGGTGGTGGGGATGCCGGCCAGCTGATCGAACGAGTAGAGGAAGCGCTTCGGGTCGAGGGTGAGCAGCCAGTCCACCATCTTGGCGTTGCTGTTCTGCAGGTAGGGGTCGGTGACGAGGACCTCGTTGAGGTCGGTGTCGTCGACGTAGATCGATGTCGACACGCCCTCCTTCGCGACCTCGACCTGGAAGGTCTTGGTGCGCGGGGTGCTTCCGGCATAGGTCGCCGTGGCGGTGAGGGTGACGGTGGTCGTCGCATCCTTCGGGCGCGTCACCGTCGCCTGGCCGCCGTTGACGGCGATCACGGCGGGAGTCGACGAGGTCCACGTGAAGGCCGTGCCGTTGGAGGCGGCCGTGGTCAGGCCGAAGCTCGCCGAGGCGCTGCCGGGCACCGACAGCTGGTCGAGACCGCGCTGCGCCACCTCGGCCGGGTCGAAGGCGGGGTTGTTGGTCTTCGTGAGGGCGACGACATCGGATGCCGAGGCGACGGCGTTGTAGAGCGTGTAGTCGTCGAGCGCGCCGCGGACGAACGACCCGCCGTAACCCGGGCCGTTGAAGCCGATCGACTTCGTGGTCGTGCTCTCGGAGGTCAGCGCGCCCGTGGCATCCCCACCGGTGGGGACGACGATGGAGGAGACCTGCTGCTCGCCGTTGCGGTAGAAGGTGACCGCCTTGGTGGCCTGGTCGTAGGTGACGGCGACGTGCGTCCACTGACCCGCGGGGAAGAAGGCGTCGCGAGAACCGTTGACGGCGACCTTGTAGGGCTGCCCGCTGGCGGGGCCGATCGACAGGGCCAGCGGGGTGTTCGCGTTCTCCGCGGTGAGGTACCACCCGGCGGAGTTGTAGACGCCCTTGTTCCAGGTGAACACCTGCTCACCGGTGCCCATGGCGCCGTCGGGCTTGAACCAGAACGACAGCGTCAGGTTCTCGGGCTGCAGCAGAGCGCTCGTGCCGAGGCCGACGGCGTCGCCGCCGCGCAGGCTCAGGGCGCGCCCGTGGATGCCGTCGACATAGGCGGCCGATCCGCGCAGCATCGAGGTGGGGATCTTGTGGGGGCCGGCATCGGTGAGCGTGTCGTCGAAGGGCAGGTCGAGGACCTTCGCGGAGTCGAGGGTGGCCGCGCCGGCTGCGGTGTGGGTGATCACCGCCGATCCACTGGCGATGATCATCGCGGTCGCGCCGATGGCGACCGCCTTTCGGAACAGGGGCATCATGGTTCCTTTCTGCGGCACTGCAGAACGTGGGGTGAGCGGCGGCTCGTCCCTCGTCGCCGGGAGTCGGCGACGAGGTCGAGAGCCAGAACTGAATGTTATCGGTAACAGGTGGAAAAGGCGACAGGTTCTCTGCGCAGGACCGCCTGAGATCGAGGCCGCGGCACAGCGTTCACTCCACGGGGAGGAAGACGCGCATGGTGGTCGGCCACCGCTGCGCCCACCGGTGGTAGGGGATCACCGAGACGGGGATCCGCTTGCGGGCGATCGTCGCGCTCGGGGCTCCGTACGGCACCTGGCCGGGAGGGATGGCTCGTGTCATGCGCACACGGACGTCGATCTGGGCGCCGTCCCCGTGGATCCTCGGCGCAGACGTCGTGTCGATCGCGATGTCGTGCAGGTCGATGCCCGGGGGCAGGTCGGTCTGCTCGACGCACAGCACCAGTGGTCCCCGTTCGACCGCCACGCTCGCCCGAACGGCGTCGATGCGGGGGTCCGGCCAGGTGAGGCGCGGTGAGACATCGAGGTGGAGCTCGACGACATCCCCCGCCTCCAGGTCGTCGATGTGCGTCCAGCCGGGGCGCACCTCCCGCGTGCTCCTGCCCGAGACCGCGAGGGACGCCGTGGCACTCCACGGCGGTACCCGCAGGCGCAGCCGTCCGCTCGTCGGTGCCGTCACGACGGTGATGCGGATCCGTCCGTCGACGGGGTACTGCGTGTCGACGTCCATCGTGAATCCGGCGACCGTCACGCGCCCCGCCATGTATTGCAGGAGCACCGCGTCGCCGTCGTCGTCGGCCGCGGAGTACCCGGCCAGACTGGCGAATGTCCGCGCCACGTTGGTGGGGCAGCACGACACGTCGAACCACGGCGCACGGCTGCCGCCTTCCGCCCGGGAGTTCACTCCGTCGGTGGGCTCCGCACCGCGCTCGCGCTGGTGCAGGGGGTTGGCGTAGAAGAAGGCCCGGCCGTCTTCGCTCGGCGAGGTCGCGATGACGTTGAAGAGGGTGCGTTCGATGAGATCGGGATAGCGCACGTCGCCGGTCGCCAGATAGAGCCGCCACGCGAACATCACGGATCCGACCCCGGCGCAGGTCTCGCAGTAGGCCCTGTCGGCGGGCAGCTCGAAATCGTCGCCGAACCCCTCGTCCTGGTGGCGCGATCCCATGCCGCCGGTCAGATAGGTGCGGCGTTCGACGGTGCGCGCCCACTGGGCTTCGAGCGCGTCGACGAAGTCGGGATCGTCGTCGTCGACAGCGGCGTCGACGGCCGCGGCGGAGAGGTAGAGCGCCCGCACGGCGTGTCCGCGCAGGACGGTCGCCGATCTGACGGGCAGATCGTCTTGGAAGTACTCGGCCGACAGCAGCGGACGCACGGGGAGGATGCCGTGACCTCGCCGTTCGAGGAAGAGCGCGGCCTGCCGCACGTACCGGTCGTCTCCCGTGGCGCGCCCGAACTCGATCAGCCCGACCTCGATCTCGGGGTGACCGCAGATCGACGGGCGCCCGTACTCGCCGAACTCCGCCCAGACGTGGTCGGCGGCCTTCTTCGCCGTCTCGACGAGCGCGTCCGTTCCGTGCGTGCGCAGCCGGGCGACGGCGGCCTGCAGGAGGTGCCCGATGTTGTAGAGCTCGTGGCCCATGGCCATGTCGCTGTACCGCGCGGGGAGGCCGGGGTGCCCGAAAGCCGTGTTCAGGTAGCCGTCGGCATCCTGTGCCGCACTCACGCGCTCCACGAGGGCGTCGTAGGTCTGCTGGAGGTCGTCGTCGGGCAGACGCCCGAGCTCCCAGGCCATCGCTTCGAGCAGCTTGTAGACCTCGGAGTCGGAGAACTGCCAGCCGGGGCGGTCGGTGGTGCGCTCGCCGCGGGCGACGCGGTCGAAGTTTTCCACCCATCCCAGCCGCTCCATCCACGACAGGCAGTGCTCCAACGTGGCGCGGCGATTGATGTGCTGCCTGTGTCCCCAGAACCCGGACGGGTCGAGGTGCACCTCGTCGATGCCGACTCCCGCACGGCGCGATCGTGGCGGGACGACCGGTGCCGCGGCATCCCGAGGGTGCGACGTGTGGACGGTGCGATCCGCCCGGGGGCCGGTGATGGTCATGTCAGTCCTTCACTGCTCCAGCGGTGACGCCGGCCGCGACGTAGCGCTGTGCCATCACGAGGAGGATCGCAGCGGGGATGGAGGCGACGACCGCGGTGGCCATGATGGCGTTCCATTGGGTGGTGTTGTTGCCGATGAAGTTGTAGATGCCGAGGGTGATGGGGCGCAGCTGGCTGTTGCGGGCGAGGGTGGAGGCGAAGACGAAGTCCGACCACGCCCAGAGGAACGCGAAGAGCGAGACCGTGAGCACGCTGTTGCGACTCATGGGGAGCACGACCGCGGTGAATGTGCGCCACGCACTCGCGCCGTCGACGCGTGCGGCCTGGAGCAGTTCTCTCGGCAGGCCGCTCATGAAGGCCGTGAACAGCAGCACTCCGAAGGGCACCGCGACGGTGGAGTCGGCGAGGATCAGACCCCAGACGCTGTTGAGCAGTCCGACGCGCACGTAGATGGCGTAGAAACCCATCGCCATCACCACGCCCGGGATCATCTGCGCGACGAGCAGGACGAAGTTCAGCGTGCGGCCGCCGCGCAGGTTCAGCAGCGCGATGGCGTAGGCCGCCGGCGCGGCGATCACGACGGTGAGCACGACGCACCCGAATCCGATGAGCATGCTCGTCGCCAGGTTGGGGAGCTGCGTGCGGAAGACGGCGTCGAAGCCCTCGAATGTGGGGTCGAGGGGGATGACGTGGGGCGGGCTGTCGCGCAGGTCCTGGGTCTTGGTCAGCGAGACGTTGACCATCCAGTAGACGGGGAACAGCATGACGGCGGTGAAGAGGATGCCGAGGGCGACTTTCCACGCCGGGCGTCGGGAGTTCATGAGGTCACCTCGCGGCGCTGGATGCGCAGGTAGAAGAAGCCGAAGACCAACGCGATGAGGATGAGCAGGTTGCCCACGGCCGCGGCGGGGGAGAGGTCGGGCTGGCCGGTGCCGAAGGCCTCGCGGTAGGACCAGATCGCCAGGGTGGTGGACGAGTTGGCGGGCCCGCCGGTGGTCATGATCCAGATGATGTCGACGACCTTCAGGGTGTAGACGAGGCCGAGCAGCAGCGTGATGGCCGACACCGGACGCAACAGCGGGAAGGTGATGCTCCAGAACTGACGCCACGAACCGGCACCGTCGAGGGACGCGGCCTCGTACACATCGGCGGGGATGTTCTGCAGACCCGCGTAGAGGATCACCAGGTTGAAGGGGATCCCGAGCCAGATGTTGGCGATGATGACCGAGGTGAGGGCGGTGTCGGGCGAGGTCAGCCAGTTGATCTGCGGACCGCCGAACGCGGTGATGACCGAGTTGACGATCCCGTTGTCGCTGTTCAGCATCCACGACCAGGTGGAGGCCGAGACGATGAGCGGGAGCAGCCAGGGGACGAGGAAGAGTCCGCGGAGGATGCCCGAGAGGGGGAAGGCGCCGCGGAAGAACACGGCGAGTCCCAGGCCCAGCACGTATTGGAAGAGCAGGGAGATCGCGACAAAGGCAGCGGTGTTCCCCAGCGCCTGGGTGAACAGCGGGGAGCCGATCACGTCGATGTAGTTCTGCAGACCCACGAAGGCGGCGTTGCCCTGCACGAATGCGCGCACGGTGTAGTCGTGCAGGCTCAGATCGACGCTGCGCACCAGGGGGAACGCGTAGAAGATCAAGAGGTACACGATGAGGGGAGCCGCGAACCCGACGGCGATCCAGCGCGAGCCGAGCAGGCCCGACGGCGGTCGCTTCCGCCGGGAAGGGACGGTGACCGAGACGGTGTCGGTCGTGGGGGCGGTGTGGCGGCTGAGCGAAATGGTCATGGAGTGTCCCCTCGGGCCCGGGGCGGGAGCGACGGCTCCCGCCCCGGGCGCTCGGTGGTGGAGTGTTACTTTCCGGTTTCCGCGGCCGCCGCGGTCTGCGCGGCCTCGAGGGCGGCTTCGGGGGTCGCCGCGCCCGACAGGGCACTCTGCACGGCGGTCCACAGCTGCTCGGAGATCAGCGGGTACGTCGTTCCGAGGTTGTCGCTGGTGCGTCCCTTGGCGGCCTGCACGGCCGACACCCAGGTCTCGAGGTCGGGGTGCTCCTCGAGGAGGGCTTCCTGGCCTTCCGCGGTCGGCGGGATGTAGTACGCGAACGTGTTCGCGGTCTCGACGAATCCTTCCGGCGTCGTCATGCACTCGATGATCTGGCGGGTGATGTCGTAGCGGGCGGTGTCCTGCTGGACGGGAGCGATGATGAACTCGCCGCCGTTGGGCGCAGCTGCCGCGCCGCCGTTCTTGGCGGGCAGGGTGATGACACCGGTCTGGAAGGGGGCCTCGGCCGCGCTGTTGACCTGCCAGGTGCCGTTCTCGGCGAAGGCGAACTCGCCGGTCAGGAATTCCTCCCAGACCGTGTTCTGCGAGTTGGTGATGACGGAGTTGGGTGCGTAGCCGCCGTCGACCCAGCCCTTCCACAGCGTGAGGGCCTCGATGGCCTCCGGCGAGTCGAGCTGCGAGAGCTCGGCGCCGGCGCCCCAGAACCAGGGGAGGAACTGGAACGACCCCTCTTCGGTGTTCAGGGCCGAGAAGGTGATACCTCGCTTGCCCGTGCTGGAGACCTTCGCGAGCGCGGCGTCGAGCGAGGCCCAGTCGGTGATGGACGCGGGGTCGACCCCCGCGGCGGCGAGGAGGTCGGCGTTGTAGTAGAGGGCGAGGGTGTTGGCGCCGACGGGGATGCCGTAGGTCTGCCCGTCGAGTTCGCCCGCGGCGAGGAGGTTCGCATCGATGCTCGAGACATCGAGCCCCAGCTCATCGACGGTCGAGACCATGCCCGTCTCCGCGAGGGTGGACACCGCCGGGTTGTCGAGCAGGATGACGTCGGGGGAATTGTTCTCCTGCGCGGCCAGCAGCGCCTGGTTGGTGAGCGCGGTGGTGTCGTACGCCGTGCGCTGGATCGTCACGCCGGCGGCGTCGCCGCAGGCTTGAACGCGGTTGGCCCAGTCCGAACCCTCCTCGTGCTGCGGGTACGGGTCCCACCAGGTGTAGGTGCCGGATTCGGCGTTCGAGTCGCCACCGGAAGGGGTGCTGGAGCAGCCGGCGAGAGCGCCGACGGCGGCGAGGGTGGTGACGAGCGCGATGGGCGCGCGCAGGGATCTGGCGATCATGGTGTTCCTCCTTGAACGGGGTGACTGGTGTCGTGCAGTCGGGGTGACGGCGTCAGCGGACGTCGTGAGGGGGCGGTGGTGCGCCGACGGATCCGCGCTCGGTGATGACGGGCGGGATCAGTTCGACGACGTGGTCGGACGTGTGGTTCTCGATGTGACGGACGAGCTGTTCGACCGCGCGGCGCCCCAGTTCGGCGGCTGCGCTTTCGACAGCGGAATAGGGGAGCGAGAAAGTGCGGGCGAAATCGTCGGAGTACCGGCCGATGACGGAGAGGTCGTCGGGCGCTCGGAGATGACGCGAATGAAGGACACTGGGCAGGGCGGCCGCGGCGGCTTCGTTGTTCACCAGCAGACCCGTGGCGTTCGGGTGCGCGTCGAGGATGCGGTGCAGATCGGCGCCGATCTCGGGTTGAGCGGATGCGCCGCAGTACGCGTGCAGCCGAACCCCGAGCTCCTGCGCGCGAGAGCGTGCGGCGTTCGCGAGACGCCAGACGTAGGCGCCCCCGCGTTCCACGACGTGCTGCGGCTGCGAGACGAGCACCATCTCCCGGTGGCCCAGACCGTAGAGACGGTCGACCATGAGCCGGCCGGCAGCAGCGAAGTCGAGGTCGAAGACGTCGAGACCGTGCGGATCGCTCGGCAGGCCGATCAGCGCTCCCGGTTGGACGGCGCCACGCAACAGCTCCAGCCGCTCGTCGTGTTCGGCCACGTTGAGAAGCACGAAGCCATCGACCATCCGCGAGTCGGAGATGCGCTTGAGCGCCTTCACGCCGTCTTCCTCGGTGACCATCAGGGTGTCGTACCCCAGCTCGCGCGCCCGGTCGGTCACGCCCAGGATGTACTGCAGCATGGCGGGGGCGAACTCGTCGGCGAGGAACTGAGCGAACAACGCGATGACGTTCGTCTGCGACGTGGCCAGGGCGCGCGCGCCGGCGTTCGGCGTGAAGTTCAGGGAGCGGATGACGGCCTCGACCCGCTCGCGCACCTCGGGGGAGATGGACCTTTTCCCCGACAGGGCGTAGGACACGGTGCTGCGCGAGACACCGGCCGCCTTCGCGACATCACGGATGGTGGCCATGCGAACCCCTCTCCGTCGAACCGGTTCTCCTGCGAACCGGTTCGACAATAGGTCACGTGCGTAGGTGCCGCAAGAGATACGTGTCGCGGATGCGTGACGTCGCCGAAGGGGACGTCGACGGAGCGGACCCGTCCGGTGGCGCACTCGCCGGCGGCCCGCGCGGCGAGCCACGTGCGAAAGCGGTCCGTCCCGCAGGAAGCGCTGCCGGTGGAACCGATAGTAGGCTCATCGAACCGGTTCTCCTGAGGGTCTTCCACGGTGTCGTCGGCACGACCTCGGAGCCGCCCGGCGACGTCGCCATGATCGTCGCGCGGGATACGACAGCGAAGTGGAGACCTGCATGACGAGCACCATCCCCGCCTTTGACGTGCGGCATGTCCCCTTCAGCAGGCGCGGCGCCTGGATCAACCTCTCTCCCGTCGTCGCGGCGCACACGACGGTCGAAGATGTCCACCTCGTGTCGCACCGCACGGGCATGCACGCGGTCCTGTCGTTCCGGCCCGCCGGGCCGGATGCCCAAGCCGCGTGGGGGGTCGACGCCGATGCCTCCCGCCTGCGCTGGTCGGACGGCTCCCGGTCCGTCTGCGCCGTGTTCGCGTCCCCCGACGTCGTGCGGGTCCGGGGCGACGCCGGCACGTCCATGCGCGTCGCCGAGGCCGCTGCCGAGCTCACCCCGTTCACCGGCACGTACCTCTTCCGCGATCCGCGCGACGGAAGTGCGGTGTTCACCTCGTACGAGACGGGATGCCGTTATCGCGTGACCCTCCTCCGGGGCGCGCTCGACATCGAGGGTTCGGAATCCCTGGCCGCCGCCACCCGAGCGGTCACGGTGACGAGTGAGGGCACCGGGTGGGAGATCGCGATCGAGGAGTACGAGACCTCACGCCCGCCGTACTCGCCCACGAGCACGTTCGACGCCTGCGTCGACGACGTCGCAGAGGAGTTCGGCGCCTACGCCGACGCGGTCGCGCCGTGGGCCGGCGAGGCAGACGCCCCCTCGTCGGTGCGCGATGCCTCGCTGCTCGCCGCCTACGTCCTGTGGTCCGCCACCGTCTCGCCCGCCGGCTTCTTCGCGCGGGAGTCGGTGCTGATGTCGAAGCACTGGATGGACAAGGTGTGGAGCTGGGATCACTGCTTCAACGCCCTCGCCCTGGCATCCGGTCTTCCCGATCTCGCCCTCGATCAGTTCTTCGTCCCGTTCGACCATCAAGACCCCTCCGGCGCCCTTCCCGATTCGGTCGCACACTCCGAACGGCTGTACAACTTCGTCAAGCCCCCCATCCACGGGTGGGCGTTGCGGCGACTGCGGGAAGAGGGTGTCGAGCTCACTCCCGCCCAGCTGTGGGACGCCTACGACAGGCTCGGCCGGTGGACCCGCTTCTGGCTCGAGCACCGTCGCATCCCGGGGCACGCGCTGCCGCACTACCAGCACGGGAATGACAGTGGGTGGGACAACGCCACCACCTTCGACCGCCATCGCGTCATCGAGTCGCCCGACCTCGCCGGCTTCCTGCTCGTGCAGCTCGAGGTGCTGGCCGACCTCGCCGACGAACTCCACGACGACCCCGCGCCCTGGCGGGCCGAGATGGCGGCGATCTCCGACGGGCTGCAACAGCTCTGGACCGGTGACGGGTACGTGGCCCGCGGGGCCGTCGACGGTGAGGATGCCACGCGCTCGAGCCTGTTGCCCTCGCTCGCCATCGTGGCCGCCGACCACCTCTCCGTCACCGTCCGAGACGCCCTCGCCGACGGCATCCGCCCCTTCGTCACCACCTGGGGGCCGGCCACCGAACGCCCCGACAGTGCGCACTACGCGCGCGACGGCTACTGGCGCGGTCCGATCTGGGCGCCGTCGACCCTGCTGATCGAGGACGGGCTGCGCCGCGCCGGTCGTGACGACCTGGCCGACGAGATCGGCTCGCGCTTCCTGCGGCTGTGCGAGAACGGCGGCTTCGCCGAGAACTTCGACGCCCAGACCGGAGAGGGACTGCGAGACCGCGCCTATACGTGGACGGCTGCGGTGTACCTCATCCTCGCCCGCGACGCGTCGAGGCGTTCCGCGCGATACTGAAGATCGTCGGCGACGGCCTCTTGCGGCGTCGACATACGGTCGTTAGCGTAGTCGAACCAGTTCGATGATGAGGGGTGACGCGTGGTCAACATCGCCGATGTAGCGAAGGCCGCCGGCGTCTCCCGCAGCACCGTCTCGTACGCACTGTCGGGAAACCGGCCGATCTCGCGCGAGACGCGCGAGCGGATCGACGCCGCGATCGCCGATCTGGGGTTCACGGTCAACGCCGGCGCCCGCGCCCTCGCCACCTCGCAGACCATGGTCCTCGGGCTCCTGCTGCAGTTCCACGACGACGAGTTCCCCCCGGCGATGCTGCAGTACATCCTCGCGATCACGACGGCGGCGCGAGAGCTGGGCTACGACATCCTGATGATCACCGACGATCACGGGCCGGAGGCGATCCAGCGGATCACCTCGTCCAACATGGTCGACGGGGTGCTCCTGCTCGACGTCACCCACGAAGACCCGCGCCTCCCGGCGCTGCGGAAGGCGCGGCAGCCCGCCGCGCTCGTCGGCCTCCCGAGGGACACGGACGCGCTCGACGTCTTCGACCTCGACTTCGAGGGAGCGGCCCGGCTTCTCGTCGACCATCTGTACGACCTCGGCCACCGCGAGATCGTCCTCGTGTCTCCGCCTCGCCATGTCTTCGACCGAGGCGGGGCGTACGCCTGGCGTTTCCGCGACGCCGCGCTCGAGCGGGCCGCGCAGCACGGACTGACGGTGCACGCCCATTACGGTGAGTCGCAACAGCCCGCGGTCGAGCGAAGCCTCAACGCCATCCTCGACGCCCACGCGCAGGCCACGGGGGTGATCGTGCACAACGACGCCTCCATCGCCGCCCTCCCCGCGGTCCTGCGCGAGCGGGGCACGGTCGTCCCTCGCGACCTGTCGGTGGTCAGCCTCTACCCGCGCAACTTCGGCCGCACGTTCCTGCTGCCCTACACCGCAGTGGAGACCTCCCCCGACGGGTTGGGCCGAGCGGCGGTTCAGCAGCTGGTGCGCCGGATCAACGATCCGCAGGGCGGGCCGCCCGTCGTGCGTTTCATCGAGCCCGAGCTCACCGACAGGGGGAGCACCGCCTGAGGACGCGGAGCGCACCCGGTTCGTCGCCCATCGTCGAACCGGTTCACTTCATCACCTGAACCCGATACGACCGACGTATCGGACATCCACTCAATGACGAGGACATCCCATGAGGTCATCACCGCGGCTCGCCTCCCGCAAGCCCATCGCAGCCGTGACGGCAGGACTGGCCGTCGCCGCTCTCGCCATCGGCCAACCGGCCCTTCCCGACAGTGCGTCGGCGGCCGCGCCGGCCGCCACCGCCGACCACCTGATCCTGGACTACGACTTCGACGGTGCCGCCGCACTGACCGCGACCATCGAGGACACATCGGGCGACGGACGCGACGGCACGCTCATCAACCCCGGGTCGGCGAAACTCGTCGACCGGCCCGGTGGGGGGAAGGCACTGCGCCTGAGCGGCGGGGAGCGCACTTCCACGACCGCGCCCTATGTCACCGTCCCGGCGGGCCTGTTCAAGGACCTCCAGGGCGCGACGATCTCGTCCTGGGTGAAGTGGGAGGGGAGCGCGGTCTTCGAGTGGCTCTACGTCTTGGGCAAGAACCGCGACAGCGCCACGTTCTACACGCCCAAGTTCGAAGACGGTGTGGCCCGCTCGAGCGCCAAACCGGCGACCAACGGTCAGGAGGTCGGCGCGCGTGCGGCGACGGCCCTCCCCGCCGACGAGTGGCATCTGGTCACCACGACCCTCGACCGTGACAACGTCATCTTCTACCTGGACGGTCTGGAGGTCAGCCGCACCGACGTGGGCATCGACGTGGCCCAGGCACTCTACGGGGCGACGTCGCCGAACTCGGGGTACATCGGGCAACCCTTCTGGACCGGCGCGCACCCCTTCTTCGCCGGCGCGGTCGATGATTTCCAGGTCTACGACACCGTTCTGTCGCCGCAGCAGGTGCGCGATCTCGCCGGCGCGTCGGCGCCCACGATCACCGAACTCCGCGAGACGACGACGCAGACCCGCACCACGGTGGGTACGGCGCCCACCCTGCCCGGCGTGCGTGCGATGTTCAGCGACGGCCAGGAACGCCTGGCGCTCGTCACCTGGGAGGCCGTACCCGCGTCCGCCTACGCCCGGCGCGGCTCGTTCACCGTGAACGGGGTGGTCGATGGAACCACGACTGCCGTCACGGCGACCGTGCGCGTCATCACGCCCGGCGAGCTCTCCATCGACGCCGCCGATCGGACCGGAGCCTTCATGGGCGGTGCGTCGGGAACCCTCTACGGTCTGTACGGGCCGGGCCTGCCGTCGAACAACCTGATAGACGGCATCCAGCTCCGCACCGTCTCGACGAAGGCCCAGGACGGGCCCCAGCATCCCGGTGCCGACGCGCTCGAGGTCGTCAAGCCTCTCGCGGACTCCTCCGACGGTGATGTCTACATCTACATGACGGACATCAACCGCGGTTTCCCGTACCAGGTGCCGGGGAACAACGGCGCGGAGAAGACCGCCTGGTACAAGCAGTCGGTCATCGACCAGGCGAAGCAGGTCGCGCAGCTCCCCGCTGAATACCAGGACAACATCGTCTTCGTGCCGTTCAACGAGCCCGAGGGCAACATGTACGGCGGGGGTACGGAGAACTTCTGGGGCTACAGCTGGCTGGACAACCCCGACAAGTTCTTCGCCGCGTGGGACGACTTCTACCGCGCGATCAAGGCGGAGCTGCCGGATGCCCGCATCGCCGGTCCCAACACCAGCATCCTCTACAACCAGGTCGAGGGGTTCATGAAGCACGCCGTCGCCAACGACACCGTGCCCGAGGTCGTGACGTGGCACGAGCTGAGCGACCCCGCGACGATCCGCTCGAGCGTCGCCCGCTACCGCACCTGGGAGAAGGGCTTCTTCGCCGGCACGAAATGGGAGGGCAAGCAACTGCCCATCAACGTGAACGAGTACGCCTTCAACTACCACACCTCGGTTCCCGCGCAGATGATCCAATGGATCTCCGCGGTCGAAGACAGCAAGATCGACGCCGACATCGCCTACTGGAACATCGACGGCAACCTCTCCGACTCCGCCGTCGAAGCCAACCGCGGCAACGGCCAGTGGTGGCTGCTGAACGCGTACGGCAACATGACCGGCGACACCGTGCGGGTCACGCCCCCGCAGCCCGACGTCAGCTACACCCTCCAGGGCGTCGCGACGATCGACGACACCACGCAGCAGGTCAAGGCCCTCATCGGCGGATCGACCGGCGCGCAGAAGGTCTTCATCGACAACCTGCCGTCGTATGTCGGGAGCGCCGCCCACGTGCTGATCCGCGACATCCGCTGGACGGGGCAGATCGGCGATTCCGCCGAACCGCAGACCGTCAAGGAGTACGACGCCCCGGTCGAGAACGGCACGCTCGAGCTGGGCTTCGGCGAGGGCGACCTGCCCGCGCTCGGCAAGGACTCGGCCTACGAGATCGTCGTGACGCCGGGCACCGACACGACCTCGCCCTCGGTCCCGTCCGTGTCATGGCGCGGTGTCTACGAAGCCGAGGCAGCCCCCCACACGGGCGCGCCGTACTACAACAACGGTCCCGAAGGATCGCCCCGCGACGTGGCGAAGTTCTACACGTCGGGAGAGCGCAACGTCGGCGGCATCGAGACCGATTCGACCCTCGCGTTGAACTTCGAGGTCGACGTCCCCCAGGCCGGTACCTACGACCTGAGCGTGCTGGCCAACGCCTACAACAAGGAAGCCCGCAACGAAGCGCAGGGTCCGGTCAACATGTTCCTCCGGGTCAACGGGGCGGCCGAGCAGGAGATCTACGCCGACCTGGGCTACAAGTGGGTCGTGTGGGACCACACCGACACCGAAGTCGCCCTGAACGCGGGTAAGAACACCATCACCCTCGCCGCGCGCAGTCTCGACGGCACGAAGGCGACCACGGGCGCGGCCATCATCGACAAGATCGATGTGACCCTGCCCAATGCCGCCTACACGCCGCTCTACGAGGCCGAGAACGCGGTGCTCCGCGGCGCGGCACCGGCGTACGACCGCGGTGGCGTCTCCGGGTCGGGCTACGTCGCCGTGGGCGCGGACCAGTCCGCCACCTTCTGGGTCTACAACAAGGACGACTCGGAGAAGTCGCTCGAGGTGAGAACGCTGGGTGGCGGCACCGCGAAGGTCACGGTCAACGGCGTCGAACTCGGCCAGGTCACCGACACCGCCACGATTCCGGCGTTCCTGATCGGAGGGATCAACAAGGTCGAGATCGTCGGCGGCAGCGGAACCCTCGCCCTGGATCGCATCTCCATCGGCGCATCGGGCGGAAAGCTCGCCGCGCAGACGATCGAAGCCGAGGCCGGCGTGCTGGCCGGCACGACGAAGGTGCAGAACCTCTCGCTCGCGAGCGGCGGCAAAGCGGTCGTCGCAATCGGCGGGGCCCAGAACAACGGCAACACCCTCACCCACACGGTGACGGTCGCGCAGGCGGGTATGTACGCGATGACGGTGCGCTACTCGAACGAGGAGCAGTCCCCGGCGTCGCACTACAACCCCGACCCGGTCGCGCGCCGCGCCGACGTGTCGGTGAACGGCGGTCCCGTCCAGCGGGTGCTCTTCCCGCAGAGCTACAACGCGAACCAGTTCTGGGACCTGACCGTTCCCGTGCAGCTGAAAGCCGGCGCCAACACCGTCTCGTTCGCGTCGAAGGAGGCGCCGGACTTCAACGGCACCACCTTCATCTCGCAGCGCTTCCCCACCCTGGGGCTGCGCTCGCAGTGGGCACCCAACCTCGACAAGCTGACCTTCACCGCGATGAAGCCGGCGGCGCCGGCGCCCGCCCTGAAAGTGGATGCCACGGCATCCTCCCGCAAGATCGCGGGCAAGGCGTACGTCGCCGTCACCGCCGTCAACCGGTCGGCGGTGCCGGTGCGGATCGACATCGTCACGGCCTACGGCAAGAAGACCTTCGCCGAGGTCCGGCCCGGCCAGACCGTCAGCGCGATCGTCAACTCCACGAGGGCGACGATCCCCGCCGGCACGGCCACCGTGACGGCCACGGCAACGGTCGACGGAACGAAGACCACGTCGACCGTCGAGGCGCCGTACAACGCACAGAACTGATCACCGTGGGGAGGGGGCCGTCGACGCCCTCTCCCCACCGATCCTGCGCGGCCGCTGGACGACGTGTCACGGTCGCTCGCCGACGCGTGACGTGGACCGGGGGTCCGGTCGGCGAGCGCGATCATCTCCTTTCGCCGACGCGACGTCGAATCGATTACCCCGCATGACAGGTCGTTACCGGCCGTAACGCCTCGACTTCGGCATCCGCCCCGCCCATGATGATGTGGAGCCATGACTTCACGCCGCACCGCACGCCTGGCCACGATCCTCGGCGCCTCCACCGCAGCCCTCCTTCTCGCCCTGACCGGGTGCGCCGGGGGAGCGGCATCCGATGACTCGACCCGCATCGTCCTCGGCGCCGACGACGGCAACGAGGCGCACTGGACGGTGCTGAAGCAGAAGCTCGCCGACGAGGGCATCGAGCTCGAGGTGCGCACGATCAACGACGGCGTGCAGCTCAACCAGGGCGTGCAGGACGGCGAGCTCGACGTGAACCTCTTCCAGCACCTGATCTACCTCTCGCAGTTCAACGTCGAGAACAACGGCACGCTCGTGCCCGTCGGAGCCACCGCGGTCTACCCCCTCGCGCTGTACTCGGAGCAGTACACCGACGTGAAGGACCTCCCCGAGGGCGCGACCGTCGCCATTCCGAACAACCCCACCAACCTCGCGCGCGGTCTGCTGAACCTCCAGACCGCGGGTCTGCTGACGCTGAAGGACGGCGGCACCGCCCTCTCGACGCCCGCCGACATCGAGACCACCAAGATCAAGCTGCTGCAGGTCGACACCAACCAGACCGTCACCGCGCTCAAGGACGGCAGCGCCCAGGCCGCGATCGTCAACAACACGCAGGCGCAGAAGGGCGGGCTCGGCGACGAGCTCATCATCTTCAAGGAAGACCTCGACAACCCGCAGCTCGCGCCGTACATCAACGCCTTCGTCACCCGTGACGACAAGAAGGACGACCCCCGCTGGGCGAAGCTCGTCGCCGCCTACCACTCGCCCGAGGTCGAGGCCGCGGTCACCGAGCTGAACCAGGGCAACCTGCAGTTCAAGACGGAATGGACCGGCGCGCAGCTGCAGGACGAGCTGACCAGCCTCGAAGACGCCCTCAAGGCCCAGAACGGATGACCGCGGTCATCGAGCTGCGGGGGGTCACGAAGAGCTTCCGCACCGATCGCCGCACCTCCTCCACCGCTGTCGACGACGTGTCGCTGACGGTGGAGGAGGGGTCGATCGTCGGGGTCATCGGCTACTCCGGCGCCGGCAAGTCCACGCTCGTGCGCTTGCTCAACGGCCTCGAGCAGCCCACATCGGGCACCGTCGAGGTGCTGGGCGTGAACGTGGGGGATGCCACCGAGGCGAAGCTGCGCGACCTGCGGCGCCGCGTCGGCATGATCTTCCAGCAGTTCAATCTCTTCTCGTCGCGCACGGTCGCGGCGAACGTCGCGTACCCGCTGAAGGTCGCCGGCTGGAAGAAGGCCGACCGCGACAAGCGGGTCGCCGAGCTGCTCGACTTCGTCGGCATCGGCGACAAGGCGAAACAGTACCCGCGGCGCCTGTCGGGCGGCCAGAAGCAGCGCGTCGGCATCGCCCGAGCGATCGCCACCGACCCGCGCATCCTGCTCGCCGACGAGGCGACGAGCGCGCTCGACCCGCAGACCACGGCCGAGGTACTCGACCTGCTGCGCGAGATCAACCGACGCCTCGGCATCACCATCGTCGTGATCACGCATCAGATCTCGATCGTGCACGAGCTGTGCGACCAGGTCATCGTGATGGAGGGCGGCCGCGTCGTCGACAGCGGCGACACGTATCGCGTCTTCGCGCACCCGCGCGCCGAGCTGACCAAGCGTTTCGTCGCCGCCGTGACCCAGGGCGTGCCGTCGGGCGAGGCACTGACGGCGCTCGCCGCGGGCGGCGGCGACCTCGTCAGCGTCGAGGTGAACGAGTTCACGAGCGAGGACGTCTCCGAGGTGTTCCACCGCCACGGCGCGCGCCACTCCGTCGTCTACGGCGGGGTCACCGACGTGCTCGGCAAGCAGCTCGGCACCCTCACCTACCGCGTGCACGCCGAGAACCTGGACGCCATCGTGGCCGAGCTGCGCGCCCACACCGACGTCGTGCTTCCCAACGCCGCGGAGGTGCGCGCGTGAACAAGTGGGACACCCTCACCCCGGTGCTGCTGCAGTCCATCGGCGAGACGGTCTACATGGTGGCCGTGTCGCTGCTCATCTCGGGCGTCGCGGGTCTCGTCATCGGCGCACTGCTCTACGCCACCCGGCCCGGCAACCTGTTCGAGAACCGCGTGGTCTTTGCCGTCGCGAACCTCGTGATCAACGTCATCCGCCCGATCCCGTTCATCATCTTCCTCACCGCCGTGGCCCCGGTCACGCGCGCGGTGACCGGGACGACCCTGGGGACGGATGCCGCGATCGTGCCGATCACGATCATGGCCACGGTCGTGATCGCCCGCGTCGTCGAGCAGAATCTCGTCGCGGTCGATCCGGGCACCGTCGAGGCCGCCCGGGCCGTGGGGGCCCGCCGCATCGGCGTGCTGTTCGGCGTCGTCATCCCGGAGGCTCTGGCACCGCTCATCCTCGGCTACACGTTCATGTTCATCGCGGTGGTCGACATGTCGGCGATGGCGGGCTACATCGGCGGCGGCGGGCTCGGCAACTTCGCCATCATCTACGGGTACCAGCAGTTCAATCAGCAGGCGACGTGGGTGACCGTGGCGATCATCGTCGTGATCGTGCAGGCCGGCCAGCTGCTCGGCAACGCCCTGGCCCACCGCATCCTGCGCCGCTGACCTCTCGTGCGGGGGACGTTCAGGGGCACCTGTATGGGGCGTCCTGCCGGTGTCGGGGGTCTGTGTCATACTCAGGCGACGATTCTGGGAGGTGGGCCGCGGTGTCGTTTTCGATCGAGCTCGCCGCAACGCTGTCGGGTGCTTCTGTCGCGCAACTCCGCCGTTGGCGTGCCACCGATCTCCTCCGCCCTGAGATCCATGACAGTCGTCCCGCGGTGTATTCGTTCCGGGATGTTGTCGCCTTGCGCTCGTTCGTTCGGCTACGCGATGCGGTCCCCCTTCAGAGGATCCGCAAGGCCATCGGAAACCTTACGAGCGTAGATGAGCTCACGGAACATCCCGGTTCGTACACGTTCGGGACGGACGGTCAAACGGTTGCCGTCCTGACTGAGGATGGCTTGATCGATCTCGTGAAGAAGCCCGGGCAGTCCGTTGTCGCTTCGCTTGCCGAGATCTTTCAGCCGTTCACAACGGTGCGAGGCCGCGACGTTCCGGACTTCCTGCGCCCTCGTGACCACCTCTCAGTCGATCCTCGTCGGGCCGGGGGCTTCCGACGATTGCGGGGACGCGACTGCCTTACGAGAATGTGGCTGCTCTTGTACGCACGGGTCAGGTGCCATACGACCAGGTCGAGCGTTTCTACCCCGGCGTGACGCCGGACGCAGTGCAGGATGCGGTCGATTTCGACCGCTCCGTCCGGAGCCATCTCCGCGCCTCATGAAGTTCTTCCTCGATGAGAACTTTCCCCCTCTCGTGGCGGAAGCGCTTGTCGCGGTTTATGGGACGCTTCACGAGTTCGCCTCCGCTTATAGCGACCGCGCACGCTATGTCTCCGTTCTCGACCCCGAGCTCATGCCGATGGTCAGCGAAGCCGGGTTTCACGCCATAGTGACCTTGGACCGGCAGCAGCTACGGAGGCACGAGGAGAGAAAGGCCATCTTCGACGCCAGGCTTCACTGGATCGGTCTCACGATGAACGGGCCTGCGGGGCCGGATGGCATCGCTTGGCTCACCTCTTCCCTGCTCGCCGCGTTGCCACACTTGCTTGATCACTATCCGAGCGGTCCTCAGGTCTATCGCCTGAAAGGTGCACCGAACCAGGCCGGTCAAGTGATGAAGGCCACCCCGGTCTGGAACGACCAGCTAGAGCGTCTCTACGGAGCCGGCTGAGATCTCAGTCGTTCGGTGCGCTCACCGACGGTCTCCGGGGCGGGCGTAAGGGGCAACCGCATCGTCGACAGGTGACGGCTGCGCCCCCGGCATCCCCGCCTACCCTCAGAGGGTGAGCATCGTCCGCACCCTCGCCCGCTGGCTGCTCGGTGCCGCGCTGGTGTTCACCGGCACCGCGCACCTCACCTTCGCGCGCGACGATTTCGTCGCTCAGGTGCCGTCATGGCTCCCGTTTCCGGTCGACGTCACCGTCGTGGCATCCGGGGTCGTCGAGATCGCGCTCGGCCTCGCCCTCCTCGTGCTCGGTCGCTTCCGTGTGGCGGTGGGCTGGATCGTCGCGGCCTTCTTCGTCGCGATCTTCCCCGGCAACATCGAGCAATTCGTGCGGGGGACCGACGCCTTCGGCCTCGACACCGATCTCGCCCGCGGCATCCGTCTGCTCTTCCAGCCCCTGCTGATGATCTGGGCGTTGTGGTCGACCGGGGCGTGGAAGGCGTGGCGGGGGCGACGACGAGCCCGCGGGCGCTGAGCCGCGGCCGTGCGCTGATCTGCGCGGCAGCGGACGCCGAGGGCCCCGGGCGCTGATCCGCGCGGCGTTTCACGCTGCGGGCGCCGACAGCTGAACTGCGCGGCGGTCGACGCCGCGGGTGCCGACGGCGAGATGTCGATTCGCCCACGCCGGTGTCGGCGCCGGCCGCCCACCGCGTGGCGGGGAGGGCGTCTTGCTGAGAACATCGTTTGGCTTGCCGGCTGAGTTTGAGAACGATTATCACCAGCGTTACGGTTGCTCCCATGACCCGTCGCATTCTCGCCCCCGTCGCCCTCGGGGCCGCCTCCGTTCTCGCGCTCGCCGGTTGCGCCGGCGGCGCCCCCGCAGCCACCAGCTCCGACGCGTCCGGCGCCGACAAGGTCACCGTCGTGGCATCCACCGACGTCTACGGCTCGATCGCCGAAGCGATCGGTGGCGACTTCGTCGCCGTCACCTCGATCATCACCTCGCCCACGCAAGACCCGCACGAGTACGAGGCGAGCGCGCAAGACCAGCTCACGCTCAAAGACGCCGGACTCGTCATCGAGAACGGCGGCGGGTACGACTCGTTCATGGAGTCGCTCGTCGAGGCCAGCGGCACCACCGCGCCGGTCATCACCGCCGTGGAGTTCAATCACGACTACCCCGGTGCCGCGTCGCACGACGAGGCGCACGGCGACGAGGCGACCCCCGCGCCGAGCGAGAGCGCCGCAGAAGACGGCCACGACCACGCCGAGGGCGAGGGCCACGATCACATCGAGGGCTTCAACGAGCACGTCTGGTACGACCCGCACACCGTCGAAGACCTCGCGAACGATATCGCCGCGCGCCTCGGCGAGCTCGCGCCCGACCACGCGGCCGACTTCTCGGCGAACGCCGAGGCCTTCCTCGGCGAGATCGCCGGTCTCGAGGATTCCCTCGGGCAGATCGAGGCCAAGGATGCCGGTGCCAAGGTCTTCGTGACCGAGCCGGTGCCCGTGTACCTCATCGAGGCCGCCGGGCTCGACAACGCGACCCCCAACGAGTTCAGCGAGTCGGTCGAGGAGGGTCAGGACGTCCCGCCCGCCACCCTGCTCGAGGCGCTGCAGCTGCTCGATTCGGGCGCGATCAAGGTCATGATCGTCAACCCGCAGACCGGCGGCGCCGAGGTCACGCAGGTCGAGGACGAAGCCAAGGCCAAGAACATCCCGGTGATCGAGTTCACCGAAACGCTCCCCGAGGGTCAGACTTACATCTCGTGGATGCAGAGCAACATCACGGCGCTGTCCGACGCGCTGGCGGCGTGACCGCCGCAGCCCCGCTGCGCATCCGCGGCGCCGCCCTCGAGCGGGGCGGCAGAGAGCTCTGGGCCGGGCTCGACCTCGAGGTCGAGCCCGGCGAGCTCGTCGCGGTGCTCGGGCCCAGCGGCTCGGGCAAGACGACGCTGCTGCGTTCGATCCTCGGCCTCGAGCGGCTGAGCGCCGGCTCCATCGAGGCGCTCGGTTCGCCGGTGCGTCGCGCGGGCAATCGCCGCATCGGCTACATCCCCCAGCAGCGACCCCTGCCGCGCGAAACCCCCCTGCGTGGCCGCGACATCGTCGGCCTCGGCGTCGACGGGCACCGGCTGGGGCTCCCGCTCTCGCGCAGGAAAGACCGCGCGCGCATCGACGAACTCCTCGAGGCCGTGGGCGCCACCGCCTTCGGAGACCGCCCCGTCGGGCTTCTCTCCGGCGGTGAGCAGCAGCGCCTCCGCGTCGGTCAGGCCCTGGCCGACGACCCCGCCCTGTTGCTGTGCGACGAGCCGCTGACCAGCCTCGACCTCGCGAACCAACAGGCCGTCGTGCGCCTCATCGACAGGCACCGTCGCGAGCGCGACGCGGCCGTGCTGTTGGTCACGCACGACATCAACCCCGTGCTCTCGCGGGTCGACCGCATCCTCTACATCGCGCACGGCCGCTTCACCCTCGGCACGCCCGACGAGGTGCTGACCACCGAGACGTTGAGTGCCCTCTACGGCGCCCCGGTGTTCGTCGTGCGCGCCGGGGGCCAGCTCATCGTCGTCGGAGCACCGGATGCCGACGAGGCCCACCACCATCACCACGACGAGGACGACGCATGAACTGGTCCGACGTCGGCGACGCGCTGTTCGGCGGGGTCAGCCAGTACGGCGCGATCCTCGAACTGGTGCAGAACTCCGTCTATGCCGGGGCCGTACTGGGCCTGGTCGGCGGACTCATCGGCGTCTTCGTCATGCAGCGCGACATGGCTTTCGCCGTGCACGGCATCAGCGAGCTGTCGTTCGCCGGCGCCGCGGTGGCCCTGCTCGTCGGCGTCGACGTCGTCTCGGGCTCCATCGTCGGCTCGCTCATCGCGGCGGCCCTGATCGGCCTGCTCGGCGCGCGCGCCCGCGACCGCAATTCGATCATCGGCGTGCTCATGCCGTTCGGCCTGGGTGTCGGCATCCTCTGCCTCTCCCTCTACAACGGCCGCAGCGCCACACGGTTCAGCCTGCTGACCGGGCAGATCGTGTCGGTGCAGAGCGCGCAGCTCGGGTGGCTCGTCGTCATCGGCGTGGCCGTGCTGGCGGCGCTTCTGCTGATCTGGCGCCCCCTGCGCTTCGACTCGCTCGACCCGCAGTCCGCCGCCGCCCGCGGGGTGCCCACCACCGCGGTGTCGCTGGCGTTCATGCTGCTGCTCGGGCTCATCGTCGCCGTCGCCGTGCACATCATCGGCGCCCTCCTGGTCATGGCGCTGCTGGTGACCCCGGCCGCGGCCGCGATGCGCGTGGCATCCGGTCCGCTGTCGGTGCCGCTGCTGGCGGCCCTGTTCGGCTTCGTCTCGGCCGTGGGCGGGGTGCTGCTCGCCGTCGCCGGAACCCTGCCGGTCAGCCCCTACATCACCACGATCTCGTTCGTGATCTACCTCGTGTGCCGTCTGGTGGGTGCGCGGCGCGACCGCACCACCCGCGCGCTCTGACGTCGACCGGCGGCGGCACGCCCCGGGTGCGGGCGGGAGGCGAGGCGCCGCGGCGCGAGGCGGATGCGCGAGGCCGTCGACGGCGACCGCGTAACCCCCAGCCGATTCACCGGACGCCTCGCTAGACTCGCCGGCATGGTCCAGCGCAACACGTGGCAGCGCGAGCGCGTGCGCGAAGCCCTGTCGGGAGCCGGCGGGTTCGTCAGCGCGCAGACCCTGCACGCCACCCTGCGCGACGAGAACACCGGCATCGGTCTGGCCACCGTGTATCGCACGCTGGCGGGGCTGGCGGCGCAGGGCGACGCCGACTCCCTGCAGAGCCCCGAGGGCGAGAACCTCTTCCGCGCGTGCGAGACCCGCGGTCACCACCACCACCTGATCTGCCGCTCGTGCGGCAAGGCGGTCGAGATCGCGGCCACCGACGTCGAGGAGTGGGCCCAGCGCACCGCGGCACAGCACGGCTTCAGCGAGGCCGAGCACGTCGTCGACATCTTCGGTATCTGCACCGATTGCGCCCGTGCCCGGGCTCGCGAGCGTGGCGACGAGTAGTCGCCTCACGGCACCTTCGCCGCAACGTTCGGGTGCCTCGCGCACCCTCGTCGCGCTCGGCCTGGGTGTCGTCGTGGTCACGGCGCTGTTCCTCGTCGACGCGCTCGCCCCGGCCGTCTTCGCCCAGTCGCTGCCCACTCGCGCGCAGGACGGGCTCACCCTGGCGCTCAGCGTGCTCATCGAGTCGCTGCCGTTCGTCGTACTGGGCGTGGTGCTGTCGATCATCGTGCAGGTGTGGGTGCCGCCGGGGGCGATCGAGAGATGGATGCCGCGCGCGCCGTGGGCGCGCCGGGCGGTGCTGTCGCTTCTGGGCATGTTCATCCCCGTCTGCGAGTGCGGCAACGTGCCCTTCGCCCGCGGCCTGCTCATGCGGGGCTTCGGTGTCTCCGACACGCTGACGTTCCTCGTGGCGGCGCCGATCGTGAACCCGATCGTGATCATCTCCACGCACGCCGCATTCGGCTTCAGCGACGGCATCCTCGTGGCGCGCCTCATCGGCGGCTACCTCGTCGCCAACCTCATCGGGTGGCTGTACAGCCGGCATCCCGATCCCGACAGACTGCTCACCGAGCGCTTCCTCGAGACGTGCGAGATCGTCGTGCAAGAGCGCGGCGACCGCGGGCGGCGCACCCTGGCGCAGTTCGTCGTCGAACTGCGCTCGGTCATGCCGGCCCTGATCATCGGCTCGCTGCTGGCGGGGGCGGTGCAGGTGCTCGTTCCGCGCAGCGCTCTGCTGGCAATCGGCTCCGACCCCGCGCTGTCGATCGCCGCCATGATGCTGCTCGCGGTCGTGGTGTCGCTGTGCTCGAACGTCGACGCGTTCTTCGCGCTGTCGTTCGCCTCCACCTTCACACCGGGGTCGATCGTGGCGTTCCTCGTGGTGGGGCCGATCATCGACCTGAAGATGATGGCGCTGCTGCGCACGACCTTCACCACGCGTGTGCTCGTCGGGATGACGGTCGTCGTCGTGCTGTTCGCCTTCGCCCTCGGAACGGTGGTGAACCTCGTTGTCTAGAACGGGTGCCCTCGCGACGCGGTGGCTGGGCGTGGGGCTCGCGACCTGCCTGTCGATCACCACGATCACGTTGTGGATCACGGGCCGCATGTCGCTGTACATCAACCCCGACTCGGCGTGGTTCGCCGTCGGCATGTCGATCGTTCTGCTGATCGGCGCCGTGGCCTCGTTCGCGCTGCCGCTGGGGGCCGAGGCCGACCACGGCCACGACCACGAGCACGGCCATGCCGCCGCCGCCGCGTCCGCTCGTCGCGAGGCGTTCGCGCACGCCGATCACGAGCACAGCGACCCGCTCGACGACCACGACCACGCCGCTCACGAGCACCTCGCCGCCCGCCCACGGCTGACGCCCTCAGGCATCGCGGCCTTCACCGGCGGCGTGCTCGCGTCCGGCGCGGTGATCGCCGTGCTGCTGACTCCGGCCACGTCGCTGTCGACCGAGCTCGCCGTCTCGCGCGACATCGGTGCGCCGCCGCTGTTCGCGGGGTCCGACGTGGTGACCCTGGCGGCCTCGGGCGACACCTCGCAGTTCGGCATCGGCGACTGGTCGGCCGTGTTCGCCCACGCCACCAACCCCGAGACCTTCGACGGCAAGCCCGTCACCCTCACCGGGTTCATCACTCCGGCGAGCGACGGCTCGAGCTTCGACCTCACCCGTCTCGTGATCACGCACTGCGTGATCGACGCGCAGACCGCGCGCCTGCCGATCGCGGCATCCGGTTCCGCTCCCGCCACCGGGCAGTGGGTCACGGTCACCGGCACGGTGCGCTCCAGCGGCGACGGCGCGCTCGAGGTGCGGGCCGAGCAGGTGGCATCCATCGACGAACCGGCGGACCCGTATGAGTACTGACTCCCGCCGGTCCCGCTCGCGCACGCGCCGGGGGCGCGCCTTCGCGGTCGCCTTCGCCGCGGTGCTCGTGGGCCTGGTGGTCGTGGGCGGCGTCGGTGGTGTCGTCGCCGTAGCCCAGGGGCCGCGGGTGACCGACGTGCAGGTCGATCCGGCGGCTGCGATCGCGGCATCCGGTTCCCGCGTGATCCTGACCACGACGCAGTCGCTCGAGAGCGTCGACGCGTCACAGGTGTCGGTGGAGCCGGCGACGCCGTTCACCGTGGACACCGCGGGCCGGAGCGTCGGCGTGCGCTTCTCGCTGCCGCTGCGCGACGACACCGACTACCGCATCACCATCGACGACGTGAACGGGCTCGGCGCGGGTCCCGCCTCGACGCTGACCGAGACGTTCCACACCCCGCCCCTGCAGGCGTACCTGATGCAGCGCGGTACCCCCGAGGGCGACACGATCTTCCGCACGGACCTGCAGGGCGAGGCGGGGTTGCCCGTCTTCGTGCATCCCCACATCGAAGACTTCCGCGCCACGGCGAACCACCTCGTCGTCTCGGTGCGCGACGGCGACACCGCGCGGGTCATCGTGACCGACCCCGACGGGCAGAACGCGCGCGACATCGCCCTCCCGGGGCCCGGCTTCGTGAACAACCTGCAGTCGGCCGACCGCGGCGAGCGGATCGGCTTCACCTTCTCGGATGCCGACCTGAGCGCCGCCGGGGGCCGCGAGAGCCGTCTGTTCACCGCCTCGGCGGCCGATGACGCCCCGCCTACGGAGGTCGGCCTGAACGGCGGCGACGTGCGCATCGCCGACTACCGGTTCGTGCCCGACACCGACAGCATGCTCGTGCTGACCTTCGATTCGCGTCTGCTGCTGACCGACGCCGAGGGCGGCAATGCCGCGCCGCTGGGCAGTGCCGTGTCGATCGACGGCATCGCCCGCGGCTCGTCGGTCGCGATCGTGGAGCGTCTCGAGGGCATCCGCGAGATCGACCTCACCGACGGCTCGGAGCAGGCTCTGGTGCAACCGGTCGATCCGCCGGGGCTGGCCGGTCGAGCGACCCCCGTGCCCGGAACGGATGCCGGCACGATCCGCTCCTTCGCCGACATCAGCACCGACGGCGTCTCACGCTCCACCACGGTCGCCCACGTCGAGACCGACGGCACGGTGCGCCCGTTGCTCGAGGTGCCCGGCTCCGACACGGTGCTGCAGACGTGCGTCTCGCCGAGCGGGCGGTACGCCGCGGTGCTCATCGCCCCGCGCGCCGTCGACAACCCGTTCGACCGGTATCAGCTGCCGCTGCCCGAGCGCCTCTTGACCCATCTGGTCGAGGTCGACACCGGCCAGGAGGTCGTGGCGCTCCAGGGCTTCGACCTGTCGTGGTGCCAGGTGCCGCCGCAGTGATGCGTCCGGCGACGCGAGACGACCTGGCGGCGCTTCCCGTCGAGGTCGCGCCGCGACTGCTGGGTGGGGTGCTCGAGACCGTCGTCGCCGGGGAGCGCGTCCTCGCGCGGCTCACCGAGGTCGAGGCGTACCACGGCCGGGGCACGGGCGACCGGCCCGACCCCGGCTCGCACGCGCGCGGGGGTCCGACGGCGCGCAACGCCACCATGTGGGGCGAACCCGGGCACCTGTACGTGTACCTGAGTCATGGCATCCACTCGTGCGTCAATGTCGTGTGCGGCCCCGAGGGGGTCGCCGGCGGTGTGCTGCTGCGCGCGGGCGAGATCGTCGAAGGGGCCGAGGTGGCCGAGCGGCGGCGGCTCGAGCGGCGTGGAGCCGTGCGTGCGCCGCGCGACCTCGCCCGGGGGCCGGGGCGATTCGGCGATGCGGTGGGGCTTCGGCACCCGGTGCACGACGGCATCGACGCGGTGACGGGCTCCGAGCAGGCCGGGGCGGTGGCGCGCCTGTGGCTGCCGACGGAGCCCGCGGGCCCCATCGCGACGGGACCGCGGGTCGGCGTCGCGGGCATTGCGGGGACCGATGCCTTTCCCTGGCGGTTCTGGATCGAGGGGGATGCCACGGTCTCGGCGTTCCGCTGGGGTCGCGGGGCCGCGGAGGCGGCGGGGTCTTGAGGCGGGGCGCTGAGGGGTGTGTTCAGCCGGCGGCACCGCCGCAGCGTGCGCATGTCCCGAATGGTGCGGGTGGGTGCCCCCGAAGTCGCACGAAGTGGGACATGGTCTGCAAGGAGTGGGACATCGTCGGGGAGGCGGAGTCCCCGCCGGCGATGGCCCCCGTCAAGCCGACACGCCGCCCGTGCTAGACTGACCCCTTGTCTGCGCGCACTCCCAGCACGCAGTTCGCATCCCACCATCTGATCTTGGCCTTCCGCCGTGCTCAGACGGGGTGCAGACAAGGGATCTTGGGTGGCACCGTCCGGTGTCACGGTACAGAAGGAGACATCACCATGGCAGCAGTGTGCCAGGTGACTGGAGCGGTTCCCGGCTTCGGTCACAACATCTCGCACTCGCACCGCCGGACGAAGCGCCGCTTCGACCCGAACGTGCAGAAGAAGACCTACTTCGTTCCGTCGCTGGGTCGCAACATCAAGCTCAACGTTTCGGCGAAGGGCATCAAGGTCATCGACGCTCGCGGCATCGAGTCCGTCGTCCGTGACCTGCAGGCGAAGGGCGTGAAGCTGTAATGGCGAAGAAGGCTCAGGACGTTCGTCCGATCATCAAGCTGCGTTCGACCGCCGGCACGGGGTACACCTACGTGACGCGCAAGAACCGCCGCAACAACCCCGACCGCATCGTGCTCAAGAAGTACGACCCCGTGGTCCGCAAGCACGTCGACTTCCGAGAGGAGCGCTAAGCACATGGCTAAGAAGAGCAAGATCGCGCGCAACGAGCAGCGCAAGGTCGTCGTCGAGCGCTACGCCGCGAAGCGCGCCGAGCTGAAGAAGACCCTGGTCGACCCCAACGCGACCGACGAGGCCCGTGAGGCCGCGCGCGTGGGTCTGCAGAAGCTCCCCCGCAACGCGTCGCCCGCGCGCGTGCGCAGCCGCGACGTCATCGACGGCCGTCCCCGTGGCGTCCTCACGAAGTTCGGCGTCTCGCGCGTCCGCTTCCGTGACATGGCTCACCGTGGCGAGCTGCCCGGTGTGACCAAGTCGAGCTGGTAAGCACCAGACACCCGCACGAGAGGCGGGGGTTCCGAACGGAACCCCCGCCTCTCGTCGTTGTCACGCGTCGACGGGGGCGGGGGTTCCGAGAGGAGCCCCGCCCTTCGTCATCGTCACGTGTCACGCGACGCCAGAAGCTCGACCGCTTCCGCACGGCCGCCCACGCCGAGCTTCTGGTAGATCGAGCGCACCTGACTCTTGACCGTGTTGAGCGAGACGCCCCGCTCCCGCGCGATCTCCACGAGGCTCAGCGAGCGCAGAAGCAACTCGGCCGTCGCCGCCTCGGTCGGGGTCAGGCGGGCCGCGGCCAGGGGCGAGGAGGCCTCGGCATCCGGCGTCGCCACGCGTGCCAGCGCCGCGCGCAGGTAGGGGATGATGTCGGCGAGCTCCGGGTCCCGGGCGGCGACGGCATCCATCAACGACCGGGTCTCCTCATGCGGCAGCATGAGGAACGGCGTCGCCGACGACCCGGTACGGGTGATGAGGTGCAACGCCGCCTCCATGCTCTGGTGCGCCCGCCGGGTGTAACCGAGCCGGTTCAGCGAAAGGGCTCGTCGCACCAGTAGGGGGGTCAGCGTGCGGAGGCAGTGATCGGCTCCGGATGCCACGCACGCATCGGTCTCGAGCAGGAGTTCCCGTTCGCGCCCCAGGCGAAGCAGGGCGGCGGAGCGCTGCATCGAGAAACAGACGCCGTGACCCTCGGGGGTCTCGAACGGTTCGAGGACCGAGAGGGCCTCGCGATACTCGCCCTGCGCGACGAGGATGTCCGAGAGCACGCTGACGAGGAAGTACCGCATCATGCGGTGGCTGCTGAGTCGACGGCTGCCGTGCAGGAGCCGACGGGCTTCGGCCCGGCCCGCACCGAGGTCGCGGCGGAACATCATGGACATGACCTCGATGGCTCTGGCGGAGTAGCCCCAATAGGGGTCGTCCGGCTGCGTGCGCCTCATCGCGTCGGCGGCCTCGAGCAGGCGGGGGACATCCAGACGGGCGGAGGCGACCAGCGCCTCGGCGAGAAGGAGCAGGTACGCGGTCTCCGCGGTGTCCCAGCCCTGAGCCCGGAACAGCTCGTTCGCGGCGACCCGAGCTGCTTCGGCGGAGATGTACTCGCCGTTGAGGGCGTAGCCCAGAGCTTTGACGGACAGGGCGCGATAACTCGTGGCGTCGGTGTCGGCGAACAGGAGCGCTTCGGCGCCGAATCGTGCGCCCACCTGCGGCCACCCGATCGCGTTGCAGTACTCACCGACGCTCGCGTACAGCTGCGAGCGCGCTCCCGACGACAGGGAGGCGGGGCGGATCAGCCGTACGTCCTGGAAGTAGCGTGCGACGGCGTCGGCTCCTTCGGCGAGGGCGTCGCGCCGCGCGCGGGCGGCGAAGAGCGACGCGAGCGAGAGGGCCGTCGTGTCGGTCCATACGATGGGCGGGTCGGGAAACTCCGCTTCGGAGAGCAGGGCGAGGTGGCGCGCCACGGCGACACCGTGGCCGGGGCACAGCCGCTGGGCGGTCGTCGCTGCCGCGACGCGCAATGCAGCGCGTGCCTCGATCGAGGCGGGCGTACCCGGCATGGTCCCTCCCCGGTCATGCACCGCCAGCGGGTGGAAACACCGCTGTCACGAGGCCCCGGCTGCTATTTCGGTCATCATAGTTGCGCTTTGTTGGCGCCCAGGCGGGTGAGGACGAGCCCGCGGAGAACTCCCGGAAAAACGGATGGAGGATCGCCCGCCGAGCCCTCCGACTTCACCCGGCGACGCGCCGTCGGCACGGCCCCGGAGGCGCCGGGCGGGCCGGACCGTCCCACGGCGTCGGCCGCGGTCGCGCACGCTCGATCCCGTCCGCGTTGCGACACGCCGCGGCCTCAGGACCCAAAACCGTCAAGATCCGCGTGATTCCGCGGTTCGGTTGATACTGTCGAGGCGGTCTCCCGACCACCGAGGAGAATTCCTCCTCGTCCGAGTAACGAGAGACGGCTTCGTCGCCGTCTGGAGGACAACCATGGCCGACAAGTCCATCACCAAGACCGAGCTCGTCGCGAGCATCGCCAGCGCGACCGGGCAGAGCCAGTCCGCCGTGTCGGGCGTGCTCGACTCCCTCTTCTCCACCGTCTCCGAGGCGGTCGCCAAGGGCAGCAAGGTCTCGATCCCCGGGTGGATCGCCTTCGAGCAGGTCGCGACGTCGGCTCGCACCGGGCGCAACCCGCAGACGGGCGAGGAGATCTCCATCCCCGCCGGCAAGCGCGTCAAGGTTACCGCGGGCTCCAAGCTCAAGGCCGCCGTCAAGTAAGACGGTCTCGAACCATCGGAGGGGGGATGCCACGGCATCCCCCCTCCGATCTTTCCCGGCGACGTAGGCTTGTCGGGTGAATCCCCGACTTCTGCGCGTCGCGGGGCCCGTCATCCTGGTCGCGGTCTCGATCATCGCCGTCGTCGCCGGACTCGCCTTCGGCGGGGGAGCGGCCCCCGGGCGTCTCGCCGACGCGGGCCCCGTGGTGCGCTGGGGGCTGCCGATCGCCACGGTGATGGTCAACCTCGCCGCGGCCACCATGATCGGCTCGCTGGTGCTGGCGTTGTTCGCCCTCCCCGCGGGAGAACGACCCTTCGAGATCGCGCTCGACACCGCCTCCATCGGTGCGGCCCTCTTCACCGTGGCCGCAGCGGTCACGGGGTACATGACGTTCCTCAACGTCCTCAACGCCACCCCCACCCTCGACGCCGTCTTCGGGCAGCAGCTCGGACGCTTCCTCGTCGAGAGTCCGCCCGGTCAGGCCTGGCTCATCACCACCATCGCCGGCGCGGTCCTCACGGTTCTCACCTTCGCGGTGCGCTCCTGGATCCCGACGCTGATCGTGGCGATCCTCGCGATCGCCTCGCTCATCCCCATGGGCACGCAGGGCCACTCCGGCACCGAGGCCAGCCACGACGCCGCGGTCACCTCGCTGGTGCTGCACATCATCGCCGCCGCCGCCTGGCTCGGTGGCCTCATCCTGCTCGTCGTCGTGCGACCCGCGATGTCGCGCGGGCAGCTGCAGACCACCCTGCTGCGGTATTCCTCGATCGCACTCGTGGCGTTCATCGTCGTCGCGGTCTCGGGCACGGTGCGCGCCTCGATCGGCCTGCTCGGTCTTGAGAACCTCTGGTCGGCGTACGGGGTGCTCGTGCTGGTCAAGGTGGTCGCGCTCGTGGCCATGGGCGTCTTGGGCGCCTGGTACCGCCGTCGCCTCATCTCGCGCATGGCCGACGAGCCCGGCTCGGCGCGGTTCTGGGGCGTCGTCAGCCTGGAGCTGGTCTTCATGGGCATCGCCAGTGGTGTCGCCGCGGCGCTGGCGCGCACACCCCCGCCCGCCGAGGCGCCCCTGGTCGGCACCACCCCGGCCGAGGTGCTCACCGGTGCGCCCCTGCCCCCCGAGCTGACCCTCGAGCGCTGGTTCACCGCCTGGAACGTCGACCTGCTGTGGACGCTGCTCGTGGCGTTCGGCCTGTTCTTCTACCTCGCCGGTGTCTGGCGACTCCTTCGCCGCGGCGACACGTGGCCCATCCACCGCACGGTGCTGTGGTGCCTCGGCTTGTTCGGGGTGTTCTGGGTCACGTCGGGACCGATCAACGTGTACCAGGACTACCTGTTCAGCATGCACATGATCGGGCACATGCTGCTGTCGATGGCCATCCCGCTCATGCTCGTGTTCGGCGCCCCGGTGTCGCTCGCGGCCCGCGCGATCCGCAAGCGCGACGACGGCTCGCGCGGCGGCCGCGAGTGGATCCTGTGGGCGGTGCACAATCCGGTCGCCTCGGTGCTGACCAATCCCTACGTCGCGGCCGGCCTGTTCATCGGATCGCTTTGGGCGTTCTACTACACCGACCTGTTCCGGTGGTCGCTGTACGACCACGTCGGGCACATCTGGATGGTCGCGCACTTCCTCGTCACCGGGTATCTGTTCGTGCTCAGCCTCGTCGGGACCGACCCCGTGCCGTTCCGCCTGCCCTACCCGATGCGCCTGCTCGTGCTCATCGCGATCATGGCGATGCACGCGTTCTTCGGCATCGCGATCATGATGAACTCCGGTCTGATGGTCTCGGAGTGGTTCGGGGCGATGGGCCGCACGTGGGGAGCGACCCCCTTGGAAGACCAGTACGTCGGCGGCGGCGTGGCCTGGTCGGTCGGTGAGATCCCCACCCTCATCCTCGCCATCACGGTCGCGATCCAGTGGAGCCGCAGCGACGAGCGCCAGCAGAAGCGCCGCGACCGCCACGTCGACCGTGTCGGCGACCTCGAGCTCGACGCCTACAACGAAGAATTGGCGCGCCTCGCCGCCCGCGACGCACGCGTGGCCGCCCGCGGGGGCAGCTGAGCCGAGGCGGTGCCGCCGCCCGCGGCACTTTCGTCGTGCACAACGGCGGAGAACGGGGGCGACACGCGGGCGGTGAATGCCGGGCGGCGGCGTGTCGTCGAAAAGATCCGCCGTTGTGCCCGCGGCATCCGCCCGCCGGGGCCTCCCGCGGCATCCGCCGGGGCCACGCGCCGGGGCGACCGCCGTCTCAGTCGGAGGAGCCGCCGATGAGGATGGATGCCGAGCCGTCGGGTTCGACGGTGATGCGGCCGTCGACGGTGAACTCGACGTCTTCTTCGACCGTGCGGACGCTGCCGTCGAAGATCGAACGGATGTCGACCTCGATGTGGGCGACCGCGGGGGCCGACGGGATGCGCCAGCCGGCGCCGTCGGGCTCGACCGTGACCTGCGGCTGCTCGACGATCGACCACGAGGGGGCGTCGTCGATACGGTTGCGCACGGTGAAGCCGAACGGGCACCCGGTGGGCTGCAGCACCTCCTGCTCCGCGCAGGCGGAGAGGAAGTCCTCGACCTTCTGCTGCACGACCCCGAGGAATTCCTCGGTCGGCTGCGCTTCGACGTCGACGGGGATGCCGGCCAGCGGCGCATCGGCGAGCACGGCGACGCCGGGGGTCGCCGAGATGGCCGTGTCGACCGACACCGAGTACAGACCCGGCGAGAAGACCAGCAGCGGGAGGGCGGCGGTGGGATCGACGTCGGACCCCTCGATCGAGACCTGACGCTTGTCGACCTCGAAGCCGTTCACCGCGAACCGCATGGACCCCTCGACCGAGAGGTTCATCACCGACAGCGGGCTGCGGGCGAAGCGCCAGCGGGGCAGCAGGGAACTGCCGGTGTCGGCGGTCACGTCGAACGTGGTCGAGCCCGCGTATCCGCCCACGTTGTAGCTGACGCTGACACGCGTGCGGTCACCGCTGACGCTCTCACCGGTGACCACGGCGTCGGTCACCGCCTGCAGCGAATCGGGGCGCAGCAACGCTTCGGAGGCGGTGGCGGGGAGCCCCGCCGCCTCGAGCTCGGCGGAGTCGACGACGACGCCGGGCACGGCGAGGGCCTCGGCGGCGCGGCGCTCCTGCAGCAGCTCGAGGTAGTGCAGCACGAACGCGCGAGGGCTGTAGAACTCGCGGTACAGCGACGCCGCCCCCGCGCCGAGTGCGGCGAGGAGCAGTACGCCGATCAGGACCATCGCCGGGATCTCGAGTCGCCGGCGCGCGCGCACGCCGCGGACACCCTCGGGCGTCGCGGGGCCCCCGCCGGCGTTGCTCACGTCCCCAGTCTAGAAAGGAGTCCTGTGGGGGCGCCGCGTGCGTTACGCCACGAGTGACTGCACCACGGCGACGGCCGCGAGTTGTCCCCCCGCGATGGCCGCCGCGAGCGAGAACATCGGCCCCGGCAGGTGGTCGGGCTGGGCGATGTCACCGACCGCGTAGACGCCCTCGACGCTCGTACGTCCGAACGGGTCGGTGCGGATGGCGCCCGAGTCCTGGCGTTCGAGACCGAGCGCATCGACGAACGCGCCGCGCACGGTCCACGTCGGCGCGACGAAGGCGCCGGCCACCTCGAGCGCGGTCCCGTCGCCCAGCCGAAGGCGGAGTCCGTCGTGACTGCCCGAGACCTCGCTCACGTCATCGGGGGCCACGACGTGCACCTCGGATGCCACCGGCTCCAGCATGCGCGCCAGGACGGCGGCGTGCGGCGAGGCGTTGACGACGGCGACGGGGCGGCCGGCGAACTCGTGGCCGTGGCAGAACGGGCAGTTGGCGACCGTGTCTCCCCAGTGCTCGGCGAGGCCGGCGATCGGGGGGAGCTCGTCGGCCACGCCGCTCGCGAGGATCACCGCGTGAGCGCGGAGGGTGTCGCCGTCCACCGTCACCGTCAGGGCGTCGCCGTCGCGCACGACCTCGGTGGCGACGGCATCCCGGATCTCCACGGCGTCGTACGCGGCGATCTCGCCTCGGGCGATGCGGCGGAGCTCCGCCGGGTCGCGGCCGTCGTTGGTGAGCAGGTTGTGCGCGTGCCGGACGGTACCGTTGCGGTATCCGCCCGAGTCGAGCAGCAGGGTGCGCCGGTGCATCCGGCCGAGTGTGAGCGCCGCCTGCAGGCCCGCGGGGCCGCCTCCGATGATGATCGCGTCGTACACGATGGGCTCCTTCCGCTTGTGTTCGCGTCCATCGTGTGACTTCATGTCGACATGAAGTCAAGCGGTGAGTCCATCGGCGAAGCGGCGGCGCGATTCGGGCTCGACACCCACGTGCTGCGTCACTGGGAGGACGCGGGGCTGCTGCACCCTGCCCGCGATCCAGCCGGGCGCAGACGCTTCGGCGACGACGACGCCGTGCGCATCGCGGTGATCCTGCGCAACAAGGCGGCGGGGCTCTCGCTCGATCAGATCCGTGTACTGCTCGACGACGACGCCCCCGACCGGCATCGGGTGCTCGAGGAGCACGTCGCCGAGCTCGACCGTCGCGCCGCCGAGATCGCCGAGGCGCGCGCGATGACCGAGCACGCGCTGCGGTGCCGGTCGCACGACATCACGCAGTGCCCGCGGTTCCGCAGCCACGTCGCCGACGTGCTCTCGGGCGAAGCGCGCTGGCTGCTCCTCCACACCGAGCCGGCGGCCGGCCCTGTCGGCTCGTCTCCGCCCCGTCGCGATCACGCGAACTAGCATGGGCCGGTGACCACGCCGCCCCTCTCCGCCGAACAGCAGGCGCTGTTCCGGCTGATCGAGGACACCCGCGAGCACGTCTTCGTCACCGGCCGCGCCGGTACCGGCAAGTCGACTCTGCTGCAGCACCTGGCGTGGAACACGAAGAAGCAGATCGCGGTGTGCGCGCCGACGGGCGTGGCGGCGCTGAACGTCGAGGGGCAGACGATCCACTCGCTGTTCCGGCTGCCGATCGGGCTCATCGCGAACGGCGACATCGACCAGAACGACGCCACCCGCAAGATCCTCAACGCCATCGACACCCTGGTCATCGACGAGATCTCGATGGTCAACGCCGATCTGATGGATGCCATCGACCGCTCGCTCCGCCAGGCCCGGGGCCGGCGCTCCGAGCCGTTCGGCGGCACGCAGATCGTCATGTTCGGCGACCCGTACCAGCTGGCGCCCGTCCCGCCGCGGGGCGATGAGATGCGCTACATCCGCGACCACTACCGCTCCTTCTGGTTCTTCGACGCGAAGGTGTGGTCGGGTGAGGCGACCGGCGACGGGCTCATCGACATCGGGCGCCACGGCGCCGATCTGCACGTGAACGAACTGGTCGAGATCCACCGCCAGTCCGACCCCGGGTTCAAGACGCTGCTCAACGCGGTGCGCTACGGGCGCGTGACCGCTGAGATGGCCGGCATCCTGAACACCGCCGGGGCGCGGACGCCGCCGCATCCCGCCGACGGCGAGCACCCGGTCATCACACTCGCCACCCGCAACGACCGCGTGAACACCATCAACCGCAAGCACCTCGACGAACTCGTCGGGCGCACGCAGACGGCGAACGCGGAGATCTCGGGCGACTTCGGCCGCGGCGAGGCCAATTACCCCGCCGAGATGGAGTTGACGCTCAAAGTCGGCGCGCAGGTGATGTTCCTCCGCAACGACGCGGGGCAGTTCGGCGAGGCGCCGCGGTGGGTCAACGGAACGATCGGCACGGTCACCCGCATCGCCGGCGACAGCGTGCGCGTCGAGGTCGACGGCATCCAGCACGACGTCGAGCCGGCCGTGTGGGAAAGGTACCGCTACGCCTACGACCCGGGCACGAAGAACCTGTCGCGCGAGATCGTCGCCGAGTTCACGCAGTTCCCCCTGCGGCTGGCGTGGGCCGTCACGATCCACAAATCGCAGGGCAAGACCTACGACCGCGCGGTGGTCGACCTCGGATCGGGCGCCTTCGCCCCCGGGCAGACCTACGTCGCGCTGAGCCGGCTCACCTCGCTCGACGGTCTGTACTTGACGCGTCCCCTGCGCCCCGGCGACATCCGCGTCGACGAAGACGTCCGCCGCTTCATGAAGCAGGCGTGGCTCTCGCGACAAGACGCCGCCGCCGCACGCCAGGCGTGAGCGTCAGGCGACCCTGTCGGCCTTCGCGCGCGTCAGGTCGGCGAACAGCTCGGTGGTGAAACGGTAGGCGACGAGCACCTCGGCGATGACGCGCTCCTTCTCGGCGTCGTCCCACGGCGCGGCGTCGAGCTGCTCGCGGTAGACGCTCTTGAACGCCTTCGGGTCGGCGATGTCGCCGAACAGCAGGAAACCGATGCCGTTGGTCTCGAATCCGAACTTGCGCTGCATCAGCCGGCCGATCGACGGCCCGCCCGACAGGTCACCGAGCAGTCGCGTGTAATGGTGCGCGACGAACCCGCCGGGCCAGGTCGCTGCCACCCGCCGGATGCGCGCGACGTACGCCTGCGTCGTGGGCAGCGGGTGGATCTCGTCGCGCCAGTGCGGGCCGATGAGGAAGGCGAGGTCGGCTTCGAGTGCAGGGAGGCGCGAGAGCTTGTCGCTCAGGAACACGGATGCCACCGGGTCGGTGCGCATGCGCGCAGACGCCTCTTCGAGTGCGGCGTAGAGGAACCAGTGCTGGGCGATGAGCGCGATGTAATCGTCGCGAGTGCCGGCGCCGGTGAGCAGGTCGGTCATGAAGCCGTCGCACTCGCGGGGGGAGTGCGCGCTGCTGGAGCGCTCGCGCAGAGCCGTGGAGAACGGGACGACGGCGTTCATGCGGCCATCATACGCAAAGAGTTAGGTTTGCCTAACCCCTCGCGCGCAGATCATCGTCGGCCGGGCGGCAGTCGTGATGCAGACGTGACGACCCGGGCGCGCAAGCGGCGGGTCGGCGCTCGCCCCGTGTGTTTGAATTCAACGGGAGCGCGCTTCGTCGCGCTCGGAAACGCTGGGGGTTCACATGCGGAGATGGCGTCGTTCCGCGTCCGTCGCGATCGCGGGCGCGGCAGCGCTCGCGCTCGTGCTGAGCGGCTGCACGAGCCAGAGCTCGGTGTCGATCGACGTCCCCTCTCAGGTGGACGCCCCTCTTCCCGAGGCCACCGTGACCGAGATGCGCGATGCGGTGAGCGCGGCCATCACCGCGACCGGCGCGACCGGTGCGATCGTCGGGGTCTGGGCGCCCTGGAGCGGCACCTGGATCTCCGGCGTGGGCACCCAGGGCCCCGGCGGAGCCGCGGTGACCGACGACATGCAGTTCCGCGCCGCCGACGTCACCGGAGCGATGACGTGCGACGCGGTGTACCGCCTCGCCGCCGACGGGCGCTTCTCGCTCGAGGATCCCCTCACGCAGTGGGTGAGCAACGTGCCCGGCTATGCCGACATCACCCTCCGGCAGCTGTGCGACGGGACGTCGGGACTCGCGTCGTACACCTCGAGCCTCGACGGTCTGGTGCTCAGCAACCCCGACCGCGTGTGGAACGCGCGCGAGCTGATGGCGTACGGCATCGCGAAGCCCCGCCTCAACGACCCCGGCGTCTCTTTCGCGCAGTCGCCGACCAATTTCCTCCTCGCCGGTCTCGCTGTCGAGCGTGTCACCGGGCAGTCGCTCGCGGAGGTCATCGCCGAGCGTGTCACCGAGCCCCTCGGCCTGCAGGCCACCGCGGTGCCGCCTCCCGCGGCCGCCGCCCCCGGCACATCGCCTCTCACGGGTCACTGGTCGCAGCCCAACGCCGAAGGCGCCTTCGACTGCGCAGCTCCGCGCGAGTTCACCGTCATGTCGTCGAGCTACGGGGCCGCCGCCTCGGGGGGCGTCACGAACATCCGCGACCTCGGGCGTTACGCCCAGGCCCTCGCCACCGGCGCGCTCCTGCCCGACGACGACGACCGGTTCGCGAATCCGGTGCCCGTCGCCGCCGATCAGCCGACCTGGTTCACCGCGGCGGGCGGTGCCTATCAGGCCGGTTCGCTCATCGGACAGTTCGGTTCGACGCCCGGTTACATCGTCGGCGCCTTCGCCGACCCCGTCACCGGCATGTCGGTCGCGGTCGCGCTGAACAACTCGGCCGGCAACGAGAACACCGGTGCCTGGCTCGCCTGGCAGCTCGCCGCCATCGCGTCCAAGGCCCCCGCGGCCGAAGGGCAGACCGTGCCGGAGGCAGGGCTCCCCTGGACCGCCGACCAGATGCGCGAGAACATCACCGCCAACGCCATCTGCGCACCCGCCGCCGGATGACAGCACGCGGCGGGCAGGGCTCGGCCGCCGCGCTCGTGCTGGTGGGCCTCGCCTGCCAGGAGGTCGGCGCGTCGTTCGCGGTCATGCTCTTCCCCGAGACGGGCCCGCTCGGCATCGTGATGCTGCGGCTGGTGTTCTCGGCCCTGTTGCTCCTCGTCATCGCCCGTCCGGGCCTGCGGGGCCACACCGCCTTCGCGTGGCGCGCGGTCGTGGGGTTCGGTGTGGTGCTGGCATCCATGAACGGCCTGTTCTACCTGGCGCTGGAGCGCCTGCCGCTCGGGGTGACCGTCACGATCGAGGTGCTCGGTCCGCTGACCCTGTCGATCCTGACCGCGACGGGCATGGCCCGATGGCTCTGGGCGGGACTCGCGCTCGCGGGCGTCATCGCCCTGGGCGCGGGCGGCTGGGACCGGCTCGATCTGCTCGGCGTCGTCTTCGCGCTGGGGGCGGCCGTGAGCTGGGCGCTGTACATCCTCGCGTCGGCGCGCGTGGGGCGGGAGTTCCCCCGCCTCGACGGGCTGGCGCTGGCGATGGCAATGGGGGCGGCGATCGCCCTGCCGTTCGGGATCTGGCAGGCGGGTCCGGCGCTGCTGCGCGTCGACATCCTCGCCCTGGGGGCCGCGGTCGCGCTGTTGTCGTCGACCATCCCCTATGCCCTCGAACTGGTGGCGCTGCGTCGCCTGCCCGCGTCGGCGTTCGCGATCCTCATGAGCCTCGGGCCGGCGACCGCCTCGATCGCCGGCTTCCTGCTGCTCGGGCAGCGCCTGTCGTGGCTCGAGATCGCGGGTATCGCCCTGGTCATCGCGGCCAGCATCGGCGCGGTGCTCGCCGCCGCCCGCCGGGGCGCAGCGGCACGGCATCCGGGACCCGACGCCGACGAGCCGCTCAGCGAGCCCGTCGGCTGAACGGATGCCGCTCGGGCGCGGACGGCTGCGCCGATGCCGGGGGCGGGGCGGATGCCCGCGGATGCCACTGCGGCGCGGCTGCCCCGGGATCGTCGCCGGCGCAAGGGGGCCTCGGTCGCCCTCGACCTTGGCGAGGATGACGGCATGAGCGATGACGACGACCAGACCAAGAAGGACTTCGACGACGCGGTGAACATGACCGCGAGCGAGCTGAAGAAGTGGCTCGACACCGACGAGTCGAAATCCGTCGGGCAGAAGAAGGATGGCGGCGAGTCGACCGGTCACGAGAGCGGGCGGCACATCGTGCGGATCCTCGAGAAGAAGAAGGCCGATCTCACCGACGACGATTACGCCCACATGCGCAAGGTCGTCGGCTACGTCAAGCGCCACAGCGCGCAGAAGCCGAAGGGCGACATCACCGACACCGACTGGCGCTACTCGCTGATGAACTGGGGCAACGACCCGGAGAAGTGACCCGGCGTTCATAGGCGTCGGGAGTACAACGGACTCATGCCCATCATCGACAGCGCCGTGTACGTCGACGGTCACCGCATCGAGAACCCCGCGAGCCTCGACCAGACCTTCGAGTACATGGAGGCCCACGGCGGCATGGCGTGGATCGGGCTGCTGCGTCCCTCGCCCGACGAGCTGGAACGCGTGGCCGCGGAGTTCTCGCTGCACCCGCTCGCCGTGGAGGACGCGCTCACGGGCCATCAGCGGGCGAAGCTCGAACGCTACGGCGACAACCTCTTCGCGGTGCTGCGGCCGGCGCGCTACATCGACGAGAGCGAGACGGTCGAATTCGGCGAGCTGCACGTCTTCATCGGTGCCGATTACGTCGTGACCGTGCGCCACGCCGAAGTGCCCGACCTCTCGCGCGTGCGCCGCCGCCTCGAGAAGAACCCCGACCTGCTCGCGCGCGGACCCGAGGCCGTGCTGTACGCGATCCTCGACGAGGTCGTCGACCAGTACGACCCGGTCGCACGGGGGCTGCGCAACGACGTCGACGAGATCGAGGACCAGCTGTTCGGCACCGGCGGCGCCGAGCTCACGCAGCGCATCTACGAGCTCGCCCGCGAGGTCATCCACTTCCAACGTGCCGCCGAGCCGCTGCGCGGCATGCTCGAGGGTCTGCTGCGCGGAGCCGACAAGTACGGCGTCGACCTCGAGCTGCAGCGCTCGCTCCGCGACGTGCTCGACCACGTGCTGCGTCAGTGCGAGAAGCTCTCGGCATTGCGCGCCATCCTCGACAACGCTCTGACCGTCAACGCCACTCTCGTCACGCAACGTCAGACCGAGACGTCGCTGCAGCAGAACGAGCAGGTGAAGAAGATCTCGGGGTGGGCCGCGATCCTGTTCGGCCCGTCGCTCATCGGGGCCATCTACGGCATGAACTTCGAGAACATGCCCGAATTGACGTGGCAGTACGGCTACCCGATGGCACTCGTGCTGATGGTCGCGGTGTCGGCGGGTCTGTGGGTGACGTTCAAGTGGAAGAAGTGGCTCTGAGCCATGGCATCCGGATGCCGCCGATCTCGGCGCGCTTGCTGGACAGGCGGTGCGCGAAACGAATGATGGGTACGTGAACGACTCCACTCCGCGCTCGGGCGACCCCGCCGAGCCGATCCACACCTCGACCGTGCAGCTCGAGGACAGCGGCTACCACAAGGGCCTGTCGTCGCGTCAGGTGCAGATGATCGCCATCGGCGGCGCGATCGGAACGGGACTGTTCCTCGGCGCCGGCGGCCGTCTCGCCCAGGCGGGTCCGGCGATCGTCATCTCGTACGCCGTGTGCGGCGTCTTCGCGTTCTTCATCCTTCGCGCGCTCGGCGAGCTCGTGCTGCACCGCCCGAGCTCGGGGTCGTTCGTGTCGTACGCGCGCGAGTTCTTCGGCGAGAAGGCCGCGTTCGTCTCGGGCTGGTTCTACTGGATCAACTGGGCGATGACGACGATCGTCGACATCACCGCCGCCGCCGTCTACATGAACTTCTTCGGCAAGTACGTGCCTTGGATCGGCGCCGTGCCGCAGTGGGCGTGGGCGCTCATCGCCCTCATCGTCGTACTGGCGGTCAACCTCGTCTCCGTGAAGGTGTTCGGCGAGCTGGAGTTCTGGTTCGCGCTCATCAAGGTCGCCGCCCTGGTGGCGTTCCTACTGGTCGGCATCTACTTCGTGGTGTTCGGCACCCCCAACGGCTCGCCCGTCGGCTTCTCGCTCATCGCCGACAACGGCGGGTTCCTCCCCAACGGCATCCTGCCCGCCATTCTGCTCATGCAGGGCGTCGTCTTCGCCTACGCCTCGATCGAGCTGATCGGTACCGCCGCCGGTGAGACGAAAGACCCCGAGAAGGTCATGCCCCGCGCCATCAACTCGGTGGTGATACGCGTGGCGGTGTTCTACGTCGGCTCGGTGCTGCTGCTCTCGCTCCTGCTGCCGTTCACGGCGTACTCGGCCGGGCAGAGCCCGTTCGTGACCTTCTTCGCCTCGATCGGGGTGCCGGGCGTCGACGTGATCATGAACATGGTCGTGCTCACCGCGGCGCTGTCGTCGCTGAACGCAGGTCTCTACTCGACCGGGCGCATCCTGCGCTCGATGGCGATCGCGGGCTCCGCGCCGCAGTTCGCGGCCCGCATGAACAAGGCCGGCGTGCCCTACGGCGGCATCGCGATCACCGCGGTCGTGGCGCTGCTGGGCGTGGTGCTGAACTTCTTCGTGCCCGCCGAGGCGTTCGAGACGGTTCTCAGCGTCGCGTCGGTCGGCATCATCTCGACGTGGGCGACCATCATCATCTGCCAGATGCGTCTGAAGCAGCTCGCCGACCGCGGGCTGCTGGTGCGGCCGTCGTTCCGTCTGTTCGGTGCTCCGTACACGAACTGGGTGACGCTGGTGTTCCTCGCGGGTGTGCTCGTGCTGGTCTTCGTCGACTCACCGGCCACGCTCGTGGCCACGGTCATCGCCGTGGTCGGCATCGTCATCGGCTGGTACGCCTGCCGCAAGCGCATCGCGGAACTGGCCGCCGAGCGCGAGGGCTTCACGGGAACGCACCCGGTGGTTCCGAGCCCGTTCCCGAAGGCACCCGAGGACTGAGCGTCTTCGCCCGGGTGACCGCTGCGCCGGTGGTCTTCGCCGGTTCGGGGCGGGTGTCGCCGATCGGGGCGTGATCCTTCCGCCCCGATTGGCCGATTCCGCCCCGAGTCGGCGTGGCCGTGACGGGTCGCGGCCGAGCCGATTCCGCCCCGAGCCGGCGTGGCCGTGACGGGTCGCGGCCGGGCCGATTCCGCCCCGAACCGGCGTGGCCGTGACGGGTCGCGGCCGGGTCAGGCGTCGAGCGGCCAGCCGCAGTACGCCTCGGCGAGCAAGGCCCGTCCGTGCGCGGACTCCACGACGGTGCGCAGCTCGCCGAGCTGACGCCGACGGTCGAAGTCGGTGGCATCCGGAGCCACGTGCAGCATGCTCGTCATCCACCACGAGAAGTGCTGGGCCTTCCAGATGCGGCGGCTGGCGGTCTCGGGGTACGCATCGAGCAGACGCTCGTCGCCCTCGAGCAGCAGGGTGCGCAGCGCCTCGGCGAGCAGGCGCACGTCGGCGATCGCCAGGTTCATGCCCTTCGCGCCGGTCGGCGGCACGGTGTGCGCGGCGTCGCCGACGAGAGCCACGCGGCCGCGGCGCAGCTCGTGCGCGACGAAGCTGCGGAAGCGCAGCACGTCGCGCTGGAAGATCGGGCCCTCTTTCAGCGTGGTGCCCGGGACGCGTTTCTGCAGCTCGTCCCACAGCTGCGCCTCCGAGTACGCGGCGGTGTCGGTGTCGGGGTCGCACTGGAAGTACATTCGCTGGACGGTGTCGGACCGCTGACTGACGAGAGCGAAGCCGTCGGGGGAGTTGCTGTAGATGAGCTCGTCGCTGCTCGGCGGCGCTTCGCAGAGGATGCCGAACCAGGCGAACGGGTACTCGCGGAAGTATCCGCCGGTCATCGACCCCGTGACCGCCGCGCGGGCGATGCTGCGCGAACCGTCGGAGCCGACAACGAAGTCCGCCTCGATGACGAACCGCTCACCGTCGGCGTCGCGCGCGATCACCCGGGGGCGGGCGCTGTCGGCGTCTTCGACCGCCTCCGCCGTCACTCCGAAGCGGAGGTCTTGTCCCGCGGCGAGGCGCGCGGAGATGAGGTCTTTGAGCACCTCGTGCTGCGGGTACAGCCAGACCGCACGACCGACGGTATCGGCGAAGTCGACGCGGTGCCCCTCGCCCTCGAAGCGCAGTTCGATGCCGTCGTGGCGGTGGCCGACGGTGCGGGCGCGCGAGGCCGGGCCGATCGTGTCGAGCAGTTCGACGGTGCCCTGCTCCAGGATGCCGGCGCGGATCGTGCTCTCGATCTCGTCGCGCGAGCGCTGGTCGACGATGATCGACTCGATGCCGGACTGCGCGAGCAGGTGCGAGAGCAGGAGGCCTGCGGGGCCGGCGCCGACGATGGCGACGCGGGTGCGGGCGGTGATGGTCATGAGGCGTCTCCTTCGACGGTGGCTGTGATCGATGGTGCCCGCGACCCTGACGATGCACGGTGGGATTCCCATTGAATGAGGATGCGGTTCGCTTGTCGGGGTGGTCGGGGTCGGCGCGACCGGTGCACATCCCGGCCCTCGTGGCTTCCCCTTCGCTTGACAACCGCGCGCCGAGGTGTATCGTGACCTCAGCATCTTCGTGATGCGAGCACTGGTATGTAACTCGTTTCGAGCGAGGCAAGGCCTGAGCTTCGACCAACACCCTTGGTCAGAGTTCGGGCCTTTTTTGTTGCCTTTTTTCCGCGAGTTCGATGACGAACGACAAGGAGTACGGTCATGGCCACCGTCAACTACTCGACCCTGGCGGGCGACGTCCTCTCCGCCGTGGGCGGCGAAGACAACGTCGCGGGAGTCGTGCACTGCGCGACCCGCCTGCGCTTCACCCTGCGCGACCGCGCCCGCGCCGACAAGGACGCCGTCACCGCCCTCCCGGGCGTGATCACCGTCGTCGAGAACGGCGGGCAGTTCCAGGTCGTCGTGGGCAACAACGTCTCCAAGGTGTACGCGGGCCTGCCCGCGTCGCTCACCGAAGGGGACCGCACCCCCGCCGCGGACGGGGGCGGGCAGAAGGCCGGCATCCTCTCGCGGGTGATCGACGTCGTCTCGGCGATCTTCGCGCCGATCCTCGGCGTGCTGGCGGCGACGGGCATCCTCAAGGGCCTGCTGATCATCCTCTCGACCACGGGCGTGCTGCCCTCGTCGTCGACGACCTACCAGGTGCTGTTCGCCACCGCCGACGCGTTCTTCGCGTTCCTGCCGATGCTGCTCGCCGTCACCACGGCCCGCAAGTTCGGCGCGAACGTCTTCACCGCGATGGCCGTCGCGGGCGCCCTGATCTACACGAACCTCGTCAACGTCACCTGGGTCATCGACGGCGAGCGCGTGCCGATGACCATGCTGGAGTACCTGCGGGCCGGCAACCCCGTCGACTTCCTCGGCATCCCGGTGCTGCTGCAGACCTACACCTCGTCTGTCGTGCCCATCATCCTGGCCGTCTGGCTGCTGTCGTACGTCGAGCGCCTGGCCAACCGGTTCATCCACGAGGCGGTGCGCAGCTTCATCACGCCGCTCATCAGCCTCGTGATCGTCGTCCCCGTCACCCTTCTCACCATCGGCCCCGCCGGCACCTGGGTCAGCGCGCTCATGGCCGACCTCATGACCGGCGCCTACCAGTTCTCGCCGATCGTGCTCGGCATCCTGATGGGTGGCCTGTGGCAGGTGCTCGTGATCTTCGGCGTGCACTGGGGCATCGTGCCGCTGTTCATCAACAACATCGCCAACACCGGGTTCGACTACATGAAGTCCGCCGCCTTCCCGGCCGTGCTCGCCCAGGCCGGTGCCGCCCTCGGCGTGACCCTGCGCCTGCGCGAGAAGAAGACCAAGGCCCTCGGCTTCTCGGCGACCCTCGCCGCCGTGTTCGGCGTGACCGAGCCGGCGATCTACGGCATCACCCTTCCCCGCAAGCGCGCGTTCCTCGTCGCGGGCATCTCGGGTGCCATCGGCGGCGCGATCGTGGGCGCGGGCGGCGTCAAGGTGTTCTCGACCGGCGCGCCCGGCCTGCTGACCCTGCCGATCGGCATCGATCCCTCGGGCGACCCGACGAACTTCCTCTGGCTGATCGTCGGCACGATCGTGGCCTTCGTGCTGTCGGCCATCGGCACCTACTTCTTCGGCTTCAGCCGCGCCGACCTGGCGAAGGACCGCGCCGCCGCCGCGGCCGAGCGCGCCCCCGTCGAGGCGGCACCCGCCGGTGCGTCGCCTGCCGAGGCGTCGCTCACCGTGCTCTCCCCCGCGCGCGGTGAGATCGTCGCCCTCGCGGAGGTGCCCGACAAGGCGTTCGCCTCGGGCGCGATGGGGCAGGGCTTCGCCGTGCGACCCGCCGACGGCACCTTCGTCTCGCCCGCGGCCGGCGAGGTGGTCGTGGCGCAGGGCCACGCGTACGGCATCAAGACGGCCGACGGAGCCGAGCTGCTCGTGCACATCGGCATCGACACGGTGGGGCTCAACGGCGCCCCCTTCACCCCGCGGGTCGCGGTCGGTGACACCGTGGCGGCCGGGGCGCCCCTGGTCGACGTGGATCTCGCGGCGATCCGCGCGGCGGGACTGGATGCCATCACGCCCGTCGTCGTGATCAACAGCACCGACTTCGGCGCGTTCGAGGTGCCCGGCCTGGGGGCCGCCACCGCGGGCGCTCCCGCCCTCGTCGCGACCAAGGAGAACTGATGCAGTACCGCGAGCTCCCCGAGTTCCCCGCCGACTTCTTCTGGGGCGGATCGACCTCGGCCTACCAGGTGGAAGGGGCCATCGACGAGGACGGCAAGGGCCCCTCGGTCATCGACGCGAACAACGTCGGCCGCGCCGACCGCACGGCGTACGCCGTCGCGAGCGACCACTATCACCGCTACGCCGAGGACATCGCCCTGATGGCCGAGATCGGCTTCCGGGCGTACCGCTTCTCGATCGCCTGGACGCGGATCATCCCCGACGGCGACGGCGAGATCAATCCCCTCGGCGTCGCGCACTATCACGCGGTCATCGACGAGCTGCTGGCCCGGGGCATCGAGCCGATCGTGACGATGTACCACTTCGACCTTCCGCAGGCCCTCGCCGAGAAGGGCGGCTGGTCGAACCGGGCGACAGCCGACGCGTTCGTGCGCTACGCCGAGGTGCTCTACCGCGAGTACGGCGACAAGGTGCGCTGGTGGCTCACGATCAACGAGCAGAACATGATGATCCTGCACGGCACCGCTCTCGGGGTGAGCACGGGCGACGCCGCCGACGCGAAGCGCGATCTGTACCAGCAGAACCACCACATGTTCCTCGCCCAGTCCCGAGCGATGGCGCTGTGCCACCGGATGCTGCCCGAGGCGAAGATCGGCCCGGCCCCCAACATCGCCTACGTCTACCCGGCGTCCAGCAAGCCGGACGACGTCGTCGCCGCCGACGACTGGAACGCGGTGCGCAACTGGCTCTACACCGATCTCGCCGTGCACGGCCGGTACAACTCGCTCGCGTGGGCGTATCTGGTCGAGCGCGGGTGGGAGCCGACGATCGAGCCGGGCGACCTGGAGGATCTGGCATCCGCTCGCCCTGACTTCGTGGCGTTCAACTACTACGCGACCCAGACCGTCGCGGCATCCACGGGCACGTCGGCGGACCTTGCCGCTCGCCCCGGGGATCAGCAGATGGTCCGCGGCGAGGTGGGGCTGTACCGCGCCACGCAGAACCCGAACCTGCCGACCAACGCGTTCGGGTGGGAGATCGACCCGGTCGGCTTCCGGACGACCTTCCGCGCCCTCTGGGATCGCTACCGCCTGCCCCTGTTGGTGACGGAGAACGGCCTCGGCGCGTTCGACACCCCCGAGGAGGACGGCTCGATCCAGGACGACTACCGCATCGACTACCTGCAGCGGCACCTCGAGCAGATGCGTCTGGCGATCGCGGACGGCGTCGAGGTGTTGGGGTACTGCCCCTGGTCGGCGATCGACCTCGTCTCCACCCACCAAGGCGCCGCGAAGCGCTACGGCTTCATCTACGTCGACCGCGGCGACGACGACCTGCGCACACTCGCGCGCACGCGGAAGAAGTCGTCGTACTGGTACGCCGACGTCATCGCCACGCGCGGTCGCGCGCTCGAGCCGGCAACCACCGCCGAAGCATGACAATGGGGGTGGGGTCCCACCGACCCCACCCCCATCGCGTCGCCCGCCCCGCGGCCCGCCGCGGCATCCAAGGAAGATGCAATGGAGATCATCCGGGTTCTGAACAACAATGCCGCGATCGTGCGCGGTGACGACGACGTCGAGATCGTCGTCCTCGGCAAGGGCATCGCCCACGGGAGGAAGCGCGGCGAGCGTCTCGACGACACCACCGTCATCGACCAGGTCTTCCGGCCCGACTCCCGGCATCCGGTCGAGCGGATCGCCGCCTACCTGTCGGACATCCCCCTCGACGTCGTGCGATGCGCCGCCCTCGTCGCGGAGCGCGCCCACGACCGGTTGGGGATCCGCGTGTCGCAGGCGCTCATCCTCCCCCTCGCCGACCACCTGGCATTCGCCATCGATCGGGTGCGCCAGGGCATCGAGATGGACTACCCCCTGCGCTGGGAGGTGTCGCAGCTGTATCCCCGCGAGGTGGCGGTCGGGCGAGAGGCGGTGGACCTCGCCGCCGCGCGCCTGGGCGCCGTGCTGCCGGCCGACGAAGCGATCTCGTTCGCGCTGCACTTCGTCAACGCCGCGTTCGCGTCGGAGGGCATGGCCCCCACCATCCACATGACCGAACGCATCGGTCGGGTGCTCGAGGTGGTGTCGCAGTCGATGGGGGTGACCCTGGATGCCGAGTCGATGAACGTCGCGCGCTTCGTCACGCACCTGCGCTACCTCTTCGTGCGTCTGGACGCCGACGCGCTGTTCGACGACCCGTCCGCCGAGCTGCTCAGCGGCATCCGCGCCTCGCATCCCGCCGCCTACGCCTGCGCGCAGCGCGTGCGCTACCTGCTCGAGATGGGCGGGGCCCGCCTCACCGAGGACGAGGTGCTCTACCTGGCGCTGCACGTCGCGCGGGTCACCACGCGCGCCGAGACCCGCGCCGAGTGAGGGGGGAGAGCGGCGCGGGCCTCGGGGTCAGGGGGTCGCGACGGTGACGTCGAAGCTCACGCGCTGGCCGTCGGCTCCCGAGACCCACGCCGTGGTCTTGCCCGGCTTCTGAGCGAAGAACGCCGCGTCGTCGGTCCCGTCGGATGCTTCGAACTGGACGATGCCGTCGTCGTCCGAGCCGCCCGTGCCCGGGAAGGTCCGCCCCTGGGGAGCGTCGAGAACGACGAGGAGGGCTTGGCCCGGCTCCAGCGTCACCGCCCCCGCGGCCAGCTGGCTGGGTGTGGCGATCAGCGGAGCCACGGGTGCGTCGATGACGTCGTCGTCGGGTGCGGGGACGCCGTCGATGAACGTGCTGTCGTGCGGCGCGACGGTGTTCTGCATGGCGCTGACCGCCGTCCCGCCGATGAATCCCACGCCGCCGATGAGGATCACGGCTGTGGCGGCGGTCACCGCGGTGAGAGTCTTGACGTTCATGGGGGAGACCTTCCGATGAGACCGCGGCCCGTTCCGGTGAACGGGCGATCATCGCGGCGTGCACTGTGCTCATGGCCGCGACCGTGCCGCGTCTTTCACGTTCCCCGGAATTTCTTCTCGGACGCCTCGAGGTGACGGCCTCGGCCGACGGCGGACATCTCGACGTCGTGCACACCCGTGCGATGAATCGTTCCCGGGCGCGGACGACGTCTTCTCCGACACGGTGCGGGCTCCACCGGACCTGACGACGCCGAGACGAGCCGGCTCAGTCGTGTCGCCCGGCGGACGCGTTCTCGCTCCCGGGGCCCTCCGAGATGTACTCGTCGGTGGCATCCCTCATCGCCATCAGCACGGCCGAGAACTCGGCGAGGAACGCCGGCGAGTGCGCGGCGAGCATCGCGTCGAGGCGCCGCCCGAGAGGCGCGAAGAACTCGTCGGCGAGGCGCTGGACCTCGGGTGTCGAGTGCAGTGTCACGACCCGCCGATCCGCCTGCGTGCGGCTGCGGGTCACATGGCCGACCGCTTCGAGCCGGTTCAGAAGGGTCGAGGTGGCGCCGAAGCTGAGTCCGATCTGGTCGCTCAGTCTCGCCGGCGACAGCGGCGTGCCGCGCTCTTCGGCCCCGAGGATCTCGATCATCGCCGCAGCGTCCGTGGAGTGCAATCCGGCGTATGCGGCGAAGGCCCGCGCGACCTGCGTATACGTCGCTCCGTAGGCGCGGAGTGCGTCGGTGACCGAGCGCGAACCCGGGTTCAGAGCCTGAGCGGCGTCGTCGTCACCCATGAAGCCCCCGTCCCGACGTCCTGCGACCGGACTTGCAGGTTATCACTTCATCAAGTTATTCTCCCGAAGAACCATTTGATTGTGGAACTATTTGAGGAGAGACAATGCCACGTTCCGAGAACGCGCGCCGCTGGGTCGGCTTGATCGCCGTGGCTCTGGGGGTGGCCCTGATCGTCGTGGACACGACGATCGTCAACGTCATCACCCCCTCGGTGATCGATGACCTGGGCATCGACTCGAGCCAGGCGCAGTGGATCCAGGAGTCGTACGCGATCGTCTTCGCCGCACTGCTCCTCGTCGTCGGACGCATCTCCGACCTGTGGGGGGCGAAGACGGTGTTCCTCGCCGGCGTCGTCGCCTTCGGCCTCACGAGCTTGCTCGCCGGTCTCGCGCCTACGGGCGAGATCCTGGTCCTCGCCCGCTTCCTGCAGGGCATCGGCGCCGCCGCCGTGCTGCCGACTTCGCTCGCCCTGCTCAACGCGATGTTCGTCGGCGCCGCGCGCGGCAAGGCATTCGCCGTCTGGGGCTCGACGATCGGCGCCGCCACGGCGCTCGGTCCCGTCCTGGGCGGGTGGCTCTCCGAGCACGCGTCGTGGCGCTGGGCGTTCGGCATCAACATTCCGCTGACGATCGTCATCGTCGTCATCGGGGTGCTGTTCCTCCTCCAGCCCGCCCGCTCGCGTGGCGGCGTCGACGTCATCAGCGCCGCTCTCTCGGTCAGCGGTCTCGGACTGCTCGCGTTCGGGCTCGTCGAGGGTCGTGTCTACGGCTGGCTCCTGAGCGAGAACGCCTTCGAGGTGTTCGGCTTGCGCTGGGACTCCGGCCTGTCACCCGCCTTCGTCGCGCTCGTCGCCTCGGCGCTGCTTCTCGCCTTCTTCGTGGGGAGGCAGGCACGGCTCAGCCGCCCCGGCAGCCGCCACCAGCCGCTCATGGACACGCGCCTGTTCTCGATCGCGTCCTTCCGCAACGGCAACGTGGCCACCCTGATCATCGGGCTCGGCGAATTCGGCATCATCGCCGTGCTTCCCCTCTGGCTGCAGTTCACCCTCGGCTACTCGCCCCTGCAGGCGGGCCTCGCCCTCGTCCCGATCGCGATCGGCAGCTTCGTCGCCAGCGGCATCAGCTTCCCCCTCTCGAACCGCGTCAGCGCGTTGGCCTTCGTGCGACTCGGACTGGTGCTCGAGGTGCTCGGCCTCGCCGGCCTCGGTCTCGTCGCGGCTGTCACCGACGCGTCGTGGCTGCTCATCGCGGTCGTCCTCTTCTTCTACGGCGTGGGCGTCGGCTTCGCCACCGCGCAGGTCACCAACGTCGTCCTCGCCGACGTGCCCGCAGAGGAGGGCGGCCAGAGCTCGGGCATCCAGAGCACCTTCCGCCAGCTCGGTTCGGCGCTCGGGATCGCGGCGCTCACGACCGTCTTCTTCTCGACCTTGGGCGGGGGACTGCAGAACAGGCTCGAGGCCAGCGGGTATGCCCCTTCCGACGCGAAAGGCTTCGCCGATGCCGTGACCGACAGCGCCGGCGCGGCGATCGAGCCGATCGGTCAGGTACCGGGCCTCGAGAACGTCGCCGACCTGGCCCGTCAGGCGATGACGGATGCCGTGGCCTTCGGCGCCTTCCTCGCCGCCGGGTTCTTGGTGGTCGGCGTCATCGCCACCTTCCTGATCCCCTCGCGCCCGGCGGGCGTCGAAGCAGCGCGCGACGTCGAGCGGCAGGCCTCCTCGGCGACAGCCACGACGGAGGTGGCGTGATGACGGCGCGCCGGCGCGTCCTCATCAGCGGCGCGAGCATCGCGGGGCCGGCACTGGCCTTCTGGATGGAGCGCGCGGCGTGGGACGTCACCGTCATCGAGCGCGCGCCCGAACTGCGCGCTGGCGGACAGAACATCGACATCCGCGGCGCCGGCCGCGAGGTGGTGCGCCGCATGGGAGTCGAAGAGGCGATCCGGGCCCGGAACACGCGTGAGGCAGGAACGCGATTCATCGGGAGCCGCGGGCAGACCGTGGCGAGCTTCCCCGCCGGGCGTGACGACACCGGCGGGGCGACGGCCGAGCTCGAAATCCTCCGCGGCGAGTTGTCGCGGGTGTTGTTCGACCTCACCGACGAGCGCGTCGAGTACCGCTTCGCCACCACGATCCGTTCGTTCGACGATCACGGTGCCGGCGCACACGTCACGTTCGACGACGGAACCGACGAGCAGTTCGACCTCGTCGTGATCGCCGAGGGTATGCGCTCTCGCACACGCCGATTGGTCTTCCCCGGCATCGACCCGATCGTCTCGAAGAACATGTCGACGGCGTACCTGACCATCCCACGGGAACCCGACGACACCGACTGGTGGCGGTGGTACACCGCCCGGGGCGGACGGAGTATCAGCCTGCGCCCCGACAACCTGGGAACGATCCGCGCCGCACTGTCCTACCCGACCCGCGGCGACGAGCGGGCCGATACAGGCGACGACGACTCCGGTCGTTCGCGAGACGCGCTGCGCAGGCGATTCGCGGATGCCGGATGGCAAGCGCCTCGCGTGTTGCGCGAGATGGCCCACGCCGAGGAGTTCTATCTCGACAGGGTCGGCCAGGTGCACCTCGACACGTGGCACCGTGGCAGCGTTGCGCTCGTCGGCGACGCCGCCTATTGCGCGTCTCCACTGAGCGGCATGGGCACGACCCTCTCACTCGTGGGTGCCTACGTCCTGGCCGGCGAGCTCGGGCGCAACACCGATGTCGAGACGGCCCTTGAGCGCTACGAGGACATCCTCCGTCCGTTCGTCGAGCGTGCACAAGATCTGCCACCAGGCACACCGCGACTCGCGAATCCCCGCTCTCGCGCCGGACGAGCTCTCTTCCACGGGGTGCTGCGAGCGGCCTCGTCGCGCGCCGGACGTCGGCTGACCGCGGGGCTGTTCCGCCCTCCCGCCGACACGTTCGCACTGCCCGACTACGGGTGACCCGCGGGCTCGGTGCCGTTGCCCGCTCGGGTGGAGAAACCGTGATGAATCGCATCCCGCGGCCCACACCTGCGGCAGCGCGTGCGCTCTGTGCTCGGAGCGATCCCGAGCGCCGAGCCGAGCTGGCGGAAGGTGCTCTGGTCGCCGCGCTCGACGCGGTGACGACGCGCCGACGCGCGCAGCGAGTGAGAGACGCCCGCGCGGTTCGTTCCCGCGCGGGCGGCTCTCATCGTCCGGCGCCGACCGTCGGGCGCGAGGACGCCGCCTCGCTCTGCAGGTGCGCACCGAGGGCCAGGATGCGCGCGTCGTCGAAACGTCGGCCCTGCACGGTGACGCCGACGGGAACGTGGTCGGTCAGGGCCGGGATCGTGACCATCGGCGCACCGAGGATCGTTCCGGGTCCGGTGTGCCGGGTGTAGAGCTCGAAGACCGAGATCTCGCGGTCGCGGTGCCGGGTGCTCTCGCCGCCGCCGGACGGCGGGGCCGGTGCCGGTGTGGTGGGGAAGACCAGGGCGTCGACACCGTCGCGGTTCATCGCGTCGGCCGCGAGTCGGCGCGCGTCGAGCACCAGCGACAGTGCCCGCGCGTACTCGTCGGCCGTCACCGGACGCGCGGCGATCGCGTCGAGGAACGCCGCGACGTCGGCCGTCTCGACGCCCGACCGCAGCGCCGCGAACGCCTCGTCGGGCGCCAGATGCAGAGCCCGAGCGGCCGCCGAGGCGAGCTCGCGCGGAGCCTCCCAGCCCACGACGAGCGGTTCGGCGGGGCGGGTGCGCTCGAGCACGTCGGAGATGTCGACCTCCACGACGTCGACGCCCGGTCGCCACGCGTCGAGCGTGCGCTGGAACGCCTGCTCGGTCCGCGCGTCGAGGTCGTCGAGGAACGCGGTCGGGATGCCGAGCCGCGGCCGCTCGACCGGGGGCGCCGCCGTGCTGCTCGTGACCCAGGAGTCGACGCGCGCCGCCTCCGCGACGGTCGCGGCGAACACCCCCGGGGTGTCGCGGGTCCACGACAGGCCCACGATCCCCGCCGTGGGCCACCGCCCCGTGCTGGGGCGGAACCCCACGACGCCGCAGTTGCTCGCCGGGATCGAGACCGACCCGCCGGTGTCGGTACCCAGCGCCAGCGGCACGAGCCCCGCGGCGACGGCGGCGGCGCTCCCGCCCGACGAGCCGCCGGCCGAGAGGTGCGGGGCCGACGGGACCCGTGCGGGGCCGTAGGCGGCGTTGTCCGAGGTCACGCCGAGGGCGAGCTCGTGCATGTTCGCCATGCCCATCACGACCGCCCCGTGGTGGCGGAGAGCCGCCACCACCGGGGCGTCGGCATCCTCCGCCGCCACGTCGAGGACGCGGCATCCGGCCGAGCGTCGCAGTCCGCGAACGGCGATGTTGGCCTTGACGGCCAGGGGGAACGCGTCCGAGCTCTCGAGCGACGCCTCGTCGGCCCGCTGCGTCCAGATGCCGTGGTCGTCGGACATCGCCGTTCGCGTCGACGTCATGCGGAGATCTCCTCCAGCGAGCGGTTGCGGGTGCGGGGAGCGAGGAGGTTGACCAGCGCGCCGACGATGAGGAAGGCGATGAGCCCCAGCAGCGACCCGAGCAGCGGGAATTGCGAGAAGATGCCCACGAGCAGGAAGACGCCGAGCCCGCCGCCGACGTGACCGATGCTGTCGGCCAGGGCGTAGGCCGTCGTGCGGAAACGCGTCGGGAAGCTCTCGGCCGTGAGGGCGTACTGGGCCGGAACCCAGATGTTCTGACCGAAGAACACCACGATGGCGCCGAGGAAGGTCGCCGCGGTCGCCCCGCCGCCGCCCACCACGATGAGCGCGCCGACGACGGTGATCGCACCGCCGATGAGCATCCACCACTTGCGCTCGACACGGTCGACCACCGAGCGGGCGACGACCGCCGCCAGGATGAAGCCGGTCAGGCCCACGGCGCTGACGATGCCGGCCTCCGCCGGGGCGTATCCCTGGCGCACGAGCACCGAGGTGAAGGCTCCGGCGAAGGCGTAGAGGGTGATGTAGCCCAGCAGCCACGCCATGCCGATGACGAGCAGACGCCGCAGGTAGACGCGCGAGGTCAGCAGCTCGCGCACGGCCGAGAACGTCCCGCCGACGGTCACCTCGGTCGTGTCGCTGTCGCCCTCCGAGGCGGGCAGGAGCGCGTGCCGGCGGGTGGCGAGCTTCTCCATGCGCTCGACGACGACGGCCGCCTCGTCGTCGCGTCCGCGGCTGGCCAGCCAGCGGGGCGACTCGGGCAGCGCGATGCGCAGGACGATCGAGAACGCCGCCAGGATCGCGCCGACGGCGTAGACCCAGCGCCAGCCGGCGGTGAAGGTGTCGGATGCCAGGGCGAAGGGCAGACCCTGCGGCCACGGCGTCATGGGGGTGGTGAGGAACAGACCCAGCCAGATGCCGAGAGCGGCCCCCAGGGCCGCCATGAAGAACAGCACGCTCGTGTAGCGACCGCGCATGCGCCGCGGGGCGATCTCGCTGACGTACACGTTGATGATGGCGAGGTCGGCACCGATTCCGATGCCGGTGATCAGGCGCGAGAGGCTGAAGCTCGTGGCATCCCCCGCGAAGGTCGAGAAGAGCGAGCCGAGTCCCGTGATCACCATGGCGATGATGAGCAGGCGGTGGCGTCCGAAGCGGTCGGACATCGGCCCCAGGATGAGAGCCCCGATGCCGTAGCCGACGAGGCTGAGGAAGATGGGCAGGCCGATGAACTGGTCGGCGGTGGCCGGGGTGCAGCCGCCGATGATCTGGGCGCACGTCTGCACGAACGAGACGTTGATGTTGAAGACGTCGTACTGGACGAAGAGCATGCCCAGGCCGATGGTGAGGACGGAGATCGCGCTCAATCCCCACCGGGGGAAGCGATCGAGTCGGGACAGGGGCGAGACCCCCGTGCGCAATGTGGACATTTCTCTCCCGGAATGCTGGAACGGTTGCGTGCGACCCAGCATTCTCGACGCGTCAACGCGCCGGCATCGTCATTAATGACGAGGGGCGCGGGCCGCCATCGCGAGCGAGGTGCGGTTCTGGGTTCCGGTCTTGGCGAACGCCTGGGCGAGGTGGGTGCGCAGGGTCGGCAGCGAGATACCCAGCCGGTCGCAGATCGCCCGGTCGGTCAGTCCCTCGCCCACGAGCGTCGCGATCTCCCTCTGCCGCGGCGTGAGGGCGGAGGTCGCCAGCGGTTCGGTGCTCCAGAGCCGGTGCATGAGGTCGCCGATCGCCTGGAGCTTACGGACGTCGTCGGGGGTGAAGGCGCCGCGCCGCTGCGAGCGCCACACCCGCAGGTCGATAGATCCGACCACGGGATGGGGGGCGAAGTAGTTCATGCCGTGGAACATGCCGGAGCGGAACAGGAAGTCGCGGACGAACTCGTCACGGCTGTCGCGCTGCGGGCTGATGGCCGATGCCCCGCGGACCTCGAGGAACCGAGGGGTCATCGTGTCGATGTGTCGGAACCGCGCGTCGTAGGCACGCAGGTGCTCGTCGTCGAACTGCACCCCCACGGGGTCGGCGTACGGACCGGCCGGCGTCCATCGGTACGACACGAACGTGTCTCCCGCGACGGCCCTCAGCAGCTGGCGCCCCAGCCGCCGGCGGCGCTCGGGGAGGGGCGCGTCGGCGGTCAGGGTCTCCATGATCTTCCACGACACGTGGCTCACGGCATCCTCCTGTCGCGCAACGTCGCGCCGACCCTATGGGCGTCATCGACCGCTTGTGTTTCACGGATGTGAAATGTGCTCGACGGCGGCGGACGGGGCGTCGTCGCGGCCGTCTGGTCGGTGACGATACCGCGTCGGGCGGCCCGGCGCGCCTATCCGTGGCCCGTCGACGCAATCTGTGCTATCTTTTAGGTACTAACTCCCCTACAGATAGGAACATCATGGCAAAGGTCGTCGTCTTCGGCTCCACCGGCTACGCGGGAAGCACCATCGCCGCGGAGCTCACCCACCGCGGCCACGAGGTCGTCGGCATCTCGCGCTCGGGCGGCGAGACCGCCGAGGGCGTGGCATCCGTCGCCGGCTCGATCTTCGACGAGACGTTCGTGCGCGAGATCACGGCCGACGCGCAGCACATCGTCGTCGCCCTGCCCGCGACCGCGCGCCAGGAGGGCGAGCCGAACCTGATCGTCGCCCTGCCCGCCGTCGTCTCCGCCGCTCTGGCGGCGGGAGCGCGCCTGGGCGTCGTGGGCGGCGCCGGTTCGCTCGCCGTCGCCGAAGGCGGCCCGCGCCTGGTCGACACCGACGAGTTCCCCGCCGCCTTCGTGCCCGAGGCGCGCGCTCACGGCGAGATCCTCGACGCGCTGCGCGGCAGCGACGACGCCCTCGACTGGTTCTACCTGAGCCCCGCCGCCACCTTCGGCTCATGGAACCCCGGCCAGCGCACCGGCACCTTCCGCCTGGGCGGCGACGTGCTGCTGACGGATGCCGAGGGCACCTCGGCGATCTCGGGCGCCGACTACGCCATCGCCTTCGTCGACGAGATCGAGCAGCACGCGCACCCCCGCGCGCGCTTCTCTGTGGCTTACTGAATCCCTACCGATCGAGAGGACGCCCATGGACGAGGTACTCGGCTTCGACCCGTACAACCCCGACTGCCCCAGCCGGCAGCTGGTGGATCGGATCGGCGACCGCTGGACGATTCTCGTCATCGGCGTCCTCTCGGACGGACCCGCGCGCCACGGCGATCTCGCACGACGAGTCGCCGGCATCTCCCCCAAGATGCTCTCCCAGACCTTGAAGGGTCTCGAACGCGACGGTCTGCTCACCCGCACCGTCCAACCCACGAGCCCGCCCCACGCGATCTACGAGCTCACCGACCGCGGCGCGAGCCTCGGCCCCCTGCTGCTCGCCGTCGAGAACTGGGCACGCGCCCACATGCAAGACGTGCTCGACGCGCGTCACGCGTTCGACGAAGCCCTTCCTCGATGACAGGACATCCCATGCACGACCTCCTCTACGTCTTCGACGCCTACTGCGGCTGGTGCTACGGCATGGCGCCTGCCCTGCACGAGTTGGCCGCCGATGACGACATCCGCATCACCGTAGTCCACGGCGCTCTGTTCTCGGGCGCGAACTCCGCTCCGATCGGGCGCTTCGGCCACATCCCCGGCGCGAACGCCCGCATCGCCGAACTCACCGGGGTCACCTTCGGCCCCGACTACGAGCGCCTCCTGAGCGAGGGCCGCACGCTGCTGGACTCGGATGCCGCGGCCCGCGGTCTCGCCGCCCTCCGCGCGAGCGCGGGCGAGCCCCGCGCGCTCGAGATGGCGGGCGCCATGCAGACGGCGTTCTATCGCGACGGCCGCAGTCTCTCGGATGCCGAGACCTACGCCGTCATCGCGGTCGACCGCGGACTCGACGCCGACACCGTGCGGCGGCAGCTCGACGACGCCATGATCGCCGCTCAGGCGCGACGGGACCAGGAGTGGCTCGCCGAGCTCGGCGTGCACAGCTACCCGATGCTGCTGCTGCGCCGCGGCGACGAGCTCGTGCAGATCGGGAGCCCCACCGCGTCGGCCGCGCAACTGCGGGCGCAGATCACTGCGGCGGCGCGGATCGTGACGGCCCCGCAGGAGGCCACCGCAGGGCTCGCGTGCAGCCCCGACGGGTGCGCCGACTGAACGCACGCCTCACGACGGCCTGAGCCGGGTCGTCGCGGCTCCGGGGTGGCCGGGCGCACATTTTGGCGGGGTCGGGGCTCAGAGCAGTCCCGCCCCCGCCAGGATCGACGTGTGCTTGAGGTCGGAGGTGACGACCTTCATCCCCGCCGTGATGCCGGGGTGCGTGTGCTGCGTGATGCTGCGGACGAGGCTCTGCGTCACCGCGTCGTCGCCCACGGCGGTCAGTGTGTCGTTGATGATCACCGCGTCGGGGTCGAAGACGTTGGCGACGCTGCCGACCGCACGACCGATCTGCCAGCCGATGTCGGCGAACAGGCGGCGCACGGCGGGATCGCCCTGCGCCGACGCGATCGACAGCTCCTCGTACGCCTCCGCGTTCATGTCGACCCCGCGCGCCTGGAGGAACAGCCGGAGCTGGTTCGCCGTCTCGGCGGCGAGACACCCGCGTTGCCCGCAGGGACAGATGACGCCGTCGGCGTGGACACTGACGTGACTGATCTCACCGGCGAATCCTCGCGCCCCCTCGAACACGCGACCGTCGACGACGATGCCGGAGCCGATCCCCTCGTGGCCGATCCCCAGGACGATGAAGTTCTTGCTCCCGCGTCCCGCCCCGAGGCGCAGCTCTGCAAGGGTCGCGAGCGTCGCACCGTTCGCGATCGTGACGGGCATCCCGAGCGCCGACGCGAACTCCTCGACGGTCGCACCGTCGGTCCAACTCGGCATGAGCGCGCGCGCACCGGCCGGATCGACGACTTGACGCTCGTAGTCCACCATCGTCGGGAGCCCGAGAACCGCGCGCGCCGGAAGGCGTCCCTCTTCGCGATCGAGTGAACGTGCGAGCGCGACGAGGGTGCCCACCGTGTGCGAGCGCCCCATCGCGATATCGGCGTTCGCCTCGGCGACGGACAGGATCGCCCCGGCGGAGTCGACCAGCGCGACCCGAAGTCGGTCGGGGGAGATGTCGGCGGCGAGCGTGAGCTCCTGTCGCACCGGGAGGCGCAACACCCGCGCGGGGCGGCCCACACCGCGGTCGGGTCCGCGGTCGGCGTCGGCTTCGTCGACGAGCCCGGCCTGCTTCATGTCGTCGACGATGCCGCCGAGCGCGCGACGGGAGAGCCCCGTCACCTCCGCCAACGCGGTTCGACTCGCCTCGCCGCTCTGACGCAGGTGTTCCAGGATGCGCGCGCGGACGTACTGCTGGAACGCCGAGACGGCGGACTGATCGGAAGACACCTCAGCACTCTACTCGCGCTGATCTATTACCGGCATTCTGTTCCCAAAACCAACGGCGGTGCCTTTCGTGCAACGCCTGGTCTTCCGCGCTCTCGCAGGAGATGCGCCACCGCGGCGGCTTATGTTTCCGGCATGTTGAGGACCTATTACGTTTCTCGATGTCCTTAATTACGCGGCCTCGCCGTCTGTTTAGATCCTCTCAGTTCCCGAATTTGCAAAGGACTGCTGTGATCTCTCCTACCCTGGGCCGACCGGGCGTCGATGACCCCGTGCTGGCGCGCATCCGCTCCCTCGACACCGCGCCGACGGGCTTCGGCGCGGTCGCGACGGTCGACGAGCAGTGGAGGACGCGCGCGTCGGCGACCTCGACCTCGGTGCGGGAGGGGATGACCGTCCTGGTGAAGGACAGCATCGACGTGGCGGGCCTGCCGACCACCGCGGGGTCCCGCGCGCTCGCCGAGTCCGTTCCGGACCAGGATGCCGAGATCGTCGCGAACCTCCGTCGAGCCGGCGCCGGCATCGTCGGCAAGACCAACCTGCAGGAGCTCTGCGGTTGGGTCACCTTCGCCGCCCCGGGCGGGTACAGCGCGCGGGGCGGGTCGCCCCGCAACCCTCGCGGGCACCGTTTCCCGACGGGCGGATCGAGCTCGGGATCCGCCGCGGCCGCGGCCGCCGGCCTCGTGGACGCCACGATCGGCACCGACACCGGAGGGTCGATCCTCGTTCCGGCGGCGAACTGCGGTGTGTACGGTCTGCGTCCCACCGTCGGGCTGCTGTCGCGCCGCGGAGCGCTGCCGATCACCCTCGCGCAGGACACCCCGGGTCCGCTCGCCCTTCGCGTCGCCCACCTCGCGGCCGCGCTCGGCGGGATGCGCCCCGACGATCACCGCCGGTACCTCGACGCTCTCCGCGTCGACCGCCTCGCCGGCGCGCGCATCGCCCTCTGCCTCGCCGGCCCCGAGGCGGACGCGCAGACCGCGTGGGCCGACGCAGTGGCGACGCTGGTGAACGCGGGAGCCGACCTGCGACCCGCCACCACGGCGATCCCCGTCGACGGGCCCAGCGACCTCCTCGTGCCGGCGTTCGACTTCCGCGAGTCCGTCGGCGACTACTTCGACGCCCTCCCCGCCGGCTCCCCCGTCCGCGATTTCGACGCGCTCTACGCGCACTACCGCGCCGCGACGCCCCACGAGCAGCCCTACGGCATCGACAACATCGAGGCCTCCGCCCGGGTGAACCTGAGCGCCGACCGCGCCTTGCGCAACCGACTCCGCGCCGACGAGCACGACGCGGCACGGCGCGTGCTCGACCACCTCCGCGAGGTCGACGGCGTCGACGCCGTGCTGTTCCCCGGTCCGCTCGCGACATTCCTCGCCAGCAAATCCGGCCACCCCGCCCTCGCGCTGCCCGCCGGCACGCTTCCCGGCGGCCGGCCCTTCGCCCTCAGCCTGCTCGCCACTCGCCCCGACGACGAGCAGTACCTGCTCGATCTCGCCGCCTCGTGGGAGCACCTGAACGGCCCCACTCCGTCCGCCTGTCCCTGAATCACCTCACCTCGACGCGTTCGCGCACCACCCACCCGAAGGAGCTCCTCTCATGCCACGCCCTCTCCGCGTGACGGCGGCCATCGCCCTCTCGCTCTCCGTCACCGCCGCCCTCGCGGGCTGCGCGGGCTCGTCATCCGCCTCCTCGACCGACGAACTCGACATCGCCACGACCGTCAGCGCCGTGAGCTTCGACCCGTACCTGGCCGACTCCGGTCCCTCGATCTGGATCCTGCAGCCCGCATACGAGACGCTCATCACGAAGAACGCCGACGGCACCTACACCCCCGGCCTCGCCTCGGCGTACGAGTACCTCTCGCCCACCAGCTTCCAGCTGACCGTGCGCGACGGCGTGACCTTCTCCGACGGCACCGTCCTGGACGCGGCCGGCGTGGTGGCCAATCTCGAGCGAGTCAAGACCGTCTCGGGTCCCGCGATCGGCAACGCGGCGGCGATCGACACCATCACCGCCACGGACGCCAAGACCGTCCTGATCACGCTGTCGGCGCCCTTCCCCGCGATGGAGGATCTGCTGTCGCACAACGTGGGCATGATGGTCAGCCCGGCCGACCTCAGCAGCCCGGACCTCGCCACCGAGCCGGCGGGCACGGGCCCGTACGTGCTCGACACCGACGCCACCGTGTCGGGCGACCACTGGCGCTTCGTCCGCAACGCGGACTACTGGGGCGATGCCTCGGCCTTCTCGTACGACGCCCTGGAGTACAAGTACTTCACCGACCCGTCGTCGACGCTGAACGCGGTGCGCGCCGGCACGATGGACATCGCCCTCGGCAACACCACGACGGCGGCGGCGGCGAAGTCGGCGGGGCTGCAGATCGTCACGCAGGCCACCGACACGTGGGGACTCGTCCTCGGCGACCGCGCCGGGACCAACCAGCCCGCGCTCGGCGACGTCCGCGTGCGGCAGGCCCTGAACTACGCGATCGACCGCGACGCGATCACGAAGGCGGTCGTCGGCGAGTACGGCAGCCCCGCGCACCAGTACTTCGGAACCCAGACCACCGGCAACGTGCCCGCTCTCGACGACGCCTACCCGTTCGACCCCGAGAAGGCGAAGGAGCTGCTGGCCGACGCCGGGTACGCGAACGGCTTCACGTTCGCCGTCACCGCGGTCCCCGGCATCCATGACGCCATGGTCCAGGCCATCCAGGGGTACCTCGCCGAGGTCGGGGTGACGATGACCATCGACCAGGACGGCGACTTCTTCGCCAACGTCCAGGCCGCCAAGGATCCCGCCTACGCCCTGACGTACACGCAGGGTGACATGTACACGACGCTGGCCCCGATCGTCACCCCGACGGGAGTGCTCAACCCCTACAAGTCGTCGGACGAGCGGATCAACGGCCTGTACGCCCAAGTGGCCGCGTCGAGCGACCCCGCCGAGCAGACATCGCTCTACCAGCAGATCGCGCAGATCGTCTCGGATGACGCGTGGTTCCTGCCGGTGTACTACGCCGACGTCATCGTCTACGCCTCGAAGAACGTCGAGGTGAAGCTGTGGCCCGGCGAGGGCTACCCCTGGATCTACGCCTGGTCGCCGATCTCCTGATGCCCCACGGTCGGGGGCGGGGCCGCGAGTCCCGTCCCCGACCCCCTCCCCGCGTTCCTGCCTCCGGAAGGAGAATCCCGTGCTCTCGGTCATCGGACGACGTCTCGCGATAGCCGTCCCCCTCGTGCTCCTCGTCTCGCTGCTGACGTTCCTGCTCGTCCCGCTGATCCCCGGCGACCCCGCCGCGACGATCCTGGGCAACACCGCGACCCCCGCACAGCTTGCGTCGCTGCGCGAGGCGCTGGGCCTGGACCGTCCGCTGTTCGAGCGCTACCTCGACTGGCTCACCGCGGCGCTGCGGGGCGACTTCGGCTCCAGCTTCTACGACCACTCGCCCGTGCTGGAGACCATCGCCGCCCGTATCCCGGTCACGCTGAGCCTCACGCTCGCCGCGACCCTGCTGTCGCTGATCGTCGGCGTCGGGCTGGGAGTGCTCGCGGCTGTGCGTGGCGGCGTCGTCGATCGCGCCGTGCAGCTCATCTCGGTCGTCGGCATGGCGCTGCCCAACTTCTGGCTCGCCCTCGTCCTCGTGCTCTGCCTGGCGATCTGGGTGCCGATCTTCCTGCCGTCGGGCTACGTCCCGTTCGAGGACGACCCCAACGGCTGGCTCCGCAGTCTGACGCTGCCGACGATCGCGCTCGGGCTCGCCTCGGCGACCGCGATCGCCCTGCAGACCCGCGCCAGCCTCACCGATCTCGCACGGCGCGACTTCGTCCGCATCCTGCGCGCGAAGGGCGTGTCGCGCACGTCGATCATCACGAAGCACCTGCTGCGTAACGCCTCGGGCCCCATCCTGACGGTGACCGGCCTGCAGTTCGTCGGCATGCTGGGCGGCGCGGTCGTGATCGAGCAGGTGTTCGCGCTCCCCGGGCTCGGCAGCCTCATCTTCGCCTCCGTGTCGAAACTCGACGTTCCTCTCATGCAGGGGGTCGTTGTCGTCATGACCCTGCTCGTGGTCGCCGTGAACCTCCTCACCGACCTCGTCTCCGCCTGGCTCAACCCGAAACTGAGGTGACCATGTCCACCGCCCTCTCAACCGCGCCCGCGGTCCCCGCCGCCCGGCCCCGCCGCGCCCGCCTGCGCGTGTCCGTCCCGCTCGTGCTGGCGCTCGTCTGGATCGCGATCGTCGTGATCGGCGCGATCGCCGCACCCCTGCTGACCCCCTACGACCCGGTCAAGCAGGACCTTGCGAACACGCTCGCCCTCCCGACCGCCGCGCATCCGCTCGGAACCGACGGCCTGGGGCGCGACATCCTCAGCCGCCTGCTCCACGGCGGCCAGGTGAGCCTGCTCGGCGCGCTGCTCGCCCTCGTCGTCGCCTTCGTCATCGGCGTGCCCGCGGGGCTCACGGCGGGCTACTTCCGTGGGGGCCGCTGGGATGCCATTTCGGCACGCATCATCGACCTGCTGCAGAGCGTGCCGGTCATCGTCATCCTGCTCACGATCCTCGCCGTGACCGGGAAGAACGTGTACACGGCGATGGCGGTGTTCGGCCTGATCGTCTCGCCGGTGTTCTTCCGACTCGCCCGCGACGGCGCCGCCGCCACGAGCGCCGAGCTGTACGTCGATGCGGCGAAGGTCTACGGACTCCGCTCTCCCCGGATCATCGCCCGCCACGTGCTGCCGAACGTCCGCAACCCCCTGATCGTCCAGGCCACGATCGTGCTCAGCCTCGCGCTGCTCACGCAGGCGGGCCTCAGCTACCTCGGGCTCGCGAGCCCTCCCCCCGCGCCGAGCTGGGGTGGGTCGGTGGCCGACGCGAACACCTATATCAACCAGCAGCCGTGGATGCTCGTCCCCTCCGGTCTCGTCCTGGTGCTGACCATCCTGGCGTTCACCGTCGTCGGCGACGCGGTGCGGGATGCCATTCCCGGCAACGCCGGCACCGGGCGGGGCGTGATGGTCGCACGGACCCCCCTCCCCGCCGACGCGACCCCGGTGGACCAGCGGGGCGCGATGCTGTCCGTCCTCGGACTCTCCGCCGCCGCCGGCGGGACGCCCCTGCTCACCGATGTGTCGTTCGAGCTGCGGCGCGGTGAGATCCTCGCCCTGGTCGGCGAGTCCGGCTCCGGCAAGACGATGACCGCCATGTCGATCATCGGTCTGCTGCCGACCGGCGTCGAGGCGACCGCGGGGCGCATCGTGCTCGACGGCGACGATCTGCTCACCCTCCCCGAGAGTGAACTGCGTCACGTCCGCGGCCGTCGCATCGCCTACATCGGTCAGGAGCCGATGGTGAGCCTCGACCCGGCGTTCTCCGTCGCGCACCAGATCGACGAGTCACTGCGGCTGCACCGCACGCTCGACCGCCGCGCCCGCCGGGCCGAGGTGCGCCGGCTCCTCGCGCAGGTGAAGATCGCCGACGTCGAGCGCGTCGCCCGCTCGTTCCCGCACGAGCTCTCGGGCGGGATGGCGCAGCGCGTCTGCATCGCGATGGCCCTGGCCGCGGAGCCCGAACTGCTGATCGCCGACGAGCCGACGACGGCGCTGGACGTCACCGTCCAGGCCGACATCCTCGAGCTGCTGCGCGAGCTGTGCCGGGAACGCACGATGGCGATGATCATCGTCACGCACGACTTCGGTGTCGTCGCCGACGTCGCGGACCGCGCGATCGTGATGCTGCACGGCCGCATCATCGAGAACGCCGCCGTCGAGGAGCTCTTCGATCACCCGAGCCACGAATACACGGCGGGCCTGCTCGCCGCGAACCCCGCGATGCGCGGCGACGAACACGCCGTCTGGTATGCCGATGAGGAGGCGAGCACCCGATGATGACCACCACGACACCCGCGCCCGCGACCGACGGGACACTCCGTGTGAAGGACCTGCGCGTCACCTATCGCAAGCGCGGCCTGTTCACCCCGGCGTACACCGCCATCGACGGCGTCTCGTTCGAGCTGAAGCCCGGGCGCACGCTCGGCCTCGTCGGCGAGTCCGGCTCCGGCAAGAGCACCATCGGACGCGCGATCCTGGGCCTCACCCGCGTGGCCGGGGGGCACATCTCCTACGACGGGCGCGACATCACGCACCTGCCGCTCGCCCGTCGACGAGAGGTGAGCACGCAGATCCAGGTCGTCTTCCAAGACCCCTACAGCTCGCTCAACCCGTCTCTGACGGTGGGCGACATCCTCACCGAACCGCTGCTGGCGCTTCGCCGGATGACGCGGGCCGAGGCGGACGGCATCGTCCGCGGCCTCCTCGACCGCGTTTCGCTGCCCGGAAACGCCGTCGACCGCTACCCGCGGGAGTTCTCGGGCGGACAGCGACAGCGCATCGCGATCGCCCGCGCTCTCGCCGTGTCGCCGCGACTCGTGGTGTGCGACGAGCCCACGAGCGCGCTGGATCTCACCACGCAGGCGCAGGTGCTCGACCTCATGGCGGAGCTGCAGCGCGACCTCGGCGTCAGCTACCTCTTCATCTCGCACGACCTCGCCGTCGTGCGCCAGGTCTCGCACGAGGTCGCCGTGCTCAACAAGGGCCGGATCGTGGAATTCGGCCCCACCCGTACCGTGACCGAGACGCCGGCCGACGACTACACGCGTCTGCTGCTCGCCGCGGCTCCCGTCCCCGACCCTCGCCTGCAGCAGGAGAGGCGCCTCGCCCGGCGCGCCCTGCTGGCCGGCGCCTGACCGTCCTCGAAGGAGCCCCCATGGCCCTGATCACCCTCGCCGCCGTGCAGTCCGAGCCCGTGTGGTTCGACCTCGACGGCACCACCGACAAGACCATCGCCCTGATCGCCGAGGCGTCCGCCCACGGCGCGCGTGTCATCGCGTTCCCCGAGACCTGGTTGCCGGGCTACCCCAGCTTCATGTGGTTCGGCGACGAGGACTACCGCGCGCCGTTCCGACAGCGCTACCTCGAGAACTCGCTCGTGGCGGGAAGCGCGCAGCACCGGCGGATCGAGACGGCGGCGCGAGAGGGGCGCATCACCGTCGTCCTGGGCTTGAGCGAACGCGTGGGCGACGAGCTCTTCATGGCGCAGTACGTCATCAGCGACGACGGCATCACCACCATGAAGCGGCGGAAGCTCAAGCCGTCCGCGGTCGAGTGGGACATCTTCGCCTCCGGATCCGGCGCCGATCTCGAGGTGGTCGACAGCTCGATCGGCCGCATCGGTGCCCTCAACTGCTCCGAGAACCGCCGTCCGCTCCTCCGACACGCCCTGCTGTCGCAGAACGAGCAACTGCACGTGGCCTCGTGGCCCCACTTCGGGCTCTATCCCGGGTTCGTCCCGATGAGCGCCGAGGCGAGCATGGCCGCGAGCTCGCAGTACGCCGCCGAGGGTGGTGTCGTGACCCTCGCCCCGACCATCGTGGCCGGCGACGCCTACCTCGAGCTGCTCGAGCTCCCCGAGGGCGAGCGCGATCGCATTCTCAGCGGCGGCGGTTCCACGCGCATCTTCGGACCTTTCGGTGAGAGCATCGCCGAACCGCTCGCCCCCGAGGTCGACGGCATCCTGTACGCCACCGTGGACGAGTCCCTCCTCCGTCGCGAACAGGAGTACGACGCGGACCCGACCTCCATCGTCAAACCGTGGTGAGCGCCCTCGCGGGGGGAGAGGATGCCGCCCGGCCCGGCCGTTCGCCGATCGCGAGCTTCGCCTTCCCCGCGTTCCGCGCCTACGCGGCGAGTGCGCAGCTCGCGTTCATCGGCTCGTGGATGCTGGGCACGTCGCAGAGTCTGCTCGTGCTCGACCTCAGCGGCGGCAGCGGTGCGGTGCTCGGCATCACCGCGGCCATCCAGTTCGTCCCGCTCCTGGTTCTCGGCCCCGTGATCGGCGTGCTCGCCGACCGGTGGGGACCGCGCCGCCTCCTCGTCGCCGGGGAGAGCACGATGGCCCTGGTCGGGATCGCGCAGGCGACGTCGCTCCTGCTGGGTGTCATGACCCTTCCCCTCGCCCTCGTCCTGGCCGCGGTGTACGGCCTCGGTTCCGCGCTCGAGAGTGCGATGCGCCCCACGGTGATCACCGAGATCGTGCCGGCCCGTGTGCTCTCGAACGCCGTCGGGCTCAACACGCTCTTCTTCCAGCTCGGTCGGCTGATCGGCCCGAGTGCCGCGGGCTTCCTCATCGCGGGGTTCGGGAACGGTCCGTCGTTCGTGGTCGGTGCCGCCGCCCTCGGCGTCTTCGCTCTCGTGCTGACCCGGCTGCCCCGCCGGCGCGACGGCCACCCCGACGGCGACGAGGCGACTCCCGCGGGGATGGGACACGCGGTGCGCTTCGTCCTCACCGAACCGCGCCTGCGCCTCGTCTTCGCGCTCACGGCCGTCGCGGGACTCATCTCGCCCAACATCCTGTCGATCGCGACACTGGCCGCAACGCAGGACTTCTCCGCGGGAGCGACCGGCGTCGGGCTGCTCGGGTCGGCACTCGCGGTCGGCACCATCGCGGGGGCTGCCCTGACGGCGGTGCTCGGTCGGGTCACTCCCCGCTCGATCGCCGCGGCCGCCATCGGTGTCTGCCTGCTCACCGCGGCCACCGGTGCGCTGCCGACCTTCCCCCTGTACGCGGTCGGCCTCGTCCCGACGGGAATCGCCTCCATGCTCTTGATGGCGCAGGGAGCCGCCTACGTGCAGCTGGTCACCCCGCACGCGCTGCGCGGCCGCGTCAATGCGCTGTTCGCGATGGTCACGCTCTGCGGCATCCCTCTCGGCTCTCCCGTCCTCGGGACCCTCGCGGATGCCGTGGGGGCGCGATCTGCCTCCGTCCTCGCGGGAGGGTCCGTCGCCGTCGCCCTCGGCGTCGTCCTCTTCGCGCTGCGCGGCGGGTTGCGACGCGCGTGACGGCGGCGGCGGGTGAGCCGACGATGCTCAGCGGGCGGCATCCTCCCCGTCCGACGACTCGGCGGCGAACGCCCGCACGGCATCCTCGAGCACCGCGAAGAACCACCGACGGCCCGCCGTCGAGTGCAGGGCGGCCTGGGTGAACAGCCGCACGTCGAAGCTCTCGACCAGCTCGCCCAGCGGGCGCGCCCGCAGGGGCCACCGCCGCGCGAACATCGCCGCGACGCGTCGCGGCACGATCGCCGCGTCGCCCGAGCGCACGAGCGTCTCGGGGAGGGTCGAGAAGTGGTGCGCGCGCAGCACCGCGCGCGGGGTGATCCCCGCCTCGTCGAGTGCCCGGCCGACACGGTCGTGCCCCGACGACGAGTCGATCAGGGCCAGGCGCAGGGTCGCCAGCTCGGTGGGCTCGACCCGCACGCCGACGAGCTCGTCGGGCCACGTCGCCACGCAGACGTACGTCTCGGTGAACAGATCGGTCGTGACGGTACGGCCGGTGGGCGCGGCGCTGCTGACGGCGGCGTCGACCTCTCCGCTGAGGATCCAGCGGTCCACCGCGTCGACGTCGATGGGCACGACGTCGAGGCTCACGCCGGGAGCCTCGGTCGACATCCGCTCCATGAGGGGCGGGAGGTACGCGTACTCGCCCATGTCGGTCAGCGCCACGCGGAACCGGGAGCGGGCCGTGAGCGGGTCGAACTCCCGCCCCGCGACGACGTCGTCGATCGCGTCGATCGAGGACCGGGCGACGGTGTAGAGCTGCTCCGCCCGCGCGGTCGGCGTCATCCCCCGGGCCGAGCGGACGAAGAGGGGGTCACCGAGCTCCCCGCGCAGCCGGCCCAGCGCGTAGCTGACCGAGGGTTGCGTGACGTTGAGCGCTCCGGCCGCCCGTGTGAGGCTGCGGCGCTCGTAGATCGCCACGAAGGTGCGCAGCAGATCGAGATCGATGGATGCCATGTGCTCGCCCTCCCGGTGCAGCTCTATAGAGAGATTCTATGGTTGGCATCCGAACCTTCGTCTGGACCTCTCGGCGTTCGGCGTCTTGAATCGAGAACGGCGCACGAACACGCGCGAAGGGAAGAGTGCAATGACGCAGACATGGTCGCCGCGGCGCGTCGCGATCCTCGGGGCATCCGGTCTCACCGGTGCGGGCCTCGCCCATCAGCTCTCGCTCAGCGACGACTACGACGAGATCCTGCTGTTCGACCTCAAAGAGAACGTGCTGCAGGCGCACGCGATCGACATGCGCGAGGCGCAGATCGTCACGGGACGCACGCGGGCCCGGCTCGTCGTCGTGCCGCTCGACCGCGCGGCCGAGCAGGAGCCCGTCGACCTGGTGGTGTTCGCCGCCTCGCTTCCCGAGACGCCGGACGGAACCCGGGAAGCCTTCCTGCAGGGCAACCTCGGGGTGCTCGACGCGGTGCGTCCCGCCATCGAGGCGCTCGCGGGCGAGACGGGCCTCGTCATGATCGTCACCAACCCCGCCGACGTGCTGGCCACCTGCCTCGCGCACACCAGCGGCATCCAGCCCGCGCGGATCCTCGGCTACTGCCTCAACGACAGCGCCCGCTTCATCGCCGCGATCTCGCGGGAGCTGCAGGTGGACCCGGGCCGTCTCGACGCCCTCGTGATCGGCGAGCACGGCGACGGTCAGGTGCTCGTGTGGAGCGGTGTCACCCTCGACGGCGCTCCGCTCGTCCTCGACGCCGCGCAGCGCGCGCGGATCGACGCCGACGCCCGCGGCTGGTTCCGGCGCTGGTCCGACCTGCGGCCCGGCCGCAGCTCCGGGTGGACCACGCCGGTGGGTTCCGCCCGCACGATCGCGCAGCTCGCCGCCGGCGAGCCGGTGCCGGTCGCGGTGTGGCGGCGCGACGGCGACGGCAACGACTCCCACACGACGCTGCTGGCCGTCGTGCGCGACGGCGCGGTCGTGCCCACGCCGCTGGACTACCTCGACGACGCCGAACGCGCCGCCGTCGACGAGGCCTCCGCGGCCCTCGCCGACAAGGCCCTGCGCGCCGCCGCGCTCACGCACTGAATCACTGGAAAGGGACTGACCGATGACGTTCTTCGACCCGCAGACCTGGGATGGCCGCTACTTCGACGGATCGTGGGTGAGCACGCCCGACACCGCCGCGGTGGTCTCGCCCTCGACCGGCGAGACGATCGGCCGGGTGGCCGCGGCCACCGCCGCCGACCTCGACCGCACGGTGGATGCCGCGCGCCGGGCGCAGACCGCGTGGGCCGCCGCCCCCGCCGAGGAGCGCGCCGCCGCCATGCGCCGCGCCGCGGCGATCATCGAGGAGAACACCGAGACCCTCGCCCGCTGGCTCAGTGACGAGGCCGGTTCCGCGCAGGGCAAGGCCCACTTCGAGGCCAGCCTCGTCGCGAACGAGTTCCACCTCGCCGCGGCCACCGCGATGATGCCGTACGGTCAGCTGCTGCGCTCGGCGCGGCCGCGCCTGAGCCTCAGCCGTCGCCGCCCCGTCGGAGTGGTCGGCGTCATCTCGCCGTTCAACTTCCCCGGCATCCTGTCGGCGCGCTCGATCGCCCCGGCTCTCGCCCTCGGCAACGCCGTCGTGCTCAAGCCCGACCCGCGCACGAGCGTCAGCGGCGGCCTGTTCTTCGCCGCCGTGCTCGAGGCGGCCGGTGTTCCCGCCGGGGTGTTCTCGGTGCTGCCGGGCGGCGTCGAGGTGGGATCGGCGCTCGTCGAGCACCCCGCGGTGCCGATCATCTCGTTCACCGGGTCGACCGAGGCGGGGCGCATCATCGGTGCCCGCGCGGGACAGCTGCTCAAGCGCGCGCACCTCGAGCTCGGCGGCAACAACGCCCTCGTCGTGCTCGGTGACGTCGACGTCGCCGCCGCGGCATCCGCCGGCGCGTGGGGATCGTTCCTGCACCAGGGCCAGATCTGCATGACCACCGGGCGCCACCTCGTGCACGACAGCATCTACGACGAGTACGTCGAGGCCCTCAGCGCCAAGGCGTCCGCCCTCCCGGCGGGCGACCCCTCCACGGGCGTGCCGCTCGGACCGATCATCGACGAGCGCCAGCGCGACAAGATCGCCGCGATCGTGAGCGAGACGGTCGACGCCGGCGCCCGGGTCACCGCGGGAGGCGGGTACGACCGTCTGTTCTTCGAGGCCACCGTCCTCGCCGACGTCACCCACGAGCACGCCGCGTTCCAGAAGGAGATCTTCGGCCCCGTCGCCCCGGTCACCCGCTTCGGCTCTGTCGACGAACTCGTCGAGCTCGTCAACGCGAGCGACTACGGCCTGTCCCTCGGCATCCTCGCGAGGGACGCGTTCCGCGCCTACGAGCTCGCGGATCGCCTGCCCAGCGGCATCCTGCACATCAACGACCAGACCGTCGACGACGAGTCGCAGGCCCCGTTCGGCGGCGTCGGCGCGTCCGGTACGGGTGCCCGGTTCGGCGGGCACGAGGCGAACATCGAGGCCTTCACCGAGACCCAGTGGGTCACGATGCAGGCCGACGTCGCCACCTACCCGTTCTGATCTCGCGGAGGAATCCCCCCATGTCCACTCCCGACGTCGCCCAGGCGTTCTACCAGGTGCTGCGCGCACGCGGTGTCACCCGGATCTTCGGCAACCCCGGCTCCAACGAGCTGACGATGCTGAAGCACCTGCCCGACGACATCGACTACGTCCTCGCCCTCCAGGAGGGCGCGGCGGTGGCGATGGCCGACGGCTACGCGCAGGCGTCGGGGTCGCTGGGTGTGGTCAACCTGCACTCCTCGTCGGGCACGGGCAACGCGATGGGCAACCTCACCAACAGCGCCGCCGCGCACGCTCCCGTGCTCGTGCTCGCGGGACAGCAGAGCCGCCGCTACGTGCCGCTGAACGCGATGCTGACGAACGTGGATGCCACGCGCCTGGCGGATCCGCTCGTGAAGTTCTCGGCCGAGCCGCTGCGGCCGGAGGACGTGCCCGCGGTGGTGTCGCAGGCGGCGCTGCTGGCGCTGTCGGCGCCGACCGGACCCACCTACGTCTCGGTCCCGCTCGACGACTGGGCGCGACCCGCCGACGAGCGCGTCGCCGCCGGACTCGCGTCGCGGTCGGTGGCGGCGGCTCCGGTGCTCGCCGAGGCGCACCTCGACGAGATCGCGGCCCAGCTCGACGCCGCGTCGTCACCGGTGCTGGTGCTGGGTCCGGGCGTGGACACGGATGCCGGGTGGGCGGCCACGCGTGCACTCAGCGAGCGCCGCGGCCTGCCGGTGTGGGTCGCGCCGAGTCCGTCCCGCGCGCCGTTCTCGACGCGGCATCCGCACTTCCGTGGCATCCTGCCCACCGGGCTCGGGGCCGTGGCCGAACTCCTCGCCGACCACGACCTCGTCGTGACGCTCGGCGCCGCGGTGTTCCGGTACCACCAGTTCGTGGAGGGGGCTCCCCTCGCCTCCGGCACGCGGCTGATCGGTATCACCTCCGACCCCGGAGAGGCGGCGCGGGCGGCGGCGGGCGCGATCTTCGTCGGCGACCCCGTCGACGCCGCGGCGCGACTGGCATCCCGCGTCCGACAGGGCGAGTCGCCCGCGGGCGCCGCGTTCGCGCCGGATGCCGCTCCTCCGGCGACGGACGGACGGTTCTCGGCGCCGGCGATCCTCGACGCGGTCGACCGCGCGAAGCCCGACGACGCCGTGATCGTGCTCGAGTGGACCTCGGCGGACGCCCTGTGGGCGCGCCTGACGTTCGATCGCGCGCAGTCGTACTACTTCCCCGCGAACGGCGGTCTCGGCTGGGGCCTGCCCGCCGCGATCGGCGTGCAGCTCGCCGACCCGGGCCGCCCGGTGATCGCGCTCATCGGCGACGGGGCGATGCAGTACACCCCGGCGGCGCTGTGGACGGCGGCGCGCTACGGCATCCCCGTCACCTTCGTGATCGCGCAGAACCAGGAGTACGGGGCGCTCCAGCGCTTCTCGCGCATCATGGACGTCCCCGACGGCGGGTACCTCGACATCGACGGCCTCGACCCGTGCGCGATCGCGCGCGGGTACGGCATCGACGCCCATCATCTCGACGACCTCGACCAGCTCGAGGACTTCGTCGCCGCGGCCTCGGCCGCTCCCGGCCCACGGCTCGCCGTGGTCCCGCAACTGTCCCAACGCTGAATCCCTGCCTACCCGCCGCGACGGTCACGTCGCGGCGTCGACAACGATGTCCAAGGAGTCCTGCATGTCCGCTGAACACTCACGCCGCTCGGGTGGTTTCACCCCGACCGGCACCATCTCGACCGCGGCGGACCGCCGCCGTGTCGTCTTCGCCACGGTCGTCGGCACGACCGTGGAGTGGTACGACTTCTTCCTCTACTCCACCGCCGCCGGCCTGGTGTTCGGTCAGCTGTTCTTCGCTCCGGCCGGGCCCGGGTTCGCGCAGATCCTGTCGTTCCTCACCGTGGGGCTGAGCTTCCTGTTCCGCCCGCTCGGCGCGTTCCTCGCCGGGCACCTCGGCGACAAGTACGGCCGTCGCATCGTCCTCATGCTGACGCTGATCCTGATGGGCGCGTCCACGACGCTCATCGGCGTGCTGCCGACGTACGACGTCATCGGCATCGCCGCCCCCATCCTGCTGATCCTGCTGCGCATCCTGCAGGGGATCTCGGCCGGCGGCGAGTGGGGTGGCGCGGTCCTCATGGCGGTCGAGCACGCCCCCAAGGCCAAGCGCAGCCTCTTCGGTGCCTCCCCGCAGCTCGGCGTGCCGCTCGGTCTGCTGCTGGCCAGCGGCATCCTCGCGCTGATGGCGCTGATCGCGCCGGGCGACGCGTTCCTCGCATGGGGCTGGCGTGTGCCGTTCCTGCTGTCGTTCGTGCTCATCCTCGTCGGCCACTACGTGCGCAAGAAGGTCGAGGAGAGCCCGGTGTTCGTCGAACTGAGCGAGCGCAAGGAGAAGACCCAGGCGCCGATCATCCAGCTCTTCCGCAAGCACGCCGTGCTCGTGATCATCGCCGCGCTCGTGTTCGCGGGCAACAACGCCGTGGGCTACATGACCACCGGCGGATACATCCAGCGCTACGCCACCAACCCCAACGGGCCGGTGGGGCTGGCCACCGCCGACGTGCTCGGCGCCGTCACCCTTTCGGCCGTGTCGTGGCTGGTCTTCACCGCGATCGGCGGGTGGATCGGCGACAAGATCGGCCGCCGCAACACCTACTTCGTCGGCTGGGCCGCCCAGCTCGTCGGCGTGCTGCTGCTGTTCCCGCTCGTCAACACCGGCAGCGTGGGCATGCTCGCCCTGGGCCTGGTCGTGCTCACGGTCGGCCTGGGCCTGACCTACGGGCCCCAGGCGGCGCTGTACGCGGAGTTGTTCCCGGCATCCATCCGCTTCTCCGGGGTGTCGATCTCGTACGCGATCGGCGCGATCCTCGGTGGGGCCTTCGCCCCGACGATCGCTCAGGCGCTCGTCGACGCGACCGGCGGCACGAACGCGGTCACCGTCTACCTCGCCGGTATGACGGTCATCGGCTTCCTCGCCACCCTGCTGCTGCGCGACCGCAGCGGTATCCCGCTCGGCCCCGACCACGAGGCCGAGCAGTCCGTCAGCCCGGTGCGCGGCCTGCAGCGCGCGTGAGCCCCCTGCGAACGACCCCGCTGCGCGCCGTGCGTGGCGGGGTCGTTCCGCGCCGTCGACGTGACCGGAGAGGTGGCCTTCCCGATGAACGGGATGCCGCGAGATGCCGCGGACTCACGGACGATAGCCGAGGGCGCGTTCGGTGTCGCGTGCCGAACGGTGCAGCTCGACGAGGGCGAACTGCGTCTCGGCGTCGCGGGGGAGCACGACCGAGAGGGCCGCGACGACCGCGCCGGTCTCGTCGCGGACGGGGACGGCGACCCCGGTGGAGATCTCGTCGACATAGCCCGGCGCGATCACGCGGCCCAGCGTCCGGATCTCGGCGAGCGTGCGGCGCAGCGCCGCCGGGTCGACGATCGTCGCGGGCGTCACGCGGGCGAGGGGGCCCGCCAGCACGCGCTCCTGCAGGTCGTGCGGAGCGTACGCCAGCAGCACCAGGCCCGACGACGAGGCGTGCACGGGCAATCGCCCCGCGACGCGCGTGATGTTGGCGCCTGAATCGGGGGCGCTGAGGCGCTCGAGGAAGAGCGCCTCATCGTGCTCGAGGATTGCGAGCTGGGTGTGCTCGCGCACCCGCTGCTGCACCCGCTCCATGTACGGCAGGGCGGCCTGACGCAGCCGTAGCGCGTGGGATGAGCGCGTCGCCAATTCCCACAGCCGCATGCCCACGCGCACGCGCCTCTCGTCGTCGCGCTCGAGCAGACCGGCATCCACGAGCTCGCCCACGATCCGGTGCGCCGTCGAGCTCGGCAGGCCCGCACGCCGCCCGATGTCGGCGGTCGACTGGGCGGTGCGGGTGGGGGTGAACGTCTCGAGGATGCGCACCAGGCGGTCGGTGACCGAGTCGCCCGAGGGGGAGTTCGCCATGGGACCAGGATGCCACCATTCCCATTCAGCGGGAATGGCTCGCCGCATCGCCGCGCGGTGTCGGACGATGGAGGCGTCGAAGGAGACCCCATGTCCCACACCCCCGCCGCGGCGCCCGAAACGCTGCTCGCCGCACCCGACCAGGCGTCGCAGGCCGAGATCGTCGGCGAGATCCGCGCCCGTCACGCCGAGCTCGCCGCTCTCGAGTCCGCCGGGGAGCGCGTCGCCGCGACCGCGCACGATTTCCCCGCTTACCGCTCGAGCGTGCTGCGGCATCCCACCAAGAACCCGAAGCTCGTCGACCCCGAGACCATCGAGTTGTTCTCGCCCGCGTTCGGCCAGCGCGACGTCGCCGCGATCGAATCCGACCTCACCCTGCAGCACGCCGGTGAGCCGCTGGGCGAGCGCATGAGCGTGCAGGGTCGCCTGCTCGACTCGTGGGGCCGGCCGGTCGCGAACCAGCTCATCGAGATCTGGCAGGCCAACGCGGCCGGGCGCTACATCCACCAGCGCGATCAGCATCCCGCCCCGCTCGATCCGAACTTCACCGGCGCCGGGCGCGCGGTCACGAACGAGAACGGCGAGTACCGCTTCACCACCATCAAGCCCGGCCCGTACCCGTGGAAGAACCACCGCAACGCCTGGCGTCCGGCACACATCCACTTCTCGGTGTTCGGCTCGTCGTTCACGCAGCGGCTCGTGACGCAGATGTACTTCCCGGGCGATCCGCTGTTCGCGCTCGACCCGATCTACAACACCATTCCCCGGCAGAAGGACCGCGACGCCCTCGTCGGCGTCTACGACCACGACCTCACCTCGCCCGAGTGGGCGACGGGGTACCGCTTCGACATCGTGGTCGACGGGCCGGATCAGACCTACTTCGAGCCCGAGGACGAGTGACATGACGACGACATCCATTCACGGAGTGGTTCCTGAGCCTGGGGTCCCTGAGCCTGTCGATGGGGTCCCTGAGCCTGTCGATGGGGTCCCTGAGCCTGTCGATGGGGTCCCTGAGCCTGTCGAAGGGCCCGCCAAGACCCACCGCCCGACCCCCGGCCAGACGGTCGGCCCCTTCTTCGCCTACGGCCTCGAGTACCCGAAGCAGCACGAGGTCGTCTTCCCGCACTCGCCCGGCGCGATCGTGCTGGGCGGCACGGTGTACGACGGGGCGGGCGCTCCGGTCCCCGACGCACTGGTCGAGATCTTCGGGGCGGATGCCGATGGCTCGGTGCCGCGCGCCCGCGGCGCGTTCCGTCGCGACAACCACACGTTCACCGGCTTCGGTCGGGCGTTCACCGACGACGAGGGGCACTTCGAGTTCTGGACGCGCGAGCCCGGTGGCATCCGGGGCCGCGCCCCCTTCTACGCGGCGATCGTCTTCGCCCGGGGCCTTCCCGACAAGCTGCACACGCGCATCTACGTGCCGGGCGACGAGGCCGCGCTCTCCGCCGATCCGCTGCTGTCGACGCTGACGTCGCAGGAGCGCGCTACCCTCGTCGCGACGCGCATGCCCGGCGGCCATCTCACCCACGACATCCGGCTGCAGGGCGAGAGAGAGACGGTCTTCCTTGCCTTCTGAGCCCCTGGATCGCGGATTGCTGACGCCCGTGGCGGTCGGTCACGACGCGCTCGTGTCGGATGCCGCGGTGCTCGACGCCCTGGTGCGGGCGGAGTGCGCGCTCGTCGCGGCCTACGTCGAGTCGGGCGTCGCCCCGGGAGAGGTGCGCGCGGGGATCGACCAGGCCCTCGGCCTCGACCGGCAGGGCGGCGCCGCGTCGGCGACGCTCGACATCGACGCGCTCATCGCCGCCTCGGTGGCGGGCGGAAACCCCGTGATCCCGCTCGTCGGGATGCTGAAGCAGCGCGTGCCCGCGGACCATCGCGCGTGGATCCACCGCGGCGCGACGAGCCAGGACATCCTCGACACCGCCCTCATGATCGTCGCGCGGCGCGCGGTCGAGAAGGTGCGTGCCTCGCTCGGCGACGCGGCCGAGGCGCTGCGGCAGCTGGCGGTGCGCCACGCCGACGACATCGCCGCCGCGCGCACGCTGACCCAGCACGCCGTGCCGACCACGGTGGGCGCCCGGGCGGCGACATGGGCGCAGGCGATCGCGCGCGCGGCATCCCGTCTCGACGCGGTGATTCTTCCGGCGCAACTCGGCGGTGCCGGCGGCACCCTCGCCTCGTTCGTCGAGATCACCGGATCGGTGGATGCCGCGGCGGCGCTGCCCGCGGTCTACGCCCGGGCGGCGGGGCTCGACGTCCCGGACGCGCCGTGGCACGTGACGCGCTGGCCGGTGACCGAACTGGGCGACGCGCTCGTTCAGACGCTGGACGCGCTGGGCAAGTTCGCGGGCGATGTGGCGACCCTCAGCCGCACCGAGATCGGCGAGGTGTCCGAAGGAGTGGGCGGCGGGTCGTCGGCCATGCCGCAGAAGCAGAACCCCGCTGAGGCGATGCTGATCCGCTCCGCCGCTCTCCGCGCGCCGCAGCTGGCGGCGACGCTGCACCTGGCGGCATCCCTCGCCGTCGACGAACGCCCCGACGGGGCCTGGCACGCCGAGTGGCCGACGCTGCGCGAGTTGCTGCGACTGGCGCTCGGGGCGTCGTGGCACGCCGCCTCGATGGTCGCCCACTTGCGGGTCGACGTCGACGCGGCGACGCGCAACGCGACGATGACCGGCGGACGCCTCGTGAGCGAGCGGCTGCGCGGCGTGCTCGTGCCCCTCATCGGCGCGGACCGGTTCGCCGAGCTGCTGGAAGGCTCCGACGACCTCGCGCCGCGGCTCCGGGCACTGCCCGAGGCGGCGGGGCTCGACGTCGACGGATTGCTCGACCCGGGAGCGTACGTCGGCGTCGCGCCGCGCTTGGCGCGGGGCGGCGCGGGCATGGCGGGCCCTCGGGACGGCGAAGGCGACGCCGAGGGCGCACGCGATCGTCGAGACCGCACTGGTTTCCGCGCAAACGAATGCGGCGTCGAAAAATGAGTGCGGCTTCGCTGATCGCGCTGAGGGCACCGGTCGGGCCGGAGGGTGCGCCGCTGGTCGTGCTGGGGCCCTCGCTCGGCACGTCGACGATCCTCTGGGACGACGTCGTGCCACTGCTCGCCGACGACTATCGCCTCGCGGCGTGGGACCTGCCCGGGCACGGCGTCGGCCCCCTCGCTCGCGAGGCGTTCACCGTCGCCGACCTCGCGGATGCCGTGGCCGCGGCCGTTCCCGACGACACGTTCCTCTACGCCGGGGTCTCGCTCGGGGGTGCCACCGGCCTGGAGCTGACGCTGCGGCACGGCGATCGCGTGCGAGCCGCCGCCATCGTGGCGTCCGGCGCCCAGCTCGGCGACCCCGCCGCCTGGAACGACCGCGCGGCGCAGGCGCGCACGCAGAGCACATCGAGCCTCATCGTGCCTTCGGCGCAGCGCTGGTTCGCCCCCGACTCGATCGCCCGCCGCCCCGAGCTGACCGGGCGCCTGCTGCACGCGCTGCAGGACGCCGACGACGACAGCTACGCCCGCTGCTGCGAGGCGCTCGCAGCCTACGACGTGCGTCCGGTGCTCGGCGACATCGCTGTGCCGGTGCTCGCGGCATGGGGCGCGTTCGACGCCGTCGCGCCCGAGGCCAAAGCCGTCGAGATCGCCGAGGGCGTCCGAGACGGGCGCACCGCGCGCATCGAGGACGCCGGGCACCTGCCGCCCGCCGAACAGCCCGAGGCCACGGCGGCCCTGCTGCGCTCGTTCTTCGCATCCGCCTCTCGAAAGGACGCCTGATGGCCACCGACCAGGAACGCTATGAGCAGGGCATGGCCGTGCGCCGCGCCGTGCTGTCGGACGCGCACGTCGACCGCGCCACCGCGGCGGCGACCGACCTCACCGCCGACTGGCAGGACTTCATCACCCGGGTGGCGTGGGGCGACGTGTGGTCCCGCCCGGGCCTCGATCGCCGTTCACGCTCGGTCGCGGTGCTCAGCTCGCTGATCGCTCACGGGCACCAGGAGGAGCTGGCGATGCACCTGCGCGCAGCGCTGCGCAACGGCCTGACGGTCGACGAGATCCGCGAGGTGATCCTGCAGTCGGCGATCTACTCGGGCGTCCCTGCGGCCAACACGGCGTTCCGGATCGCCGCCGAGGTGTTCTCGGACACCGAGCACGGGCGAGACGCCGGCTGACCGGCGACGTCGAGCACCTGCGCGGTGTGGCGCTCCTGGCGGGGCTCCAGCGCCGCGGCGCGCACCTTCGCGACGGAGGCGGCCGGTGCGGAGCTGCGGGGGACGGCGAGGTAGCGCCAGGCGCGTCGGTCTCGAGCGGGAAGGCGGTCGTGGGTCCGCCGACGGTGGAGGCGATCGCAGCATGGATCCGCCGGGTGCCCGCGCGGTGCGGGAGGTTGAGCCGACCGCTCGCGTCGCACGCGTCTGCGAACGGGCGTGGATGACCCTGTGGATAAGTCTGTGGAGAGGTGTGCGTAAGCCCCCATTCTCTGTGCGAACCACCTGTGGAAAACGCGGTATCCGGCGGAATCTTCGAAACTACACGGGCGTAATTCCGGGGGTTTCTTCAGGACGCGAGGTGCTGGACGGCGTGGTGCCGGGGTCGCGCGGGCGGGCAGCCGGGCTGTGGAGAACCGGACCGCTCCGTTCCCGGGCTGCGCGGTGTCGCCGGGGTCGGGGGTCGCGCGGTTGAGCGTCCGAGTACGGGTCGCGGTGCCGCGGGCGCGCAGGAGCCCGCGGCACAAGGAGACCGCGGCAGAAGGAGACCGCCTCAGTGCGGGGTGTGGCCCGCGGCGATCACGCGGCCGGCCTCGGCGAACAGGCCGCGCATCCACTCGTGCTCGGGGTCGCGGGTGTGGGACGGATGCCACCACAGGGCGCTCACGATCGGCGTCGCCGCGAAGGGGAGTGGTACGACCCGGATGCCGCCGATGCGCAGCAGATGCGGGGCCAGCGCCGACTGCACGAGCCCCACGCGCCGGGTGCCGCTGATGAAGTGCCCGACCGAGAGCTGGTCGGTCACCACGTCATGATCCTTCGATGAGAGAGCTGGTCCGTCGGTGTATCAATCGCGTCTATTCCGTAGCTAGGGCGCATATATCGGGGCGATGCGGGGAAGCGCGCGTCTCATGCACCGCATCGCAACCGCCGCCCTCGTGCTCGCCGGCTGCTCCGGCTCCGGCCCGGGTGACGCATCCCCGAACGACGCCCACGGCGGCATCCGGTGCACCCGACCGGGGTGACGGTCGGGGCGACTACGCGTCCAGCGCCGTGATCGCGCGGCTCGGTTCGTCGCGCGAGGGATCCGGGCCCGTGCGGTCGCCCGGCGATGCGAGCGGTACCACCATCGGTGTTCCCGTCTCCGGATCGGACAGGATGCGACAGGGGAGTCCGTACACATGCGCGACCATCTCGGCCGTGATGACGTCGGAGGGCGCACCCGCGGCGACGACGCGACCTTCCTTCATGACGATCAGGCTGTCTGCGTATCGCGCCGCCTGGTTCAGATCGTGCAGGACGACCACGATCGTCTTGGCGTCGTCGTCGCGGAGACGTCGGAACAGGTCGAGGAGCCCGTACTGGTGGGCGATGTCGAGAAATGTCGTCGGCTCGTCGAGGAGGAGCAGGGGTGTGTCTTGCGCGAGGACCATCGCGAGCCAGACGCGCTGGCGCTGACCGCCCGACAGCTCGTCGACGAGCTGACCCGAGAGATCGGTCGTGCCCGTCACCTCCAACGCCCGCCTGACCGCGTGCTCATCGGTGTGCGACCACCGATCGAACACTCGTTGGTGTGGATGCCGCCCCCGCGCGACGAGGTCGGCGACGCGGATGCCCTCGGGTGCGGCGGACGTCTGCGGCAGCAGCCCGAGGCTGCGCGCCAGCTCCTTCGTCCGAAAGGCGGCGATGTCTCGTCCGTCGAGCAGCACGGACCCCGCGCTCGCGGGGAGAATCCGCGCCATGGCGCGTAACAGCGTCGATTTGCCGCACGCGTTCGGGCCGATGATCGCGGTCAACGAGCCGGCGACGATGTCCATGGTCACACCGTCGCAGACGACACGACCGTCGTAACCGACCCGCAGCTCGTCGGTGCGCAGGAGAGTGCTCATATTCTCTGGGTCCTCCGGAGTTCTGTCGCGAGCAGCCACGCCAAGTACGCGCCGCCCAGGGCTGCAGTGACCACGCCGACGGGGAAGCCGAGGCGCTGGGCGAGGATGTCGGACGCGAGAAGGACGCTCGCGCCGACGAGGGCTGAGCTTGTGAGGTTCAGTCCGGTGGAGCGCGTCAACCTCCGGGCGATCTGTGGAGCCGCGAGGGCGACGAAGGAAATGGGTCCGGTCGCGGCGGTGACCAGCGCTGTGAGGGCGACTCCGACGACGACGGATGCCGATCGCACGGCGTTGGCACGCACCCCGACCCCGCGCGCCGCGTCGTCGCCCGATTCGAGTTGCCCGATGCTCGGCGCGAGGACCGCGAGGGCGACGACGAGGATCGCGAGGACTCCGGAGAGGGGGACGAGTTGCTCGTACCCGAGGCCGTTCAGAGACCCGGCGGCCCATACGGCCGCGAGCATCGCGGTGTCGACGTCGACGAAGAGCATCAGGGCCGAGTTCAGCGACGACAGAAGCGCGCCGACTCCGATCCCCATGATGATCAGACGGAAAGGCTGGGCGCTTCCGTTGCGTGTCGCCAGCGCGTAGACGAGGACCGCGGTCGCGCATCCCCCGACGAGGGATGCCGCGGCGACGTCGAGGTATCGCGTCGACCCGAACCCCAACATCATCACGACCGCGCCTGTATACGATCCCGAAGAGAAGCCGATGATGTCGGGTGAGCCCAGCGGGTTGCGCGTCAACGACTGGAAGATCGCGCCCGAGAGAGCGAGCGCCACTCCGCACGCCAGCGCGAAGAGCGCACGTGGCAACCGCCACCCGGTGACGAGGAGTGTGGTCTGGGCGTCCGCGGTTCCGATGAGGGCGGAGGCGACCTGGGCCAGGCTCAGCGGGTACGTTCCGACGGAGACCGCCACGATCGTCAACGAGAGGGCGGTGACACCGAGAACGGTTCCGACGATCGCGCTACGACGACCCCAGCGACCGGAGAGTCGCCCCCGGCGGAAGATGAGGACGCGATAGCCGAAATCGGTTCTCGCGCCCGCATCCGCGGTGAGGGCATCAGAGGCGGTCACAGCCCGCTCGCCATCCGACGCCGTGCCAGCAGGATCAGCACCGGCGCGCCGATGATCGCGGTGACCAGGCCCACACGGAGTTCGCCGTTGGGGAGGATGATCCGGCCGACGACATCGGCGAGCAGCAGCAGGATGGGGCCGCACACGAGTGTGTAGAGGGCGATCCACCGCTGGTCAGGACCGACGAACCAGCGCACGACGTGGGGAACCATCAAACCCACGAATGCGATCGGGCCCGCGAGGGCCGTCGCCGTTCCCGCAAGCAGCGTCACCGCCACGATCACGCCGACGCGCACGGTCCCGGTGCGCACGCCCAGTGACGTGGCGAGTTCGTCACCGAGGGCGAGAGCGTTCAGCGAGCGCGACATCACGAGCGACAAGACGAGCCCTCCCGCGATGAGCCAGGAGAGTCCGACCACGACGCCGAGGTCTCTCCCTCCGACCGATCCCACGCCCCAGAATCGAAGATCCTGGAAGGCGTCGCGGTTCGCCAGCGTCAGGGCGGTGGTGACGCCGCCGAGCGCAGCACTGATCGCGACGCCGGCCAGTGTCAGCCGGATCGGGTCGGCCTGTCGATGGCCGAGCGAGCCGAGCATGTACACCAGGACGGTCGCACCTGCGGCTCCACAGAGCGCGAACCAGACGTATCCCCACGGGGCTGCCACGCCGAAGACTCCCACGGCGATGGTCACGGCGAAGCTCGCTCCCGCATTGACGCCGAGGATCCCGGGGTCGGCGAGAGGGTTTCGGGTGAAGGCTTGGATGAGTGCCCCGCACATTCCGAGGGCGGGGCCGACGACGAGCGCCGTGACCGTCCGCGGCACGCGAAGCTGAAGGACGATGAGGTGCTCGTCGTTCGCGGGGTCGAACTGCGTGAGCGCCGCCCACACGGTCGGGAGGGCGATATCCCGCGCTCCCACCCCGAGACTCAGCACGACGGCGGCGCCGAGGATGACGACGCACACGATCAGACCGCCCGTGCGGGGGCCGTTCGCGGTGACCAGGCCCGCGCGGCGGGCCTCGAGCCGCAGACCGTCGGCGGCCGTCGGCGACTGTCGGCGAGAGATGGTCGGCATCCCTCAGAGTCCGGCTGTCTCGTACATCTCTGAGATCTGGTCGGCGATCTCTTCGGCGTCGCCCTCGCTGGCGTAGAGCGCGTCGAGCTGGTCGTGGAACTCCTTCCCGAGCTGCTCGTAGCGCGCTTCCCACTCCTCCGCGTGGTCGGTCCAGTACCCTACGCACTTGTACGCTTCGCCCGCCAGCCGACGTTCGTGCCGGAGGTACTTCCGGGCGTCGCGGGTCAGACGGGTCTCACCCGCGACCCACACGTACGTCTCCTGGTCGATGTTCGCTCGGCGCAGGGCGCTGACCAGCGCGCTCGGGGCGCGGCCGTTCCCGCTTCCTCGCAGCCAGACGTAGGCGGGATGGATGCCGATCGCTTCCACGCCGAGCTGATGTTCGCTCGTGGGCACCTCGGCGATCACCGTCGTCTCGATCGCGGCGCCGGTCAGCTCCGCGATCCGGAGAGCCGCGGGAAGGGCGGGCTCGTCGGCGAGAAGAACTTGGCGGCGTGCCCACGAGGGACGGTCGTAGAGGGCGATGGGCGGGGTGAGCCCGACCTGCTGCCCGACGCGTGCCTGTGCCGCCCAGGCGGCCGCGACCCCGCCCTCGTGCGACACGAAGTCGACGTCCACGGAGCCGGGGCGGTGCGCGCGGATCGTGTAGGTCCGCATGACGGAGGGCTCGACCCCTTCCGGGTAATCCCATCCGCGGCCGGCGACGAAGGGCAGCCGTACGTGCTCGTCGGGCTCGTCGGGGAAGAAGAGACGGACGTACTCGTCGCCGATGCCGGTGGTGGGGTAGTCGCTCATCTCCGGGCCGCCCAGAGTGACGCGGACCATTCCCGCCCCGACGCGGGCCACCGCCGTGACCTCGGCGCCGTGGACGCGGGGCGTGTATGCCGACGGGAGACCCGGGTAGGTGTCGCGCACGTTCATTCGGCGGATCCCGATGCCGCGCGGACGACGGGCGTACCCGCGACAGCGGACGAGAGGTCGTCGAGGAGTCCTTGGTCGATCGCCCACGGGACGCTCAACACCGACGGCACGGTGATCGCTGCCAACAGCGGAGGGTCCTGAACGTAGAAGTACCGTCCTTCCGCGATCGGTGCCCATCGAGCCATGAGCGGATTGGCCAAGGTCTGGTCGATCTTCTCGGGACTGTTGGCCCAACCGACGTAGACGTCGGTGGAGAGGGCGTTCACGTTCTCGAGACTGACGTAGCCGTAGTACTGGTCGGCGAAAGTACCCACCGCCTCGTTCACCGACGGGGCATCGATCATCCCGAATCCGCGGAGCAGGTTCGTGCGAGGGTCTTCGGGCGAGTAGACCGCGAGGTCCGTCATGCCATCCTCGACCCATTCGCCGAAGATGAAGCTGCGTCCCGCGAGCTGGGGGTGGTCGTCGGCGGCCGCGCTGATCGTGTCCGTCGTCTGCGCGATGAGCTCTCGCGCTCGATCGGAACGTCCGAGAACGGTGCCGGCGAGCTGCACGACATCCGACCAGCCGCCGTACGTCCACGGCGTCTGTGCGTAGGGAATCGTCGGGGCGATGTCGCTGAACTGCTTGTACTCCGCCTCCGTCATTCCCGAGTACGGGGCGAAGATCACGTCAGGCGCGTAGCTCAGCACCTCTTCGGGGTCGTAGGAGCCATCGCCGTCCGCGGTGAGCACCGGAGGAAGATCCGCGCCGAGCTCACCGGTCACGTAATCGGTGAACCACTCGGTGTAACCGTCCGTCGTGCCGTACTCGTGTGGCACCGCCACGGGGACGACACCCAGGGCGGCGACCGCGTCCTCCGCGCTGCTTCCCAGGACCACGACGCGCTCCGGGGCGGCGGAGATGGTCGTTTCCCCGTGCGCGTGAGAGATGGTCACCGGGAATTCGTCGGGGGAGTCGTTCGATGGCGAGATCGGAGCGGGTGACGCACAACCAGCGAGCGCGATGACGCTGACGAGAACGACGGTTGCGGCCGAGCGGAGATGAAAGGACATTGCGGTCCAGTCGGGTGTTCGGTGATCAGGTAAGCAAACCTAAGTACACCGTACGCAATCACTCTGTCGCGCAGAGGACAGGATGTGACGCTGGGGCGACAGTTCAGCGGTGATGACTCGCGCGATAGGCACGAGGGGGCTGCTGAAGGATCCCGCGGAAAGCCGCCGTGAACGCGCTGTTGCTCGTGTACCCCACGCGACGAGCGACAATCCCGACGGGGATGCCGTCTTCCAGGAGGCGGATGGCGAGGGCGAGGCGGGCGCGTGTCCGCCACTGTGTGAACGTCCATCCCGTCTCCGCTTTGAACACTCGCGCGACGGTGCGCGAACTGTGCGCGGTGAGGGTCGCCCACTCTTCGAGGGAGCGGTCGTCGGCGGGGTCGTGCGCGAGGGAGGCCGCGATCGGGGCGATTCGCTCATCGCGGGGGAGAGGGAGCTCGATGTGAGGTCGGGTTTCGCGGGTCACGAGGTCGAGGCACACCGTCTGCGCGCGCAGACGCTGTGCGCGCGGCATCCCCGTGAGCTCGAGGTGCTGCAGGAGCTCCCTGAGCGCGGAGCCCACCGTGACGTACCCCACCTCGTCGAGAGGGGCCGACGCCATTGTCGTGTCGATGAATGTCACGGCCAGTGTGGTCTTCAGAGATCGGCTCGCGCTGTGGACGGTACCGGCGGGGACCCACAGCCCTTGACCCAGCGAAAGGGGCCACTCGCGGTCGTCGGCGACGAGGGTCGCGGTCGCGCGCTCCGGATAGAACACCGCGTGCTCGACGTGGGTGTGCGGCTCTTCGCGGCATCCGTTCTCGTCGTCCACGTATCGGAGAGCGAGTGTTCTCTTCGTCAGCAGATACCCGGTGGGAACGACGGCGGCCGTGCGCTCGACGTCTCGTCGCGGTACAGGCATGGGCTGTCAGTGTAGTGGCGGGGTGGGCGCCCGAGAGTGATCCGGCTCTGCACGCAGCCCGCGGCCTCGTCATAGAGACGGCACATCGTTCTGTTCCCGGCGCGCGGACCCTGGTCCCGCGTCACCCGCGGTGGAACGGGCAGCCCGACGGCGCGTCCGCGCGGCGCACGCGGCCCCCGGAACGCGGCTTGGTCGGCATCCGTCGCCTGTTCACGTCGAGGCCGCGGCCGCTGATGCGGATGCGCGGGTCGCTGAGGGCGGAGATGGATGCCGCGAGCCCGGCGATCGCGAGCTTCTCGCCGGGGCAGCGGTGTCCGGTGGCGACGTCGGCGCCGCCGTGGGGGACGAACGCCTTCAGCGCCTCGTAGTCGTCGACGCTGCGGAAGCGCTCGGGGTCGAACGCCGACGGGCGCTCCCACTCGCGGGTGTCGGTGTCGGTGCCGAGGATGTCGAGCACGACCCGGCCGCCGGCGGAGACGCGCTCGCCGTCGAGCTCGATGTCAGCGACGGCCCAGGCGGGCAGCATCGGCACGAAGGGTGCGGTGCGGCGGATCTCCTGCGCGAACATCGTCGTGCGCTCTCCGCCGACCAGGGTGCCGCGTTCGGCTGTCTCCGCCGCGATACGCTCCCGCCATTCGGGTCGGTCGTGCAGCTCTTTCGCGGCGAACGCGACGAAGCGCGACACGGCGATCATCGGGCGGAAGCTGTTCTGCAGCTCGATCCCCGCACGCTTCGCCGGCAGCAGCTCGCCGTCGCGGTCGCGGTGCCACGCCCACGCGTGCAGCGCGGTGCCCTCGGCGGGGTCGAGGGTGCCCTCGCGCACGGCGTCGGTGAGTTCGGCGGCATGGCGGTCGGACCAGCGGCGGTTGGCCAGGGCCAGCAGGAACTCCGGCGAGTAGGGCACGCCGAAGCCGTCGACGATCTGCGCCTGCCGCTTCGCCCACCGCGTCTGCGCCGCCGGAGTGCCGGGGATGCCGGCCCACCGCATGATCGCGCGGCCCAGCGCCCCGACCGCCGCCTCGTAGGCGGTGCGCTCGCCGCCGGCGACCCACGCGTCGAGTTCGCCCTGCCACTGCCGGTCGAGCTCGGGAAGGAGGCGCTCCACCTCGGCGTCGTCGTAGAGCACGTCGACGAACGTGGCTTTGCGGTGGCGGTGCTCGTCGCCGTCGAGGCTGTGCACCGAGCCGTGGCCGAACAGCGACTCCTGGATGAACGCCGGCATCGCTCCGTGACGGCGCACGCGCGACTCGTCGTAGAACAGCGTCACACCCTCCTCGCCGCGCACGAACAGGGCCTCGCGGCCGAGGAGCCGGAACGGGACAGCCCGAGCGCCGCGGTCGGCGCGACGCCAGAGGTGCGCGCCGAAGCCGTAGCCGCGGGCGAGGAGCGAGAGCGAGTCGTCACGGAGGAGGGCGAGGGGGGATGCCATGCCCGCCACGGTTTCACGCCGGCGCGGGGTCGGCCGAGGGGGCGGCGGTCTCTTCGGTCATGTGTTAGGCGATGAATCCCCGGGGCGGGCGTCGGCACGGATCCTCGCCGCGTGCGCTGTCACCGTCACGAGTGCTGCGCGAACAGGCTGACGGCGCCAGCCTGCCGGAGGCTGTCCCGTCCCGCCGCAATGCTGCGCGAACAGGCCGACGGCGCCGGCCTGCCGGAGGCTGCCCCGTCCCGCCGCCGATAATGGGGGAGTGGAGCCGTGGGAGACGCGTGAGTGGTTCGCCGACGTCCTCGATGCGCTGAACCGGCATGACCTCGTCGACCTGCGAGGCTTCCTGCACCCCCGCGTCCGCCGTGCGCACCTGCCCGCGGGCGCCGACGCCTGGATCGGGGAGTACGCCGACCTGCTGCACGGGTTCCCCGACTGGCAGTGGAAACGCATCCAGCTCCTCGTCGAAGACGACCGCCTCGCGGTGCACCTGCGCGGCGGCGGAACCCACACCGGCGCGTTCGCGCACCACCCCGCCACGCGACGGCGCGTGAGCATCGCGTCCTTCGCGATGTGGCGCGTGGAGCAGGGCCTCATCGTCGAGGCGAGCGGCACCGACGACGCCGCCCAGATCCGCGCCGCCATCCGCTGAACGCCACGGACCGGGAGACGGGCGCCGCCGCCGGCCCCGGGGCCCGCGAGTCGGCATCTCGCCGACACGTCGGTCGCCGCCCGCAACCGTCTCGTCGGCGGGCCGCGGTCTCGCGCCGACGGCACGACGCGGAGGCGCCGATCTGTCAAGGGCGGCTCGATGTCGGAGGCCCCGGGTACGGTCACTTCTGCCCGGTTCCATCGCGGGTGTAAGGAGGGTGACCATGGTGTCTCCCGAACAGCCCGGAGCGGGAGTCGTCTGGGCTCGCGTCGAAGAGGGCTTCCATGTCGGCAGCCGCAGCGGAGTCTTCCTCGGCTACATCGATCGTCAGCCCGACGGCGTGTATCTCGCGCACGACGGCCGCTCGCGCGTCGTCGGACGCTTCACCGAGCTGACCGAGGCGATGGCCACCGTCACGAACGCGCAGCCGCCGCACGACGCGCCGGTCACCCTCGAGCAGGTACGCGTCCCCGCGCGCCGCTCCACCGACGACGGGAGCGCGGTCGCATGAGCACGCCCCTGGTCTCCGTCTCCTACGTCAGCACGGCCGCCGATTCGTTCGACGACGCCGCGCTCTCCGCCCTGCTCGCGCAGAGCCGCGCGTCCAACCACGACCACGACCTCACCGGCATGCTGCTGTACCGGCGCGGGCGCTTCTTCCAGGTGCTGGAAGGGCCTCAGGATGCCGTCGACGAGCTCATGACGAAGATCCGGCGCGACCCGCGGCACGCCGACGTGCGAGTGCTCCTGAGCGAGCAGCTCGATGAGCGACGGTTCTCGGAGTGGACGATGGGGTACGAACCGATCGGCGTTCCCTCCTCCCCGCCGCCCGAGGGTTTCCGCGACACGTTCGCCGACCTCGAGTCCGACGACGACGATGCCAGCATCCGCGCGGTGCGCGAACTGACGGTCTGGTTCCGCGCGCGCACGAGCGTCGACGTCTGAGGTCCCGCCCGCTCGGTCGGCCGCGTCAACCCCGTCGCCGGGGGAGCCTCGTCCGCCGTACGGTGCCCGCTCCGATCGGAAGGCATCCCATGACTTCAGCACTCGCTCTGAACTGCACGCTCAAGCCGGGCGACGCACCGTCGAGCACCGACAAGATCCTGCGCGAAGTCGCGGCCCAGCTCGCGCAGCATGACGTCATGACCGAGATCGTGAGGGTCGTCGATCTCGCGGTCCACCCGGGCGTCGACACAGACATGGGTGGGGGAGACGAGTGGCCGGGTCTTCGCGCCAAGATCCTGGCATCCGACATCCTCGTCTTCGGCACCCCCACCTGGGTCGGGCACATGTCGTCGGTCGCGCAGCGCGTGATCGAGCGCCTCGACGCCGAGCTCAGCGAAACCGACGAAGAGGGGCGCCCCATCCTGGTGGGCAAGGTCGCCGTCGTCGCCGTGGTGGGCAATGAAGACGGCGCGCACAAGATCACGGCCGACCTGTTCCAGTCGTTGAACGACGTGGGCTTCACCATTCCCGCCCAGGGCGCGACCTACTGGAACGGCGAGGCGATGCAGGGCGGCGACTACAACGACCTCGACGAGACACCGGAGCCCGTGGCGAAGACGAACGCCACGGTCGCCGCGCATGCGGTGCATCTCGCGCGGCTGTTCGAGGTGTCGGACTACCCGGCGTGACGCCGGCGTTTGCGCGGCAGAGCCGCGGGGTGACACCCGGCCGTTGCTGGTCCCCGCCGCAACGGCGAGGGCGGGTGAGCCGCAAGATCTGGCGGCGCCGTTCGCCCGGTCCGCCGGGGTCGCCGGCCCGTCGCGACCCGGGCGAGCCGCCGGATCCCGCGGCGCCGTTCGCCCGGTCCGCCGCGGTCGCCGGCCTGTCGCGAAAGCGCTGGTCTGCCGCGAAAGCGCTCGGTCCGGTGCGAGGGTGAGCGACGGTCAGAGGGGCGGGTCGAGGGCGCGGAGCGCGGCATCCATCCGTTCCGCCATCTCGGCGTAGCCGGTGTCGTTCGGGTGGAGCCCGTCGGATGCCATCCAGCTGTCGGCGGAGTCGGCGTAGTGTCCGTCGAGCCAGTGGCCGGCGCCGTCGATGTGGTCGGCGTCGATGCGTTCGGCGGCGGCCTCGACCCATCCCGCGATGATGTCGACCGAGGCGGGGCGATCGTCGGTGTACCAGAACGGCTCGACGACGACGATGCGCGCGTCGGGCAGCCCGTCGCGCAGGCGCTGCAGGTCGCTGTCGATGGCGGCACGGATGTCGTCGGCGGCGCTGTCGTAGCTGAAGTTGTCGTTGAGCCCCATCGTCACGAACACGATGTCGGGGTCGTCGGCGATGATCAGCGCCGGTATGTCGTTCAGGCCGGGCCCCATCGAGGCGCGGCGGTTGACGAAGCCGAGGCCGTTCTCGCAGCGGTTGATCTCCTGCCAGCCGCGCTCCGCCGACACGATCGTCGACCAGCGCTTCTCGGGCGAACTCGCGCCCGTCCCCCGCGTGTACGAGTCGCCGTAGAAGGCCACGACGGGCCCGTCGCCGGGGGTCGCGGGCGCAGACCGCGCTGCGCCCGGGTTCGGGGCGGAGCAGGCGACGAGCCCCGCGATGAGGGATGCCACGATCCCCAGGCTCAACGACCGTCGCGCGCGCATGAGCCCATTCTCGCCCGGTCGGGTGGGGCCGGGCCCGTCTCGGTCACCCGTCCTTCGCGACGCGGTGCTCGGCGCGGGTGAGCGTCGGCGAGTCAGGCGCCCTCCCCGGCCTCAGCGTCGAGCGCCTCCAGCCGCTCGATGTGCCGTGCGATGCGTGCCGCACGCACGCTGTCGTTCGCGGCGGTGACCACCGGGTGGAGCAACGAGTAGCGCTGCGTCTTGTTCAGGGCCGCGAAGGCGCGGGCAGCCGCCGGTGCGGCATCCAGAGCGGCCTCCAGGTCGGGGGGAACCTCGATCGTCGCGGGACCGGCGTACGCCCGCTCCCACCGTCCGTCGGCCTGGGCCTTCGCGATCTCATCGGCCCCCCGTGCACGCATGCGTCCCTCCTCGCTGAGCCGGGCCACGATGTCGACGTTGCGTGTCGACCACAGCGACCGCGAGCGGCGCGGGGTGAAGTGCTGCCAGAAGGTCGCGGCATCCCGAGACTGTCGGCGGCCGTCGATCCATCCGCTGCACAGCGCCTCGTCGAGCGCCTCGGCGTAGGTGAGGGCCGTGGGAACGGTGGTGCCCTTCTTCGCCAGGACGAGCCGCACGCCGTCGCTGGCGCTCTCGTTCTGATCGAGCCAAGCGCGCCACCGGTGCGCGTCGGCGACGATGAGCTCGGGAATGTCAGCCACTGATTGCGCTCCTCTTCGTCGTGTCTGGCAACCTAGCGCGCACTTCCGACATCGACCCCTAGCCGAGCGGAGGCCTGCGGGGCAAGTGGCCCCCTGGGCGGCGCGCTCACCCCCACCATGAGGGGATGCGATGTGTAACGTACGCCGGTGAGACCGTGACCACGACCGACGACGTCGCCGAGGCGCTCGTGCAGCTGACGGCATCCATCGCCGCCGACGGTCAAGCCGAGGCCGTCAGCATCCCGATCGTCACCGCGAGCGGAGCGACCGAGGAGGCCGAGCTGGTCATCGGCGTCGGCAACGATGTGCTCAGCGCCCCCGCGCACGACTGGTCCGGAGACGAGCCCGACTTCGGATGGGCCGCCGAAGAACTGCGTCAGCACAAGCGCTTCCCGCAGGCGCCGGCCATCGCGCACGAGCAGACGCTCGACATCGACAACCCCGACGCCTTCTGGGACCCCGACCTCGACGGGTTCACCCGCGCCTGACGTCGGTTCTTCAGCTTCGGGGCGGATTTGGCGCTTCGGGGCGGCGAATTCTCGCCCCGAGCGGCCGATCCCGCCCCAATTGGCCGGTTCCGCTTCGAGCGGCCGGTTCCGCCCCGAACGGCAGATGCCGCCCCCAAGGGGCCCGTCTGCTCCGGCGGGACCCCGCATCTGCCGGGGGAGCTCGTCAAGCCGGGTGATGCGCGCCGGCCGCGACGTAACGTGAGTGGTCCACGTCGGACGTGACCGGTTCATCACCCCGGCGTGTGAGCCCCGGACAGTCCGGGCGGAGTCGCCGTTTCGCGTCGCCGCCCGGACGCTCGGCGCATCGACGAGGATGAGGGCATGCTGTTCTCCCTCGTCACCGGCGCCTCTCGCGGGATCGGCCGGGCCATCGCCGTCGCCCTCAGCGAGCGGGGTGATCGCGTCGCCGTCCACTACGGACAGGATCGGGATGCCGCGCTCGAGACGCTCGCATCCCTGCACGGCGAGGGTCACATCGTCGTCGGCGGAGACCTCTCCGACGCCGCTGTCGCGGAGCGCGTCGTGAGCGATGTGCTCGAGGCCTTCGGTCGCATCGACGTGCTCGTCAACAACGCCGCCATCGCGCCGAACGCATCGACCTCGCATCCCATCGCCACCGTCGACTACGCCGCCTGGCACACCATCTGGGAGCAGATGGTCGACATCGACCTCCGCGCCCCGGCGAACATGACCTTCCTCGTGGCGCGGTCGCTCATCAAACGCGGGCTCCCCGGATCGGTCGTGAACGTGGGCTCGCGCGGCGCTTTCCGCGGCGAACCCGAATTCCCCGCCTACGGCGCCGCGAAAGCGGGCCTGCACGCGATGGGCCAGTCCCTCGCGGTCGCCCTCGCCCCGCACGGCATCGCCGTCACGAGCGTCGCGCCCGGCTTCGTGGGCACCGACCGGCAACAGGAGAAGCTTGCCGGCGCGGCGGGCGACGGCATCCGGGATCAGAGTCCCTTCGGCCGCGTCGCGACCCCGGAAGAAGTGGCGGATGCCGTGGTGTACCTCAGTTCGCCTCGCTCGCAGTGGGCGTCGGGCGCCATCCTCGACCTGAACGGGGCGTCGCACCTGCGCAGCTGACGCGCCTGCTTCCCGGCGTTACCGAGACTGCGGACGGGCGGGCGGGAGCGTCAGAGCTGGTCGCGATCATCGGGCGCGGCGGCGCCACCGCGCCCGCGTATCTCCACGGTGAGGCGAACCATTCCCACGACGATGAGCAGGAAGCCCAGCACGGTGAGGTTCCACCTCCATAGCCCGTCGAGGCCGAAGAGCACGGAGGAGGAGAGGGCGAACGTCGCGCCGATGAGCAGCCAGACGGCGATCTGCGGGGGAGCCTCGTGTCTTGCCATGTCTCCCACGGTAGGCGGGTGCCGTCGCCTCGACATCCGTCGAGCGGGGGAGATCCGGATGCCGTCCCCGCGCCTCCCCGAAGGGCTCGAGGCCGCCCGTGAGGGCTTTAGGGGCTGACGGGAATCGTCCCCACCGCCCCTCCACGCGCCGCTTCGCGCCGCGCGGAGCCTCCGGCGGCGTGGGCCCACCCGAGGCTTCGATTCAGGCAACACGAAAGCCCTCCCGAACGGCCTTCGCCCGCCCGTGAGGGCTTTGAGGGGCTGACGGGAATCGTCCCCACCGCCCCTCCACGCGCCGCTTCGCGCCGCGCGGAGCCTCCGGCGGTGTGGGCCCACCCGCTGCGGGATCGGTCCCTACGGCACCCACGCGAAAGGTCCGCCACACCGGCTGCGCCGGCATGTCGGACCTTTGAGGGGCTGACGGGAATCGTCCCCACCGCCCCTCCACGCGCCGCTTCGCGCCGCGCGGAGCCTCCGGCGGTGTGGGCCCACCCGCTGCGGGATCGGTCCCTACGGCACCCACGCGAAAGGTCCGCCACACCGGCTGCGCCGGCATGTCGGACCTTTGAGGGGCTGACGGGAATCGAACCCGCGCTATCTGCTTGGGAAGCAGATGTTCTGCCATTGAACTACAGCCCCGGAGCCTTGCGGCAACCCGGCCAGCATAACAGGGTGCGCCGCAGCATCCTCCGGCTCGCAACGTCACCGCCCCCGGCGTCGGCACCGCACGCATCTTCGAGGCCGCATGCGATTGACGAGACCGCGCACGATTGCGTCGAAAAGCGTGCGGTCTCGACGAAGCGATGCGGCCTCGGCGGGCGGACGCCGCTCGGCGAGGGGAAGCGCCGTCGCGGCACAGAGTCGCAACGGGCGGCGACTCGGCCGGAGCCCGCTGACTCGGGCCTCGGCGTCGGTTCCGGCATCCCACCGGTACCCCCACCCCCACCGGCCCCCACTCGACCAGCACGGGCATCGCATCGATACCGGCACCCGGGCAGCGGCATCCAGCCGAAATTGCGCCGGCGCCGACGCCGGCTGCGCCGGGCCACCCGCCGACACGCGGCAGCGTCATTCCCGACGCCGCCCCTAGGCTGGGGCCGTGCTGCTCTCCGATCGCGACATCCGGGCCGAACTCGATGCGAAGCGCCTCGGCCTCGATCCCTACGACCCGGCCATGGTGCAGCCGTCGAGCGTCGACGTGCGGCTCGACCGGTACTTCCGGCTCTTCGACAACCACAAGTACCCCTTCATCGACCCCGCCGAGGACCAGCCCGAACTCACCCGCCTCATCGAGGTCGAACCCGACGAGCCGTTCATTCTTCACCCGGGCGAGTTCGCGCTCGGATCGACCTTCGAGCGGGTCAGCCTGCCCGACGACGTCGCCGCGCGCCTCGAGGGTAAGTCGTCGCTGGGCCGCCTCGGGCTGCTGACGCACTCCACCGCCGGCTTCATCGACCCGGGCTTCTCGGGCCACGTCACGCTCGAACTCTCGAACGTCGCGACGCTGCCGATCAAGCTCTGGCCCGGCATGAAGATCGGTCAGGTCTGCTACTTCCGCCTCACCTCGCCGGCCGAGAACCCGTACGGCTCCGGCCCCTACGGCAACCGCTACCAGGGCCAGCGCGGGCCGACAGCCTCGCGCTCCGCTCTGAACTTCCACCGCACCGACGTCGGCTCCACCGACGCGGGTTCGCTCGGCGGCTGACCCGCACTCCGCGCTCGGCGTCGCCGCGACGATGACGTCGGCGATCCGCCGGGCACCTGAGGCCACCGACGCGGGTTCGCTCGGCGGCTGACCCGCACCGGCGCTCGGCGTCGCCGCGACGATGACGTCGGCGATCCGCCGGGCACCTGAGGCCACCGACGCGGGTTCGCTCGGCGGCTGACCCGCACCGGCGCTCGGCGTCGCCGCGACGATGATGTCGGCGATCCGCCGGATATCCGAGACCGCCGGCGCGGCCCCGGGCTTTCAGCCGTGCGCCTGCGGCGGCAGCTCGGCGACGAGCGGATGATCCTTCGCGATGACGCCGACCTTCGCGGCGCCACCGGGTGAGCCGATGTCGTCGAAGAACTCCACGTTCGCCTGGTAGTAGTCGGACCACTCCTCGGGCAGGTCGTCCTCGTAGTAGATCGCCTCGACCGGGCAGACCGGTTCGCATGCACCGCAGTCGACGCACTCGTCGGGGTGGATGTAGAGCGAGCGTTCACCCTCGTAGATGCAGTCGACGGGGCACTCGTCGATGCAGGCCCGGTCTTTCACATCGACGCAGGGCAGCGCGATGACGTACGTCACGAGACGAGCGCTCCCGACCGCGACACCGCCACCTGCTCCTCGCGCGGCACGACCTTGACGCGCTCACGCGTGTGCTCGTGCGCGGCGCCGAGGGCGCGCTCGTGCGCGTCGAGCAGACGCCAGCCTTCCCACGTCGTGAACTCCACGCCGCGCTCGGCCAGAGCCTCGAGTACGTCGCCGTCCACCGTGGGGGCCGAAAGGGTACCCGCCTCGATGTCGGACACGAGGTGGGCGATGGTCTCCATGGCATCCGACTTGGTGTGTCCGATGAGGCCGACGGGGCCGCGCTTGATCCAGCCCGTGGCGTAGAGGCCCGGCACGACGGCGTCGGCATCGACGACGCGACCCTCGACGTTCGGCACCACGCCGCGCACGGCGTCGAACGGCGCGCCGAGCACGGGGCTCGAGAAGTACCCCACCGCGCGGTACACCTGCTGCACGGCGATCTCGCGGATCTCTCCCGTGCCGCGCACGGTTCCGTCGCCGACGGGCTCGGTGCGCTCGAAGCGCAGGCCCTCGACCTTGTCCTCGCCGAGCACGGCGAGAGGGGCGTGGTAGAAGTGCAGGTGCAGGCGACGGGTCGCGCCTGTCTGCTCGCGCGTGCGCCAGCTGTTCAGCACCCGCAGCATCACCTTCAGCTGGTTGTTGGATGCCGAGGCGGGGTCGGCATCCGCGAAGTCTTCGTCGTGCACGATGATGTCGACGTTCGGTACCTCGCCGAGCTCGCGCAGCTCGATGGGCGTGAACTTGATGTCGGCGGGGCCGCGACGACCGAACACGTGCACGTCGGTGACGGCCGACGCCTCGAGGCCGTGCAGCACGTTGTCGGCGATCTCGGTCGAACGCAGGTCGACGGCGTGCTTGGCGAGCACGCGGGCGACGTCGAGGGCGACGTTGCCGTTGCCGATGACAGCGACTTCGCGCTCCTCCAGCGGCCACTCGCGCGAGACGTCGGGGTGACCGTCGTACCAGGCGACGAAATCGGCGGCGCCGTACGAGCCGGGCAGATCTATGCCGGGAATGTCGAGCGGCGCATCGCGCAGCGCCCCGGTGGCGAGGATGACGGCGTCGTACCGCGCGTGCAGCTCGTCGACGGAGATGTCGCGGCCCACCTCGACGTTGCCGATGAAGCGGGTGGAGCCCGCGTCGAGCATCTCGTGCAGCGAGTCGACGATGCCCTTGATGCGCGGGTGGTCGGGGGCGACGCCGTAGCGGATGAGTCCGTAGGGCGCGGGCAGCGAATCGAACAGGTCGATGGCGACCGTGCCGCCGGCGTCGGTCACCGCGCGCGTGAGGATGTTGCCGGCGTAGATGCCGGCAGGGCCGGCGCCGACGATCGCGACACGGAGCGAGGTGAGAGAAGACGAGGTCACAGCGAAGGGGCCTTTCGGGGAACGGCGAGGGGGTCGAAGGTGAGATCGAGGGATGCCAGGGCGGCGGGCGCGTGGGGACTCAGGCGCACCACGTCGCCGACGACCACGACGGCGGGGGAGCGCACACCGCGCTCGGCGGCCTGCGCGGCGATGGTGGCGAGGGTGCCGACAGTCACGCGCTGGCGGGGACCGAAGCCGTCTTCCACGATCGCGACGGGGCAATCGGCGCCGCGGTCTCCGCGGGCGAGGGTCACGGCGGAGTGCGCGAGTGTGCCGACGCCCATCAGCAGCACCACCGTGTGGTCGCGCCCGCCGCTGAGCGCCGCGATCTGGTCGTGCGCGGTCGCCACGATGAAGCTCGTCGCGACCCCGCGATGAGTGAGGGGGATGCCGGCGAGTGCGGGCACCGAGACGGCGCTGGTGACGCCGGGGACGACGCGCACGTCGAGACCGGCCTCCTGGCACGCGAACAGTTCCTCGCCGCCGCGGCCGAAGACGTAGGGGTCGCCACCCTTGAGGCGCACCACGGTGCGGCCGGCGAGGGCTTCGCGCACGAGCAGGGCGTTGATGGCGTCCTGCGGCACGGCGTGGTGGCCGGGCAGCTTGCCCACGTCGATCACCTCACCGCGCAGATGCACGCCCTCGGCGGCGAGGCCGTCGAGCACCGACCGGGCGCCGAGACGGTCCGCGACGATGACGTCGGCGGCCTCGAGGGCCCGAAGGCCGCGCAGGGTCAGCAGGCCCGCGTCGCCGGGGCCGGCGCCGACGAGCCAGACGGTTCCGGATGCCGCGACCTCGGCCGTCTTCGGAGCGCCGAGCAGCGTGGCATCCGGGACCGTCGCTTCGAAGGCATCGCCCGCGCGCGCGGCGACGGCGTCGGCCGTGGCATCCGTTCCCTCCGCGAACCCGCTCATCGCGCACCGCCCGACAGCAGCAGACCGCGCCCGCGCAGCATGCGCCGCTCGATGGGTCCGAAGAAGGCGAGCTCGATCAGGATGCCGATGCCCAGGATCACGACGATCGTGGCGAGCACGCCGGCGAGGTCGGCGAGGTCGCGCGTCTGCTGCAGCATCGTGCCGAGGCCGAACCCGATGGTGCCGCCCGACGTGATGATCTCGGCCGCCATGAGCGAGCGCCACGAGAACGCCCAGCCCTGCTTGAGACCCGCGAAGTAGCCCGGGAAGGCGGCGGGGAGGATCACCGAGGTCGCGAGCTGCCACTTCGACGCACCGAGCACCGTGCCCACACGCCGCAGCTGCGGCGGCACCTGGTCGACGCCCGAGATGAGGCCGTTGACGATCGAGGGGATGGCCCCCATCAGGATGACGAAGTAGGCCGTGGCATCCGTGAGCCCGAACCAGATGATCGCGGCGGGCACCCACGCCACCGACGGCAGCACCTGCAGGCCCGAGATGATCGGGCCGACCGCGCGGCGGATCGGACGCACCTCGGCCAGCAGCAGGCCGATCGGGGTGCCGATGATGATGGCGATGACGAAGCCCAGGATGCCGCGCTCCAGGCTCGTCAGCACTGCCTCTTGCAGGCGGCCGGTGTCCCACGCGTAGGTCAGCGCCCCGAGCACGTCGGCGGGGCTCGGGGCCTTGTCGGGACGCGGGTCGGCGATGACGATGTAGAGCTGCCACGCCGCGATCAGCAGCACGACGAAGATGACGGGGGGCAGCACGCTCGACCAGAAGGTGCGAAAGCGGCCGGCGCCGGTATCGGTCGTGGTCTGCAGGTTGTCGAGGCCCGCCTCGAGGCTGCGGAGGTCGTCGGTCGAGGCCGTGGTGTCAGCGCGCATTGCGGCGGATCTCCTTGCGCAGTTCGTCGGTGATCTCCACCGACAGGGCGGCGACCTCGGGCGACTCGATGCGGCGGCCCTCGGTGCGCTCGATGCGCCACTCGTTGACCACGCGACCGGGCCGGCTGCCGAGCAGCACGACGCGCTGGCCGAGGCGGGCGGCCTCGCGCACGTTGTGGGTGACGAACACGATGGTGCGGCCGGTCGCGCGCCACACGCGCTCGAGCTCTTCGTGGAGCAGATCGCGGGTGATGGCATCCAGGGCCGCGAAGGGCTCGTCCATCAGCAGCACGGGCCGGTCCTGCGCGAGAGCGCGGGCCAGTGCCACGCGCTGGCGCATGCCGCCCGAGAGCTCGTGCGGGCGCTTGTCGGCGGCATCCGCGAGATTGACGGTGTCGAGCAGGGCGAGTGCCTCGTCGCGGCGGCGGGTGCGCGGCACGCCGCGCAGGCGCAGGGCCAGTTCGACGTTCTTGCGGGCGCTCAGCCACGGCATGAGCGCCGACTCCTGGAACATCACCGCCGAGCCCTCGGCGGGCGTCTCGATGCGGCCCGCGGTGGGGCGGTCGAGGCCGGCGATGAGGTTCAGCAGCGTCGACTTGCCGCAGCCCGAGGCGCCGAGCAGGCACACGAACTCGCCGGGAGCGAAGTCGAGGGTGATGTCGTCGAGCACGACCGGGCCCGCACCGAAGCGCTTCGAGACGCCGTCGATCCGCACCGCCGGGGCGGTGGCGAGGGCGGGTGCCGGGCTGTCGATGCGGGCCGTGGTCATGTCACTCCTCGCCGAGTCCGGCGGCCGAGATCGCCGTCTCGCCCGCCTCCTTCAGCTGTGCGTTGAGCAGCCGCAGATCGAACAGGCCCTCGATCGAGCCCTCCTTCTGCGTGCCGGCGGTGACGCCGTGGTCGACGAGCGTCTGGAAGGTGTCGGCGTGCGGGTCGACCGAGTACGTCACGTGCTCGAGGGCCCGGGCGATGACGGCGTCGGCGAGCGGCTTGCCGGTGTCGGCGGCGATCTGCGCGTTGATGACGGATGCCGCGGTGCCGGCGTTGTCGGCGATCCACTGCACGGATGCCTCGTGCCCGGCGAGCAGCTTCGACACCGTCTCGGGATGCTGGTCGAGGAACTCCTTGCGCACCAGCAGCACGGTGGTGGGGAACTGTCCGTCGGGCCACTCGTCGGCCTCGTCGACCAGCACCTTCGCGCCGGCGTCGATGACCAGACGCGACACCCACGGCTCGGGCAGCCAGGCGCCGTCGAGCTGGCCGTCCTTGAACAGCTGGAACGTCTGCGCGTTCTCGGTCGGGGTGATCGTGACGTCGCCGCCGCCCGAGGTGTCGGTCTCGAAGCCCTGCTCCTTCAGCCAGCCGCGCAGCGCCACGTCTTGCGTGTTGCCGAGCTGCGGGGTGGCGAGGGTCTTGCCCTTCAGGTCTTGCGCAGATGAGATGCCGTCGCGCACGACCAGAGCCGCACCGCCGGTGGCCGCACCGGCCACGATGCGCGCCGACTCGCCGCGCGACTGGATGAACGTGTTGATCGAGGGGTTCGGGCCGATGTAGGTCGCGTCGATGGCGCCGGCCGACAGGGCCTCGATGGCGGCGGGGCCGGCGTTGAACACCTCGGTCGACAGCTTCGTGTCGCCGAGGGCGTCCTGCAGCAGGCCCTCCTGCAGACCCACGAGGGCGGGGGCGTGGGTGACGTTGGCGAAGTAGCCGAGGCGCAGCTCCTCGGCGGGGCCCTGGTCGGTGGCTTCCGCCGTCGACGAGGCGCAGCCCGCCATCATCGCTGCCACCACTCCCAGGGTCGTGATCGTTGCTGCAATGCGTCGTATGTTCACTGTCGCCTCCTTCACAGGGCTGGGGTGCGCCGATGGGCGCGGGTCTCTCGGGCGCCGGTCAGCGCACGATGCCGGCGGCGAGGGTCGCGCCGTCGGACGGATGGATGACGAGGAACGAACCCTCGTGGCGGCTGTCGCGGTAGGGCTCCAGCGGCAGGTCGGCGGCCAGGCGCAGGCGCGCACGGCCGATGTCGTTGGTTTCGAGCCGGTCGGCGTCGACGTGCGTGAGGGCGTCGAGGTCGTAGCGCGAGTCGATGGATGCCACGATCGCCTGCACCGTGGCCGTTCCGTGCTTCACGAGCACGCGCGCGCCGGGCGTCAGGGGCCGCGCGTCGAGCTGGAAGAGTTCGACATCGGCCTCGCGGCGCGGGGCGGGCAGGGTGCCCGAGGTGGCGATGACGGCGCCGCGGGCGGCATCCACGTCGTCGGCGAGCTCGAGCGAGACCGACTGCGGAGCGACGGCGCTCTCGGCGGGCACGCCCGCGATCCGGATGCCGCGCACCACCGTGCGCACGCCCGAGCCCGACACCTCGACCTCGTCGCCCACCCGCACGGTGCCGGTCGAGATGCGTCCGGCCACGGCGCGGTAGTCGCGCAGGGCCGCGGCGGCCTCGGGGTCGGCGGCGAGTTCGGGCGACAATCCACCCTGCGGGCGGATCACCGACTGCACCGGCAGACGCAGCGGCTCCCCGTCGCGAGCCGACTCGTCGGCCGAGGGCAGCGTCTCGAGCAGCTCGAGCAGCGCGGGGCCGTCGTACCAGGGCGTTCGCGCGGAGCGGTCGACGATGTTGTCGCCCTCGAGGGCCGACACGGGGATGACGTGCAGGTCGTCGATCTCGAGTTCGGTCGCGACGGCGCGGGCCTGGGCGGCGACGCCCCCGAACACGTCGGCCGAGAAGTCGACGAGGTCGATCTTGTTGACCGCGACGATGACGTGCGGCACGCGCAGCAGAGCGACGACGGCCAGGTGCCGGCGCGTCTGCTCGACGACTCCCGCGCGGGCGTCGACGAGCACGACGACGGCATCGGCGGTGGTGGAGCCGGTGACCATGTTGCGCGTGTACTGCACGTGGCCGGGGCAGTCGGCGAGGATGAACGACCGCGTGCCCGTGGCGAAGTAGCGGTAGGCCACGTCGATGGTGATGCCCTGCTCGCGCTCGGCGCGCAGGCCGTCGGTCAGCAGCGCGAAGTCGAACGCGCCGTGCGCGAAGCCGCGGTCGGCCGAGGTGCGGGCGACCTGCTCGAGCTGGTCGGCGAGGATCGCCTTGGCGTCGTGCAGCAGGCGGCCGACGAGCGTGGACTTGCCGTCGTCGACGGAGCCGGCGGTGGCGAAGCGGAAGAGCGTCGGCTCGGTCGTTTCGACCGGTGCCTCGAGGGTGTCGAGCGACATCAGAAGTACCCGTCCTTCTTGCGGTCTTCCATGGCCGCCTCGCTGAGACGGTCGTCGGCGCGGGTCGCCCCGCGCTCGGTGATGGTGGTGCGCGCGACCTCGGCGACGATGGATGCCAGGTCGGCGGCATCCGATTCGACCGCGCCCGTGCAGCTCATGTCGCCGACCGTGCGGTAGCGGACCGTGCGCACCTCGACGGTCTCGCCCTCGCGAGGCGGGGAGAACGGCCCGACGGGGTTCCACATGTCGCCGCGGCGGTACACCTCGCGCTCGTGCGCGAAGTACAGCGGGGGCAGGGCGATGTTCTCGCGCTGGATGTAGCGCCACACGTCGAGCTCGGTCCAGTTCGAGATGGGGAAGGCGCGCACGTGCTGACCGGGGGTGTGGCGGCCGTTGTACAGGCTCCACAGCTCCGGGCGCTGGTTGCGCGGGTCCCACTGGCCGAACTCGTCGCGAAGCGAGATGATGCGCTCCTTGGCGCGGGCCTTGTCTTCGTCGCGGCGCGCTCCGCCGAACACCGCGTCGTGGCGGCCGGCGGCGATGGCATCCAGCAACGGCAGGGTCTGCAGCGGGTTGCGCGTGCCGTCGGCGCGCTCCTGCAGGCGGCCGTCGTCGATGTAGTCCTGCACGCGGGCGACCTCGAGTCGTAGCCCCAGGCGCTCGACGGTCTCGTCGCGGAAGGCGATGACCTCGGGGAAATTGTGCCCGGTGTCCACGTGCAGCACGGGGAAGGGCACGCGGCCCGGCGCGAACGCCTTGGTCGCGAGGTGCAGCACGACGACGGAGTCCTTGCCGCCCGAGAACAGCAGCACGGGCCGCTCGAACTCGGCGACGACCTCGCGGATGACGTGGATCGCCTCGGCCTCGAGCAGATCGAGGGTGGACAGGGCAGTGGATGCCGTGGACACAGCGCTCATGTGTGCAACCCGCATTCCGTCTTCGAGAAGCCGGCCCAGCGGCCGGCTCGGGGGTCTTCGCCGGGGGCGACCGGTCGGGTGCACGGCTCGCATCCGATGGAGGGGTAGCCGTGGCTGAGGAGGAGGTTGACCGGAACGGCGTGAGCGTTGGCGTAGCCGATGAGGTCATCGAAGCTCCACGCCGCGACCGGGTTCACCTTGACGAGGCCGTTGCGCTCGTCCCACGTGACCAGGGGCGTGTGCGTGCGCGTCGGGGCCTCGTCGCGGCGGACGCCGGTGAACCACACCTCGTAGCCGCCGAGCGCACCCTGCAGGGGGTCGACCTTGCGGCGGGCGCAGCACAACGCGGGGTCGCGCTCGTACAGCCGCGCGCCGAACTCGGCATCCTGTTCGGCGACCGTCTGCTCGGGGAGCACGTCGACGACGCGCACGTCGAGGGCGCGGTCGACCTCGTCGCGCGTGAAGTGGGTCTCGCGGAAGTGGTAGCCCGTGTCGAGGAAGAGCACGTCGACGTTCGGCAGCTGCTCGGCCACGAGGTGCGGCAGCGCGGCATCCGCCATCGAGCACGCCACCGCGGCCGACTCGGGGGTGAAGTTGCGGGCGACCCAGGCGACGACCTCGGCGGGCGACGCCTCGTCGTCGGCGAGGCTGCGGAGTTCGACGTTGCCCCGTTCGGCCAGGGCCTTGAGCTCGTCGTGGCTGCGGCGTGCGGTGACGCGCGGGGCGAGGGAGACGCTCACTGCAGGGCCTCCTCGTCGGCGCGGTGCGCCCACTGGGCGAAGGTCTCGTCGGCCGCGGTGTCGCGCTCGTCGAGGAAGCGCCGCACGACCCGGTCGACGTAGTCGGCGATGCCGTCGGCGGCCACCTTGAGGCCGCGGACGGTGCGGCCGAGACCGGCTTCGTCGCGGTCCTGCGAGGCCAGGCCGCCGCCGAGGTGCACCTGGTAGCCGGGCACCTGCTCACCGTCGATCGTGACGAGCTGACCCTTCAGGCCGATGTCGGCGGTCTGGATGCGGGCGCACGAGTTGGGGCAGCCGTTCACGTGCAGCGAGATCGGGTGCGGCAGGTCGAAGCCCGCGAGGCGCTCCTCGAGGTCGTGCACCGCGGCGGTGGCGTTGACCTTGGTCTCGACGATCGCGAGCTTGCAGAACTCGATGCCCGTGCACGCGATGGTGCCGCGGCGGATGAGGCTCGGGCGCGCCTGCAGACCGAGCTCGTCGAGACCGGCGACGAGGGATTCGACCCGGTCTTCGGGGATGTCGAGGATGACGACCTTCTGGTGCGGCGTGGTGCGCAGGCGCGTCGAGCCGTGCTCCTCGATGAGGTCGGCGAGGCGGGCGAGCGTCGTGCCCGAGACGCGGCCGACGATCGGCGTCGCACCGACATAGAACCGGCCGTCCTTCTGACGGTGGATGCCGACGTGGTCGCCGGGGGCGGCCGGCTTGACCGGCGCGGGACCGTCGGGGAGGGCGTAGCCGAGGTATTCGTCCTGCAGCACCTGGCGGAACTTCGCAGGCCCCCACTCGGCGAGCAGGAACTTCAGGCGCGCCTTGTTGCGCAGACGCCGGTAGCCGTAGTCGCGGAAGATCTGCGCCACACCGTGCCAGGCCTCGGCCACCCGCTCGGGGGCGACGAAGACGCCGAGGCGCTCGCCGAGGCGCGGGGTGGTCGACAGGCCGCCGCCGACCCACAGGTCGTAGCCGATACCGAGCTCGGGATGCTCGACGGCCACGAAGGCGACGTCGTTGATCTCGTGCACGACGTCTTGGTTGGGGTGACCGGTGATGGCCGACTTGAACTTGCGCGGCAGGTTCGACAGTGTCGGGTCGCCGATGAAGCGGCTCGTGATCTCGTCGATCTGCGGGGTCGGGTCGATGAGCTCGTCGGCCGAGATACCGGCCACCGGAGAGCCGAGCACCACGCGCGGCACGTCACCGCACGCCTCGGTCGTGCCGAGACCCACGGCCTCGAGCCGGCGCCAGATCTCTGGCATCGACTCGACCTCGACCCAGTGCAACTGCACGTTCTGGCGGTCGGTGAGGTCGGCGGTGTCGCGGCCGAACTCCTGCGAGATGCCCGCGATGACGCGCAGCTGCTCGGTGGTGAGCTGGCCGCCGTCGATGCGGACACGGAGCATGAAGTAGGCGTCTTCGAGCTCTTCGGGGCTCAGCGTGGCGGTGCGACCGCCGTCGATACCGGGCTTGCGCTGGGTGTAGAGGCCCCAGACGCGGAAGCGGCCGTGCAGGTCGGTCGGGTCGATGGACGAGAAGCCGCCCGCGGCGTAGATGTTCTCGATGCGCGCGCGCACGGCGAGACCGTCGTCGACCTGCTTCCACTCCTCGTTGCCGTTCAGCGGGGTGGTGCCGTCGATCTTCCACTGCCCGTTGGGCTTGGTGGACGGCCGCGGAGGCCGGGCGGCGGGGCGCGGTGTGGTCTGACTGGTGGTCACGGTGCGGCTGTTCCTTCACTGCGCCGTTGCGTCGTGCCGGCGGCATTCGAACAGACGCTAGAACGGACCTCCGACACCGGCTAATGGGCCTGTCTCGAAGCGTCGCGGAGTGACACGGAGCGTCATCTTGCGACCGGAATGTTGCGCCGTGTGCCGTGACGCAGTAGTCGGGCGGCGACGGTCGCGGTCTCGCAGGGCCGCGACCGTCCGGCGTCCGGACTCACGCGCGTGTTCTCAGTCGGCCGATGCGGGCGGGGGTCCCGCCTCGCGCCCGCGCTGGAACCCGGCTTCGAAGCCGCGCTCGAAGGCACGTTCTTCGCCGCGACGGCGGTGGTGACGGCTCCCGCCGCACTCGTGCGAGCCGCGGGGGTGCATGCGGTCGGCGTGGCCCTGCCGGACGCCTCGGCTGCCGTGCTCGTCGTGGTCGTGCCCCGCGTCGTCGGGTTCGGAAGCCGAGGCAGGGGGCTCGGCGGGATCGAACGGGGCACGGGGGCCGGGGCGCTCGCCGGTGCGGAACCCGCGGTGCTCGTTCGGTCCGAAGGCCCGGCGCGGGTCGGGCCCGAAGCCGCGCCGCCCCGCGCCGGGCGTGACACGGAAGCCTGCGCCCGGACCGCGATCGATCGTCTCGTCGATGCCGAGTGCAGCCGCGAGGGCGTCGAGTCCGGCGGTCAGGTGGACGAGCTGTTCGGGCGTGATGCCGGCGAGCAGCGCCGAGCGCTCGGCATCCACGCTGTCGAGGAGCGCCCTGCCCTCGTCGGTCAGCGACCAGCCGTCGTCGTCGGAGCGGGTGATCCAGCCGCGGTGTGCGAGCGCGGTGACGCGCTTGCCCCCGCGCGCCAGGCGGGCGGCGACCCAGGGGGCGTCGATGCGACCGTCGACGGCGCTGAGCAGCACGACGGTCTTGGGGTGGATGCCGCTGTCGTGCAGGTGCGCGAAGAGTCGGTGATGCAGCGCGTGGCCGATCGTCGTGAGGCGATGCGCGAGGACGCGCGGATCGGTGGGGGTGTTCATGGAAGGTCCTTTCGTCGGCGGACGCTCCGCCGATGCATGTCATCTGACAACGAATGTACTGTGACATGTATTTCGAATGCTTGTCAAGCGACATGTAAAATCTGGCTGTGTCCACCGACCCCGCCGACGAGATCGCCGCCGCGCTCGCGCGCCTGCGCGGCCGGCGCCCGCGCCCGCCGTTCCCGCCTGAGGCGCACCACCACCCGCACGGCGGGCACGGCGGTCCCTGGGGCCGGGGCGCCCCTCCCTGGGCCGACCCGGCGCACGCGCGCTTCGGGGGGCCGGCGCGCCTGCGCATGCTCGACGCCCTCGTCGCGGCATCCGGATCGCTCTCGGTCGGAGAGATCGCCGAGGCGGTCGGAGTCGACCAACCGCGCGCGTCGCGTCTCGTGCAGCAGTCGGTCGAGCTGGGACTGGTCGCGCGCGAACCCGACCCCGACGACGCGCGCCGCACCCGCGTGCGCCTCACGCCCGAGGGGCAGGGCCTCGTGTCGGGGTTCCGCGGGCGACGCCGGGATGCCGTGCGCTCGGCCCTCGAATCGTTCAGCGACGCCGAGCGGACCGAGTTCGCCCGCCTGCTGGCGAAATTCGCCGACGCCTGGCCGCGCGACTGAGTCCGCGGCATCCATCCCGCCGGTCGGCGCGCCGCGGCGGCCGGCCCGCCCGGGCATATCGCGCCCAGATCACGTGATCTCGTCGAGTCGACGTGGCGGAGCGTGTGGCTTCGTCGAGATCACGTGACGTGGGCGGCGCGCGCAGCTCCGCGGCGACGATCAGCTGATGACGGCACCCTTCGTCTTCACCGGGAGCATCAGCAGCAGGCCCGCGGCGAGGATCAGCACGATGCCCAGGATGCCGAGACGTGTGTCGCCGGTCAGCCCGACGAACAGGGCGAACAGGCCCGGCGCGAGAAACGACACCGCGCGGCCCGTCGTCGCGTACAGGCCGAAGATCTCACCCTCGCGGCCTGCCGGAGCCACCCGCGCGAGGTACGAACGGCTGGCGGACTGCACCGGCCCGACGAAGGCGCCGAGGCCGAGTCCGACGATCCAGAAGCCGACCTGCGAGGTGCCGATGACGAGCATCACGGTACCGAGGACGATGAGACCGGCGAGCGAGACGAGGATCACGTGCTTAGGGCCGAAGCGGTCGTCGAGGCGCCCGGCGAGCATCACGCTGACGCCCGCCACGAGGTTCGCCGCGACCGCGAAATACAGCACCTCGGTCGAGCTGAACCCGAACACCTGCGCCGCGATGATGGCGCCGAAGGTGAAGACGCCCGCGAGCCCGTCGCGGAAGACCGCGCTCGCCACCAGGAACAGCAGCACCTGGCGGCTGTCGCGCCAGAGGGAGCGCAGCGTGCCCCAGAGCACCACGTACGACCGGAAGAAGCCGACGCGCACCTGACGGCGCTGCGCGGGGATCTCCGGCACGCGCAGCAGCACTGGGATGGCGAAGACAGCGAACCAGATGGCGGATGCCAGCACGGCGAGGCGGATGTTCAGACCGCCCTCCTTGCTCACGGCGAGCAGGCCCCCGGCATCCGGATTCCCGAAGCTCTGGATGAACAGCACCAGAAGGAGCAGGAGCAGCACGATGCCGCCGACATAGCCCATGCCCCAGCCGAATCCGGAGACGCGGCCGATGTTCTCGCGCGTGGAGACCTGCGTGAGCATCGCGTAGTAGTTGACGCTGGCGAATTCGAAGAAGACGTTGCCGACGGCGATGAGGGTGGCGCCGAGCACCAGATACTCCGGCGTCCCCTCGACGAACACCATCGCGGCCATCGCCAGCACCACGAGCGCGGTGTTGACGCCCAGCCAGAGCTTGCGGCGTCCCGTGCCGTCGGAGCGCTGCCCGAGCACGGGAGCCACGAGCGCGACCACGATGCCGGCGACCATGAGCGCGACACCGACCACGCTGGCGTTCTCGGCGAGGGCGCGCACGAGCGCGGGGTCGGTGTCATCGCCGTTGGCCGCCGCCACCACCGCGGGGTCGACGAACAGCTCGCTCGCGAGATACGTGCTGAAGACGAAGGTCGTCACCACCGCGTTGAACGCAGCCGAACCCCAGTCCCACAGCGCCCAGGCGAGCACGGGACGGCGGTCGGAGGTGGGGGTGAAGATGGCGCCGGGGGGAGGTGTCACGGTCACGCTGAGGTCCTCTATCGTGCGCCCGGCCGAGCCGGGAGACCACTGCGCCGACAGTGGCGCGCGCGTTCAGGTTATCCCCACGCCCGCACGGCGAGGCCAGGCGGACTACCGTGGAGTCATGGCATCCGAAACCCCCGTCGACTCCGCTGAGGCGGAGACCGCTCCCGCGCAGCTCACCTTCTCCGATCTGGGTCTGGATGCCAACGTGCTCAAGGCCCTCAAAGACGTCGGCTACGAGACCCCCTCCGCCATCCAGGCGGCCACGATCCCGGTGCTGCTGCAGGGCCGCGACGTCGTCGGCCTCGCCCAGACCGGAACCGGCAAGACCGCGGCCTTCGCGCTGCCGGTGCTGTCGCAGATGGAGACCGGCCACAAGAACCCGCAGGCCCTCGTGCTCGCGCCGACCCGCGAGCTCGCGCTGCAGGTGTGCGAGGCGTTCGAGAAGTACGCCGCGCACATCAAGGGCGTCTCGGTGCTGCCCGTCTACGGCGGGCAGGGCTACGGTCAACAGCTGTCGGCGCTCCGCCGCGGCGTCGACGTGATCGTCGGAACCCCCGGTCGCATCATGGACCACCTCGACAAGGGCACGCTCGACCTCAGCGAGCTGAAGTTCCTCGTGCTCGACGAGGCCGACGAGATGCTCAAGATGGGCTTCGCCGAAGACGTCGAGACGATCCTCGCCGACACCCCCTCGACCAAGCAGGTCGCGCTGTTCTCGGCCACCATGCCGGCGCAGATCCGTCGCATCTCGGCGCAGTACCTCAACGACCCCGAAGAGATCACGGTCAAGACCAAGACCACGACCTCGGCGAACATCACGCAGCGCTACCTCGTGGTGTCGTACCAGCAGAAGATCGACGCGCTCACCCGCATCCTCGAGGTCGAGAACTTCGAGGGCATGATCGTGTTCACCCGCACGAAGAACGAGACCGAGACGGTCGCCGAGAAGCTGCGCGCCCGCGGCTACACCGCCGCCGCCATCAACGGCGACATCGCCCAGGTGCAGCGCGAGCGCACCGTCAACCAGCTCAAGAGCGGCAAGCTCGACATCCTCGTCGCCACCGACGTCGCCGCCCGCGGCCTCGACGTCGAGCGCATCAGCCACGTCGTCAACTACGACCTGCCGATCGACACCGAGTCGTACGTGCACCGCATCGGCCGCACCGGCCGTGCCGGCCGCACGGGGGATGCGATCAGCTTCGTCACCCCGCGCGAGCGTCGCATGCTCACCGCGATCGAGAAGGCCACGCGCCAGCCGCTGACCGAGATGTCGCTGCCGAGCGTCGACGACGTCAACGCCACGCGCCTCACCCGTTTCGACGACGCCATCACGGCTGCGCTCGAAGACACCGCCGCGATCGCGACCTTCCGCGACGTCGTCGCCCACTACGTCGCGCACCACGACGTGCCCGAGGCCGACGTGGCCGCAGCCCTCGCCGTCGTGGCGCAGGGCGACACCCCGCTGCTGCTCGAGGAAGAGACGATCCAGCAGCCGCGTTTCGACCGCGACCGCGACCGGTCAGACCGCTCGAGCCGCGAGCCGCGCGAGGGCGGTGACCGGCGTGGCGGTGGCGGACGCTTCGCGACCTACCGCATCGCCGTCGGCCGTCGCCAGCGCGTCGAGCCGCGCCAGATCGTCGGGGCCCTCGCGAACGAGGGCGGCCTGCGCCGCAACGACTTCGGGGCGATCCAGATCCGTCAGGACTTCTCGCTCGTCGAGCTGCCGGCCGACCTCTCGCGCGACACGATCGGCCGCCTCGCCGACACCCGCATCTCGGGCCAGCTCATCGACCTGCGCCTCGACCAGGGCGGGCGCTCCGCCAAGCGCAGCGACCGACCCCAGCGCCGCGACCGCGACCGCGACTGAGCCGCACCGTCGCGCCGCGTCGCGCTCGCCCGCGCGCCGGGTTCGGCATCTCTTCGTCGCCCCGTACCTTGTCGAGGTGCGGGGCGACGCCGTTGCCGGCTGCGGGTGTGCCGTCACCCTCGCTCGCGCGGAGGCTATGGGGTCGGGGCGGGCCGTTCCGTTCGGGACGGCACATCTCGCGCCTCGAACGTCGACTTGCATCCCGAACCAGCAGGTGGAAGTCGAGGTGCGGCCTCGTCATCGGGTCGGTGGTCCTGCGCGGGCGTTGTCACGGCGTCTTGTGAGAAGCGCCGCCTCCTGCGCGGTGGGGGAGGTGCGCGACCGGGGGTGTGCCGCGCCGAGCGCGGGCGTGGACGAGGGCGAGATCCTGCGCGGAGCGCCCGACGAGGGAATCCCAACGCACGTAGCCCGCATCGGGGAGAGGGGTCTCCGGGAGCGGCACCGCGATCACGGCGGCACCGGCGGCCACGGCCGACGCGACTCCCGGACCTGAGTCCTCGATGGCGACGCACTGCTCGATGTCGACCTCGAGAAGGGATGCCGCGAGCAGGTACGCGTCGGGCGCCGGTTTGCCGTTCGACACGTCATCGGTCGTGACGATGACGTCGAAGGCCTCGAACGGGATGGCGGCGACGACCTGTTGCACGAGCACGCGGGGCGACATCGTGACCAGCGCGGTGGAGACGCCCGCATCCCTCAGCTCCCGCAGGAGCTCGGAGGCCCCGGACTTCCACGGGATCGCGGTCTCGAGCTGTTCGCCCACCCGACCGACGACGCGATCGATGATGAGCCGCGGGTCGAGGTCGACCCCCGCCGCGATGAGGGTTGCCGCGAGGACCTCCATCGTGCAGCCCACGAGCGCCTTCTCGATGTCGTCCGTCCATGCCGCTCCGGACTGCAGGACGATGTCTCTTGCGGCGTCCGTGAAGAAGTCCTCGGTGTCGACGATGGTGCCGTCCATGTCCCACAGCACCGCGGCCAAAGCCGAGGTCACGAGGCCCGGGCCGAACGGTTCAGCGCCCGTTCGAGGCGTTCGAGGAGCAAGGCCGCATCGTCGGGGGTGTACGTGAGCATCGGCCGGATCTTCAGGGTGCTGCTGGTCGGCCCGCACACCGAGATGAGCAGACCTTCGTCCCGTGCGAAGTTGATGACGTCCTGCGCGAACCCTGACGCCGGCACGCGCGTCTGACGGTCCTCGACGAGCTCCACGCCGAAGTACACCCCGGCGCTGCGGATATCGCCGATGCGGTCGAATCGCAGGGCCATGTCGGCGATCCCGTCCCGCAGCATCTCTCCGATGCGCTCTGCGTTGGCGTCGAGCTGCCGGTCCACGATCTCGTCGAGCACGGCGCGGGCTGCGGCGATCGGAACGCTCGATCCGCCGAACGTGTTGAAGTACGGCACGGCGGCACCGAACGGGTCGAGCGTCTGCGAGGAGGCGACCATCGCGGCGACGGGGACGCCGTTGCCCATGGGCTTTCCCATCGTCACGATATCGGGGACCACCCCGTGCCGGGCGAAACCCCAGAACGCCTCGCCGACCCGCGCGAACCCCGGTTGCACCTCATCGGCGATGACGAGGGCACCCGCCGCGCGGGCGGCAGCGAACGCGGGCTCGAGGGTGTCCGTCGCGGGGAACACGCCGTCGGAGGAGAAGATCGAGTCGACGAGCAGCGCGGCGGCACGATGACCGCGTTCGGCCAGCCGATCGAAGGCCGCCGCGACGCGCGTGGCGAACGCCTCGGCGACAGTCCCGTCGTCACCGTGACGGTACGGATCCGGCGGCGCGATCGCGATGACGTCGTCGCGGAGCGGGCCGGCGGTTGCGGACGGCGACACGTCCGAGACGATCGACGTCGTGCCGTGGTAGGCCTCGGATGTGACGACGACACCGGTGCCGCCGGTGGTGTACCGCGCCACGCGCAGAGCCAGGTCGTTCGCCTCGGAGCCGGAGTTCGTGAACATCACCCGGTCCAGCGCGGCGGGCAGGGTCGAGAGCAGCCGCTCGGCGTAGTCGACAACGCCGTCCTGCAGGTAGCGGGAGTGCGTCGACAAGGCGGTCATCTGCTTCTGCACGGCCGCGACGACGGCGGGGTTGCCATGGCCGACGCTCGCAACGTTGTTGTACGCGTCGAGGTACTCGCGTCCGTGGGCGTCGTAGACGCGGGTGCCCTGCGCGCGCACGAGGTGCAGCGGCTCGCGGTAGAAGAGCCGGTAGCTCGGACCGAGCACGCGAGCGCGCCGCTCGACGAGCGCCCGGTCGAGCGGGTCGAGGCGGTCGATCGCATCGGCGCGGAAGCTGTTTCCGTCGAGGATGGATGAGGTGGTGTTCATCGGAACCTTTCTGCGTTCGCGGCGAATGGTCTACAGGGCGCCGAGCCAACCGCCCCAGCGGGGGTCGGTCATCTTGATCTGCGCCCGCCGGAGCTTCCACACGCCGTACTTGTGATAGTCGTAATCCCACCCGTCGTTCAGTTGCGCGTTCACGCAGCCCCACAGCCCCCACTTCACGTCGGCGAGGAAGCTGCAGACCTGCACGCGGGCGAGGGTCGACCACTCCGCGGTGCCGTAGAACTCCTCCACGCACTCGGTGAATCGGCGGTCGTCGTAGAAGAACTCGGTCGCCATCACGGCGAGCTCGTACGCGCGCTCGTTGTTCGACGAGAACTCGAAGTCCACCAGCCGCATGGGCCGTCCCTCGGCGATCAAGAAGTTGCCGGGCATCGGGTCGTTGTGACACGGCACGATGTCGAGCCCGCCGGCCGTCAGCGCCGACCGGGAGGCGCGGTACTCGCGCAGCAGCGCGGGCCAGAAGGACGGGAGCCGAACGCCGAGGTCGGCCGTCTGTGCGCGATGCTCCTCGATCATGTCGATGATCGTCTTCGTCGAGGGCAGAGTCTCCGCGCTGCCGAACGCACGGTAGAGGCCGATGATCTCACTCACGATGTCGGGGCGCTTCATGTCGCCGTTGGTGCACGCTCGGTATCCGTCGAGGAATTCGATGATCTCGACGCCCGTGGAGGGGTCGAAGTGCACGATCCGGGGGCTGATGCCCAGGGCTCCGGCCCGTTCGGCCGCCACGTGCGAGTTGCTCCGGTCGATGAACGTCTCGGAACCCGCCCCGGGAATTTTGAGGAAGAAGCTCGCGTCCTCGCCGTCGACGTCGATGCGCCAGTTCTCGTTCTGCAGCCCGCCGTAGATGGGCGTGTACCGGGCTCGACGTCCTCGCCACTGCGGGACGGCGTCGAGCGCGCGCTCGACGGCCTGCTCGCCGGTCGTGCGCGCGGCACCGCGTTCCGTACCCACCGAGACGGTGGCCGTATCCGTGTGCGTCATACGGAGACTCTCCTCAGCAACTCGTCGGTGCGTGTGCTCTGAAGGGCGCTGCGGGCCCGCAGGAATTGCCAGTCGCTGTACTTCGAGTACTCGAACGTTCCCGGGTCGAGCCGGTTCGCCAGAGCGCCGACGAGTGCCTGACGGACGATGTCGGCGTACCCGTACAGGAGACTGCGCGCGAACAGCGCGCGATCGTACCGCCCGGAGGCGATCTCGAACAGACGTCGAGCGTGGTCCTCGTCGTCGGCGAGTTCGACGATTGCGGAGCCGAGATCTTGGTACGGGTCCATGTAACCCGCCCAGTCCCAGTCGACGAGCAGGAGCGACCCGTCCCGACGATCCCGGAGCACGTTGGACACATTGCCGTCGCCGTGCCGGAACTCGACGTCTACTCCCACCGCGTCGATGCGCGACTCGGCCTCTTCGAGCACCCGGAACAGCAGGGCGGCGTCCGCAGGGAGGGTGACCTCGTGCCGGTGCAGCGCCGTGCGCAGCGCCCGGATGTCGTCGAAGACGCTCGCCGTCCGCGCGGACGACGGTTCCACCGCGCCGACCCGTGCACGCAGGGCGAGAATTGCCGCGGAGGCGTCGTCGTCCGCGAAGTCGCCCAGCGTCGCCGTCGCATGGCTGTCGGTGAGATCGGCGAAGGCGATCGCGTCGCCGGTGGGCGACACTGCGAGGACCGCCGGTCCGATGCTCGCGTCGCCCGCCGCCTGGGCCGCCGTGATGGTCCGGGCGAGGTCGAGGTAGACGCGCGCATGCGGGGCGTAGGTCTTCACCAGGCTCGCCCGGCCCAAGAGAAGGCCGCGGCATCGGGTCGAGTCGGCGCCCCACCAGCTGGGGCTCGCCATGGTGACGGTGGCCGCGGCGGCATCCTGCAGCGTCAGGGGCATCACCGGCGCCACGCTCATGGCTGCACCACCCACACGTCACCCGAAACCGGACGCGGCTCGAGCGGCCAGTCCGGCACCCGTCCGCGCGATCGTTCGAGCCACCCGGCGAGCGCCAGCACGGCGGAGTCACTGAACCTCGGCCCCGCCACCTGAACCGCCACGGGGTGCCCGCCGTCCTCTCCGAAGGGGAGGGAGAGGGCCGGCTGCCCCGTCTGGTTGAACCACGCGGTGAAGCTGCAGTGCTCCAGGGGGCGCTCGGGGATCATTCCCACGGACTCCGCAGGGAACGCCGCGGTCGGAAGCACGGGGGAGAGGACGACGTCGACGTCGTTCTGCGCCGCGGCGAACCGTTGCTGATCGGCGGCGACGCGCAGGAGCGCTCGCTCGTAGTCGGTCGCGCTCAGCCGACGGGCGTTCGCGGCCCACCGGACGAGCGGGGCGAGCACGGACTCGCGGCCCTCTGCCGTGTGCGCCTCCCACTCGGCCAGCGCACGGACCAGGTAGAGCGCGTCGAGGGCGTCGTACGCGTCGGGGGCCAGGGGGGAGCGCATCGGCACGATCTCCGCCCCGGCGCCCTCCAAGGCGCGGGCGGCGGCGTGCACGGTGCGCAGCGTCGGGTCGTCGGCGGGGATGCCGTATCCCATCTCGGTGAGCAGGCCGACGCGCAGAGTGGACACATGATCGTCGGTGAAGGCGTCGACTCGGCCCCCGGCGTCCGGAGCGAGTGCGAGGGTGTCACGCGGGTCGAAACCGGAGACGACGTGGAAGACATCCACCACGTCGGCGACGGAGCGCGCCATCGGTCCCGCCGATCGCACGGTGCTGGGCGCGAGGTGCGGGACCCGGCCCTGCGTGGGCTTGAGCGCCACGATGCCGCAGTGCGCGGCCGGAAGGCGTACCGAGCCGGCGATGTCCGTTCCGATCGCCGCCCAGGTGAGTCCCGCCGCGAGGGAGGCACCCGCCCCGGAACTGGATCCGCCCGGACTCGCGGCGAGGTCCCAAGGGTTGCGCACGATCCCGTAGAGGGAGGACACCCCCGAGGCGAGCATGCCGAAGTCGGGCATGGAGGTCTTCCCGACGATGACGGCTCCCGCTTCCCGCAGTCGTTGCGCCGGCGGCGCGTCCACGGTGGCCACGGGCAGGTGCTCGTTCGGTTTCGTGCCATGACGCCACGGAAGGCCGATTGCGTTGATGCTGTCCTTCACCGTGACCGGCACGCCGTCCAGCGCCCCGCGCGGCTCGCCCGCGGCCCAGCGCCGCGCGGACTGCTCGGCAGCGGCGCGCGCACCGTCCACATCGACGTACGGCACCGCATTGATGAGGGGGTCCACCGCGGCCCGGTGCTCCCAGGTGGCTTCGAGCGCATCGACCGGGGTGAGGTCACCGGCGGCGAACGCCGCGGTCAACTCCGAGATGGGCCGACCGAGATGAGAAAAGGAGGAGGAAGCCATGGCACCAGCGTCCGCCGCGACCATTTCTGGTCGACCAGACCAATGTAAATCCGGCATTACGTTCCCGGGGCCGCCGCCGTTCGAGTGGGAATCTATGGGGCGTGAGAGGCCGAGAATGACGCGGATCCGGGCGCATTCCGCCCCTCGGTGAGAGCAGGGATGGCGTGATGCGACGTGACCGCTGACAGGACCTTTGCGACCATTTGTCGGCTGGCGGACGATCTCGAAGCGCGCGGCTTCGCGAAACTCCCTCCGGAACGTCAGCTCGCCGAGCGTCTCAACACCTCGCGGTCCTCCGTCCGCCGTGCGTTGGAGAGGCTCGAAGGCGACGGCCGCATCCGGCGCGTGCGCGGGCGGTCCGGGGGAGCGTTCCTGCGGATGGTGGAGTCGACCCCGGACGCCACTATGGAGGACGACGCGGTCGACGGGGCGACCCGGCTCGTCGAGCGTCCGCTCGAGACCGTGGTCGGCCTTCCCCAGATGCTTCGCGCGCAGGGGTTCGAGTCGGGCACCCGCGTCATCTCCGCGAGCTTCGAGCACCCCTCCGACGTGGAGCGTGCGTACTTCGACATCTCGGCGAGCGATCTCGTCGCGGCCGTGCTGCGATTGCGGTTCGCCGACGGCGACACGCTGTCGCTCGAGTCGTTCCGCGTGCCGGCCGCGCGCTTCCCGGGCCTGCTCGAGAGTCGGCTCTCGGAGTCGATGTACGAGCTGCTCGAGCAGAAGTACGGTGTGCACCCGGCGCACGCGCACGAACACATCCACGTGACGACGGCCAGTCCCCGGACCGCGGCTTCTCTCGGAATCGCGGTCGGGGCGCCGTTGCTCAAGGTCGTGCGATTCGCGGAGGACCAGAATGGCCGACCGTTCGAGCGTTCGATCGACCTTTTCCGGGCGGATCGGACCGTCCTGTCGGTGACCGCGCACCAGGTCGGGTGGGACCCTTCGCACATGTAACAGCGTCGTTACGGCTGAAAAGGCGACCAGTAATGGTCCGATTTCAAACTGAGTTCGCGCTCCCGAACCTCCCATTTCTCATTCTCAGAAAGGAGGCGCGAACATGGTCACTCTCGTCAGAAAACTCGACCGCCGCGTGATCAACACGGCATTCGGCATGGTCTACGGATTCGCGCTGCTCATGGCGCTCTTCCCGCCGCTCTACCTCGCCGCCAGCGGCTCTACCGCCGCGTTCCTCGGCATCCCATGGGCGATCTTCTATTGGATCGTCAACGCCGCCCTCGTCGGTCTCGCGCTCACCGCACTGTACGTCGTCGAGCAGATCCGGGGCGAGGGGGACGACTGATGGCCATCATGCTCGGAATGCTCCTCGCCTTCTATGGCGTGGTCATCGCCATCCTCTACATCACGAAGCAGAAGACGGCGCCCACCTTCGACGAGTATTCGGTCGGCGGTCGCAGCTACGGCACCTGGTTCGTCGCCATGTCGTACATCAATTCGTGGTGGCCCGGCTCGACGTTCATCGCGTTCTTCGGCCTGGCCGCAGGTGCCGGCGTCTTCGGGCTCTACGCCCTGGCCTACTCCACCCTCGGCGTCGCCTTCATGTACCTGATGGCGACGCGCGCCTGGCGCTGGGGCAAGGCCTACGACCTGCGCACGCAGCCCGACCTCCTGCGCATCCGCTTCGGCTCGAACGCCGTGCGCGTCGTCGCCAGCATCATCGGTGTCGTCTCGCTCTTCCCGTGGGTGGTCCTGGGCATGCAGGCGCTGGGCACCCTGTTCGAGATCGCGAGCGCCGGCACCTGGTCGGTCATCGCCTCGCTGGTGGTCGGGCTGGTCGTCATCCTGATCCGTCAGATCTGGACGGTCCAGATGGGTATGCGCGGCCTCATCATGACGGACATGTTCCAGGGCTTCGTGGCCTACATCGTCTCGGGCATCGTCTGCGCGATCATGCTCACGGGCGCCTTCAACAGTCCGATCAGCTGGTCCGACCTCGGACGGGTGGGGGAGAAATTCCTCACGTTGCCCGGTGATGGCGACACGTACGGGCCGTTCTACATCTCGGCCCTCATCTTCACCGGCGTCATCGGCTCGCTCTGCTGGCCGACCAGCTTCCAGCGCATCTACACCGCCAGCAGCGTCCGGACGGTGAAGAAGGGCACGCTCGCCACGATCCTCGTGTCGGCGACCTTCTATACGGTCCTGATGCTCGTCGGAATCGCCGCGGTCAACATCCCCGAGGTGGCCGCGGCGCCGCAGGAAGCCTGGTTCACCCTCATGGAGCAGTTCGGTGGAACGTGGCTCCTGGGTCTGGCGGTCGTCGTGGTGTTCGCCGCGCAGATGGGTCACACCGATGCCAGCGTCCAGGTGGCGGGCCTCCAGGTGGCGAACGACATCGTGGCCACCATCCGCAAGCGGCCGCTCTCCGACAAGCAGCTCACGCTCATCTCCAAGGTCAGCATGGTGGTCTACATGCTGCTGGCCGGCGTGCTCGCCTTCGCCACGTTCGACTTCGATCGCCTGCAGCTGCTGGCGCAGATCTCCTACCAAGGCATCATCCAGCTGGCGGTGCCGCTGTTCTTCGGCATCTTCTGGCGCGGCGGCAACCGGCACGGCGCGCTCTGGGGCATGGTCTCCGGGTTCGTCATCGCCGCCGTGCTGACCGGGGTCTACCCGGACGACATCCCTGCGCTCGGCAGCCTGACCAGCGGCATCGTCGGGCTCATCGTGAACGCCGTCGTCTTCCTCGTGGTCTCCGCGATCACCGGACGCACCGACGAGGAGCGACTGCGCGTGGAGGCGATGTTCCGGGTCGCGGAGAGCGGCGAGCGCGCGCTCGTCGCGCCCGACGACGTCCAGCCGGTGTCGGCTGCTCCCGCCGACGCGCTGGTGGAAAGGACCAAGGATGCCGAATGACATCCAGCCGTGGCGGCCCCGGACCGGGGCCGCCACGGCGGTCGCCCCCGGCGCCGCAGACCACGGGACGGAGGCAGGACGATGATCGATCTGTCCGGAAAGACCGCGCTCGTCACCGGAGGATCCCGCGGGATCGGGCGGGCCGTCTCGATGCGCCTCGCTCAGGCGGGCGCCTCCGTCGTGATCCTCGACCGTTCCGACTGGTCGCTGCCCGAGGACCGCTCGTGCTCGGGGGCGATCCGCGCCCGCGGCGGGCGTGCGGAGTCCCGAGAGCTCGACGTCGCGGACTCGGCCCAGGTGGACGCCGTGATCGGTGCCATCGCCGCCGAACGTCCGATCGACATCCTCGTGAACAACGCCGGTGTGCTGCACTCCGGCACCACGACCGAGACGACCGACGAGGTGTGGCGCCACCAGTTCGCGGTGAACGTCGACGGCACCTTCTTCTGCACGCGAGCGGTGATCCGCACGATGCTGGCTGCGGACCGCGGCGGGAAGATCGTGAACGTCTCCTCCATCAGCGGACTGCGGGCGAACCCGGGCTTCGCCGCGTACTGCGCGAGCAAGGCCGCGATCGTGAATCTCACCCGCCAGGCGGGCATCGATTACGCCGCTCAGGGCATCAACGTCAACGGTGTCGCTCCGGGGTTCGTCGAGACCGACATGACCTCGATCTACGGCCCCGACATCCGTGCGGCGCTGGAGGGGCAGACGCCCAACGGGCGTTGGGCGACGCCGGAGCAGATCGCGGACTCCGTGCTCTTCCTCTCGTCGCCGCTCGCCGACCACATCTGTGGCGAGATCCTCGCCGTGGACGGCGGGTGGCTCGTCGGGACCCCCGTCGTCGTGCCGACCGCCGCCGTCTCCTGAGTGTCACGACATCGTCGGACTCCTTCCCACCTCCACCCGTCACGAAGGGACTCCCATGACATCGACAGACTCGACGACCACCGCGCCGACCGAAGGCGGCACCGCACACACCTCCGCCGAACGACCGCGACTGACTGCGGACGAGTACGCGTGGCTCTCCGCGAGGCAGATCGCGGCGCGGATCTCCGACGGAGAGCTGACCGCGGTCGAGGTCGCTGAAGCCGCCTGTGCGCGCATCGAGCAGATCAACCCGGCCCTGAACGCCTATGTCTTCTTCGACCGGGCTCAGGTGCTGCGCGATGCGGCGGACCTCGACGCGAAGCAAGCCTCCGGCGCCCCGCTCGGACCGCTGCACGGAGTGCCGTTCGCCATCAAGTCGCTCACCTCGGTGGCGGGCCTGCCCGCCACGCACGCCATGAAACCTTTCGCCCACGAGATCGCCGAGCGCGACGCTGTCGTGGTCACGCGACTCAAGGATGCCGGCGGCCTCTTCACCGGACTCACCAACGCGCCCGAGGCGGGATACTACGGCGGCACGGACGGGCACCTGTACGGCCCCACGCACAACCCGTGGAAGCGGGGGTTCACGGCGGGAGGCTCGTCCGGAGGATCGGCCGCCGCCGTCGCCGCCGGGCTCGTCCCCCTCGCGGAGGGCGCCGACGGGGCGGGATCGGTCCGGATCCCCGCGGCCATGTGCGGCGTCGTCGGGCTGAAGCCCTCGCTTGGGCGGATCCCGCACTCGCTGCTCCCCGCGAGCTACGAGACGTGGGTCTTCCACGGCCCCCTCGCCCGCGACGTCGCTGACGCCGCGCTCATGTACGACGTCATGGCGGGATTCGACCCGTCCGACCCTTTGAGCCTGCCGGCGGAACCGGCCCGCCGAGAGGATGCCTCGACGTCGCTCGCCGGGTGGCGGGTCGCATACTCGCCCGACCTCCACGTCGGGTACGTCGACCCGGAGGTGGCGCGCATCTGCCGCGAGGCGGTCGCCGCGTTCGAGGAGCTCGGCGCGACCGTCACCGAGGCGACTCCGGACTGGGGACAGCCGGAGCAGGCGATGTGGGAAGGCATCTGGGTGCCCGGCTTCGCCTCCGACTACGACGTCTTCCCGGACTGGCGTGCCATGAGCGGGCAGGTCGATGACCGTCTGATCGAGATCCACGAACAGGCCGCATCGCTGACGGCCGTCGAGATCAGTCGCGCGCAGGTGTTCCGCTCCAAGATGTACGCGACCTTCGTGGAGTTCATGCGCGAGTACGACCTGCTCGTCTCTCCCACACTGGCGTCGGCGGCATTCCCGCTGTCGCAGTTCGCACCGTCGTGGCTCGAAGACGCGCCCTTGCGGAGCCAGCTGCTGGGGTGGCTGCTCACCTACCCGTACAACCTTCTCACCTCGCCCGCCATCACCGTCCCCGCGGGCTTCACGGCGGACGGCCGCCCCGTGGGCCTCCAGATCGCGGCGCGGCATCGCGCCGACGGCGACGCCCTCGCGGCCGCCGCCGCCTTCGAGTCCGTCCGCCCCTGGTCTGCCGCGCGCCCGGTGCTGTGACCCCGCCCCCCCCGACCCAGAACGGAACACACCCATGAACACCGCCGTTGACGCGACAGGTACCTCCACCGATCCGAGCACACGGATCGACTTCCTCTATTTGTCCGAGCCCGACATGGTCGCGGCCGGAGTGACGGACATGGCCGCGTGCGTCGACACGATGGAACGGATGTTCCGAGTGCTCGGCGCGGGCGACTACCGGATGGCGGGCAAGAACGCCGATTCGCACGGTGCGATGGTCACGTTCCCCGACGCCCCGCTGTTCCCCCGGATGCCGCGCAACGCCGAGGACCGGCGGTTCATGGCGATGCCGGCGTACCTCGGCGGAGGTTTCCACGCCGCCGGGGTGAAGTGGTACGGATCCAACGTCGAGAACAAGAAGGCGGGCCTGCCGCGCTCGATACACCTCTTCGTGTTGAACGACGTCGAGACCGGCGCTCCCGTGGCACTCATGTCGGCGAACTTGCTCAGTGCGATGCGGACGGGAGCAATCCCCGGTGTCGGCGCGCGACAGTTCGCTCGAGAGGACTCCCGGGTCGTCGGCATCGTCGGCCCCGGGGTGATGGCCCGCACCGCCCTGCAGTCCTTCATCGTGGCGCGACCCGGCATCGAGCTCGTCAAGGTCAAGGGCCGCGGCGCCCGCGGCGAGCAGGCGTTCCGGGAGTGGGCGGAGCGCGAGTTCCCCGGTCTGCGGGTGGAGATCGTCGCGACCAACGAGGATGCTGTTCGCGATGCCGACATCGTCACGTACTGCACGACCAGCGGCGGCACCCCGGAGAACTACCCGGAACTGCGGCGGGAGTGGGTCGCCCCCGGCGCGTATCTCGCCATGCCGTCCTCGGTGCGGCTTGACGAGGCGTTGCTCGCCCCCGACGTCCGCAGGGTGGTCGACAACACGGGCCTCTACGAGGCGTGGGCCGACGAGTTCCCCTACCCCACGTACGCGTCCATCCCGATCGTCGGATGTCACTTCACCGATCTGATTCACGAGGGCCGCATGGCTCCCGAGGAGATGGAGGACATCGGGAAGATCCTCGCGTCGGGTGAGGGCGGCCGCCGCAACGACGAGGAGATCGTGCTCTTCTCGATCGGGGGCATGCCCGTGGAGGACGTGGCATGGGCGACGCAGGTGCTCGCGAATGCGCGGGATCGAGGGATCGGCACCCCCCTCAACCTGTGGGACGTCCCGGTGCTCGCGTGACTGCCGACCGGATCCCGACCGCCGACGTGGTCGTCGTCGGAGCCGGGACCGTCGGCGCGATGACCTTGTGGCACCTCAGCCGTGAGACGGGGACGCGCGTCGTCGGGATCGAGCAGTACGGTCGCGCGCACGGGCGCGGCTCGTTCGCGGGGGAGTCCCGGCTGTTCCGCGTCGCGTACAAGGAGGGGGACGTCTACGTGCCCCTCCTCCGCGAGGCCCGCCGGCTCTGGCACGAGCTGCAGGACGAGGCCGACCGATCGCTGTTCCTGCCGGTGGGGGCGCTCAGCATCGGCGCGCCGGATCAGCCGGAGATGCAGGCCACCCTCGCGACGATCGCGAGCCACGACCTCCCGCACCGCGTCCTCGACCAGCACGATCTTCGCGAAGCCTTTCCGCCGCACGCCCCGCGCGAGGGCGACATCGGAATTCTCGACACGCAGGGCGGCGGTCTGCGTCCGGAGGCATCCGTCCTCGGGGCGCTCGATCTCGCGGAGCGAGCGGGCGTCGACATGCTGTACCACTGCCCGGTGCTCGACATCGAGGTGCAGCGCGGGGGAGTCGTCGTCCGCACGGCCCAGGGAGAGATCTCCGCCGGCGTCGTCGTGATCGCGGCCGGCTCGTGGGCGTCCGAGCTCGTCCCCGCGCTGGCGGAGCTGGTGAGCGTGCGCCAGCTGGCTCTGACGTGGTTCATGCCGCGTGACATCCGCGCGTACGAGCCGGAGCGGTTCCCCGTCTTCATGCGGGACATCGGCACGGCGCACGTCTTCGGCGCGCCGACGCTCGACGGCTACAGCGTGAAGGTCAGCCCCGGACACGACGGTATGGCGCAGGGGCGGCGGGTCGCCGATCTCCCTACCACTCTGTCGTCGCGGCAGCTACGGCTGCTCGGGCTGCGCGTCCGGGAGTTCTTCCCCGACATGAATCCCGAGCCCGTCCGGTTCAGCTCGCATCACGACGCCTACACGGCCGACCGTGTCCCGATCATCGACCGCAGCGCCGAGGGGCGAGTGGTCACGGTCACGGGCTTGTCGGGACACGGGTTCAAGTTCGCCCCCGTCTTCGGTCGCCTGGTGCGCGATCTCGTCGTAGACGGGCGCAGCGCCGACCTGCCCCCGTCGTTCTCGCTTGCGGAGCATCTCATCCGCCGGGCGGGCTGAGGGGCGGACCGTCTGCCAGGGCGCCACCTCCGGCCCGAGTGCGTACGACCCGGTCGGCGGGGAAGCCGCGCAGGCCCGAAGCGCTGCCGTCCTTACCCGCTTCGGTGTAGTCGGCGGTGGTGGCGCGTCGTCGTGTGGGTGAGAAGCGAATTCCGCGCATCGAGCCAGCGGGCGGACGCCGAGGTGGGCGACGACCCGCGTGCCCGAGACGCTGGGCGCGCCGGGATGCCAACGGCGCTGGGCGTGCGCGGCATCCGGAAGTTGAGCCAATTCATATCAAGTCTCCTTGACGCCCGCGAGGGCCTGCGCTAGCCTTGAGTCATCGCGGCTCAACCCGCGCAGCAGACTTCGCACCAACCTCGAGTCGTGGCATCCGCCCGACTCACAAGCAAGGAGACACATATGCCCCGTGCAGTGGGAATCGACCTCGGCACGACCAACTCCGTCGTGAGCGTGCTCGAGGGTGGCGAGCCCAAGGTCATCGCCAACGCCGAAGGCTTCCGCACGACCCCCTCGGTCGTCGCCTACACCAAGGACGGCGAGGTGCTCGTCGGCGAGACCGCCAAGCGCCAGGCCGTCACCAACGTCGACCGCACCATCTCGAGCGTCAAGCGCCACATGGGCACCACCTGGACGTTCGACGTCGACGGCAAGAAGTGGACGCCGCAGGAGATCTCGGCCCGCATCCTGCAGAAGCTCAAGCGCGACGCCGAGGAGTACCTCGGTGACAGCGTGACGGATGCCGTCATCACGGTGCCCGCGTACTTCAACGACGCCGAGCGTCAGGCCACCAAGGAGGCCGGTGAGATCGCGGGCCTCAACGTGCTCCGCATCATCAACGAGCCGACGGCCGCGGCCCTCGCGTACGGCCTCGACAAGGGCAAGGAAGACGAGCTCATCCTGGTCTTCGACCTCGGTGGCGGAACCTTCGACGTCTCGCTGCTCGAGGTGGGCAAGGACGACGACTTCTCGACCATCCAGGTGCGCGCCACCTCGGGTGACAACCGCCTCGGCGGTGACGACTGGGACCAGCGCGTCGTCGACTACCTCATCAAGCAGTTCAAGGACACCACCGGTGTCGACGTCTCGGGTGACAAGATCGCCCTGCAGCGTCTGAAGGAAGCGGCCGAGCAGGCCAAGAAGGAGCTGTCGAGCTCGACCTCGACCTCGATCAACCTGCCGTACCTCTCGCTGACCGACTCCGGTCCCGTCTCGCTGAGCGAGACCCTCACCCGCGCCAAGTTCGAGGACCTCACTAAAGACCTCCTCGACCGCACCCGCAAGCCCTTCTCCGACGTCATCCGTGAGGCCGGCGTCAAGGTCGACGACATCGCCCACGTGGTGCTCGTCGGCGGCTCGACCCGCATGCCCGCGGTCGCCGAGCTGGTGAAGAAGGAGACCGGTAAGGATGCCAACAAGGGCGTGAACCCCGACGAGGTCGTGGCCGTGGGCGCAGCCCTGCAGGCCGGTGTGCTCAAGGGCGAGCGCAAGGACGTCCTGCTCATCGACGTCACCCCCCTGAGCCTCGGCATCGAGACCAAGGGCGGCATCATGACCAAGCTCATCGAGCGCAACACGGCCATCCCCACCAAGCGCAGCGAGACCTTCACCACCGCCGACGACAACCAGCCGTCGGTCGCGATCCAGGTCTTCCAGGGCGAGCGCGAGTTCACTCGCGACAACAAGCCGCTCGGCACCTTCGAGCTCACCGGCATCGCCCCGGCGCCCCGCGGCATCCCGCAGGTCGAGGTCACCTTCGACATCGACGCCAACGGCATCGTGCACGTTTCGGCGAAGGACAAGGGCACCGGCAAGGAGCAGTCGATGACCATCACGGGTGGCTCGTCGCTGCCCAAGGAGGACATCGAGCGCATGGTGCGCGAGGCCGAGGAGAACGCGGCCGAAGACAAGAAGCGCCGCGAGTCCGCCGAGACCCGCAACCAGGCCGAGACCCTGTCGTACTCGATCGAGAAGCTGATCAAAGAGAACGAAGACAAGCTCCCCGCCGAGGTCAAGACCGAGGTGCAGGGCGACGTCGACGCGCTCAAGACGGCCCTCGCCGGTGACGACGACGACGCGGTCAAGACCGCGTTCGACAAGCTGAACGCCAGCCAGGGCAAGCTCGGCGAGGCCATCTACGCCTCGTCGCAGGCCGCGGGCGAGCCCGCCGACCCCAACGTGGGCCAGCCCGGCAACGGCGAGACGCCGAACCCCGAGGAAGACGTCATCGACGCCGAGGTCGTCGAAGACGACAAGCCCGAAGACAAGAAGTAAGCAGAGAACATGGCACACAAGGACGACGATCAGCCCACGGGCTCGGGCGCCGGTCCTGACGAGACGGGGCCGGAGGAGAACACCTCCGGCCCCGCGCCGTCGGGCGAGCAGCCTGAGAGCGATGGGACGGATGCCGATGGCCTGACCATCGAAGACATCCTCGGCGCCGAGCAGACGCCCGAGGCCGCAGCCGAAGACGCCGGTTCCGACCGCGAAGCCTCGCTGCTGATCGACCTCAAGCGTCTGCAGGCCGAGTACGCCAACTACCGTCGGCGCACCGAAGAGCAGCGCCAGCGTGAGATCGAGCGCGCCAAGGGCGAGGCCGTGAAGGGCCTGCTGCCCGTCATGGACGACCTCGACCGCGCCGCAAAGCACGGCGACCTCGTCGAGGGCAGCCCGCTGGCCGCCATCGGCGACAAGGTGCGCGCGGTGGCCGAGCGTCTCGGTGTGGTGTCGTACGGCGCCGTCGGCGACGTTTTCGATCCGCAGCAGCACGAGGCGATCTTCCAGGCGCCGACCCCCGGTGCGACCGAGACCACGATCCTCGAGGTCGTCGAGGTCGGCTACCGCCTCGGTTCGGTCGAGCTGCGACCGGCGAAGGTCGTCGTCGCCGTGCCGGCCTAAGAGGAGGATCCATGGCGAGTCAGGACTGGTTCGACAAGGACTTCTACAAGGTCCTCGGTGTCGACAAGAGTGTCAGCGCTGCCGATCTGAAGAAGACGTACCGCAAGCTCGCGCGCCAGTACCACCCCGACTCGAACCCCGGTGACGCGAAGGCCGAAGCGAAGTTCAAGGAGATCAGCGAGGCGTACTCGGTGCTCAACGACCCCGAGCAGCGCGAGGAGTACGACCAGATCCGGGCCATGGGCTCGGGGGCGCGCTTCTCGGCTCCCGGGGCCGGCGGTGGCGGGGGCTTCGACGACGTCTTCAGTCGCTTCGGTCAGCAGCGCGGCGGCGGTCAGGCGCCGGGCGGCTTCGAAGACATCTTCTCGATGTTCGATCAGGGCGGCGGCGGCTTCGGCTCCGGCCGGTTCGGTCAGACCACGGGCGGGTTCCGGGGATTCGGCGGCCCGCAACGCGGGGCCGACGTCACGGCGCGCACGACGCTCGACTTCGTCACCGCGGCCAAGGGCGAGACGATCACCCTGCAGGGCGAAGACAACGTGCCCTTCAAGGTGAAGATCCCCGCGGGCGTCTCCGACGGGCAGAAGATCCGTCTGCGTGGCCGGGGTCGTAAATCGCCCGACGGCGGCGAGAGCGGCGACATCGTCGTGACCGTCGCGGTGCGCCCACACCCGGTGTTCACGCGCGACGGCCTCAACCTGCGGGTGGCGGTCCCCGTCACCTTCACCGAGGCCGCCCTCGGCGCGACGATCGAGGTCCCCACCCTCGGCGGTGACCCGGTGCGCCTGCGCGTCGCTCCCGGCACCCCGTCAGGGCGTGTGCTGCGCGTCAAAGGACGCGGAATCGAGTCCAGCAAGGGCTCCGGTGACCTGCTCGCCGAGGTCCAGGTCGCGGTGCCCGCTCACCTGGACGACGCCGCCCGCGAGGCCCTCGAGCGTTTCCAAGAACTGCAGCCGAAAGAGAACCCGCGCGCCGATCTGATGTCGAAAGCGCGATAGAACAGCATGAGTGGGCTCCCGGCATCCGGGTTCAGGATGCCGGGAACCCGCCGCCGACACGACGGAGGGAGAGACCGTGCCCGAGAGGGAGATCGACGAAGACGCCCCCATCTTCGCCATCGCCGCCGCTGCCGAGCTGTCGAACATGCACCCGCAGACCCTGCGGCAGTACGACCGGCTCGGTCTCGTCGTGCCCGCGCGCACCCAGGGCGGGTCGCGCCGCTACTCCAGCCGTCACGTGCAGCAGCTGCGCGAGGTGGCTCGTCTGTCGGGCGAGGGCATGAGCCTGCCCGCCATCGCCCGCCTGCTCACCCTCGAACAGCAGGTGCACGACCTCGCGCGCCGCGTGAACGACCTCGAGCGTCAATTGACGATCGAGCGGCAGTCGCGCCCGGGTGCCCGCGTCTTCGCAGCCGGGGCCACCGGCTCGGTCGTCACGCTCCGCCACGGCGCTCGCGTCCGCCGCGCCACCGACATCGTGCTGTGGCGCCCGCGCGACATGCACGGTGACTGACGGCGTCCTCAAGGCCCCGGCTCGACCGTCTCGTTGCGACGGGTTCGCTGGCTCGGGGCGGCTCAGGCCGGCTTGATCCGTAGAACCGTAGGCACTTCGCCGACCTTCAGGTCGTCGACGACGCGCACCGTGCGTGCCACGGCATCCACCGTCCCCACGACGGTGCCGAAGCGCTCACGATCGGAGCAGACGGCCGTCACCGTGACGAAGTGCGAGCCGGTGTCCCACGTGTAGGTCGCGAAGGGCGGCGTGCGCGGGTCGCTCGGCAGCGGCATGGCCAGCTTCTCGCCGACCCCGAGGAAGGGATTGGGGAACGACTCGGTGTCGTCGTACTCCATCGACATCATGGCCCGGGCGGTTCGCGCCTGCGGAGTCGCCTCCTGCAATTGCGCCATGACGACGAGCAGTTCGGGGTCGCTCTTCCACACCCACACCAGCACGCGCCCGGCGGCCCGGCGCATCAGCAGCGGGGTCGCCTGGCTCAGGAGCCACGCGAAGGCGCCGCCGCCGGGGCGGGGGGCCGCTCCCGCCGCCTGATTGGCCTGGCTGAGCAGCATGCCGATCGCGGCCTTACGGTGGCGGCGGCCGCGCAGGCCGAGGGAGCCGGTGACGGGCACCCAAAGGTCGGCGGGGGCGTCGGCCTGCAGTCGGGACATGCCCTCAGCCTACGATCCGGTGCCGGGAAGAGGGATGCCGGAGGCTCGGCGCGGGGCGGCGGCAGCCGTCGATCGCGGGTGTGCGCGCAGAGGGTCGCCGGTGTCGGAGGTTGGTGCAAGGCTGTATTCGGCGGCCACCCCGACCGCATCACGATCGTTCGGAGGTGCCGTGCTCGGCAAGATCCTCATCCGCTACCTCTCCCGGTATCGGTGGTTGCTCGTCGCACTGCTGGTGTTCCAGTTCGTGGCGGCGATGGCGTCGCTCTATCTGCCCCGACTGAACGCCGACATCATCGACCAGGGCGTCGCGAGGGGCGACACCGCCTTCATCTGGTCGCAGGGTTCGCTCATGCTGGCCATCTCGCTCGGCCAGATCGCGGCATCCATCATCGCGACCTACTTCGCGGCGCGCGCGGCGATGGCCGCGGGCCGCGACATCCGCCGCGACATCTTCGAGAAGGTCAGCGGCTTCTCCGAGCGCGAGCTGTCGCACTTCGGTGCGGGGTCGCTCATCACCCGCAACACCAACGACGTGCAGCAGGTGCAGATGCTCGCCATGATGGGCGCGACCATGCTCGTCAGCGCGCCGCTATTGGCGATCGGCGGCATCTTCATGGCGCTGCAGCAAGACGTGGGCCTCAGCTGGCTCATCGCCGTCTCGGTTCCCACACTGCTGCTCGCGGCCGGCCTCATCATCGCCCGTATGGTGCCGCTGTTCCGCAGCTACCAGTCCAAGCTCGACGCCGTGAACCGCATCATGCGCGAGCAGCTGACCGGCGTGCGAGTGGTGCGCGCTTTCGTCCGCGAGCGCATCGAAGAGAAGCGCTTCCGCGGGGCCAACACCGACATCATGATCGTGGGCCGCAAAGTCGGATCGTTGTTCGTGCTGCTGTTCCCGCTCGCGATGCTCGTGCTCAACGTGACCGTGGTCGGCGTCATCTGGTTCGGCGGCATCCAGGTCGATGCGGGGAGCGTGCAGATCGGTACGCTGTTCGCCTTCATGCAGTACGTCGCCCAGATCCTCATGGGCGTGCTCATGGCGAGCTTCATGACCGTGATGATCCCCCGCGCCGCCGTCTCGGCCGAGCGCATCGGCGAGGTGCTCGACAGTCACTCCACCCTCGAGCGCCCTGCCAACCCCGTGAGCGTCTTCCCCGAGCACGGCGCCGTCGAGTTCGACGACGTCGCGTTCGCCTACCCGGGTGCCGAGTCGCCCGTGGTCTCGGGTGTGAGCTTCGCCGCCCGACCCGGCGAGACCGTCGCGATCGTCGGCTCGACGGGCGCGGGCAAGACCACGCTCGTCTCGCTCATCCCGCGGCTGTTCGACGTGACGGCCGGCGCCGTGCGGGTGGGCGGGGTCGATGTCCGAGAGGCCGACCTTGACGTGCTGTGGAAGAGCATCGGGCTCGTGCCGCAACGCCCCTTCCTGTTCAGCGGCACGGTGGCATCCAATCTCCGCTTCGGGCGCGAAGACGCCACCGACGACGAACTCTGGCGAGCGCTCGAGATCGCGCAGGGACGCGACTTCGTCGAGGCGATGGACGGGCAGCTCGACGCCCGCATCGCCCAAGGGGGTACGAACGTCTCGGGCGGCCAACGCCAGCGTCTCGCGATCGCACGGGCCATCGTTCACCGACCGGCGGTGCTGGTGTTCGATGACTCCTTCTCGGCGCTCGACCTCAGCACAGACGCGAAGCTGCGTCAGGCGCTGTGGCAGGAACTCCCCGAGGTGACCAAGATCGTCGTCGCGCAGCGCGTCTCGACCATCACGGGCGCCGACCGCATCGTCGTGCTCGAAGAGGGTCGGCTGGCCGGCGTCGGCACGCACGACGAACTCCTGCAGACGAGCAGCACCTACCGGGAGATCGTCGAGTCGCAGCTGGGGGTGGAAGCGTGAGCACCACCGATGCCCTGACCGAAGAGGAGCGCGCCGAACTCGAGCTCGCCGAGCAGGCCCGACTCAACTCCGGCGACTGGGACAGCGTCGCGCCCGGGAAGGCCTCGAACTTCGGCCCCAGCTTCCGACGGCTGATCGGCCTTCTGCGCCCCTACGCCGCGGCCTTCACCTTCGTGTCGATCCTGGGGGCTGTCGGCGTCGTGCTGGCGGTGCTCGCCCCGCGGGTGCTCGGAGACGCGACGAACATCATCTTCGAAGGCGTGGTCTCGAAAGGGCTCGCCGAACAGTTCCCGGCCGGCACATCGCAGGTGGAGGTCGTCGAGGCCCTGCGCGCGGCGGGCCAGGGCGACATCGCCAACATCGTCGGCGCGATGAACAACTTCTCGGTCGGTGCGGGCATCGATTTCGACGCGTTGCGTCTCGTCGTCGTGGCGGTGCTGGCCATCTACGTCGGCTCGTCGCTTCTGTCGTGGATCCAGGGCTACGTCATCAACGTCATCATGGTCCGCACCATGTGGCGCCTGCGCGAAGACGTCGAAGCGAAGATCAACCGCCTGCCGCTGTCGTACTTCGACAAGGTGCAGCGCGGCGAACTGATCTCCCGCGTCACCAACGACATCGACAACATCACGCAGACGATGCAGCAGTCGCTCTCGAGCGCGCTGACGTCGGTGCTCACGGTCGTAGGCGTGCTCATCATGATGTTCACGATCTCGTGGCAGCTCGCGCTCGTCGCCCTCGTGTCCCTGCCGCTGATGGCCGTGATCTTCGGCGTCATCGGACCGAAGTCGCAGAAGGCCTTCGGCGAGCAGTGGAAGAAGGTGGGTCGCCTCAACGCGCGCGTCGAGGAGTCGTTCTCGGGCCACGCGCTGGTCAAGGTGTACGGCCGCGAGAAAGACGCCCGCGACACGTTCGAGATCGAGAACGAGGAGCTCTACCAGGCGAGCTTCAAGGCCCAGTTCCTCTCCGGCATGATCATGCCCGGCATGATGTTCGTCGGAAACCTGACCTACGTCGGCATCGCCGTGCTCGGCGGGCTCATGGTGGCCGGCGGCCAGCTGCGCCTGGGCGACGTGCAGGCGTTCATCCAGTACTCGCAGCAGTTCACCCAGCCGCTGTCGCAGCTGGGCGGCATGGCCGCGGTGGTGCAGTCGGGCACGGCGTCGGCGGAGCGCGTCTTCGCCCTCCTCGACGCCGACGAACAAGACCCGGACGCGGCGGATGCCCCCGCCCACGTCGATGGTCGCGGCGTCATCGAGTTCGAGAGCGTCCGCTTCGCCTACACGCCGGAGCGGCCGCTCATCACCGATCTGTCATTCCGCGTCGAACCCGGTCAGACGGTCGCGATCGTCGGTCCCACCGGCGCCGGCAAGACGACACTGGTCAACCTCATCATGCGGTTCTACGAGCTCGACGGCGGCCGCATCCTCATCGACGGGCAGAACATCGCCGATCTGCGTCGCGACGATGTCCGTGCGCGCACCGGCATGGTGCTGCAGGATCCGTGGCTGTTCGCGGGCTCCATCCGCGACAACATCCGCTACGGCCGCGAGAGCGCCACCGACGACGAGATCGTCGAGGCCGCTGTCGCCACGCGCGTCGACCAGTTCGTGCACTCACTGCCCGAGGGCTACGACACCGTGCTCGACGAAGACGCCGCCAACGTCTCGGCTGGAGAGCGGCAGCTCATCACCATCGCGCGCGCGTTCGTTGCCCGCCCGTCGGTGTTGATCCTCGACGAGGCGACGTCGTCGGTCGACACCCGCACCGAGCTGCTGCTGCAGCAGGCGATGGCCGCGCTTCGCGAGGGGCGCACGTCGTTCGTCATCGCGCACCGCCTCTCGACCATTCGCGACGCCGACCTCATCCTCGTGATGGAGCACGGCGACATCGTCGAGAAGGGCACGCACGACGAACTCATCGCCGCCGAGGGAGCGTATTACCGCCTGTATCGCTCGCAGTTCGAGCAGGCAGCGGCCGACCCCGACGTCGCCGAGGCCCCGCCGGGCGCCGACCCTCAGCGCGCACCGGCAACCGACGACGCCGAGGTGGTGTCGACGTTCGCGGCGGCGGCATCCGAGGTCCCAGCCCCCGCGGGCACCGACGGACCGCCGCGCCCGGCGCACGGTGCGCCCACGCCCGACCCCCGTCTGGACGGGAAGGGGTAACCCCGGCCCTTCGACACGATCCGAAGCCCGCTCCGCCTCGCGCCGAGCGGGCTTCGTCGTGGCCCGTGCCGCTCGCAATGGCGTTCGGGGGGGGGGGGGGGGGCGTCTCGTTTGGAGCGGCTTCTGCTCTTTGGGGCGGGTGATTAGTGCCCCGAGTGGCGGATTCCGCCCCGATTTGGGCGTACTCGCGGGTCGTCGGCGCGTCGTCGGTGCGGGCGTGGTCGTCTTCGCGAGATCGGGCCTGGCGCGGGTGGGCGTCGTCGTTCCCGGTACAGCTTGCACAGCGTTGGGCCTCCGGGTTTGGGACGGATTCTGCTCTTTGGGGCGGGTTCTTCGTGCCCCGAGTGGCGGATCCCGCCCCAATCCCGGGTCACTTGCGGTTGGCCTCCGCAAGATCGGGCGCGGGCGGGCGTCGTCGTTCCCGGTACACCTTGCACAGCGTTGAGGGCTGACGTCCGGTTTGGGGCGATTTCTGCTCTTTGGGGCGGGTATCTCGTGCCCCACGTGGCAAATCCTGCCCCGAACCTGGAGTGCTGCGTTGTTCGCGTGAGCCTCGTCAGGCGGAGCGGCGTCCGGCGCGTGAGCTGCGTTCCGGGGCGGGTGGTTCGCGCCGCAGGGGGCGAACCACGCCCGGCGCCCGTGCCGGCCGTCGCAGGGGGCGGGCGCCGCGCGGCGCCGCGCCAGCCGCAGCGGGGAGCGCCCCCGGAGGCCGAGGCCACCCGCGGCGGCCGTCACCGGCCGCGGCCGGGCCGGGCGCAACCCACCCTGGGGATGCCTCCCGGGGTCGCAAAACCCGCTCGGGTAGGGTGGACGAACGCTCGACCCGCCCCGCGCGAACCGCCCGCCGCACAGATAGGCCTCACCGTACGTGACCACTCCTGCGACGCCCGCCGACCATTCCGCCTCCGGCGTCCCCGCCGAATCGCCCGCAGCAGCGACGCCCGGCTCGTCGGCCGAGCCCGCTGCCTCTGCGGCCGAGCCTGCCGCGGCGACGCCCGCCCCGCCGGCCGAGCCCGCAGCCTCTGCTGCTGAGCCTGCCGCGGCGGCGCCCTCCTCTGCGGCTGAGCCCGCGGTGGCGGCGACGCCCGCCCCGCCGGCCGAGCCCGCAGCCTCCGCGGCCGAGCCTGCCGCGGCGGCGCCGTCCGCCTCCGCCGACGCCACGACTGCCCGCACAGAGGACCGCCCCCTGCGCATCCTCATCGGCGCCGACACCTTCCTTCCGCACGTCAACGGTGCCGCGCGCTTCGCCGAGCGTCTGGCCGCCGGGCTCGTCGCGCGCGGCCACGACGTGCACGTCGCCGCGCCCAGCATCGGCCACAGCAACGCCGGCACCGCGACCGAGACGGTCGAGGGTCAGCCGATGACCATGCATCGACTCCCCGCGTTCCGCTTCCGCCCGCACGACTGGATCACGTACGTGCTCCCGTGGCGCTCGAAGCACTACGCGCGCATCGTGCTCGACGAGGTCAAGCCCGACGTGGTGCACATCCAGTCGCACATCGTCATCGGTCGCGGTCTCACGCGGGAGGCGCGCAAGCGCGGCATCCCCGTCGTCGCGACCAATCACGTGATGGCCGAGAACATCCTCGACTTCACCACCCTCCCCGACTTCCTCGACCGCATCTTCGTGAAGCTCGCGTGGGCTGACGCCGAGCGCACGTTCAAGATGACCCGCGCCGTCACCACGCCGACCCGTCGGGCGGCCGACTTCCTCGAGAAGACGATCGACATCACGGGCGTCATTCCCATCTCGTGCGGCATCGACCGTGCCAATTACCGCCCGGACCTCACTCCGCGCGACAAGAACCGGCTGCTCTTCGTCGGGCGTCTCACGACCGAGAAGCACATCGACGTCGCACTCAAGGCCCTCGCGCAGCTCGACCCGGCCCTCGACGTCACCTTCGACATCGTCGGCGGCGGTGACCAGCGGCCCAAGCTCGAGGCCCTCGCCCAGCAACTCGGCGTCGCCGGGCGCGTCACGTTCCACGGCCACGCCTCCGAAGAAGACCTGCGCGCGCTCTACTCGCGGGCGAGTGTCTTCGTCATCGCCTCGATCGCCGAGCTCCAGTCCATCGCGACGATGGAGGCCATGGCATCCGGACTCCCCATCGTGGCCGCCAATGCCGTCGCCCTCCCGCACCTCGTGCACCACGGCGAGAACGGTTACCTGTTCGAACCGGGTGACGCCGAAGGGCTCGCCGCGCGCGTCACCGACGTGCTGACCGCCTCTCCCGAGGAGCGGTTGCGGATGCAGCAGGCGTCGCTCGACGAGGTCGCGGTTCATGACATCACCCGCACCCTCGACACGTTCGAGGCGCTCTACCGCGGGCGACCCCTGCCGGAGTAACCGCGTGCACGTCGTCATGTTCGCCGACCAGCACCTCGAGTCGCTCGGCGGAGCGCAGGTGTCGATGCGGCTGCAGAAGAGATTTCTCGAGCGCGCGGGACACGTCGTGACCGTGGTGGCACCGAGGCTGCATCGCGAGGCGCCCGGCGACGCCGCCTACCTCGACATGCCCTCGATCCCGATCACGCCCGACCGCGAGTACGCGCTCTCCTGGCCGGGCGCCCGCACCGATCGTTTCGTCGACGCGCAGATGGGTGCGCGGCTCCCCGTCGACGTCGTGCACGTGCAGGCCGACTTCTGGGGCGCGTTCATCGGCCACCGCTATGCGGCCCGGCACGGCCTGCCCGTCGTGCACACGATGCACAACCGCGTCGACGTGGGAATCGAAGCGACGGCTCCCTTTCCACGGCTCGTGTTGCGCGTGCTCAATGCCTGGGCGCGTCGGGTCCTGCCGGGTGCGGCCGACGCACGCCCGAACGCTCGGAGCTCGCAGCGCCCGGCCGGCGACTCTCGCGACACGAGCGATCCTGGCGAGGGGGGAAGGGATGCCATGGCTCACGGCCGTGCGGCGACGCTCGGCGCCACTGACGGGTGGGCGTATCTGCGCCGCCTCGCCCGTCTCTCGCGCGCTGTGACCGCCCCCTCGTCGCACTTCGCCCGCCGCCTCGAGCGGCACGGCGTGACGCCCGCCGTCGACGTCGTCTGGAACGGCATCGACGACGACGTGCTCGACGCCGCCCTCTCGGTCGAGGCGTCGGTGCGCCGTCCGGGTCGTCCGCGCTTCGTCTGGCTCGGGCGCATGAGCCCCGAGAAGCGGCTCCTGCCCTTCCTCGAAGCCGTGATCGCGTCGGGAATCGACGCCGACATCGAGGTGATCGGCGGGGGAGCGCAGGGGCGGGCCGCGCGTCGGCTCGTCGAGCGCGGGGCCCCGCAGGCGACGGTGACCTTCGCCGGCCGGCTGCCCTACGCCGAGACGCTGCGGCGCTTGGCCGACGCGGACGCGGTGGTGCAGACCTCGATCGGGTTCGAAACGCAAGGGATGACCGTCTTCGAGGCCGCGTCCCTCGGCACGCCCGCCGTGGTCAGTGACCCGGACATCGCCGGTGAACTCGGATCGGGAACGTGGACGGTGGCGGATGCCACCGTTCCGGCGCTCGCGAACGCCCTGCGCCGGGCGACGGCCGACATCGCCGCAGGCACTGCCGTCGGACCGGACGCCTCGATCGCTGAGCGGTTCCGCCAGTCGTCTCGCACGGCCGCGATGATCGACGTCTATCGCCGGGTGGTCGCCGCCGGGCGCTGAGACTCGGCGCTGCGGCTGAGTTCGGTGCCCAGCGGTGGGGCCGAGGCCCCGCACACGTCGTCGGGGCGACGGGCTTTGTGGTCGCGACGTCCGGGTCGCGCCGTGGTGGGTGCCGCGTGCACAATGGCGGGCGTTTCTGCGACGCGCCGGGGTGGTGGTATCCGGTGTCGGCGTGTCGTTGGTTTCTCCTGCCGTTGTGCACGGGTTTGGTGTGGTGGCGACGGGCTCCGTGGTCAGGACGTCCGGGTCGCGCCGTGGTGGGTGCCGCGTGCACAATGGCGGGCGTTTCTGCGACACGCCGGGGTGGTGGCATCCGGTGTCGGCGTGTCGTTGGTTTCTCCTGCCGTTGTGCACGGGCTTGGTGTGGTGGCTACGGGCTCCGTGGTCAGGACGTATGGGGTCGGGCCGTGGTGGGTGCCGCGTGCATAACGGCGGGGGTTTCTGCGACGCGCCGGGGTGGTGGCATCCGGTGTCGGCGTGTCGTTGGTTTCTCCTGCCGTTGTGCACGCATGGTGCGGGGGTATTCGTGCCGCAGGGCTCCGAGATCACTTCGCTCGAGCGATGCGCAGCGGGCGCGTGACCGGCGCCGTCGACGGCGCCGAGACCTGGAGGCTCGGTCGCGCGGCCTCCACGCCCGACGGCGCCGAGACCTGCAGGCTCGGTCGCGCGGCCTCCACGCCCGGCGCCGCGGCGGGCGCGTGCTGCGTGCGAGCGGATCGATCGGCGCGGGCTGCGACCCGCGACGGGTCGGTGGGAATGCGGCCGTAACCGTCGGTGCGCACGAGCCAGACGGTTCCGATGATGCCGGCGAGGGACAGGATGCCGAGAGCGATGAAGTAAGCCATGGCAGGAAAGCTACGGGTAGAGGAATGGTGCCCACGAGTGGCATGATGGACGTCAGTCGTCATATTTCTGCCACATCGGAGGTTCATATGCGCTCGGTCGCCGTCGTCATCCAGCCGGGGTTCGCCCCGTTCGAGTTCGGACTCGCGTGCGAGGCGTTCGGGCTCGACCGTAGCGACGACGGCATCCCGAACTTCGACTTCCGCATCGTCGCGCCCGATCCGGGCGTCGTGCCGTCGAACATCGGCTTTTCGGTCAACGTCGAGCGCGGTCTGGAGGCGGCGGCCGACGTCGACATCCTCGTTCTCGCCCCCATCCCGCGGTCGTCGTGGGCGTCGGTGGACCCCCGCGTGATCGAGGTGGTTCGCGCCGCACACGCCCGCGGAGCCTGGTTGTTGAGCGTCTGCAGCGGGTCGTTCGTCATCGCGGCATCCGGGGTCCTGGATGGCAAGCGCGCGACGACGCACTGGCGATACACCGACACGCTCAGCCGGATGTACCCGCAGATCGAGGTCGATCCCGATGTGCTGTACGTGCAGTCGGGCAACATCATCACCAGTGCCGGCACCGCCGCGGGCCTCGACGCGAGTCTTCACCTGCTGCGCCAGGAACTGGGTTCCGAACTCACCAACCGCATCGCCCGGCGCATGGTCGTCGCTCCGCAGCGCGATGGCGGGCAGGCGCAGTTCATCGCCTCACCGATCCCGATCGACTCGTCTCTCTCGTTGGCCCCGGTGACCGAGTGGATGCTGCAGAACCTGGATGCCGAACTCTCGGTCGATCGGCTGGCCGCGCGTGCCCACATGTCCCCGCGTACCTTCGCCCGACGGTTCAAGGCCGACCTCGGTGCGACGCCGGCGGCCTGGCTCGCCCGTCAACGTCTGCTGCACGCGCAGCGGCTGCTCGAGGAGACCGATCTCGGCCTCGACCGGATCGCGACGGAGTGCGGGTTCGGTTCTGCGGCGGTGCTGCGGCAGAACTTCGCCCGCACGATGGGGCTCACCCCCACCGCCTACCGCGCGCGGTTCTCGTGCACGGGGCCCGAGGAGACGGCATCCGTCGCTGCGGTCGCCGCCGCGGCGGAGCCCGTGCCCGCCTGATTGTTCCGCCCCGCGTGGGTCGGCGAGATCACGTGACCTCGTCGAGATCGCACCGCATGGCGGGTGGTCTCGTCCAGAGCGCGTGATCTGGTGCGCCAGCGCGGCGCGGGGGCGACGCGGCGCGGGAACGGCGGTGGCGTCGAGCTCGTGGCATCCATTGTCCCGCTCTGATGCGGGTGCTAAACTTGAGTCAACGCCGCTCAAGTTTGAGTGAGAGCGAACCGACTTCCAGGAGAACAGATGAACGCCACACAACAGCCGGGGCAGGAGGACGCGCGCAGCGCCCTCGAACAATTCGGCATCAACCTCACCGACCGGGCCCGTCAGGGCAAGCTCGACCCCGTGATCGGGCGCGACGGCGAGATCCGCCGCGTCAGCCAGGTGCTCACCCGGCGCACCAAGAACAACCCCGTGCTCATCGGCGAGCCCGGCGTCGGCAAGACCGCCGTCGTCGAGGGTCTCGCTCAGCGCATCGTCGCGGGCGACGTCGCCGAGAGTCTGAAGAACAAAGAGCTCGTGTCGCTCGACATCTCGGCGCTCGTCGCCGGGGCCATGTACCGCGGCCAGTTCGAGGAGCGCCTCAAGAGCGTCCTGAAAGAGATCACCGAGTCCGACGGGCGCGTCATCACGTTCATCGACGAGCTGCACGTGCTCATGGGCGCGGGCGGCGGCGAGGGCTCGGTCGCGGCCTCCAACATGCTCAAGCCCATGCTCGCCCGCGGCGAGCTGCGCCTGATCGGCGCGACCACGCTCGACGAGTACCGCGAGTTCATCGAGAAGGATGCCGCGCTCGAGCGGCGCTTCCAGCAGGTCTACGTCGGCGAGCCCACGGTGGAGGACACCGTCGCGATCCTCCGCGGCCTCAAGGAGCGGTACGAGGCGCACCATAAGGTCGCCATCGCCGACGCGGCGCTGGTGGCCGCGGCATCCCTGTCGAACCGATACATCCCCGCGCGCCAGCTGCCTGACAAGGCGATCGACCTGATCGACGAGGCCGCGTCGCGCCTGCGCATGGAGATCGACTCCGCCCCGCTCGAGATCGACGAGCTGCGGCGGCACGTCGACCGCCTCAAGCTCGAAGAGCTGGCGCTGAAGAAAGAGAAGGACGACGCCTCGAAGGAGCGCCTGGCGGCGTTACGCGAGGCCCTCGCCTCCGAGCAGGCCAAGCTCGACGAGCTGCAGGCCCGGTGGGAGCGCGAACGTGCGTCACTCAACCGCGTCGGTGAGCTCAAAACCCGACTGGATGCCGCGCGCGTCGACGCCGAACGGGCCCAGCGCGAGGGCAACCTCGAGCGCGCGTCACGACTGCTGTACGCCGAGATCCCGGCTCTCGAGCGCGAACTCATGACCGCCGAGCGCGAGGAGCCCGCCGGCGATCGCATGGTGAACGACCAGGTGACCGACGAAGACATCGCCGCGGTCATCGCCGCCTGGACCGGCATCCCGGTGGGGCGCCTGCTGCAGGGCGAGACCGAGAAGCTGCTGCACCTCGAGCGCGAGCTCGGCAAGCGCCTCATCGGACAGCGGGATGCCGTGAAGGCGGTGTCCGACGCCGTCCGTCGCTCGCGCGCCGGCATCAGCGACCCGCACCGCCCGGTCGGATCGTTCCTTTTCCTCGGCCCGACCGGTGTCGGCAAGACCGAGCTGGCGAAGTCGCTCGCGGACTTCCTCTTCGACGACGAGCACGCCATGGTGCGCATCGACATGTCGGAGTACGGAGAGAAGCACTCGGTCTCGCGCTTGGTCGGCGCCCCTCCGGGGTACGTCGGCTACGAGGCAGGCGGCCAGCTGACCGAGGCGGTGCGCCGGCGTCCCTACAGCGTCGTGCTGCTCGACGAGGTGGAGAAGGCGCACCCCGAGGTGTTCGACGTGCTGCTGCAGGTCATGGACGACGGGCGCCTGACCGACGGCCAAGGCCGCACGGTCGACTTCACCAACGTCATCCTGATCCTCACCTCGAACCTCGGTTCGCCGATCCTCATCGACCCGACCCTCTCGATGGATGCCAAGCGCGAGCAGGTGCAGGCGCTGGTGCGCCAGGCGTTCAAGCCCGAGTTCGTGAACCGTCTCGACGACATCGTGATCTTCCAGGCGCTCAGCCAGGACGACCTCGCCCAGATCGTCGAGCTTGCGGTCGACGCGCTGCACAAGCGCCTGCGCGAGCGCCGACTGACCCTCGCGGTCACGCCCGACGCCCGCTCGTGGCTCGCCGAGCGCGGCTACGACCCCGTGTACGGAGCGCGGCCGCTGCGACGGCTCATCCAGACCGAGATCCAGAACCGTCTGGCGATGGCGATCCTGGCCGGCTCGGTGCGCGACGGCGACATCGTGCGGGTCGACGTGGCGAGCGACGGCGATTCGCTCATGCTGGTGAGCACGGGCCCGGCGGTGGAGGAGTCGGACGACGACGTGATCGAGGCGGAGATCGTCGAGTAGTTCCCACAGCAGAGGGGATGCCGCGCGTGAGGCGTGGCATCCCCTCTCGCGCATCGGGGCTGTCCGCCGTGCGCTCGGGGGTCGCAGGCGCGTCGGTCAGCGAGAAACGCCGTCCCGATCGAGACACGACGCGGCAGTGCGTGTCTCGATCGAAACGGCGTTTCTCGGGATGAATCCGCGGCTCAGTCGTCGACGAGCAGCGACTCCGCGACCGTGCGGCGCTCGCGCGGGGCGAGTTCGCGCTGACGCAGGCCCTCTTCGGCGGCATCGATGTCGCCGAGGGCGCCGACGGCGATCACGGTGACGGGGGTGAAGCGCGCGTCGATATCGAAGGCCGCGCGCAGGTCGTCGGCGACGAAGCCGCCCATCTGGTGCGTCGCGAGGCCTCCGGCGTGCGCCTGCACGGTGAAGTGCGCGGCGGCCTGACCGCTGTCGTACAGCGCCCAGGTGCGGGCCTCACCGTCTTCGGTCTCGGTCTCGGCGAGCACGACGACGAGCGCGCCGGCCGCGGGCGCCCACGCCTGGTTGAAGCCCATGAGGGTCGAGACGAGGCGCTGGTGCGCGGCGGTGCCGCGGCGGGCCACGATGAATCGCCACGGCTGGAAGTTCATGCCCGACGGCGCCCAGCGGGCGGCCTCGAGGGCCGAGCGCAGCGCCTCTTCGTCGATGGGCGTCTCGGCGTCGAAGACGCGGGTGCTCCACCGCTCGGCGAGCACGTCGAGGATGGGAGCGTCAGTGGGGGCGGTGCGATCGAGAACGAGAGACATGGGTCCTCCTGAGAACGGAAACTGAACCGGGACGCCGTTGACCCGATCCAGTGAACGCGGGTCATGCGCGAGATGTTCCCGTGTGACGTCATGCGTCGGTCGGCGTGCGAGGCCGGTCCGCGTGCGTGGGCCGGTCCGTGCACAACGGCGGAGAGGGTGGGCGACGCGCCGGTGGGCGGATGCCAGTGGTCGGCGTGTCGCGAAGAACTTCTGCGGTTGTGCACGCCGGCGGGTGCGGGGGTGGGTCGGGTGCAGCGGGAGGTGGGCGGGCGGGGTGGGCGGTGCGTCGGGCGGGCGGCCGGGGCTGGCGGACACAACGGCAGAATTCATCGGCGACACGCCGGTGGGCGGATGCCAGTGGTCGGCGTGTCGGGAAGAACCTCCGCCGTTGTGCACACCGGCGGCCGCGGCGGATGCCGGTTGTCGGCGTGTCAGGGAACGTTTCCGCCGTTGTGCACGGCGCCGCACCGCACCGCACGGTCCGGCACCGCACGGCCCGGCGCCGGACCGCACCGCACCGCCCGGCCCGGCACCGCACCGCACCGCCCGGCCCGGCACCGCACCGCCCGGCCCGGCACCGCACCGCACGGCACCGCGCCGCGCGGGTCAGACCCTCGACATCCGTCTCACAGATTCCAAGATGCTGGTCCCGCGGTGCCCGCCGCGTACTCGTCGAGCGGCACCTCGTTCTTGCGCCACGCGTCGATGACCGGCTGCACGATGCGCCAGCACTGCTCGGCGGCGTCACCGCGGACGGCGAGCATCGCGTCGCCGTCGAGGATGCCGGAGAGCACCTCGCCATAGGCCTTGAGCGCGCCCTCGCCGAGGTCGGCGGCCAGCGTCACGCGCTCGAGTTCGAGGGGGTCGTCGGCGCCGTTGACGTTGAGGCCGAGGCTCATGGTGTCGGGGCCGAGCGAGAAGACGAGCACCGACGGCTCGCTCTCCCCGTTGAAGCCGCCGGGCAGGTGCCGCACCGGCTTGAACGCGACCGTGACCGCGCGGTGGCCCGAACTCAGCGCCTTGCCGGAGCGCAGCGTGATGGGCACGCCCTGCCAGCGGGCGTTGCGCACCTCCACGGTCATCTCGGCGAGGGTCTCGGTGCCGCGCGCGGGGTCGACGCCCGGTTCGTCGACGTACGAGGTGAAGTGACGGTCGCCGACGTCACCCGCGGTGTAGCGCGCGCGACGCGAGTTGCGCACGGGATCGTCGTCGCGCACGTGCGTCGCGCGCAGCACGGCGGACGTGGCGTCGCGCAGATCGAGCTGGTTGAGGGATGCCGGGGGCTCCATCGTCACGAACGCCATGACCTGCAGCAGGTGGCTCTGGATCATGTCGACGAGCGCGCCCGCACCGTCGTAGTAGCCGGCGCGGCCTTCGAGACCGAGCGCTTCGGGGTAGTCGATCTCGACCGACGCGATGTCGTCGGCCGACCACACGCTCTCGAGCAGGCGGTTGGCGAAGCGGGCGCCCAGCAGGTTGAGCACGGTGGATCGCCCGAGGAAGTGGTCGATGCGGAAGACCTGGTCTTCGGGTACGAGTTTCGCCAGCTGCTGATTGAGGCGGTGGGCGCTGGCCTCGTCGGTGCCGAACGGCTTCTCGAGGGCGAGCACCGTGCCGTCGGGAATGTTCACGTCGCTCAGCGCGAGGCACGACTTCTCGGCGACCGCCGGGGGCACGGCGAAGTACAGAGCGGGTCGACCCTCGGCGTCGTCGAGCAGCTTCTGCAGATCGGCGGGCTCGGTGATGTCGGCGCGTGAGTACGTCGTCTCGGACACCGCGGCGAACGCGGCTGCGGCATCCGTCGTCTGGAACGCCTTCTGCACGACCTCGCGCCAGTGCTCATCGGTCCAGTCCTCCATGCCCGCACCGTGCAGCCGGACGGAGCGGCCGGGCTCGCGCGTCAGCAGCTGCCCGAGCGCCGGCAGCAGCAGCCGGGAGGTGAGGTCGCCCGAGGCGCCGAGGATGATCAGGGTGGTGTCCGCCGTCATGCGGCCACCGTAGCGCTCCCCTCCGACACGGGCAGGATGCTTGCAGCGGGCACATGGATGCCACTAGCGCGACGCACGGCCACGATGTCGGAGGCCTCTGCCATGATCCGAGGGTGACCACACCGATCGAGCAGTACGCCCTCCTCAGCAACTGCCGCTCCGCCGCGCTGGTCTCTCGCGACGGCCGTGTCGATTGGCTGTGCCTGCCGCGTTACGACAGCGGTTCGATGTTCGCGGCCCTGCTCGGTGACGAGTCGCACGGCGCGTGGTCGATGCGCCCCGCCGATCCCGACGCGCGGGCGACGCGGCGCTACGACGGCGACACGTTCGTGCTCGTCACGAGGTGGGAGACGGCGACCGGGATTGCCGACGTCTATGACGCGATGCCGGTCGACGAGGGCGTCGACGCCCTCATCCGGCGCGTGGTCGGGGTGTCGGGCGAGGTCGACTTCCTCAGCGAGGTGCGGCTTCGCTTCGACTACGCCCGGGCGGTGCCGTGGGTGCGGCAGGTGGGGCGCGGCGGCGAGCACGCGATCCTCGCCGTGGCGGGGCCGGATGCCGTCACGATCCGGGGTCCCCGCCTGATCGCCGCCGACACCTCCCACCGCGGCCGCTGGACCACCGAGGCCGGCGTGAGCGTCGACTCGGTGCTGGCGTGGGGTCCGTCGTGGCGCGATGCGCCGGCGGCGTTCGACGTCGAGTCCGCGCTCGAACGCACGCGCGAATGGTGGGCCGCGTGGGCGGATCGGGTGCAGTCGGCCGGGACGCACGCGGCGCTCGTGACGCGCTCGCTCATGGTGTTGCGCGCCCTCACGCACACCGAGACCGGCGGAATCGTCGCGGCGGCGACCACGTCGCTCCCCGAGTCCTTCGGCGGCTCGCGCAACTGGGACTACCGCTACGTCTGGCTGCGCGACGCCGCGCTCACCCTCAGCGCCTACATCGACCACGGCTACCTCGATGCCGCGCAGCACTGGCGCACGTGGCTGCTGCGGGCGATCGCGGGCGACCCGGCCGACGTGCAGATCATGTACGGCGTCGCGGGGGAGCGAGATCTCCCCGAGCGAGAGATCCCGAGTCTTCCCGGGTACGGGGGTGCTGCGCCCGTCCGAATCGGAAACGGCGCGGTCACGCAGTATCAGGCCGACGTCATCGGCGAAGTCATGGTGGCCCTCGAGGCGGCGCGGAACGCCGGCGTCGAAGAGACGACGTTCTCGTGGTCGCTCCAGCGCGCCCTGCTGAACCAGCTCGCGGGCGAGGTCGACAAGCCCGACCTCGGCATCTGGGAGATGCGCGGCGACCCGCACTTCTTCACCCACTCGCGGGCGATGGTGTGGGCGGCGTTCGACCGCGGCATCCGGGCCGTCGACGAGGGCGGGCACGACGGCGAGGTCGAGACGTGGCGCACGCTGCGCGACCGGGTGCGGGCCGACATCGACGCGCGAGGTGTGCACGAGGGCGGGTGGTTCACCCAGCACTTCGACTCCGACGAGGTCGACGCCTCGCTCCTCGTGCTGCCGCAGGTGGGCTTCTGCGCCTACGACGACCCCCGCATGCTGGCGACCGTCGCCCGCATGGAAGAGACCCTCATGCCCGACGGGTGGCTGCTGCGCTACCGCACGACCGGCGTCGACGGGCTGATGGGCGATGAGCACCCGTTCCTCGCGTGCTCGTTCTGGCTCGTCGGGCAGTACGCCAACAGCGGTCGGCGCGACGAGGCCGTGGCGCTGATGCACCGTCTGACCGCGGTGGCGAACGACCTCGGCCTGCTGTCAGAGGAGTACGACCCCACGACGGGCCGGCAGGCGGGCAACACTCCGCAGGCTCTGTCGCACCTGGCGCTCGTCGGTGCGGCGGATGCGCTGGATGCCACGGCCCCGGGGCGCGACCAGTGAGGGGCCCGTCGTTCGCGCCCCCGGGTGCCGAGCCGGCCGGCGGGTTCCTGGATGCCGCGCCGGCCAATGCGCCCCCGGATGCCGCGCCGGTCGCGCCCCCGGAAGCCCTCACCGTCGCGATCGGCGACCCCGGCGAAGCCAACGTCCGCGGCATCCCCTTCCGCTTATCCGAGAGCGTCACGGCCTACGTGGCGTCATGACGAAAGGAGAGAACGATGTTCCATGCCGACGGTGCGTACTCCGGTTTCGCGGTCGATGACCTCGACGCCGCCCATCGTTTCTACGCCGACACCCTCGGGCTCACGGTCGAGGTGCTCGAGGGCTCGGGCTTCCTCACCTTGCACCTGGGATCGGGTGGCCGTGTGCTGGTCTACGGCAAGCCCCATCACGAGCCCGCCTCGTTCACGGTGCTGAATTTCCCCGTCGCCGATGTCGAGGCGGCCGTCGACGACCTGCGCTCTCGTGGTGTCGAGACGAAGATCTACGACGACGCGAATTTCCCCACCGATTCCCGGGGGATCATGCGCGAGGGTGGCCCGCTCATCGCGTGGTTCCGTGACCCGGCCGGCAACGTCCTGGCCGTTCTCGAGGAATGACGGCGGAGGGGGATGGATGCCGGAGTGCTCGGCATCCATCCCCCTCCCGTTCGCGATGCTCAGCCCTTCAGCGCCTCGGCGAGCTTCACCCGCGCGCCCGTCCGCAGCAGGGAGTTGCGGTAGATCCGTGCGGCCAGGCCGATCGCGAGCACGCACGCGGCCATGAGGACGAGAAGCGACAGCACCGGCTCCCACCACTGCGCGTCGCCGATGTACATGCGCAGCGGCATCCCGACCGGGGCGGAGAACGGCACGTACGACATGATCGTCAGCACGACGGGGTTGTCATTGAAGAAGATGACGAGGAAGTACGGCGCCATGATCAGCATGGTGATGGGCGTGGTCGTCGAGCCGATGTCTTCCTGGCGCGACACCATGGCCGCCGCCGCGGCGAACAGCGCCGCCAGCAGCACGAAGCCGAAGAGGAAGAAGATCGCGAACCAGGCGATCGGTGCGCCAAGGGCGTCGAGCATTCCCGTCTGCCCGGTCACGGCGAGTCCGATCACCGCCACAGCGGCCAGCAGGACGATCTGCGCCATGGCCAGGATCGTGTTGCCGAGCACCTTGCCGGCCAGCAGGACCCGCACGGGGATCGCCGAGATGAGGATCTCGACCACACGTGTCTGCTTCTCCTCCACCACGCTCTGGGCGATGGTGCCGCCGAAGGTCGACGCGGCGATCAAGAAGACCAGCCCGAAGCCGAGGGCGATGATGTAGCGCAGCGCGTCGGCGAGTCCGGCGCCCGGGTCGAGCAGCTGCACGGGCGGGCTCTCGCTGAGCATCTGCAACAACGCCGAGGGCACGTTGTCCTCCGCCACGACGGTGTAATCGAAAGCGGCATCCGATGAGCCCGAGACGAGGGCGGCATCCACCGTCCCGTCCTCCACCAGGGCGCGTGCGGCGTCGTCGCTGTCGGAAACGGTCACCTCGAGCCCGTCGAGACCCGACACCGCGCTCTGCGTCTGAGCGGTCACGGCGACCGGGATGCCGCTGCCCGAGGCGTTGCTCGCGGCGAAACCGCCCCAGATCACCGAGGCGAGGGCGGCGGCGATGAGGATCGCGGTGGAGATGACGAACGCCTTGCTGCGCAGCTTGGACCCGATCTCGCGCTCGGCGACGAGCCAGATGCTCTGCGGTTCGCCGGGCGCGCGGCGGGGGGCGGGAGTGGCGGTGCTCACTGGATGACCTCCTTGAAGATCTCGGCGAGGGTCGGTCTCTGCGGGGCGAAGCTCGCGACATCGCCGCGCTCGACCGCACCACGCAGCACGCGCTGCGCGGTGGCGTCGTCGGCCGCGTCGAACAGGGCGTATCCGCCGTCGAAATCGAGCACGGTGACGCCCGTCTCATCGCGCAGCCAGCCGGCGTCGCCGCCCGAGACGAGCTCGTAGCGGTGCGTCGCGTGCTGAGCGCGGAGCTCGTCGCGGCTGCCCGCGGCGCGGATCGTGCCCCCGGCGATGATCACGAGGTCATCGCACAGGCGTTCGACGACATCGAGCTGGTGCGACGAGAAGAGCACGGCGGCACCGGCCGCCGCCTTCTCTTGCAGCACGCCCGCCACGACATCGACCGCCAGGGGGTCCAGGCCCGAGAACGGCTCGTCGAGGATGAGTACATCGGGCTCGTGCACGAGCGAGGCAGCGATCTGCGCGCGCTGCTGATTGCCGAGCGAGAGGGTCTCGACGAGGTCGCCCAGGCGCTCGCCGAGTCCGAGACGCTCGAGCAGCGCCGTGGCCTTGCGGGTGGCCTCGGCCTTGCCGAAGCCGTGCAGCCGCGCGAGATAGGCGATGTGTTCGGCGACCTTCATCTTCGGGTACAGCCCGCGCTCCTCCGGCATATAGCCGAAGCGGCGGCGGTCGGCGGCGGTGACGGGGGAGCCGCCCAGCTCGACGGTCCCCGCGTCTTTGCCGAGCACGCCCAGCGCGATGCGCATCGTGGTGGTCTTGCCGGCGCCGTTGCCGCCGACGAAGCCCGTCAGCCGCCCCGGGGCCACCGTGAAACTCACGTCGTCGAGCACGCGGCGTCCGCCGTAGCTCTTGTTGATGCCGTTCAGATCGAGCATGTCGCATCCCTTCCTCTCACTGTGATTCCACGCTAGGGAGACGGATGCCGCGGCGCCTCCGCCTCGGGTGGGGATTCCCCCTCCGCCGGGCGGGGGAGAGGCGGCCGCGTCAGGCCATCCCGTGGCGGTGGGCGAGCACGACGGCCTGCACGCGATCGCGGGCGCCGAGCTTCTGCAGCACGTTCGACACGTGCGTCTTCACCGTCGCCTCGCCGATGAACAGCCGGGCGGCGATCTCGGCGTTGCTCAGCGCCTCGGCGACGAGCTTCAGCACCTCGGACTCGCGCTCGGTCAGCGGCTCGGCGACCGGCAGGGGAGGGGGAACGGATGCCACGGCCGTGGGCCCTACGCCGGCGAACCGTTCGATCACTCGCCGCGTGACCTCGGGGGCCAGCAGTGCGTCGCCGGCGCCCACGACGCGGACGGCGGCGACCAGTTCTTCGGGGCCGGCGTTCTTGAGGAGGAACCCGCTCGCGCCGGCGGCGAGGGCCGCGAAGAGGTAGTCGTCGCGGTCGAAGGTCGTGACGATGAGCACGGCCGCATCGGAGGCGGGGTCGGCGGTGAGTCGCCGGGTGGCCTCGAGGCCGTCCATGTCGGGCATCTGCACGTCCATGCAGATGACGTCGGGTCGCAGCTCGACGGCGGCGGCGAGCGCCTGCGTGCCGGAGGCCGCCTCGCCGACCACGGTGATGTCGTCTTCGAGCGACAAGATCGTGCGGAACCCCGCCCGCATCATGGCGTGATCGTCGACCAGCAGCACGCGCAGCTCAGACACGGGTGACCTCCGCGGTGGTGACGGGCACGCGCACGCGCACCAGGAAACCGCCGCGGGCACGCGGCCCGATCTCGATCGTGCCGCCCGACACCGCGGCGCGCTCGCGCATGCCCAGCTGCCCGAGCCCCGGCGTCGACGAGCCACGACGGCCGGTGTTGGAGACCTCGAGCTCGACGGCATCCGGACCGAATCGCAGACGCACGTCGGCGGTCGCGTCGGGCCCGGCGTGGCGGCGGGCGTTGGTGAGGGCCTCCTGCGCGATGCGGTACAGGTTGACCTGCACGAGCGGTGGCGGGTCTCGGTCGGGTTCGCCGACGACGGTGAAAGTGGTGGGTAGGCCCGCAGCGGTCGCCTCGTCGCAGAGGGCGCGGATCGAGGTGAGCCCGTGCGTCGTCGGGGCGGTGTCGGGATCGCTGTCGGAGCCGGGCGACCGCAGCGTCTCGAGCAGGTGGCGGAGCTCGTTCAACGAGGTGCGGGCAGAGCCCTCGATACCGGTGAGCGTTTCGCGGGCCGCCGTGGGGTCGCGTTCGAGAAGCGACCGCGCCACACCGGCCTGCACGCCCATCAATGACACGTGGTGGGCGACCACGTCGTGGAGCTCGCGCGCGATCCGGACCCGGTCGAGGGCGACGGCTTGCGCCGCTGTCACCTCGCGCTCGGCCTCGAGCTCGGCGGTGCGCTCTTCGAGGGCCGCGCGCTCGCGCATCTGCTGGTGCGAGCGGTCGCCGAAGTAGTAGGCGCCACCGAAGAACAACGCGTTCACGCCGATCATCAGCAGCTGGTAGGCGACGAACGGCGAGAACGCGCCGGCACGTGAGAACGCGCCCTCGACCGCGGCGTCGACGGGCTGCGTGGCGTCTTGGAACATCACCACGAACAGCCACGCGAACATGCCGACGATGATCGCGATGCGCACGATCGTTGCGCGCCGACGGTTCTGCTCCCACGCGCCCACCGTGTACAGCGCGATGAACATCGCGATGTTGCCGGCGTAGAGCTCGGGGATGCGGAAGGTCACAGCGAGGAAGTACGCCACCGACACGATCACGGCCGTCACCGACGGCCATAGACGGCGGAACGCGATGGGCACGGCGAGGATCGCGACGTAGACGAGCGCGACGGCGAGGGAGCCCTGCTCGTCGCCGTACAGGCCCGAGATCGACGACAGCACGGCGCTCAGCATCCCGCCGAGGAACAGCACGAGCGCGAGCACCACGTCGCCGCGCTGCGGGGTGCGGGTGAGGCGTGGCATCCCTCCACGCTAGAGCGCACCTCCGACATCAGCATCCCCCGCAGGGCGGAGTCAAGAGGGGCCGGAATACAGGTTCGCCCCCCGATGCTTGCACCTGAATGAACCCGGGCGCTGTGCGCCCCCGTCGTCCCAGAGAGGATCATCGTGACCGAGTACACGATCGGCTACATCGTCGGAAGCATCTCCAGCACCTCGATCAACCGCCGCCTGGCGAAGGCGCTCGAGAAGGTCGCCCCCGAAGGCGTCACCCTGAAGGAGGTCCCCATCAAGGACCTCCCCTTCTACTCTCCCGACCACGACGGGAACTTCCCCCAGGTCGCCCAAGATTTCAAGAAGGCGATCGAGGATGCCGACGGCATGATCATCGTCACCCCCGAGTACAGCCGCTCCATTCCCGGTGTGCTGAAGAACGCCCTCGACTGGTCGGCCCGCCCCTACGGCGAGGCGTCGTTCAACGACAAGCCCACCGCCGTCGTCGGCACCTCGCAGGGCGGCATCGCCACCGCCGCCGGTCAGCAGCACCTGCGCTCGGTGCTGCTGCACTACAACGCCCTCGTCCTCGGCCAGCCCGAGGGCTACATCCAGTCGACCCCCGGCCTCTTCGAGGAGGACGGCACCGTGACCGACGAGGGCACGGCGGCGTTCCTGCGCTCGATCATCGAGGCGCTCGTGACGCTCATCGCGCGCACCGCGCCGGCGGAGGTTCCCGCGGCCTGAACGCCGCGTGCGGCGGGGCCGGGGTGCGCTTCGGCCCCGCCGCCGTGCCCGGCGCAGGTTTCCGGCCCGTCGAAGGGCTCGGGGAGCGTGACATCGACGGGTGCGGTCGCCCCCCGCGGTCCCTGAGCCCGTCGAAGGGACCGGGGGAGCCCGGGGCCGGTGGCTTCGACGGGCTCAGCCACCTGGGTTTCGCCGCTTTTTCGGCGGAGGTCCCTGAGCCTGTCGAAGGGACCGGGGGAGCCCGGGGCCGGTGGCTTCGACGGGTTCAGCCACCTGGGTTGCGGTCAGAGCTGCAGCGCCTCGGCCTTGCGCCGCAGCAACGCCGCTTCCCGCTCGTTGCGGGTCAGCTCCGCCGCGGCGAGCAGTTCGGAGCGCGCCTCTCGCGTGCGCCCGAGCCGCGACAGCAGCTCCCCGCGTACCGAGGGGATGAGGTGCGACCCCTTCAACACTCCTGCGTCCGCGAGCTGATCGACGATCGCGAGACCTTTCAGGGCACCGGATGCCATCGACACGGCGACCGCGCGATTGATCTCGACCACCGGGCTGGGGGCGACGCGCCCGAGCATCTCGTACAGCAGCACGATGCGGTCCCAGTCGGTGGCATCCACGCTCATCGCCTTCGCGTGACAGAGGGCGATCGCCGCCTGCAGCTGATAAGGGCCGCGTCCCCGGCCGAGCGCGTCCGCCCGATCGAGCAGCGCCGCACCGCGGGCGATCGTCGAGCGGTCCCACCGCCGACGGTCCTGGTCGGCGAGCAGGACGGCATCCCCGTTCGCGTCCACCCGGGCGGCGAAGCGCGACGCCTGCAGCTCCGTCAGGGCGGAGAGTCCGAGCGCCTCGGGCTCTCGAGGAAGCAGCCGGTGGAGGACGCGGCCGAGACGCACCGCCTCGCGCGCGAGCTCGGTGCGCAGCACCTCGACGCCGGTGCTCGCTGCGTACCCCTCGGTGAAGATGAGATAGATGACGCTCAGCACCGCGCTGAGGCGAGCGGGCCACTCCGACGGGTCGGGCACCGCGAAGGGCACGCGCGCCGCCGACAGCGCCTTCTTCGCACGCACGATCCGCTGCTGCATCGTCGGCACCGGCACGAGGAACAGGCGGGCGATCGCGTCGGTGTCGAGGCCGCCGACCACTTTCAGCGTCAACGCCACCTGCGCTTCGCGAGCGAGTAGGGGATGGCAGGCGGCGAACACCAGGCGCAGCACATCGTCGTCGATGGGTTGCCACTCGGCATCCGTGATGTCGTCCAGGCCTGCGCCGATCAGCCGGTACTTCTCGCTCAGGTTCTGCGAGCGGCGCCAGCCGTCGATCGCGCGGCGCTTCGCGACGGCCGTCAGCCAGGCTCCGGGATTGCTCGGGATGCCGTCGCCCGGCCACTGCGCCAACGCCTCGGCCACGGCATCCTGAGCCAGATCTTCCGCCGTCGCGAGATCGCCGACCACGCGCGCGAGCGTCGCGACGATCCGTGCGCCCTCGATGCGCCAGATCGCCGCGACGCGCCGCGCGACGTCGGTGGTCACGTGGGTCAACGGGAGGCCTGCTCCTCGCGCCAGCCCTCCTCCTTCTGGATGTACTCGTTATCGGCGAAGTCGGCGAAGTCGGTCTCGTCCGTCACGCGGCGCACCTCGAGCTTGTTGCCGGCGATCAGCGGCGCACGCCGTGCCCACTCGATGGCTTCTTCCTTCGTCGACACCTCGATGATCCAGAAGCCGTTGAACAGCTCGTGCGTCTCGCCGTAGGGACCGTCGGTGACGACCGGCGCTTCGCCGCCGAACTCGACGACGAAGTTCTTGCTCGTGTCTTCGGCCAGCCCCTCGCCGGCGACGAGAACGCCGGCGGTCATCATCGACTCGTTGTAGGCGCCCATCTCGTTGATGACCTGCTCGAACGGGATCTGCTTGTACGCCGCGTACACCTCGTCGGTGCCGCGCATGATCAGCATGAACTTCATCGTGGACTCTTCTCGTGTGTGCTCATCGGAGCGGTCGGAGGGGAGCGAATGCTTCCCCTTACTATCGCGTCGAACGGGCGGTGGCGGAATCGACAGGGCCCGGAAATTTTCTTGGGTGCCCCTGGGGTCGCGGATCCGGACATCGGCACCGGATTCACCCACTGGGGTGCCAGATTCGGGGGTCGGCGTCGGACGCAGCCCGCTGGGGTGCAGATCCGCAGGACTGGTGCCGGACGCAGCCCGCCGGGGTGCCGGATCCGGGGGTTGGTGCCGGACTCAGCTCGCCGGGGTGACAGATCCGAAGGTTGGTGCCGGACTCAGCCCGCCAGGGTGACAGATCCGGAGATGAACACCGGATCCGGACGGATGGGCGCATTCCGTCCGGATCCGCGACCCCGTTCCGGATCCGCGACCCCGTTCCGGACCCGCGACCCCGTTCCGGATCCGCGACGCCACTCCGGACGTTCGCACCGGATGCCGCTGGGCAGCGCTCACCCCGGTGGGATGCCCCGCGCGAGCACCGGATGCCAGGGGCGGTCAGCGCTCAGCTCGGCTGCGCGGGCGGTGCGACGAGCGGATGCCGTCTGGCGGCGCTCAGCCGAAGATCATCGGCAGGTCGTCGTCGTCATCCGCGCCCGACAGATCGAGGTCGGCCACGACCGGGACGTGGTCGCTGGGGACCTCGCCCTTGCGCTCGTTGCGGTGGATCTCTGCGCCGTGCACCGCGTCGGCGAACGCGCGGGACCCGAGGATGAAGTCGATGCGCAGCCCCTCGTTGCGCGGGAAGCGCAGCTGCTTGTAGTCCCAATACGTGTAGCCGGTGGGAATCAGCGGACGCACGACGTCGGTGAGTCCGGCCGACTCGAAGGCCGCGAAGGCGGCGCGCTCGGGCGGCGAGACGTGGGTGGTCGCACCCTCGACGACGGTGGGGTCGCCGTTGTCGTCGTCCGTCGGGGCGATGTTGAAGTCTCCGGTCAGCGCGAGGGGCAGGTCGGGGTTCTGCGCGAGCGTGTCGGCGGTGTACTGCCGGAGCCGGTCGAGCCAGTCGAGCTTGTAGACGTAGTGCGGGTCGTCGAGTCCGCGCCCGTTGGGCACGTACAGGCTCCACACGCGCACACCGTTCACCGTCGCGCCGATCGCGCGGGCCTCTTGCGGCAGATCGGGGCCTTCTTTGCCCTTCTCGAACCCGGGCATGCCGGGGAAGCCGATCTCGACGTCTTCGAGCGGCTCGCGGCTGGCGATCGCGACGCCGTTCCATTGATTCAGACCGTGCGCGGCGACGTGGTAGCCCGCTTCCTCGAAGGCGGCGTACGGGAACTGCTCCGTCTTGCACTTGATCTCCTGCATCGCCAGCACGTCGATGTGCTCACGCACGCAGAACTCGACGGTGCGGGTGACGCGGGCACGGATGGAGTTGACGTTCCAGGTGGCCAGGCGCATGGCATCCAGCCTACTTTCGTGCTCCGACATCGCCGTGCCCGTCGGGGCTTCCGTCACCATGCGGCGATGGCGAAGCCCACGGCGGTCGCGGCCAGCGCGGCGGACGCCGCAGCGTAGTCGATTCGGTTCCGGTGCGGTCTCAGGGGCGAAGCTGCAGCGACGAGGCACAGACCGGCCCATGACGCTGCCATCAATGCCACGGTGATCGCGGCGATGACGTGCGCGTGGTCGGGGAGCAGTAGGCAACCGACAGCACCGAGCGGTACGCCCACCAGCGGTGCGAACCACCAGCGCAGAGCAGGACCCGGATACTCGACGTCCGCAAACGGGCGCGGAGCCGTGGCGCCCACGCGCCGGAGCACGTCCGGGATGTCGCCGCGTATCGGCCGGCCCGACCAGGCGGCCGACAGAGTGAGGAGGCGTTCGACCGGGTCCTTGGCCGGCTTCCGCATGACGAGGGACGCGAAAGCATCGCGCTCCTCGGGAGTTGTGAGCCCGGGTTCGGGACAGCCCCATCGTCCGGCGTCGGTCGGACTCCTCCGCCGGCGTGCATCATCGACAAGAGCGCCGCGCACCGTCGGGGAGTCCGCGGTCTTCGCCAGGCTCTGGAGCATCGCACGTCCTTCTGCGGGACGTTGCTCGAGAAGTTGAAGTGCTCGTGAGACAGCGAATTCCGCATCCGCTGCCTTCTCGGCTTCCGAGGGAATCCTGCTGGCAACGGCCACGAGCAGTGCCCCGAAGCCTGCCACTGTGCCGGTGATGACGAACTCCACGGCCTCGTGCTCCGTAGGTTGACCGATCAGCGCCAGCCAAAGCACGTTCGCTCCGGTTGTCAACGACAGCACGACCATCGTCAACGCGATGAGCCCTCCCCCGCAGCCCGTGAGGAACAACGCCCCGTCACCTCGAGGAGCTCTCTCGACGAACGACGGCGCGACCAGGTCGAGAACCTCGGGCGGGAGGGGGGTCGCCTTCCACAGGGCCAGGTATCTCCGGACGAAGTCGCCCCCGTCCGCATGTTGGAGGAGAAAGAGCCGAAGCCGGGCGATCTCATGCGGCCGAGACCATCCAGGGAAGACGACGCCCCAGCGACCCGCCTGCGCGGGGTCTCCGAGCCGGCGATAGTGCTCGGCGAGCGCCAGGCGAAGTTCGGGATGTGCGTGGGCGCGCGCTTTTGCTTTCTCCCGCGCTGCGCGCACCTCGTCGGTGCGTTCATCGCCGGCGAGCTGCTGGACCAGCACATCGAGCTCTCGCTTCTTCATGTGGTGAGTATCCCGTGCAACCGTGCCCCACCAAGCCGCCCTCTAGACTCGACGCCGTGACCACCGCCTCCACTCCCGAGCTCGAAGCCGACCGTCAGGCCCTCATCGGCCTCATCAATGAGGAGGCGGTGTTCCACGGCGACTTCACCCTCTCGAGCGGCAAAAAGGCGACGTACTACGTCGACATGCGCAAGCTGACGCTCGATCACCGAGCCGCCCCCGCGATCGGCCGGCTCGTGCTCGACCTCGTGAAGGACCTCGACGGTGTCGTCGCCGTCGGCGGTCTGACCCTCGGAGCCGACCCGATCGCGAACGCCGTGATGCACGAGTCGGTGCACGCCGGAACGCCGCTCGACGCATTCGTGGTGCGCAAGGAGCCCAAGGATCACGGCCGCGGCCGCCAGATCGAGGGCGCCGATGTGAAGGGCAAGCGCGTCGTCGTCGTCGAAGACACCTCGACCACCGGCCAGTCGGCGCTCAAGGCCGTCGAAGCACTGCGCCGCGAGGGCGCGGAGGTCGTCGCCGTCGCCGTCATCGTCGATCGCAAGACCGGCGCACAGGCCGCGATCGAGGCGGAGGGCCTGCAGTGGCTGGCATCCATCGACCTCGACGACCTGGGTCTCGCGCCCCAGTAGTCCCCGGCCGGTCGCGCTCCAGCGGGACCGCCCTCGCGCGACGCGGCATCCGATCGCGCGTGCGGCTGTTCGCGTGACGTCACGAGAACAGGGGTGGGCGACGAGAACAGGGCGATCGGCCGCCGATCAGCCTGTTCCGGTGACGTTTCCTGTTCTGGTGACGCGGCAGCGGGCGCCATGAGTTGTCGCGCGAACCGCGTGCGACAGTCGGTGACGTCGCCCGTTCCGGTGACGAGCGCTCAGGATGCCGTCGCGTCGGCGCGTGGGCCGAACCAGCGTTCGCGGCCGCCCGCTCCGCCCCGCATCGCCGCACCCGGGGCGGGACAGCCCCGGCTCGACCCCGCCGTGGCTGTCAGCGGGAGTCGTCGTCGGGCCCCGGCCCGTCGAACGGGTCGCGCCCGCCACCGCCCCGGCGGGAGCGACGCCACTGCACGATGAACGCGACGAGCGTGCCGGCGGTGATGAAGAAGGCCGTGATCAGCCACAGGGTGCGGTCGTCCATGTCGTCCTCCGGGATGAGGTGTCAGAGGCCCGCTTCGAGGCCCTCTTCGCCGTCGGCGAGTTCGGTCTCGATCGGCTCGTCGCGCACGAGGTCGGCGACGGAGTCGAGGATCTCGTCGGGGCGGAAGGGGTAGCGTTCGATCTCGCGCTGGTCGCTGATGCCCGTGAGCACCAGCACGGTGTGCAGCCCCGCCTCGATACCAGCGACGATGTCGGTGTCCATGCGGTCGCCGATCATGCCGGTGTTCTCGCTGTGCGCACCGATCCGGTTGAGCGCGGAACGGAACATCATCGGGTTGGGCTTGCCGACGATGTACGGCTCCTTGCCGGTCGCCTTCGTGATGAGCGCGGCAATGGCCCCCGTCGCGGGGAGGACGCCCTCGGTCGAGGGGCCCGTGGCATCCGGGTTCGTGGCGATGAAGCGCGCGCCGCCGCGGATGAAACGGATGGCCTTCGTGATCGCCTCGAACGAGTAGTTGCGCGTCTCGCCGACGACCACGTAATCGGGAGTCGTCTCGGTCATGATGAAGCCGGCCTCGTGCAGGGCCGTGGTGAGCCCCGCCTCGCCGATCACGAACGCGGACCCACCGGGCATCTGCGACTTCAAGAAGTCGGCGGTGGCAAGAGCCGAGGTCCAGATCGACGCCTCGGGGACGTCGAGACCCGACGCTCTCAAGCGCGCGCTCAGATCACGCGGCGTGAAGATCGAGTTGTTCGTGAGCACCAGGAACGGCGTGCCCTCGGCCCGCCACTGCGCGAGCAGTTCGGACGCCCCCGAGATGGGTGTGTTCTCGTGCACGAGAACGCCATCCATGTCGGTGAGCCAGCATTCGATGTCGCCCCGGGTCCGCATGGGGCCAGCCTAGCCCCGGCCTCCGACATGGCATCCGGTTGCGACGGTGCGGACACGAGCGCGGGCGGGTCCGACCGTGGTCGAACCCGCCCGTCTGCGGTGTGGTCTTACTTGAAGCTGTCCTTGACGTTCTCGCCGGCCTTCTTGGCATCCGCCTTCGCCTGCTCGGCCTTGCCCTCGGCGGCGAGCTTGTCGTTGTCGGTGGCGTTGCCGATGGCTTCCTTCGCCTTGCCCACGATGTCCTGAGCGGCGTTCTTGATCTTGTCGTCCAGACCCATGATCTGACTCCTTCTCGAGTGTCGGCGTCGGCGGCGACCCATCTCGTCGCGACGGAGCGTGTGCTCACCAGGAAGACGCGGCGACGCGTGGATTCGTCACGAGATGGGCCGAAAAAAGTTCCCTCGGTGTCGATATGCCCGAATCGGAATGAAGCCGTGACGCCGGGGAGCGATCTCGTTAGGGTCGTAGGGTGGCGCGCACCGACTGGGATTCCCGGAACCTCCCCGACCTGACGGGCAAGACCTACCTCGTCACGGGCGCGACACGCGGTCTCGGCTATTTCGCCTGCCAGCAGCTCGCGGCCGCCGGCGCGCACGTGGTGCTCACCGGGCGCAACCCGAACAGGCTCGTCGACGCGAAGTCGGCGGTAAAGCGCTCGAACCCGGATGCCGCGATCGAGACGCTCCTGCTCGACACCAGCAACATGGGGTCGGTGCGTGCCGCAGCGGCCACCGTCCGCGCGCGCGGACGTCTCGACGGCCTATTGCTGAACGCGGGCGTCGTGCATCCGCCGAAGCAGCGCCAGGTCGTCGGCGGGCACGAGCTCGTCTTCGCCACGAACGTGCTCGGTCACTTCGCGCTCGCCGGGGAGCTGCTCAAGCCGCTCGCCGCCGCGCGCGGCCGCATGGTGTGGGTGGGCAGCATGTCGACCTCGATCTGGGCACACCTTCCCACCGACCCCGAGCTCGTGGAGGGCTACACCCCCTGGCGCGCGTACGTGCAGTCGAAGGCGGCCACGACGTCTCTCGCACTCGGGGCCGACAAGCGCCTGCGCGCGCACGGGGTGCCGGTGCAGAGCCTGGTGGCCCACCCCGGGTACTCGACGAGCGGGCGCACCCGCGGGGTTCGCGGCGTCAACGAGCCGAGCCGGCTCACGCGGTTCGTCGACAATCTTCAGGCGCCGATCACCCAGTCGAAGGAACAGGGCGCGTGGGCGTTGGTGCGCGCGTTGGTCGACCCCCGGGCCGACGGCGGTGCGATGTACGGTCCGGCTCTCATCGCACGCGGCGCACCGCGCGTGGCGACGCCGGCGCGGCGAACCCGCCGCAGCGAGCTCGGGGCAGACCTCTGGCGCGCCTGCGAGACCGCGACCCACGTGCGCTGGCCGTTCGATCGGGCTCGCCGCGCGGCATCCTGAGCGGGGGCTCCGCTCGATAGAGCGAGTCGCGGCCTCCTCTCCGTCGGCGGTGGTGCGGCGGTTCGCATACCTGGGGTGCCCGCCCGCCGCCCGGCCGTCTCGACGCCCCGGCACCGCCCTCAGGCCGTCAGCCAGACCGACTCGCCGGCGCCGGCCGGCAGGGCCACCTCCACGCCGTCGGCGCGCACGACCTCGTCGGACACCACCTCGAGCTCGTGACCGACGTCGATGCGGCGCTCGACGAGCGCGCGCAGCAGTTCGGGGTCGCGGTCGCTCACGCGAAGGACGCGCCCCGCGTGGCCTGCGGCGGCTCGCGAGAGCAGCACGAAGGGTTGGCGGTGCACGGTGCCGTCGGCATCCGGGATCGCATCGCCGTGCGGATCGAACCGGGGGCGCCCGAGGCGTTCGTCGATGCCCTCGAGGAGGCGATCGCTCAGCGCGTGTTCGAGCACCTCTGCCTCGTCGTGCACCTCGTCCCATGCGTACGCGTATTCGCGTACGAGCCAGGTCTCGATGAGCCGGTGCCGACGGATGACGCCGGCCGCGCGCCGCTCGCCCGCGGGAGTCAGCGACACCGGGCCGTACGGGCGATGCGTCACCAGCCCCTGTGCGGCGAGCTTCTTGACCATCTCGGTCACACTCGAGGGCGCCAGCCCCAGCACGCTCGCGAGCTGCGACGGCGTGATCGGGGTGTCCTGCCACTCGGTGTGGTGATAGATCGCCTTGAGATAGTCGTCGGCCACGGGCGATTTCACGCCGTCAGCCTATCCGCCGGTGAAGACGAGCCAGAGGAGGACGAGGTTGAGGGTGATGAGGAACACGGATGCCAGCACCCCGGCGACCGTCGTCGCGACGCGGTTGCGGTACGCGCCGAGCACCGTGGCCCGTGCCGTCAGCGCGACGAGGGGGACCAGCGCGAAGGGGATGCCGAATGACAGCACCACCTGGCTGAGCACCAGGGCGAGGGTCGGGTCGATGCCGAGCGCGAGGATCCCCAGCGCGGGGAGGAGGGTCACGAGCCGTCGTGCCAGCAGCGGAACCCGCACCCGCAGCAGCCCGTGCATGATCTCGGCGCCCGCGTAGGCGCCGACCGATGTCGAGGCGAGTCCGCTCGCGAGCAGTCCGACCGCGAAGAGCGTCGCGACGAGGGGACCGAGCCCGTCGCGCAGCGCCGCGTAGGCGCCCTCGAGGCTGTCGGTTCCGTCGACCCCGGCCAGATTGGCGGCGGCCAGCAGCAGGATCGCGAGGTTGACGGTGCCGGCGACGGCCAGGGCGATCGTGACGTCCCAGCGGGTCGCGCGCAGCAGGCGCGGGGTGGAGATGCCGCGGGCGTCCTCCAGCGACACGGCGGCGTCAGTGGTCGACGGGAGGCCGGCGGAGGCGGCATGCGGTGTCTCGCCGGAGGGAATGAGCGCCGACGGAGCGAACCGGTCGCGCGCGAGCGCCGAGTGCGCGTAGATGGCGTGCGGCATGATCGTCGCGCCGAGGATGGATGCCGCCAGCAGCACCGACTCCGTGCCCTCGAAGCGCGGGAGCAACCCGCCGATGACGCCGTCGGGCGCCGGGGGAGCGAAGAAGAGCCCGAACGAGAAGCCCACGGCGATGACGACGAGCAGGCCTATCAGCACCGTCTCGAAGGTTCGCGCCCCGCGCCGCGTCTGCACGAGCAGCAGGCCCATCGACACGACGCCGGTGATCGCCCCGCCCCACAGCAGGGGGATGCCGAAGAGCAGGTGCAGCGCCACGGCACCGCCGATGACCTCGGCGACGTCGGTGGCCATCGCGACCAGCTCGGCCTGCAGCCAGTAGGCGCGTCGCGCCCACGGGCGGCGGATCCGGCGGCCGAGCACCTGCGGCAGGCTCTCGCCCGTGACGATGCCGAGCTTCGCCGAGAGGTACTGGATGAGCCACGCCATGACGTTGCCGAGCACCACCACCCACACGAGCAGGTAGCCGAATGCGGCACCCGCCGTCATGTTGCTCGCGACGTTGCCGGGATCGAGGTAGGCGACACCGGCGACCATCGCCGGCCCCAGGAGCCACAGCGCGCGCCCGGGAGCGTGGCGGCGGTCGATGGCATCCACTGTTTTCGGCATGCCGAAAAGCTAGCAAGTTTTCGGGATGCCGAAAAGCGATGGGCGCGGGTTCGGCGATCGAGACTCCTGTGCAAAGGTTTTTCCTCCGCCTCCGCGACGACGGTCGCAGCGGGCCGACGGAAGTGACGAACAGACGTCTCCGCCCTGCGGCGGCGAGGGCGCGCGGCGCGCGGGTAGCCTGAGGCGGTGACGGATGCCGACGAGACCGCGCCGGGTGCCACGCCTGCAGCATCGCCGTCCGACGAACCGGCGCACGGCGTGGGCCCGTGGTCGGGGGAGTGGCCCGGCGACCCGCGGTACGACCGCGAGCTGCTCGCGGAGGGCGACCGCCGCAACGTGGTCGACGAGTACCGCTACTGGACGATGGACGCGATCATCGCCGACTTGGATGCCAAGCGGCATCCGTTCCACGTGGCGATCGAGAACTGGCAGCACGACCTGAACATCGGGTCGATCGTGCGCAGCGCCAACGCGTTCCTCGCCGCCGAGGTGCACATCGTCGGCAAGCGCCGCTGGAACCGCCGCGGTGCCATGGTGACCGACCGCTATCAGCACGTGCGCCACCACGAAGACGTCGCGGCCTTCACCGAGTGGGCTCGCACGGAGGGTCTGCCCGTGATCGCGGTGGACAACGTCGAGGGGTCGGTTCCGGTCGACCGGGCCGACCTGCCCGAGCGGTGCGTGCTGCTGTTCGGCCAGGAGGGGCCGGGGCTCTCGCCCGAGGCGATCGCCGCGGCGACCGGGGTGGTCGAGATCACGCAGTACGGCTCGACGCGCTCGATCAACGCCGCCTCGGCGGCCGCGGTGATCATGTACGAATGGTGCCGTCGCTGGGCGTGATCGCACGCGGCGGCACAGGCTGCCTCAGCCTCCCGCCGTCATCCATGCCTTGCCGCGCACGCGCAGACCGAGCGTGAGCGCCCGCGCGAGCATGTAGACCCCGAAGAACGCCGCGGCCAGCCAGGCGAGTCCCGCGGCGCCGCCGCCAGCGAAGACCGCGACGAGCACGAGAGCGGGAACGTACGGCACGAGGTTGAGCACACCCGCGAGCGCGAGGTAGCGCGCGTCGCCCGCGCCGATGAGCACGCCGTCGAGCACGAACACGAATGCCGCGAGCGGCTGCGCCACCGCGAGCACCAGCAGCGCGGGCTGGATGAGCGCGGCGATCTCGGCATCCCCCGTGAACACCAGTCCGAGCACGCCCGACGACGACGCCACGAGGGCGCCGACCGCCACGCCGAACCAGATGCCCCACGCGCTCGTGCGGCCGAGCACCCGCCCGACCGTCTCGGTGTCGCCGGCGCCCAGGGCACGTCCGATGAGCGCCTGTGCGGCGATCGCGAGGGCGTCGAGCGCAAAGGCTGCCGTCGAGAAGATGGTGAAGGCGATCTGCCACCCGGCGAGCTCGGCGGAGCCCAGGCCCGTGGCCACCGCCACCGTCGCCAGGAACGCCGCGCGCAGGCTCACCGTGCGCAGGAAGAGCCAGCCGCCCGAGCGCACGGTTCCGCCGAGACCCTCGCGCTGCGGGCGGACGGATGCCGCGTGCAGCCGTGCCAGTCGGCGCACGACCAGCACGTAGGCGCCCACCATCGCCCACTGCGCCGCGACCGTGCCGACCGCGGAGCCGGCGATGCCCCAGCCGAAGCCGTAGATGAACAGCGCGTTGAGCAGGGCGTTCGCGCCAAAGCCGAGACCGGCGATCCACAGGGGTGTCACGGTGTTCTGCATGCCCCGCAGCAGGCCGGTCGCCGCGAAGACGACGAGCATCGCGGGCAGGCCCCACATCGAGATCGTCAGGTAGGTGCGGGCGTTCTCGGCGACGTCGGGCGCCGCACCGAAGAGGTCGACCACGAGCGGCGACACGATGGCGCCGACGGCCGCGAGCACCGCGCCGAGCGCGAGCGCGAGCCACATGCCGTCGATGCCCACCGAGACCGCGCGCCCGGGCTCGCGCGCGCCGAACCGTCGCGCGACGGCCGGTGTCGTCGAGTAGGCCAGGAACACCATGAGTCCGACGATCGTGTGCAGCACCGCTCCGGCGATGCCGAGGCCCGCCAGGGGCGCGACGCCGAGGTGCCCCACCATCGCCGCGTCGACGATGAGGAAGAGGGGCTCGGCGATGAGCGCGCCGAGCGCCGGAACGGCCAACCGCAGGATGGAGCGGTTCAGCGTCGCCGGCGGTGTGGTCGTCACTCTTCGACCCTATGGCGGACCCCCGACATCGCCCGGGCCTCACCCGCCGAGTGTTCGGAGCGGGCACAGAGAAGCGGCCTCTATCCTGTCTGCATGACCGACATCCCCCGCTCCTCCGGTCTCGCGCTCGACGAGCTCAGCACCGAGATCCGCCCGCAGGACGACCTGTTCCGCCACGTGAACGGCAGCTGGCTGGAGCGCACCGAGATCCCCGACGACAAGGCCCGCTGGGGGTCGTTCCACCTCATCGCCGAGCAGGCCGAGGCCGACGTGCGCGCCATCGTGCAGGAGTCGCAAGACGCCGAGCCGGGCAGCGAAGCCCGCAAGATCGGCGACCTGTACGCCAGCTTCATGGACACCGAACGCATCGGGGCGCTCGGCGGCGAGCCCCTCGCGCCGCAGCTGGAGCGCGTCGACGGTGTCGACGGCATCCCCTCCTTCCTCCGGCTCGTCGGAGAACTCGAGCGCGACGGCATCAGCGGCCTCATCGCCCTCTTCGTCGAACCCGACCCGGGCGACCCCACGCGGTACGTGCCGGTGATCTACCAGGGCGGCATCTCGCTGCCCGACGAGAGCTACTACACGCTCGAGAACTTCGCCGAGACGCGCGAGGCCTACCGCGGCCACATCACGCGCATCCTCGAACTCGCCGGCGTCGCCGAGGCCGCGGCATCCGCCGATCGCATCTTCGCCCTCGAGACCGAGATCGCCTCGCACCACTGGTCGCGCGAAGACAGCCGCGACTCGGTCAAGACCTACAACCTCAAGACGTGGGTCGACACCGTCGCGCTCGCCGGTGTCGACCTCGAGCCGTGGCGCGCCGGCGTCGCGCCCGGGCACGAAGACGCCTTCGCCGAGGTCGTCGTCTACCAGCCGAGCTTCGTCGAGTCGCTCGGCGGCCTGCTCGTCGAGGAGCGTCTCGACGACTGGAAGGCATGGCTGCGCTTCAAGATCGTGCACGCGGCGGCGGCCTTCCTCTCCGACGACTTCGTCGCCGAGAACTTCGCGTTCTACGGCACGCAGCTCACCGGCGTCCCCGTCAACCGCGAGCGCTGGAAGCGCGGGGTCAGCCTCGTCGAGGCGGCGCTGGGCGAGGCGATCGGCAAGGTCTACGTCGAGCGGCACTTCACGCCGTCGGCGAAGGATGCCATGGACGGCCTCGTCGCGCACCTCATCGAGGCCTACCGCGGGTCGATCCAGAACCTCGACTGGATGACCGACGAGACGCGCGAGAGGGCCCTCGCCAAGCTCGACACCTTCGTGCCCAAGATTGGCTACCCGGTGCGGTGGAAGGACTACTCGGCCGTCGAGATCGACGCGGGCGACCTCGTCGGCAACGTCCGGCGCGCGCACGTGTGGGAGCACGACCGTCAGCTGTCGAAGGTGGGCCAGCCGATCGACCGCGACGAGTGGTACATGACGCCGCAGACGGTCAACGCGTACTACAACCCGCTCATGAACGAGATCGTGTTCCCCGCGGCGATCCTGCAGTACCCCTTCTTCGACGCCGATCGCGACGCCGCCGCCAACTACGGCGGGATCGGCGCGGTGATCGGCCACGAGATCGGGCACGGCTTCGATGACCAGGGCAGCCGCTTCGACGCCGACGGCTCGCTTCGCGACTGGTGGACGGATGCCGACCGCGCGGCGTTCGAGGAGCGCACCAAGGCCCTCATCGCCCAGTACGAGGCCCTCGTGCCCCAGGGGCTGGGCGACGAGCACCACGTCAACGGCAAGCTCACGATCGGCGAGAACATCGGCGACCTCGGCGGCCTCGGCATCGCGATCGCCGCGTACCGGCTCTTCCTCGCCGAGCAGGGCGAGACCGAGGCCGACGGTCCCGTGGTCGACGGGTACACCGGCATCCAGCGTCTGCTGCTGAGCTGGGCGCAGATCTGGCAGCAGAAGGGCCGGGATGCCGAGACCATCCGCCTGCTCACGATCGACCCGCACTCGCCCAACGAGTTCCGGTGCAACCAGATCGTGCGCAACATCGACGCGTTCTACACGGCCTTCGGTGTGACCGAGGGCGACGCGCTGTGGCTCGACGCCGACCAGCGCGTCACCATCTGGTGAGGTCGCGTTTGTTGTCTTCCTGACACGGAAGGAGCCACGCTCGTGGGCATGCCCCCGGTTCCCGAGCCCGCCGCGCCCGACCCCGTCGGCGGGCCGGTGGCGTCGTCTCGACGCGACGCCCCGGCCCTGCGTGGTGCCGGTCGCAAGGGACCGAAGCGTCTGCCCCGCCGCGCGGCTGCGGGGCGGCGCTCGTTCACGGCGACGCTGCGCGCCCTCGATGAGCTCGCGGCGTCGGGTGCGCAGGTGTCGGTGCGCATCGACGACCTCGACGGCGGGTCGGAGGTGCTCGCCGGCGACGATTTCCTCACGCTGCCGGTCGGCGGCCTCGGGGTCGTGCCGCTGCTCGTCGAGGTGGCGGCATCCTTCGAAGCGGGCCGCATCGATCCGCTCGAGATCATCGACCGCTCGACCGTGCACGGCGCAGCGCACGGGGGCGTGTGGCAGCATCTGAAGGCACCGGCCCTGCCCCTCGTCGACGTCGCGCTGCTGGCCGCCTCCTCGGGCGACGCGCTCGCCGCCAATGCGCTCCTGCGCCGGGTGGGGCTCGACGCCGTGCGCACGCGCATCGAACAGTTGGGCCTGCGCCGGACCGCGCTGCTCGATCGTTTCCGTGACGACCGCGGCCCCGACGACGCCCCGCACCTCGCCCTGTCGACCGCGCGCGAGATGGCCCAGGTGTTCGCGGGGCTCGTGAACTCCACGACCGTCTCGCCCGGGGTGAGCGCGCAGGTCGCGGAGTGGCTCAGCCTCAACCACGACCTCTCGCTCGTGGCATCCGCCACCGGCCTCGATCCGTTCGCGCACGAGAACGATCGGCACGGGCTGCTGTTCGTCAACAAGACCGGACGCGCGGCGGGCGTGCGAGCTGAGGCCGGTGTGCTCGGCGGGCCTCGTTCGGGGGTGGCCTACGCGCTCATCGTCAACTTCGACGACCTGACGATCGCGCACCGCCTGCGCGCGCACGACGCGTTCCGCGTTTTCGGTGTCGAACTGATGGAGTACGTGTACTGACGTCGCCTCCGTGTCCCCGGCGGCAACGGACCGTTGCGCGCCGGGGCACCACCGGACGGACGATCATCCGACCCCCAGCCAGGAGGTGCGCGGGCGCGAGCCGCGAACGGACGGGAATGTTCCTCCACGGTCGCAGGAAACGCAATCCCTCCTTGCGCGCGCGGCCCCGCTGGGACCCTGGTGGCCTCAACGCGCACTCGCACCATCGAAGGGACCAGAGGCCATGTCCGACTCCTCCACCACCAACGACCCGTTCGCCGACTCCCGCGGCCCCGAGGGGCACTCGATCACCGACTGGACCGATCTCGGCCGCGAGATGTGGTCGTACCTCACCGGTCGCGGTGCTGCCGTCAACTACTCCTTCGTCGACATGACCGTCGAGGTGCCGCGCGACATCGGCCCCGACGCTCCGCGCGCCACCTGGAAGCTCAACGGCACGCTGCGAGTCACCACGAGCGACGACACCGCGGCGGGGTCCGACCCGTACCGCGGCAACTGAGGGGCGGCGCCATCGTGGTGCGCCTCGATATCGACCTCGCCTTCTCGGAACACGAGCAGGACCAGGATGCCGACACCCCGCCGTTCGAGGGCACGATCACGGCGGCGGGCACCGAGGTGCGCATCGTGGTGAGCGACCCCTCCCGCCTGCCGGGGAACGGTCGGCGCACGCTCGCCGAGTTGTCCACGGTCGCCGACGCTCTGGCATCCCGAGGCATCTCCGTGAAGCTCGAGGGTCCGGACGGACCGATCCTGCAGCTCGGAGACGTGAAGAAGAGTGCCCTGCAGCGCGCGATCACCGGGTCGCGTCACATCCGGCTGGGGTCGGTGGGTGCCGTCGCACCGTTGCTGACCCGCCGCAACAAGGGCCAGGTGCTGACGTTCCCGATCCCGCCCGAGACGCCGTTTCCGCTCGTGCCGACCCTCAATCGAACGGTGCGTCGGCGTATCACGACGACCCACTACACGCCCGGTTCGGGGCGCCCGCGGCTGATCTTCGCGGTGGGGGATGCGACGTGGGACGGCTCGCGCCCGCGCGAGTTCGATCTGCTGCCGACCAAGACGGTCATCGGCTCCGGCGAGGAGGCCGACCTGCGTCTTCCGGGCCTGGCGTCGGTGCACGCCGAGATCCGGCACGAGGGTGACGACGAGTACGTCCTCTACGGCTTCGACGTCGTCGGCGGCGGCGGGGCGCGTGAACAGGGGCCGGGCCGCGGCGGGGGCGGGCGCATCCTGCGCACCGGTGCCCGCATCGAGCTCGGCGCCTGGCGGCTGGCGTACTTCCGCGCGGAGTTCGCCGATCACGGACGCCCGTACGGGGGCCGCGTCGGCGGCGAGTTGGCGCGTCAGCGCAAGCAGCCGCCGCGCGGCGGCACCGGTCCGCTCAGTCGCGCGAGCGACCCCGACTGACGCCGCCGGGCGCGTGCCGCCGGCCGCATCCGCGGGCTCGCTCGGGTGCGTGAGGGGCGGAGGGCGAGGGAGGGGCGGAGGGCGGATGCCGCTGTGGCGTCCTCCCTCCGTCCCCGCTCCTTCGCCCGTCACGTGGCCGCGGTTCGGTGGCAGCCCGGAGCGCCCCGCGGACCCTGCAGGTGCAGCTTCGGCCGGCGACTTCTCCCGCCGGTCAGGCAGGATGCGATGACGCTGCGGTCGCGCCACAGCTCCGCCTCCCGCCGTGCGTCAGAAGACGATGGTGTGGTTGCCGTCGCGCAGCACGCGGTCTTCGGCGTGCCACAGCACGGCGCGCGCGAGCACCTGGCGCTCGACGTCGGCGCCGCGGCGGGCGAGCTCGGCGGCCGAATCGGCGTGGGTCACACGCACGGTGTCCTGCTCGATGATCGGGCCCTCGTCGAGGTCGCTCGTGACGTAGTGCGAGGTGGCGCCGATGAGTTTGACGCCGCGCTCCTTGGCCTTCTTGTACGGCTCCGCGCCGATGAACGCCGGCAGGAACGAGTGGTGGATGTTGATGACCGGCACGCCGATCTTCTCGAGGAAGTCGGGCGAGAGGATCTGCATGTACCGCGCGAGCACGATGAAGTCGACGTTGCCGACCAGCAGCTCGAGGATGCGGGCCTCGGATGCCGACTTGTCGGGCCCCGGCGTCGACGGCACGTGGAAGAACGGCACGCCGAAGGAGCGCACGTCGTCGGCCGAGGTGGTGTGGTTGGACACGACCATCGGGATGCTGACGGGCAGGTCTCCGCGGCGGTGACGCCAGAGCAGGTCGAGCAGGCAGTGGTCCTGCTTCGACGACAGGATCGCCATGCGCTTCGGTGTGGACAGGTCGGTGAGGGTCCAGTCCAGCTCGAAGCCGTCGCCGAGGGTCTTCGCGAGGTCGGCCTCGATCTCGGGGAGGGCCGCGGGCAGGTCGGGGCGGTGGAACACCACGCGCTGGAAGTACGCCCCGCCGCGCAGCTGGTCGGAGTACTGGTCGAAGGCGACGACGTTGCCGCCCTGGCGCGCGATGAGGGCCGAGACCGCGGCGATGATTCCGGGGGTGTCCTTGCCGTGCACGATGAGGCAGGCGTGATCGGGCTGCAGGTGGGGGCTCGCGGAGACCATCGGACCATTCTGCCGTGCGTACGCGGCCTCGCCGACCACGGGTGCGGTCGGCGGCGCGCCATGGCTCGAGGCCCCTGGCGGAACCGTCGGCGTGGGGAGGAGTCGATGCCGCCGCCGGGCTCCGGGCGCCGGGGTGCGGATGCGGCCGCCGGCTTGAGGCGCGGGGGTGCGGGTGCCCCCGGCCGGGCTCAGGCGCCGACCGGGCGCACGCCGCCGCCCGCGATCAAGAGGCGCACCACGAGCTTCTGCGCGGAGACGCCCGCGCGCTGCCGGTCGAGTGCGCCCTGGATCGCGCCGAGGCCCTCGCCGACGACGACGGGCGCCGGTGCGGCGCGAAGCGCGCCCTCGGCGAGGGCGCGGGGCACGACCTCGCTCCAGAGGCGGGAGCCCATGTCGTCGTCGCGCAGGCTGCTGCCCCACACGAAGGCGGCACGGATGCCACGCCGTCGAGCCCGCAGAGTCGAACGGAGCGTGCCGAGACCGATGCGGGTGAACACCGGGATCATGGCGGGGAAGAGGCGTCGTCGCCCTACGAGGGTGTCGAGCGAGACCGGCGTGCTCGCCATGGCGAGCCGCGTTCCGCCTGTTCGCGTGAGCACGTCGATGCATGCGTCGGTGGAGCCGGCGCCGAGGGCCACGGCGCCCACCACCGGGCGTCCCGCGATGGCGGCGACGAGCTCGTCCACCGCCGAGGGGGAGCGGTGGTCGACCACGGCGCCCGCCCCCAGGCCGAGGACGGTGTCCGCATTCTTCGCGGATGCCGTGCTCACGACGTCGTATCCGGCGGCGCGCGCGAGCTGGATGGCGTTCATCCCCACGCTCGTGGACCCTCCCCAGACCACCACGACACCGGCCGGCCCCGGAGAGGCCGGGTCACCCGGCATCCGGAGTCCGAGCTGCCCGGGCTGGAACAGTGCGCACGCGGCCGTGGAGAGGGCGAGGGGGAAGACCGCCGCCTCCTCGTCGGCGAGGGTGTCGGGCGTGGGGGCCGCGAGGCGTTCCAGCAGGGTCGTGTACTGCTGGAAGGCGCCTTCACGAAGGGCATCGCGTCCGCGATCGGTGCCCGTCGCCAGGCCGAACACGCGCTGCCCCACCCGGAGACGTGTCACCTCGGCGCCGACGGCGACGACCTCGCCGGCGACATCGGAACCGAGCACCGCGGGGGTGCGCAGCCACCGGTAGGTGATGCGGCTCGTGCCCTGGATGACCCAGTCGATGGGGTTCACCGCCACGGCGCGAACGCGAACGAGCACCTCGTCGGCGGCGGGGGTGGGCGTGTCGACCGTGGTGACCGTGAGCGCAGCGCGGGGTGCGGCGAGCGTGGCGGCGGCGTGAGTGGGCATGAGGAGCCTTTCGCGTGATGACACGGGGTGCCCTCATCGTAGAGCGTGATGACACTAAGTGTCATCGCGTAGGATCGCGACATGGCCAGATGGGCACCGGACACGCGCGAGCGCCTGCGTGCCGCCGCGTTGGCCCTGTTCGTCGAGCGCGGCTTCGAGGCGACCACGGTGCCGGACATCGTCGAGCGAGCGGGGGTGACGCGACGCACGTTCTTCCGTCATTTCGGCGACAAGCGCGAGGTCTTCTTCAACGGAGACGAGATCCCCCGGCTCGCCACCGAGATGCTCGCCGCCGCACCCGCCGACATGGCGCCTTTCGCCGTCGCCTGGAACGGGTTGCAGACCCTCGCCGCCGAACGCTTCGAGCCCCGCCGCGCCGAGATCGTCGCCGCGCGGCGCCTCATCGAGGCCGAGCCCGCTCTGCGCGAGCGCGATCTGCAGAAGCAGGCCGATCTGCGGGCGGCACTGACGGAGGGCTACGTCGCTCGTGGCGCGGATGCCGCGCAGGCGCGCATCCTCGCCGGCGTCGCGGTCGAGCTGCTCCAGGTGGCGCTGGAGCAGTGGGCGGCGGACCCGACGGGCATACCGCTCGCGCGTCATCTCGATCGGGTTCGCGCCGGGATGGTGGCCGTCCTCCGCGCGGAGCGCGCTCTGTAGACCGGGCCGGCCGGGGCGTGCCGGGGCACGATTCGTGCACCGGGGCGGTCGCCGTACGCCCCGGTGCACATTTCGCGCCCCGTACCCGCCTGCGCCGCCCCCGGCTCTCCGGAGCGTGCCGGGTCACCATTCGTGCGCCGGGGCGGTCGCCGTACGCCCCGGCGCACATTTCGCGCCCGGCACCCGCCTGCGCCGGTACCCGCCTGCGCCGGGGGCCGGGCGCGCCCGCACGCCGACGCCGGTGTCGGAGGGCGGGGATAGCCTGGAACGCGTGACCAGTACCCTCCGCCTCGACCGGCCGGGCTGGCGCACCTGGACGCTGTGGGCCGTCGGCGTCCTCGCCTACGTCGTCTCGATCATCAACCGCACCTCGCTCTCGGCCGTCGGAGTGGATGCCGCGGTGCGCTTCGGGGCCGACGCCTCGGCGCTGTCGATGTTCGCCGTCATCCAGCTCTTCGTCTACGGCGCGATGCAGATCCCCGTCGGCCTGCTGCTCGACCGGTTCGGTGCGCGCCCGATGATCGCGATCGGCATGGTGCTGATGGCCGTCGGCCAGCTCGTGATGGCCTTCGCGGATGCCGTGGGGATCGGCATCCTGGCCCGCGTGCTGATCGGTGCGGGCGATGCCGCGATCTTCCCGAGCGTCCTGCGCGTGATCGCGACCTGGTTCCCCGCGCAGCGCGCGCCGGTGCTCGTGCAGTTGACGGGCATCATCGGTCAGCTGGGTCAGATCGTCGCGGTCGTGCCGCTGGCCGCCCTTCTGCACGCGACGAGCTGGAGCGTCGCCTTCGGCAGCGTCGCGGGTCTCGGTCTGCTCTTCGCGGTCCTGACGTTCCTCATCATCCGCAACCGTCCGCCCGAACGGCGGTCCGACCCCGTCGACACGTCCGTCGACACGCAGACCGGTGCGATCCGGGTGGTGCGCTCGGCGCCCGACCTTCGCAAAGGGTTCCGCGAGTCCTGGGCGCACCCCGGTACGCGGCTGGGGTTCTGGTCGCACTTCGCCACCCCGTTCGCGGGCACGGCGTTCATGCTGCTGTGGGGCTTCCCGTTCCTCACCGCGGGCGAGGGGCTCGCGCCGGCGACCGCGTCGCTCGTGATGACGTCGCTGGTGCTGTTCAGCATCCTGAGCGGTCCGGTGATCGGGGCGCTGTCGAGCCGGCATCCCACCCGGCGATCGCGATGGCTGGTGCTGCCCACGGTCGTGTTCCAGGCCGTCGTATGGATCGTCGTCATCGTGTGGCCCGGGCAGGCTCCGGTCTGGCTGCTGGTGGTGCTGATGTTCGCGCTGTCGACCGGGGGGCCGGCGTCGATGATCGCCTTCGACCACGCACGCACCTTCACCCCCAGTCACCGCCTCAGTACCGCGACGGGCATCGTCAACGGCGGCGGGTTCCTCGCGGCGCTGCTCGCGATCCTCTTCATCGGTATCGCGATGGACGTGCAGGGGGCGGGCAGCCCCGAAACCTATTCGCTCGACGCGTTCCGCCTCGCGTTCCTCACCCAGGTGCCGCTGTGGCTCGTCGGCGGGACCGCGATCGTCATCGAGCGCGGCCGCACGATTCGTCACGTGAGCCGGACCGACTCGCCCCCGCCGTCAGGGCGCTGACCCGTCAGGACTCGACCCCTGCTCGAGTCGTCCAAGTCTGCCGGCCCATGCGAGCGCGTCGTCGGATGCGTCGTGAGCGGACAGGTGGTCGCCGAGAAGGTAGGCGGCTGTGTGGTGTGCGCGCAGCTCCGCGAGCACGGCGTCGGGATGCCCCTCGGCAACCAGGTCGACGACGCGTCGATGTCGCGCCGCGCGATCGAGGAGAGACTCGGCTCCCGCCTGCGCCTGACGGTTCAGCCGCATGAGTATGGCCACCGGGAGGGCGATCGCGGCGTAGGCGGCGTTCAAGTGGTCATTGCCCGCCAGGTTCACCAATGCCGTGTGAAACTGCAGACCGTCATGGGGGGCGCGTGTCTCGTCGCCCGAGCGGGCGTGGCGTTCCATCGCGTCCATAGCCGTGCGCAGGCGCTCGAACCTCTCGCCGTTCGCCGGAACCCCCTGCTGCACCGCGAGGGCCTCGAGCTGTTCGCGCACCGTGGTCACCTGGAAGGCGTCCTGCAGGGTCAGCTGCACCACGCGGCTTCCCGCACGCGGCACGTGGACGATGGCGCGTCGACTCTCTAGCGCGCGGAGGGCTTCGCGGAGGGATTGCCGTCCGACGCCGATCTCCGCGGCGAGTGCATGCTCGGTCACATGTGCGCCCATGGCCAGCCGTCCGTCGATGATGCGGTCGCACAGTTCCGACGTCGCGATCGCGGTGACGCTCTCGGGGCCATCGATGAGGCCGCCCTCCCGACGCCCCCTTCCCCTTGTGATTCGCTGCATCGGACTCCTCCCGGGCACCACGCCCGACGCATAGGTTAGGATAGCCTTACCTAGTCGACCATGACGGATCAAGGATACCCCTCATGCCTGCGAAACGCTTCCCCGCCTCTCTTCTCGTCCTCTGCTCCGTCGCTGCTCTCACCATGACCGGGTGCGCGGCTGTCAGCGGCGGCGGTTCTGCGGCGAAGGAGGGCGACCGAACCGTCGAAAGCGTCCTCGGCCCGGTGACCGTGCCCGAGACGATCGAATCGGTGGTGGTCCTGGAGGGGCGCCGCGACCTCGACATCGTGCTGTCGCTGGGGCTGCCCCTCACCGGGTACCCGTACGAAGAGGCCGCTGCGCTGGACCTCGAGGCTCCTGTCGCGCCGGCCCTCGCGCGGGCGGTGGGCGCTTCGCCGATGTTCCTCGCCGAAGAGGTCAACCTGGAGGCGATCGCGGAGGCCGCGCCGACTCTGATCGTCAGCCGCATCGACGACGTCGAGCCCATCCTGGACGAGTTGCGGGCGATCGCCCCCGTGCTGGCGATCGGCGATCAAACCACGAGCTCGTGGCAGGACGACCTCCGTCTCGTGGCCGAGGCGACGGGGACGCAGACTCGCGCCGCGGAGCTCATCGCGCAGTACGACGCTCGCGTGGCGGAGGTGTCGGAGGCCTACGCCGACGTTCTCGCGTCCCAGACGTTCGCGCCCATCAACGTGACCTCCGATGGGAGTGATGTGCGCCCCAACCGACTGCTCTCGACCGTGCTCCAAGACCTCGGCGCCGCGCCGTCCGCCGCTTTCGCCGAAGCGATTCAGAGCGGCGAGGGCGTCGAATACTCACCCGAGCAGCTGGTGTCGAAGTGGAGCGATGCGACGGCCGTCGTGGCGTTGGTCAACGACGCCGCGTCCTGGCACGAGCTGCAGACCGATTCATTGTGGACGCAGCTGCCCGCGGTTGCCGGAGGCCACGTCGTGCGCTCCGACAAGCAGACCCATGAAGGTGCGGCACTGACCGCGCTTCACAGCATCGACGTCATCGAGTCGCTGCTCGCCACTTTCTGAGAGCGGAACCCTGAACCTGTCGTCGGGCGGCATGGCGCGCGCGGCGCTGCTCATAGGCGCGGCGTTGGCCGTCACTGTCGTGTGCCTCACCCTCGGTCTGATGGTGGGCTCGAGAGGGATCGCCCCGGTAGCGGTGTGGCAGGCGCTGCTGGGGACGGCGGACCCGGAAGCGCGTGCGATCGTGCAAGACCAGCGTCTGCCCCGCACGCTCATCGGGATCGTCGGGGGCGCTGCTCTGGCGGTCGCGGGTGTCGTCGTCCAGGGTCACACCCGTAATCCGCTCGCCGATCCGGGTCTGCTGGGAATCACGGCCGGCAGTTCCCTCGCTGTCGTGGTCGGTATCTCGGCTCTCGGTCTCACCACACCCGCTGGTTACCTCGGGGCGGCATTCGGCGGCGCTGCCCTGGGCACGATCGTCGTGGTCGTCATCGGGCTCGCAGCGAGCCGCCGTCGAGACGCGTCCCCCGCGTCGCTGGTGCTCGCCGGGACGGCCGTGTCCGCCCTGCTCGGCGCGATCACCGGGATCATCCTGCTGCTCGACTCCGCCGCGCTCGACCTGTTCCGCTTCTGGACGGTGGGCTCGTTGAGCGCAGGCCGGGATCTCGACGTGTTCCTGGCCGCACTCGTTCCCCTCGCGGTGGGCGGCGTCCTCGCCGGTGCGCACGCTCGCGCACTCGATGTGCTGGTGCTCGGCGACGACGTCGCGGCTGCTCTGGGGCGCCGCCTCCTTCCGACCCGGATCCTGGGATTGGTCGTCGTGACCCTCCTCGTCGGTGGGGCGACCGTGGCCATCGGAGCTCTCGGATTTGTCGGGCTTGTCGCCCCTCACCTCGCGCGAAGGGTTTTCGGCGAGAAGCACGAGGTACTCCTGCCCGCGAGTGCGATGCTCGGCTCACTCCTCGTCGTCTTCGCCGACGTCATCGGACGTGTCATCATCTCGCCCGCAGAACTCCCGGTCGGCGTCGTCCTCGCGGTCATCGGCGCTCCGGCGCTCCTCGTCATCATCGTCCGCACCCGGAAGACCTCCACATGAGCGCGTCCACCACTCTACGAGTCGGGATGTTCTCGCAGCAGGTTCGCCGACGAACCGTCGTCGTCTCCGCGCTTCTCCTCGTCGCGACCGTCCTGCTGGCCGGTGCCGGGCTGGCCCTGGGCGACTACACGCTCGCGCCCGGGGATGTCGTCGCCGCACTCCGAGGGGAAGGAAGTGCCCGCGACCACCTCGTCGTCAACGCCATACGTCTGCCGCGCGTGGCTCTCGGCATCGTCGTGGGGGTCTGTCTCGCCGTCGCCGGCGCGATCGTGCAGACGACGGCACGCAACGCCCTCGCGAGTCCCGACCTTCTCGGCGTCTCGGCGGGCGCGGGCGCCGGCGCGGTCGCCGCGATCGTCCTCAGCGGCACGAACGCCGCCGGCGCCGCGGCGCTGGAGGTCATCGGGACCCCGCTCGCCGCTCTCCTGGGCGGCGTCGTCGCGGCCGCCATCGTCGTACTCTTGCTCCGTGTCACGGGCACGACCGGTCTGTCGCCCCTGCTCGCCGGTGTCGGCGTTTCCGCGCTGTTCGGGGGACTGACGAGCTGGATGCTCACCGCTGCGAGCATCGACGACGCGGCCCGAGCGAACGCGTGGCTCGCGGGCTCGCTCGGCGGCAGAGGATGGTCGGAAGTCGCCGCCGTCACCGTCGCCGCCGTCACGGCCCTCGCCCCCCTGATCGTCCTCTCGTCGCGGCTCCCCGCACTGGAGCTCGGACCGTCCATCGCGACCTCGCTGGGCTACCGCGTGCCGCAGTCGGTGGGACTCCTCCTTCTCATCGCGGTCGTTCTCACCTCCGTCCCCGTCGCCGCGGCAGGTCCGATCGGCTTCATCGCTCTCGTCGCCCCCCATCTCGCACGTCTCGCCTGTCGCTCACCCCGGCCTCCGCTCGTGGCGAGCGGGATCGCGGGAGCCGCGCTTCTTCTCGCGAGCGATCTTGTCGCACGGTTCGCGCTGGCGCCTCTTCTCCTCCCCACCGGCGCGGTCACCGCCGTCATCGGCGCCCCGTTCCTCATCTGGCTGCTCGTTCGCTCGCGGAAAGACCCCACGCAATGACCTCTGTGTTCACCGTTCGCGATCTCGTCCTCCGATTCGGGGAACGCTCCGTGCTCAAGGGCATAGATCTGGAGATCCCCGCCGGCCGGGTGACGGCGATCATCGGTCCGAACGGGTGCGGCAAGTCGACCCTCCTTCGCAGTCTCAGCAGGCTCGGCCCGGCGGTCGACGGGCAGGTGCTCCTGGAGGGCACGCCGATCGCCGACATTCCGCATCGCGTCTTCGCTCGCCAGGTGGCCCTTCTCCCGCAGGCCCCGATGGCGCCGGAGCAGTTGACCGTCATCGATCTCGTCACGCGCGGGCGAGACCCGCACCGGCGCTGGTACGACCAGTGGTCACGCGCCGACGAGGACATCGTGCTCGATGCACTCGATCGCACCGGTCTTCGCGAACGGGCGAACCACCCGCTCTCCACTCTTTCCGGAGGGCAGCGGCAACGCGCCTGGATCGCGCTGGCGCTGGCGCAGAGCACACCCGTCCTCCTTCTGGACGAGCCCACCACGTATCTTGACATCGCGCACCAGCTCGAAGTCCTCGATACCGTTCGTCGGCTCCATCTCGAGGGGGTGACCGTCGTCATGGTGCTTCACGATCTCAGCCTCGCCGCTCGTTACGCCGACCACATCGTCGCCATGCGTGACGGCCGGATCGCCGCGACAGGAACGGTCGAGACCGTCATCACCGCGGATACGATCCGCAGCGTTTTCGACATCGAGTGCACGATCCTGGCCGATCCGAGGACCGGGCGCCCCGTGGTCCTGCCGCATTCGCCCACCTGAACGACAAGGGTGCCCCGCGACCGCGCCTGGTGCCGCGTTCGACCGGAGAAGGGGACCGTTCGTCCGCCGCCCCTGTGCGGCGGCCGATCAGCCGCCGGTCGACCGCTGCCAGAGGTCGGGATGACGGGACGAGTCCGGCCGTCGATGGCGGTGGTGCGACACTCGATGCGTGAACGACTTCGAGATCCGCACCCTCGACGACGTCGGCGGCATCCACGAGGCAGCCCGGGTGCTCGACGAGGTATGGGGCGAGCGCGGCACGATGCCGGCGAACATCCTGCGCGCCCTCGAACACGCGGGCAACTACGTCGTCGGGCTTTTCGACGGCGACAGGATGATCGGGGCATCAGCGGCGTTCTTCGGTCCGCCCGCCGAGCGGACGATGCACTCGCACATCACCGGCATCCTGCCCGGCCACCAGGATCGCGGCCTCGGCCGCCGGCTCAAGGAGCATCAGCGCGCGTGGGCGCTGGAACGCGGAGTCAGGCATGTCACCTGGACGTTCGACCCGCTGATGGCCCGCAACGCGCACTTCAACCTCGCGGTGCTGGGCGCGCGCGTGACCGAGTACCTCGCCGACCACTATGGAGCGATGGCGGATGCCGTGAACCGTGGCGACGAGTCCGATCGGATCCTCGTGTCGTGGGCAGTGGCCGAGCCGCCCGCCCCTGCTCCGGCAGACGCCGATGTCGTCGCGGTCGTTGCCGTCCCCGACGACATCGCGTCCCTTCGTCGCAGTGACCCGGCCGCCGCCGCCGACTGGCGTCGGCGCCTGCGCGACGACATCGCCGGGCACCTGGCATCCGGACGCCGGATCGGCAGCTTCGACCGCCGAGGTTATCTCGTCGTCGAGTGACGGACGGTCACTGCTCGGTGATCGGGGTGTCTTCTTCCGCCGCCGGGTCGCCCTGACCGGGACCTGGACGCACCGCCGCGTCATCGCGCACGTCGATGCGGGTCACGCCGTCGTGCTTGGTCACGTCGAACCGGGGCGCGGCGTCTTCTTCCGTCGCTTTCGGTGCGCTGGTGAGCTGGTCGTGGCGGTTCTCTTCGAAGCTCTTCTCGTCGCTCATCCCGCTCACTCCTCTCCCGCCGAACGCCAGGCGTCCGACTCCATGTGCGAGCCCGCCTGCGGGCCCATCTGCAGCATCCCGCCGTCGACGACCCAGCTCGCACCCGTGACATACGAGCCCGACGGCGAGGCGAGGAAGCGGATGACGTCGGCGATCTCCTGCGGCTTGCCGGGGCGGCCGAGTGGGATGCCGGGACGGTGGATGCGATCGGCATCTTCGGCCGACATGTCGTTGATGGGCGTGGCGATCTCGCCCGGAGCGACGGCGTTGGCCGTGATGCCGTACTGGCCCAGCTCGAGCGCCATCGTCTTGATGAGTCCACCGACGCCGTGCTTGGCGGCGACGTAGGGAGCGGAGCCTACGCGGGGCTGGTGCTCGTGCACGCTCGAGACGACGATGAGTCGCCCGCCGTGGCCGGCCGCCACCATGCGCTTCGCCGCGGTGTGCAGCGCGAGGAACGCGCCGTCGAGGTTGAGTGCGATGTCAGTGCGCCACGTGTCGAAGTCGAGGTCGAGGAAGCTGCCGCCGATGCCGCCGCCGGCGTTGTTGACGAACACGTCGAGGCCGCCGAGCTCATCGGCCATGGCGTTCACGGCATCCGGGACCTTATCGAACTCGGTCGCGTCGAACTGCGCGACGATCGCGCGTGCGCCGCGTGCGCGCACGGCCGCAGCGGTCTCTTCGGCGCCGTCTTTGTCGGAGTGGTAGGTGACGGCGACGTCGATGCCGGCCTCGGCGAGGGCGAGGGCGGTGGCAGCGCCGATGCCCGAATCGGAACCGGTGACGATCGCGTGGCGGGGGGTGAAGTCGTCGCTCATGCGCCCGACGCTACGCGCCGCGCCGCGCCTCGCCCCTCGGCCTTGCCACGGCCGGGTGCGGGCGTTACGGTCGCAGGTCGGGCGGGCGCCGGCCGAAGCCGCCGCACGCCAGGCGGGTGAGGGCGGGACGCCCCGCCGGGAGTCGGGTGATTGAGCGTCGCCCGCGGGCGAGATGTGCGACGTATACCCGCCGTGGCCACGGAGTGGCCGCTAATTTTAGCCTGTTCCGTTTCGAGCGGCTCAATGCCCGCCGCGCGGCCGGCTCGACGTCAGACCGGAGGACTCTGTGACCGAACGCAAGCGCACCCTGGTAGATGCCGCGCCCTTCATCGCTCTCGCCGTTGTCGCCCTGACGGTGAACCTCTCGCTCGTGGTGCTGACCGATATCGATGTCTTCACGAGGTGGGTCGCAACGGTCGTGTCCGGCGTTGTCGCAGCCGCGACGGCGTACGCCGTGGTCTCTCGACGGACCGGCCCTCCCGCCTGAAGTCCCGGAAGGGCGTCGAGGGTGGGCGCGGCGCACAACTCCTGCAGTCCTTTGCCTGAGCGCGCGCACTCGCCTGACCCGAGTAGAGCTGCAGGAGTTGTGTCGCCCCACCCCGATACCCTCCCCTCATGCCCCTGACCCGCCCCGCCTCTCCCGTGACCCTGGATGCCGTCGAGCTGCGCGTGCTGCAGATCCCGCTCGTGTCGCCCTTCACGACGTCGTTCGGCACCGAGACGGTGCGCGAGGTCATCGTCGTCGCGGCCGAGACCGGCGACGGTCGCGGCTGGGGCGAGGTCGTCACGATGGCCGCTCCGCTGTACTCCAGCGAGTACACCGAGAGCGCGTGGGACGTGCTCGCCCGCTACCTGGCCCCGGCGCTGCTGGAACGCCGAACCCTCTCGCCCGAGGAGGTGCCCGGCATCCTGCATCCCTTCGTCGGCCACCGCATGGCCAAGGCGGGCCTCGAGCTCGCGATCATCGACGCCGCCCTCCGCGCCGAGGGTCGCAGCTTCGCGCAGTACCTCGGCGCCGAGCGCGACCGAGTGCCCTCGGGTGTCTCGGTTGGCATCCAGCGTGACCCGCAGGCGCTCGTCGATGTCGTCGGCGGCTACCTCGACGAGGGCTACGTGCGCATCAAGATCAAGATCAAACCTGGGCGCGACGTCGACGACACCGCCGCCGTCCGCGCGGCCTTCCCGTCGATCCCGCTGCAGGTCGACGCGAACTCGGCCTACACGCTTCAGGATGCCGACACCCTCGTCGAGCTGGACCGCTTCGACCTGCTGCTCATCGAACAACCGCTGCAGGAAGACGACCTCGTCGATCACGCGACGCTTGCCGCGCGGCTGCGAACCCCCGTCTGTCTCGACGAGTCGATCGTGAGCGACAAGGCCGCGGCCGACGCGCTCGCGCTCGGCTCGGCCGCGATCCTGAACATCAAGGCGGGGCGGGTCGGCGGGTACCTCGAGGCCGTCGCGATCCACGACCGGGCGCTCGCCGCGGGGGTGCCGGTGTGGTGCGGCGGCATGCTCGAGACGGGGATCGGTCGCGCGGCCAACGCCGCGCTCGCCGCCCTTCCGGGCTTCACGCTCCCGGGCGACATCTCGGCATCCGCGCGCTTCTACGATCGCGACATCGTGACCGAACCGGCCGTGCTGGATGACGGGTACGTGCGGGTGCCGACCGGCCCGGGACTCGGCGTCGAGATCGACGAGACGGCGCTCGACGCGTTCACGGTGCGCCGAGAACGCCTCACGCGGTGAGCTCACGCCTCGCTCGATAAACTGGATGCCGCGCACTCGCGCCCGATCCCCATAATTTCCCGACCATTGGAGCCACCGTGGCCGAACAGTCCCGCCTCGATAAGGTCATCGCCCTCGCCCGCCACCGCGGGTTCGTGTTCCAGGCCGGTGAGATCTACGGCGGTTCGCGTTCGGCGTGGGACTACGGCCCGCTCGGTACGGAGCTGAAGGAGAACATCCGCCGCCAGTGGTGGCAGACGTTCGTCCGCGGTCGCGGCGACATGGTGGGGCTCGACTCCAGCGTCATCCTGCCCAAGCGCGTGTGGGAGGCCTCCGGCCACGTCGCGACGTTCGCCGACAAGGTCGTCGAGTCGACCATCACGCACAAGCGCTATCGCGCCGACCACCTGTGGGAGGCCTTCGTCGCCAAGCGCGGTCGCGAGCCCGAGAGCTGGGACGAGGTTCCCGACCCCGAGACCGGGCAGCGCGGCAACTGGACGGAGCCGCGATCGTTCTCGGGCCTGGTCAAGACGTACCTCGGCGTCGTCGACGACGAGTCGGGCCTGCACTTCCTGCGTCCCGAGACCGCCCAGGGCATCTTCGTGAACTTCTCCAACGTGCTCACGGCATCCCGTCGCAAGCCCCCGTTCGGCGTCGGCCAGGTGGGTAAGGCGTTCCGCAACGAGATCACGCCCGGCAACTTCATCTTCCGCACGCGCGAGTTCGAGCAGATGGAGATCGAGTACTTCACCCCGCCCGCCGAGGCGAACGAGTGGTTCGAGCACTGGGTCGAGGCGTGCTGGAACTGGTTCATCGACCTCGGTATCGACCCCGACAACATGAAGCGCTTCGACGTGCCCGAGGAAGACCGCGCGCACTACTCGGCCGGCACGATCGACGTCGAATATCGCTTCGGCTTCCCGGGCAAGGAGTGGGGCGAGCTCATGGGCGTCGCCAACCGCACCGACTACGACCTCAAGAGCCACTCCGAGGCGTCGGGCCAGTCGCTCACCTTCTTCGACCAGGCCTCGGGCGAGAAGTACACGCCGTACGTCATCGAGCCGTCGTTCGGTCTGACCCGCGCCATGATGGCGTTCCTCGTCGATGCGTACCGCGAAGAAGAGGTGCCCAACGCCAAGGGCGGCACCGACACCCGCACGGTGCTGAAGCTCGACCCGCGACTCGCGCCCGTCAAGGTCGCCGTTCTGCCGCTGTCGCGCAACGAGCGCCTGTCGCCGCTGGCCCGCGAGGTCGCCGACACCCTGCGTTCGGCCGGCTGGAACATCGACTTCGACGACGCCGGCGCCATCGGTCGCCGCTACCGTCGTCAGGACGAGATCGGCACCCCGTTCTGCGTCACCGTCGACTTCGACTCGCTCGACGACAACGCCGTGACCGTGCGCGACCGCGACACCATGGGCCAGGAGCGCATCGGCCTCGACGCCCTGCACGGGTACTTGGCGGAGCGTCTGCGCGGGGCCTGACCCGCTTCGCGAGAGACCGGATGCCGTGGCTCGAGGCCGTGGCATCCGGTCTCTCGTCGTGAACCCGCGGCTACGCCCCGGCCGTACTGTCGCGAACGACGAGCCGCGGGACGATGACGCGCTCGCGATCGGCCGGGCCGTCGGCCTCCGTCACCGCCGCCAGCAACTCGAGGCAGGCCGAGCCGAAGGCGCGGGCGTCGAGATCCAACGACGTCACGGCGGGGGATAGGAGCGCGTGCACCGGCTCGTCGACGTAGGCGGCGAGCAGCAGGTCGTCGCCGACGCGGCGTCCGGCGCGGTGCGCGGCGGCCAGCGCCGGGGCGGCCGACCCGCTGGGGGCGACGATGAGCGCGTCGACCTCTTCGGCGGAGAGGATGTCGGCGACCGCGGAGTCGACCTCGTCGGCGGTCGGCACGAACGAGATGGTGCGCGAGACGGCGATGCCCCCGTGCTCGGCTGTCCACTCCGCATATGCGCGGGTGAGGTCGCGGCTCCAGGCGGTGCCGTCGGGCGGGAGCACCGCGGCGACGCGCGTCGCACCCCGGTCGGTGAGGTGATCGAGCAGGCCGCGGAGCGCCGTGGCATGGTCGTAGACGACGCTCGCGCTCACCCGGTCCTCGCCGCCGAGCACGTGCTCGCCGCTGACCACCGGGCGGCCGGTGTCGAGAATGGCCCGGATGCCGGCGTCCTCGGCGGTCGCGTCGACGACGACGTACCCGTCGACGAACGCGGTCGGCGGGGTGGTGTCGTCGGCGGCGCGGTGGGGCAGCAGGATCACGGACAGACCGCGGGCGTCCGCGGCATCCACCACCCCGAAGGCGAAGTCGGTGTAGTACGGCAGCCGCGTCGACCCGGGCGGAAGCTGCAGGCCCACCGTGCCGTATCGGGCGGTACGCAGGCTCCGCGCGGGCGCGTTGACGACGTAGTTGAGCTCTTGAGCGGCGGCGAGTACGCGCTCCCGCGTCTCGGGCGACACTCCCGCCTTGTCGCGCAGCGCGAACGAGACCGCGGCGATCGAGACGCCCGCGGCGGCCGCCACGTCGTGCAGCGTCGGTTTGCGGGGGGTCACGCCCCGACGTTACCCGACGGGTGCGGCTCTTGCGCTAAATGCTACTTAAACGTTTAATGTTCCTGCAGGCGTCAGGCGTCTGCCCCACATCCGCAGAGGAGAGCCGATGACGTGGCGCATGCCGAGCGAGACCGCGCCTCAGACGCGCACCTGGATGGCGTTTCCCGCCGAGGGGCCGACCCTGGGTGAGACGGATGCCGAACGCGAGGCGGGCTACGCCGCGTGGACCGCGGTCGCCCACGCCGTCGCCGCGTTCGAGCCGGTGACGATGGTCGTGGATCCCTCCGAGCGCGCCCGGGCGCGGCGCATGCTCTCGGCCGACATCGACATCCTCGAGGCGCCGGTCGATGAATTCTGGATGCGCGACGTGGGCCCCACTTTCGTCGTCGACCCCGAGCGTCCCGGCATCCTGGGCGCCGTCGACTGGACCTTCAACGGCTGGGGCGACCACTGGTGGAGCCAGTGGCGCAAGTCGGCGCAGCTCGGTCGCTTCGTCGCCGAGGCGGCCGGCGCCGAGCTCGTGCCGTCGTCGCTGGTGAACGAGGGGGGTGGCATCCACGTCGACGGCGAGGGCACCGTGCTGCTCACCGAGACCGTGCAGCTCGACCCGCGCCGCAATCCCGATGCCGACCGCGCGAGCGTCGAGGCCGAGATGGCCCGCACGATCGGGGCGACCCACGCCGTGTGGCTCCCGCGCGGCCTCACCCGCGACTACGGCGACTTCGGCACGAGCGGGCACGTCGACATCGTCGCGGCCCTGCCGTCGCCGGGTGTCGTGCTGCTGCACGATCAGCGCGACGCGGCGCACCCCGACCACGTCGTCTCGGCCGAGCTGCGCGCGTTCTTCGCGGACCAGACGGATGCCGCCGGCCGCCCCTTCACCGTGCGCGACCTCCCGGCTCCCGACACCCTCCGCGACGCGGACGGCGACACCGACTGGAGCTACGTGAACCACCTGGTCGTGAACGGCGGGGTCATCGCGTGCGGCTTCGGCGAGCCCGTCGCGGATGCCCGGGCGCGCGGCATCCTGGAGGAGGTCTACCCGGGTCGCCGGGTCGTGACCGTCGATGCGCGCGAGCTGTTTGCCCGGGGTGGCGGCATCCACTGCATCACGCAGCAGCAGCCGGTGGTGCGCGCATGATCGAGGTCGCCGAGGCGTCCATCGCGGAGCTGGCCGCGGCCCTCGCGGCTGGCGAGACGACCGCCGTCGAGCTGGTGGACGCGCACCTCGCGCGGATCGCGGCGTACGACGGCCCCGAGACGCCGACGCGTCTGAACGCCGTGGTGGTGCTGAACCCCGACGCCCGCGCCGAGGCCGAGGAGTCCGACGCCCGCCGCGCCGCCGGGCGGGCGCGCGGGCCGCTCGACGGCATCCCGTACACCGCGAAAGACAGCTACTTCGTGCGCGGCCTCACCGCCGCCTCCGGAAGCCCGGCTTTCGCCGACCTCGTCGCCCGCACCGATGCCTTCACAATCGAGCGGCTGCGAGACGCCGGCGCGATCTGCCTCGGCAAGACGAACATGCCGCCGATGGCCAACGGCGGCATGCAGCGCGGCCTCTACGGCCGCGCCGAGAGCCCGTACAACGCCGACTACCTCACCTCGGCGTTCGCCTCGGGGTCGTCCAACGGCTCCGGCACGGCGACCGCGGCGTCGTTCGGCGTCTTCGGGCTGGGCGAGGAGACGTGGTCGAGCGGGCGGGCGCCGGCATCCTGCAACGCGCTCTGCGCGTACACCCCCTCGCGCGGCATCATCTCGGTGCGCGGCAACTGGCCGCTCGTGCCGACGATGGACGTCGTCGTGCCGCACACCCGCTCGATGGCCGATCTGCTCGCGGTGCTCGACGTCGTCGTCGCGGACGATCCCGAGACGCGGGGCGACTTCTGGCGGGCGCAGCCGTGGGTGCAGCTGCCGGCCGCGTCGGATGTGCGGCCGGAGTCGTACGCCGCGCTCGCGGCCGGCGCCTCGCTGAGCGGCAGGCGGATCGGCATCCCGCGCATGTTCCTCGGTACCGACCCGCTGGCCGGCACCGGTCCGCGCGGCGTGGGCGGCCCCACGGGCGAGCGCATCGCGCCGCGACCGTCGGTGCTCGCGCTGTGGGAGGCCGCGCGCGCCGACCTCGAGGCCGCGGGCGCGACCGTCGTCGAGACGGACTTCCCGCTGGTGAGCAACTACGAGGCCGACCGGCCCGGTGCACCGACGATCTCGACGCGCGGGCTCGTGTCGCCGGAGTTCCTGCGCCGCGAGATCGTCGATCTGTCGGCGTGGGCCTGGGACGACTTCCTGCGCGCGAACGGCGAGCCGGGGCTGGCCGCCGTCGACGGGGCCGCGATCTTCCCGCACCCCGAGGGGGCCCTGCCCGACCGCTACGCCGGCTTCGACGACGACATCGCGGAGTACCCGGCGCACGTCCGCGAGCATCCGGTCGCCGCGTTCACCGAGATTCCTGGGCTGGCCGAGGGCCTGCGCGGGCTGGAGGAAACCCGGCGGCGCGACCTCGAAGAGTGGATGGATGCCGAGGGCCTCGACGCCGTGGTCTTCCCCACGATGAGCGACGTGGCGCCCGCCGATGCAGACGTGAACCCCGCCTCGGCGGACATCGCGTGGCGCAACGGCGTGTGGGTCGCGACCGGTAACCTCGCGATCCGCCATTGCGGGGTGCCGACGGTGACGGTGCCGATGGGCACGCTCGACGACATCGGCATGCCGGTGGGCCTGACCTTCGCGGGTCGCGCCTACGACGACACCGCGCTGCTGCAACTTGCGGCCGCCTTCGAGGCGACGGGTGAGCGACGCACGGTGCCGCCGCGCACTCCGCCGCTGGGGGCGGCGGGGTGACGCGGGTTTGCGCAACGGAATCGGACCAGTGCAGCGGATTCGGACCGTGAGGGCCCGTGGATCCGATTCTGTGACCCCGGTCCGGTTTCGGTGCGGGGGAGAGGTCCGCGCGCGCGGCATCCTCCCTCGCGGGAGCGCCGACACCGCCCGTGTCAGCCCAGGTGCACGGCCGCGCCGCCTCGCGCGTCGGCCGCCGCCTCGATCAGCCGGACGCCGATCACGCCCTCCGGCTCCCAGGTCGTGAAGCAGTCGCAGGCCCACCGGGCGTCGGATGCCACCTCGACGGTGCCGTAGACGCGGGCGATTTCCGCCGGTGTGGGGACGAGCCGGGGGCGCAGCACCGTGAGCACCACCCGGTCGAGCATCACGACCTGGGCAGCGGCGCCGTCGTCGAGAGGGCGGACCTCGATCGGTGTGGCAGCGAGCTCCTCGGGCGTGAGCACAGCGGACACGGCCTCGGCCAACGCCTCGATGTCGATCGGCTCGCGCGTGAACGCGACGCTACTGCGGGGCACGGTTCCTCCTCCGTCTTGTCAGGGGCGGCTCCTCGCCATCCGCGTCGGCGGCGCGCGCCGGCGCGGTGACGTCCTCGACCTCCTGCGGTTCGACCCGCGCACGCCCGGCGGCGACCGATGACGCCGTGGCATCCCCCAGGCCCACTGCCGCCGGTGCATCCCCCGTCGACGCGAGCCGGTCCGCCGGTGCCTCCGTCTGCGCCTCCGCCTGCGCCTCCGGCGCCTCGCCGGTGACGAAGTTCGCCACCTGCACGAGCGTGGGGCGGTCGCCGCGGCGGGCGAGGCGGCCGCGTCCGGCGATCATCGGCTCGGCGTACAGCTTGGGCAGCAGCGCCCCCTCGGAGCGGTCGCCCGACATGATGAGGGTCGTGCCGCCGGTGTCGCGGATGCCCTGCAGCGCCAGATCGAACATCGCCCGCGACGCGCCGGCGACGGGGCGGCTCACCACGACGTTGAGGCGCAGGTCGCGCGCCGACGCCAGATACGGCAGCAGCGGGCGCAGCGGTTCGGTGCCGCCGGCGGCGAGGATGTCGAAGTCGTCGGCGACGACCAGGATCCGCGGCCCCGCGTCACGGTCGCTCTGCCGCTTCTCGAGCTCGACGGCGATCGACTCCGCCAGCAGCCGCGCCTGACGTCCCGAGGTGGCGTGTCCGCCGAGGTAGGCGTCGGGGATCTCGGATGCCAGGTCACCGCGCGCATCCATGAGGGCGACGACGAGCTCCTCGGGGGAGTGCCGGTCGATCGCGCCCTGCACGATGCCGCGCAGCAGCGTCGTCTTGCCGCAGCGACTGTCGCCGAGCACGAGCAGATGCGGGTCGCGCGTGACGACGTCGAGCGCGACCGGCTGCATGGTGTCTTGGCGGAGGCCGAGGGGGATGGCATCCGGTTCGTCGATCGCATCGGGCAGGTCGGCCGGGTCGAGCACCTCGGGCAGCAGGCGGATGGGGGCCGCGCCCTGGCCGCCCCAGCGGGCCGCGCTCTCGCGGGCGAGCTGTTCGAGGGCCTCGCCGGTGTCGCCGTCGTCGACCTCTTCGAGCAGGGGCAGAGCGATCTGGGCGAAGAGCTTCTGGTCGGTGAGCACGCGGCCCGGTTCGTCGGCGCGCAGGGTCGTGGACAGCTTGCGCGCGATCTGCGAGTCGGCGGGGTCGTTGAGCTTGAGCTCCAGCCGCGTGCCGATGAGTCCCTGCAGGTTCATGCGCAGCTCGTTCCACCGCGAGAGGGCGACGACGACGTGGATGCCGAAGCTGCCGCCGCGTTCGAGCAGCTGACCGAGGGGTGCCTCGAGGTCTTCGAAGTCCTGGCGGAGGGCACCGAGCCCGTCGACGAGCAGCACGACGTCGGCGCTCGGCAGCTCGGGCAGGCGCCCCGCGGCGTGCTGGCGGCGCATGTCGGCGAGGGAGTCGAGCCCGTGGTCGCGGAAGACGCGCTCGCGCACGGCGAGCATGCCGGTGAGCTCTTCGAGCAGACGTGTGAGGCGCTCTCGGTTGCCGCGGGTGGCGACACCGCCGACGTGCGGGAACGGCTCGATGCGGGCGAGTCCGCCGCCGGTGAGGTCCATGCCGTAGATGCTGACCTGGCGCGGCGAGTGGGTGAAGGCCAGCGATGCGGCAAGGGTGCGCAGGAACATCGAGCGGCCCGACTGCGGGGCGCCCGTGATCGAGACGTGACCGCCCGAGCGGGTCAGATCGAGCAACCAGGGACCTTGGGCCTGGGTCGACGGGTCGTCGAGCAGTCCCATCGGCGCGAGCAGGGTTCCGGCGCCGTCGGCCTGCGGCAGCACTCCGCCGAGGGTGAGCACGGGCGGCAGCGGCGGCAGCCACACCGGGCGGGTGCGGGTGATCCCGCGCGCGAGCTGCGAGGTCGCCGCCTGCACGAGCGTGCGCCCGGTGGTCGGGGTCTCGGGTTCGGTGCTGTCGAGGTGCTCCTCGTCGGGCGTCTCCTCGGGCAGGTCGTACGCGGGAAGCGGCAGCACGGGCGGCGCGTCGTCGTGGCGCGGGCCCGACTCGACGGGGTCGGGCACGGGACCCGAGACGTACCCGGCACGGAAGCGCGTGTAGACCGACGTGTCGACCTTGAGGTATCCGAAGCCGGGGATTGCGGGCAGGTGGAACGCGTCGGGGGTGTCGAGCACGACCGCCGACTCCGACTCCGAGAACGTGCGCAGGCCGATGCGATACGACAGGTAGGTGTCGAGACCGCGCAGGCGTCCGGCTTCGATGCGCTGGCTCGACAGCAGCAGGTGCACGCCGATCGAGCGGCCGATGCGCCCGATCGTCAGCAGCAGCTCGACGAAGTCGGGTTCGGCGGTGAGCAGTTCGCCGAACTCGTCGATGACGAGGAACAGATGCGGCAGGGCGGGCAGCTCCGGGCGGTCGCGCCGCATCTGCCGGTAGTGACCGATGGATGCCGCGTTGCCGGCATCCTTCAACAGGCGCTGCCGGCGTACGACCTCGCCCTGGATGCTCGCGCGGGCCCGCTCGGTGAGCTGAGGGTCGTCGGCGAGGTTGTCGATGATGCCGGCGACGTGGGGCAGCCGGGCGAAGGGGGCGAAAGCCGCGCCGCCCTTGTAGTCGACGAGGATCATGCTGAGGTCGTCGGGGGCGTGCGTCAGAGCGAGACCGAGGATGAGCGTGCGCAGCAGCTCGCTCTTGCCCGAGCCGGTGGCACCGATGCAGATGCCGTGCGGGCCCATTCCCAGCTGCGCCGACTCCTTCAGGTCGAGCAGCACCGGTGCGCCGCGGTCGTCGACCCCGATGGGCACGCGCAAGAACTCGGCGGCGCTGCGGGTGCGCCACGCGGCCGTCGTGTCGATGCCGTCGACGTCGGCGACGCCGAGAAGTTGCGTGACGTCGGGGGCGAGCGCGGTGCCGGTGTCTTCCGCCGACGTGCGGCGCAGGCGCAGGCCCGCCAGGGGGCGCGCGACGATCTCGAGCGCGGCGGGAGTGAACGCGTCGATTCGGATTCCGCTGACCGCGGCCTCGCCCGAGCCCGGTGTCTCGACGGTGGCGACGCCGCCCTCGACGGTGACGCGCACGGCGACGGTCGTCGGCTCCTTGAGTCGGTCGTCGACGAGGTGCACGACCGTCACGCCGAGCGCGGCGAGGTCGAGCGCGGCATCCAGCCGGGGAACGGCGGATGCCGCTTCGCCGGCCTCGTCGACGAAGATCACCAGACGACCGGGCTTCGTCCGCCGGCCCGCGCGTCGGGAGGCGGCCGCCGTGGCGACGCGGTCGCGCAGTTCGTCGCGCAGCAGAGACAGCAGCTCGGGGAGGCTCGGCGCGATGCGACGCGCGGCGACGGCACCGGTGGGCGGCGTCTCGCCCGCGACGTGCGGCAGCAGGTCGAACCCCCGCCAGTCGCTCCGCTGGCCGGGGGCGATGGCGGCGGCGACGTGCACGTCGTCGGGGGAGTGGAACGCGGCGATCTGCGCGGCGAGGGCGCGGGCCACGCGGAGCGTGTCGCTGCGGGCACCGACGAGCGACACCTGCCCGCCCCGCTCGAGGTCGACCGTCGCCGGCATCCCCTGCGAGACACCGGCCAGGCGCACCATGCGTTCGGCGGACTCGCGCATGACCGGGTCGAAGGGCTGCACCGGGTTCTGCTCGGGAGGTAGGGCGACGTCGACGGCGCGCAGGTCGCCGGTGCCGATGCGCACGCGTAGGAAGTCGGCGTCGCCGGGGCGACGCTCCCATCGCCGGGCGGGGTCGGCCGCGATCTCGACGAGCGTGCCGGGCGCGGGGTGGAGGGCCAGCGCCGCGCTGCGCTGCGCGTCGGCGGTGCGGCGCACGTCTTCGCGCGTCTCTTCGAGGTAGTCGAGGTAGCGCTCGCGCTGCACGCGGCGTTGGCGCGCGGCGTTGCCGCGCTGGGTGAGCGCCATGCCGACACCGCCGACGAGGGCGACCACGAGGATCACCGCACCGACCACGACCATGATCGGGTTGTTGCGCAGCAGCACGATCATCGTGATCGACGACAGGCTGCCGACGATCGGCAGCAGTGACTGCAGGGGGAAGCCGGTGCTGCCCTCGCCGATGGGCGGAGGCGGGGCGAGGATGACGTCGCCGGCCGGTTCGACGGGCTCGCTGATGCGTGCCGGGCGGTGCACGATGCGGACGGTCATGCGGCCCTCCCGGTGGCTCCCACGACAGCGGCGGCCAGGCGCACGACCGCGAGATGCGTCGTCGAGCGGCGTGCGCGGCCGCCGGCCGCGAGACCCGCATCGAACGGGATCGGCATGACGTCGTGGTCGGCGCCGACGGCGAAGGCCCGCGCCACCCCGTCGCCGTCGCGGGCGTGATCGACCAGCGCGAGCACGACCGACGGCGCTTCGGGCAGGCCGCGCACGGCGTCGACGACCGAGCGGGCGTGCTCCGCCTGGGCGCGGCGGTTGTCGCTGACGAGGCAGACGACATCGCACAGCGCCGCGCACGCGGCGAGGTCGACGACGGGATGCCGCGCCCCGAAGTCGGTGACGGCGACATCGAAGAACCGCGCGATGGGAGCCGCCTCGCCCAGCCACGCGCCGACGGCGTCGTCGGTGTCGCGCGGGCGGAGCACAACGATCCCGTCGCGCTCGTCGAGTCCGCTCAGCGCCTCGGTGGTGGTGCGCGCGGCAGCGCGCGTCTCGTCGGGGGCGACCGGCCGCGCACCGAGACGCTCGGCGAGACCCGCGGCCCCGGACGACACGTCGACCGCGAGCACCGGCTCGCTGCGTCTCGCCGCGATCGCCCGGGTGAGCTGGTGGGCGACGGTGCTGGTGCCGGCGCCGGACGTCAACGACACCACCCCGACGCGGCGCGTCGTCGACAGACCCCCGCGGATCGCGGCATCCCACTCCGTCAGGCGCACGCGGCCGTTCGCTCCGCTGCCGAACACCGCGGTCGACACCGCGCGCAGGTCGAGCACGCTCACGAGCGGCCGCCGAACATGCCGAGCAGGTCGGCGTAGACGCCCAGGGCCCCCACGAGCAGCGGCACGAGCGACACCACCGCCAGAGTCTCCACGACGTTGCCGAGCCCGCGCAGCCGCGCCCGCACGTGCGGGCGGGGACGCACCAGCACCATCGTCGCGATCAGCGCGGCCAGCACGACGGCCGCACCCGCGCCGATCCAGCCGAGTCCGCCCGACAGCAGCACGGACAGCCCGGCCGCGGCGATCGCACCCGCCGCGGTCCACAGCAGCCAGCCCTGCCACCGCAGGGGGAACGCGCGGGTGCGCAGGGCCGCGACGAGGAAGAACGCCAGTGCCAGCAGCTCGGTCCAGACGGTTCCCGAGAACGCCAGCACGACCCCGGCGACCCCCAGAACGGATGCCACGGCCCCCACGCTCCACGTGAGCGCCGCGTACGCCTCGTCGATGGCGGCGAACGCACGGGGCCGCGCGGGCGGGGCGCCGTCGGCGGCGCGCTGGTCGAGGTCGGTCAGTCCCGCAGCCGACAGGGCGATCCAGGGCAGCGGGCCGGTGGCGAATGCGGCGATGACGCCGGCGACGGCCGCGGCGGACACGGCATCCACCCCGCCGAGGACGAGTCCGAGCAGCAGTGACGCCAGCACGGCACCGAGGGCTCCCCCGGAGGCGGCGCCGCGACGGCGGTGTGCGACCCCTGCGCCGAGGAGGGCGACGGTGAAGCCCGTGGCGAGCGCCGAGGCGAAGCCGCCGACGACGGGGGCTGCGCCGACGAAGCCATGGGCGGTGAGGGCGGCCGTGGTCGCCGTTCCCACCGGGAGGGCCAGGCCCGCCGCCGCGGCCGACACGCACGTCGACAGGCGACGCAATCCGCCGAGGCCGAGGCCCGTGGCGACGGCCGCGAGCACGACCGAGGCGGCCAGCAGGGCGAACGCAGCCCCCGTCGGCGACGACCACGGCGAGAGCCAGCCGGCGACGGCGAACGCGGTGGCGATGCCCGCTCCGCCCGCGACGGTGCGCGCCCGCTCGTCCCACCGGTCGGGACGCGCGTCGTGCGCGTCGGCGGCGGCGTCTGTCACGTCGATCACGACGGGAGGCGGCGGCGCGGCATCCAACCGTACGAGGCGCACCAGGGTTCCGTCGGCGAGGTCGAGTTGCTGCGGCGTCAGCGCGATGTCGACCTGTTCACCGTCGGGGGCGATGACGGCGAGCGGACGCTCGACGGTTCCGGCGGTCTCTCCGAGCAGGTCGAGCAGGCGCGGCAGGGCGGCACCGACAGGCTCGCCGCTCGGCACCACGACCTCGGCGCGACGCTCGGAACCTGCGACGGTCAAGCGGGTGTAGATGCTCACGGGGTGACGGCTCCGGTCGGGGTCTGGATCGAGGTGCTCGTCTGCGCGCGCTCGGTGAGCAGCTGCGAGACGAACGACACGCCCACACAGGCGGCGCACGCGATCGCGGCCACGACGATCGAGCCCATCAGGCGCTTCATGTGGTCGTTGACGGTGCGACGCTCGCCGATGTGACCGTGGATCAGGGCGGCGCCGAGGCGCATGCGCTGGATCTTGGCCTGCTCGATGAGCACCGTGTCGCGCTGGTCGGGCATCAGCGGGCTCCTTCCTGTGTGGGCACGCGAAGGCCGACGCCGACGATCGCGGGCATCAGCGGGCTCCCCGCGGCGGGACGAGCTGCGAGCGCACATGCGGGGCGACGTCGAGCAGGTCGGCCAGGCGCGCCGGATCCAGCGTCGCGAGCACGTCGTTCAGACTGGTCCACCCGCCGCCGTCGACGGAGCCGAGCGGAAGCAGGACGCCCGGAAGCCTCGGGCTGCCGACGATCGTGCCGCCCACGTCGCCGATCCATCGCTTCGCATCGATGCCCAGGGCCCGCACGCCCGCCGGGCCGATCAGCAGCGCGAGCGGCTCGGGGTGAGGTGCCGCCGTCGCGCGTCGCGCGAGGTCGGGGGCGCCGATCGCGGCGAAGGCCACGCCGATGAGCGGGAGCCCCACGGTCGCCGCCCGGGCGAGGAGCTCCCGCGCCTCAGCGGTCGCCGCCGTGCCGGCGTCGCGTCCCACGCCCGGAACCGCCGCCCACACCCGCGTGGTCTCTTCGAGCCCCTCGCTCGTGCGGGCGGCCTGCACGGTCGCGACGACCGCGCGCTCGCCGCCGCCGACGGCGACCCAGTGACTGTCGAGCGGGATCCGGCGTCGGGAGCGCTCGGTGAGATCGTCGCGGTTCCACGGCGCGAGCAGCGGCTCGACGGCGCCCCACGCGGCGGGTTCGGCGTCGGTGAACAGAGCGATCGCCGCCTCGGCGACCCCGCCCAGGCGCACCGGACGGGTCACCCGGTGGCGCGTCGACACCGTCGCGACGACCTGCAGAGCGGATGCCAGCTGAGCCCGCACGAAGAAGGGGTGCACGCTCTCGGGCGTCGGGGCAGCGGCGGTGAGCGCCTCGGCCGGAGCGGAAAGTCGCACACCGGTGCGGGCGTCGTAGAAGCCGTCGTCGCGCGTGCGCACGACCCAGTGCCCCTGCACCGCCGACAGCACCTGGGCGAGCGGCTGAGTCATGCGCGAATGCTCGCCCGAGACGACGATCGGGCGCAGCCCCTGGCTGGCGGTCTTGTGCAGCCAGTCGCTCATCGCCGTGGTGAGCGCGATCACGGGGACGCGCGTCTCGGTACCGGCCCAGCCGGGGCCGGCGGCGTCGAGAAGGGGGTGGTCGACGGTGGTCATGCGGCATCCCGAACGGTCAGGGTGCGGTCACCGATCTCGAGGACGACACCGGTGGGCACGGGGGTGCGTTGGTGGGGGAGGAGGGGGGTTGCGGCACCATCGCCGCGGACGAACACCCCGTTCGTCGAGCCCAGGTCGATCACCCAGACCTGCCGGCCGTCCCACTCGAGGCGCACGTGCGACTTCGACAGCGTGCGCGACATGTCGGCCCAGCGGTACACCTCGGCGGGCGCGTCGGCCGGCGCCGAGGGCGCACGCCCCAGGATCAGCGCGGTGTCGAGCGTGAGGCGCTCACCGGAGTCGAGCAGCAGCGTCGGCACCACGCCGCGACGACCGCGACCGGGCGTGCTGCCGCTGGGCGTGGCATCCGGAAACGCGAACGCGGCGATCGCCGGAGCGAAGGGGTCGCGCCCGCGCCGCAGGTCGAACATGGCGAGCTTGCCGGATGCCAGGGCCCAGAGGGCCGCGCTGCCCGCGGCGACCCCGGTCTCACGGTGGACGATCCTCGCGTCGACCGTCGATGCGCCGAGGGTTCGCCCGGTGCGGCCGAGCAGCCACACGGCGCCGGCGAGGAGCCCGACCCCGACGACGATGAGGAACCATCCCGCTGCCGGCGGTCCGGTCGCGATGAGGACGATCCCGGCGGTCAGAAGAGCCACGGGCATGACCACGTCGAGGGCTACGGCGCCGACGACCTTGCCCGGGCGGGCACGCTCGGAGGAGACGAAGGGGTCCACGTCAGCAAGGCGTGGGGTCTCCTGCACGTTCGTCATCGGCGCCTCCTCAGCCTTCCACCCTATGCGGGTCATGGCGCCGATGCCGAGCCGGTGCACCCATTGCGTGGATAACTCGTCGCGCGGAAGAATGAGCCGCTCATCAGCACGTATCCTGCCCGTCGTCGGCGGAGGCGGGGATGAGCGTCGTCACGGTCTGGCGGTAGCCGTCGAGGGCGTCGAGCGCGACGACGAACGAGACTCCGCCATTGCCGCCGCGATCGTCGTGTACCTCCGCGCCGGGCAGCGTGATGAGCGTGCTCCACTCCGGGCTGCTGTAGGTGTACAGAACGGCGAGGTGTCCGCCCTGGGAACGGGGGAGGGGAGCGTAGGCGTGGACCATGTTGTGGGTCCAGGTCGAGACGAGCGGGATCCAGTGGTCCTCGTAGAGCGCCTCCGAGTCGACCCTCTCGGCGCGCAGAATGGCGTCGAAAGGCACCCTGCGGTATCCGATGCCCTCGTGGTCGTAGAGGAACACCTCGGACGGCGATTTGCCCACCTCGATGCGCCGCGTCGGTACGAACCATCCTTCGACCGTCTGCACCCACGTTCCGGTGCTGCGGATCACGTCACCCACGTCACTCGTCCCCAACCTCGCCCGGGCGGTCGACGGGCATGTTCCGCGTGCTTCGGACCGGGTGGGGCGGAGGGACGTGTCGCGGCGAAGATGGATGTGTGGATGACGACGAGATCCTGGAGATGTGGGCACATCGAGCGGGCTTTCCGAGCCGTCTCGCGGCGAGTGACGTTGCACGGGGATGGTGGAACCCGGAGACCGCTTTCGCGGTCCGTCGCGCTGCTGACTCCACCTGGCAGGTCGACATCGAGAACCGCGGCGCGCGAACGATCGAGGCGGTCTTCGCGAGGGAGGCCGACGCGGATCGATTTCTTCTCATGCGGTTCGGGGTGCTGTGGCGTCTCGAACGGGGATTCGACGACTGCTTCCCACTCTCCCCCGCCGAGGGCGTTGATCTGGAGGCGAGCGGCTCGGGGTACGCCGTTCGCGCGGGAACGGGGAGCGCGGAGATTCTGTCCGAACGACAGGCCACCCGTTTCAGCCACGTCGCGGGCGAGTCCCTCGCCGCCGTCAGTGCGCGCCTCATGACCTAGGTCCTGCGCCTCAAGCGGTCCATCTGCTTGTCGACGGGCTCAGCGCTCGACAACGTGAACACGGCGCCGCCATCCTTCGCAACGACGTACGGCCCGTTGCCCGTAAGCGCGTGAAAGACGTCTCCGTGAGCGGCGAACGCCTCCGACTGATAGCCCAGAACCCACCACGAGCCGTAGTCGAGCGTCTCACCGACCAGGACGCAACGGGGCATGCCGTGCTCCTCGGCCCTACGGAGCGTTTCGCGAACGATCTCACGCGCACCAGCCTCGTCGATCATCTTCAACCTCGCTTCGTGATGGTGGGAAGCGATCTGTGAGTCATCGCGGCGTGTACGCGACTCCTCTTCACATCCCCGCGGGATTCTTCTCGCGCGAATGCTCGGAAGACATCGCCGAGCACGGCGAACGCATCGGACTGATAGCCCTGCACCCACCACGAGCCGTCGTGGAGCGACTCCCCCACGAGCACGCATCACACCCCGCCGTCGTCTTCGGAGTGTCGGAGGGCCTGACGCGCGAGCTCGCGGGCTGCGTCCGCGTCGATCATCTCGACCTCGATTCGTGACGGTCCGATCAGTCCGGACAAGAGGCGATTCGCTTATCGGGGCGCCGCCGTCGACCTGAAGGGAACGTACTCTCGTGCGCGCACCATCTCCTCGAACTCTGCCGCCTCCGTGGCCGTTACCTCTTCGAGGTCGGATTCCAGGGAGAACGCGAAGAAGGTGTGGATCTGTCGACGAGTGTCGGGTCGCCACTCGTCGACATCCTTGAGGACCTCGTCGACGATCACTCCGTCTCTCGTCCGTCGTCTGTAGAGCGCGATCGGAATGGGAGTCGCGCCCTCACCGCCATATCTCACGAAATAGCGAGGGGCGTCCTGGCCGGATTCGATCCCCAACCATCGGAGGCGGAAGAACCAGCGAGAAGCGAGAGCATCGATCGCAGCGGACGACAGGGCTGGTCGTGATGCTGCCAGTCGTCTCTTGTAGGCGGTGGCACCTCCGTCGGAATGAGTGCCGAGATCCGAGATCGTCAGATCGTCGGACGCCGCGACCGCATCGTGGACACGGGCGAGCAGAGCGTTCGCGTCGACCGAGTTGGTCCTCGCGAGGTCGGCGACCGCACTCTCGTCCGAGAGGGGCATCTTCGCTGCAGGCCAGCCCAGGAATGCCATCACTGCCGCGGACAGGAGCGAGTCATCGTTCGTAGACATGGAGTGGCCTTCCCGTGTGCGCATCGATGACGGTGATCCTCGTCACTGCTTCATTTTCGATCAGGCGGGGCAATTCGTACATGTTCCAGACGGAACCCGGCCGGACGTCGCCGACGTATGCGAACACGTGTCCGCGCGCGTTCTCCGCGATGGCGGAGGACACCGCACGCCATGTCTCCGTCGTCGACGGCAACGACCAGTCGGACGGCATGGCATCCGCCAAGTCCTGACGCTCGAGCATCTGCTCGAGCGTGGACCGCTCGTGGGACGACGCTACGACACGAGCGCCGTCCATGGATGACACGAAGTCTTCGCCGACAGCGACTCGGCCCGACCAGAAGACTGCCGAGTCCGAGGCCGAGGACGGCTGGAACTTCTGGATGATCGAGTCGTCGACGAGTGAATCGTCCAACGGGGTTCGTGAGACGTCGGATGGGAAAGCCTCAGACGGCACGTGAGCGGCGACGTCGACGAACCCGGTGCCCGGTGTGATGTTCGGCCAGCTGACGGCGTCGGCCCCGGTCGGGCGCGGTACTGCGGCGAAGCGCTCGTTCATCGCGGACTCGAGCTGGGTGCGCGTGGCGTCGTCGGTGCCGGGAAGCCGGGCGGCCTCGTACTCCACGTGTGAGTCCATCTTCGCGGCGAAGCTGGCGTCGGTGTGGAACTGCACCTCGATCTTCCGGTTTCCTACCGGATCGAACCACGTGCTGTTGATGCCCTGGTACCCGTCCGCGCCCCACGAGTTCTTGAGCTTTCCGTAGGGAACGAGACCTTCGGACTGTAGGTCGTCGAGCATGCGGGGCACGGCCGAGCCATAGCTGCCGTCCGGAACGACGACCGTGTAGCGGACGCTGTCCTTGACCGACCCGAGGACCTTCTCCATCGGCACGCCGGGAGCCGTGTCCGCGAGCTCAGTTGCCACCTTGCGATAAAGCGACTCGTCGCCCTTGAGTCGGTACTCCAGCCCCTCCAACCTGGCCTCGGGGAACGCGGAACGCAGACCCTCCATGATGCCCGTCAGCCGCGGCTCGGCTGCCCGGGATCCGCTGAGGTAGTCGTCGATGAACGCCTTCTGGTCGGAGGTGAGCGTGAGGCTGGGATCTTCCGAACTCCGCCACGCGGCATCGATCCCATCCTGAGACGGCACGGTGCCATCGGCGTGGCCGCTCCGGCTGAGATCGCCATCCTCCGACGTCACGGCTCCATCCGTGTCGGTGTCATCCCCGTGGTGCACATCGTGCGACTCGCCCGCGTGGTGGGCGTTCGTCGCACCTTCGTCGCCGCGACCCGCGTTCGGGTCGTTGTCGCCGCGGCCTGCATCCGCGCCGTCGTCGCCGCGGCCTGCGTCTGCGTCGTTGTCGCCGCGTCCGCCGGTCGCGTCGTCACCGCCTCGGCCTGCGCCGCCGTTCGCGGCGTCCGAACCGCCGTGACCGCCGGTGTGGTCGCTCCCGCCGCCTGTTCCCGTCGAGGGCTCGCGCACGACTGTCGACTCACCCGCGCCACCGGTCTCGGTGCGGACGGGGGCGTCCTCGACGATCGAATTCACCGCACCCGAGCCGGCCTCGCCACGGACGCCACCGGCGGTGACGAGCTCGGGCTCGCGCACGGGCGCCGGGATGGTGGCATCCACTCCGCCGTCGGTGCCGACGGGAACGTCGGTGCGGACCGGCACGTCGGTGTGGACCGGCACGTCGGTGCGGGCCGGTACGTCGCCGCCGCGGACACCGTCGAACGAACCGGCGGGCATCTCGATGCGGCCCGAGGGGATCTCGGCGGTCGGCGGGAACTCGAAGACCGGCACGCCGTCGTCGATGCGCGCCGTGACGGTGCTCAGGTCGACCCCGGCATCGTCGAGCGCGTTCAGCGCCGAGGTCGCGTCGTCGGTGACGAACGGCATGTCGGGCGTGTTGAGGTGAAAGCCGTCGGCGGCGTCGGAACCGAAGCGGCCGATGAGACCGTCGAGGCTGTGCAGTCCCGCTCCGCCCAGACGCATGGCGCCGTTCATCGCGAGCGCGGCAGGGTCGACGAAGTCGACGACCTTGGCCATCTTCGACACGACGGATGCCGCGGTCGACGCCGTCTTCACCCCGGCCACGGCCGCACCGCCCACGGGAATCAGGGCGGTGCCGACGTTGAAGACCGATTCGCCGAGCGCGGTGCCGGGGTCGTCCTGCCATTTGTCCCAGGCGATGAGCGCTTTGCCGGTATTGATCGCCGCTTCGTCGGCCTTCGCTTTGAAGTCGCGCACCTCCTGCGGCAGGAAACCGTCCATACCCATCGACTGCATGAGCGCGTCGGACTGGAAGATCGGAGCGAGGATGCCGGTGTTCGCCGCGCCCGCGAACAGCAGCATGCCGAGATTGCCCCAGGCAGCTCCGTACGCGTCGGTCGAGAAGAAGTCGCCCGTCGCCGGGTTGTAGCCGAGCACGAGCGTTCCGAGTCCTTCGACCGTGCCCCAGATGCCGCCGACGACGATTCCCTCCCAGAGGAAGTCCTTGAAGACGAATTTGGCGGTCGCCTCGCCGCACCCCTCGGTGCGCTCGACTTCGGCGCCCCACGGCATGTCGGTGCCCTCGGGGATTTCAGCGATGCCGTAGCCCAGCGCGTCGTTCTCGGACTCGGCCGCGTGCAGTGGGGCTGCGCCGTACAGGGCGCGGATGCGATTCGCGCAGGCGCGCTCGGCCTCCCACAGCTTGACCTGCTGCGCGTTCACCGCGGCGAGCAGCTCGTTGTTGCGGTCGACGTGCTCCTGCGACTCGTGCCACTCCTTCGTGACGGTGCGGTATTTGTCGGGCTCGGCGGGCGCCGATGTCGTCGTCGAGCCGCCCCACGATCCCTGGTACGTCGGCATGGCGGTCGCGCCGCCGTAGGGCGACTGCGCGGCCGTCCACGCCGGGTTGATCTCGCGGACCTGCACGCCACCCGCGATGGAATCGGTGAAGGCCTTTGCCTCGATGCGCAGCGAGTCGAGCTCGGCCTTGATGGGGCGCACGTCGGCGGCGAACGCGATGAGCGCGGCCGACACCTCGGACAGGTTGTCGCCGACCTGGGTCGCCTGCGAACTGACGGGGGCCATGAGGCCGAGCAGTGTGGGGGATTCCGGTGCCTCGTATACGCCGGCCATGCCCTGCCATGTGAGGTTCACGTTCGAGCCGTGCTCGGACACCTGACCCGAGATGGCGCCGATCGTGAGGGCGTTCTCTTCGATCGCATCCGGCTGGATGGCGGCGCCGGGAATCTTCTCGTGATCGATGGGGGTCGGCATCACATCACTCCGTGGGGGAGGTCGGGCGGGTAGACAGCGGCGACCGCGGCTGCCTGCGCGTTGGCGGCCATGTCCATGTCGCCGGTGACGTACGCCTCTGTCGCGGTGACGACGCCGTTCGCGGCGGCACCGATGCGCGTGCTCATGCCCTGGATGCGCGGGCCCTCCTCCTGCTGGAAATACGCCTGCACCGCCTCGGAGATCGCACCCGACTGCGTGGCCGTCACCGCGCCCTCGAGCGCGGGCGTCAACGAGTTCAGGGCCGCGCCGAGCGCCTCGGCGTCGACATTGACCTCCTGCAGCACGGCTACGACTCCCGACGGCTGAATGCGCCACCCTGTCATCGCGCGGTCCCCTTCGCTTGATTTCTGCACCCGCGTCGCTCACCCCGGACGCGGCGCACCTGTGATGCCGGGCGCACGAGGCGCCCGGCATCACGCGGAATAGGTCAACCGATCGACTCCACCGCCGCGCGAGCCTTGCTCAGCGCGGTCTGGGCCGACTCGTCGTTGCGCTCGAGCGACGAACGCAGCGTCTGGATGATGCCGCGCACCTCGGCGGCGGCGTTCTTCCAGCGCAGCTCCTTGCCGCGGTAGTCCTCGGACACCCCGTCGGCGGAGTAATCGGCCATCGCGGCCTGCACATCGCGGTCACGCTGGTCGATCAGCGTCTCCAGGAGCGACGCGACGCGGTTGAAGTTGTCTTGGGCGTTCTGCGACGCCGCGATCGAGTAGTCGCGACGATCTCCCTGGTTCACCATGGGTCAGTCCTCTCTCAACGGGCGCCGAAACGCGCGGCGTCGAACGATGATCCGGCTTCGAGGCTGGTGGTCTGATCCACCATCGACGACTCGCCCTCTTGGAACGAGCGGTCCATGCCCGAGATGCCGCCGAGAACGCCGTCCAGTGCGAGCTTCAGCTCGGACGAGATCGCGTCGGTACGCGACTTGAACCGGTCGAACGCGGCTCGACCCGCGCCCTGAAACTGTCCCTCGAGCGGCTCGGCCGCCTCGAACAGCTGGCGCACCAGCAGAGACAATTCATCACTCGACCCCGAGGTGGCCTTTGTCAGCACACCCAGAGTGTCGGAACCCATTGCGAACTTCACGAGAGCCCACCCTTCGATCGCGAATACCGTGCAACGAACTCGAAAACTTTAACCAGGGCTCACGGGCGAAGAAAGCCAGATGAGAGAACTCTCCTTTTTCTCCCGCCGGGGGAGGAGGGGTCAATCAACCGCCTTCGCGGCGGCCTTCGCGGCCCTCTTGTGCTCGCGCACCTTACTCAGGGACTCCGGGCTGACGATGTCGGCGACGGAACGGAACGAGCCGTCCTCGCCGTACGGGGCCGAGGCCTCGCGCCACCCGGCGCCGGTGAATCCGCGCTGCTTCCCGAGGAGCGCGAGGAAGATCTTCGCCTTCTGCTCGCCGAAGCCCGGCAGGGCTTTCAGACGCTTCAGGACGGTTGCGCCGTCGGGATCATCGCGGGTCCAGATGTTCGCGGCATCCCCTCCCCAGTCCTGTTCGACCGCTGCGCACAGGGACTGCACGCGCTTGGCCATGGAGCCCGGGAAGCGGTGTACCGCGGGCGACTGCGCGAACGCGGCGGAGAAGTCATCGGGGTCGACGTGCGCGATCGTCGCGGCATCCATCGCTCCGGTGCGCTCCTGGATCTTCAGGGGCCCGGCGAACGCCGTCTCCATCGCGACCTGCTGGTCGAGCAGCATGCCGATCAGCAGGGCGAGCGGGTTGCTCGACAGCAACTCGTCGGCGGCGGGGTCGTCGGTGATGCGCAGGCTCATGCCTCTATTGTCGTCCCAGGGCTCCGGGGGAGCGCTGCGCGTGCGGCCGGGAGCGCGTCCTTCTGCGAAGTGCCGTCTCGTCGAGCGGGCAGCGCCGAACGGTCGGCGGGGCACCGTCAGTCGCGCTCGGCGATCCACTTCGCGGCGAAGGGCACGGCATCCATCGTCGCGATGTCGCGGGTGATCTCGTTCAGCTGGTCGGTGAAGGCGTCGACGTCGCCCGGAGGCAGCCGTTTCACCAGCGATCCATCTGTTCGGCGGATCACGACCTCGCTCACCGAGGGCGCGTCGCGGCCGGCGTCGAGAAGGCCCATCACGACGGTGGCCACCCAGCGCAGACCGTTTCGAGCACGGTCTTCGCCCGCGACGGTGTACACCTCGGATGCCGGAGTGGTCATGGCACCCATCCTGCCCGAGCCGCCCGCCACCTCGCGGACGAGAGGTGATTCGGGGAGGGGAGGGCGGATGCCGCGTCGGCGGTCCTCCCGCTCGCGCGTTTTCCTCCGCTTCCTCAGCTCCCCCGGCTTGCAACTGGGCCGGACGCGGGAGGTGAGCCGGCGAGGCGAAGTGATTCGCGGAAGGGATAGGGGACGCTTGCGACACAGCCCGAGCCCGGGTCGCCTCGCCGCACCGACAGTGCGCCGGTGCTGGATGGAGGACCGGGGGCGAAGGGAGGGCGGATGCCGCGAGCTCGGTCCTCCGCTCGTCCCAAGTCCTCCGCTCGGCACGGGCCACGTCGCGCCGCGGCACGTCAGGGAGCGGCACTCGCGGCACGTCGCGGCGGCGGCGACAGCCCCAGGCCCGGACGAGCGCGTCGCGGCCGGTGATGGAGGGAGGAGTTGGGGCGAAGGGAGGGGGATGCCGCGAGATCGGTCCTCCGCTGGTCCCTGGTCCTCCGCTCGTCACCGTACGGGCGGCGGCACCGCCCCGTGAGGAACCGGGAGCCTCAGCCGGCGTCGGCGATGGCGCGCTGGTCGAGCGCGGCGGGAGCGGCCGCGGGGTCGGTGACCTCGATGCCGAACAGGGCCGACAGCGCGTCGATGTACTCGTCGGCGCGGCCCGTTTCGGCGAGCTCGTGCGCCCGCGTCGTCGGGGTGTGCAGCAGTACTCCGACCAGGTGGCGCAGGGCCTGCTCGGTCTGGCCGCCCTCGTCACCGCGGGCGCGCACGCGCGCCACCTCGGCGTCGAGCACCCCGAAGACGTGGGCGCGCAGGGCGACCACGGCGGGCGTGATGTTCTTGCGCTCGCCGACCGAGGTGAAGCGGCGGGCGGCGTCGCGCACGAGATCGCGCGCCGCATCCGTCGCCTGCAGCTCTTCGAGCGGGGCGTGGAGGCGGATGGTCTCGAGGTCGAGCAGGTCGACGCCCGCGACGGTGGCGACGTCGGGGTCGACGTTGCGGGGCAGGCCCAGGTCGATCACGAGGCGGCGCGCCGTGTGGTCGACCGGGCACGCGCCCGACGTGACCGCCGTCTCGTACGCCCCGCGGCCCGCGGTGAACGTCGCGGCGCTCAGCACGTAGTGCTCGGCGGTGGTGCATGTGATCACGAGGTCGGCGTGGGCGACGGCGGAGGGGAAGGTCTCGGCCGAGACCGCGCGGAGGCCGTGCTTGAGCGCGAACTTCGCGGCGCGGCCCGACGGGGAGTGCACCGAGATGTCTTCGGCGCCCTGATCGCGCAGGGCGGCGACCGTGGCGGCGGCGTAGGCGCCGGTGCCCACCAGCAGCACGCGCTGCGTCGACCAATCGGCGATGCGGCTGTCGGCGAGCTCGAGGCCCAGGCGCACGAGCGAGCGGCCGGCGCGACCAATGGCCGTGGAGTTCTTCACGCCGCGCTGCGCCTCGGAGGCCCGCTGGAACAGCCGCTCCAGCTCGGCCGAGGTGGTACCGAGCTTGCGCGACTCGGTCAGTGCGCGACGCACCTGCCCCGCGATCTCGCCCTCACCCACGACGACGGACTCCAAACCGGATGCCACCGAGAACAGGTGTTCGGCGACCTCGTTGCCGCCGAGGACGGTGTAGCCGCCCTCGAGTTCGCTGGCGGGAACGCCGGTGGCGGCCTCGATCGCGGCGAGCGTCGCCTCGATGCCGAGGGCGACGGCGGCGGTGACCGGCTCGTCCATGTCGACGTAGGCCTCGAAGCGGTTGCACGTCGCGACGACGACGGCTCCCTGCACGCACTCGTCGTGCGCGGCGATGAGCGGGGCGACGGGGGTGCTGGGTACGCTCAACCGCTCCAGGAGCTCGAAGGGCGCGGTCTTGTGACTCGCGCTGACGCACAACAACACATTCATATTCTACGCCCGGCTTTCGCGAGGTATTCCGGGCGGCCTTTCGACGTCAAGGCATCCCCTCTGCTCATCGGAAGCGAATGGGAGGATGGATGTCATGGCCTCCCTCGACGCTCCCCTTCTTCGTGCCCTCCGGGGCGACCGCCCCGAGCGGCAGCCGGTGTGGTTCATGCGGCAGGCGGGGCGCTCGCTGCCGGAGTACCGGGAGCTCCGCGTGGGCACGCGCATGCTCGACGCCTGCCTGACCCCCGACCTCGCGGCCGAGATCACGCTGCAGCCGATCCGTCGTCACGACGTGGATGCCGCCATCTTCTTCAGCGACATCGTCGTGCCGCTGCGCTTGGCCGGTGTCGACGTGGTCATCGAGCCCGGCCGCGGCCCGGTCTTCGCCGATCCCGTCCGCACGGCCGACGATGTGGCGCGCATCACCGCGATCGACCCCGCCGACGTGGCCGCGGCCGCCGAGCCCGTCCGCGAGGCCGCCCGCCGCGTGGTCGCCGAGCTGAGCGACTCGGTGCCCCTCATCGGCTTCGCCGGCGCGCCGTTCACGCTCGCCGCGTACCTCGTCGAGGGCGGACCAAGTAAGGAGCATCTGCGCGCTCGGGGCATGATGCACGCCGACCCGACGTCGTGGCATCGCCTGGCCGGCTGGCTCGCGAAGGTGTCGCGCGCGTTCCTCGACGCGCAGATCGACGGCGGGGCGCAGGCCGTTCAGCTGTTCGACTCGTGGGCCGGGTCGCTTTCTCCGGCCACCTTCCGCGAGTTCATCGCGCCGCACTCGCACGAAGCGCTCGAGGGCATCGAGGTGCCCCGCATCCACTTCGGCGTCGGCACGGGCGCGTTCCTCGACGACATGCGCCTCGGCGGTCTCGCCGATGCGGTGGGTGTCGACTGGCGGATGCCGCTCGACGAGGCCGCGGCCCTCGTCGGCCCCGACGTGACGCTGCAGGGCAACATCGACCCCGCGCTGCTCGGCGCTCCCTGGCCCGTGCTCGAAGCCCACGTCGACGACGTGCTCGCGCGCGGCCGCGCGGCGCGCGCCCACATCCTCAACCTCGGTCACGGCGTGCCGCCCGACACCGACCCCGACGTGCTGACCCGCATCGTCGCGCATGCGCACGGGCGTGACCCGGCCCCTCGCGCCGACGCTCTCGCCGCCGGCGACGACACGGTCGGCGGGGCACGCACGCATGAGTGAGGCGCTCGAGCGGCTGGTGCAGCGCGCGCACGAGACGCGCGTCATCGTCGTCGGCGGCGGGATCGCCGGACTCGTCGCCGCCCGCGAGTGCGCCAAGGTCGGACTGCAGGTCACCGTGCTCGAGGCCTCCGACGTGTTCGGCGGGGTCCTGCGCACCGCCGAGGTGGGCGGACTCACGCTCGACGTGGGTGCCGAGAGCTACGCCACCCGCGGCGGCGTCGTGCGGAAACTGCTCGCCGAGGTCGGCCTCACCGACAGCATCGTGTCGCCGAATCCTGCGGGGGCCTGGGTCGCCGGTGTACCCAAAGTGGGTGCGGCGCCGCTGCCGAAGGGCGGAGTGCTCGGCATCCCCGACAACCCCTTCGCTCCCGACGTGCGGCGCATCATCGGCTGGTCGGGCGCGTGGCGGGCGTACGTCGACCGGGTGCGGCCCCCGCTCACCATCGGCCACGCGCACAGCCTCGGCAAGCTCGTGCGCTCGCGCCTGGGCGCGCGCGTCCTCGACCGCCTCGTCGCCCCCGTCACCAGCGGCGTCTATTCCGCACGCCCCGACGACATCGACGTCGACCTCGCCGCCCCCGGCCTGAACGCCGCGCTCACCCGCACCGGCTCGCTCACGGGCGCCGTCGCCGAGCTCCGCGCACAGCGGGCGGGAGCGCGGCCCGCCGATGCCCCGGCATCCGATGTGCCGGTCGCCTCCGGCTCGGCGAAGGCCCCGGCCCCGGGCGGTGCCGTCGAGGGTCTCGCGGGCGGGATGTCGCGCCTGGTCGATGCGCTCGTCGCGGGCCTCCGCGACAGCGGCGTCGATCTCCGCACCGGAGTCGGCGCCGAGAGCCTCACCCGCACCGATGTCGGGTGGTCCGTCGCGACCTCGGTCGACGACGCGCCGCTCGCCGCCCGCGCCGTGATCGTGGCCCTCCCCGAGGGGCCGGCGCGCGCGCTCCTGGCCCCGGTGGTCGCCGGACTCGAGGCGGGCGAGCCGGTCGCCCCGGTCGTCGAGGTGGTGACCCTGGTGGTGAACGCCCCCGTGCTCGACCGCGCCCCGCGGGGAACCGGCGTGCTGACGGTGCCCGGCAGCCACACCGCCAAGGCCCTCACCCATTCGAGCGCGAAGTGGGACTGGGTTCGGGATGCCACCGAGCCCGGCATCCATGTCGTGCGCGTCTCGTTCGGCGCGCAGGGCGAAGAGCCCGCGACCGCCGCCCTCGACGACGACGGTGCGGCACGCCTCGCCCTGGCGGAGGCCGCCGCACTCCTGGGCGTCGAGCTGCCGGCATCCGCCCTCGTCGCCTCCCACCGCTCGCGTTACGTGCAGTCGCAGCCGGCCGCCACCATCGGACGCGCCGCCGTCACCGCCGCCGCACGCGGTGCGGTGCGCGCCGTGCCCGGCCTCGGCGCGACGGGCGCGTGGATCGCCGGGACGGGGTTGGCCCAGGTGATCCCCGACGCGCGCGACGAGGCCGATCGCGTGCGCAGCGCCGCGCTCTGGCAGAGCTGAGCACCGTCGCGATCGACCATGCGCGCGCCGGTGTCAAGGGTGGATGCCGGAGACGGCATACATGACTACTGTGAGATTCGACCAGCACTCGATCGAGCGTGAGGAGACCCCATGAGGGGCAAAGCAGCACTCGTCGTCGGACTCGTGGCGGGCTACGTGCTCGGAGCACGCGCCGGCCGCCAGCGGTACGAGCAGATCAAGGAGCAGGCCGACAAGGTCTGGAGCCAGCCCGCCGTCCAGGGACAGGTCGAGAAGGTGAAGGCGCTCGGCGTCTCCGCCCTCACGTCCGTCCCCGGTGTGGTGTGGAAGGGCGCCAAGTCGGTCACAGGCGCAGCGTCCGGCTCGGGCACCGTCCAGGAGCGCGCCGAGCGCGCCGGACGCGCGGCGAAGCGGTCGGCCCACGAGGTCGCCGACGTCGTGGAGGATTCCGTCGACGACGCCAAGCGGGCCCAGAAGACGGCCACCGCGCGGGCCAAGGCGGCCCAGAGCGGCTCCGACGCGTCGGGAAGCTGACGCGCATGACCACTCCTCGCGGATTCCGCGACCGTTCCGACGACAGCATCTTCGAGCTGATCGGCGACATTCCCGAACTCGTGCGCAACCTCGTCGTCGCCGAGATCAACGGCGCCAAGGCCTGGGCGCAGCGCACCGCGAAAGATGCCGGGATCGGTGCCGGCTGGTTCGTCGGCGCTCTTGTGGTGCTCTTCTGGGCCGTGCCGGTGTTCTTCGCCTTCGTCATCGCGGGGCTGTCGTCGTGGTGGCCCGTGTGGCTGTCGGCGCTGGTCGTGTTCGGCGTCATGGTCGTGATCACCGCGATTCTGGCGCTGCTGGGCTACCTGCGGTTCAAGAAGCTGTCGAATGGCGAGAACCCGGGCAAGGCCATCGCCGAAGACGTTCGCATCGTCAAGGAGGCCCGCGATGAGTATTGATCGTCCCGTCCCCGTGCCCCGCACCGCCGTGCCCCTGGGCATCAGCGATCCCGTCGAGTCGGCTCGCGCCGAGCTCAAGGCGGCGTTGGCGGCCATCGAGGTCAAGGCGAACGTGCCCCGCCGCGCGAGCGACGCCGTCGACCGCACCGTGCACGAGGTGCGCGCCAAGGCGCAACGCAACCCCGGTGCCGCCGCCGCGGCCGTGGCGGGTGTCGCGGCCGCCGTCGGCTTCGCCGTGTGGGGGATTGTCCGCGCGTACACGCGCTGAGCATTCGAGAAGCGGTCCGTCTCCGAGGGGGCGGACCGCTTCGTCGTCCCGCCGGCCGGGCCGGGGGTCCGGCCGGCGCCGGAGATCAGGCGATCGGCGACACGTTCTGTTCGAGACCGACGCGTCGAAGGTCCTCGACGGTCTGCTCCGGGAGCAGCAATCCGCCTGCGGCGACGACGGCGGCGGCGGCACGGTCCTCGATTTCGCCGGGGTAGAACACTTCGCTTTGTCCGTGAGCGAGCGGGACGGCCTTCACTTCGTCGACGAGGGTGGCGACACGTTCGTCGTAGGCGGTGACGTCCGTGGCTGTGTCGACGTCGATCGCGATGAACATGTGTCCGGCACCGCTGCGCTTGTCCGGCTCGTAGGGTCCGTGCACCTGTGTCCCCACGGCGCTGCCGGTGAGGGCTCCCGAGAGGACGTCCATCATGAAGGTGATGGCGTAGCCCTTGTGCTCGGCCATCGGGAGGATGACACCGTGGACGGCCTCGGCCGCGTCCGTTGTCCGCGCCCCTTCCTGCGTCAGTGCCCAGTTTTCGGGGATGGGTTCGCCCTTTTGGCGGGCGAGGTAGATCTTCCCGCGTGCCACAGCGGTGTTGGCGATGTCGACCACGACGACCTTGTCGCCGTACGGAGCCGCAATCGACCACGGGTTCGTGCCGAGACGCTTCTCGCGACCGCCCCAGGGCGCCATCGCGGGCGACGCGTTCGTGGTCAGAATGGCAGCGCAACCGTCCGCGGCGGCGCGGCGCGTGAAGTACATCGCCGTGCCGAAGTGGTTGGAGTTGCGCACTCCCACCAGCCCCACGCCGTGCTTCTTCGCCCGGCTGACGGCCTCGATGCGGGCCCGCTCCGTCAGCACCTGTCCGATGCCGTCGTGACCGTCGAGGATGAGCATCGCGCCGGTGTCGACGACGGGGGTCGGGTCGGCGACGGGGCGCATGGCGCCGGTACGCAGTCGTTCGAGGTACCACGGGAGCCGCAGGACGCCGTGGGACTGGTGGCCCCACTCGTCCGCCGCGACGAGGGAGTCTGCGATCAGATCAGCGTCGGTAGGGGGCACCTCGATGCTCTGGAACACGTCGCTGACGAAGGCGCGGAGTTCGGCGGGGTCGACGCGGGAAGCCGTGAGCGTGGGGGGATCTGCAGGCTGAGCAACCATGATCTGCCTTTCTGATATCCGAATAGGTACACCAACAGGTATACACTACGAGCGAAGACATGAGGGGAAGAACATGCACGCGGTGTGGGTCGAGCTGGAAGTGCTGCCGGGCAAGCTCGCGCGGTTCAAGGCGGCGATTGCCGCGAATGCCGAGGCAACGGTACGAGACGAGCCGGGATGCGTGTACTTCGACGTCATCGAACTCGATGCCGAGCGTCAGCGCTACGCGTTCTACGAGGTCTACCGTGATCGCGACGCTTTCACCGTCGAGCACCGCGGCGCCCCGCACTATGCGGCGTGGAAGACGGCGGTCGACGACACGGTGGTGCCGGGCTCGCAGACCATCACGGAGGGGGCGCGCCTTTTCGGCTTCGCGCTCTAAGAGACCAGAACCTCGCCGGAGTCACCGGTGAGAAGCTGCCGGAAGATGGCCTGATCGACGTGATGCAGGTGCGACACCATGGCGGCAGCGGCCGCATCCGGGTCGCCGTCGATGATCGACGTGCACATGCGAATGTGCTCGTTCACGGATTCTTGCAGGCGAGAACGATCGCTGTGAGCGATGTATCGCAACCGTGCGCTGTGCGGGCGCAGATCGGCGATCGCTCGAGCGAGGTAGTCGTTCGGCGTGTGACGGGCGATGATCCGGTCGAACGCCGCCGTTGCGTCGCGGAAGCGTTCGGCGAAGGAGTCATCGTAGGAGGCGCCTCGCAGGGAGACGAAATCGTCGAGAAGGCCGAGGAACTCGTCTCGGAGTGACGCATCGGCCTGGGCCTTGTTCGCGACCGCGCGCACGGCTTCCGGTTCGATCAGCCGGCGGAAGTCGAACAGAGCGCGAGCGCTGCGCAGCGAGATGCGCGAGACGGTCGGAGCGCGTCGCGGCTCCAGATCGATCAGCCCGTCCGCCGCGAGCCGACGGATCGCTTCCCGAACGGGGGTGCGAGAGGCGCCGGTGTAACTGACCAATTCGATCTCGGACAGACTCTGCCCGGGAGAGAGAGTGCCTCGCTCGATGTCGTGACGAAGCTGTGCGTACACCTTCTCGGATTTCCCACGCCACGCGCCTAGTTCTTCAACCATACGCTCAGCATAGTTGTCAGAGGGGTATACCTACGTGTATAACTTCTGGTGGCGGCACTGCGGCCACCCCCAAATCCCGTAGGAGGAGCGACGATGCTCGTTGTACTCGGCTTCGCGATGATCGCGGTCTTCATGACCCTGGTCATGACCAAACGCGCCACGCCCATAGCCACGCTGATCCTGGTGCCCATCATCTTCGGGCTCTTCACCGGGGCAGGCCTGGGCCTCAGCGACATGATCATCGAATCGTTCCTGAAGCTGGCACCCACCGCCGGGTTGCTGTTCTTCGCGACCATGTTCTTCGGCACCATGATCGACGTCGGTCTGTTCGATCCGCTCATCCGGCTGATCCTTCGTTTCGTCGGCGATCACCCCACCCGCCTCGTCGTAGGTACGGCGCTGCTGACCTCGATCGTGTCGCTGGACGGCGACGGATCGACGACGTTCATCATCGTCACGTCCGCATTCCTGCCGATCTACCTGCGCCTCGGCATGAGCCCGGTCATCCTCACCGTGGTGGCAGCCATGTCCAACGGTGTGCTGAACACCGTCCCGTGGGGCGGGTCCACCGCCCGCGCCGCCGCCGCATTGAACGTGTCGCCCATCGACATCTTCGTGCCGATGATCCCCTCCATCGCCGCCGGCGTCGGCGCCGTGCTCGTCTTGGCTTATCTGATGGGTCGCTCCGAGACCAAGCGCCTCGGACGCCTCGAGCTCACCGAATCCCCGGGCTTCCTCCGAAAGGCCGACGTCGTCGGTGAAGAGATCCGCTCGGGCTCGTCGCGCCTGTTCCGCGGCGGCACCGCCCAGGAAGGCGGCACGCCCAAATGGAACTCCTCCGTGGTCGTGACCAACAACTTCGCCGTTCCCGTCGACGATGAGGGCAGGAACATCCTCGACCGGCCCAACGCGCGCCCCAAGCTGATCTGGTTCAACCTCGTGCTGACCCTCGCGGTGATGACCGTGCTCGTCATGGACATCACCGAGCCGGTCGTCATCTTCCTCGTCGCCGCTGCCCTCGCGCTGGTCGTCAACTTCCCCCGCATCCAGGAACAGTCCGCCCAGATCAAGGCGCACGCCTCATCCATCGTCTCCGTCGTCGGCATGGTCTTCGCCGCATCCGTGCTCACCGGCGTCATGAACGGCACCGGCATGGTCGAGGCGATGGCCGGCTGGCTGGTCAGCGTCATCCCCTCGGCGTTGGGACCTTTCATGGCCGTCATCGCCGGCATCCTCAGCATCCCGTTGACGTTCATCATGACCAACGACGCGTTCTACTTCGGCGTCCTGCCGATCCTGGCGGAGACCGCCGGGCACTACGGGATCACCCCCGTCGAAATGGCCCGAGCCTCCCTGGTCGGTCAGGCCCTTCACCAGTCGAGCCCGCTGGTGGCGTCGTTCCTCCTCCTCATCGGGCTCGCCAACGTCAACCTCGGCGAGCACTTCCGCAAGGTGATCTGGCGCGGCGCCATCGTCGCGCTCATCATGCTCGCCGTCGGCGGCTTCATCGCCTATCCCCTCTTCTAAGCCCCGCATCCAGAAAGGCACCATCATGGCCATCCACTCGGTGAACCCCGCAACCGAAGAGGTCGTTGCGAGTTTCGAGCTCCACACCCCCGACGAGGTGGAGCGCAAACTCGCCGCCGCGGCCGCCGCCCAGCGTGCCTGGCGACGCGAGCCCATCGAGGTGCGCACCGGGCTGCTCACCCGCATTGCCGAGGTGCTGCGCGAGGACAGCGAGGAGTACGCGCAGATCATCACGCGTGAGATGGGCAAGCCCATCGCCGAATCCCGTGCAGAGATCGAAAAGTGCGCGGTGACCTTGGACTATTACGCCGCTCAGGCGCCGAAGTTCCTCGCCAACGAGCGCATCGCCTCCACCGCCAGCGAAAGCGCCGTCGTCTTCGACCCGCTCGGAGTGGTGCTGGCGATCATGCCGTGGAACTACCCGTTCTGGCAGTTCTTCCGTTTCGCCGCCCCCGCCCTCGCCGCCGGAAACACCCCGCTGCTCAAGCACGCCAACAATGTGCCTCAGTCAGCGCTTGCGGTCGAAGACATCGTCCGTCGCGCGGGGGCACCCGACGGGCTCTGCACGTCGCTTCTCATCGACGCCCGCGATGTTGCGGCCCTCATCGAAGATGACCGGGTTGCTGCGGTCACCCTCACCGGGTCCACCGCGGTGGGTCGCATCGTCGCTTCCCAAGCGGGCACGGCACTGAAGAAACAGGTGCTGGAGCTTGGGGGCTCCGACCCCTACATCGTCCTCGCCGACGCCGACGTCGCCGAAGCGGCCAGGATCGCCGTGAAGGCACGCTTCACGAATGTCGGTCAGAGCTGCGTGAACGCCAAGCGGTTCATCGTCGAGGAGGCCGTGGCGGACGAGTTCGTCGCGAGATTCGTCGAGCATGCCGCCGCGTTGAAGGTGGGCGACCCCACCGAGGACGACACCGACCTCGGTCCCATGGCGCGCGGCAATCTGCGTGATGAGCTGCACCAGCAGGTACTGCGGACCCTCGAGAACGGCCACACCGTTCTGAAACTCGGCGGAGAGCCCCTCGACGGCCCTGGCTTCTACTACCCGCCGACCGTGATCGACCACGTTCAACCCGGCGACACCGCCTTCGAGGAAGAAACCTTCGGACCCGTGGCGGCGATCATTCGCGCCCGCGACGTCGACCACGCCCTCGACCTCGCCAACGACACCGAGTACGGTCTGGGCGCGGCCCTGTGGACTCGGGATCTGGATCTCGCTCGTCGCCTGGTCCGCGAAATCGATGCCGGCGCCGTCTTCGTCAACGGCATGGTCGCCTCCGACGCGCGCCTGCCCTTCGGCGGCATCAAGGCCTCAGGCTACGGCCGCGAACTCGGCGACCACGGCCTTCGCGAATTCGTCAACATCAAGACGATGTGGATCGGGCCCGCTGCCGCGCCGACAAGCGGCGAGAAGATCGGAGAGTGAACGCATGAGCATCGAGGGCATCACGTCGCAGACGGCTCACGTTTTCCGACCGGGCGAACTCCCGTCCAAGAATCGCGGCGGTGGAGCGAGGACCGTCCCCCTCGTCACCGCCGCTCGGGGCGCCACCACCTACCTCAACGGGGTGACCGTCTTCGAGCCCGGCGCTGCCATCGGCCACCATATTCACAACGTCGCCGAATCTGTGATGGTCATCGCGGGCAACGCCGTCGTCGACATCGACGGTGAGCGCACACCGCTGGCCACCTTCGACACCACCTTCGTTCCCGCCAACGTCCCCCACCATTTCGAGAACGTCTCGGACACCGAGGAGATGCGCATCTTCTGGACGTACGGGTCTCTCGATGCCACCCGTACGCTCACCGCGACCGGTGAGCACGGTCGCGTCGACGCCGAATCCGCCGCCACCAGCGACGTTGTCCGAATGGTGACGGAGGTGGCCACGATCTCCGTGCTCGCTGGTCACGAGGGGGATTTCGAGCGGGCCGTCGCGGAAGCGGCGCCCCTGTTCCAACGGGCTGCGGGGGCGCGCACCCTCCGCCTCGAGGCATCGGAGGAACGCCCGCGCACCTACCGGCTCTTCGTCGGGTGGGAGAGTATCGGCGATCACGAGAATTTTCGCGCCTCCGCAGCGTTCCCCCTCTGGCGAGAGCTGATCGGCCCGCACCTGGACGGGATGCCGCGCGTGGAACACCTGCGTAACGTCCTCACCGCGTTCTGACCCTGATCCCCGCACTCGACCGCTGCCGCTCCGAGGGAAGGCCCTCGTCACCCGATCACAGCGCTGTGCGCGCTGACAGGTGATCGGACGCGAGTTCCTCGCGAGCGCCGGCGAGGAGGTCCGCGTACCCCGCGCCTTCGAGGTACGAGGTGACCGCGTCTCGGCTCCTCTCGAGGCACACGATGCGATTCTCGACGACGCGGAGTTCCCGCGCGAGCTCCTCCGCGGATGCTCGACCGCAGACGTCGGAACGCTCCGCTGGTCCGGGGGTCTCGATGTCCAGGACGATCTTGATCATCCGGGTGGAAAGGCCCGCCTCGATGAGCGCTCGGACATGACGGGCGTGATCGACCTGCTCTTCGGAGTAATCCCGGTACCCGTTTGCAGAACGCGACGCTGCGATGAGGCCCTGCTGTTCGTAATACCGCAACATGCGCGCCGGCGCTCCGACCGCTTCTGCCGCCTCGCTGATCTTCATCCCGTGCCTGCACCCCCCCGTCTGCGTCGACTTGACCTTGACAGTAATGTCAAAGTTTAGCCTTCTGTGCGTCTGAGCGATCCCGACCGTCGGGACCGGAGAGAGGAGCAGATTTCCATGCGCAACGGAGATGGACAGTCGCGGAGGATTCTCGTGATCGGAGCGGGCGAGCTGGGGATGCCGGTCCTTCGCAACGTCACCCGGCGCGCAGCTGCGGTCGAAGGGTCTTCCGTCGACGTTCTGCTGCGAAGCACCACGACGGAAGCAACCGCGCCGGCGAAGCAACGCGATCTGGAGGAGATCCGTCGACTCGGCATCGGCGTCGTTCGCGGCGATCTCGTGAAGAGCAGTGTGGAGGGTCTCGCCCAGCTCTTCCGAAACTACGACACGGTGATCGGCTGCACCGGCATCACCGCCGGGCTCGACACGCCCATGAAGGTGGCGCGAGCCGCCCTCCTCGCCGAGCTGCCCCGGTACTTCCCGTGGCAGTTCGGTGTCGACTTCGATGTGATCGGCCGCGGGAGCCCGCAGGACATCTTCGACTCCCAGCTCGACGTTCGCGACCTGCTCCGCTCGCAGCGCGATACCGAGTGGGTGATCATCTCCACCGGCATGTTCATGAACTATCTCTTCGACGCCGACTCCGGCATGGTCGACCTCGCCCACGACACCGTCAACGCGCTGGGGACGGCAGACACCACCGTCACCGTCACGACCCCGGAAGACATCGGGGTGCTCACGGCGGACATCGTGTTCGCCACACCGCGCATCCGCGATGAAATCGTCTACGTCGCAGGGGACACGATCTCGTACGGCCAGCTGGCCACCGCTCTCGAGACGGTTTTGGACAGGCCATTCGAACTCCGAGTGTGGTCCGAGCCGACCCTCATGGCCGAGTTGGCTGCCGATCCCGACGACATGACCCGCAAGTACCGCGCGGTGTTCGCCCAAGGTCGCGGTGTCGCGTGGGACAAAGCGAACACCTACAACGAGCGCCACGGCATCTCGACGACGACCGTCAGCGAGTGGATCCGCGCCCATCTCGCCGCGTGAGTCCCGGCGGGCTCTCGCCAGTCAGGGAGCCGTGTCCTCGGCCGCCCGCTGCTGTCGCTCCCACGCGGGCCGGATCGGGTACGTGTCGTAGACGATGTGCAGATGCTGGATCCGTCCATCGACGTCGAGCTCGGCGAGGTCGACGACGGAGAACGGGGCGGGGGTGCCGTCTGCGAGCGTCCAGTGGAAGTCGAACCAGAACGCGATGGTCGGCTCTGCTTCCGCCGGGCTGACGAGGGTCCGGCGGAGGGTGAGTGCTGACCCAGCCGTGTCGGCGAACAACACCGGATAGAACTCTCGCGCCGGACGCTCACCGTACAAGGGGGAACTGACGACGCCATCCGTCGCGAAGAGATCGAGAACAGCGTTCACGTCAGCCGAGGAGAGGGCGGCCAAGTACGCGTCGACGAGAGAGGTGTGAGATGAGGGCGGCATCACCGACTCCTGCTTTCTGACCATGACGGAACGACCCGGAACGGGCCTCCCGATCCAGCATGCCGCAGCGAGGGGCCGACGACGACCGACGGAATCTTCGCCCCTCGGCGAGGAGTCCCACCCGTTGGGGGCCGAGCGCCCATTGTGAATGGAGCTTCGGGTGAGGCACGGTCACCGCTGAACGGGGTCGACGCTGTTCAGAAGTGCCAGTTCCTCACGGCGGGGCAGGCTCTCCCAGTCGCCGGGTCCGAGGCACGCGAAGGCGCCGCACTGCACGCCGAGCGCCAAACGCTCCGACAGGGTCGCACCGCGCAGCAGTGCCGCGAGGTAGCCGGCGACGAATGCGTCACCCGCACCGACCGTGTCGACCGGATCGATCGCGACAGCCGCGGCGGACGCCTTTTGCTCGCCCTCGTGGGCTACGGCTCCCGCCGCGCCGCTCTTGACCACAGCCTGGCTCGGACCGAGGGCGAGGAGGGCCGCGGCGTACTCCCCCGGAGAGAGGGCCGGTCCGCCCAGGAGCAGGCGTGCCTCGTCGTCACCGGCGAACACGATGTCGCTCGACGCGGCGATCTGGCGGTAAAGCGGCTGCGCGTCTTTCCCTCCCCACATCGACGGGCGGTGATTGACGTCGAAGGCGACCAGGACGCCGAGCCCGCGTGCGCGGTCCGCGACCGACAGCACGGTTTCGCGGGCGGTCGTCGAAAGCGAAGCCGTCACTCCGTTGACCAGGACGAGGCGGGAGCGGGCGATGTCTTCGTCATCGATGTCATCGGAGGAGAGGGCGCTGCCCGCGCTCTCTCGGCGATAGAAGGTCACGCGGCCGTGAGCGGGTGTTCGGCGCTCCTTGAGCATGAGGCCGGTCGGGCGAGTGGGATCGACGATGACGCGGGTCTCCACGGCCTCGCCGCGGATATCGCGTTCCACACGTCGTCCCAGCGCATCGTCGCCGACGCGGCCGATCCAGGCGCTGCTCACTCCCAGCCGGCGCAGTCCGATGGCGACATTGCTGTCGGCTCCTCCGACGCCGATCGATGCACGCGAGACGGTTTCCCAGCCGCCCAGATCGTCGGCGCGCACGAGGCCCATGGTCTCGCCGAATGTGAGCACGGATGCCATGTCCTCATCCCTCCCGTTTGTCCTGTCCTCGTCGACCTGATGCGCCGGAGTCACTCATCATACATAATATGTAAGCAGGTCCGTCGCTTCGGAGTGCGGGCCTTGTCCACGCAAAGGAGCTCTCATGCGCGCAGCCGCGTACACCGGAGACGGAGTCGTCTCGGTCACCGACGTCACACCGGTCGAACCCGGCCCCGGAGACGTCGTCATCGACGTCGCCTACGTGGGGGTGTGCGGCACCGACCTGCACATCATCCACGGCTCGATGGACGCCCGTGTCTCCCGACCGCTCGTCTTCGGCCACGAGATGAGCGGAACCATCCGTCGGCTCGGCTCCGACGTGACAGGGTGGTCGGTCGGCGACAGTGTCACCGTCATGCCGCTGGACTGGGACGGCACCTGCCCCGCGTGCCGCAACGGCAACGAGCACATCTGCCAGAACCTCGACTTCATCGGCATCGACTCCCCCGGGGCGCTCCAGCAGACCTGGACCGTGCCGGCATCCACCCTCGTCCCCCTGCCCGCGAGCCTGTCCCTGCGCACCGCGGCGCTCATCGAGCCCGTCGCCGTGGCCGTGCACGACGTGCGCCGCTCGGAGCTACGGGCCGGTGACCGCGCCGTGATCATCGGCGGTGGCCCCATCGGCGTGCTCATCGCCTCGGTCGCCCGCCAGGCGGGCGCACAGGTGGCCGTGCTCGAGCTCGACCCCGCTCGCCGCGCGCTCATCGAGCGCCTCGGCTTCGTCACCGTCGACCCGAGCGCCGTCGACGCCGCCGCGTGGGTCGAGGAGTGGACGGGCGGTGCCGGCGCCGACGTCGTCTTCGAGGTGTCGGGGGCCGCGGCCGCCGTGCGTTCCGCCACCGGCCTCGCGCGCGTGCGCGGCACGATCGTCATCGTCGCCATCCACCCCACCCCGCGCGAGATCGACCTGCAGCGCGTCTTCTGGCGCGAGCTGCGCCTCCTCGGCGCCCGCGTCTACCAGCGCATCGACTTCGAACGGGCCATCGAGCTTCTGGACTCGGATGCCATCGACGTCGAGGCCGTGATCACCTCGGTGTACCCGCTGCCCGACGTGACCTCGGCCCTGAAGGAACTCGAGAGCGGCAAGGCGCTGAAGGTCCTCATCGACGTGCAGGCCGACGCATGAGCGCCTCCCCCTTCGACCTGACCGGACGGACCGCGGTCGTCACCGGCGCCTCACGCGGGATCGGTCTCGGCATGGCCGAGGCTCTGGCTGCGGCCGGCGCCGACGTGATCGCCGTGGCATCCTCGCCCCTGCCGGAGGGAAGCGCCGTCGAGCGTGCGGTGACCGCGCACGGGCGTCGCTTCATCGGCCGCCATGCCGACTTCGCCGACCTCGACGCCGTCGCTGCCCTCGGCGACGAGCTCGCCGACCTCGACGTCGACATCCTGGTGAACAACGCCGGCACGATCGAGCGTGCCCCCGCGGTCGAGCACCCGCTCGAATCGTGGAAGCGCGTGATCGACGTCGACCTCACGAGCCACTTCGTGCTCACGCAGAAGGTGGCGGCGCCCATGCTCGCGCGCCGCGACGGGCGCGTCATCTTCACCGCCAGCCTGCTGAGCTTCCAGGGCGGCATCACCGTTCCGGGCTACGCCGCCGCGAAGTCCGGCATTGCGGGCCTCACCCGCGCCCTCAGTAACGAGTGGATCGGTCAGGGGGTGACGGTCAACGCGATCGCCCCCGGCTACATCGCCACCGACAACACGCAGGCGCTGCAGGACGACCCGGATCGCTCGCGCAGCATCCTGGAACGGATCCCGGCCGGCCGGTGGGGACGCGCCGAAGACCTGGGAGGCGCCACGGTGTTCCTCGCCTCGGCCGCCGCCGCCTACGTCTCCGGCATCGTCCTCCCGGTCGACGGCGGATGGCTCGCCCGATGACCACGGGGCTCGATGGCGTCGGCATCGTCCCCGTTCTGACGGCACCCACCGTCGAGGCCGCAGTCGTGGCGGGACGCGCCCTCGAGCGCGGCGGCATCACCTGCGTCGAGATGACCCTGCGCACGGCGGCCGGGCTCGAGGCCATCGCGGCGCTGTCGCGCGAGACCGACCTGCTGGTGGGTGCCGGTACCGTGCTGTCGCGGAGTCAGGTCGGGGTGGTGGCCGCCGCCGGAGCCCGCTTCGTGGTGAGCCCCGGGTTCGACGAGGACGTCGTGGATGCCACCCGCGCCGCCGGCATGGTGTCACTGCCGGGGGTGGCGACGGCGACGGAGATCCAGCGGGCCTTAGCCGCCGGCATCGACACACTGAAGTTCTTCCCGGCCGACCGGCTCGGCGGTCTGTCCACCATCCACGCCCTGGCCGCTCCGTTCACCGGCGTGCGATTCGTGCCGAGCGGCGGGGTGAGCGACGGCAACGCCGCCGAGTACCTCGCCCATCCGGCCATCGCGGCGGTCAGCGGGTCATGGATCGTGCCGAACGACGCGGTGGCGGCAGAAGACGGCGACCGCATCGAGAGCCTCACGACCGCCGCGGTCGCCGCCCTCGTGGCATCCGGACTTCCGGCGCCCCGACGGATCGCCTGAGCCGTCAGAGGCCGTAGACGCGCGCCGCCGTTCCCCCGAGGACGGCGGCGCGTTCTGCGTCGTCGAGGGATGCCAGTGCCTCGGTGACCGCGTCCCACGCTCGCGCGTAGCCGCCGGCGAGCAGCACGACCGGCCAGTCGCCGCCGTAGAGGAGGCGATCGGCGCCGAAGAGTTCCAGAGCGTCCTCGATGAACGGCGCCACCTGCTCCGGCGTCCATGCGTCGAGCGGACCGACCGCGGAGGACAGCCCCGACACCTTCGCGGTGCTAAGCGGATCGGCTGCGATCTCGGCGAGCACGGCACGCCATTCCCGCCGGGCCTGCGCGGTGCCGCCGATCGGGGGTTTGCCGAGGTGGTCGACGACGACCCTAAGGCCCGGCGTCGACGCGATCAGTGCGACCACGTCGGCGAGCTCGTCGTGCGCCGAGGTGACGACATCGAGCGGCAGGCCCGCGGAGGCGACGGTTGCGACGTTCGCCCGCTGGAGGTCGCCGAGGATCCAGCCCGGAACCCCCTTCACATGCATGAGGTTGCGCAGGCCCACGACGAGGGGCTCCGCCCGCAGCTCGTCGAACTGCGCCGCGAAGGCCTCCGGCTCGGCCGCGAGATCGGCCCAGGCCACCACGCCGCGCACCCGGGCATGCGTCCGGGCCTGATCGAGCATGTTCTGCGTGTCGACCGCGGTGTCGGCCGCCTGCACGAGGACGACGCCGTCGATCCCCCGCGCATCGAGCGTGGGGGTGAGGTCGTCGAGGGTCATCGTGCGGTGCAACGCGGGGACCGACGCGTCGGGCCAGTCGTAGCCGCCGCGCGCCAGGTCCCACACGTGCACGTGGGAGTCGATGATCATCGTGCGCTGTCGTGGTCGGCGGCGGCGAGCGAGGCGGCACGCTCGTCGAGACGCTCCCACAGCTCCGCGGGGATCTCGACCCGGGCGCGCTCGACGCCGCTCGTGACGTGCTCGACGGTGCGCGCCCCGAGGACGACCGAGCGAACGGCCGGGTGCCGCAAAGCGAACTGCACGGCGGCGTCGGGAAGGGTCACGCCGTACTCCCGGCATAGCGCCGCCATGTCGCGGGCGCCGCTGATGAGAGCCGCGGGTGCCTGCGAGTAGTCGAAGCGGGCGTCGGCGGGCACCTCGGGCGAGCTCAGGAGCCCGGAGTTGTAGACGCCCGCGGCGACGATGGCGACATCGTGCTCCACGGCCAGCGGCAGCAGCTCGCGCTCGGCGGTGCGGTCGAGAAGGGTGTAGCGCCCCGCGAGCATCACCACGTCGATGTCGCACTCGCGAATGAACGCAGCCGGCATCTCGGCCTGGTTCATCCCCACGCCGATCGCACCGATCACGCCTTCGTCGCGCAACTCGCGCAACGCCTCGATGCCCGTCGTCGACGCGGCGTCCCAATGCGCGTCGGGATCGTGCAGGTAGGCGATGTCGATCCGGTCGACGCCGAGACGTTCGAGACTCTCGTGGATCGACCGTCGCACGCCGTCGCGGCTGAAGTCCCAGACGCGCTTCGTGGTCGCCGGCACGATGAAGCCGTCGTCGTCGAGCTGGCCCTCGCCCTCGGGGTTGTCCACCAGCAGGCGACCGGCCTTCGTCGACAGGACGTATTCGTCGCGCGGACGGCTTCGCAGGGCCGCACCCATCCGGCGTTCCGAGAGACCGAGTCCGTAGTGCGGAGCCGTGTCGAAGTAACGGATGCCACGCTCCCACGCCGCATCGATGGCTGCGGCGGTCTCGTCGTCGGTCGTCTCTCGGAACAGATTGCCGAACTGGGCACCGCCGACGCCGACACTCGTGAGGGGCAGGCCGTTCAAGCGCGCTGCGGTCATGGGAACTCCTTCGTTGCGTAAATAATACGTATCATGTCTGGCATGGCAAAGGTGCAGAGAGTCGGTTCGGTCATCGGACTCCGTGAGGCCGCGGTGGAGGAGTACGAGCGTTATCACCGCGAGGTGTGGCCCGGGGTTTTGGAGGCGATCTCCGGGGCCGGGATCCGGAACTACTCCATCTATCGCTTCGGAACGCTGCTGTTCTCGTACTGGGAGTACGAGGGCGATGACTACGAAGGCGACCTCGCGGCCATCGATCGCCTTCCCGAATGCGTGCGGTGGAACGACCTCATGGCGACGCTGCAGATTTCCGTCGAGGGTGCCCAGCCGCGGTCGTGGCTCGCCCTGCCCGAGGTCTTCCACCTCGATTGAGGCGCACCTCGTCAGAGCCGGTTACGGGTGCAGGTGGTGGTCGCCGTCGGGCAACCGACGGCGACGCCACGACCCGAGGATGTGCTCCTCCATCGCGACGCGAGCGGCGACGGGGTCGCCGGCGTTCATTGCCTCGAACACGCGCTCGTGCTCGTCGAGCGTGCGCTCGATGGCATCCACGGGGTTGTTGCCTTCCCAGCGGAGCGACTGCCGAGGACGCACGAAGAAGGACCGCGCGATGGTGCCGGCGATTCGATTGCGACTGGCCGACATGGTGGCCATGTGGAAGTCTTTGTCCGCCTCGAGGAACGCAGCATTGTCGTGCTGCAGACGCCGCATCGATTCGAGGTGACCACGGATGATGTCGATGGACTCGGGGCTGCCGGCTTTCGCCACCTCGCTGGCCATGACGCCTTCGAGCGCGGCGCGCACGACACTCACCTCGTCCAGGACGCCGAGTGATTCATCATGACGAACGAGTGCGTCGAAAACCGCGGGGTCGAGCACGTTCCAATCGTTGAAGTGCCGCACTTGCGTTCCGCGTCCCTGGGCGACGACGACGAGGCCCTTCTCCTGCATCCGCTTGATGCACTCGCGGATGACCGTGCGGCTGACGCCGAATTCGTCACAGAGCGCCTGCTCGGGAGGGAGGAACTCGTCCGCCGCCACCGCGCCCGTGACGATCATTTCGACCATCTCTTCAAGCACGCGGACGCCGATGCGATCGATGTGTGCCCGCTTCGGGTTCGCGATGTGCGCGTCGAGCGGGGCGGAGGGCATGACGAGCACTCTACTCCGGCTCCGTCTCCCGGGGAGCGAGGCGCACGCCCAGGTCCAGTCCCGCTCGGTTACTGCGCACATGGGGCCCCCCGGCGCCGCCCCAGACGAATTCCGCTGTTCCATTGAGGACCGACGCGTCGAGGGAGATGCCGCCGCCCGGGAGATCGCCCAAGACGAGGCCGCCGTCGGCCACCTCGTAATCCCGGTGGACCCCCGCGGGCGCGGAGAGAGCCGTGACCTCGGTGAGGAGGTGGTTCGGCACCGCCGTGGCCACGTTCGCCACGGCGTAGTTCGACGTCATGCCGATGGGGCTCACGGGCAGGTCTCGCGCATGCGCGGCGACCGCGACGCGGAGGGCGTGGGTGATTCCCCACACACCGCCGACGACTGAACGATGTCGACGGCCTGGGCGTCGAAGAGGTGACGATACTGCTCCAGCCCGGTGAGATTCTCCCCGGTGGCCACCGCCGGAACGATGCTGTCGCGTAGGCGACGCAGCCCTGGCGCGTCCCAGCGTCGCAGCGGCTCCTCGATCCACGAGAGGTCGATGGTCTCTTCGAGATGGCCGATATAGCGCACGGCCTGCGACAGGTTCCACGATTCATTCACGTCGAGCATCAGAAGCGGGTCGTCCGTGGCTTGACCGAGGATGTCACGCACGAGCGAGAGGCGGTGAGCGTCGCGCCTGACGTCGCGCCCTCCCTTGAGCTTGGCAGCGGTGAAGCCGCGTCCGCTCATCTCCGTGTAGTAGGCATTCAAGCCGTCGGAGTCCAGCGCGATGTCGAGGCCCGACGCGTACCCCGGCACGAACCGATCCCGTCCGCCGAGCAGACGCCACAGCGGCTGTCCGACAGCCTTGGCCTTGATATCCCAGAAGGCCGAGTCGAGCGCGCCGATGCCCCCGAAGATCGCACCGCCGTGACCGTTCTTGAACATCCGAGCGATCATTCGGTCGTACAGCGAGGCTGTGGCCCGAGGGTCTTCGCCCTCGACGGCCTCGAACAGTTGCGGGATGCCGTCGTGCATTCCCATCCCGATGCCCTCGATGCCTTCATCGGTTTCCACGACGACGATCGGGAGTGCGGTGATGCCGGAGGGGATGAAGCCGTTGACGTCGCCGACGGGACGACCCCAATCGAGGGAGGTGTTGATGAGTCGGTAGCCGGTGATCTTCATGGCCGTGTGCCTTTCCGTCCGCCCAGGGCGGTCATTCCTTCGTCCCGCCCGCGGTCATGCCCTCGACGAGGAAGCGCTGGGAGAAGAGGAAGACGATGAGAATCGGTGCAACCGAGACGAGGGTCGCGAGGGCCATGACCGGCAGATCGAGCGTCACCGATGCAGCCGAGGTCGGGTTGAACAACGGCACGTTCGACAAAAGCTCCGCGAGACCCACCTGGATGGGTGCTTTGCGTCCGGGCTCCATCACGAAGGGCAGGAAGTAGTTGTTCCAGTTGCCGACGAGGTTGAAGAAGCCGACGAGCGCGATCACGGGCGTCGCGAGGGGGAGCGCGACCGAACGGAAGACGCGCAGCTCCGTCGCGCCGTCGATGCGCGCCGCGTTCAGGAGATCCTTCGAGACGCTCGTCGTGAAATAGATGTAGGTCAGATACACGCCGAACGGGAAGAACGAGAACGGCAAGATCACCGCCCACGGGGTGCCGACCAGTTTGAGCGCGCTCATCTCGAGGAAGACGGGCAGCACCAGCGCTGTGTTGGGGATGAGCATCACGACCAGGGTGACGATCAGCAGAACCCCTCGGCCGCGGAACTTCGTCATCGCCAGCGCGTATCCGGCGGGGATCGTCGCCAGCAGGGTGATCACGAGCGCAACGCCCGTGTACAGGACCGCGTTCGCGGTCCACTGCCAGATGACCCCGTTCTGGAATTCCGCGAGCCGCGCCCAGTTGTCGGCGACGGTGGCGAACGACCCGAAAGAGAACGGCGGCTGGCCGGTCAGCTCCGTGGGGGACTTCGTCGGTGCCAGCAGCAGCCACACGATAGGCAGGCCGAACACCAGGACGAAGAAAAGGATGATGACGGTGACCAGGGCGCGGCCGAGGAACCGGGCCGGGGTCAGCGCGCGCTTAGTCGCGTTCAAAGAGTCCCCCTCGGAAGACGAAGAAGGCGGCCAGGCCCGCTGCGACGACGAGCAACAGCAGCGAGATCGCTGCCGAACCATTGAAGTCGTTCTGACGGAACGCGTAGAGGTAGGCCACCTGATTGAGCGAGTAATCCAGACCGACGACGCCCTTGCTGGCCTGAGAGAGCACTCGCGGCTCGACGAAGAGCTGCGTGCCGGCGGCGAGCGACATGACGGCCATGTACGAGATCCACTTGCGCAGCAGCGGGATCTGGATGTGCCAGGCCGTGGCGATCGGGCCCGCACCGTCGATGCGGGCCGCCTCCATCACCTCGACGCTGATGTTGTTGAGAGCGCCGTACATGATGACGATCCACCCGCCCGCACCCGCCCAGAAGGCGATGACGGTGAAGACGACGGGGAGGTTGCCCTCGTTGCCCACGACGTCGACGAAGGTGTTGAAGCCCATCGCGCGCAGCAGGCCGCTCACCGGGCTGACGGTCGGGTCGAGCATGAAGAGCCACAGCAGGACGCTCGAGGCTCCGGCGAGAGCGCCGGGGATGTAGAAGATGAAGCGCGCGGTCGACGAGAGCCAACGCACGCGGACGGCATGCACGATGACCGCCAGGATCACCACGAAGATGATGAGGCTCGTGAGCCAGATCGCGACGAAGACGGCGACATGGCCGACAGCAGGGAGGAATCGATAGTCGGCGATGACGCGCCGGAAGTTTTCGAACCAGACGAACGCGCCGTCGCGGGTGAAGGCGAGGAAGGCGGCGTAAAGGGTCGGGAAGACTCCGAAGGCCAGGAGCAGAAGGACGTAGCCGCTGATCATCAGGTAGGCGAACGTCGATCGAGCTCGACGCAGGGAGAACATGGTCACTCCATTCGGGGGAGACAGGGCCGGCCGCAGCCGCATCGCGACTGCGGCCAGCCCGGGGGAGGATGCGGGCCGACTACTGGCCGATCGTGTAGCCCTGCACCTGTGCCTGGTTGTCCATCTCGGTCTTCCACGCGTCGGCTGCGCTCGCGACGGTGTCACCCGCGGTGATGATGGGGAGCACGACCTTCGAGTAGGCCGCTTCGATGCTGAAGCTCGGGTAGCCCCAGTCCTGCCAGACCGAGGAGGCGGCGGTGGAAAGGGCACCCTCGAAGTCGCCCACGTAGAACCCGCTCGCGGCCTGCTCTTTCAGCCACGCGTCAGCAGTCGACTGGTAGGCGGGCAGGCCCGCCGCGAGCTCGACGGCCTGGTCGGAGCTGGTCACGAACTCGAGGAACTTCTTCGACGCATCCAGGTTCTTCGAGTGGCTGGACGCGTACCAGACCCCGCCGCCGACGTTGCCCGTGACCTTGTCACCGTCCGACCAGGTCAGCGGCGCGCCCACTCCGACCGTTCCCGCGGAGTAGTTCAGGCTTTCCGGGTTCTCGAACAGGGCGCCGGAGTACCAGGCCGGTCCGGGAATGCCGAGCAGCTTGTCCTTGTACTTCGTGACGAAGTCGGTGCCGAAGACGCTGTCGGTCACGAGCGTGCCGTTGCCGAGCATGTGATCGATGAGGTCGGTCACCTTCTCCGAGTTCGGATCGGTGAAGTTCGACGAGAAGGTGGTGCCCTCGGCCTGGAAGATCGGGGCTTCACCGCCCCAGTAGTACACGTACGGGGCCTGGAACGAGTCGCCGACCGAACCGAGGATGAAGCCGGGGTGCTCGGCAGCCAGTTTGTCGCTGAGGTCTTTGTACTCTTCCCATGTCGTGGGCACCGAGTAGCCGAACTGATCGAACAGGGCCTGGTTGTACCAGAAGACGACGGGGGCGAGGTCGTTGCGCACGCCGTAGACGGTGTCGTCCACGGTCATCGGCGAGAGCGCGCCGTCGGTGAAGCCATCGAGGAAGGACTGATCGAAGTAGCCCTTGTTCAGCGGGGCGGCGAAAGCCTGGACGCCGTTGTTCTCTTTCGCGGCCCACGCGGTGTCGTTCTGCTGTGAGGAGAACACGACGTCGGGCCATCCCTCTCCTGCCTGGTCGAACAGCGCGACCTTCTGCTGGAACGAGCCGGATCCTCCGGAGCCGCCGTCATAGGTCTCGACATTCACGGTGATGTCGGGATTCGCTTCCTTGAACGCGTTCGCAATGGGCTCGCGCGACGAGTCCACCCAGACGGTGATGGCGCTGGACGCGTCCTGCTCGACGGCGGTGAAACCGAGGGCGCTGCTCGACTCCCCTCCGCCGGAGGTTCCGGGGCTGCACGCGCTGAGCGCGAGAGCGGTCACGACGGCGAGACCGCCGGCGAGGGCGAGTCGGCGGGGGACGCCGGGAAACTGCTGCGGCATTGCAAAACTCCTGTCTTCTTCGACGAGGTCGGGTGACCGATCACGAGAGTACAACATACGTCATATGTCTTTGGTAACGAAACGACAACGAGACGATGCCGATGTGATCGCCGGCGCGCGCGACGATGGACGGCCCCGCTCGTGGGCGGTCGTCCCTCACGTCTACCCTTGTTTTTCCCGGAGTCATACGTAATATGTGTGAGGTCCCATTCGGGTCACCACGCACTCAACGAGGAGTCAACGTGCAGCGTCACGCATTACGTGTTCTCACAGCCCTATCCGTCACCTCGGCCCTCGCCGTCGGGAGTCTGGTGGTCGCCGCCCCCGCCTCGGCTGCGGCTACCACAACGGTCTACGTCTCACCCACCGGGAACGACTCGGCCAACGGTTCGACCAGCGGCACCGCGTTTCACACGCTGACGCGGGCTCAGCAGGCCGTGCGCGATGCGAACGGCTCCGGCAACGTCACCGTTGTTCTGGCGGATGGCACCTACCCGCTGACGCAGCCCCTGAAGTTCGGCACCGCAGATGGCGGTCGCAATGGGAATTCAGTCACGTGGAAAGCGGCAGACGGCGCGAAGCCCGTCATCTCCGGCGGCAAAACGGTTACCGGCTGGTCCGACGCGAACAACGACGGCATCTGGGAAGCATCGCTGAACTCGGCCATCGACTTCCGGCAGCTGTACGTCGACGGCGCGCAGGCGCTGCGTTCGCGCATGTGGGTCGACTACGGCAAGTTCAGCTTCTCCCGCTCCGGCTTCACCGTTGACTCGGGGTATGTATCGTCCGGTCAGGTCGGCGATGCCTGGGCCAAGCTCAAGGCCCTCCCCGCTGCTCAGCAGAAACGAGTGGAGCTGCGTAGCCGAGCCTCGTTCACGGACCGCTTCGCGCCGTTCTCGTCCATCTCGAACAATGTCGTCACGATGCGTCAGCCGTCCTGGGACAACCAGACCTGGGGCTGGGACACGATCAACAAGCCGCTTCACTCTCCGGCATTCTCGATGCGGAACGCCCTCGCCTTCGTCGACGAGAACAACGAGTGGTTCTACGACACGGACGCGAAGAAGCTCTACTACAAGCCGAATGCCGGCGTGAACCCCAACAACATCTCCATCGTGGCTCCCCAGATGGAATCCCTCGTCCAGATCAGCGGCGATTCCGCCGCCTCGCAGGTGGGCAACCTCAGCTTCGAGGGTCTGTCGTTCCAGCACTCGAGTGACACCAGCGCCAACGGCGACGACGGCTACGCCAGCCAGCAGAACGGCTCTGTCCTCCGCGGCTACCTCTACGCCCTGACCGACCCCGCAACGGGCGACCTCCCCACGTCGGATCAGCGCCAGTTCGACCCGGCCAACGATCAGGCGCCGCTGGTCCGGACCATCAGAAAGGATTCCGCGGGTACCTACCGCTACATCGATGACAACTCCGTCGTCGCTTCCGCGGATCAGAATCGGCTCATCCGTCTGCGGGACTATCCGACGATGCCGCTGAACGACGTGCAACTCGCCGCGTGGAATCAGAACAACCCGAACAATCAGAAGCGGGCCTGCGCGCAGGGGACCTACTCGATCGACTGTCTCGTGTTCGAGTCGAACCGCAACCTCTTCCTGCAGACTCCCGCCGCTGTGCAGGTCTCGGCGGCCAAGAACGTCTCGTTCACCCGGAATGAGTTCACTCACCTGGGATCCAAGGGCCTCGGCATCGGAATGAACGATGAGGCTCACGCGTCCGGTGTCGGCCTCGGCGCGCAGAACGTCTCCGTCGTCGGCAACACGTTCTTCGACATCGCTGGTTCTGCGATCGTCGCTGGTGGCACCACCCTGGAGGCGGCACGTCCCAGCGAGGCTCGCGCGAACAAGAACATCACGGTCTCGAACAACCGCGTGAAGAAGATGGGGCAGGACTACTTCGAATCCTCCGCGATCCTCGCCACGTACATCGATGGGGCGGAGATCAGCAACAACGAACTCTCCGACGGCCCCTACGACGTCGTCGACACCGGCTGGGGTTGGGGCGTTCCCGACGCTGGCGGCAACGCGGTGTACCAGGGCCGCGGTTCGTACATCTTCTGGCCGCGCTTCGCCGACAACAATCCGACGATCGCTCGCAACATGCACGTCGCCAAAAACGTCATGTGGGACTTCAAGAAAGAGGGGAACGACGGCGGCGTTCTCTACCACCTCGGCGCCGCTCCCGGCAGCAGCTGGGACAGTAACTACCTGCGCGGTGGAGACGGCACGAAGCTGTACTTCGATGAGGGCACTCGCTATATGACGGCGAAGAACAATGCTCTGGACGACACCTACTATCAGGTCTTCGCGAACGGCTTCAACGAGAACCAGGGAACCCCGGCCGACAACGTCGGGAACTCGACGCGTGACAACACGATCGACGGAACCTGGTGGCTGGGTGGCGGTATCAACGCGGGCCCGTGGTGCGCCAACTCGGCGAAGTGCGACGCGCGTGGCCAGTACTACAACAACCGCATCACGAACAACTCGCAGCTCGGTATCAAGGAGTTCCCCCTCGCCGCGCAGAAGGTGGTTGCGGAGTCGGGTATCCAGGCGCAGTACCGCAAGCAGGGCGACTTCGTCGGTCAGCCTCGCGGACTCGACCTGTCGATGGCGCGCGACGCGTCGGGAGCCCAGATCCTGACAGCGGCGATCGCGAACTTCGGCTCGGTTCGTCTGACTGACATCGCCGTGCAGGTCAGTGCCCCCGGGGCCACGCTCACCTCCCTCACCGCGGCGCCGGCGAGCCTCGAGCCGGGTGTCACCGGAACGGCGACCTGGAAGATCTCCGGACCGGAGCCCATCACCAGCGCCACGGTATCGGCCAACGTGGCGTCGACCCGACAGGAGTTCGGCGCAACCACCCGGGAGACCGTGAACAAGTCCCTCTCGGTGGTGCTGGGAGGCTCGATCGGAACCGGTCTGCTCACCGCGGCCCCGGCGAACTATGCCGAAAAACCAGGCCGTGCAGACGGATGATTTCATCGCACTCCAGAACAAGGGGCGCGATATCGGCGAAGGCGGGGACGAGTACACCACCGCGTACAAGAAGGACATCCTTGCTTCGGGTGGCTCGGTCACCACGAAATTCGAGGGAGCGACCTCGGGTTACTACCGGGCGGGTATCTCCGTTCGCAACGATCTGAGCAAGATGGCGAATGCGGCCTCGACCGAGAAGTCTCTCGGCTACGCGCACCTCGCGATCGAGCCAAACTTCGTGGCTCTGCGGTACGACGCAGACGGCGACGGTGTCATCGACAGCCAGGCCGCGGCGGCGGCCACGACGACCCGTCCGATCTGGGTCCGGCTCACGCGCACCGACGACACCGTCACGGCGGCGTACTCCAGCGACGGGACCAACTTCACCAACCTCGGGCAGGCGCCGCTCACGGGGGCTGACGCCAGCCTCGATGCCGGTGTCGTGCAGTCCAGCGCAGGGCGCGCGGGGAACTCCGGCGAACTCGGAACCTCCATCGCTCGCTACAGCGCGCTTCGATTCTCGGACGGTACCTACCCGGCCGACTCGGAAGCGGCGCAGCAGCAGATCCTCGACGCGAAGAAGGCTCAGCGTGACAACGAGTTGAACATCGACTCGTTCGCCGCCTGGGGCAACAGCACACAGGAGTCGGCTCGCAACTTGAAGACGCTGCGGTCGAACAGCGGCACGTGGCTGAACCAGCAGTACCGAGACGCGGACCGTTCTCTGGGATCCTTTTTCCAGATGGAGATGACGGTGGATCCGCAGGCGCCGAAGAACTACCTCGGTGTCAGGTACAACGGGGGTGACGCGGGACGATCCTTCGATGTGCTGCTGAACGGTACGAAGCTGAAGTCCGAGGTGGTCAACAATTCGCAGGGCGGCGGCTTCTACACCCAGTGGGATGAGATTCCCGCGTCGATCCTCCAGGGAATCGCCGCAGCCGACAGCTACAAGAAGAACTCCTCGGGTTCGTACGTGTTGGACGCGAACGGGAACAAGATCCCCGTCGTGACCGTGCGGTTCGAGGCCAACGGAACGAGCTTCGTGGGCGGCGCCTACGGCCTGTTCACCGCTCGTGCCCTGGGGTACGCAACGGATGCGAAGCTGTCGAAGCTCTCCTTCGACACGGGGACGCTCAGCCCGGCCTTCTCCGGGAACACCAAGGCGTACACGCTGACGGTGCCCGCCGACACGGAGAGCGTCACCTTCGACGCCGACCCGGCTGTGCCGAGCGGCCTGGTGAAGCTGGGTGACGTGCTGATCGATGACACCAAGACCCGCACGGTCACGCTGGTGCAGGGAGGGACGACGCGCATCACGCTCAACTCCTTCGCGCAGGATCATTCCACGACGACGCAGTATGTGGTGGATGTGGTCAGGCAGGCGCCGGCCCCGCAGCTGAGCGTCACAGCGACCGCGTCGTCGCGGTGTGTCGCCGGCAAGGTGCTCCTCACCGTCACGGTGAAGAACACCAGCACGCGGACGGTCAACGCGTCCGCATCCACTCCGTGGGGAACGCAGTCCTCGGCGAACCTCGCCGCGGATAAGAGCAAGAGCTTTGCCTTCTCCACGCGCGCGGGATCGATCGTCGCCGGTCAGGCGACGGGAACGGTGTCGGCGACGATCGACGGTGCGCCTGTAACCGCTTCGGCCAACGCCGCTTACACAGCGCGCACCTGCGGTAACTGACCCGCTGGCGGGGTTGCGGTCGACCGGCGCACCGGTCGACCGCAACCCCGCCGTTTCGTGAACAGTCATCGTGCGCACTGCGCGAGCCGTGCCCTGCTGGGCTCTTTCGAAGTGGACGGTCGTGGTGAAGAAACCCTCTCCGAGCGGCTCGCGGCGGCCCAGCATGTACGACGTGGCGCGTCGCGCCGGCGTCTCGCACATGACGGTGTCACGGGTGTTGAACGACCACCCCAACATCCGCGAGAGCACGCGCGCGCGGGTGCTGCAGGCCATCAAGGAGATGAACTACACGCCCAGTTCCTTTGCTCGCGCCCTCGCCGTCGCCGCCCGGCGGGCCCGGCGCATCGGTGTGCTGATCGATGGTCCGGTGCAGAACGGCCCGAACAGCACGCTGCGTGCGCTGGAGAAGGCGGCCCGAGAGGTCGGGTACGCCGTCAGTGCCTTCTCCATCGGTCACGACGACGCGTCGCAGATGGATTCGGGGGTGGTGGAGTTGGTCACGAGGGGCGTGGACGCCCTCTGCGTGATCACTCCCCGGGATTCGTCATTCCACCATCTCCGCGAGCAGACGACGGGTCTTCCCACGATCGTGATCAAGGCGGAGGCCGACCGGTCGTGGCACACCGTGGGTGTGGACCAGCGGTTGGGCGCGCGTCTGGCGGTGCAGCACCTGATCGATCTGGGGCACCGCACGATCGCGCACCTGGCGGGTCCGATGGACTGGTTCGACGCGCGCGAGCGCGCGCAGGGGTGGCGCGAATGCCTGGCCGAAGCGGGCCTGGCGGAGGGTCCCTATGTGCTGGGCGATTGGACCTCGGATTTCGGGTTCGAGTTCGGGCGGACGTTCGAGCTGGGGGAGACGACGGCGGTGTTCGCGGCGAACGATCAGATCGCGCTCGGCGTCGTCCACGGGCTGCATGGTCGTGGCATCCGTGTTCCCGACGACGTCAACGTCATCGGCTTCGACGATCTCTCCGACGCGCGGCACTTCCTCCCGCCGCTGACCACCGTGCGCCAGAACTTCGCCGAACTCGGCAAGCTCGCGCTCCAGCAACTCATCGCCGCCATCGAGGGTGATACCGAGCCCCGTCACGACACCATCCAGCCGCAGCTCATCGTGCGCGGATCGACCAGTTCGACGGCGCCCGCGCGGGGGCCTCGCGCGGTGCCCGGTGCGCACTCCCGAGACTCCTCCGCGCCGAGCCGCCTCTGAAGCGTCGTCGGCACTGTCCGCTACCGCGCAGTCCCGGGCGCGCGCATCGGCTTCCGCCGGGAACACGTGGAGTCCTCGACGAACCTGCTCGCCTCCGGCGGCGTCGCCAGCACCCTGTCGAGTTCGCGAACACGGTGCCCGGCACGTGAGACAACGGTCGACGCCGCGTTCTCACGCCCCGGGGCATGGACACTGCGACGACCGCCGATCGTCGGTGTCCGCGGCGACGCAGTGTTCTCTCTCACACATGCGTCAGAGGGCGGGCTCCGAAGGAACCCGCCCTCTGACGAGGAGCGATCAGCTCAGTCGATGACGTCCTCGAAGAGCGAGAGCGTCAGGGTCGACGAGTACGACCCGGGAGCGACGTCGGCACCGGTCTTCAGGTAGAGCGACGCATCGGCCGACCACGATGTTCCGCCGGCGTCGACCAGGGCGGCCGAATCGAAAGCGCCGTACAGCAGCTCTTGGCTGACCAGACCCACCGCGTTGGGGCCGGTGTCCTCGACCGTGTCGACGGCATCGCCCTCGAGGACGAGACCATCCTCGTCGTCGATGACATTCGGGGCCCACCCGAAGTGGTCGGCGCCGATCGTGGGCTGACCGTTGCCGCCGACGAAATCGGTGGCCTGACCGAGGACGTACCACCACCGGTTGGCGCCGATGTCGGCCACGTCGCGGGTGTCAGTGACGGTCACGGTCGGCAGGGTGCCGTCGAACTGCCGCACGTCGGCCTCACCCGAGGCCACCTCGCTCAGCGTCGCCGAGGTGCCCGCCACGGTCATGCTCAGCGAGCCCGGTGCGACGACAGGGGCGATGTCGACGTTGACGTCGACATCGCTGTCGCCGTATTCGTCTGCAGCGAAGGCCGCACCGGCGGTGCCGGCGAGTATCAGGCCGCCGGCGGCGGCCACGGCGAGACGGGCGGGGAAGCCCTGAGACAACTTCATCGTGTACTCCGTTCATGGATCGACGCGGGTGTCGATCGCGGGAAAGACCACCGGGCGGTCCGGTCGTCAGGGATGGGGATCTGGTTCTCTCGCCGTCCGCTGCGCAGGGTGGAGGTGGACGGCGAGCATGCGCACGGGGTGGGACGCCTCAGTCGATGCATCCTCGTCCCACCCCGTCCGCTCCTAGTTCTGCGCCGCGTAGGGCGCGTCGACCGAGGTCTTCATGCCGGTGGAGGCGGTCGTAGCGGAGACAACGGCCTTGCCTGCGGGGATGGAGGTCGCGCGGGAGTTGAAGGCGGCGGTGACCTTCGCGTTCGGCTGAACGTCGGTGAAGCTCTTCGAGCCGTAGGGCGTGACGATCTCGATCAGCGCGGGTGCCTGTGAACGGTTCACGGCTGTCACCGTGACGTACGCCTTGCCCCCGATCTTGCGTATCGATGCCGTAGCCTCCACCTTCGGTGCAACCGACTCGTCGGACGCGGTGATGCCGGAGACGGTCGTCTCGGACGGGGCGACCAGATCGTCGGCGGCGTAACCGTCGTAGGCGACGGCGAGTGTGCCGGCGATGTTGTCGGGCACAGTCGCCCGCGCTTCTCCGTTCACGACCTTGACCGTCTGCGACCAGCTCGTGTCGGTCGAGCCGCGCAGCGCGAAGACGACGTTGCCGGCGAGGGTTCCCGAGTCGGAGGCGGAGACTTTCGCCGTGATGACGCGCGTAGCGGGGTTGTAGCTCGCCGTCGTCGTCGAACCGACCGCCTTCACGCTCGTCCAGCTCTTCACGGCATCCGAGATGGTCTGAGGGATGGTGAAGAAGACGCCGTGACGATCCTCTTCGGGCATGCCGTCCGCATATACGCGACCGGTCACACCGGGGCCGGGTGCCTTCGGCGTCATCCAGCCGGGCGTCTGCGACAGGCGGTTGTTCCAGTTGGTCGCTTCGAGCTGCTTTTCACTGGTCATGAAGGGCAGGTACCGCTGACGGTAGTTGGCGAGCTCGTCGGGTCCGTCGGAGAGGATGACGAAGCCGTCCTTGGCCGCGTTGTTGTTCGGGTCGTTCGGCAGAAGCTTGACGGACGCGGGGCCCTCGAAGGGCAGAAGGTTCTCGTCGAGCAGCTGCCAGGTGCGGTTTCGGGTCATTGGCGGGCGACGTCTCGTTCGTGATCGAGCTGAGCACCTTGCTGCGCTCGAGGAACGTCATCTTGCCGTTCGGCAGGTAGGGGCCGGCCGAACCGCCCTCCTCGTTCTTCGTCAGGCGGTAGTAGTAGTCGCCGATCTGGAACACATGGGCGTCCAGGCGTCCGTATCCGGTGTCCTGCCACCCGACCGGGGGAGAGGTGAACGTCTTGAAGTCGCGTGTCAGCACCGCCATGAGCTGCGTGTAGCCGTAGCCGTTCTTGCCGGGCACGGCGGTGTTACGCGAGCTGTCGGTGAACTCGGTCGAGGAGAAGAAGACGATGTACGACTGCAGATCTTCGTCCCAGAACGACTCGGGAGCCCAGGTCATGCCGGAGGTGGGTGCGTTGACGACGATTCCGCCGTTGCCGTCCCCGTTCGTGCGCTTCCAGTGCACGAGGTCGGGGGATTCGTACACCTCGAGCTTGAGGGATCCGCGGCTGCCGAAGTAGCCCCAGTTGCCGCCGTGAGCGTTGGTGTCGAGGTCGGTCGACATGAGGTAGTACTTGTCGCCACCCACGGACTTCTGGATGTAGTGGTCGCGCAGCCCCAGCTCGTCGGCGTCGCCGGTGACGGCCGGCTCACCGTTGTTGCGCGTCTTGAACGAGAAGAAGTTCGCACCGTCCGTGGAGGAGACCCAGGCGCGCTGCGATTTCAGTTCAGGCTCGCCACGCATCGTCACTGCGGCGTAGTTGGTGTCGGGCGCGGTGCGCGTAGCTTCCTTCACCGTGACCGAAATGGGGTCGCTGGTGATCGTCAAGCCGTTCAGCGTCGCCGTGGCGCGGATCGTCGCCGTGCGGTCGCCGTCGCCGTAGGGAGCGCGACCGATGACGCCGCCCCCCTGGAACGGGTCGGCGAGGGCGACACCCGGGTCGACCTGCGGGCCGGTGCCGGTGACGACGGAGGCATCGGTCGTCGTCCAGGTGATGTTGGAGCCGAACTCCGCACCCTTCACGAGAAGCGGCAGGTTCTCCGTGGTGGTGGTGTTGACAGCGGCCACCGCGGCTCGCAAGTCCTCATTCAGCGCGGCCTGACCGCCGTCGACGACACGCACGGACGCGGTCGCCGTGAGCGCGGTGTCGAACACTGACGTCGCGGTGATCGTCGCCTCGCCGAGACCCTTACTGGTGACCATGCCGGAGGCATCGACGGATGCCACCGCGTCGTTCGACGAGCGCCAGCGCACAGCGCCAGGGGCTCCGTCGGGCCGACCCACCCCCGTGAGCTGGGTCGCGCGGCCCACCGACATCGTCACGGAGTTGTTCGAGACGCGTTCCCCGCCGATGGCGAGGCCGCTGAGGGCGACGGGCAGTTCGATGCCGTCCCAGACGGATATCTCGTCGAGGTCGCCCTTGAAGTAGCGATCGCCGCCGTAGAAGGAACGACCGACGTAGCCGGTGGAACCCTGCAGATCCGACATCGTGAACGTCACATCGGCTTTGTAACCGGCGAGCTTGCCATCGACGAAGATGGCGATGAGTCCCGGCTCGACGACAAGACGGTAGGTGTGCCATCCCGGCGAAGCCGCGAACGAGAAGCCCTGTTCGTTGCGCCAGCCGTCAGTGGCTATCGCCACGCGGCCTCCGCCGTTGTCGTCGACTTTGATCAGGAGGTAGCGGTTGTCGTCCCTGCCGATGCCGAAGGTGAAGAAGCCGTTACCGCTGGAGCTCGAGTCGGCGTCGAACTCCATCGTGAAGTCGTTGCCGACGGTCGAGAACACCTGATCGGGGATCCTGGCGTACTGGCCGTTCGCGCCGGAGAGCTGCAACGCGGCCGAGTCGTGGCCGGTGGGGGTGCCGTAGGCCGGGTTTCCAAACGTCGCGAGGTTGTTGCCCTTGCCGGACGAGTCCCCGCCGCGGTTGTTCGGGTCGTCGAAGGTGTACCGAGCGACGAGGCCGTCATCGGCGGCACCGAAGGCCGGTGGTGCGAACGGGGTCATCAGAATCCCCGTGACCACCACCATGGCCGTCAACGTCGTCGCTTTTCTCATGTGATCCTCCTTGATCCACATCTCGCCTCGGGCGCGTGCGGGCCGTCCGGAAGCAACGACGCAAGGCACGGCCTGAGAGCGCTAACGAGCAAATCATATGACGTGTGAAGTAACACGTCAACGGTTTTGCATTCTGCCGAGTGATGGGAACCGAGGATGTCACCGTCGCCCGTTCGAACGGATGGGACAGGCGAAGGGGGATTGACCCGCTCTGCCCACGCGCCCCGACCGTATGGCGCCATCGGCGACGCCGCGGAGCGAACCGAGGGGCCGGCTCGTCACCGAGCCGGCCCCTCTTGCCACCCTCCGCCGTGTGTCAGTTACACGTTCGGGCCGCGTATGGCGCGGATGCCGACACGGAAGCGTCGCTGCCATCGACCGTGGCGGACACCGATGACGTCGCCTCGCCCGCCGGGATGGTCTTCGCCCGCGTGGTGAAAGCGAAGCTCGCCGTCTTCCCGGCGCCGAGCTCCTGCGACGACTGCGTCCCCCACGGAGTCGACGCCGACGCTTTGACCGGGAGCGCATTCGTGTTCTTCACCGTCACCGTCACGACCGCTTTCCCGGCCATGCATCGCGAGGACGCGGACGTCTCCACGGCGAGCTTGGCGCGCGTGTAGTCCGAGACCGGGAAGTCCCAGCGTTGATTCGACGCACCGGTGCACGGCGAGAGAACCGCGCCGGCCCCGTTGTTGAGGTTCCCGTTCGAGGTGACGAGGCAGAGACCCGAGTCCACCCCCGTGATGGTGCCGTTCTGGGCCAGCGTCCACTTCTGCGGTGCAGACGCCGCACAGTCCTGAAGCACGACTCGCGTCCCCGCGGTTCTGTTGCCGCCCTCCGCGGTGAGGCACTTGCCCAGCACGCTGATCTCGCCTCGGGACGTGTGCGTGAACAGCTGGTTCGGATCGCCCTTGCAGTTCCACAGAGCGACCTGCGTGCCGTTGCTCGTCGACGAACCCGGCGAATCGAGGCATTTCTGGGCGTCGAGCAGTGTCATCTTCTGGTTGCGGGGGGCGGGGGCCGTTCGCACAGCCGTCGCTGACGACGTCGACGCCACGGAGCCATCGGACTTCACCACGTACAGCTTGTAGTCGCCTCTCGCAGTGGGGACCGTCAGAGAGCTCGCATCGCCGGGCGCCGAGGTCATCGTCGGCCCGGCGGAGAACGTCGTCGTCCCCGCAGGGGCGAGCCATAACGTCGCCGAACGGTCGCCGACGCCACGGGTCGGAATGGCGGAGTCCGAATCGGTCACGAGGACACTGGCGGGCATCGCGAAGTCGGCCGTGCGTGCGGTCTGACCGAGCAGGGAACGGTAGTCCGGCTGGAGCCCCGAACCGACCGCGGCGTTGTATGCCGGCGCCGGCCACACGAAATCAGGCACGACGATGACGTCGTCGATCGTGCTGGCGGGAACCGGCCGGTCGAAGATGCTGTTGATGGGGCCGTACGTGTTCCGGATGGACAGATCGTGCTGCTTGCCCCAGTTGCCGGAGTTGATGACGTAGGCGATGTCCCGGGGGGCTTCGAACACGTTGTTGTTGTAGGTGATGTTCGCCGAACCCTCATCGGGGTGAAGGCCGTAGGTGTGGCCGGAGCGGATGCCCTTCGTGAAGTTCTCGCTGATGACCGATCCTCTTTGGTCGCCGAGGGAGTACAGCGGGCCGGAGTCGCTCAGGAAGCGCATGACATCGATGAACTCGTTGCGCTGAACGCTGTTGTTGCGGGCGACCGTGGTGGGATTGCCCGGATTGATGGAGTTGTAGCTGCCGTCGAAGTTCCACCATCCCCACCCGAGCGACACACCCGCCCACGATGTCTTCTCGATGCGGTTGTTCTCGATCTGGACCGTGTCGAGGAAGTATCCGGCGACCGCGGGCGAGCCCCAGAAAAGTACCGCCGTGTCGAGGGTGTAGTTGTTGCGGACCGAGATGTTCTTCGGCGCCCCTTCCACCCCGGGTGCGAAGCGCTCACCGTTTTGCGGGGTGCCGTCGCCGATGTAAACGTGCTGCGGGTCGCCGATGCTGATGGCTGTGCCCCCGATGTCGACGGCTGCGTTGCCTTCGATCTTGCTGTCGACGACGTCGTTGATGAATTGGATGCCATCTGCACCGGTGTGCTCGATGTGGTTGCCGAGGAATTCGACTCCCTGGGCGCTGGTGACCTCGACGGCGCCCGGCTCCAACTGCACGTTTCGATACGTGTACTCGTGGAAGTTCTTCCTGCCGTAGAAGGTGTTCACGAGATTGCCCTGAGTCACCTGCTTGAACGAAGAGCCGTCGACCTTCGCGAGATTCCAGTCGGAATGCCGGATCGTGAGTCCACTGAAGGTGAGGTTGGTGGCCCGCTGCGAGGTGCTGGTACCCGCCACGGACAGGACCGTCTCCGTTCCTCGCGGGGCCATCACGGACGCCGTCGCGAGGTTCGTGTTGCCGTCTTTGTAGAGGTACACCGTCTGAGCCTCGCGATCGAAGAAGAACTCTCCCGGCTCGTCCAGCAGTTCGTACGCGTTGGAGACCTTCTGCCACCCCGTGGCTCGAAGCGCCGCGTACGCAGCGCCCTGCGCGATCGCCGCACCGGGCTGTTGGAACAGAAGCTTGCGCTGCGAGCCGTCGGCGGTCGTCGTGACTTCACGGACACCGGTGATGGCGGTCTGCCATGTCGTCTGCGTCATGACCTCCACGTCCTGCTGATTGCGCGGGATAGCGGGAATGGCATCCAGTCCGTAGCTCGAACCATCGCATTCCTGGCCGGACTCCCACGCCCAGGGCGCTTGGCCCGCGGTCACCGTGTACTGACCCTGGCACTCGTTCGCCCACACCCACTTGCTGGCCATCTGCATCCGGGCGCCGTCCACATAGAGGGAGCGCAGCTTGTCGGCACGGGAGAGCGGGGCCTTCCAGATGGTGTCCGACACCCGTGACCACCCCGTGACGGCTTGGCCCGCCTCCAGCACCGGCTTCTCGTTCTGGTAGGCCGCGTAGGTGATGCGGTGGCCGTTGCTGCCGGAGTCGTCGGCGGTGAATTCGATCGTGCTTACCACCGGATAGGTGCCTCCGCGCAGATACACCGTGATGTCGCTGTCCATGGAGTCATTGAGGCCGCGTACGACGTCTCGGGCATGCTCGAGGGTGCGGAAAGGCGAGTTCAGAGACCCATTGCCGCCGTCATCGCCCTGAGGTGAGACGTAGAGCGACACGCTGTCGGCTGCCGCCGCGGAAAGGGATACGGCGGTCATGCCGCCTGCGATCATCGCGGCGACCAGGCCGCCGGTCGTCAGGCCGCGAATGACCTTCCGCGGACGTCTCACTCGGGGCGTTCTGCCCCCTGCTGCGGGGGTTGGTGATGCGGGATAGGGCACGGTGACTCCTCATCGAGTTCGTGAACAGGAAAGTCACCATGAGGGCGACTGCAAACATAATAGGTCTTACTCCTGCTCGCGGGAATGCCTCTCATCCCCCGCCCTCGAGCAGGGGTTCATCCGACGCGCGGCGTGCAGGGCCGACTTCAGCCGGGCGCGGGCTTACGGCTCGGCCGCGAACAAGCCCTGCAGCAGGTCTTCGAAGTACTCCGGCGTCACCGCGATCGGGCCGGCGTAGGCGTGGTCGAAGCCGGCGATGGCGTACAGCAGCAGCGCCACGAACAGCGCGAGCATGCCCGACATCAGCAGGTGCACCCGGAGGTTCCGCACCTCGATCAGGCCGATGAGGATCGCATTCAGCACCGCCCCGACCGCGAGCACGATCCACAGCACACTCGGCAGGGCCAGGTGCGTCAGGGCGATGCGTTCGCGACGGTTCTCGACGAGCATGTGGAACTGGTCGAGCGACTGCTGCACGTAGAGGATCTCGACCGGTGACGTCGGCTGCACGGCGGCGATCGACTGCTGCATAGCCGTGATGTTGGCATCCGTCTCCGCGGGGATCTCCAGTCGCCGCTGCATGGGCCAGTCGAGGTCGATGACGTCGCGCGTGTACTGGTTGATCTGCTGCTGCACCTGGCTCGACTCGGGTTCGGGCAGCAGCGCCGCCGTACGGTACAGCGCCGCCAACGTCGACGACTCCTCGAGCACGACGCCGTCGACCTCGGTGAAGTTGCCGTAGGCGGCGGCCGCGATGAGCGCGAGGGTCACGCCGTAGAAGACGCCGTAGGCGCCGACCGCGTAGCTGAGCACGCGGTCCCATTCCTCACCCTGCGGTGCGACCGCGGAGACCCATCTGCGCAGGATCAACAGGATGCCGCACGAGCCCCCGACCACGACCACGATGAAGATCGGCAGACCGACGGACATCGGCAGGTCGTAGAGCCACATCGCGCACCCCTTCGCGCGGCATCCCCCGACGCCGTCGTCGCACAGTACCAACGCGCGGCGACGCGCCGCACCTGTCGGTCGTTCACCGACGAGTCAACCGGTTTGGCCCGCCGCCGCAGCGAGACGAGACTAGGAGTCATGTCCCACGACAGCGACTCTTCCGTGTACACCCTGTGGGCGGTCTTTCGCCGCGATCCCGAGAACCCGGTCACCGCCTCCGAAGCGACCGAACTCGCCGACCTGGTCTCGCTCATCGAGGCCGACGGCGTCACGGTCCGAGGTTTCTACGACGTCAGCGGCCTGCGCGCCGACGCCGACCTGATGGTCTGGCTGTACGGCGAAGACCCCCAGGCCCTGCAGCGCGACCTGCGGCGCCTGCGCCGCACCGACCTGCTCAAGAACCTGCTCCCGACCTGGAACGCCATGGGCGTGCACCGCGACGCCGAGTTCAACCGCTCGCACGTGCCGGGCTTCCTCCGCGGCATCGAGGCGCAGCAGTGGCTGTGCCTGTACCCCTTCATCCGCAGCTACGAGTGGTACCTGCTGCCCGAGGCGGAGCGGCGCGAGATGCTCATGGAGCACGGCAAGAAGGGCTCGGCCTACAAGGGCGTCATCGCCAACACGGTGGCATCCTTCGCCCTCGGCGACTACGAGTGGCTTCTGCCCATGGAGGCCGACGTGCTCACCGACCTCGTCGACATGATGCGCGACCTGCGCTACACCGAGGCCCGCCGCCACGTGCGCGAGGAGGTGCCGTTCTACACCGGGCGTCTGGTCACGCTCGACGAGATTCCCGAGATCCTCCAGTGAGCGCGCCCCTGCGCCTCGGCACGCGGCGCAGCGCCCTGGCCATGACTCAGTCGCAGATGGTGGCCGACGCGGTCTCTGCGGCCTCCGGTCGCGCCGTCGAGCTCGTGCCGATCGTGTCGGAGGGCGACGTCAACCGCGCCTCGTTGTCGCAGCTCGGCGGGCGCGGTGTGTTCGCCAACGGTCTGCGCGAGGCTCTCGCCGCCGATCGGTGCGACTTCCTCGTGCACTCGCTGAAAGACCTGCCGACCCTGCAGCCCGAGGGACTCGTCATCGCCGCGACGCCGGCTCGCGAAGACGCACGCGATGTCGTCGTGACCCGCGACGGCACCCCGCTCGGGGCGCTCGCCCCCGGTTCGCGGGTCGGCACCGGCTCCCCCCGCCGCATCGCACAGGCTTTGCGGCACAACCCGCGCGTCGACATCCGTGACATCCGCGGCAACGTCGACTCGCGCCTCGCGCGGGTGCGAGACGGAGAGCTGGATGCCGTGATCCTCGCCGCCGCGGGCATCTCTCGCCTCGGCGGCGACCTGGGCGGTCTGCACGCCGAGGAGCTGGGACTCGCGGAGTGGCCGACCGCTCCCGGCCAGGGCTCGCTCGCCGTGGAGACCCGCGCCGACATCGACCCCGAGATCCTGGCCGCCCTCGCGCAGCTCGACGACGAGGACACCCGCGTCGCCGTCACCGCGGAGCGCACGGTGTTGTCGGCGCTGGATGCCGGCTGCAGTGCGCCCGTGGGTACGCACGCCGCGATCGCCGACGGCGACCTGCGCCTGCGCGCCATCGTCTATGCGCTCGACGGCTCGCACCGGATCGGCATCGACCGGACGGTGCGTCTCGACACGGGGTATGCTCGGGAACCTGGCAGTGGCAATGATGCGGATGCTGCCGACGACGGGGAATCCATCACGCGTGCCGCGCGGATGGGCCGAGAAGCCGCGCGTCGGCTGCTCGAACGCGGGGCGGCCGACCTGGTACCACGAGAGTCGACCACATGAATGAAGGCCACCGGCACACGCCGAACCCGACGACGGGCAGCGTGCCCAAGCCCCTCTCCGGGCGGCGCGTGCTCGTGCCGCGCGGCGGTCCCTGGGGTGACGGCGTCGCGGCTCGCCTGCGTCAGCTCGGCGCCGTTCCGGTCATCGCACCGTTGATCAACTTCGCGCCGACGAACGATCAGGCCACCCTCGACGAGGCGCTCGCCGATCTCGCCGCGGGCGCCTTCGACTGGCTCACGCTCACCAGCGCCACCACGGTCGACGTGCTCTACGCCTACAAGGCGGTCATCCCGGCGCAGACGCGCGTCGCCGTCGTCGGCGAGACCACGGCCGCGGCGATGCAGGCCGTCGGCTACCGCGTCGATCTCGTGCCCGAGCGCGACAACTCCGCGCAGGGCATGGCCGAGCAGATGATCGACCTCGAATCCTCGCCGCGCACGGTGCTCACCCTGCGCAGCGAGATCGCCAAGCCGGTGCTCACGCGTCTGCTCATCGAGGCGGGCCACGACGTGCGCAGCGTCGTGGCGTACCGCACCGTCGGCGTGCCGGTCAGCGAGAAGATCGCCGGCGACGTGCACTCGGGTCGCATCAACGCCATCCTCGTCACCAGTGGTTCGGTCGCGGAGCAGGTGGTCGAGCAGTTCCCCGACATCCCGGCATCCACCGTCATCGCCGCCATCGGACCCCGCACCGCGAAGGATGCCAAGCGTGCCGGGCTCAGCGTCGACGTCGTCGCCGAACGGCAGACGGTCGACGCGCTCATCGAAGCGGTCGCCCGCTTCCCCGTTCCCACCGAATCGACCCCATGAGCTTCCCCGAGCACCGCCCGCGGCGTCTGCGCCGCACCCCCGCCGTCCGCCGCCTCGCCCGCGAGACGCACCTCGTGCCGTCGCAGCTCGTGCTGCCGATGTTCGTGCGCGAGGGCATCACCGAGCCCAGCCCCATCGGCTCGATGCCCGGCATCGTGCAGCACTCGCTCGACTCGCTCCGCCGTGCCGTCGCCGAGGCGGCCGAGGAACGGATCGGCGGCGTCATGCTCTTCGGCGTGCCCGAGACGCGCGACGCGGTGGGGTCGGGAGCCGACGACCCGAACGGCATCCTGAACGTGGCGACCGAGGCCGTGGTGGCCGAGGTGGGCGATGCGCTCGTCGTGCAGACCGACCTGTGCCTCGACGAGTTCACCGACCACGGGCACTGCGGCGTGCTGCAGCCTGACGGGGCGGTCGACAACGACGCGACCCTCGAGCGCTACACGGCGATGGGTCTGGCCCAGGCCCGCGCGGGCTCCGCGATGCTCGGGCTGTCGGGAATGATGGACGGCCAGGTGGGCGCGGTGCGCGAGGCGCTGGATGCCGAGGGCTTCACCGACACGCTGATCCTGGCGTACTCCGCCAAGTACGCCGGGGCCTTCTACGGGCCCTTCCGCGAGGCCGTCGACTCGCAGCTGAAGGGCGACCGGCGCTCGTACCAGCTCGACCCCGGCAACGGCCGCGAGGGCGTGCGCGAGGCGCTGCTCGATGTCGACGAGGGCGCCGACGTCGTCATGGTCAAGCCCGCGCTGCCCTACCTCGACGTGCTCGCCGACGTTCGCGCGTCCGTGGACGTGCCGGTCTGGGCGTATCAGGTGTCGGGGGAGTACGCGATGGTCGAGGCCGCTGCGGCGCACGGCTGGATCGACCGCCGCGGCGCGATCCTCGAGAGCCTGCTCGGCATCCGTCGCGCCGGCGCCGACGCGATCCTGACGTACTGGGCGGTCGAGGCCGCCCGCTGGCTGCGCGCCGAGCTGTAGCCGCTTGCGGCGTGAGCCCCGGGCCCCCCCGGCCTCGGGTCCCGCCCTCGCCCCCCGGCCTCCGGTCCCGCCCTCGGCCCGGCCTCCGCCGGTGAGGGGTCAATCTTTGTCGCCGAGACGGGCCGTAAGCGACAGTTCTTGACCCCTCACGCGGGGGCACCCGGAAGAATGGATGCCATGACCGATCTCAACGACCAGTGGTTCGCCCGCGCCAAAGACGTCATCCCGGGCGGCGTGAACTCGCCCGTGCGGGCGTACGGCTCGGTCGGCGGAACGCCGCGATTCGTGCAGTCGGCGTCGGGGCCTCGGATCACGGATGCCGCGGGCCGTGAGTACGTCGACCTCGTCGCCTCGTGGGGTCCGGCGCTCCTCGGCCACGCGCACCCCGAGGTGGTCGGGGCGGTGCAGGCCGCGGCATCCCGGGGTCTGTCGTTCGGTGCACCCACGGGGGCCGAGGTGGAGCTCGCCGACCTCATCGCCCAGCGCGTGCAGGTCGACGACCTCAAGCCCATCGAGAAGGTGCGTCTGGTGTCGACCGGCACCGAGGCGACGATGACGGCCATCCGCCTCGCGCGCGGCGTGACGGGCCGTGACCTGCTCATCAAATTCGCCGGGCACTACCACGGGCACTCCGACGGGCTGCTGGCCGCCGCCGGTTCCGGTGTCGCCACCCTCGCCCTTCCCGGTTCGGCCGGCGTTCCCGCGCCGATCGCCGCGCAGACGCTCGTGCTGCCCTACAACGACCTCGACGCGGTGCGCGAGGCCTTCGAGGTGCACGGGCAGAACATCGCCGCGATCATCGTCGAGGCGGCATCCGCGAACATGGGCGTCGTGCCGCCGCTGCCCGGCTTCAACGCCGCGCTCGCCGACATCGCGCACGGCAACGGCGCGCTGCTGATCATGGACGAGGTGCTCACCGGGTTCCGCGTGCACCCCGCCGGCTTCTGGGGCCTTCAGGCGTCGCAGGGCGAGCGGTACCTGCCCGACATCCTCACGTACGGCAAGGTCGTCGGCGGAGGGATGCCGCTGGCCGCCCTCGCCGGCCGCGCCGAGGTCATGGACCACCTCGCCCCGCTCGGCCCGGTCTACCAGGCGGGCACGCTGTCGGGGAACCCGCTGTCGGTCGCCGCGGGTCTCGCGACGCTGAGGCTCGCAACTCCCGAGGTGTACGCGTCCGTCGATGCCGCCGCCGCCCGGGTCGCCGACGCGCTCGGTGCCGCGCTGACGGCCGAGGGGGTCGTGCACGCCGTGCCGCGCGCCGGGTCGCTGTTCGGGGTGGCGTTCCTGCCCGAGGTGCCGCGCGACTACGCCACGGCGCTCACGCAGCAGTCGTACCGGTACGCCGCGTTCTTCCACTCGATGCTGGATGCCGGCGTCTCACTGCCCCCGAGCGTGTTCGAGGCGTGGTTCCTCACCGCCGCGCACGACGAGGTGGCGCTCGCGCAGGTGCTCGACGCGCTGCCGGCGGCGGCCAAGGCCGCGGCGGAGGCACTCGACCCGACGCTGCTCGCGCAGTGACGGTCTCGCTGCCCGGGGTGGCCGCCCCTCGTGTGGTCGTGCTCGCCGGTGGAGTCGGGGGGTCGAAGTTCATCCTCGGCGTCCGCGCTGCGCTCCGTCGCCTCGACGCGCCCGAGGCCACCGTCGTCGTCAACACCGGCGACGACCTGTGGCTGTCGGGCGTGCGACTGCAGCCCGACGTCGACTCGATCACGTACGCCCTCGCCGGCGTGAACGACACCGAGCGCGGCTGGGGCCGCGCGGGCGACACCGAGCGCGTCAACGAGGAGCTGCAGGCCTGGGGGTCGGGCTGGCCGTGGTTCACGCTCGGCGACCTCGACCTCGGCACGCACCTCGCCCGCACCGGCTGGCTTCGTGAGGGGCTCACCCCGACCCAGGTGCTCGCGCGCATGGCCGAGCGGTGGCCGCTCGGCATCCGGATGCTCCCCATGACCGACAGCGAGGTCGACACGCACGTGCTGCTCGACGACGGGGGGCGCCTGCACTTCCAGGAGTGGTGGACGCGTCACCGTGCGCAGCTGGCTCCGTGTGCGTTCGAGAACCCCGGGATTGCGGATGCCCTGCCCGCACCGGGCGTGACGGATGCCATCGCGCAGGCCGACGTGGTGCTGCTGGCGCCGTCGAACCCCGTCGTCTCGATCGGCCCGATCCTCGCGGTCCCGGGTATGCGCGAGGCTCTTCACGCGACATCGGCCCGGGTGGTGGGGGTGTCGCCGATCATCGGCGGGCGTGTCGTGCGCGGCATGGCCGATGTGTGCCTGACGGCGATCGGGGTCGAGACCTCTGCCGCCGCGGTCGCGCGGCACTACGGCGCGCGCTCCGCCGACGGGGTGCTCGACGCGTGGCTGCTGGCGGAAGAGGATGCCGCAGCGGCGGAGGAGGTCGAGGCGAGCGGGGTGCGCGCGGTCGTGGCGCCGCTGTGGATGCGCGACGAGCAGACGTCGGCGGCGATCGCGGAGGCGGCGCTGCGGGCCTGAGCGGCTGGCCGCGTAGCTGGTTGGCGCGGCGCGGTGCGGTGCATCGGATTCGGAAGCAGGCAACGGAATTCGGATGCCGAGAAGATTTTCATCCGGATGCGGTGCACGTCTCCGGATCAGCGACCGGTATCACCCCGCGGTGGCTCAGGCCGCGGCGGCGGCCAGCACCGCCGAGGTGCGCGGGCCGACGCCGAGGGCCACGGCCTCGGACAGTTGGGCGGCGGTGTCGACGTCACGACGCAGGGTCGACTCGCGATCGACGGCGAGGTCGGTGCAGCCGAGCAGGCGGTGACGGGCGGCGGAGTCGTCACCGAATGCCGACACCCACACCGCCCCGGCGCGGGCGGTGACGAGGGTGGAGCCGGTGGCTTCGGCATCCGGAACCAGACCCCGCTCGACGGATGCCGCGAGCTCCAGCGCACGATCGAGGTCGGCGGGGCGCAGGGCGGGGAGATCGCCGAGGAGGGCGGCGCGTGGCGTGCCCTGTCCGGCGGCGGCGGCGCCGAGGGCGATGGCGGCGTCGAGGCCGCGCGTGTCGCCCTCGGGCACGACCTCGACCGTGCGCGCGCGGCGGAGTTCGGTGCGCACGCCCGCGTCGTCGGTGACGACGATCACCCGAGCGACGCGGGTCGCCGCGGCGGCGGCGGTGATGGTGTCGATGGCGATCGCGCGGGCCAGAGCTTCACGGTCGGTGCCGACGTCGGTCAGGCGCGATTTGCCCACGGCGGCGGGTTTGACCGGGACGATGATCGTCCAGCCGGAGGCGTCAGGCGTGTTCACGTTTCCATTGTCTGTCGGGGCTGCGACATTCGCGGATGGGGGTAGCGGGCGCGCCCGGGATCGTGCATTCGGGTCGGTGGACTTCGGCCCAGGGGGCGTGCGCATCGGCGGAGTGGGCCGGGGCGCACCGGGGTGTCGGCGGCGCCCGGCCGGGGCGTGCATAACAGCGGAGTTTGAGCGGGAAACGCCGTGGGGTCGGGGTCGGTTGCGGCGTGTCGGGCAGGATTTCTGCCGTTGTGCTCGCCGCGGTGTGCGCGGGTGGGTGGGGCGGTCGGTGGTCGCGCCGGGTGGCTGGCGGTGCGCGGCCGGCGACGGCGCGCGGCAGGGTGTGCACAACGGCGGAGTTCAGGCGCGGCACGCCGAGCGGACGGGGTCGGTGGCGGCGTGTCGGGCAGGATTTCTGCTGTTGTGCTCGCAGCGGTGTGCGCGGGTGGGTGGGGCGGTCGGTGGTCGCGCCGGGCGGCTGGCGGTGCGCGGCCGGCGACGGCGCGCGGCAGGGTGTGCACAACGGCGGAGTTCAGGCGCGGCGCGCCGAGCGGATGGGGTCGGTGGCGGCGTGTCGGGCAGGATTCCTGCCGTTGTGCTCGTCGCGGTGTGCGCGGGCGACCCCTCAGCGACCCTCAGTGGGCGACCCCTCTGCGGGTGCGCGCGGGCGACCCCCTCAGCGGGTGTGCGCGGGCGGCCCCGGCCGCCGGCGCGCGCAGTCCCCTCAGGCGAAGCGCTTGCGCAGGCGGGGGAGGATCTCGTCGCCGTACATGCGCAGGAACTCCTCCTGGTCATGACCGGGGTCGTGGAACACGAGGTGGCGGAAGCCGAGGTCGACGTAGCGCGCGATGCGCTCGACGTGCTCGTCGGGGTCGGTCGAGACGATGAAGCGGGATGCCGCGCGCTCGATCGGCAGCTCGTTCGCAAGACGCTGCATCTCGATGGGGTCGTGCACGCTCATCTTCTCTTCGGCGGTGAGGGCGAGCGGCGCCCAGAAGCGCGTCTTCTCCAGCGCGGTGTCGTGGTCGGGGTGGTACGACACCTTCACCTCCATGAGGGTGTCGACGTCGTGGCGGGTGCGACCCGCCTTCGACAGGCCGTCGTCGAGCGCGGGAAGGAGCTTGTCGGTGTAGAGTTTGGGGTCCTTGCCGCTGGTGGTGATGTAGCCCTCGGCGATGCGACCGGCCAGGCGCGTGGCGGCGGGACCGGACGCGCCGATGTAGATCGGCACCTTCTGCTCGGGGCGGTCGTAGATGGTGGCATCCTTCACCGAGTAGTAGGTGCCCTCGTACGTCACCCGCTCGTCGGCCCACAGCTCGTTGATGATCGTGATGGCCTCTTTGAGACGCTGGAAGCGCTCGGGCGGCTCGGGCCACTCGAGGCCCAGGGTGACCTCGTTCAGCGCTTCGCCGGTGCCGACGCCGAGCACGACGCGGCCGGGGTACATCACGCCGAGGGTCGCGAACACCTGGGCGATGACGCCGGGGTGATAGCGGAACGTCGGGGTGAGCACGCTCGTGCCGATGATGACGCGGCTGGTGCGAGCGCCGAGGGCGCCGAGCCACGGCAGAGCGTTGGGGGCGTGGCCGCCGTCGTGCATCCACGGCTGCAGGTGGTCTGAGAGGAAGACGGAGTCGAAGCCCACCTCCTCGGCCAGCACACCGAAGTCGAGCAGCTCATTGGGGCCGAACTGCTCGCTCGAGGCCTTGTAACCGAATCTCAGCGGAATGCTCATCGCTGTCCTCACTTGGCGACGGCGAGGCCGCCGTATAGGTCGTGGCGGCGATCCCGCAGGAACGGACGGGTCGCTCGTATGGACGCTACGTGGGCGGCATCCATGTCGGCAACCGCCACGCCGTCGCCCTCGTCGACGACCGCGAGGATCTCGCCGCTCGGTCCGTAGACCGCGCTCGTGCCGAAATACTCCTTCACGCCCTCGACGCCCGAGCGGTTCGCGCACACGACGTACATGCCGTTCGCGACCGCCTGGGCACGCAGCTCGAGCTGGAACACCTCTTTCATCGGCGCGCTCGCGCACGCCACGGGGAGGGACAGCACGACGCCCCCGTCGAGGGCGACCAGACGGCCGAGCTCGGGGAAGTGGCGTTCGTAGCAGATGATCGTGCCGACCGCTCCGACCGTCGTCTCGACCGCGGACGGCGGCTCCTGACCCGGGCGGAAGTAGAACTTCTCGGGAAAGCCGTTCGAGAACGGCAGGTGCGACTTGCGATAGACCTGCGCGAGCTCGCCGTCGACGTACGTGCACGCGGTGTTGGCGTAGACGCCGGGCACCTCGCGGCTCTCGAAGATCGACGACACGATGCTCACTCCGTGGCGGCGCGAGGCTTCGCGCACCATGGTGTTCGACGGGCCGTCGAGCGGCTCGGCGTGCACGAAGAAGTCGGGGTCGGGCTCGGGCTGCACGAACGGCGCCGCGAACAGCTCCGGCAGCACGATCAGGCCTGCACCGTCGGCGACGGCCTCGCCGATCAGGCGATCGGTGGCCTCGAGCACGGCGTCGCGATCGCGACCGGTGGCCAGCTGCAGCGCGGCGACCCGCGCGACGGCGCTCACGCCAGACCCATCTCGGTCGACAGCTCGCCGATGACGTCGTCGAGCACCGAGAGCGCGAACGAGATCTCGTCCTCGGTCACGATGAGCGGCGGGGTCAGACGCAGCACGTTGTTGTTGGCGCTGAGGTACAGACCTCGGCGCCATGCCGACGCGACGAGCTTCTGCATCGGCGCTGCGGCGGCCCCGACCGCGCCGAACGGGACGAGCGGTTCGCGGGTAGCGGGGTCGGTGACGAACTCGACGCCGTAGAACAGGCCGATGCCGCGCACGTCGCCCATGATCGGGTAGCGGCTCTGCAGGGCGCGGAGTCCGGCATCCAACTGTGCACCGCGGGCGCGGACGCTGTCGAGGACGTTCTCCTCTTCCATGATGCGCAGCGATGCCAGGGCGCTGGCGGCCGCGAGCGGGTGACCGGCGTAGGTCTGTCCGCCCCAGAACTTGTTCTCGTTCAGCCACTGGCGCGACCGCTCGCCGACCGTCATTGCTCCGAGCGGCACGTAGCCCGAGTTCAGGCCCTTGGCGCTCGTGACGATGTCGGGCACGACGTCCCAGTTCTGCACGGCGAAGTACTCGCCGGTGCGGCCGTACCCGGCCATCACCTCGTCGCAGATGAGGAAGATGCCGTACCGGTCGCACACCTCACGCAGCGACGCGAGGTAGCCGTCCGGGGGGACCAGGATGCCGTTGGTCCCGGTGACCGTCTCGATGACGATCGCTGCGATGGTCGAGGGGTCTTCGTACTGCAGGATCTCCTCGAGGTGCGGGGCGCCCAGGCACACCGGGTCTTCCTCGGGCGGTCGGCCGCTCGGGGTGCGGTAGACGTAGGGGTCGAGGAAGCGCACGACACCGGGAACGCCCGGGCCGCCCGAGTGGTGGTGGCGGGGGTCGCCGGTGAGCGAGAGGGCACCCGCGGTGGCGCCATGGTATGACCGGTAGCGCGCCATCACCTTGGGGCGCCCGGTGATGTGCTGCGCCAGACGCACGGCGTTCTCGTTGGCCTCGGCGCCGCCGGTGGTGAAGAAGCTCATCTCGAGGTCGCCGGGGGCGATCTGCGCGATGCGCTCCCCCAGCTCGGCGCGGGCGCGCACGGCGAAGTTCGGGCCCATGTACGCCATCGTGCGGACCTGCTCGACGATGGCCTCCACGAGCTTGGGGTGCTGGTGGCCGAGGTTGAGGTTCACCAGCTGCGACTGGAAGTCGAGATAGCGGTTTCCATCGGTGTCCCAGAACCAGCTGCCCTCCCCGTGCGAGATCGCTGCCTGAGCGGGCTTTCCCTGCACCGACCAGGAGCGGATGACGTAACGCTGCTCGGCTTGCTGGATGCGGGCGGTCGTCCAGGTGTCGGTCGCGGTGTCGAGGCTCACCGGGCCACCTCCGCCCCGAAGCTCGCCAGGCGCGCCAGCGGACGGCCGGCGTTGGCGGCGACGCAGGCGACCACGATCTCATCGGGGCGGGGGGCGCCGGGGATCACGAGGGTGATCGTCTGGTGGTGCGAGCGGGTCTTGGCATCCAGCTTGTGCTTGAGGGGAACGTCGATCGCGGACCCGGTCAGCCCGACCTTCTCGGCCGCCGGGAGGAGTTCGGTGCCGCCCGCGGCGGTGCGGAACTCGTTGCCGAAGCGCAGGTTGTGGATCAGGGCCGAGCCGTGCTCGACCTCACCACCCAAGCCTACGAGCGCGGCCTTGCCGAACGCCTCGACGGGAGCGTCGAGCAGCTCGACGCACGCCGGTCCCAGCAGACGGCCGATCTCGGCGCCGATCTCGTCGGCCGTGGTGACCAGGTCGTGCACGTACCCGCTGCCGTACGGGTTGGCGATGACCGCAGCCACCCACGCCACGACGTGGGTCGACGGAAGCTCCTGACCGTTCTCGCGAAGCGTCTCCTCGCGGTGGCGGACGATCTTTCGGACGGAAATGGTCATTGCGGTGCTCGTTTCTCTGGTGTCTCGATGAGGTGGTACGCCTCGGGACGGCGGTCGCCGAGGGGACGGTTGAAGGGGTCGGCGCGGCGCGACTCGCGAGATCCGATCGGATCGATGCGCGCCGTCACGACGGCGGGGGTATCGGGGGCGGGACCGGCGAGGATCCAGCCGTCGTGACCGACGATCACGCTGGCGCCGATGAACCGCTGGCCGCGTTCGGTTCCCACGCGGCTGCACGCGGCGACGAAGACCTGGTTGGAGTGCGCGTTGGCCATCGCCATCATGTTCGCCAGCGACGGTCCGGGCTGCTGTCGGGGATTCGGGACCCAGTCGCTCGGGGCCAGCACGAGATCGGCCCCCTGCAGGGCGAGGCTGCGCGTGCTCTCGGGGAACCACGCGTCGTAGCAGATCAGCATGCCGACGCGTCCGAACGGGGTATCGACCACCGGGAAATCGTCACCCGGGTCGAACACCTCCTTCTCGGAATTCCACAGGTGCACCTTGCGGTACACCGACTCCACACCGGCGGGCGAGATGAGCACCGCGCTGTTGTAGACGCGGTCGCCATCGCGCTCGCTCACCCCGCCGCAGATCCAGACGTCGAGCTCGCGGGCGAGGTCGTGCCACGCGGTGACGGTGGGGCCGCCGGGGATCGGCTGGGCGGCGGCGAGAGACTCGGCGTAATCGTCGAAGGCCCAGCCGGCGCTGGCGCACTCCGGCAGGACGATGACGCGCGCGCCGAGCGCGGCGGCATCCCGGATCGCCGTCTCGCTGAGGGCGATGTTGGCGTCGATGTCGCCGATGCGCGGATCGATCTGCGCACAGGCGATGGTGAAGTCGGTGCTCATGGTTCTCGCTCTCACGGGGGCGGGACGCGATGCCCCGCCCCCGCTCGTCGGTCGGTTACTTGCCGCCCTCGGTGAGGGTCACGGTGGCGGGCGTCCAGTCGGCCCCCGTCACGTCGACGCCCTTGTCTTCGAGGAGCTCGAGCGCGGCGGCGTTGAGATCAGTGCGGTAAGCGTCGCTGCCGGGGTCCTTCGTCAGGACGCCGCCGTCGATGCCGACCTGCACCGTGCGCTTCCAGTCCTCCTCCGACAGCGTGCCGACGCCCGACGTGGAGGGCCAGATGAGCTTGTTGATCTCGTTCATCATCCAGGCCTGGTGCGTACGGCCCAGGGCGCTGCCCTGCGCGACGACCAGGTCGACGCAGGCATCGGCGTTGTCGCGGCAGAACGCCCAGCCCTCGTCGGTGCCCGCGAGGAATCGGGTGGCGATGTCGGCGTTGTCGCCCTCCGCGAGCCACTCGCCGCGGGCGTACACGCCGTCCTCGAGGGTGCCGTAGCCGAGCTTCTGGAAGTCGAGGATGCTGAAGTCGGACGGCTGATAGAGCTCACCGGTCTCCGGGTTCACCGTCTCGAGCAGCTGCGCGTACTCGTTGTAGGTCTTTGCCTGCACGGAGTCGGCCTCGCGGTTCAGAAGCATCGACATGTCGAACGGCTGCTGAAGGACCGTGACGTCGGTGGTCGGCTCGACGCCCTCGGAACGCAGCGCGGCATACAGCGTCAGCTCGTTGCCGCCGCCCCAGCTGCCCATCTTGGTGCCCTTGAGATCGGCGATCGAGTCGATTCCGCTGTCGGCCCACGAGACCTGCAGGTAGGCGCCGCGCTCGAACGTCTGGGCGATGTTGACGACGTCGGCACCCTTCTCGCGCGACGCCATGCTCTTGATGACGTGGCTCACGGCGAACTCGGCGTTGCCGCTGGCGAGCACCTGTTGGGGGACGACGTTCGTCCCGCCCTCCTGGATGGTGACGTCGAGGCACTGGTCGGCGTAGTAGCCCTTGTCCTTCGCGGCGTAGTACCCGGCGAACTGCGCCTGGGTGACCCACTGGAGCACGACGGTGACCTTGTCGACCGAGGCGCAGTCGGCGTCCGCGGACGGGGCGGCCGCTTCGGACGAGCCGCCCATGCCGGCGCAGCCGGCGAGGGAGAGCAGCAGGCCTGCGGCTGCGGTGGCCGCGGCGAGGCGGCGGGGGGTAAGGGTCATGACGGGTCCTCTCGGGTACGGGTGGAGCGTTCGGGTGCGCGTGCGGTGGTACGGAGGGTGGAGCGGTCGGATGCGGGCGGGTCAGGATGCCAGGGCGCGACGCCAGGGCACGATGAGCGCTTCGAGGAGCGCGACGAGCGCGTAGAGCGTCAGTCCGATCGCGCTGGCGACGGCGACGGCCGCCCAGGTGAGGTCGAAACGCGAGACGGCCGCGCTGTTGGCGATGACGACGCCGAGCGCCTGCGCGGTACCGCCGAAGTACTCGGCGACGATGACGGCGATGACCGACATCGTCGAGCCGATGCGGAGCCCGTCGAAGAGGGAGGGGAGCGAGCCGGGGAGCCGGACGAACCAGAGCAGCTGGCCGCGGGTGCCCGACAGCGAGTCGAGCAGTTCGCGGTGCAGCGGATCGACGTGCAGGAGACCGCGCGTCGTGTTGACGACCACGGGGAAACCCACGGCGACGGTGGCGACCGCGATCTTCGACATGAGGGAGGTGCTCCCGAACCACGCGTTGAAGATGGGGGCGAGCGCGATGATCGGCGCACAGCTCGCGACGGCGACGAGCGACAGCACGACCTTCGCGACCCCCTCGAAGAGTGTGATGACGACCGCGCCGACGACGCCCAGGACGCCGCCGAGCACGACGGCCGAGATGATCGCCGTCGTCGTGGGAACCGCCGACGCCATCAAGTGGGGCGCGTCGGAGACGAGGGCGGCGGCGATCGTGGTGGGGGCGGGCAGGAGGTAGGCCTGGATGCCACCGACGCTCACGACGCTCTGCCAGAGCGCGAGGACGAGCGCGCCGAGGACGGCCGCGGGAGCGAGCGTGCGCACGAGACCCCTACCGGCGGAGAACCGGACGGGACGCACCGGGGACAGGGCGCTCACGAGGCGGCGCTCTCGTACGGATCGAGCACAGCGTGCAACGCGGAGCGCACGCGGCTCTCGGCGGCGTAGAACTCGGGGGCCACGCGGGTCTCGTCGGTGCGGGGGAACGGCAGGTCGATCGCGATCCGCTCGGCGATGCGTCCGGGACGCGGCGACATCACGACGACCTCGGTCGAAAGGAACGTCGCCTCGGGGACGCTGTGCGTGACGAACACGATGGTCGTGCCGGTGGCCCGCCAGATGCGCAGTAGTTCGCGCTGCATGTGCTCGCGGTTCATCTCGTCGAGCGCGCCGAGCGGCTCGTCCATGAGGAGCACCCGCGGCTGCATCGCGAGGGCGCGGGCGATCGCGACGCGCTGCTGCATCCCGCCCGACAACTGGCGCGGCCGATGATCGGCGAACGCGGTGAGGCGCACGAGCTCGAGCATCTCGTCGGCGCGGCCGCGGCGCTCGGCCCGCGGGACCCCCTGCACCTGGAGGGGGAGTTCGATGTTGCGCCGCACGGTGCGCCAGTCCATGAGACCCGGCGCCTGAAAGGCCATCCCGTACTGGCGGGTGCGGCGTGCGTCGCGCGCCGACATCCCCGCAACCGTGACCGTTCCCGCCGTGGGCGGGATGAGATCGCCGATCACGCGCAGCAGCGTACTCTTGCCGCAGCCGGACGGCCCGAGGAGCGAGACGAACGCGCCGGAGGGGATCTCCAGGTCGATGTCATCGAGCGCCAACGTCGTTCCGGACGACGTGACGAACTCTTTCGAGACGCCGGATAGCTGGATGGCGGGGGCGGTCATGAGGACCTCTTCCTGAGGGTGAGCCACTCGACGAGGACGATGATCTGGACGAAGACGATGCCGGCAAGGGAGGCGACCAGGATGGCCGCGTAGAGATTGGCCGGAGCGAGCGAGTAGTAGTAGGCGGCCGTCAGGATGGCGCGCCCGATACCGGCACCCGTTCCGGCGGAGAGTTCGCCGACGATCGCCCCGATGACCGCTGCGGTGGCGGCCAGGCGAAGGCCGGTGAAGAAGCTGGGCAGTGCGCTGGGGATGCGCACGTGCACGAGGACCCGCCAACGCGGAGCGGAGATCGAGCGCAGGAACTCCACGTGCAGGGGGTCGGCCGAATTCAGGCCCGTCAAGGTGTTGAGGGTGACCGGGAAGAACGAGAGGTAGGCGGCGATCACGGTCACCGCGATCCAGCTGGGTAGTCCCGCGCCGCCGACCCACACGACGATGATGGGCGCGAGCGCCACGAGCGGGATGGTCTGGCTGACGATGAGCCACGGAAGCGTCGCTCGACCGAAGAGCGGGATCTCGCGCAGCACCACCGCGAGCACGGCACCGATGGCGGCGCCGATGAGCATGCCGTAGAGCGACTCGCGCAGCGTCACGCTGGTCTCGACCAGGTAGTACGACAGCAGCGACCCGCCACCGGCGGCGCTCGCCGGGGACGCCAGGGCGGACACGATCTGTGCGACGTGGGGCATCGCCGCGTCGGTCGTGGCCACCGGGAAAGGGATGTTGGTGCCCGGGAGGACGTCGCCGAAGGCCCGCCCGAGGGCTTTGTACCCCTCCCAGACGAGGCCGACTGACCCGATCAGGGCGGCCGCGATGGCGACGCTGCGCAGAGGGCCGGACACGCGGGCCACTCGGCGAGACGGCGCTGCGGCCGCCATGCGCGACGGGGATGCATCGCGGGGGCGGGTCGCGAGGTGAGCGGTCATCTCTCTCCAGTGGTTCATTCAGCGAACCGACGGTTCGCTCTTGTGACCATCATGGGGGAGTGCCGTTTCCGCGAGGGGCGGCCGACGTTACTGATGTGTTTCGAAGTGCTCCCCGAAGGAGGCGGCCCCCGGCGCGAAGCTCGCACCGGGGGTCGGAGAGGGGGAGGAAGTGTCTCAGGAGGATCGCGTTGTTCGCCCGTCCAGGTCGGTTCCCGCGCGCTGCAGCAGTCGGGCCAGGCTCGCGGCCCGCTCGGTCACCGCGGCGATGGCGTCGTCGATCCGTTCGTCGAGGCGGTAGTTCGGGCCGCTCGTCCACACCGCGTATCGGGCGGCGCCGTCGATCATCACGGGTGCGGCGATCGCCGTCAGACCTTCTTCCAGCTGGCTGCGGGTCACCGCGTATCCCTGCGCGCGAACCGTGTCGATCTCGGCGAGGAAGCCTTCGAAGTTGGTGAAGCCCGCGGGCAGCCGGGCGGCCGCGGCATCCCTCTCGAAATCGTCGCGAGCGAGCTCGGGGTCGTTCCACGCGAGCAGTACGCGCCCCGTGGAGGTCCGCCAGCTCGACAGCAGACGCGGAACCGGTCGAGGCGCGTGGCCGATGAGGTGCGGTCCACTGGCCTCCATGAGCACGGTGACCTGCGAGCCCGTCAGTGTGTCTATGCCCGCTGTCTCGCCGGTCGCCGCCGCGATGTCGGCGAGCACGTCGCGCACGTAGCGCGTGAGTGATCCCCCCGTGACGACGCTCTCGGTCATCAGGATGAGGTCGAGCGACAGGCGGGACCGTTTGGTCACCGGATCCGATACGATCCACCCCTCGCGCTCGAGCGTCGTCAGGATGCGATAACAGGTGGCCTTTGCGACACCGCACGCGCGCGCGAGCTCCGACAGGCCGAGCCCCTCCGGATGCGCGGCGACCGTCCGCACGATCGCCACGGTCTTCTGGATCTGCCCGGCATCCGCTCCGCTGCGCGCGGGAGCGTCGGCGACCTCCGTCACGAGAACGCCTTGCCGAGCGCGGCGATGGTCTGCATCTTCGTCGGTCCGAGGGGGTTCAGCACCGGCACCCGTACGCCGGCCGCGACGTACTCCTCCAGCTTCTCGGCGGCCTGGGCCGTCGACCCGGCGGCGCAGACGCGGCGCACTGCCTCGTCGGGTACCAATCGCATGGCGCGCCGGATGTCCTCGGGGCGTGCCGGCCACCCCGCGACCTCCTGGATGCGCGTGACGAGCTCGGGCTCGACGCCGCAGTGCTCGGCGATATGGGGCTGCTGCATGAGGTACAGCGTAAGGAACGCGCGGCACTCGTCCAGAGCCGCAGCGGGATCGGCGTCGTCGACGGCGACCGCTATGGCCTGCGTCATGTCGAGGGACGTGACCCCGTCGGTCCGCTTGGCGAGACCGGCGCCGATGTGCGTCGCCGCGAAGTCGAGGTAGGACACCGGCAGGAGGAAGTCGAGGTACACGCCGTCCATCGTCTGTCCCGCGAGTTCCAGCATCCGCGGTCCGACCGCTCCTGCATAGATGGGGATGTCGACGGCGACGTTCTCCGCGTACATGCGGTCGAAGCGCACGCCCTCCATCTGCACGAACTCGCCCGAGAAGGTCACTTCCTCGTTGCGGAAGAACGACTGCAGGACGCCGACGTACTCGCGCATCGCTGTCACGGGCTTGCGCAGCGGCGTGCCCACGCGGCTGGCGAGGGGCTCCCACCACGCGCCGAGCCCGCAGATGATGCGTCCCGGTGCCAGTTCGTCGAGGGTCTTGAACGTGACCGCCATCAGGGCCGCGTTGCGCGTTTTGTTGTTGACCACGCCGGACCCGATCCGGACGGTTCGCGTGCGCTGGGCCAGCAGGGCCATGAGTGAGATCGCGTCGCGGGTGAGTCGTCCCTCGGCGACCCAGAGCGAGTCGAAGCCGAACTCCTCGGCCATCTCGGCCGCCGCCCAGGTCTCGTCGAGGGTGAACCGTTCGCCCAAATGGATGCCGAGCGGAATGCGCATGAAGTGTCCTGTCGTCAGAGGTCAGTGAAGGGGGAGGGTGCGCGCGAGGTAGGTGCCGCGCCCGCGGACGGCGGCCTCGGTGGGCTCGCCCTCGACCGCGATGAGCTCGCCTCGGGCATAGACGGCGACGGGAACGCCGCGCACGGCCATCCCCTCGTAGACGCTGTAGTCGGCGAGGCTGTGGTGGGTCTTGGCGCTGAGGATGCGTTCGGCCTCGGGATCCCATATGACGATGTCAGCGTCCGCGCCCGCGACGATCGCGCCCTTGCGGGGCAGGAGCCCGAAGGTGCGCGCCGGCGCCGTCGCGGTGAGTTCGACGAAGCGCTCCAGTGAGATGCGACCCGTCCCGACCCCCGCGGAGTACATCACCATGAGGCGTTCCTCGACGCCCGGGACGCCGTTGGGCGTCGCCGAGAACACACCGTTGCCGATGTCTTTCTGTGGCATCGCCGGGTCGGTGGTGTGGAGGGCGAAAGCGGCGTGGTCGGTGCCGATCGTGTCGATCGTCCCGTTCGAGACGGCGGCCCACAGGTCGTCGCGGTTGGCCTGCTCGCGGATGGGAGGGGAGCAGATGTACCCGGCGGCCCGTGCACCCGCATCGGCGTAGTCCTCGTAGGCGGTGGTGAGGTACTGCGGACACGTCTCGGCGCGCACGTCCGCGCCCGCGTCTCGTCGCGCACGCACGACGCGGGCCGCCTCGGCGGCGGACACGTGGACGATGAACAGGGGAGTGTCGACGTGCTCGGCGAGGGTGATGGCGCGCTGGACCGCCTCGACCTCCGCGTCGGCGGGGTGGGCGTGGAGGTGCTCGTGCTCGGCCGTGCGGCCGGCATCCGTCAGACGCTTGACGGCGTCCGCGATCATGTGGCCGTTCTCGGCGTGCACCATGGGGAGCGCACCGCAGTCACGCGCCGCACGGAAGCCGCGGATCAGCACGTCGTCGGAGACCATCGAGCCGGGGTAGGCCATGAAGAACTTCCAGCTCGCGGCCCCGTGCTCCCGGGTCAAGCGCGTGAGGCGGTCGAAGGTGTCGTCTTCCCCGGCCGTCGCCGGAACGATGGGGTGGAAGCCGAAGTCGACCACGCACGACGCCTCGGCGGCCGCGCGCCGGGCGTGGAAGGCGTCGTCGATCGCGACGCCGGCCGGGGCGCGCACGAAGTCGACGATCGTCGTCGTACCGCCGCACGCGGCGGCGATGGTGCCGGAGAAGAAGTCGTCGGCGGTGCGGGTGGCGCCGCTGGCGACCCGGTGCTCGAGGTGGGTGTGCGTGTCGATACCGCCGGGCAGCAGGTACTTCCCCGTCACGTCGATTGTGCGGGCGTCGGTCGGTACGGACGCGCCGGGGGCCAGGACGGCGGAGATGCGCGTCGCCTCGACGAGAACGTCGGCGCGAACGCGACCTTCGCTGCTCACCACGGTGCCGCCGCGCAGGATGAAGGTATCCATGTCGCTCGGTTCATTCAGTGGACTGATGGTTCACTTAACGTAGAGCGCTCGCATTTCCTGCGTGTTTCCGGGCGCAGTCGCCCCCGCCCGTCGTGACGACGCGCGGAAACGGCCGGGTAGGTCGCCTTACGCGGGTGTGTGCGGGATGGTCTCGCCGGGGGCTGCCGTCGACGCGGGGGAATCCGCAGCTTGATCGCTGACGGGCTCGAACTCCGACCCGTCCGTCGCCGCGAGTCGCTCGCGGAACGCCTGCACCGTGCCGGGCCACAGCAGCGTCAACCGGCCCGAGCGGTCGTCGACGTACCAGTTGCGGCATCCGCCGGTGAGCCAGGGGGTGGATGCCGCGGCGGCGGCGATCTCGTCGGTGTAGGCCGCCTCGGCCTCGGGACGCACGCGCAGCACGGGCTCGGTGCGTCGGTCGCGCTCGCAGAGCGCGCGCACGACGTAGGCCGCCTGTTCCTCGGCCATGAGCACGGCCGAGTTGTGACCGAGGCTGGCGTTGGGTCCGTTCAGCACGAAGAGGTTCGGGAACCCCGCGACCACCGTGGAGCCGAACGACGTCATGCCTCCCGACCAGTGCGCGGCGAGGGTCCCCGTCTCACCGCGGACCAGGTCGGCGTACGGCTGCTGTGTCGAGGCGAAGCCGGTCGCCAGCGCGAGCACGTCGGCGTGATGGCTCCGCCCGCTCGCGGCCGTCAGCGTCGACCCGTCGACAGCGGCGAGCGCCGTGGGTTCGAGGGTCACGGCATCCGAGGCCACGGCGGGGTAGAACGTGTCCGACAGCAGCACGCGCTTGCATCCGAAGGCGTAGTCGGGGGTGAGGGCGGCGCGCAGCGCCGGGTCGGCGACCTGGGCGTGCAGGTGGTCGAGGGCTGCGGAGCGGGCGGCGGCGGATGCCGCGGCGTCGCCCGAGCGCGAGGCGTAGCGCTGCTCGCCTTCGGCGTAGAGGTCGGCCCGCAGACGCGCGAGGTCGCCGGGGTGCGCCGCGAGGTGCGCGCGGTCGGCCTCGGCGATGTCGTCGCCGCCGCGGGGGACGATCCACGCGGGCGTTCGCTGGAACAGCGTCACCTGGCCGGCACGCCGCGCGAGCTCGGGGACGAGTTGCACGGCGCTCGCACCGGTTCCGACGACGGCGACGCGCTTACCGGTCAGGTCGATGCCGTGGTCCCACCGCGCGGTGTGGAAGATCGGGCCGCCGAACGATTCGAGCCCCGGGATGGCGGGGACGTACGGCTCGGTCAGGCGTCCGCAGGCGAGCACGAGCGAACGGGCGAGCAGGGGTTCGTCGGCTGCCGTGTCGAGGCTCCACAGGGAGCCGTCGGCATCCCACCGCGCCCCGAGGAGCGGCGTGCGAAGCCGCAGCCGGTCGCCGAGACCTTCGCGCGCGGCGACGTCGCGGAGATACGCCTGGATCTCTCCGCCGGGGGCGAATGTGCGCGACCACCGGGCGTTCGGATGGGCGGCGAGGCTGTAGAGGTGCGCCGGCACGTCGCAGGCGACGCCGGGGTAGGTGTTCTCGCGCCACGTGCCGCCCACGTCGTCGGCGCGTTCGAGCACGACGATGTCGTCGCGTCCGGCGCGTCGCAGGGCGCCCGCCATCGCGAGACCGGCGAAGCCGGCCCCGACGATCGCGACGTCGATGACCCTCACCCGCGCGGTCCGTCGGCCGGGAGCGAGTGGCGGGTGCCGGCGCTCGTCTCGAGGTACGGGGCATGGGGGTCGGGCAGGGGCGACGCGACTTGATAGTCGGTGGTGCGCAGGCGGAACGGTCGCATGAGGCTGCGCGCGAGGCGCTCGGCGGCGGCGACGGGGAGCTGCAGCCCCTGCTCGATACCGGTGTCGGGCAGGACGCGCCCGTCGTAGAGGGTGCCGCCGAGGTCGTCGCCACCGGAGCGCAGCAGCACGGCCGCGGTCTCGCGTCCGACGCGGGTCCACGGGATCTGCACGTGCGGAATGCTGCCTGACAGCAACAGCCGCGATACCGCGACCATCGCGCGGTGCTCGTCGAGCGGGGCACGGCCGGGCACCAGCGGCACGTCGCCGCCGGGCAGCGGGATCGGCACGAACTCGGCGAAGCCGCGCGTCTCGGTCTGGATCTCGCGCAGGCGCCGCAGGTGCGCGATGCGCTCGCCGGCGGTCTCGACGTGGCCGTAGAACAGCACCGAGGTCGAACGGAAACCGGCGTGGTGGGCGGCCGTGATGCCCTCGATCCAGCGGTCGATCTCGAGATCGCCCGGCGCGACGAGCGCGCGCACCCGCTCGCTGAGGACCTTTACGCCCGTCCCCGGGACCGTGTCGACGCCCGCCGCCCGCATCGCGGCGAGAGCTCCGTCGAGCCCGAGACCGCCGCGATCGGCGAGGTCGCGCACGTCGAGCGGGCGATACGCGTGCACATGGATGCCGGGCGCCCCACGTTTCACGGCCCGCACGAGATCGAGGTAGCCGGCGGGATCTTCGTCGGCGCGGAGGGCGCCCTGGATGCAGATCTCGGTGGCGCCGAGGTCGGCGGCATCCGTGGCGATGGCGGCCGCATCGTCGAGGTCGAATTCACCCGGAGCGGTGCGGCCGGAGCGGCGCAGGCCGGTCGAGGTGAGGTTGCGGTTCTGCACGAGCGTGATCGGCTCGCCGACGGTATAGCGACGCGCGTCGTCGGCGACGACGGTGAGGTCGTCGAGCTCGCGGCCGGTGGCGCGCAGCAGGCGCGTCCAGTCGGCGTCATCGAGGGAGAGGGGGGTGGATGCCGCCCGCTCGGCGAGTCGACGCACGCCGGGGTCGGTGCGTGCTGCCTGGCGGGGGGTGTCCGTCGGCACGGGGCGGCGCGGGGCGTCCGTGTGCGTGGGACGAGCGGAGGGTGTGGGACCGGCGGAGGGCGGGATCTCTCGGGTCGGTCCTCCCTCCGTCCCCGGTCCTCCGCTCGTCACGCCCGGCGACTCCACGCCCGGCGACTCCACGCCCGGCGACGTCACGCCCGGCGACTCCACGCCCGGCGACTCCGCGCCCGGCGACTCCACGTCAGACGACTCCACGCCCGGCGTCATCGCGAACGCATCCGCCGGGCCGAGCGTGGCATCCACGCCCACCGCCCCGGCCGCCAGCCCCGCGGCATCCGCCAACGCCTGCACGGGCGCGTGCAGGCTCGGGTCGATCCAGCGCTCGGCGTCGCGCACGTACTCGGGGTGGGCCGTGAGGCGCTCGCGCAGCAGGAAGCCTCGCGCGGCGGTGTGCCCGGCGAGATCGTCGATCTGCGGCCACGGGCGCTCGGGGTTGATGTGGTCGGCGGTGAGGGGCGACACCCCTCCCCAGTCGTCGGCCCCCGCTTCGATCAGCAGGCCGAGCTCGCGCGGGTCTGTCAGGTTCGGCGGCACCTGGACGCGCATGTCGGGGCCGAACACCAGGCGCGCGACGGCGACGGCGGCCAGATACTCGTGCATGTCGGCATCGGGTGCGCCCTGCATGGCGGTGCGGGGTTTCGCGCGGAAGTTCTGCACGATGACCTCTTGCACGTGCCCGTGGCGGTCGTCGAGCTCGCGCAGGGCGACGAGCGACTCGGCACGATCGCGCACGGTCTCGCCGATACCGACGAGGATGCCGGTGGTGAACGGGATGCCGGCGGCTCCGGCGTCGTCGATCACTCGCAGCCGGAGCGCCGGGTCTTTGTCGGGGGAGCCGAAATGCACCCGACCGGGCTCTTCGTAGAGCCTCCGCGAGGTGGTCTCGAGCATCATGCCCATCGACGGAGAGACCGGGCGCAGCGTCGCGAGCTCGTCGGGATGCATGACGCCGGGGTTGGCGTGCACGAGCATGCCCGTCTCGGCGGTGATGAGCCGGGCGATGTGGGCGACGTAATCGATGGTGGAGGCGAAGCCGTGCGCGTCGAGCCATTCGCGGGCCTCGGGCCACCGCTCCTCGGGGCGGTCGCCGAGGGTGAGCAGCGCCTCTTTGCAGCCGAGCGCCTGGCCCTGGCGCACCACCGAGAGAACCTGCTCGGGGCTCATGTAGGCGGACTTGCGCAGCAGGGCGAGCTGGCCGGGGGTGTCGACGAACACGCAGTAATGGCAGCGGTCGCGGCACAGCGTCGTGAGCGGCACGAAGACCTTGCGCGAGTAGGTGAGAACGTGGGGGCGGCCGGCGCGGGCGAGCCCGTCGTCACGCAGGGCGGATGCCACGCGGAACAGCGCGGGCAAGGGGGCGCCGAGCAAGGCCTCGGTCTCGTCGACATCGGGACGGTGGCCTGCCGCGATACGCGCCAAGAGGTCGTCGATCGAGGTGCCTCGGGCCGGTGCGACTCGCGGCGCAGCGCTGCCCGTACTCATCGCTCCAGGCTAACCCCCGACTCCGACATCGGGGCCGAGGGGTACGCGTGCGTGCACGGGATGATTGTTGCGCTCTCGTGAGGTGCCACGCCGATGCGCGCTCTCGGGCGCTGGCAGGATGGATGCCATGGTGACCCTGCTGCTCGATTCGACGCAGCTCGAGGTGGTTCTCTCGCCGACCGAGCGTGCGATGTCGTTCCGGAGATCGAACATCGTCGTGCCCCGCGAGCACATCGAACGCGTGCAGCTCACCGACGACGCGTGGACGTGGCTGCGCGGCGTGCCCAACCCCGGCATCAACCTGCCCGTCGCCGTCGGCGCGGGCACCTGGAAGTCCGCGGGCGGCAACGACTTCGTCATCATCCGAGGGCGCAAGCCCAGCGTGGTGGTGGACCTCGCCGGTCACGACGAGTTCGAGCGGCTCGTGCTCACCACCAAGCACGGCGTGGCCTTGCTCAAGGCGCTGCGGCTCGACGTGGCATCCGAGCCCGAGAACGTCGCCGACATCGTCGCCTGACCCGCGTCCCTCCCCTCCGCCGGGCGGTGACTTGCGGCATGTGTTCGCGAGATCGCGCTCCGGGCGTGCATACGGCGCAAGTCAGCGAGGAAGGGAGGGGAGGGGGCGGCAGGCGCGCGCGGTTCAGGCCGTGAACTGCACCACCGTGTCCCACGCGAGCTTCACGATGAGGATCGACAGCGTCACGAGGAACACGACCCGCACGAATCCGCTGCCGCGGCGCGTGGCCATGTGCGCGCCGATGAAGCCGCCGGTGATGTTCATCACGGCCATGGCGACGCCGAGCGCGAGGATGATCTCGCCGTGCACGCCGTACACCGCCAGCGCCGCGAGGTTCGTGGTGAGGTTGGCGATCTTGGCGTTCGCGCTGGCCTGCAGGAAGCCGTAGCCCAGCACGCTCACGATCAGGATGACGAAGAACGACCCGGTCCCCGGGCCCAGGATGCCGTCGTAGAACCCGACCAGCAGCCCGATTGCCGCAGCCCGCCAGACGATCGCCGCCCGGCCGTCGTGGCGCGGAGCGTGCTCGAGCCCCATTTTCGGCTTGAACAGGGTGTACATCGCGACGGCGATCACGGCGACGAGCACGATGGGGGTGAGCACCTCGCGCGGCACGTAGCGCGACAGGGCGGCGCCGACCGTCGACCCGGCGTACGCCCCGGCGACGAGGGGGATCAGCAGCACCAGCTGCACCCGGATCTTGCGCAGGTACACCCAGCTCGCCGAGAGCGTGCCGAAGAACGACGACAGCTTGTTCGTGCCGAGGATGAACGGCGTCGCCACGTCTTTCGGCACCGCGATGACGAGGGCCGGCAACTGGATGAGCCCACCGCCGCCGACGACCGCGTCGACCCAGCCGGCCACTCCCGCCGCCACCAGCAACAGGATCAGGGATGCCACCGACACCGGCAGCCATTCCGCGATCACCGGTCCATCGAGCACGGTTGATTCTCGCCGCTGGCTCGGCCCCCGCCAAATGCACGGCGGACGGTGGCCCGGTCTGTGCGCATCCCGGCGCGAGGGCGGTGCGGCGGGTCAGGCGCCGCCTTCCGGCGGGTCGGGATGCCGCGGCGGCGGGCCCTGCTCGAGGACGACCGACGGCTCGACGCCGAAATGCCGATGGTAGGCGCGCGCGAAACCTTCGGGTGTGAAGCCCCAGCGCAGGGCGACCGCGCGAACGGTGTTCCGCGGGCCGGCAGCCACGAGGTCGCGATGAGCGGCGGCCAGACGCACCTCGCGCACCACGTCGCTCGTCGCCCCACCCGACGGCGAGTGCCATCGGAAAGCGGCGTCGAGGTGCGCGGAGGGCAGCCCCGCGGCCTCGGCGATGTCTTCCACGGTGATGGGCAGCGAGGCGTAGTCGTCGATGTATCGCATGGCTCGGCGGTATCCGGTGAGCAGCGCCCGCGCGGTGACCGGGCGGTCGACGGGATCGTGGCGTAACGGGAACAGCTCGACGATGCGTGCCGCGACGTGGCGAGCCATCGACGCGGCGACGAGGTCGCTCTCCCACGCCGCCTCGCGTTCCGCGACGACGAACTGCACCATCTCGCGCAGCGATCGACCGGTGTCGGGGGACCGTGGGTGACTGCTTGCGAATCGCAGCGTGAGACGGTCGTCGGCGTACATCCGGCGAACGGTGCGCTGCAGCGCTTCGGGGGCGAAACTGACGCCGGCTCCGACGCTGTCGGTGATCCGCACGGTGGTCCTGACCCCGGGGAGCACGAGGTAGGCCGACACCGCGGCATCCCCCTGTTCGTCCGGCGTCGACCACCGGCAGATCCCGGTCGCCCCTCCGAGCGAGACGAACGATCCGGAGCCGAGGGTCATCTCCACCGTGCCGCCGAATGTCGCCCGATTGAGCAGGAAGCCGGGCCGGCGGACGATGTCATCGCTCATCGTCGCCGCCGGGTCGAGCACGCGGTAGTCGCCGTACTGCTCGCGCAGTCGCGCCTCGACCTCCTCGCCGGTGCGCGCGAACGCGGTGGAACGCTCGGCCGTCATGGACGCCGCCCCATGGGTGCGGGCGGCGCCCCTCGAGGCCCCACCTGAGAAGGTTTCGAAAATCGCAACCCCCCTTGGCGGGAGGATGGGGCAGGGTGACACTGTGCGCACCGGAGGAGGCATCGTTCATGCGTCGGATCTTGGTCAGCGGGGGCTCGGTGCTCACCACCAACGCCATCGCCCGTCAGCTTTTCCTCTACGCGTCGCTCCTCGCCGACCAGCAGCGCACCGACGTCGTGGACTTCCCGGTGAGCTTCGAAGGGGAGGCGACGAACTGCACGCTTCTCGTGGGGGCCCACCTGACGCTCACGGCGGTGACCGTGCCCCGATCCGAAGCCGGCACGCTCCCGGGTGAAGACAGCGCGCTGTTCGAGTTGCAGCGTCGATGCGACGACGCGCGCACGCTGACGCTCCCGGCATCGTCGCCTCGTTCGATGGAGCGCTGAGGGGCTCGCACGCCCCCGCAGGTCTCGTCGATCACCCATCGCACTCCCCGGTTCCCCTCGACGTTCCCCGACCGGGCGTCGCCGCGCATCCCGCTTGCCCGTGCCGCGCGTCGATGGGATAGTTCGCCGTCTGCTGCGCGTGCCGCCGCCATCAGCGTCGTCCGGGAGGCGACGCCGCTGACGAACCTCGCTCGCTTGTGGGAGGCCGATCACGAAAGAACGGCGAGTGCAAGGGCATTGGCGCGCACGAACCGACGCTCTGACGCTGACGGTAGGCGCTCGCCGGGCGACACTCGCCCCCTCGCAACGTCGGGTGCCGAGGAGGAATCATGGGCAAGTTCGTCTACGACTCGAACGTGAAGGTGGAGTTCGAGGATCGACTTCTCGCGCATCTGCAGGCGGTGATCATGGCCAAGGTGCGGCGCGGTGAGACCTTCACCTTCACCTGGAAGGACGACATCAGCACGGGAGGCGGGCGCACCTGCGTCTACATCCACTCCGGGGTGTCGCTCGTCTTCAAGTTCCACGGCGGACGCATGCCGCAGCTGAACCCGGCCTGGCTGCACGCGCTGACCTTCAATGCCAACACCAGTCGCGGCCTGTACATCGTCCCCGAACCGGAGGGCACGTTTCGTCCGCCGGAGCCGATGAAGGAGATGGTCTTCGTGGAGGTCCCCCGGTACGCGCCACCCGGGTCGTGACGGGTGCCGCTCAGTCGATGTCGCGGCGCCAGGTCGTCAGCAGCCCGATGACGACCAGAACCACCGCGTAACCGAGCAGCACGAGGCCTCCGGCCCACCACTCGAGGGAGTCGTCGGCGGCGGTGCCCATGGCGCCGAAGATCGTCTGCCCGACGAGCGCGTCGCTCGCGGCGCTGGGGAACCACTTGACGACCCCTGCGAAGCCCTCGACGAGTCCCCCGGCGGTGCGGACGATCGGCTCGACGAAGAGCGTGATGGCCAGCACGATGACGATCGCGGCGACCTGATTGCGCACGACCGTGCCGACGCCGATGCCGACGAGGGCCCACAGGGCGAAGGCGAGCAGCATCCGGCCCACGAGCTCCCAGGTGTCGCCGGCGCCCAGCGCGGTGTCGATGCCGAAGACGCTCAGCACGCCCGCTCCCGCGCCGACCGCGGCGAGCGAGCCCAGGATGCCGTAGAGCAGTCCCACCACGATGCCGACGACGAACTTGCCCACGAGCACGACGCCGCGGCGCGGGGTGGCGAGGAACGTCGGCGTGAGCGTCTTGTGACGGAACTCGGTCGTGACCATCAGGGTGCCCACCAGCAGAGGGAAGACGTACCCGACCGCCGTGGCGGAGCTGTACACGAGCGCGGGGATGCCGTCAGCCGACAGCGCGGGGCCGGTCGCCCCCGTCAGCCGACCGGATGCCACCCCGCCGAACACGAGGGCGAGCACGCCGGCCGTGAAGGCGACGTAGGCGACGAGCACGATGCCCAGCACCCACCACCCGGCGGTGCTGAACTGCTTGGTGTACTCGGAGCGGGTTGCGGCGACCAGGCTCATCGCGGTGCCTCCGTCTCGTCGGGTCCGGCGGTGGGGACGATGTCGATGACCCCGGTCGAGGCGACGGAGTAGGAGGGGCGCGGGCCGACCTGCGTCGGAGAGGGCGCGGCGCGCGCCGCGCGAGGCGGTGGCATCACCGCCACCAGGGCGGTCGAGGGGCGCGGGTCGTCGGCGTCGGGATCGACGGATGCCACGGTGTCGGGCGTCGCGGCAGGGGTGGGCGTGGCGGCCGGTGGGGCGGCACCCGGGACTTGCCCGGCGTCTGCAATCTGCCCGGCACTCGGAGCCCTCCCCGTATCCGGGGCGGCGTCCGCGACGGGGACGGGCGTCGCGCCCGCGCTGGCGTGCACCCGCACGCCGCTGACGAGTTCGAGGAAGATGTCCTCCAGGCTCGCGCCCTTGCTCTGCAGGTTCGACAGGGCGATGCCGGCGCCCGCGGCGAGGGCGCCGATCTCGACCGGTTCGTGGTGGCGGATCGTGAAGCCGTTGCGCAGCAGCTGGTGCGCGATGCCGCGGTCATCGAGCAACCGCCCCAGGGCGGCGCGGTCGGGGGAGTCCACGACGGTGGCGAACTCGTCGGGGTCGGCGAGGTCTTCGATGCCGCCCTGGAACACCAGACGCCCGCGCGAGATGATCAGCAGCGCGTCGACGGTCTGCTGCACCTCGGCGAGCAGGTGCGACGAGATGAGCACCGTGCGTCCTTCCGCGGCGAGGTGTCGCAGCAGCGAGCGCATCCAGCGGATGCCCTCGGGGTCGAGGCCGTTCGACGGCTCGTCGAGCACGAGCACGCCGGGGTCTCCCAGCAGGGCGGTCGCCAGGCCCAGGCGCTGACGCATGCCGAGCGAGAACCCGCCGACGCGACGACCGGCGACGTCGGCGAGCCCGACGAGGCCGAGCACCTCGTCGATGCGGGTGGTGGGCAGGCTCGCCGCCCGCGCGTAGACCTTGAGGTGGTTCGCGGCCGAGCGACCGGGGTGGAAGCTGGATGCCTCGAGGGCGGCGCCGACGGTCTGCAGCGGTGCGGTCAGGTCGGTGTAGCGCTTGCCGCCGATCGTGGCCGTGCCGGAGGTGGGCCGCACCAAGCCCAGCAACATGCGCAAAGAGGTGGTCTTGCCGGCCCCGTTCGGGCCGAGGAAGCCGGTCACCTGTCCGGGTTCGACACGGGCGGTCAGGCCGTCGACGGCCGAGATCGCCCCGAACCGCTTTGTGAGGCCGACCAGCTCGAGCACCTGTCCGTCGGGCATGCGACCCCTCTCCTTCGGCAGACGTTCTGCCCATCTTCCCCGATCCGGGGCCGAAAACGCATCCTCCGCAGGGGGGAGGCGCGCCGGGCGGCGTGTGTAACGTGGCACCGTGCACGCAGAGCGATCCGAGAACGACAGCGTCCTGGTCGGGGGGCCGCGGGGGCCTCGGCCACCTCACGCTCAACCGGCCGAAGGCGATCAACGCGCTCGACCTCGACATGATCCGCGCGCTGCACCTGACCCTCGATCGGTGGGAGAGCGACACCGACGTCGATGTCGTGCTGCTCGACGGTGCCGGCGAGCGCGGCTTCTGCGCCGGCGGCGACGTGCGGGCCCTGCACGAGATGGTGACCGGCGGCCGGGCCGACGAGGTGCACGCGTTCTTCCGCGAGGAGTACGCCCTCGACCACCGCATCGCGACGTCGAGGAAGCCGGTCGTCGCGATCGCCGACGGCGTGTGCATGGGCGGGGGGATCGGTCTGGCCGGTCACGCCGCGATCCGCATCGTCACCGAGCGCTCGCGCCTGGCGATGCCCGAGACGCGCATCGGCTTCACCCCCGACGTCGGCGGCTCGTGGTTGCTCGGCCGCGCCCCCGGTCGCATCGGCGAGTACCTCGCACTCACCGGCGGGACGATGGATGCCAGTGACGCGCTGTACGCCGGCTTCGCCGACCACATGGTGCCGGTGGCCCACCTCGAGGCGCTGTACGAAGCGCTCGAGAACCGCGCGGATCCGTCGAGCCCGACCGAGCTCGTGCTGCTGTTCGACGAGACGCCCGAGCCGTCGCGGCTCGAGACGGCGCGGGAGTGGATCGACGACGCGTTCTCGGCCGCCGATGTGCCCGGCATCCTGGACCGCCTGCGCGCGCGTCCCGAGGCGGAGGCGCGCGAGACGGCCGAGCTGTTGGCGGCATCCGCCCCGACGGCGCTCGCCGTGACGCTCGAGGCCGTGCGGCGGGCGCGCGAGCTGCCGTCGCTACGGGCGGCGCTCGCGCAGGAGTACGGCCTCGTGCTGTGGTTCGCCTTCACGCAACCCGACCTCGTCGAGGGCATTCGCGCGCAGGTCGTGGACAAGGACCGGACCCCGTCGTGGTCGCCGGCGCGGCTCGACGACCTCCCCGTCGACCGGGTCGCCGAGGCGTTCGCCTATCAACCCGAACCCGCGCTGTGGTGACGAGCCCATGACCTCGCCGCGGCGTCGCTGGTCGATCGGTCGAGCCCTCGACGGGTTCTTCTTCGTCTTCGGCGGCGTCGCCGCGATCTGGCTCGCCTACCTCAGCTTCACCGAGTCGTTCTCGCTCGGCTGGGGCGGGGTTCTGATGGCCATCGCCTTCTGGGTGCTGCTCGCGTATCTCGCGTTGCCGCGCCTGCATCGCATCCTCACGGCGATCTATGTGCCCGACTACTTCATGGGACGCACGCGCACCTCCGACGGCCTGCTCGGCGACCCGGTGAACCTCGCGCTGCTCGGCTCACGCGAGAACATCGAAGCAGTGATGACGGAGGCGGGCTGGATCGCCGCCGACCCGGTGAGCCTGCGCTCGTCGTGGGGCATCGTCGCGTCGACGCTGCGGCGGCGGAGCTACCCGCGGGCGCCGGTGAGTCCGCTCTATCTCTTCGGACGGATGCAAGACCTGGCGTATCAGCAAGAAGTGGCGGGCTCGCCCGCGAAGAGGCACCACGTGCGGCTGTGGCGGTGCCCCGACGGGTGGCTGCTGCCCGGCGGGCGCCGGGTCGACTGGCTCGCCGCCGGCACCTTCGATCGCGCGGTGGGTCTGTCGCTGTTCACGCTGCAGGTGACCCACCGCATCGACGCCGACACCGACATCGAGCGCGACCACATCGTCGCGACGGTGCGGAACCTGCCGGGGGTCGAGGTCGACGTCATCCGCGACTTCGCCACGGGGTACCACTCGCGCAACGGCGGCGGAGACACCATCACCACCGACGGCGACCTGCCGATCATCGACGTGCGCGCGGTCAGAGCCGGGGTGTCGTCGTGAGGGAGGAGCGGCATCCCGAGAAGCGCCCGGCGTTCGAGCCGCCGCTCGATCCCCCCACGGCCGACCCCGCGATGCGCCGGCCGGTCTCCACGGTCGCGGGCAGCGTGCTCGTGCTGCTGCGCGCGGTCGCGGGGGCGTTGTGGGCGGTGAGTGTGGCGTTCTCGCTGCCGCCGTGGCTGCGGGCCGTCGCGGGCGCGGCGAGCGGGAACGCCGACGAGCCGCTCGACCTCACCGTCAGCGACATGGGCGTGGGGACGACGGTGTTCCTCGCCGTGCTCGGTGGTGTCTTCGTGGTGCAGGTGGTGTTCGGCATCCTGATCCTGTTCGGTGGCAACCTCGCGCGCGTGTTGGTGATGCTGCTGTCGGTCGCGTCGATCAGCGCGAGCTTCGTGGGGTGGTGGGCGTACGGGCAGCAGATCACGGTCGGCACGACCCTGCTGACGTTGAGCCTCGACATCCTGGTGCTGCTGGCGCTGTCGAGTCGGGATGCCGCGGCCTACGCCCGGCGCAATGAGGGGCGCGGGCGGCGGGGCGTCATACGAGCGCGTGACGGTGCGACCAGAACAGGCGATGCGACGAGAACAGGGTGATCCGGCGCGGAACGGCCTGTCCTGGTGGCACCCCCCTGTTCTCGTGTCGTCATGTCGTGGCGGGTCGGGTCGCTTCCCTTCGCCTCGGGTCGCGCACAGCCACGGCGGGTTAGCCTGAGAGGCGCCGCGCGCCCGGGCGGCAGAACGGATGACGCACGTGTTCGACAGCCCCATGTCGTCTTCGGCATACGAGGTGCTCCGTGTCGCGGCCGACATCGACGACGAGGGCCTGCGCCGCGCCTACCGCGTGCGTCTGCGCGAGACGCACCCCGACACCGGCGGCGACGCCGCGCTGTTCGTGCAGGTGCAGCGCGCGTGGGAGCTCGTCGGAACGCCGGAGGCGCGCAGCGCCTACGACCGCGGTCGCGGCACGGCGCCGGGCGAGTGGGGCGGTGGGGCCCCGGCATCCGCTCCCTCACGTCCCACCGACACGCGTCCGCGCGCCCGATCGTACGGTCAGCCCGGCGGATGGCGCAGGGAGCGCTACCTCGGGCTCATCCGCGAGTGGGTGGGGCGCGGTGTCGACATCGCCGATCCGTACGACCCGGCGCTCGTGCGGTCGGCGCCGCCCGAGATCCGGCACATCCTCGCCGACGCGCTCGCCGAGGAGGAGACCGCCCGGCTCGTGTCCGAACTGGGGATGGGCTACACCGTGTGGCACGACGTCTTCGCCGACCGCGACGGGCGCGACCCCGAGCAGAAGCTCGACCACCTGGTGCTCGGGCCCAGCGGGTTGTATGCGCTGCTGAGCGAGGACTTCGGCGGGCCCGTGGGGGTGCGCCGCGGTGAGATCACCGGGCCGAACATCATCGGCGCGCCGGTGACCGAGCTGGTGTCGCGCGCTCGTGTGATCGCCCGGGCGGCCGGGGTGCGCTTCAGCGGAGCCATGGTGGTGCTGCCCGACGACGCGATCCTGGATGCCGTCACCGAGCTCGGCAAAGTGCGTGGCACCCCCGTCGCCCTCGTCACTCGCAGCGCCCTGACGACCCTGTTGCGACGCGGCATCACGGGTGCGCGTGAGGTCGGCGGAACCGAGCTGTTCGACATCCGCACGCGGCTGCAGCAGCGGGTGCGCCACGTCTAGATCGATCCGCTCGGGCGTGTCTAGGGTGGGGGCATGAGTACCGACGAGACCGCGGGTGCCTCGGCATCCGACGAGATGAAGCGCAAGTTCAAGGAAGCGCTCGCGAAGAAGAACGGCCAGCAGCGTTCCGGTGAGGCGCACCTCGACGGCCACTCCGCCGTGCAGGGCACCCACGGAGCGGTCACCAAGCGCGAGTTCCGCCGCAAGAGCGGCTGAGCAGCCGCGACCCGCACGCGTCGCCACGACCGGGCGACGCGCGCGGCTGTCAGATCCGGCGTAGAGGCGCCTCGAAGAACGCCAGCTCCAGAACCATCGAGCGGTCGTAGGCGGCGGCCATCGCGGCGCGGGTGGATGCGGATGCCGTGCGGGCGGCGGCATCCACGATCGTCGTCGCCTCGGCCGATGACGCCGCGAACGCCTCGTCGCCGTAGGCGGTGAGCCAGTCGGCGTACGGATGATCGGGGGCGAAGGTGCCGCGCCAGCGGGCGCCGATGTCGGTGTAGAGCACGAAGCAGGGCAGGATCGCGGCGACCAGCACGGCGTACGACCCCGCGGTCGATGCCGCGTGCAGGTGGTCGGTGTAGTCCAGGGTCGATGACGCGGGTTCGAGCTGCGCCGGGTCGACGTGCGACTGGTGCAGGGCGGCCTCCTCGACCAGGCACGACACCGACGCCGCCGCCCAGAACCGTTGCTCGTCGACGTTCGGAGCCAGTGCCGCGGCGCGGGCCAGCACGCGGGCGTACTCGCGCAGGTACAGCAGGTCCTGACCGAGATACCAGTGGAAGGCGTCGCGGTCGAGGTCTCCGGATGCGAGTCCCCGCACGAACGCGCACGCGTCGACCTCGGCGCGGGTCGAGGTCGTGGCATCCCACCGTCCGGCGCTCCAGGAGCGACCCAGGTCGATGTGGGGGCGGAGTTCGTGCAGATGGTCGATCGGGCCGTTGCCGCGGCCGACGTGCAGGGCTTCGGCGTTCTCGAGGGCGCCGGTGAGCCAGCGCTTCGCGCGTTCCAGCGCCGCGGGCCAGGGGAGGCCGTGGGCGGCGAGGGTCGCCATCGCCGACGACAGCGAGCAGCCCGTGCCGTGGGTGTGCCGGGTGGCGACGCGCCGGCCCGGCACCGGGTGGGCGCCGGTCGTGTCGACGATGGCATCCGGGCTCTGGTCGCCGTCGAGGTGTCCGCCCTTCAGCAGCACGGAGGTGTCGGCCGTCTCGGCCAGGGTGCGCGCCTGGGCGAGCGCATCGTCCCAGGTGCGCGCGACGGGTCGGTCGGTGAGGACGGCGAGTTCGGGCAGGTTGGGGGTGACGAGGTCGGCGCGGTGGCAGAGCGCGCGCACCGCCTGCTCGGCGTCGGCGTCGAGCAGGCGGTCGCCGCTGGTCGCGATCATCACCGGGTCGAGCACGACGATCCGCGGCTGCGTCTCGGCGAGCCAGGCGTCGACGGTGGCGACGACGTCGGCCGAACCGAGCATGCCGATCTTGACCGCGTCGATCTCGACGTCGTCGCTCACCGCGCGCAGTTGCGCGTCGAGGAACGCCGTGGGCGGCACGTGCACCTCGCGGACGCCGAGGGTGTTCTGCGCGACGAGCGCGGTCACCGCCGCCATGCCGTACCCGCCGAAGGCGGCGATGGATTTGAGGTCGGCCTGCACGCCGGCGCCCCCGGTGGGGTCGGTGCCGGCGATGCTGAGCACGCGCGGGCTCGCTTCGCGCGTCTGTGCGGCGCTCACGCGGCGCTCGCCCACGCCGCGCGGAGGTCGCGCACGACCGCGCCCGGGTCGTCGGCCGCGCACACCGCCGAGACGACCGCGACGCCGGCGGCCCCCGCGTCGCGGAGGGCGGCGACGTCGCCGACGTCGATTCCGCCGATCGCCACGCAGGGCAGGGCGGTGGATGCCGCGAGCTCGGCGAACCCGTCGACGCCGAGCGGTCGCGGATGGTCGGGCTTGGTGTCGGTCGCGCGGATCACGCCGACGCCGAGGTAGTCGAGGGTCCCCGGGGAGAACGCGTCGGCGGCGGCGAGGTGTTCCGGGGTGTTGGCCGTCCAGCCTACGAGGGCGGTGGGGCCGAGGAGCGCGCGTGCGGCGTCGACGGGGAGATCGCTCTGACCGAGGTGGATGCCGTCAACGCGCGCGCCGCGGTCGCGCGCGGCGAGCACGACGTCGAGGCGGTCGTCGACGACGAAGGCGCAGCGACCCGCGACGACGTCGGCGAGGTCGAGTGTGCGGGCGTAGAGCTCGCCGCCGGTGGCGAGCTTGTCGCGCAGCTGGACGACCGTGACGCCGGCGTTCACCGCTTCGTCGACGATGTCGCGGAGGCGGGCGAAGGGGACGCGGTGGTCGGTGACGAGGTGCAGGGCGAGGTCGGTCATGCGAGTTCCACGCGGCCGTCGAGGTCGCTCGGCTGGAGGGCGGCGAGTTCGTCGAGGAACGCGACGGCGAACGACCCCGGGCCCCGGGAGCCGGATGCCGCCCGTTCCGACGCGACGGCCCAGACGGCGCTGGCGGCGAGAGCGGCGTCGAAGGGTTCCGCGATCGCCGCGAAGGCCGCCATTGCGGCGCCGAGGGCGCAGCCGCCGCCGGTGACCTTCGTCAGCAGAGCGCTGCCCCCGGGCACGCGCGCCGTGCGTGCGGCATCCACGATCAGGTCGGTCTCGCCCGAGACGGCGACCGTGCCGCCCGTGCGCGTCGCGAGGGCGCGGGCGGCGTCGAGGGCGTCTTCGGCCGTGTCGGTGGCGTCGACGCCGCGACCGCCGGCGCCGAGGCCTGCCAGGGCGAGGATCTCGGAGGCGTTGCCGCGGATGATCGCCGGACGCGCCTCGAGCAGCTCGTGCGCGAGGGCCGTGCGGACCGGGAGGGCGCCCACCGCGACGGGGTCGAGCACCCAGGGGGTGCCCGCGGCGACGGCCTCGCGGGCGGCGTCGCGCTGCTCGGCGGTGGGGGTGCCGAGGTTCACCAGCACACCGCCGGCGATGCCGGCGAACATGCCGGCCTCGTCGGGGATGTCGCACATCGCGGGGGCGGCGCCCAGGGCCAGCAGGGCGTTGGCGGTGAAGTTCGTCACCACCGCGTTGGTGATGCATTGCGTGAGCGGTGATGCCTCGCGGAGGCGCTCGAGCGCTCGGGCCGGTGCGACTTCGGGCGCGGAGGCGGGGGTGGACGGAGACGACGACGTGCGAACGACCATTCGCGACATCCCTTCGCTAGTACGAGCTAGATCAGGTTCAACGGGTGTGTTCTCAGCCCCTTGCGGGCACCCCGTGTCACTGCCGGCGACGTTAGCACGGCGAGCGGGCCTCGTCGGGCGCTCAGAACCGCGCGGTGAACCCGCCGTCGGTGTGGAGGAGCTGTCCGCTGACCCAGCGGCCCGCGTCGGACAGCAGGAAGGCTGTGATGCCGGCGATGTCGCGGGGCGTACCGAAGCGGCCGAGCGGGTGGTAGCCGGCGAGGGCGTCGCGGGTTTCGGCATCCATCCATCCGGTGTCGATCGGGCCGGGATTGACGACGTTGGCGGAGATGCCCCGCGGGCCGAGTTCTCGTGCGGCGGAGATGACGATGCGGTCGAGCGCACCCTTCGATGCGCCGTAGGGGAGGTTGCCCGTGGTGTGGTCGCTCGTGAAGGCGATGATCGCGCCACCGGTTTCGTCGACCTGTCGCGCGAAGGCGGCGATCATGAGCAGGGTCGCGCGGGCGTTCACCGCGACGTGGCGGTCGAAGCTCGCGGCGGTGGTGTCGAGGATGCCGGACTCGACACCGTGGGCGTGGCTCAGCACGAGGGCGTGGATAGGTCCGCGCTCGCGGGAGACGCGTTCGATGAGCTCGGTGGGCGCTGTGGGGCTGGCGAGGTCGCACGGGTAGTCGCCGGTGTCGAGTTCGCTGGTCACGACGGTCCAGCCGTCGGCTTCAAGGCGGGGGATGATGCCCGCGGCGATGCTGTTCGCGCGGGCGCCGCCGGTGACGAGGACGAGGGGCATGGGGTCGAGGGTACGCGGCTGATGGCGGCGGTGGTCGGAGGCGGGGTAGTAGTCGGAACGGGGGCGTCGGTCGGCCGTCACGGTGGGTGCCGTCGAGAAGGGCGAGGCGGTCGTCGGTGAGACTCGCGCGGTGTTGACATCGGAGGCCTGCGCGTCCGATCCGTATGCGGCCGGCGGTCCCCTTGCCGAAGCGTCGACCGCGCGGCTGCACCTGCGATTCGAGGGTGAGGTGCTGCGGACCCTGACGCCGCTCGCCCGCGTCGTGCCCGTCGAGGGGTGACGTCGTGGGCGGGACGAGCTGAGTTCGAGGCCGAGGAATATCGGGTGCAGCGAATGGAGGGCGCGCAGCGGTTGCCCGTTGAGAGGTGACGTCGTGAGCGGGCCGAGTTGAGTCAGAGGCCCGAGGTCGAGGTCGAGGCCGAGGACGAGCAGGCGCGGCGAACGGCAGGCGCAGTGGGCGGCTGCGTGTTCCCCGGGTCAGAAGGGCGGTGTGCCTTGTTCGGGGTCGGGTGGGGGTGGGTCGTCGGGGAGGAAGCGGGTGGCGGGGGAGTAGGGGAGGGGTTCGTCGGTGTAGGTGCGGCCGGTGGGGCTGGTCCACTTGAGGACTTCGTCGGGGAGTTGCTTCACCTGCCAGCGGGTGAGGTGTTTCTGGGTGTGGTGGCGTTGGCAGAGGTGCGCGAGGTTGGTGTGGGTGGTTTTGCCGCCGTGGGCGTGGTCGTGGGTGTGGTCGACGTCGCAGCGGGTGGCGGGGGTGGTGCAGCCGGGGAAACGGCAGGTGCGGTCGCGGGCGCGGAGGTGGCGGTCGATGGCGGTGGTGCGGTGGTAGGTGTCGGTGTGCAGGACGGCGCCGGTGAGGGGGTGGGTGATGACGCGGTCCCAGGGGAGTGTGGTGGCTTCGGCGAGGGTGCGGGCGGTGGTGGCGTCGAGGGGGCCGTGGCCGACGAGTTCGGCGGGGTCGGTGTTCTCGGCGCCGGGCTTCAGCATGGTCAACGCCGGGACGATGACTTGGATGCGGGCGCGGATGGTGCCGAGGGTGCCGGGGCCGTCGTCGGTGCGGGTGGGGTCGGCTGTGGGGGCGGCGGTGAGGAGCAGGTCGGTGAGGATGTCGGCGCGGAGGTGCGCGGTGGTGCGCTCGTCGGTGAGGGTCGCGGCGGTGGTGGTGGACTGCGCATTTCGTCGGACTGTCTCGGTGCCGGCCGTGGGGTGTGCTGAGCCCGCGCCGTCGTCGGGCGCGTCGGTGAGGGCTGCGGTGATGCCGGTGCGGGTGTCGATGATGGCGCGGCTTTGTTGGGTGAGGCGGTCGTAGATGCCGACGGCGAGGACGGTGGGGAGGGTGGCGATGAGGTCGGACATGCCGTCGTGGCCGGTGACGATGCGCACGCAGCGGGTGTCGCGGCCGCGGTGGTGGCGTTCGGTGATGGTGGTGGGGTGCAGGCGTTCGGCGAGCATGGCGAGGCGTGCGCGCAGGCGACCGGGACTGAGCGTTTGGGCGGTGGCCACGGCGAGCAGGTCGAACTCGGTGCGCGCCTCGGCCGGGAGCGGGGTGCCGATGTCGACGATGGCGTGTACGTGGGGGCGGGTGATCGCCCCGGCTTCCCACGCGGCGAGGGTGTGCGGGTAGTGGTCGACGAGGGTCATCGCCCGCCCGATCTGGGTCTGGACGGTGCGGTCGGAGAGGTTTTCGGCGGCGGCGATTTCGGAGGCGACTTCGCGGAGGGCGAGGTCGGCGGCGCGGGCGGTGGCGCGTTGGTCGGCCATGACGTCGAGGGCGAGGTGCCCGGCGGCGGCGAGGGCGCGGGTGCGGGCGACGTCGGCGGCGGCGAGGGCGGCGCCGGTGCGCAGGACGTCGTCGAGCACCGCGGTCAGGGCCGCGGGCCCGCCTTTCGGGGCTGTCGGGACGATGCGATCAGGCATGTGTGCATGCTAGCGACGACCTCCGACATTGCCCCGGGCTCCCGAGCTGGATCGGGGATGGATGAGCGAACCAGTGCACGGGGGAGGAGGGGCGTCGCCCCCGCCCGGCCGGCCCCGCGGCTCCGACAGGCTCAGCCACCTCGCGTCAGCCCGGCCCTGCGGCGTTGGTAGCCTCAGCCACCCCACGCGTCAGCCCGGCCCGGTGGCTTCGACAGGCTCAGCCACCTCGAACGCCGCGCGGGGTCCTGCGGCTTCGACAGGCTCCGCCACCTCGCGCGTCGACCGGTCCCGGTGGCTTCGCCCGCCTCAGCCACCTCGACGCATCAGGACGCCGCGCAGCCACCTCGTGCGACGCCGCGTCAGGCTCGGCCGAGGGGCATGTTCTCGATGTGCTCGCCGGTGTCGTCGTACCAGACGACATCCACGGATGAGACGGTCTCGAAGGGCTTCGGCTCCACCTCGTGCGCGCTCGCCTGCAGTGCCCGAGCCCACCCCTGCTCGTCGAGCGTGTTCGTATATGCGAGCGACAGGTGGAACACCCACTCGTCGAGCGGCAGCTCGCCGATGCGCACGAAGTCCGTCGAATCGAGCAGCTCGGTCAAGCCCGCGTAGGCGTCGAGCAGCGAATGGGTCCGCTCGAGGCGCGCGATGAGCACGCTGAACGGCGGCGGGAACCCGTCGATCGCTTCGACGCGCAGATCGATCGGCGCCAGGGAGCGCGCCCAGCCGACGATCGCCTCGCGGAGCGACGCGACACGCTCCGGCTCGAAGAAGCCGCGCAGCGTCACGTGGCCCGTGTGCGGATGGGGGACGCCACCCGGCAACCGCCCGAGAACGGCGGACTGCTCGCGGCGGTAGAACTGGGCCACGGCGGCACCGGGTCGCAGGACGACGTACTGCTGCCCCTTCAGGGACTTCAGCAGGGCCGGGTCCGTCATGTAGGGCGTGGGCATGCGGCATCCTCCCGTCGTCGGCCGTGCGAAGACGTTACCCGTCCCCCCAGGCTCAGCCAACCCGGCCAGCGACGCCGACAGCACCTCAGCGAGCGCGAAGCGCCGCCTTCACCAATGCGACCGCATCCTCGGCGGAGACGCCCAGCCGACGCACCGTCTCCACGTACGTCTCGGCCGCCTGCGCGGCTCGCGTGGACGCCGCATCGCCACCGCGCACGATCGTGCCGGCGCGGCCGCGGGTCTCGACGTAGCCGGCCTCCTCGAGTTCCTTGTAGGCCCGGGCCACCGTGTTCGCAGCGAGATCCAGCTCGGATGCGAGGGTGCGCACGGGAGGCAGTCGGGTCCCGGCGACGAGCGACCCGTCGTCGATCGCGGCGATCACCTGCGCCCGCACCTGCTCGTACGGTGGCGTGGGGGACGCGGCATCCAGCGAGAAGTCCATGACTCAGTCGTTCACCCCGAACAGGTCGAGGGGATGCGTCAGACGCCACCACGGGCTCGGCGGCTCGATCTCGGCGGCGAGCTGCGCGTCGACGGTTTCGGCATCGACCGGACCGGTCGCGGTGAAGGTGCCGACCGTCGCGCCGGGCTGGGTCGCGTCACCCAGATCGAAGTCCGCGGAGGTCTTGGCGGCGCCGCCGTTCCACAGCACGACCGTGGCATCGGCCGCGGTGACGATGTCGATGTCGTCGCTCCAGAGCGTCTCGACCTTGCCGATGACGGTGCCGGCGGTCACCGAAGGACGCGGTTGCAGCTCCTGCTCGATGCGCGCGAACAGGTCGCGGGTGGCCTGATTGCGGGTGTCGGGTCCGGGCTGGCCGAGCACTGCGGCGTACGCGCGGATCGTCGCGTCTCCGACCGTGATGTCTTTCGCGGTCAGCAGGTTCCACGCGTCGAGTGTGCCGGTCTTCACGCCGACCACTCCCGGGTCGGCGAGCAGGGCGTTGCCGTTCTTGAACGTGCCGGCACCGGGAAGCGTGAGCTCGGGCGTGCGCACGATCTCGGCGATCACGGGATTGGCGAGCGCCCGCTCGGCCAGGGAGATCAGGGCGGCCGGGGTGGCGGTGTTGCCCGCCTCGATCCCCGTGGGATTGACGATCGTGATGCCCCCGATGCCCCGCTCCGCGAGGTACTGGTTCGCGGCGGCCGAGAACTCGGCATCCGTTCCGAAGAGGTCGGATGCCAGACGCTGGGCGTAGTTGTTCGCGGAGGCGATCAGCATGCCCTGCAGCATCTGCAGCTCGGTGAGGCTGCCGTCGATCGGCACGTCGAGCGACGACTCTCCGCGCGCGCGGTACTGCCAATAATCGGCGCTGTCGGCCTGCGTGAACGCGTACGACGGGCCCTGTTCGCCCGGCGCGAGTGGCAGCCGGTCGAGCACGACGAGCGCCGTGACGACCTTGGTGATGCTCGCGATCGATTCGGGGGCGGTAGCCGCGGTCGACAGTGTCCCGGGCATCCCGTCGATCGCGATGGCGGCCTCGCCCTCGGCGGGCCACGCGGGTTCGGCGGCGGGAGCGGCGACGGGCTGCACGCCGACCGCGCGCGTGGTCGGTGCGACCGCGTTCAACGGCCACAGCAGGGTCGCGGCCGCGTAGACCGCGAGGATGAGCACGAGAAGAACCGGCGGAATCACCGTCGCGGGGCGGAAGACCCGTCGGCGCCGACCGGCCAGCAGGTCGGCGCTTCGCGATCCGGTGCCCGGGCCCCCGGCGGGCGCCGCACGCAGGTCGGCCGCGTCGTTCGGATCGACCCAGGTCAGGGCCCCGATCAGAACGGGCGCGCCGGATGCCGCGGGCGCCTGCGCGGCCGGCGCCGCGGCGACGGGCGAGGCCGCCGCCGGCTCGACGGCAGCTCCGGATGCCGCGGCGACCGGTGCCGAGGAAGCGGCCTGCGCCGCGGGGACGGCAGCGGCGTGCTCGGAGCCGACGGTGGTCGCGGATGCCGCGGAGACTGGTGTCTCGACACGGGGAGTGGTCGCGGGAGAGTCGCCCCCGCGCTCGGTCGCCGCATCGCCGGGTACGAACGCTTCGGTATCCGCATCGCCGGGTACGAACGCTTCGGTATCCGCATCGCCGGGTACGAACGCTCCGGCATCCGCCGCGACGGGCACGAACGCTCCGGCATCCGCCGCGACGGGCGCGAACGCTCCGGCATCCGCCGCGACGGTCTCGGTCGCCGAAGGCTCCGCGGCATCCCCCGAACGGCGCAGGTCGCGCCTGGTGGCCGGGGTCTGCTCGTGCACCCGCCCACGCTACCCCGGGCGCACCCCTATACTCGTCACGTCAACCACGGGAGTCCGGTGAGCCGGGCTGAGAGGAAGCGACCCACGCTTCGACCGTCGAACCTGATCCGGATCATGCCGGCGCAGGGAGGAGAAAGAAATGCATACGTCCACGTCTGCCCGCACGGCCCCCGCCGTGGCATCCACGAACCGCTTCTCGTGGCGGGTCGTCGACATCGTCGTCGCCGCCGTGCTCGGCGTCGCCATCGGCCTGGTCTTCTGGGGCTGGAACACCGTCGGCGGCCTGTGGTTCGTCGCGATGGACGGCCTCACCCCCGGCCTCGGCGGCATCGCGGTCGGCATCTGGCTGATCGGCGGAGTCATCGGCGGCCTGATCATCCGCAAGCCCGGCGCGGCCCTGCTGGTCGAGGTGATCGCCGCGATCGTGTCGGCGCTCATCGGCAACATCTGGGGTGTCACCACGATCTTCTCCGGCCTCGCACAGGGGCTGGGCGCCGAACTGATCTTCCTCGCCTTCCTGTACCTGCGCTTCACCCTTCCCGTGGCGATGCTCTCGGGCGCCGCGGCCGGCGTGGGCGCATGGGTGCTGGAGCTGTTCATGTCGGCGAACATCGAGAAGTCGGTCGCGTTCAACCTCCTCTACCTCGGCACCCTGATCGTTTCGGGTGCCCTTCTGGCCGGTCTTGTCGGGTGGCTGCTGGTGCGCGCCCTCGCCGCGACGGGCGCGCTCAGCCGCTTCGCCGTGGGTCGGGAAGCACGCCGCGACGTCTGATGACGGGCCCTGCGCGCGTCGACGTCGAGGGGTGGGGCTGGCGCTACGCCGGCAGGAAGCTTCCCGCCACGCGTGACGTCGAGCTGACGATCGAGCCCGGCGAGCGCGTCCTGCTGCTCGGAGCCTCGGGGGCGGGCAAGTCGACGCTCCTCGCCGGACTGGCCGGCCTCCTCGGCGGCAGCGACGAGGGCGAGCGCACCGGCCGCATCCTCGTCGACGGGCAGGCGCCCGAGGCGCAGCGCGGTCGGATCGGCCTCGTGCTGCAAGACCCGGAGTCGGGCATCGTGCTGTCGAAGGTCGGCGACGACGTCGCGTTCGGCTGCGAGAACCTCGGTGTGCCCGCGGACGAGATCCCTTCACGGGTGGCCGAGGCCGTGGCATCCGTGGGTCTGACCGTGCCCCTAGATCGCCCCACGAAGGCGCTCTCGGGGGGCCAGAAGCAGCGCCTCGCCCTCGCCGGAGTGCTGGCGATGCGCCCGGGGCTGCTGCTGCTCGACGAGCCCACCGCGAACCTCGACCCCGAGGGTGTCACCGAGGTGCGCGCGGCCGTCGAGCACGTCGTGCGCACCGACGGCACCACCCTCGTACTCATCGAGCACCGCACCGACGTCTGGGCCGACCTCATGACGCGCGTCGTCGTGCTCGCCCCGGGCGGCGGGGTGCTGGCCGATGGCGCACCGGCCCGCGTCTTCGCCGAGCACGGTGAGACGCTCGCGGCGGCGGGCGTATGGGTGCCGGGGCATCCGGTCGAGCTGCCGATCCCCGCTCCGCCGGCGGCACCGGATGCCGTGCTCTCGGCGCGGGCGCTGTCGATCGGGCGCGAGCGGCGTGCTGTCGTGGCATCCGGGCTCGACGTCGTCGTTCCTCGCGCGGCCGGAACCGTCATCACGGGCCCGAACGGCGTCGGCAAGTCGACGCTCGCGCTGACTCTGGCGGGGCTTCTGCCCGAGCTGGCGGGCGAGGTGGTCGCGGCCGAGGCCCTCGCCGCGCGCGGCATCCGTCGTCCCTCCCGCTGGCGGTCGACCGAGCTGCTGACCCGGATCGGCACGGTGTTCCAGGAGCCCGAGCACCAGTTCCTCGCTTCGACTCTGCGCGACGAGCTCGCCGTCGGCCCACGGGCATTGCGGATGCCGGTTGCCCGGATCGACGCGATCGTCGACGAGCTGCTCGAGCGGTTGGATCTGGCATCCCTCGCCCTCGCCAACCCGTTCACGCTGTCGGGCGGTCAGAAGCGCAGACTGTCGGTGGCGACGGTGCTCGCCGCCTCACCCGAGGTGATCGTGCTCGACGAGCCCACCTTCGGGCAGGACCGCCGCGGATGGAGCGAGCTCGTGGCGCTGCTGCAGCGCGAGATCGCGCGCGGTCGCACGGTCGTCGCCGTCACGCACGACGCCGACGTGGTGCGCCACCTCGGCCAGCATCGGATCGCGCTCGGCGGTGCCGCATGAGCGCCGCGGCGCTCCCGCGGGCGCGGCCGGTCTGGCTCGACGGCGTGAACCCCGTGGCGAAGGTCGCGATGGTCATCGTGCTCGCGGTGCCGCTGCTGGTGTCGATCGACGCCGTGAGCGCCGCCACGGCCATCGTGCTCGAGCTGTCGTGCGTTCCGCTCACCGGGGTCGCCTTCGGCACGGTGCTGAAGCGGCTGGTGCCGGTGATGCTGTTCGCGCCCGTCGCCGGCCTCAGCATGCTGCTCTACGCCCGTCCGGGCGGCACGGTCTACGGCAGCTTCCTGTTCGCCACGGTCAGCGACAACTCGATCCAGCTCTCCGTGGCGGTGCTGCTGCGCGTGGTGGCCCTGGCGCTGCCGATGATCCTGCTGTTCGCCCGTACGGATCCCACGGAGCTCGCCGACGCGCTCGCGCAGGTGGCGAAGCTGCCGAGCCGCTTCGTGCTCGGCGTGCTCGCCGGTGCCCGCACGGTCGGGCTGTTCGTCGACGACTGGCGCACGATGACACTCGCGCGCCGTGCGCGCGGGCTCGGCGATCGGGGAGCGGTGCGGCGGTTCTTCTCGATGGCGTTCGTGCTGCTCGTCTTCGCGGTGCGCCGCGGCACGAAGCTCGCCACCGCGATGGAGGCCCGCGGCTTCGGCTCCGGGATCGAGCGCACGTGGGCGCGTCCCTCGACGCTGTCGGCGCGGGATGCCACGGCCGTCGGCGGCGCGATCCTGCTCATGGTCGTGGCGCTCGGCGCGGCGGTGGTGACGGGGGCGTTCCGCGTCGTCGGGTCGTGAGGCAGCGGGCGCGGCTCCGCACGCCGTCGAACGCTCAGCGCGGGCCCGTCAGAGCACGTACTCGAAGCACAGCGAGCGCGGCATCGTCTCGATGTACGGCTCGTAGACGTCGATCGGCGTGAACCCCGCGGCCGCATAGAGGCGCAGCGACTCGGGCTGCATCCTTCCGCTCTGCAGGATCACGCGACGTGCGCCACCGTCGCGGGCCCTATCGACGACCTGCGCGGTGAGGGCGCGGCCGACGCCGCGCCGGCGGGCCGCGGCGATCACGACGAGCCGTTTGAGCTCCCACTCGTCGCCGAGTCGGCGGAGCATGACGTGTCCGAGCGGGGTGCCGTCGGCATCCACCGCCAAGAAGGTGGCCACCACCTGATCGGGATGCACGGCGAGGGCGGCGTCGCGCTTCGCGGCGATCTCGGGGGTGTCATCGGCATCGGCGTCGCGGTAGCGCTCGTCGAGGTCGGCGTCCAGGATGCCGCGCAGCGCGACCGTGCGCGGATCGTCGATGTCGACGCGTTCGATGCGGAAGGGCCGTTCGTTCACCCGTCGAGCCTAGGTCGGGTGGATCGCGCGGAGCGTCCGGTCTTGGGCCGCGGCGCCCTTCTCGCGGGTGCGGAGCATTGTTGATCGGGGTGCACAATGAACGGGGGGAGTGTCATGGGTCTGTCGCTGGTTCTACTGAGTGTGTGCATCGCGGTCGCCGCGGCGATGCTGTTCCTGGCGATGCCGCGCGTCGGCACGCCGGGACCACTGACCCTCTTCTTGCGTTTCGCCGCGGTGTCAGGTGTCGCCGCGGTCGGATCCAGCGCGATGTACTTCATCCACGGCGCCGGCGGCGGCCGGCTGACCCTCGCGTTCGGAGACGTCGCGATGGTGTCGGCGCCGGCGTTGCTCGCAGTGGCGCTGTGCGTGCTGGCGGGCCGCGGCGTGCGGCGTGCGGCGGTCGCGGCGCTGACGCTCGCGACTACCGTGGGTGTCGTCAGCCTCATGATCCCGCTGCCCGCCTCGCTCGCGGTGAAGGCGCTCGGCCTCACCGTCGCGTGCGCGGCGTGCACCGCGGTGGTCTTGCTCGGCCGCCCGCAGCCGGCGGGTCCGCTGCGGCTCATCGCCACCGTGACCGGCGCGTACGCCGTGTTCAGCGCCGCGCGCGTGGTCGTGGCCGGGGTGGCGGGCTGGGACTCGCCGCTGTACGCCGCGGCGTTCTCGTTCGGGCCGACGACGGTGGTGGGCGCCCTGGCGGTGCTGCTGATCGGGGCGGCGGTCGTCAGGGTGCGGTTCGGTCCGCGCGCCGACGCACCCCGCACGGAGAGGAGCGGGGGTTCGGTGGTCGTCGTCGGGGACTGGGAACTGGCGTCCGCCGCCTTCGGCCCGCGTCGCCTGCGCCAGCTGGTCGAGGACCTGCGCCTGGCGGCGCGTGACCTCGATCCGACGGCAGCCGACGTGCCGCGCGGTGTCGAGATCGGCGTGCCCGACCCCGTCGCCGTCCTCGCCGCCCGGCTGCAGGAGGCGTACGGCTGGACCGCCGAAGACACCATCCTGCTCGATGGCGACGCCCTCGCGCCGCCCGCGCCGACGACGCATCGGGCGCGTCGACGAACGCCGGCCACGCGGGACTGATCGCGGACGGGGGCCCTGCTCGAAGCTCAACCCCACTCCTGTCGCGATCCCCAGTCTCGACTAGGGTGGGACTCGGTCTCAGCTTCGAAGGAGAACGCATGGACATCTCAGGAGCCTCCGCCCTCGTCACCGGCGGTGCCTCGGGCCTCGGCCTCGCCACGGCCCGCCGCCTCGCCGCGGCCGGCGCGCACGTCACCGTCATCGATCTCCCCTCGTCGTCGGGTGCCGACATCGCCGACCAGCTCGGCGGCTCGTTCGCCGCCGCCGACGTGACGGATGCCGAACAGGTCGCGGCCGCCGCCGCTCGCGCCGCCGAGGCCGGCCCACTCCGCGTCGTCGTGAACTGCGCGGGGATCGCCCCACCGGCGAAGGTGCTCGACCGCGACGGCACGCCCTCGCCCTTGGCTGACTTCGAACGCGTCATCCGGGTCAACCTCATCGGCACGTACAACGTGATCGCCCAGACCTCGGCCGTCATGGCGAAGGCCGATCCGACCGACGGCGGTGATCGCGGCGTCATCGTCAACACCGCCAGCGTCGCGGCCTTCGACGGGCAGATCGGCCAGCCCGCCTACTCCGCGAGCAAGGGCGGCGTGCACGCGATGACGCTCCCCATCGCCCGCGAACTCGCCCGTCACGGCATCCGGGTCGTCACGATCGCCCCGGGCATCATGGAGACGCCGATGCTCAAGGGCCTTCCGCAGGCGGCGCAGGACTCGCTCGGCAGGCAGGTGCCCTACCCCTCGCGCCTCGGCGCCCCCGACGAATACGCGCGGCTCGTGCTCGCCATCGTCGACAACGGCTACCTCAACGGCGAGACGATCCGCCTCGACGGCGCGATCCGGATGGCGCCGAAATGACCGACGGCATCCTGCTCCACACCTCGGGCGGCCTGGCGCGTGTCACGTTCGACCGGCCCGCGTCGCTCAACGCGATGGACTTCCCCATGGCCGCGCGCTGGCGCGAGGTCGCCCACCAGGTCACCTCCGACGCCTCGGTGGGAGCGGTGATCCTGGATGCCACCGGCCCCGCATTCTGCGCGGGTGGCGACGTCGTGGCGATGGCGACCAGCGGCTCCTCGGGTGCCGACGTCACCGCGACGGCCGAGGCGATCCACGACGGCATCCGTACCTTCGTCGAAGCGCCGCTGCCGATGGTCGCCGCCGTGCAGGGCGCCGTGGCGGGCGGGGGCCTCGGGCTCATGCTGACCGCCGACTATGTCGTCGCCAGCGAGAACGCCCGTTTCGTCAGCCGCTACGCCAACATCGGGCTGACGCCCGACCTCGGCGTCTCGACCCTCCTTCCCGCGGCGATCGGGCAGCGGCGGGCGCTGCAGCTCCTGCTGCAGGATCGGATGCTGGATGCCGCGGAGGCCCGGGACTGGGGGCTCGTCGCCGAGGTCGTGGCATCCGATGCTCTTGCTTCTCGCGTCGACGAGATCGCGCGCTCCTGGCTCGAGGGGGCGACCGCGGCGTTCGGGCAGGCGACGCGTCTGGTTCGCGTCGGCGCGGGGCGCACCTTCGCCGAGAACCTCGCCGACGAGGCCGCCACGATCGGCGCCGCGTTCGACACCCCCGAGGCGAAGGCGCGGGTCGCCGCGTTCGCCGCCGCCTCCGTGAAAGGACGCTCGTGACCACCTCGCCTTCTTCTGACGCTCCGCTGGCTGGAAAGATCATCCTCATGTCGGGCGGGAGCCGCGGCATCGGCCTGGCGATCGCGCTGCGCGCCGCGCGCGACGGCGCGAACATCGCGCTGCTGGCCAAGACCGACACCCCGCATCCGAAGCTCGAGGGCACGGTGCACACGGCCGCCGAGGCGATCCGGGCGGCGGGCGGCCAGGCGCTGCCGATCGTCGGCGACGTGCGCGACGAGGCGTCGATCACCGAAGCCGTGATGCGGACGGTGGGCGAGTTCGGCGGCATCGACATCGTCGTCAACAACGCCAGCGTCATCGACCTGTCGGGTTCGCTCGAGCTCGCGACGAAGAAGTACGACCTGATGCAAGACGTGAACGTGCGAGGCACGTTCCTCCTCTCGCGCGCCGCGGTGCCGCAGCTGCGGGATGCTGCGAACCCGCACATCCTGTCGCTGTCGCCCCCGCTGAACGTCACCCCGAAGTGGCTCGGCGCCCACACGGGCTACAGCCTCGCGAAGTTCGGCATGACGATGGCGACCCTCGGCGTCGCGGCGGAGTTCGCCGACGCCGGCATCGCGGCGAACACCCTATGGCCGCGCACGACGATCGCGACCGCCGCGGTTCAGAACGTCATCGGCGGTGATCGGCTCATGCGCGTGTCGCGCACGCCCGAGATCTATGCGGATGCCGCCTACGAGGTGCTGACCACCCCGTCGCGCGAGCGCACCGGGCAGACGCTGATCGTCGAGGACGTGCTTCTCGCTGCCGGGGTGACCGACTTCTCGGGCTACGCCGCTGTGCCGGGGACGCCGGACGAGGCGATGTACCCGGACATCTTCCTGGACTGACGCGGGTCGCTGCCGCGCGGCGCCGCGGGTCGGGCGTGGCATCCGTTCCGGCATAAACGCGATCGGCGGGAGGAAACGCCTCGCCGCCGTGTTTCTTCGTGCGGATGGCGCTTCTGGGCGGGGCGGGGGTGGCTGCGGGGCGGGATGCCGCGGGGGTGGGCCGTGTGCGCGGGCGTGGTCGGGGTGGCATTCGTTCCGGCATAAACGCGATCGGCGGGAGGAAACGCCTCGTCGGCGTGTTTCTTCGTGCGGATGGCGTTTCTGGGCGGGGCGGGGGTGGCTGCGGGGGCGGGATGCCGCGGGGGTGGGCCGTGTGCTCGGGCGTGGTGGGCGTGGCATCCGTTCCGGCATAAACGCGATCCGCGCGGAGAAACGCCTCGTCGGCGTGTTTCTTCGTGCGGATGGCGTTTCTGGGCGGGGGTGCGGTGCCCCCGCGGGTCCTAGATCAGGCCCAGCTCCGCGAACGCGTTGCGAACGCCGTCCTCGAGCACCGGGGTGGTCACCCGGCCCGCCAAGCGCTGCAGCTCGGGCTCGGCGTTGCCCATCGCGACGGGGGTTCCGACGACCTCGAACATCTCGACGTCGTTCCAGCTGTCGCCGATGCCGATGGCATCCGTCGCCGACAACCCGAGCACGCCCAGCACCTCCGTGATGGCCGAGCCCTTCGTCACGCCGGCCCGCCCGATCTCGCCGTTCGAGCCCCCGGGCAGGGGCATCGAACCCGGGATGACGTGGAAGCCCTCGCCGAGCTCGGCCGCGGCGTGCGCGACGGTGTCGGGGGAGGGGCTGACGAACACGGCCTTCGCGACGCGATCGCGGTCGACGTCGGCGACGGGACGCAGGTCGCGCTGGCGGTGGTCGATGTCGGAGGGCAGCCCCAGCGCCGCCAGCTCGTCGGCGCGCTGCGCATGACGGGCTCGCAAGAACTCCTCCATCGTGTCGGCCATGCCCGGCGAGGCGTAGACGGCGTCGTGCGTCTGCAGGAAGTAGTGGATGCCATGGCTCTGGAAGTACTCCTCGAGGGCCGCCACGTCGCCCTCCGGCAGCGTCCGCTCCAGGAGCAGCTCGCCGTCGCGGGTGGCGTACGCGCCGCCGTTGGAGATCGCCCCGTCGAAGCCGATGGCCACCACGTCGGGGTGGATGTCGGCTTCGGCGCGGCCAGTGCACAGCCACACGAGGTGGCCGTTCGCGCGGGCCTGTGTGATGGCATCCACCGTCGAAGGCGCGATCACCGAGCCGTGCTCGAGGATGGTGCCGTCGACGTCGAGGAAGGCGATGCGGGTCATGTGCACTCCAAAAGGGTCGGCCCCGGGCCACGAGGACCCGGGGCCGACCCGGACGGGGATCAGCGGGTGAGGGATGCGCCGTTGGATCGGATGACGTCGGCGTACCAGCCGAACGACTTCTTCCGGTAGCGCTCCAGCGTCCCGGTTCCGTCGTCGTTTCGGTCGACGTAGATGAAACCGTATCGCTTGCTCAGCTGCGCGGTGCTGGCGCTGACGATGTCGATGCAGCCCCACGAGGTGTACCCGAGCACGTCGACGCCGTCCTCGATCGCCTCGCCGACCTGCACGAGGTGGTCGTTGAGGTACGCGATGCGGTAGTCGTCGACGACGGTCTTCTCGCCGTCGACCTCGACGAGCTGGTCGCGCGCGCCCAGGCCGTTTTCGACGATGAACAGGGGCTTCTGCCACCGGTCCCAGAACTGGTTGAGCACGAGGCGCAGGCCGACGGGGTCGATCTGCCAGCCCCACTCGCTCGCCTCCAGCGTCGGGTTCGACACGCCGCCCATGATGTTCCCCTCGCCCGTGACGCGCTTTGAGGGGTCGGCGGTCTCGGCGATCGACATGTAGTAGCTGAACGAGACGAAGTCGACGGTGTTCGTCAGGTCGTCGCGGTCCTCGTCGGTGATGTCGAGCTCGATGCCCTTCTCGCGAAGCGTCCGCAGGAAGTAGCCGGGGTAGGCGCCGCGGGTGTGCACGTCGCCGTAGACGAGATTGCCGTGGTCGGCATCCATCACCGCGAGGGCATCGTCGGGCGACGGCGTCAGCGGGTATACGGGCATCGACAGCACCATGCACCCGACCTTCGCCGCGGGAGCGACCTCTCGTGCGATGCGCGTGGCACGGGCGGATGCCACGAGCTCGTGGTGCATCGCCTGGTACAGCTGCTGCTCGGGAACGCCGCCCTCGGGGATTGGGATGCCGCCGCTCATGAAGGGCGCGTGCAGGAGCGAATTGATCTCGTTGAACGTCAGCCAGTACGTCACGCGGCTGCCGAAGCGCTCGAAGAGCGTACGGGCATAGCGCTCGTAGAACCCGATGAGCGCGCGATTCGTCCAGCCGCCGTACTGCTCGGCGAGGTGCAGCGGCGTCTCGTAGTGCGAGATCGTCACGAGCGGTTCGATGCCGTGCTTCTCGAGCTCGTCGAGGATGCGGTCGTAGAACGCCAGTCCCGCCTCGTTCGGTTCGGTCTCGTCGCCCTTCGGGAAGATCCGGCTCCACGCGATCGAGAAGCGGTACACGCCGAAGCCCATCTCGGCGAAGAGCGCGATGTCCTCCGCGTAGCGGTGGTAGTGGTCGATCGCGACGTGCTTGAGGTTGTCGGGCGTGGGCTGAGCGCTCCGCGGGCCCGAGATGCCCTTCGGCATCACGTCCTGCACCGAGAGGCCCTTGCCGTCTACGTCGTACGCGCCCTCGATCTGGTTCGCGGCGGTGGCGCCGCCCCAGAGGAAGCCGTCGGGGAAGGGAGTGGTCGTCATGTGCTGCGCCTCCGTGGGATCAGTGGGCGGTGGACAGGGAGTCGACCGAGACGGCGCGGAACAGCGTCTCGCCGTGCGAGAGGGGTCCGGATGCCGCGTCGGCGATGTCGGGATACAGGTCGCCGTTGGTGACGATGACCGGGGTGATGAGGTCGTAGCCCGCCTTCTCGATGGCGTCGCCGTCGAACTCGAGCAGCAGGTCGCCGGCCTTTACCTCGGCGCCGGACTGCACCTTCAGGGTGAAGTGCTGACCGCCGAGCTTGACGGTGTCCAGGCCCACGTGGATCAGCAGCTCCACGCCGTCGACCCCGCGCAGGCCGATCGCGTGGCCGGTGGGGAAGGCCGCGACGACGGTGCCGTCGAAGGCGGCGTAGACCGCGCCCGACGTCGGGCGGATCGCGACGCCCTTGCCGAGCGAGGCGTCGGCGAAGGCGGCATCCGGAACCTCGGCGAGGGGCACGACCGTGCCGTCGACCGGGTTCGACACCACGGTGTCGGTGGCGGCGGTCGGGCTGGCCGCGACCGAGTCGTCCCCCGGGTCGGCGAAGCCGAACAGCACGACCAGGACGAAGGGCACCACGACGGCGGCGCCGAGACCGATCGCGAGGAGGACCATGTCGCCGTTTCCGAGCAGCGCGGGCAGCGCGAGTCCCGAGGGAACGACGAACGCCCGTGTGAAGACCCCGCCGGTGGCCACGATCGCGCCGCCGATCACACCGCCGACGATGCCGAAGGCGAAGGGACGCTTGAGCGGCAGGGTGATGCCGTAGATGGCCGGTTCGGTGATGCCGGCGAGCAGGGCCGAGAGGGTGGCGGGAGCCGCGAGGGAGCGCAGGTTCCTGTTGCGCGTGCGGGCGAGCACACCCGCTACCGCGCCGCCCTGGGCGAGCACCGCGGCGAACACCGGGCCGAAGAGCAGGAAGGAGCCGGTCGTCTGGTACTCGAGCTGGAACAGCGGCACGAAACCCCAGTGCAGACCGAAGATCACGAACACCTGCCACAGACCGCCGAGGATCGCACCGCCGAGCCACGGCACCGTCTGGAAGATCCAGCCGATGCCCGAGGCGAGCGTCGTGCCGAGGAGGTTCGAGAGCGGACCGATCACGACGAACACCAGCGGCACCGCGATCAGCACCACGATCATCGGCGTCAGGAACCGTCGAACGGCGCCGGGCAGCACCTTCAGGAGGAAGCGCTCCGCGTACGCCTGCAGCCACACGATCACGATGATCGGGATGACGCTCGAGACGTAGCTGACCATCGTCACCGGGATGCCGAAGAAGGTGATGTCGGGCTGACCGTTGAGGGCCACGATCGACGGGTACACCAGCGCGCCGGCGATGGCGAGAGAGGTGAACTCCGCGGCGCGGAAGTACCGCGCGGCGGTGATGGCCAGCGCGAGGGGAAGGAACGTGAGGAACGCGTCGGAGAGCGCGTTGAGGATCGTATACGTCGTGGTGGACGTGTCCATCCACCCGAAGGTGACCGCGGCGGCGAGGAAGGCCTTCAGCAAGCCGGTTCCGGCCAGCGCCCAGAGGATCGGCGTGAAGATCGCGGCGATCATCCGAATGAACCGATTGAACGGGTTGCCCTTGGGGGCCTCGCCCGCTCGGGTGTCGCTACCACCGCCCTTGGTGGCGGCCTGGATCGCCGCGAACACCTCGGGGACCTCGTTGCCGATCACGACCTGGTACTGACCGCCCGCCTGCGCCGTGGTGATGACGCCCGGGGTGGCGCGCAGCGCCGCGGCATCCGCCTTGCCCTCGTCTTTGAGCACGAACCGGAGTCTCGTCGCGCAGTGCACCATCGAGGTGATGTTGCTCTCTCCGCCGACGCCGGTGAGCACCGCCGCTGCTGTCTTCGCGTGATCCGTCATCGGAATCCGCCTGCCTTTCGCCGCTTCGGTGCGGCCCGTTCGAATGTTCTGTGGCGACGCCTCGGGACTGTTTCGGGCAATAAAAAAGACCCGAACCCGTTCATCGCTCGTCAGCGATGTGGATTCAGGTCTTGCCCGCTCGCGCGGTAACAATCCGGAAAAACGTCGGCAGGTGTGACGCCTGCGACGGTGACTATAGCACCGGTGCGTGAGGTGCGCCACTGTCATCGGCGCGCCCCATGCTCGTCGCCAGGCGCTCGACGTGGACGATCAGGTACAGCACTTCTTCGTCGGTGAGGGTGGAGCCCGTGGCGGCGAGCACGTACGCCTTCACCGCCTCGGCGATCCCGAACGCCCGGGGGTAGCGGTGCTTCGCGAACTCGAAGAACGACGAGTCCCCGCTGGCGAGCATCGTGCGATCCACCAGGCGCTGCAGCAGGAACCGCACGTGCAGGATGAAGCGCGCGTAGTCGGGGCTCGTCGTGTCGAGATCGACGCCGAGTCCGGTCTCGACGGTGCGCACCACGTGCTGCACGCGGCGGAAGAGCAACGCCGCCGTGCCGTTCGGTTCGTCGCGCGTGGCGTTGAGCAGGTGCATCGTCAGGAACACCCCCTCCTCCGGCGGGAGCTCGCGATCGAGGGATGCCGCGATCGAGGCGGCCATGTGCTCGGCGGCGCGGGACTCGTCGGGGTGCAGGATGCGAAGCTCGGGCATCGACGTGCCCGGGATGCGGATGCCCTGATCGAGGCGTTCCACGACGTAGTTCACGTGGTCGATCACGGCGAGGGGCAGGCGACGACCGAGGTCGCGGCCCAGCTCCCGTTCGGCCTCGTCGACCGCGCGCAGCACCGCCTGCACGAGCGCGTACGGGGCGTCGGTGAGGAGCTTCTGCGCGTGGGCGGTGTCGCTGCCCTGGTCGAGCACGAACGTCTTCTCGACCTTCGACGGATCGACGCGGCCGTCGTGCTTGAGCTGGAAGCCGATGCCCCGGCCCATGAGCACCCGCTCGCGGCCGTCGGCGTCGATCGCCACGACGACGTTGTTGTTCAGCAGCTTCTGCACGCCGCCGGGCGGGATGGGGGCTCCACCGGCACCGGGCACGTGAGCATCCTAGGGCGCTGCGCCCGCGCGTGAGGGGTCAGGAACCGTCGCCGGGGGCCGCTCCCGGCGACAGAAATTGACTCCTCACGCGGGTGAGACGGTGCCCAGCCGCGGTGCAGGCGCGCCCCGGTACCCTGGAAACCATGACTGACCAGCCCCCCGTGCGCTCCACCACGCCCCGGCAGGCGCGCCCCGCGGGGGCGCCGGCCGACACCGGCATCCGCGAGACGACGCCGAAGAGCACCGGCATCCGCGAGACGCGTCCGCGGACCGCGCCCGCCCGTCAGGTCCGGCCGAAGACCGAGGGCTGGCAGCAGGCCAAGGACGAGACCGGTCGCCCGCTGCTGCAGTTCGCCAGCCCCAAGCGCGGCAAGCCGCCCGTGCACCTCGCCGACATGACCGCCGCCGAGCGCGTCGAGAAGGTCAAGGAGCTGGGCCTGCCCGGCTTCCGCGCGAAGCAGCTCGAGAAGCACTACTTCACGCACTACACCTCGGATGCCGCCGACATGACCGACCTGCCGGCATCCGGCCGTGAAGAACTCGTCGCAGGCATGCTGCCGCCGCTGCTCACCGAGGTGCGCCGCCTCGAGACCGACCGCGGCGACACCATCAAGTTCCTCTGGAAGCTGCACGACGGCGCGCTCGTCGAGTCGGTGCTCATGCGCTACCCCGGTCGCATCACGCTGTGCGTGTCGTCGCAGGCCGGGTGCGGCATGAACTGCCCGTTTTGCGCGACCGGACAGGCGGGCCTGACCCGCAACATGTCGGCGGCCGAGATCATCGAGCAGATCGTGCGGGCCAACGCCCTCATCGCCGCCGGCGGTCTCGGCGGCAAGACCCTTCGACAGGCTCAGGGACCGGGTCAGGCGCCCGAGCGCGTGAGCAACATCGTCTTCATGGGCATGGGTGAGCCGCTCGCCAACTACGCGCGCGTCATGCAGGCCGTGCGGGTCATGGTCGACAAGGAGCACGGCCTCGGCATGAGCGCCCGCGGCATCACGGTCTCGACCGTCGGCCTGGTGCCCGCGATCAAGAAGCTCGCCGACGAGGACATCCCGGTGACCTTCGCGCTGTCGCTGCACGCCCCCGACGACGGCCTGCGCGACGAGCTGATCCCGGTCAACTCACGCTGGAAGGTCGACGAGGCGCTGGATGCCGCGCGCGCCTACTTCGACAAGACCGGGCGCCGCGTGTCGATCGAATACGCCCTGATCAAAGACATGAACGACCACGCCTGGCGCGCCGACCTGCTGGCCGACAAGCTGAACGCCCGCGGGCGCGGCTGGGTGCACGTGAACCCCATTCCGCTGAACCCGACGCCCGGCTCGATCTGGACGGCATCCGAGGTGCCGGTGCAGAACGAGTTCGTGCGGCGCCTCAACGACGCCGGCATCCCGACGACCCTCCGCGACACCCGCGGCAAGGAGATCGACGGCGCGTGCGGCCAGCTCGTCGCGACCGAAGAGGACGAGGTCGCCGCTGCGGCGACGCCGGTCGGCTGATCGTCGCCGAGACGGTCACGCCGCGACGGCGGTGACCACCAGGTTGTCGACGTAGTGCCCGGTCGCCGGGTCCCACGCTCCGGCACACGTGACGATGCGCAGTTCGGGGGTGGGCACGGGGGCGTAAATCGACGCGGTCGGGAAAGTGTCCTTCTCGACCGTCTGCAGGTTGGTCACGACGAATTCCGCCGTCGTCCCGTCGCTGCGGGCGATCGACACGGTGTCGCCCGCCACCAGTTTGGGAAGATCGATGAAGACGGCGGGCCCGGTGGGGGAGTCGACGTGAGCGGCGATGACCGCCGGCCCCACTGCGCCGGGGAGCACGCCCTTCTCGTACCAGCCGACGGCGTCGTAATCGGTCGGGGCCTCGATCCAGCCGTCCGCGCCGCGGTCGAGACCGATCAGGTCGGAATCGACCCCAATGGCGGGGATGGAGATGTGCGCGGGCGTCGCGGTCGACGATGCGGTCGGTGCGACCGGATCCTGCAGGCCCGGGGCCGCTCCCGTCGACGCGCTGCCGGCGTCTGACGCCGAGCCTGCTGCCGCGAGCGCGGCGTCGGTCAACGGGGGACACCCCGCGAGCACGTCGTCGGTCAGCATGGCCGTCGTGAGTGCGTTCCACGCGTCGCCGTAATAGGTCGGTGTGGTCGAGGAGACCTCTGACATGGTGCCGAGATCGGATGCCGCGGCGTCGCTCCGTCCGGCACCCGCGTAGGCCGCTGCGCGGGCGGCGTAGGCGATGGCGTGCTGATCCATGGTCACCGCGCCCCCACCGGAATCGAGCTCGGCGACCAGAGCCTGGTCGGAGGGGAGCGCGTCCGCCATCCGTCCCGCGAGCGCGCGGTCGGCGGGGTCGCACGACTCGGCGAAGCGAATCGGCGCGCGGACGGCATCGTATCCGTACCGCGGTTCGCCCTCGCCGCTCGCGGATCCGGCGATCGCCACCGTGCCGTCGTCCGCGACGGTGGCCCAGTTGGTGGGCAGAGGGTTGGCGTCGAGGAGGGCGGCGGTCGCGGCGCGGCTGCCCTCGGCCAGCTCGTCCCAGCGCGCATCGCCCGACGCCTCCCCGAGAACCCTGTACGCCGCGGGCGAGGCGTAGGAGGGGTTGTACGCGTGAGGAGATGACGTCGCCCACGGACCGGGGAGGAGAATTCGGCCCAGAGCGGTGGGGGCCGTCATCTCGTCGAGCAGTGCCTCGCCCAGCGCCACGCCCTGCTCGCGCAGGTCGTCACGGTCGAAGGCGTCGGCGGCGAGCACCAGCGCGCGTGCCGCATCAAGGTCGGCGTCGGAGGCGGGCTGATCATCGACCACCGCTCCGTCCTTCCACTGCCACGACAGCAGGCCGTCGTCGCGCTGGAGGTTCTTGGTGGTCCAAGACCAGATGCGGTCGAAGCGCTCCTCGTCGCCGGCGGCCACCGCGAGGAGCAGACCGTAAGCCTGCCCCTCGCTGACGGTGTCGCCGCCCTGGTCGGTGCGCACGACCCGACCGTCGTCGACGTAGGCATCGAGGAACGCGGATGCCGTCGCGACCGTCCGCTCGCGCACTCCGGGTGTCATCGGTCGGTGCCGCGCAAGCGGTGAGGACCATCCCGACGGCCGCGGAGAGCGCGCCGACGCCGAGGAGCCCCCGCGTGCCGCTCACACGGTTCCCTTCGCCGCCCGGCGGCGCCGCACGACGACCGCTGAGATGAGGGCGATGAGCAGCGCACCGGCGCCGGCCAGCAGCCCCGCCGCGGGGACGGGCTGCGCGGCCGTGCCCCCTCCGCCGGTGTGGATGCCGCCGATGGGCATGTCGGCGAGGGTGGCGGAGTCGGTGACCGCCCGCGCGGTCAGGGTGCCGGCGGCATCGTCGAGGACGAAGAGGGTCGAAACGCTCCCCGCGGGGAGGTCGACGGCCGAGGATGCCGTCTCGTCGGCACCCGACAGTTCGAGGTCCCACGATCCGGCGGAGACCTCGGCGTAGTCCGTCGCCGACCCGGTGGGAACGGATCGGGCGATCGCGCGCCCCTGCGCGGTGTCGACGTCGACCACGGGTTCGATGGTGGAGGCCTGGACCACCCGCACGCGCGCATCGCCTGCCGCGGGCGCGGAGAGGTCGTCGGTGAAGACGGCGGTCTTCAGGTCGGCGTTGCGTCCGTAGGCGGCGACGGTGACGGGCACCCCCTGCGACACGTCGACGGATTGCCGCACGACGGGTTCGGCGTCGTCGGCGGCATCGGAGGGCACCATGGCGACGACGTAGGTCCCCTCCGCGAGCGGGATGTACGGGCTGACCGCTCCGTAGGCGACGTCGTCGAGCTCGTAGACCACGGCACCGCCGGCCAGGGCCGTGAGCTGCACGTCGACCGACTTGGTGTCGGGCGAAAGGTGGGCCACGCGCGCCCACCCGCTGGGGGCGGGAGAAGCCGCCATCGCGGCGGGTGCGGTGGCGACCCCGAGGGCCAGGGGCAGTGCGGCGGCCGCGGCCAACGCGAGGGCGCGCAGGCCGCGCCGGGGCGTGCGGCTCGAGGAACGGGAGGTGTCGATGGTGCGGGTCATGGCGGATCCTTTCATCGGGGGGTCAGGGGGATGGTGCGGTGAGGGAGCGGTGTCACGTGGTCGGACGGGGAAGCAGGCCGGTCGGTTCGTCGGGGGAGTAGGTCACGACCACCCCGGCGTCACTGCGCTCGACCGAGACCGGGCGTAGCTGGCCCGCGAGAGACTCGTAGAACCGCACCACCGCGTCGGAACCGGGTGCCGTGCCGCGCGCATCCTGGCCGGCGAACGAGCTGACGACGAACTGGCGGTGCACTCCGGAGGGATCCCCCTCCAGCTGCGCGATGTCGGCGAGGTCGATGCGGCCGGTCGAGGAGAGCTGGCCCAGCGTGAGCAGGATGCGTCCATCGACGACTCCGGAGGTGAGCAGGTCCTGCGCCGCACCGGGAACGCCGACGTCGGGGTTGCGCAGCAGCTGCTGCCCGGCGATGGAGCGTGCGGCATACAGTCCGTCGTCGGCAGCCTGCGCGAGGGCGGCCTGATCGCGGTCAACGAGGCGCACGTCGACCTGCTGCGCAGCCTGGCCGAACGAGGCGACGACGACGCTGTTCTCGATGGCCTGACGGACGGTCGGGGACTCGGTGGGGAAGGTCCGCATCGAGTCCGTGGTGATCACGTAGTCGTAATCTCGCCAGCCGTCGGGTGCGAGATCCTGCACATCGGTGTCGGTGTCGGCCTTGTAGTACCAGACGACGTCCTCGCGAGCGAAGCCCGCCTCGACGAGGTCGACCCACATCGCGTCGTCGACGAGCATGCGGGCGTCGCCGGGGGCGTTCTGCGACATCCAAGCCTCCGCATCGCGCAGCGGCCGGTCGAGATCGGCGAGGAGGAACCCCCGCAACTGTGTGGCCCACAGCGGACCTGCCGACACCAGGGCGACGAGGAGTCCGGATGCCAGGGCGACCCCGCCGAAGCGGCGCAGCGTCGCGCGCGAGCGCAGCGACGCGACGGCCACCTGCCCCACGCCGGCCACGACGATCGAGGCGAAGGGGAGCATCATGATGACGTACGGCACCGGAAGGTAGCCGCCGCGGAACATGAACGCGGTCAGCGCGAGGAGGGTGATCGCCCAAGGGCGCAGGCGGCGGACGAACAGCGCCGCCACGGCCGCCGCCAGCGCGGTGACGATGAGGACCGCGTCGAGCTGCCACCAGAGACCCGCTGTGCGCGAGAACAGGCTCTCGGGGTCGAACAGCGAGCCGCTGCCGTCGCGGGAGGCCAACTGGAAGGCCAGGCCGTCCCACAGGCTGACGCGACCGTCGGCGGGCATGACCTCGCCCTTGACTACCGCGAAAGCCACGTAGGTCAGGCCGATCAGGCCGAGGACGGCTGCGGCGACGGACAGGGTGTAGCGGCGTGTCGTGCGGTCGGCCCCGCGCCACATGAACCAGGCGATCAGAGGCAGGGCGAGGAGGTAAGTCTCCTTCGTCAGTACGGCGACGCCGAACGCCGCGGCCGCCCCGACATAGCCGATCAGCTGCGCGCGTCGACTGAGAGCGAGCAGCAGCGCCGCGAGGAGCCAGGCGGTCGCGATGTTGTCGAGGTACACCTGCCGGTGGAACTGCACCGCGAGCGGGGACAGCAGGAAGACCGCCACCGCGACGGAGGCGGTCGGGCGCGCGAACCCGATGCGGCGCACGAGTGCCCACAGCAGGATGGCGGCAATCCCTGTGGCCACGAGCATGGCCTCGCGGGCGGCGACCACGGCGATGTCGTACCGGGCCCACGCGTCGGTCAGGCCGGCGTAGGCGGCGATCTGCATCCACCCGAGCGGCGGGTGGTCGTACCAGTAGGTGTAGTGCGTCAGCTCGCCGAGGTTGCCGATGCTCCAGGCCTGGGCGGTATATGTGCCCTCGTCGTCGATGCGCTGGGGCGAGCCACCGAGGTTGAGCGCGTTGACGAGGAGTCCGATGAGCAGGGGCGGAAGCAGCCACGCGAGGTCCGTGATCCGGCCACGCCGGCGAAGCGAGCGCGCGCGGAACAGACGGTCGGGCGACGGGGCGTCCGCCGCCGACGGGCGATCAAGCAGAGAGGTCATCGTGCTCCCTCCGTCGCTGCGTCGACCAATTCACGGGACGGCGCCGCCGGGGTCGTGGCATCCCGATGCGCGCCCGTGTGCTCGGTCTTCTCCCAACTCCCGTCGCCGCGCAGCTGCCGGACAACGGAGCGCACAGCGGCGGCGGCGAGGAACACCTGATACGGAACGAGGCCCAGAACGAGTCGCACGTAGTCGCGTATCGACACCTTTTTGTCGTAGACGCGCCCGAACTCCGTCAGCCCCGCGGCCTCGACCACGAGCGTGATCACCGTGGGAATGAGAGGCAGAAAGGTGATGAGCGCGACCGGCGTGGGCACCTTGACCAGCAGGATGAACGCCACCGAGACGGGGATGAGCAGGCCGGTCGCCGCCTGAAGGAACGGCATGTTCAGCAGGTACCGGGCGTACATGCGCTGGCGGAGGGTCGGCAGTGCCTTCCACTCGCCCTTGCCGAGTACCTGCAGGAATCCCTGGTTCCAGCGGGTGCGCTGCTTGTAAAGGGACTTCAGGGTGGGCGGGGTCTCCTCCCGCGTGACGTACTCGGGGTTGTAGGCGACGACGACCTTGGCGCCGTCGCTCGACAGCCGCACGCCCAGCTCGCAGTCCTCGGCGAGGCACTGGTCGTCCCAGCCGCGGGACCAGGTGAGACGCTTGCGGGTGACGAACACGGTGTTGCCGCCGAGCGGGATGAACTTCGAGCGCGCGTGGAAGTGCAGTCGCGAGCGGAACCAGAAGTAGTACTCGAGCACGTTGCGCAGCGACCACCAGCTGGTTTCGAAGTTCATGAGCTGGACGCCGCCCTGGACGACGTCGGCTCCGGTCTCCTGGAACTTCGAGTCGACGACGGTGAGGAGCCCCGGGTGCACCTCGTCCTCGGCATCGAAGACGCCGACCACGTCGCCCGTGGCGATCTGCAGGGCCTTGTTCAGCGCCTTCGGCTTGTTCTTGGGCACGCTGTCGTCGACGACGACCGTGATGAGGTCGGGATGCCGAGCGGCGGCCTGTCGCACGACGAGTTCGGTGCCGGGATCGTCATGGCCGACGATCGCGATGATCTCGAAGTCCGGATGATCCTGCTGCGCGAGACGGTCGAGCGTCTGCCCCATCACTTCCTCCTCGTGTCTCCCGGGAACGAGCAGGGTGAAGCGGTGGCGCGCGGGGTGGGGCGTGGCGCTGAACTGTGTGGCACGAAGGTCGGCGGCGGAGCGCCAGGCGTGCAGCATCCACCACAGCGTCGTCGTCGCGACCACGGTGAGCAGAAGGGCGAGAACGATGACGCCGCTGTAGCCGAACCACTCGCCGATCGACCAGTCGGGGAGAAACCCTCCGGTCACCGAGGAACCCGGCTGTGCCGGGACGGGGACCGTCACGACGTCGTCGGGAAGGCCGGGGGCGGGGGCGACGGGCGTGAGCAGCGGACCGGGCGTGGGGTCCGGTGCCGTTTCGACCCGGATGGCGGTGAGCAATGACATGGAAGGACGACCTCCAGCGTCGACGGGGACGCTTCGAGTGCGGTAAGGGGGACGCACGACGACCGGGGGGAGCAACACCGTGCAAAGGTCATCCGGGGTCGGGTGGGGGGATGGTTTGGCTTGTCCAGACGATTGCCAGGGTCTTCGCCGGGTCACGGGGAACGGCGTCCAGGGCGCCCGGTGCATGACCAGGGGGAATCGAGGCGGGTTGACGTCGGTGTCTCGTTGATCCGGAGCCGCCTCCGTGGCGCGAAGAAGGACGCAGATCGAACAATGCACGATCGCCGCTGCGGCGCCGTGGTCAGGCGTGCAGCACGTGCTCGCGCAGATCCTCGAGGGTCTGTCGCATGTGGGAGTCCATGGCGCGGCGGGCGTCTTCGGGGTCGCCGTCGCGGAGGGCGTCGAGCACGTGTTCGTGCTCGACGATGGCGTGCTCCTGGATGAGCCGCACCCGTGATGTCTGCGCGCGGCGCTCCGAGAGCACCTCGGTCAAGGGCGCGAACATCACGGTGAGGAACGGGTTGCGCGAGGCCGCGATGATGCGATCGTGGAACGACAGATCGGCGGCGACGAAGGATGCCAGATCGTCGGTGCGATGGGCATCGCGCATGGCGTCGAGGTCGGCGGCGATGGCATCCACTTCGTCGGGCGTCGCCCGAGACGCGGCCAGAGCCGCGGCCCCCGTCTCGAAGATGCGCCGCAGCTCGATGAGCTGCTCGGCGGCCTCCGCGTCGCCGGTCGCCGAGGTGGCGGCGAGGACCGCACTCAGCGACGTCCAGCGTGAGACCGGCTGGACGAAAGACCCGCGCCCGCTCTCGACCCGCACGACTCCACGCGCCTGGAGCGTCTTGACCGCCTCGCGCACGGTGACCCGGCTGACGTCGAAGCGCTCGCCGAGCTCCGGTTCACTGGGGAGAGCCTGGTCGGCGAGGAGACGGCGCGCGACGATGTCGTCGAACAGCCCGTCGACGACCTCGTCGACACGTGAGCGTCGTGCCATGGCATCCCCTTTCCGCTCCAACCTAATCGCCGGGCCGGGGAACATCCGTCCCCGACCCGGCGTGCGTGCAGAACCGGTCAGCCCGCCAGGGCGAACACCGCCCACGTCAGCAGGAAGCCCGCGACGCCGAGGATGGTCGTGAGCACCGTCCAGGTGCGCAGGCCGTCGGCGACCGTGAGGCCCAGATAGCGCGTGACGATCCAGAATCCGGCGTCGGTGACCATCGACAGGCCGAGCGAGCCGAAGCCCACGGCCACCGCGACCGCGGCGATCTGCAGCGGCGTATACCCGGCCTCGGCGACGCCCGCCGACAGCAGGCTCGCCGTGGTGACGATGGCGACCGTCGCCGAGCCCTGGGCGGCGCGCAGAGCGAGCGTGATGAGGAACGCCGCGCCCAGCAGGGGAACGCCGAGGTGCTCGAGGGTGACCGACAGGGCGGTGCCGATTCCGGATGCCTGCAGCACGGCGCCGAACACACCGCCGCCGGCCACGACGAGCAGGATCGATGCGATCGGGGGCATGGAGCTCTCGAACACCTCGTTCGTGCGGGCGAGGCCCCAGCGGCGGCGCACCGGCAGCACGAAGAAGGCCACGATGACTGCCACGAGCAGTGCGAACGCCGGGGTGCCGATGAAGGTCGCGACGCCGCGGCCGGTCGACCCCGCCGGCAGGCTCAGCGAGAGCATCGTGCCGATGAGGATCTGCACGATGGGCAGAGCGATCAGCGCGACGACGGTTCCGGTGCTCGGCGGCGCCACGACGGTGCCGTCGGCGCGGCGGGACTCGATGACCGTCGAGGTCTGACCGAACTCGGCCATCTGGGTCGCGACCCGCGGGGCCAGGGCGTACTCGGTGCGGTTCATGATGCGCGCGACCCAGAAGCACAGGAACCCGAGCACGGCGCAGATGGGCAGGGCGATCGCGGTGACCAGGCCCAGGTCGGCGCCGAAGACGCCCGCGCCCGCGACGATGCCGGGGTGCGGCGGAACGGCCACGTGCACGGCGAGCATGAGGCCGAACATCGGCAGGCCGAACACGATCGGCTTGACGCCGGCGATTCTGCTGAAGGCGTAGAGGATCGGCACGAGCACGATGACGCCGACTTCGAAGAACACCGGGATCGCCACGACGAAGGCGACGATGGTCAGGGCGATCGCCACGCGGCGAGGCCCGAGGCGGTCGGTGAAGCTCTCGGCGAGCTGCTGGACACCGCCCGACACCTCGATGAGGCGTCCGAGGATCGCGCCCAGCGCGATGATGATGAGCACCTTGCCCATGGTCGATCCGACGCCGTTCGCGACGATGGTGAACACGTCGCCCGCGGGGATCTGCGCGGAGATCGCGACGGCGACGCTCGTGATGAGCAGCGCGACGAACGCGTGCACCTTGAACAGGATGATGAGCACGAGCAGCAGGGCGATACCGGCTGCCGCGATGGCGAGCAGGGCGCCGGTGCCGAACTCCACCGCGGGGGCGATGGGCGGCGTGTCGGCCGTGAGGATGAGGGGCATGGCGGGATCTCCTTCGATTCCGTGTTCGGGTGGGGGTCAGTCGTTGCGACGCTCGGGGGCGACCGCGCGGATGACGGCGGAGTCGTCGTTCGAGCCGAGGCCCTGCGAGCGACCGGTGAGGTAGAGCTGCTCGGCGGCGGCCGCGATGGGGGTGGGCAGACCCACGCGGCGCGCGGCGTCTCCGACGATCCCCATGTCCTTCACGAAGATGTCGAGCGCGCTCAGCACCTCGGCGCCCTCTTCGTCGTAGGCCTGCAGCATGCGGGGCCCGCGGTTGCCGAGCATGAACGACGCGGCGGCGCCGCCCATGAGCGCCTCGAGGGTCTTCTCGGGGTCGAGCCCGAGGGCGTCGGCCAGGGCGAGGGCCTCCCCGGCCGCGGCGATGTGCACGCCGCAGAGCAGCTGATTGACCGTCTTGAGCGCCTGACCGTCTCCGGGGTTGTCGCCCACCACGGTCAGGGTGGATGCCAGCAGCTCCAGCACCGGCGCCGCCTTCGCGCGCGCGGCGGGGGACGCGCCCACGACGATCAGCAGGTCGCCCTGACCCGCGCGGACGGGGCCGCCCGACAGCGGCGCGTCGACGAGGTCGACGCCGAGCTCGGCGAGGCGGTCGGCGACGGGGCGGATGCCGGAGGTGCCGACGGTGCTGGTGAGGATGACGACCGAGCCCGGACGCAGGGCGGTGGCGATCCCGTTCTCGCCGAAGAGCACGTCGTCGAGCTGGTACTGGTCGCGCACGGCCAGCAGCACGGCGTCGGCTTCGGCCACCGCGTCAGCGGCAGAGGGGAAGGCGATGACGCCGTGCTCCTCGGCGAGCGAGAGGCGGGCGGGGGCGATGTCGAAGCCGTGGACGCGGAGTCCGGTGGCCAGGCGCGTGGCCATGGGAAGACCCATGGCGCCCAGGCCCAGGACGGCGACGGTGGAGGTGGTGGTCATGGCGTAGCTCCTTTGCGATGCGGGACGGATGTCAGCGGTCGGCGGTGGCCGCGGGGGTTCGGGTGAGGGTGGAGACGACGTGGGCGAGCGCGTCGTCGTCGCCGACGTTGCCCGCGAAGACGACGTACGGAACGCCCACGGCGGGGCCGTCGACGGGCTCCCAGAGCGAGATGATGCCGGGCAGCATCGGCCCGAGCACCGTCGCGCGGCGCATCGAGAGGCCGCGGGCGGCCACGTCGCTCGAGGTGATCCCGCCCTTGGCGACGACGAAACGCGGGCGGGTCTGCGCCACGACGTCTTGCACGATCTGCACGACGGCCGACGAGACGGTGCGCGCGATCTCGAGGCTGGCGTCGGCGTCGGCCGCGACGGTGACGGTGCGGGAGGTGCTGACCACGACGTCGCCGTCGTCGAGGGCGGCGGCCACGTCGGCTGCGGTCTGCCGCAGGTAGGCGGGGGCGCCCGTCGGGTCGAGCACTCGCGCGACGTCGATCTCGATGTCGGTGATGTCGGAGTGCACCGCCCGCAGCCGCGTGAGCTGGCGGGTGGTGACGGCGACGTGCGAACCGACGACGATCAGACCGCCACGCTGGGCACCGCCGTCGGGAAAGGCCTCCGCGGTGGTGAGCGGGGCGCGTTGCTCCGCACCGATGCGCGCGCGCACGAACGGCGGTCCCACGCGTGACAGCAGGTTCTTCCCCCGTCGACGCGCCTCGATCAGTCCCAATGACAGCAGGCGCAGATCGTCTTCTGTCACGACGTCGCACACGATGGGCGTGCGGTCTTCGGCATCCTGGATCGCGTCGGCGACCGCTTCGGCCCCCGCTCGCACGATCGACAGGTCGATCACGATGACGGATGCCGCGGGGTGACGGCCGTCGGACTTCTCGGCGACCCATTCGGCGAGGTCGGAGCTGGAGTAGCCGAAGGTGGCGTCGCGGGCGAACTCGGTCTCGCCGATGGGGCGGAGCTCGTCGCCTTCGCGCATGTAGTGGACGCCGCCGATGGTGACACGGCCGGCGTCGGGGAACGCGGGGACGATCAGCACGCCGTCGATGGGGGCGCCGCCGGCGGCGACGATGGTCTCGGCGAGCGTGTCGGTCTCGAGCGGGAAGTGCCCGCGCAGGGTCGAGTCTCCGCGGCTGACGAACTCGACGTCGACGCCCGCCTCGCGCGCGGCGGCGAGGGCGTTCGCCGCGACCTCGCGGTTGCGGGTGCGGGCGTCGGCCTCGCCCAGGCTGCGGGCGTTGGTCAGCACGTAGACGGCCGGAGCGTCGGTCGCGAAGACCGCGGCGAAGTCGGTGGCATCCCAGGCGGTGAGGACGGGGAGGTCTGCGACCGACTGGGTTCCCGTCGGGTCGTCATCGAGCACCACCAGGCGCGAACCGAGGGCGGCGGACGCCGAGCGGACCTCGTCGGCTGCGACGGCCAGTGGCGCGGGAAAACCCCGCAGAGCGTGCGCTTCGATCATCGTCTCACTCCTTCGTGCGGACATAAGCTGTTAGCCGTCAGCCATCATATGGCTTTGGTTTCGCCATGCCAAGAGTTTTCGCAGGACCGACTGTTCCTGAACGACGAGCGTGGCCGCCAGACTGAGCCCCATGAGCGAACACGTCGTGCGGGTCCAGGATCTTCGCAAGACCTACCGCGGGGGCCTCGAGGCCCTGCGCGGGGTGAGCTTCGACATCGGCCGGGGCGAGACGTTCGCGCTGCTCGGGCCCAACGGCGCCGGCAAGAGCACCGTCATCGAGATCCTCGAGGGCTACCGCGACCGCACGAGCGGCGAGGTGAGCGTGCTCGGGGTCGACCCGCACCGCGGGGGCCTCGACTGGAAGGCGCGCCTGGGCATCGTGCTGCAGAACACCGGCGAGGCGCCGACGGCGTCCGTGCGAGAGCTGCTCGCGCACTTCGCTTCGTTCTACCCGCGTTCGCGCGACGTCGACGAGGTGATCGCCGCGGTGGGGTTGAGCGAGAAGGCGAAGGTGTCCGTGCGGAAGCTCTCGGGCGGACAGCGCCGCCGGGTCGACGTCGCACTGGGGATCATCGGCCGGCCCGAACTGCTGTTCCTCGACGAGCCCACGACCGGTTTCGACCCGGAGGTGAGGCGGCATTTCTGGGACCTGATCCGGCAGCTCCAGGCCGAAGGGACGACGATCCTGCTGACCACCCACTATCTCGACGAGGCCGCCGAGCTCGCGGAGCGCGCCGCGATCATCGTCGCCGGCGAGGTGGCATCCGTGGGACCCATCGACGACCTGGGCGGCCCCGCCGCGCGCGTGCCGATCGTGCGGTGGCGCGAGGGAGACGCGATGCACGAGGAGCGCACCGACGACCCCGGCGCTCTCGTCGCCGGCCTCTACGCCCGCGGTGGCGAACCCGACCGCCTCGAAGTGGTGCGCCCGAGCCTCGAAGACGTGTACCTGTCGTTCCTCGGCGACGAAGCGCGGCGCGTGACCGAGGCCGGGAACGCCGCGTGAGCCGCGTGCTGCGGCTCGGCGCCGCGCGCATCGCGTTCGAGGTGCGCTCGTACTTCCGTCAGGGCGACTCGGTGTTCTTCACGTTTCTGTTCCCCGTGATGATCCTGCTGATCTTCGCCGTCGCCTTCGACGCGCAGACGTTCGGCCCTCCCGGGGAAGAAGTGGATGCCGCGCAGTTCTACCTCCCCGCGATGCTCGCCGCCGGCGTGCTGCTGTCGGGCCTGCAGAACATGTCGATCGACATCGCAATGGAGCGCAGTGACGGCACGCTCAAGCGCCTCGGCGGCACGCCCCTGAGCCCCGTGTCGTACTTCATCGGCAAGCTCGGACAGGTGCTCATCACCGGGTTTCTGCAGTCGGTGCTGCTCATCGTCGTCGCCGCGGTGTTCTTCGGGGTGCCGCTGCCGACCGAGCCCGAGCGTTGGCTCACCTTCGCGTGGGTGTTCGTGCTCGGCGTCACCACCTGCGCGATCCTCGGCATCGGTCTGTCGGCGCTGCCGCGCACCGGTCGCAGCGCCACCGGTGTCGTCATCCCGATCGTGCTGCTGCTGCAGTTCATCTCGGGCGTCTATATCAACTTCGCGGCCCTCCCCGACTGGTTGCAGGACTTCGCGAGCATCTTCCCGCTGAAGTGGCTGGCGCAGGGTTTCCGATCGGTGTTCCTGCCCGAGAGCTTCGCGGATGCCGAGCCCTCGGGGTCGTGGGACCACCCCCTCATCCTGCTCGTGACGGCGCTGTGGCTGGTGGTGGGTCTCGCGCTGGTGCGCGTGACGTTCCGCTGGATCCGCAAGGACGCGTGAGCGGGCCTCTCCCCGCCGCGTGAGGGGTCTTCGCGCGCATGGGGGGTCTTCGCGCGCGTGAGGGGTCTTCGAGCGCGTGAGGGGTCAAGAAGTGTCGCTTGAGGCGCTTCTGGGCGACACATTCTGACTCCTCACGCGGGGAGGGGGGATGCCGGCTTCGGCGCGTGCCCCCGTCTGCGCGCGCGGGTCTTCGAGCGCGTGAGGGGTCGAGAAGTGTCGCTTCAGGCGCTTGGGGGCGACACATTCTGACCCCTCGCGCGGGGCGCGGGATGCCGCGGCGTTCGAGCGCGTGCCGCGCTTCCGGCACGTGAGGGGTCAAGGAGTGTCGCTTCGTGCGCTTCTGGGCGACAGAAACTGACCCCTCGCGCGGAGAGGAGGGGGAGCGGATGCCACGGCCCCGGTGTCGGTGGCCAGGGTTAGCGTGGAGGGATGGTCGGTTATCGCTACCTCGGAAACAGTGGATTCAAGATCTCGGAGATCAGCCTCGGCAACTGGGTGACCCACGGCTCGCAGGTCGGTGACGACGCCGCGATCGCGACGGTGCACGCCGCGCTCGATGCGGGCATCACGACGTTCGACACCGCCGACACCTACGCCAACACGGCGGCGGAGACCGTACTCGGAAAGGCCCTCGAGGGGCAGCGGCGGGAGTCGCTCGAGATCTTCACGAAGGTGTATTTCCCCACCGGTCCCAAGGGTCCGAACGACACCGGGCTCAGCCGCAAGCACATCATGGACTCCATCAACGGCTCGCTGAAGCGCCTCGGCACCGACTACGTCGACCTCTACCAGGCCCACCGGTTCGACTACGAGACGCCCCTCGAAGAGACGTTCCAGGCGTTCGCCGATGTCGTGCGGCAGGGTAAGGCTCTCTACATCGGCGTGTCGGAATGGACGGCCGAGCAGCTGCGAGACGGACATGCGCTGGCGAAGCAGCTCGGCATCCAGCTCATCTCGAACCAGCCGCAGTACTCGATGCTGTGGCGCGTGATCGAGGGCAAGGTCGTGCCGACCAGCGAAGAGCTCGGCATCTCGCAGATCGTCTGGTCGCCGATGGCGCAGGGCGTGCTCAGCGGCAAGTACCTGCCCGGTCAGCCGGTGCCCGAGGGATCGCGCGCGACTGACGAGAAGAGCGGCGCCACCTTCATCAAGCGGTTCCTCAACGACGACACCCTCGAGGCCGTGCAGCGGCTCAAGCCCATCGCCGACGAGGCGGGGCTCGGCATGCCGCAGCTCGCGATCGCGTGGGTCCTGCAGAACCCCAACATCGCCGCCGCCCTCGTGGGCGCCTCGCGCCCCGAGCAGCTGGCCGACACCGTGAAGGCCTCGGGTGTGACCCTCGACGCCGACACCCTCGCCGCCATCGACGACGCCCTCGGCGACGCGGTCTTCTCCGACCCCGACAACACGTACGAGGTGTCGCCGAAGCAGCGCCTGGTCTGACGCGGACGGCTGAGCGGGTCGGACGTTCGCGTCTGGCTCGCTTTCGCGTGCGGGGCGCTGCGGGGCGCGGCGCTGCGTCCGGCGCTCGGCGCCCGGCCCCGGCCCGTTCGGGCCGCGAGATGACTCGATGTGCGCGAGATCACACGCTATTCGCCGCAATCGTGTGTGATCTCGGGTGGAACGTGTGATCTCGCCGGGCGATCCGGGCGGGCGGCGGTCCCGGCGGCGGTGCGCTGGTGCGGGGCGTGCGCGATCCGGGCGGGCGGCGGCCCGGGCGGTGATGCGCGGGTGCGGCGGCGCGGAGCGCGGCCGCCAGAGCCCGGGCGGGCGCTGGGCCGTGCCTCAGGCCCCGCTCAGGTGCGGGCAGGGAGCGGGTCGTACCCTGTGCGAATGTCCTTTTCCGCTCACCGGCCCGGCCGCTTCGGTTCCGACGGCCGCATCGAGTTCACGACGGACGAGGAACGCGAGCAGTATCTCGACGACATCCTCGCCGCGCAGAACGCGGCGAAACCCGAGACCGCCGCTCACGATCACACCGCCGAGCCCTGGCGTGCCCCCTCCACTGGCGACGAGCCGCGCGACCCGTTCCTGGACGACGACCCCCTCTCGTCCGACCGCGATGAGACCGCGGTGCTCGACCGCGACGAGACCGCCGTGCTCGACCGCGAAACCGAGGCCCCGGCTCCCGAGGCCGAGAGCGACGTCGAACCCGAGAAGGTTCCGCCCGCAACGCCCGCCCCCGCGGCATCCGAGCCCCGTCCGACGCGGCTCCGCCGGCACGACCCCCGTCGCCCGAGCCTCTCGCTCGTCCGTCGCATGGCCGTGCTCGGCGGTGCCGACAATGACGTGCTCGACGAGGTGCCTGAAGAGGTGCCGCGCTTCGTGCAGATGTTCCTCGTGCTGGCGGGTACGGCGCTCGTCTCGGCGCTGTCGATGATGTTCGCGCTGCTGACCGGCGTGCGCGTCAGTATCTTCTTGGCGATTCCGCTCGCGCTCGTGTGGGGTCTGATCATCTTCAACCTCGACCGCTTCCTCACCTCGACGATGCGCTCGACCAAGAACCTCTTCCGGCTGCTCGGCCTCGCCCTGCCGCGCGTGATCATGGCCGCGCTGATCGGCGTCGTGGTGGCCGAGCCGCTCGTGCTGCAGATCTTCCAGAACGACATCGTGCGCGAGGTCAACTCCACCAACGTCACCCAGGCGCTGAGCGATCAGGATGCCGTCACCAGCGGCCCCGAGAAGCAGGCGCTCGACGCGGCGACGGCGCAGGTCTCGGCGCTCGAGAACCAGGCGGCGACCGGCATCGTGACCGGAACGTCGTCGACCTCGGCGGAGTCCGCCGCCGCCCAGCAGACCGTGGATCAGCTCACGCAGCAGCTCGCCGCGCAGCAGACCGTGATCGACCAGGCGCGGGCGGTGTACCAGTGCGAGCTCACGGGTCAGGGCGCGGGAACCGTCCCGGGCTGCACCGGTCTCGCCGGCAGCGGCGCGAGCTCCGACGCCGCGCAGGCGCAGCTGCAGCAGGCGCAGTCGGCGTACGACTCGCTGTCGACGCAGCTGCAGCAGGCGCAGTCGACCCTCGCGGCCGCGAACACCGCGGGCGCGGCGGCGGCGGCATCCACCGCCGACGCCAACAAGCAGCAGGCGCAGGATCAGCTTCCCGCAGCGCGCGCGCAGTACGAGTCGGCGCTCGCGGCATACAACGCGCGCGCGGAGTCCGTCGCCGACGGCAACGCGGGAGCCGTGGGCCTGCTGAGTCAGATCACGGCGCTCGAACGATTGTCGGATCGCGAGCCGGTGCTGCGGTGGGCGCACTACTTGATCGCCGCGTTGTTCTTCATGATCGAGCTGCTGCCCGTGCTCGTGAAGGTGCTGACCGGGTTCGGCGGCCCGTCGCTGTACGAGAAGGCCGAGAAGATGCGCGGCCAGATCGCCCTCGACCGGGTCACGGCCCGCACGTACCGCAAGCGCGCCGACATCATCGCCGACGAGGCGAACAAGGTCCCCGCCGCGGTGACCTGATGGTCGTGTGGAGCGCGGGACTCCTGCTGTACCGGCTGGCGCCGGAACCGCAGGTGTTCCTCGCGCACATGGGCGGGCCGTTCTGGGCCGCGAAGGACGCCGGCGCGTGGTCGATCCCGAAGGGCGAGTACGACCCCGACGGCGAGGGGGCGCTGGATGCCGCCCGCCGCGAGTTCCGCGAGGAACTCGGCGTCGAGCCGCCCGAGGTCGAATGGGCGGAGCTCGGCACCTTCGCGTACTTGTCGGGCAAGAAGGTGGTCGTGTTCGCGGGCGACGGCGCCGCGTTCACGGCATCCGGGTTCGTGTTCGGGGAGTTCGAGATGCAGTGGCCGCCGCGTTCGGGTCGCATGGCGTCGTTTCCCGAGGTTGACCGCGCCGAGTGGATGAGCTTGGATGCCGCTCGCGACGCGCTCGTGAAGGGCCAGCGTCCCGCGATCGATGCGCTGGCTGTCGCGCTGGAGGCTCTCCCCGGCTGATCCGCCCCCGGCTCTGCGGCGCGTGCCGGTGCGGGCGCGGCGCCGCGCGGCGCGGGTCGCCGGGTGCGTGCACAACGCAGGAGAATCGGCGGCGGTGCGGGGGGCGATGCCGCGTGTTTCCGGGGGTGGGCGGTGCCGCGGGTGCGATTGTTCCTGCGTTGTGCACGGGCGCGGGGGTCGGGCTGCACGCACGGTGTCGGCGCGGGCGCGGCGCGGCCCGAGGCGCATGCACGACTCAGGAGTATCCGGGGCGGTGCCTCGTGTTTCCGGGGGTGGGCGGTGCCGCCGGTGTGATCGTTCCTGCGCTGTGCACGGGCGCGGGGGTCGGGCTGCACGCGCGGTGCACGCGACAGCCCGCGCCCGGGCCGCGCTCACGGGCGCGACAGCGGGCTGCACAGGCCGGTGCGCGCGACAGCCCGCGCCCGGGCCGCGCTCACGGACGCAGCAGTACCTTGCCGACGCGGGGCGAGTCGCTGGCCGTGACCGCGTCGACGATGTCGTCGAGACCGAAGGTCGCCGCAACGGGCAGCGTCACGGTGCCGTCGGCGAGGTAACGGGACAGCTCTCCGAACAGGGCGCCGCGGGTGTCGGCATCCATCGTCTTGCTGACGACGCTGCCCCAGAAACCCTTCACGGTGGCCTGACGGAAGATGATGTCGCCGGCCGACAGCTCGAGCTTTCCCGCGCCCATCGACCCGAAGATCACGAGGGTGCCGTTCTCGCTGAGGAGCGACAGCACCTGGCCCGCGGCGGGCCCTCCGACCGAGTCGACCCCCGCGACGATCTTCGCGCCGTCGGCGAGGGCGAGTGCCGTGTCGCGCCAGTCGTCGGCATCCGTCGAGACGATGTTGTCGATGCCCTGCTCGGCGAGTTCGGCGACGGCGCTCTGCCGGCGCACGAGGCCGATGACGTGGATGCCGCGGGCCTTCGCGATCTGCGCGACCATGCGGCCGACGGCTCCGTTGGCAGTGTTCTGCACGATCCAGTCGCCGGCCTTCAGATCGAGCGAGTGCAGCAGGCTGATGGCGCTGAACGGCATGGCGACGAGCTGCGCGGCGACCTCGTCGGAAAGTGCGTCGGAGACGGGGATCAGGCCGGCGGCGGGGGCGATGACGTACTCCGCCCACACGCCGAAGGTGCCGCCGGTGGCCACCCGCTGGCCGATCTCGAGCGAGACGCCGTCGCCGACGGCATCCACGATTCCGACGGCCTCGGTGCCGGCGCGGGCGGGGAGCTCGGGCTTGAAGCCGTAGGTGCCGCGGACGGTCCAGAGATCGTGGTTGTGGATGGGCGAGAGGGTGACGCGCAGGCGCACCTCGCCGGGACCGGGGGTCGGGGTCTCGACCTCTTCGATGCCGAGGACGTCGGCGGGTTCGCCGAACTGGTGGTGGATGACTGCGCGCATGGATTCCTCCTGTGGTTATTTTGTAACGACCGGTCTAATATAGACCTCGTGCTCGGCAACGCAACAGCGCGGTCCGGTGGCTTCGGCGGGCTCGATCACCTCCGTTCCGCAGCCCCGTCGGTAGCGTGGCGGGAGGGCCCTGAGCTTGTCGAAGGGTCCGGAACTCACGGGACTCCCGGGGCCCGGTGGCTTCGACAGGCTCAGCCACCCTCGAGAACGGAGAGAGAACATGGGCAGGATGCCGAGCTTCGAACGCTCCGCCGTAATCGACGCCGCGCGCGACGTGTTCTGGCGCCGCGGCTACGCCGAGGCGGGTATCACGGAGCTCGAAGAGGCCACCGGCCTCACCCGCTCCAGCATCTACAACGCCTTCGGCAGCAAGCGCGGACTCTTCGACGCGGTGCTCGCCGCCTATCTCGACGACGTGGTGCGCACGCGCCTGCGCCCGCTGGGCGGGGGAGATCCCGGCGCGCTCGAGTCATACGTCGCCGAGATGCGCGACGCGATCGCCGCCGACACCCCCCGCGCCCGGCTCGGCTGCCTGCTGCTCAACGCGGGCTCCTCGTCGCTGGCGAGCGACGACGCCGAGGTGCGCGCGCTGGTCTCGGGGTACGCCGCCGAGATGCGGGCCGCGATCCGCGCCGCCGTCGCCGATCGACGTCCTGATCTGACCCCGGATGCCGTGGATGCCCTCGCCGCGGTCTGCGCCTCGCTGGTGGTGGCCGGCCTCACTCTCGCCCGCGCCGACCGCGATGCGGCGCTGGTGACGTTGGCATCCATCCCGACGACCCTGCACTCCTGGGGCTCCGCCCCCGCCTGAGCTCCGTGCTCTGCCCTGCGCGCTCCGCGCGCTGCGCCCGCTGCGCTCTGCCGTGCCCCAGCCGCGTGAGGGGTCACTTTTCGTCGCCGAGGAGACTCGGCAGCGACAAATTCTGACCCCTCACGCGCGCGGAGCGCGGGCGGAGCGTGCGCGGGGATCGCGGAGCGCGGGCGGAGCGCGGGCGGAGTACGCGCGGGGCGCGGGCCCGGGGCGCGAGCGGGGGTGGGCTTGTGTATACGCAGAACGCGTCGGGAACACCTGACCCCCCCAGACCAACGCGACAATGCATACACTGGAGGTATGACGTCGAGGGTGTCTCATGCGGGCGAGTGACCGCGCGTATGCGACGCTCCTCGACGAGATCCAGTCCGGTGCGCTGCCGCCGGGGACCGTGCTGGGCGAGGTCGAACAGTCCACCCGCCTCGGGGTGAGCCGCACGCCTCTGCGCGAGGCGCTGCGTCGTCTGGCATCCGATGGCCTCGTCGCCCAGGCCTCTCCCCGCGTGACCGTCGTGGCGGGGATCGATGCCGACGACATCCGGGCGCTGTTCGAGCTGCGTCGGGCGCTCGAGACCGAGGCCGCCCGACTCGCCGCGCACCGCGGCGACCGTCGGGTCTTCCGCGCGCTCTCGACCGAGCTGGCCGACGTCGACACCGCCGACACCGACGCGTACTACGCCCTCATCGCGCGCTTCGACGCGGCGGTCGACGCCGCTGTCGACAACCCGTATCTGTCCGCGGCCCTGCGCAGCGTCCGCACGCACCTCGTGCGCGTGCGCCGCATGGCCCGCTTCAACCCCCTTCGCCTCTCGGCCTCGGCCGGGGAGCATGGATTGATCGCGCGAGCGATCGCTGCCGGCGACCCCGAACTCGCCGCGCACGCCACCCACGTGCACCTGCACAACGCCCTCACCACCATCCTCGAAGCCCTGACGGAGGACCCCTCATGACGATCACCCACCACGTGCGCGTGCACCGCAGCGATGAGAACCTCGCCCGCGAAGGGCAGCTCGCCTGGTCTCTCGCCCGGGTTGCGGTCGACCCGGTGGCCGTCGACGACGACGTGGTCGACATGATCGTCAACCGCCTGATCGACAACGCCGCCGTCGCTGCGGCCTCGATCACGCGGCAGCCCGTCAGCGCCGCCCGTCAGCAGGCCCTCGACCACGCCGTGTCGATCGGCGGCTCGGGTGCGACGGTCTTCGGATGCCTTCTCGAGCGGCGCACGAGCCCCGAGTGGGCCGCGTGGGCCAACGGTGTCGCCGTCCGCGAACTCGACTACCACGACACGTTCCTCGCCGCCGACTACTCGCACCCCGGCGACAACATCCCGCCGGTGCTCGCTGTCGCCCAGCACACCGGACGTGACGGCGCGGCCCTCGTGCGGGCCCTCGCGACGGCGTACGAGATCCAGATCGACCTCGTGCGCGCGATCAGCCTGCACAAGCACAAGATCGACCACGTCGCCCACCTCGGCCCCGCCGCGGCCGCGGGAATCGGCACCCTGCTCGACCTCGACCAGGAGACGATCTATCAGGCCATCGGCCAGGCGCTTCACACCACGACCGCCACGCGCCAGTCGCGAAAGGGCGAGATCTCGACGTGGAAGGCGCACGCCCCCGCCTTCGCGGGCAAGATGGCGATCGAGGCCGTCGACCGCGCGATGCGCGGCGAGACCAGCCCCTCGCCGATCTACGAGGGCGAGGACGGCGTCATCGCCTGGCTGCTCGACGGTCCCGACGCCTCGTACGACGTGCCGCTCCCCGGCGACGGCGAGAGCAAGCGCGGCATCCTCGACTCGTACACGAAGGAGCACTCGGCCGAGTACCAGGCGCAGGCGTGGATCGACCTCGCTCGACGCCTCGGCACGGAGCGCCCCGATCTGCGCGACCCGGCGAACGTGGCATCCATCGTCTTGCACACCAGCCACCACACGCACTACGTGATCGGCTCGGGTGCGAACGACCCGCAGAAGTACGACCCGACCGCGTCGCGCGAGACGCTCGACCACTCGATCCCGTACATCTTCGCCGTCGCCCTGCAGGACGGCGCGTGGCACCACGTCGACTCGTACACCCCCGAGCGCGCGGGACGTGCTGACACGGTCGAGCTGTGGCACAAGGTCACGACGGCGGAGGATGCCGAGTGGACGCGCCGCTATCACTCCGAGGATCCGAACGAGAAGGCGTTCGGGGGCCGCGTGGTGATCACCCTCTCCGACGGCTCGACGGTGGAGGACGAGATCGCCGTCGCCGACGCGCATCCGCTCGGCGCCCGGCCGTTCGCGCGGGAGGACTACGTCCGTAAGTTCCGCACCCTCGCCGAGCCGGTGCTGCTGCCCGAGGAGATCGAGCGCTTCGTCGAGCTCGTGCAGCGCCTGCCCGAGCTGACGCCCGCCGAGGTCATGCAGCTGTCGATCGTCGCCAAGCCCGGTGTGCTGGCGCTGGCGCCGGCGCCGAAGGGCCTGTTCTGATGCGTACGCCGAGCACGACGGCGGGGCGTCGTGGGAGCACAGCGCGCACGACGGCGGCGTTTCTCACACCTGGGACGAGCGCAACGGCGGGGAGTTTCCCCGGCACGCCGATTCAGGATGCCGCGTGCCGGCGTGTCGCGTCCAGCGCCCGCCGTTGTGCACGGACGCGCGGCGGTGGATGCGCCCCCGAGAAGCCGGAGCCGCCGGTGCGGGAGTGGCGGGGCCTCGGTCGTGCTCGGCGCGCAGCTCCGGAGTATCCGAGCCGCCAATCGGCGGGGGCCGCGGGGTTTCGCTGGCGTGAGGCGGCGGGCCGTGCGACGTTCCGGAGTCATGCACGGCCATCCGGCGCGCCCGCACGGCCGGCGCGCGACGACGTCCGCGCGATGGGAGGCCACTGATGCTGTACGCCCAGACCACCGCGGCCCAGAAGCGCCGCGCGCTGCGCGAGAAGCTGGCATCCGGAGAACTCGTGCGGATGCCCGGGGCGTTCAATCCGCTGTCGGCCCGGCTCATCGAGCGCAAGGGCTTCGACGGCGTCTACATCTCGGGCGCCGTGATCTCGGCCGACCTGGGCCTGCCCGACATCGGGCTCACGACCCTCACCGAGGTCGCCGGGCGCGGCCAGCAGATCGCCCGCATGACGGAGCTGCCGGCGATCATCGACGCCGATACTGGCTTCGGCGAGCCGATGAACGTCGCCCGCACGATCCAGACCCTCGAAGACGCGGGGCTCGCCGGCGCGCACATCGAAGACCAGGTCAACCCGAAGCGCTGCGGCCACCTCGACGGCAAGAGCGTCGTGGATGCCGACACCGCCATCAAGCGCATCCGCGCCGCCGTCGATGCCCGCCGCGACCCCGACTTCCTCATCATGGCCCGCACCGACGTGCGGGCGGTGGAGGGGATGGATGCCGCGATCGACCGCGCGAAAGCCCTGGTCGACGCCGGTGCCGACGCAATCTTCCCCGAGGCGATGCGCGACCTCGGCGAGTTCGAGGCGATGCGTAAGGCGCTCGACGTGCCGATCCTGGCGAACATGACGGAGTTCGGGAAGAGCGAGCTGTTCTCCACCGCGCAGCTGCGCGACGCCGGCGTCAACATCGTCATCTGGCCGGTGTCGCTGCTGCGCCTCGCGATGGGCGCGGCGGGCCGCGGCCTCGACGCCCTGGCATCCGAGGGACACCTGCGCGACCAGCTCGGCGAGATGCAGCACCGCGCCGACCTGTACGACCTCATCGATTACGAGGGTTACACCCGCTTCGACGCCGACGTCTTCGACTTCACCGTCGAGCGCTGAGGCGGCGGCGGGAGCGGCGGGCGTGTCCCACTTGGTGCAGCATTGCCGCCCTTTTGTCGCTCCAAGTGGGACATGGGTGGGGTGGCCGACGGCGGGAGTGATGAGCGTGTCCCACTTAGCGCAGCGTTGCCGCCCTTCGATCGCACCGAGTGGGACATGGGCGGGGTGGCCGACGGCGGGAGCGGTGAGCGTGTCCCACTTCGTGCAGCGTCGCCGCCCCTTTTGTCGCACCGAGTGGGACATGGGTGGGGTGGCCGACGGCGGGGGCGGTGAGCGTGTCCCACTTCGTGCAGCGTCGCCGCCCCTTTTCCGCACCGAGTGGGACATGGGCGACCGGTGCCGAGGAGGAACGGCCACCCGGCGAGGGCGTGGGGCAGAGTAGAACCGAGCACGACTCGAAGGAGAGACGATGACCGACATCAAGAAGGGCCTCGCCGGCGTCACGGTCGACGAGACCGCCGTCAGCAAGGTCAACCCCGAGACCAACAGCCTGCTCTACCGCGGATACCCGGTGCAGGAGCTCGCCGCCACGCAGCCCTTCGAGGCGGTGGCGTATCTGCTCTGGAACGGGGAGCTTCCGGATGCCGAACAGCTCGCCGCCCTGCGTCGCACCGAGCGTGAGCACCGGGCGCTGCCCGACGACGTGCGTGCTGCGATCGACCTGCTGCCGACGTCCGCCCACCCCATGGACGAGGTGCGCACGGCCGTGAGCGTGATCGGCGCGCGCGAGACCGCGGGGATGTCGAACGTGATGGATGCCGTGGGCACCCCGGAAGAGAACCTCGACCGGTCTGTCCGCCTGTGGGCGCAGCTGCCCGCGGTCGTCGCGTACGGCCAGCGCCGCCGCCGCGGCGAGGACCTGGTCGAGCCCCGTGACGACCTCGACTACGCGGCGAACTTCCTCTGGATGACGTTCGGTGAGGAGGCCGCCCCCGTCGTCGTCGACGCCTTCACCCGCTCGATGATCCTCTACGCCGAGCACTCCTTCAACGCCTCGACCTTCACCGCGCGGGTCATCGCCTCGACACTCAGCGACCTGTACTCCGCGGTGGTCGGCGCGATCGGCGCGCTGAAGGGTCCCCTGCACGGCGGGGCGAACGAGGCGGTGCTGCACGTGCTCCGCGAGATCGGCTCGGCCGAGAATGTCGGGCCCTGGCTCGACACCGCCCTCGCCGAGAAGCGCAAGATCATGGGCTTCGGGCACCGCGTCTACAAGCGCGGCGACTCGCGCGTGCCCACGATGAAAGCCGCCCTCGACACCCTCGTCGCCCATTACGACCGCCCCGAGGTCGCCGCGCTGTACGACGCGCTCGAGGCGCAATTCGTCGAGCGCAAGGGCATCTACCCGAACCTCGACTACCCCTCGGGCCCGGCGTACGACCTCATGGGCTTCGACACCCTCACTTTCACCCCGCTCTTCGTCGCCGCCCGCGTGACGGGCTGGACGGCGCACATCCGCGAGCAGCAGGCGGCAAACGCCCTCATCCGACCGCTGTCGGCCTACGTCGGCCCCGACGAGCGTCACGTCGAGGGATACGTCGCGGATGCCGCCGACGTCGAGGCCCAGGCGCGCCCCGCGGAGGCGGCGAGCTGATGTCGGCGCCGAAGATCGTGCTCGTCTCGGGTGCGCGCACGCCCATCGGCTCGTTCGGCGGGTCGCTCTCGAGCGTCGACGCGTACGAGCTCGGCGCGGTGGCCGTCACCGAGGCGCTGCGTCGCGCCGGCGTTGCGGAAGAAGACGTCGACGAGGTCGTCATGGGCTGCATCGCCCAGAACGGCCCCGACGCCTACAACGCCCGCCGCGTCGCGCTCGCCGCGGGGCTCCCGACCCGCGTGCCCGCCTTCACCGTGAACCGCCTGTGCGGCTCGGGCCTGCAGGCGATCTGGTCGGCGGCGCAGGAGCTGCGCTGGGGCGGTATCGACGTCGCGGTCGCGGGCGGCGACGAGAGCATGTCGCGCACACCGTTCCTGGAATACGGGGCCCGCGGCAACAGCCGGCTCGGCGACCGCACCCTGCTGGACGGCACGCTCGCGATCCTCACCGACCCCTTCAGCGGCCGGCACATGGGCACGACGGCCGAGGTCGTGGCATCCCGCTACTCCGTCTCACGCGCGGAGCAGGACGCCTTCGCCGTCGAGAGCCAGCGCAGGGCGTCGACGGATGCCGCCCGCGCGGCCTTCGCGGAAGAGATCGTGCCCGTGACCACCGGCGGACGGAAGCCCGTCGAGGTCTCGGTCGACGAGCACCCGCGGCCCGGCACGACCCTCGAGACGCTGGCGGGATTGCGCCCGGCCTTCGAGAAGGGAGGGTCGGTCACCGCCGGCAACTCGTCGGGCATCAACGACGGCGCCGCCGCGATGGTGCTGCTGCGCGAGGACGACGTGCGCGAGCGCGGCCTGACCGGCCTCGCGACGCTCGAGGCCGTCACCACCGCGGGCGTCGACCCCGAGATCATGGGCTACGCCCCGGTGATCGCGCTGCAGCGGCTGTGGGAGCAGACCGGGCTCACGCCCGCCGACGTCGACGTGGTCGAGCTGAACGAGGCGTTCGCCGCGCAGGCCGTGGCCGTGATCCGCGACGCGGGCCTCGACCCCGAGAGGGTGAATCCGTACGGCGGTGCGATCGCCCTCGGTCACCCCGTCGGCGCGACGGGCGCGATCCTCACCGTGCGTGCGGCCCTCGACCTGCAGCGCCGCGACCTCGAATACGCCGTCGTAACGATGTGCATCGGCGGCGGTCAGGCGCTCGCGGCTCTGCTGCGGCGGTACTGACCCGGTCTCCTTCTCGCGCGAGGGGTCAGGAACTGTCGCCGCGCCGGTTTGGAAGCGACAGAAAGTGACCCCTCACGCGGGTTGTGCGCGGGGGGCGGAGGCGAGAGACAGGTAGACATCTACCTCGTCCTCGGCGTCCAGGGTGAAGCCGGCGCGCTCGTAGAGTCGGCGGGCGGGGCTGCCCTGCAGCACGTTCAGGCGGGTCGGGCCGTCGTGCGGCTCCGCGAGCACGCGCGCGAGCACCTCGCCGCCCACCCCTCGACCCTGCAGAGCGGATGCCAGGTAGAAGTGCTCGATCCACCGCGCGGCCCCGTCGGGTCGGACCGTGATCGAGCCGGCATCCGCCCCGTCGACGACGATGATGCGCGTCCACTCCGGGCGGAAGCCGTCGCGGAGGCGCTGGCGCACCCGATGTTCGTCGAAGCGACCGAGGCGCTCGAGGTCGGCGCGCAGAACCTCGGCGCGAAGCTCGACGAGCCACTCGATGTCGGCGGGCACGCTCGGCCGCACGCGGATCTCCACCCGTCGAGCCTAGAGCCGCGTGAGTCGCCAGGATTTGTCGTTCGCTGGTGCCCTGAAGCGACGAATTCCGGCGAGTCACGCGGACACCGATCCCGGGATACTGGGCGCATGAGTGTCTTCCTTCTCGGCGGCGGGCGCGACGTCGCGCGCTGCGGCGATCTGCTGCGTCCCTTCGTTCGCGAGGCGCGGGAGCGCGCCGGTGACCGGCCGACCGTGATTGCGGTGCTGCTCGTGCGCGAGGCCGACGACGAGTCCTCGGTCGCTCGCTTCGTGGCGGTGCTCGAGGCTGCGGGGGCGACGGCGACCGAGCTGCGGGTCGCGGCCATCGTCGAGGGCCAGGTCTTCGACACCTCGGTGCTCGACGCCGACGCCCTGTTCGTCGGCGGCGGCCTCACCCCGGCGTACCAGGCGGCGGTGGGACCGATCCGGGATGCCGTGACCGACCGCGTCCGCGACGGAATGCCCTACGCCGGGTTCTCGGCCGGCTCGTCCATCGCGGCCGGACCCGCGCTGGTCGGCGGACATCGCGTGGGCGGGGTCGAGGTCGTGTCGGAGGATGCCGGCGAAGAGCTCGACGAGGTCGAGGTGCGCCCGGGCCTCGGGCTCCTAGATTTCGCCGTCGACGTGCACGCCGCCCAATGGGGCACCCTCTCCCGTCTCGTCGCCGCGGTCGAGGCGGGGCTCGTCTCCGACGGTGTGGCGATCGACGAGCACACGGCCCTCGTCATCTCGGCGCAGGCCGCCCCGGCCGTTCACGGCAGTGGGCAGGTGTGGCGCGTGGAGTCCGCGGCATCCGGGGTGCTCGTCGGCGTGCTGCGACCCTGACGGGCCCGCGGGGAACCCGTGGGACGCCCCTCGCCGCGCGGCGGTTGCGGGCGCGCGTGCGGGCGGCGCGCACGGGCCGCGAGGCCGCACCCGGTTGCCGAGAACGCAGGGAATTCGCGGCAACCGCATGCGGTCTCGGCAAACGGGTGCGGTCTCGGTACTCCGCTCGCAGATCGTGCCCGAGCGCGCGCCGCGCCGCACAACGACAGCGGCCCCCACCCGTCAGGGGTGAGGGCCGCTACCGTCTGCGCGTGTCAGACGCGACGGCGCCGCAGCGCTGCGGCCACACCTCCCGCGAGCAGGAAGAAGCCGCCCGCGAGGGCGATGCCCCACGGCAGCTCGGCACCCGTCTTCGCGAGCGCAGCCGTGCCGGACCCCGCGGCGGGGCTGCTCGACGGCGAAGCGCCGGGCGCGGCGGACGGCGATGTGGTCGGCGCGGGGGTGGCCGTCGGCGTCGGCGTGACGGTCGGGGTCGGGGTCGGCGTTCCGGCGCCGGTCCCCTCGTCGACCGGGCTCGAACCGAGCAGGTACGCCCGGCCGAGCGGCGAGGGTGCGACCGTGCCCTTCGCAGCGAAGAAGTCGACCGTGGCCTGCAGGTCGATCTGACCCGAGTCGGCCTTCGCCGTGCCCTGCGCGAAGGTGGTGAAGTTGTCACCGCCCGCGGCGAGGAACGAGTTGGTGACCACGCGGTACGACGCAGCCGGGTCGACGGCGACGCCGTTCAGCGCGATCGACGAGATGCGCGCGCCCGCGGCCGCGTTCGGGTCGTAGGCGAAGGTGAAGCCCTTCGAGACGCCGAGCGCGAGCACGGGACGCGATGCCGTCGACGGTTGCCACTGCTCCTCGAGCACCGACTTCAGCTGCGCCCCGGTCAGCGACAGCGTGACCAGCGTGTTGCCGAAGGGCTGCACGTTCGCGGCCTCGCGGTACGAGACCGAGCCGTTGTCGGAGCCGTAGAGCAGGTCGGCACGCAGACCGCCCGGGTTCATGAACGCGATCTGCGCGTCCTGCCCGTTGAACGAGGGGTTCTCGGTCGTGGCCCACAGGTACACGTCGGCGACGGTGTTGCCGAGCGTCGAGTAGGCGCCGCGGTCCTCGTCTCCCGAGGCGTTGCGGGCTCGGGTGATGTCGGCGGTGATGGTGCCGACCTCGACCTGACCCTTCACGTCGGCGACGGCCTTGGCATCCGCCACGATCTTCGCCGTCGTCGCCTGCGGGTAGGCGACGTACTGGCTCGTGGCGTCGAGCAGCGGGCGCACACCGGGCGTGATGGAGGCGAGGTCGCCGGCGGCATCCAGGTCGATGTCCAGCGTGCCGAGGTTGGTGCCGTACTGACCGGCCTGGATGACGGGACGCCCGCCGATGGTGCACGCGTACTTCTGGTGCGTGTGGGCCGAGACGATGGCGTTCACGTCGCCGGAGACGCCGCGCACGAGGTCGCCGTAGTCGCCCGTCTCGGTGGCGATCTTCGCGCAGTCGGTGCCCTCGGAACCCTCGTGGGCGAGCAGCACGACGATGTCGGCCCCGGCGGCGCGGGCGTTCTTCGCTTCGCGGTTCGCGGCCTCGACCTGGTCGCCGAACTCGATCTCGGTGATCTTGGAGGGGTCGACCATGCCGGCCGTCTGGCGGGTGACCGTGCCGACGAAGGCGATCTTGGTGCCGCCGACGTCTGTGATCGTGTACGGCTTGAGGGCGGGGGTCTTCGTGCCCTTCAGGTACACGTTCGCGCCGAGGGCGAAGTCGCTCCGGTCGCCCGCGTTGTCGCCGTAGCGGGGGATGACCCGGTCGGTGAGGTCGGCGAAGCCGCGGTCGAACTCGTGGTTGCCGACGGCGCTGACGTCGAGGGTCGCCGCCTTCAGGGCGTCGATGGTGGGGTCGTCCTGGTCGATGAACGACTCGAACGCGCTCGCGCCGATGTTGTCACCGGCCGAGACGAAGAGCGTGTTCGGATTCAGCTCGCGGTACTTCTCGACCGCGCCGGCCAGCACCGCCGCCCCGGCGACCCCGCCGGTCTCCTGCACCAGGCGGCCGTGGAAGTCGTTGATCGTGAGGATCTGCACGTCGGGCTTCTTCGGCTGCGTCGGACGCACCTCGAACACCGTGGTGGTCCCCGACACCTCGTTGCCCGTGATCAGCAGCGGCACGCCCGTGGGCGAGCGCAGCGCCGAGACGAACGTGATGCCCTCGGGCCCGAGGTCGCCGGCCGCGGCGGTCTCGACGTCGGCGGTCGCGTCGCGGTTGTTGACGTACGTGACGTAGGCGGGGCTCTTCGGGTCGGTGACGTCGTAGACCATCACGCCGCCCGCTCGCTCCAGGCCGATGAAGGCGTACGTGCGGCCGTCGACGACGCCGAGCGCCACGTTCTCGGGCTCGGGACCCTTGTCATCGCTGCGGTCGTCGACGACGTTGTTGTCATTGGAGACGTTGAACAGCTGCGGTGCGACCTCCTTCAGCTTCTGTTCGAACTGGTCGCCTGAGTCGAAGACGAGCGTGCCCTTGGTGTCCCAGATCGAGAACGAGCGTCCGCCGTAGGCGTAGAGCTCGCTGTAGCAGCCCTCGGCGGTGAGTCCGAGGTCGGTGACCACCTTGAGGCGGCCGAGGTCGGTGTCGGCGGAGCGACCGGCGAGCGGCGAGGTCGCGCAGACCGGGGCGAGCCCGTCCTTGCCGAGGGTCTTCACGCGGGCCTCGTCGGTGAAGGTGCCCCACTCGCGTCCGTCGCCCTCGTTCGCGGTGACGAGGTAGGTGCCCGCCTTGCCGCCGACGGCGGCGGTGTACGACGCGATGCCGTCGGGCATGTAGAGGCCCTTGAGGCCCGCGACGGTGCGGATGTTCGCGCCGTCCTTGTCGCTCGGGTCGAGACCGACGGCGCCCCAGTCCTTGTAGCCGAGGGGCAGGATGCCGGTGACCTGGGCCTTCGCGAGGTCGACCGTCGCGAGGGCGTTCGCCTCTTGCAGCGTGACGTAGGCGGTCGTGCCGTCGACGGTGATGTACTCCGGCTCCAGGTTGCGCGAGACGCGGTTGGACGACAGCGTCGCGGGGTCTTGGCCGGGAGCGGCGACGTCGGGTCCGAAGACGCGCACCTTGGGGTCGAGCGTCTTCGTGCCGCCCGGCTCGAAGGCGCGGAACCCCGCGGTCTTGACCGCGCTTTGCGCGGGGGCGGTGAGGGCGGACGAGAGTGCGATGACGCTGACCGAGCCCTCGGGGTCGACCGAGAAGTCGGCGGCGGGCTCGCCCTCGTTGGCGACGACGGCGTACGAGCCGTCCTTCGAGAAGGTCACCATGTCGGGGAGCGCGCCGACGGTGACCTCGCCGAGCTTCGCGCTCGCGGCATCCGTCTTGTTCGCGTCGAAGAAGACGAGGTGACCGGCGTCGGTCTTGGTCGTCGCCTCGAAGGCGATGACGCCGAGACCGTCGTCGCGGACGGCGACCGAGTTGGCGACACCGGTGGAGCCGATGTCGAACAGCTTGACGGGCTTGGTCGGGTCGCTGTTGTCGAGCACAGTCACGGTGCCGGCCTGCGCGTTGACGACGAACAGACGGTCGCGGTAAGCCTGCACGATCTCGGCGGCCGACTCCTTGTAGACGCCGGTGTCGTACGAGTTGACCGGGGTGACCGACAGGGCAGCGCCCGTGGCGCTGTTCGAGACGGGCTGGGGGACGATCGCGGCGGAGGCCGCGGTGACGCTCGACAGGGCGAGCGCGCACACCGCCGCGGTCGTCGCGGTGAACGCGGCGGCTCGGCGCAGGAGGGGCGAAGGCATGGGCTGTGTCCTCGGATTCGGGTGGGGGAGCGACCCGCGCGGGGAGCGCGAACCTGTGGATTGTGCCTGGATCGCGTGACGGCCCGGTGAACGGCGAGCGAACGCGGCGCCGGCCCGCCCGCCGGCGCGGGATCGCCGGCGGTGATGCGCGAGGGTGCGCGAGAAATGCTCGGGCGTCACCCGCGCGGGTGCGTCGTGAACGCTCGCGTTGCGCGCGAGGGTGCGCGAGAAACGTTCGCGCGTTGCGGAAACGCCTCGACACGGCGTGTGTGGCACGGCGCGGCATTTCTCGACGCGGGGGGCGTTAGTCGCTCCCCCTATCAATTACTAGGACGTCCAGGTAAAGTTCGACGTGCGACGACGACGTCGCCCTCACGAAGGAGAGTCGCATGGACACCACCCCTGCCCCCGCGCTCGACGCTTCGCCCGCCGGTACCCTCTCGGCCGACGAACGCGCCGCGATCCTCGACGCCGTCCGCGATTTCGCTGCGACCGAGCTCGCCCCGCACGCCCTCGAATGGGATGCCGAGAAGCACTTCCCCCGCGACGTGCTGCGCCGCGCGGGGGAGCTGGGCCTCGGCGGCGTCTACGTCAACGACGACGTCGGCGGCGCCGGGCTGACACGGGCCGATGCCGTGGCCATCTTCGAGGAGCTCGCCTACGGCGACCCCACCGTCACCGCCTACGTCACGATCCACAACATGGTGGCGTGGATGATCGACGCCTACGGCACGTCGGCGCAGCGCGAGCAGTGGCTGCCCGGCCTGATCGCCATGGACGACCTCGGCGCCTACTGCCTGACCGAACCGGGCGCGGGCTCCGATGCCGCGGCCATCACGACCTCGGCGATCCGCCACGGCGACACCTACGTGCTCACGGGCGTGAAGCAGTTCATCTCGGGTGCCGGCGCGGCATCCGTCTACATCGTCATGGCGCGCACGGGCGAACCGGGCGCGCGGGGCATCAGCGCGTTCCTCGTCCCCGCAGATTCGGAGGGACTGTCGTTCGGTCCGAACGAGAAGAAGATGGGGTGGAACGCGCAGCCCACCCGGGCGGTCGTGCTCGACGAGGTGCGCGTGCCGGCCGAGAACCTGCTCGGCGGCGAGGGTCGCGGATTCTCGATCGCCATGACCGCCCTCAACGGCGGCCGGCTCAACATCGCGACGTGCTCGATCGGCGCAGCGCGCTGGGCGCTCGACCGCGCGATCGCCTACGTGCACGAGCGCTTCACGTTCGGCGAGGCGCTCGCCGAGAAGCAATCGGTGGTGTTCGCGGTGGCCGACATGGCGACCGAACTCGAGGCCGCACGCCTGCTCGTGCGCGACGCCGCGACGGCACTGGACGCCAAGACCCCCGACACCGCGACACGATGCGCGATGGCGAAACGCTTCGCGACCGACGTCGGATTCCGGGTGGCGAACGAGGCGCTGCAGCTGCACGGAGGCTACGGCTACCTGCAGGACTACGGCATCGAGAAGGTCGTGCGCGATCTGCGGGTGCATCAGATCCTCGAGGGCACCAACGAGATCATGCGGCTCATCGTCGGCCGGAGCGTGCTGGCGGCGTGAGCCTGAGCGGTCCGGGCGGTGTGGTCGACGTGCCGCGAGTGGGCGGGATCAGCGTTCGGAGGTCCGTTTCGCTGGATCGGGGCGGAATCCGCACTTTGGGGCGAAATTTTTCCGCCCCAAGGTGCAGAACGCGCCCCGAACCGGTCACCGTCGCCGGCCCGTCGTGGGCGCCGGCCGGACCGATGGGGAACCCCCTCGATCGATGTCGGGGGTGCGTGCGAGCATGCGAGGGCGGGTTCGTCCGCACCGTCACGAACAGGAGTGAGATGACTGATCAGGATGCCGGGTACGAGACGATCCGCGTCGAGCAGCGCGGCCGCGTCGGGTGGATCACGCTCGATCGCCCCGAGGCGCTGAACGCGCTCAACACGCAGACCATGCGCGAGGTGGTCGCCGCTGCCGAGGCGTTCGACGTCGACGAGGGCACCGGGGCGATCGTCGTGACGGGCAGCGAGAAGGCCTTCGCCGCCGGGGCCGACATCAAAGAGATGGAGCAGAAGTCGGGCCTCGACATGATGCTCACCGATCACTTCGGCGCGTGGGCGCGCTTCGCCGCCGTCCGCACCCCCGTGATCGCGGCCGTGTCGGGCTACGCGCTGGGCGGCGGGTGCGAGCTGGCGCTCATGTGCGACGTCATCTTGGCATCCGACCGTGCGAGATTCGGCCAGCCCGAGGTGCAGCTCGGGGTCATCCCCGGCATGGGCGGCACGCAGCGCCTCGTGCGCGCGCTCGGGTATTACAAGGCCGCCGAGATCGTCTTGACCGGTCGCATGATCGATGCCGCCGAGGCCGAACGCGCAGGTCTCGTGTCGCGCGTGGTGGCGGCCGCCGACCTGCTCGACGAGGCCGAGTCGGTCGCCCGCACGATCGCCGAGAAGCCGCTGCCCGCCCTGTACGCGGCGAAGGCGGCCCTCGACGTGGCGTTGGAGTCGACGCTCGCCGAGGGCGTGCGCTTCGAGCGGCAGGCATTCGCCGCACTCTTCGACACCGCCGATCAGAAAGAGGGGATGGCGGCGTTTCGCGAGAAGCGAGCGCCGTCGTTCACGCACCGATGAGCGGCGCGGCGCGGCGGCTGCCGGGCGTGGGCGATTTCGTCCGCGCCGACGGCGCCGCGCGCGAGCACGCGCTTCCGGCGCCGACAGCGCACGGGCTCGGCCGTCAGAGCGGCTTGCGCACCGGCGTGAGCTCACCGACCTGCCGATCTTCTCGACGTCCGAGCCGCTCAGTCAGAGGCGGCCCGGGGTCGCCGACCTGCCGCTCTCCGCGCCGTCAGAGCGGCTCGGGCAGCGGCGCGGGGTCGGCGAAGTCGCCGGCGCCCTTGCGGAACCGCGCGATGATCCGCACGAGGGCCGTCGCGTCGTCGTCGCCCAGTCCGAGGTCGGCGAACACGACGTTCAGGGCGGCGGTCGCCTCGTCCACCCGGCGGCGACCGGCGTCGCTCAGCACCAGCAGCGCGGCCCGCCCATCGGTCGGGTGCGGCTCGCGCGCGAGCAACCCATCGCGCACGAGGCGGTCGACCGTGTTCGTCACGCTCGTCGGATGCACCTGCAGCCGCGCGATGGCGCTGGCCATCGGCATCCGTTCCTCCCGGGCGAAGGCGAGCAGGCGCAGCATCTCGAAGCGCGAGAACGACAGGTCGAAGGGCTTCAGAGCCCGGTCGATGGATGCCATGAGCAGCTGGTGCGCGCGGATCACCGAGGTCACGACCGTCATGCCGTCGGCCGCGTCGTCCCACCCGTGCGCGAGCCACTGTCGCTTGGCTTCGGCGATCGGGTCGACCGGCAGTCGTCGCGTCATCGGTCCTCCTCGCGTTTCACGGTACCGCTCCCGCGTCGCGGGCGCCCCGCGGGGCGGCGGTGCCATTCACCGTTCGCTTGGCGGGCGCGGGGGCGTCTGCGCCGCCGAACCGATGGCCGAGCCTCGCGAGTCCCCGGCGCCCCGACCCCGGCTGCGGCGCCGGCGCCGCGGCATCCCGTTCCCGACGAAGGAGACGCATCGATGAAGATCGTGGTCCTGACCAAAGAAGTCCCCGACACGTGGGGCGAGCGGCGGCTCGACCTCGAGACGGGGTTGATCGACCGCGGCGCCGCGGCGGCGCCCGTGCTCGACGAGATCGACGAACGCGCGGTCGAAGCGGCCCTGGCCCACGCCGACGCCCACCCGGGCACCGAGGTCACGGTGCTGGCGATGGCGCCCGCCTCGGCGACCGCGACGATCCGCAAAGCCCTCGCGATGGGGGCGACCTCGGCGGTGCACGTCGTCGACGACGCCCTGCGCGGCGCCGACCTGCTGCTGACCGCCGAGGTGCTGGCGGCGGCGATCCGGCGCACGGGCTACGACCTCGTGATCGCCGGCAACCTCTCGACCGACGGAGGCGCGGGGGTGATTCCGGCCATGGTGGCCGAGGTGCTCGGTGTGCCGCAGTTGACGGGACTCGCCGCCCTCGAGGTGTCCGACACGATGGTGACCGGCGACCGCGTGAGCGACGCCGGCACCATGCGGGTGAGTGCCGAGCTGCCCGCGGTCGTCTCGATCACCGAGGCGCTCCCCGAAGGGCGTTTCACGACGTTCAAGGGCATCATGGCGGCGAAGAAGAAGCCCTTCGAGACGGTGGATGCCGCGTCCCTCGACATCGAGCCCGACGATCCCGCGACAGCGCGCTACATCATGCTCTCGGTCGCCGAGCGGCCCGCGCGTCACGCCGGCATCAAGATCGTCGACGAGGGCGACGCCGGCGAGAAGCTGGCCGCCTTCCTCATCGCCGAGGGGGTGACCCGATGAGCGTCGCTCTCGTGCTGCTCGAGGTGCTGCCGAACGGCGCGCTCGCCGCGTCCGCGCCGGGGTTGCTCGCCGCCGCGGCGACGGTGGGCGAGCCGGTGGCGCTGATCGCCGCCGCCGCGCCGACGCTCTGGGCGATGCCGCCGCCGAAGCGGCTGGGCTCGGTGCCGTGCGGGTGCTCACGGCCGAAACCCGGTCCGACGAGCTGACCGTGCCCGTCGTCGACGCGCTCGCCGCCGCCCTCGACCGGGAGAAACCTGATCTCGTGCTCGCGTCGAACGCCGTGGAGTCGCGCGACGCGCTGGCCCGTCTCGCTGCGCGACGGCGGTTGCCCCTCGCCGCCGATGTCGTGGGCATCGAGCGCGACGAACTCGGCGTGGTCGCGCACCACTCCGTGCTCGGGGGAGCGTTCACCGTCGACGGCGCTACCACCTTCGGGCCGCTGCTGGCGACCCTCCGGCCCGGGGCGATCGACACGCGGCTCGCCGCGCGGCCCCTCGTGGTCGAGGGCCTCGAGGTTTCGGCATCCGGTGTGCGTGCCGCCCGGATCGAGACGTTCTCCGAGACGCCGGCGCCCTCGTCGCGCCCCGAACTGCGCGGCGCGGCGGTCGTGGTCGCGGGTGGGCGCGGTGTCGGCTCACGAGAGGACTTCGCGCTGGTCGAACAGCTCGCCGACGTGCTCGGCGGCGCCGTCGGTGCGTCGCGCGCGGCGGTCGACGCCGGGTTCGTGCCGGCCAGCGCCCAAGTCGGCCAGACCGGCGTGACCGTGTCGCCGCGGCTGTATGTCGCGCTGGGTATCTCGGGGGCGATCCAGCACCGCGCCGGCATGCAGACCGCGACATTGATCGTCACAATCGACAAGAATCCCGACGCGCCGATCTTCGAGATAGCCGATTTCGGTATCGTCGGAGACCTGTTCACCGTTGTCCCGCAACTCATCAGCGCGCTCGAGGCCCACAAGAAGTAGATGGCGTCCACACCCCGCACTCCGCGTCGCGGGCTGCCGCGCGTTCCCGGTGGGGAGCCCTGGCCGCCCGCGGCCTCCGGCGTCCCCGACACGTCGCACGGCGCCGACGCGCCCGCGGCCCCCGTCGATCCCGCACCCGCTCAGGTCGGTGTCGACGGCGACGGCCAGGCGACGGGCGCGGCGGCGCGGATCCCGCAGAACGGCACGGATGTCGCAGCGTCGTCGCCGCACGGTGTGCGTCCGGCGCACGTCCCCGAGGTTTCGACGGGGGATGCCGTGGACGTGGGCGCACCGACCGGCGCGAGCGCCCTCGCCCCGGCGACCCCCGTTCGACGGGGCCTGCCGCGCGAGGCGGGTGGGCAGCCGTGGCCGCCGGCATCCGCTCCGTCCGTTGACTCCGCGGAGGCCGACGCGCCGGCGGCGGAGGGCACCGCGTCCGACCAGCACGTCGGAGCGGCCGGTCCGGCGCCCGTGCCTTCGGTTCCGCAGCCGGCCACCGCTGCCTCCGACGTCAGCACGCGTCTCGCCTCCACTCCGGGGGAGGCCACGACCGGCAGCGTGCGCCGCGGGTTGCCGCGCGAGCCGGGCGGAGAGCCCTGGCCGCCGGTATCCGCAGCCCCCGCGCGGGCGTCCGTCGCCGACGACGACTCGGAACGCCGCAGCGCATCGTCGAGCCTGCACCGTGCTGAGGCCGGCCATGCCGCCGCGGATCCGGCGACCAGCGCGTCCGGTTCGCGAGACGACACCGCATCGCCCGCGCGCTCGTCGCGCCCGTCCGCTCTGGCCGGGGAAGGAAGCGTTCCGCGCCCGCCTCTCACCGTCCCGCGCACCGTGTGGCCCGGGGCCGCGGCTTCACGCAGGTCGATGCGGGCGGCGTCTGCGCACAGCGCCCGACCCGCGAGCGCGAAACCGCCCCGCACCGCTCTCGGCGACTTCTCGCCCGTGCAACTGCTCGGCTCGACGGCCGTGCTCGGGATCTTCGCGCTCGCGCTGGCGGGCATCTTCGTGCTGCTGGCGCGCTTCGTTCTCGCGCTCGGGCCGGGGCAGGAGTTCCTCGCCGCGTACCCGGGGGAGTATCACCTGCCGGAGGCTGCGCCCGTCGGCATCCCGGCGTGGCTGAACTGGTCGCACTTCCTCAACGGCTTCTTCCTGCTGTTCATCATTCGCACGGGCTGGCAGGTGCGAAACGAGAAACGCCCCGCCGCGTTCTGGTCGCCGCGGAAGAACAAGCGGCGCCGCATCAGTCTCACGCTGTGGTTCCACCAGGCCATCGACATCCTGTGGATCGCGAACGGCGTGATCTTCGTCGTGCTGCTGTTCGTGACCGGTCAGTGGATGCGCATCGTCCCCACCTCGTGGGAGGTCTTCCCCAACGCGCTGTCGGCGGCGTTGCAGTACGTCTCGCTCGACTGGCCGACCGAGAACGGCTGGGTGAACTACAACAGCCTCCAGCAGCTGTCGTACTTCGCCATCACTTTCGTCGCCGCCCCGCTCGCGATCGTCAGCGGCGTGCGCCTGTCGGGCGTCTGGCCGAAGGATGCCGAGAGGCTCAACCGCCTGTATCCGATCGAGTGGGCGCGCAAGGTGCACTTCCCGGTGATGCTGTTCTTCGTCGCGTTCATCGTCGTGCACGTGGCGCTCGTGCTGGCCACCGGCGCCCTGCGCAATCTCAATCACATGTACGCCGCGCGCGGCTCCGTCGACCCCGACGCCTTCACGACCGACCCGACCGGGCTGCTGCTCTTCGCGGCATCTCTCGTCGTGATGGCCGCGGGGGTCATCGCGGCGCGTCCGCGCGTCCTCGTGCCGATCGCGCGTCTGTTCGGCGAGGTCAAACAGCGCTGATCCCGGCGGAGCAGGCAGCGGTCGACGGGATGCCGGGTGCCCGGCGTCCGCCGAGCCGCACGCCGGCGCCGACGGGAGCCTGCGGCGCCGGCGTGCAGCCAGGACGAGGCGCGAGGCCGTCCGTCGCGCCGGACGTCTCACGCACCGATCGTGAGACCTCGGCGCGACGCGCGGTCAGACCCGGCCGCGCGCCCGCAGCCCGGCGGTGATCAGGTCGAGACCGAAGGCGAAGTCGTCGGTCGCGAGCCCGGCGGCGCCGTTGCCAGGCGGGTCGACCGGGTCACCGGCGCGCACGCCCACGCTGTCGTACTGCAGTCGCTGTTGCTCGTGCCACGCGAACCCGAGCACGTAGTGCAGCACGGTCGTCGCCGCGCGGCGCGCGGTGTCGGCGTCGAAGCCGTCGTGGCACACCGCGGCCGTCAGTCGGTCGTGCGCGAGCGACGATCCGAGGCCGAGCGCCAGGGTGCTCGAGACGACCTCGGCGCCGTCGCGGTAGGCGAGCAGGGCGTCGCGCAGCGCGAGCGCCTCGGTGCGGAGGTCGACCGGGTCACCGGATGCCATGCGGCCGACGATCCGGTCGGAGAGCTCGGCGAGCAGCGACTGCTTGTTCGGGAAGTGCCAGTACAGGGCGCTGGGCTGCACCTCGAGCGCGGTCGCGAGCCGGCGCATCGTGAGGTCGGGGAGTCCGTGATCGTCGAGGAGGCGCAGCGCCGTACGCGCGACGTCGTCGGCGGAGTGTCCGCGAGGAGCCATGGAATGAGTATAGTGAACGCCGTTCAGGTGAACAGTGTTCAGGAAGGAACCCCATGCGCGCACCCGACGCCACCGACCTCGCCCGCATCGCCGTCTTCGCCGCACTCATCGCGGTGCTGGGCCTGCCCGGCAGCTTCCCCGTCTTCGGCGGGGTGCCGATCACCGCCCAGACTCTTGGCGTCATGCTGGCCGGCGCGGTGCTCGGTCCGATGTTCGGCGCCCTGTCGGTGACGGTGCTGCTCGCGCTCGCCGCGGTGGGCCTTCCCGTCCTGGCGGGCGGGCGCGGTGGGTTCGGTGTCTTCCTCGGCCCCACCGCCGGGTACGCCCTGGGGTGGATCCTCGGCGCCGTCGTCATCGGCCTCATCGTGCACGCCGGCGGACGCCGCCCCGTGGTCTGGCGCACCGCCCTTGCCATGGTGGCCGGCGGGATCGGCGCGATCTACGCCCTCGGCATCCCGGTGCAGAGCCTCGTCACCCGCCTGCCGCTGGCGGAGACGGCGCTCACGAGCCTCGTCTTCGTGCCCGGCGACCTGCTGAAGGCCGCGGTGGCGACCGTCGTGGTGACGACGCTCGTGCGGGCCTACCCGCGCGGGTTCCGCCGCGAGTGGGCGACCCCTGCGCGCGAGCGCGAGACGGCCGGCGCGGGCGTGTGATCCGCTGCACCGACGTGGCCGCGCGCCTCGGGGAACGTCACGTGCTCCGGGGGGTGACCCTCGACCTCGACGCCCGCTCTGTCGCGGTGATCGGCGACAACGGCTCCGGCAAGTCCACGTTCGCGCGCATGGTCGCCGGGCTCCTTCGCCGTACGACCGGCGACCTGCGCGTGCTCGGCCTCGATCCGGATCGGGATGCCGCCGAGCTCCGCCGCCGCGTGGCGCTCGTGCTGAGCAACCCCGACGCGCAGATCGTCATGCCCACCGTCGCCGACGATGTCGCGCTGTCGCTGCGCCCCGCCCGGCTCCCGCGCGCGGAGCGCGACCGCCGCGTCGCCGCCGCCCTCGAGCGCTTCGGGCTCGACGGCCTCGCCGACCGTCCCGCTCACGACCTGTCGGGCGGTCAGAAGCAGCTGCTCGCCCTGTGCGGGGCGTTCGTCCGCGCGCCCGACCTCGTCGTCGCCGACGAACCGACGGCCTTCCTCGACGCCCGCAACGCCCGCCTCGTCTCCGACCACCTGCTCGCCGACGCCGGGCACCGCCTGCTCATGGTGACGCACGACCTCGGCCTGGCGCGCCGCTGCGAACGGGCGGTGTTCTTTTGCGAGGGGCGGGTCGTGGCATCCGGAACCTCTGACGAGGTCATCGACGCCTACGAGAGGGCGGTGGCGTGCTGAGCCTGTACCGGCCGGGCGGCGGCTGGCTGCACCGGATGCCGGCGGGCCCGAAGCTGGTGTTCCTGGCGCTCGTGGCGGGGGTACTGGCCGCACTGCCGTCCAGCTGGGGGAGCGCGCCGGTGGCGCTGGGGGCCGCGAGCCTGCTCTACCTCGCGAGCGGCGTGGGAGCTCCAGAGCTCGCACGGCAGACGTGGGCGCTGCGCGGGATCATCGTCGTGACGGTCGCGGGGCAGCTGCTCTTCCTCGGGCCCGAGGCCGCCGTCGCCAACACCGCGCGGGTCGTCGCCGCGCTGCTCGTGGCCGCACTCGTGCCGCTGACGACCCCCGTCGCCGCGATGCTCGACGCGCTCGAGCGCGGACTCGAGCCGCTCGGGCGCGTCGGCGTCGATCCGGGCCGCGTCGCACTGCTGTGGACGATCGCTCTGACGACCATTCCGGTGCTCGCGCGGCTGGCCGCCGAGGTGCGTGACGCGCAGCGCGCCCGGGGGCTGCGACCCTCGCTCGCGCGCGGCGCCATGCCGTTCCTGGTGCTCGCGCTGCGTCACGCCGACGACCTCGGTGACGCGCTCGCCGCCCGCGGCATCCGCTGAACGCGGTGGGCCCCGGGGCGTCAGTCGCGCGCCGCGCGCCCCGCGGCGAAGCCCTCGGCGTACGCCTCGTCGGCGCCCTGACGGAACATGTCGCGGGCGGGGTCACGCACGATGGAGCGGGCGCCGGGCAGGTCGAGTTCGCCCACCAGGTCTCCGCGGCCGCGCACGATTGCGACGGGCCGACGCGACGCCTTGCCCTTGACGAGGTCGGTGGCGGCGGCGATCTCGTCGGCCACGCACGGCAGGGTCACCACGAGGGGGCGGCCCTCGGCATCCGTGGTCCCGCGCAGGTCTTCGAAGACGTGGATGCCGCCCGCGCCGATCGCGTGATCGGTCTGGCCCTCGCGCCACGCACGGCCCAGCGTGTCGGTGATGATGACGCCCACGCGCGCGACGGCGCGCAAGCCCTCGGCGAGTCGCCGCGCCGAGGCGTCGGGGTCGACCGGCAGCAGCAGCACCGTGCCCTCGGGGGTGTTGCTGGCATCCACTCCGGCGGCGGCCGAGACGATGCCGAGCGGATTCTCGACGATGCGCGTGACGTGCCCGGTGGGGGAGGTGCGGGATGCCACGAGCCGCACCGTCTCGCGGGTGATCGCGTCCTCCCGGTCGTCGGCGCGGATGATGCGGCCCTCGGCCTTCGAGACGATCTTGCTGGTGACGACGACGATGTCGCCGTCGCGCAGAGGCTCGGTCAGGGCATCGAGGATCACCCCGACGAGGTCGTCTCCCGGGGTGATCTCTCGGATGCCGTCGAGGGCCCAGACCTGCAGCACGTCAGCGGACGAAGCGCACCTCGGTGAGCTCCTCGCCGAGGAAGGGCTGCACCTGCGACGCCCCGTCGAGCGTGAAGCCGTTGCGCGTGTAGAAGCGGTGAGCGCGCGGGTTGTCGTCGGCGACCCACAGGTACACGCCCTCACCCTCTTCGACGGCGGCGTCGAAGAGCTGCTGGCCGATGCCGGTGCCGTGGTGGGCGTCGAGCAGGTAGATGAAGTACAGCTCGCGCTCGCGCGGCGCGTCGTCGTCGCGGGCGGGGCCCGAGCCGACGAAGCCGACGATCTCGCCGTCGACGAGGGCGGCGTGCATGCGGTAGCCGTCGCCCTGCGAGGCCCAGTGGGTCCACAGCTCGGCCATGCGGCGGGGGGAGACGGCCTCCAGGGCCGCCTTGCTGATCAGGTGATCGTAGGTCTCGTGCCAGCAGGTGGCGTGCACGCGGCCCAGGGCCTCGGCATCCACGTCGCGCACCGGACGGACGACGATGTCGGTTCGGGTTTCCGCAGTCATGGGGCGACTCTACGCGTGGGATTCGCGAGGGTGAAATCGAGGGCGACAGCGCTGCGAATGGGGTAAGGGAGCGTGCGATGCGGCCCCGCTCCGCGATGCGCACCCCGTGATTGTCGAGGGGAGACAACGAGATGGAGGATTCGTCGTCGGATCGCTACGCTCGCCCCTCGTGAACGTCCTCTGGCGCACGCTCCTCGTGCTCTTCCGTGCCCGCCGTCGCCTACGTCGTGAGGGCCCCCTCGACCCGAACACGGTCGTCCGCATCCGTCTGCGCGTGCTTCCCACCGACATCGACATGCTGCGCCACCTCAACAACGGCCGCTACCTCTCGCTGTTCGACCTCGGGCGGTGGGACCTGCTGACGCGCGCCGGCCTTGTGGAGGCGATGGCGAAGGAGGGCTGGTACGCCGTCGTCGCGGCCGAGACCATCACCTTCCGCCGGTCGCTCGAACTGTGGCAGCGTTTCGAGCTCGAGACGCGCCTCATCGGGCACGACGACCGGGCCGTCTACCTCGAGCACCGCGCCCTCGTCGGCGGGGAGATCTACGCGCGCGCGATCATCCGCGCCCGCATCCTCCGTCGCTCCGGCGGCACCGTGCCGCACGATGAGCTGTTCGCCGCCGTCGGGCGCCCCGACGGGCTTCCCGACATCGAGGAGTGGGTGCACGACTGGGCGGCGGGTTCGGCCCTGCCCTCCACGCGCCGACCGGCGCCGAGCGTCTGGGAGTGACCGCCGGCTGACGCGGTGGCGGGGTCCGGGCGCGGTGCGCAAGCGTGACGAGCGGAGGGTGAGGGACGAGCGGAGGACGAATGCGCGCCGAGCGTCCTCCGCTCGTCCCTCGCCCTCCGCTCGCCACAGCTGCGGCTCGGCCGCCCGCAAACGGTCAGAGACCGAAGCGCGCGTCGAGCCAGGCCACCTGCTTCATCCAGTGGCGGTGTGCGCCGCCCTCGTGGCCGTTGTAGGTGTACTCCTCCATCGCCGCGTCGTCGGACGACAGCGCGTGGAACGCCGCGAACACCCCCGACGGCAGCACGACATCGTCCATCAGCCCGACCGAGAAGTACGCCGGAGCGTGGATGCGCCGCGCGAGCACCGCGCCGTCGACGTGCGACAGCGTGTGCAGCACCCGGTCGGCCTCGTCGCGGTGCACCGAGAGGAACCGCGTGATCTCGGTGAACGGCGCCGAGGGGGTACGCACGATGCCGTTCGGGAAGTCGCAGAGGAACGGCACGTTGGGCATGACCGCGGCGACGGCGTCACCCGAGAGGGCGGCAGCGGCGATGGCGAGCCCGCCGCCCTGGCTCGTGCCGGTCACGGCGACCCGGTCGGCATCCACGCCCGCCATCGTGCGCACCTCGTCGACGAGGCGGACGGCGTCGGTGTAGAGGCGGCGGTAGTAGTAGTCGTGGGGATCGAGGATGCCGCGTGTCATGACACCGGGGAAGGCGGCGGCCGAGCCGTGCGGGTCGGGTGTCGATCCCAGGCTCCAGGCCGAGCCCTGGCCGCGTGTGTCCATGACGACGTGCACGTAGCCCGCCGCAGCCCACTTCAGGTGTTCGCCGGGCAGGCCCCGACCGCCTCCGTAACCGATGTACTCCACCACCGCGGGCAGCACCTCGTCGCCGTGCGGGCGGATGACCCAGCCGCGGATCTCGTCGCCGCCGAAGCCGGTGAAGGTGAGGTCGGACACGCTCAGCGCCCGCACCGGCGCCTCGACGGGGGCGAGGCGGGTGGGGCCGGCGGCGGCGCGCGCGGCGTCGAGGGTCTCGGTCCAGAACTCGTCGAGTCCGGCGGGCTCGACGAGGGCGGGGCGGTATGCGCGCAGCAGGTCGAGCGGCATGTCGGTGAAGGTCACGGCCATGAAGATCGACAGTAGTGGCAGGCGGCGTCGGCACGGTTCGGGGGCGCGCGGAGATGACGACGTATCGGGGCGCGGGCTCGGCTGCGGGGATGCGTCCGACCCCGCGAGGCATCAGAGGTCGGCCGGCGGGCGCGTCGCGTTCGTGCGACTCGCGGGCGCATCGGGACCGAACCTCTCCGCCAACGAGGACCGGCGAACCTTCCCCGCCTCATTGCGGAGGGGAGTCGGCGAGACATGGAGGGCGACGGGTGCATGACGGCCGAGGCGTTCGCGAGCGACGTCTGCCACGGCCGAGAGAGCGCCGGGATCGGCGAGGTGCACGGCGGCGTGGACGCACTGCCCCAGATCGTCGTCGGCGACGCCGAATGCCACCGCCTCGATGACGCCGGGGTGGGAGCACAGCGCCGCTTCGACGGCCGCCGGGTCGATCGTCTCGGCGCCGCGGCGGATGACGTCGTCGGCCCGGTCATGCAAGAAGAGGAAGCCGTCGGCATCCACATGCCCCAGGTCTCCCAGCGTGTCCCACCCCTCTTCGTCACGGCGAGACGGCGCTCCGGCGTAGGAATAGGCGGCCACGTCGCCGCGCCGCATCCAGATCGACCCGCGTTCCCCCGTGGGCACCTCGGTCCCGCGGGCGTCGCGGATGCTGATGACGGTTCCGCCGATCGGGCGGCCGACGCTGCCCGGCCGTTCCAGCCATTGCGTCCCGGTGATGTGGGTGAGGCCGTTCGATTCGCTGCCGGCGTAGACCTCGTCGACCCGCTCGGGGCCGAGCCACTCGAGGAATGCCCGCTTCACCTCGGGGGTGCAGGGCGCACCCATGTGCAGAACCCTGTCGATGCGGGAGATCCGCTCGCTCCCGCGCCGCTCGGGGTCGACGCGCAGCAGGCGGGCCATCATCGTCGGGACGAGCAGACCCCAGGTGACGCCCTCCTTCTCGACGGTGTCGATCCAGCGCTCCGCATCGAAGCGATCCAGGATGACGAGCCGGTGCCCCGTGAGCAGGCCGCGGAAGGCGTAGGTGAAGACGGCCGAATGCCAGAGGGGACCGGACACGATCTGCGTGGCGCTGCGCGGCAGGAACGCGGCGACCGGTCGTGACGGATCGAGGGTTGCCGGTGCCGCCGCACGCACGATCTTCGGCCTCCCCGTGGATCCCGACGTGGCGAGAGCCTTCCAGCACGCGGCCGCCGCGTCGGGGAGGTGGCCCGCGCGGGCTGCGACACGCACGTCCGGCAGCCACGGGACGCCCGTCGAGGCGGGTCGGGTGCCCACGGCGGCGGCCGGCGGCGCGATGCGTTCGAGGTGCTGTCGCTGCGCGATCGGAAGGTCGGCAGCGATGGGCTGCGGTGTGGCACCCGCGCGCCAGATGCCGAAGCAGGCCGTGACGACGTCGCGTCCGTTCGGCAGAGACACGACGACGGTGTCGTCGCGCTTGACCCCGTGGGCGAGCAGTTCGTGCGCGAAGGCGGTCGCGGCGGCATCGAGCTCCGACGCCGTCATGACGCCTTCTCGGTCGGTGACGATCGGCGCGTCGGGAGCCTGCGTTGCTCGTTCCGCGAGCAGCGCGGAGAACGTGCGCTCGGTCACGGGGCGCTTCCGACGCGGACGCGGGCGTAGAAGTCCTCGTGGGCGCGCGCCGCTCGCTCCCAGGTGTGCGCGCGGGCAAGGGCCGTGCCGGCACCGGGTTCGAGCGCGCCGTCGCCGCTCACCGCCGCGCCGAGCTGCGCGGCGATCTCGGCGGGCGAGGAGGCGTAGCGCACCGTGTCGCCGAACACCTCGCGGATAACCGGCAGGTCGCGCGCGACGACGGGCGTCGACGCCGCGAGCGCCTCCATCGCGGCCAGGCCGAAGCCCTCTTTGGTCGAGACGAATGCGAGCGCCCGGGCCTCGGCGACGAGCGCCGGCAGGGTGGCGTCGTCGACCGGCCCCAGGATGATCGGACGGATGCCGAGCTCCGCGGCGCGCGCCTCGAAGCGCTCCCGGTACTCGCGGTAGTCGAACAGCGTCTCGCCGCCGCCGAACACCAGGCGCAGGTCGGGGTGCTCGTCACGCATGAGCGCGTAGGCCTCGAGCAGGTCGATCGAGCCCTTGCGCGGCTCGATGCCCCCGAGGGCCAGGACGTACGCGCCGAGCTGCGTTCGCCATGCCGCCCGGGCGTCGTCTGCCTCGGCCGCGGCGGCGAACCGCTCGGCATCCACGCCGTTCGCGATGACCTCGGGGCGTACGCCGTACCCCTGCTCGACCTCGCGCGCCACCGCCTGCGAGACGCACAGCCGGGCGACCGGCTCGATGACGGCCCGGTCGTGGCACGCCACGAGCTGGGGCGTCGTGAAGGTGTCGAGGTGGTGGATCGTGCGGACGACCGGGATGCCGCGACGCAGCGCCGCGTTCGCCGAGATGCAGTCCTGCGCGTGGACGATGTCGGCATCCGGGTCCAGCGCCGCGGCCATCAGCTCGATCGAGCGCTCGATGCGCTCCCCCACGCCCTCGCCCTCCTGCGGGGGGAAGGGCACGACGCGCACGCGGACGCGCGGGTCGACCGGACGGAAGAACGCGGTGTCGTCGCCGCGCCCCAGCGTCCACACCTCCACGTCGTGCCCGCGTGCGGCCAGTGCCTCGGCGAGCGCGAGGGTGTGCACGACCCCGCCGCGGGGCTTGGTGGAATAGGTCAGCTGCGCGATGCGCATGGGTCGTCCTTTCCGCGGCGAGCGCGCGGTCTATGCCGGCGCGCTGAGCCGGTAGGCGTGTTCGGCGCGCTGCGCGAGGTGGTTGAGCGAGCGGCGCGCGCGGGCGATGTCGCTCGAGACGTCGGCCTCCGCGACGGCGAGCCCACCCTTCGCCCAGGTCTTGGCGACGATCTCGCCCGCGGGGTCGACAACCTTCGCCTGCCCGAGGAAGCGCAGGCCGCCCAGCACGCCCGTCTGGTTCGACGACACGAGGTAGACCTGGTTCTCCGCTGCCCGGGCGCAGTCGTACAGGTCGAACAGGTGGGCCTGCCGGTCGTTGCGGATCCGGTCGGAACGGTCGGTCACGCTCGCCGGCCACGCGCTCAGGCACGCGATAACCTGGGCGCCGTCGAGCGCGACCGACCGCGCCGCCTCGGGGAAGGTCTTGTCGAAGTCGATCAGCATGCCGATGCGACCGACCGGGGTGTCGAAGGCGCGGAAGTCGTCACCGGCGGCGTAGACCTCCGATTCGCCCAGCGGCAGGTGCACCTTGCGGTGCACCCCCAGCACGCCGTCCCCGTTCACGCAGACGGCGGTGTTGTACCGCCGCTCCTCGCCCCCGTCGACGGCACGCTCGGCGATCCCGAAGCACACCGTCATGTCACCCGCCAGGGCGACGATCGCGGCCACCTCGGGTCCGTCGATCTCGACGGAGTGCGGGATGCCGTCGCCCTCCTCCACCGGGTGGTGCAGGTCGAGCAGGTAGCCGCCGATCGTGGCATCCGGGAGCACGAGAAGGTCGACGCCGCGCCCGCGTGCGTCCTCGACGATGCCGGGGAGCTTGGCGAGCGTGCGGTCCACGTCGCGGCCGAAGTGGGCCGCCACCGCAGCCATCGTGACGGATGCCATTCCCCGAGAGTACGCGCTGGCCGCTCAGCGCACCGCGAGGACGCCGCGCGACGCCGCCACGATGCCGGCGGCGACGTGCTCGGCATCCCGTGCGATCGCGTGGAAACGTCCCGAGCCCCACGTGTGCAGCCACGGGAGCCCCACGAAGGAGAATCCGGGGACCGCCGTCGCGCCGCGGTCGTGCGCCGGGTGCCCGGCCGCATCGAGCACGTCGAGGTCGCCGAGCCACGACCAGTCCGCGCGGAAGCCGATGGCCCAGACGACGGCGTCGATTTCGTCGAGGTCGAGTCGGGTGGGGCCTCCAGCGGGCGTCCACACCGGCTGATAGCGCGGCTCGACCGGAGCGTCGATGCCCTCGCGGGCGACGTAGGCGTCGATGTCGTTCTTGATCGACTCGGCGACCGAATCGGCGCGGTCGAGGTTGGCCGTGAGGCTGTCGTCGAACGCGAGGCTTCCGTCGGCGACGCCGATCGCCCGTCCGTGCAGGCCCATCCCCTGCGCCGCGAAGAGACGGAGGTCGATGTCGCGTCCGCCGTCGCGCCCGGTGACGTAGTGATTGGTCGCTGCGCGTTTGGCCGCGGCTTGCTCCCCCACCGGCACGTCGTAGACGCCCATGTCGGCGAGCCACGTCATGCAGTCCCGCCCTCGGTAGAACCGCGCCACGCGCGGCGCGCGCCCCACGGCGAGGTGCACCTGGCGTCCCTCGAGGTGGAGGTCCTCGGCGATCTGCGTGCCCGACTGCCCCGTGCCCACCACGAGCACGGAGCCCGGGAGCTGTCCCGCGTTGCGGTAGTGGTGCGAGTGCATCTGCACGATGCGCTCGGGCAGGTCATCGGCCCACGACGGCGTGATGGGGCGGTGATAACCCCCGGTCGCCGACGTGACGGCATCCGCGGTGATCTCGCCGGCGCTGGTCTGCACGACGAACACCCCGTCGTCGCGGCGGTCGACCCGCCGCACCTCCACGCCCTCGGCGATCGGCGCGTCGAACGTGTCGGCGTAGCGGCGCACCCAGGCGTAGACCTCGTCGCGGGTCATGAACCCGTCGGGGTCGGGGCCGTCGTACGCGTAGCCGGGCAGCCGGCAGTGCCAGTTCGGCGTGACGAGAGTGAAGTTGTCCCACCGGCCGTCGCGCCACTCGTGCGCCGCGGACTCCCGCTCGATCACGACGTGCCGCACCTCCGCCTGCGCGAGGTGCCAGCTGACCGACAGGCCCGCCTGCCCGCCGCCGACGATGACCGCGGGGTAGTGATCGCCCGGCTGCAGGTCGACGGCGATCATGCCGCACCCACCGGGAGGGGAGGCTCCATGCGCAGCACGGTGACCTCGCCGCCGTCGTAGGCAGCCGCCGACCGCACGATCTCGTCACGGGATGCCATGGCCGAGGTGCACGCGAAGCCGTAGGCGGCCCGCACGCGTTCGCCCGCGGCATCCAGGGCCTCGCTCGATCGCGCGACGAAGTCGGCGACGTCGTAGCGGCTGCCGGTGGTGAGGTAGTCGTGCATCACGAGGCTCGGCGAGTAGTGCGAGGACTCGACACCGTCGGGCCAGCGCACCGCGAAGCGCATCTCAGGCACGGGCCAGCTCCTTCCATCCCTCGACGTGCTCCCCGGCCGTCTCGGCGACCGGGGCGTACACGTCGGGTCGACGGTCGCGCAGGTGGAACATGCCCCCGCGCATCGTCCGGAACGTCTCTTCGATGTCGATCTCGGCGATGGCGAGCCCGGTGCCGAGCAGGGTCGTCGCGAGGATGTTGCCGCCCGGGTCGACGACCTTGGCGTTGCCGACGTAGCGGAGCGAGCCGAAGGTGCCCGACTGATTGGATGCCATCCAGAACACCTGGTTGTCGAGGGCCCGCGCGATGTCGAACTGGTTGAACCGGTAGGTCCACCGGTCGTCCTGCAGGTTCTCGGCGGTCGCGGTGCGCGCCGCGGGCCACGCCGACATGCTCACGACGATCTCGGCGCCGTCGAGGGCGAGCATGCGCGCGGCCTCGGGGAACGCCTTGTCGTAGCAGATCTGCATGCCCACACGCCCGACGGGGGTGTCGAAGGCGCGATAGGTGTCACCGGCCGAGTACGACATGTTCTCGCCCAGCGGCTGGTGCACCTTGCGGTACGAGCCGTAGATGTTCTCGCCGTCCAGGCACACCGCGGCGTTGTACCGCGTCTCACCGTCGTCGGCCAGCTCGCAGAAGCCGATCGTCACGACCATGTCGCCGACGAGCTCCTGCACGCGGGCGATCTCGGGTCCGTCGAGCCGGATGGCCGGCGGCATCGAGCGCTTCGTGGTCTTGACGGTGTCGCCGTGGTTGCCGAGCGAGGAGAGGTATCCGCCGATGGCGGCCTCGGGGAACGCGAGGAACGACACCCCCGCGGCGCGCGCCTCGGTCACCAGGTCGGCGATGAGCGCGTAGTTCTGCTCCAGGTCTCGGGTGAAGTTCGCCGAGACGGAAGCGACTTTCATGGTCATGCCGGGCCTCAGAGGTTGTAGGTGGAGTTGATGATCGCGCCCTTGCGCGCGTAGTAGATGAGCGCGTCCTGCACGTCGAGCGGGTGCGCGGGGATGACGCCCTCGATGAGGTCTTCTTCGCGGATGCCGTGCAGGGCCAGGCCGAAGCGGCAGCAGTAGACCGTGCCGCCTTCCTTGATGAACGTCTCGAGCGAGTTGTTCATGTTGAGCTCGCCGGGGAAGCCCGCGTCGCCCGTGGTCGGGAAGCCGCGGTTGGCGGTGGCGGCCAGCGTGCCCGGACCGTACAGGTAGATGGCCGACTCGAAGCCCTTGCGCAGGGCCCGGGTCGCCTGGAGGATCGCGACGAAGCTCACCGAGGACTCGTGCGGGATGCCGTGGATGAGGGTGAAGTAGGTCTCGCCGTCCTCCGCCTGGAAGTCGGGGAAGAGCTTGGTCGAGCCGTAGATGTTGCTGCCCTTGGGGAGCGAGGGGTGGGGGACCTCGCCGAGGGACTTGGCGATGTTCTCGGCGATCTGAGCGTCGATGTCGGTGGTCATGATGATGTCCTTCGCGTCGGTGGAGCCGGGGATGGAGCGTCTGTCTGGTAACAGGCTCGTCGGTTCGTGTTTCGGATTGGTTTCGGTCGGAAAGAGCTTGCGTTACGCCTGGCCGAGGCCGGTGGCATCCGTGTTGAGCGCACGGGTCTCGACGCCGTCGGGCCACCGCAGCACGACGCCGGGCTCGGCGCTCAGTTCGCCGATCGTGGCCGAGTGCGCGAGCGGCGAGGGGATCTCGGGAGCATCGGCGGTGAGCATGCCGTACCCCGGAAAGCAGGTGAGCCAGTCGCCGAAGGCGACGTCGGGCGGCGCGGGGATGTCGGCCACGTCGATGCGCGCACCGGTACCGGAGGCCTCGGCGAGCATCGCCGTCGTGCCGACGATGCCGGCCATGCTGACGTCTTTCGCCGCAGCGGGCCGGTGCGCGGCGAGGAGCCCCGCCAGGTGCCGCAGCTCCTCGCCCGTCCGGGTGGAGGTCGAGTCCCACTGGCGTCCCTCGAAGCCGCGGCGCCAGCGGCCGTGCAGGTCGACGGTGAGACCCAGCCGGTGCCCGGCCCGCCCGCCACCGCCGGGGATCGGCGCGGTCGTGCGCCCGAGCGCCGTCACCGCCAGCGACGACGCCCCCCGCAGCTGCGTGTGCCCGCCCAGGACCGGGACGTCCCATGCGACCGCGGCGCTGCGCAGTCCCGAGACGATCCGGCGCACCGCCGACGGGGTGGCCGCCGACACGGCATCCATCAGTCCCACCGCCCGCGCACCCATCGCCGAGAGGTCGTTCACGTTGACCAGCACCCCGCACCACCCGGCCCACTCGGGGTCCTTGTCGATGAGGGCGGGAAGGATCGCGTCGGTGGCGACCACGACATCGGTGCCTGACACGAGCGCCCCGTCGTCTCCGACCCAGCCGTCGCCGCCGAGCGCTTCGGGATGGTCGTCGCGGATGCCGGCGAGCACGTCGCCGAGGGGCAGCTTCATGGCCCCGACGAGGTCGGCGATGCGGTCGATGGGCCAGCGCATCCGCACGTGCGGGGCGCCGCCGATCACGGCCTCCCCCCAGCGCACCCACCCGAGGTGGCGGAAAAGAGGCTCGTTGCGTTGCTGCACCGTCGCGTCGAAGCGCAGCACGCCCCGGCTCACCGCCTCACGACACGCTTCGCGAACGAGAGCGGAACCGATCCCGCCCGCGTGGCGAGCACCGCGCCGCACGACGAGACGCCCGCCCGTCCACCAGCCGATGTCGCGCGCGGTGGCGGGGGCGAGTCGCACCCCGCCGAGCACGTCACCGGTGGCGGTGGCCGCGACGAGCACCACCGTGCGGGGGTCGTCGTCGATGTCGTCGTGGTCGGTGCCGGCGAAGAGCCCCTGCTCGCCGACGAAGACGTCGCGCCGGATCGCGCGGTACGCGGCGAGGTCGGTGGCATCCGCCACCCGGATGACCCACGCGGGCGCCTCCTGCGCACGGGGTGCGCCGGTCAGCACCGGCACGTCGAACATCACGCGCCCGCCGTCTTGAGGATGCTGCACGCGCCGCACGCGGCACACCCGGCCTTCTGGTCCTCACCGCGCATGCCGGCCGCGTGCAGCAGCTGCGCGACCCGCGAGGTGATGTCGTCGACGACCGCGCGGTGCGGGGCCGGCACCTTGTCGACATCGGTGGCGAGCGTGCCCTTGAGCGGGCGGAACGGCACGACGAACGGGTACACGCCCATCTCGATCAGCTCGCGCGCCCCCTCGACCGCCTCGTCGGGGTCTTCGCCCATGCCGACGATGAGGTAGGTCGACACCTGGTTCCAGCCGAACACCCGCACGGCCTCGCGCCACGCGGCGCGGTACTCGTCCATGCTCACGCGGGACTTGCCCGGCATCCATCGGCGGCGCACGTCGTCGTCCATCGACTCGACATGGATGCCGATGGAGCGGGCGCCGGCGTCGTAGAGGTCGGTGATGGCCTGCAGGTCGGCGGGCGGCTCGCACTGCACCTGGATCTCGAGCTGCGGGACCGCGGCCTTGACCGCCCGCACGCAGCGCGCGAGGTGTTTGGCGCCGCGGTCCCAGCCGTTCGAGGTGCCGGTGGTCATGACCATGTGCGTCACGCCGTCGAGCCGCACGGCCGCCTCCGCGACCTCGGCGAGCATCGCGGGCGTCTTCACCGCGATCGTGGTTCCCGCATCGAGCGAGGCCTCGATCGCGCAGAAGCGGCAGCGCTCGCTCTCGTCGTAGCGGACGCACGTCTGCACGACCGTGGTGGCCAGCACGTTCTTGCCGTGGAGCTTGGCGATCTTGTCGTACGCCACGCCCTCGTCGGTCTGCAGGTCGTAGAACTTCGGCCGGACGACCGGGGCGACGTCGAAGCCGAGATCGGCGCCGTCGCGGGTGAGGCGCCCCGACGCGGTGATGACGTACGGGCTGTTCGGGTTGAGGGGAATGGCCGCCCCGTCGCCGTCGACGACGAAGTGGCCGTCGTCGCTCGGGCCGGCTCCGCCGGTGCGGCGGACGGGGGCGTCGCTGCGGACGCCGAGCAGGGCTAGGCTGACACGCGTCGAGACGCGATCACGGTCTGCGGGTGCGAGCGCTGAAGCGTTGTCCATGCACTCCAGTAGAACCATGCAGTGTTTCGGGACGACGACGACCGGATAGCAGTCGTGTTTCGCGCGCGGACAGGCGCGCCGGGCGCACGGTGCGGAGCGCGTCGTCCAGCACCCGCGGTCCTCCGGCCGGCGTCGTCGGACGACGCGCCCTCACCCTCCCTGGGTGAGGCCGGTGATCAGGTTGATGGCGACCGCGACCACGAAAGTGCCGAAGAAGTACGACAGGAGTGCGTGACCCAGCGCGATGCGGCGCGACGCGGTGGACGACTGGGTGACGTTGCTCGCGCTGTACGCCATTCCGATCAGGAACGCCGTGTAGGCGAAGTCGCTGTAGGCCGGGTCTTCGTCCTGGTCGAAGTCGAACCGGTGCCGGTCGTCGAGGTAGTACATCCGGGCGTACTTGAAGGCGTACACGGTGTTGACGAGGGCCCACGCTGCCACGACACCGACGACGGCGAGGATCGCGGCGAGCGATCCGATCAGGTCTTGCTGCTGGCTGCGGATGAGGGCGAAGACGACGAGCACGACGCTGAACAGGGTCGCCGCGATGATCAGCGTGTCGACCAGTCGGCGCGAGCGTTCCTCGTGACGGGCGAGGGTCCGCGTGCGCTCACTGTCGGCGGGCCAGGCTCGCGGCCAGGCCCATGTCAGGAAGATCCCGGCGGCGATCACCCAGCCCAGCAGCGGCGACAGATCCGGGATGCCGAGCAGCGCGGCGACCACCGCTGCTCCGGCGCCCACGATGGCGCCGATACCGGCTTTGATGGCGAGGTGCGACATGACGTTTCCTTTCCCCGGTGATGGTGACGTCTCCCGGTCGCCGCAGCGCTCAGCCGGTGCCGGTGCGCGGGACCGGCACGTACAGGCCGGCCCGCTCGGCGCGGACGGCCGCGAGCGCACGCGAGGTGGCATCCAGCTTGAACAGGATGTGCTCGATGTGAGCGGCGACCGTGCGCGGAGACACCGTGAGCGCGCGGGCGATCTCGAGGTTGGAGCACCCCTCGATGACGTGTCCGAGAACCTCGAGCTCCCGCGGCGCCAACCCGTGCAGGTCCGGTGCGAGCGAGAACACGACCACTCCGCACGCCACGGCCTCCAGGTCGCTCTCGCAGACCAGGACGGTGACGCGGACGTACTCGTCCGGGGCCCGTGGTGTGCCCCGGGGCCAGAGGAACGAGGCGTAATCCCGCCCTTCGTGGAGCGCGTCGCGGGCCGTTTCGACGAGGTCGGAGTCGGCGGCGAGGAGCGGGTCGTCGGACAGGCCCGGGAGACGAGCGACGCCGTGGTCGGGAAGGAGCACCACTCCCGCGGTGGCGCCCGCCGATGAAGACCGCGGATGCGGCGAGTGAGCGGAGCGGGTCGATGCCGGACGCGACCTGGGGGATCAGACGCGCCAAGCGGCGTCGGAGCGCCGTGTCGGGAGGGTCCGCTCGTCGGAACAGCACCGTCATGAAGCCGACGTGCCGACCGCCGGACGCGAACAGCGCCGACGACAGCGCCTCGTTGAACCCCGCGGGGGGAGGCATTCGGCCCAAGTACGGAGGTCGCGCGAGGAGGAGGGCAGGTCGGAGAGGCTGGTGGGCGATCGATGCCGATCGGCGCCGGTCAGAGCGATGTCGTGCGCCATCTGCGGGCCGCTCAGGTAGCGCACGCTCGAGCCGTCGAGGTCGGTGCTCGCCAACGAGGTGTAGCCCGCGCCGTCGGGTTCGGCCAGCGCCATCCAGGCGCCGTCGAACGGGATCCGGCGCTGCAGTTCATCGAGCATCGCCTGTGCGCGCTCGTGAACGGGGCGGGGGCTCGCCGCGATCTCGGCGAGTTCCGCTGAGCCGCTTCCTGCCACTGTTCGACCGGTCCTCTCACCTCGGTCGTCGGAGCATCCGCCCCGACCGTCATGGCCTACCACGGGGGTCCGTGGTTTGACCACGGCCTGGCACCGATTCCCAGATGGGCAGTTCTGCCGATGGTGCCGCGTCGCTGCGAGGAGTGGCATGGAGTCATCGCGGGGTCCCACGTGGCCGGCGAATCCGAGGACAGCTCACGCACGGAAGGAAACGGACATGAAAGCAGTCGTGTACGAGGGGCCGCGGCAGGTCACGGTGAAAGACGTTCCGGATGCGCGCATTGAGCGCCCCACCGACGTCCTGGTGCGCGTCACCACGACCAACATCTGCGGCTCGGACCTCCACATGTACGAGGGACGTACCAGCTTCGAGACCGGGCGATGGTTCGGTCACGAGAACATGGGGGAGGTGATCGAGGTCGGCTCCGGTGTCGACAAGGTCAGGGTGGGGGAGCACGTCGTCCTGCCCTTCAACGTGGCGTGCGGGCACTGCAAGAACTGCGAGCGGGGACTCACCAACTACTGCCTCACGGCGCAGCCCGTTCCGGAGTTCGCCGGCGCAGCCTACGGGTTCGCTGACATGGGACCGGCCTGCACTGGTTCAAGGGCCAGACCATGGGCACGGGGCAGGCGCCGGTGAAGAAGTACAACCGGCAGCTGCGCGACCTCGTCGCCGCGGGAAAGGCGACGCCGTCGTTCATCGTCAGCCACGAGTTGTCGCTCGACGAGGCGCCCGACGCCTACGAGCACTTCGACAACCGCGACGACGGGTGGACGAAGATCGTGCTCAAGCCCGGAAAGGCGGCCTGATCATGGCGGGCAAAGCGGCCGCGGCCGTCGGCATCGGGGTCGCCTCCGTGGCGGCAGGGCTCGTCGCGCGGACCCTCGTGAAGAAGGAACGCGAATCGGACGGCGACGGGGAGCACCCCGAGGGGTGGAAGGCGGTCACCATCCTGGGCGACGCCGATGACTTCTCGCGCGATGGCTACCCGGAGCCGCTCGGTCGGATCGCCCCTTCGCTCGAGATCCGTATCGAGCCGGCGCCCGGCGACAAGGGCTTCGAGGTTCACGCCCGGGTGCGGGAGGGGAGCGACCTCGCCGGCGAGAAGGACGCCCCGCGGGAGTTGAGACAGGCGCTGCGCGACGCCAAGCAGGTCTTCGAGACGGGTGAGATCCTCCGCGCCACGCCGCGGCCGCACGGGGAACGCCCACCCACTCTCCTCGGTGGGGTCGTCGACAAGGCGCAGGACGAAGCGAAGGGCGAGGGTGTGCTGTGAAGGCGCTGTGTTGGACCGGAGTGAACGAGCTCTCGGTCGAGAACGTCGAGGATCCCGGCATCCTGAATGCCCAGGATGCCATCGTGAAGGTGACGCTCAGCACGACCTGCGGATCGGATCTGCACCTGCTCGGCGGGTACGTCCCCACGATGCGCGCCGGAGACGTGCTCGGGCACGAGTTCATCGGCGAGATCGTCGAGGTCGGATCGGAGGTCGCGAAACACAAGGTCGGCGACCGGGTCGTGGTCTGCTCGTTCATCAGCTGCGGGAAGTGCTGGTACTGCCGCAACGAGCTCTTCTCCCTCTGCGACAACGGCAACCCCAACGCGGGAATCCCCGAGATGCTGTGGGGGCAGGCGCCGGGTGGATGCTACGGCTACTCCCACGCCCTGGGCGGCTGGGCGGGCAGCCACGCGGAGTACATCCGGGTGCCGTACGCCGACCAGGGGGCCTTCCCCGTCCCCGGGGGGCTGAGCGACGAGCGCGCGCTGTTGGCTTCGGATGCCGCCCCGACGGGGTGGATGGGAGCGGACCTCGGTGGTGTGAAGCCCGGCGACACCGTGGCGGTGTGGGGAGCCGGCGGCGTGGGGCAGATGGCGGCGCGCGCGTCGCTGCTGCTCGGTGCGGAGCGCGTCATCGTTATCGACCGATTCTCGGAGCGCCTGGCCCAGGTCGAACGGATCATCGGTGCGGAGACGATGAACTACGAAACGAGCGAGGTCACCGCCGAGCTGCGGGAGCTGACCGGTGGGCGCGGGCCCGACGTCTGCATCGAAGCGGTGGGCATGGAGGCGCACCACGACGGTCCCGATTTCGCCTACGACCAGCTGAAGCAGCAACTGAGACTGCAGACCGACCGGCCGACGGCCGTGCGCGAGGCGATCTTCGCGGCGCGCAAGGGCGGGAGCCTGTTCGTGCTCGGTGTCTTCGGCGGGTTCGTCGACAAGTTCCCGTTGGGAGCGGTGATGAACAAGGGCCTCACCCTGAGATCGGCTCAGCAGCACGGTCACCGGTACATCCCCATGCTGCTCGAGCGGATGGCGCGGGACGAGCTCGTCACCGAGCATCTCGCCACCCACGTCATGTCGCTCGATGAGGGACCGGAAGGGTACGCGATGTTCAAGAAGAAGACCGACGGGTGCGTTCGAGCCGTGTTCCGGCCGTGACACCCGTTCTCACCGCGGAGAAGCCCCGACCGCCATGAGGCGGCCGGGGCTTCGGGTGCCCGGGGGGAGGGCGGGATCAGCTGGTGAGGAGGCGCAGGCCGTAGGTCTGCAGGATCTCGTTCACGGGCTGGAAGTAGGTCGTGCCGCCGGTGGTGCAGTCGCCGGAGCCGCCGGAGGTCACGCCCTGCGCCTGGTTACCGGCGAGCAGCGAGCCGCCCGAGTCGCCGGGCTCGGCGCAGACGTTGGTGCGGATCAGGCCCGACACCGACCCCTGCGGGTAACGCACGGTGGAGTTGTAGCCCTGGATCTGGCCGCAGTGCCAGCCGGTCGTGGAGCCGGAGCGGCACACGGTCGCGCCGACGGCGGCCTGCGTGGAGCCCTTCACGGCGACGGCACCGCCGGAGTAGTCCATGACCTGGCCGACCGGGGTGTGAGTGGGGGTCGAGACCCAGGCGTAGTCGTTCGTGGGGAACGACGATCCCTGGAAGGTGCCGTACGTGGTGCTGTCGCCGCGGACGCCGCAGTGGCCGGCGGTGACGAAGCCGCCCTGAACGGCGAAGCCGACCGAGCAGCGGCTGGAGTTGTTGATGATGTACGACATGCCGCCGCGGATCGTGGCGAAGGTGTCGGGAGCTTCGACGCCGGTCTGCAGGCGCACCGCGTCGGCCGGCGTGCCGAGCGAGGCCACGAAGTCGGTCGCCGACTGCTCGCCGCCGGCGACGACATCGACGACGACGTCGTTGGCCTCGACGTCGATCCACCACGAGGGGATCGTGTCGGGCACGGGGCTCGCGGCGATCTGGGCGGCGATGGCCTCGAGGTCGGCGAGGGAGTGCTCGGCGACGACCGGTACGGCCCCGGCGTCGGCGGCCGCGTCCAGAGCGGCGTCGGTGGTGGCGGCGGCGTAGACGGTCCGGGTGGACTCGTCGAGCCAGGTGCCGGCGAAGGCGTCGCCGGTGGCGCCTTCGACGTCGTCGGCCGTGTCGGCCGCGTCGGCCTGGAAACGCAGCACGTCCTGTGCGCCCGACACGTCGGTGCCGAGGTCGGCCGCCATCGCCGCGAGCAGCTGCGCGTCGACGCCGTCGACGGCCGCGTCGGGGGACGACGTGGGTGTCTGCGCCAGCGCGGGGGCGGTGGCGGCGGTGGTCAGAAACAGGCCGAGGGCGGCAGCGCCGACGACCGTCTTCGAGAAACGGTTCACTGTGGAGTGACCTTCCATCCAGGGGGGATAAATGGTGGGGTACCCGGGGACATACAAACACGATCGAGACGAAAAGCGAAGAAGTTCCGGCAAATTGATGGTCGCGGTGCAAAAATTGTCGGCCATTCGGGGGACACCGTGAGGCCGAGGGCCGCGCAACCGATCCTGCGGTTGCGCGGCGGGCCGCCGAGGTCGCGCGCGGGCGGTGCTTAGGCTGACGGGCATGAGCCCGAACGACCCTCGCGCCACCGGTCCTGCGCTCTCCTCCGACCTGGCCTCGCGGGCCGCTGCGGCGGCGCGGACGTTCTCGCCGCGCACCGATGAGACCGCGACCCCGCGCCGCGGCATCCTGCCGACGGATCCGGATGCCGCCGCCTTCATCGCCCGCGTGTGCGACGGCGTCGTGCGGCCCGAGAGTCAGACGGCGGCGGCCGCGGCCCTGCACCGTCTCTCGGCCGAGATCCCGTCGGCGCTCCCCTGGTTCGTGCGGGGAGCACTGCAGATCGGCGGGGCCGTCGCCCCGGTGCTGCCCGCTCCCGCGGTTCCGCTCGCCCGCCGCGCGCTGCGCGATCTGCTCGGGCTCCTGGTCCTCGACGCCCGTCCCGAGCGTCTCGCGGTCGATCTCGCCGCCGCCGCCGAGACCGGAACGGTCTTCGACGTGCGCCTCGTCGGCCCCGCCGTGCTCGGTGAGACGGCCGCGCGACGCCGGGTCGACGGCATCCGCTCGCTCGTCTCGCGAGACGACGTCGAGCGCGTGTCGTTCGCCCTCTCCGACGTCGTCGCGTCACGCAGCCGGTGGGCGTTCGCCGCCGACGTGGAGCATGCCGCCGAGCGCGTGCTGCCGGTGCTCCTGGCCGCTGAGGCCGCGGGAACGCATGTGACTCTGATCGCCCCCGGTCGTGACGATCTGGATGCCACGGTGGCGGTGCTGACGCGGGTGCTCGAGGAGCCGCGGCTCGCCGCTGCGAAAGCGGGCATCGCACTGCCCGTCGCGGTGCCCGAGACCCTCGATGCCGTGCGCGAGCTCGCCGCGTGGGCCGCGGTACGGGTCGCGCAGGGCGGCGCGCACGTCACCCTGCGGCTCGGCGACGAGGTGATCGACTCCGCCGAGGTGGTCGCCGCGGCACGGCACGGATGGACCCCGCCGGTGGTCGAGACCCGCGACGAGGTCGACGCCGCGCTCGTGCGGACCGTGCGCGAAGCCCTCGCCCCGCGCGGCCAGGAGGGGCTCGTCGTCGAACTCGCCACGGCCGATCCGGAGCGGGCCGCCCTCGCGCTCGCCCTCGCCGAGGAGGCGGATGCCGCCGTGCGTCTGGTGCTGCCGCGCCAGACCCCCTGGGTGCCCGATGCCGCGCACGTGACCACCACCGCCGCCGCGCACCCCGACGACCTGGACGCCGTTGCCGGTCGCCTCGCGACCGCGTACGCCACCGCGGTGGCCGCCGCCCCCGCCCTGTCGTCCGAGGCGCCCGAGGGAACCGTCGACCCGGGTGACGCCGAGGCCGACGGCACCGCGCCCCCCGAGACGTCGGCCGTCACGGCGCGGGCGCGGCGGGCACTCGCCACCGCCGACGAGCCCGCCCCCGCTGTCCGTGCTCCGCAGCGCGGCGGCGACGACGAGCCGGCGATCCTGCGCGAGCGCGCGGCCGACGACGCGGCCGACCCCGGTCTCACGCAGGCGGTGCTCGGCATCGCGCGCGAGGCAGCGGCATCCGGTGACACCTCCTCTCTCGGACCCGACGTGCAGCAGATGCTGTTCGGCGGCCAGGCGTTCGTCGACACCGCGGTGTTCTCGACCCGCGAGAGCACCGAGCCGGCGGGCGGCGCCCCCGGGTTCCGCAATGCCGCCGACACCGACCCCACGGTCGCCGACGACCGCGCGTGGGCCGCCGAGGTGCTCGAGCGCGTGGCCGACTCGACCGCGGGCGAGGCCACCGCCGCGGCCGGACGCATCGACGACGAAACGGGCCTCGACGCCGCCGTGCAGGGCGTGCGCACGGCCGCCGAGCCGTGGGCGGCGCTTCCCGCGGCCGATCGCGCCGCCGTGCTGCAGAGCGCGGCCCGCACGCTCGCCGCGCGGCGGGCGGAGCTGGTGGAGGTGCTCGCCGACGAAGGCGGGGCACTGTTCGCCGAGGCCGACGCGGAGGTCAGCCAGGCGGTGGATGCCGCCGCCTACTACGCCGCGACGGCGAAGGAGCTCGACCGGGTGCCGGGGGCGGTGTTCGTTCCCGACCGGGTAAGCATCGTCGCCCCGCGCTGGAACGCCTCGGTGGGCCTGTGCGCCGCCGAGACGCTCGCGGCGCTCGCCGCGGGATCGGGCGTGCTGCTGACGCCGTCGCCGCGCGCCCGGCGCGCGGGAGCCGTCGTCGCCGAGGCGTTGTGGGCCGCGGGAGTGCCCCGCGACCTGCTCGTCTACGTCGACCTCGACGAGGAGGCCTCGGGCCGTGCGCTCATCGTGCACCCGGGTGTCGACCGCGTGCTGCTCGCCGGCGCCCGCGCGACGGCGGAACGCTTCGCCGGGTGGCGTCCGTCGCTGCCGATGCAGGCGCTCACCGCGGGGCGCAATGCCGCGATCGTGGCACCCTCGGCCGATGTCGACGCCGCCGTCGCCGACATCGTCGCCGGCGCTTTCGCGCGGGCGGGGCAGGCCGCGACCGCGGTGTCGCTCGTCATCCTGGTGGGGGCGGTCGCTCGGTCGACGCCGTTCCTCGACCAGCTCGCCGATGCCGTCTCGTCGCTGCGGGTCGGGCCCGCCGACGACCCGCTCAGCGACATCGGTCCGCTCGTGCAAGAACCGGCGGGCGAGGTGCGCCGCGCCCTCACCGTGCTGGGCGAGGGGGAGCGCTGGCTCGTGGAGCCGCGCGAACTCGACCTCGGCGCCGACACGGCGGGGCGTTTCTGGTCGCCGGGTGTGCGCACGGGCGTCACCGCCGGCTCGCACCTGACCCGGTCCGCCGTGGCGGCGCCCGTGCTCGGCATCCTGCACGCCCCCACCGTCACCCGGGCGATCGAACTGCAGAACGCCATCGGCTCGGGCTTCGTCGCGGGCCTGCACACGCGCGACGTCGACGACCTCGAGCTGTGGCTCGACACCGCCGAGGCCGCGGTGCTGCGCGTCAACCGTCCCTCGATCGGCGGCGTCGTGCAGCGCGAGCCGCTAGGCGGATGGGGCGAGGCATCGGTCGGTGCCGGCGCGATGTCGGGCGGGCCGCACCGGCTCGTGACCCTGGGCTCGTGGCGGGCGTCGTCGGGCGGGGCGTCGTCGTCGACGCTGCACCTGCGCGGGCTCGACAGCCGCATCACCGCCCTCATCGAAGCCGCGCAGCCCACGCTGTCGTACGAGGCGTTCGAGTGGCTCCGCCGCGGCGCCCTGTCGGACGCGGTGTCGTGGGACCGCGAGTTCGGCCGCGTCACCGATGTCTCGAGACTCGGCGTCGAGCGCAACCTCCGGCGGTACCGACCGGCGGACGTCGCGATCCGTGCGACGGGCGATGCGGCCTGGCACGCGGTGCTGCGCGTGCTCGTCGCGGCGGTACGCTCGGGTTCGACCTTCACCCTCAGCACGCCCGTGGGCCTTCCCGGGCCGGTGCGTCATCTGCTCGGCGAGTCCGACATCGCGGTGTCGGTCGAGAGCGACGAGGAGTGGCTGCAGCGGCTGGCAGGCGGTGTCCCGGATGCCACCGAGGGCGACGCCCCGGTCATCTCGGCGCGACCGAGCCGCATCCGACTGGTCGGCCCGGCCGCGACGGTCGCGACGCAGCGCCGGGCGGTCGCCGAGACCGTCGGGGCCGACGTGTCGCTGACGGTCTACGCCGACGAGGTCACCACCGCCGGCCGTCTGGAGCTGCTGCCGTTCCTGCGCGAGCAGGCCGTGTCGATCGCCGCGCATCGGTACGGCCTTCCCGACCCCTGGTCGACCGCCGTCATCTGAGGCCCGCGCCGCCGCTGCTGCGCGCGCCGGCGCCGTTGTGCGCTGCCGCGTTGCCGCTGCCCGCCGCCGCTGTTGTGCGTCGCGCGCCGCTGCTGTGCGCCGCCGCCGCTGCGCGCTGCCGCCGCCCGCCGGCGCGGCGCGCCGCTGTGCCGTGCCGCCCGCCGCCGCGCGCCGCTGTGCCGCGCCCTCCGTGTCATCGCGCGTGCTCCCCGGCGTACGGCGCCGACGCCGACTCTGCGTGCAGTTTCGAAAACGTTCAGCGCAACGCCCCGCCGAGGGTACGGTCGAGGCGAAAAGGAGCACCGATGACCGCTGCCCGACTCACCGTCGACCCCCGATTCGCCATCGGACCCGTGCGCCGACGCCTGTTCGGCGGTTTCGTCGAGCACCTCGGCCGTCACGTGTACGACGGCATCTACGAACCCGGCCACCCCGCCGCCGACGAGCAGGGCTTCCGTGTCGATGTGCTCGAGCTCGTGCGCGAGCTGGGAGTGTCGATGATCCGCTATCCCGGCGGTAACTTCGTCTCGGGCTTCCGCTGGGAAGACAGTGTCGGTCCCCGCGAGAAACGTCCGCGGCGGCTCGATCTCGCCTGGCACTCGACCGAGACCAACGAGGTGGGCCTGCACGAGTTCGCCGACTGGCTCGACAAGGCCGGCAGCGATCTCATGCTCGCCGTCAACCTCGGCACGCGCGGCACGCTCGAAGCGATCGACCTGCTCGAGTACGCCAACGTGCCGGGCGGCTCGACGCTGTCGCAGCAGCGGGTCGACAACGGCCGGGAGGCGCCGTTCGACGTGCGCGTGTGGTGCCTCGGCAACGAGATGGACGGACCGTGGCAGCTCGGTCACCGCTCGGCCGACGACTACGGCAAGCTCGCATCCCGGACGGCGAAGGGCATGCGGCAGGTCGACCCCTCGATCGAGCTCGTCGTGTGCGGATCCTCCGGCGCGCAGATGCCCACGTTCGGCGAGTGGGAGCGCGTGGTGCTCGAGCACACGTACGACGACGTCGACATGATCTCGTGCCACGCGTACTACCAGGAGCACGACGGCGACATCGACTCGTTCCTCGCCTCCGCGGTCGACATGAACCGCTTCATCGAGGCGGTGGTCGCCACGGCCGACCACGTCGGAGCTGCCCGCGGCAGCAAGAAGCGCATCGACATCTCGTTCGACGAGTGGAACGTCTGGTACATCGACCGGGTGGCATCCGTGAAGCCCACCGCCATCGATGACTGGCCGGTCGCCCCACGTCTGCTCGAAGACGTCTACTCGGTTCTGGATGCCGTCGTCTTCGGCAGCCTGCTGATCTCGCTGCTCGCCCACGCCGACCGGGTGGCATCCGCGTCACTCGCCCAGCTGGTCAACGTGATCGCGCCGATCATGACCGAGCCCGGCGGGCCGGCCTGGCGGCAGACGACGTTCTTCCCCTTCGCGATCACCTCGCGTCTCGCCCGGGGCGAGGCCGTGCGCCTGAAGGTCGAGGCGCCCACGATCGAGACGGCCGCGCACGGCACGGTGCCGGCGGTGGATGCCGTGGCCACCCACGATGCAGACACCGGAGCCGCGGCGATCTTCCTCGTGCACCGCGGACGGGAGCAGCCCGTCGAGGTGGCGATCGACGTGAGTGGTCTCGGCGACGTCGAGGTCGTCGAGACGCACTTGCTGCACGACGACGACTCCTCCGCGAGGAACACGCTCGACGACCCCGATCGCGTGCGTCCCGGAACCGTGCCGACGCGGCTCGCCGACGGCATCCTGCACGTGACTCTGCCGCCCATCGCGTGGGCCGCCGTGGCTCTACGTCGTCGCTGAGGGATGCCGCGCGTGAACTCCGCGATTCGCGCGAGGTCCGTTCTTTCGAAGAGATGTCGGCTGAAGTTGTGCACATCACGGAGGATGTGCGCGCGGCGCCGCGGCCCCGTGACACGCGAAACGCCCGCCCCCGCGGCATCCGGGACGCCGACGGAGACGGGCGTCTCAGATGCGTCAGACCAGCTGCGCGCGACGCTCGGCGAGCTGATCGAACGTCGCGAACGACTCGGCGATCGGGCTGCCGGTGAAGTGGCCCACCCAGCCGTCGTCGTCGTGGAAGAAGCGCACGCTGACGTAGTGGGGGGACGTGCCCATGTCGAACCAGTGCGTGGTGTTCGCCGGCACCGAGATGAGGTCGCCCGCCTCGCAGTACACCGCGTGCACCTTCTCGTTGGCGTGCAGGTAGAACACGCCGGCGCCGCGGGCGAAGTAGCGGTCCTCGTCGTCATCGTGCGCGTGCTCCGAGAGGAACTTCTCGCGGAACGGCGTCTTCAGCTCGTCGTAATCGCTCTGCGCGGGGTCGAGGGCGACGACGTCGACGAGGGTGTAGCCCTCGCGCTCCTTCACGGCGCCGATCTCGTCGGCGTAGAGGGCGAGCACCTCGTCCTGCGAGGCGCCGGTGGGAACGTCCTTGACCTCCCAGCGCGAGAAGCGGGCGCCGAGCTCGGCGAGGGCCTCACGGATCTCGCTCTCTTCGGTGGTCTCGAGCACGGGCGTGCTCGGGTCGGTTTCTTTCCAGACGGTCAGCAGGGTCATGGCCGCTCCTTTCGTGGGGTGTTCTCGGTGGGGTGGATGCCGTCGGCTCAGCGCGTCGCGACGGCGAAGCGCAGCAGCCACTCGGTGATCTCGAGGTGGCGACGGGCGGCCGCGACGTCGCTGCCCCAGGCGTACATGCCGTGGTTCGCCACGATCAGGGCGGGCACTTCGGGCACCTCGGCGGTGGCGGGGCGGTAAACATCGTCGAACCAGGCGGCCTCGACGCTCATGTCCTGGTGGTTGCGGATGACGGGGACGGTCACCGTCTCATCGTCGGCGAGGTGGCCGATGCCCTTGAGCATCTCCATGTCGCGGATCTCGACGCCCCCCGGCCAGCGGTGCCCGGCGACGACGGCGTCGAACGCGTGCACGTGGAACACCGCGTTCGCGCCGGTGCGCGCCGCGATGTGGGCGTGCAGGCCCGACTCGGCCGACGGCGGGCGGTGGTCATCGGGGTCGATCGCGTTTCCCTCGGCGTCGATGAGCACGACGTCGGCGTCGGTGAGCAGCGACTTGTCGAGGCCCGAGGCGGTCACGGCGAGCACGAGCGGATCGCGGTCGACGACGACCGACAGGTTGCCCGAGGTGCCGCGCATCCAGCCGTAGCCCGAGAAGCGCGAGGCCTCGGCGGCGAGGGCGGCGCCGGCGGCCTGCACGCGGTCGCGCGAGGGGAGCAGAACGCTCATCGGGTCACCTCGATCTCGTCGAAGGATGCCACGGCGGGCGCGGCGAAGTCGGCTCCGGCCCACGGCTCGCCGGCGCGGTCGAGGGCGACGACCTGCCAGCCGGCGGCGAGCGCCGCAGCGACTTCGTCGGGGTGGTCGGTGAGGAAGAGGGCGCGCTCGGGGGCGACGTCGAGTGCGGCGGCGATCTTGTCGAACGACGCGCTCTCCTTCTTGGGTCCGGCCTTGACCGTGTCGAAGAAGTCCTCGACGAGCGGGGTCAGGTCGCCCTGCGGCGCGTGACGGAACCACGGCACCTGCGAGGCGACCGAGCCCGACGAGTACACGGCGAGGCGGATGCCGGCTTCGTGCCAGGCCTCGAGGCGCGGCGGAACGTCGTCGAAGAACTGCGAGTGGATCTCACCGGCGGCGAAGCCCTCGGCCCAGATGATGCCCTGCAGCGTCTTCAACGGCGTCGACTTGACGTCTTTCGCCATGAGCTCGCGGAGCGCCTCGGCGATCTCGGCGTCGGTGGCCTCGGCATCCAGGCCCGTCTCCGCGATCGCGTCGGCGCGAGCGGCGCGCACGGTGTCGTCGTCGCGCCCGAGCAGACCCTCCAGGCGCGGACGGGCGTAGTCGTAGAGGTCGCCGAGGATGAAGCCGGCGGCCGAGGTGGTGCCCTCGATGTCGAGCACGACGACGTCGGCGGTGGCGGAGACGGTCATGAGGTGGGGGAGTCCTTTGCGTCGGTGGTCGGGGAGGCGGGCACCGCGGAGCCGGGCGTCTCGGGAGCGGGGGCCTGCGCCGCGAAGAAGGATGCCACGGCGGCGGCGGCGATGCGGGAGTGCTCGACCACGACATCGTCGGACGCCCCGGCGATGTGCGGGGTGAGAGTGACGTTCGAGAACGTGAGCAGCTCGTCGTCGGCGGCGAGCGGCTCGTCGTGGAAGACGTCGAAGCCTGCCCCCGCGATACGCCCCTCGCGCAGCACCGCGAGCAGCGCGTCGCGGTCGACGAGGGCGGCGCGGCCGGCGTTGACGAGGTAGGCGTCGGGGCGCAGCAGCGCGAGCTCGCGCGCGGCGATCAGCCCGGTGGTCTCGGGGGTGAGCGGAACGTGCAGGGTCACGATGTCGCTGGTGGTGAGCAGGTCGTCGAGCTCGAGGTGCTGCACGTCGTCGCCGAGGGCACCCGGGGCGAGGAACGGGTCGTACACGGCGACGCGCATGCCGAAGCCCTGCGCGCGGCGCACCACGCGTCGTCCGACCGCGCCGCCGCCGACCACGCCCAACTGTCGTCCCGACAGGCCGATGCCGCGGAAGCGCGCGTACGGCTCGAAGACGTCGTCGCTGCTCCAGTTGCCCGCGCGCAGCCATGCCGAGGCGGCGGGCACGTGTCGCACGGTCGCGAGCAGCAGCGCGAGGGTGAAGTCGGCGGTGACATCGGCGTTGCGGCCCGGGGTCGTGCGCACCTCGACGCCCCGCGCGGCGCACGCCGCCAGGTCGACGTTGGCGGGGTTGGCACGGCAGGCCACGACCAGCGACAGGCGGGGAGCCGCCGCGAGGGCGTCGTCGTCGATGCGGTCGAGCTCGGCGATCACGACGTCGGCCTCGGCCAGGGCGGCGGCGAACACGGGGTCGGCGGCGGCGCGGGCGCCGAGCGACTGCCCGGTCTCGGCCTCGGATGCCGTGACGACCTCGCCCGGGAGGTCGGCGGCGACGCGCGGATCGAAGGGCGCGGTGATGACGATGCGGGTCACGCGGGAGTCCTCTCGGGGGCGGGGACGTCGAGGGAGGGGGCGTCGAGGTGCGCGGCGGGGGCCGCGGCGGCGGTGCGCTCGACGTCGGCGCGCGCGGCGGCGGGCGGTTCCGAGTCGTCGGCGCGCGCGGCGGCGGCGACCTGCGGGGTGTGGGCGACGGCGGCCGTCTCGCCCGTGCCGGCCGGGGGAGCCGCCGCGGCGAGACGCCCGAGCGACCGCAGCGCGGGCCATTCCGGCCGCAGCGCCGCCCGCACGCGCGCGAACACCTCGCGCGCCGCGGCGAGGGCGGGCGAGGGGCGAGGGGCGAACTCGACGCTGTCGGCGGGGAACACCCGCACGGCCGTCTCGAGGTCGTCGGCGAGGCCGGCGGCGACCAGGGCGACGGTCGCGGCCCCGCGCGCCCCGACCTCGGGGTCGGCGGTGCGCACGATCGTGCGCCCCGACACATCGGCCAGCAGCTGGCACAGCAGGTCGCTGCGCGCGCCGCCGCCGCACACGGGCACGCGGTCCGCGGCATCCAGCAGGTCGAGGCACTCGGCGACCGAGAACGCCAGGCCCTCGAAGACGCTCCGCAGCAGCTGGGCGGGGGTGGTCGTGACGTTCATGCCGACCCACGACGCCGAGGCCGCGGCATCCACGAACGGGGCGCGCTCGCCGCTGGGCGAGCCGTAGGGCAGGTAGATGACACCGCCGCTGCCGTCGGGCGCCGTGCGCGCGAGGCGTTCGAGCTCGGTCCAGCTGCGGTCGGCGAGGCCGAGGGTGCCTCGTACCCAGTCGAGGTTGGGCGTGCCGACCATCGACGACAGGGCTTCGAGCACCTGGGTGCCGCGGCCGGTGGGGATGAGGATGCCGATCCCGCTGTCGGCCGCCGCGCGGTCGACGCGGTTGACGGCCACGGTCGCGGTCGTGCCGAGCACCACCCAGCCGTCCTGGTCGGCGAGCGCGCCGAGACCCACGGGGCAGGCGGCGGAGTCGACGAGGCCGATCGCGACGGGCACGCCGGCGCGGAGGCCGAGCTCGGCGGCGGCATCGTCGGTGAGGGTGCCGCCGTGCTCGTGCGGGGCGCGGACGGGCGGGAGCAGATGCGCGAAGCGGCGGTGGTCGAGCGCGTCGATCATCTCGTCGGAGTACGCGAGGGTCGCCGGATCGAGGTACGTGCGCGACGCCTCGGAGGGATCGGTCGCGACTTCGCCGGCGAGGCGGTGACGCACCGCGTCCTTGCAGTTGAGGTGGTGAGCGGCGCGGGCGAGCACGTCGGGCTCGGTCTCGGCGAAGCCGTCGAGCAGCACGGGGAGGGTGCCGGGGAAGCTGGCCGAGCCGGTGGCGGCGATCACCGTGGCATCCCGTCCGTCGCGCTGCCAGGCGGTCACGCGGTCGGCGTTCCGGCCGTCGAGCCACAGGGCGGCGGGACGCACCTGCCGCCCCTCGGCGTCGACGAGCCACGCGCCGTCGCCCTGCCCGGTCACACCGATCGCGACGACGTCGGGGGCCGTGCTGCGCGCCTGCGACAGCGCCTGGCGCACGGCGCCGACGACAGCCTCCCAGACGAGGTCGATGTCGCTCTCGGCACCGCCGTCGGGGGTGCGCACGACCGCGACCGACCGGTGCCCGGCGGCGAGCGTCTCGCCCTCGAGCGAGTACAGCACGGCCTTGACGGCGGTGGTGCCGGCGTCGATGCCGAGGACGGCGGGGGTCACGCGGTGCCGCCCGGGGTGGTGTCGCCGGTGCGCGGGGCGGCTGCGGCGTCCGGGGCGACCGCGCCCAGACCGGCGGCGCCCGGTCGGGCCGCCGCGACAGCGGGCTTGCGCTCCGCCGCCGCCCGCGCGCGCTGCGCGACGGTGTACGCCAGCACGAGGGCGACCAGCAGCACCACGCCCTGCACCGCGGCCTTCACGTTGAAGTCGAGCCCGAGCAGGTCGAGGCCGTTCGCCAGCACGCCGAGGAACAGCACACCCACGACGGTACCGGGCACGTTGGGCCGCGAGCGCGGGTGCATCGACGCGCCGATGAACACCGCGGCAATGGCATCCAACAGGTAGCTGAAGCCCGCGAGCGGGGTGTACAGCCGCAGCGACGCGCTGAGCAGGATGCCGCCCGCCGCGCACAGCACGCCCGCGCCGACGTAGACGAGCACGCGGATGCGACGGGTGCGCAGCCCCGCGACGACGGCCGCGCGATCCTGCAGGCCCATGGCCTGGATGCGCACACCGGCGGGCGTGCGGTGCAGCAGGATGCCGATGCCCACGGCCGCGACCGCGGCGATGATGACCGGGATGCCGACTCCGAGCACGTCGCCCGAGCCGAGGAAGGTGAAGCCCTCGGGAGCCGCGCGGAAGCTGACGCTCGCGCCGCCGTTCGTACCGATCTGCTGGGCGCTGCGCCCGATGAAGAACGTGCCGAGGGTGGCGAGGAAGGGCGTGACGCCGAGCCCCACGATGAGGAAGGCGTTGAGCGCCCCGATCAGCGCGCCGCCGAGCAGGCCCAGCAGCACGGCGACGGGCCACGGCATCCCGAACGACATCATCGACACGATCGCGAACCACGCGCCGAAGTCCACGGCGACGGCGGCGGAGAGGTCGATGCCGCCGGACGACACCACGACGGTGAGGGCGAGGGCGACCAGCAGCAGGATCGCGACGCCGTCGAGCACGTTGAGCAGGTTGCTCGGACGCAGGAACGCGTCGCTCGCGAACGAGAAGAACACGACCAGCAGCGCGAAGGCGGCGACGAAGCCGTAGCGGGTGACGGTGGCCGCGGCGGAACCGGCGACGCCCGACCAGCGGGTGCGGGTGGCGGTGGTGCTCACGCGCGGGCCTCCTCGCTCTTGCGGGCGGCCGCGGCGGCCACGACGAGCAGGATCAGCACGCCCTTGAAGCCGTCGACCCAGGCGTTGGCGACGCGCGAGAGGATGAGGCCGTTCGACAGCAGCGCCACGAAGAGCGCGCCCAGCACCGATCCTGCGACGGTCACGGTGCCGCGCCGGGTGAAGGCGGCGCCGAGGAACGTCGCCAGCACCATGTCGACCATGAGGCGCTCGTCGATGCCCGGGCTGCTGCCCGAGCCGCGGGCGATGAGCAGCAGCGAGCTGAGACCGGCCACGACCCCCGCGATGACGAACGTCGACATGATGTAGCGCTGGGCCGGGATGCCGGCGAAGATCGCGGCATCCCGGTTTCCGCCCACCGCCTGCAGGCGCCGGCCGTAGGGGGTGCGGGCCATGACGAACACGAGCACCGCGGCGACGATCAGCATGAGGACCGCCGCGAGCGGGATGCCCGCGACGCGCGTGTCGCGCACGGCCACGATCAGCGGGTCGGCGACGTCGATGCGACGGTTGCCGCTGACCACGCGGGTGATGCCGACGACCGCGACGTACACCGCGAGGGTCGCGAGGATCGACGAGAGCCCGACCCAGCCGACGAGGATGGCGTTGAGCAGCCCGAAGACGGTGGTGACCAGGATGCCGAGGGCGAAGGCGACCGCGAAGGGCGTACCGTACGTGGTCAGCTGATCGCTGACGATCGCGGTGGCCAGGGCGGCGGTCGCGGGGATCGACAGGTCGATGCCCCCGACCACGACATCGTCGCCGCCGCCGATCACGACGATGGCGAGGCCCATCGCGACCAGGGCCACCGGCGCCGCCTGGGTGAGGCTGGCGGTGACGTTGGCGACGCCGAGGAAGCCCTTCGCCGTGACGGCGAGGTAGACGGTCATCGCGAGGACGACCAGCAGCGGGCCGCGCCGGGCCAGCAGGCTCCGCACGCGCGGGGCGAGCGCGGGGCGCTCGGGGGCGAGGGTGCTCACGCGGCATCCCCTTCGGTTCGAGGGTCGGCGGTGCTGCCGGTGACCAGCGCACTGAGGTGCTCGAGGGTCAGACCATCGGTCGACACCTCGTGCGCGACGCGCCCGCGCTCGAGCACCACGATGCGGTCGCTGAGTCCGAGCACCTCGGCCGGGTCGGTCGAGACGACGACGACGGCGGTTCCGGATGCCGCGAGCTCGGCCAGCAGGCGGTAGATCTCCTGCTTCGCGCCGATGTCGACGCCGACCGTCGGCTCGTCGAGCACGATGACGCGGGCGCCGGCGGCGAGGCTGCGGCCCAGCACGACCTTCTGCTGGTTGCCGCCGCTGAGCAGGCGCGTCTGCACGGCCGTGTCGCGGGGGCGGATGTCGAGGCGCTCCGCGAGCTGCGACGCACGCTCGCGGGAGGCGGCGTCGTCGAGGAGTCCCCCGCGGCTGCCTTCGCCGAGGGTCGACAGCGTGAGGTTGCGCTGCGTCGAGAAGTCGAGCACGACGCCGTCGTGACGGCGGTCGCGCGGCACGAGCACGACACCCGCGTCGAGGGCCGCGGCCGGGCTCGACGGGCGGAAGCGGCGGCCCGAGAGCGACAGCTCGCCCGTGTGACGGTGCAGGCCCACCAGGGACTCTGCCAGCTCGGAGGCTCCCGAGCCGAGCAGGCCGGTGACGCCGAGGATCTCGCCGGGGCGCACGTCGAGGTCGACGCCCTGCACGACCGACCCGACGCGCAGGCCGCGGGCGCGCAGCACCGGCTCGGCGATGGGGGCCGCGCGGCGGGCGGGGTAGAGGTCGTCGATCTCGCGCCCGATCATCAGGCGGATCATCTCGCGGCCGCTCTCGGCGTCGACCGTCTCGATGCGGCCCACATCGAGACCCCCGCGCAGCACCGTGACCCGATCGCAGATGCGGGTGACCTCGCCGAGATAGTGCGAGATGTACAGACTCGAGATCCCCCGATCGCGAAGCCGCGCGATGATGCCGAGCAGCTGTTCCGCCTCGGCGCTGGCGAGCGGAGCGGTGGGCTCGTCGAAGACGATGAGGCGCGCGTCGTCGTCGACGAGCGCCCGGGCCACCTGCACGAGCTTGCGCTCGGCGGGCCCGAGGTCGCGCACGAGACGGGTCGGCGAGAGCCGGATGCCGAGCACGTCGTGCAGCACCTCGGTGACCCGGGCCTTCATGCGGCGTCCCCGCAGCATGCCCCCCGCGCTCTGCTCGTTGCCGAGCCAGACGTTCTCGGCCACCGTCATATCGGGCACGAGCTGGAGTTCCTGGTGCACGAAGCGGATGCCGGCCGCGTGCGCATCGGCGGGCGTCAGCGTGCCGGCGTCCGTGCCGCCGATGACGACCGAACCGGCATCGCGCGCGTAGATGCCGGCGAGGATCTTGATGAGCGTGGACTTGCCTGCGCCGTTCTCGCCGACGAGGCCGTGCACCTCGCCCGGGCGCACGTCGATCGAGGCGCCCCGGAGAGCCGGGACGCCCGCGAACGCCTTCGTGACGCCGGTCATGTGCAGGACCGGCGTCACGAAGGAGGAGGAGCTGTTCGTCACTGGGTGTAGCCCAGCTCCTTCGAGACCTTCTTCGCCTCGTCGGGGCCGGCGACCGGGATCGTGTCGACATAGCTGACCTTCTCGACCTCTTCGCCGAGGAAGTATTTGCCGACGTTGTCGGCCGAGATCGTCGCGATCTTGCGCGGCAGCTGGGCGATGTTGCCGACGAACGGGCTGTTCGGCTCGCTCATGATCTCGAGCGTGTCGGGGCCGGCGTCGAAGGCGGTGACCTTCACGTCGGTGCGGCCCGAGTCCTCGATCGCCTGCACGACGCCGATGGCCGGCTGGTCCCAGCACGCCACGTGGATGTCCTGGATGGTGCCGACCGGGTACTTCTCCAGCAGCGCGAGCGTCTGCTGACGTGCGTCGTCGGGGGCGTTTGCGAACTGCTCGGCGAGCTCGGGCTCGATCAGCTTGATGTTCGGGTAGTTCGTGGCGAGTTCGTTCTTCCACGCGTCGTAGCGCTCGCCGCAGAACGACAGGCTCGATCCGAACGCGTTGAAGACGGCGATGCTGCCCTCGCCCCCGAGCGCGTCACCGGTGATCTTGCCCAGGGCCGTGCCGCCCACCACGTTGTCGGACTGCGCGTTGTTGACGGCCCACTCCGAGGCGTGGTCCACACCGAACACGGGGATGCCGGCGTCGTGCAGCTGCTGCAGCTTCGGGTCGACCGAGGCGTCGCCGAGGATCGTGATGACGGCGTCGACGTTCTGCGCGAGGAAGATGTCGTGGTTCTGCGCGTGCAGGGTGTTGTCGCGGTTGCCGTCGGTGGTGAGCACCGTGCCGCCGAGCTTCTCGACCTCGTCGACCGCACCCTGGAAGGCCTCGCGGTCCCAGAAGTGCTGCGTGCCGACGACGGCGACGCCGATGGTCTTGCCGGCGAGCGGCTGGCTGGCGTCGACGCCCTCGCCGTTCGGGGCGGAGGACTCGGACGAGACGGTCGTGCAACCGGCGAGGGCCAGGCCTGCCGCCACGACGATCGCCGGAAGGGCGAAGAGGGACTTTCTCACGGTGGGCTCCTGTGGGGCCGGTGGGCGCTCGCGTCGGTGCGCGCGTCGCCGCGGGTGCTGTGTGGGGTATCGCCGAGAATCGGCTTCCTCAGCGTAGGGAGTGCCTCGGGCGACGTTCGACCCGATCGTCACACGATGACATGAAAGCGGCGATGCTCCCGTCGTCAGTAAGATGCGCCCGTCCCACCCCCGCCCGAGGAGACCCATGCCCCCGCTCACCCGTCGCGTCGTCACCGCCGGCCTCCACGTCGCCGATGTGCTCGGCCGCTACGTCGATGCCATCCCGCCCGGGCAGGGTCTCGCGCTGCTCGACGAGATCCGCCTCACCGTCGCCGGTACCGCCGCGGCCACCGCCGTCGACCTCGCGCGGCTCGGGGTCCCCGTCGCGACGGTGGGAGCGGTCGGCGACGATGCCCTGGGCGCGTTCCTGCGCGCCACGATGGCGGGCGAAGGCGTCGATGTGGAGGGCCTCGCGGTGCGCCCCGAACGGCCCACGTCGGCGACGATGCTGCCGATCCGGCGCGACGGCAGTCGTCCGGCGCTGCACGTCATCGGCTCGAACGCGGCGATCCGGCCCGAGGATCTGGCATCCATCGATCTGAGCGACGTGGCGGTGCTGCACCTCGGCGGCACGTGCCTGCTGCCGGGCATCGACGGCGCGCCCAGCGTCGAGCTGCTGCGCCGTGCGCGCGAGGCCGGAGTCGTCACCACCATGGACTTCATCCCGACCGGCGCAGCGGCCGACCGCGAGGCGGTGCTGCCGTGTCTGCCGTACGTCGACTACCTCTTCCCGAGCGAGGAGGACGCCCTGTCGTTCGCGGATGCCGCGACGCTGAGCGAGGCGATCACGTTCTACCTGGATGCCGGGGTTTCCACCCTCGTGATCACCCGCGGTGCCGCCGGCGTCAGCGTCAGCACGCACGCCGACCGGGACATGCGTCTGCCGGCATACACCGTCGACGTCGTCGACACGACCGGCTGCGGCGATGCCTTCAGCGCCGGGTTCATCTGGGGCCTGGTCGACGGGCTCAGCACGGCGGAGTGCGCGGAGCGGGGCCTGGCGTGCGGCAGCCTCGTCGCCACGGGCCTCGGATCGGACGCGGGCCTGCACTCCGCGGCCGACGTCGCCCGGCTGCGGGCGGAGGGCGTGCGCGGCACGGTGTGATTCGGCATCCGGTGGTCGGCGCGCAGGGTCGGCTCGGGCAACCCGTGTACATCGCGGAGGTTGTGCGGCGCGTGCGGGTCCGCCGGTCGCCGTGCAGAAAGTCGGTGATTCGCGCACCCTCCGTCGGGTCGGGGTGGATGCCGCTGAGTTCGTGCACATCGCGGAGGTTGTGCGGCGCGAGTCCGCGCCGCGTCAGGGGGTTGTGCGGCGCCGCTCGCGCCCGCTCGCACGCGCGTGCGAGAATGGCCCCGGCGTGCTCGGACCGACCTTTCCCCGCACGGTGTCACGACACCGACGGGTTCGAAGGGCCACCGAGCCCCAGGACAGCGTCCGCCGCACCTTTCCTCCGAGGAGCAGAGATGTCCGCTACCCCCGCCGCCGCCGCCGTCGCATCCGAGACGGTCGAGCGCGTCCAGCAGCACCGTCGATACCTGATGTGCCGTCCCGACCACTTCACGGTCAGCTACAGCATCAATCCGTGGATGGAGCCCTCGCGCCCCACCGACACCGACCTCGCCCTGACGCAGTGGCAGTCCCTGTACGACACGTACAAGGAGCTCGGCCACGAGATCGAGCTCATCGACCACGTCGAGGGGCTGCCCGACATGGTCTACACCGCCAACGGCGGCTTCGTCATCGACGGCGTCGCATACGGTCCCAAGTTCCGCTTCCGTGAGCGCGCCGCCGAGGCTCCCGCTTTCATCGACTGGTTCGCCGCCAACGGCTTCGAGGTCGCCGAGCCCGTCGAGGTGAACGAAGGCGAGGGCGACTTCCTGCTCGTGGGCAGCACGATCCTGGCCGGAACGGGCTTCCGCTCGACCGGCGACAGCCACCGCGAGGTGGGCGAGGTGTTCTCGCGCGAGGTCGTCTCGCTGACGCTCACCGACCCGCGGTTCTATCATCTCGACACCGCCATCGCCGTGCTCGACCCGGTCGAGGGCCCCGGCGGCGTCGACAAGGCGAACATCGCCTACCTCCCCAATGCGTTCGACGAGCGCAGCCAGGCGATCCTGCGCGAGCGCTACCCGGATGCCATTCGCGTCTCGGATGCCGACGGCTCGGTGTTCGGACTCAACTCCGCCAGCGACGGCAAGAACGTCATCATCTCCCCTCGCGCCGTCGGATTCGAGGCGCAGCTGCGCGAGCGCGGCTATACCCCGGTGACGGTGGACCTCTCCGAGCTGCTGCTCGGCGGCGGCGGCATCAAGTGCTGCACGCTGGAGCTGCGCGGCGGTGCCCGATGAGCGTCACCCTCGACGACCTCGGTGCGCGCCTGATCGCCGACGAGGGCGCCCACCTGGCGCACAACTATCACCCGCTGCCCGTCGTCGTCTCGCGCGCCGAGGGCGTGTGGGTCACCGACGTCGAGGGCAAGCGCTACCTCGACCTGCTGTCGGCGTACTCTGCGCTCAACTTCGGGCACGGCCATCCCGCGATCCTCGCCGCCGCCCGCGAGCAGCTCGACCGCCTGACGCTGACGAGCCGGGCGTACCACAACGACCGTCTCGGTCCTTTCGCCACCGCGCTGTCGCAGCTGTGCGGCAAAGACCTCGTGCTGCCGATGAACACCGGCGCCGAGGCCGTCGAGACCGGCATAAAGGTCGCGCGTGCGTGGGGCTACCGGACGAAGGGGATCGCCCCGGACGCCGCGACGATCATCGTCGCGAACGGCAACTTCCACGGCCGCACCATCACGATCGTCGGCTTCAGCGACGACCCCGTGGCCCACGACGACTTCGGTCCCTACGCGCCCGGCTTCGTGCACGTGCCCTACGGCGACGCGGATGCCATCGCCGCGGCCATCGACGAGAACACCGCCGCGGTGCTGCTCGAGCCCATCCAGGGCGAGGCCGGGGTCGTCCTGCCGCCCGACGGGTTCCTCCGCCGCGTGCGCGAGATCTGCACCGAGAACAACGTGCTGTTCATCGCCGACGAGATCCAGTCGGGCCTCGGCCGCGTGGGCGAGACGTTCGCGTGCGACCGCGAGGGTGTCGTTCCCGACGTCTACCTCCTCGGCAAGGCGCTGGGCGGTGGCATCCTGCCCCTGTCGGCGGTCGTCGCGAACGACGACGTGCTCGGCGTCATCCGCGCCGGTGAGCACGGCTCGACGTTCGGCGGCAACCCGTTGGCGGCCGCGGTGGGGCTGCGCGTCGTCGAGATGCTGGCATCCGGAGAATTCCAGACCCGCGCCAAGGCGCTCGGCGCCCACCTCGAACCGGCGCTGCGCGCGCTCATCGGCCACGGCGTGACCGGCGTGCGCATCGCGGGCCTGTGGGCCGGCGTCGACATCGACCCCGCGTACGGCACGGGCCGCGAGATCGCCGAGAAGCTGCTGTCGCGCGGCGTACTGGTCAAAGACACGCACGGTCAGACGATCCGCATCGCCCCGCCGCTGACGATCCGCGCGACCGAGCTCGACTGGGCCGTCGACCAGCTGAAGCACGTTCTGTCGGCCTGACGCCCCACGCGCCCCGCGCCCGATCCGCGTGAGGGGTCATTTTCTGTCGCTTCCGAGTGTCCTCGGCGACAGAAAATGACCCCTCGCGCGTGCTCAGGCGACCGTGATCCGCACTTCCGCCCACCCCGTCGCGCCGTCGGGGGCGGGTGGGGTGCGGGTCTCGGTCTGCATCTCGCCGGCGGTGGAGATCGCGCGGCAGCGGAGCGTGTGCTCGCCGGCCGCCGCCTGCCAGGGGATGCTCCACTGCACCCACGTGTCGGCCGAGATGGCGGTGGCGAGGGTCGCGGGCTGCCACGGCCCGTCGTCGATCTGCACCTCGACGCCGGAGACGCCGACGTGCGTCTGCCAGGCGACGCCCGCGATGACCGTGTCGCCCGCCGCGACACGCGCACCGGAGCGTGGCACGTCGATGCGCGACTGCAGCTTCACCGGGCCGCGCTCCGACCAGCCGCGCGGCGTCCAGTACCCTTCGGCGCGGTCGAAGCGCGTCACCTCGAGCTCGGTCACCCACTTAGTCGCCGAGACGTAGCCGTAGAGCCCCGGAACGACCATGCGCACCGGGAACCCGTGCTCGATCGGCAGCGGTTCGCCGTTCATGCCGATGGCCAGCAGCGCATCGCGGTCGTCGGTCAGCGCCTCGAGGGGCGAGGATGCCGTGAACCCGTCGATGGAGTGCGAGAGCACCATGTCGGCCTCGGCGGTGGGGCGTGCCCGCGCGAGGACGTCGCGCAGCGGCACGCCGAGCCAGCGGGCGGTGCCGACGAGATCGCCGCCGACGCCGTTCGACACGCACACGAGGGTCGCGACCGTCTCCTGCTGCGGCAGGGCGACGAGGTCGTCCCAGCGCAGCACCACCTCCTGCTCGACGAGGCCGTGGACGCGCAACGACCAGGTCGCGGGGTCGACCTGGGGCACGACGAGGGCGGTGTCGATGCGGTAGAAGTCGGCGGCGGGCGTGATCACGGGGGAGAGGCCGTCGATGCCGAGCTCCGCGCTCGCCGGCACGTCGGCCGTGGTCGACGGGGTCGGCAGGCGCAGTGCCGCTCGGACGGCGCTCACCGCGCGCGCACCGCCGCTCAGGGCGACCGACCCCAGCGCCGCCAGCGCGCCCGCCATCACCGCGACACCCGAGAGCGCGAGCACGCCGCGTCGGGTGAGCCCGGTGTCGGCGGGCGCGAGCGTCGAGGGCCGGCGGAGGCGGCGCAGCAGCAGGGCGGTCACGGTCGCCGCGACGCCGCCCGCGACGATCGACGGCAGGGGCGAGAGCGTGCCCGCGTCGGCGCGGGTCATCGCGACGACGGCTCCGACGACTCCGAGCCCGACGAGCACGACCCGGCCCCACGGCGGGCGGCGCCACTCCAGCAACCCGGCCAGACCCGCCACCACGAGCAGCAGCACGGCGATGCCGACGAGCAGCGCCGCCTTGTCGCCCGTGCCGAAGAGGCTGATGGCGAGGTTCTTCGCCCACGCCGGCGCGATGTCGATCATGCCGCCGCCGATGACGGCGAAAGGGCTGGCCGAGGGCGCGACGACCGCCGCGACGAGCTCGCCGAGCCCCGCGCCGAGCACGGTCGCCCCGATGGCGGCGGCGGAGGCGGGGATGCCGCGGAAGGAAGACGTCGTGCGGGTCACGAACGGAGCCTATGGATGCCGGTGCCCACCGACGCCGTCCGCGCCGGGTTTCACAGCCAACCGGAATCTCGCGCGCCGGTGACTCAGGCGTCGCGGCGGAGCGCCCAGAACGCCGGTTCGCGGCGCTCGTGCGCGTACGCGAGGATCACGACACCCGCCGGCTCGACGGCGTAGACGATCCGGCACGGGAACCCGTGCATGGCCTTGCTCCGGACGATCGTCCCGTCGCCGAGAGTTCGGGCAGGCGGCGACGCATCGGGCCACTCAGCGATATCGTGGCGGGCCTGCTCCGCCCGGTCCAGGAGCAACGCGCCGAGTCCCGTCCGCTCCTGTTCGTACCAATGAACGGCGGCGTCGAGTTCTGCGGCGGCCTCCGGATGCTCGCGCTGACGAGCCGTCACTCGGCGAGCGAGGCGCGGAGGCGCGCGTAATGCGCGTCGGCGTCGATGGTCCCCGATGATCCGTCGCGCGCGGTGTCGAGGCGACGGGCCGCCTCTGTGAGCCAGGGCTCCCCGACGTCGTCGGACTCGGATGACGGGTGGAGACTCTGCAGGAGGGCGTTCGCGACGACCGCACGTTGATCGGGGTCGAGCGCGAGTGCGTCCCTGATGAGGGTGAGGGTCTCAGGCGCCATGTGGCCGAGTGTACGTCGATTCATACCGCAGGCACAGAAGCTCTCCACAGCGGCATCCCGCCCACGCGAGTAGCGTGCTGGCATGCGCGAGACCCCGCGGTCGATCCGCCGCCCCGCCGGGGGAGGTGCGCCGGCGTTCGACCTGACGTACGTGCGCACCGGGCCGCGCGGTGGGACGCCCGTCGTCGTGATCCCGGGCGGCCCCGGGCTCGCCTCCCTCCTGCCCTATCGCGGCCTGCGGCGGTGGGCGGCGCGGGGTGGCCTCGACCTCGTGATGGTCGAGCACCGCGGGGTGGGGCGGTCGCGCACCGACCTCGACGGCCGTCCCCTGCCCTCCGAGGCGATGCGGATCGCGTCGGTGCTCGACGACCTCGTCGCGGTGCTGGATGCCGAGGGCATCGACCGGGCGGTGGTCGTCGGCTCGTCGTACGGCAGTTATCTGGCGATGGCGTTCGGGGCGCGGCATCCGGAGCGCGTGGCATCCATGCTGCTCGATTCGGCCCTGCAGTCCACGCGCGACGTCGGCCTCGAGCGGGCGCGCCTTCGCGAGTTGTTCTGGGATGCCGACGACGAGATGGCCCGCGGCGTGAAGCGTCTCATGGCCGCCGGTGTCGCCCCACGGGTCGTGCTCGACATCGTGCGCGCGGCGTACGAGCTGGGCGGCTGTGACCTCGCTCTGCCGCTGCTGCGCCACCGGCCCGGATTGGCGTGGCGAGTCCTCGGTGCATACGCCACCCGTGATGGCGGGCTGCCGCGCATCCCCGGCGTCTACGAGTTCGACCTCGTCGGCGCCATCGCGTTCCGCGAGCTCGGCTACGCCGGCACCCCCGACGGGCACCCGCTCGATCCGGCGCTGACCTACCTTCCGCTCGCGCACCTGTTCCCCGCTTTCGTCGGTGAGTCCGTCGATCTCGTCGGGGCGGTGCGCTCGTTCGATTTCCCGCTCGTGGTGCTCTCGGGCGACCGCGACCTGCGTACCCCGCCCGCGATCGCCGAGCGGGTGGCGGCGTCGGCCCCGGATGCCACCCTCGTGCGCATCCGCAACGGACACAGCGCCCTCGACACGCACCCGCTGGCGCTGCTGAACGCGACGCGGCGGCTGGTGCGGGGGCAGCAGGCGAGGCTGCCCGGCGACGAGGCCGCCCTCGACCGCCTGCCGCGCAAAGGGGCGTCGGCGTCGTTCCCCCGGTTGCTGCTCGCCGTCGCCCACCTCGACGCGCTGCTGCACGGCCGCGTGCGGTCGCGTCGCTGACCGAGCCGCGCCCTTGCCCGGCACTGCCGGGATCGGGCCGCGATGTCAACGATCTAGACGGAATCCGCAACGATTCCTTCACTGACGTGCGTGACCGACGGTGACCATCCCGCCTTCCCCCTGCTCATCTCCGACCCGACCCCCGGCCTCGACGACGTTCGTGGCGCCCTGCGCCGAGCGGATGCTGTGCCTGCCTTCGGCAGCGACGTCGCCGCCACGCTCGCGTGGGCCACTGCCGTCGCCCCGCCGGCCTCGGTCGCGGCGACGTGGGAACTGCTCGCGTCGGTCGCCGCCCGCGACGTCGCCGCCGCGCGCGTGCTCGAGCCGCACCTCGACGCCCTCGCGATCCTCGACGAGGCCGCGGCGGCCGGTTTCGCGATCGACGTCGACACGGCTGGTTCGTGGGGCGTGTTCGCCGCCGAAGGCGCGGGCCTGCGGCTGGAGGCACGACAGGATGCCGACGGCTGGACGCTCCGCGGCACGAAGCCCTGGTGTTCTCTCGCCGCCGACCTCGATCACGCGCTCGTCACCGCCTGGATCGACGACGAGCGCCGACAGCTCTTCGCGCTCGACCTTCGCGACCCGGCCGTCACCGCACGCTCCGGTCCCTGGTACGCGCGGGGTCTCGATCGCGTCGTCAGCGCGCCGATCGACGTCGACGGGGCTCGGGCCGTTCCGGTGGGGGATGCCGGGTGGTACCTGCGTCGGCCCGGCTTCGCGCACGGCGGGGTCGGGGTCGCGGCGTGCTGGTGGGGCGCGGCGACGCCCCTGCGCACCGCGCTCGCCGCCGCGGCGGGCGGGGAACACGCCGACCAGCTCTCGCGCGTACACCTCGGCCGGGCCGACACGGCGCTCTGGGCCGCGCGCGCCGTCCTCGTCGAGACCGCGGCGGTGTTCGACGCCGGGGGCTCGGCATCCGAAGGTCTGCGGGCCGCACGCGCGCGTGCGGTCGTCGCCGACGCGGTCGAGACGACGATCGCCGAAGCCGCGCACGCGCTCGGGCCGCTGCCGCTCGTCGCCGACGAGGCGCACGCCCGGCGCGTCGCCGACCTGCAGGTCTACGTCCGCCAGCACCACGCGGAGCGCGATCTCACGAAGATCGGCGGCGACGTGGCAGGGGGTGACGGCGCATGGTGAGTTTCGACCACCGCGAGCCGGGCACCGACGAGGGATCCTGGACCGCCGCCCTGCGCCGCGACCTTCCCGCGCTCGACCTCGACGTCGACCGGCTCCTCGTCGTCGCGGCGCACCCCGACGACGAGACGCTCGGCGCGGCGGGGCTCCTCGCCACGGCCGCTGCCCGTGGCATCCCGGTCGACCTGCTGGTCGCAACCGACGGTGAGAGATCGCATCCCGACTCGCCCACGCACACGCCCGCGACGCTCGCGCTGCTGCGCCGCCGGGAGCTTCACGCCGCGATGGGCCAACTCGGGCTGAGCGCCGCCCCGGTCTTCCTCGGCCTGCCTGACGGGGGGACCGACGAGCACCGCGACGCCATCGCCGCGGCCGTGACGCACGCTCTCGACCGCGCCGGTTCCGACCGCGTGCTCGTGCTGTCGCCCTGGCGCGGCGACGGACACCGCGATCACCGCGTCGTCGGCGAGATCGTCGAGGAGGTGTGCGCGGCCCGCGGGGTGCGCTCGCGCGCGTTCCCGATCTGGCTCTGGCATTGGGGCACCTCCGACGATGTGCCGTGGGATCGCGCCGAGCGTCTCGCGCTCGACCCGAGCGTTCAGGATGCCAAGACCCGCGCCCTCGACGCGCACGCGAGTCAGCTGCGACCGCTGTCGCCGGCGCCGGGCGACGAGGCGATGGTGCACGTTCGCATGCGCGCGCACTTCGAGAGGGATGCCGAGGTGTTCTTCGCGCCGGAGGGAGTCGGGGCGAGCGCCGGCGCCGAGGTGCGGGATGCCGAGGGCTCTTCCGTGCCGCAGGGCGCGGGCGCGACGCCGGCGCCGACCGCGAGGATGGCGGAGGGCGCCGGCGCGAGCGTGGTCGTGCCGCGGGAAAGCGCGGACGCGGCGGGGCCGTCGGCATCCGTCGGCCAGGCCTACTTCGACGACATGTACGCCCGGCACGACGACCCGTGGGGCTTCGATTCGCGCTGGTACGAAGAGCGCAAGCGCGCCGTGCTCCTCGCCGCCCTGCCCTGGCGCCACTACCGCGCGACGTTCGAGGCCGGATGCTCGACGGGTGCGCTCACGGCGCAGCTCGCGAACCGCAGCGACAGGGTGCTCGCCGTCGACCTCGCCGAGGCCGCGCTGGAGCGCGCACGCCTCCGGCTGGGCGACCGCTCGACCGTCGAGCTGCGCCGGGCGACCCTTCCCGACGACTGGCCCGAGGGCGCCTTCGACCTCGTCGTGCTGTCGGAGGTCGCCTACTACTGGGCCGGGGCCGACCTCGATCGCGGGCTCGCCGCCGCCGTCGCCTCGCTCACCCTCGACGGTCACCTCGTCGCCTGCCACTGGCGGCATCCGGTCGCGGAGTATCCGCGCAGTGGCGACGAGGTGCACGATGCGCTCGCCGCACGCCGCGACCTCGTGCGTCTCGTGCGGCACGAAGAGGAGGACTTCGTGCTCGAGGTCTTCGCGCACCCGGGCGCGCGGTCGGTCGCGGCCGAGGCCGGGCTCGTCTCGTGAGGGCGGTGGCCGTCGTCATCCCGGCGCACGACGAAGAGGCCTTGATCGGGCGGTGCCTGGCATCCGTCGTCCGCGCGGTGGCGACGGCGCGCCAGCGGCACCCCGACCTGGTGGCGACGGTCGTCGTGGTGCTGGATGCCTGCACCGACACCACGGCCCCGCAGGTCGCGCGCTGGCCGGTCGAGTCGGTGACGATCGCCGCTCGCCGCGTCGGCACCGCCCGTCGCATCGGGGTCACGCACGCGCTGTCCCTGAGCGACGTCGACCCGCGGCAGACGTGGATCGCGATGACGGATGCCGACACCGTGGTGCCCCCCGACTGGATCACGCACCAGCTCGACCTCGCCGACGCGGGGGTCGACCTCGTGCTCGGCACCGTCCGCCCCGACTTCGCCGACCTCAGCGCCCGACACGCGGCCTACTGGCTCGCGACCCATCACCGCGGCCGACCGCCCGGGAACGTGCACGGCGCGAATCTCGGGGTGCGGGCGAGCACGTACACCGAGGCAGGCGGCATCCCGGATCTCGTCGAGCACGAGGACGTCGCGCTCGTGCGCGCGGTGCGGGCTCTCGGCGCGCGCGAGCGGGCGAGCGACGAGCACGAGGTCGAGACGTCGGGCCGCCTCACGGGGCGCACGCCGGCCGGGTACGCCGCCTCCCTCGCGCGCGTGCACGCCTGGATCGACGCACCGCCGCTGGCGGCCCCGGGCGCCTGACGCATGGCCGGGGGGCTCGTCAACCACCCCGGCCGCGCACGCGCGCCGGGCGCAGACTGGCAGACCCCGGAACGAGAGGCACGACCATGAAGGCACTGACCTGGCAGGGCACGCGCAACGTGAGCGTCGAGGAGGTCCCCGACCCCGAGATCCTCGAGCCCACCGATGCGATCGTGAAGATCACGTCCACCGCGATCTGCGGGTCGGACCTGCACCTCTACGAACTCTTCGGCCCCTTCATCGACAAGGGCGACGTGCTCGGCCACGAGCCGATGGGCGTCGTGGTCGAGGTGGGCTCGGCCGTGACGAACCTCGCCGTCGGCGACCGGGTCGTCGTGCCGTTCAACATCTCGTGCGGCCACTGCTTCATGTGCCGCCGCGGACTGCAGTCGCAGTGCGAGACGACGCAGGTGCGCGAGTACGGCAGCGGGGCTGCGCTGTTCGGTTACACCAAGCTCTACGGTCAGGTGCCGGGCGGGCAGGCGGAGTACCTGCGCGTGCCCCTGGCCGACTACAACCACATTCGCGTCGGTGACGACCTACCCGACGACCGCTACCTCTTCCTCAGCGACATCGTCCCCACTGCCTGGCAGGGCGTGCAGTACGCCGACGTCCCCGAGGGCGGCACGCTCGCCGTCATGGGGCTCGGCCCGGTGGGGCAGTTCGCCGCGCGCATCGGCGTGCACCTCGGCTACCGCGTGCTCGCGATCGAGCCGGAGCCCGAGCGTCGCGCGATGGCCGAGCGCCACGGCATCCTGACCTACGACCTCACCGACACGGTGGTCGACGAGCTCGTCGATCTCACCGAGGGTCGTGGGGCGGATGGGGTGGTGGATGCCGTCGGCATGGAGGCCCACGGCAACGGCGGCATCAAGCTGGCCCAGAACGCCGTCGGCCTGCTGCCTGATGCCCTCGCGCGAAAGCTCATGGACAAGGCCGGGCTCGACCGCCTCGCCGCGGTCTACGCCTCGATCGACCTCGTGCGCCGCGGCGGCACGGTGTCGCTGAGCGGCGTGTACGCCGGTGAGGCCGACGTGCTGCCGATGAAGACGATGTTCGACAAGCAGCTGAACCTGCGCATGGGCCAGTGCAACGTCAAGCGCTGGATCGACGACCTGCTGCCCCTCGTGGAGGACCCCGCCGACCCGCTCGGCGTGATGGACCTGGTGACCCACCACGCCCCGCTCGACGACGCCCCCGGCCTGTACGAGACGTTCCAGAAGAAGCAGGACGGCTGCATCAAGGTCGTGCTGCGCCCCGGCTCCTGACGCCCCGCGAGGGCGCGTGAGGGGTCAGGAATCGTCGCCGGGAGAGGCGCCTGGCGACACTTCTCGACCCCTCGCGCGCTCACGCGCGGCCACGCGCGCGGGGGTGCCAGGCCGCGTGAGGGGTCAATTCTTGTCGCCGGGAGAGACGCCAGGCGACACTTCTTGACCCCTCGCGCGCGGCTACGCGCGGAGGGCAGGCGGGCGCGGGCGGGGGGAAGAGGGGGATGCCGGGAGGCGGCGCTCAGACGCGACCGGCGTGCACGGCCTCGAGGGCGGCGGCATCCGTCTCGCTCATCCCGGCGATGGGCTCGCCGTTCCAGACGATGTCGTCGCCGAGTGCGGCGAGCGCCTCCTTGCGCTCTCCGTGCGAGATCTTCGCGCCGTGCACGATCGTGGCCGGGCTCCACAGCATCGCGGCGTCGTCCCACCATCCGGCGCCGACGTCTCGCACGGTGAGCAGATCGTGCAGCGTCTTCGGCAGGTGCGACAGTGGCTCGGTGAACGCGTCGGCGATCACGGCGAGCGTGATTTGCCGCTGCGTGCCGGGGATCGCGACGACGGGCGCGGCGAGTTCGCCCTGGATCGCCTTCGACACGTCATCGGCGTCGAGCAGGATGACGCCGTTGGTGGGCCGCGGGTTGCACTCGATGATCTTGTAGTCGGGGGCGGCATCGGTACCGTGATCGACGAAGTCGAACGAGATCTGACCCGTGAATCCCGGGTCGAGGGCGCCGACCAGCTGTTGCGTGTACCGCAGCGTGTCGGTGCTGTCGACGGCGACGAAGGCGATCGCGGTGGAGTGCGCCCACTGCTCGGCCGCCTTGTAGGTCGTGTGCGCCTGCACCTTCCCGTCGACGACCACGCTGTACGTGCACACCATCGGCCCGTCGACGAAGGGCTGCACGAGCCACGGCTGCTCGGGCGTGGGCACGCAGTCCTCGACCGGCACCTTGCCGGCGAGCGGGCCGGTGTTCGTCAGCAGGCCCACACCGCCGCGCGAGAACGCCGCGCGGGCGAAATAGCGGGGAAAACGGGCGATGGCGCCGCGCAGCTCGTCGGACGAGGTGACCACGACCGTTTCAGGGATGGGCACCCCGGCCTCCTGCGCCAGACGCTGGAAGCTGGCCTTGTCGTGCAGGCGGGCCAGATCGCTGAATCGGCCCGCATACAGGCGGACGCCCGCGGGGAGGTCTGCCGCGCGGGCGGCGAGGTAGAAGACCTCCTCGAACGTGGGGATGATCAGGTCGATGTCGTGCCTCTCGACGTACCTGCTCACGGTGGCGACGAAGGCATCGGTCTCGAAACGCGGCGACGGCGTCGTCAGGTGCCCGGCGAGGAAGCGCGAGTGGCTTCCGACGGCTCCGTCGTACGTGTCGCCGGCGAAGACGGTGTGACCGGCGCTTCCGAGCTTGCGGATCAGATCGAGCGCGAAGGTGTTGCGGGAACTGGTGACGAGCACGCGCATGGAGGCACCCTTGGTCGTGGCGGCGAGGTGAGCGTCACTCTATCCATCCGCCGAGATCGCCGCCGGGGAAACGTGGCGGCAACACGGCGCTGAGTAGAGTCGACGCATGGGTGACCTGTTCGACGGTTACGGCTCCACGCTGGCGCCGCGCAAGACCGCATCCGGCGTCCCGGCGTTCGACGAGATGTTCGGTGTCCCGGTGAGTCCGGGAGAAGCCGCGCCCTCTCGCGCGGCGTACCGGGAGCTGTACCAGACGCTCGCGCAGATGACCCAGGAGGAGCTGCGCGGTCGCACCGAATCGCTCGCGAGCTCCTACCTCGCCCAGGGCGTGACGTTCGACTTCGCGGGCGAGGAGCGGCCTTTCCCCCTGGATGCCGTGCCTCGCGTCATCGCGTACGACGAGTGGTCGCGCATCGAGGCCGGCGTGAAGCAGCGCGTCAAGGCTCTCGAGGCGTTCCTCGACGATGCCTACGGCAACCAGCACTGCGTGCGCGACGGCATCCTGCCCGCGGGCCTCATCTCGTCGTCGCAGTACTTCTACCGTCAGGCCGCCGGCATCCGCAGCGCCAACGGCGTGCGCATCCAGGTGTCGGGCATCGACCTGATCCGCGACGAGCACGGCGAGATGCGCGTGCTCGAAGACAACGTGCGCGTGCCCTCGGGTGTCTCCTACGTCATCTCGAACCGCCGCGTCATGGCCCAGACACTGCCGGAGCTGTTTGTCTCGATGCGCGTGCGGCCCGTCGGCGACTACCCGAACAAGCTGCTCGCGGCGCTGCGCGCCTCCGCCCCGCCCGGGATCGACGATCCGAACATCGTCGTGCTCACCCCGGGTGTCTACAACTCGGCGTACTTCGAGCACACGCTGCTCGCGCGCCTCATGGGCGTCGAGCTGGTCGAGGGCCGCGACCTGCTGTGCATCGGCGGCAAGGTGTTCATGCGCACGACCCGCGGCCCGCAGCGCGTCGACGTGATCTACCGTCGCGTCGACGACGACTTCCTCGACCCGCTGCAGTTCCGCGCAGACTCGATGCTGGGCGCGCCCGGCCTCATGCTCGCCGCACGCCTGGGCAACGTCACGATCGCCAACGCGGTGGGCAACGGCGTCGCCGACGACAAGCTCCTCTACACCTATGTGCCCGATCTGATCCGGTACTACCTGGCCGAAGAACCCATCCTGAAGAACGTCGACACCTGGCGGCTGGAAGACCCGGGTGCGCTCGAAGAGGTGCTCGACCGCCTCCCCGAACTGGTCGTGAAGCCCGTGGACGGTTCGGGAGGCAAGGGGCTGGTGGTGGGCCCCGACGCCTCGCCGGCCGAGCTCGAGCAGCTGCGCAAGCGCCTGCTCGCCGACCCGCGCGGCTGGATCGCCCAGCCGGTGGTCATGCTCTCCACGATCCCCACCCTGGTGGAAGACGGGATGCGACCCCGCCACGCCGACCTGCGTCCGTTCGCGGTCAATGACGGCGACGACATCTGGGTACTGCCCGGCGGCCTCACCCGCGTGGCGCTGCCCGAGGGGCAGCTCGTGGTCAACTCCAGCCAGGGCGGCGGCTCGAAGGACACGTGGGTGGTCGGCGGTTCGGCCCCCTCGCATGTGGAGTACGGCCAGGGCAACGGCGTCTCGGGACTCGTGGCCGATCAGGCGGCGGTGACCGAGGCGATCCCGATCATCTACGACGGTCAGCCCGCGCCCGCCACCTCTCCCCGCGACCCGCGCCCGAGCGAATCGCGCTCAGGGAAGGAGCAGCAGGAGCAGCAGCAACAGGATGCCGGGGTGCAGCACGGTCCGCAGGCCGAGCAGCAGCAACAGACCCGCGAGCGGGTGCCCGACCCGTCGACGAGCTCAGGGGCGAAGGAGGTCGGTTCATGCTGAGCCGCATCGCGGAGAGCCTGTTCTGGATCGGCCGCTACATCGAGCGCAGCGACGGCACCGCCCGCATTCTCGACGTGCACCTGCAGCTGCTTCTCGAAGACCCCTGGATCGATGAGGACACCGCGTGCCGGTCGTTGCTGAGCGTCATGGGGTCGGCCTGGCCCGAGAACGTCGACACGGTACGCCGCGACGACGTGCTCGCCCGCCTCGCCGTCGACCGCATGAATCCGTCGAGCATCGCCTACTCGCTCACCGCGGCGCGCGAGAACGCCCGGCGCGCGCGTGAGATCGTCTCGACCGAGCTGTGGGAGATCCTCAACACCACGAACTCCCGCATGCCACGGCGGCTGCAGACCGACAAGGTGCACGAGTTCTTCCAGTGGGTGCGCGAGCGTGCCGCCCTGGCGATCGGCATCGTCGACTCCTCGACGAACCGTGACGAGGCGTGGCAGTTCTTCACGCTCGGTCGCAGCATCGAGCGCACCGACATGACGGCGCGCCTTCTCGCCACGCGGTCGCTGACCGAGGTGTCGGGTCCGTCGTGGACGACGATCCTGCGCTCCTGCGGCGCGTACGAGGCGTACCTGCGCACGTATCGCGGGATGCCGAGCGCACGCAATGCGGCCGAGTTCCTGCTGCTGGACCGCCTGTTCCCGCGCTCGATCATCTACTCGATCCAGCGCGCCGAAGACTGCATGAGCGCGATCGACCCCCGCGCCGACCGTGTCGGGCACTCCAACACGGTGCTGCGCGCGCTCGGCCAGATCCGCAACGACCTGGAGTACCGGCCGGTCAGCGACGTGCTCACCGATCTGCCCGAGCACATGCAGCGCGTGCAGACGGTGACGCGCGAAGCGTCGGAGGCCATCCGTTCGCGCTTCTTCCCCACGCAGGCCGAGCCGAGCTGGATCGGGGAGATCTCATGAACCTTCGACAGGCTCAGGGACCCTCGGCGCGACGCCAGGGTGAAGGGAACGTGCGATGAAGCGTCTGCGCATCGAGCACCAGACCGGTTTCGTCTACCCGGGCGACGTCTCGGCGTCGTACAACGAGGCCCGGATGCTGCCGCACTCGACGGAGAGCCAGTTCGTGCTGAGCTCGTCGCTCGACATCGAACCGTCGACCTCGGTCAATCAGTACGTCGACTATTTCGGCACGCGGGTCGCGGCGTTCGACGTGTTGTCGCCGCACTCGGCGCTGATGATCACCGCCCGTTCGCTCGTAGAGGTGCGCCCGCGCCCGATCGAGCACACCGACATCACGTGGGAGCAGCTCGCTGCGGAGGCCGCTCGCTCGATCGCGACCGTCGAGCAGCTCACGCAGACGCGCCGCACGGCCCCGCACCCGGAGGTCGCCGAGCTCGCCCGCTCGATCGCCGCGCAGCACGATCGTCCGGGTCCCGCGGCGCACGCCATCGCCGAGGCGATCGGGGATGCCATCGACTACATGCAGGGCGTGACCGGGGTGCATTCGACCGCCGTCGACGCGTGGGAGGCGCGCAAGGGCGTCTGCCAGGACATCGCCCACATCGCCATCGGCGCGCTTCGCGAGGTCGGCATCCCGGCCCGGTACGTCTCGGGGTATCTGCACCCGAAGCCCTCCGCCGAGGTCGGCGAGGCCGTGACCGGCGAGTCGCACGCATGGGTGGAGTGGTTCGCCGGCGACTGGCAGGGCTTCGACCCGACGAACAACATCGAGATCGGCGACCGCCACGTGCTCGTGGGCCGGGGCCGCGATTACAACGACGTGCCGCCGCTTCGCGGGGTGTACGCCGGTCCCGGTCGCAGCAACCTCAAGGTGAAGGTGACGATCACGCGCGAGACGTAGCGGGAGGGCGGCGTGCGGTTCTACGATGTGGTCAGACCACACGAAAGCGAGAACCCATGGTTCAGCGTCAGCTCCCCAAGGTCGGCGAGCTCCTCGAGCTCATGCAGTTCAAGAAGCCCGAGCTCGACGCGCGAACGCGTCGCCTCGATGCCGCCCTGACGATCGGCGACCTCCGCACGATCGCGAAGCGGCGCACCCCGAAAGCGGCCTTCGACTACACCGACGGTGCGGCCGAGGGCGAGTTGTCGCTCGCCCGCGCCCGCCGCGCGTTCGAAGACGTGGAGTTCCACCCCGACATCCTGCGCCCGGCAGCCGACGTCGACACCTCGTGCGAGATCCTCGGGGGGCCCTCGGCTCTGCCGTTCGGCATCGCGCCCACCGGGTTCACGCGTCTGATGCAGACCGAGGGCGAGACCGCCGGAGCGTCCGCGGCGGCGGCCGCCGGCATCCCGTTCACCCTGTCGACGCTCGGGACCACCTCGATCGAAGACGTCAAGGCGGCCAATCCGCACGGGCGCAACTGGTTCCAGTTGTACGTCATGAAGGACCGCAGCATCTCGTACGGTCTGGTCGAGCGCGCGGCGCAGGCGGGCTTCGACACGCTGCAGTTCACCGTCGACACCCCCATCGCCGGGGCACGACTGCGCGACAAGCGCAACGGGTTCTCGATCCCGCCGCAGCTGACGGTCGGCACGATCGTCGACGCGATCCCGCGCCCGTGGTGGTGGATCGACTTCCTCACCACGCCCAAGCTCGAATTCGCCTCTCTCAGCACCACCGGCGGCACCGTCGGCGAGCTGTTGAACGCGGCGATGGACCCCACGATCAGCTACGACGACCTCGACGTCATCCGCGGCATGTGGCCGGGCAAGATCGTCGTCAAGGGCGTGCAGAACGTGCAGGATGCCGTCCGCCTCATCGACCGGGGCGTCGACGGCATCGTGCTGTCGAACCACGGCGGCCGTCAGCTCGACCGCGCGCCGGTCCCGTTCCACCTGCTGCCGAAGGTCGTGCGCGAGGTGGGTGAGGACGCCACGGTGATGGTCGACACCGGCATCATGAACGGCGCCGACATCGTGGCATCCATCGCCCTGGGGGCGACGTTCACCCTCATCGGGCGGGCGTACCTCTACGGTCTGATGGCCGGCGGGCGTCAGGGTGTCGATCGCACGATCGCGATCCTGCGCAGCGAGATCGAGCGCACGATGACGCTGCTCGGGGTGTCGTCGCTCGCGGAGCTCGAGCCGCGGCATGTCACGCAACTCACGCGGCTGGTGCCGGTAGACGGCTCGGCGGTCGACGCGCGAGCGTAGGCGGTCAGGCCGAGGCGCACCCTGACCGCAGCGGCGGGCGCCGGCGCCCGCGGAGACCGACCACTCGGCGTCAGCTCAGCCGGCGTGCGAGCTGTGCGGCCGGTGCCGGCTGAGTGCATGCCCGGCGATCTGCCTCTCATCGGCGCCGTCCGCGCGTTCGCGGGGGAGGGGTCAGCGACAGTACGGTCGGCCGAATCCGAGGAGCGCTCCGCCGATGCGAACCGACTCCGACGACAGCGCGGACCAGGTCGACCCGACGTGGGCCCGGATCGTGACCGTCGACGTGCTGAACAGCGAGTACCACCCGCTCGGGACGCGGGCGGAGCGGCTCTCGGGTGGGAGGTCGGTCAGCACGACGCGGCCGTCGACGAGCATGTCGAAGCTCCGCGCCGGCCAGCCGTCGTAGCGCCACGAGACCGTCGCGCTCGAGAAGAGGCCGTCGGAGCACGTCAGCGACCAGGGAGGCGTGACGCGCCCCGCCGTGACGAAACCCCGCGCCCCCGCGACAGCGCTCAACGCCGCGTGACTCGGTGTCGCCAGGGCGACCATCGCCGCAGTGACCAGTGCCGCGAGGCTGAGGGCCCAGGTGCGCGGTCGCCTGCGCGCGGCATCCGTTGCTGCCGGAGAGCCGCCGGTCGCGGGCTTCGCGAAGCGCCCCTCGCCGTCGGCGTCCCCGTCGGGGCGCGTCTCGTCGTCGTCGATGCCTCGGCGCAGTGCGAGGGCGAGGCACGCGGCGAAGCCGACGACGCTCAGGGTGAGCGGCACGGCATCCCCGCTTCGGAGCCACACGATCGGCAGCCCGACGAAGGGCACGCGCAGCACCCCGACGCCGCGGACGGCGTCGGGGTGCACGGGCGAACTGTCGGGCGCGGTATTCGCGTCACCCTTCGTGACGAGCGAGCCGTCGCCGTCGAAGCCCGTCACGCGGTGCAGGCGCAGGCGGTCGGGCCAGTCCGGGTCGGTCGCCAGCGCGACGCGACCGGGAACGAGGGCGTCGCGGTCGACCGGCCGCGCGACCACCACATCGCCCACCTCGATGGCCGGGGCCATCGAGGCCGTCATCACGGTGGTCGGCACCCACCCCACGGCGACGGGTGCCGCCGCCCAGAAGGTCAGGGCGGCGACCAGGGTCACACATGCCCGCGCGGTCGCGACCGCGACGAGAAGGGTGAGGCGCACCGATCAGCTGTTCTGCGCTTCCCACACGAACGACGTCGATGCGGTGCCGCCCTGCACGCTGTTGGGGGCGTCGTCGACGAGCTTCCAGGTGAGGCGGAACGTGCGCGTCTCGGCAGCGGCGCCCGTCGGGCTCCAGGTCGCGAGCCCGGTCGCGAATGACGAGTGCGCGGCGCCGAAGCCCGCGAGGCGACCGTCGAAGACCGTCTTCTCGGCGGTGAAGCCCGCGCAGCTGCCGTATCCGCCGCCGGTTCCCTGTTCGACGGTGAGCACGAGGTGATCGGCCAGGCTCGCCGTCGACTGCGGGTCGCCCGCGTAGAGGCGCACCTGCGAGGCGAGGGAGCCGGTCGAGGTGACGGCGATGCAGTTCACGCCGCCGTCGCCGGGCTTGGCGTTGGGGACGGTGAACAGCGCGCGGCCGGTGGCGTCGTCGGCGAGGTCGACGCTGCCGGCGCGCCACGTGTTCTGCTCGTTCGCGGTGGTGTCGGAGAAGGCGGCGTACGAGCTGGTCGAGACGAGCACGCCGGCCGCGATGACGGCGGCGGGAAGGGCGATCGCGGTGGTGATGCGAGAGGAACGACGAGTGAGCGTGGGCATGCGGATCTCCCCCTGAGATCGGTGTGCGGAACGGACACCTGCACAGTAGGGAAACCCGCCCGCGGAGCGCGTGGCGGCGGTGGGGCTTGACATCCGCGCGCCGCTTTGGTTTCCATTCACGCGAATCGAACGCGATCGGGGCTGCGGGGCGCGGCGTTCGGTGTGCGCCGCATCACGCCCCGAGCGGCGAGATGCGCCCCGACCCGGTCCTACGCCCGGGCGGGACGCAACCCCGGCGGGTACCGCTCAGGCGCCGTGTCGCGGGCGGTGCACCGGGCGCGACGCGCGCTCGCCGGGCGGCAGGGGGATCGGTGTCGTGCCGGCGATCTCGTCGCTGAAGTCCTCGGGCTCCGGCGGGATCGTCGGCAAAGGCCGCGTCTCGTCGACGGTCAGGCGGAACCGCTTCGTCTCGTGGCGGTGCACCCGGCCCGACGCCAGGGTCCACGAGGCGCCGATGCCGCACGCGATCAGGGCGACCACGGCCGCGAGCCCGATGGCCGTGCGCGGGCCGAACTCCGCCGCCACGGCGCCGACGATCGGAGCCCCGACGGGTGTGCCGCCGAGCAGGATCGCCATGTACAGCGCGATCACCCGTCCGCGAAGCGCCGGATCGGTCGTCGTCTGCACGTACCCGTTGGCGGTGGTGAGTGTCGTGACCACGCAGAAGCCCGTCAGCACGAGAGTGGCGGCGTACGTCTCGTACCCGGGTGCGACCACCGACAGGGCGGATGCCACGGCGAAGCCGCCCGTGCCCACGATGACCACGCGCATGCGCGCGCGTTCGCGGCGCGCGGCGAGCAGGGCGCCGGCGAGGGAGCCGATCGCGACGAAGGAGCTGAGCAGCCCGAAACCGTCGGCGCCGCGACCGAACTCGAGGGCCATCGTCGAGGCGAAGATCGGGAAGTTCATGCCGAAGGCGCCCAGAAGGAACACCATGACGAAGATGACGACCAGGTCGGGGCGGCGCGCGACGTAGCGGAAGCCGTCGGCGAGCCGGGCGGGGCCGTTCCGCCGAACGCGGGCCACCAGTTCGTGCGGGCGCATGATCAGCAGTGCGCCGAGCATGGCGAGGAAGGTCACGGCGTTGACGAGGAAGACCCACCCGGTGCCGATGAGAACGATCATGACGCCGGCGACCGCGGGACCGATGAGCCGGGCGGTGTTGAAGGAGGCGGCGTTGAGGGCCACGGCGTTGGAGGCGTTCTGCTGCGACACCAGGTCGGAGACGAAGGCCTGGCGCGCCGGGTTGTCGAACGCGGTCGCGACCCCGAGCGCCAGCGCGAAACCGTACATGAGCGGGAGCGTCATCACGCCGGTCAGAAGCAGGATGCCGAGCGCGAGGGCCAGCAGCAGCAGCGCGCCCTGCGTGCACATGATGAGCCGCCGACGGTCGAAGCGGTCGGCCACCCAGCCGGTGACCCCGACCAGCAACAGGGGAGGGGCGAACTGCAGGGCCATCGTGACGCCCATGGCGGCGGCGTCGTTGTCGGTGAGCTGCGTGAGCACCACCCAGTTCTGGGCGGTGGCCTGCATCCAGGCGCCGACATTGGAGACGAGGGCTCCGATGAACCAGACGCGGTAGTTGAAGATCGACAGCGACCGGAACATCGAGGAGCTCACCTGTCGGCCACCTTCCTCATGATCTGGGCCGCGCGGGCCAGTGTGTCGCGTTCGTCGGGGGTCAGTTCGGCCAGGGCCTCCTCGACGAAGGCGTCGCGCCGGCGGACGGTCTCGTCGACGATCGTGCGACCGAAGTCGGTGAGGTCGATGCTGACGCGGCGGCGGTCGGTCGCATCCGGGATGCGTGTGATGTAACCCGCTTCTTCGAGGAGCGACACCGTGCGGTTCATCGACGGCGCGGTGACGCGCTCACGATCAGCCAGTTGGCCGAGCGTGTGCGCGCCATGCACCGTGAGGGCGGCGAGGACGGCGAACTGCCCGTCGCTCATGGTGTCGACGGCTCGCTGGGCCCGGAGGCGGCGAGCCAGTCGGAACGTCGCCATGCGCAGCTCGGAAGCCGCGGCGCTGAAATCATGACTGTTGTCGGTGAGGGGGGATTCGTCGACGCGGTCGTTCATGTTCCTGACCATTAGCGTAACTCATTAGTCACGCTAACGGTCAGGATGCCGCGCCCCCGGCTCACGCGGCGCGCCGTCACGTGGGTCCGGTGCCCGAACCGGCGGGGTACCAAGACCGCCGGTCGTACACTCGCCCCATGCCCGAGTTCACCGACGCCTACGGCATCCCGATCGTCTACGACGTGCACGCGGCGGCGGAGCCGCGCGCGGTGGTGCAGCTGCTGCACGGGGTGGGAGAGCACGCCGGCCGCTACGGGGCTCTGATCGAGACGCTCGTCGCCGACGGCTACACCGTCTATGCCGACGATCACCGCGGCCACGGGCGCACGGGTCTGCGCCAGTGGGGCGGCGACCGCCGCAAGCTCGGTCGTCTCGGCCCCGGCGGGCTAAGGGCGGCGCGCGACGCCGTGTGGACGCTCACGCAGCGCATCCGCGACGAGAACCCCGGCCTGCCGCTCGTGCTCATCGGGCAGTCGTGGGGCTCGTTCCTCGCGCAGATGCTGCTCGATCGGCATCCCGAGGCCTACGACGCCGTCGTGCTGGCCGGGTCGGCCCTGCGGTGGCCGGGCGCGTTGAACGCGGGCGACCTCAACGCCCCCTGGAAGCACGAGCGGGGCTCGGGCATGGAATGGCTGTCGAGCGACGAGCGGGTGGGCCGCGACTTCGTCGCCGATCCCCTGACCACCACCACGCCGATCCTGCGACTGTTCGGCCCGATCGAGACGCTGAAGCTGGCGGGCCGCCCGCGCCGCGACCTTGGCCGCGACGTGCCGGTGCTGCTCCTGGTGGGTCGCGACGACACCGTCGGCGGCCCGCGCAGCGTGCATCGCCTCGCCGACGCCTACCGCGAGCGTGCCGGTCTGACCGATGTGACGACACAGGTGTACCCGGGGGCGCGGCACGAGCTGTTCAACGAGGTGCAGCAGGCCGACGTGCGCGCCGACCTGCTCGCGTGGCTCGACAAGCGCCTGCCCGTGCGGGGTTGAGCGGCGCCTCATCGGGCGCCGAGTCGGAACACGCCCGAGCTTCGCGCACTTAATGTGCGTTCCGGCTCCACCTTTTGGTTGCCAAGCCGCAAAAGCCTGGGTACTGTCAGGAGCACTGGAACACCTCGACGACGAGACCCGTCCCGAAACACCCCGAACCGCCCGCCATCCCCCTGCAGCGCGCTCTCCCACGGCCCGACCGGCCGATCGATGGCGCGCGCCCGGATGGCTCATCCCTCAATGAAGAACGGATCCCCGCGTGAACACCTCGGACACCCCCTCCACCGCCGACGTCGGAGCCTGGTTCATCGGCGCCCGCGGGTCGCTCGCCACGACGGCGACCATCGGCATCCACGCGCTCGCCCTCGGAGCCGCCTCGCCGATCGGCCTCACCACCGAGACCGATGCGGTGCGCGTCGAGGAGTTCCCCGCCATCGACGAGATCGTCGTCGGCGGTCACGACATCGCCGCGACCCCCCTCGAGCAGCGCGCCGAGCAGCTCGCCGCGGGCGGCATGTTCCCCGCGGCCCTCGTCGACGCCGTGCGCGAGAGCCTGCGCGCCACCGAGCAGAACCTGCGGCCCGTCCCGACGCGCACCACCACCCAGCAGGAGGAGATCGACCTGATGGCCGCCGACATCGCGGACTTCCGCGATCGGCACGGCCTGCGCGAGGTCGTCGTGATCGACGTGTCGTCGACCGAACCCCTCCCGCCCTACCACCCCGGCTTCGAAGACGACGACCTGCTGCAGACCGCACTCACGACCCCCGGCGTCCGGGTGCTGCCTCCGAGCTCGCGCGCCGCCCTCGCGGCCATCGCGGCCGGTGCCGCCTACGCGGCCTTCACCCCCTCGGCATCCCTCAACCTCCCCGTGCTGCGCGAACGCGCCGAGCGCGCGGGCATCGCCTACGCCGGGCAGGACGGCAAGACGGGCGAGACGCTGCTGCGCACGGTGCTCGCGCCCATGTTCGCCCGCGCGCGGCTTCCGCGTACAGTCCTGGGCCGGGACGAACCTGCTCGGCGGTGGCGACGGCGCCACCCTCGCCGACCCCGAAGCGGTGCGGTCCAAGCTCGTGTCGAAGAACCGCGGATTGCACGCCCTCGTCGGCGACGACGTCGTCGCGCCCCTGCACATCGACAACGTGCCCGACCTCGGCGACGTCAAGACCGCGTGGGACCACGTCAGCGCCACCGGCTTCCTCGGCAGCCGTGTCACGCTGCAGACCACGTGGAGCGCGTACGACTCCGCGCTGGCCGCGCCCCTGGTGATCGACCTCGTGCGCTCGCTGTCGCTGGCCACCCGCGCCGGACACGCCGGAGTCGTCGCCGCCCTCGGCTGCTTCTTCAAAGACCCGTGGGGCAGCGACGTGCACGCCTTCGGCGAGCAGACCGCGCAGTACGTCTCATGGGTGCACGACACAGCGGCCGCGGTGGCGGCGGCGCGGGTCGCCGCACCGTGACGCGCGTCGCGGACTACCTCGACCTCGTCCGCGCTCCGGCGTCGCTGACCGTCCTCGGCGATGCGCTCGTCGGCGCTCTCAGCGCCCGCCGCCCCGGTCGCGAGTCGCTCGCGTGCACCGGTGCGCTCGCGACGTCGTCGGTGTGCCTGTACAGCGCCGGCATGGCGCTGAACGACTGGGCGGATGCCGATCTCGACGCGCTCGAGCGACCGGAGCGCCCGATTCCGTCGGGGCGGATCACGCGCTCGCGCGCGCTCGCCGTCGGCGCGGGGCTCACGGTCGTCGGCGTGGGGTCGGCGTTCGCCGCCGGGCGCGCCTCGGGAGCGGTCTCGCTCGCTCTCGCGGGCGCACTGTGGGCGTACGACCTCGTGTTCAAGTCCACCGCCGCCGGCCCCGTGGTCATGGCGGTGTGCCGCGGACTCGACGTGATGATGGGGGCGTCAGGGCCCGGGTGGCGCGGCGCCCTCCTGCCCGCGAGCGCGGTGGCCGTTCACACCATCGCCGTCACCGCCGTCTCGCGCGGCGAGGTCGACGGGTCCACCCGCGTGACGGGCGGCGCCGCCGTCGCCGCGAGCGTGGCCGTGGCGGCATCCGCTCTCGCCGGCTCCGGCGACCGCGCGGCCGCGGCCCTCGGCGGCGCGCGCTACCTGTCCGCCGTGCTGCCGGGCTACCTCGCCGTCGCGGACGATGCCGGCGCCGCCAACGCGAGGAACGCGACCCGCGCCGGCATCCGCGCCGTCGTCCCCCTGCAGTCGGCGCTGGCCGCGCGTGCGGGATCGCCCATCGCCACCATTGCCCTGCTCGGCGTCGAGGTCGTCGGCCGCCTGCTCGGGCGCCGCCGCTCGAGAGGAGACATCACATGAACGACGTGCCCTGGAGCATCGGTTACGGAACCAACGGCTTCACCGATCACCCCCTGCCGTCCGCGCTCGACGTGCTGGAGGGCGAGGGGTACACGGCCGTGGCCCTCACGCTCGGTCACCCGCATCTCGACCCGTTCGCGCCCGACTGGCGCGCGCAGACCGAGGCGCTGTCGGCGGATCTGCGCCGGCGGGGCCTGCGCGTGGTCGTCGAGACCGGCGCGCGCTACCTGCTCGATCCCGTGCGCAAGCACCGCCCGACGCTGGTCGACCGCAACGCCGAACCCCGCATGGTGTTCCTGCGCCGCGCGATCGAGATCGCCGCGATCCTCGGCGCCGACTGCGTGTCGCTGTGGAGCGGCGTGCTCCCCGACGACGTGACGCTCGACGCCGCCCGCGTGCTGCTGGACGAGCGCCTGCTCGAACTCACCGGGGTGGCCGCCGCCGCGGGCGTTCCGCTCGCCCTCGAGCCCGAGCCCGGCATGGTCGTCGAGACCGTCGCCGACGCCCTCGCCGTGCGCGCCCGCCTCGGGCACCCCGCGATCCTGGGCATCACCGTCGACCTCGGGCACTGCGTCGTCGTCGAACCCGACGGTGTCGTGGGCGCGCTGCGCGCGGCGGGTGCGCTCCTGCGCAACGTGCAGGCCGACGACATGCTCCCGCACGCGCACGAGCACCTCCCCTTCGGCGAGGGGGCGCTCGACCTGGATGCCGCGCTCGCCGCGCTCCGCGAGCTCGACTACCGCGGTGTCGTCGCCGTCGAGCTGCCCCGTCACGCGCACGCGGCTCCTGCACTGGCCCGCGCGAGCATGGCGGCGCTGACTGCGGCCTCGGCGCGGTCCGCTGCGGCTTCCGGTGCGGCGGTGCCGGCGGTGGGCGGTGCGGTCGCTGGCCCGGCGGTGGGCGGTGCGGTCGCTGGCCCGGCGGGGGGAGGGGATTCGGCGGCGGGAGGAGATCCGGCGACGGGAGGATCGCCCGGGGTCGTGGCATCCTCCCCTCCCGGGGCGTCCTCCCGCGGCGCGGAACGCGTGACGACGGGAGGGCCGGGGGCCGGGGGAGGACCCGATCCGCTCGCTGCGTCCTCCGCTGGCCCCTCGCCCTCCGCTCCTCACGGCGCGAGTGGCGGAACCGACGCGCCCTCCGCTCCTCACGACGCGGGCGGTGGAACCGGGGCGTCCTCTACGCCGGCCGCGGGCCCCCACCCCTGGACCATCCGGGCCGTCGAGCAGGTGCGAAGGGATGCCGCTAGCGCGGCGCGCCTGTTCGCCGCAGCCGGACGCGAGGTCGGACGCGAGCCCCTGACCGCGGAACCGTTCGCGCCGACCGCCGACGACGCCGCCCGCGCCGCGATCATCGCCGCGCTCGCCGACGGCGGTGCCGACCCGGCCGCGGCGGTCGCGCTGTACCGGCGCGGGGATGACGCCGAGCGTCGCGGCGTGCTGCGTGGCCTCGACGCGATCGCCGATCCGACGCCCGCGTGGCGCGACGCCGGTCTCGATCTCGTGCTCGACGCCCTGCGCGCGAACGACACCCGCCTCGTCGCCGCCGCACTCGGCTCCTTCGCCGCAGCGCACCTCGACGACCATGCGTGGCGCCACGGCGTGTTGAAGTGCGTGTTCCTCGGCATCCCGCTCTCGGTGGTCGTGGGGCTCGATGTGCGCACCGACGACGAACTCGCCGCGATGGCCGCGCGCTTCGCAGAGGAGCGCCGCGCCGCCGGACGCACGGTGCCCGACGACCTCGCGCTCATATCGGGCGCCGACGGTGCCGGCCCCGCCCGCGCCACCCCCGCCCCGGACGCCGCAGCCCTGGGCACCGCCACCCCGGGCGCCGCCACCCCGGGCGCCGCCACCCCGGGCGCCGCAGCCCCCACCGCCACCACCGCCCACCCCACCGCCCACCCCACCGCCCCCACCGCCACCACCGCCCCCGCCGGCCACGCCCCCGCCGTGCCTGACGACCTCACCCTCCTCCGCGCTCGTGAAAGGGCCTGACATGCGCATCTTCGATCCCCACATCCACATGACGGCGCGCACCACCGACGACTACGAGGCCATGTACGACGCCGGCGTCCGCGCCCTCGTCGAGCCGGCGTTCTGGCTCGGGCAGCCCCGCACGAGCGTGGGGTCGTTCCTGGACTACTTCGACACCCTGATCGGGTGGGAGAGGTTCCGCGCGGCGCAGTTCGGCATCCGTCATCACTGCACGATCGCGCTGAACCCGAAAGAAGCGAACGATCCCCGCTGTCGCGAGGTCATGCCCGAGCTGCCGCACTACCTCGCCAAAGACGGGGTCGTCGCGGTCGGGGAGACCGGCTACGACTCGATGACACCGGAGGAGGACGAGATCCTCCGCCAGCACCTCGCCCTCGGCATCGAGTTCGCGCTGCCCGTGCTCGTGCACACCCCGCACCGCGACAAGGCCGTCGGCACGCAGCGCACGCTCGACGTGGTGCGCGAGTCCGGCATCCCGATGGAGCATGTGCTGGTCGACCACCTCAACGAGACGTGCGTCGACGCCGTCGCCGACAGCGGAGCGTGGATGGGCTTCTCGATCTACCCCGACACCAAGATGGACGAGCAGCGCGTGGTCGCGATCATGCAGCGCATCGGCCTCGACCGCGTGATCGTCAACTCCGCCGCCGACTGGGGCCGCTCCGACCCGCTGAAGACGGCCAAGACGGGTCTCGCGATGCTCGACGCCGGTTTCACCGACGACGACGTCGATCGCATCCTGTGGCGCAACCCCCGCGACTTCTACGCGCAGAGCGGCCGGGTGAACACCGACCCGATCGAGGGCTTCACCCCGGCGAGCCAGGGGCCCGAGCTGTTCGAGGGCAACTCGGTGCTGCGTGGTATGGCGTCGCGCGGCCCGGCGGCCGCGGCCGAGAGCCCCGCGCCCCAGGGCGTCTGATGCACCTCTCTTATTGCACCAACGTCCACCCCGCCGAAGACCTCCCCGGTATCGTCCGCCAGCTCGACGAGCACGCCGGCCCCGTGCGCCGGGCGGCGGGCCTCGACCGCCTCGGCGTCGGACTGTGGATGCCGGTGGACGTGGCATCCACCCTCGCCGACGACCCGCGGGCCCGCGCGGCGCTCGCCGACGCCCTCGAGCGCAACGGTCTCGAGCTGCGCACGGTGAACGCCTTCCCGTACCGCGGGTTCCACGACGACGTCGTCAAGCTCGCGGTCTACCGTCCCGACTGGACGACGCCCGCGCGCCTCGCGTACACGCTCGACTGCGCACGGGCGCTGGCAGCGCTGTTGCCCGACGGCGCCGAGGGCAGCATCTCGACGCTGCCGCTGGGGTGGCGTGATGGGTGGGATGCCGCGGCCTCCCGCGCCGCGGAGCAGAACCTCGGACGCCTGGTCGAGGGCCTCGCCGCCATCGAGCGCGAGACCGGACGTACCGTGCGGGTGGCGATCGAGCCCGAACCGGGGTGCATCCTCGACGACGTCGCCGACGTCGTGGCGTGGCTGGGCGCGCGCCCGGCGCTCATCGCCGACGGACGGCTCGGGCTGTGCCTCGACACCTGCCACCTCGCGGTGTCGTTCGCCGATCCGGCCGCCGTCGTCGCGGCCGCGACCGCCGCGGGCGTGCGGGTCGTCAAGGTGCAGGCCTCCGTCGCGCTCGAGGTGCCCGACCCCGAAGCCCCCGGCGCCCTCGACGCGCTGCGCCCCTTCGCCGAGGAGCGCTACGTGCACCAGGTGCGCAGCGCCGGCGGCACGCACGCCGCCGACGACCTGCCCGAGCTGCTCGACGCGGACGAGCCGTGGCCCGGCGATCAGGCGTGGCGGGTGCACGTTCACATTCCGCTCCACGCCCGGCCCGCCGCTCCGCTGCGCGCGACGACCGAGGTGCTGCGCGCGGCCGTCGACGCGGTGCTCGCCGCTCCCGGCGGGGCCGATGCGCACCTCGACGTGGAGACGTACACGTGGTCGGTGCTGCCCGCATCGCTGCAGCCCGACACCCTCGCGGACGGCATCGCCGCCGAGCTCCGCTGGGTGCGCGAGCATCTGCCGCACGCGCTGACCGACTCGGCTCCGGATGCCGCGCCGGCGGCGCCCGCGCCCGAGGATCGGGATGCCACGCCGGCGGTGCCCGCGCCTGAGGACCGCGATGCCGCGCCGGCGGCGCCCGCGTCTGAGGACCGGGATGCCACGGGGGCGGTGCCCCTACCCGCGGTTGGGGCTCCCACCGCGGCGGCACCCCCGCGCGGCCGCGAGCTCGCCGGGGTCGCCGCATCCGGTCCCTCCGCGCGGTCGCCGCACGCGAGCGACATCGCCGGGTCTCCGGCATCCGGAATCGACGGCGGGAGCCGCACATGAGCAAGGTCCTTCTCCTCGACATCGTGGGGCTCACCCCGCGGGCGCTCGCGGCGATGCCGCGGTTGAGCGCGCTCGGTCGCCTCGGCGGTCAGGTGGGGCTCGACACGATCCTTCCCGCCGTGACGTGCAGCGTGCAGTCGACCATGCTCACCGGTCTCGCCCCCCGCGAACACGGCATCGTCGGCAACGGTTGGTACTTCCGCGGGCTCGGCGACCCGCTGCTGTGGCGCCAGCACAACAAGCTCGTCGCGGGAGAGAAGGTGTGGGAGACCGCCCGCCGCTCCCGTCCCGAGCTGCGCACGGCGAACCTCGGCTGGTGGTTCGCGATGGGCGCGACCACCGACGTCACCGTGACGCCCCGGCCGATCTATCACGCCGACGGGCGCAAGAGCCCCGACGCGTACGTGCGCCCGGCGGCCCTGCACGATCAGCTCGTCGGCGCGCTGGGGGAGTTCCCGCTGTTCCAGTACTGGGGGCCGACGGCGACGATCCGAAGCAGCGCGTGGCTGACCGAGGCGACCCGTGGCATCATCACCGAACGGTGGGGATCCGCGCCCGACCTGGCGATGGCGTACCTGCCGCACCTCGACTACGACCTGCAGCGCTTCGGACCGAACGGCGCCGAGGCCGATCGCGCCGCCCGCGAGCTCGACGACACCATCGCGCCGCTGCTCGACGACGCCGCCGACCGCGGCTACACGGTCGTCGCGGTGTCGGAGTACGGCATCGAGCAGGCCTCGCGCCCCGTCGACGTCAACCGCGCGCTCCGGCGGGCGGGATTGCTCGAGGTGTACGTGCAGGACGGCCGCGAGCAGCTCGACCCGTGGACCTCGCGCGCCTTCGCCGTCGCCGACCATCAGGTGGCCCACGTCTACGTTCCGGATGCCGCCGACCTCGCGCGAGTCGCCGCGCTGCTGCGGGGGCTCGAGGGCGTCGACGAGGTGCTCGACCGCGAGGCGCAGGCCCGCTACGGGCTCGACCACGAGCGTTCTGGCGATCTGGTCGTCGTGGCCGAGCCGGGCGCGTGGTTCACCTACTACTTCTGGCTCGACGACGCTCGTGCACCCGAGTACGCCCGGGGCGTCGACATCCACCGCAAGCCCGGCTACGACCCCGCCGAGCTGTTCTTCGATCCGGCCGACCGCCTGGCCAAGGCGAAAGCCGGCGTCAACCTGGTCAAGAAGAAGCTGGGCCTGCGGTACGCCATGAGCACGGTGCCGCTGGATCCCCGTTGCGTGCGGGGCACCCACGGTCGCCTGCCGTCGTCGCGTCAGGACGCGCCGATGATCGTGACGAGCGACCCCGGGCTGCTCCCCGACGTCGAGGCGCTGCCCGCCGCGGGCGTGCGCGACCTCGTACTGCGCGGGCTGGGCGTCTGAGCCGTGCCGGGCAGGCCGGGCAGCTGACGCGCGCCGGGCGTGCGTCGAGAACAGGGGATGCCACGGATACAGGCTGATCGTCGCCAGAACGGCCTGTTCTCGTGGCATCCCCTGTTCTGGTGACGCCGCCCACGCCGCGGCGACGGCGAACCGCCGCGTAGGCCCGCCCCGCCCACCCAAAGCGCCGGGGGACCGCTCACGCGCATGCGCCGCGGGCCGCCTGCACAACTCCTGCACATCACTGATGTCGGTACCCCCGAACCCGCTCACGACTGCACCCGCAGGAGTCGTGCGGAACCGGGGCGGGACCCGGGCGCAAGCCGGGCAGAACCGGGGCGAATCCCGCGCGGAGCCCGGGCAGACAGAAGGGCCGGATGCCCCACGCACCCGGCCCTTCCGCGGCTCGCTTCCGCAGCCCCCCGGTGTTCAGCGCGTGCTGAACGCCGCGTCGAACGCCGCGCCCGAGGGCTCGTACGCCGACAGCTTCCGCACGAATCCGAGCGCCTCGGGCGCTCCGACCAGACGGTCCATACCGGCATCCTCCCACTCGACCGACAGCGGACCGTCGTAGCCGATCGCGTTGAGCATGCGGAACGCGTCTTCCCAGGGCACGTCGCCGTGTCCGGTGGAGATGAAGTCCCAGCCGCGGCGCGGATCGGCCCAGGGCAGGTGCGACGACAGGCGGCCGTTGCGGCCGTTGCCGAGACGCTTCTTCGTGTCCTTGCAGTGCACGTGGAAGATCTTGTCCTGGAAGTCCCACAGGAACGCGACCGGGTCGATGTCCTGCCACACCATGTGCGACGGGTCCCAGTTCAGCCCGAACGCCTCGCGGTGCCCGATGGCCTCGAGCGCGCGCTTCGTCGTCCAGTAGTCGTACGCGATCTCCGAGGGGTGCACCTCGTGGGCGAAGCGCACACCGACCTCGTCGAAGACGTCGAGGATCGGGTTCCACCGGTCGGCGAAGTCCCGGTACCCGGCATCCACCATCTCCTCGGTGGCGGGCGGGAACATCGCGACGTACTTCCAGATGCTCGACCCGGTGAAGCCGGTGACGGTCTTCACCCCCAGCTTGGATGCCAGGCGCGCGGTGTTCTTCAGCTCTTCGGCGGCGCGCCGGCGCACGCCCTCGGGGTCGCCGTCGCCCCACACCCGGTCCGAGACGATGTCGCGGTGGCGCTGGTCGATGGGGTCGTCGCAGACGGCCTGGCCCTTCAGGTGGTTGGAGATGGTCCAGACCTTCAGGCCGTTGCGCTCGAGCACGTCGAGCTTGCCTTGCACGTAGGCGTCGTCGTCCCAGCGCCACGGGTCGAGGTGGTCGCCCCAGCAGGCGATCTCGAGCCCGTCGTAGCCCCATTCCCCGGCGAGGCGCGCGACCTCTTCGAAGGGCAGGTCGGCCCACTGGCCGGTGAACAGGGTGATGGGTCGCGTCATCGCGGACGTCCTTTCGACGGGGATGGATTCAGGATGCCGCGAGCACGCGGTCGACGGAAGCGACGGCGGGCGCCGCCTCGACACCGGTCCAGACGCCGTCGGCCGCGGAGCTGCGCGCCACGGCATCCAGCACCTCCTGCACGTGCAGGCCGTCGGCGAACGAGGGTCGGGGGTCGATGTCCGCGGCGACCGCTTCGACGAAGTCCTTCGCCTGGTGCGAGAAGCCGTGCTCGTAGCCCAGCATGTGACCGGTGGGCCACCAGGCGCCGGCATACGGATGGCCGGGCTCGGTCACCAGGATCCGGCGGAAGCCGTGCTCCGTGTCGGGCAGGGTCGCGTCGTAGAGGTGGAGTTCGTTCGGACTCTCGAGGTCGAACGACAGGGAGCCGAGCGATCCGGCGATCTCGACGCGCAGGCCGTTCTTACGGCCCAGGCGGAAGCGGGAGGCCTCGAACGAGGCGAGGGCACCGGATTCGAGGCGTCCCGTGAACAGGGCGAGGTCGTCGACGGTCACGGCGCCGCGCTCGGTCCCCGCCGAGCCCGACAGGCCCGACGACGACGCCAGCACGGGGCGCTCGGCGACGATGGTCTCCAGCACGCCCGCGACGCGGGTGACGCGCTGACCGGTCATGTACTCGGTGATGTCGACGGCGTGGGCCCCGATGTCGCCGAGGGCGCCGGAACCGGCGCGGTCTTTCTGCAGGCGCCATGTCAGGGGCGCTTCGGCGTCGCTGAGCCAGTCCTGCAGGTACTCCGCGCGCACCTGGCGGATGTCGCCGAGACGGCCGGCGGCGATGAGATCGCGGGCGAACGTGGTGGCGGGAAGGCGCCGGTAGGTGAAGCCCACCATGGACCGGATGCCGTTCTCGGCGGCGGCCGCTGCGGCATCCGCCATGCGCCGCGCTTCGTCGACGGTGTTGGCCAGGGGCTTCTCGCACAGCACGTGCTTGCCGGCCGCGAGGGCGGCGATGGCGATCTCGGCGTGCGTGTCACCGGGGGTGACGATGTCGACGACGTCGACGTCGGGACGCTGGACGACCTCGCGCCAGTCCGTCGCGCTCTCGCCCCAGCCCCAGGTGTCGGCGCATTGCTGCGTGCGAGTGGCGTCGCGCCCCACCAGGACGCTCATCTCGGGGGAGCGGGGGAGGTCGAAGAATCGGGGTGCGACGCGCCATCCCTGGGAATGCGCGGCGCCCATGAATCCCGCACCGATCATGGCGATGCGAAGGGGCTGGGTCACGATGGGATCTTTCTCTGGGGGACGGGGAACGGGGCGCCCGCCTCGTCGGCGGACGCCCCGTTCCGGATCAGGACTCGAAGGCGAGATCGATGAAGTCGGCGACGTTGTCCCGCGTGACGACGGGCGCGTCGAGCACGATGCGGTTGGGGACGCTCGGGGTGATGAGGTCGCCCGCGGTCTTGCCCTGCGCGATGAGGCGCGCCAGCGCGATGCCGTCGGCGGCCTGCGTCGACGGGTAGATGACCGTGGCCTGGAGCGGGCTGTCGCCGGCTTCGATGGTCTCCATCGCGTTCCGGCTGCCGGCGCCGCCGACCATGAAGAACTCGTCGCGTCCGGCGGCCGTGATGGCGGCGAGCACGCCGATGCCCTGGTCGTCGTCGTGGTTCCAGATGGCGTCGATCTTCGGGTTGGCCGACAGCAGCTGCGAGGTCGAGGCCTCGCCGCCCTGCACGGTGAAGTCGGCGGCCACGCGGGGGCCGACCTGCAGGCCGCAGTCCGACAGCGCGTCGGCGAAGCCGGCGGAGCGGTCCTGCGTCAGGGGCAGCGAGTCGATGCCGGCGATCTCGGCGACCACGGCGCTGCTGTTGCCCTCGAGCTGCTCGCAGATGTACGTGCCGGCGCTGACGCCCATGCCGTAGTTGTCGCCGAGCACGGTGGAGCGGGCGGCGAAGGGGCTGGAGAACTCACGGTCGACGTTGATGACCGGAATGCCGGCGTTCATCGCCTTGATGGCCACCTCGGTGAGGGCCGCGCCGTCGCTCGGCAGCAGCACGATGGCATCCACGCCGTCGTTGATGAAGGTCTCGACGGCGGCGATCTGCGCGTTGACGTCGTTGGTGCCCTCGGCCTGACGCAGCTCGACGTCCGAGAAGCTCGCGGCGGCGGCGAGCGCGCCGGAGTTGATCGCGCCGAGCCAGCCGTGGTCGGCGGCGGGGCCGGAGAAGCCGATGACGACGGTGTCGCCGGCCGCGGCGTTCTCTTCGGCGGACGTGCCCTGGTCGACGACGTTCTGGGCGTCGTTGTTCGAGCCGGTGCAGCCGGCCAGCAGACCGACCGAGGCGACGACGGCGATACCGGTCAGAACCAGTCGGGAACGCGACTTCCACTGTGAGCGCATGGGTTTCCTCCTTGAATGTGATGCAGCTGGGGTCATCGCGGCCCCGGGTTCGTTCCGGAAGGAAGGGTCCACTTTGACGATCCCCACGCTAGCAGAAGTGTCGATCAAACAAGCAACTTTTGTTTTTCCAGCTGCATAAGTAAGCGAAGCGCTTCGGAGAGGCCGGTCGGGGCGCGGAAAGACGCCCCCGCCCGCGCGCGCACGAGGCGGCATGCTTCGGCGTTTTCGGGGTCGCGCGACCGATGTGCAGCGTGTTATGTTCGCCGAGTGATCAAAGTTGACCATCAGCCGTCATTACTCAGCGTCCGAGGTGTGACGAAGTCCTTCGCCGGCGTCCGGGCTCTGCGCGGCGTCGACCTCGACATCGTGGCCGGCGAGGTGCATTGCGTCCTCGGCCAGAACGGTGCGGGGAAGTCGACGCTGATCAAGACGCTCGCCGGCGTCCATCGCCCTGACGAGGGCGAGATCGTGTGGCTCGGCGAGAACGTCGAGATCGTCGACCCGGATGCCGCCATCGACCTCGGCATCGCCACCATGTATCAGGAGCTCGATGTCGTCGACGGTCTGACGATCGCCGAGAACATCTTCCTCGGGCACGAACTGGCTCGCGGTGGGTTCACCAACCGCGCCGAGGCCGCGCGCCAGACGCGGGAGCTCGCCTGCGGCGTCTCGGACACTCGTCGCTGTCACCGCACACCGAGGTCGGTTCGCTGAGCGCCGCCAACAAGCAGATCGTGAGCATGGCGCGCGCCCTGTCGCACGACATCAAGCTCATCATCATGGACGAGCCCTCCGCCGTCCTCGACACCGAAGAGGTCAAGAACCTCTTCGCGGTCGTTCGCGAGCTCACGGCCGCCGGCATCGCCGTGGTCTACATCACCCACCGTCTCGAGGAGATCCGCGAGATCGGCGACCGCATCACCGTGCTGAAGGACGGCCGCACCACCGCGGTCGGACTCTCCGCCGCCGACACCCCCAAGGCCGAGCTGATCCGTCTGATGACCGGTCGCGAGGTCGCCAACGTCTTCCCCGTGCGCGAGCCCGTGGCATCCGACGCCCCCGTCGTCCTCGACGTGCAGGACCTGGCGCTCAACGGCGTCTTCAGCGACGTGTCGTTCTCGGTGCGCGCGGGTGAGGTCGTGGGCCTCGCCGGTCTCGTCGGCTCGGGACGTTCCGAGATCCTCGAGACCGTCTACGGAGCCCGCCGCGCCAGCGCCGGCACCGTGCGCGTGCGCGAGAAGACCCTGCCCCGCGGGTCGGTGCGCGCCGCCGTCCACGCCGGCATCGGCCTCTCCCCCGAAGAGCGCAAGAGCCAGGGCCTCGTGCTCGACGAGCCCATCTTCATCAACATCGCCCTCGCCTCGATGAAGCGCTTCGCCAAGGGCGGCTTCCTCGACGACCGCGCGGCCCGAAAGGTCGCCCGCGAGCAGATCGACGCGTTCGAGCTGCGCCCGGCCGACCCCGACCGTCCCGCGCGCACCCTCTCGGGCGGCAACCAGCAGAAGATCCTGCTCGCCCGCTGGCTCGTGCACGGCACCAACGTGCTGCTGCTCGACGAACCCACCCGCGGCGTCGACGTCGGCGCCCGCGCCGAGATCTACGCCCTCATCCGCGACCTCGCCGCCGCCGGCAATGCCGTCGTGGTGGTCTCGAGCGAGATCGAGGAGGTACTCGGCCTCGCCGACGTCGTCCTCGTCGTCGCCGACGGCCGCATCCTGAGCACCCTCCCCTCCCATCAGATCGACGAGCACGGCGTGCTCGATCTCGTCATGAAAGGATCCGCCGCGTGAGCGAGCCGACCACCCCGACCCGTGTGCGCACGGCTCCCGTCGAGACCGGCGCCGTCGCCGCTCCCGCACCCGCCCCGACCTGGCGACGCCTCCTCTCCGGCTCCGCCGGGCGCAACATCGGCCTCATCGTCGCGCTGCTGGTGATCGTCGTCGTCGGCGCCGTCACGGCTCCCACGTCGTTCGCCAGCGTCGACAACCTGCTCGTGATCCTGCGACAGGCCTCGATCATCGGTGTGATCAGCATCGGCATGACGCTCGTCATCATCGCCGGCGGCATCGACCTCTCGGTCGGCTCCGTCATGGGTCTGGCCTCGGTGGTGGCCACCCTCGCCGCGGTGCAGGACCTCGCCGACAACCTCCACTGGAGCGTGATGATCCTCATCGCGCTCGCCGTCGGCGTCGGTGCGGGTCTGATCAACGGCATCGTCATCGCCTACGGCAACGTCGTCGCGTTCATGGCGACCCTGGCGATGCTGGTCGGTGCGCGCGGTCTCGCCGAGATCCTGGCCGAACGCCGCACGCTCGTCGTGCAGGACCGCGGCTTCATCACCTTCATGAACTCCGACTTCCTCGGCGTCGACATCCTCATCTGGATCTTCGCCATCGTCGCGGCCTTCGGCTGGGTGCTGCTGAACCGCACCACCTTCGGCCGGCGCACCGTCGCCGTCGGCGGCAACCGCGAGGCCGCACGCCTGGCCGGCATCGACGTGCGGCGCCACACCATGTGGCTGTACGCCATCACCGGCTTGTGCGCCGGCATCGCCGCCGTCATGATCCTGGGCCGCACCACCGCGGGCACCTCGACGCACGGCCAGCTCTACGAACTGGATGCCATCGCGGCGGTCGTCGTGGGAGGAACCCTGCTCATCGGTGGTCGCGGCACGATCACCGGCACGGTGTTCGGCGTGCTGATCTTCGCGACGCTGACGAACGTCTTCATCCAGAACAATCTCTCTTCTTCGGTCCAGGCGGTGGCGAAGGGTGTCATCATCGTGGTCGCGGTGCTTCTGCAGCAGCGCTTCTCCCGTCCTCCCGGACGGGGCTGACAGACCTTATGTCGCGGGCGGCTGCGTTATCTGCGTAGCCGCCTTCGGCATGTGAATCGAACACATGGCAACTAGTGGTGTACTGAGGGCGTGAAGAGGATGACGACAGATTCCGTGCAGTCGGTCAACGGCGTGAGCCAGTTGTTCCAGCTGCTGCGAGACGGGGTCCCGCGCACACGCGCGGAGCTGGCGAAGTCGACGGGACTGGCACGGTCCACCGTCGCCGTGCGCGTCGACGAGCTGATGCGCATGGGCCTCATCACCCCCGTCGCCGACGCCGTCTCCACCGGCGGACGCCCGCCGTCGCAGTTCGCGATCAACCCCGCGGCGAAGGTCGTCGTCGCCGTCGACCTCGGCGCCTCCCACGGCACGGTGGCCATCGCCGACCTGACCGGCAAGGTGCTCTCCGAGCGGCACGGCGAGATCGACATCGCGCTCGGGCCCGAGCCCGTGCTCACGTGGCTCGTCGAAACGGCATCCCTTCTGCTCACCGAATCCGGACGATCGGTCTCCGACGTCGCGGCGATGGGCATCGGAGTGCCCGGCCCGGTGGAGCACTCGACCGGGCAGCCGGTGAACCCCCCGATCATGCCCGGGTGGGACCGCTTCGACATCCCCGGCTGGATCAACCGCCACATCCCCGCGCCGGTGCTCGTCGACAACGACGTCAACATCATGGCGCTGGGTGAGCGCAGCGTCGCCTGGCCGGCCGTGGAGCACTTCATGTTCGTCAAGGTGGCGACCGGTATCGGCACGGGCCTCATCTCCGACGGTCGTCTGCAGCGCGGCGCCCAGGGGATCGCGGGCGACATCGGTCACGTGCAGGTCGCGCGCGGTGCGGACATCCCGTGCCAGTGCGGCAATCGCGGATGCCTCGAGGCCCTGGCATCCGGTCCCGCCATCGCCCGCGCCCTGCGCGCGCAGGGGATCGAGGCGCACACCGGCTCCGACGTGGTCGACCTCGTCAAGCGCGGCAACATCGACGCCATCCAGGCGGTGCGTCAAGCGGGCCGTGACATCGGCGAAGTGCTCACGACGTGCGTGAGCCTGATGAATCCGTCGGTCATCGCCATCGGCGGGTCGATGGCCCGCGTCGGCGAGCACCTCATCGCGGGCGTGCGCGAGGTCGTCTACACCCGCTCCACGCCGCTGGCCACCGAGTACCTCTCGATCGTGCAGTCGGCCGCGGCCGAGAACGCCGCCGTCATCGGCGCGAGCATGCTGGCCGTCGAGCACGCGCTCGCGCCCGAATCGCTGAACGCCGCGTTCCTGCGCGCCTGACCGCAGGTCGCCGCGCGGGGTGCGGCTTCGCTGTTCCCGCGGTGCGGCGGGGTTCTGCCGCCGTGCCGTGGGGCTGTGCCGCCGTGCCGTCCGGCTGCGCCGCCGTGCCGCCGCGCCGCCGTGCCGTCCGGCTGCGCCGCCGTGCGCGTGCGGGGCTCCTGCGGTTCTCGTGGCGGGGCCGTGCGCTGTACTGCACCGCGTGGTGCACGGCTCCTGCAGTTCTGGTGCGGGCGGCTGGCGCGCGGCGGCTGCGGTGACAGTTTGCAGGAGTTGTGCGCGGAGCGGCGGGCGGGGCGCCGAGTTTCCTGTGGGTGAGGACAGCGTCAGTCGCCGGGTTCCCGCGTTGTGTCCGGGTGGGCCTGTGTCGCTCCACGGGCGCACGACTCCTGCGGATCCGATGCGGGCGGCCGGTGCGCGGCGGCTGCGGTGACAGATTGCAGGAGTTGTGCGCGAAGCGGCGGGCGGGGCGCCGGGTTTCCTGCGAGTGAGGGCTGCGCCGGTCGCGCGGTTGCTGCGTTGAGTCCTGGTGGGGGCGGCGCCGCCCCGCGGGTGCAGGGCTCCTGCCGTTCTCGTGCGGGCGGCCGGTTCACGGCTGCCGTGGTGATGTTTTGCAGGAGTTGTGCGCGAAGCGGCGGATGGAGGCGCGAGCACGCGAAACGCCCGCCGTGCCGCAGCACGACGGGCGTGATGGGTCGCTCACGGCGCGGAGTGTCCCTCTCCGCGCCGCGAGCGGGTCTCAGGGGTCGCGGCGCGAAGCGCGCGTCGCGGTGTCGGGGGAGTCGGTGACCACGCCACCCGCGGGCACCGGCTCCGCTTCGGTCGCCGGCGCGGACTCGGCGCGGGCCGCGGCCACCGCGCCGGCGAGCTCCCGGGCGTGGGCGGCCTTACGGCGGCGGGCGGCGACGATGCGCCAGGCGACGAATGCGGCGAGCACGGCGAGGATCGCCAGCGCGGTCCACGGCATCGCGGCCGTGGCGGCCGACCCGGTCGACGTCAGCGGGTCGAGGCTCGACGGCTCCGCGCCGGCGAGGGTGCGCGAGACCGACCTGCGAGGTCGCGGTCACATCGGCCGACAGCAGACCCAGCGGGACGACGGATGCCACCTCGACCGTGCGCTGCAGGCTGCTCCCGGGCAGCAGCTCGGGCGCGTCGTCGGCGGCGCTCACGCTAGCCAGACCGAACGGACCGCCGAGGGCGACGTCGACCGTGGGATCCAAGCGCGTGTTGCCGGTGTTGGTCAGGGTGTAGGTGACGGTCGCCGATCCCGCTTCGACGGGGTTCGCGGTGCCGTGGTAGTCGACGGTCACGTCGTTCACGGTCAGTGCGGGCGCGAGGTCGCCCTGCACCCGCAGGTGCACGCGCGAGCCGAGGCGCCGCTCGGTGATCGTGCCGTTCTCGGCGGTGACGAGCATGGATGCCACGACTCCCGCGGCGTAGTCGCCCGGAGACGCGTCGGCGGGCACGGCGATGGTGAAGGGCACCTCGGCGCTGGCGCCGCTGTCGAGGGTGACCTCGGTGGTCTCGACCTGGACCCAGCTGCCGAGATCGGTGGATGCCACGCCGCCGGCGAGGATGTCGAGGGCACCGTCTTCGGTGAGGAAGCCGTCGGCCGCGTACACGGTGAGCGTGATCGGCGTGGGGCTGCGGTTGGCCACGTAGAGGGCGTCGCCGACCGTACCGCCGGGGGGCAGGTCGTAGGCGTAGTTGGGCCGGTCGCGCCCCTGCGCGGTGTCGGCGGGTCTGACGCTCCACGTCACCGTGGTGTCGGCGGAAGGAGCGGCGGCCGCGAGGGCGGCGGAGGGGGCGCCGGCCGCGGAGGCGGCGACGGGGGTGCCCAGCAGCAGAGCCAGGGCGGCGAAGGAGGAGAGGAGAAGACGGGGGAGGGTGGTCGCCTGGGACATGGGCGTGGCTTTCGTTCGTGAGGAGGGGGTCCGCCGGGGCCGCACTCGAGGCGAGCGCGACCCCGGCGGGAGGGGATCAGCTGAGGGCGGTCAGCGTCACGGTCGCGGTGTAGGTGCCGCGGGGGGTCTCGAGCGGGAGCTTGAGATCCAGGTCGGCGCCCACGAGGGAGCTGCCGCGGGCGTGGCCCTCGTTCGCCGAAGCGAGCGTGCGAGCGACCGACAGGCCCTCGCCCTCGTCGAAGCCCGAGGGAACGGGAGCACCGGCGATCGCGTCGCCCGCGTTCTCGAGCACTTCGGGCGTCCAGCCGAGGTACTTGCTCGACACCTGCTCGCCACCGGCGGTGAAGTCCGACACCTGAGCGGTCAGCGACCATCCGGGGTTGCCGGCGCGGGTGTCCTGGATGCGGATCGGGATGATCTCGCCCTCGGCGTGGAAGTGGTCGAGCTCCTGCTCGGCCACGCCGAGGTCGACGAGGCGCGACGTGCCCTCGATCGACCAGGTGAGCTCGCCCGAACCCTGCTCGGGCACGGTCACGGCGATCGACTGGTCGCCGGTCGGCGGCGCGGTCGGCGCCTCGCCGGTGTAGTCGCCCGTCGTGGATCCCGCCCGCACGCCCGCGCCGAAGACGGCGCCGGGGGTGTTCGCATCGAGCGCCAGGGCGCCGTACACGGTGGTGTTGGCCACGCGCAGGTTGGCCGAGTTGCCCGTGAGCGACAGGTTGCCGCCGACGGTGTTGGCGAAGGCGTCGCTGCCGCCGTCGGCGGTGGCGCCGATGAGCACGTCGCGCGAGCTGCCGCTCACGGTCACATCGCCCTGGACGACCGCGCCGGTCATCGACACGCCCCAGCCGGAGCGGTCGATCGACACGTCGCCGCCGACCGAGGTGCGCACGACGTCGACGTAGTTCGCCTGCTGCGTCAGCAGCGAGCCGGTGATCGCGCTGTCGACGACCTCGACGTCGATGCCGCCGGCTTCGACCGAGCCTCCGACCCGCAGGTCGTTGACGTAGAGGAAGCCCACCGTGGTGTCGGCCGAGTAGGCGCTGATGTCGCCCTCGACGCTGGTGCCGTCGAGCGACACCCCGTAGGCGTCGGTGGCGATGACGTTCCCCGTGACGGTGACGGAGGTGGCATCCAGCCATCCGCCTTCCTCGACGACGATGTCGCCCTCGACGGTGGCGCCTCCGAGGACGCAGTCCGCGCCGCTGGGAACCAGGAGGTTGCCTGAGACGGTCTGGCTGCCCAGGTCGCCGGTGCAGGTCAGGTCGGCCGCGTACGCCGGGACGGCGACGACGCTGCCCCCGATGACGAGGAGGCCGACGGTGGTGAGTTTGATGATCTTCTTCATGTGATCTTCCTCGTCGCTCAGCCGCGCAGGGCCGCGATGTTGTCGTAGCTGCGGTCGGCGTTGGCCAGCGAGTTGCCGGGGTTGATCGGCACGGTGGAGGCGTTGTCCTGCTCGTACATCCCGTACCGCTGTCCGCGGTCGCGCAGCTGCGACAGGAACGCCGTGTAGTCGATGTTCCCGGCGCCGAACTCGACGATCTCGTAGCCGTTGGCGACGTTCGGGTTCAGCTTGCCGTCCTTGAGGTGAAGGATGGGGAAGCGTCTCGGGTCGCGCTTGATGTAATCGATCGGCTCGAAACCGGGGTAGAGGTGCTTTCCGACGTGCGCCCAGTAGACGTCCATCTCGAAGAAGACGAGCTCTCGGTCGAACTCGTCCCACAGCAGGTCGTAGATACGCTCCTGCGTGTCGGACGTGATCGCGAATTCGCCCGCGTGGTTGTGGGCGTAGAGCTTGATGCCCGCGGCCTTCGCCTTCTCGCCCATGCCGTTCCACGTCTGTGCCGCGGTGCGCCACGCCGTCGAGGTGATGCCTTGCGCGATGGCGCCGCCCTGGCCGAGGTGCGGGGTGCCGAGGATGTGGGCGATCTCCAGCTGCTGGTCGATGTTGCCCGGGTTCAGGTTGACGTGCGAGCCCGCGGCGCGAAGCCCGTTGTCGTCGAGCAGCTGACGGATCTCCTGCGGGGTGATCGCGCCGACGTTGCCCTGCGTGTATCCGGCGAACTCGATCTCCGAGTAGCCGATGCGGGCGAGCTCTTCGAACACGGCGCGGAAGCCCAGGGAGCTGACCTTATCGCGGACGGTGAACAGCTGGATGCCGATGCGGTTGACCGGCACCAGGCGCTTGCCGGCGCTGACCGGCGCAGCGGCGGCCGCGGCGCGGGCACCGACAGCGGTGGAAGCGGACGCTGCGGCGGGCATGGCGGCGGCGCCGATGCCGACGGCGACCGACGAGGCGGCCAGGGCCTTGAGCAGCGTGCGCCGGCTCATGGGCCGATCCGGCACCGTGGGGTGCGCGTGGTCGTGGTGGTGACTCATGACTCTCCTTCGAGGTGGGTCCGCCCCGGTGCCGGGACGGCCGAGGGGGTGGTGGGGGCCGCGCGCGGCGACCCCCACCGGGGTGTTACTTCTGGACGGTCAGGCTGGTGCTGCCGCTGCTCTTCGCGATGCCGGCGGATCCGTTGTAGGAGGCCTGCACCTGGTAGGCGCCCACCGTGCTGAGCTTGGGCAGGGTCACCTGGACGGTGCCGTCTGCGCCGAGCGTTCCGGTGAGGGTGGCGACGACCGCGTTGTTGCGGGCGGATGGTCACCGTGGCATCCCCGGTCGGGACGATGCCCGTCGAAGAAACCACCTGGACCGTGGCGGTGGCGGCCACGGCGGGCTTGACCGGCGTGGGCGACACGGCGACCGTGGTCGTCGAGCGAGCCTGCGACACGGTGAGGCGGGCGATACCGGCCGACGTCTTGAACGTCTCGTCGGCGCCGTAGGTGGCTCGCAGGGTGTGCGTGCCGACCGGCAGGTCCGCGGGGAGGGCGATGACGGCGTTGCCGTCGGCGTCCAGCGTTCCGCGGGCGATCTCGTCCTCACCGACCGTCAGCACGACCTCGCCCGAGGGTGCGCCGCCTTCGCCGCGCACCGACACCGTCACGTCGCCGGGGGCGCCGTAGGTGACGCGCGGGGAGGCGAGCGTGACCATCGTCCGCGTGTCGACCGTCGGCTCGTTGGGAGCGTCGAGGTCGATCGTGAACGACACCGAACCCAGCTCCGACACGTTGCCGCCGGTGTCGGTGGCGCGGTAGCGGAGGTCGTACGTGCCGTTCTGGTCGAACGTCACGCCGTACTGCTGGTTGGCGGCGAGGGTCGTCCAGGTCGCACCGTTGTCGCGCGAGTACTGGACGCTGGCGAGCGTGCCGTTGTCGGCGGCCTGCACCGAGAAACGCACCGGCTCGTTGAACACGCCGCCGACGCCCGTGGGGGTGGCCGGGGCGAGGGTGTGCGCGACCGTGGGAGGCGTCACGTCGCCCACGCCGTCGCCGACCATCTTCAGCGAGTCGACCGCGAGCTCGTCGCTCGAGGTGACATAGAGCGCGCCGGTGCCCTCGGGGGCGTCGAACGAGATCTCCACGTCCTTCCACCCGCTGCCGCCCGGGATCTTCGCCGTGGCGAAGGGCGCGGCGTCGGCGGCGCCCCAGCGCAGCTGGACCTCGCCCGCACCGGTGGCCCGCACGATCGCACCGTCGATGCCCGCGAAGTTGACGGGGTCGTAGGCGAGGAAGTCGCCCTGGCCGAGGCCGCGGATGGCGTTGCCGCCGGAGGCGTCCTCGTCGGCGTACACCGTCACGCCCTGGCGGCGGATGGCGTGCTCGGCCTGCTGCTCCTTCGGGTTCAGGCGAACGGTCGCCTCACCCGTCGCGGCCGGGAGGCCGTTGGCGCCGCGGTCGGTGTAGGTGACCACGACCGCGCCGTACAGCAGGGCACCGGGGCCGTGCTCGGGCGAGTTCGGGTCGGTGCGGAAGACGCCCGTGCAGCCGGTGCCCGAGACTTCGGGGTGGGCGTGCTCGTCGTGGCCGAGACCGTAGGTCCAGCTGACGCGGGCGCAGTCCGTGGCGGTGCCGTCCTCGGCATCCTGGGTCGTCACCTTGAACGGGATGGCCTGACCCCAGTCGAAGAACGCACCGTTACCGGGGAACTCCACGGTCACCTCGGGTGCCTGGTTGCCCACCGAGATGGTGCGCGAGGTCAGACCGAAGCGTCCGCCCGCGTCGGTCACCCGCAGGCGCGCGGTGTAGTTGCCGAGCTCCGTGTAGGTGTACGAGGCGGTGGCGCCGGTGGCGTCGAAGGTGCCGTTGCCGTCGAAGTCCCACTCGTAGGTGAGGGCGTCGCCGTCGGGGTCGGTCGAACCCGAGGCGTCGAACTGCACCGTCAGGGGAGCCTGCGACGACGAGGTGGGCGTTGCGGTGAAGCGCGCCTGGGGCGACTTGTTGCCCGCGACGTAGTCGATGCGGTAGAGGCCGGCATCCGGGTTCGCACGGAAGAAGCCGTCACCGTAGTCGAGCACGTACATCGACCCGTCGGGCCCGATCTCCATGTCCATCGGGTTGTCGTGCGGCGGCTGCGCGAGAGCCGTCAGCGCCGAGTTGGGCAGGAAGTCCTCGATCTCGCTGACTTCGAGAGTCTCCCAGTCGAGCGTGAACGCGGCGATGTAATCCTGCGAGAACTCGCCCATGAACGCCTTGCCGTCCCAGTGGCGGGGGAGCTTGGTGGTCGAGGGGTTGGACTCGTCGTAGTGGTAGACCGGTCCGCCCATGGGGCCCTGCCCCACACCCGTACCGAAGTTGACCAGCTCGTCCCGCGGCTGGTCGCCGGGGTTGTCGCCGTACCAGAGGGTGGCGGGCTGCGCGGGCGGCAGGTCGGTGAGACCGCTGTTCCAGCGCGACTCGTTCTTCAGGTTCTGCGGGTCGAAGAACGCGCCGGGGGTGGCGGTGGCGAAGTCCCAGTCGTTGTACGCCTGGTTGTCGGCGTGCGCGTAGGGCCAGCCGGCGTTCTGCGGCTCGTCGAGGCTGACGGCGTTCCATTCCACCAGGCCCATGGGGCCGCGGCCCGCGGTCTCGGCGACGGCCTTGGTGGCGTCGGGGCCGTAGTCGCCCCACGACAGCGAGTTGGTCTCGGCGTCGACCTCGATGCGGAAGGGGTTGCGCACGCCCATCACGAAGATCTCCGGGCGGGTGAGCTCGGTGCCGGGGGCGAAGAGGTTGCCCTCGGGGATCGTGTACGTGCCGTCGTCCTCGACGTGGATGCGCAGGATCTTGCCGCGCAGGTCGTTGGTGTTGCCGGCGCTGCGGCGAGCGTCGAAGCCAGGGTTGTAGCCGGGGGCGTCGTTGTTGGGCGCGAAGCCGTTGGCGCCCGGGGTGGATGCCGGGGTGTTGTCGCCCGTGCTCAGGTAGAGGTTGCCGTCGGCGTCGAAGCCGATGTCAGCGCCCACGTGGCAGCACTGCCCGCGCTGCACCTCGACGTCGAGGATGGCCTGCTCGGTGGAGAGGTCGAGCTGGTCGCCCGTCCACTGGAAGCGGGCGAGGCGGTTCACGCCCACCCACTGGTCCCAGTACGACTCGTCCGCGCCGGCGGGGAGGGTGTTGGGGGCGTTGCCGGTGGGGGTGTCGGCCACGCCGTCGCCGTCGGCGTCACGCGGCGAGTACACGAGGTAGACCCAGTTGTTGTTCTCGAAGTCGGGGTCGAGGGCGACCGTCTGCAGGCCGTCCTCGGAGTTGGCGTAGACGTCGAGGGTGTTGGTGACGCGCGTGACGCCCGTGGCCGGGTCGGTCAGACGCACGTCGCCGTTGCGGGCGGTGTGGAGCACCCGCTTGTCGGGGAGCACCGCGAGGTCGATCGGTTCGCCCACGTTCTTCGTGAGCAGGACGCGCTCGTAGTTGCTCCAGTCGAGGGCGCCGCCGTCTTCGCCGGTGTCGCCCGGGTCGGCGGTTCCGGGATCGGTGGGATCGCCGTGGTCGCCACCGGGATCGGTGACGACGGGGTCGGTCCCGTGGTCGTGTCCCTCGTGGGCGAAGGCCGCCGAGGGGGTTGCGGCGAGGGCGCCCAGGCCCAGCGCGGTGGCCGTGAGGACCGCCGTCAACCGGGACCTTCTGGCCGGATGCCGAGAAGTAGAGTTCATCGTGAATACAGCTCCTGTGAATGCGTGCGAGTTGTTTTCACCGGGTCGCCACACGGTCGGTCTCAACGACTGTTTCGTGGCGGCCCGGGCTCATCGTGCGGTGGCTGTCGGCCACACGCGGGTACGCTCCTCCGCTCTTCGTCGAGTTCGGATGAGGGGTCGCCGATCATCGCCTCTAGGGGCGGGTGTCGGGCGAGCCTCGGGGGGTGAGTCGTTCGCATGGTCGGCGACGTCGCTCGTTGGTCATACTGACCGATGTTTTTCCATAGGTCAATCAAAAGTTGCGTAATCAGTAACCAACAAAAGTCCGTGCGACGCGAAGGTTGTGATCTGCCCTCGTCGCGAGCTAGCATCGCCGACGGTGCGTCCCCCGCGCCGATCCCCGATGGCCGGCAGAGACGCCGGCACGGCCGAGGAGGCCTCATGCTCCATGGACTGACCGGATGGCACCTGCTGATCGTGCTGGCGGTGATCCTGCTGCTCTTCGGTGCGGCCAAGCTCCCCGCCCTCGCCCAGAGCGTCGGCAAGTCGGCGCGCGTGTTCCGCGGTGAGATCAAGGCGATGAAGGACGAGGATGCCGCTGACGCGCAGGCATCGTCCACGCCGTCGACGCAGGCGCGCGTCGACGCCGTCGCCGTCGATCCACCGTCGTCTCGCTGAGCCGGCAGATGCGCCTGCACGACGCCGCGTCGGTGCGGAGAACCCTCCCGTGACCTTCGGTCTGACGATCGAGAAGATGCTGCTCATCGGCCTCATCGCCGTGATGATCATCGGACCCGAACGTCTGCCCGCCGCGGCCGAGTCGCTGCGCCGCACCATCCAACAGGTGCGGCGCATGGCCCGCACTGCGCAGGAGCGGATGCGCGAGGAGCTCGGACCCGAAGTGGCCGACGTCGACTGGCAGCGTCTCGATCCCCGGCAGTACGATCCCCGGCGCATCATCCGGGAAGCGTTGCTCGCCGAGCCGGATGCCGCCCCGTCCGCGACGGCGTCCGCGACCCCGCCCGACGCGACGGCGGCTCCGGATGCCGCCCCGGTGACCGTGTCGGCGGCGTCGCCGTCGATCGCTGCTCGCGTGGTCGCGCCGGCCGCACCGCCGGCGGAGGCGGTCGAATCGATCGCGCCCGCGCCGACCGGTCCGCCGACGCACGCCGCACCGCCGGTCGCGGACGCCTCCTCCCGCTGACACGGTTCTCCCCCGCGGACGCTGGGCAGTCGTCCGAGGGTGGCCGGTAGGCGAAGATGTTCGCATGACTCAGACGTCCGCGCCCGCCACCCCCGGCGACCCGGCCGGCGATCCGACGGAGGCCCCCCGCCGGGCGACCGTTCCCGTCACGGCGTCGACGTTCGTCTCCGGCGTCTGGAATCGTCGCGGCGACTGGGCCGGCCCCGTCGCCGTCTTCGTGATCGTCTTCATCGGCTACGTGCTGTTCGCCGCGCAGCAGTGGGCCCACTTCACCGCCCGCTCGTGGGATCTCGGCATCTTCACGCAGTTGCTCGCGCACTATGCGGCGCTGCAGCCGCCCATCGTCGACATCAAGGGCGACGGATACAACCTGCTCGGCGACCATTTCCACCCGCTGCTGGCGATCCTCGCGCCCGTCTATGCGCTCTTCCCGTCGGCGTTCACGCTCCTCGTCATCCAGGCCGCCTGCTTCGCGTTCTCGGCCGCGGTCTTCACGCGCGCGGCGGTGACCCGCCTGGGGACCGTCGCCGGGGTGGCGCTCGGCTTCGCTTTCGGCTTCGCGTGGGGCCTGCAGTACGCCGCCGACGCGCAGTTCCATGAGATCGCGTTGGCCGTCCCCCTGCTCACCCTCAGCCTGATCGCCGTGCTCGACCGCCGCTGGGCGGCGGCGACATCGTGGGGAGCGCCACTCGTCTTCGTCAAAGAAGACCTCGGTCTGACGGTGGTCATGCTCGGACTCGTCATCGCGCTGCTGGCCTGGCGGGAGCGCCCGGGGCATTCCGAGCAGGTCGTCGCCGCGACCGCGCCGCGCAGCCCTTCCGGCGCGCACGCGAACCCGCCGCACGGGGACGCCGCGCCGGCACGGGCGGTGCTGCAGGGCCTCGGACGCCTCTCGGGCGTGAGCCTCGGCGCGGGCCTGGCGGTGTGGGGGGTGGTGTGGTTCGTCATCGCGACGATGATCGTGCTGCCGGCGCTCAACCCCGGCGGCGAGTGGGCCTACGCCGACAAGGCCGATCCGCTGAGCGTCCTGACCGACACCGCGATCCTCTTCAATCCGGCCAAGGGCGAGACCATCGCGCTCCTGCTCGCCTCGTCCGCGGTCCTCGTGCTGCGCTCGCCGCTGGCGCTGCTGCTGCTGCCGACACTGGCCTGGCGCTTCCTCTCGACGAACAGCGGGTACTGGGCGCCGACGTGGCACTACAGCGCCGTGCTCATCCCGATCGTCCTCGTCGCGCTTCTGGATGCCATCGAGCGGGGTCGCGAATCGCGCTGGATGCGGATGCGGGCCTATGTGCGCCACGCACCGGCCATCGCGGTGACGGCGGCGATCGTGCTGCTGCCCGGTCTGCCGCTGTTCTCGCTCGTCACGGCTGAGAGCTGGGAGCCGTCGCCGCGCGCGTCGAGCGCCCAGGCGGCGATCGCCGCGGTGCCCGCGGGAGCGAGCGTGGTCAGCGACATCGGACTCATGAACTACCTCGTCAGCGATCACGACGTCTACTGGATCGGCAACGCCAATCCCGAGCCCGACTGCATCGTCATTGACACCGTCGCCGGGGGGACGCCCGGCGAGTGGGGCAGCGTCATCGACGTCGGGCAGCGGTTGTTCCCGGGGGTCGGCTACGCCGCCGTCTTCGACCGCGACGGGTATCAGGTCGCCTGCCGGTGACGCGCCCGGCGGGCCTGATCAGCCTTCCACCGCCGCCACCGTGCGGAGCGTCCGCAGCACGCGGCGCACCGCGGCGTACGCCAGGGTGTCCGGTCGCGCGAGAACGTCGACGTGGCGCACGAGGTCGACGTCGGCCAGGGGACGCAGCACGACGCCGTCGGCGGCGAGCGAGGTCGTGGTCGTCCTCGGCATGACGGCCACCGCGCCGCCCGCTCGCACCACCTCCGCCGTCACCGAGAACTCGTTGATGCGGTGCGCGATGCGCAGGGGCCTGCCGACGCGGGCCGCGAGGTGGTCGAGCACGCCGGCCAGGGGGAAGCCCTCGTGCACCGACACCCACGACGCGTCGGCGAGGTCGGCGGCATGCACGCGGGACCGGGATGCCAGGGGGTGAGCCGCGGGGAGGGCGATGTCGAGGGGCTCCTCGAGCAGCGGCGTGGCGACGACGCGATCGCTAGGCCACGGGGCATCGTGCGCCAGGCGATGGGCGATGACGAGGTCGTGATCGGCGGTGAGCCCGGGAAAATCGCGGTGGGCGACGTCGGCGTCGGTCAGGTGCAGGGGTGGGGTGCCGTCGAGGGCGCGCAACAGCGGACCGAACAGCGTGAGTCCGGCACTGTGGAACGCCGACACGCGCACGGGTCGATCGTCGCTCTCGAGGAACGCCCCCACCGCCTCCCGCGCGGCGGTGAGTGCTTCGTCGACGCGCATCCCCGCCGCGGCCAATGCTTCACCGGCCGGGGTCAGGGCGAGGGTGCGACCACGGCGCATGGTGAGGGGCACGGGTACGCGCGCCTGTAGCGACGCGAGCTGCTGCGACACCGCGGATGCCGAGACGTGCAGGGCCGCGGCGACGGCGGCGACGCTGCCGCGGTCGCCGAGTTCTCGCAGCAGGCGGAGGTGGGCGGCATCCATAAGTCTGAACTTACGGGACGGCGAAGGAAGATGTCATTGTTCTTTCGTCTCGCGGGAGAGACGGTAGGGAGATGGCTCGTCGCACCCCCGAGATCGTCGTCGACCTGCTGCTCATCGCCGTGGCCGCGGTATGGGGCGCGAGCTTCCTCGCGGCGAAAGAACTGACCGGCGAGGTGGGCGTCGCCCCCGCCGTGGCGCTGCGTTTCGTCATCGCCGCGGCGGCGCTCGGGATCGTGTGCCTCATCCGGCGCGAACGGATGCCGCGCGGCCGGGGCCTCGCGATCGCGGCGCTGCTCGGCTGCTCGCAGGCGGCCGTCATCGGTCTCGAGACCGCGGGGGTGCACCTCACGACGGCGACCAACGCGGGCCTGTTGATCAGTCTCGCCCTCGTCTTCACCCCGGTGCTGGAGAGCATCGCCGCGCGGGCGTGGCTGCCGCGGACGTATTTCGTCGCCGCCGTCGCGGCGGTGGTCGGTGTCGCCCTGCTCGTCTCGGACGGCGGGCTTCGCACCCCGACCGTCGGCGACGCCCTCGTCATCGCCGCCGCGGCGGTGCGCGCCGTGCACGTCACCGCCAGTGCGCGCCTCACCCGCGGGCGGCAGGAGAGCACGCTCGCCGTCGTGCTGGTGCAACTCGTCGTGTGCGCGGTGACGTCGTCGGCGGTCGCCGGCGCCGACCTGCCCGCGGCGGCGGGTCGACTCACGGCATCCGGGTGGGCGAATCTGCTGTTCCTCGGACTGCTGTGCTCGGTCTTCGCCTTCGTCGTGCAGTTGTGGGCGGTGCGGCGCACATCGGCGACGCGGGCGAGCATCCTCATGGGAACCGAGCCGGTCTGGGCGCTCGCCGTGGGTGTGGCGATCGGCGGCGAGGCGGTCGGGCTGCCCGGCCTCGCGGGCGCCGTCCTCATCGTCGCCGCGTCGTATGCCGGTCAGGCCATCGAGCGTCGCCACCGCCGCGGGCGCGCCTCGGTGCCGGCGCCGTCCGCGCCGGTCACCATGGCCGAGCCGTTGCGGCGCTGACGTCTGGGCGGCGCCCTACGCGCGAAGATCGTCAGGCGGATGCCGTCTCGCGGCGCCGCGGGCGCCCCGCGGTTCCGCCGCGGCGGCCGTGCCGGCTCCGCCGCGCGCGCCCCGCGGTCCCGTCGCGGCGGCCGTGCCGGCTCTGCCGCGCGCGCCCCGCGGTCCCATCGTGCCGGCCGTGCCGGTTCCGCCGGCGATCGCCCCGCCGCGCCACCCGTCGACACGGCCACCCCGCTAGGCTGCCCGCCGTAGGCTGGACGCATGCACGGCGAGTACAAGGTCCCGGGGGGCAAGCTGGTCGTCGTCGACCTCGAGGAGCGCGAGGGCCGCATCCACGGCTTCCACCTCGCGGGCGACTTCTTCCTCGAGCCCGACGACGCCCTCGACGACATCGACGCCGCCGTGAACGGCCTGCCGGTCGAATCCGACGTGCCCACGATCGCCGCCGCGATCCGTGGGGCGCTCCCCGAGGGGGCGCAGCTGCTGGGGTTCACTCCCGAGTCGGTGGCGACCGCCGTCCGCCGTGCCCTGGTCACCGCTCCCGGCTGGGCCGACTTCGAGTGGGAGGTCGTCCACGACCGTCCGGTCTCCCCACGGATGAACCTCGCCCTCGACGAGGTGCTCACCACCCGCGTCGGCGCCGGGCTGCGCAAGCCCACCCTGCGCCTGTGGGAATGGAACGAGAGCGCCGTCGTCATCGGATCGTTCCAGTCGCTGCGCAACGAGGTCGACCCTGCGGGAGCGGCGAAGCACGGCTTCGACGTCGTCCGCCGCATCTCGGGCGGGGGAGCGATGCTCATGGCCGCGAACTCGATCGTGACGTACTCGCTGTACGTTCCGGCATCCCTCGTCGCGGGCATGACCTTCGCCGACTCCTACGCCTTCCTCGACGACTGGGTGCTGCAGGCGCTGCGCTCGCTCGGCATCGACGCGGTGTACCAGCCGCTCAACGACATCGCCGGTCCCCACGGCAAGATCGGCGGGGCCGCGCAGAAACGCCTCGCCAACGGCGGGGTGCTGCACCACGCGACCCTCAGCTACGACATGGACGGCCAGGTGCTCACCGAGGTGCTGCGCATCGGTCGCGAGAAGCTCAGCGACAAGGGCACGGTCTCCGCCGCGAAGCGCGTCGACCCCCTGCGCAGCCAGACGGGGCTCCCGCGCGACCAGGTCATCGACCGCTTCATCTCGACCTTCACCACCCTGTACGGCGCGACCGAGGGGCACATCTCCGACGAGGAGTACGCCGAGGCCGAAGCCCTCGTGGCGTCGAAGTTCGCCACCGACGCGTGGCTGCAGCGCGTCCCGTGAGCGTCGAGGTCCTCCCCGACGCCCCCGCCCCCGGCCGCGTCGAGATCCACCACGCCGACAATCTCGTCGTCACCCCGGCCTTCGCCGACGGGTCGTTCGCCCTCGTCTACCTCGATCCGCCGTTCAACACCGGCCGCACCCGTTCGAAGGCCGTCGAGTCGGCGACGTGGACGCCCCCGGTCGAGGAGGGTGAGACCCCGGATGCCGCCGAGCCGGAGGTCGCGGCATCCATCGACGATCCGAACATGCTGACGTTCCCCGAGGAGGAGCCGCCCCCGCCTCCCGTGGTGCAGCGCGGCTTCCACGGACGCGAGTATGCACGCCTGCGCGGCGACCTGCGCACGTACGACGACCGGTTCGACGACTATTGGGGCTTCCTCGAGCCGCGGCTGATCGAAGCATGGCGTCTGCTCGCCGACGACGGCACGCTGTACCTCCACCTCGACTACCGCGAGGTGCACTACGCCAAGGTCATGTGCGACGCCCTGTTCGGCCGCGACAAGTTCCTGAACGAGCTCATCTGGGCGTACGACTACGGCGCGAAGACCAAGCGCCGCTGGCCCACGAAGCACGAGACGATCCTCGTCTACGTGAAGAACCCCGCCCGGTACTTCTTCGACTCGGATGCCGTCGACCGCGAGCCCTACATGGCCCCGGGTCTCGTGACCGCCGAGAAGGCCGCCCGCGGGAAGATGCCGACCGACGTGTGGTGGCACACCATCGTGCCGACCACGGGTCGGGAGAAGACGGGCTACCCGACGCAGAAGCCCGAGGGCGTGCTGCGGCGCATGGTGCAGGCCTCCAGCCGCCCCGGTGATCGCGTGCTCGACATGTTCGCGGGCAGCGGCACGCTCGGCGCCGTCGCCGCGCCCCTCGGCCGGCACAGCGTGCTGATCGACGACAACGCGGATGCCGTCGCGGTGATGCGCAAGCGCCTGGAGCCGTTCGCGGGCTGAGGGTGGGGGCCAGTCGGGCGGGCGGTTCCTTTCGCGCTGATGAGCGGGTGGCCGCTGGTATCGCCGTCGTCTTGAGAGGCGCGTTCGTCGAACCGTGGGTGGTGTCGGGGAGTTCGCTGATACGTGCGGCGCTTCAGTCGTTCTCGAGAACGCTGTCCACGAGAGGCGCCGCGCGCAGGGCGCGCATCATCGCGCGTTCCGACGAGAACCCCGAACGCGCGGCAATCGTCTTGGGGTCGTCAGCGCCGACCCGGAACAGCTCGACCGCGTGGCGCGCCCTCAGTTCACCGAGACGACGGTGCGCCGTGGTGCCTGCCGCGTTGTACGCACGCGCGAGGTAACTGTGCGAGACCCCGAGCATTTCAGGCAGCGCTCCCACGGTGAACTCGGGATCGTGAGCGCGGTCGAACATGACCCGGTCGGCGCGAGACCGGAGGCGTGTTGCCGCAGTCGCGACATTCCCAGGGGTCGTCTCGGGCCTCAGCTCAGACATCACTGCCGAGGCAAGGAACTCCAGGGCCGACTGGAGCAGGGGGAATGAGGACACCTCCACATTGATGTCGTTGCTGAGCAGAGTATTGACGGCGCTTGAGAGGAAGTGCCAACCTCCGACTGCCACGTTCGTGGAATGCACCGCACCGTCCAGCGCCCATTGCGAGGGGCCGTGAAGACGGGCGTGAACCTCGATGCGCGCCGTGGGCCGGTCTGCGCTCAGACGGACACCCGCCGGCCGGAAGATGGCCGAACCGCCAGATGCCAGCCGTGCGGCCGTCGACCCCGCCTTCTTTGCAGCTTCCGCCGACGACTGTCGCGTTTCCTGCTCGGAGACGATCAACAGCTCCCCGGCTGCCTGGAGCACGATCACGGGAATATCAGCATCGCGCGCCACGGGTTCTAAAGCGGCGGGCGTGTGCCAAATACGGCGAACGGTCAGAGACGGTGTCCGGAACTCATCGACGTGGATGCGCATCCCGAGGTTTTCGTCGAGTGGTTGCGTCTCCCACCCGCGGAGACCGAACCAGCGGCTCGCGAGATCCCCGCGCAGGGTCAGCCCGCGGGTCATGGTGGAGAAATTGTTTGGTGCGGCGAGTCGCTCCGACATCGATCCTCCCTACGACGCACAACGTTCCCAACGTTCCGATGACCTCTCCCATCGTTGGCAAATCCTCTGTCGCACAGAGCCTGGGTACCGAACCTTCGCCCGGCGAGTGGGCGGAATTCATCCCCGGTCTCCACAATGTGAACCGGTTGTCGCCGATATTTGAACAGCGAGAGGTTGAGGCCCTCTGATGAGTCGCGAGGCAGTCACACTCGGTACGCCGCGGATCCGGCGGGATCGACGCCGGGCGCCAAGCCTGAGAGAGGACCTCCATGACTGACCACACAGAAGCAGACCGCATCACCCTCGACTCCGATGCCTCCACGGGTGGAGGGATCGGGCGCCGCACCATTCTGACGGGTGCCGCATGGACGATCCCTGCTGTCCTGGTGACGCAAGCGACCCCCGCGTTCGCGGCGTCCGGGCTCGTCCTCTCGTTCTCGCAAGCGAGCTACTCCAGCACTGCCTGCGCGCCTATCACGGGCGTGGTGATCTCGGCGGCGACCAACGGCGCGGCAGCCGCGGGTGCATCGGTGACCGCCCTGCTCTCAGACGGATACACCTTCGCGGGCGGAGGTACCTCCTTCACGGGAACGACGGACTCGTCCGGATCCCTGGCGCTGCCCTCGATCACCGTTCCGGCATCGGCTGTCTCGTCGACGATCACGGCCACGTCCTCAACGGCGCAGGCGACAGCTGCCGTGTCGACGACGGCTGCATCCTCGGCGGTCTATGCGGCCGCGTTCACCGCGACGGGACTCGGCTCGGTGCCGCTTGCGGCGAAGAAGTTGGATGACGGTCGGTATCAGGCGTTCGTGCTGGGTAGCGATGGTCGGGCGTATGGGTGTGTGCGGGCGTCGGATGCTGATGGCGCGGCGTGGGAGTCGTCGTGGGCGGCGACGTCGATGACGGGTGTGAAGCTCATGGCGATGAGCAACTGGGGCCAAGTGACGGTCTTGTCGGATGGGGCGTCGGTGATGACGGCGGGTGGTGTTGCGCTTCCCGCGTTGCCGTCGGGGGTGTCGGTGAAGGCCCTGGATGCGAAGAAGTTGGATGACGGCCGGTATCAGGCGTTCGTGCTGGGTAGCGATGGTCGGGCGTATGGGTGTGTGCGGGCGTCGGATGCTGATGGCGCGGCGTGGGAGTCGTCGTGGGCGGCGACGTCGATGACGGGTGTGAAGCTCATGGCGATGAGCAACTGGGGCCAAGTGACGGTCTTGTCGGATGGGGCGTCGGTGATGACGGCGGGTGGTGTTGCGCTTCCCGCGTTGCCGTCGGGGGTGTCGGTGAAGGCCCTGGATGCGAAGAAGTTGGATGACGGCCGGTATCAGGCGTTCGTGCTGGGTAGCGATGGTCGGGCGTATGGGTGTGTGCGGGCGTCGGATGCTGATGGCGCGGCGTGGGAGTCGTCGTGGGCGGCGACGTCGATGACGGGTGTGAAGCTCATGGCGATGAGCAACTGGGGCCAAGTGACGGTCTTGTCGGATGGGGCGTCGGTGATGACGGCGGGTGGTGTTGCGCTTCCCGCGTTGCCGTCGGGGGTGTCGGTGAAGGCCCTGGATGCGAAGAAGTTGGATGACGGCCGGTATCAGGCGTTCGTGCTGGGTAGCGATGGTCGGGCGTATGGGTGTGTGCGGGCGTCGGATGCTGATGGCGCGGCGTGGGAGTCGTCGTGGGCGGCGACGTCGATGACGGGTGTGAAGCTCATGGCGATGAGCAACTGGGGCCAAGTGACGGTCTTGTCGGATGGGGCGTCGGTGATGACGGCGGGTGGTGTTGCGCTTCCCGCATTGCCCAGTGGTGTAACGCTCATGTCTGCGGGAGCCGACTCGACTGTCGCGTTGCCGGCCCTGGCCACCGGCGTCGCGGCGAACCAGATCGCGGCGAAGAAGTTGGATGACGGTCGGTATCAGGCGTTCGTGCTGGGTAGCGATGGTCGGGCGTATGGGTGTGTGCGGGCGTCGGATGCTGATGGCGCGGCGTGGGAGTCGTCGTGGGCGGCGACGTCGATGACGGGTGTGAAGCTCATGGCGATGAGCAACTGGGGCCAAGTGACGGTCTTGTCGGATGGGGCGTCGGTGATGACGGCGGGTGGTGTTGCGCTTCCCGCGTTGCCGTCGGGGGTGTCGGTGAAGGCCCTGGATGCGAAGAAGTTGGATGACGGCCGGTATCAGGCGTTCGTGCTGGGTAGCGATGGCCGGGCGTATGCGTGCACTCGTGACGCGGTCAACACGACTGTGTGGGAGTCGTCGTGGACGGCGACGTCGATGACGGGTGTGAAGCTCATGGCGATGAGCAACTGGGGCCAAGTGACGGTCTTGTCGGATGGGGCGTCGGTGATGACGGCGGGTGGTGTTGCGCTTCCCGCGTTGCCGTCGGGGGTGTCGGTGAAGGCCCTGGATGCGAAGAAGTTGGATGACGGCCGGTATCAGGCGTTCGTGCTGGGTAGCGATGGTCGGGCGTATGGGTGTGTGCGGGCGTCGGATGCTGATGGCGCGGCGTGGGAGTCGTCGTGGGCGGCGACGTCGATGACGGGTGTGAAGCTCATGGCGATGAGCAACTGGGGCCAAGTGACGGTCTTGTCGGATGGGGCGTCGGTGATGACGGCGGGTGGTGTTGCGCTTCCCGCGTTGCCGTCGGGGGTGTCGGTGAAGGCCCTGGATGCGAAGAAGTTGGATGACGGCCGGTATCAGGCGTTCGTGCTGGGTAGCGATGGTCGGGCGTATGGGTGTGTGCGGGCGTCGGATGCTGATGGCGCGGCGTGGGAGTCGTCGTGGGCGGCGACGTCGATGACGGGTGTGAAGCTCATGGCGATGAGCAATTACGGTCAGGTCACCGTGCTGAGCACGGGGGGCTGCTGAGCGTACCCTCGGGTGGGTGTGGCACGATCCACACCCACCCGAACAGGGCTCCCTCTTCAAGGGGTAGCGCTTCGCCGAACGGCTACGGGCGTCCGCCCGCGCATCGCGCCCTGCACCGACTGCTTCCAGCCCATCCGGCCCCGATGTCGGTCACCGCGCCTAGGGTGAGCGCATGGAATTCGGAATCTTCGTCCCCCAGGGCTGGCGCTTCGACCTCGTCGGCATCGACCCCTCCGAGCACTGGCGCGTCATGAACGCCCTCGCGCAGAGCGCCGACGACGGCCCCTGGGCATCGCTGTGGGTCTATGACCACTTCCACACCACCCCCGTGCCCAGCGCCGAGGCGACGCACGAGGCGTGGACCCTCATGGCCGCCTTCGCCGCGGCGACCGACCGCGTGCGCCTCGGGCAGATGTGCACCTGCATGGGGTACCGCAACCCCGCCTATCTCGCCAAGGTCGCCGCCACCGTCGACGCGATCTCGGGCGGACGGGCCGAGATGGGGATCGGCGGCGGCTGGTACGAGCACGAGTGGAAGGCCTACGGCTACGGCTTCCCGCCCATCGCCGAGCGTCTCGGTCGCCTGAGAGAGGGCGTCGAGATCATGCACCAGGCCTGGACCACCGGTGAGGCGACCCTGTCGGGGAAGTACTACGAGGTCGACGGCGCGATCGTGCAGCCGAAGCCGCTGCAGCCCGGCGGCATCCCGCTGTGGATCGCCGGCGGCGGCGAGAAGGTCACGCTGAAGATCGCGGCGAAGTACGCGTCGTACACCAACTTCGGCGGCTCGGTCGAGGAGTTCGACCACAAGTCGGAGGTGCTGCGAGGGCATTGCGACGCCCTCGGCCGCGACTTCGGCGAGATCACGCGCTCCACGAACTTCAACACGATCGTCGCGGCGACCGAGGCCGAGGCCGACGAGCGTCTGGCCGCGGTCGTGGCCCGACTGCGCCCGCACGTGGGCGACGACCGGGCGGATGCCATCGAGGCCGACTACCGCTCCTCCGTCGGCTTCGGCACCCCGGAGCAGATCGTCGAGCGCCTGCGCGAGCGCGCCGACCACGGGCTCGGCTACGCGATCCACTACTTCCCCGAAGCGGCCTATGACACCTCGGGCATCTCGCTCTTCGAGCGCGAGGTCATCCCGCACCTCTGACCTGCGGCGGCGGAGCGCGCCCTGACGCCTTCGTGGAGCAGGGAGGGTCCACCGCTCAGACGGGCGGCGCCACGCTCGGTTTCGGGATGGGTCTGATGTCCGTATCGCCGCGCCGCGGTCGGGTCGTACCGGGTGGCGTCGAGTGCGCCGTCCTGCCCGCACCCTCTCGTGAGGTCCGGCGTCGCCGGGCGCGTCGTCGGCGTCGCACCCGCCCGGCGAAGGCCACAACGTCACGCGTCGCGGCGCGCACCCTCCGACGGGGTCACCGTGAAGATGTTCGGAGTGCGGAACCCGGATGCCGCGAATGCGGCCAGAACGGCTTCGGTCGCGGCCGGAATGAGGCCGGTCGGAATGAGCGCGATCGCCGCCCCGCCGAAGCCGCCGCCGGTCATCCGCGCGCCCAGCGCACCCGACGCCAGCGTCGTCTCGACGGCCAGGTCGAGCTCGGGAACCGAGATCTCGAAGTCGTCGCGCATCGACGCGTGCGAGGCGACGAGCAGCTCGCCGATCGCGGAGGGGCCGTCGGCGTCGAGGGCGGCCGCCGTGTCGAGCACGCGCTGGTTCTCGGTGACCACGTGGCGAACCCGGCGGAAGGTCACGTCATCCAGGATTTCCTCGGCGCGGGCCAGGTCATCGACCGTGAGGTCGCGCAGCGACGACACGCCGAAGGCGGCGGCCCCCCGCTCGCACGCCTCGCGCCGCTCGCGATACCCACCAGTCGAGTGCGCGTGCTCGACAAGCGTGTCGGTGACGAGGATCGACAGCTCCGCGTCGGCGAAGCCGAGCGGCACCGCGCGGGTCTCGAGCGTGCGGCAGTCGAGGAAGGTCACAGCGTCCGCGACGCCCAGCATCGACGCCATCTGGTCCATGATCCCGGTCGGTGCGCCTACGGCGTCGTTCTCGGCGATCCGGCCCACGCGGGCCAGGGCGACCCTGTCGAGGCCGGCGTCCCACACGTCGTTGAGGGCGGATGCCACGGCACCCTCGATCGCGGCGGACGACGACAGCCCTGCCCCCACCGGGACCTCCGACGCCAGGGCGATGTCGACGCCGCGAGGAGTGGCATCCGGAGCCTCCCGGAGGAGAGCCCAGGCGACTCCGAGCGGGTACCCCGCCCAGTCGAGGCCGCCGGCGGCGATGCGCGCATCGAGCTCGCCGAGCGGCACCTCGACCGCGTCGGGGGAGAACGTCGAGCGCACGCGGATGACGTCGTCGTCGCGCAGCGCGACGGCGGCGGCGGTGCGCTGCGCGATCGCGAAGGGGAACACGAAGCCCTCGTTGTAGTCGGTGTGCTCGCCGATGAGGTTGGCGCGGCCGGGGGCCGACCACACCCCGATCGCGGGAGCGGCGAGAAGGGCGCGGGCGTCGTCGACGGCGGTCATGCCGTCACCTCCGGAACGGTGTCGAGGGCGGCGCGCAGGCGCTCGGCCTGCGACTCGGGGGTCACGTCGCCGATCCAGGCGCCCATGGCGGCCTCGCTTCCGGCGAGGTACTTCAGCTTGTCGGCGGCGCGTCGTGGCGAGGTGATCTGCAGGTTGAGGCGCACGGCCTCCCGAGCGCGGTCGACCGGGGCCTGGTGCCACGCCGCGATGTAGGGCGTGGGGGTGTCGTACAGCGCGTCGATGCCGCGGAGAAGCCGCAGGTAGAACGGGGCGAGCTCGTCGCGCTCGGCGTCGGTGGTCTCGGCGAGGTCGGCGACGTGACGGTGGGGGAGCACATGCACCTCGATGGGCCAGCGGGCGGCGAACGGCACGAACGCGGTCCAGTGCTCGCCGCGCAGCACGACGCGCTCGCCGGCCGACTCGAAGTCGAGAATGCGAGCGAACAGGTCGTTCGAGGTGCGCGAGATCGTGTCGAGCAGGCGGTGCGTACGCGGGGTGACGTAGGGGTACGCGTAGATCTGCCCGTGCGGGTGGGGAAGGGTGACGCCGATCTCCTGCCCGCGGTTCTCGAACGGGAACACCTGACGGATGCCGGGCAGAGCCGACAGGGCCGCCGTGCGGTCGGCCCACGCCTCGATGACGGTGCGCGCGCGGGTGCGCGTGAGCGATCCGAACGAGCCCTCGTGCTGCGGCGAGAAGCACACGACTTCGCAGCGTCCGACCGAGGTGCGGGTGCGACCGAGGCCGAGGTGCTCGAGGTCGTCGTCGCTTCGCGGCGGGTCGACGGCGGCGGGGGCATCGGCGGTCGCGTCATCGAGGCCAGGGCCGAACGACGGCGACTTGTTCTCGAAGACGGCGACGTCGTACAGCGAGGGGATCTCCGACGGATTGGTCGGCGTCTGCGGCGACAGTGGGTCGAGGTGCGCGGGCGGCAGGAACGCGCGGTTCTGGCGATTGGATGCCACGGTGATCCAGTCGCCGGTCAGCACGTCTTGCCGCATCGTCGCGGTCGTCGGACGCGGGTCGAGGGTGCGGGCGTCGACCGAGCGCTCGGCGCCGAGCGTCGTGTGCGGATCGTCGAAGTAGATGAGCTCGCGGCCGTCGGCGAGGCGCGTGGGCCGCTTGACGACACCGGCTCCCAGGGGTTCGGCGGTGAGGCTGTCCGTGTTCACGATAACACGCTAGCGGGCGCCCGTGATATCGTCAACATGAGGAGGGGTGATGCGCGTATCCATGGCTCACGTGGCCGAGCGGGCCGGGGTGTCGGCGCAGACGGTGTCGCGCGTGGCCAACGGCAGTCCGCGGGTCGACCCCGCCACACGCGCCCGCGTCGAGAAGGCGATGGCCGACCTCGGCTACCGCATGCACCGCGCGGCGCGTGCCTTGCGCACCGGCCAGACCTCCACGATCGGCCTCGTCGTGTCGACCCTCGCCTCCGTCGGCAACTCGCGCATGCTGCAGGCGGTCTCCGAAGCGGCCGCCGCGCGCGACTACGCGCTCGCGGTGGTGACGGTGGGGGAGCGCGGCATCCGCGAGGCCTTCGCGCGCCTGCGCTCGCAGGGCGTCGACGGCGCCGTCGTGCTCAACGAAGCCACCGAGCTCGCGCGCGATGTCGAGCCGCCCGCCGACCTGCACGTCGTAGTGGTCGACTCCCCGCCCGATCAGCGCTTCTCGATCGTGCAGACCGACCACGCCGGCGGCGCCCGCGCCGCCACCGAGCATCTCCTCGCGCTCGGCCACGCCACGGTGCACCACCTGGCCGGCCCGGCCGGCTCCTTCGCTGCAGCGGAGCGCGAGCGCGGCTGGCGGGAGGCGCTCGCCGACGCCGGCGTCTCGGCACCCGAGCCCGTCCGGGGCGACTGGACGTCGGCATCCGGACACGCGACCGCGGTGCACCTGTCAGAGGCCACCGCCGTCTTCGTCGCCAACGATCAGATGGCGCTCGGCGCCCTCCGCGCCTTCGCCGACGCCGGTCGGCGCATCCCCGACGACGTCGCCGTGGTCGGGTTCGACGACATCGTGGATGCCGCCGAGTTCCGCCCCCCGCTCACGACGATGCGCCAGGACTTCGACGTCCTCGGCGCCCGGGCGGTGGAGCTGCTCATCGCCGCCATCGAGGGGGGTGCTGCCGTGGTCGAGACGGTACCCGCCCCGCTGATCCTCCGCGCGAGCAGCGTCCCCCGCTGACGAGGAACCGTCCTGCGCCCCTTCGCGTGAGGGGTCAAGAATTGTCGCCGCGACGGGTGCCGGAGCGACAATTCTTGACCCCTCACGCGCCTTGAGCGGGGGACTTACTCCTCGAGCTGACCCAGAGAGGGGGCGGGGACGAAGCGGGCGATCGGGTCGACGGCGTGCTCGAGCTCCAGCACCACGATCTCGTTCGCACCGGCCCGCGTCGCGGGCGCGGGAACGTAGAGCGTGTTCTGGGGCACGTTGTTCCAGTACCGGCCGAGGAAGAACCCGTTGACGAAGGCGAAGCCCTTGCCCCAGCCGGTGGTGTCGAGGAAGAGGTCGATGGGCGCGTCCAGGTCGAACCCGCCCCGTAGCAGCGCGCGGCCGACGGCGTTCTCGCCCGTGCCGACGGCGGATGCCAGGTCGACCGGCGTCGCCGTCCACCCGGTCAGCGGCTCACCGTTGAGGGTCACGGAGCCGATCAGCCCCTTGGCCTCGCCGAGCCGGTCGGCGTAGTTGACGCGGCCCTGGTCTTCGACGAGCACGGTGAGCCGCGCGCCGGAGGGGATCGTCAGCGCCCGCTCGTGCAGAGCCCGCGACAGGCGCCCCACCGGGGTGCCGTCGATGTGCACCCACGCGATGTCACGCACCTCCTCGAAGACCAGAGCGGCCGGACCGCGGAAAGCGGGCAGGTCGACGTCGTAGCGCACGAGCGCGCCGAGGTGCCCGAGGTCCTCGAACGTCGCCGGGGCGTCGGTGGGGTCGGAGGCGGCGGATGCCGGCATCCAGTCGCCCTCGCCCGTGAGGGCGATGTCGAATTCGGGGGCCTCGGGCCGCGACCCGGGCACCTCCGACGGCACGGGCGCGTACTTGGCGATCACCTCGCGGAACGCGTGGAACTTCGCGGTGGGGTGTCCCGACTCGTCGATCGGGGCGTCGTAGTCGTAGGACGTGACGATGGGGTCGTAGCGGCCCTTGTCGTTCGCGCCGTTGGTGGTGCCGAAGTTGGTGCCGCCGTGCACCATGTAGATGTTGACCGACGCCCCGGCCGCCAGCAGCACGTCGAGGTCGTGGGCGGAGGCGGCGGGGTCGGTGGTGTGGTGGATGCTGCCCCACCAGTCGAACCACCCGTCCCAGAACTCGCTGCACATCAGCGGGCCCGTGGGCTGGTGCTCGCGCAGGGTCGCCAGGCGCTCCTCCGACCGCGAGCCGAACGAGCCGGTGAGGTGCAGCTCGGGCAGGCTCCCCGCCTCGAGCATCCACGGCATGGGTTGGTCGACGGTGGTCAGCGGCACGGTGATGCCGGCGTCCTTGGTCACCCGCACGAGCTCGCGGAGGTAGTCCTTGTCGGAGCCGTAGGCGCCGTATTCGTTCTCGATCTGCACGAGCACGACGTTGCCGCCGCGGTCGATCTGCCGCGGGGCCACGATCTCGTACACGCGCCGCAGGTATTCCGACACGGCCTCGACGAACTGCGGCTCGGAACGACGGATGCCGATCCCCGGCGTCGAGGTCAGCCACACCGGCAGGCCGCCGTTGTGCCACTCCGCGCAGATGTACGGGCCGGGGCGCACGATCGCGTGCAGACCCTCGGCGGCGATCAGGTCGAGGAAGCGGCCGAGGTCGTTCCAGCCCGTGGCATCCCATTCGCCTCTCACCGGCTCGTGGGCGTTCCACGCGACGTAGGTCTCGATGGTGTTCAGGCCCATCGCCTTGGCCGTGCGGATGCGATCGGCCCAGTGCTCGGGGTGGATGCGGAAGTAGTGCAGCGTGCCCGAGATGACCTGGTGGGGTCGCCCGTCGAGCAGGAAGTCGGTCTCGCCGATGGTGAAGGTCGTCACGGTGTCTCTCGGGTCAGTCGGTGAGGCGCGCGGTGAGGCGCACCCAGGCGAGGGCGGGGAGGGTGAATCGCAGGATGCCGTCTGAGCCGGTCTCGACCGCCAGCGGTACGGGCGCGACGGGCTCGCCGTCGGCGGAGTTGGTGGTGTGGCGGTCGCCGCCCTCGGGGACGGTGACGACCACGGCCTCGACGTCGGTGACGCTGCCGAGGTCCAGCTCGACGCTCGTCTCGGCCTCGAGCTCGCGGTGCGCGAGGAACACCGACACGGCGTCCCCGTCAACGGTGGCGACCGTGTCGACCGCGTCCACCGCGCCGTGGCGGGCGGTGTCGATGCGCGCGCCCTCCACGTGGGGGAGGACCACGCGCCCGGATGCCGCCTTCGCGGTGAGAGCGAAGGGGTGGAACGTGCTCTGTCGCCACGCCGGTCCGCCGCCGGGCTCGGTGCGGATGGGGGCGATGACGTTCACCAGCTGGGCGAGGTTGGCCATCGACACACGGTCGGAGCGGCGGATGAGGGTGATGAGGAGCGATCCGACGACCACGGCGTCGGTGACGGTGTAATCGTCTTCGATCAGGCGCGGGGCGACGGGCCAGTCGCCGGTGAAGACGCGCGGCTTGTCGACCTCGTTCCACCGGGTCTGGTTCCAGACGTTCCACTCGTCGACGCTGATGCCGACCGTTCCGCCGTCGGGAGTCGTCGCACCGACCTCGTCGATGATGTCGACGACGTCGGCGATGTAGCGGTCGAGGGCGGTGCCGCTGGCCAGGAAGCTGGCGGGGTCTGCGGGATCTTCCTCGTAGTAGGCGTGCACCGAGATGTGGTCGATCAGACCGGCGGTGTGGCGCAGCACCGTGCGCTCCCACTCGCCGAAGGTGGGCATCTCATGGTTCGAGCTGCCCGCGGCGACGAGCTCGACGTCCGGGTCGATGAAGCGCATCATGCGCGCGGTCTCCGCGGCGAGGCGCCCGTACTCATCGGCGGTCTTGTGGCCGATCTGCCACGGACCGTCCATCTCGTTGCCGAGGCACCACAGCCGGATGCCGAACGGCTCGTCGCGGCCGTTCGCCCGGCGGCGGTCGCTGAGCGCCGTGCCGCCGGGGTGGTTGGCGTATTCGAGCAGGTCGGCGGCCTCGGCGACACCGCGCGTGCCGAGGTTGACCGCCTCCATGACCTCGAAGCCCGCGGCATCCGCCCAGTCGGCGAATTCGTGCAGCCCCACCTGGTTGGTCTCGGTGCTGTGCCACGCGGCATCCAGGCGCACCGGCCGCTCCTCGCGGGGGCCCACGCCGTCTTCCCAGCGGTAGCCCGAGACGAAGTTGCCGCCGGGATAGCGCACCACCGTCGCACCCAGGTCGCGAACGAGCTCGAGCACGTCGGCGCGGAAACCGGCGGCGTCGGCGCTCGGGTGACCGGGGGAATGGATGCCGTCGTACACGCAGCGGCCCATGTGCTCGACGAACGAGCCGAACAGGCGACGCGGCACCTCGGCACCGACGGCTTCGCGGTCGACGGTGATGCGGGTGGGGGTGGTCATTGCTCTCCTGGCGGGGAAACGGGTGGGGCGGGTCGCATGCGGTGCACGCGACCCGCCCCGGGAACTGCTTACTTGTTGACCGAGAAGCCCTGGTCGTTGCCGTACGTGACCAGCTGCTCCTGCCAGGCCTTCAGGCCCTCGTTCAGGTCGCCCTTGGTGGAGTACGCCTGGCCCACGGTGTCGCCGTAGATGCTGTTGGCGTAGACCTGGAAGGGCAGGTAGCTGAAGCCCTCGACGACGTCGCTCGACGCCTGCGTCAGCACCTGGTTGATCTGCTGGCCGCCGAAGTACTCCGACTCCTTGTCGACGAAGGCGGGGTCGCTCAGCTGGGCGGTGGTGGAGGGGAAGCCGCCCGACTCGGCGAAGATCTGCAGGCTCTCCTCGTCGTTGTTCAGCCACTTGAGGAAGCCGGCCGCGAGCGCGGGGTTCTTGCTCTGCTTGGTCACGGCCTGGCCGCCGCCGCCGTTCTCCGCCGTCGCGGGCTTGCCGTCGTAGGTGGGGATGGGGGCCACGGCCCACTTGCCCGCACCGTCTTCGACCGAGCTCTCGAGCACGCCGGGCATCCAGGCGCCGATGACGAGCGAGGCGATCGAGCCGTCACCGAGGCCCTTGAACCACTCGTCGCTCCAGCTGGGAGTGCTCGAGAGCAGGTCGCCCTCGATGAGACGGTTCCAGTTCTCGGCGAACTTCTTCGAGCCCGCGTCCTGCAGGTCGATGGTGACGTTGGTGCCATCGGCGGTGAACGGAGTGCCGCCGGCCTGCCAGATCATGCTGGTGGTGAAGCCGGAGTCGCCGGTGTCGGCGGTGATGTACTTGGTCGGGTCGGCGGCATGCAGCTTCTGTGCGGCGGCGTAGTACTCGTCCCAGGTGGTGGGCACGGCGATGCCGTACTGGTCGAAGACGCTCTTGTTGTAGAACAGGGCCATGGGGCCGGAGTCCTGCGGCAGGCCGTAGATCTTGCCGTCGAAGTCGACCGCGCCCCACGGGCCCGGGGCGTAGGCGCTCTCGAGGTCGCCGAAGCCGTACGACGACAGGTCGAGCAGCGAGTCCGACAGCGCGAACTGCGGGAAGGCGTAGTACTCGATCTGCACGACGTCGGGGGCGCCGGACCCCGCCTTGATGGCGTTCTGGAGCTTGGTGTACTCCTCGGTGTTCGTGCCGGCGTTGACCAGGTTGACCTTCACGTTCGGATACTTCTCCTGGAACGCGGCGACCTGGGCCTCGGCCGAGGGGGTCCACGACCAGTACGTGATCTCGCCACCGGCCTCGAGGGCCTTCTCGATGTCGTCGGCCGAGCCGCCGGCGGCGGCGCCGCCGCCGGTGTTGCCGCCGGAGCACGCGGTCAGCGCGCCGACCGACAGGGCGGCGGCGGCGACGGCGAAGACGGTCCGCCGCACGGCGGTGCCCTTGCGCATGAATGTCATCGGGTTCCTCTACTTCGTTGTTGTGGATGCCGGGGCGGGGCGCTCCGGTGAGGGTGGGTTGTGAAGACCGGGGCAGGACGCTCCGGGTATTCGGGTGGTGGGGCTGACGCCCCGATCAGGGGGAAGTGCGGGTGGTCACTGCTTCACGCTGCCCGCGCTCAGGCCGGACTGCCAGAAGCGCTGCAGCACGAGGAACGCGGCGACGATCGGGATGATCGACAGCAGCGAACCGGTGATCACGAGGTTGTAGATGGGCTGGGCGCCGACGCCGACGGCCTGGGCGTTCCACTGATTGAGACCGACGGTCAGGGGGTACCACTCGGGGTTGCTGAGCATGATCAGCGGCAGGAAGTAGTTGTTCCACGTCGCCACGACCGCGAACAGCAGCACCGTGACGATGCCGGGTGTGAGCAGGCGGATCGAGATCGTGAAGAAGGTGCGGAACTCGCCCGCGCCGTCCATGCGGGCGGCCTCGAGCAGCTCGGTCGGGATGGCGTCGGTGGCGTAGACCCACACGAGGTACAGACCGAACGGGCTGATGAGCGAGGGGATGATGATCGCCCACGGGGTGTTCGTCAGACCCAGCTGGCTGAACAGCAGGAAGGTCGGCACGGCGAGGGCGGTGCCCGGCACGGCGATGGCGCCGAGGATCACGGCGAACACCGCCTTGCGGCCGCGGAAGTTGTACTTCGCCAGGCCGTACCCCGCGAGGGTGGCGAGGAAGGTCGCACCGCCGGCGCCGACCACCACGTAGAGCAGGGTGTTGCCGAGCCAACGCAGGAAGATGCCGTCGCGGTAGGTGAAGGTCTGCACGATGTTGTCGCCGAGGGCGAAGCTGTCGCCGAACCACAGGCCGAACGACGAGAACAGGTCGGGCTGCGTCTTGGTGGCGTTGATGAGCAGCCACGCCAGCGGCAGCAGCGTGTACACGAGGTACAGGCTCATGACGATGGTCAGCACGACCGAACGGCGGGTGTGCGTGGGTGACGTGCGCGCGAACGAACGGCGCGAGCGCGAACGGTCGGTGGTCACCGCGACGGTGTCGGTGCGGGGTGCGGTCGCGGTGGTCATCGCGCCTCCTGACGTGAGCCGCGCAGCTGCACGACGTAAGCGATGATCGCGGTGATCAGGCCCATGATGATGGCGATCGTCGCGGCGTAGTTGTACTGCTGACCCGCGAACGACAGGTTGTAGGCGTACATGTTCGGCGTGTAGAACGTCGAGATCGTGTTCGGGGCCAGGGGCTTGAGGATGTTCGGCTCGTTGAAGAGCTGGAAGCTGCCGATGATCGAGAAGATTGTGGCGATCACGACGGCGCCGCGCACGGCCGGGATCTTGATCGAGAAGATGGTGCGCCATGCGCCGGCTCCGTCGATGGATGCCGCCTCGTACAGCTCGCCGGGGATGGTCTTCAGTGACGAGTAGAAGATCAGCATGTTGTAGCCGACGAACTGCCACGTGACGATGTTGCCGATCGACAGCAGCATCCACTGCGGGATGAACGGCTGGAGCACGTCGGAGCCGAGCAGCTGGTTGACGTTGCCGGCCAGGCCGAACTGGTCGCCGTAGATGTAGCCCCACATCAGCACCGCCACGACCGCGGGCACGGCGTAGGGGAGGAAGATCACGATGCGGTAGAAGCTCGAGGCGTGGAGCCGTGCGCTGTCGATGGCGAGGGCCGCGCCGAGGGCCAGGATCAGCATGATCGGCACCTGAACCACGAGGAAGACCGAGACGCGGATGAGTCCGTCCCAGAACTTCTCGTCGCCGAAGGCGGCGACGTAATTGTCGAGGCCGACGAACGCGTTGCCGCCGATGAGCTGCTCGCGGAACAGGCTGAGGTAGATCGAGTACACCAGCGGCGCGAGGAAGACGAGCGCGAACACGATCGCGAAGGGGGCGACGAACAGCCAGCCGCGGTCGTCGATGCGTGCGCGTCGCTTGCGCCGCGGGGTGCGCAGGGCGGGCGGGGGTGCCGCGGTGGTCGTCATCGTCCAGTGCCTCTTCATTGGTGCGCATCCGGTCCGGGTGGCCGAGATGTTGACGTAAACATAACCCGCCTCCGCTAGGGTGTCAACGTCAACACCGAGGGGGCATCCATGAGCGAGAGACGACGACGGCGTCGCCCGCGATCCCGACGCGAAAGCGTCGACGCGAGGTGTCGATGGCAGACGTCGCTGCGGCGGCCGGAGTGTCGGGCCAGACCGTATCGCGGGTCGCCAACGGACGCAGCAATGTCGACCCCGACACGCGCGCCCGCGTGCTCGACGCGATGGCGCACCTCGGCTATCGGCCCAACAGCGCCGCCCGTGCCCTGCGGTCGGGGCGCTTCCGCAGCATCGGCGTGATCATGTTCTCGCTCGGGTCGTACGGCAACACGCGCACGCTCGACGCATTGGCGTCGATGGCCGCGGCATCCGGGTACTCCATCACCCTCATCACGGTGCAGTCGGCGTCGCAGTCCGACGTCTCGGGTGCGTTCATGCGCCTGCGCGAACACGCGGTCGACGGCATCGTCATCCTCATCGAGACGCACCGTCTCGGCGAGAACGAGCTCGCCATCCCGTCGGGCCTGCCCGTCGTCGTGGTCGACTCGAGTGCCGACTACCCCTATGCCGTCGTCGACAACGATCAGGCGCAGGGCGCACGGCTCGCGACCGAGCACCTGCTCGACCTCGGTCACGACACGGTGTGGCACGTCTCGGGGCCTCCGGAATCCTTCGCCGCGGAGCGCCGCCGCAACGCCTGGCGAACGGCCCTCGAAGACCGCGGATGCCGCGCGCCCGAGGTGCAGATCGGCGACTGGACGGCTGGCTCCGGCCACCGCATCGGGGCGGCGCTCGCGGTGCGTCCCGAGGTCACCGCGGTGTTCGCGGCGAACGACCAGATGGCCCTCGGCGTGATCCGCGCTCTTCACGAAGCCGGGCGGAGCGTCCCCGGTGAGGTGAGCGTGGTCGGCTTCGACGACATGCCCGAAGCGGCCAATTTCTGGCCCCCGCTGACCACGGTCCGCCAGCGCTTCGAGCGCGTGGGCGCGGAGGCGATGAAGGCCCTCATCGCCGACATCGAGGGCACCGGCGATGCCCATGAGCGCACGCTCGTTCCGACCTCGCTCGTGGTGCGCGCCAGCTCCGGCCCGCGCTGAGCCGGGCGACCGCGCGCCCGTCCGCCTCGCCGCCGACGAGCCTGGGGTTCTTGTGTGCGCTAACACCGTCGTCTAAGCTCGTGAGGGCGTCCATGTTGACGTAAACATCCCCACATGAGGCCGCACCGGTGCGGCCGGATCGGAAATGACGATGAAGTCAGTTCGACTGCTGTCGATGACGTGCGCCGTGGCGTTGGCCGCCGGTGCCATCACCGCGACCGCCGCCGTGACGGCGTCCGATGAGACCCAGGCCGCCACGACGCCCGTCCGCGTCACGCCGAACCCCGCCACGGCGTCCGCGCCCTTTGAGGGCTGGGGGACCAGCCTGGTGTGGTTCGCCAACGCGACCGGCAATTACCCCGCCGACGTGCGGCAGAAGCTGTTCGACGCCGTCTTCGGCGAGGACGGGCTGAACCTCAACATCGCGCGCTACAACATCGGCGGCGGCAACGCGACCGACGTCCCGTCGTACCTCCGCCCGGGCGGTGCCGTCCCCGGCTTCTGGAACCCGAACCTGCCCGCGACCGACGCCCAGGGTGCGATCACCTCGACCTACGCCGACCGTGAGCGCTACAAAGCTGCGTGGAACCCCGACGACCCGACCCACTACGACTTCGACGCCGACTCCGCCCAGCGCTGGTGGATCGACGCGCTCAAGGACAAGGTCACCCACTGGGAGGCCTTCAGCAACTCCCCGCCGTACTTCCTCACGCAGAGCGGTTTCGTCTCGGGCGGGATCAACAACGCCACCAGCGAGCAGCTCGCCACCGCCGACATGGACAAGTTCGCCGGGTACCTGACCACCGTCGTCGACGAGCTCGAGAAAGAGCACGGCATCCAGTTCGACACGATCGACCCGTTCAACGAGCCGAACACGAACTACTGGTCGACGAACATCCCCGCGGGGCAGACGTGGCCCACCAGCGCCAGTCGGCAGGAGGGCGCACACATCGGCCCGCAGCGTCAGGACGAGATGATCAAGGCCCTCGCCGCGCGCCTCGCCGACCCCGACACGACGACCGACGCCGTGATCTCGGCGATGGACGAGACGAACCCCGGCATCTTCCAGACCAACTGGAACGCCTGGTCGACCGAGGCCAAGTCCGCCGTCGACCAACTGAACGTGCACACCTATGGCACGCAAGGCCGCCCGGTCGTCCGCGACATCGCCAAGGCCGCCGACAAGCCGCTGTGGATGAGCGAGGTCGAGGGCAACTGGACCCCCGGCAAGGGCTTCAACCCGGCCGACATCGGCAACGGGCTCGGGATGGCCGAGCACATCCAGGCCGATCTGCGCGAGCTCGAGCCCGACGCGTGGGTGTTCTGGCAGCCCGTCGAAGACCTCTACAACATGGAGAAGGTCGAGCAGCTCAACTGGGGCAGCGTCTTCATCGACTTCGACTGCAACGCCGAGGGCAAGTCCGAGCGCCGCATCAAAGACGGTGACGCCGACCCGTCGTGCAAGGTGCTGACGAACGAGAAGTACAACACCGTGCGCAACTTCACGCACTACATCAGGCCCGGCGACCACCTCATCGCGACCGACAACACGCAGTCCACCGCCGCGACGGATGCCGACGGCGACGGCGCGACCATCGTGCACGTCAACAGCGAGACCGCCGACCGCACCGTCGAGATCGACCTCAGCCGTTTCGGTTCCGTTGCCGCGGGCGCGACCGTCACCCCCGTGGTGACGACGCAGTCCACGCTCGAGAACCCCGCGGTCAACGCGCTGAAGCAGGGCGCGGCCGTCGCGGTGAACCCGGCCACCAAGACCGCCACCCTCACGGTTCCCGCGCGCTCGGTGACGACGTTCGTCATCGACGGCGTCTCGGGCGTCGCCGACACCGCCGCGAGCTTCCGTGACGGACAGTCGGTGCAGCTGCAGGGTCTGCAGAGCGGGCTCATGCTCGACGGTGGCGCCTCCCTGGCCATCCGCCCGGCGGCGACCACGGCCGAAGCGGCCAAGACGCAGACCTGGACCGTGCGCTCGCTCGAGGGTCAAGGAACGAACCGCCACCGCTTCACCCTCGAGAACGCCGCCGGCCAGTACCTCGGCGTCGCGAACGGAGGCACCGTGCTGGTCGACTCCGACCCCGCCGGGGCCGCCGCCGACCGCAACCTGCAGTGGATGGCATCCACCACCGACGGGACGCACTTTTCGGTGCTGAGTGTCGGCGGCGAGCGGGTGCTCGATGTCAACGGCGCCAGCTCGCAGCCGGAGACCCGCGTGGGCCTGTGGACCTCGAACGGCGGCGGCAACCAGTCGTGGCGCCTGCTGGGCACGGCCGTGCTCGGTGTCGAGCCCGTCGTCGTCAGCACCCCGGTGGGGACGGCGCCGACCCTGCCCGCCACCGTTGCTGCGCGCTACGCCAACCAGACGCTGCGTTCCGTGCCCGTGACCTGGGATCTCGCCGGTAAGGATTGGTCAAAGGCCGGGGCGGTCACCGTCCGCGGCACGGGAACCGACATGTTCGGCGCCCCGGTCGAGGCCACCGCGACCGTCGAGGTCGGCTCCTACACGGCGGCGCGACCGGCGTCCGTCACCGTCGCCGCCGGCACCTCCCTGGCCAGCGTGAAGGCGAACGCTCCGGCAGACGTGCAGGCCGAGGTGCGCGCCGACGGTTCCGGATTCTGGACCCCCGTCACCTGGACCTGGGGCGATCTCACCGACGCGTCGTTCGCCAAGGCCGGTACCGTGACCGTGAACGGCACTGCCACCGGTCCGGGCGGCGAGAAGCTCCCCGCGCGCCTGACGGTGATCGTGACCGATGCCGTCGAGCGCAACGTCGCACCGCAGAGCCGTCCGTCGGCCACATACACCGAGAGCGGCTATCCCGTCGACCGCACGATCAACGGTCAGAGCGCCGACAAGGGCTGGTCGAACTGGCGTTCGGGCACGAAGAACACGCAGGACACCCTGACCTACGCTCTCGCGAACGCCGAGACGGTTCAGCGCGTGGCGGTGCAGTTCTACCGCGACGGCGGGTCGTTGAGCTGGCCCGAGACCCTCCGGGTGGACTACCGCATCGCCGGGGGCACGTGGGTGCAGGGCGCGCTGCAGAGCGTCCCGGCGCCCGCGACCGGCGCCCCGAAGGTGGAGGTCACTCTCGGTGGCGTCGCCGCCGACGAGGTGCGGGTGGTGATGAACGCCCGGTCGCAGACGCACATGATCGTCTCCGAGGTGGAGATCTTCGCTGCGGCGCCGTCGCCGGCGGGAATCGCCGACCTCGCGCGACTGACCGTGGGTCCGAACCCGGTCGCCGGCTTCGACCCCGCGAAGACCGAGTACGCGGTGAGCGTGCCCGGCGACGCGTGGCCGACGGTCAACGCGCAGGCGGTCGATCAGGATGCCGTTGTGCGCATCACCCAACCCGCCGACGCCGGCGGAGTCGGCTCCGTGCGCGTGACCGCCCCCGACGGTGCGGAGCGCGTGTACACGGTCACCGTGACGCGTACGCCCGCGGCGACGGTCACGGCGACCGCTTCGTCGCGCTGCGTCGCCGGCAAGGTCATCGTGGCCATGACGGTGCAGAACGACGGCTCGGCGCGCGCCGACGTGCGGCTGGACAGCCCGTACGGGGCGAAGAGCCTCGGCGCCGTCGACCCGGGCAAGCGCGTGTCGACCACGTTGACCACGCGCCAGACGTCGATCCCCGCGGGGACGGCCACGGTCACCGCGACCGTGAACGGCGCGGCTTCGACGACCTCGGTCGCGATCCCGGCGGCGACCTGCAAGTAGAACGGTGCCGGAGGGGGCGGCGACGTGTGTTCGCCGCCCCCTCCGGCATCCGTCAAGGGGGCCTTCGGTCGACCACCCCGGGGGAAGATGGATGCATCCGCATCGACCCCCCACCGAGGAGAACCATGCACGTCAACGCCTACGCGGCGTCGTCCGCGACCTCACCCCTCGAGCCCACGACCATCGAGCGCCGCGACGTCGGCCCGAAGGACGTCCTCATCGACATCGCTTACGCCGGCATCTGCCACTCCGACATCCACACCATCCGCGGCGAGTGGGGCGAGGTGCCCTACCCCCTGACCGTCGGCCACGAGATCGTCGGCACCGTCGCCGAGGTCGGCTCGGACGTCACGAAGCACAAGGTCGGCGACCGCGTCGGCGTCGGCTGCATGGTCAACTCGTGCCGGGAGTGCGAGAACTGCCAGGCGGGCGAGGAGCAGTACTGCCTGAAGGGCAACATCGGCACGTACGGCGCGAAAGATGTCGACGGCACCATCACGCAGGGCGGGTACAGCGAGAAGGTCGTCGTCGACGAGGACTTCGTGCTGCGCGTTCCCGAAGCGATCCCCTACGACAAGGCCGCCCCGCTGCTGTGCGCCGGCATCACCACGTACTCGCCGCTGCACCACTGGAACGCCGGCCCCGGCAAGAAGGTCGCCGTCGTGGGTCTCGGTGGTCTCGGCCACATGGCTGTGAAAATCGCACACGCCATGGGCGCCGAGGTCACCGTGCTGTCGCAGACGCTCAGCAAGAAGGACGACGGCCTGAAGATGGGCGCCGACCACTACTACGCCACGAAGGACGAAGAGACCTTCAAGGCGCTGAAAAACACCTTCGACCTCATCGTCAACACCGTCAGCGCCCCGCTCGAGCTCAAGCAGTACCTGGGTCTGCTCGCCCGCAACGGCACGATGGTCAACGTCGGCGCCCCGCCGGAGCCGCTGCCCATCGAGGTGTTCACGCTGTTCGCGAACCGCCGCTCGTTCGCAGGCTCGGGCATCGGCGGCATCCAGGAGACCCAGGAGATGCTCGACTTCTGCGCCGAGCACGGCATCGCCCCCGAGACGGAGCTCATCTCGGCCGACAAGATCAACGAGGCGTACGAGCGCGTGCTGAACAGCGACGTGCGCTACCGCTTCGTCATCGACGCGAAGACCTTCGCCCCCGCCTGACTCACGGATGCCACGGCCCCGACGTTCTGCTGAGCGCCGGGGCCGCGGCATCCCGTCGCCCTCTTCGCGATAAACGCTGTTTCGTGTGAGACACGCCGTGTGGTGCCGTGTCTGACTCGGCGCGGCGTTTATCGCGGGGTGGGGGCGGTCGCCGCGCGACGGCCGCGATGCGGCTGCTTCTCACGCTCCGCGCCCGGATGCCTCGAACCCATCGCTGCGTGCCGTCGCGGCCGTGGCACCCCGCGCCTTCATCGCGGATAAACGCTCTGGTGAGCGAGACACGCTGTGAGACGCCCTGTCTGGCGCGAGAGGGCGTTTCTCGTGAGTGCTTGCCCCAAGCCCCCGCCCCTGTGCTCGCGAAGGCGGCGCCGCCCGCACGAGGGCTTGCCCAAGCGACCCGCCCCTGTGCACGCGAAAGCGGCGCCGCCGGTGAAAGGCGACGCCGCTTCGACGAGGGCGTTACGCCTGGCCGAGCGCGGCCGAGACCACCGCGCGGGCCTCCTCCTGCACCTCGCGCAGGTGGTCCTCGCCGCGGAGCGACTCGGCGTACAGCTTGTAGACGTCTTCGGTGCCCGAGGGGCGGGCGGCGAACCAGGCCGATTCGGTCTGTACCTTAAGGCCGCCGATCGCCGCACCGTTGCCGGGCGCGTGCGACAGCTTCGCCGTGATCGTCTCGCCGGCGAGCTCGGTGGCGCTCACGGCATCCGGAGACAGCTTCGACAGCGCCGACTTCTGCGCGGGCGTGGCCGCGGCGTCGACGCGCTGGTACGCCGAAGCACCGAACTGCGCCTCGAGCTCGGCGTAGCGCTGCGACGGCGTCTTGCCGGTGACGGCGAGGATCTCGGCCGCGAGCAGGCAGAGCAGGATGCCGTCTTTGTCGGTCGTCCACACGGTGCCGTCTTTGCGCAGGAACGACGCACCGGCCGACTCCTCGCCGCCGAAGGCCACCGAGCCGTCGAGCAGGCCGGGGACGAACCACTTGAAGCCGACGGGGACTTCGAGCAGCGTCTTGTCGAGCGAGGCGGCGACGCGATCGATGATCATCGACGACACCAGCGTCTTGCCCACGGCGGCATCGGTCGGCCAGCCCGGACGGTGAGAGAACAGGTAGTCGATCGCGACGGCCAGGTAGTGGTTGGGGTTCATCAGCCCCGCGTCGGGGGTGACGATGCCGTGGCGGTCGGCGTCGGCGTCGTTGCCGGTGAGGATGTCGTAGTCGGCGCGGGCGGCGACCAGCGAGGCCATGGCCGACGGAGACGACGGATCCATGCGGATCTTCTCGTCCCAGTCGAGCGTCATGAACTTCCACGTCGGGTCGACCTCGGGGTTCACGACGGTGAGGTCGAGGCCGTACACCTCGGCGATCAGGGCCCAGTACTCCACTGACGCTCCGCCCAGCGGGTCGGCGCCGATGCGCACGCCTGCGTTCTTGATGGCGTCCACGTCGATGATGGATGCCAGATCGCGCACGTACGCGTCGCGGAAGTCGTACTGGCCGAGGTTCTCGAGGTCGATGTCGGCGTGCGGCGTGCGCTTGACGCCCTCGAGGCCGGCGGTGATGAGTTCGTTGGCGCGATCGGCGATCCACCCGGTGGCGTCGGTGTCGGCGGGGCCGCCGTGCGGCGGGTTGTACTTGAACCCGCCGTCGCGCGGCGGGTTGTGCGAGGGGGTCACGACGATGCCGTCGGCGCGGCCGGGGTCGTCGAGCGCGCGGCCCTTGTTGTACGCGAGGATCGCGTGGCTGAGTGCCGGGGTGGGCACCCAGGCGTCGCGCGCGTCGACCCGCACGTCGACGCCGTTCGCGACGAGCACCTCGATGGCGCTGCGCTCGGCCGGCAGCGACAGGCCGTGGGTGTCGCGACCGAGGAAGAGGGGGCCGGTGATGCCCTGCTCCGCGCGGTAATCGACGATGGCCTGCGTGGTGGCGAGGATGTGGTCTTCGTTGAAGCTGGTGCTCAGCGACGAACCGCGGTGGCCGCTCGTGCCGAAGGCGACGCGCTGCTCGGGCACCGCGGCATCCGGCTTGCGGTCGTAATACGCGGCGATCAATTCGTCGATGTCGATGAGATCGGATGCCTCTGCGGGCTGTCCTGCGCGACTGCTCATGCGCCCAGTCTGCACGCTCCCTCCGACATGCGCACACGCCTCGTCGCGATCGGCGACAATACGTCTGCTCTCGGGATCGATCGCGCGGCGGGCGCCGGCCACGGTGAGCACCGAGAGAGCCGCGCGCGCGGGGGAGGGTGCTGCGCGGCGGTGCGACCGGCGTGGCGACGGCATCGCCGTGCGGCGGACTAGGCTGAGCCGGTGCTGCCCGACACAGACCTCGCCCTCGCCCGCCGCACCTACAGCTACCTCGGTCCCGCCGGCACCTTCACCGAGGCGGCGCTCGCGCAGGTCCCCGAGGCGCGCGATCAGATCTGGCGGCCCGTCCGTAACGTCGGCGAAGCGCTGGCCGACGTCGTCGAAGGGCGTTCGGATGCCGCGATGATCGCGATCGAGAACTCGGTCGACGGTGGCGTCTCCACTGCGCAGGACGCCCTGGCCACCGTGCCGGGACTGCGTATCGTCGGCGAGTATCTCGTGCCGGTCAACTTCGTGCTCGTCGGGCGACCGGGGGTCCGGCTCGCCGACGTCTCGCTCGTCGCCGCGCACCCCGTCGCGTACGGACAGTGTCTCGGCTGGCTGAGCAAGAACCTGCCCGCTCATGCGCACCTGCCGGCCGAGAGCAACGTCGCGAGCGCTCTCGGCGTGCTTGACGGCACGAGCGCCGCGGATGCCGCGATCGCGGCGCCCGGCATCGTGGCTCACCACGACGTGGAGGTGTTGGCCGAGAACATCGGTGACAACCCGAATGCCGTCACGCGGTTCGTGCTCGTCAGCCGCACCGTCGCTCCCGCGCCGCCCACCGGGGCCGATAAGACCTCGCTCATCGTCGAGCTCCCCGAAGACCACCCCGGTGCGCTGCTCGAACTGCTCGAGCAGTTCGCCACGCGTGGCATCAACCTGAGCCTCTTGGCATCCCGCCCCATCGGCGACGCCCTGGGCCGGTATCGCTTCGTCATCGACGCCGACGGGCACGTGCTCGACGAGCGTATGGCCGATGCGTTGCTGGGTCTTCGCCGGTTCAGCCCGAAGGTCATCTTCCTCGGGTCGTACGCGCGCGCCGACCGTGCGATCGTGCGCTACCCGCAGCGCTACAGCGACGACGTCTTCGTCGAGGCGCGCGACTGGCTCCGCGGTCTGCTCAGCGGCGAGCCCGAGGCCTGACGCGCCGTCACTCGCGCAAGGCGGAGACGTCGCTGCCGATCAGGCCGCCACGGCCGCCGGCGTCGCGATGAGCTCGAGCGTCTGCGCGCGTCCGGCGGCGGTGTCGAGCGACTCGCCGTCGTAGGCGCCCGCGACGGGCGAGACCATGATCTCGTCGACGCCGTGCTGCGCGGCGAAGGCGGCGAGCTGACCCTGCACGTCCGCACCCGTGCCGACGAACCACTTCTGACGCGACGCCGCCATGATCGACTCGGCCAGGGCGTCGAACGGGTCGGCCTGGGCCTGCTCGACGGTCTCGAGAGGCACCAGCGGCTTGTTCGTGCGCAGTCGCGCCATCATGCGCAGCTGCGGGAGGGCACGCTCCTCGGCCTCTTCCGCGGTGGGGGCGGCGACGACGTTGGCAGTGACGAAGGTGCGGGGCCCGTCTCCGGACTCGTTCGGAACGAACTGATCACGGTAGAGGCGGAGGGCGTGTTCCAGCCCCTCCCCGGCGAAGTGGTTCGCGAAGACGTACGGCAGGCCGAAACTCGCGGCGAGCTGGGCGGAGTAGTCGCTCGAGCCCAGCAGCCACACCTGCGGCATCCCGGATGCCGAGGGGGTCGCCTTCACCTGATACTCGGTGCCCGAGGTGAAACGCACGGTCGCACCGTCGGGCGAGGTGAGCGCCATGATGTCGGTCACGTGATCAGGGAACCGCGAGACATCGCTCGTGGTGCCCGAACGGTTCAGCAGCTGCGTGATGACCGGGTCGCTGCCGGGCGCGCGGCCGATGCCCAGGTCGATGCGGCCCGGAGCCAGCGCCTCGAGGGCGGCGAACTGCTCCGCGACGATCAGGGGCGAGTGATTCGGCAGCATCACGCCGCCCGAGCCCACCCGGATACGAGACGTGCGCGCGGCGGCTGCGGCGATGAGCACCGGCGGTGCCGTCGAGGCGACGGCGGGCATGTTGTGGTGCTCCGCGAACCAGTAGCGCCGGTAGCCCAAATGCTCTGCGCGCTCCACGAGATCGAGGGACGCGGCGACGGCGTGTGCGCTGTTCTGGCCGCTGCGTACGGGGACGAGATCGAGGACGGAGAGCGAGGGAGTCACTCTCACCAGAACGTCCGTAGCGTCTCGCGTATTCCGCGCTCGCCGCGGGCGCAACCCCTTCGGTCGTGCACCGCCTCGGCCCCTACCGTGCCGGCATGAGCGACACGCAGACGATGGTGCGCACGCAGATCGCCATCGATGATCACGCATATTTCCTGGCTCAGGGGCAGGACATCGAGAAGCTGCAGGCACGCATCGAGGATGCCGTCCGCGCGGGCGGACGTTTCGAGCGGTTCGTCGTCGTCGGCAATCGGCAGATGTCGGTGCTGTTCACCGCGGCCTCTCGCGTGGCCTTCTCGATCGAGACGGTGCAGTACGACGCACGCGACACCGGCGACGAGGACCAACCCTTCGGCGGCTTCTTCGACGACTGATCCCCTCACCCATCTTCAGCGTTCTCTCAGCTGGAAGCCGTGACGAATGGATCGGTGGCCGCGTCTCCTCTATGACATCGCGGGACACACGGTCCCGGTACGACGGAAGGAAGCGCACATGGCTGAGAACACCACCACCACCGCCACCCCCACCACCGCCACGAAGGACGGCGGCTCGACCGTCATCGTCGACGCCGTCGTCGCCAAGGTCGCCGGCATCGCCGCGGCCGAGGTACCCGGCGTCCACGCCCTCGGTGGCGGCGCCGCCCGCGTGATCGGCAACATCCGTCAGGCCGTGGGCGCCAAGGATCACGCGCAGGGTGTGAGCGTCGAGGTCGGCGAGACCGAGGTCGCCGCCGACATCGCGATCCAGGTCGACTACCCCGAGCAGCTCCAGCGCGTGGCCGCGAACGTCCGCGCAGCGGTGCACCAGGCCATCACCGAGCTCGTGGGCATGAAGGTCGCCGAGATCAACGTGACCGTGGTGGACGTGTTCATCCCGGGTGACGACGACGAAGACGACGCCGACGCGCAGCGCGTCAACTGACAACCGTCGCAGAGGGGCGTCACCGCGAGGTGGCGCCCCTCTCGCTTGTACGTCCCGACGCCACAGGGCCGACGACCGACCTGGCGACACGGCCCGGTGGATCAGACGCGACCCAGCTCGTCGCGGAAGTACGCGTCGGCGAGACGGCGCGTGATCGCGGCATCCTTCTCCGGCGGCGCGTCCTCGAAGTGGCTCGCCTCCTGCAATTGCGTCGTGACGAAACGGTCGAGCACCGTCGGGGGTTCGCCTTCGCCGAGCTCTCGTGTGCGCGCCTTCACCGCGATCAGTTCTTGCGCGGCGTCGCGGACGTCTTCGCCGACATCGCCCTCGTCGAGCAGTCGCGGGAGGTCCATGGGCGGCACCACGGCATCCGGATGCGTCGCGAGCCAGCGGAGCGCGGCCGCCGGTCGCAACGCGTAGAAGAAGCGCTTCAGGGTCGCCGTGCCCGCTCGTTGCTGATGGGCGACGTGGAGGTAGTGGCGTCCGATGGTGCCGCGCTCGACCACGGCGTCGGCCAGCGACAGCAGCCGATCGCGGAAACCCCCGTCGCCGGTGTAGACGATGGGGGAGTTCAGCCACTCGATCGCCGTGGCGTTGCCCTTGACGATCAGGGCGACGGTCTTGGCGAGATCCCAGCCGTTGACGTCGAACGTTTTGTCGAGCGGGGTCTCGATGACGTCGCGCTCGGGCCAGAGCGAGAGGTAGCTCTGGGTGCGGCGCACGAAGAGGAAGCGGCAGTCGTAGTCGCTGTCGGGCGAGGGGAAGCCCCAGGCGCGGCTCCCGCTCTCGATCGCCCACGGGATGCGCACGCGATGGTCGTGCGCGACCGAGGCCAGGCGGCGGTCGATCTCGGCGACGACGGTCGGATCCAGCGAAGGCGGGATGGCACGCATCGCACGACGATAGCGGCACGGGCTCCCCGGGGCGAGCGATCAGCCCCCGTGCCGCACGTGCGCGTACGCGTCGAGCGCGCGCTTGCGGGTCTCGCCGAGATCCACCATGGGCTCGGGCGCATCGTCGCCGAGGAATTCCGACGCCCACTCGCGCACGTACTCGTCGTGCGCGTCGAACTTCTTGCGCTGCGTCTCGGGGTTGAAGACGCGGAAGTAGGGCGCGGCATCCGCCCCCGATCCTGCGACCCACTGCCAATTGAACGGATTGCTCGCGGCATCCGCATCGACGAGGCAGTCCCAGAACCACTGCTCGCCATGGCGCCAGTCGATCAGCAGGTTCTTGATGAGGAAGGATGCCGTGACCATGCGCACGCGGTTGTGCATCACGCCGGTTTTCCACAGCTGACGCATGCCGGCGTCGACGACGGCGACGCCGGTCTCGCCCCGCTGCCAGGTCTCGAGGTGCGCGCGGTTGAGTGTCGGCCACGGGAAATCGTCGAAGTTGCGCCGCCAGTTCACCGTCGCGATGTCGGGGGAGTGGTAGGTCACGTGCCACGCGAACTCGCGCCAGACGATCTCCGACAGGAAGCCGCTCGCGCTCTTCGCGTGCTCGCCCGACCCCTTGTGTTCCACCGTGTCGTGCCACACCTGGTACGGGCTGAGCTCGCCCCACCGCAGGCGCGGGGAGAGGTTCGAGGTGGCGCCCCCGGCGAACTCGTCGCGGTATTTCGAGTAGTCGCCCAGGTCGTCGTCGAGGAACTCCTTCAGCCGCGCCTTCGCCGCGGGTTCGCCCGGCTCCCACGTCTCGCGCAGACCCCCGGCCCAGTCGGGTTTCGTCGGCAGCAGGTCCCACGCGCCGAGGTCGTCGCCATCGACGCTCCCGTCGAAGCCGGGGATCTTGCGCGCCTCGGGCATCGGCGGACGCGGTGCGGGGAGTTTTTGCACGGCGCGCGAGAACGGGCTGTACACGCCGTACGGCTTGTCGGACTGCGTCCGCACCGTCCAGGGCTCGTACAGCAGGTTGGCGGCGAACGACGCGACGGTCACCCCGTCGTCGCGCAGCTTCCCCTTGATGCCGGCGTCGATCTCGCGCTCGACGCCGCCGTAACGGCGGTTCCAGAACACCGCGCCGGCGCCCACCTCTTCGACCACGGCCGGTACGACCTCCGCCGCCTTACCGCGCCGAAGCAACAGCGCCGCACCGCGTTCTTCGAGGCGTTCGCCGAGGGATGCCAGCGCCCCGTGCAGCCACCACCGCGCGGCCCCGCCGATCAGGCGCACCCCGTCGGACTCCTCGTCGAGCACATACAGCGCCACGATCGGCTCGTCGCGGTCGAGCGCCGCCCGGAGGGCCGGGTTGTCGGTCAGGCGCAGGTCGTCACGGAACCACACGATCGAAGGCGATGGCATTCCTCGACGCTATCCACCTCGGCATCCGGCTCGGCGGGCTTGACACCCGCCCGCGTCCTGCGCGCCACGCTCCGAGTGGGGCCCGCCGCGTCATGGACCGGCGAGATCACCTGACGTCGTCGAGGCCACGCGTCATGGCGCGTGCACTCGGCGAGATCACGTGACCCGGCGCTCCGCCGCGCGTCGGGCCTGCGAGATCACGTGACCTGGCGCTCCCCCGAGCGTCGGGCCCGTGAGGTCACAGAGACGAGACGTCGTGGCCCTTCGGCAGCGCGACGGCCAGGCCGCCGGAGACGATGCGCGTGTAGACACGCGTCGCCTCCCCGAATTCGTCGCCGTCGAGCTCGATGGGCTGGGCGGGAGCGGTGGCCAGCTCGATGCCCGTTCCGCGCAGATACCGCACCGAGGTGTCTTTCCGACGCTCGAGCACGCGGCGGCCCGCGCGGAACTTCCGCAGCACCGAGTTGTCCCACACGATGCTCCGCCAGACGCCCAGCCAGCCCAGCACGCCCGTCGGCTGCAGCACGGCCACGTCGAGGCGCCCGTCGGCGATCGAGGCGTCGGGGATCAACGCCACACCGCCCTGCAGAGAACCGCAGTTCGCGAAGAGGACGCTCTGCACCTTGGCCGAGTGCAGGCGGTGACCGTCGAGTTGGTACATCACCCGGAACGGCTTCGCGCCGACGAGGGACCGGGCGGCGCCGTCGACGTAGGCGACCCAGCCGACCTGCTTCTTCAGGTCGTCGCGCGTGTTCTGGATCATCGCGGCGTCCAGGCCGATACCGGCCATGACCGAGAACCCGTGCTCCTCGATCTCGCCATCGGCGCGACGGATGCGGGCGATGCCGGTGTCGATGGGGTGGACGTCGCCCTCGAAGGTCGCGCGGATCATCGCGTCGGTGTCGGTCAACGGCAGGTTCAGGTTGCGGGCGAGAAGATTGCCCGTGCCACTGGGCACGATGGTCAGCGGCACACCGGTGGAGGTCAGCGCCTCGGCCACGGCGCGGACGGTCCCGTCGCCGCCGGCCACGAGCACGGCATCCACTTTCTCGTCGAGCGCGGCGCGCGTGGCGTCGTCGCCGAGGTCGTCGACGGTCGTCTCGTAGAAGAGGGGCTCGGCCCAGCCGGCCCCGGCGGCGAGCTCGGCCACGCGGGCTCGCAGCGTCTCGGGCTCGACCTTCGTGGGGTTGTAGACGAGGGCGGCGCGCTTCTTCTGCGTGTCGTCCGCATCCATCGGGGTCTCATCTCCCTCGGCGTCGACGCGTTGCGCCTTGCCGGGGAGGTCTTCCGAGGTGTCGGGGGAGACGTCTTCGGGCTGGTGGATGACGTCGTCGGGCTCGGCCGCTTCTTTGGGGTCGGGGGCGTCCTTGCGGGGACGATCGCCGACGTCGTCGCCCAGGCGCGCAGCGTGGAAGTCGTCGCTCGAACCGTCGGCCGCCGCGGCATCCGCCTTCACCTCTGCGGGGGCGTCGGCGGGGGTCTTATCGGGGGATTCCGCGTCGTCACGCGGTTCGTCAGGGGCGGCCATGGCATCCACCATAGGACCGCGATCCGCGCCGCAACCGGCCGTAAGGACGGGGTTGACGTGGGGGATGCCGTGGGCCCATGCGCCGGACGGACCCGGTCCGTCGTTCCGTGTCCCTCGCCCGAGGCGTCGCCGGCAGCCGACAGGACGATGTCGGGTGCCGACCCTAGGATGGACGCGTGATCGACCTGACTCTGCTGCGTGAAGATCCCGAGCTCGTGAAGCGCTCCCAGATCGCTCGCGGGGAGTCGCCGGACTCGGTGGACGACGCCCTCGCCGCCGACCGCGACCGCCGCGCCGCCATCACCGCGTTCGAAGAACTGCGCGCGGCGCAGAACGCGCATGGCAAGCGCGTCGCGCAGGCGCCGAAAGACGCCAAGGCCGCACTGGTGGCCGAGGCCAAGCACCTCAGCGAGCAGGTCAAGGCCGCCCAACACGCCGCGAACGAGGCGGAGGCGGCCGCCGAGGCCGCACTGGCGAAGATCGAGAACATCGTGATCGCGGGCGTGCCGGCCGGCGGCGAAGAGAACTTCGTCACCCTCCGCACACATGGCGAGATCCCCACCTACGACTTCGAACCGCGCGACCACCTCGAGATCGGCGAGAAGCTCGGCGCCATCGACATGGAGCGCGGCACCAAGGTGTCGGGCAGCCGCTTCTACTTCCTCACCGGCATCGGTGCGCGCCTCGAACTCGCGCTGATGACCCTGGCCCTCGACCGCGCGCTGCAGGCCGGGTTCACGCCGATGATCCCCCCGACGCTCGTGCGCCCCGAGGTCATGCGCGGCACGGGCTTCCTCGGGCAGCACGCCGACGAGATCTACCACCTGCCCAAAGAAGATCTCTACCTGGTGGGCACGAGCGAGGTCCCCCTCGCCGGCTATCACATGGACGAGATCCTCGATTTCGAGCGGGGCGCCAAGCGCTACGCCGGGTGGTCCACGTGCTACCGCAGCGAGGCGGGCTCGTACGGCAAAGACACCCGCGGCATCATCCGCGTGCACCAGTTCAACAAGCTCGAGATGTTCGTCTACACCGATCCCGCCGATGCCGAGGCCGAACACGATCGCCTCGTCGCGATGCAAGAGGGGATGCTGCAAGACCTGGGGCTGGCCTACCGCGTGATCGACGTGGCCGCGGGCGACCTGGGCTCCAGCGCCGCGCGCAAGTTCGACATCGAGGCCTGGGTCCCCACGCAAGACGCCTACCGCGAGCTCACGAGCACGTCGAACTGCACGACCTACCAGGCGCGCCGCCTCGACACCCGCTTCCGCCCCGCCGACGGCGGCAAGACGCAGCCCGTCGCGACGCTGAACGGCACCCTCGCCACGACGCGCTGGATCGTGGCACTGCTCGAGACGCACCAGCGCGCCGACGGATCGGTCACGGTGCCCGAGGTGCTGCGACCGTACCTGGGCGGGCTCGAGGTCATGGAGCCGATCGCATGACCGACGAGGCCGCTCTTCCCGACACCGGTGCCCTCGAGAGCGCGCCGAAGCAGGAGGCGGCCGACACGGTCGCCGCGCTGGCCGACGACGCCCCCGTCGGCCGCATGCTGATCGCCCTCGACATCGACGGGACCGTCCTCCTCGAAGACGACACGCTCAGCCCCGGCGTCGTCGAAGCGGTGGCGCATGCCGGCGAGGCGGGCCACGAGGTGATGCTCGCCACCGGCCGCAGCTGGGACAGCACCCACACGATCATGAGTCGTCTCGGCATCCGTCCGGAGTACGCGGTGTGCTCCAACGGCGCGGTGATCATGCGCCGCGTGGGCGGCGAGACCTCCGATGCCTACGAGCGCGCGCACGTCGAGACCTTCGACCCCACCGAGGTTCTGACCCTGCTCGGGGAGCACCTGGCCGGGGCGCACTTCCTCGTCGAACTGCCCGACGGCACCCGGCTGTTCACGGATTACCTCGACGACTGGAACCTCGTCGGCGCCAACAAGGTGTCGTTCGAGCGCCTGTCGGATCAGCCGGTGTGCCGCGTCGTCGTCGTCGCCCCCGAGCAGACCGACCAGGACTTCCTGCAGCTGGTGGAACGCATCGGTCTCAGCCAGGTGTCGTACGCCATCGGCTGGACGGCGTGGCTCGACATCGCACCGCAGGGCGTCGACAAATCGACCGCGCTCGAGCGCGTGCGCGCGTGGCTCGACATCGCGCCCGAGCGGGTTCTGGTGATGGGCGACGGCCGCAACGACATCGAGATGATGCAGTGGTCCGTGCGCAACGGTGGTCGCGCGATCGCGATGCACCAGGGGCCTCCCGAGGTGCACGAAGCGGCGGGCGAGGTGGGGCTGTCGGTGACCGAGGGCGGTGTCGCCGCCGCGCTCCGCGCCCTCTGAGCCGCGTCCCGCGACTGCTCGCCGTCGACATCACAGCCCTGCGACGGTTCCCGGCCGACGTCCCACCCCGCCGCCGTGCACGACGGCGGGTGTAGTCGACGACACGCCGAGGCCGACAGCGAGTACGCGGCGTGTTCCCGCCTCGTTCTGCCGTTGTGTCCGCGGCACGTGACAGCGCGGTACCGGAGTCGATTCTCCGGCGTTGTGCGGTCGTCGACCTCGCGGCCTCCCTATCGCCCCCAGGCCTCCCGCACCGCCGCCCGCAGCATCCGTCCATCAGCCCGGTCGAGCGCGCGTCGGCTTCGCTCGTACGCCGCGCGCGCGGCATCCCGGAACACCGCCGCCTGGGCGGGGGCGGATGCCGCGAGCGAGGCGAGGCACTTCTGCAGCCGCACCTGCACCTCGACGTCGGCTGCGCCATCGCGGGCCAGCGGGCGGAAGGCGTCGTCGACGAGGTCGACGAGTGCGGGCGCCGCGACGAAGACGCGCTCGTGCTCGATGTCGGCTGTCGCGCTGACGGCGAGGCCGCGGGCGAACACCCGCTGCAGCGCGGCGATGACCTCGATGGCGGTGCCCGGATCGTTCGTCGCGGCCGACAGTGCGCGGCTGCCGATCTCTGTGAGGGCGATCACCCCGAAGCGCGGGTCCTGTTCGTAGGTGCGGTGATTCTCGATGCGGAAGGCGCGACGGATGCCGGCTCGCACGTCGTCATCGACGTCTCCTGCGACCGCGGCGAGCGGAACGCGGGCGTCGGCGATGCGACCGGGCGTTGCGCGGACGTGCACCTCGATGCCGTATCGGTGCGCGAGGCGGTCGAGTCCGGCGACGTCGACGTGCGTGACGTAGCCCACCTCGACGGCGTGGACCGCGGTGGCCCCCGCGGGCACGACGCTCGCCGGCCGTGCTCCGAGCGTCGGCGACTCGGCATACACCTCGAACGACAGCGTCGCGGCCTTCTCGACACGGTCGATGACGTCGGCCATGCGTCCGAACGTCGACAGGTGAGAGATCCAGCGCAGCAGCGTGAACACGACGATGGCGATTACGACCAGGGTGGCCACAAAGAGGATGGTGCGCCCGCGCGGTTCGTAGTATCCGGTCGAAAGGGCGACGATACCGACCAGCGAGAAGGTGAACGCGCCGATGAAGGTGGAGACCGCGTTCTGCGACGTCGGGTCGGCGATGAGCAGGGGTGTCGAGCGGGGTGTGGCGGTCGTGGTGGCGGAGGAGAAGGCCGTGACCATGGCAGTGACCGAGAAGGTGCTGACGGTGAGCATCGCCGTGGCGATGATCTGCAGCAACGAGCCGACGGAGTTCTGCGCCAGATCGATCCCGAATTCGAACGGCAGCACCGGGCCGAGATAGTTCGCCGCCAGCGCGACGACGACGGCGATGAGCGTGAAGACCGCGGCCCGCACCCACACCTGTCTGCCCAGGCGGAGGAAGAAGGATGCCAGGGAGCTGCGCGTGGTGGTTGCCATTCCGTCGACGCTATCCGGTCGTCGGTGTCGCAGCCCGGGGCTGGACGGCCCCGCGCGCCGCGGTCTGGGACACGTCGGCGAAACGTCGCGCAACTTGTCGGACATGTCGCACTGCCAGGGTCGGACCGTCCCCTTCGATCGGATGCCGAGAGGCCCCCCGCGGCTGACGATCGTTCTCGTCTCACCCGAGGAGCCCCCACTGCGCATGTCCACCGTCACCCCCACCTCCCGATCGAGGATGCGCCGCTTCGGCGCCTCCCTCGTCGCGGGCCTCGCCCTCTTCGGCCCGCTCGCCCTCGCCCCCGCGGCGCACGCGGCCGCACCGACCGCGACTCTCACGCTCGAGGTCGCTCCCACGACCCCCACCGAGGGTGACACGGTCGTCGTGACCGTCCGCGGATCCGGCGTGACCGACCTGTACGCCTACGACCTCGTCTTGTCGGTCGACGATTCCCTGCTCGAGCCCACCGGCGACAACGCGACCGGGCCGGACGGCGGATTTACGTCCGCCGTCGCCACGTCGGGCGATGTGACCGTGAGTCACACCCGCCTCGGGACATCTCCCGGCCTGTCGAGTGCCGACCCCCTCGTGCTCGCCAGCGTGCCCCTGCGCACACTCGCCCCCGGCGCGGCCCGCATCGAGCTGTCGGCGGTGCGCCTGGTCTCGTCGACGGGCGAGGCGACGACGCTCGGCTCCGGAGCCTCCGCTTCGCTTCCCATCGGCGCCCCGACGACACCGACACCCGTCCCCACGGCATCCGCGTCGCCCACGCCGACACCCACCCCCACGGCATCCGCGACGCCTACGTCGACCTCCACCCCGACGGCATCCGCGTCGCCGACGCCCACCGCCTCGGCATCCCCCACGCCCGGTGCATCGGGCCTCGCGACGACCGGTGTCGACGCCGCCGTCTGGATGACCTCCGGGGCCGTCGGTATCGCTCTCGTGGCCGCCGGGACCCTGTTCGTCGCCCGTCGCCGCCAGGGGGTGCGCGAATGAACGCCCGAGTCTCATCCGTTTCGTCTCGTGAAGGATCCGTCATGACCCCCCTGTCCCGACGTGCTCTCGCCGTCGCGGCCGCTCTCGGCGTCGTCGCGGCCGGTTCGGTGGTCGCACCCGCGGCCGCCACGGCGGCCCCGGCGCCGGCACCCGCCGCGGCCCCCTTCCTCGCGCCGTACTACACCGAGCTCGACCGCACCGGCGACGAGCAGGTCACCGCGGCCGATCTCGGGGTGCTCGCCGCCGAGATCGGCCTCACGTCCGACGACGCCGGATGGACGGATGCCGCGGCCTCCGACCTCGACGGCGACGGTGCCGTCACGGCATCCGATCTCGCACTGTTGTCGCAGCGGGTGATCTACGACGACGGTCCCTTCCAGCTCGTCGAGGCCGACACCGTGTCGATGCAGGCGGCCATGAACGCGGGCGTGATCACCTCGGTGTCGCTCACGCAGCAGTACCTCGACCGCATCGCCGCGTACGACACGGTCGTGCGGCAGGAGGGCGGCCGCCCGCTGAACTCGATCATCACCACCAGCGACGTGGCGTTGACGGCGGCGGCCGAGGCAGACGCCATCCGCGCCGAGAAGGGCATGACCAGCATGCTCCTCGGCATCCCGGTCGCGCTGAAAGACAACTACAACACCGTCGACATGCCGACCACCGCCGGGTGCGGTTGCTGGAACGACAACCAGACGACGACGGATGCCACCATGGTCGCCGGCCTGCGCGCCGACGGCGCCGTGATCGTGGCCAAGGCTTCGATGGACGAGTTCGCCATCAACCTGTCGTCGCAGTGGTCGGCCTATCAGCCCGCGGGGACGGCGCTGACCGTCTCGAGCCCGTACGACACGACCAAGACGTCGGGGGGTTCCAGCGGTGGCACGGGTGCGGCGATCGCCGCGAACCTCGCGGGCCTCGGTTTCGGCACCGACACCGGCGGCTCGATCCGCATCCCGTCGACGTACAACCAGCTCGTCGGCGTGCGCCCGACGGTCGGTCTCGCCAGCCGCAACGGGATCGTGCCGCTCGCGCTGTCGCAGGACACCGGTGGCCCCATGGCCCGTTCGGTGCTCGATGCGGCGGTCGCGCTCGACGCCGTCGTCGGTCAGGACCCGGCGGATCCGATCACGGCACGGCAGGAGGGCAAGGTTCCCGAGACGTACACCTCGTACCTCGACGCGGAATCCCTCGCCGGTACGAGGATCGGCTACATCGCGTCGATGCTCGGCACGAACCCGATCACGCAACGGCTCTTCACGCAGGCGCGGGCGTCGCTCGAAGCGCGCGGCGCGACCGTCGTGGAGGTGGCCGCGCCCGAGGGATTTGACAAGATCGTCGGTGAGGGCAGCGGCAGTGGCCCCGAGTTCAACCACGACCTGAGTGACTACATCGCCTCTCACCTCAACCCGGCGGTGGCGACGCGCAGTCTGCTCGAGATCTCGACGTCGCCGAACATCGTGCCCGGTCGCGCGGAGAGCCCGTACGGTTCACGCGCGGCGGTCACGGAGGAGGCCTACCAGGCGTGGGCGGGACCGCAGGGCACGCACACCCTGCAGCTGGCCCGGGGCAAGCAGATCATGACCGCGCTGATGGATGACCAGGAGCTGGATGCCGTGATCTACCCGAGCGGCAACCCGTACTCGACCATCGGCACCAACATGCGTCTGAGCCCGAACACCGGGCTGCCCGCGGTCACCGTGCCGATGGGGCAGGGCGTGGCGGGAGAGGCGTCGACCGGGGGAGTGAACCTCGAGTTCCTCGGGCGCGATTTCGCCGAGGGTCCGCTCATCGGGCTCGCCTACGCGTTCGAGCAGGCGACGCACGCGCGCACGACACCGGCGGCTTACGGCCCGCTCGGCTGATGCGCGTGCATGGCGGCGGCTCCGGGTCTTCGCGCCCGGAGCCGCCGTCGGGCCAATGCGCGTGCGACCCCCGGCTTCCGCCTCGGTAGACTCGGGGCGTCCGGGAGGGTTGTCCGAGCGGCCGATGGACCTGGTCTTGAAAACCAGTGGGCAGCAATGTCCCGTGGGTTCGAATCCCACACCCTCCGCCAAATGTGCGTTATTCGAACCCCGCCCAAATGAAAGTTCGGGCGGGGTTTGCGCATATTCGCCGCTGTCCGCAGTCTGCATGCGGAGGAGCACCGCAGAAGGGCTCCAACGACGCTCTGGACGGTTCCCCCACTCTCGGACCGGCACAAGCGCTCCGTCCGTTCCTGTGGCGCTCTGTGCGGCGTCCTGTTGAGTCGGAACCGGGACTACTGCCATCTCCCGCGCTTCGACAGCCAGGGTCGAATCTTTGGAAAGCAGGCCCGCGAACAGTTCCTGGACTTCGGCGTCCTCGACCGAGCCGTCCTGGCCGATGAATAGCTTCGTGAACAGCCCCTGATTGAGTAGCCGCCGCTCGGCAGGGATGGCGTTGACGTACTGCTCGTGGCAGAGGCGAGCGACTTCCAGTGCGCGTTCAAGCTGGTCGTCCAGCTGCTCCAACGCTTGTTCGGACGAAGCGATCTGATGCTCGGCGGCATCGGCCTCGCGGGTGATCCGGTCCGTCTCGCTCTTCAGGATGTCCAGGGGCACGGCACCCGCGTAGTGCGCCTTCATGAGTGCGGCTTGTTCGTTCTTCAGCGCCGCGTGGCGGCGTCGCGCCTCACCGAGCGTGAAGCGCGCGTCGGCCTGGCCGTTCGCTAGCTCCTCGCGCACGACGTGGCGGACCTCTTCGATGCGCTTCGGCGTGAAGTGTAGGCGAAGGTAGAAGTCCTCGACGCCCTTCTCCACTGCCTCCACGCTGACGTACTTCCTCGTGCAGTGCGCGGCCTTGGCGCGCCGTCCGAGGCAGAAGAAGTAGTCGTAGTACGCGCCCAGCTTTCCCTTGTTGCGGGTGAAGACCAGACGGTTGCCGCACTCGCCGCAGTAGATCGTGCCTTTGAGGTAGTGCGGGTGGCGGCGATCCTTTTCACCGGCGGAGTTGTGCGCGGCGAGTACGTCCTGCACCCGAAGCCACAACTCCCTCGGAATCAGCGACGGGTGCGAGCCCTCGTAGAACGCCACCTCATAAACGACGATGCCGACGTAATACGGGTGCGCCAGGAGACGGTGGAGCGTTGAGACGGTGATGGGCCGCGCGGGCCGGTTGTATCCGCCTCGATTCACGAGCCCCCGTGCTTCCAGCGCCGCACACAGGTTCTGAAGGCTCCAGTTGCCGGTGGCGTACTCCTCGAAGGCCCAGCGGATGTGCGGTGCGCGCTGCTCGTCGATCTCGACCCAGCGGATGTCCGCGCGCCCTTCCTTGCGCTGCCTATTCACGTACCCGAGCGGAGCTTGGGCAGGGGTCCCACCCTCCTTCAGCTTCGTCGTAATGCCCTTGCGTACTTCGCTCGCCAGGTTGTTGGAGTACTACCAGGCCCCGTCGCCACGGCGTGCCGCATCGTGCGCAGATGCCTTCAGGGCAGCCCGCGCGAACGCATTGCTCGGCGAGGGTGACCGGGAAGGTGGCGTGGTGGTCCCCCTTCCAGGCGCTGACCGCAATCGTCCAGACGTCACCGGGGTTGGCTCCGAGATCGTGTCCGACTGTGCCGAGTGCCCGGTTGCGCTTGAGGCCGTCCCCGCGATCACCGTGCTTTCCCTGCCACGTGTCTGGACCGGTGCGTCCGGGGAGTGCATCCCGTCGCTTCGGCGGCCGCGTGAGGTGTGGACGACGGACGGCGTCGAGGTCGAAGAAATACTGCGGCGACTTGGTGAAGACGTAGACGACTTCCCATTGATTGCGGAGACGGTCGCTGACCGCGGTCGGAAGACCGTTCGGCTTCGCCCAGACGACCTTGTTCCGTAGTACCCAGCCGGATTCGACCATTGCAATCGCGAGCCGTTCCGGCCCGAGTAGGAGGCTCTTCTTGGGAGCACCGTTGCCGGGGGTTCGAGAGTAGCTGTCGCCGACGTTGAGCCAGAGCGTCCCCGAGGGCTTCAGAACATCCTTCAGCGGCTCAACGACGCGGAGCATGTTGTCGACCCAGCCCTGAACGTTCGCCTCGTTACCGAGCTGATCGGCCATGCCGTAGAGTCGCGCAGCGCGTTGGCGTACGGCGGGCTGGTCAGCACCATGTCGACGGACTCGGGGTGGGAGCGTCCTCAACGTGGCGGCAGCGTCGCCGACCAGAAGCCGCGGATCGTCGCTAGACATGGTCCGCCTCGCTCTCTCCGGTGAGGGTCTTCACGAGGTTCTGGGGCGTCGAGAAGGCATGCAGGGCCATCGTCACCCGGGCCGTGTGCCCCAACTGCTTCTGGATGCGGCTGAGCCGCGTCTCACTCGACGCGATCCAGACCACCCGTGGGAAGCCGCCCGAGCGCCTCTCTTCGATACCGGTTCGCCAGTACGCCTAGTAGACGCCGGCCTTCTTGACGATGTTTTGAGCGATTCGGTCGAGCGGTCGAACTCCCCGAAGATCAGCGACTCGTAGTCCGCGTGCGCTGCCACGACCGCGAAGAAGTCTGGCTTCAAGGTGATGAGATGCCCGCCGATCCCAGGGAACGGACGCCAGCAGCGCGGTTCAGTAGTGAAGTCGATGAGGCGCAGCGTTCCGGCGCGCTCCGCTTTGATGAGGTCGAGGTGGATATCCGCGATCCCTAGTTCGTGCTGAAGGAACGCCGTCGACGGGACGCGCACGCGTCGGTCTGGCTCGCCGCTCGAGGCCAGGCGCTCGCCTACGGGGGTCAGGTGCCAGATGTGCTGGGACGATCCGCCGCTGACGCCACCCAGGCTTCGTGGCAGCGCGGTGATGATGCCGTAGCTCCTGAGCTTGGCGAGGACACGGCGGGCACTCCGAGCACCGCTCAGCGTCGTCGCGTGGTCGGCGAAATGCCACCGTTCGAGGTGTCGGGTGTTGAGGAATCGGTGCTGCTTCCGGCCTACTCCGAGTGACGCTACGCAACCTGAACCGGGTCCATGCCGTCATTTCAAGCGGCAACGACCAGTTTTACCTGCTCGACTTTCGCGGCTCGCTCTAGGCGGCTCAGCCTTGGACTCCGGGTCTCCGTATTTGCTTGCGTGCCTCAGCTGCCCCGTTCAAATGACGCAGTGTCGCGACCACTAATTGCTATAGATGGCGGCCTATCACTCTGTGAAAGAAGTTGCCACCTCGATATCCACGTCGCATTGCAGTGCTAGCACGCCGTGGGCGGTTACCGATGTTCCGAGTTCGGATTCCACCCCTAGCACCGATCCGAGCAGATGTGCGGCGATCGTCTCGTCCTCGGCGACCTGAGTTGAATCTTCTAGCTCCTCAACTAGACGCGCGCGAATAGTATCAAGGTGCTTGGCAACTACGTCCGTCGCGACGTTGTCGAACGCCTGCAATTCGAGAACCGCCTGGTCGAGTTCGAGTTGGAAGCGGGCGCGCAGCTCCGCAACGTCGTGGGCGATGTGGTAACGCCGCATCACTTCGAGCCCAGAAAGTACGGTAGCCGCGTGGATTCCTGCTTTGTATGCATCGGATCGAGGGGTCGTCCAGGCCGGCGGCACCAGTCCTGTCCAATCGTCGAGAGCAGTCTCGCTCGAATGTGCGGTACGGATGATCGTGCATGCGAGGCGGTTCACTCGGCATCCCCCAATCTCCGGGGAAAACGATTAAGGAGGGTCGGTACCCATACGAACCCGAGTCTGGGGTCAGCTTGTGCAGCACCTCCGGCGAGTGCTTGAACCATTCGAGCAGATCAGGAACCTTGATTCCGACGGCGCGCTGCTGCGGAGGCCAGCCTTCGTAAACACGATCTGTGGCGCGCTCGTATGAGGTCGCCTCAAGCCCTAGTTTGCGCAAGGCAGACAGTTGCAGGTCGCGCTGGCGCTGAGCGCTTCGAGAAGCATTTCGTCGGGCAAGGGTGGCAGCGCGAGCGAGAGCTAGATTGGACTCACCCGAACGGGCCGCTCGGCGTATATCACTGCCGCTTGTCTCGCTCACAGCAATCGTTTCCAGGACGGCGGAAAGATCCTCGAGACGTCCGACAATCCGGTCAATTGCATCGGACGGGTCTTCAGCAATCAGGTCCCACGGTTCTCGTTTGCATTTGATCGCAGCCTCCACCAAGTTTTCACTCAGATACATCGCCAACGCTCGGTGACCTGTGGGATCGACCAGTCTTCTGGGAAGATCGAGCGCAATCCCGCTCAAGACACTATGCAAGTCATCAGATGGGGGTGCCGACGTCCCATCTAACGGCGAATCGACAACCGGAACCAATCGATTAGCCATCTCCGCGAGCGACGCCGCGTCTTTCTGTAATGCGGCAACCACGCTGGAGCGAGTTTCACCACGTAGCCAGATCAATGTCGTGCGGTCCAGAACAGCATCCGCGAGTCTTAGCCCCACTTCCCCGACGGAAACGCGCTCAGTCCGCGTCAACTGATGCAGCCGTGCGGCCGCGAGGTTAGCGGTTTGCCTGTTTGAAGCGACGGAGGACCTCGCGTGGAGCGATCTGCGTTGGAGCTTAGATATTCCCAGTTGCATATCGCCGATGCGATAGTCATTTCCGCCGGGGAGCTTCGTTGATATGTCTGCGCTATCTACACTCGGTATGCATGCGACGCCGAGACGAGCAAGTTCCTTCGCATTTCGATCAGCGTCACCTTGAACCGCGTCCGAAACGTGGATGATGGAACCATGCAGTATTTTTCCATCTTGGGAATCGACGATGAATAGCGAATGGGCGCCCACGAACCGCTCGGTCAGTCGATCCAGGATCCGGTCTGCGCCGCCGGCCAATCTTGTGACTCCTTCAGCGACACCTGGAGTAAGCATCCGCGCCGCCATTGTCAACTCGGCTAGCTCCTCCAGCGGCGGTTCCTGAGAGAAACTAGCAGGTCGGCGTCCGTTGTCCAGATGCGTGCCGAAATTGACGTCCATGTCCTTGAGGAGTTCCGGATCTGCTCCGTGGATCGCGCTGAATAGGCTTTCGAGGTCCGATAGTCGGTCAAGCGAAAAGACGGCGTCCATTATACGACTGACTCCGATATTTCTGATGACTGTTGCGAGGCTCGGGAACGGCTCCTTGGCGACCTCACGCAGCTCACTGACGGCCTGGGCGACGTTCTGTGGAAAGGGCATGCCGCTCCAGTCGTCGTCCACGATCGCCAGTTGCAGCGTGAAAACACGAGATGGTGGAGGCACGTCATTCCGGTTGAGCACTTCAAGCCAATGCTCGGACCGGCCCTGCAGATCCGCGAGCTTGACTGCTTGCAAACCCGTGATTAACTCGCCAACTGGTGCCTGCGCCAACCGGTTCTGAAGCCTGTGTATTGCCGACGGAAGAGCCGCAGGCGCATCGCGAGCAATGCCTACAAGAAGAGTCGGCAGGAATTCCGCCGCAACCAGACTGACGAGCTTCTCAATTGTTTGGGCCACCGAAGGTGGGGGCGCCTCATGCAAGTATTTGGACAGTAGACGCGAGCGAAGTGGGTGCAATCCACGCACGGTTTCGCCGGACACTAGCACGAGGTGTTCCTCCGCCAGGAGAAGCAACGCACGGCGCAGTGCGCCTTCTGTTTGCAGCGCGGATTCAAGTTGGGGGATACTCAGAGCGGCTCCCCATTGCGAGACCGTGGAAACGAGGGCAAGCACCCGCAGTTCGGTTTCTCGACCTTGGCAGATGTGGTTCGTCACTTGGTCGCGAAGGACGGCTCCAAGACGACGTCCTCGTGTGAGCATGTAAGTATATTCGAGAGTCAGCCCATCCGCCGCGTCATACGCTTCCCGCCAGTGTGGGAGGCTGGTGAGCCGGTCGTTCTGGAGACTGAGATACAGCGCCTCCGCTATCTGCTCAGTAAGAGACACGCGAACGAGCGCACATCGCGCCGTGTCGCGGACGCCGATCAAGTCTTCATTTCTGACTGAGCCGAGCGTCATAACCCCGGTCAAGTGCGAAGTTGCGTCTACGAGTTCGTCTCACCCGAGCAACTGGCCTGTTCCCACCCCGTCGAGGACGAATCCGATTTGATTCCGGTCGTTGGTGGCGAAGGAAACTGCCAGGTCGACGATGCTCCGGATTGCTTCGGTATCTGTACGCCTCACCTCGTACCAAACGACATCACGTCGCGTATAGACAGCGGACCATACCGCCGTTGACTTGCCAACTCCGGACGGTCCGACGAACAGGACTGGCTTGCCCGCGCTCAGGGCCGTGACTGCATCGCCGACAGCGTCGGGCATTGGGGCGGGCAGCCCTGCGGCAATATGCTCGGGCCGCGCCGACGTACCTTCGTAATAGTCGTCGTGGGCTCCAAGGTCGACAAATCTGACCGGCACGCAAGTCCCGTCTGTGATCGCTCGTGATAGCGCATCTGCATCTAGCAACCGCAGTGCATTCTCTGCCCGGTGTCTGACCTCCGATCGGTCGATGCCGACAGCAAGTTCAGGGACGGTAACGGCTGCATTGGCGTCGGCGGCATTTGCGACATCGATTCGCAACGACCGCTCGACGAACTCGCAAGCAGCGCGGGCAGCGTTTAAGGAGTCTGCAAGGGCGGTAACCGCCTGATCGTGGGCGAGCTGCCAGTCGAGAGTGAGGATGGTCGAGGTCGTCAAGAGTTCGGCGAGATCGGGGCCAACCTTCTCTGCGATGACGGATCTCAGCGGATGCGAGGCGTCGAGGTCGCTGAGAGTGCGGTTGAGATCATCGAAGACTTCGCCCGCCACCGGTCGTTCTACCACCAGGACCAGCCGACCAGTCACGAACCCTCGTGCCCGGTGCTTCTCCCACATCTCGACCAGATGGTCCCCGGTCTCTGACAACGTGAACGATCCCCGTCGCTCTTGTCGGCTCTTCACCTGAACAAAAAGAGGCACATCACCGTCGACTTGAAGATTTTCGTAGCCTTCGGGCACTACGCGGTGGGCTCCATCGGATCCGCCCAGTAGCCGAGCACAAAACCATGCCCCCACAGCATCCTGGAAATGAAATCCGCGGCCGGCGATCGCGCCTGCACGACTCCAGACATTCAAGTCAGCCTCGTCTCTCGGCGCAGTGGGCTCCCGGTGGGCACTCCCACCTGGTCTTGTCTAGTTGCTCCTCGAACTCTTCGGATGTCTCAGCGTTGTCACTAGCCTCGCATCATGTCCGACTCGTTCGCCGCGTCCCCCATCCGCAACCTACACGAGGACGTGCTGTCCACTCTTGAGGCGTTCGATGCTTTTGCGGCACCCGTCGCTGGTGCGGTCCTGTATTCGTCCAGGTGGCGAGCAACCAGCCTGCCGCGAAACCTCCGGGCTGCATCGGCGGCGAGTGCCCTCGGGCTCTCAAGCTTGGACGACGCGCGCCGTCGTTACACGCACAACGATGAGGAGGACGAGCCGACTGCGACCGATCGTTATCTACAGGCTTACTTCGCGGCACGAAGGCACATGAAAGAGACGCTCAGCGACTTGGGTAATTTTGAAGAGGGTGACAACTACGGCGCCTTCGTGGCTGCGGTAGCACTACAGCGCCTGGACTCGGGGTTCCGCGCCGCGCACATTCTCTACCGGCTTGGGTTGAACATCGAAGGTGACACGATCTCCCGACAAATCCTCGAACAGATTGCCTGGGCACTCGAAGCGTCGAGGCTCGGTACTCCTGAGGAAATTGAGAAGGTCAGTGCGTCGTACTCCATCTCCGCACTGAAGAAGTTAATTCCGGGTATCGGTCCCCTCTATGGAGCGTTGAGCGAAATCGCCCACGCGGGGTTGGAGCAGCATCGTGAACATGTTGAGTTGGATCCCGACGATCGAGGCCGCATCGTAGTCGCCCGCGGTCGGCTGGCCACCTCGGCGCTTATCCTCCTCCGGTTGGCAGACGCCTGGGTTGCCGTCTGCGAATACACACAGCGGGACATCGTGGGAACCTTTCGTGCTCTCGCCTCCCGCGATGACCTGCGACTACTGCAAGATCGTCCCTTCCTTGCCGAATCGCAGCGGCTTGTCCAGCAAATTGAGAATCTGGAGACCGAGGCCCGCGCGAGCTAGCGGTTGGCGACCGCGTCGTCTTGGAGCTAGGGCGTGTCTCCTAAATGGCGGGTCCAGGCGATGACGGCGTTGAGGACGGCTGCTGAGCGGTAGACGGTGGCGAGTTTGTCGTAGCGGGTGGCGAGGCCTCGCCATTGTTTGAGGGTGGCGAAGCGGCGTTCGATGACGTTGCGGTTTCGGTAGTCGTCGCGGTCGTAGGTGATGGGTCGTCCGCCGTGTGAGCCGCGTCGGACGCGGTGGCCGATCTGATCCGATGGCTGCGGGATGACGGCCTGGATGCTGCGGTCACGCAGGTGCTGTCGGATTGCCCGGGACGAGTACGCCTTGTCGCCTCGGAGCCGGTCGGGTCGGGTGCGGGGGCGACCGATCGGGCGGGCGACGCGCAGCTGCTGCAGCAACGGGATCAGCATGGGCGAGTCCCCGGACTGGCCCGGCGTGACCGCGATCACCAGTGGCAGGCCGCGACCGTCGACCAGGTGGTGGAGCTTGGTGGAGAGTCCGCCTCGGGAGCGGCCGAACCCGTGATCAGGCGGCTCGATCAGCGGATTGTTGTAGTTCGACGAAGCCCCCCGTGACCCGGGTGATGTTCGTCGCGTGCTGATGGGCGCGAGCGATCGTGGAGTCCACCGACACGGACCAATCGAGCTTGCCGGTCGCGTCGGCGCGAGCCAGCAGCGCCGCGTGGACACGATCCCAGGTTCCATCGCCGGCCATCCGACGGTGCCACTTCCACACCGTCTGCCACGGGCCGAACACCTCCGGCAGATCCCGCCACGCGATCCCTGTCCGATAGCGATACGCGATCGCCTCGACCATCGTTCGCGCGTCCGAGAAGGGGCGGCCCTTACGGCCGGTCGGACCGGGCAAGAACCCGCTGATCAGATCCCACTGAGTATCCGAAAGCAACTGGAACCGCGACACGTCTCTAGCATCACCGACTCACCCCACCCATTTGGGAGACACGCCCTAGAAGTCTCCTCGTTCGGGCGCATCGGGCTCAGACGGCTCGACGTCAGCGAACACGTGAGCTAATCCAGTCGAGTAGACGCTGCGTCTCCCACGAGGGGTTCGAAAGCCATCGCGCAGGTTCCGCAACGAGAAAAACGGGCCCCGCAGGGTCCGCTTTTCGCGTTATGACCGGCTGAGCGGGATGCGAACGCAGTTGGGCCCACGCCGCCGGAGGCTCCGCGTGCCGCGGAGCGGCGCGTGGAGGGGCGGTGGGGAGAATTCCTGGCCGCCCGCACGAGTGCAACGCTAGAATTCTGTACATGACGACGCTTTCTCTTGCCGACGCCCGCGCGAATCTGTCCAAACTCGTTGAGTCCGCGCTCACGACGCACGAGCGGTTCGACGTCACTCGCAACGGAGACCGTGTCGCCGTGCTCATGAGCGCTGACGACTACGACGCCCTGATCGAGACGGTCGACATCCTCAGTCGACCCGACGAGGTCGCCTCCCTCCGCCGGGGGCTGACCGATCTGGCCGCCGGCGACGTGTCGTCGGTCGACGATGTCCGCGCCGCGATGATCGCCCGCGGCCGTCTGTCGTGACGGGAGTCGCTTACGAGATCGTCTTCACCCGTACCGCTCGACGTGCGCTCGAGCGCGATCTGCCCGAGAAGATCGCCGCCGCGGCGTTCGCGTTCATCACGGGCGCGCTCCGTGAGAACCCCCGGCGCGTGGGCAAGCCTCTTCGTGAACCGCTCGCGCCTCTCTATTCCGCTCGGCGGGGGGAGTATCGGGTGCTGTATCGCATCATCGATCAGCGGTTGGTGATCGAGGTCGTCTCCGTGACGCACCGACGGGACGCATACCGCCTGTGACTTGTGCTCAGTCGCGGTTGCCGCGGGCGGCGGCGATCCCCACGACACACGTCACGACGAAAAGAGTGATGAGGCCCGCGAACATCACGGGTACTTCGAACGCTTCCGGCATCGAGCCTCCCTCCGACGATGACCCGTCGCCCTACGCCATGAGGGTGACGCCACGGCCGCCGCTGGGCGAACGGTCGATACGGACGCGCCGACCTTCACGCCATTCACAGCCGCCCGTCCCTAGTATTGCTGCGACCTCCGGCCCGCCGGGGTCGACGTGCTGCCGGGCCGGCGGCATCCGTCGCGAAAGGACCCGAGTGAGCAAGACGACAACACCGCGCGGTCAACGGACCGTCGCCCGCCATGGGCGGCTGTCGTCGCCGGGTCCCTTCGCCCAGCTCTTCCGCGGGCTCGCCATCGTGCTGGCCGTCGTGCTCGTCGCCGGCGGCACAGTCTTCGCTTACGCCGCCGTCGATCTCACCCGCAGCTTCACGGCGGATGCCGTCGAGCTGAAGGGCCAGCCCGCCGTACCGCCCGACCTCGGCGAACTCAAAGGCGGGGTGAATCTGCTGCTCATCGGCACCGACGAGTGCGAGGCCGATTTCGCCCAATTGTTCGGCGACCGCTGCTCGGGCGATGACGCCGAGGGCACACTGAACGACGTCAACATGTTGGTCCACATCTCCGACAACCCGCGCCGAGTGACGGTCATCTCGTTCCCGCGCGACCTGATGGTGCCGATCCCGTCGTGCACCGACGCGGACGGCAACGTCAACTCGGCGATGAGCAAGCAGCAGATCAACAGCGCCTACCTGTATGGCGGTCTGTCGTGTGTGGCATCCACCATCTCCGACCTGAGCGGTCTCGAGATCCCCTTCGCCGCCAAGGTCAGCTTCGGCGGTGTCATCAACATCACGGATGCCATCGGCGGTGTCGACGTGTGCATTGCGAACGGCATCAAAGACCCGTACACGGGCATCGACTGGCCCGCCGGTATGCGCCAGGTGAAGGGGCTCGACGCCCTGCAGTTCCTGCGCACCCGCCATGGCGTCGGCGACGGCGGCGACCTGGGCCGCATCTCGAACCAGCAGCAATACATGTCGCGTCTGGCCAACAAGCTCAAGAGCCAGGAAGTGCTTTCGAACCCCGCGACGCTGTACAAGCTCGCGTCTACCGCTCTGCGCAACGTCGACCCGTCGACCTCGCTCACCAACCCGCTCACCCTCGTGCAGATCGCCTCCGCGGTGAAAGACGTGCCCTTCGACGACATCGTCTTCATCCAGTACCCGACGTACACCGACCCGTCGGATCCGAACCGCGTGGTGCCCGACTACGAGGACGCCGACACGCTGTGGGCCGCGCTCGCCGCGAACCAGCCCCTCGAGCTCTCGGGCAACCTGAGCGACGGCGACGGAGTGGTGGTCGATGAGAACGCGACGCCCGCGCCCGTCGAGACGCCCGCCCCGAGCGACACGCCGACCCCGCAGGCCACCGATACTGCGGAGCCCACTCCGGCACCCACGTCGTCGGCGATCGCACTGCCCTCGGGAATCGCCGGGCAGACGGCAGCGCAGGCGACATGCTCGAACGGCAACGTTCGCAGGTGATGCTCGGCGAGGGCACCCGGCATCCTGATCGTGGTTCGGATGCCGGGCGGGGACCGGCTAGTATGGACCGGTGTGTTCGAGCCGCGAGGCGCCGATCACCTGGAGACGTCGCATAGTCAGGCCTAGTGCACCACCCTGCTAAGGTGGAGTCCCCGTAAGGGGACCGAGGGTTCAAATCCCTCCGTCTCCGCCGCAGAAAAGCCCCGGTTCGCCGGGGCTTTTCGCGTGTCGGCGGTCAGCCGTGACGCTCGAAGACGAGGGTTGCTTGAATGCGGTCGCCGCCGCCGAAGCCGGTGCTGCCCGAGGAGGCGGTGGTGATGGTGTGCAGGCGATACCCGAGTGCCGCCTGGCGGTTGATGGCCCTTTCCAGCTCGGTGAGGTTGCCGGAGCCGCTGCCGAAGAGCTTCTCCTTCAGCACGACCTGCAGCACGACGTAGTCGTAGCCGTTCTGCGCGGGACGCGGCTGGGCGCCGGCCACGGCATCCGCCTGTGCGCGGGCGACGATGCCGTCCACGCCGGGCTGGTCGGCCGGCTGCCGGAACTGGTCGGTCCACCGTTCGCCGTCCCACCACCGCATCCGGCCGGATCCGTCGTCATACCAACCCGCCTGGGCGCTCGTCATCCAGTCCTCCTGGTCTCGTGCCGCTCGCTCACGGGCCGGAGGGCGGTCTGCCGCTGATCATGACGCATGGCGACGTGGCACGAGGGTCGCCGCGCGGTGTCCACCGGGTCGTTTCACCCTCGACGGCAGCGGGCCGGTGTTGCCGCCCGATGTCGCGACCCGTCCCCCGCGGCGCTTCGGGCCGCGGCAGCCGATAGTGTCGTCCCGCGGTGCGTGTGTGCCGCGGCCCCTCACACCCCCGGGAGAAGCGCACATGTCGGTCGGACTCCTCGCCGTCGTCGATGACATCCTCAGCGCCGCCGTGAAGGCCAGCGCGAAGACGGCGGGTGTGGTCATCGACGATGCCGCCGTCACCCCGCAGTACGTGCAGGGACTCACCCCCGCGCGGGAGCTGCCGGTCGTGTGGAAGATCGCGCTGGGCAGCATCCTCAACAAGTACGTCGTGATCATCCCGATCGCGCTCCTGCTCACCGCCTTCGCGCCCTGGGTGCTGCCCTACCTGCTGATCATCGGCGGCGGTTTCCTGTGCTTCGAGGGGGCCGAGAAAGTTCTCGAATGGTTCGGCGTGCACCACGGCGCGCACGACGACGACGGGCCGCGCGACGAGAAGAAGCTCGTTCTCGGTGCCGTGCGCACCGACCTCATCCTCAGCACCGAGATCATGCTCATCGCCCTGTCGAGTCTCGACCCCGACTTCGGGATCTGGATGACGCTGGGCTCGCTGCTCGTGATCGGTCTGGCGATGACGGTGATCGTCTACGGCGCCGTGGCGCTGCTCGTGAAGCTGGATGACATGGGCCTGCGCCTCATGAAGAGCCCATCGCGCGGCATCCGGCGCTTCGGCGTGCGGATCGTGGCATCGATGCCCGCCGTCTTCCGTGTCATCAGCATCGTGGGGACCGTCGCGATGCTGTGGGTCGGCGGTCACCTCGTGGTACAGAACCTCGCCGAGACGCTCTGGTCGGGTCCGTACGACCTCGTCCACGTCGTCACCCACGCGATCGAGGCGGCGGGACCGGTCGTCGTCTGGATCGTCGACACGGCGATCTCGGCCGTGTTCGGTCTCGCGCTCGGCCTGATCATCGTCGGTGCGGTCATGGGTGTCTCGCGCCTGACCCGTCGCGGCGCGACCGCCCACTGACGCCGGCGCGACGCTCAGTCGAGCAGCGAGTGCTCGCCCAGGCGGTGCCAGCTGCGGTTGTAGTACACCAGGGCCGCGCCCGCCTCGCCGGGCTCGAGGTCGCGTTCGACGTCGACCTGCAGGGCCTGGGCGGCGATGACGGTGGAGCCACCGGCATCCATTCGACTGACGATCTTGCACCGCAGCCACGCCCGCACCCCGTGATAGACCGGCTCACCGGTGGCAAGACGCGACCAGGCCGACGTGTCGGCGAAGCGGTCGAGGCCGCTGGTCGCGCCGGCGCGGGCCAGTGCGATGTCTTCGGCGTCGAGCAGGTGCACGACGATGGTGTCGGCGGCGATGATCGTCGGGGTCGCCGACGACAGCGCAGAGACCGAGAAGATCAGCAGCGGCGGGTCGGCGCTCACCGACGACACCGACGAGGCGGTGAGGGCGACGGGGCCCTTGTCGCCGTAGGCGGTGATGACCGCGATGCCCCCGGGGTGGCCGCGGAACGCGCGCTTGAAGTCGTCGGCCGACACCGACGAGCCGATGGCCGGGGTGCTCTCGGGGGTGCCGTGTGCAAGCGAACTCATACCTACGACGGTAGGCGCTGTCGGCGCGCGCGGGGCATTCCGGCGCAATACGACGAAACGCGTCCGGCGACGGATCAGGCGGCCGCTTCGCGACGCGAGGGCCACGCGTGCCGTCGGTCAGGCCGATTCATGGCACGCTAGTCAGCGCCGATGCCGCGGCCCGTCGGGGTCGCCGCTGCGGCATTCGACGAGCGATGCACCGCACCGGTGCGCGACGAAACGGAGACCCGACGATGGGCAGTCCGACGAAGGGCAGTCCGGCCACGCCTCGATCGAGGCCCGTCGCGGCGCCCCCGGCGGTGTCGACACCGCGCGTCGCGCGCGTGCTCGTGGTCGCGGCGGGTCTCGTGCTCGTCGCGGTGGTCACGCGTGGTCTCACCCTCGACGCCCCCAACGCCCTCCCCAGTGCCCTCTCCGACGGCATCACCCTCGCTGCCAGCGTGATCATCGAGTCGTTGCCCTTCGTCTTCCTGGGCGTGGTGATCTCGATCGCCGTGCAACTGTGGGTGCCGACCCGGGTGATGGATGCCATCGTCCCGCGTCGTGGCATCCCTCGGCGGGCGGTGCTGTCGTTGCTGGGCGTCGTGCTCCCGGTGTGCGAGTGCGGGAACGTCCCTCTCGCCCGCGGCCTGATGATGCGGGGCTTCTCGGTCGGCGATTCGGTGACGTTCCTGCTCGCCGCGCCGATCCTCAATCCCGTCACCCTCGTCACCACCTATCAGGCCTTCGGCTGGAGCGACGGCATCCTGATCTCGCGTCTCGTGGGCGGGTTCGTCATCGCCAACCTCGTCGGCTGGCTGGTGAGCCTGCACCCCGATCCGCAGCGCCTGCTCACCCCGGCGTGGGCGGCGGCGTGCGCCGCGGCGCCCGGACATCGCGAGCGCCCGACTCTGTCGCGCGCGGCGGGGATGTTCCGCGACGAGATGTCGGCCATGCTTCCGGCCCTCTTCGTCGGCGCGGCCATCGCGGGGCTCATCCAGGTCGCGATCTCGCGCGAGACCCTCACCGGGGTGGGCGGTCACCCGGTCGCGGGGATCCTGGCGCTCATGGCGCTGGCGTTCGTCATCGCGATCTGCTCGAACGTCGACGCCTTCTTCGCGCTCTCGCTGGCGTCGTCCTTCTCGCCGGGCGCCCTCGTCGCCTTCCTCGTCTTCGGGCCCATGATCGATGTGAAGATGCTCGCGATGCTCGGTACCACCTTCCGCGCCCGGGCCCTGGCCGCGATCACCGTGATCGTCGCCCTCGGCGCGCTCGCCCTCGGTCTGGCGGTGAACCTCGTTGTCTGACTTCCTGTCGCGCTGGACCGGGATGCTGTTGTGCGGGATCGGCGTCGTCGCCACCCTCGCGCTCGCCGCATCCGGCGATCTGACGCTCTACATCCACCCGCGCTATGTGGTGTTCACCGTCGTGCTGGTCGTGGTCGGCGCGGTGCTGCTGGGCCTGTCGGTGTGGTTCGCCGCGACCGGTCGACACCACGGGCACGACCACGACGGCGGGGACCACGACGGCGGGGACCACGCGCACGACCATGAGCCCCGCACCCGTCCGTCCGCGTGGAGTCGGGTTGGTCTGTTCGGCGGAGGCGTGATTGTGGTGGTCGCGGCTCTTGCCCTGCTCGTGGCGCCGCCCACGACTCTGAGCGCAGACCGCGCACTGAACAGCGTCGCGGCGACCGACGGCGGCGGCGACGTGCCCGCGCCCGTCCTCGTCGGCAGCGACCCGACGCGGTTCTCGGTGCGCGATTGGGCGACGATCCTCGGCAGCGGCTCCACGGCGACCGACCTGGTCGGTCAGCGCGCCGACGTGACCGGCATCCTCCTGCTCGACGATGGGGGCGCAGCGCGCATCGGTCGCTACGCCGTCACGTGCTGCACGGTCGACGCGCAACTGTTCGCGGTGCCGATCGACGACGCACAGCTGCGCTCGGACCTTGCGTCGGGAGCCTGGGTGCGCGTCACCGGATCGTTCGCCGACGTCGACGGCGTCACACGACTCGTCCCCGACGCGATCGAGGAGGTGTCGGAGCCCGATGATCCCTACCTCTCCTGAACGCACCGGCCGTTCACCGCGCCTCTTCCGTCTCGCGGCGGGCGCGGTCGTGGGCGTTCTCGTCGCCGCGAGCGCGGCGATGGCCGTCGCGGCGCTCGAACGGGGCCCGCAGGTGCGCGCCGTCACGGGCGACACGGCACTGACGGTCTCTCAGCAGGGGGTGACGGTGACCATGCGCACCGATCAGCCCCTCGACCCGTCGTCGGTCGACGGCATCCGCATCGAACCCGACGCTCCCGCGCAGATCGACGTGAAGGGGGCATCCGTGCGCGTGCGCTTCACCGAAACCCTCGCCTTCGCGACCGACTACCGCATCATCGTGCCCCGACTCGAAGGGCAGGCCACCGGCAGCACGAGCGCCACCGAAGTGGCGTTCACGACGCCGGCGCTCACCGTCACGACCCTCGAGCGCGGGGGGACGTTCGAGCGGACGGGTGGCGACGACGACCGGGTCGTGCGCCACGACCTGTCGAACGATACCGAGCAGGTGCTCATCTCGGCACCTCGCATCCAGGAATACGCCGACGACGGCGACGACGTGGTCGCGCTCACCATCGATGCAGCGGGGGCGTCGTCGCTCGTGCATGCTCGACCGGGGGAGGAGCCGCGCCCCATCCCCACTCCGGGCAGCGGCGACGTGCGTCTCCTGCGCGCTTCGAGCGACGCGGGTCACCTCGGCTACGTCTACACCGGTCCTTCGGCGGACGGTGCCGAAAGCTACCTGAGCGCCTTGTTCATGCTCGACACGACCGGCGACGGCTCGACGCCGCGCGTCGTCGTCGGGCTCGACGGAACGCCGCTGCAGACGGCGGCGTGGCAATTCGTCCCGGGAAGCGCCTACCTCGTCGCTCAGACGACGCAGGGCAGCCTCGTCCTCGTCGACTCCACCGGAGCGGCCCCGCCGCGGGTGCTGGGGGAGCTGGGCGACCTGCGGTCCTTCCTCCCGGGCACCACCTCGGTCGTCGTCGGCTCGTTCTCCGGGCTGTCGATTCTGGATCTGACGACCGGGTCGCTACGTGAGATCGACGGGACGGCCGGCGGGGCGATCGGGTCGGGTGCGCTCGTCGTCTCGGCGGATGCCACGGTCACCTGGACCCCGACCGAGGTCACGCGTTCGACGGCCGGTGGTGGTGCGGCGACGGTGACGCGCGCGGCGACAGACGAGCGCATCGAGGAGGTGTGCGTCTCGCCGAGCGGACGCCATCTCGCGGTCGGCGTCGTCCCCGGCGGCGCGCAGATCGACGGGTACCCGGCCCGCGCCGACTGGCAGGGCCGCGCGACGGATGTCGTCGATGTGGTCTCGGGTGAAACGGTCGCCCGGGTGGTGGGCACTCGGCCCGATTGGTGCGCCTGAGCGCCACCGCTCCCGATGCGGCGCTCGTCGATCGCCGAGCTCCGTCTGCGTCGCGATGGAGGCCGGCGGCCTGCCAGCGGCCCGGCGTGGCAGGCAAGCCGGGCGGCCTCAGACGGTCTCGGCCCGCGCGGCGTCGTGCCGCGGCGCCTTCCGTGTCGCGAAGCGGCGGGCGACCCGCCGCGCGAGGTGGTGGCTGGGGCGTTCGACGAGACGGAAGAACACCTCCGCCAGCCCGAGTGCGACGACGATCACGATGGGTGAGAGCAGCAGGGGGTTGATCGACTCCGGAAGGAGCCGGCCGAATGCCACGATCATCGGCTCGTGCACGAGGTACAGGCTGAATGAGCGGGTGCCCAGCCAGCGCAGCGGGCGGACGCTGAGAAGGGCGCCGAGGCCCGGTGAAAGGATGACGAGGATGACGAGAAGCGCGGCGCCGAGCACCTGCAGCACCCGCGTGGCCGGTGCCACGAGGTCGAGCGCCCCCTCGCCGAGCGGAAGCGCGAACACCATCCAGTAGCTCGTGATCAGCACGACGGTGAGCACACCGAGCCACGCGAAGACGGGCGTCGGGTTGCGCAGCCGATCGCGCAGCGCCACCAGACGGTCCCACTCGAACGCGATGAGGCAGCCCAGCGCGAAGATGGGCAGCTGGAACAGGGCACCGAGCGCGTAGGGGCGCTCGATCGGTCCCTCGTACGCGCCGACGACGAGCAGCGCGAGCACGAACGCGACCTTCAGGGCGAGGCCGCGTCGCCACTTCGCCGCGAACAGGATGAACAGCGGCAGCAGAAGCGAGAAGATGATCTCCCACTTCAGCGACCACAGCACCGTGTTCGTCATCCCCGGCTGCGCGGGCACGATGAGGATCAGATCGCGCAGGATGCCCAGCGGCACCGGATCCATGTGGATCTGCAGGAAGCGGCTGCCCTCGACCAGGTCGGGAAGCGCGTAGATCCAGATGAGCGCCACGCCGATCGAGGCCCAGACCGGCAGGTAGAGCCGCACGAGACGGCTGGGGTAGTAGGCCCGCCAGTCCATCCGCGAGTGACGGGCGGGCAGGCACAGCACGAAACCACTGAGGACGAAGAACACGAAGACCGCGACCGACCCCTCCCACGGCAGATGAAGGGGAGTGTGGGTCAACCACCACATCGCATCGGCCGGCGTGGTGGTGGGGCGCGGATCCGCGAAGGGGGTGACGAAGTCGTCCGACAGCAGCAGGGAGTGCAGCAGCACGACGACCATCGCGGCGACGCCGCGGAGTCCGTCGAGTCCCTCGATGCGTTGCCCACCGGCGTTCGGTCTCTGCGCGCTCGTCGTGGCAGCAATGTGCATGTGGTCTTCCCCCCGGCTGTGGCCCCGGCGTCAGCATAGGGACTCGGCGTGTCATCCGTGTAAAGCAATCGCCCCGGCCGGGAAGCGTGCGTCACCGCTGCCGGAACGAGGCGGGACCCCGGATGCCGTGGCATCCGGGGTCCTCTGATCGCTTCCGATTCAGCCGAGCAGCGGTACCGCCCCCACGAGCACGCCGACGGCCAGCATGACGAGCGACACGACGGTCGCGCGCCATAGCACCTTCTTGTGATGGTCGCCGAGGTTGACGCCGGCGAGCGAGACGAGAAGCAGGATCGCGGGCACCAGCGGGCTCTGCAGGTGCACCGGCTGCCCGGTGATCGAGGCACGGGCCATCTCGACCGGGGCGATGCCGTAGTTCGCGGCGCTCTCGGCGAGCACGGGAAGGATGCCGAAGTAGAACGCGTCGTTCGACATGAAGAACGTGAACGGGATCGACAGCACACCGGTGATGACGGCGAGGAACGGACCCATCGACGACGGGATCACCTGGGTGATCCAGTCGGCCATCGCGGTCACCATGCCGGTGCCGTTCAGCACGCCGACCAGAACACCGGCCGCGAGCACCATCGACACGACGCCGACGATGCTGGGCGCGTGGGCGACGATCTCGTCGGCCTGCGAGCGCAGCTTGGGGAAGTTCACGACGAGGGCGACGGCGGCGCCGACCATGAAGACGAACGCGAGCGGGAACAGGTCCATCACCAGCAGCACCATGACGGCCACCGTCAAGGCCAGGTTGAACCAGATGAGCTTCGGACGCAGCGTCGCGCGGTTGGGGTCGAGCATGGTGTCGGCCATCGCGGTGTCGGCGGCCTCGACGAGCTGCGGGGCGGCCACGGCGTCGCGGCCGCCCCGGACGGTGACGATGTTGCCGGTGCGCAGCGAGGCGAGAGCGCCGGGCTTGTGCTCCGCGCCGCGGAAGATCTTCGGGGCACCCAGGCGGCCGAAGCCGCCGGGGCCGTCGATCTTGGCGGTGTCGATGGAGCCGGCGAGGCGCTTGCGCTCCGAGAGCCCCAGGAACCAGGCGAAGGCGAGGGCGACGACCAGGCCCGCCAGCAGCGACGGCAGCATCGGCACGAAGACGTCGGTGGGCTGCAGCCCGAGCGCGGTCGCGGCGCGGACGGTCGGGCCGCCCCACGGCACGATGTTGAGCGTGCCGTTCATCAGGCCCGCGACGCAGGTGAGCACGACGGGGCTCATGCCCAGGCGCAGGTAGAGCGGCAGCATCGCCGAGGTGGTGATGATGAAGGTCGTCGAGCCGTCACCGTCGAGCGACACCGCACCAGCGAGGATGGCCGTGCCGAGCACGATCTTGGCCGGGTCGTCGCCCAGGAAGCGGGTGATGACGCGGATGAGCGGGTCGAACAGGCCGACGTCGATCATGATGCCGAAGTACATGATCGCGAACAGCAGCAGGGCGGCGGTCGGCGCCATCTTGCCGATCGCGTCGATCACCATGTCGCCGAGGCCGAAGCCCGCGCCGGCGATGAGGCCGAAGACCGTCGGAACGACGATGAGGGCGACCATCGGGGTCATGCGCCGCGTCATGATGAGGGCCATGAACGACAGGACCATCAGGAAGCCGAGGGCCACGAGCACCCCGTCGGCGGGCGTGTAGGCCACCGGGTACTCGGCGGCTTCGGCCGCAAGGATCAGGGGGGTCATCGCGACTCCTTCGTCGGGACGGGCGCGTACCTCGCGCTCGATGCGGCGACACTACGGATGCCGGGCGCCCGGCCGCGCGCTTGCTCGCATTGCGCGGGGTTATGCGCGTACCGTGTGTTCTGCGCATTTCGCGCACCGTCCCCGGTAGCGCACCGGGCGACGGACGGGTCGGAGGTGGGCATGCGGTTCGCCACACGGATGCTCGTCGTCCAGGTCGCCACGCAGGTCGCGGTCGTCGCCGTGTGCACCGCCGTCTTCGCGTGGCTCGGCGTGCAGCAGTTGAAGGCCGAGGCCGACTCCTCGGCGCTGAACATCGCCCGCTCCGTCGCCGAATCGCCGCAGGTGCGAGATCTGGTGACGGCGTACTCCGCCGACCCCGGCACCCCGGACGCGGCCGACCTGCGCGACGACGTGCTCCAGCGGTACGCCGCCGACGTCACCGAGCGCACCGAGGGGCTGTTCGTCGTCATCACCGACGACCACGGCATCCGCCTCGCCCATCCCGATCCCGACCGCCTCGGCGAGGTCGTCAGCACGAGCTTCGCCGACGCGCTGGCCGGACGCGAGGTCGTCACGTGGGAGGTCGGCACGCTGGGGGAGTCGGCCCGGGCGAAGGTGCCGGTGTACCCGCCCGCCGGTGGCGCTCCCGTGGGTGAGGTCAGCGTCGGCTTCGAGCGGGCGAGCGTCTTCGACGACCTGCCGGCTCTGATCGCTGGCATCGCCGTGGCGGTGCTGCTGGCCGTCGCCATCGGGGCGCTCGTCGCGCTGCTCATGCGTCGCCGCCTCGAGCGGCTGACGCTCGGCGTACAGCCCGAGGAGCTCGCCGCCCTCGTGCAGACGCAGACCGCCGTGCTCGAGAGCGCCGACGAGGGCGTCCTCGCGCTCGACGACGCGCGGGTCGTGCGCGTGTGCACCGCCGCGGCCGAGAGGCTCCTCGGCATCACGGATGCCGTGGGCCGCCCCCTCGCCGACCTCGGACTCCCGCCGGCCGTGGTCGCCGCGCTCACCGGGGCCGGAGCGAGCAGGGGCCTGCCGATCGGCGATCGCGTCGTCTTCGTCGACGTGCGGCCGGTGCGTCGCGGCTCGCACGCGCTCGGCCGGGTCGCGGTGCTGCGCGACCGCACCGACGTGGCCGCCCTGTCGGGGCGCCTCGACAGCGTGCGCGCGATGGGCGACGCGCTGCGCGTGCAGCGGCACGAGAACGCCAACCGCCTGCACGCGGCGGTGGGGCTGCTCGACGCCGACCGCACCGACGAGGCCCGCGCGTTCCTCGCCGATCTCGTCGACCGCGGGTCCGTCGACTGGGCGGTGCCCGGCATCGACCTCGTGGGCGACGCGATGCTGCAGTCGTTCCTCGGGGCGAAGGCCCTCGCCGCCCGCGAGCGCGGGGTGACGTTGCGCGTCTCCGACGACACGTACCTCCGCGGCACGGTCGACGACGTCGAAGACGTGGTCGCGGTGCTCGGCAACCTCGTCGACAATGCGATCACCGCCACGGCATCCGGTTCCGAACCGCGCGAGGTCGATGTCGCCGTGCTGGGCGACGGCGATGCGGTGGTGCTGACCGTGTCCGACACGGGCGGCGGTATCGCCGACGTGGAGGCCGTGTTCGCCGGGCGCGAGCGTGGAGACGACCCGGCCGCGGTGCACGGCCTGGGCATCGGTCTGCCGCTCTCGCGCGAGTTCGCGCGGCGCCGCGGCGGCGACGTGTGGGTCGTCGACCCCGGCGGTGACGGGCGCGGTGCCGTGGTGGCGGCACGTCTGCCCGGGGTCCTCCGCCCGGGGGCCGTCTCGCCCGATCCCGGCCCGACAGGGGGACACTCCGCATGACCGACATCCGCGTCCTCGTCGTCGACGACGATTTCCGCGTCGCGGGCCTGCACCGCGACGCCGTCTCGTCACGCCCCGGTTTCGTCGCCCTCGAACCCGCGCGCACCGTGGGGGAGGCTCGTGCCGCCCTCGCGGCGCATCGACCTGACCTAGTGCTCGCCGACGTGTACCTTCCCGACGGCGACGGGGTGGAGCTCGTCCGCACGACCGGCGTCGACGCCTTCGTGCTGTCGGCGGCGACGGATGCCGAGACCGTCCGCCGCGCGTTCACCGCCGGCGCCCTCGCCTACCTGGTGAAGCCGTTCGACACCCGCGTGCTGGCGGAACGCCTCGACCGGTATGCCCGCTACCGCAACCTGCTGACCAGCAGTCGACCGCTCTCGCAGGACGACATCGACCGCGCGGCATCCATCATGCGCGGCGAGCGAGAGGGGCCGTCGCTCGCCCGATCGGCGACGGAGCAGACGGTGCTGGCCGCCCTCGGCGCTGACGAAGCCTCGGCGAGCGAGGTGGCTGAGCGCATCGGGGTGTCGCGTGCGACGGCGCAGCGTCACCTCACGGCCTTGGCCGAGCGCGGTCTGGTGCAGGTGAGCCTGCGGTACGGCTCGACCGGCCCGCCCCGAGCACCGCTTCCGCGCCGCCGCCTGAGGTCGGCAGACCCGGCCGCCGGCGTGTCCCACTTCGTGCCGTTTCGGCCTGCCGTTTTCGCACGTTTCGGGACATCCGCTTCGCGTAAGCAGGCCCGGCGGCCGGCGTGTCCCGCTTCGTGCCGTTTAGGCCGGCCGTTTTCGCACGTTTCGGGACATCCCCGCGTCGGCAGGCCCGGCGGCCGGCGTGTCCCGCTTCGTGCGATCCGCAGCCCGACCGGCACACGAAGGGGACACTCGACCGCGGGTGCACACGGAACAGGGATGCCGTCGCTCAGGCCTCCAACACCGCCCATCCACGAGGCCCCAGGCTGATGCGACCGGCGGCCAGCGACCCGGTGCCGGCGACGATTGCATGCCCATCGGCGACCGGCAGCGACACCGACTCGTCGCCGATGTTCAGCGCCACCACGACGGCATCGTCACCCACCGCCGTCCGCAGCGCGACCGCGGTGTTGGCGACCTCGATCACGTCGGTGTGCGCCCGCCAGAGCCACGGCTTGCGCCGCCGCAGCGCGATGAGGGCCTGATGCGCCTCGAGGATGCGGGCGTCCGGCGAAGCCTCGCCCGGCGTCGCGGGGAACTCCGGTCTCACCGCGTCGTCGCCGCCGAGGCGCTCCTCCTTCACGCCCGTCCAGCCGAACTCGTCGCCGGCGTAGACCGACGGGGTGCCGGTGACCGTGAAGAGCACCGCGAGGGCGTGCGGCACCAGCTCGGCTCCGATCGCCGACGCGATGCGGGTGACGTCGTGGTTGCCCACGAAGGTCTGCGGTGCGAACGTCGCGAGCAGCTCGTTGTGCCGCTCGATCGCGTGGCTCAGCTCGAAGAGGTTCCCGTCGGCGATCCCGTGCCAGATGCCCTGCCAGAGCTCGTACTGCGTGAGCGAGTCCATCGTCGACTCCTCGACGATCCGGGCGGCTTCGCCGTGGATCACCTCACCGACGAACCACGCCTCGGGGAAGCGTTCGCGCACGCGCGGCAGCACCTCGGCCCAGAACGACGAGGGCACCGCGTACGCGGCATCCAATCTCCACCCGTCGATCCCTCGATCGAGCCAGTGGCACATCACATCGACGACGAGGTCGACGACCGCGGGGGAGGAGTGGTCGAGGGCGACGAGCGCGTCATGCCCCTCGAAGACGTCGGCCTCGAAGCGTCCGTCGACCCAGCGGCCGCGGAAGAGGTTCGGGCCGTCCTCCGTCAGGCTCGTGAAGGCGGCGTGCCCACGCCCCACATGGTTGAAGACACCGTCGAGCAGGATCCGGATGCCGCGTTCCCGCGCTGCCGCGACGAGACGGTCGAAGTCGCCGTCGTCGCCCAGCCGCGGGTCGATGCGGAAGTGGTCGACGGTGTCGTAACCGTGCGTCTCGGATGCGAAGACGGGACCGAGGAGCAGGCCGTTCAGGCCCAGCTCGATCACGTGGTCGAGCCACGGCTCGAGGCGTTCGAGGCGGTGTTGCGGCGCAGCATCCGGGCGCGTGCGGTCGCGAATGGGTGCGCCGACGAATCCCAGCGGGTAGACGTGCCACCAGATGACGTGCTCGGGCCACGCGGGCATGCGTTCTCCTCCGCCCGGCGGCTTCGGAACCGGGCCCCTCGACGCTATTGGCGTCCGGGTCTGACGCGGCGGGGGTTGCGGCCGTCCCGCTCCGCCTGGAGGCATCCTCGTCGGCGAGGGTTGCGCGCCGTCGACTCAGAAGCCCTCGCGCTCATGCCCGCGCCCGGTCGTCCTCCGGCAGGGCGAAGACGTCGAGGTCGAGCGCGTGCGTCCGCGCGGCCTCCACCGCCGCGGCGACGGCCCCGATCGAGACGATGTCGGCGCCCAGGCTCGAGGCGACGATCTGCGGAGGCGGCAGGTGCAGCGACGGGGGGATGGCGTCGATCGCGGCCGCGATGATCGGTTCCGCCCCGGCGGCGATCGCTCCCGACACGATCACCCGCTCCACGTCGAAGAGGCTGCCGAAGATCGCCGCCACCCCGGCGAGCGCCGCGCCCACCTCGCGCGCGACGCCCAGGGCCCCCGCGTCTCCGGCGGCCGCGAGGTCGAGCACGGTCTTCGCCTCGAGCGTGTCGGGATCTACGGTGCGCAGGGCGCTGTCGGCGGGAAGCGCGCCGGATGCCAGCGCGGCTCGTGCCGCCTCGACACACCGCGGCGCGAGACCCCAGGCGCTGCCGACGCCTTCGACGCGGTCGAACGCGACGGTCTCGCCCGCGCCGCCGTGCGTGCCGCGCAGCAGGCGCCCGTCGACGCTGATGCCGGCGCCGAAGCGTTCTCCGGCCAGCAGTGCGACGAAGTCGGCGCACTCGACGGCGGCGCCGTGGGTGCGTTCGGCGACGGCGGCGAGGGTGGCGTCGTTCTCCACCCGCACCAGCGGTGCCCACGCGGCGAACGTGTCGACGAAGTCGGGGTTCATGCGGGCCCAGAACCCGTCGTGGTGCACGGGTGAGCGGCCGTGCCGGTCGACGGGAGCGGGGACGCCGACGCAGAGGGCGACGATCGCGTCGCGCGAGCGCCGCGCGCGGGTGAGCGCGGCGTCGACCGTCGCCTCTGCGGCTCGTCGGCGTCGCTCGGGCGAGTCGAGCTCGGGGTCGACGGTCAGGCGCGAGGCGCCGATGGTGCGCCCGCGCAGGTCGGCGACGGTCGCCGTGAGGTGCCCGCGGCCGGCGTCGACGCCGACCACCACCCCGGCGTCGGGTCGGAAGGCGAAGCGGCGCGCGGGGCGGCCCTTCGAGTACTCCCCGACCGCGCGGGCATTGGGCATCTCCGCGAGGAGCCCGCGCGCGGTGAGCTCGTCGACGACGTCGATGGCCGTCGAGCGGGTGAGTCCTACTGCCGCGATCACGTCGCTGGCGGTGAACGCCTCGGAGTCCCAGGCCGCCGCGAGCACCGCGTCGAGGTTGTGGCGGCGCAGCGAGGGCGTCGCCGTCATGGCATCCATCGGCACGCTTGACCCCTTTCGGTTCTGCTGCAATACTGCCTGCACGACATTGATTTGGCGAGTAGATTTACTCGCCGACACAACATATTCGCAGTGCGGCGGAGGAGGAACCAGGTGTCGACGAAGACCAGAACGGTGCGGCGGTGGGCTGCTGCGACCGCGGTGGGGGTGCTGGGGGCGGCGATGCTCGCCGGGTGTTCCGCCGACGGGCGCGAGACCATCCGCTTCACCTTCAGCAAGCGCGAGGCGCTGTCGTTCATGAACGACGTCGTCGCCGAATACAACGCCTCGCAAGACCGGGTGCGCGTCGAGATGGACAGCTCGGGCGTCGACGTGGTCTCGGCGAGCTTCGTCCGCGGCAACCCGCCCGACATCATGCTCGCCAACTACAACTACGAGACCGCCCGCTTCGTGCAGCGATGCGCGCTGAGCGACCTCTCCGGCACGACGGCCGCGAGCACGGTGCGCGACGACCTGCAACCCCTGATGGACCAATACGGCTCGTGCGAGGGGCGCACCAGCGCGCTGCCCTACTCGGTCATGGCGGCCTCGGTCATCTACAACCAGCAGATCTTCGACCAGTACGGCCTCGAGGTTCCCACCACGTGGGACGAGCTGCTGGAGGTCTCCGAGACCCTGAAGGCGAACGGCGTCACCCCCTTCTACGGCACGTTCAAAGACGACTGGACCGTCGGTCAGGGCTGGTACGACTACTCCGTCGGCGGATCGCTCGACGTCATCGACTTCTTCGACGCGCTCGCCGCGGAAGGTGACGAGGTCGGGCCGCAATCGCAGGTCTCGTTCGCCAAGGACTTCAGCGAGCCGATGGACCGCATGCTCGAACTCGCCCAGAACTACACGAACCCGGATGCCGAGAGCCGGGCCTACGGCGACGGCAACCTCGCGTTCGCCCAGGGCCAGGCGGCCATGTACCTGCAGGGCCCGTGGGCGCTCGGCGAGATCGCGAAGACCTCGCCCGACCTGCCCGTCGGCACCTTCCCACTGCCGATGACCGACGACCCCGACGACCTGAAGGTGCGCGTCAACATGGACCTCGCGGCCATCATCCCCGAGGCGTCGCGTCACAAGGATGCCGCCCGCGACTTCCTCGAGTACCTGTACCGGCCCGAGGTGATCGAGGCGTACAACGAATCGCAGCTCGGGTTCACCCCCACCACCGACGCGCCGGCGCCCAGCGACCCTCGCATCGCCGGAATGATCCCCTACTACGACGAGGGCCGCATCTACCAGGGCGCCTCGGTGCTGGTGCCCAAGACCATCCCGGTCTTCAACTACGTGCAGGCGATGCTGTTCGGTGCCTCGCCGCAGGCCACGCTGAACACCCTCGACGAGGACTGGTCGCGGCTCGCCTTCCGCCAGCCGCCGGCCTCGACCACCGACGCGGCGCCGACCGACGCGGCGCCGACCGACGCGGCGCCGACCGATGCCGCGCCGACCGCCGCGGCAGGCGCCTCTGCGAGCGCCGAACTGACCGACGCATCCGGCGAGGAGGCCGCGCGATGAGCACCACGACCACGATCGTCACGGGCGGGAAGGCGGCCGCGCGCCGCAGCACCCGCCGCGTGGAGCCGATCTACTACCTGTTCCTGCTTCCGACGCTCGTGCTGTTCACGCTGGCGATCACGGTGCCCGGCATCATCGGGATCTTCTTCAGCTTCACCGACTCGATCGGTCTGGGGGAGTGGAACTTCACCGGGCTGACCAACTACATCGCCATCTTCAGCGACCCGGCGATCCTGCAGGCCTACCTGTTCACCTTCGGCTTCTCGGTCGCCACCGTCATCGTCGTCAACGTCGCGGCCTTCCTGCTCGCGGTGGGGCTCACCGCGCAGATCCGCTTCAAGAAGGCGCTGCGCACGGTGTTCGTCATCCCGATGGTGATCTCGGGCATCATCATCGCCTACGTCTTCAACTTCCTCTTCAGCAACTCCGTCCCGCAGGCCGGAGCCTCGCTCGGCATCCCGTGGCTCGAGACGAGCCTGCTGGCCAATCCCGACCTGGCGTGGGTCGCGATCGTGATCGTCACCGCGTGGCAGGCGATCCCCGGGACGCTGCTGATCTACATCGCGGGCCTGCTCTCCGTGCCCGGTGACGTGTACGAAGCGGCTGGTCTCGACGGGGCGAGCAAGACGCAGCAGCTCCTGCGTATCACCCTGCCCCTGGTCGCCGGATACGTCGTCATCAACGTCATCCTGGGCTTCAAGGGCTTCCTGAACGCCTACGACATCATCGTCGGTCTCACCGGCGGTGGTCCCGGCACCGCGACGCGCAGTGTCGCGATGTCGATCATCCTCGGCTTCAACGGAGGCGACTACGCGTACCAGATGGCGAACGCGGCCCTGTTCTTCATCGTCGCCGTCGTTATCTCGCTCCTGCAGCTCTCGCTGACCCGGGGAAGGAACACCCTGTCATGACCGCTCTCAACCAGCCCGCGCTCGCCTTCGAGCAGGCAGAGCTCGCCGTACCCTCCCGTCGGGGCGCCCGTGTCCGCCGCGTCGGCACCGAGCGCATCAACTGGTCGACGACGACCATCCTCGTGCTGTGCTCCCTGACCGTGCTGCTGCCGCTGTACGTCACCATCTCGATGGCGCTCAAGAGCGGCACCCAGGTCGTCGACGGCAACGCCTTCTCGTTCCCGTCGCCGATCAGCTTCGACGGGTTCGTCCAGGCGTGGACCCTGACGAAATTCCCCGTGGGACTCGCCGTCTCGCTGCTGGTCACCGCCGGCACGGTCGTGGCGACGATCGTCCTCGCCGCCTTCGCCTCGTACGCCATCGCCCGCAACTGGGACCGCAAGCTCTTCCGCTACTCGTTCTTCTACCTGCTCGCGGCGATGTTCATCCCGTTCCCGGTGGTCGCGCTCCCGCAGATCCAGCTCACCGGACGCGTCGGTCTCGACAACCCGGTCGGCGTCATCGTCCTCGCAACGATGTTCCAGCTGAGTTTCAGCGTGCTGCTGTTCACGGCGTTCCTGCGCTCCATCCCGCTCGAGCTCGAAGAGAGCGCCCGCATCGACGGCGCCACCACCTGGCAGACGTTCTGGCGGCTCATCTTCCCGCTCCTGGCCCCGATGAGCGCGACGGTCGGCATCTTCGCGTTCCTCTACGCCTGGAACGACTTCATGATGCCCTCGCTCATCATCAGCGACCCGGCGCTCCAGACCCTGCCGGTACGCCAGAACCTGTTCCAGACGCAGTTCAGCAACAACTACAACGTGGCCTTCGCCTCGTACCTCATGGCCATGGCCCCCGCGATCGTCGCCTACCTCTTCACCCAGCGATGGGTGATGGCGGGCGTCACGCAGGGCGCCGTCAAGGGCTGACACCGACCACCCCTTCGAAAGGACAACCGTGACCACCGCCGCACCCTCCGTGCAGACCCGCGAGCTCTCCGACGCCCCCGACTGGTGGCGCCAGGCCGTGGTGTACCAGGTCTACCCGCGCAGCTTCGCCGACACCGACGGCGACGGCCTGGGCGACATCAAGGGCATCACCTCGCGTGTGCCGTATCTCGCCGAGCTGGGGGTGGATGCCATCTGGCTCAGCCCCTTCTATCCCTCCGACCTCGCCGACGGCGGGTACGACGTCGCCGACTACCGCGACGTCGACCCGAAGCTCGGGACCCTGGCCGACATGGACGAGCTCATCGCGCAGCTGCACGCCCACAGCATCCGGATCGTCGTCGACATCGTGCCGAACCACACCTCCGACAAGCACGCGTGGTTCCAGGAGGCGCTCGCCGCGGGCCGCGGCTCCGCAGCCCGCGAACGGTACATCTTCCGCGAGGGCACCGGCGTCGACGGCGCCGAGCCGCCGACCGACTGGGAGTCGCTCTTCGGCGGGTCGGCGTGGGAGCGCGTCGACGACGGGCAGTGGTACCTGCACAACTTCGACGTGTCGCAGCCCGACCTGAATTGGGACAACCGCGAGGTGCGCGACGACTTCCTCACCACCCTCCGGTTCTGGAGCGACCGCGGGGTCGACGGATTCCGCATCGACGTGGCGCACATGCTCACCAAAGACCTCACCGAGCCGCTGCCCTCGCGCGCCGAACTTGCGGCCCTCCCCTTCGACGGCACGCACCCGCTGATCGACCGTGACGACGTGCACGAGGTGTACGCCGAGTGGCGTGAGGTCTTCAACTCGTACGACCCGCCGCGCACCGCTGTCGCCGAGGCGTGGGTGCACCCCTCGCGCGTGCCGCTGTACGCCAGCGCCGAGAGCCTGGGCCAGGCGTTCAACTTCGACCTGCTCGAGGCCGACTTCGACCCCGCGCAGTTCCGCCGCATCGTCGCCGACAACCTCGCGCTCGCCGCGGAGTCGGGCTCGTCGACCACCTGGGTCCTGTCGAACCACGACGTCGTGCGCCACGCCACGCGCTACGGCCTCCCGGATGCCGAGCGCGGCGCCGACGGCCGACCCACGTTGAAGCACGGCAACGAGTGGCTGCTCTCCGGCGGCCAGTCGCCGACGCTCGACACCGCACGCGGGGAGCGCCGCGCCCGCGCGGCGGCCACCTTCGTGCTGGGCCTCCCGGGCTCGGCGTACCTGTACCAGGGCGAGGAGCTGGGCCTGCACGAGGTCGCCGAGATCCCCGACGCCGACCGGCAGGACCCGACGTTCTTCCGCAGCCCCGGTATCGACCAGGGGCGCGACGGATGCCGCGTACCCCTGCCGTGGAGTGCGGAGGGATCCGCGTTCGGCTTCGGCGAGGGAGGCGCGCACCTCCCGCAGCCCGAGTGGTTCGGCACCTACGCGGTCGACGTGCAGGACGGCGATCCGGCCTCGACGCTGTCGCTGTACCGCCGTGCGCTCGACCTGCGCCACGAACTGCAGACCGACGAGCAGCTGCAGTGGATCGACGCGGGTCGTGACGACGTCGTGGCCTTCGAACGCCCGAACGGCTGGACGGTCGTGACGAACTTCGGCGCGGAGCCGGCGCCGCTCCCGGTCGGCGAGGTGCTGCTGGCCAGCACCGCGCTCGAAGGCGACACCCTCCCCGGCGAGACCACGGTCTGGCTCCGCCGCGCCTGATCGCCTCGACGAAGCCCCGGCGCAGCCCGCGTCGGGGCTTCGCCGTCCCCGCAACCCGTCGAGCGTCCGACACGCACCGTTCGTGCGGCATCATCCCGGACTATCGCCCCCGTGCCGTCGGCCCCCGTCCCGATCGAAGACCGGGTCGCCACGCCCTCAGCGCACCCGCGCCCATCCGTCGCCGCGCCGCTCGATCGCCCCGGCCGCGGCGAAGGCGTCCAGCCACCCGCCCATCGGCCACACCCCCCACCGCTCGTGGAACGCGGCGCCGTTGCGCAGGATGTCGTCGAGGTGCTGCCACGGGGGAGAAGACACCGGATGCCACTGGTGGTAGGCATCCGCCCCGCCGACCCACCGCATCTCGACGTTCCGCGCCCGGGCCGTCCAGCCGAGGTCGGTGTCTTCGGCGCCGTAGCCCTCGTAACCGGGGTGGAAGCCGCCGATGCGGTTCCATGTGCCGGGCGTGACGGCGAACGACAGCGACCAGAACAGGTCGTATTCCGCCGCGGTCGCTGCTCGGGTCCGGCCCGCGGGAAGCGCCGGCCGCGCCCGGTGCGGACGGGTGAGAAAGGGCAGGTCGCGGGCTCCTTCCGGGCGCTGCACGCTCGCGAGGTAGGTGACGGCGCCGGCCAGAAGCGCCTCCGGGTGCGCGTCCGCCGCAGCGCGATACGCGGTCAGCAGGTCGGGCCCGGGCAGACAGTCCACGTCGAGGAACACCAGCAGCTCGGCGCCGGCGGTGATCGCGGCCGCCGCCGCCCGATTGCGCCCCTCGCCGACGCGGAATCCGTGAGGCCCCGGCGGCACGTGCAGCGTGATGGTGTCGGCATCCCGGATGCCATCCGGCAGCGCCTCGTCGAGCCAGGCCTCCACCCGCACGATGTCGCCCGCCACCTCGGCGAGCACGCGCCGCTGACGCTCGAGGTGCTCCCGGCGGGCGGCCGAGGCAACGGTGATGACGGCGGTCTTCACGGGAGCGCCCCCTCGATGGCGTCGGCCATCCGCTGCGCGGCGCCGGCGATGCGCCACCGCGTCCAGTCGGGGATGTCGTCGGCCGCACGTTCGACGAGATCTGCCAGGTCGGAGGCCAAAACCGTCTCCTCTACCTGCCGGGCGAGGCCCCAGGCCACCAGGGCGTCGGCCGTCGCGTGCTGTTCGTCGAAGGGTCGATCCTGCGCGATGACGACGGCACGGGCTCCGGATGCCGCGAGGTCGGCGACGCTGTTCTGCCCCGCCGCGCTGACGACCACCGTGCTGCGGGTGAGTAGCGGCCAGGGGTCGTCGACGCGCGAGGTGTCGTCGTGCCCGACCGAGGTGACGGTCCATCCACGCTCACGGAGAAGGCGGGCGGCGTGGTCGCGCACTCCGGGGCGCAGCACGCGCCCGAGCAGCAGCACCTGTCGACCATCCGTCGACTCCGACGCAGGCCGCCCGTCGAAGCGCGAGATCCCGCCCGTCCACGTCACTCGATCGCCGTGCAGCGAGAGCCCCGGCGCGGGCACGGCGCCCTCGGGCCACGGTGCGACGATGCGGTCGGCCAGGTCGTAGGCGAGCACGTGCGCGGGGTCGACCCGCACCCCCGGCTGCGTGACCGCGACCGTGCGGAGCCCCAGCAGTCGCGCGAAGGCGACGACCTCGGCGCTGACGTCGACGACGAAGGTCTCCAACTCGCGTTCCACGGCCGCCGTGGCGATCGCGGCGAGCCGCGCCCGGTGCCCGGGGTGTCCGTGCGGCGCCCAGTGCAGGTGGCCGCGCACCGTCGGGTCGGCGTCCCGTGGATCGACGCGCCTGCCGTCCCGCCCTTCGAACGCATCGGCGTCTTCCGGCAGCAGTACCCACTCCACGTCACCGGCGAGAGCGGCCGGTCGCGGCATCGACGAGAACGCGATCACGCTGTCGCGCAGGTGCGGCTGCACCGCGAGGAACCGCGAGACATGGCCGAAGCCGTGGTGGTGGACGTACCAGCCGATCACCACGACACCGCCGGCACGCGTCGCGCGGCGACGGGCTGAGCGGTGTGGGCGAGCACGCGTTCGACCTCGCGGTAGCGCTGCGCGAGCGAGTGCTGGCGTACGGCGGCCCGCCGGGTCCACACGCGGGTGAGCGGCTCGCGCGCGCCCTCCGCGGCGAGCTGTGCCGCCGCCTCGCCGAGCGCCACGACGTCGCCGGGCATGACCGTCGCCGCCCCCGGCATCCCGGCCAGCACCTCCGACACCCCTCCGATGTCGAACGCCGCGACGGGTGTACCCGTTGCCAGCGCTTCGGCGATGACGAGACCGAACGGCTCTTCCCACATGGGGGTCACCAACGCGACGGCCGAGGACCCCACCAGACGGCACAGGTCGGGTTGACGCAGCGGACCGACGTAGCGCGCGTGGGCACCGAGGCGCGGCACGATCTCCTGCTCGAAATAATCGACATCGCCGATGCGTCCCGCCAGCACGATGTGCGCACCGGCCGAACGGGCGGCCTCGATGGCCAGGTGGGGTGCCTTCTCGGGCACGACGCGCCCCGACCACACCCACGACGGCCCGCCGTCACCGCGCGTCCACTGGTCGGTGTCGATGCCGTTGGGGAAGACGAAGGCGTCCACCCCTTCCACCGACCACGCGCGCGCCGTCGCCTGGCTCACGGCGACGAAGCGGTGCGGGCTGTCGCGCACCTCCGACGCCGCCGCCAGCATCGGTTCGAGCGGCGGCGTGTGCAGCGTGGTGACGACCGGGATGCCGGCCGCTCGGCTCCACCGGATCGGAGCCGGGTGGAGGCTGTGGTTGTCGACGACGTCGTACAGGTGCCGATCGGCGACCAGCCGGTCGAGAGCGGCGTCGTACGCGGAATCGACGGCGGCGGCGTACCCCTCCGGGTACTCGGTGTCCGACGAGTCCTCGGGCCGGGTCCATTCGGGCACGGGAAGGCGGAACTCGGGCACGTCGCCGAGGAAGTCCGATCCCTCCGCCGCGCACAGCGTCACCTCGTGGCCGCGGGCACGCAGCCACCGCACCCGATCCCACACGCAGGCTTCGAGTCCGCCGGCGTGGGGCTGGCGCAGCGGGTAGCGCGAGGGTGCGACGACGAGCACCCGCAGCGGGCGCGCACCGCGGATCACGCGGCCACCTCGCTCGACAGCGCCCGGCGATACACCTCGAGATGCGCCGCGCGTACAACGTCCAGCTCGGCGCGCCGCTCCGCCTGCCGACGCTCCACCTCGGTCGCGCGTGCGAGCGATCCCGGGGTCGTCCACGCCGGCGCGGTGGCATCCACGATCGCCCGGGCGAGCGAGACCGGGTCGCCGACGTCGAAGGAGTGGAAGTCGTCCGGATGCTGCGCCGCGATGTGTCCGATCCGCGTGCTCACGATCGGCACCGCGAGGTCGTAGCAGAGCTCGGCCCAGCCGGACTGGGTGCCGTGACGATAGGGGAGCATGCACGCGTCGAGATCGGCGAGCCACGCGGCCAGCGCGTCGTCGTCGAGTCGCGCGCCGCGCTCGACGGTGACGCCGTCGGCGCCCTCGACGAGACGGTCGATGGATGCCGCTGCCTCCGCGTCGCGGACCCGCTCGTTCGTCCGCACGAGTGCGTCGATGCGTGCACCCCGGGCACGCAGGTCGGCGATGGCCCGGACGAGGGTGGCGGTCGTGCCGACGCCGTCGATGTTCGGTCGGAGATCGCGAAGGTGGACGCCGATGCGCACGGTGGTTCCGGTGCGGCCGGAGGGGCGGGGTCCGTGTCCGAGCAGCGTCGGGTGAGAGATCACGGCGACCGATCGCCGGGCGATCGCTTCGACCGCCGCTGCGGCGCTGTCGGTGAGCGCGATGAGCTCGTCCGCCCCCGCCGCGAGCACCGAGACCGACGCGAGGTGCTCATCCTGCTGGTTCAGCTGAGGGTTCTCGAGATCGTGCACCGTGTAGACGAGGGGTTTGCCGAGGCGGTGCAGAGTCGCCACCGTTGCCCGCAGCTCGTCAGGCCCGTAGGACTCGATACCGAAATGCACGTGGACCAGGTCGAAGTCATCGGCGTGCGCCTCGAGCCACTCGGGCAGCAGCACTTGCGGCGGCCACCACTGGCCGCTGGGAGCACCCGGCGGCGGGGGATCGGCGAGGAGGGTCACGCGACGGGGATCGGCGATGGCCGCGACATAGGGGTGGTTCGAGGGCACCGCGGCGATGCGAACCGGGGGAACAGTGGTGGCGACGATCTTCTTTCCTCCTCGTGCGGTGATGTGGCCATGGCGTGCGCGTACCGCATCGCCAGGCACATCGCAATGCAACGGGGCGGTTGGGACGACGATGACACCGACGGATACGTTTCACATCATGGGTGGCGAGAGTGAGCGGCTGGGAAGCCTTGCGGACCACGGCGAGGCGGTGATAGCGCGACGCCGGCACTACGGCGAATTCTTCGGTCTGACGCCGTTGCCCGAGAATTTCGGCCTGGTCGTGGGCAATTGTCAAGCGGAATCACTTCGGTTGGTGATCGCGTCCGACGCCCTTCCCGCCATCCGCGTCCCCGCCGTCCACGAGCTCACGGCCGACGACGCCCGGCGTCTGCACGAGCTGCTCGCGGGGGCCTCGTTCCTCGTCTCGCAGCCCATCCGCGACGACTATCGTGGCCTCCCTCTCGGTACCGCACAGCTGCGCGCCTCGCTGCCGACCGCGGCCCGCGCCGTCACGGTTCCGGCCGTCCGCTTCGCGGGTCTGCACCCGTTCCAGGCGGTCCTCCGCCTCCCCGCCTTCCCCGAAGATCCCCCTCTCGTCGCCTACCACGACGTGCGCATCGTCGCGGAGGCCGCCGGAACCCCCGTCCCCGCCGAATTGCCCGTCGCTGCCGTGCACGCCATCGCCGACGCCTCGGTGGCCGAGCTCCGCCGCCGCGAGGCCCTCGGCCTCGACATCGCGGCATCCGACCTCTTCGCCCCTGTCGTCGAAGATCTCGCGCGCACCGTGAACCACCCCGGAAACGCCCTGTTCCTCCCGCTCGGGGAGCGGCTGGTCGCGGCCCTCGGCGCACCCGGCCGAGTCGTCGATCCCGGGCGCCCGATCCTCGCGGGCGTCCGCGCCCCGCTGGAGCCCTGGGTCGTCGACGCGTGGAAACTGGACGCCACGCCCCGCCCCGACTGGATCGTCGCGGGTGAGCCCCTCTCCGCCGAGCTCGTCCGCGAGGCGCACCTGGCGTACTACGCCGAACGCCCCGCCCTGCTCGCCGCGGTCGCGGCGCGCATGGAGCCGCTCCTACGCACGTGGGCGGGCGCCGCATGATCGAGCTCCCGATCCCGGATGCCGTCCCGCCGGTGCTCCTGGTGCACCCCGGGCCGCACGGCGTCGCCGTCTACGCCCGCGAAGTCGCGGCCGAGTTTGCCCGGCAGCGACCGGACGTGCGCGTGACGACGCCGGACGCGCTCGCTGATCTCCCCGCGGGAACGCCGCTGCACGCGCACGTCACCGATCGGCTGTGGGGGGCGTCGCCGGAAGAGGCGGGCCGCACCGTCGTGGCGCTCGCGCACAGGCACCCGTTGACGGTGACCCTGCACGACGTCCCGCAGGCGTCCGACGGAGAGCGCAATCGCCCGCGCCGTCAGGCGTTCTACCGTGCCGTCACCGCCTCCGCCCGCGCCGTCGCCGTCAACAGTGCGCACGAGCGCGAGCTGCTGCGCGAAGAGGGGGTCTGGGACGGGCCGGTCGCCGTCGTGCCGCTCCCGGTCGAGACGGTCGAGTCGTCGGCATCCGTGCCGCACGATGATGCCGTCGGTGTGCTCGGATTCTTCTACCCCGGCAAGGGCCACGACGAGGCGCTCGCCGCCACCGTCGCGGCGGGCATGAGCCGTCTCACCGTCCTCGGTCGCGCCTCCGACGGGCACGCCGCCGACCTCGACGCCTTCGTCCGTCGCGCCGACGACGCCGGTGTGATCGTCGAGGTGACGGGATGGCTCGACGAGCCCGAGATGATCGCTCGCGCCCGTCGAGTCGCGGTGCCGGTGATCGCCCACCGCCACGTGTCGGCGTCGGGTTCGCTGGCATCGTGGATCGGTTGGGGCCGCCGGCCCCTCGCCGTACGCAATCGCTACGTCGATGAGATGGTCGCGCTCCGCCCGGGCGCCCTCCGCGTGGTCGAGCCCGACGCCCTGGCCGAGGAGGTCGCCGCGGCGCGCGTCGATGCGCGGCGCACGTGGCACGGCCTCGACCCGGTGCCGTTCGGCCGTGTCGACGCGGCCCGCGCGTACCTCCGGTGGTGGGCGGAGATCTTCCGATGAGCGGCGAGTGGAACGACCGGATGCCATGGGTCCCGGGCAACCGGTGGGACCTCGTCGCCCATCGCGAGCCGGAACCCCCGCGGGTCAGCGTGATCGTGACGCACTACGACCAGCCGGCCGAGCTCGCGCGGACGCTCGCCGCGCTGCGGCAGCAGGATCACCCGGCCGACCGCCTCGAGGTCATCGTCGCCGATGACGGATCCCCGCAGAAGCCCGATGTCCCTGCCGGTGTCCGCCTGGTCCGGCAGGAAGACCGCGGGTTCCGGGCCGCCGCCGCCCGCAACCTCGGTGCCGCTGCCGCCACGGGCGACGTGCTCTGCTTCCTCGACGCCGACACCACCCCCGAGCCCGCCTATGTGCGGCGGATCTCCCGCCTTCCCGCTCTGCTGCCCGAGGCGGTGACCGTGGGTCGCCGCCGTCACGCCGACTTGAACGACATGGATGCCGCCGTGCCCGTCGCCGAGGCCGGCCCCGCCCGTGAGCTGCCGGAGCCGGCGTGGCTCCGTGACGCCTACGTGCGCAGCGACAACCTCCTGCGCGCTGACGACCGCTCGTACCGGTACGTCATCAGTGCTGTCATGGCGTGCTCGAGCGCGTTCTTCCGTGAGCTCGGGGGATTCGACGAAGAGTTCGCGTCCTACGGCGGAGAAGATTGGGAGTGGGCGCACCGGGCGTGGCAGGCCGGCGCCGTGCTCGCTCATGTCCCGGATGCCGTCGCCTGGCACGACGGCCCCGACTGGGCGGGACGATCCGGCGACGACCGTGCCCGCGAGGGCAATCGGCAGACCCTGCTTCTCGCGAGCAAGATCCCGGTGCCGGGCTCCGCCGGACGCGGACTTCTACCCGCCGCCCCCGATCTGGTGGTCGAGGTCCCGGCCGGACTCAGCGCCTCTGCCGAGTTCGTGTGCGTCGACTCCATTCTCGCGGCTTTCCCCCTGGCTGCGGTGGTGCTTCCGACCGAAGCGCGAAGCCCGCTCGTGCGCGCAGACCCGCGCGTCCGCGTCGCCACCGATGCCGAAGGTCTCGACGCGCGCCTGACCCTGCGCCTCGAGAGACCGCTGGTGATCCAGGATGCCGCCCCCCTCTCCACCGCCCTTGCCTCGCTGAGTGACGCTGACGTCGATGCGCTGCGACTGATCGACCAGGCGGCGTCTCCGCTGGGCCGGGTGATGTCGCGTCGCGCCCGCCATCGACGCGAGCGGTGGGGCACGACCGCCGGCATCGCCGAGAGCACTCTCACTCTTTCCGGCGCGTACGTGCTCCGCGACGAACCTCACGTCGAGGCCTGGGTCGGCGGATGGGGCGGACCGGATCGTCTCGCCGCCTCCTGACGGCGGGATGCCTCACGATCACCCCGCAGGGCGCTTGGCCGCTGCGCGACACGCCCGGGATGGGCCTCGATTCGCCGAGATCCCGGAACCCACGTAACTTATTACTTGTTCGCCCCACAGGGGAGAGCGGAGCGGCCGGAAGGCCCCGCGTCCTCTCAAGCGGTGAATCAATCCCGACAACAGCACTTGAGAGTTTCACCTCTCTGGTCTACAGTTGGGATCCTGCCACTCGGCACACACCCACAGCTGACACTCTCGTTTACGAGCGCTGTCTTGCTGTTCGTGTCGTCGGTGGCCATATATAGAAGTGAACTGCCTCACGGGTTGGTCGAGATGACTGTTTCTGTGGGTGCGTCCGTTCCTTGAGAACTCAACAGCGTGCACTTGTCAAATGCCAATTTATTCCTCGTCGGACCGTTTGGTCTGGTGAGAATTCCTTTGGATCAAAGTCCAACCCTTCGGGGTTTGGCAACGGATAGTCAGCAATGATTTATCTCTTTGGTCAGATTGAACTCGCTTGTCCCGACCTTATTCCGGTTAGGCAGCTTTTTTCTTTTACGGAGAGTTTGATCCTGGCTCAGGATGAACGCTGGCGGCGTGCTTAACACATGCAAGTCGAACGGTGAAGCCAAGCTTGCTTGGTGGATCAGTGGCGAACGGGTGAGTAACACGTGAGCAACCTGCCCTGGACTCTGGGATAAGCGCTGGAAACGGTGTCTAATACTGGATATGAGGCGTGATCGCATGGTCATGTTTGGAAAGATTTTTCGGTCTGGGATGGGCTCGCGGCCTATCAGCTTGTTGGTGAGGTAATGGCTCACCAAGGCGTCGACGGGTAGCCGGCCTGAGAGGGTGACCGGCCACACTGGGACTGAGACACGGCCCAGACTCCTACGGGAGGCAGCAGTGGGGAATATTGCACAATGGGCGGAAGCCTGATGCAGCAACGCCGCGTGAGGGATGACGGCCTTCGGGTTGTAAACCTCTTTTAGCAGGGAAGAAGCGTGAGTGACGGTACCTGCAGAAAAAGCGCCGGCTAACTACGTGCCAGCAGCCGCGGTAATACGTAGGGCGCAAGCGTTATCCGGAATTATTGGGCGTAAAGAGCTCGTAGGCGGTTTGTCGCGTCTGCTGTGAAATCCCGAGGCTCAACCTCGGGCCTGCAGTGGGTACGGGCAGACTAGAGTGCGGTAGGGGAGATTGGAATTCCTGGTGTAGCGGTGGAATGCGCAGATATCAGGAGGAACACCGATGGCGAAGGCAGATCTCTGGGCCGTAACTGACGCTGAGGAGCGAAAGGGTGGGGAGCAAACAGGCTTAGATACCCTGGTAGTCCACCCCGTAAACGTTGGGAACTAGTTGTGGGGACCATTCCACGGTTTCCGTGACGCAGCTAACGCATTAAGTTCCCCGCCTGGGGAGTACGGCCGCAAGGCTAAAACTCAAAGGAATTGACGGGGACCCGCACAAGCGGCGGAGCATGCGGATTAATTCGATGCAACGCGAAGAACCTTACCAAGGCTTGACATACACCAGAACACCGTAGAAATACGGGACTCTTTGGACACTGGTGAACAGGTGGTGCATGGTTGTCGTCAGCTCGTGTCGTGAGATGTTGGGTTAAGTCCCGCAACGAGCGCAACCCTCGTTCTATGTTGCCAGCACGTAATGGTGGGAACTCATGGGATACTGCCGGGGTCAACTCGGAGGAAGGTGGGGATGACGTCAAATCATCATGCCCCTTATGTCTTGGGCTTCACGCATGCTACAATGGCCGGTACAAAGGGCTGCAATACCGTGAGGTGGAGCGAATCCCAAAAAGCCGGTCCCAGTTCGGATTGAGGTCTGCAACTCGACCTCATGAAGTCGGAGTCGCTAGTAATCGCAGATCAGCAACGCTGCGGTGAATACGTTCCCGGGTCTTGTACACACCGCCCGTCAAGTCATGAAAGTCGGTAACACCTGAAGCCGGTGGCCTAACCCTTGTGGAGGGAGCCGTCGAAGGTGGGATCGGTAATTAGGACTAAGTCGTAACAAGGTAGCCGTACCGGAAGGTGCGGCTGGATCACCTCCTTTCTAAGGAGCATCTGGCGTCACAGTCTGTGGGTTGTGGTGTCCAGGCGCCAGGTCGGGACCGAATGTGTCTCGCTGGTTAGCTCATGGGTGGAACATTTGACGAGGCCTCATTGGTGGGGGTTTCTGCTGAGTACATCACTTCGGTGGTCGGAAAGGTGGGGGCTCTCGGTGGTGGGGCATGCACGCTGTTGGGTCCTGAGGGGCCGGGCGCTGATCGCGCTAGTCGGAAGGCTGGTGGTGGTTGGTGTGTGTTCCTCTGGGCCTCTTTTGTGCCTGCCGGTTGGTGGGTGTGGAGGGGGTTCCGCCCGTACTTTGAGAACTACACAGTGGACGCGAGCATCTTCCATGCAACTCTTCGGGGTTGTGTGGTGAAGATGATCTTAAAGATCATTAGTCAATTTTTTGACGATTCAACTCATGTGATTTCAAGTCTTTAAGAGCAAACGGTGGATGCCTTGGCATCTGGAGCCGAAGAAGGACGTAGCAATCTGCGATAAGCCTCGGGGAACTGATAAGCGAGTTTTGATCCGAGGGTGTCCGAATGGGGAAACCCCGCCAGGGCGCGTGCGTACCTGGTGACTCCCGCCTGAATATATAGGGCGGGTAGAGGGAACGTGGGGAAGTGAAACATCTCAGTACCCACAGGAAGAGAAAGCAACAGCGATTCCGTGAGTAGTGGCGAGCGAAACCGGATCAGGCTAAACCTTATGCGTGTGATACCCGGCAGGGGTTGCGTGTGGGGGGTTGTGGGACTTTTCGGATTGTTCTGCCGAGCAGTCGACGTGACAAGAGGGTATAGACGAACGGTTTTGAATGGCCGGTCATAGAGGGTGCGAACCCCGTAGTCGAAATGCTTGTTCTTGGCGTGAAGAGTATCCCAAGTAGCACGGGGCCCGAGAAATCCCGTGTGAATCTGTCAGGACCACCTGATAAGCCTAAATACTCCCAGATGACCGATAGCGGACAAGTACCGTGAGGGAAAGGTGAAAAGTACCCCGGGAGGGGAGTGAAATAGTACCTGAAACCGTTTGCTTACAAACCGTTGGAGCCTCCTTAGTAGGGGTGACAGCGTGCCTTTTGAAGAATGAGCCTGCGAGTTAGCGATACGTGGCGAGGTTAACCCGTGTGGGGTAGCCGTAGCGAAAGCGAGTCTGAATAGGGCAATTCAGTCGCGTGTCCTAGACCCGAAGCGAAGTGATCTATCCATGGCCAGGTTGAAGCGACGGTAAGACGTCGTGGAGGACCGAACCCACTTAGGTTGAAAACTGAGGGGATGAGCTGTGGATAGGGGTGAAAGGCCAATCAAACTTCGTGATAGCTGGTTCTCTCCGAAATGCATTTAGGTGCAGCGTTGCGTGTTTCTTGCCGGAGGTAGAGCTACTGGATGGCCGATGGGCCCTACAAGGTTACTGACGTCAGCCAAACTCCGAATGCCGGTAAGTGAGAGCGCAGCAGTGAGACTGTGGGGGATAAGCTTCATAGTCGAGAGGGAAACAACCCAGACCACCAACTAAGGTCCCTAAGCGCGTGCTAAGTGGGAAAGGATGTGGAGTTGCTTTGACAACCAGGAGGTTGGCTTAGAAGCAGCCACCCTTGAAAGAGTGCGTAATAGCTCACTGGTCAAGTGATTCCGCGCCGACAATGTAACGGGGCTCAAGCACGCCACCGAAGTTGTGGCATTGACATTTTTGGTAGGCCTTCGTGGTCCAGCCGTGTTGATGGGTAGGAGAGCGTCGTGTGGCGAGTGAAGCGGCGGGGTGACCCAGCCGTGGACGCTACACGAGTGAGAATGCAGGCATGAGTAGCGAAAGACGTGTGAGAAACACGTCCTCCGAAAGACCAAGGGTTCCAGGGTCAAGCTAATCTTCCCTGGGTAAGTCGGGACCTAAGGCGAGGCCGACAGGCGTAGTCGATGGACAACGGGTTGATATTCCCGTACCGGCGAAGAACCGCCCCAGTCAATCCAGTGGTGCTAAGAGTCCTAGCTCGGAATGTTCCGGATCCCTTCGGGGTGATGGTCGTCCGTGTGAACGCTCGACCCCATGCTGGTGCGGCTAGCGTATTAACAGGTGTGACGCAGGAAGGTAGCCCAAGCCAGGCGATGGTTGTCCTGGTGCAAGTGCGTAGGCCGACTCTTAGGCAAATCCGGGAGTCATGCAGGCTGAGACACGATGCGGATAAAAAGTGGGTGATCCTATGCTGCCGAGAAAAGCATCGACGCGAGGTTCAAGCCGCCCGTACCCCAAACCGACTCAGGTGGTCAGGTAGAGAATACCAAGGAGATCGAGAGAATCGTGGTTAAGGAACTCGGCAAAATGCCCCCGTAACTTCGGGAGAAGGGGGGCCATCCACTTATTAGGACTTGCTCCGAAAGGGTGTGGTGGCCGCAGAGACTAGTGGGTAGCGACTGTTTACTAAAAACACAGGTCCGTGCCAAGTCGCAAGACGATGTATACGGACTGACGCCTGCCCGGTGCTGGAAGGTTAAGAGGACCGGTTAGCCGCAAGGCGAAGCTGAGAATTTAAGCCCCAGTAAACGGCGGTGGTAACTATAACCATCCTAAGGTAGCGAAATTCCTTGTCGGGTAAGTTCCGACCTGCACGAATGGCGTAACGACTTCCCAACTGTCTCAACCGCGAACTCGGCGAAATTGCATTACGAGTAAAGATGCTCGTTACGCGCAGCAGGACGGAAAGACCCCGTGACCTTTACTACAGCTTGGTATTGGTGTTCGGTGTGGCTTGTGTAGGATAGGTGGGAGACGGTGAAGCATTCACGCCAGTGAGTGTGGAGTCATTGTTGAAATACCACTCTGGTCACTCTGGATATCTAACTTAGGACCGTGATCCGGTTCAGGGACAGTGCCTGGTGGGTAGTTTAACTGGGGCGGTTGCCTCCCAAAATGTAACGGAGGCGCCCAAAGGTTCCCTCAACCTGGTTGGCAATCAGGTGGCGAGTGTAAGTGCACAAGGGAGCTTGACTGTGAGACTGACAGGTCGAGCAGGGACGAAAGTCGGGACTAGTGATCCGGCAGTGGCTTGTGGAAGCGCTGTCGCTCAACGGATAAAAGGTACCTCGGGGATAACAGGCTGATCTTGCCCAAGAGTCCATATCGACGGCATGGTTTGGCACCTCGATGTCGGCTCGTCGCATCCTGGGGCTGGAGTAGGTCCCAAGGGTTGGGCTGTTCGCCCATTAAAGCGGTACGCGAGCTGGGTTTAGAACGTCGTGAGACAGTTCGGTCCCTATCCGCTGCGCGCGTAGGAAGTTTGAGAGGATCTGACCCTAGTACGAGAGGACCGGGTTGGACGAACCTCTGGTGTGTCAGTTGTTCCGCCAGGAGCACCGCTGATTAGCTACGTTCGGGATGGATAACCGCTGAAAGCATCTAAGCGGGAAGCCGGCCTCAAGATGAGACTTCCATGCCCCTTGTGGGTGAGAGGCTCCCAGCCAGACTACTGGGTTGATAGGCCGGATGTGGAAGCGTAGTAATACGTGAAGCTGACCGGTACTAATAAGCCGATGACTTGATAACACACCTGTTTTTGGTGCTTGCGTCCACTGAGTGGTTCTCGATGTACGGTCGAGAACAACAACAATGAAACAATCGTTGTTGGTTTACGAACACATCAATAGTGTTTCGGCGGCCATAGCGAGAGGGAAACGCCCGGTCACATTCCGAACCCGGAAGCTAAGCCTCTCAGCGCCGATGGTACTGCAGGGGGGACCCTGTGGGAGAGTAGGACACCGCCGGACTTCCTTTAACGAAATGGCCACCCAACGCTGGGTGGCCATTTCGCATTTACGGACATTTTTCCGGGGACGGACAGTCATGTCGACGGACGACGCGAACGATCGCGAGAGAAGAGACCAGCGTTCGAACGAGCGTGGATCCGATCGCAGGCAGTCCTCGCAGAGCCGGGGATCGTCTCCCCGTGGTGAACGCGCTCCGCGGCGCGACGGTGAGCGTCCCTTCCGTCGAGACAACGACGGGCGCCCTCCTCGCGCGGGCGGTGATCGTCCGTTCCGTCGGGACAATGACGCGCGTCCGCAGCGTGACGGTGATCGTCCGTTCCGTCGGGACAATGACGCGCGTCCGCAGCGCGATGGTGGCCGTCCGTTCCGTCGGGACAATGACGCGCGTCCGCAGCGTGACGGTGATCGTCCGTTCCGTCGGGACAATGACGCGCGTCCGCAGCGCGATGGTGGCCGTCCGTTCCGTCGGGACAATGACGCGCGTCCGCAGCGTGACGGTGATCGTCCGTTCCGTCGGGACAATGACGCGCGTCCGCCGCGCGATGGTGGCCGTCCGTTCCGTCGGGACAATGACGCGCGTCCGCAGCGTGACGGTGATCGTCCGTTCCGTCGGGACAATGACGCGCGTCCGCCGCGCGATGGTGGCCGCCCGTTCCGCCGCGACGGTGAGAGCACCGGGCGTCCGCGCCGCGAGGGCGACGCTCGACGCTCCGGAAGCAGCGAACGCCGGCCCTCCGGCGACCGTCGCCCGGGCGCGGGCGCTCCCCGACGTTTCGACCGGGAAGATTCGCGCGCCACGCGTCCGCCCCAGGATCGACGTGAGCGGGGGCCGGAGATCCCCGATGACGTGACGGCGTACGACCTGCCCGGTGCCGCACGCAACGAACTGAAGACCCTCAGCAAGGACAACGCAGAGAACGTCGCACGGCACCTCGCCATGGCAGCACGCCTGATCGACGACGACCCCGAGCTGGCTCATCAGCACGCGCTGGCGGCATCCCGGAGCGCCGGACGCGTAGGTGTGGTCCGCGAGACCGTCGCCATCACCGCCTACGCCGTCGGCGACTTCGCCCTGGCGCTGCGCGAGCTGCGCACGCACCGTCGCATCACCGGTTCTGACGAGCAGCTTCCGCTCATCGTCGACAGCGAGCGCGGCGTGGGGCGTCCCGACCGTGCGCTCGAGGAGGGCCGCGCGGTGGACCGTTCGACCCTCGCAGTGCCTGTGCGCGTGCAACTCGCGATCGCCATGTCGGGAGCGCGCCTCGATCTCGGTGAGACCGAACGGGCCCTGCAGGAGCTCGAGATCCCCGAGGCCGACCCGGACCGCGCGTTCGAGTGGAGCCCCGCTCTGTTCTCGGCTCGCGCAGCCGTCCTCGAGGAGCTGGGACGCCACGAGGAGGCCTCCGAGTGGGAGCGTCGCGCGCAGATCGCCGCCGACGCCCTCGATGCCGCCGCCGGAGTCGCCGACCGCGAGGTGATCGTCGTCGAGGAGATCGATCTCATCGACGATGAGGGTGGCGTAGACGTGGCATCCGGAGTCATCCCCGTAGACGAGGACGTCGACGTCGATGCCGCGGTCGCGTCCGATGACGACGCGGTCGACGGGTCCGCTGAGGGCGACATCGACGACCGGGCGGGCGAGCGCGAGGACGAGCGGTGATCTTCGGCCGGAGCAAGCAGGGGGCGACCCCGCTCGACGGCATCGATGTGGTGCTCGCCGATCTGGACGGTGTCGTGTACGCCGGTCCCGGTGCCCTCCCGCACGCGGTCGAGAGCCTCAACAGGGTCCAGGCTGAGGGGAAGCAGCTCGGCTACATCACCAACAACGCCTCGCGCACCGACGCTTCGGTAGCGGCCCACCTGTCGTCGCTGGGTCTGCGTGTGCAGCCGTCCGACGTGACGACGAGTCCGCAGGCGGCTATGCGGCTGATGAAAGACCTCGTTCCGGCGGGGTCGACTCTGCTCGTCATCGGCGGCGAGGGCCTCGTCGTCGAGGTCGAGAAAGCCGGGTTCGTCGTCACGCGCAGCGCGGACGACGCCCCGGCGGCGGTCGTCCAGGGCTTCGCGCCCGAGGTGGGGTGGGCGCAGTTGGCGGAGGCAGCGTACGCGCTGGCGACGCCCGTCGAAGACGGCGGCATCCCGTGGGTCGCGACCAACACCGACTGGACGATCCCGCAGGCCCGCGGGATCGCACCGGGGAACGGCACGCTCGTGTCGGCCGTGCACACGGCGGTCGGTCGCCTCGCGACGATCGCCGGCAAGCCGGAGCGTCCGATCTTCGACGAGGCCGTCGCCCGGACCGGGGCGCGGGCGCCCCTCTTCATCGGGGACCGGCTCGACACCGACATCCAAGGCGCCAAGACGGCGGGAATGCCGTCGGTGCTCGTGCTGACGGGCATCGATCGGCCCAAGCAGATCCTGGCCGCCATTGCCTCGCAACGTCCCGATTACATCGTCGAGGACCTGCGTCAGCTCTTCGAGCCGTACCCGGCGACCATCGTCAAGGGCGAGCGCACGCGCGTGGGCGACGCGGTCGTCGAGATCGACGGCGTCGACCTGCGCATCGTGTCGGAGGGACGTCAGATCGATCTTCTGCGCGCGGGTGCCGCCGCGATCTGGAACTCGGGCCGCGCGATCTTCGGGTTCCGCGTTCCGGAGCGTCTGTACATCGACCCGTTCCGCGTGCGCTGACGACGTAGCATGGCATCCATGTCGGAGAGCACCGCGAGGGATGCCGGGCCCGAGCTCGTCGATCGGCTCCGCGTGATCGAGGCGCAGCCGCTCGATACCCGCGCGGACGCCTACGCCGCCGTTCACGAGGAGCTCGCGCGACGTCTCGAGTCGGCCCCGACCGACACGTCGACGGCATCGCGCGCGTGAGTCCCCGTCTCGACGCCGAGCTCGCCGCCCGCGGACTCGCGAGAAGCCGCTCGCACGCGACCCAGCTCATCGCGGGCGGACTGGTGAGCGTCGACGGTCGCCCCGTGGTGAAGCCCTCCGCGCCGGTCGACGCGTCCACCGCGATCGAGGTGGCGGGGGCGGATCACTACGTCAGCCGCGGTGCCCATAAGCTCGTCGCGGCGCTCGACGCGTTCCCGATCGCCGTCGAGGGGAGGGTTGCCCTCGACCTCGGCGCCTCGACGGGCGGGTTCACCCAGGTTCTGCGCGAGCGCGGAGCGCGTCCGGTGCTCGCCGTCGACGTGGGTCACGGGCAGTTGTCCACCGTCGTGGCATCCGATCCCGACGTGGTGTCGGTGGAGGGGTATAACGTGCGGTTCATGACCGCCGACTCCCTCGCCGCCGTGACGGGTGTCGCAGAGCGCCCCCACGTGGTGACCGGCGACCTCTCCTTCATCTCTCTCACCCACGTGCTCCCCGCGGTGGTCGCGACCGCAGCGACGGACGCCGAGGTGGTGCTGCTCATCAAGCCGCAGTTCGAGGTCGGCCGCACGGCGGTGAAGGGTGGGCTCGTGACCGATCCGGCGCTGCGTTCCGATGCTGTGCACGGGGTGCTGTGGGCCGCTTTCGACGAGGGGCTGCGCACCGCGGGTCTCATCGCCTCGCCGATCGTCGGAACACGCGGCAACCAGGAGTACGTCGCGTGGTTCTCGGCTGCGCACGGCAGCGACCCCTCAGAATGGGAGAGCACCGTGACCCGACTGACCGGAAGCCGATGACATCCAGCGATCGCCGAATCCTCCTCGTCGTCCACGCGCGCCGTGACGACACCGTTCACGCCGCCGAGCGCATCTTGACCGCGGTCCGTGCGGCGGGGGCGGTGCCGGTCGTCTCGGCCGAAGATCGCCCCGAGCTCGCCGAGCGGCTCTCGCTCGAGGGTGTGGCGACCCTCGGTGTCGATGTCCAGATAGACGACGTGGAGCTGGCCATCGTCCTGGGCGGCGACGGCACGATCCTCCGTGCGGCTGAGATGGTGCGAGGGGGAACGGCCCCCATCCTGGGCATCAACATGGGTCACGTCGGTTTCCTCGCCGAGATCGAGCGCGATGACATGGATGACGCCGTCCGCCGGGTCATCGACCGGGACTACACCGTGGAAGAACGCCTGGCCCTCGCGGTGAAGATCCAAGACGCCGAGAACCGCGTCATCTACGAGACGTGGGCGCTGAACGAGGCCACCGTCGAGAAGGCCAGCCGCGAGCGGATGCTCGAGGTGGTGATGGCCGTCGACGGTCGACCGCTGTCGTCCTTCGGATGTGACGGTGTGGTCATCGCGACCCCCACCGGCTCGACCGCCTACAACTTCTCCGCCGGCGGGCCCGTCGTCTGGCCCAGCGTCGAGGCGATCGCCGTCGTGCCTCTCTCGGCGCATGCGCTGTTCGCGCGTCCGCTCGTCGTCGGCCCCGACGCGAGCGTGGCCGTCGAGGTGCTCGAGCGCACGAGCGGGAGCGGCATCCTGTGGTGCGACGGTCGGCGCTCGCACGAGCTGCCGCCCGGTGCGCGCGTGGTCGTGCGGCGGTCCTCTCGTCCGGTGCGTCTCGCACGTCTGCACCCCGCCGTCTTCACCGACCGTCTCGTGCGCAAGTTCCAGCTCCCTGTCACGGGCTGGCGCGGGATGCCGGGAGGTGCCGCGTGATCGAAGAGATGCGCTTGCGCGACCTCGGCGTCATCGCCGAGGCGACCCTCCCCATGGGGCGGGGTTTCACAGCGATCACGGGCGAGACCGGCGCGGGGAAGACGATGGTCGTGACGGGCCTCGGGTTGCTGCTCGGACAGCGGGCCGATTCCGGCGCCGTGCGGTCGGGGGCTGCTCAGGCGGCGGTCGAGGGCGTCTGGCTCGTGCCCGAGGACGGCCCTGTAGCGGCGCGCGTGCGCGAAGCGGGCGGTGACGTCGAACCCGTCGGCGGCGGCGCAGCGGAGCTGTACCTGGGGCGCACCGTGTCGAGCGAAGGGCGCGGACGCGCAACGGTCGGCGGTCGCACCGCGCCCGCGGGCGTTCTCGCCGACCTGGCCGACGACCTCGTCGTCGTGCACGGGCAGTCCGACCAGCTCCGGCTCAAATCGTCGGCAGCGCAGCGCGAGGCGCTCGACCGCTTCGGCGGTGAGCCGGTGTCGGCTGCGCGTGCCGCCTACCGCGCGGCGTGGGAGAGCTGGCGGGCGCTGGATGCCGAACTGACGACGTTGACGACCGACCGCGACGACCGTGCGCGCGAGGCCGACCAGTTGCGCGCGGCCATCGCCGAGATCGAATCCGTCGCACCGGTCGCCGGAGAGGACGAAGAGCTCGCGCGACGCGCCGAACGCCTCGCCAACGCTGAAGAGCTGCGCCTGGCGGCTGTCACCGCCCACGCGGCGCTCTCGAACGACGACGGGACGCCCGATGTCGTCGCACTCCTCGCCGAGGCGCGGCGCGCCCTCGAGCGCATCGCCGACAGCGACGCGGCGTTGGCCGTGATCGGCGAGCAGGTGGCCGACCTCGGCTACCGCGCCACGGACGCCGCCGTCGCGCTCTCGGGATATCTGGCCGACCTCGACGAGTCGGGGCCCCACGAACTGGCTGCCGTCGACGAGCGCCGGGGCGTGCTCGCCGGCCTCGTGCGCACGCACGGGTCGGTGGACGCCGCGATCGCTCTCCTCGAGACCGGCTCGGCGCGACTGGTCGAGCTCGACGACGACGGCGATCGCGTCGAACGGTTGCAGGCCCAGCGGGACGCCGCTGCGGACGATCTCGATGCGCGTGCCGAGGCGCTCACCGCAGCGCGGCGGGATGCCGCCGAACGGTTGGGCGCCGCCGTCACCGAGGAACTGCACGCGCTGGCTCTGCCCGACGCGCACCTCACGGTCGAGGTGGCACCGGCCGCCCCGGCCGGACACGGCCGCGACGAGGTGTCGATCCTGCTCGCTCCGCATCCCGGCGCCGACCCGCGGCCGGTGTCGCGCGGGGCCTCGGGCGGCGAGCTCAGCCGCGTGATGCTGGCCATCGAGGTCGTCATCGCCGGCGTCGATCCGGTGCCGACGTTCGTCTTCGACGAGGTGGATGCCGGGATCGGTGGGGCGGCGGCGATCGAGGTGGGCCGTCGCCTGGCGCGCCTCGCGGAATCGTCGCAGGTCATCGCCGTGACGCACCTCGCCCAGGTCGCAGCATTCGCCGGCAACCACCTGACGGTGGTCAAGGGCAATGACGGCGCGGTCACGGCATCCAGTGTGCGGCGGCTCGAGGGGGCCGAGCGTGAGGCCGAGATGGCACGCCTGCTGTCGGGGCTGAGCGACTCCGACGCGGCGCTCACCCACGCGCGCGAGTTGCTGGCGACCGGCCGCGCGGTCGGGTGACCCGATGCACCGACCCGGGATCGTCACGACCTCGTGATCTGGATGTCGGACGTCGGTGACAGACTGCGGGACCAGCGGAGTGAATCCGCGAGCCCACCGGACAGATGCGACTGATAGGATCGAAGCCCGTGATGCAGACTTCGGACGCGGGACATTCAGACGACAAGACCTTCACGACGAAGCACATCTTCGTAACCGGAGGAGTCGTCTCCTCCCTGGGTAAAGGCCTGACGGCGGCAAGCCTCGGCAACCTTCTGACCGCCCGCGGCCTGCGCGTGGTCATGCAGAAGCTCGACCCCTATCTCAACGTCGATCCGGGAACGATGAACCCGTTCCAGCACGGCGAGGTCTTCGTGACCGACGACGGCGCCGAGACCGACCTCGACATCGGACACTACGAGCGCTTCCTCGACATCGAGCTGAGCCAGGCAGCCAACGTCACGACGGGGCAGATCTACTCGCAGGTGATCGCGCGCGAGCGTCGAGGCGAATACCTGGGCGACACCGTGCAGGTCATCCCGCACATCACCGACGAGATCAAGGGCCGCATGCGCCTGCAGGCCAGCGAGAGCCCGCAGCCCGACGTGATCATCACCGAGATCGGCGGCACCGTCGGCGACATCGAGTCGCAGCCCTTCATCGAGTCGGCGCGTCAGATCCGCCACGAGCTGGGGCGCAAGAACGTCTTCTTCGTGCACGTCTCGCTCGTGCCGTTCATGGGCGCCTCGGGCGAGCAGAAGACCAAGCCGACCCAGCACTCCGTCGCGACGCTGCGCTCGATCGGCATCCAGCCCGACGCCCTCGTGCTGCGCAGCGACCGACCCGTCACCGAGTCGAACAAGCGCAAGATCGCGCTCATGTGCGACGTCGATGAGGACGCGGTGGTCAACGCCATCGACGTGCCCAGCATCTACGACATCCCCACGATGATGCACGACCAGGGTCTCGACGCCTACATCGTCGACGCCCTCGACATCGCCAAGGCCGCCGATGTCGACTGGTCGCGCTGGCAGCGCGTGCTCAACGCCGTGCACAATCCCAAGCACGAGGTCACCATCGGTCTGGTCGGCAAGTACATCGACCTGCCCGACGCGTACCTGTCGGTGACCGAGGCAATCAAGGCCGGTGGCTTCGGCCAGGAGACGCAGGTGAAGATCACCTGGATCCCGTCCGACCAGTGCGAGACGCCCGAGGGGGCGGCCAAGGCACTCGGCGCCGTCGACGGCATCATCGTGCCCGGTGGATTCGGCATCCGCGGTATTGAGGGCAAGCTCGGAGCGCTGCGATTCGCCCGCGAGCAGGGCATCCCCACTCTCGGCATCTGCCTCGGCCTGCAGTGCATGGTGATCGAGTACGCGCGGACGGTGGCAGGCCTCGAGGGCGCTTCGTCGAGCGAGTTCGACCCCGACACTGCGCACCCCGTCGTCGCGACCATGGCGGAGCAGGTCGACATCCTCGAGAGCGGCGACCTCGGCGGCACCATGCGCCTGGGGCTGTACCCGGCCGACCTCGGCGAAGGATCGCTCGCGGCCGAGGTCTACGGGGCGAACCGCATCTCGGAGCGTCACCGTCACCGTTACGAGGTCAACAACGCCTACCGTCAGCAGCTGAGCGACGCGGGTCTGGTGTTCTCCGGCCTCAATCCCGACCTCGACCTCGTCGAGTTCGTCGAGCTGCCGCGCGACGTGCACCCGTACTACATCGCCACGCAGGCGCACCCCGAGCTGCGCTCGCGTCCCACCGAGCCGCACCCGCTGTTCCGCGGGCTCGTCGGCGCGGCGCTCGAGCGTCACCGCTCGAGCGAGCTGTTCGACGTCGAGGAGGACTGACGTGGAGCAGCTGCGCGACGAAGCCGTCGAGCTCGAGGTCGTCTCCAGCGACCTCGTGTACGAGGGTGCCGTGTGGGACGTGCGCAGCGACACCGTCCGCTACGGCGAGGGCGAGATGACCCGGCAGTACGTGGAGCACCCCGGTGCCGCGGCGGTCGTCGCCATCGACGACGACGAGCGGGTCGTGCTCATCCAGCAGTATCGGCATCCCATCAAGGAGCGCGACTGGGAGATCCCGGCGGGGCTTCTCGACGTCGAGGGCGAGCCGCCGCTGGAGACGGCCAAGCGGGAGCTGGGTGAAGAGGCCGACCTCGAAGCCGACCGGTGGCAGCATCTGGTGTCGATGCACACCACCCCCGGAGGAAACGACGAGGTGGTACACCTCTTCCTCGCCCGGGGGCTGCGAGCCATCGAGACCGACTACGAGCGCGAACACGAGGAGTCCGACATGCGCCTGGAGCGCGTGCCGCTCGCCGACGTGATCGACGGCGTGCTCGCGGGTCGCCTGCGCAACGGCATCCTGGCCACGGGCGCGCTCGCCGCGGCCGAGGTGCTGCGCCGAGAGGCAGCCGCGGGCTGACGTGGAGCTCGAGCGCGCGGTCGAGACCTACCTCCGGCACGTCGCGCTCGAGCGCGGGCTCTCCGACCACACCGTCGCCGCCTACCGCCGTGACCTTGCCGTCTACGGCGAATGGCTGGCGGCGCGCGGCGTGACCGAGGTGGAGGCCGTGACGCCGATGCTGATCGCCGAGTTCGCGGCCGAACGCGCTTCTGCGGTTCCACCGCCGGCATCCTCGTCGCTGGCGCGACTGCAGTCGTCGGTGCGGGGCTTGCACCGGTTTCTCGTGCGTGAGGGGCGTGCGGAGGCCGATCCGAGCGGTCGGCTGCGACCGCCCAAGGCCCCGCGGCGACTGCCGAAGGCGCTGACCATCGCGCAGGTCGACGATCTGCTGGATGCCGCTGGGCCGGCGCCCGGGTCGTCAGAAGCCTTAGCCGCCGAGCCCGCGGCCGTGAGAAACCGCGCGCTGCTCGAGCTGCTGTACGCGACCGGAGCGCGCGTATCGGAGATCGTGCAGCTCGACGTCGACGACGCCGCCCACGGCGACCTGCTGCGCGTACGAGGGAAAGGCGACAAGGAGCGCATCGTTCCCGTCGGCTCATACGCCCGTGCCGCCGTGGAGGCGTATCTGACGCGGGTCCGGCCGGCGCTCGCGGCGAAGGGACGGGCCACGCCTCGATTGTTCCTCGGGGTGCGGGGGGCTCCGCTGTCGCGGCAGAGCGCGTGGCTCATCATCCAGGCCGCGGCCGAACGTGCGGGCCTCACCGCTCACGTATCGCCGCACACCCTGCGGCACTCGTTCGCGACGCATCTTCTGCAGGGCGGCGCCGACGTGCGGGTGGTGCAGGAGCTGCTCGGCCACGCGTCGGTCGCGACGACCCAGATCTACACGCACGTCACCGTCGACGCCCTGCGCGACGTGTACGCCACGGCGCACCCGCGGGCGCGGTGAGTCGGCCGCTGCGTCGGTCGCGCGAGCATCTTGAGAGACTGGACCCATGACCGCAACGCTCGTCGCCCAGAACCTCTCCGGCGGGTACGGACACCGCACGCTCTTCGAGGGCGTCGACCTCACCGTCGCACCGGGCGACGTCATCGGCGTGGTGGGTGCGAACGGCGCGGGCAAGTCGACGTTGCTGCGGTTGCTCGCCCGCGTCGACGAACCGCAGGGCGGATCGATCAGCCTCGCGCCGTCGGACGCCTTCGTCGGCTGGCTGCCGCAGGAGCACGAGCGCGTCGCCGGTGAGACGGTCGCTGACTACATCGCCCGGCGGACCGGGTGCGCCGAGGCCACGCGTGAGATGGATGCCGCGGCGGCGGCGCTCGGCGACCCTTCCGCCGTGGGGGCCGACGACGCCTATGCGACAGCACTCGAGCGCTGGCTCGCGAGCGGCGCGGCCGACCTCGATGAGCGCATGCCGGTCGTGTTGGCCGACCTCGGACTCGACGTCGGACCGGATGCCGAGATGACCGGGTTGTCGGGCGGGCAGGCGGCCCGGGTGGGATTGGCTGCGCTGTTGCTCTCGCGCTTCGACATCGCGCTGCTCGATGAGCCGACGAACGACCTCGATCTCGATGGTCTGGAGCGTCTCGAGACGTTCGTGAAGGGGTTGCGCGGGGGTGTCGTGCTGGTCAGCCACGACCGCGAGTTCCTCGCCCGGTCGGTCACCCGCGTGCTCGAGCTCGACCTCGCGCAGAATTCGCACCGCGTCTACGGCGGCGGGTACGACGCGTATCTGGAGGAGCGCGCGACGCTTCGCAGGCAGGCGCGGGAGAAGTACGAGGAGTACGCCGATACCAAGGCGGACCTCGTCTCGCGCGCGCGGACGCAGCGCGAGTGGTCGAGCCAGGGCGTGCGCAACGCGATGAAGAAGTCACCCGACAACGACAAGATCCGTCGCAAGGCCGCGACGGAGTCGAGCGAGAAGCAGGCGCAGAAGGTGCGCCAGATGGAGAGTCGGATCGCGCGACTCGAGGAGGTCGAGGAGCCGCGCAAGGAGTGGCAGCTCGAGTTCACCATCGGGACCGCCCCGCGGTCGAGCTCGGTCGTGTCCACGCTCTCCGGCGCCGTGTTCCGACAGGGCGAGTTCACCCTCGGCCCCGTCTCGTTGCAGGTGAACGCGGGGGATCGGATCGGCATCACCGGCCCGAACGGTGCCGGCAAGTCGACGCTGCTGCGTGGCATCCTGGGCCGTCAGACGCCGGACGACGGTACCGCCTCGTTGGGGGCGAGCGTCGAGATCGGCGAGATCGACCAGGCACGCTCGCTGTTCGTCGGGGAGCGGTCGCTCGCCGAGACGTTCGAGGGGTTCGTGCCCGAGATGAACGCGGGCGAGGTGCGGACGCTGCTGGCCAAGTTCGGGCTGAAGGCCGACCACGTCACGCGCGCGGTCGACGGTTTGTCGCCAGGGGAACGTACGCGCGCGGGGCTCGCGCTGCTGCAGGCGCGCGGGGTCAACATGCTCGTGCTCGACGAGCCGACCAACCATCTCGACCTGCCGGCGATCGAACAGCTCGAGCAGGCGCTCGCGTCGTACACCGGCACGCTGCTGCTCGTCACCCACGACCGTCGGATGCTCGCGGCCGTTCAGACCGACCGGCGCTGGCGCGTCGAGGCGGGCGTCGTCAGCGAGCTGTAGGCGCGTCTGCGTCGTGCGGACGCGGGCGCGGCTCGGCGGGGAGTGGCATCCGACTCGCGGGGACGTTCGCGCTGCCGCAGGGCCTGGTCTGCCGTTCGACGCCGAGAAACGCGATTCGCGCGCGAACACGGGCTGAGACGGCGTTTCTGTGCGCGGATCGCGTTTATCGCACCGGACTCAGCGGCCCTGGCGCTTCTTATAAGGCTTCGGCTGGCCCTTCACGATCGGCGCGCGGCCCTTGCCCTTCGACGCCTTCGCCTTACCGCCGCCGGAGGCTTTCCGCTTCGGCGCGGGCGGCGGGGCGTCGGCGATGCGGTGATGCGCCTCCTCGAGCAGCAGGCGACCCGCCGGGGTGAGCTGCGTGGGCGGGGTCCGCGAGACCAGTGACTGCCCCACCTCTTCTTCGAGCTTGTCGATCGTCGTGTACAGGGACGCGAGGGGGATGCCGAGCTGATCGGCCGCGCGCGGGAAGTGCAGTTCTTCGGCCAGGGCGGCGAACCGGCGCAGATGCTCGAGCTTCATGGCATCCATTCTCCCGTGCGGCCCGTGCGGCGGCGCACGTCGAGGAGGCCGTTGCGGAGCCCGCGTCGAATGCCCCGCGATCGCCGAGACGACAAGCACTTCGCCCTGGCGGCGGGTCATCTCGAAAAGGCGAGGTCATCTCGGCGCCGTGGTGCGGCGGGCGAGCTCAGGCGGCGGATGCCAGGAAGCGGTCGGCGGTGCGGAGCGACAACGCCATGATCGTCAGCGCGGGATTCGCGGCGATCGCCGAGGGGAAGACCGAGTTGTCGCAGATCCACAGGTTCGGGATCTCGTGCGAGCGACCGTCGGCATCCACCACGCCGTCGGACGGGTCGACCGACATGCGGCACGTGCCGATGGTGTGAGCCGTGCGGGCCAGCACCATCGTCTCGCGAGCGCCGGCAGCCTCCATCACCCGCAGCATGAACGCCGTCGCGTGCCGATCGATCGCCTTCTCGTTGGCTCCGGCGGTGAAAGTGACCCGCGCACGGGGGATGCCGAATTCGTCGGTCTCATCGACGAGGGTGAGCCGGTTGTCGTCCGACGGGAGGCACTCGGCGTTGATGCCGATGCCCGCCATGAACCGCGATTGTTCGAGACGCTGCAGGAGCTCGGGACCCCAGAGACCCCCGCCGCGAACGAGCGTGGTCGAGAAGGTCAACGGCATGACGCCGAGGCTCTGCACGAGATAGCCGCCGGCGAAATCGGCGTCGGACGGGCGCATCATGTCCTCGCTGATGAGTGACGACGGGTAGCCGCGGTGGCCGCGCACGGGCTCGTCGAAACGGCCCCACACCTGCGTCGCACCGTGGGCGAGGAAATTGCGGCCCACCTGGCCGTTGTCATTCGCGAGACCGGTGTGCAGCAGCAGACGCGGCGTCTCGACCCCACCGCCGGCCAGCACCAACGACCGGCAGCGCTGGCGCACGTCGACGCCGCCCTGGCGGTACACCACCGCGGCCACGAGACCTCGGGCGTCGAGCTCGATCGTGTGCACCATGGCCTCGGCGCGGATCTCGGCACCGGCGGCGACCGCCGCGGGCAGGTAGGTGTTGGCGGTGGAGGCCTTGGCATCCGTCCGGCACCCCTGGTGGCACTCGCCGCAGTTGACGCACGCGCCGCGTTCGCCGTGGTGGTCCTGCAGGCGCGCCCGGGTGAGGACGGCGGCGGGCGCGTCGGCCCAGGTCACCCCGAGGGCGTCGCAGCCCTGGGCGACGAGGTTGGCGGGCGCGTTGCGCGTGGCGGGCGCGTAGGCGTACCGGCGGGCCGGGTCCCACGGGTACGGCGTCGGTCCCGAGACGCCGATGTCGCCCTCGACGCGCTCGACGTAGCCGAGCAGTTCGTCGGGGTCGACGGGCCAGTCACGGCCCTCGCCCGTCTCGGTGCGCAGCGTCAGGTCGCGACGGTCTGGGCGCGGGGTGAAGGCACCCCAGTGCAGCATCGAGCCGCCGACGCCGCGTCCGCTGTTGTTCGGACCGAACGCGGTGGGGTCGTCGCCGCCGCTCAGACGCTCTGACATCCAGTTGATCTCGACGGCTTCGGTCTCATCCGGTGTCAGTTCGTCGAGGGCGAAGTGGCGTCCGGCCTCGATGGCCACGACGCTGAGGCCCTTGCGCGCCAGTTCGGCGGTCAGCGGGGCGCCGCCGGCACCGGTTCCGATGACCACCACGTCGACGGTCTCGTCGGTGCCGAACGTACGCATCTGCTCGAGGTTCATGCCGCGTCTCCCGTCGCTACGGTGCCGCCGACCCCGGCGGGCTCCCAGTCTTCGCGGCGTCCCAGCCGCAGCTCCACGAACCCGCGGATCGGGCTGCCGCCCGTGGCGAAGCCGTCGTAGCCGATGCGCGCCATGCTGGCCGGATGGGCGAGCCACTGACGGACGAGGTCGTTGCGGACGTCTTCGAGCCACACCTTCAGCCGGGCCGCGTCGAGGGGGCCCGCGGCATCCGTCGTCCCCTCGATGGCGGCGCGCAACGCGTCCTCGCGCGCCGTGGGCTCGGTCGGCCAGACCGCGGCGAGGGTGTCGAGACCGGCGCGGTACGCCTCGGGGTCGGGCGGCAGGTCGGCGCTGCGCCACCCGTCGCCCTCTCCTCGCGCGAGCTGCGCGTCGACGCGAGCGGCGACGTCGATCGCGGGGCCGTCCTGGGGGACGACGAGGTCGGCGACCTCGCGCAGCAGGGTCAACTGCGCCACATCGAGTACCTCGGGGGCGTACCCGCGGTCATCGGGGACGGCGCGGCGGTTCAGGATGCCGCGCACGCGGGCATCGACGCGGTCGCCGGCGATGAGAGTGGCCCAGTCGGCGGGGACGACGGGTCCGAGCAGCACCTCGTCGTCGACGAAGCGAGCGATGGCCTCGGCCGCCTCGGCGGAGCGTTCGAGGGGGATGAGGTGACCGGTGTCGTCGAGCGGGACGAAGCGTGCGCGGGGATACACGGATGCCAAGAGCCCCGGCTGCGCGGCCGCGCCCAGGTCGTCGTCGTCGGTGCCCGCGAGCACGAGAACGGGCAGGTCGAGGGTGCCGACCTCGGCTGAGGCGTCGACGCGGCTGCCGGTCTCGAGCCACGCGCGCCATGCCTCGGGGGAGGTGCGTCGAAGATCGGCCACGGCGTCGGCGTGCGCGGCGGGCTCCAACGGTCGCGCGGTGTTCTGCGCGAGAAAGGTCTCGGCATCCTGTTCCGAGATCCGACCGCCGTCGACCCACGACAGCATGCGTTCGCGGCGCGTCTCGTCCATCGGTTCGGGGCGCGGCGGGGACGGCGCCATCAGCACCAAGCCGGCAAGCCCGACCAGCGGTGCGTCGCCGCGCAGGACACGGGATGCCACCAGGGCGGCGATCTTGCCGCCCATGCTGTGGCCGCCGAGCACCCAGCGGCCGCGGGCGTGGCGGCCGAGGTGGGCGACGACGTGAGCGACCGTGGCGTCGATCGACGAGTCGGTTGCGTCGGCGAGCGAACCGAAGCCGGGGAGATCGATCCCTTCGACGCGTACCCGACCGTCGAGCTGGTCGGCGAGGCGGTCGAAGGAGCCCGCGCTCGCGCCCAGCGCGTGCAGCAGGTAGAGGGTGACGGGCGCCCCGCCCGGGGCGGAGGCGTTCTCGGTGGGCATGCACTCACGCTCGCTCACCCACGACCTCGGAAAGGGTCGCTTGCGGATCGCGGCGATTTGCGCAAGGGCGTTGGTGTACGCGGGCGACGGTGCGATCAAGGGCGGCGGAATCGGAGGAAGCGAGTCGTGGGCGCCCCGGATCAGCTGTGTCGGCGCCCGGCACGAGCCCCGACGCTCCGCACGGGACATGTGCGGGATGGTCGGCCGCGACGGTGGAGCACGTGAGGGGCCGTGTTCCGCGAAGACCCGCGCGGGGCGTCGGCCGGTGCGCCGCGCGCCTCGGGGCCGTGACACCACGCGACACACGCCGAACGCCCCCGAGCCGCGGGGGCGGATCGGGGGCGCACGGCGCGGGAACTACGGGGTGACCATGCCGCCGTTGACGTTCAGCGTCTCGCCGGAGACGTAGCTCGACTCCGCCGACGCCAGGAAGACGAACGCGGGCGCGATCTCGGCCGGTTGACCTGCGCGCTGGTAGGTGCTCTCGTCGTCGAAGTGCTCCATCTGGTCGTCGGAGACGCCCTGGCTCACCTGCAGGGCCGACCAGGTGGGACCGGGGGCCACGACGTTGACGCGGATGCCGCGCGAGGCGAGCTGCTGCGCGAGCCCCTTCGACAGGTTGTTGATGGCCGCCTTGGTGGCGGCGTAGTCCAGTCGGTCGGGCGCGGGCACGTAGGCCTCGAGCGAGGCGGTGTTGATGATCGCGCCGCCCTCGGGCAGGTGCGCGAGCGCTGCTTTGGTGATCCAGAACGGGGCGAAGACGTTCGTGCGGAACGTCTGCTCGAACTGCTCGTCGGAGAGCTCCTCGACTGTGTCGACCATCACCTGCTTGCCAGCGTTGTTGACGACGATGTCGAGACCGCCGAGCGCTTCGGCGGCACGGGTCACGAGCTCGCGGCACGCGGCGGGGTCGGTGATGTCGATCGCGATGGCGACGCCGGTACGGCCGGCATCCCGGATCTGCGCGAGCACATGGTCGGCGTCGCGCTGCTCGTCGGGCAGGTGCACGATGGCGACATCGGCACCCTCACGGGCGAACGCGATGGCGACGGCGCCGCCGATGCCGGAATCGCCGCCCGTGATCAGAGCCTTGCGTCCGACGAGCCGACCGAGGCCCCGATACGTCTTCTCGCCGAGGTCGGGAACGGGGGTCATATCGGCCTGCACGCCCGGCTCGGGCTGGTGCTGCACGGGCGGCTCGACGCGCGCGTAACGGGTGACGGGGTTGTCGAAAGTGAACTGGTCGCGATCGGAGGTCATGCTCCGACGCTAGGCATCGGAACGTCGTGACGCCGAGGCCTTGACGGACGCGCCGACGGGGGCGGTCCGGCCGTTTCGCGCGGCCCGCACGTGGTCGATGACCGTCGATACGCGCTCCGCGGAGGCGCGCCACGAGAAGCGCTCGGCATTCGCCAAACCCGCGGCGATGAGGTGCGCGCGCAGCGTGTGGTCGTCGACGACCCGTGACATGGCGTCGGCGAGATCGGCCTCGTCGTAGGGGTCGACGTACACGGCGGAGGAGGCGAGCACCTCGGGCATCGATGCGGCTCGCGCCGCGATGACCGGACACCCGCACTGCTGCGCTTCCAGCGGGGGGATGCCGAAGCCCTCGTACAGGGAAGGGAAGACGAACGCCAGTGCACCTCGGTACAAGGTCGTCAGCTCGTCGTCGTCGACCCGCCCGAGGAAGCGCACGTGGGCGGGGGAGCCCTCGTACCGCTGCCGCGAGAAACTGTTGGTCTGGCTGCCGACCACGCGCAACTCGATGTCGGGATGCGTCTGGGCGAAGCGTTCGAAGGCCGACAGCATGCGGGCGAAGTTCTTGTGCGCGTTGGGTGAGGACACCGCGAGCAGGTAGGGCCGCCCGGCCGGGGCCTCGCCCTGGTGGAAGCGGGAGTCGGCGCCGTTGTACACCACGGTGAAACGTTGCGGATCCACGCCGAAATGCTCGGCGATCTCGCCACGTGAGAACTCGCTCACGGTCAGCAGGCCGTCGCTGTGCGCGATGAGGCGCGGCACGACGAAGCCGTAGACGGCGCGGAACCGGCGACCGAAACTCTCGGGATGCCGGATGTAGGTGATGTCGTGATGCGTCGAGATCTGCGGGCGATAGCGGACCGGTCCCGTGCTGGCGAGATTCAGCAGGAGCGCGCTGCGGCGACGGGTGAATATCGGCAGATCGATCTGCTCCCACGCGTGGCCACGGGCGCGCCCCACCCGCACGATGCGTGCCGTATCGAGACCGGCGGTGTCGAAAGGCCCCGACGGGACGGCCAGAACGATGTCGGAGCGTATCTCCAGAAGCTCGCGCGTGATCTCCGTGGCGAAGCGCTGGATGCCGGTCGTGCGCTGCGTCAGGAAGCGGGCGTTGACGACGATCATCTCGATGCGACCTCGCGCGATACGCGAGCGACATCGTAGAGAGCGAGCGAATCGTGACCGACCTCGTCGTCGGTGAGCGAGTGACGCGCCCACTCGAGAGCGGCGACCGACATGCGCTCCCGGAGCCCCGCATCATCGAGGAGAAGGGCGGTCGCGGCGATGAGGCCCTCGTCGGTGTCGCGGACGAATCCGGTCACCCCGTCGTCGACGGTGTCGCGATTGCCGACGACGTCGGACACGACGGCGGGAAGCCCTTGCGCCTGCGCCTGGATGAGCGAGAGCGACATGCCCTCCCACAGCGACGGGAAGAGCAGGACGTCGAGCCCGTCGATCAACGCCGACAGCTCTGCGGGCGAGACCCAGCCGGTCACCCGGACCGGCGCGTCGGCGAGCCATCGCGACTCGTCCGCGGCGTCGCCGCCGCCGATCCACACGAAGTCGGCGCGGTCCTCGAGCGCACGAGCGGCGGCCGCGAATCGCCACGGGGCCTTCTGATAGGTGACGCGACCGACCATCCCGACGACGGGGCGTCGCATGCGGTCGGGGCGGCGCGCGCGTCGAGCGACCGTCTCGGAGGCCACCCCGGTCTGCAGCAGGTGCGCGCGCGCAGGGGCCAGCGCGGACTGCGCCACCGCGTACTCGGACGGGGAGGTGAGGATCAGGGTGGAATGGTGCGCCAGGTTGCGCTCGACGGCGCGGAAGGCGGCGCGTGCGACACGGGGCAGATCGAGACGCAGGAACGCGAAGCCGTGCGGCGAGTAGAAGACCGTGCTCGGGTCGCGGCGCCCGCGGAGGGCCTGACGAACGATTGCGCCGGCGAAGCTGGAGTGCGCGTGCACGACGTCGGCGGAATCATCGCGCCGTAGGGCGTGATGCAACGCCCGGAGGTCGCCGATGCGCCCGCCGGTCGAGATGCGGTCGAGCGCGACCGCGGGATGGAAACGCGCGCGCAGAGCCTCGTCGGTGGGGGTCTCGGGGCGCGGAACGAACATCACGCGCACGTCGGCACAGGCCTCGGCCTGCCGGCGCGAGATGCTGTCGACGACGCTGAGGACGCCGCTGCCCATCGCTTCGGTCACGTGTAGAACGCGCATCATGCGGTCGTCATCTCCATCCAGGTGCGGGCGATGCCCTCGGTCAGGGACAGGTCGTCGTCGGTGCCGAACTCGTCGCTGAAACGCGTGACATCGAGGACGACGTGATCGACGAAGGTCGGGGGTTTGGGGGTGGTGCGAACAGCGAAGTCACGGCCCACCACACCGCGAACGGTCTCGAGCACTTCGGTCACGGACGTGCCGCGACCGCTGCCGAGGTTGTACACACGGTGGCGGGGCTCGGCATCCACCATCCGCAGGATGCGACGGACGAGATCGTCGACGTGGATGTAGTCGCGGACCATCGACCCGTCGCCCACCTGCACGACGGTCTCGGCGCGCAGGATGCGATTGAGCGTGATCGGGATCACCCCCTGGCGCTTCGAGGGGTTGGGGTTGGCGCCGTAGGGGTTGGAGATGCGTAGAGAAACGGCGGACAGGCCCGCGGTGGCGGCGTAGTAGTCGATGTAGCGCTCGACCGCGAGCTTGCCGATGCCGTACGGGGAGACGGGGGCGACCGCTGCGTCTTCGACGAACCTCGTGCCCGGTCGCGGTCCGTAGATGGCCCCGCCGCTGGAGGCGTAGAAGAAGCGGCGGATGCCGGCGCGTGCGCACAGGGCCAGAAGCTCGACGCTCTGCGCGACATTGGTGCGCAGGTCGATGGTGGGGTCGCCGTCGACGGTCGCCGGTGTGGTGGTGGACAGGAAGTGGAAGACGATGTCGTGCCCGCCGACGACGGACGCGAGGTCGGCGACGCTGAGGAAATCGCCGGTGACGACGGTGAGGTCGGTGGACGAGAAGGCGCGCGTTCCTCGGCTGAAACGATCGAACGCGGTCACCTCGTGGCCGGTGGTGACCAGAGCGTCGGTGAGCCGGGACCCGAGGAAACCGTTGGCTCCGATGACCAGACAGCGTGCCATCAGGGCAAGGAAGGGGAGCGGTCGGTCATGGGGGCCCTCTCTGCCGGGTGACGATGCTCGCCGATGTCACCTCCGCCGGATCGTCGCCGCGATCATCTGCAGGTCGCGGCGGGCGATGAGCGGAATCAGCGCCGACACGACGATCACCCAGACGCCGGCCGTGCAGAGCAGACGGGCAGGGGACGCGAGAGGGGTGAAGAACGCGCCATCCGCGACCGTGGCGGCAGCCCATGCGGTGAGGAAGACGGCCAGGGGCGGGAGTCCGGCGCGCACGAGAGCCGCGGAGCGAACCCCCGTGCGCGGGAGGAAGACCAGGGCGGCTGCAGCCCACAGGAGGCATTGACCGGCCGCGACGGCGCAGGCCACGGCCAGCGGTCCCAGGGACGACAGAGCTACGGTCAGAGCGATCATCGCGATGCGGCCTACGGCTTCGGATGCCAGCAGGATCGACGAGCGTCCGGTCGACACGAAGGCCCAGTACTGGACGTACCCGAGCGTCTGGAACACCGCGGCGACAGCGAGGATCGGCACGAAGACGGCGGCGTCCGTCCACGCGTGTCCGAGCACGATGTCGATGGAGGGATGAGCGGTGGCGACGAAGAGGCTGAGGTAGGCGAATGCGGGGTAGCAGAGCAGCGTCTGGAACCGCACGAGACGCTCACCGACTTCGCGTGGGCTTGACGCGTCGGCGAGGTGGGGAATGACGACGCGCGTGAGCGGGGTGATGACCTGGTCGATCGGGAGGTTCACCAACTGGGTCGCCCGGTTGAAGAAACCGATCACCTGATCGCTCGCTGTCCGCGCGATCATGATCGTGCCGACATTCGTCGACGCGTAGTTCAGGGCGTGGACGACGAAAGTGTTACCGCCGAAGGCGAGGAGCCCGTGCATATCGGCCCCGCGCCGGGGGAGGCCCGGTCGCCACGGGGTCAGGACGAACGCGAGCAGCAGCGTCACCGCGGCGGCGAGCGTGCCCTGCAGGGCGAGCGCGAGATAGCCCCCGCCGACGAGCGCCACCATCACAGCGACGGCCAGTCCCGACACATCGCCCGTCAGCTCGGCGACGGCGAGTCGCCCCAGGCGCCCCGACCTGTTCAGCTCGACCCGCAACTGCGCGCTGGCCGAGCGGAGCACGAACGCAGGCGCGAGCAGCAGCAGCACGGTCACCAGGCGGTCATCGCCGAAGGCTGCGGCGAAGGGCTGCGCGACGGCGACGACGAGGGCGGTCGCGACCGCCCCCACCCCCGCATTGATCCAGAACAGGTTCGAGCGCTGTCGTTCGTCGAGAGACGGCGCTCGCAGCGCCGCCATGCTGAGGCCGAAGTCACCGAGGACCGCGGCGAGTCCCGCGAGCGAGGCGCCGAGGGCGACGATGCCGAAGTCCCCCGGCCCGACGAGCCGTGCCAGCACGACGATGCCGAGGATCTGCGAGACGTAGCGCCCCCACTGCGCTCCGAGCAGGAAGATCGCCCCCTTCCTCCGGGGGGCGACGACGTCGGTCGTGGTCACGGTGTTCTCCTCGCGCTGTACGGTGACGGCCGTGAGCACGCTAACCAGGACCAGAGCCGCCCCCGGAGGCCCCCGGTCGTCGCGACCCGGGTTAGTGGACTCCCCGCGCGCACGACGACTCATGGTGGTCCTGGTGTGGACCTTCTCGATCGCTTCGCCGATCGTCGAAACGGTGCTGAGTGACCGACAGCACTACGTCGAGGGCAAGACCTCGACCGTCGCCCTCGCCGTGGCGCTCGACAACCTGGGAGCGATCATCGTGCCCGTCGTGGCCGTCGCAACGACGTTGTTCGCAGGCTTGTTCTGGCGCGTCACGGCCCCGAGCCTGCTCCTGGTCATCGCGCCCGGCCTCGTGCTGGCCGCCAACGAACTGGCCCACGGTCGTCCCCCGACGCTCGGTCTTCTCATCACCGCGGCGGTCGGGGCTCTACTGGTGAGTGTGCGGGTGAAAATGCCCGATCTGGCCGCGGTCGGCTACCTCGGTGCTCTGGTCGCCGCCGGGTCCATCGCCGCGTTCTACCTGGCACCGTCGAAAGTGCTCATCTCGGGTGGCGTGAACACCTTCGACAAGTCCCTCACGGGGGCGCCGCTGCTGGCGGGGATCTTCACGCACTCCAACGTCTTCGGGATGTTCCTCGCATTCGCCCTGCCGTTCGTCTTCCTCGCGCGTCGGTGGCCGGTGCGACTGCTGCTGTTCGTCGTCATCGCGTGGGCGCTCATTCTGTCGTCGTCACGGACGGCGCTCGGCGGAGCCGCGGTCGTCGTGGCTGTGCTCCTGCTCGTGAGAGTCCTGCCGCGGAGCGTGTTCGCGCCGGTCGCCGTCGTCGGCTTCGCCGTGTCGGTGTTCGCCGTCTTCTGGCTGCCGTTCAGCGAGACCGATCCGGAGGCCTATACCTATCGCGGATCCATCTGGATCTTCGACCGGCAGCAGCTCGGCGATCACTGGGTCTTCGGCTTGGGGGCCCACTGGTTCGCCGACAACTACCTGCTTCTGCGGTCGGTGCTCTCGAGCGCGGCGAGCCACGCCCACAACCTGGTGCTGTCGACGCTCGTGCAGGGCGGAGCGGTGGTGCTGATCGCGTGGGGCGTGCTCATCGGAGCGGCGTTTTTCGCCACCCTGCGTCGGCGCTCCGCGCTGCAGCGCGGCGTCGGGGTGGCGTTCGTCCTGGATCTGCTGGTGATGGGCGCGACGGAGACCCCGTTCGGTCTGGTGGGGTGGGGTCCGTTGTCAGCCCCCGTGCTCATCCCGCTCTTCGTATTGGCCGGTCAGGGGTGGATAGAGCGGGAGGAAGACGAGTTCGCCCGCGCCGTCGCTGCCGCAGACCCTCCCTCCACCCGCGCCAGCATGCGGGCGAAGCGGCGCTGAGATGCTCAGTGCCGGTGTCGTGGCCCTGGAACGACGCCGGTGCGAATGGGCCTGAACACTCACTGGTTGCGCGGCCTGAGCGCCATCGCGACCGCGCAGCGACACCGGCGCCGAAGGGCGCGCAGTCTCAGCGCCGACGCTGCATCCAGTCGCGGATGCCGCGGCGAAGGCGCACCAACCGCGCTCGACGTGCGCTCGTGGGGGCATGGCCGGCGTGGTGCGCCGAAGCCAGCGCGACATCGTCGGGCGGCCAGAGGAATCGCACGATCAGCCGGGCGCGCATCGGCCACGTTTCCGCGCTCATCGCCATCCAGTAGGCCCGGACATGATCGGACTGCTGCCGCCATACCCAGTCGCGCGGGGTGCCCCCGGCATCCGCGTCGAGACTGCCGGGCTCGGCGAGCGGCTCGAGTTCGTCCCTCAGAGCCGGGACGGCCCCGAGTTCCCGCGCGCGGGCGACGCTGCCTTCGGCCCGGGAGAGGAAAGTGCGCGCGGCGGCGGAGTCGTGGGAGGACCGCGGGCCCGCGCCGATGAGGGGGCGGACGGCATGGAGGGCCGCCAGCACCGCGTGCGTCGCGGGCGCCGGAACGGGCACGTCGACGGCGCCGTAGCGAACAAGCACGGCGTCGCGGAGCACCAGCGCGAACGCACTGTCGTCGTCGAGCACGAGGCCGGGGAACCGGCGGTGCACGTCGATCTCGCACCCCCACTGCTCGGGAACGAGGGTGACGGTGTGATGAACGGTCGTTCCGCGCCAGGGATCGGGAGCGCGATGCCACCCCCAAGGGGCCAAGGCGTCGGCCAGCTCGTCGAGCCGCGCGGGGTCGCACCAGAGGTCGACGTCGCCGGAGTGCTCGCGGTCGCGGAGCCCCTGCAGGTGCAGCGCCGGACCTTTCGTGAAGACACACGGGATCCCGTGACTCGCGGCCACGCGCGCGACGAGTGCATAGACCAGTTCGTGAAGCGGAGACGACAGCGTCGGCGGGTGAAGCTCGGTGATGCGGGCGGGGTGGGAGGCGCCGAGGGCCACGAGACCGATGTCGTGGAGGTGGCCGAGGATCGCCTGCTCGTCGGGCGTGACGGCGGTCGGCGGGAGCGGAGCCGCAGTGATCAGCCGCCTCCAGAGGGCTGCTCCGTCGCCGACAAGGCAGATCGCCTCGGACGGCGTCGTCGGCACGACGAGCACGTCGGCGGCGCGGTCGAAATCCGCGCAGTCGCGGACGTCGAGCGCGCCGTTGGCGATGGGGATCCATCCGTGACCGGATGGCAGGGGACGGGGCATGGACGACCTCGGTGAGACGGCGGGGGACCTCCCAGTCTCGCCGTCGTTCGGAGGCGTCCGCGGCGTCGACGCCGGAAAGCGCGGGGCGCACCGGCGCGGAATCACCCGCGGCCGAGCCGTCACTCACCAGCCGGGATGGGTCAACGCATGCCCTGGTCGACGAGACGCGTCGGCACGAGAGGGCGTCCGCGAGCCGGTCGCCGGCGGTGACGGATACCGCGGGCCGTGTCACCCGCGACGGCTGGTCGGGCGCCGGCGGTGGGGACCGAGTCCGACGTCGTGGTCGCCCGGCGGGCACCGCGGCGGGGTCTGCGGTCAGGCTCTGCACGCACCGGGACTCCTCCCCGGTCGCCGACGCACATCGCCGGGGTCGGGGCAAGAGCCCGGCCGCGGCCAGGTCCGCCCGGTAGGAAAGGGGGCGACACGCCACCGCTCCCGAGAAGAGGGCTCCGATGACGACCTTTCTGCACCCCCCGCACAGCGCCGACGCCCGGACGGGGGCGAGGCGATGAGGCTCACCGACACCAGCGATCTGTGGTGGAAGACGGCAGTCTTCTACAACCTCGACGTCAAGACGTATCTGGATGCCGACGGAGACGGCGTGGGCGACCTGCGCGGCCTTGCGCAGCGGCTCGACCACCTCGCCGAACTCGGGGTGACGTGCCTGTGGCTGGCGCCGTTCTACCCCTCTCCGCAGCGCGACAACGGCTACGACATCGAGGACTATTACGGCGTCGACCCGCGTTACGGCTCCCTCGGCGACATGGTCGAGGTGCTGCGCACGGCCCATGATCGCGGCATGCGCGTCATCGTCGATCTCGTGGTGAACCACACCTCCGACCAGCACCCGTGGTTCCAAGACGCGCGCACGAGCCCCGACAGTCGATACCGGCACTTCTACCAGTGGCGTGACGACAAGCCGGCCGACGCGCCCGCGAGCATGTTCCCCGACGTCGAGGACGGCGTGTGGTTCTTCGACGAGACCGCGGGGCAGTACTACAAGCATTCCTTCTACCGGCACCAGCCCGACCTCGCCACCGACCATCCCGAGGTGCGGGAGGAGATCGCGAAGGCCATCGGCTTTTGGCTCGAACTCGGCATCGACGGCTTCCGGGTGGATGCCGTGCCCTTCCTCATCGACGGCGACGACGGGCCCGAGCACGAGTTCCTGCGCGAGCTGCGCGGGTACGTCTCGCGCCGCCGCGGCCATGCGATGATGCTCGGCGAGGTCAACCTGCCCTATGACGAGCAGATGCGCTTCTTCGGCGATGCCGACGGCGACGAGCTGACGATGCAATTCGACTTCGTCGCGAACCAGCGGCTGTATCTGGCCCTCGCGCGACAGGATGCCGCCCCGTTGCGTGAGGCGTTGGCATCCCGGCCCGCGATCGCCCGGGGCAACCAGTGGGGCAACTTCGTGCGCAACCACGACGAGCTGACCCTCGATCAACTGAGTGACGCCGAGCGCGACGAGGTCTTCGCCGCCTTCGCGCCGAAGGAGGGCCAGCGCATCCACGGCCGCGGAATCACCCGGCGGCTGCCGTCGATGCTCGAGGGCGATCCGCGCCGCATCCGCATGGTCTACAGCCTCATCTTCTCGCTCCCCGGGGCGCCCGTGCTGTACTACGGAGAAGAGATCGGCATGGGCGAGAACCCCGAGATCGAGGGCAGCCGCGCTGCCGTGCGCACGCCGATGCAGTGGACGGGGGCCCCGGATGCCGGATTCTCGACGAGCGACGACCTCATCGCCGACATCGTGCCCGGTGGTTTCGGACCCGGCCACGTCAACGTGGCCCAGCAGCGACACGACCCCGATTCGATGCTGCGTTTCGTGCAGAACCTCGTGCGCCACTACCGCGCCTCGCCCGAGATCGGGTGGGGGGAACTCGGCATCCTGGATCAACCCCACTCGTGCGTGCTCGCGCACGCGGTCACGAGCGAACTCGGCATGTTCGTCGCGGCGCACAATTTCGCGCCCGACGGGCGCACGTTCCGCCTCGAGATCGAGAGGGCGGATGCCGAGGGCTGGCGTGTCGTGAACCTGCTCGGCGATGCGGCGGGCGCTGAAAACCCTCGTCGACGGCGGGTTCGAGGTGTCGTTGGACGGGTACGGGCATCGCTGGTGGCGGGTGATCCGGCCGGGGGAGCGGCGGATCGCCTGACCTCGGGCGGTGCCCACCACCGGAAACCGGTACCTGCACGCCCTGCGAAAGGGAGGAGCGAGCGAGCGCGACGCCCCCCGATGACGCCGCGCTCGCCGCGGAGATGGGCCGGGCGACTGAGCGCCCGGCCCGCGCGAACGGGGGTCCCCCACGTCGTCCCGCCCGCGGTCTCATTCCATACAAGCACAGGGTGTCGTAAATAGCACCCATCTGAGTAACGTAATTACGATCCTTCCGTCCTGGCGGTTCGTCTACGATCGCCTTATGGGTCGCGGTGCCGTCGGGCCGCCCTCGCGGTACTCCCGCCGAGTGGTGGCGAACGTGGACCGCCTGCGGAGAGACAGAGGTCTCACCGTCGGCGAGCTGCTTCAGCGTGCCGGAATGACGAAGAGCTACTACCGCTCGCGCGCGCCGGGTTCTCGCTGCCGTACAACACGAACGACATCGAAGCCCTCGCCGCCGCTCTCGGCGTCACCCCCGAGGAGGTGGCGAGTCCCGAGACGAACGCGCGCATCGAGATGCGTGTTCCCGCGGCTCCCCTCGCGGCGCGCGTGCGCCGGCTCATCGAAAGCCAGGCCGCCACCGACGACGAGCTCCTCGACCATCTCGCCGCGATCGATCCCCTGCTGGCCGACGGCGCGCGCGCCCTGCTGGCGAGCGCGACCTCCACCGTCGTCCTCGACGAAGAAGTCCTGCGACTCATCACGCACTGGGCCGACGTCCCCACGGAGTACCTCACCGACTACACCGATGAGACGGTGACCGACCGCACGGATGCCGAGCTCGACCTGCGCGACGCCATGCGCGCAGCCGGCGCCAGCAGCATCCAGTTCCGAGCGCTCGGACACATGTCGCCCGACGCTCTGCGCGCCATCGCGCACTCCTTGCGCAGCGGGCCGCCCACCACATGACCGGCCGACGGGGGCGACGGCCGTGACGGAGTCGGACGACATGATGCGGCGTGTGCGCGGGCGCGCCGATCGAGCCGTCGCGCGGGCGGGGCTTCACAACGGCATGGACTTCGCCGACATCGTGCGCGCGGTCGAGGGCGCGATCGACATCCGTCTCCGCATCGTCTCCGAGCACGACACCGACGGGTGGGGGACGTTGACCGGGTTCCTCACGGTCTTCGCCGACCGCCGCGAGGGCAGCATCCACGTCCGCGCATCCGATCCCGCGCTGTACCGGCAGTTCGCCGCGTCGCACGAGCTCGGTCACCTGCTCGACGACGCGCACTGCACCGCGGTGCTCCACGAGCGATCGTCCATCTCGCCCTACGACGACCCCACGCTCTCCACCCCGGAGTTCGAGGCGGAACTGGTCGCCGAGCACGTGGCCCACCGCATCGCCCGAGTGCTCTACGGCACCCCGCGCGTCGCCGAGTCGTCATGGTGACCGTCGTCCTCATCGACGTAGCGCTCGTCGGCCTGCTGGCCGTGGTCGTCGGTCGGGCGGGCGCCGCGTGGCGCCATCCACGCGCGCGCATCGCGTGGCTCGGCGCACTGGTCGGCGCCATCGCCCTGCTCACGCAGGGCACGGTGATCCCGCTGCCCGTGCTCGACGGGCTGCTCGGCGGCACGAACGTGCTCAAGCTCGTGCAGAACATCCTCACGATGGTGTCGCTGTGGCTCGGCATCCAGGCCGGCACCGCCCCGGTGACGGCCCGTGTGCGCACCCTCCGGTGGCGATTCCCCGTGCTCGTCGGCATCCTGTTCGCCGTCGTCTTCTTCGTCGCCATGCCCGAGCGCGGGCCGTCGTCGTTCCACGTCATCGAGAACGCCGTGCCCACCTCGACGGGCGCGTGGCTGTACGGCGTCGTACACATGGCGGGGATCGCGCTCGTCGCCGTGCTGCTCTTCCGCTCGGCGAACGCGTCACTGCCGAGTGTGAGACCCCTCTTCCAAGTCGGGGCCGTGGGGATCGCACTCGGCTGCCTCACCGAGATCGTGGACCTCACGCTGACCCGGTTCTTCCACCCGAACGACGTGGTGAGCGTGCTCTTCGACCCGCTGTTCTACCTCGGCGTCGTCGTGTTCGTCGCGGGAATCCTCCGGGCCTCGCGCGCGGCCTCGACCATCCGACGCCGGGGAGAGTCGCTGCTGCGGCGGCTCGGCGACCTCGCGCGGCAGCGCGGCGTCCAGCGTCTGGCCGTCCTCTCGCCCGATGCCGCACTCGACAGCCGCCTGCACGCGCTGCGCGTCGCCGTCGAAGACGCCGCTATCGCCACCTCGGTGCCGCTGACCGCCGCGCAGCGCGCACTGCTCGACGACGTCGACGCCCACCTCACCCGCCCGAGTCCGGGAGTCCGCTCATGATCCGATCCCTCGCCGTGGGCGCCGCCGTCGCCATCGCCGCCGTCGCGATCGCCCACACGGCGCTCGCCGGCTACGTCGCCCGGCGGCTCGTCGCCCCGCGCGCGGCCAAGGCATTCGCCCCGGTCACCATCGAGGGCGATACCGTGTCTGTTCCCGTCGTCGACGACAGTCGTGAGCCCGGCACGTACGGGCTGCGCTTCGACGACGGCTCGCACATGATGGTCGGCGACATCGTTCGGATCGACGGCGACCGCGTCATCCGGCGGGTCCTCACCCGGCCGCCGCACCGGGGCGACGGGGAAGCCGTCGCGGCGTGGACGTCGCAGAACATCGGCGCCCCCGAAGACGTGGGTCCCACTCGCCATGTGAGCGTCCCGCTTCGTCGCGGCGGCACCGCGCAGGCGTGGGAGATCGGCGACCGCGAGACGGCCGACGGGCGCTGGACGATCCACGTGCACGGTCTGCGCTCGAGTCGCAACGGTGCGCTCCGCTCGGCGCCGGCGGCCACGGGTGCCGGGTGGATGTCGCTCGTGGTCTCGTATGCGGGCGATGAAGAGTGCGAGCCTGCCGACGCCCTCCCCTCGACCCTCGGCACGCGCGAGTGGCGCGACGTCGACGACGCGATCTCGTACGCGATCGAACAGGGCGCGCGCGAGATCGTGCTGGTCGCATGGTCGATGGGCGGCACGATCGCCATGCTCGCGCTCGAGGAGTCCCCCCACCGCGGCACGGTCACGGGGCTCGTTCTGGTCGCCCCGGCGCTCGACTGGACCCGCGTGGTCGAGAACGCCGTCGCAGGCGCGCACCTGCCGCGCACGGTGGCCGCGGCCTCGATGCGCGTGCTCGGCAGTCGGGTCGGTGCCCGCGCGCTCGGGCTCGTCGAGGCGGTCGACGCGCGGGCGCTCACCTGGGTCGGAACGACGCGCCCCGGTCCGCGGGTGCCGACGCTGATCCTGCACAGCCGCGTCGACCCCGTGGTGCCGTTCTCGGGATCGGTGGCGTACGTGCAACGGCATCCGGATGCCGAGCTGGTGGCGTTCGACGCGACCGGTCACTGCAACGAGGCGAATCAGGAGCCGGAGCGCTTCCACGACGCGATCGCGGACTTCCTTCGCGAGCGCTGAGGCGGTGAGGTGCCGTCCGGCAGCGCAAGCCCGTGGCATCGAGGAGCGGGCTGAGTGGGGCGCGCGTCGGCGGCTCACGAAACCGACGTTTAGAGACCGAGCGTGCGGCGGAGGAAGTCGTTGCGGAAGACGCCCCGCGGATCGGCCGCGTGTGCGGCGTCGACGAACTCGTCGATCCGCGTGAGCGTCTCTCGGACGTCGGGTCCGGGCATCGTGAACGCTTTGCCCCAGTGCGGCCGCACCTCGAACGGGGCGAGGGCTGCCTCGATGGCGGGCAGCACGCCGAGCACTCCGGCCGTGTCGTTGCGCCAGGTGAAGTGGATGGCGAGCACGTCGCGCTGGTACGCGGGGCTCAGCCAGAGCTCGTCGGCGGCGACGGTGCGCAGCTCGGTGACCAGCAGGTGCGCGTCGAACGCGGGCGCGACCGCCCGCACCGCGGCGAGGGCCTCACGCGCCGAGGCGAACGGCACGAAGTATTCGGATTGGATCTCATCACCGTCGCTCGGCAGCGCGTCGGCGCGGAAGTGCGGCAGGCGCGTGTGCCACGGCCCCGGGGTTGCACGCGGGGTGGTGTTGTCGACGGTGCGGATGCGCCCCAGATGGATGTCGTCGCCCACGGGGCGGCCCCCGAGTTCTTCGACCCACGCCGGGGCGCCGTCGTCGCTCTTGGCCCAGATGAGATCGTGCGCCGGGTCGCCCCAGGTGGTGAAGACGCTGACGCTGCGCGAGCCGCCCAACACCCGCTCGGGGTCGCCCGCGATCTCGCTCCACGAGACGCCGGTGTACGCCTGCTGCGTGATCTCGTAGGTCGGTTCGGTCTGCAGCTCGACGGCGGTGACGACGCCGAACGCCCCGAGTCCGACGGCTGCGGCGGGAAACCACTCGTGCGCCTGATCGATGCGGTGCGTGTGGCCGTCGGCATCCATGATCTCCAGCGCCCGTACCGCGCTCGACAGGTTGCCGTTGTGCATGCCGGAGCCGTGCGTGCCGGTCGCCGTAGCGCCCGCGACCGAGATGTGCGGGAGCGAGCCGAGGTTGTGCAGCGCGCGCCCCTCGGCCTCGATGACGGGCGCGAGCTGCGCGAAAGTGACCAGACCCTCGACGCGGACGCGGTCGCCGGTCACCTCGATGTGTGTCGGCAAACGCTCCAGCGAGACGAGAGCGGCCTCGGAGTCGGCGACGTCGTTGAAGGTGTGCCGCGTCGCCTGGACGCGCAGCGTGTCGGCGGATGCCACCACCTCGGCGAGCTCGTCGAGATCGCTCGGCAGCAGCACCTCGGTGGCGCGGTAACGGTGATTGCCCGACCAGGTGGCACCGGCCTCACGTGTCTGGATCACGCCTCCATCCTGCCCCGCCCCACCGACATCGGGGTCGGGTCGACGGCCTTCGCTGTCGCGGGGGAGGCGGGCGGAAGCGTCGACGGGAGGAGATCCGGGGAGGGGAGGATGCCGCCGTCCCTTCGGGGCCTCAGCGTGCGGGATGTCCTCCCGTGCGGGCGTCGGACGCGGGGGTCCGGTCCCGTGTCGGTGTCGGACGCGGTCGTCCGGTCCCGTGCCGGCGTCGGACGCGGCCGTCCGGTCCCGTGCCGGCGCCGATCGCGGGTGTCCGTCAGATCGGCTCAGCCTCCCTCAGCGCGCCGGGAACAGCTGCGCCTCGAACACCGCCTCGGCCGCCCCCACGAGCAGTCGATCCTCGCCGAGTTCCGCGACCGCCAACCGCAGGCCCTCGGCGCACGCCGGCATCGTCTGCGCGCGGACCGCGGCGTCGAGACCGTCGAGGTCGTGCGCGGCCAGCACCGCGAGGAATCCGCCGAGGACGATCACGGCCGGGTTCAGCACGTTCGCCGCGTTCGCCAGGGCGGTGGCGAGGATGCGCCGCTGACGCTCGATCTCGGCGAGCGCGGAGGGATCAGCGGCGGATGCCAGGGCTGCGGCCAGCACGGCATCGTCACCGCCGTCGAGACCCACGGCCCTCCAGCAGCAGCGCGCGGCTCACCTCGTCTTCGAGGACGCCGTCGAGCGCCCGCCGGTCCGCCGGGTCGACGATGCCCGGGCGGTTCTGCCCGAACTCCCCGGCGTACCCGCCGGCGCCGCCGAGCAGCACGCCGCCGATGATCACGGCACCGCCGATGCCGCTCGCGCCGCCGTTCAGGTAGACGACGTCGTGTGCCCCGCGCGCGGCACCGAAGAGATATTCCGCCAGCGCGCCGTGGGCGGCGTCGTTGCCGACATGGGTGGGGAGGGCCGTGGCATCCGTCACCATGTCGGACAGAGGAGCGTCGAGCCATTCGAGGTGGGGGGCTTCGCGCACGAGTCCGTCGGAGGCGCGCACCGGTCCGGGCACGGCGACGCCCACGCCCGTGATGCGGGACGCGGCGAGCGCTCCGCTGCGCCAATCGGCGAGCGTGGCGGCGACGAGCGCGGTCGTGCGTTTGGGCGTGAGCAGGGCGCTCTGCGCGAGTCGCTCGCGCGCGACGATCGTGCCGTCGAGCGCCACCGCGCCGATGTCGAGCGCGTCGACCTCGGGATTGACCGCGACGGCGACGACGCGGGGGTCGGGCTCGACGATCGGGGAGGGGCGCCCGACGCGGCCCAGCGCCTCGGAAGCGCGCTCGGTGACCAGGCCCGCGCGCTGCAACTCGCCGACGAGGTCGGCGATGGTGGAACGGTTCAACCCCGTGGTCTCGGTCAGAGCCGCACGCGAGCGCGGACCCTCGCGGTGAACGGTGCGCAGCACGAGCGCGAGGTTGGCGCGGCGCATGCCGTCGCCCCGACTTCCCGCGGTAACCATGCGACAACTGTGCCACGCGCCGGCGCGTCGGTGCGGCGCGCGAGAGACGCCGGCCATCCGACGCGGGGGCCCGTCGGTGGGGCTCGCGAGAAACGCTTGCCGCCCGTGCACACGGTGCGGCGCGCCGTTTGTTCCGAGCGATGCCGTTTCTCGCGGGCTTCGACCCTGCGCTACGCCGTTTCTTTCGCGCGGTGCCGTTTGTCGCGGGGGCCGGCCCTGCGCCGCGCCGGCTTATCCGCGCGGTCCTGCGGGGCGCGTGAGAAACGCTCGCCGCCCGTGTACACGGTGCGGCGCGCCGTTTGTTCCGAGCGATGCCGTTTGTCGGGGGCTCCGACCCCGCGCGGTGCCGTTTCTCGCCGGCTCCGGCCCTGCGCCGCGTCGGCTTATCCGCGCGGTCCTGCGGGGCGCGTGAGAAACGCTCGCCGCCCGTGTACACGGTGCGGCGCGCCGTTTGTTCCGAGCGATGCCGTTTGTCGGGGGCTCCGACCCCGCGCGGTGCCGTTTCTCGCCGGCTCCGGCCGTGCGCCGCGCCGGCTTATCCGCGCGATCCTGCGGGGTGCGTGAGAAACGCTCGCCGCCCATGTACACGCTGCGGCGCGCCGTTTGTTCCGTGCGATGCCGTTTGTCGGGGGCTCCGGCCCTGGACCGCGCCGTTTGTTCGGCGCGATGCCGTTTCCCGCGGGCTCCAACCCCGCACCGCGCCCTTTCTCGCCGGCTCCCAGCCCGCACCGCGCCGTTTCCTCCGCGCGATACCGTTCGTCGCGGGTTCCCACCCCGGTCGAAGCCGACGGTGCGAGGATCGGAGCATGGACCTCTCCGGCATCCCCGTCACCACCCTGCAGGGCGAACAGACCACCTTCGGCGCACTCACCGACGGCAAAGCCGCGCTCGTGGTGAACGTCGCCTCGCGCTGCGGGCTCTCGGGCCAATACGAGACCCTAGAAGAACTGCACAAGCGCTACGCGGATCGCGGGTTCACCGTGATCGGATTCCCCAGCAACCAGTTTCTGCAGGAGCTGAGCGACAGCGAGAAGATCGCCGAGTACTGCTCGTCGACGTGGGGCGTCACCTTTCCGATGACCGAGAAGGTCAAGGTCAACGGGCGCAACGCCCACCCGCTCTACAAGGAGCTCACGCAGACCCCGGATGCCGAGGGCAAGACCGGCCGCATCTCGTGGAACTTCGAGAAGTTCGTCGTGGCTCCCGACGGTCGTGTCACGCGCTTCAGCCCACGTACGCAGCCCGATGCCCCGGAGGTCGTCGCCGCGATCGAGGACGCGCTGCCGCGCTGAGCCGTCGCACGGGCGGTGCGTATCTGCGCGGGGCGCTGGACAGCGTGGCATCCGCGCTATATGTTGTGAAAACCAACAAAAGCGAGGTGCGTCACCGCGCGCTCGAGCGTCTCCATGCGAAGGAGCAGGAATGCCCACCCCCACCCGCGACGACAAGTTCTCGTTCGGTCTCTGGACCGTCGGCTACAACGGCACCGACCCCTTCGGCGGCCCGACGCGTAAGCCCCTCGACGTCGTGCACGTCGTCGAGAAGCTCGCCGAGCTCGGCGCGTACGGTCTGACCTTCCACGACGACGACCTGTTCGCCTTCGGCTCCACCGACGCCGAGCGCCAGACCCAGATCGACCGCCTCAAGGGCGCGCTCGCCGACACCGGCGTCATCGTGCCGATGGTCACCACCAACCTCTTCTCGGCCCCGGTCTTCAAGGACGGCGGCTTCACCTCCAACGACCGTCAGGTGCGCCGGTTCGCGCTGCGCAAGGTGCTGCGCAACCTCGACCTCGCCGCCGAGCTGGGCGCCAAGACGTTCGTCATGTGGGGTGGCCGCGAGGGCGCCGAGTACGACTCCGCGAAAGACATCCGCCAGGCCCTCGAGCGTTACCGCGAGGCCGTCAACCTGCTCGGCGACTACGTCACCGACAAGGGGTACGACATCCGCTTCGCGATCGAGCCCAAGCCCAACGAACCGCGCGGCGACATTCTGCTGCCGACCCTCGGGCACGCGATCGCCTTCATCGACTCGCTCGAGCGCCCCGAGCTCGTGGGCCTGAACCCCGAGGTCGGCCACGAGCAGATGGCGGGCCTGAACTTCGCCGCCGGTATCGCCCAGGCGCTGTACCACGGCAAGCTCTTCCACATCGACCTCAACGGTCAGCGCGGCATCAAGTACGACCAGGACCTCGTCTTCGGTCACGGCGACCTGCACAACGCGTTCGCCCTCGTCGACCTGCTCGAGAACGGCGGCCCCGGCGGTGTCCCCGCGTACGACGGCCCCCGCCACTTCGACTACAAGCCGTCCCGTACCGAGGACGAGACGGGTGTCTGGGACTCGGTGTCGGCCAACATGAACACCTATCTGCTGCTCAAGGAGCGTGCCGCGGCCTTCCGCGCCGACCCCGAGGTGCAGGAGGCGCTCGCCGCCGCCAAGGTGTTCGAGCTGGCGCAGCCCACACTCGACGAGGGTGAGACCTACGACGACTTCCTCGCCGACCGCTCCGCATACGAGGACTTCGACGCCGACGCGTACCTCGGCGGCAAGGGCTTCGGCTTCGTGCGCCTGCAGCAGCTCGCCACCGAGCACCTGCTCGGCGCGCGCTGATCGACGGCGGTCCCGGATGCCATGGCATCCGGGCCTTTCCGGGTAGAGGTCGCGTTTCGCGCGGCCTGTCGTGCCGCGAGCGGAGCGGCCGGTGACCCGAGATCCCCGGGTGTTCGTCACCGCGGCGGCACGCGAAGAACAGGACCACTGCGCCGATAAGGGCGCGATGGGCAGAAGGGCAGGGCATGGCGCTGGTCATGGGAGTCGATTCGTCGACGCAGTCGTGCAAGGTCGTCGTCGTCGACGCCGACACCGGACGCGTGGTGCGCGAGGGGCGCGCGCCGCACCCCTCCGGCACCTCGGTCGACCCCGAGGCGTGGTGGAGGGCGTTGCAGGATGCCATCGCTCAGGCGGGCGGTCTCGACGACGTCGCGGCCGTGTCGATCGCCGGTCAGCAGCACGGCATGGTCGTGCTGGACGCGGAGGGGAACGTCATCCGCGATGCCCTGCTGTGGAACGACACGCGTTCCGCGCAGGCCGCGCGCGACCTCATCTCCGAGGTCGGCGCCGACGCCTACGCCGAGCGCACCGGTGCCGTGCCTGTCGCGTCCTTCACCGGAACGAAACTGCGGTGGCTGCGGGATGCCGAGCCCGAGAACGCTGCGCGCGTCGCCGCCGTCGCCCTGCCGCACGACTGGCTCACCTGGCGCCTGCGCGGGTTCGGCCCGGGCGATGCGGTGCTCGACGAACTCGTCACCGACCGATCCGATGCCTCGGGGACGGCGTACTGGGGCGCCGCAGGCTACGACCTCGACCTCCTCCACCGCGCGCTGGGTCACGACGCGGTGCTGCCGCGCGTGCTCGGCCCGTGGGAGAGCGCGGGAGCCTTGCCGGGCGGCGCGCTGGTGGGCCCGGGCGCGGGTGACAACGCCGGCGCGGCCCTGGGCCTCGGCGCGGGCGTCGGTGACGTCGTCGTCTCGCTCGGCACCTCGGGCACGGTGTTCGCCGTGGCCGACGCGCCCACGCGCGACACGACCGGCACGGTCGCCGGGTTCGCCGATGCGACGGGCAGGTTCTTGCCGCTGGTCGCGACCCTCAACGCCGCCCGCGTGCTCGACGCGATCGCCGGACTGCTCGCGGTCTCGCACGATGAACTCGGCGCCCTCGCGCTGGAGGCGGAGCCCGGCGCGGGCGGGGTGGTGCTCGTTCCGTGGTTCGAGGGGGAGCGCACGCCGAACCTTCCGCACGCCCAGGCGTCGCTGACGGGGCTGACCCTGGCATCCACGACTCGCCCGAACCTCGCCCGCGCGGCGATCGAGGGGATGCTGAGCGGCCTGGCCGTCGGGCTCGAGGCCATCCAGACCCAGGGTGTCGAGGTGCGGCGCATCCTGCTGATCGGCGGCGCGGCCGCGAACGAGGGGGTCGCCCGCATCGCCGCGCAGGTCTTCGACGCCGAGATCGTGGTGCCGGCCGCGGGCGAGTACGTCGCCCTCGGTGCGGCGCGGCAGGCGGCGGGCGTCCTGGCCGGCGGACCGGTCGAGTGGGCCGTCGCCACGACCCGCGCGGTCGATCCCGATCACCGCGCCGCCATCCGCGCGCGCTACGACATCGTCGCGGGGCTGCGTGCGGCAGAGTAGACCTGGGGCCGTCGGCATCTTGTAAGGGGGATGCCGACGGTCTCGGCCGTGACCGGCGCGCGTCGTCAACCACCTGACGCGTCGACGCCGCCGCGCCGTAGGGTCCCGGCATGACTCGCATCCGCCTGCACGCGCCCACCCTCCAGCGCGACATCGACGTCGACGCCGCCGACGACCTCATCGAGGCCGAGGGCATGACCTGGGCCCGAGACGGAGACGTCGACGGTCTGCCGCGTTACGTGCCCGTCGCGGCGGGTTGAGGCGCCTCCGGCATCCGGACGGGGACGTGCTCGGGCTGGATGCGCACGTACGACGGCTGGCGCGCCGCCCGGACCCAGGCGTAGGCGCGCGCGCCCGGGACGGGATGCCGAACCGCGTCGAAGCGCAGGCCCTCGTCGGTCTGATCGGGGTCGAGTCGCAGCTCGAGCACGGCGAACGGATGCCACGGCCCCCATGCCGTGGCATGACCCAGCGTCAGAACCCACGGCGCGGTGTCGCGGGTGGGGATCTCCCGCGGATCCGTCGCCGGCGGCTCGCCCGACCGCGTGCGCGCGATGAGGAGGACCGGGCCGCGGTCGCCGCGATAGGGCAGCAGGATGCCGAGACGTGCGCGCTCCGCGTGACGATGCGCGAGCAGGGCGAAGCGCAACGGAACGTTCCAGCCGGTCGAGGCGAATTCGATGTCGGCGGGTCGGCCCCCGACCTCGAACCGCAGGGCCAAGCCGATGACATCGGGCAACGGTGCGGGCAGGCCGAGCGAGCGCGAGAGGCGCGCGACGACGGGCACCGGATGCATCGGGGCGTCATCGACGAACGCGAGGCCGGCCGGCATGGCATCCGGTAACCACCGCATGTGGCCGCTCAGGACGACGCCGCGACTGTGGATCGGGCGCGGGGGTCGGAGGCGCTGACCGAGCGCGGAGGCGGCCGCCAGGACGTGGCCCACGGTGCGCGCCAGGGGAGAACGCGTGAAGGAGGGGATGCCGGTTCGGGGGTGCATGCGCTCATCGCAACGCGGGACGACCGCACAGGCCGAGGGGGTTGCGTGTCGGCGTCGGCATCGCACGCCGGGGGACGCGCGTCTCGGCCGGGAAACGACGCGGTGAGGACGCGAAGCGAGTTTGTTCGTGGAATCCACCTATGACTCCGTTGTGAGCCGGAGTGGTTAGCGGTAACTTCACTGCCAGTTAGCGCTCACACAGACCCCCGGCCGATGACGCGAGGGCTCCACGGCGGAGCGATCTCTTCCCGGCAAAGGAGCCGCGACACGATGAAACGCCTCTCGATGCACCTCCGACGGTCGCGACGCCTGCGCGCCGCCCCGACCGTGGATGAGGCCGGCCCCCTCGACCGGGCTCCCCTCGACGGCGCCCCGGCCACGACCGACGCCCCCGGGACGTACGACGCCCCCACCGTCGGTCGATGAGCGACGGCGCATCGCTTCCCCAGACGCCGCTTCCGGGGCCCTCCGGCCCGGAAGCGACCGTCGGCTCCTGAGGGCCGACGACCTCCCACACCGACGAAGGAGAGAGAACGTGCAACGAACATCGAGGCGACGCACCCCGTTCCGGGCGCTCGCATTGGCTGCGGCCGGGGTGCTGCTGGCGGCAGGTTTCGCCGTCACCACCCCCGCCAACGCCGCGCAGGAAGAACTCATCGCCAACGGCGGCTTCGAGAACGGCACGACGACGTGGTTCTCGAACAACGGCAACGCGGCCGACGGAGCCACCCTCGCGCCGACCACCGACGCCTTCTCCGGATCGCAGGCGATCCGCGTGACGCAGCGCAAGACCACCGCATCGGGGCCGATGCACGATCTCTCGGGCAAGCTGCAGGCGGGTCAGACCTACACGGTCAAGGCGCGCGTGAAGTACGACAACCCCGAGAGCCCCGCGACCAAGCAGTTCTTCGTCACGATGCACTACGGCGGCGGCACCTACACCAACCTCGGGAGCGCGACACCTGCGCGCGGTGAGTGGGGCTACGTCAACTCCACCTTCACCATTCCCGCCACCCAGAGCGTCGCGACGACCCGCCTGTTCATCGAGACCCCGTGGACCTCGGCCGCGAACGCGACGGCCGCCCCGGCCACCCACCTCATGGACTTCACCGTCGACGACGTCTCCCTCGTCGGTGCGGCACCGCCCGCCCCGCCGTCGAAGACCATCGAGGTCGTCGGCAAGCTCCCCGGCGAGCACAACCCGCTGATGGGCCACAAGTTCGGCGCCGACGGCTACGGGTTCGTGCACGACGGCCGCGTGTACATGTACATGACGAACGACACCCAGGGCTACGCGCCCGACTCCAACACCGGCATCTCGCCGCAGATCAACTACGGCGCGATCAACCAGATCACCCTGATCTCGTCGGACGACCTCGTCAACTGGGTCGACCACGGTGAGATCCAGGTCGCGGGCCCGAACGGCATCGCCCCCTTCACGGGCAATTCGTGGGCTCCGGGCATCGAGAGCAAGGTCGTGAACGGCAAGGAGAAGTTCTTCCTCTACTACGCCAACGGGGGCGGCTCGAGCAACGTCGTGACCGGCGACTCCCCGCTCGGTCCCTGGACGAGCGAACGCACCAGCACGCTGATCAACAGCAGCACTCCCGGTGCGCAGGGGGTCAACTGGCTCTTCGACCCGGCACCGCTGGTCGACGACGACGGAAAGCAGTACCTGTTCTTCGGCGGCGGCCCGGCCTCGACGAGCTTCCCGGCCGAGGAGCGCTTCAACAACCCGAAGAACATCCGCGTCATCGAGCTCGGCGACGACATGATCTCGACGAAGGGCACGGCGGCCGTGGTCGACGCGCCCGTCGCCTTCGAAGCGGCTCAGGTGTTCAAGCGCGGCGAGAAGTACTACCTGTCGTACTCGTCGCACTTCGGCGGTAACGACTTCGGCGGCAACCAGCCCCGCGTACCCGGCTACCCGGGCGGCGGCGAGATCGGCTACATGATCTCGGACGACCCGATGTCGTGGCCCAAGGAGGCGTACGCCGGCGTGATGTTCCCGAACCAGTCGCAGTTCTTCGGCGCGGGCACCGGTGGCAACAACCACCAGTCGGCGTTCGAGTACGAGGGCAAGTACTACTTCTCGTACCACGCGCCCACGCTCAACAAGCGCATCAACGGCAACACCACGCAGGGCTACCGCAGTGCTCACCTGCAGGAGCTGACCTTCAAGGAGGACGGCACCGTCAACCAGGTCGTCGGCGACTACGCCGGTGTCGAGCAGGTGCGTGACTTCACCCCGTTCCGCACCTTCGAGGCCGAGACCCTCGGCTGGACCAAGGGCATCGCCACGGCGAAGATCGACGGCGGATCGGCCGAGTTCGGCGCCGCGGCGCCCAACCTCGTCGTGAAGGACATCGACAACGGCGACTGGACGGGTCTGTCGTCGGTGGCGTTCGGTGAGCAGGGCGCTGCGAAGGTGAGCGTCAAGGTCAAGCCGCTGCAGTCCGGCGGGTCGATCGACGTGCGCTCCGGCAGCGCCACGGGCCAGATCCTCGCGACGATCCCCGTCACCGGCGAGGCCGGTCAGTGGACCGAGCTGTCGGCCGACCTGGCGGGCGCCACCGGAACGCAGGACGTGTACTTCACGTTCAACGGACCGACCGGCGACCTGTTCGAGATCGACACGTACGCGTTCACCGAGGCCGAGGCGGCACCGTCGCTCGACGTCGAGGCGACTGCTTCGCTCCGGTGCATCGCGGGCAAGGCGTACGTCGCGGTGCAGGTGACGAACAACGACGACACCGCGGTCGCGGTGGAGGTCTCGTCGATCTACGGGACGAAGTCCTTCGCCTCGGTCGCGGCCGGCAAGGTCGCGTCGCACGTGTTCACGACCCGTCAGGTCGACCTCGCCGCCGGTGAGGTGGCGGTGACCGCGACCGCAACGGTCGACGGCCAGCAGGTGAAGTCGCAGGTGAGCGCCACCTACCCGGCGCGCTCCTGCGGCTGAACCTGCGCCTCTCGGTGCGGGCTCCGGGCCCGCACCGAGAGGCATCCGCCCCGCCGTCGGCATCCTCTCTCGACCCCCGCGCCGGGCGATGCCCGTGCCGAGGGCGGCCTCGATACCCCCCCTTTCTCCGACGACCGGACTGTCCGGTGGTCATCTGTCGCGACCGGCATCACGCCGGTCGGAAAGTGAAGAAATCATGAAGTCGTCCCAGGGCTTGTCTGCCCGTATCGCCGTGGCCGCCGCCGGCGGCCTCCTGCTCGCCGGCACCGCCGGTGCCGCCTTCGCCGCCGACGAGTTCGGCGACAGCGACGTCGACGTCAACGTCGACATCGCCCCCGTCGTCGCGCCGGGCTCGCTGAGCATGACCGTGGCCGGCACGAGCGCGTCGCTGACCGAGGTCGCCTCGGGTGACGCCACCCTGCGTCAATTCGACGGCACGCTGCCGACCGTGACGGTCACCGACACCCGAGCCGTCGACGACATCGGTGCCGATCGGTGGTGGTACGTGCTGGGCCAGGCCACCGACTTCGTCGGCGACGACGGACAGCCCGCCATCGGCGCCGGTCACCTCGGCTGGGCTCCCGACGTCATCGACGACGGCGACGGACTCGTCCTCGAGGGCGACCGGGTCGACACCGTCGAAGACACCGGCACCAACGCGGTGGGTCTGGTCGACCAGGAGCTGTTGTACGGCGCCTTCGACTCGGCCGCCCTCGTCGACGCCGGCGGTACGTCGTGGACCGCGAACGCGTCGCTGTTCCTCAAGACGGGCGTCGACGTGGCTCCCGGGTCGTACTCGTCGACGCTCACCCTCTCGCTCTTCGAGGATGCCATCGGCTGACCGCGTCGCTCGTCGACAAGGGCGGGTCCCTTCGGGGACCCGCCCTCCCGCGCCGTCAGCGCACGGCATCCCGCAGAGGCCCGGTGACCCACCGCTCGACTTCTCGCGGGCGGTCGAGGCGCACCACCGGCAGGTCAGGGCGCAGAGCCGCGATCCGGTCGCGGTAGATGTTGCGCGTCGAGAACGACCACCGCACGATGTGCTCGGGGTCGGTGAAGAACGTGTGGAACGGCGGCTCGACGTTGCCGTTCCATAGCCGCTGTCGTGTCACGCGTCGACGCACCGTCCGCGCGAGAACGCGGGGGAGCGTGACGGTCATGAACGGCAGATCGAGCCAGACCAGCAGGTCGGCGCGCGCGGTCAGCAGCGGGCGCGCGTCGCCGTACTGCCACTCCGTGACCCACGCGTCGCGCGCGACGAAGGCGCGCACGTCGCCGAGGAACTCCGGCCGCGGGGTCCAGTCGGGGCCGTGGAAGAGCGCGTCGATCTCGATGTGCGGGATGCCGACCACCTCGGCGATGCGCGCCGACAGAGTCGTCTTGCCGACGCCCGAAACCCCGGCGACGGCGATGCGCCGCGGGCGCGCCGGCAGCGGGTCGGTGGCGCGGAGCATCCGTTCACGCTACCGACCTAGAGCCGCTGCCCCAACGCCCACAGGCGGTCGGCGCGCCCCGAGATCGCTTCCGACAGCGCGAACGCCTGCGAGTCGGTGAGGGATGCCACGTAGTCCACGATTCCGCGAGATCGCGCGAGGCGCTCGGCCTCGGCATCCGAAGGGCGACGCTCGGCGGGGAGGGTCGCGTACTGCTCGCGGGCGAGGGCGATGAGCTCGCGCAGGCGCCGCGGGGTGCGGGCGCGGTCGAGGTCGTCGTCGAGCCATTCGCCCAGCGCGCGCACCGAGCGGGCGAGGATGCGGCTCATGCCGCGCTGCTGGATCGCCAGATCGGGGCGACTGAGCACGAACCGCTTGTGCACGAACTTCAGCACCTCGACGTGGTGCCAGGCCCACGGCGACAGCACGACCGGTCCCGCCCGCGGGGTATCGAGCGGACGCAGTCGCGCCGACTCCTGGAACCGGCGGATCCACCGATCGGTGAACGACGCGAGGCGGCGCTCGGCCGTCAGCGACCCGTCGAACGGTCGGGCGAGCAGGTCGGTGACCATCTCGGCATCCACGTCGCTGACGGCGGCGAGGAACGCCTCGTCGTCGGCGATCCACGGGTCGTCGCGGCGCATCTTGCGGCGCAGGCGTTCGAGCCCGGCGCCCGGCGCGAGCTCAGCGCGTACCTCGGCGTCGTCGCGCTCGCGCCACTCGAGCACGTCGTCGAGCCAGCCGCGGAACTCCGCCGCGATCGGCGCATGATCCAGGATGCCGGCGCGGTAGAAGTCGTCGACGTCGTGCACCGAGTACGCGATGTCGTCGGCGAGGTCCATCACGGCGCCCTCGATGCTCTGGCGGAGGGGCTCGGCATCCACCCCTTCCCGTGCTGCGGCGAGGTCGTCGAGATCGAGGTCGTACGCCGAGTACTTGTGCACGCGGTACGCGCCGTCGGGGGAGCGGCGGATGCCACGGGGCGGGCCGATGCGCTCGACATCGGCCGCCTCGACCGACGGGGCCCACGGGTACTTCGCCGAGGCCGCGCGCACGGCGGCGGTGAGGTTGAGCCCGCGCGGGGCGGTCTCGACCACGTCGAGTGCCGTGAGGATGCGATACGTCTGTGCGTTGCCCTCGAAGCCGTCGGCGAGGCCCAGCTCGTCGCGGGCCAGACGGTCGAGGGTCGACTCGCCGAGGTGTCCGAACGGGGGGTGGCCGAGGTCGTGCGCGTAGGCCGCGGCTTCGACGACCGTGGCGTTGCACACATCGCCCTCGCCGGCTTCGCGCGAACGGGTGTTGAGCTGCAGCGCGACGACCCGGGCGATCGCGCTGACCTTGAGCGTGTGGGTCAGGCGGTTGTGCACGGGCGCGGCGCCGATCGAGGGCGACACCACCTGCGTCACGGCCGAGAGTCGGGAGAAATACGGCGAGAACTGGACGCGCTCCAGGTCGATCGACCAGGGATCGGCGCGGGCGTCGTCGTGGTCGGGGTGGATACGGGATGCCGGGTTGCCGATGACTCCGTCGACTGCCGGCCTCGCGTCCCCGGCGGGGGGAGTGGTCTCGTGGTGGAGCAAAGCGGTCCTCTCGCGGCATCGACGACGTTGGTCCACGCTAACGCGCCGGCTCGCGTGCGTCGTTCCCATTGACGCGCAGCGTGAGCCGCCGCGTCGCCGCCGCCTCCGGGAACGCGTGGGCGTATTGTCGGCGACAATCGTGCGGCCCACGTGGTTTCACGCCACCGAGGTGGATGACGGCGAAACTCGCTAGACGCCGGGCGTTGATTCGTCGTCGTGAGGACGGCGCACGTTCTCATTGACCCAGGTGCGTAACTGAGCCAGCGGCACGGCCGCGCCGTGACCGAGCGGCGTGAGGGCGTACTCGACCCGTGGCGGCACCTCCGCGAAGACGGCGCGACTGACCAGCCCCGCGTCCTCCATGCGCTTCAATGTTGCGGACAACACCTTCGGGCTCACGCCCTGGAGTTGACGTCGGAGTTCCCCGAAACGGTGGGGGCCGTTCTCTAGGATGCCGATCGCCAGAGCGGTCCACTTGTTCGCGAGCAGATCCAGCATCGACCGGCAGGGGCACGCCGCGGCGTACACGTCGTTCCGGTCGCACGCGTCACGGACGTGCAGGGCTTCAGCGGAGGAAGGCTTCGGCGTGGTCATGGCGTCTCCCAGTATGACGCAGCCCGGTCGCTCGGTTTCCGAGGGGTACCGTCTCTCACCGGGCATTTTCGGTTACCTCGGGGTAACTATGTGCCCTTGCGGGTGACGGGGGCCGGTCCTTGATGATGGCGATATGGACAACGAAATCCGCGCAGTCGGTCAGATCGCCGCTCTTCCGATCAGCAGTGCCCGCAGCCTTATCGACACAACTATTCCGCGACCCGTTCCCGGTGCTCTTGACCTGCTCGTCGAGGTGCGCGCCGTGTCGGTCAATCCGGTCGACGTCAAACTCCGCGCCGGTGTGCAGCCGGACGGGGGACTCCGCATCCTGGGCTTCGACGCGTCGGGGATCGTGGTGGGAGTGGGCGCGGAGGTGACGCGCTTCGCGGTGGGTGACGAGGTGTACTACGCCGGTGCGATCGATCGTGCGGGAAGCAACGCCCAGCTTCAGGTCGTCGACGAGCGCATCGTCGGACGGAAACCGGCGACGCTGTCGCACGCCGAAGCCGCAGCGTTGCCATTGACGGCTATCACCGCCTGGGAGGCGTTGTTCGACAAGCTCCGCATTCCTGCTGACGCGGACGGCACGTTGCTCATGGTGGGCGGCGCCGGGGGAGTGGGCTCGATCGCGATCCAGCTCATCAGGACGCTGCTGCCGAATGTACGGATCATTGCGACCGCGTCGAGGCCCGAGAGTGAGGCCTGGGTGCGCGGTCTCGGCGCGCACGACGTCGTCAACCACCACGGCGACCTCGCCGCACAGGTCGCGGCGATCGAACCTGGCGGCCTCGACTGGATCTTCACCACCGTCTCCGCGGGTCAGCTCCCGACGTACGTCCAAATGCTCCGCCCGTTCGGGCAGATCGTCGCCATCGACGATCCGAAGACCGTCGACGTCACCAGCCTCAAATCGAAATCGCTCACCTGGCACTGGGAGTTCATGTTCGCCCGGTCGCTTCACAGGGCCGCGGATATCGTCCGCCAGCACGAGGTGCTCGATGAGGTCGCCGATCTCGTCGACACCCGACGTGTTCGCACCACTGCAACGACGGTGCTGCGACCCATCACTGCCGAGACGATGCGGGAAGCGCACCGCCTCGTCGAAGCAGGCGTCACCGGCAAGATCGTGGTGACCGACGAGGAACCGCTCCACGCCTGAGCTCGCAGTGGGCCGACCGGCTGGTCACGATCGTGGGGCGGACGACGACCGGACCGACACTGACAGGTGAGGTCGAGACTGCGCGAGAAGCTTTCGCGCCACTGTTCGTCGCGGAACGGCCACCCGTGCGGGGTCTGCGGGAACCCGTCAGCGTTTCGGTCGGCGTCAGTGGACTCCCGAGAGGAGTGGTGGGGCGCGTCGCCTGAGGTTGTCCCTCCCCGTGCGTGAGGGCTGCGCCGAGCTGACGTACGGCTATGCGGACATCTGCCGGAGAATGCGGAGGTCACCGATGTCGAGGGTGTGCACGACAACGCGTTCCGCCAACTCGATCGGTCGATGTCTGACCTCCCGAGCATGATGTCCGTCATGACCGCTCATCGCACCTGGCGCGGATGCGTCTTCATCGGAACGAGCTTGGACGGCTACATCGCGAAGCCTGACGGTGATCTGTCTTGGCTGACGACGCCCGAGCCTCGCCCACATTCGACCGATAAGGGAGCGAACCCCGCCCTCGTGTGGGAGTCGTTCTTCCCGACGATCGACACCCTGGTCATGGGGCGCACCACCTACGAGACCGTCCTCGGATTCGATGTGTGGCCCTTCGAGGGCAAACGGGTCATCGTCCTCAGTTCGATGCTCGACACCTCCGACAGGGCAGATATCGCCCGGTCCGTGGACGAGGCCGTGGCTCTCCTCACGGAGAGCGCTGCGGAGCGTGTCTATGTCGATGGGGGGCAAACGATCCGGGCCTTCCTCTCTCGGGGCCTCATCGATGAACTCACCGTCTCGATCGCCCCGGTTCTTCTCGGCCGGGGGACCCGACTCTTCGGCGAACTGGACCGTGACGTCCTCCTGACCCTCCGCGGGCACCACTCGACCGAAGGCGACGGGCTCGTGCGCATCACCTACGACGTCGCGACACGCTGACGCGCAACCGTCGAGACCTGGTCCTTGCGGACAGCTAGCGTGCTCGGTTCTTAACTTGCTTGTTCAATACCGCCACCAGGACTATGCCCATGGTGGCAAGGCATGCTGTCCCGAGTGAGACGAGGGGCGTGATCTCGGGTATGACGAGGATGAGCGCGAGAGGGCCGAGGGTGAGCCCGACGTTGTAGCCGACGAGTTGTGTGGCGTTGGCGGTGTCTGGCGTACTCGCGACGCCGGTGGCGATGGCTTGGACAGCGGCCGGGAGGGGCCCCCACCCGAGACCCCACAGGGTGCAGCCGAGAATGACGGCGGATGCGGCATGACTCTGTGTACTGAGAATGGCGTATCCGGCGACCATGAGCGCGGACATGGTGATGGTCAACGCGAGTAGGTGCCGGTGGAGGAGGACGATGGCGCCGATGCCGCCGGCGAGAGACGCGAGGCCGAGGCTCGTGAACGCGACGGGTGCGTTGGCGGGCATCGTGAGAGTCAATGCTGAAGCCGTGGCGTTGTGCGCGGCCCCGCCAAGCAGCATCACGATCGCGAGGAGAACGATGACGGGCCACGTGGTTGCGGATTTCTTCTCTGCCGCCGGACGTTTCGCTGGCTCGAGATGAGTGTGTGGGGCGAAGAGCAGCACAGCGATGACCAGCGCGGCAGCGAGTGCCGCTGACGTGGCGACTGTGGCGTGCCACGAGCGAAGGGTCGCGGCGAGGGGAATCGCGATCGCGATCGAGAGGGTCCCGCCGAAGAGGGCGGCGGTCAGGTAGGCGGCGTGGCGACCGGCAGGGGCGAAAGAGTAGGCATAGCCGCCGATGACAGACCACATGACGCCGGCCGCAAGGCCCGCGGCCCCGCGCATGACCAGGTGCGCCATCAAATCAGTCGTGGAGAGGAGGAAGACGCTGCTGATCAGAAGAACGATGGCGGAGGTCACGACGAGGTCACGTCGGACGAGGCGCCGGGTGGCGTGTACGACAGGGATTGCGGTGATGGCTGCCGTTCCCGCAAACACCGCACGAGACCACACAGCGGTTGACTCGCTCACACCCAACGATGAGGCCAGTGAGGGCAGGACGGCGGTAGGCGCGTTCTCGATAAACGCGGCAGTGAACGCGGCGTAGGACAGCGTGACACAGAGATGACGGGATGAACCTGCACGCCGTCGATGCTGATGGGTTGCCACTAGCGTTAAGGTCAAGGTCGCGCCCAGAAACGGGGGGAAACGTGCGGATAGGCGAACTCGCCGCCCTGACGGGGACGACGCCTCGGATGCTGCGGCATTACGAACAGCACGGCGTGATCGTCTCTTCTCGCACCCAGAACGGCTACCGAGACTTCGACGCCGGCCAGGTAGCAACGGTCACCGCCGCGAAAGAACTCATCGACGCCGGCATCCCCGTCCGAGTGGTCACTTCGCTCCTCGCCATCGCCTCCACTCGGGCGCCAGTCGACCCACACCACCTCGACGATGACGCTCTCGCCCAAGTGCGCGAACATTGGGAGAGACTTTGCCGTTGCATCGAGTGCATCACCCAACGCCGCGACGCTCTCTCTCGATTCCTCGACCAACCTCCCACCGGGACATAGCCACGGTTGCTGGACCGATACGCGCCACCCGCGCCGGCCTGTCCACACCCGCGCCCGAGAAGCCGTCCGGTTCATCTATGGGTCACGAATCGACTCCATGATGGCGTCATCGGCGCCACGAGATGCGTCTCGAGAACTCAGAGCTTGACGAGGCGCCCGCTGAGGGTGCGGCCGTCGCCCGCTGCGCCAAAAACGATCGTTATCGGCGCGCTTCAGTACGTGTCAGTGAGCACCTTGTCGGCGACTTTCGAAGTGACGGGTTCGCCGGTCGTCTCTCGGGAGCGCTGTTTCACCGCCTCCCATTCGGGATCGGCCATGAATGCCTCCCATTGCGTCCGCATCTGCTCAGCGTCTTGCCAGACCAAGATATAGATGAACTGGACGCTGCCGTCCTCTCGCGCGTACCACATCGACTCGATCTGGAAGCCGTGCCGCTCCATGATGCGCTTCGTGTGGGTCTTGAAGCGTTCGTCGAACTGTTCCACGAGCGTCGGGTCTACTTCGTAGATACGCAACTGATGGATCACGCGGCCGATTGTAGTCATCACTATGGCCTGCTCGACTCGCGCTCCCGAGGTGCCTCTCCGTGGTGCGAGAACAATCGGTTTCTCACCACACAGCAGGGCCTATCGGAGTGATCGAGATCGAGCCGGTCCAGCTCAGACGCGCATGGCCCGGCCGCGAGGGGAACCGATGAGCGCAGGAGCTGCTGGAAACGAGCAGCGGTCGATCCGGCAGGATTGGCCGAGCGTGCACCAGCGACCGCGGATACCGCCTCGCAGGGCTTCGTCCTCAACGAGGACGGATTCCATCGCCAACGGGGCTGCTGACGGGTGGGTCAGACCAGGGAGTCGGCGAACAGCGCGGTGACCGGCGGTGACAGCTCTGGACGCTGTCCTGCTCTCGTCAGCGAATCCTCCAGCACTCGGTCGTGCGTGGGCCGCGCATCTCAGTGCTCGGTGACGGACTGGTCCCACCGTCGGCGTGCATCGTCGATGTCGGCGCGGTTGGTCGCGGCCCAGTCGACGAGTTCTTTGAGGATGTTCGTGAGGGAGTTGCCGACCGCGGTGAGCGAGTACTCGACCTGTGGCGGTGACGTGTCGAGCACGGTGCGCGTGATGAGGCCGTCGCGTTGCAGGCGGCGCAGAGTGACGGTGAGCATGCGTTGAGAGATGCCGTCGACCGATCGCAGGAGTTGGCCGAAGCGGCGCGGGCCGTTCAGTTTCAGCTGGATGGTGACGAGTACCGACCAGGTGTCACCGATGCGGTCGAGGATGTCCCGGATGCCGCAGACGGGTCGGACCGGTTCGCAGCCGGGGGTTGTTTCCACGATGGCCTCGTCGGGTGTTACTTCGGTGTGCGTATCGGTCATGGAAGTGCCTTCTAGGGCGTGTCTCCTAAATGGCGGGTCCAGGCGATGACGGCGTTGAGGACGGCTGCTGAGCGGTAGACGGTGGCGAGTTTGTCGTAGCGGGTGGCGAGGCCTCGCCATTGTTTGAGGGTGGCGAAGCGGCGTTCGATGACGTTGCGGTTTCGGTAGTCGTCGCGGTCGTAGGTGATGGGTCGTCCGCCGTGTGAGCCGCGTCGGACGCGGTGGCCGATCTGATCCGATGGCTGCGGGATGACGGCCTGGATGCTGCGGTCACGCAGGTGCTGTCGGATTGCCCGGGACGAGTACGCCTTGTCGCCTCGGAGCCGGTCGGGTCGGGTGCGGGGGCGACCGATCGGGCGGGCGACGCGCAGCTGCTGCAGCAACGGGATCAGCATGGGCGAGTCCCCGGACTGGCCCGGCGTGACCGCGATCACCAGTGGCAGGCCGCGACCGTCGACCAGGTGGTGGAGCTTGGTGGAGAGTCCGCCTCGGGAGCGGCCGAACCCGTGATCAGGCGGCTCGATCAGCGGATTGTTGTAGTTCGACGAAGCCCCCCGTGACCCGGGTGATGTTCGTCGCGTGCTGATGGGCGCGAGCGATCGTGGAGTCCACCGACACGGACCAATCGAGCTTGCCGGTCGCGTCGGCGCGAGCCAGCAGCGCCGCGTGGACACGATCCCAGGTTCCATCGCCGGCCATCCGACGGTGCCACTTCCACACCGTCTGCCACGGGCCGAACACCTCCGGCAGATCCCGCCACGCGATCCCTGTCCGATAGCGATACGCGATCGCCTCGACCATCGTTCGCGCGTCCGAGAAGGGGCGGCCCTTACGGCCGGTCGGACCGGGCAAGAACCCGCTGATCAGATCCCACTGAGTATCCGAAAGCAACTGGAACCGCGACACGTCTCTAGCATCACCGACTCACCCCACCCATTTGGGAGACACGCCCTAGCCGAGTTCGGACATCGAAATTACCGTGAGTGCCAATAGTTACGAATGATAACCGCGACGAGATGGGCGCGCATGGTTGCTGGTGGGTCAGTGGGGATCGTCGGGTCTGGTCCGATTGGTCAGGGGCTCGCGACGTTGTAGGCGCAGGCTGGATATGAGGTCACGCTCGGTACCCGCTCTGCTGTCTCTGCGTCGCTCGTGCGCGTACCCGACTCGGTGAGGAAAGGGACATTCGAGGATGCGGCACGGCACGACGTGGTCGTGCTCGCGGTGCGCCACGACGGCGCAGCAGATGTCACGACACGACTGGCACCCCTTCTGGAGGGCAGTGTGGTCATCGACACGATGAACGCCGTCACGGTCCGGGAAGGCCGGGCGGCTTCGGCGCTCGAAGACGGACTTACCGAGGGGCAGTGGCTGGCACGTCTTCTGCCCGGCGCGGTGGTGGTCCGCGCTTTCTCCCATATCCAGGACGAACTGCTGGTGTCCCGTGCCCGCAAGACGCCTGGCGTGTGGGCTGTCGCCTATGCCACTGACGCCACGGCGGAGCGTTCGCGAATCGAGCAGGTGATCGCAGACACCGGCTACGCCCCGGTGTTCGCGGGGTCGCTCGCACAGTCCTCGATTCTCGATCCTGGTGGGGCGGCGTTCCCTCGTCTCCTGACGCGCGCGGAGCTTCGCGGCCTGGTCACGGTGAATCGTCTTCCCGAGATGTTGGAGCGGTTCAACACCGGGGCACTCGCGGACGTGCTCCACGAGCAGGTCCGGTGGGTCTTCCCCTACGGCCCCACGATCGGAGTCCCCGACGTCTTCGAGGGGCGACAGGCGGTGGCGGAGCACCTCGCCCGCGTTGCGCGCTCAGGGGTACGCATCTCGGCCATCCGCACCAAACTCGAGAGCCCGCAGGGCGCGGTCGTCAACGCCAGGGCGTCATTTCCGACGCCACGGGGCGTCGTCTCCAGTTCAATCGTCAGCATCGTCACTGTCCGAGATGGTCTCATCGGCGAGGTCCGTGAGTACTGGGATACTGCTGCCATCAGGTGACCGCCCCAGGCCCTCGGGCCGCGGTGACCTCGGCACCGACATTCTCGACAGCGGACTCAGGCGCGTGAGTTGCGGCGAGGTCCTGCGCAAAATTGTGAGTCGCGGCAGCGAACGGCGCGTTCTTCGCCGCGCTAACTGTCACCCAACTGCGCGTCGGAAACGCTGCTACTCGGGGCATGCCTCGTTTCGCGGGACCCTTGTGATGGCTGCCGACTGGCGAGCCGGGAGCGGAACTCTTCGCACCAGTCGCGGTCGGCGCGGAGGCCGCGCCACATGAGGCGGAATATTTCGGTCGCGTGCGAGGGGCCAGCGGTGTCGGATTGCGCAAACACTTCGTCCTCGATCGCGAGGGCATCGTCAATGGTGTGAATTCGCGCCGCGAGTCCAGCGTCGAGTTCTTCGGCGGTGAGGGTCGGGGTGAAGTAAAGCAGTGGGATCAGACTCAACGGCTGGAAGTCATCCTCGTGCAGCAGGTCGAGCAGCAGTTCACGTAGTGCAGCCCGCCCGGACGGGGTGCAACGGTACTCGGTGGCGCGTCCCGCCGAACCTGATGCCGGCTCTATGGCTCCGCCGACGGTCAGGGACCTCAGGGCGTGCGGTTGGAGTGGAATCAACACGTTCCTGCTCGACGAATCCGACCATATCCAGACGGTGTAGGCGGTGTTCGATTCCGACGCCTTGGCCGCTCAGCTGTGACGCTTCTCCCGGTGTTGATCACGCGACGGCGTCGAATGCGGCGACGAGCTCTCTAACGGCTCGGGACGGGCGGGGCTCGCTGATCCAGACGAGAAGCTTGCGCAGCCGGATCGGAGGATCAAGCGGGAGGACACGTGCGCCGCGAGCGGCTTCGTACGTTTCAGCGCTCCCGACTGTGAGCGCTGCGCCGAGGCCTGCTAGCGCAAGCGCCACGTGCAGAGATGCGTCGTTCGTCGTGTATGGGAAGTGCAGCTCTGCACCGGTGCGACGTGCGGCATCGGCTATGAGCGCGCCGATGCCGCTCTCCGACGGGTACGAGACGGTGAGCTCGGCGCTGACGTCCGTAAGGCGGAGTGGACCTGTGCTCTGCTCGCACGAAGATGCGGGCCGGACGACGACCAGATCTTCTTCAAGAAGCAGGCGAGTGCCGAGGTAGTGAGGAAGCGCTCGAGGTGGCTCGGCGATCACGACCGCGTCGAGGCTTCGATCCATGAGCTTCTTCAGGAGGACGCCGCTGGTTCCATCCCTCAGGCGCAACTCGAGAAGGGGATGCCGCTGGCGAACCACGCCCATCGCGGCGGGAAAAGCGGTGACCTCCAAGCCATCGACGACGCCGAGGTTCAAGCCGCCAGTGAGCCGGCCCGCTCGCTCATCGGCGGCATTGCGTAAGTCTTCGACTGCATTCAGTGCGCGCCGTGCGGACGGCAGGAGTGAGCGCCCGCTCGGAGTCAGACTGACACCCCGGCTACTCCGCTCGAACAGGGAAGTGAGGAGTTCGCGCTCGAGCTTGCCCACCTGCTGACTGACCGATGGTTGTGCGATACCCAGACGGTCTGCCGCGCGGCTGAACGACCCTTCGTCGGCGACCGCCGCGAAGCACTCCAGGGCGCGAAGATCCATTCTTCGCAGTATAGGCGATGCCTATACAAAGAAGAGAAATTGTCAGTCTTCTCTTATTCGGACGCGGGTCGCATATTGGCCTCAACAGAACGAGACGCAGAGAGGTGAGGATCTTGACCGACCAGACGAATGACCACGGTGCAGGTGTGACCGGCGTGGGGCGTCTTCGAATGATCGGGCTGCTGTCGTTCTTCGACCGCTTCGCGACAGCACCGCTTCTTGTGCTCGTCGTGCGAGATCTGGGCGTGCCGCTGTCTGCTGCCGTCCAACTCGTCACTGTGTATGCGCTCACCTATGCCTTCGGCCAGCCCCTCTGGGGACTTGTCAGTGACCGAACCGGACGCAAGCCGGTGCTTCTGCTCGCGTTGGCTGGCATGGCCGTCGGGAGCGTTGCCAGTACCTTGGCACCTGATCTGAGCTCTCTTCTCATCGTCCGTGCCGTGACAGGTCTGTTCGTCGGCGCCCTCTTCCCGACGGTCTTGACGCTGCTGGGGGACCGGTACTCCGGCCCGGAGCGTTCCCGGCAGATCTCAAGCCTGCAGAGCTTCACAGCTATCGGCACGACCGCAGCCACTCTGACGGCAGGCGTCATCGGCGTCGTGGCCGGGTGGCGCACCCTGTTTCTGATCGCGGGGATGGGGGCGGTGGCGCTCTTCCCCTTTGCCGGGCGTATCACTGAGCCTTCTCGCGGTGTCGCACCCCGGGCTATCCGGGCGTCCTTCGGCCGCTGGCCTGTCGCTCTCTATCTCGTCGGTATCGTCGAGGGTGGGGTTCTGCTCGGCATCTTCTCCTACATCGTGCCCGCCCTGGAACAGGCCGGAGTGGGCGTCGCCCTGGCCGGGGTTCTCGCATCCACGTACGGAGTCGGCATCATCGTCGGTGCGATGACGTCGCGGCGAGTGAGCGCCCGTGTCAGCCGCACCTGGAGCATCACCATCGGCAGCGGCCTACTCGTCGCCGCCTACCTCCTCGCAGCCGCATCGCCCACGTCAATCGGCCTCACCCTCGCGGCGGCGCTCCTCGGCTTGTGCAACTCGCTCTTGCACGCATCGCTGCAGGGAATCGCGACGGAGCTCACTCCAACATCTCGAGCGACGACGGTATCGCTCTTCGTCTGCTCAGTGTTCATCGGCAGTGCGCTCGCTGTCGCTGTCACGGCTCAGCAAGCATCCGGGAGTTATCCGACGGTCTTTGTCGAGTCCGTCGGCGCCGGCGTGGTCATGGCGATCGCGGCGGTGGCGATCTCGCGAGGATGGACGTCGCGTCATCAGAGCGAGGCCTGATGACCGGGCCGCAGGACGCTCAGGACCGAACTCAAAGCGCGACACTCTCGCCGCCTTTGACAACCTGATGAAGCGCCGTCAGGATTCAACGTTCGGCGCCATGAACGACGACATGCTTCGACCCCGATCCAACATCCGTCACCCGACCCCAGAGAGAGAGTCATGACCACTTCGTCTCCTCCTCCTCGGTCACCGGTAGCCGTCGTCACCCTCGGTGGCCCCAGTCTGATCGTTGCGCTCGGCAGCGTGCGTCTCCTCGTAGACCCGACCTCTACGAAGGCTTGGCGTTCACGCATGTGGGCGATCGCGAAGTGATCCTTGACCTCTGGGTCAGCGATTACCGCTGGGAGCGTCCCTAAGCGAGCAAAAACCGGGTTCGCCCCATGCCGCGCTCAGCAGATCATCGCCTTCTGCGGGCGAGGGCTGTAGTGCCGATGCAAAGTAGCGCGATGACGGGGACGGCGACGGCGATGGCTGTAGCGAGGCTGGTGGTGGTGGCGAGAGCTCCGACGAGTACGGCGATGCTGCCTTGGGCGAGGTAGGCGGTCAGGTACATCGTGGAGAAGGTGCTGGCCCGGTGCGTGGTGTCGGTGGTGCTGGTGACCATTCCGAGCCCGCCGTAGAGGAGGAAGCCGTATCCGACGCCGGCGAGAAGAGCTGCGCCGAGGAAGAGGGCGAGGGAGTCCGCGGTGCCGACGAGCAGGAGCAGGACGAACCCGACGGCTGCAATCATGCCGCCGAGCTGCACAGCGGATGCCGGTCGCAGCCGCGTAGCGAGGAGCGTGACGGGAACGATGACCACGGGCCAGGTCGCCAAGGTCGCCGCGGCCAGGAAGGCGTTTGTGGTTCCCACGAGGTCGCGGATGATCTGCGCGCCCAAAGCGAGAAAGACCGCCCCGGTGATGAACGCGACCGTTACTGCAACAGTGCCGAGGACGAAGACGTGCCGGTTGTCTCGAGGGATCGTGAGCAGCGGTCTGCGCGACCGGGCGGACGCGGACCGTGCTGTCGCGGGAAGCATGAGCACAGCGACGACGAGCGCGCCGACGAAGCCGAGCAGGACCCAGAAAGCGAGGTGCGTGGGGTCGGCGGTGTACTCGACCAACCAGCCACCGACGAGGATCGCAGCGGCGGCGCCCAGCGCGGTCGCCGCGGTGTTGACGGCGCTCGCACGGGTGGAGGTGCCTCGGTTGGCCTCGACCATCGCCGCGCTTGCTGCGCTCATCGCCAACCCGACACCCGCTCCTTGAAAGATGCGGCCCCCGAACGCCACCGCGGGAAGCTGGGCGATCGCGAAGAGAAGACTGGCCAGGGCGACAATGATGGTGCCAGCGAGCATGAGTCGACGTCGCCCGAATCGGTCCGACAGCGACCCTCCCAGCACCATCACCAGGACCAGCGCGACGGGGTACACCGCAAACAACGCCGTTGTGACCACGGGTCCCGTATCCCAGCGGGCCGCGAACTCCGGGTAGAGCATCGCTGGCGCGCCGCTGGCCCAGAGGGAGAGCACCAGCACGCTCGCAGCGACCCAAAATGTCGCAGCGGGGGGGAAGAACGAACCGTCGCATGGCTGTCGCACCTTTCAACCGCCCGCGCGAGAACCGCGAGAGCGTTCCGTCAGGCTACGGCGTTCAGGAACCGACGCCGCTATTTGGTGCGAAACCGATCGGTTTCGCGCTGGCTCAGCGCCGCGGCGCGTCTCGCCAGATTCGGTCCTGTAACTCTCGGATTGTTTCGCCCAGCACGCCGCGCGCGAGTAGTCCATCAGCGTCGAGTGGTCCCGCAGCATCCTTGCCCACAGGCGGCAAGAGGGAAAGGGCTCGGCGGACCTCCTCTGTCATGTGCTCTACCTGCCAGGCCACCTCAGACTCGCGCTCCGCTGGCTGTGTGGGTGACCGTCTTGACAACGACGTGATCTCGGCGCGTCACGCGGGAATGCGCACCGCTTTCATTCGGCGCGGCCCATGGGGAATCATCCACAGCCGTCGGCCCGAAGCCAGCCTCGCCGACCACCGTCCTCCGCCCGATTAACCACGTATCTCACCTCGCATCATTTTGTACAAATCGTACGTAATGTAGCATTGTGGCATGGCGGATGAAGTTCCAGTTTCCGAGGCCCGCGGGCAGCTCTCAGAACTCGTCAACCGCGTCCGATTCGGGGGCGAGTCCATCGTCCTCACCCGGCACGGCAAGGGCGTAGCTGCTCTCGTCCCGATCGAGCACCTATCTACCGAGCTGACACAGGCGATGGACGGCGAATCGCCGAACGTAGTGATCGATCTGAGCAGCCGTTCGATGCCGATCAGGCAGAGTGCTGCTCACTCGGACCCGGACTACCGATAGCTGCCTCGCTTCCTGGGTTGACGCCCTGACGATCGAGCAGAAACGACACTGAGAGGCGCGGTGCGAAACCAATCGGTTGTGCACTACCCACCGTCATCTCTCTCGACTGCACAACCGCGGACGCGCGTCCCGCTAACGATCGGTTTCGCACCGTAGGCCGCTATTCAGGAGGGGCCGCGCGGTAGCCACCCCTGATTCCTGCGACCGAAACATCCCGTTCCGCTAACCAACTCGATGTACAGGAGCCGGGTTGTGGGTGTCAGCGGTAGTACCCGGCGAGTGGCTGCGCGCTCTCGCTGTGGAGGTGGGGACCGTCGCTAACGAAGGGCCTCGAGGGCGGTGGCATGAGTGGTGGCTTCAGGACTGCCAGTTGTGCGTTGGAGAGCGCGAACACCACGCGGCCGATGCCCGCCCGGCCGATCGCGTTCGCGCACATCGGGCACGGTTCGCAGCTGGTGTACATGGTGACATCGGCGAGCTGCCGGTCGATCAGGGTGCGCGCCGCCCACCGGGCGAGCTTGAGTTCAGGGTGGGCGGTGATGTCATTGTCGGTGATCGTTGTGTTCGTGTCTTCCGCGAGGACGGCGCCGGTGCCGTCGATCAGTAGCGAGCCGAATGGCGGGTTGCCTGTGGCGCGGGCCGAAACCGCGAGTGTGAGGGCCCGGCGCAGCAGGCCGGTTTGGAGCGTGTTCAGGCTCACAGCTGCAGCGTCCCTTCTGCGACGACCACGCCTGACCCGGACAGTTCGACTCGATCTTCGTCCACGAACGCGCGCAGGACGCTCGGTCGGCCCAGCTTGCTGCCCTGAACGATTCGCACTACTTGGCCCCTTTCAGCGTGACTCTCTCGGGCGAGGAGGGCGGCGAGCGGACCGGCCGCTGTCCCCGTTGCGGGGTCTTCCGCAATCCCCACGGTCGGGTTGAAGAACCGCGCGTAGGCGTCGGCACCATCATCACCGGGTTCGGTGGAGTAGATGTAGCAGCCTTCCGCGCCGTTGCGCACCAGCACGCTCTTCAGCGCAACCGAATTCGGAACGGCTCGGTCGACTGCGGCCCGAGAGGTGACAGCCACCAGGAGATGCTCCGCGCCGGTGGATCCGACCTCGGGGGGCAAACTCGTCGCGAGCTCCTCGATCGGCAATGCCAGAGCGTCGGACAACGCCGCCAGCTCGGGGACTTGCCTCAGGAAGCGTGGCGCTGACTGTCGCATCGTCACCCGGACGGCGGCGCCTGATTCTCGGTCGATCCGCACGGGCAGGAGGTCATCTCCGATCTGCTGTGTGTACGCGGCGCGGTCGGCGGGGAGCTTGCCGTGGCTAGCGAGCCAGATCCACGCGCCCATCGCGTTGTGCCCCGCCCCCAGCACCTCAGACCCGTCCGGGGTGAACGACCGCAACCGGTAATCGGCTTCGGGCGCAGTCGGGGCGACCAGAAACGTCGTCTCGGACTGGTTGAACTCCCGTGCGATCGCGATCATCTGCGAGACGCTCAGCGCGTCAGCATCCGGCACCAGCGCGAGCGGATTACCCGTCAACGGAGTCTGCGCGAAGACATCTACCCAGAAGAATTTAGCGCTAGTCATCCGTCCTGTGATTCCTGTCATAGCCATCACGCTAGGGGTGCGCTCTTCCCGCAGGAAGCGCGTTTCTGCGGCGAATCGTCCACAGATCCGCGGAATTTGCGGAAGATTGTCGAATGGACAACACCAGGATCATGGATGCCGTAGATGCTGCACTCGTCACCGCTCTGCAAAGCGACGCCCGATTGCCCTTGACCGAGCTCGCTCGGATCGTGCACCTCGGAACGTCCGCGACGCGCAGCAGGCTGATGAGGTTGGAAGAGCACGCCATCATCACGGGGTACACCGCTACGGTGCTCCCGCCCGTGGCAGGCTTCTCCCTGCACGCGATCGTTCGGATGAAGGTGCACGGCTCGCTGTTCGACCAGGTGAACGACGTCATCCAACAGGAACCCCAAGTCGTCCGATGCCTGCGCATCACAGGCGAGTCCTGCTACAGCATCGAGGTTCTCGCACGCGATATGGCCGACCTCGAACGCATCACCTCTCGATTCGCCAAGATCGGATCGATCACCACCGACCTCGTCTACGAAGTCGTCACCAACCGCCCAACACCGGTCCTCGTCAGCGAGCCGTGAAGGGTGCGCTCATCCTGGCACGCTGTCAGTGCGTGATTCAGAAACGATCGGTTTCGCACCACCCGAGGCGCCGTCGTTCAGTCTTGCTAAGGTCTCGCAGATGACGGAAGTGAGCCTCGAGCGCGTGCGCCTGCAGATCGATGCGCTGGACCGGCAGATCGTGGCCTTGATCGCCACCAGGCAAAAGTGGGTCGAGAAAGCTGGAAGGCTTAAGAAGGACGATGCCGCGGTGAGAGCCCCAGGGCGCGTCGAACAGGTGGTCGCGAAGGTGTGCACCCTCGCACAGGAGGTGGATGCATCTCCGTATGTCGTCGAGGAAACCTACAGAGCCATGATCGGTGCATTCATCGACCTGGAGTTGAGCGTGCATCAGGCCCGCTGCACCACTGAATTCCCGTCCGAAAAGTTGACGGACACACGCTCACGCGGGAACTCGTCGACGGGCCCGGGTGCGGCTTGAAACCAATCCGGCTTTGCGCCACATCGCGCCGTCGCGGGTCAGCGTTAGAACGGCGAGCTGGGGGAACTCGGCGCGTAGCGCCGGGTCTTGGGAGAAGCGCATTGGCGGTTACCGGATTTCAAGGGCGAGTTTGCCGGCGAGAAGGACGTAGGTGGCGGCGAAGGGTAGTGCAAAACCGATCGGTTTCGCACCACGCTTCTCTAGCCCGGAGGGGGACGCTCATGGTCCTCTCGAGCCAGTTATGAGGGGTGTCCACGTGTTGTTTAACCCACCGACACGCGGAAGGAGGGGCCAGCGTTGGCGCTGGCCCCTCCTCACGTCGTGTTAGCCGAAACGACGACTCTGCTCCTACCGTTTCAGACGGTCGCCTTGGGGAGAGAAGCGTCCAGCTCGGGGTCGGGGTTGCCCGTCTGCGTGGGTGCAGCCTGGTTCTTGATTCGCCGCTGGATGACGGCCCCGAAGAGCGCGCAGGCTGCGGCGGCGACGATCGTCAGGATCAGCGGCAGGCGGCTGGCGGGGTCCACGGCAAGGGCCAGCGCGACCGCGGCGAGGATCGCGAGGACAACCCAAGCCATCCACTTTCCGGTCTGCGAGTGTGTGCGGGAGCGGAGGTAGGTGAGAGAGATGACCGAGTAGGTCAGGACTCCGCCCGCACCGGTGACGGAGATGAGGAGGGAGATGACGTCCGCGGCGGGCAGGAGGAAGTTCAGCAGAAGGCACAGTCCGGCGGCGATGGCGATGGCACCGGCCGCCCAGCGGGGCGCTCCGGATCGAGAGACCACCGCGAGGCGAGCTGGCATCTCCCGGCGCACCGCTGCGGCGTACAACAGCCGTGATGTCGTGTACAGGCTGCTGTTTGCCAGGGACAGGATGGACGTCGCGACGACGATCTGAATCGCGCCGGCGAGTACCGGCATTTGCAGTGCGTTGAAGACTGCGGGGTATGCACCACCGGTGAGCGATTCGCTCGAGGACGGGATGATTGTGATGACGATGATGGTCGATCCCACGTAGAAGATGACGATGCGGGTCACCACGGAGCGGATAGCGCGGGCGATGGCCTTGTGCGGGTCGGTGGCCTCGGCCGCGACGGTTGCCACGTTCTCGGTGCCCATGTAGGAGAAGAGCACCGTCACGCCCGTGAGGAGCACGGGCAGCCAGCCTGCAGGGGCGAAGTCCGCCCAGTTCGTCAGACCCGGGGACTGGTACTGGGGAAGCCAGCCGAAGATGGCTGCGGCTCCGACGAGGAGGAAGACGACCACCGCGATGACCTTAATGATGGCCATCCAGTACTCAATCTCGGCGAACGCCCGGACGGGCAGGAGGTTGAGGCCACCGAGGGTGATCAAAGCCAGGAAGCTCCATGCCCACACCGGAAGTGCGGGGGCAAAATCATTCATGATCATGCCGATCGCGGAGCACTCCAGCGCGATGAGGATGACACCTGAATAGACGGCGACGTAGCTCGTCATGACGCCGGCCCACGGGCCGAAGCGTCGCGCTGCGTAGGTCGTATAGGAGCCGGGGTCGGGCTGCTCTGCGGCGAGGCGCCCCAGCATCCGCATGATGAGGACGAGGACGAGCCCGATCCCGAGGTAGCTGAGGATGACTGCGGGGCCGGCTTGTTGGACGACCATGCCACTGCCGAGGAATAGTCCGGTACCGATGGTGCCGCCGATGGCGATCATCGCGATGTGGCGGTTGCCGAGGGTGTTGTGGAGCCGGTGCGGCTCGGTTATTAGCTGCATGAGCGGTCCTGTCTTTCAGGTTCGGGTTCGGGTCAGGCGGAGGTACTGCTGAGCTGCTGCTGGGCTTCCCACGCCGCGCGGATCGGGTGGGTGTCGTAGACGATGTGCAGATGGGTGATGCGGCCGGTGTCATTGAGCTCGGCGACGTCGACTGCGGTGAAAGGGGCGGGTGTCCCATCGGCGAGGGTCCAGGCGAAGTCGAACCAGAAGGCGACGGTCGCGTCTGCCCCGTCGATGTCATGGAGCGTCTTGCGCAGAGTGAGGACGGACTGAGCGGTATCCGCGAACAGCAGCGGGTAGAACTCGTTCGCGGGCAGGTCTCCGTACAGCGGGGAGCTGACAACGCCGTCGTCTGCGAACAGGTCAAGTACTGCTTCGATGTCGGCGGCAGCGAGAGCGGCGAGGTAGCTGTCGACGAGATGGCTGACGACAGCGCGGGCAAGAGACATCGATGTGTTCCTTAGGAGCGTTGACAGGGTGCGGCAAGGGGGTCATTAGCCGACCCGTAAAAGTACGTCGTTCATTTTGTAATGAACCGCGTTCAATTAGGTTTCTCTAGCGTTACGGCCTCGTAACACAGTGCGCACCCCTGGCCGGCCGCTCGATGAGCGGCGTCCAAGCGGGTGGGGCAACACCGATGCCTCGTCGTGAACCGAGCCTCAAGAGCTGGTCGGGCTGGCGTCCGGTATGTTTCTGGGGGCGTGAATTTAACAGTGGACAACTGTTACATGAGAGGCGCTAGGCGGAAACCGTCCGGAAACAAGGGCGCAGGACAGTCGGTGCACGCAGCTTCTTTTACACAGTTCAACTACACCTGGAGATATCGCATGTCTACTCTCACTCGCGTGCGGCGGTTGGCTCCGGCCCTGGCCGCGGGCGCACTGGCTCTGTCACTTCTCGCGGGCTGTTCGTCCAACGCTTCTGACGCAGGTGTCGCGACCGAGACGTCCGAACCGATTCCGACCGCCTCCGTCGATGAAGCTCTGTATGCCTTGCTTCCTGAAGGCGTCCAGTCGTCCGGCATCCTCAAGGTCGGGGCGCCCTACGCGCTCAAGCCGTCGATCTTCACGGATGACGCAGGTAAGCCCGTGGGGATCAGCGTCGATCTCAGCGTCGCGCTGGGCCAGGTGCTCGGTGTGCAGTTCGAGTGGGAGGAGACGGCCGACCCCGTGACCGCGGTCCAGTCGGGCAACATTGATCTGTCGATGGGCTTCCTGTCGGACAGCCCTGCTCGTGAGCAGGTGCTGACGATGGTGCCGCAGTTCCAGAACACCTCCACGCTTCTGGTGCCGGCCGGGTCGACGATCACCGACATCAAGAGCATGTGCGGCAAGGTCCTCGCCGTGGTGTCCGGCAGTCAGCAAGAGAAGCGCGCGAACACGGTCAGCTCCGAGTCGTGCGGGTCCGATCCCGTCCAGATGACCGCATTCCCCTCCCCGAAGGACGCGCTCACGCAGGTGCAGTCCGGCCGTGCGGACGCGTATGTCGCTCCCCGGATGATCTTGCAGGGGATCGTGGACTCCTCCGGCGGAGCGTTTGCTGTGACCGACGCGAACTATCCCGACTTCCCGTTCGCCATGGGCGTGACCAAGGACAACGCCGATCTCGCGAAGGCTCTCGCGGGTGCGCTGAACAACTTGTACGACGCCGGCACGTACACCCAAATCCTTGAGAAGTGGGATGTCGCCGACATTGCGCTTGAGGCCGATCAGATCGGCGTGAACACCGGGTCGACCGCCGTGTTCCCCGTCAACCAGTAATCGACAGATCCGGCCCGGGCGTCACCAGCTGCTCGGGCCGGATCGCAACCGGAGAACTCCATGACCACTCCCCCCGTGCGTTCGCCTCGCGCTCCGGTAACGGACCCCGGCACCCCCACACCTCCCCGTGTCATCCGGCGCCGCGCAATCGTGCCTTGGATCGTCGCCGCGGCGCTGTCCGCGCTGATGATCGCCGTGGTGACGGCCCTCGCCACCAACCCTCGTCTGGACTGGGGGGTTACCGGGCAGTGGCTCTTCAACCCTCGCATCCTCAAGGGCGTGTGGGTCACCATCCAACTGTCGGTGCTCTCGATGGTGTTCGGAATCCTGCTCGGCACGGTCATCGGCATTGCCCGCCTGTCTCACAACAGAGTCTTGCGCCTCATCGCGTCGACATACGTGATCATCTTCCGCTCCGTCCCGGCGTTGCTACAGCTCCTGCTGTGGGGCAACATCGGCCTCATCATCCAGCAGGTGTCGATCGGTATCCCCTTCACCGACGTGCGGGTCTTCGCGGTCGACACCAACGACCTCATCGCACCGTTCACCGCGGCTGTGATCGCACTCGCCCTTCACGAGGCCGCGTACGTCGCTGAGATTGTCCGCGGAGGAATTCTCGGCGTTGATGTCGGACAGCGCGAGGCCGGGGCTGCCCTCGGGATGCCGCCCGGCTACATCATGCGCCGTGTGCTTCTTCCCCAAGCTTTCCGTCTGATCATCCCGCCGATGGGCAACCAGTTCGTCACCCTTATAAAGGCCACCAGCCTCGTCGCCATCATTGCGGGTGGGGACGTACTCACCGAAGCGCAGAACATCGCCGCGTCCAACTATCGCGTCGTCGAGATGCTCGCCGTCGCTACGTTCTGGTACTTCCTCCTCGTCATTGCTGCGTCCATCGGCCAGTCGTTCCTCGAGCGGGCCGCCACGAAGGGAGTCCGCCGATGACAACGACTACTTCTGCACGTCCACTCGTCTCAGCACTCGGAGTGCACAAGTCATACGGCCACAATCACGTCCTCCGTGCGCGTCGACCTCGAGGTGTCGTCCGGAGAGGTGGTCTGCCTGATCGGCCCCAGCGGGTCGGGCAAGACCACCCTGTTGCGGACGCTCAATCACCTCGAGACCGTCGACGCCGGCAGCATCGAGGTTGACGGCGAATTGGTCGGTTACCGGGCAGCCGGTGGCCGACTGTACGAGCTGAAAGAAGCCGAGATCGCAACACAGCGCCGTCGCACCGGCATGGTGTTCCAGCACTTCAATCTCTTCCCGCACATGACCGTGCTGCAGAACATTGTCGAAGCGCCGATCGGCATCAAACGAATCCCGAAAGGGAAAGCCGTCACCCAGGCACATGAGTTGCTGACGCGCGTGGGGCTCGCCGACAAAGCGAGCGCCTACCCGTCCGCACTTTCCGGCGGACAGAAGCAAAGGGTCGCCATCGCTCGCGCCCTCGCCATGGACCCCGAGGTCATGCTGTTCGACGAGCCGACCAGCGCGCTAGACCCGGAACTCGTTGGGGATGTTCTCGCTGTGATGCGCGACCTCGCCGCCTCCGGCATGACCATGATCGTCGTCACCCACGAGATCGGCTTCGCCCGCCAAGTCGCCGACCGCATCGTCTTCATGGCGGACGGAGTCGTCGTCGAAGACGGCACCCCCGCCGAGATCATCGATTCTCCCCAACAAGCCCGCACCCGAGAGTTCCTGAAAGCCGTGCTGTGACTATGAGCTCCACCCTGATCCACAACGCCCTCAACGCCCAGCTGCCCACCATCGATCGCGGTGATGGTGTCTGGCTGTGGGACACCGACGGCACCCGATACCTGGACGGCTGCTCAGGCGCGGTCGTCACTGCCGTCGGCCACGCCCACCCCGCCGTTCTCTCCGCGATCGCTGAGCAGTCGGGCCGTGTCACGTTCACGCATCGCGGGGCCTTCACGAGCGCCCCGCTCGTCGAGCTCGCTGACCACCTCGCCGAGCTCACGGGGTACGCGGGAGTATGGTTCGTCAACTCCGGCTCGGAGGCCGTCGAGGCCGCCATGCAGTTCGCATTGCAGTACTTCCAAGAGATCAACGCCCCCGAGCGCACCGTCTTTCTCTCCGCCCAGCGCGGTTACCACGGCAACACCCTCGGCGCGCTCTCCGCTTCCGGGCACGCCCGCCGCCAGGCCATCGCGGGCATCGCCCTCGACATCCCAGCCCTACCCACCCCCTACGCATTCGCAGACCAGGGCGATCTGAGCGAGGACGAATACTGCGCGCAGCTTCTTACCGATGCCCGTGCTGTGTTCGAGCGCTACGCCAGCCGGCTCGCCGGGATCCTCATTGAACCTGTTGGTGGCGCCACCCTCGCGGTCACCACTTCCCCGCGCGGGTACCTGCAGGGGTTGCGTGCGCTGTGCGACGAGTTCGGCGCACTCTTCATCGCTGATGAAGTCATGTCGGGCCTCGGTCGGACGGGCGAGATCCTGGCCTCCTTCCAGGACGGCGTCCGCGCTGACCTTGTGGCGGTGGGCAAGGCGCTCGGTGCGGGGTACACCCCCATCGCGGCAACACTCGTGGACGCGCGCATTCTCCACACCATCGAGACCGGCAGCGGCCGTGTGCTGGGAGGTCACACTTACGGCGGCAATCCTCTCTCGGCGGCTGTGGCCGGCGCCGTGCTCGACGTCTTCCGTTCCGAGCAGCTCGTCACCCGTGCGCAATCTATGGGGGCCACCCTCGCCGAGGGGCTGCGCGATCTCGCCGACAAGCACCCCCTAATCGCTGACACGCGGGGACGCGGGATGCTCCGTGGAGTCGAGTTCGATGACACAGCGGCCGCGACCGAGCGGCCTCAAGGGGAACTCGCGGGGCGCATCTTCAAAGCCGCCGTAGCGGAGGGTCTTCTCCTGTACCCGACCACCGGCGGGTACATCGAGGCCGTCCTTGTCGCCCCGCCGCTGACCATCACCCCGGAGGAAGTGGACGAGCTGATCAGCAGGTTCGACCGCGCCCTCACGCGGGTCGAAGCTGACCTGGCCTTCGAAGCGGGCCACGTTCTCGCCGAGTCGGCACGATGAGTACAGTCCCTACCGCAACCGGTGAGGAGATCAACGTCGCTGACCTCGGCGTCACTCTGCCGCACGAGCACCTGTTCATCAACTTGATGCGCGAGCGCCGCGGCGACGGTCTCGTCACCGACGAGACGTTGCTTGTCGAGGAACTGTCGGTCTTTGCGAACCAGGGCGGCGGAACCATCTGGGATCTGACGACCGCAGAACTCACACCCGGCTCGACTCTCGCCGCGGACCCGCTGTTCACAGCGACGTTTCCTGGCCAGACCCGCGCGGCTGACAACGTCCTCGCTGTGGCTCGCGTCTCCCGCGCGACCGGGGTCAAGGTAGTGCTCGGAACGGGTCACTACCGAGACCCCTTCATCGACCGGGCACTTTTCGACCGGCTCACCATCGACGATGTCGCCGATTACATCGTCCGCGACCTCACCGAGGGAATCCCGGGAACAGATGCGCGTGCCGGCATCATCGGCGAGATCGGCGCCGATCAATGGTTCGTTTCCGCTACCGAAGAACGCTCTTTCCGTGCGGCGGCGCGAGCAAGCCGCCGCACGAACGCGCTGCTGTACACCCACGCCGCACGGTGGCCCGTCGGGCACGCTCAGCTCGACATCCTGTCCCATGAAGGAGTAGACCCCACTCGCATCGTCGTTGGCCACGTCGACACCGTGGCCGACCCGGATTACGCCCTCAGCCTCATTGAGAGAGGCGTCACGGTCGGCTTCGACACGATCAACACCGCGGCGCCTTCGGCGGTGGACTTCCGCGTGACGCAGATCGTGAAGCTCATTCGCGCCGGCCATCTCGAGCGCATCCTCCTGAGTCACGACGTGTGCTTGACTTCGCACCTCCGAGCCTCAGGTGGGAACGGCTTTGGCTTCGTCCTCGACGGCTTCCGCGCAGCGCTCAGCACAGCTGGAGTCACGGGCGAAGAATTCGACACAATGACGGTTACCAACCCCGCCCGCCTGCTCACGGGGTCGTGATGACTGGCGTCGTTATCATCAAGGCATGAGTCGGGAGAGCACCGGGAAGGCGTCAACGTCGCGAGCTCTGACCACCCCTGATGAGATCGTGACGGCGGCGCTTGACATCATCGACCGGTCAGGAATCGATGCTCTCACCATGCGTCGTCTCGGATCCGAGCTGGGGGTATTCCCGGCATCGCTCTACTGGCACGTCGGCAACCGATCTCAGCTCCTTGGTCTGGTCTGCGAGAAGGTGCTTTCGCGTATTGAGCTGCCGCCTGCAGACCTCCCGTGGCGAGATTGGCTCTTCACCTTCGGCCTACGGACTCGGCAGGTGATCGGAAGCCACCCGCGATTCGCCGCATACTTCGTCAGCAACATCCAGACCAGCCAGTCCTCCCTGGACATCGCTGAACACACGATCGCGGCGCTGCGGCGTGCAGGCTTCGCCGGGCACGACCTCGTGCGCGCATACAACGCAGTCACCGGAGCCGTCTTCGGATGGATCACCGGTGAGTTCGCTGCGAACCCTAAAGACACCGGCGGAAGCGCCCGCTCCGCCATCGAAGGGCTCACAGCCGACACTGACCGCTATCCCAACATCCGGGATCTCTGGCCGCTGGCGGCAAACCGGGCGTACATGTTGCGGTGGGAATCGGGTTCCGGATCGCCCCTCGAGTCCAGCTTCGAGACGATGCTCAACGCTCTTCTCAACGGTCTAGGGCGTGTCTGACAATGGTGGCCGTTCTGTTCAAGACCTGCCGACGCCCCGGCTCGTACGTTGGGTGCATGGCACTCAAACTCGGCTTCATTGGCATCGTCACCCGTGACATGCGTTCTTCCCTTGAGTTTTACCGGTCTCTCGGCGTGCAGATCGAGGATGGGCAAGACTCGGCACCGCACGTGGATGCCAAGCTCGATGACGGGGTGACCCTCGCTTGCGACACTGTCGAGACCATCCGAGGCTTCGATCCCACCTACACTCCCGGCTCGGGCGGGCACCGCATCGCTCTCGCGTTCGACAAGGGCTCTCCGGCAGCGGTCGATGCAGCGTTCGCGGCGCTGGTTGAGGCGGGCCACACCGGACATGTCGAGCCGTGGGACGCCCATTGGGGCCAGCGATACGCGACCCTCCTGGACCCAGATGGAAACTCCGTCGACCTCTACGCCGAACTCTTGGAGAACTGAGCGGGGGTAAGGCCGACCAGTCGACGAAACTCCCGGGTGAGATGCGCCTGGTCGGCAAAGCCCGCAGCAGCAGCAGCCTCCGAGGATGTCGTGCCTTGTTCAAGGAATTGTCGAGCCTGAGCGGCTCGTCGGATTCGTACGAGGGTGGCGTATCCGTAGCCGAAATCCGAGAGCATGCGTCGGCGCAGCGTTCGCTCGGACTCTCCCAGCTCAGCGGCGACTGCGCCCACCGACGCCGCTCTCCCCGCTGCATGCCGAATGAAGTTCAGGCGTGGACGCGACGGGGCCATGCGATCGAGAACATGGGCGGAGATCGCGTCGACCTGGCCGGGGCTTCTGGCGACTGACAGCATGGCCGAGCGCAGACCGGCAGCGGCATCGTGCGGCAAGGCATCCTCAATTGCTGCTGCGCGGTCGACGAGTTCGACCGCGCTCGTTCCCAGTACGGCGCCAGCGAAACCCGGGGGGAGCCTCAGCCCCACTGAGCCGCTGTCGCCATCGCTATTCGTGGCGATCCATCGGGTTGACGGCCCCGCGACGAAAAGGTGGTCATTGCGCAGGATGAGGTCGGTGCATCCGTCCGCCGGAATCGTGGAGTCGACGTCGTTCCGAGATTGCCACAGGGTCAAGCCCAGTGGTAGCCGGGTCTCCACGTACACCACTTGATTCTCCCACGACGGGCTTCGACCCTCGGTAAGAGCATCAGGCGGCAGCCCTCTCGTGCCGTGGTCACCCGTGTGTACAGATAGCGGCATAGAAAGGCGCCAGGTATGTCCCGCCTTCGCACGCTGACGGACGCTCAGTGGTCGTTGATCGTGGGAATGCTGCCGGGCCCGACAGGGCGACCAGGCCGGAAGTTCTCTGATCCGAGAACGATGATCGAGGGGATCGTCTACCGCTACCGCACGGGGATAGCGTGGCGCGATCTGCCAGAGGCATTTGGCCCATGGCAGACGGTCTGGACCTGGCACCGCCGCATGGCAGCTGAGGGAACCTGGGACGCAGTACTCGCCAAGCTCACTTCCGCTGCCGACGCCGCCGGGGTCCTGGATTGGTCATTGTCAGTGGACTCCATGATCGCCCGCGCCCATCAACACGGGACGAACACGACGCGCTCAGCTGAGCTCGAACGGAGTTACGGGGACTCTACTCAGGAGCCATCGGACCACGCCGTCGGCCGATCACGGGGTGGCTTGTCGACGAAGATCCATCAGCTGGTCGACGGGAACGGTCTCCCGTTGGTCACACTGGTGAGCGCCGGGCAAGCGGGTGATTCACCAATGTTCATGCCCTTAATGGCGCATCTTCACGTTGCCCGCGCGGTCGGTCGTCCGCGCACCCGGCCCGACGCGGTCCGAGGCGACAAGGCCTACTCGTCCAGGGCAATTCGCGGGTATCTGCGCTCCCGAGGGATAAAGGCGGTCATACCCGAACCCTCCGATCAGCAGAAGCACCGTAAGCGGCGCGGGTCACGCGGAGGTAGGCCGGTCGCCCTCGACAAGACCGACTACCGGCAGCGCAACGTCATCGAACGCCGATACGCACGCGTCAAGCAGTGGCGCGGCCTTGCCACTCGCTACGACAACCTCGCGGTTGTCTTCCGCGCCGCCGTTGTCCTCAACACGGTCATCGCGTGGACGAGGCAATTGTCAGACACGTCCTAGCCCGCTCACGTGAGATCGAGGATATCGCCGCTCGGGCAGAAGCGCCTGCAACCAACGCCGCCGCGGCAACAGCACCGAGCTGACCCGAGGGAGAGCAATGCGTCGCCTCAGCTCAACCGTGCACGTAGCCCCGCAAGTACTATTTCAAGCACCACTGCGAACGAGGAATCGAGTGGGTTAGCCCGCCCCGAGGTCCATCGCAACATGAACGCCTGGTCCGCGGCGACCGGCATTACTCGTGCGAGCGTGGGGAAAAGGGTGCTGTCCACAGCTCTCAGGTCAGCCGCGAGGGTTGCCTGCCAATCGTCATCCCCCTCGGGAGGGGCTGAGAGTTCCATCGTCACCCAGCCGAGGACGACGCCGAAGAAGACGTTGTAGACCTCAACCAGCTCGGTCGAGGAAAAACCAGCGCGATCAAGGACTCGGAAGATGCGTTCCGCCAAAGGTAGGCCGCGGTCAGTGATGAGCATCTGACCTGTCACGATCCCGGCCAAGTGTGGATGCTCATGCATCGCACTGCGCATCTCCCGTGCCAGATCGGCGAGCCAGAGATCCCATGCTGTTCCCTGGTCGTCTGCCAGCTCTAGGTCGTCGAAAACCAACGCCGACACTTCGCCGACGAGCTGTTCCTTCGTCCGAAAATGCCAGTACAACGCGCTCGGCCGCACCCCCACGGCGGTAGCAAGAGAGCGCATCGTCATCCCCGACAAACCATCCCGATCAACGAGCCCCAGCGCGACCCTGAGCACCTCCTGGCGGTTCAACTCAGTCCCGCCCACCGGGCGTCCGCGCCGCGGTCGAGGGTCGTCCTTCATCGCACCAGTCTTCCTCACGAGCTCCCCGGCTCCGAAATCGCCATATGCGACGCGGCAGAACCAATCACTTTCGGGCGACTGCGGCAGCGCGATACACCCAGACAAGTGGTGCGAAAACGATCGTTTTCGCACCACCCGCGGCAACGCCTCCCGCCGGCGCTGTGATGCCCGTAATCCCGCGGGGGAGCGCGATGCGAAACCCCGATGCAAAAGTCGAACGCGGTGCGAAACGGCCGTCGACCGTTTCGCACCGCGTCCGCGGCTCAACCCCGCCGCACCTCCACGTCGACCACGCGCGCATCGTCCGCGCTCAGCTCGTATACCGGCCCGCTGACCCGCAGCGCCACGGCCTCATCGACGACAGCGCACGAGGGCCCGAGCCGCAGCTCCACCTCGCCGGGTTCCACGACCCGGCGCAGCGACCGGTCACTGTAGGCCAGCCGCGATGCGGGCACCGTGAAGCGCACCTCGGCGCTCTCGCCGGGCTCGAGTTCGACGCGGGCGTATGCGACGAGCTGCGCGACCGGTCGCGTCACGCTGGCCACGGCGCGATGCGCGTAGACCTGCACGACGTCGGCGCCGTGCCGGGCTCCGGTATTGGTCACACGGGCCGACACCGTGAAGGCGTCGCCCGCGCGCACTTCGGCGACGGTTCCGGAGTCCGGCACCTCGTCCGCCGCGAAGCCGCTGGCGCCCGCGCGGACGTCGGCGGGCGTTCCGGATGCCGGGACCCCGACCTCGCGCGCCGCCACCCCGTCCACCCGTAACTGCCCACGCTCGAACGTCGTGTACGACAGCCCGAAGCCGAACGGCCGCACCGGGGTCGGGTCGGTGCTGGTCACGCCCGACGGGCCGCCGAGGATCGGGTGCAGGTACGAGTACGGCTGCGCCCCGGCCGAGCGGGGGAGCGAGACGGGCAGGCGCCCCGAGGGGGTGGCATCCCCCGCGATGAGCGATGCCAGCGCGGGCGCGCCCTCCTCGCCGGGGAAGAAGGCCTGCAGCACTGCGGCGGGGCCGGAAGCGCCGTCCAGTGCCCAGCCCAGAGCGTACGGCCGCCCGGTCAACAGCACGAGCACGACGGGGGTCCCCGTCGCGACCACGGCCTCGACGAGCTGGCGCTGCACGCCCGGAAGCTCGAGCGAGTCGGCGTCGTTGCCCTCGCCGACGGTGCCGCGGCCGAAGAGCCCGGCGCGGTCGCCGACGACGACGATCGCGACGTCCGCATCCTGCGCTGTGGCGACGGCCTCCGCGAAACCGGAGGTGTCGGAACCCTCGACGGCACAGCCCGCGGCGTACGAGACCGCCCCAAATCGCGAAGCCAGGGCCTCCCGCACCGTCGGCAGCTTGAACCCGAGGGGGACGCCGGGGTGGTGGGCGAGCACGTGGTTCGCGAACGAATAGCAGCCCATCAGCGCCTCGCCGCTGTCGGCGTTCGGACCGATCACCGCGATGCGTCCCGGCGCGCGGAGCGGCAGGACGCCGTCGTTGCGCAGCAGCACCACGCTCTCGAGAGCGAGACGGTGAGCGAGCGCCCGGTGTTCGGCGTCGTCGAGGTCGATCTCGGCGGGGGCGTCGGCGAAGTCGGCATCCAGGAGTCCGAGGTCTTCCTTCTCGGCCAGCACGCGCGCGACAGCGCGGTCGACGGTCGCCTCGGGGAGGGCTCCGGATGCCACCCGCTCGGCCAGGTGCGGATAGGCGTCGGGGCCGGGCAGCTCGACGTCGATCCCCGCCTCGAGCGCGAGCTGGGCGGCCTCGCCGAGGGAGCCGGCCACGCCGTGCATCGAGCGGAGGAACTCGACCGCGAAATAGTCGGAGACCACCGTGCCGTCGAAGCCCCAGCGGCGTCGCAGCAGGTCGGTCAGCAGCTCGGGCGAGGATCCGACGGGGACGCCGTCGATCTCGGCGTACGAGTTCATGACGCTGCGCACCCCGCCGTCGCGCACGGCCATCTCGAACGGCGGCAGGAAGACGTCCTGCAGCTCGCGCTGTCCGGCGTGCACGGGGGCGTGATTGCGGCCGGCCCGCGAGCCGGAGTACCCGACGAAGTGCTTGAGCGTCGCGTGGACGCCGGCGCCCTGCAGGCCTCGCACGTACGCGGTGCCGATGGTGCCGACGACGTACGGGTCTTCGGCGATGCACTCATCGACGCGTCCCCACCGCGCGTCGCGCACCACGTCGAGCACGGGCGCGAGGCCCTGGTGCACCCCGAGGTCGCGCATGGAGCGGCCGATGGTGGATGCCATGAGCTCCACGGCATCCGGATCGAACGAGGCGCCCCACGCGAGCGGCGTCGGGAACGTTGCCGCCTGCCACGCTGCGAAGCCGGTGAGGCACTCCTCGTGCACGAGGGCCGGGATGCCGAGGCGCGTCTCGGTCTGCAGACGCCGCTGCTCGCCCCACAGCCACTGGGCGCGCTCGATCGGATCGACCGGCCGGGTGCCATAGACGCGGGTGAGGTGACCGAGGCCGTGCACCGTGGCATCCGTGTAGGCGGCGGTCGTGACCTTCTCGCCCGAGAGCGGGGCGACGACCTCGTCGCCCTGGTCGACCCAGTAGCCGACGAGCTGCGCGAGCTTCTCGTCGAGGGTCATCTCGGCGACGAGAGCGTGCACGCGGGGGGAGACGCCGGGGGCGAGGGCAGCACCGACGTCGGTGTTGTGGATGGTCATGGAGGATCAGCCCTTCACGGCGCCGGTCAGGCCGCCGACGATCCGCCGCTCGAAGACGCTGAAGAACAGCAGGGCGGGGATCATCGACAGGGAGGTGAATGCGAGTACGCGCGCCGTGTCGACGGAGTACTGCGAGGCGAACGCCTGCGTCCCGAGCGGCAGCGTGTACGCGGCTTCGTTGTTGAGGATGAACAGCGGGAGCATGTACGAGTTCCAGCTGTTGACGAAGGCCAGGATGCCGACCGTCACCACCGCGGGAACGGCGAGCGGCAGCACCATGCGCCAAAAGAACCCGAGTCGGCCGAGGCCGTCGATCGCGGACGCCTCCTGCAGCTCGTTCGGGATCGCGGCGAGGAACGGCGACAGGATGATGATCGTCAGCGGCAGCGCGAACGCGATCTGCGGCACGATGACGCCCGCGAGCGAGTTCGTGAGCCCCAGGTTGCGCACGAGGATGTACAGCGGCGTGATGGCCACGGTCATCGGGAACATCAGTCCGGCGGTGAACAGCGCGTAGACGGCGCCGCGTCCGCGGAACCGGTACCGCGAGAGGGCGTAGGCGGCCATGAGCCCCAGCGCCACGACGAAGACGGTGGTCGCGATGGCGGCGATCGCGGAGTTGCCGACCTGGCCCCAGAAGACACCGCTGCTGAGCACGTCGGTGTAGTTCTGCCAGTTCCACGTGGTCGGGAAGCCGGCGGGATCGACCGTGATCTCGGCGTTCGAGCGGAACCCGCCGAGGATGATGTACACCACGGGCGCGAGCATCATGCCGATGAGCAGCAGCGCGACGAAACCGACGATCACCGAGCTGCCGCGGTTCGCCCCGGCGGGACGCCGGCGCGGGGCCTTTCCGCCGCGAGGCGTCACGAGGGTGGCGGTGGCGGTCATTTCGAGCCTCCGGTCAGGGCGCCGTCGTTGTCGCGACGCAGCACGAAGCGCTGATAGACGAGGGCGACGGCGAGCGAGATGAGGAACATCACCACGGCCACCGCGCTGCCGTAGCCGAAGCTGCCGGCGTTGCGGCCGTTGGCGACCATATAGGTGGCCATGGTGGAGGTGCCGGCGGTCGAGGCGACGTACTGACCCCAGATGATCCACACGAGGTCGAACAGCTGCAGTGAGCCGATGATCGACAGGAACGCCCAGATGCGGATGGTGGGGCCCATGAGCGGCAGCACGATGTGCCGCTGGATCTGCCAGTAGGAGGCGCCGTCGATCGCGGCGGCTTCGCTGAGCTCCTCTGGGATCCCCTGGAGACCCGCAAGGAAGAGGATCACGGCGAAGCCGATGTACTTCCACGTGATGATGACGAGCAGCGTCCAGATCGCGAGCGCCGGGTCGGAGATCCAGTCGGCCCGGAGCGAGCCGAGCCCCATCTTCTCGAGAGCCCCGTTGAGCGCTCCACCCGACTGCAGCATGAGGCCCCAGCCGAGGCCCACGACGACCTCGGAGATGACGTAGGGCACGAAGATCAGCACGCGGATCAGCGATTGCGCCCGCATCTTGCGGTTCAGTAGGAGCGCGAGGCCCAGCGCGAGCGGACCCTGCAGCACGAGTGACCCGACGACGATGAACGCATTGTGCCCGAGCGCTTCGTGGAAGGCGGGGTCGGTGAGGATCGTGACGTAGTTGCGGATGCCGACAAAGTCGACGGGGGCGCCGAAACCCGACCAGCTGTAGAAGCCGTAATAGGCGGCGAGGGCGACCGGCAGGATGACGAACGACACGAACACCACGAGGGCCGGGCCCAGGAGGATCGCGAGTTCGCCGCGGATACGCCAGTTCTCGAGCCGGCGCCGGGCGGGCGGCCGCCCGGCCGAGGCGGCGCGGGTGGCGCCCTCCCCGACCGGGCGGCGAGGCCCGGCATCCGTCGCCGAAGCGGCGAGCTGGGTGGTCATGGTCGGTGTCCTCAGGAGCGCGAGGCCGCGGCGTTGACGGCGTCGACGATGCCCTGGGGGCTGCCCTTGCCGGCGAACAGGTCGACCACGGCGACGTTGAGGGCGTTGCCGACGTTCTGGCCGTAGAGCGTGTCGAGCCACACCGAGACGTAGGGCGCGTCGGTGTACGCCTGCAGGGCGGACTGCAGGGCGGGGGTGGTCACGGCATCCGTCGCCTCGCTGGAGGCGGGGATCGTCTGGAAGGCCTCGGCGTAACGCTCCTGGTTCTCCTTGCTCACCACGAAGTTCAGGAAGTCCGTGCACTGCGCGGGGGCGTTGACCCAGCACGCATAGCCGTCGACACCGCCCATGATCGCGCCGGGCTCGCCGTCACCGCCGGGCACCTCGGGGAAGGGGAACCAGCCGAGATCGGCGAGCGGCTGCTCGTCGGGCGTCAGCGAGGCGATCACGCCCGGGTTCCACGCGCCCATGAGCTCCATGGCGGCCTGGTGGTTTGCCAGCAGACCCGCCGAGGATCCGGCGCCCTGCTGGGCGGCGGTGGTGAGGAAGCCCTCGTTGAACGGCTGCGTCTCGAGGAACGACTGCAGGTTCTCGCCCGCCTCGAGCCAGCACGGGTCATCGAAGGCGCGGGTCTCGGCGGCGGTGTCGAGCACGTCCTTGGAGCAGGCGCGCAGGGCGAAGTTGTAGTACCAGTGGGCCGCGGGCCAGGCATCTTTCGCGCCGACGGCGATCGGGGCGACGCCGGTCGCGCGGATCTTGGCGTTCGCCGCTTCGAGCTCGTCGATCGTGGCCGGCGCGGTCGTGACGCCCGCGGCGGTCAGTAGGTCCTGCGAGGTGAAGATGCCCGAGGGGAGCACGGCGACCGGCATGCCGTAGTTCTTGCCGTCGACCGCGAAGGCGTCGAGAGAGGTGCCGAGGGCGGTCTTGGCATCCGGAGAGATCTTGTCGGTGAGGTCCATGGCCTGGCCCGCCTCGACGATGTCGGCGAGCTTGCCGCCGCCGCGCGCCATGAACAGGTCGGGGGCGTCGCCGGAGTTCAGGGCGGTCTGCAGCTTGCCGTCCATCTCCTCGTTCTGGAGCGACTGGATCTCGATGGTGACGCCCGGGTTCGCCTCTTCGAAGGCCGCCGCGGTGTCCTCCCAGTACTGCTTGCCGTCGCCGGTCGTGGAGTTGTGCCACAGCGTGAGGGTGACCGAGCCGTCGGCGTTCTGCCCGCTGCTGCCGCCGCCGGCGCAACCGGCAAGGGCGAGGGTGCCGACGACGGCGAGGGCCGTCCCGGAGAGGATCGTGCGTGTGTTCATGTGATTCCCGTTTCTCTTCGTCGAGGTGCGCCCGCGGGGGAGCGCCGGTGGTCAGCGGCGGCGATGCCGTGCCGGGGCGGTGCGGCGGCCCCGGGTTCGAGCAGTGTGACCCGGCCCGATGACGTCGTCAAACGTTTTCGAAAATGTTTTCCACGCTAGGGTCGGATGCCATGACGAGACGCGCGACCATCCACGACGTCGCCGCGGCGGCCGGTGTCTCGGTGGCCACGGTGTCGAAAGCCGTGAACGGCCGCTGCGGGGTCTCGCCGGCGACGGTCGAGAAGGTCCTGGATGCCGTGCAGTCGCTCGGCTACGAATCCAGCCTCGTCGCCAGCAGCATGCGCGCGCGCCGCACCGGGGTGATCGGAGTGCTCGTCGCCGACATCGAGCCGTTCTCGGCCGAGATCCTCAAGGGCGTCGGGGGAGCGCTCTCCGACACCGGATACGACCTGCTCGCCTACACCGGCGCGCGCCGCGACGGCGAGGGGTGGGAGCGTCGCTCGCTCAGCCGCCTCAGCGGCACCCTGATCGACGCGGCCATCATCGTGACACCCACCGTCGTCAACGTCGCGGGCGAGGTGCCGATCGTCGCGATCGATCCGCACACCGGCCGCGGCGAGCTGCCGACGGTCGAATCCGACAGCTACACCGGCGCGCAGCAGGCGGTGCATTACCTCGTGCAGCTCGGACACCGCCGCATCGGCTTCATCGCGGGCCGCCCCGATCTGCGCTCGGCCGTGGCCCGCGCCTCGGGCTATCGCGCCGCGCTGTCGGCCGCCGGCATCCCCTTCGATCCGGCCCTGGTGGGTGTGGGGCGGTACGAGCAGGACGTCGCCCGCGAAGCGGCGGAGGCGATGCTCGCGCTCGCCGATCCGCCCACGGCGGTGTTCGCCGCGAACGACCTCTCGGCGCTGTCGATCGTCGAGGTCGCTCGCGAGCGCGGGCTGCGTGTGCCCGACGACCTCTCGGTGGTGGGATTCGATGACGTGCCCGAAGCGGCTCGCGCTCAACCCGGGCTGACGACGGTACGACAGCCCATGAAGCGCCTCGGCGCCGAGGCCGTGCGGATGGTGCTCGCGCTGCTCTCGGGCGACGACCTGCCCGAGACGCACATCGAGCTGCCGACGCGCCTCGTCGCCCGCGGCACGACGGCGCCGCCACGGGGGCGCTGAGCCGGGCGCGCGTTGACCGACCCGTCGAGCGTCCGGAAGACGCCGCAGCGTCGCTCTCGATGCGGTGCGCAGGGACGGGCGCCGACGCGGAACGCGGCGAACCGGCACAGCACCTCGCGCCCGCCGCGCCCCTCGTGCGCCCGCGTCGTGCCCCCTCACCCCTCGCGGCTCCGGTACCGTCGAAGCATGCCTTACGCGAGCAGCAAAGACGACGAGGTCGACCTCCTCATCGACGCGTGGTCGCAGCTGCTGCCCGACGTCGATCTCACGCCGCTCGACGTGATGTCGCGCCTGCGCCGCGCGGCGTTCCACCTGTCGAAGCTGCGCGCCAAGGCGTTCGCGAGCGCGGGCATCGCCGTGTGGGAGTTCGACGTGCTCGCCGTGCTCCGTCGGGCCGGCACCGAGCTCAGCGCGACCCGCCTGATCACGGCCACCATGATCGGCAGCGCCGCGATGACGAACCGCCTCGACAAGCTCGCCGAGCGCGGTCTCGTGCACCGTCGCCCCAACCCCTCCGACGGGCGGGCGATCCTGGTGGCCATCACCGCCGAGGGCATCGACCGCGTGGATGCCGCGATGACCGAGCTCGTCCGCCTCGAGGCCGAGGCTCTGCGTGACGTCAGCCGTCAGGACCAGGCCCTGCTCGCGAGTGCCCTGCGCGTGCTCGCGGCCGGCGAGACGCACGAGGCGTGATCGACCTCGCCGCCACCCTCGCGCACCGTCCGGTCGTGCTCGACGGGGGACTCGGCACGCTGCTCGAGGCCCGCGGAAACGACGTCACGAGCGACCTCTGGTCGGCGCGCGTGCTGCGCGACGACCCCGATGAGGTGCGCGCAGCCCACGCCGCCTTCGCCGGCGCCGGGGCGGAGGTCGTGATCACCGCGTCGTACCAGCTGGGTTTCGGGGGACGGATCCCGGATGCCGAGCTCGAGGCGCTCCTGCACCGCTCGGTGTCGCTCGCGCGCGAAGCCGCCGATGTCGTCGTCGCGGCATCCGTGGGCCCGATCGGCGCGCTGCGCGCCGACGGCAGCGAGTACACCGGCGACTACGGTCTCGGCGTCTATGACCTGCGTCGCCTGCACCGTCGCCGGCTGCACGTCCTCGCCGAGGCCGGCGCCGACCTGCTCGCGGTCGAGACGATCCCCTCGCCGCTCGAGGTCGAAGCGCTCGCGCTCGAGCTCGCCGACCTCGGCGTTCCCGCGTTCCTGAGCGTGTCGGCCGACAGCACGGGCTTCGCCGCCGCCGGCTCCCGGGCCGACGCCCTGCGCGCGGCGGCATCCGTTCCGACCGTGCTCGCCGTCGGAGTCAACTGCTGCGCACCCGAAACGGTGGTCCCCGCGCTCGGGGAGGCCCCCGGCATTCCGCTCGTCGCCTACCCGAACACGGGGGAGCGGTGGGATGCCGCGACCCGCACGTGGCAGGGTGCCGCGGCCCCGCTGGCCGACGCTGCACCGAGCTGGGTCGCCGCCGGCGCGCGGCTCGTGGGCGGCTGTTGCCGAAGCACACCGGCCGACATCGCCGCGATCGCCTCCGTGCTGCGCTGACGGGCGTCGGCGACGACGTGCGGCGCCCCGGGAGGAGCACCGCACGTCGGGGTCATCCGCCCGTCGATGCCGTGAACGCGCGCGTGTACAACTGGCGCAGCCCGTCGGTGGCGGGACCGCTCTCGCACGGCGAGATGAAGCCGTCCGTCGAGGCGACCAGATAGGTCTGCCCCGTCGCGAAGAGCACGCCGGTGCCGTCCGGTACCTGCTCGACGGTCAGCGTCGCACCGGGCGAGCCGGCGAACACCGTCGTCACCGTGAGGGTCACATCGTCACCGGTGATCGCCGTGGCGGTTGCTTCGTAGGCGGTGTCGAACTCGCCGAGGCTCTCGACGCTCGGCGTCTCGCACACGGCGGGGGTCTCATCCGGCCCCGGCCCCGGAGCCTGGATGGCGGGAGTGGCGACCAGACCGGCGATGAGCGCGCCGGCCGCGGCGGTCGCGGCCGCCCCGATCGAGACGCCGGCGAACAGGCGCTTCTTCGTGCGAGTGGCCGCGGGGGCCGGACCCGTCGTTCCGTCGCGTTCCGCGGCGGCGACGACCCACCGGATCCGGGCGTCGTCGAGGGGCGGGTGTCCCGCACTCGGGTCCGCCTTGCGCATGAGTGCCCTCAGCTCGTCGTCGTTCATCGCTCTCCCCCTTTCATGGTGGTGCCGGTTGGTCGGCGTGGTGTTTCCATCTCTTGTCTCAACTTCTTCTTCGCCCGGTGGAGCCGGATGGTGGCCGCATTGGTGGTGATGTCGAGGACCGTTGCGATCTCGGGTGGCGCGAGCTCCTCCCACGCCCACAGGCGCAGAACCTCGGCGTCGGTGGCCGACAACCGCGCCAGGGCGGCGCGCAGGCAGTCCGCGCGTGGGTCCTCCTCCGGCCCGGCATCCACCGCATCGGTCGGCGGATCGACGGTCGTGATCCGCTCCACCACGCGCCACTGCCGCCTCGCCGACCGTTCGGCGTTGCGCAGGCAGTTGCGGGCGGTGACGTACAGCCACGGCAGTGGCTCATCGGGCACGTCGTCGAAACGACGCCAGACGACCAGCATTGTCTCGGAGAAGACGTCGTCTGCGGTCTGGGGATCGATTCGTCGGCGCAGGAAGCGGAGGACGGCATCGCCATGCGTTCGCACGAGCGATTCGTACGCCCGGGAACGATCCATCGAAAGTGTGTGCACGACATCATCATGTCCTGCGGCGGCGGATCCTTTCGGCCACGGATCATCGACTCGTTTCCGCGAATGTGAAAGGTGCGACGCGGTGGCGGCCATGCAAGAGGTGCGCACCGCGATGATCACGTTCAGCAGAACGAGGCGCGGTGCCGATGGAGATGCAGCACATGCGAATCAGAACCTCGACCGCCCTGATGGTCGTCGGCGCCGTGGTCGGCATCGGCGGCCTGGGCCTCATCGGATATGCGGCCGTCGTCGTGGCGCAGGACGCCACCGCCCCGCACCACAGCGCGTTCGTCGACGGCCCGTCCGACACCTTCGTCTCGGGTGTGCCCGCCCCCGGCGACGGCTCCGTCATCGACGCGCCGGCGGCCCCGATCATCGTCACCCCGGGTCAGCTGGCCGCCGGTGAGACGGTGGCGATGCAGCCGGGTCAGGCACTGCTCGTCGTGGGCGACGAGCACGGAGGGGGCGTCTTCGTCGGCGAGGGCGGCGCCGGTGACGACGACGTGCTGCGCTTCGAAGCGGCGAGCGGCCTCGACGATGCGTCGTTCTTCGCACTCCATCCCGGAACGACGACGGCCTGGGTGGCCGGAGTCGACGGACGGACCGTGACCTTCCGCGTCACGGTCGTGAGCTCCTGACCGTGCCGGACGCGTCCGGCGTGATGCTCCCGGGCCGGCGGCAGCCGCTTCCCCTCGCCGCGTGCACCCTCGCCGCCATCGTCGTGGGGGTCAGTTTGGTCTCGATGGATGCCGACGCCTTCGGCAGCGCCGGCTCGTTCGACCTGCGGGCGATCCTCCTGACCCTCGTGCGCGTCGATGATCCCCTGTCGCTGCCCATCGTCGGGGTCGCCGTCCTGCTCGTGTGCGGGTGGGCGGAACGACTCATGGGCGGCCCGCGGACGCTGTTGGCATACGCCGTCGGGGGCGTGGCCACGTCGGTGGTGGGTCTGGTCGTCGGAGCGGGGGAGCCGCACCTGTTTCCGGCCGTCCCTCTCGGCGAGACGCCCGTGACGGGCGCGTCGCCGTTGCCCGCCCTGCTGGTCGTGGCGATGGCGGCGAGTTGCTTCGCGGGCGCCCTGTGGCGTCGGCGGGTGCGGGGCGTCTGCCTGCTCCTGGCGGTGACGATGTTCCTCTACTCGGCGTCGGCGAGCGATCTGTTCGCGGTGCTGGCGCTGCCGGTCGGGCTCGGTGTGGGGGTGCTCGCCGGAGGGCGGCGGTCGACGATGCGCGTGCAGCGCAGCTCGCGCCACGAGATCCGCGTGCTGCTGTGCGCGCTGACGGTGATCACCGCGGTGGGGCCGATCGTGGCGACGCTGTGGGGCAGTGGCGCGGGGTTGCTGTCGGTCTATGGATGGCTGTCGTACGACCCGATCGTCGTCGCCGACGGGGTGGTGTGCGTGGCCGGTTCGGCGCTCGTTCCCTGCCCCGATGCCGCGAGCTTCTCCGAGGTGCAGCCGCACGCCGGGTGGATCGCCGTCCTTCCGCTCCTCGTCCTCCTCGTGTCCGCATGGGGGATCCTCCGGGGCCGGCTCGCGGCTCTCGGCGTCGCCATGGCGGTCAACATGGTCATGTACGCGGGCATGAGCGCCCTGTTCATCGTGTGGGAGCCCGATACGCTCGCCCTCCTTGCGCGGGTGCGCGGCACCGACGCCGACGAGGTGTGGCAGACGTTGGTCGGTTTCGCCGTGGGCGCCGTCGTTCCTCTCGGTGTCGCGGTGACGCTCTTCCTGTCGCGAAGAGCGGTCTCGGTACCGTCGACGTCGAAGGCGGTGCGCTCCTTCCTCACGACGGTCGCGCTCGCCGCCGCGGCGACCGTCATGGTGTCGTTCGCCGGGGGTCTGGCCGCGGCCGACCACTTCTCGCCGCGGCTGACGCCGGCGACGATGTGGCGCGATGCGCTGCTGCGGCTGCTTCCCCCGTCTCTCGTGCCGGGCGAGTGGGTGCACGCCGCACCCGCCACCTCGCTCGCCCAGGCTCTCTGGTACCTGCCACCCCTCGTCTTCTGGTTGGTGTGCGTGGGGGCCACGATGCGGCTGGTGATGCGCCCGCAATCCGTCCGTGCGGCCGAGGACCGCGCGCGGGCACGCGACATGGTGCAGCGGGGGTGCGGGTCGCTCGGCTTCATGGCCACCTGGCCCGGTAACGCCTACTGGTTCGCTCCCGGGGCGGATGCCGGTTTCGCGTACCGTCCGCACGGGGGCGTCGCCGTGACCCTGGGCGGTGCTTTCGGTGGTGATCGCGGTCGTCCGGAGATCGGTGCGGCGTTCGTGGAGTTCTGCGGGGACAACGGATGGACCCCGGTCTTCTACAGCGTCGACGACGTGGCGGCCGACGCGCTCGGGGGGTTGGGGTGGCAGCGGACGCGGGTGGCCGATGAAGCGATCCTCGACCCGCAGACCTGGACCCCGGCGGGTAAGAAGCGGCAGGACATCCGCACGGCCACCAACCGCGCCCAGCGGGAGGGTGTTCGTGCGCAGTGGGTGTCGTGGGGTGCGCTCGCGCTGGGTGACCGGGCGCAGATACGGGAGATCTCGGAGGGCTGGGTCGCCGACAAGTCGGTGCCGGAGATGGGGTTCACCCTCGGCACCGTCGACGAAGCCGCTGACCCGGCGGCGCGGCTCATGCTGGCGCGCGATGCGTCGGGGCGGATCATCGCGGTCACGACCTGGATCCCCGCCTTCGGCGCGCACGGGGTGTGCGGGTACACGCTCGACGTCATGCGACGTCGGCACGACGCCATGAACGGGGTCGTGGAGTTCCTGGTCGGCGCCGCCGTCGAGCAGCTGCGTGCCGACGGATGCACCATGTTGAGCCTGTCGGGTTCGCCCCTGGCCCCGCACCGTGTCGACGACGGCGAGGCGCCCTCGGCCGTCGATCGCCTGCTCGAGACGTTGAGCGGGCTGCTCGAACCCGCCTACGGCTTCCGTTCCTTGGCCGCCTTCAAGAAGAAATTCCAACCGGAGTTGCGCCCCCTGTGGATGGTGTATCCGGATGCCACCCACCTCCCGGCGGTCGCGCTCACGCTTCTGCGGTGTTACGTTCCGGGGCTCAGCTTCGCGCGTGCCGCCCGGCTCGCGGCGCGCATGCGGCGGTCGCGCCGGTCGTCGATCGACCGCGTACGACCGAGCGGAACCCTCCGGAAAGTTTTTTCGCGGGATGTGAAAGAGGGGCGGTGGTGACGGCCATGTATGGGGTACAGGCCGCGATGATCGCTCGTTCACCCGGAACGGGCTGCGGCGTCGACTGAAAGGTGCAGCTCATGCGCATTCGTACCCTCTCCGCTGTGACCGCCTCGATCCTCGCCGTCGGTCTGATGACCGGCGGAGCCGCCGCGTTCGCCGCTGCTCAGGAAGCCTCCACCCCCGACGAGAGCACCTACGTCGACGGTGTGCCCGCTCCGACCGAGGACACGGACGCGACCTCCGACAACGAAGAGGGCATCTTCATCGACGGGGAGCCGGCGCCGCTGTTCGTCACTCCGGCCGACCTCGCCAAGGGACCTGTCACGCTGGTGACGGGGCAGTCGCTGATCGTCGTGCTCGACACCGAGAACGGCGGCATCTTCACCGGAACCGGTGGGACCGACGACGACGCAGTGGTGCACTTCGACGCCGCGTCGGTGGGCGCCGACGACGACGAGGCCTCGTTCAACGCGGGCTTCTCGGCGGAGAAGGCCGGTGCCACGAAGGGGTGGATCGCGGGTGCCGACGGTCAGCGCATCACCTTCGACATCACCGTGACCGACTCCTGAGCAGTCTCGAACGAACCGGGGCCGGCGGAATCCTCCGCCGGCCCCGGTTTCGTGCGTCGGGGGACGGCTTTCGCCGGCAACGTCCCGTGCGGAGCGCGCCGACGCCGCGTCGGGAGCCGGTCGTGACCGATGAGCCGGCCGCGTCCCGCGACCCCGCCGTCGCGGCGGGGTGGGCTGTGCCGTGCAGTCCCGCGACCCCGCCGTCGCGGCGGGGCGTGCGGTGCCGTGTCGCGGGTGAAGCTCCCCTGCCGATGTCTCGCGCGGGCTCCTCTGATCCCTCCGCGCGTGCGAGCGCCACGGTCGTCGGAACTCTCTGAGAAGTTTTTTCGGAGGATGTGAAAGAGGGGCGGCGGTGACGGCCATGTATGGGGTACAGGCCGCGATGATCGCTCGTTCACCCGGAACGGGCTGCGGCGTCGACTGAAAGGTGCAGCTCATGCGCATTCGTACCCTCTCCGCTGTGACCGCCTCGATCCTCGCCGTCGGTCTGATGACCGGCGGAGCCGCCGCATTCGCCGCTCCCCAGGAGTCGCCCGCCCCCCAGGCCGACACGTTCGTCGATGGAGTGCCCGCCCCGCAGGACGACACGTTCATCGACGGCGTGCCGGCTCCCAGCGGCGACGACGAGGCCCCCGACGCGGACGGCGTGGTCCTCGGCGGCATGCCGTGCCCGCTGGTCGTCACCCCGGCCGACCTGGCCAAGGGGCCGGTGACGTTGCAGCTCGGCCAGGCGCTGATCGTCGTGCTCGACGCCGACAACGGCGGCGCCTTCACCGGAACCGGTGGGGCCGACGACGACGCCGTGGTGCACTTCGACGCGGCCGTCCTCAGCTCCGACGACGACGAGGTGTCGCTGAACGCGGCGTTCTCGGCCGACAAGGTGGGCAGCACGAAGGGGTGGATCGCGGGTGCCGACGGCCAGCGCACCACCTTCGACATCACCGTGACCGCAGCCTGAGCGGCGCGTCACACCGGGGCCGGCGGACTGTTCCGCCGGCCCCGGTCCGGTTTCAGTCGAAGTCCGCCGCGACGGCGTTGCGGTGGTATTCGAAGATGATGCTCGTGCGCGTGGATGCCACGCTGTGCCGCGCCGAGAGGTGGTCGACGACGAAGCGCCGCACGGCGGAGGAGTCCTGGACGGCGATGTGCACGAGGAAGTCGTCGGCACCGCCGAGGAAGAACAGCTGGATGACGTCCGGATGCCGGCGCACGTCGTGCGCGAACGCGCGGATGCTCTCCTGCCGCTGGCCCGGGCGCAGGGTCACGCCGACGATCGCCTGCAGGCCGCGCCCGAGTCGGCTCTGGTCGACGGCGGCGTGGAAGCCCGTGATCAGGCCGCGGTCGACGAGCGCGCGCACGCGCGCATGGGCGGTGGATGCCGCGACGCCCAGCGTCTCGGCCAGGGCGGCGTTGGTCATCCGGGCGTCGGCGGACAGCAGTTCGATGATGCGCGCGTCGAGCGGGTGCAGGTCGTCGTCGGTCATCGCAGATCCTTCGTCTTTCGCGGGCGTTGGAGCCCTTGGCATCTGAAGATAGCCGCAGCTCGGGCGGGGATGGCGAAGGATGTTCGGAGAAACACCACGGAAACGTCTCTTTCTGCGATTCTCGCGGCATCGCTCGTCCGTTCGAGGAGGACCCCATGCGCGTCAGTGTGCCGACCGAGATCAAGAACAACGAGAACCGCGTCGCGATGACGCCCGCGGGGGTCGATGCCCTCGTGCACCGCGGACATGAGGTACTCGTGCAGGCCGGGGCGGGCGTCGGCAGCGGCTTCGCCGATGAGCAGTACCGCACCGCCGGCGCCGAGATCGTGCAGACCGCCGAGGAGGCCTGGGCGCGCGCCGAGCTGCTGGTCAAGGTCAAGGAACCGATCGCGCCCGAGTACGGCTTGCTCCGGCGCGACCTCACGCTCTTCACCTACCTGCACCTGGCCGCCGACCGCCCGCTGACCGACGCCCTCATGACCGCCGGCACCACCGCCGTCGCGTACGAGACGGTCCAGACCGCCGACCGCGCACTCCCGCTGCTGGCGCCGATGAGCGAGGTGGCCGGGCGTCTGTCGATCATCGAGGGCGCGCACCACCTGCTGCGCGCGTCGGGCGGACGGGGGCTGCTGCCCGGCGGTGTTCCCGGCACCCCGCGCGCCAAGGTCGTCGTCATCGGCGGCGGTGTCGCAGGTGAGCACGCGGCGGCGAACGCGCTGGGCCTCGGTGCCCGCGTGACGGTCGTCGACATCTCGCTCCCCAAGCTCCGTCAGCTCGAGGAGCGCTTCGGCGGCGCGGTCGAGACGCGCGCCTCGACCCGGCTCGAGATCGCGGAGCAGCTCGCCGACGCCGATCTCGTGATCGGCTCGGTGCTGATCCCGGGCGCTGCCGCCCCCAAGCTCGTCACCGACGACATGGTCGCCGCGATGAAGCCCGGCTCCGTGCTCGTCGACATCGCGATCGACCAGGGCGGCTGCTTCGAGGGCTCGCGCCCGACCACGCACGACGCGCCTACGTTCCGGGTGCACGACTCGCTGTATTACTGCGTCGCGAACATGCCCGGTGCGGTGCCGCACACCTCGACGCGGGCGCTGTCGAACGCGACCCTCCCGTACATCACGCGCATCGCCGAGCACGGCTGGGAGGCCGCGGCATCCGCCGACCCCGCCCTCGCCAAGGGCCTGAACGTGCGCGCGGGCGTGGTGGTCAACGAGGGCGTCCGCGCCGCCTTCGACCTCTGAGCCTCGACGTCCGGTGGCGGTGGCTGAGCTCGTCGTAGCTTCCGGTCGGGAGGTGGCTGAGCTCGTCGTAGCTTCCGGTCGGGAGGTGGCTGAGCTCGTCGTAGCCTCCGGTCGGGAGGTGGCTGAGCTCGTCGAAGCCTCCGGTGGGGATTAGGCTGGGGTTCCGGGGCCTGCGGGGCGGGAGGTGGCTGAGCGTGTCGAAGCCACTGGTCGCTCCGCCCCCCACAGGAAGCCACGCGTCATGGCAATCCGGGCGGCTCCTTCGAGGAAGCTTCCGAGGCTCTTGACGCCCCGCTGGGCCGGGAAAGGTCGGCGAGCTTCTCGCTCTGACCGGCGATGAGGGCGATCTTCTTCTCCCGCCGCCACCCCTGGATTTGCTTCTCTCTGGCGAACGCCAGGTCTACGGTGTCGAACCACTCTGCATAGACCAGTCGCACGGGTTTTCGCTTGCGGGTGAACGATGCCCCCAGGCGGTCGTCATGGTTGTGCTCCCAGAGACGACTCTCGAGCTCTCGTCCCGCGCTCCCGACGTAGAACGACCCCCCCTCGGCATTCGAGTATGTAGGCCCACGGCATCCGCAGAGTTTGGCACCACGTGGCTCATCGCCTCAACGCTTGTGGATAACCGTGCTCGATGCGGGTCCCTTCGACAGGCTCAGGGACCTACGGTGTGAACTTCTGGGGTCGTGGATGCCTGCAGGCGGGGCGGGCGCGGTCCATTGGACAAGCTCAGCGACCCACGGTGTGAACTTCTGGGGTCGTGGATGCCTGCAGGCGGGGCGGGTGCGGTCCTTCGACAGGCTCAGGGACCCTCATGCATGTTCACGGACCGTGGGGGTCAGGCGCGCACCCAGGCGTACGTGATCTCGGGGCGCCCCTGGCCGCCGTAGCGCGGCTCCCGGCGCACGCGGCCCACGTCGGCGAGGTGCTCGAGGTAGCGTCGGGCGGTCACGCGCGACATGCCCTCGCTCTCGCCCACCTCGGTCGACGAGACGGCGCCGGATGCCGTGCGCACGCGCTCCGCCACCGCCTGCAGGGTCTCATCGCTCAGGCCCTTGGGCATGGCGGGCGGCGCGACGGTGCGCAGCGATCCGAGCAGCGCGTCGACCTCGGACTGGGTGGCGTCTCCGGCGGCACGGTCGAGGCCCTCGACGTACGCGCGGTAGGCCTCGAGCCGCTCGCGGAACGCCGCGAAGGCGAACGGCTTGATCAGGTATTGCACGACCCCGATCGAGACCGCGGCGCGCACGGTCGCGGCATCGCGCACCGCGGTGACGGCGATGATGTCGACCCGCGAACCCATCGCGCGCACGCGTCGGGCGACATCGAGGCCGGCGCCGTCGGCCATCGTCATATCCAGCAGCACGAGCTCGAACTGCCGGGCGGGGTCGGTCAGCGCGGTCAGCGCCGCCCGGGCGCCCGCGGCCTGACCCGCCACCTTGAAGCCCGGCACCCGCTCGACGTAGGCGGAATGCAGCTCGAGCGCGAGCGCGTCGTCATCGACGACCAGCACCCGGATCACGCCGACACCACCACGGGCAGGAACACCCGCACCGTCGTCGGCTCGGCCGCGAGTTGCAGCGTGCCCCCGCGTGCGGCGACGATGTCGCGCACGAGGGCGAGTCCGACTCCGCGTCCGCCCGCGGCGTGCGCGGGTTTCGTCGACGCGCCGTAGGCGAACGGGTCCGCGAGCGACGAATCGAACCCTTCGCCGCTGTCGGCGACCTCGAACACGGCGTCGCCCTCTTTCTCGGTGAGCGTCACGCGCACCCAGCGGGGCTCGCCGCCCGCGGACGCGGCATCCAGGGCGTTGTCGACCAGGTTGCCCACCACCGTGACGGCCTCGGGAGCTGCCAGGGGCACGCGCGGGGCGGGTTCGGCCACGTCGAGGTCGAGGCGCACACCGCGCTCCGCGGCCTCGTCGAGCTTTCCGAGCAGCAGGGCGACGATGACGGCGTCGTCGTCGTCGGACACGAGCCGATCGGCGAGCCCCTGCCGCTCCTGTGTGGATGCCACGATGAGGCGCCGGGCCTCGTCGACCCGCCCGAGTTCGAGCAGGGCCAGCAGAGCATGCAGGCGATTGCCGTGCTCGTGCGTCTGGGAGCGCAAGGTGTCGCTCAGCGTACGGACACCCTCGAGCTCTCCGAGCAGTGCCTGCAGCTCGGAGCGGTCGCGAAGGGTCATGACGTGTCCGCGCTCGGGCGCCCGGCGCCCGGTGAGATCGCGCGCCTCCTCCTGGTTCACCAGCAGCACCCGCTCGCCGTTGACCACCGTCTCCTCGACCATGCGGCGCCCGCTCGCGATGGCGTCGGCCAGGGTGGCATCCATGTCGGCGTCGTGAGGATCGAGCGACACCTGGCCGGTGATGGCGGGCGGAAGCCCCAACAGATCGGCGGCTTCGTCGTTGTACAGCACGATGCACCCGTCGCGGTCGGTGACGACGAGGCCCTCGCGCAGCGAGTGGAGTACCGTCTCGTAGCTCTCGACGAGGCGCGACAGCTCTCGGGGGGTGTACGAGCCGGTCACACGGCGCGCGCTGCGCCGCACGAGCATGGCACCGAGCACGCCGAAACCGACGATGGCGGCGGATGCCGCGACGATCAGGGGGACGCGGGCCGCGAGGTCCTGCTGCACGGCGCCGAGGGTGACGCCGACCGAGACGAGGCCCACGATGGGGCCGTCTTCGTCGCCGCCCTCGCGGATGGGGGCGATGGTGCGCACCGACGGGCCGAGCGTTCCGACGTAGACCTCGGTGAACGTCTGGCCGGCGAGGGCTTCGCCGCGCGATCCCTGGTACTGCTCGCCGATCTCCGAGCGGTTTCGGTGCGTGAGGCGGATGCCGTCGGGCGTCATGATCGTGACGAACGACAGGTCGGCGTCGGGCAGGATCTGCTCGACCATCGGCTGCAGGCGGTCGGAATCGCGCTCCTCGACGAGGGTGGCGATCTCCGCCTCGTGAGCGAAGGTCTCCGCCACCGAGCGGGTCACCTTCTCGGCTTCGCGCTGGCCCGAGTCGCTCAACTGCACCGACAGCAGGGCCGCGAGCACCCCGGCGACGAGCACGACGACGCCGAGCGACACCAGGGCCAGGCGCCCGCCCACGCTCAGTCGCATCCCGCGCTCTTTGCTGCCCATGCCGTGAACAATACGACCACAAATCGTCCTGGGGCTCGCCGTCGACCACAGTCATGACATCAACCGGCGGCCCGCCGGGGGAAGCACGACATTCATCACCGGCCTGGTGGCCGGATTCACGGGGACTCTCCACCCGCCCGGCCATCCCGCCGGGAATGACGAGACATCTCAGCCATCCGGCAGCTCCGCCGGAGATTAACAATGACGTTAGGAAGAGGGATAGGCGCTGATGGCACTTTCACTCCGCACCACTCGCGACGGTCGGCCGCGTAAGAAGATCGACCGCAACCACTGGCTCTACATCTCGGTGATCATCGCCGTCGTCGGCGGCATCGTCGTGGGCCTCGTCGCCCCCGCGTTCGCGACGACGCTCGAGCCGATCGGCAAGGGCTTCGTCAGCCTGATCAAGATGATGATCGCCCCGGTGATCTTCTGCACGATCGTCGTCGGCATCGGCTCCATCGCCAAGGCCTCCACGGTCGGCAAGATCGGCGGTCTGGCGATGGTCTACTTCCTGATCATGTCGTCGTTCGCCCTGATCATCGGCCTCATCGTCGGCAACATCATCCACCCCGGCGAGGGTCTGAACATCGCCGGCGCCACCTACGAGTCGTCGTCCGAGCCGACCACCACGCAGGACTTCATCCTCGGCATCATCCCGACCACGTTCTTCTCGGCCTTCACCGGCGGCAGCATCCTCCAGGTGCTCTTCATCGCCCTGCTCGTCGGCTTCGCCCTGCAGCGCATGGGCGAGCGCGGCGCGCAGATGGTCGACGCGATCCGCAACTTCCAGGTGCTCGTCTTCCGCATCCTCGGGATGATCCTGTGGCTCGCCCCGATCGGTGCGTTCGGTGCGATCGCCGCCGTCGTCGGTAAGACCGGCTTCGCCGCCGTCATCAGCCTCGGCATCCTGATGGGCGCGTTCTACCTCACGTGCTTCGTCTTCATCGTCGGCGTCCTCGGAACGCTGCTCTACGCCGTGACCCGCGTCAACATCTTCACGCTCATGAAGTACCTCGGCCGCGAGTACCTGCTCATCGTCGGCACCTCCTCGTCCGAGGCGGCCCTGCCCCGCCTCATCGCCAAGATGGAGCACCTGGGCGTGTCGAAGCCCGTCGTGGGCATCACCGTCCCCACCGGCTACTCGTTCAACCTCGACGGCACCGCGATCTACCTGACCATGGCGTCGCTGTTCATCGCCTCGGCCATGGGCTCGCCGATGTCGATCCCCGAGCAGATCGGTCTCATGATCTTCATGATCATTGCCTCCAAGGGTGCGGCAGGCGTGACCGGTGCAGGTCTTGCGACCCTCGCCGGTGGCCTCTCGGCCTACCGCCCCGACCTGGTCAACGGCGTCGGCGTCATCGTCGGCATCGACCGCTTCATGTCGGAGGCCCGCGCCGTCACCAACTTCACGGGCAACGCCGTGGCCACCATGCTCATCGGCGCCTGGACCAAGGAGTACGACGGCCAGCGCGTTCGCGAGGTGCTCGCCGGCAACATCCCGTTCGATGAGAACCTGCTCACCGGTGACGACCACGGCTCGGTCAACACGGCGGCGGATGCCAAGGAGCTCGCCTCGGCAGAGGTCGGCACCGGCCCGGCCACCGTCGACACCGACACGCTCGACGCCTTCCGTGCCAAGGCGGAGGCGGAGGCGGCGGCTCGGAGCCGTTCGTGACCATCGCGCACACCCCGGCGGGGGCGGCTTCGGCCGCCCCCGCCCCCGCGCGTGTGGACCTCGCCCGCACGTGGATGCTCCGCTCGCCACTGGCCGGCGGCCTCGACACCGCGGCCGACGTGCTCGTGCTCGACTTGGAGGACGGCCTCCCCGCCGGCCGTAAGGCGGAGGGGAGGGAGCGGGCCCGCCGCGCCGCCGCCGAGTCGCCGGTGTGGTTGCGCATCAGCGCCGCGGGAACCCGCGACGGCGAGCTCGACCTCGCCCTCGGCCGCGAGCTCGACGACCGTCTTGCAGGGGTCGTGCTGGCCATGTGCGCCGGCCCCGACGACGTCGCCCATGTGGCGGCATCCCTTGCTTCGGGCACCCCGATCGTGGCGATGGTCGAGTCGGCCGCGGCGCTGCTCGCCGCCCCCGCGATCGCCGCGCACCCGGCGACCCGCCGTCTCGCCTTCGGGACCGGCGACTTCCGTCGCGACACCGGCATGTCGGCCGAGCGCATCGCGCTGTCATGGCCGCGCGCGCAGCTCGTGGTGGCTTCGGCCGCCGCCGGCATCGCCGGTCCCGTCGACGGCCCCTGCGGTCCGGTCGATCAGGCGCGGGATGCCGCGATGCACGCGGTCTCGATGGGCTTCACTGGCACGCTCGCCCTGCAGGATGCCGCGATCGCCGGCGCTCACGCGGGCTATACCCCGTCGCCCGCCGAGGTGGACGCTGCGCGGTCGCTGCTGTCGGCGACGCCCGACGGTCCGGTCGACGGCTCCTACGCGCCGACCCTGGCCCGCGCGCGTGCACTGGTCGAACGCGCCGAGGCGCTCGCCGCCCTCTGAGGTGTGCTCCGACCGCGCAGCCCGCCCGCGCGCCCCATGGGTCATGCGAGAGCGGCCGCGAGCGTCGACGTCAATCTCCGTCTGCCGGCTCCGTCGTGGACGACGCGGTCACCGCTTCGAGCGTCTGACGCTCGCCGGAGAGGAGTTCGAGTACCAACTCCGCGATCCGGAGCGGGCAGCGGAACTCACGGAACGCATATGAGAAGCCGAGATGATCTCGGATGGTGACATCGACTGCTGCGTACCCGCTGGGCAAGGGAGATGAGTCGGGGGCCATGTTCACTCGATAAGCCTCGATAACCTGCGCATGATCGCGACGATACCATGTATGCATGGTTTTGCAATGCCGCCAGGTGACTCCTCGACGTCCGCGAAAGGCGTCTTGATCGGCGCATGCAAAACCATGTATGCATGGTACGTTAGTTTCGCCCGGGGGCGCGACGTAAAGACGCCGATCCGCGCGTACGGAAAGAGGGCGGCATGTTCAAGCAATCGGTTCGGGCCACGCTGACGGGGCGGCGCGTCACTCACGTCTACGCGGAATGGGGATGGACGCGATGCTCGGAGAAAGTCCATCTGACACGGGTCCACGAAGTGTCCGACGATCTCGACGTCGCGCACAGAAGCGAAGTGACCAGTGTGCCGGCGACTGAGAGGATCGTGGGCGGAAAGGGTGACGGCGAGGCGGCATTGACGGTTGACCTGGCGCTCGGGTTGGAGTGGAAGAGGGGGGAGACATGGGTGTGGATCTCTCCGGAGGATGACGTGACTCGCGGCCTCGTGCTCAGCGTGGAGAGCGCGAATCGACTCTGCCGAGCGCTCTCGACGCTTCTCGCATCGTCCGTTCAGTCCCCCTGACGTGAGTGGCCGTGGGTGCGGGAGGTGATCATCCCGACCAACGCGAAGGAGGGTGGCGGCAGGAGATGGGTGATGTCGACGCGGAGAACCACGGCCAAAGAGACGAGTGTTTGAAGGCGCGGATTCGCCGGCGTGCCGGGATTTGATTCGCCGTTCTCGAGCTTCTGATACGTGAATGTCGATATTCGCGCATCATGCGCGACTTGTTCCTGTGTCAGTCCGGCATCGATTCGCGCCGTTTGCAGATTTCTGCCCAGTTTCCGGGAGTAATCCGCCCACGGTGTCTGCGGATCAGTGCTCACTGAATCGCCCCCGTGATGTCGGTGTCGGTCGGTCGGTCCGGGGGCACCTGATTTTTCATGCGAAAGACTCTACTGGCGTTGTCTGACGAGAGCTCGCGCATAGTCATGGCATGTACGAGCGCAGCGCCCGGGCGGCTCGGGGCAACATGTAGGAGGCGTACTCGCTGCTCAACTCGGAAATCACGCACGGCTCGACATTCGTTATGTGCGCGGCTTGTTCGAGCGTCACCGATCCGGCCATGTACAACATTGTCTGCGTGAGGAGAGTCGTTATTGTCGTGGCTTGCGATGTCATGATCATTGTCCTCTTCGACCCGAACCTCTGTGCGCGACTCCGGCCGTGATTGCGGTGACAGTCCGTCTGTGATGAATGGACGCTTTTTCAAAATCCAACGATGCTCGATGTCTACCATGTAGACATGGTTTTAGAGCGGGTATTCCGCCTGGTCGTGGGGGTTATTCATGCGTGCGGCGCCCTTGGTTTGCACGCAGTGGAGAAGTGTGAGACGTCGTCACTCTCTCGGGCGATGAGATGCGAGTCGCAGGGGGCTGCGAACGCATCGATATTCCCACGGACATCTGCGGACGACGACGCGTATCGACGGTCGGAGACGGCATGGGGTGCTCGCGAGGCCGGCGCCTCGATCTCCCTGCTGAGCGAATGAGTGAGGCGGGGGCGAGTCAAGAGAGCAGTCGCGTCGAAACCATGTAAACATGGTTTTTCTGCTATCGTGGTGACGCGCCGGAGACTTCCCCGCTGCGTGCGTGCGTGCGTCGTTTCAGGCGTGCGCGGCCCCCTGCTCTGTCGTGCCTTCCGCTGGGCGTGGCAGGCCAGGGGGTCATCCGCGCGCGGAGTGCCGACGCTGCGCTGCGTCGATGTCACGCGCGCGCTCAGCTCGGCCACGGCAAGGCGCGAGTGTTCGCGTGCGTTGCGGGGTCGTCGTCGGTGCCGGTCGAGCGGGGCAGTGCCGTGGTGATCTCGATGTGCCATCCGTCTGCGTCGAGGAACCATGGTGACGTCTCGCCGTGGCGACTCAGGCCCATGGCGTCGGCCCAGGCGGCGACGCTCCGCCGCCGGTCCGCGCGAGACCCTGCCGCGAAACCTTCGATGGTCTCGCAGCCGTCCTGGTGCGCGACGCGCCACTGCAGGGGAGGCAGGCCCTGGGGGTGTCCCCACTCGTTCAGCGCCGCGCCGATCGCGCGCGCGATCACGGCATCGATCGCGATGGCTGCGGCCAGGGAGCGGGATCGCGATCCCACGACGGCGAAGCCGTTCTCAGCCGCGTCGATCGTGTTGCGCGGGTGCGATGTCGGAGCGGTGGCCGTCAGGGGGGCAGTGGGGAGGGGGGGATGCTCTCGCCGTCGGCTTTCGGTCATGTGCCATGTTTACATGGTTTTCACTTCGCGGGAAACAGCATTCGCGACAGTGAGCCGCGCTCGGTCACCTGGTGCGTTTCGCCCAGTCGCCTCGTGGGCACTTCCCCGGCAGGTCCCGTCTCAGGACGTCATCGGCTCCGCCCGAGAAGACGGCGTATCGCCGATTCCGACGGAACCGCCGCGGACTCCGCCCGCGCCCGCCCGAACCAGCGCCGCCGGCGCCTGACCGGCTCCTCCACCGACGCCGCCGCCTCGCGCGCCCGCCGTCGCTCCGTCCACGCTGCGACCTCGGCATCCACGTCGACCGTCGGCGTGACCACCGGGGGCCCGCCGAGCAGCTGCCGCCGTGCCTCGATGACCCGGCGGTTGAAATCCTCCACCGCCTCGCGCACCTCGGCCTCGCGCGGGATGGCATCCAATCGCTCCGCCAGTTCCGCGTGCTCGACGCGCAGCGTGAGCGCCGGCGGACCGAGCCCGGTGAGCTTCTCCGTCTCGATCTTGCGGCGGATCCACCAGTCGGGGTCGTGCGACGACCCGAGATCGGGGAGGGGTTTGCCGGCCCCGGGCAGGTCGTCGAACTCGCCGCGGCGGATGGCCTGCTGAATGGCGGTCTCGACGAACGCCGCACGCTCGGCGGCGGTGGACCCGCGCTCGGGGGCCGATCGCGCACCGCGTGCCGACCCCTGGACACCCGGTTCCTCGGATGCCGGGGCGAGCCCGGCCGCGCGCAGCTCGCGATCGAGCCGGTAGCGCTCCGCCGCCTGACGCGGATCCTCGCTCATGCCGCCTCCCGCTCCACCCTCCGCAGTCGCTCGCGCGCCATGTCCTGCGCGCGCGGTCCCGCCCCCAGCGCCCGTTCCGTGATGCGCAGGACGACCCGCGTCAGCGCGAGCACGGGGAGCGGCCACCGGCGCACGCCGAGCATCTTGCGGTATCGGCGGGGGATGGTCGCCACGGCCGCCGCGAACAGCACCCGATAGGCCAGGCCCATCGCGCCCGGGAACGGGGGCGTGCGCAGGAACCTCACCACGTCGTCGACGCGTTCGCCGCCGCGCAGCTCCCCGCGCGCGTAGAACCCGTCGATCTCGCCCCGCAGGTCGGCGCGGGTGAGCGGCGGGTCGACGACGCGCATCAGGCGCCCCGCCGTCGCCCAGTCGGCGACGTAGGCGTCGGGCCCGCCGGGGATGGGTTTGCCCGACGCCTCGTGCCCGGCGAGGAAGGCGTCGGTGAAGGCGAGGTGCACCCACCGCACCAGATCGGCGGCTTCCGCCGTGTACGTCCGCTCGGAGCCGTCACCGGCCCGGTACTCGCCCTTCACGCGTTGGTGGAAGCGCCCGACTCGCCGGATTTCGGCATCCGCCTGCGTCGTCGAACCGTAGGTCAGGGTGATGACCCAGCGCACCGTGCCGGTCAGGCGGCCGATGGGGTCTTCGCGATAGCGCGACCAGTCGTGCACGCCCGCGAGCGCTCCGGGGTGCAGCGCCTGCAGGAGGAGGGCCCGGATGCCGGCCACCAGCGTGCCCATTCCGGCGTGCACCGTCCATGCGGGACCGTTCTCGACGAAGTACCCGGTGTCGTCGCCCTCGGCGATGGCCCGGACGTACGGGGCCATGCCGGTCGGATCGCCCGCGAGGGCCACGAGGATCTTGCCGCGAAACGACCGGATCCAGTCCGGGACAGCGGAGGAGGGGGCGTCTGTCACTGTTCCAGCGTGCCACCGTCTGAGCGCCCGGGCGCCGGGAATACCTCGGTCATGGAGGTCTTTCGGTCGGATCAGTGACCGTCGTGCGTGATGACCGGCACGGTGCCGTCGTCTCGCAGCAGGACCGCGTTCTGTGTTGCGCCGAGAGCGGGCGTGACGACGACGGCGATGACGGCGGCGGCGACGAGAAGGCCGACGACGCTCATGGGCTGCGCGGACCGTGCAGGCGCTTCATCGCGTCGCATCCGGCGCACGTGCGCTGCCGCGACGGCGCCGACGACGACGAGGAGGAGGGATGCCGCGGCGGCGCCCATGATGCTCGTGTGCGCGGGGTCCGCGAAGACGAGGGCGCCGATCACGACGAGGGTCGCCAGCGACCCGCCGAGGACCGTGCGCGGCAGCACGAAGCGGCCGGTGGCCAGCGCTGCGCCGCCCCAGAGGAGCATCGCGAGTCCGAGCGCCACCATCCCGGTTCCGAGGCCGATGGTGACGGCCTCGGAACCGGGGCGGACGATCGCGCCCGCACCCAGGGCTGCGGCGATCAGGCCGGCCCCCCATGCGGACACGGAGGGCCACGACCGCGTGAAGGTCGCGGCGGTCACCTCACACCGCCGCGGTGCGCGGGATGCTGCGCTCGGTGCCGAGGCCGACACCCAGCAGCACGACGGCGCTGGCGAGGTGCAGGAAGTGGTCGGGCACGTTCAGCGCGAGGATGTTGGCCGGGGTGTCGACGAGGAAGAAGCCGACGATGCCGAGCAGAAGGTAGACCGCACCGACGGTGGTGTTGACGCCCTTGGCGGCACGAGCGTTCGCGAGACCGGCGACCAGCAGCGCTCCGCCGATCAAAAGGTGCGCGATGTTGTGCAGCGGGTTGACCTCGAAGATGCCTAGCAGCAGACCGCCGTCGGTGGCGATGAAACCGACACCGCCGGTGACGGCGAAGCCGAGCAGTCCGACGAGCAGGTAGACAGCGCCGAAGACGGTGGCCACGAGGCGATTGGGTGATGAGCTCATGATGAACCTCCCAGTGTGTTGGCAGCGACCGTCCGGCCGCCTTTCCACATCTTCGGAGGAATGCCGGAGATCGGATTGGGCTTTGCGCCATACCGGACGCATCCGGTAGAACCCCGGCCCGAGCCGGGTGTCAGGGCATCCGCGATCGCGCACGTCGACGCGCGGGCCCGGAAACGACAGAAGGCCCCCGAGTACTCTCCGAGGCCCTCCGCAACGAGACCGACGCTAGAGCGAGCCCCCTGCCCCACGGTGGGGCTTGCGCTTCAGCCGGCGTTCACCTACCCGGTCGCCGCGGGCACGGCTCGTCGTCAGGCCGCGCGGCCCCGCTCGGCTCTGCGTCGCGCGGCCGCCGCGCTGCGCTGAGCGCGCACCGCGTGCTCGCGGATGAGGCGGGCCGCGTCGGGCGACGCGGCCGCCGCGCTGATCGCGCGCGCCTCCGCGTCGAGGTGGCGGCGGAACTCCTGGGGATCGGCCCCGCGGAAGAGAGCACGGGATGCCGCCATGTGTCCCTGCGGGCGCGCCGCGAGCCGGGTCGCCAGCGTCTGCACCGCGTCGTCGAAATGCGCCGACGGCACGATCTCGTGCACGAGCCCGATATCGCGGGCGGAGTCGGCATCCAATCGCAGACCGACCGCGCTCATCGCCCGAGCGCGGGAGGCGCCGATGACTCTCGGCAAGAGGTATGACGCACCGCTGTCGGGGCTCAGCCCGATCGCCTCGTACGCCGTGAGGAAGAGAGCCCGCTCGGACGCGACGACGACGTCCGCGCAGAGCGCCAGGCCGAGTCCCCCTCCCGCGGCGACGCCGTCGACCGCAGCGATGATGACGGCGTCGAGATCGGCCAGGTCGGCGAGCGCGCCGTGGAAGGTGGTGGCCAGCTCGTAGACGAACGCGCCGATGTCGTCGGCCGCTGCCATGTCGACGACATCACCGCCCGTGCTGAAGCTGCCGCCCGCCCCCGTGACGACGACCACGCGCGAGCCGGCCGCCGCGATCGTCCCGACGGTCTCGGCCAGCGCGCGAGCAAGATCGAGCGTGATCGCGTTGCCGTCGTCGGGACGGTTCAGCGTCACTCGGGCGACACCATCGGTCATCGAAAGCTGAACGGGTCCGGTCATCGTCCTCGCCACTCGTCGGTGCGAACCCCGCGGGCGGCCCCTGCCTCCGCATCGCCGCTGCATCTTCTTCGGAGCCTACGCGGCGGGGGATTGGGGTCCCGTGCTCTTGACGCGCGGGGGTCGGTGACCCGTTCGTGAGGCTCTGCCACAATGACGCACATGCGCTTCGACACGACTCTGTCGCAGATGGGCAACAACACCGGCATCGAAGTGCCGCCCGAGGTGATCGACCAGCTCGGCGGGGGCAAGCGCGCGGCCGTGGTGGTCGACGTCAACGGTTACGTCTACGCCAGTACCGTCGGGGTGATGGGCGGGCGTTTCCTCATCCCCTTCTCGTCCGACAAGCGCGCCGCCACGGGGCTGTCGGGAGGGGATGCCATCACCGTCACCCTCACGCTTGACACGGCGCCGCGCACGGTCGAGGTCCCCGACGACCTGGCGGCGGCGTTGGCCGAGGCGGGCGTCCGTGCGTCGTTCGACACGTTGTCGCCGAGCGCCCGCAAGGCGCACGTGACCAGCGTCGAATCCGCCAAGGCCGCCGACACCCGCGCGCGCCGGATCGCCGCGGTCGTGGACAAAGTGTCCTGAGGGTCGTGCGCCGCGGGCGATAGCCTGGGACGGGAGGTTCCGTGGGGCGCACGAATGAGGCCATCGCCGAAGGGCTGTCCATCGCGACAGCGGCGGCTCGGCTCGCCGTGCGCAATCGCATCCTCGTCCAGACCATCGCGCGGGGTGCACAGTTCGACGGTGAGGTGTTCGCCGAGTACGCGCGCAAGACGCTCCACGCCCTCGCCGCAGAGCAGGATCAGGCGGCCGCGAGGGTGACGCATCAGCGCAAGCGCGCGTGGGGGCGTTTCTCCGACTCCTCGGGCACGCACGACTACCGCGACCGCGACACCCGCAACCTCCGCCGCCGTGCCAAGCAGTCGCGCGGGGTGGCGAAAGAGCTGCGCGCGTTCGCCGACGATCCCGAACGCGTGGCGAACCTGGTCGCCGATGCGCGGGTCGCCGCGTGGGGCGACGTCGAGGCCAACCTCCGTCAGCGTCTCGACGTCGAGGGCATGACGGCCGACGCCGACCCGGAGTACGCGCAGATGCGCAAGGCCCGCATGGACGCCTTGCGCATGGTCGACCTAGCCCGTCTCGCCTCGCAGGCGAAAAGACGGGCGAAAGAGAGGGCCGCCGCCGACGAGGCGGCGCCCGACCAGGCGACCTCCGACGGCGACAAGGCCGGCAAGAAGAAGAAGTCGGCCGCGCGCTGATCCGCCGTCTCGCCCGAGGCGCGGTAACCTCGGCGGCGAACGGAAGGGGAACGCCATGGCGGAGCGTCGATTCGGGCGGAAGGCGCGGGTGCCGCGTCCCGGTTACGCGCTGGTGTCGGTGAGCGCGCGCGACGCCAACGGTTTCGTGCACCACTACGACGAGATCGAGGCGCCCCTGGGCTCGCTCCGCGAATCGCTGGCGATCCTGCACCTGCATTCGTCGGAGATGGATGCCGCGCACCACGGCGACGAGGCGGCTTCGCGCTGAGCCGGACCGCCGGGTCGCCGGATACGAAAAAGCCCCGGCCGGAGTTTCCTCACGGCCGGGGCTTGTCACTGTCTCAACACAGTGTGCGCCCGAAGGGACTCGAACCCCTAACCTTCTGATCCGTAGTCAGATGCTCTATCCATTGAGCTACGGGCGCAGGACCTCCGCGCGATACGGCGCGCAGGCCGTGGTCAAGCATAGCCGGGACCCCGGAAGACGTCTAATCGGCCCCCCACGCGATGCATCCCGGGCGTGGCGCGGAGGTGTCTGTCCGGTGTCGGAACGGCGACGTACGCTGGCGGGATGAGCGCATACACCTCCGCGTTCGAGCTGTTCTCCATCGGGATCGGACCCTCGAGCTCCCACACCGTCGGCCCCATGAAGGCCGCTGTCGATTTCGTCACGAGGCTGCGGGGCGACGGCGCGCTCGACCGGGTGTCGTCCATCTCGTGCGCCCTCTACGGCTCGCTGGGCGCCACCGGCATCGGTCACGGCACCCCCGATGCCGTCGTCGCGGGCCTGCAGGGCCTCGACCCCGAGACGGTGGACCCGGATGCCGTGCGCCGGGCGTGGTCGGACTGGCCCGAGGGGCGGATGCTCGCGCTCGCCGGCTCGCACGAGATCCCGTTCGCGAAGGCCGACATCTCGCTCGAGCCCCGAACGCGCCTGCCCGGCCACCCCAACGCCATGACGCTCGTCGCGCGCGACGCCGACGGCGCGGTGATCGCCGACGACACGTACTACTCGATCGGCGGGGGCTTCATCCGTCGCGACGGCGAACCGCCGCGCGTGGCGACCGCGCCGATGCCGCTCGCCTTCGACGATGCGGCCACCCTCATCGCCCTCTGCGACGAGCGCGGCATCACGATCGCCGAGGCGGCGCGGCTCAACGAGGCCGCATTGCGCTCCGACGAAGAGATCGCCGCGGGGCTCGACCGCATCTGGGATGCCATGGCGGCCTGCGTGAACGCCGGACTCGAGAACGACGGCGTGCTCCCCGGCATCCTGAAGGTGAAGCGTCGGGCCGCTGTCATCCGCGGACAGCTGGATGCCATCGCGGCCGAGGGCCATCGCGAGCTGCCGGGGGAGTGGCTCGGTGCCTTCGCGCTCGCGGTGAACGAAGAGAACGCGGCGGGCGGGCGCGTGGTGACGGCGCCGACGAACGGGGCGGCGGGGATCCTGCCCGCCGTGGCCATGTACTGGTGGCGCTTCCTCGCCGATTCCGGACTCGGGGTGGGCAACGCGGTGACGCCGCACGGCGAGCTGGTCGGCAGTGCCCTGCTCGGATACGACGGTCACGCCGTCACGCGTACCGAGGTGTCGCAGTGGGATGACGACGACGTCGCCGAGGCGAACCGCCGACGCGGCATCCGGCGATTCCTGCTCACGGCGACGGCGCTCGGGTCACTCTTCAAGGCCAACGCGTCGATCTCGGGCGCCGAGGGCGGATGCCAGGCCGAGGTGGGATCGGCGTGCGCGATGGCGGCCGGCGGACTCACCGCCGTCATGGGAGGCACGAACCGGCAGATCGAGAACGCCGCCGAGATCGCGATGGAACACCACCTCGGGCTCACCTGCGACCCGGTCGGAGGGCTCGTGCAGATCCCCTGCATCGAGCGCAACGCGATCGCCGCGTCGACGGCCGTGACGGCGGCCCGGCTCGCCCTGCGCGGCGACGGCAGTCACTACGTGTCGTTGGATGCCGTGGTCGAGACGATGCGCCAGACCGGCATCGACATGTCGACGAAGTACAAGGAGACGAGCGAGGGCGGTCTCGCGGTCAACGTCATCGAGTGCTGAGGATGCCGTCGGCACCCATCTGCGCAAAGAAGGTCGGAATCGTCAGAACCTGCGGGCCCGGCAGCGACCAGGCGCGACAGCCGAACGATCGCCCGCGTCGGTGCGCAGTGGGTTCAGGCGCCGTCTCGGAGCTTCGCGGTGAGAGCGTGCAGCTGGGCGAGCTCGTCGTTGTCGAGGCGAGACATGCGCTGGGCGATCGAGCGCCCGTGCGAGGCGGCGATGCGGCGGAACACGACCGCACCGTTCTCGGTGGCGGTGACGAGCGAGCCGCGGCCGTCTTCGGGGTCGGCGCACTTGGTCAGCAGTCCGCGTGTGACCATGCGTTCGACCAGGCGCGAGACGCTCGGCTGGCTGATCAGCATGTTCCCGGTGACGTCGCGTAGGCGAGCGGTCATCCGCGGCGCCCGGGTGACGGTCAGGAGCACGTCGTACTCCGCCTGCGTCAGCTCCGTGCCCTCGAAGTCGCTGCGGATGTCTTCGAACACCTCGTGCTGCGCGCGGAAGAGGCTCTCCCAGGCCTGCACGGCGAGGCGTCGATCGGTCATCTCCTCAGCGTAGGGCCGACGGCGCTGGTTGCGCCGCGCTGTTCCGCCGCGCGGGGCGGGTGAGATAAGGGGTGCTTCGCGCCGGACAGAGTAAGGGCCGGTCGGAGAGGCTTCCGACCGGCCCTTGTCCCTGCACCAAGAGTGTCCTGCAATCACATGTCGGCAGCTGCCACAGCAAAACAACTACCGTGCGAGCACTCTATAACGGTGGGGTAACGGAAGGGAAGAGTCCGTCGTTACATTCTCGTGATGAATTTTCGCTCGGTCCTCTGCGGGTTCCGGCCCGCCGTACGGGTCACCGACCCCGCACGTGGTTCCACTGCGTGATGACCTCGGTTCCATGCTCGAACCCGAGCTCGCTGACCGCCGATGTGCCGAGTACGAAGTAGCGGCCACCCGCGGCGGTGAGGCCGAGCCACGTCCCGGCGAGGGCGCGCAGGAGATGCCCATGCGAGAACAGCAGAACCTGCTGTCCGGCGCGCACCCGCGGGCGCAGTTCGTCGAGCAGGGACTCGGCCCGCGCGGTCACGGCGGTGACGCTCTCGCCCGGGGTGTCACCCGCGGGCGTGCCGTCCCACACTGTCCACGGGTGGCCGAGGCGTTCGATGATCTCGGGGGTCGTGAGGCCCTCGAAGGCGCCGTAGTCCCACTCGACCAGTCGAGGTTCGGGCCGCGCGTCGGGGTAGCCCGCGCGCGCCGCGGTCTCGACGGCTCGCTGCAGGGGGCTGGTGAGCACGAGGTCGTAACGCCGCGTCGCCAGCAGCGTGCCGGCGAGCTCGGCTTTGTAGGCGCCCGTCTCGGTCAGGGGGATGTCGGTCAGGCCCGTGTGTCGCCCGCTCCGGCTCCACTCCGTCTCTCCGTGGCGCACCAGCACGATGCGACCGTCGGGTGCGGTGAGTTCGGCGTCCTTCACCCGTCCATCCTCGCCCCGTCATCTCGGCCGCGCCAGGTGGCGCCCGTGTCGACGTCGTCGCGCCGAGGCTTCGCATCACGGGTCGGTCCGGGTGTGTTGCCCACCCGCGCTCTCGCGGTCTGCGCGTCGAACGGCGCCTCGCACGCGAAAAGACGGGCCGGTCGGAGATTCCGACCGGCCCGATCCTGCACCAGAGTGTCCTGCAATCACATGCCGGTAGCTGCCACAGCACAACAACTACCGTGCATGCACTCTATAACGGTGAGGTAACGGAGGGGAAGAGGTCTCCGTGATCTTTCCGTTATTCATATGTTTCCCAGGGTCGGGGGCTCCGGCGACGGCGACGAGAGATCACCCGCTCGTCTGACCCAGGCTGCGACGTGGAGGATGTCGTAGGGGAATCGGGCGACAACGGACGCCAGCTCCGGCGACACGTGATGCACGAGCACCTGACTGCGGAAGCGACCCTCGTCGTCCCAGCCGATACCGAATGCGTAGGGCTCCGGCGCAGTCTCGATGGCCGCGCTCTCCGCCTCGTTCACCTGGTCGAGGGTCCACGTGCTCGGAACGACGTGCAGGTACGGCCCCAGCAGAGGCTCCAGGGCGTCCCGCACGGCAGCGACATCGACGGCGGACGCGAGCCCGAACCACCCCCGCGGTCCCCGCGCCGCCAAAAAAGCGACGAGAGCGTCGCCGCGGAGTGCGTCGCATGCCTTGAGCACGTCGCCGCGCAAGATCTCCGACCGCGTCGAAACGCCGCTCACCTCGGGAAAACTCATCTTGTCGAGTCGGGCATAGCTCGCGACGCCCCGGCCGCCCTCGGCGACGACCGCGTCCACGACGGCCTCACCCGTCCACACGCCACGAACGGTGACCATTCCGCTGGGCTGCGGGCCGGTGAGACCGGAGACCGGGAGGGCGAAGGCATCGGTCTCACCGAGCAGCTCGGCGTACAGGCCCTCTCCCCGTAGGAGGAGCCTGTGCGACGCCCCGTCTTCGACGAGGAGCCCCGCGGCGACGACCCGGTCGCCCACCACTACCGCTTGCTGCCTCGCATCGTGCATCAGTGCTCCCTCGCCCGCCGGCATCCCCGTCATCGGAGCATCAGCCTCGCACGACCTTTCCCGAGGCGCACGGGATGATTTCGCACACGGTGGGCGCCGCCGCTCTCGCACCCGGTACCGACTCGTGCTCGAAGCGTCGCCGACGCCTGGGAGGATGGATGCCGTGACCCCCGACATCCGCCTGGTCGCCGTCGATATGGACGGCACACTCCTCGACGGTGACGGCAACGTCCCCGAGCCGCTGTGGGAGATGCTCCCGCGGCTCGCGGAACGGGGAGTGTCCTTCGTCCCGGCCTCCGGGCGCCAGCTCGCGACCCTGCGCGCCACATTCGGCGAGGCCGCTGATGCCATGACCTTCATCGCCGAGAACGGCGCCTACGTCGTGCGGGCCGGGGTGGAGGTGGCATCCGATGCTCTCGACCCCGCGATCCTCGGCCGCGCGGTGCGGCACCTGCGGTCGCTGGGGGCGCAAGGGTACGACCTGGGCGTGGTGGTGTGCGGCAAGCGCTCCGCCTACATCGAGCGCACCGACGAGGCGTTCCGGCGCGAGGCATCGACGTATTACGCCGCGCTGGAGGCGGTCGACGATGTGCTCGCGGTCGACGACGACGTGCTGAAGATCGCCGTGTACGACTTCGCCGTCGCCGAAGAGAGCGTCGGGCGCGCGCTCGACGACATCGCCCGCACGCACCGCGTCGTGGTGTCGGGGCGGCACTGGGTCGACATCATGAATCCGGGCGTCGACAAGGGTGTGGCGCTGCGCCGTCTGCAGGACGCGCTCGGGGTCACCCCCGCCCAGACCGCGGCGTTCGGCGATTATCTGAACGACCTCGAGATGCTCGACGCGGCGCACTGGTCGTACGCAATGGCCAATGCGCACCCCGAGGTCGCCGCCCGCGCCCGCCATCGCGCGCCGTCGAACACCGAGCACGGTGTGCTGACCACGATCGAGGCGCTGCTGGCCGAGGCGCCGGCGCCGACCGCTTGACGTCCCGCGCCGTCGAGGACCGCCGCGAGATCGGCGTGCAGGCGCATGAACGCGGACACGACGCCGGATGTCGCAGGCATCGATTACTCTGACCAGCGTCGCCCGGATGCCTCGACGGCTCCGGGCTCGATCGTGATTGCGAGAACCCCCATGACTCGACCCGCTGCCTCGTCCGTCGACGGAGTTCCCGCCCCACGCACTCTTCGACGGGCGATGGATGCCAGACACCTCGTCATGATCGCGCTCGGCGGTGTGATCGGGTCGGGTCTGTTCCTCAGCTCGGGCTACACCATCCACCAAGCCGGGCCCCTGGGCGCGGTGCTCGCCTACCTGCTCGGCGCGTTCGTCGTTTGGCTGGTCATGGTGTGCCTCGGCGAGCTCGCCGTCGTCTACCCCGTCTCGGGCTCGATCCACATCTACGCCGCCCGCACGATGGGGCCCGCGACCGGCTTCGCGACGGCCTGGCTGTACTGGCTGTGCTGGGTGGTGGCGCTCGGGTCGGAGTTCACGGCATCCGGAATCCTCATGCAGAGGTGGTTCCCGGACGTCGAGGTGTGGGTGTGGTGCATCGTCTTCGCGGGCGTGCTGTTCACCCTGAACGCGATCTCCGCTCGCGTGTTCGGCGAGACGGAGTTCTGGTTCGCCCTCATCAAGGTCGTCGCGATCGTCGCTCTCATCGTGCTGGGGACGATGGCGATCTTCGGCCTCACGCCGCTGTCGCCCGAGCCGCACCAGGCGGTGGGGCTGAGCAACTTCGCCACGCCGGAGGGGCTCCTCCCGGCCGGTCTCGGGGGCGTGCTCATCACGTCGCTGGCGGTGTTCTACGCCTTCAGCGGCGCCGAACTCGTGGGTGTCGCGGCGGGCGAGACGAAGGACCCGAGCCGGAACATCCCCCGTGCCCTGCGCTCGACGGTGCTGCGGTTGCTGATCCTGTTCGTCGGGTCGATCATCGTGATCGCCGCCCTCCTGCCGTACGAGCAGGCGGGGCTCAGCTCCAGCCCGTTCGTCGACGTCTTCGAGTACGTGGGCGTGCCGTACGCCGCCGACGTCATGAACTTCGTCGTCATCACCGCCCTTCTCTCGGTGGGCAACAGCGGCCTGTACTCGTGCGCGCGCATGCTCTTCTCGCTGGCCGAGGAGGGGTACGCGCCCCGCGCCTTCACGAAGCTGACCCGCCGCGGCATCCCGATGCTCGCCCTGCTGGTCAGCCTCGCCGTCGGCCTCGTCTCGCTCGTCACGAGCGTCGTCGCCGCTGAGACGGTCTACATCGTGCTCGTCTCGATCGCCGGGTTCGCGGCCGTCGCCGTCTGGATGGCCATCGTCGCGGCCCAGTTCTTCCACCGGCGGCAGTTCCTGCGCAACGGCGGCGACCTGTCCACCCTCGCCTTCCGCACGCCGTTCTACCCGCTCGTGCCGATTCTGGCGTTCGTGCTGCTGACCGCGTCGATCGTCGCCATCGCGTTCGACCCGAACCAGGCGCCGGCGCTGTATTTCGGCATCCCGTTCGTGGGTCTCTGCTATCTCGTGTTCTGGGTGCTCTACGGGCGCAAGGGCATCACCCCCGCACGCCGCGACGAGGAGGCGCCCGTCGGCTGACGTCAGCCTCACTGTGCTCATGCACTCCAGTGGACGCTGCGCGCAGACTGATGCGCCTGCAAACGCAATCGTCGCCTTCGCGCTGCGGTCGGGTCACCATGATCCGCCAGGATGACCGACGGGGGAGCGCCATCGGGGCGCACGCATACGTCGGCCACGAGGACGCGGCCGAAGTGGGGGGAAACTATGGGGCACGTCAATCTGCCCGCGGCCGGATGGTACGCGGCACCGCACGCTCATGGTGAGCAGCGGTACTGGGATGGTGCAGCGTGGATCGAGCCGCAACAGACGGCGCAGTCGGTCTCGTTCATGATGCGAGCCATGAAGCGCCGGACCGGCGCGATCATGGCCGGTTCGGCTCTCGCGCTCGGTCTCCTCGTGGGCGGCGCATCGGCAGGTGCGGGAACGCAGGCCGAGCTGAACGCGCTCAAGGCCCATACGTCAGTGCTGGAGGCAGATATCGCGGCCGCGCAGGACCAGGTCGATGTATCGGCAGCCGATCTCGCATCGGCGACCGCCTCGAACGACGCGATGCTGAAGGAGCGCGATTCCGCGACGGCGCGGGTCACGGAACTCGAGGCGGCGGCGACGGCGGCTCGTACTGAGCTCGACGCCCGGGCCGCGACGATCGCAGACCTGCAGGGTAAGGTCGCCGCGCAGAGCGGAACGACGCCTGCGGCTGAGGCCGAGGCGCCGAAGTCGCCGACATCGGTCTCCTACAAGAACTGCACGGCTGCCCGCGAGGCGGGGGCGGCTCCCGTCCGCCGAGGTGACCCGGGTTACGGCTCCCATCTCGACCGCGACGGCGACGGAGTCGGCTGCGAGTAAGCCGGCTGTACGCCTGGGCGAATCGCCGCCTCAGCACCGTCCGTGGCGGTGACTGCGGGCCGCGGCCGCGCCGCAGTACGGTCTCCACGGGCGACGCCGACCCATACCGGGTCGGATGATCGTCCCGCGTGAGAGGTCGCTATGGGAACGACAGACACCCTCGTCGTGGGCGCGGGCGTGTCGGGCCTCGCCGCCGCCCGCCTCCTCACTCGCGCGGGGCACCGTGTAGTGGTGCTGGAGGCGCGAAACCGCGTCGGCGGACGGGTCTTCACCGACCGCACCGGCGGGCACATCACCGACCGCGGCGCCTCGTGGATCCACGGGATCACCGACAGCCCGGTCGCGGCGGCGGCACGGGCGTTCGGCATGCCGATGGTCGAGTTCACCGTCGGCGGATACCAGCCCGACAGTCGGCCGCTGGCCTACTTCGACGCGGAGGGGCGCCGGCTCGACGCGGCCGCGGTGGGCCAGTACGCCGACGACGTCCGCACGCTGAACCGCGCGCTGGTGGGGATCATCGCGGGCGCGCCGGCCGGCGCCACTTACGCCGATGTCGTCGCCCGGGCCCTGTCGATGCAGGACTGGGATGCCGAGCGGAAGGAGCGCGTGCGCGAGTACAACGACCGCCGCGCCCAGGAGCAGTACGGCATCGGTATGGGCGGCCTCGGTGCCCACGGCCTCGACGACGACACGGTCGACGGCGACGAGGTGGTCTTCCCGCACGGCTACGACGAGTTGGCGCAGCACCTCGCCGAGGGGCTGGACGTGCGTCTGGAGCATGTCGTGTCGACGGTGCGGTGGTCGGCCTCCGGCGTCGCGATCGAGACCGACCGGGGCGTCTTCGCGGCGGGCGAGGCGGTCGTCACGGTCCCCGTCGGCGTGCTGCACGGTGACGACTTCGTGATCGAGCCCGAGCTGCCCGCGCCGCATCGACGTGCCCTCGGCCTCCTGCGCATGAATGCGTTCGAGAAGGTCGTTCTGCGCTTCGCGAAGCGGTTCTGGGATGCCGGGGTCTACGGCATCCGTCAGCTCGGCGACGAAGGGGAGTGGTGGCACTCCTGGTACGACCTCGGGCGCCTGCACGACGAGCCGGCGCTGCTGACCTTCGCGGCCGGGCCCGCCGCCGTGGCCACCCGCACGTGGAGCGATGCCGAGATCGTGGCATCCACTCTCGCGCAGCTTCGCCGGCTCTACGGCGATGCGGTGCCCGAGCCCACCAGCGCGATCGTGACCCGCTGGCAGGACGACCCGTTCTCGCGCGGGTCGTACGCCTATATGCTGCCCGGCTCGGTCGGCGCCGACCACGACGTGCTCGCCGAACCCGTAGGCGGCGTGCTGCACCTGGGAGGCGAGGCGACATGGGGCGACGACCCGGCGACGGTGCCCGGCGCGATGCTCTCGGGGCACCGCGCCGCGCAGAACGTCCTGGGTCGTGAGATCCCGGTGAGCGACCTCTGGGCCTAAGTCATCGGGGTCCGGGACCGTGTCAGCGAGGGGTTGACCGTTGACTTACGCCGTGTGTTCGCGGCGGCGCGCTCGAAGCGGGCAGTCGGCGCGAGTCATGACGAGCGAGCGCACCTCGGCGAAGACGGATGCCGGGAGGCGTCACCGCGGCTCGGGGCCCGTCGCCACGGGCAGGTCGGGGTGGTTCGACCACTGGCTCCACGACCCGGGGAACACCCGCGGCTCGAAGCCGGCGAGGGTGAGAGCCACCGCCTGATGAGCCGCGGTGACGCCCGAACCGCAGTACACGCCGACCTGTGCTCCGTCTTCGGCCCCGAGCATCCGGAACCGCGACCGCAGCTCGTCGGGCGCACGGAACCGTCCGGCGCTGTCGACGTTGTCGGTCGTCGGGGCGCTGACCGCGCCCGGAACGTGCCCCGCGCGCGGGTCGATGGGTTCGGCCTCGCCGCGATAGCGCTCGCCGGCGCGGGCGTCGAGCAGCAGCGCTGCGTCGGCGAACGCGCTCACGGCGTCGAGCTCGAGCACCGGCAGCGACCCATAGGCGAGGGTGACGTTCCCCGGCGCGGGAGTCTCGGCATCCCCCGTCTCGAGCTCGTACCCCCCGTCGGTCCAGGCCCGTAGTGATCCGTCGAGCAGGCGCACGTCGGCGATACCGGCGTGACGCAAAAGCCACCAGGCGCGTGCGCTCGACATGTTCTTCAGGTCGTCGTAGACCACCACGGTGTCGCCCGCGTCGACGCCCCAGCGCCGCGCGGCGGCCTGCAGCGTCTCGATGGAGGGGACCGGATGCCGCCCGTCGGTCGGTGCGCCGTGCGCGGCGAGGTCGTGGTCGAGGTCGACGTACTGCGCGCCGGGGATGTGACCGGCGAGGTACTCGGGCCGCCCGTCGGGGCGATCGAGGCGCCAGCGCACGTCGAGCACGCGCACCGGGCCTCCGTCGGGGAAGGCCCCCGCGTCGAGGGCGGCGTGCAGCGCGGGTGCGGTCGTGAGGATCGAGGCCATGTGCCCAGTCTGGCCCTCCGTCGCGGCTGGCGGCGTCGCGTGTCTCGCCGTCGGCCATGCGCGCTGGCGCCCGGTCGTGCCGCGACGCGATCGGCGCGGTCTCGGTGGCCTTGCGCAGCCCGTGGGCGCGGTCGTCACGGCACGGCTCTGGGGGAGTCGGTCAGCGGTCGGGGTTGCTCGCCGCCCCGTCGAGCCAGAGCGTGTCGCTCTGGTCGCCGTGCGCACCGGCCTTGCCGACGTGCGCGTCGCTGATCTTCGGCCCTTTCGTGATCACGTGCACGAGCGCCATGCCGTGACCACGACCGAGGTCGTAATCGGTCTTCAGCCACTCGAGGATGGGCGTGGCCTTCGTGCTCGGGCCGAAGCCGCGTTCCTCGGCGAGGGCGAGGAACTGGCGCGGGGTCAGCCCCGTCTTGATTTCGATGTTGTCGAGGTATGACTGGAAGGACATGACCGGAGGCTAGCGCGCCCCTCCGACATCGGTCGCTGTTCCCTGCTCGGCGCCGCTGGCACGATCGGTCCACAGCGGCGACGAGTGCACCGGGGCGGCGATGTCGGAGTGCCGGGATACGGTCGGACGATGGCCGTCACACTGCACCGGGCGCCCGTCGCCGAGATCGACCCTCTCACCCTCTATCGCATCCTCTGGCTGCGGGTCACGGTCTTCGTCGTCGAGCAGCAAGCCGCGTACCCCGAGATCGACGGCCGCGACATCGAGCCCGGCGCCGAGCTCCTGTGGGCGAGCGAGGGCGACACCGTGCTGGCCACCCTGCGCGTCCTGAGAGAGCCGGGCAACACGCGCATCGGCCGCGTCGCCACCGCCCCCGACGCGCGAGGCCGCGGCATCGCCGCCGATCTGATGCGCGAGGCGATCCAAGTGCTGGATGCCGAGGCCCCCGGCATCCCGATCCTGCTCGACGCCCAGGCGCACCTCGCGAGCTGGTACGGGCGATTCGGGTTCGTGGTGTCGGGCGAGCCCTTCGCCGAGGACGGTATCCCGCACCTGCCGATGCGTCGCACGCGCCTGAGCACCGCGCGCCTCGTGTTGCGGGAGTGGACCCGCGACGACCGAGACCGCGCGTTCCTCTTCGACATGTACCGCCGGCCTGAGGTGCGTCGTTGGCTGGGCGACGGGCGCGTGATGACGGACGAGGCCGAGGTCGATGCGCTGCTGGATCGCTGGACCGGTCTGGCGGACGGCATCCTGGGAGTGCGGGCCGTCGAAACGGCCGACGGTGCGCCCCTCGGTTCGGTGCTGCTCAAGCGCATCCCGTGGTCGGCGAGCGTGTGTGACGGGCACCCCGACGACATCGAAATCGGCTGGCACTTCCACCCCGATGCCTGGGGCTCAGGCTACGCCACCGAGGCCGCGGCGGCCGTGCTCGCGCTCGCCCGGAAGCACGGCATCCATCGCATCGTCGCCGTCACGAACCCGGCGAACGCCGTGTCGGGGGCGGTCGCCGAGCGCATCGGGCTGCGCGCCGTAGGCGAGACGGGTGCGTACTACGACACGACGTGCGCGCTGTACGTGTCAGCCGACGGGGGTGGAGTCCCGGCTGTGCACGGCTGACCGATCGGTCGATCCCGACCTCGCGGCGCGCATGCCTTCCGCGGAGCGTGCAGGCCCGATGCGTCAACCCTGGTCGGCCGGCTGACGCGAGTCCCAGTCGGCACGGCTCGCGGTGATCGTCGCCCTGTGCTCCTCGGCCCAGTCGGCGAGTGCGCGCAACGGCACCGTCAGTGACTGGCCTGTCGCTGTGAGTGCGTACTCGACGCGTGGCGGCCGCATGTCGATGACCGTTCGCGTGATGAGCCCGTCGCGCTCCAAGCGTTGGAGGGTGAGCGTGAGCATTCGCTGCGAGATGCCCTCGATGTCTCGTTGAAGGGCGCGGAATCGGTACGGCTGTCGAGCGAGGGCCGCCACGACCAGGATCGACCATTTGTCCCCGACCCGCTCCAGGATGTCCTTGAGTGAGCACCTTTCGGCGGCGAATCGCGGCGCCGCGGTTACGGCGGTGTACCCATCGGTCATGAGAGTGCCTTCTGTCGTCATGGACTCGTGGTTACTACTCTGACGCTGGTTATTTCTAGTAACCGCGAGAGGACGCAACATGAGAATCGGCATTCTGGGCACGGGGCGGATGGGGCAGGCGCTGGCCGAACTGCTCCGCGGTGCCGGTCACGACCTCGTGCTCGGATCGCGCACGCCGGGTGAGGCGTCGTTCCCCACCGTCACGCTGGGGGAGGCGCTCACCCACGGGGAGGTCGTCCTCATCGCCTTGCCGCACGCCGCGATCGAATCGAACATCGCCCTGCTTTCGACGATCGCGCCGGGGACCGTCGTGATCGATCTCGCGAACGCGGTGCTGGTCGAAAACGGTCGGATCCGCTCAGCCCTGGAGCAACCGCACGGACGGTGGCTGGCTGACCTCCTCGCGCATGCAAGAGTGGCCCGCGCCTTCACGCATATCCACGACGAATTGCTCGTCAGTCGAGCGATGCGCCAGCCCCACACGTGGGCGATCGCGGTGGCTGCCGACGATGTCGAGGTCCTGACCATCGCCGAGACGCTGGTCCGGGACGCAGGGTACGTGCCCGTGCCGATCGGCGATCTCAATCGCTCGTCGGTTCTCGACCCGGGAGGTCCGCTGTTTCCCAACATGTACCTGCCCGGGGACATGCGGGATCTGCTTCGCCGCCACGGCGCGTGAGGTGGGCGTCGCACGGCAAAGCCCGTGTGGAGCTTCGGCCGGAGTGGCCCGCGTGGTGATCGCAGGCCCTGACGGCCCTAGTGCGGCGCGTGATACTCCGCGGTGCCGCGCTTCCAATACCCCTTCACGACCGTGGCGGCGGGATCGCTCGTCCACCGGTCAAGCAGCAGGGCGCGCCCGGCTCGAACGATCGACTGCTCCGCGGCGACGAAGCCGAAGACGCACCCGTCCGGTCGTTCCTCCACGTCGAGCGCATCGAGCCAGTCGGCGAGCTCCTCGCCGGCGGGGCGCTCGCCGCGGTGCAGCTGCACCACCTCGACGCCCGGGGGAGCGGCGACGGGCAGGTCGTGCGCCGCATCCGGAACTTCGATCGCGATCCGCCCGATCGCGTCGTCGTCCATCGCCGCGGCGAACCGGCGGATGGCCGGAACCGCGGTCTCATCTCCCGCCAGGAGCCACGCGTCGGGGCGCCCGACCAGCACCATCGATCCACGCGGACCGCCGACGCCGACGGGTGCACCCAGGGGAGCGGATGCCGCCCACTGGCTGCCGACACCGGCCCCGTGCAACGCGATGTCGATGTCGAGCCAGCCCGCTTCGGCATCCCAGCTCACCGGCGTGTACTCGCGGTTCGGGGCCTCGCGAAGGTCGTGACCGGGCTCCTTCGGGAAGAACACGCGGATGTGGTCGTCGGCGCCGGGGGAGTCGAAGCCCCGCAGCTCGTGGCCCTCGACGCGAAGGCGCACGTACGACGGTGTGAGGAATGTCCGCGCGGCGAGGGTGGCCGAGCGGAAGACCAGGTCGTGGCGGCGGGGTTCGAGATATGCGCCGAGGCGCGGGTTCGACAATGTCACGCAGGTAAGGCTAACCTCACAAACCGAGCGCCGTCATCCCCTGCGGCGGCTCGACTCACACACAGCACTGGAGAGATTCGCATGAGAACCCGCCTGATTCGTCCCCTCGCCGCCGCCTCGCTGGTGGCCGCCCTCGCCCTCACCGGATGCGCCGGCACCGCCGCCGCCCCCGCCGAGGAGCCCACCGCGGCGACGACCGTCACCGTCGAAGACAACCACGGCTCGATCGAGGTGCCCGTCGCTCCCGAGCGTGTCGTCGCGCTCGACAACACGACCTTCGAGACGCTCAGCGAGTGGGGCGTGAAGCTCGTCGCGGCCCCCAAGCCGCTCATGTACGACCTCTGGCCCTCGCTCTCGGGCGGCGATGAGGTGCTCGACGCGGGCCTGCACCGCGAGCCGAACATCGAGAACATCCTGGCCGCCGAGCCCGACCTCATCGTGGGCGGTTACCGCTTCCGCGAGCTCTACGACCAGCTGAAGGAGATCCAGCCGGCGACGATCGAGACGAGCCCGCGCGACGGCGAGGAGCACACGTCCGAGCTCAAGCGTCAGACGACGATCCTCGGCCAGGTGTTCGCCAAGAACGACGAGGCGGCGAAGCTGAACGCCGATCTGGATGCCGCCATCGCCGACGCCAAGGCCGCCTACGACCCCTCGCAGACGGTGATGGGCCTGATCACCTCGGGTGGCAAGATCGCCTACGCCGCCCCCGGCGAGGGACGTGGCGTGGGTGTGCTGTTCCCGACGCTGGGCCTGACCCCCGCTCTCGAGCGCGCGGCGGAGAACGCCTCGCACGGCGACGACATCAGCGTCGAGGCGATCGCCGCGGCGAACCCCGAGTGGCTCTTCGTGCTCGACCGCGACGCCATGTTCGGCGAAGACGGCTACGTCTCGGCCAAAGAGCTCGTCGAGAACGCCGAGGCGCTGAAGAACGTCCCCGCCGTGCAGAAGAACCAGATCGTCTACCTCGACGGCAGCTTCTACCTCGACGAGGGCATCCAGGCCTACACGAAGCTGTACCGCTCGGCCGCCGAGGCCTTCGCCTCCTGACCCCCACCCCGCCGCGCGCGCGTGAGGGGTCAGAAGATGTCGCTTGGGCCCGCCCCAGGCGACAGAAAGTGACCCCTCACGCGCGAGCGAGGCGGGGAGGGAGGGATGCCATGAGACAGACCGTCATGCGACCCCGGGTCGCGCTGCCCGCCGCGGGTGTCGTCGTCGCAGCGCTCGTCATCCTGTCGCTGTTCGTCGGCGCCTACGACCTGACCGCCGACGACTTCGGCGGCGAGATGTTCTTCATCTCGCGCGTGCCCCGCACCCTGGCGCTCGTGCTCGCCGGCTGCGCGATGGCCGTCTCCGGCCTCATCATGCAGCTGCTCACGCAGAACCGCTTCGTCGAGCCCTCGACCACCGGTACCTCCGAGTGGGCCGCCCTCGGTCTGCTCGTCACGGTCCTGCTCGTGCCCACGGCACCCCTGCCGGTGCGCATGATCGTGGCATCCGTCGCCGCCTTCGCCGGCACGATGGTGTTCATCGCGATCCTGCAGCGCATCTCGCTGCGTTCGTCGCTCGTCGTGCCGCTGATCGGCATCATGCTCGGCGCCGTCGTCTCGGCGTTCACCACCTACCTGGCCGTGTCCACGAACTCGCTGCAGATGCTCGGCACGTGGTTCATGGGCAGCTTCACCTCCATCGTCCGCGGACGCTACGAGGTGCTGTGGATCGTCGCGATCGTCGTGCTGCTGGTGTTCCTCTACGCCGACCGCCTCACCGTCGCCGGACTCGGCCGTGACATCGCCACGTCGGTCGGGCTCGACCACACGCGCGTCCTGCTCATCGGCACGGGACTCGTCGCCGTCGCGACGGGGGTCACGACGGTGGTCGTGGGCTTCCTGCCGTTCCTCGGGCTGGTCGTGCCGAATCTGGTGTCGATGTGGCGGGGCGACAACGCCCGCGCGAACCTGCCGTGGGTGTGTCTCGGGGGCGTGGCGATCGTCGTCGTCTGCGACATCGTCGGGCGGGTGATCCGGATGCCGTTCGAGGTCCCCGTCTCGATGATCCTCGGGGTCGTGGGTTCCGCCGTGTTCATCACCCTGCTGCTGAGGATGCGTGCCCGTGGCTGACACTCTGACCCGCTCCGCGCCGACTCTCGCGACCCGTCGTCCACGGATCGCGGTGCGCTTCGGCATCCTGGCCCTCATCGTCGTGGTCGCGGCCGTGGGCGTGCTGACCTGGAACGTGCCCGGCGAGCCCGGCTCGCGCGCGTTCTGGCTCGCGGTGAATCTGCGTGTGGTCAGCGTCGCGACGATCGCGCTCGTCGCGTGCTGTCAGGCCGTGGCGACGGTGCTGTTCCACACCGCGACGGCGAACCGCATCCTGACCCCGTCGATCATGGGCTTCGACGCGCTGTACGTCGTCATGCAGACGGCGCTGGTGTTCTTCTTCGGCAGCGCCGCGCTCTCGGCGACCGACGGCCTGCTCAAGGTCGCGGTGCAGAGCGTGCTGATGGTGGGGTTCGCGACCCTGCTGTACGGCTGGCTGTTCGCGGGGCGTCGCGGCAACCTGCACGTGATGCTGCTCGTGGGGGTCGTGCTGGGTGTGGGGTTCGGCTCGCTCTCCACCGTCATGCAACGCCTGCTCACCCCCAGCGACTTCGACATCCTGTCGGCACGCCTGTTCGGCAACCTCTCGAACTCGGATGCCGAGTACCTCCCCTGGGCGGCGCTCGTCGTCGTGGCGGTGCTCGTTCTCGTCTGGCGGGCCCGGCACCGGCTCGACGTGCTCGCGCTCGGTCGGGAGGCGTCCCTCAATCTGGGCCTGTCGTACCGGCGCGAGGTCATCGGCATGCTCGTGCTGGTCGCCGTGCTCATCTCGGTGTCGACCACCATGGTCGGACCGATGACGTTCTTCGGGTTCATCGTCGCGACCCTGGCGTATCAGCTCGCCGGGTCATCACAACACCGGATCGTGCTGCCGTTCGCCGTGCTGCTGGGAATGGCGACCCTCCTCGGCGGGTACTTCGTGCTGCGGCACATCTTCTACGCCGCCGGGATGCTCTCGATCATCATCGAGTTCGTCGGCGGCCTGTTCTTCCTCGTGTATCTGCTTCGAAAGGGCAGCCTGTGATCTCGCTCACCGACGTGACCATGAGCTACGGCGACCTCACGGTGCTCGGCCCCGTGACCCTCGACATCCCGGCCGGCGGCGTCACCGCGCTCGTCGGACCCAACGGCGCCGGGAAGTCCACTCTTCTCACGATCGTCGGGCGCCTGACCAGCGCGACCGGAGGGCGTGTCACCGTCGGCGGTCACGACGTGACGTCGACCCCCGGCCGGGCGCTGGCGAAGATCGTGTCGATCCTGCGCCAGGAGAACCACTTCGTCACGCGGCTCACGGTGCGCGAGCTCGTCGGATTCGGGCGTTTCCCGCATTCGCGGGGGCGCCTCAGCGCCGACGACCACGTGAAGATCGACGAGGCCATCGCCTTCCTCGACCTCACCGAGCTGTCGGGCCGCTACCTCGACCAGCTCTCGGGTGGCCAACGCCAGCGCGCCTACGTCGCGATGGTGCTCGCGCAGGACACCGACTACATCCTGCTCGACGAGCCGTTGAACAACCTCGACATGAAGCATGCCGTGGCGATGATGGGTCAACTGCGCCGCGCGGCCGACGAACTCGGCAAGACGATCGTCATCGTGGTGCACGACATCAACTTCGCCGCCGCCTACGCCGATCGCATCGTGGCGCTCTCGGAGGGACGGGTGGTGCACGTCGGTACCCCGGGTGAACTCATGACTCCCACCACGCTCGAGGAGGTGTTCGGCACGCCGGTCGAGGTGCGCCGTGACGGGCCCTACCCGCTGGCGGTGTACTACCGGTGAGCCTGCCGGAGCGTCAGAGGTGGATGCCGTTGTCCTCGTCGTTCACGCCGACGTTGCGGCCGCGGCTGGACTCGTACGCGATGAGCCAGCCCACCGAGACCGCCGCGGCGATGACGATGCCCAGCCACACGTTCTGCCACACCAGCCCGAACAGGATGCCGAGGCCGAACAGCAGCACGCTGCCCAAGACCCAGTACGTGCGTCCGCGCGGCCAACCGGTTCCCGTCTGCGTCATGCGCCCAGCCTAGGTCGCGCGACACGGCGAACACCGGACGCCACGGACGACGACCCACGAGAGAAGGAGGGGCCGATGGCCCGCACCAACGCCGCGCAGACGCGCGTGAAGCCCGACAAGAGCGAGCTGCTCATGCTTCACGTCGTGCGCCGACGGCGCCTGTCACCGTCGTTCGCGCGCGTGACGGTGGGCGGGCCCGACCTGGCGCGCTTCACCGCGATGGGCGGGGACCAATGGTTCCGGCTCTTCCTCCCCGTCGCCGAGGGCACGCTCGCCCGCCTCCCGAACCGCCTCGACACTCTCGCCTACATGCGGTACCTCGCGATCGCGAAGACCGAGCGCCCCGTGCTGCGCAACTACACCGTGGCCGCCTTCCGTGCCGGCGGCGAGAACGGTCCCGAGCTCGACGTCGATTTCGTTCTGCACGGATCCGCCGCCGACGGTACGGCGGGGCCGGCGGCGACCTGGGCGGAGACCTGCGAGCCCGGCGACACCGTCGCCATCCTCGACGAAGGCGTGCTCTTCACCCCGCCTGTGGACCGGCCCGGTCCCCTCGCTCTCGTCGCCGACGAGACCGCGCTGCCCGCTCTCGCCGGCATCCTGGCATCCCTTCCCCCCGACGCGACGGGAAACGCCTTCGTCGAGGTTCCGGATGCCGCCGATGTCCGCGTTCTGGAGGCCCCGGCCGGTATCGAGGTGCAGTGGGTGGTCCGGCCCGACCCGTACGCCACCCCGGGCTATGCCGTGCTGACCGCCGCGATCGAGGCCAGCGCGGCGAGCGTCGTGCCGGTATCGGCCTGGGTGGCGGGGGAGCAGTCGCTGGCCGCCGCGATGCGTCGGCATTGGGTGCGCATCGGCGTCGACAAACGGGCGATCTCGTTCACCGGATATTGGCGCGCGCCGCGGTCGCGCTGAACCCCGGCGATTCCGCTCCTTCCGCCGAGTCGGCGGTGGTCAGCGGTCGCGGTGGTCTTCGGGATGCAGGCGCGGGCCACGACGCGGCTCGAGCGCCGAACCCGCGTAGATGAGACGGATCACCCGCTGTCGATGCCCCGCGAACGGCTCGAGCAGCTCGAGCATGCCATCGTCGTCGGTGCGGTGACCGGTGAGGGCGAAACCCACCTGGTGCGCGAGGTGGTAGTCGCCGGTGCTCACGGCATCCGGATCACCGAACGCGCGGATACGTGTCTCGGCGCTCGTCCAGATGCCGACGCCGCGCACACTGATGAACACGCGATCGCGCGCCTCGCCGTCGGCGGCAGCGGTCGCGGCACGGACGATGGAGTCGCCACGACGCGCTGTCTCGACGATCGTGCGCGACTGGGGCGGCTCGAGCCCGGCCCGGTGCCACGCCCACGACGGCACGCGCCGCCAGCCTTCGATGTCGGGAGGGGCGAACATGGGGAGCGGGGTCGGTCCGGGGGCGCGCTCGCCGTACCAGGTGACGATGCTCCGCCAGGCCGAGAAGGCCTGCATGCTCGTGACCTTCTGCTCCATGATGGCGCTGATCAGAGCGTCGAAGACGAGGTCGGTGCGCCCGATCCGCAGGTCGGGATGCCGCCGGTGCCACTCGGCGACCGACGGATGCCGCGACGCGTCGAATCCGTCGGGGTCATCGCTGGCGCCGCACAGCGCGGGCAGCTGTTCGAGCGCCCAGGGCGCGCCCGGACCCCACGCTGCCGCGCGCACGCCGCCTCCGACGCGCTGGCGCAAGGCCAGGGTGGCCACCCCGAGGGGGGTGCGGCTGACCCGCCACACCACACCACCCGAGCCCAAGGGGCTGGCCGAGAAATAGGTGGGGTCGTTGCGGCCGTGCCGCTGGGCGGCCACGGCCCGCCCGACGTCGACGGGGCGCGACGGCTCGTACTCGGTCTCGAGGGGGCGTTCGACCGGTGCGGCGAGATAGCGCCGCGCGTGGTGCGTGCGAACCCCGGTCGACCTCATGCCGACACCCTACGTCGCACCGCCGACATCGCGGCATCCGGATCGGTCTGCGGTGGGCGTCGTCCGCTCAGAACCGGTCGGGCGACGGGGTGCCGTGGCCGTAGCGGATCGAGACGTCGGCGTGCCGGTCGAAGCGGTAGCCCACGCCCCGAACGGTGCGCACGATGTCTTCGTAGGCGCCGAGCTTCGCTCGCAGGCGCCGCACGTGCACGTCGATCGTGCGCTCGCCGGGAGCGTCGTCGTCGGTGGAGCCCTCCCACAGGGATGCCACGAGCTCGGTGCGCTCGATCGTGCGCCCCTCGCGCAGCACGAGGTACTGCAGCAGCTCGAACTCCTTGAAGGTGAAGGCCGCCGATTCGCCGTCGATGAGCACGCGCTTGCGCGAGATGTCGACGACGACGCCGCCGGCGGAGCGGTCCTCTTCGGCCGGCTCCTCCTTCGTGCGGGCCACGGCCGACGGCTCGTGCAGAGCGAGGCGCACGACGTCGACGTCTCGACCGCCCGCGCCGGCGGGGGCCAGGGCGACCGTGGCGTACGTCTCTGCGGCGGGGGCCAGCTCGCCGAGCGTGCGGCGGAGGGCCTCGACGAGGGTGCCGAGGCTGACGCCCGCGGCGGCGGCCTTCGCCTCGTCGATGCCGACGTAGAGCGCGAAACCGCGCGGGGCGGTCGATGCGGCGGGACGTGCGGGTGCGGCGGTCGGGGCCGGAGTGCTCGCGGGCGGCGCGGTCTGCGCCGAGGCGGACGCCGGGCGCAGGACGGTGGTGGGGCGGGAGGTGGCAGCGGTCACGGGACGATCGAGAACGGCGGAAAGCGACATGAGGAGAAGTCCTTGGGGGTGTGAACCCGGGCGTCGTCATGAGCGGGGTTCGACGGGAGGTGTGGGCCGGAGGGCCGGAGTGCGGTGCGGGTGTGCGCGTGATCGACGCGGACAGCCCGCGACCGGGGGACGACGTCGGCGTTCAGAAGCACGAGGGTCGTCCGGGCGAGGGTCGCGGTTAGCGGCACATTCGACAACACATGACAGCGCGGCCGGGCATCATCATGCCGGCAGTCCTGTTCGCCTCCCGGGCGGACAGAGAACGCGCGAAGTCAGTCATGGCGGCATTATTGCCCACCGAGTCCAACAACGTCAAATCATGACGACCGACCCCCGGCTGCGCACTGCGCGTGACCCGGCCCGGCGAACCTGCGCCATCGCCGTGCATTCTGCGTCATCCCCGCGCCGGTGTCCGTCGGCGGCGTACCCTCACGGCATGTCCGATCTGCACTTCGCCGACGACAAGACGGCATCCCGATTCACCCTCCACCGGGGCGACGACCTCGTCTCCGTCCTCGACTATCGCGACGACGGGCGCACGATCGCCCTCACCCGCGCCTTCACCATTCCGACGTATCGGGGCCACGGGTACGCCGCGATCGTGACGGAGGGCGCCGTCGATGCGATCGAGGCGGCGGGTGGGCGCGAGATCATCCCCGTCTGCTGGTACGTGGGTGAGTGGTTCGACGCTCATCCCGAGCGCGCCGGCCTGCTGCACCGACGCCCGGCGACCTGATCTACGCACGGCCCGGGCGGTCGTCAACCCCTGCTTCGCGCCACCCGGGCGGCAGCAAGCTTGAGATCTCGAAAGGGGGAGTCATGAACGACGACCGTGATCTGCCCGAAGGCGTCATCGACGCCGATCCGCCGGGCGGCTGGGAGAGTGGTGCCGTGGCAGACGGTGAGACCGCCGAGCGCAACGACCACGCGAAGGGATCGCCGCGGCTGAACGATGCGGAACCCTCGGACCCCATCGAAGGCGATGCCGCCAGCCAGGGCATCGACCCCGACCTGAGCACGGAGGACTGACATGACCGACGCAACCCGGACACCCGAGCCGAGCACCGGACCCGACGGAGGCGCCGACGCGGCCGATTCGGTCGGCGGTGCCGTGCACCGTGATCACAAACCGTCTCGTCCCGACGAGCAGTCGGCTCCGGCGATGGACACCCACCCCACCGACGACGAGGCACGTATCCAGGGCGTCATCGTCCAGACGCGTGCCGACGTCGGCGACAAGAGCGAGGAGCGCATCGCCGACGTTCTCCGCCAGCGTTTCTCCGACATCGGTCTCGACCTCGGCGACGACCGCATCCGCGCGCTCGCGGCCGAAGTCGCCGGCGGCTGACGACACCTGCCGAACGCCCCGCCCGCCTCGTGCGCAGCGGGGCGTTCGCACGTCGTCGAATCGCGGCCGACCGTCGCCTCGGCGGTGACCTCATGGCCGTCCGCGCGTTTGCTGCGAGCCGATGTCGGAGGTGCGACGTACCGTGTCTGCATGCGCATCCTGCACACCTCCGACTGGCACATCGGGCGCTCCTTCCACGGGCACTCCACTCTCGACGCCCTCAGCGGCGTGCTCGACGTGCTCGTCGGTCAGGTGCGTGAGTACGCCGTCGACGCGGTCATCGTGGCCGGTGACGTCTTCGACTCCGCGGCACCGTCGGCGGCCTGCTATCCGGTGCTCTCCCGCACGTTGGCTGCGCTCGCCGACGCCGGCGCCCACGTCGTCGTCACCAGCGGCAACCACGACTCCGCTGCGCGACTCGGCTTCCAATCGGCCCTGCTGCGCGAGGGCATCACGGTCGTCACCGATCCTTCCGGAGTCGGAACCCCCGTCACGCTGACCGACGAACACGGTCCCGTGCACGTCTACGGCATCCCCTACCTGGAGCCCGCGATCGTCCGCCACCTGTGGCAGGGGCGTCGAGCTGCGAAACCAGGCGCAGACCATGGCTCACGCGCTCGACCTCGTGCGCGCCGATCTCGCCGAGCGCGGTGGCCGGTCCCTCGTGGCGGCGCACTGCTTCGCCGCCGGCGTCGATGCGACGCCGGGTGTCGAGCGCGAGATCCGGCAGGGTGGTCTCGACGTGGTCCCGCTCGCCGCGTTCGACGGGCCCGATTATGTAGCGCTCGGCCACATCCACGGCCGGCAGCAGCTCTCCGAGCGCGTGCGGTACGCCGGTGCCCCCCTGCACTACAGCTTCGGTGAGGCGGGCAAGCCGCGCGGATCGTGGCTGGTCGACCTCGGCGCCGAAGGATTGTCGTCGGTCCGGTGGCTCGATCTGCCCGTTCCGCGTGCGCTCGTCACCGTGAAGGGCCGTCTCGACGACCTCCTCACCGACGACCGCTACGACGCCGAGACAGAACACTGGGTACGCGCCGAGTACACCGATCCCACTCCGCAGCCCGACCCGATGCGCCGACTGCAGGCTCGGTTCCCGTTCTGCGCGACCGTGGTGCATCAGCCCGCCGAGACCCGGCCCGACGACGGCGACGGCTACGCCCGTCGGGTACGCGCCGCTCGCGACGACGCCGAGATCATCGACGCCTTCCTCGCGCACGTCCGCGAGGGCGAGGGCGCCACGGCCGCCGAGCGCGACCTCATCCGCGACGTCCTCGACGCCCGCACCGTGGCGGAGGCCCGCGCATGAAGCTGCACCGGCTGGAGCTGGAGGGGTTCGGACCTTTCCTCGCCGCACAGCACGTCGACTTCGACGCCTTCGCGGACGACGGCATCTTCCTCATCACCGGTCGCACCGGCGCGGGCAAGTCCAGCGTGCTCGATGGCGTCTGCTACGCGCTTTTCGGCGGCGTGCCGCGCTATGACGGGGCAGAGCGTCGTCTGCGCAGCGATCACTGCGAGCCCGACGACCCCACGCGAGTGACGCTGGAGTTCAGCGCCGAGGGCGACCGCTGGCGCGTCACGCGATCGCCCGAATTCGAGCGTCCCAAGCGCCGCGGCGGCGGCACGACGAAAGAGCCGCACCGGGCCCTTCTCGAGGTACTCGCCCCCGAGGGGTGGACGGGCGTCGCTGCGCGGCCGGTCGACGTCGCGGCGAGACTCGACGAGATCCTGGGCCTCACGCAGCAGCAGTTCCTGCAGGTCATCCTGCTGGCGCAGAACCGCTTCGCCCGTTTCCTGCTCGCGAAGAACGACGAGCGACTCAGTCTGCTGCGCACGCTGTTCGGCACGCGTACGTTCGAGCAGTACGCCGCCGACCTCGACGAGCGTCGCAAGCGCGCGCAGGAGCGCCTCGCCGCCGAGGGCGTCGAAGTCTCCACGCTGCTCGACGAGGCCGAGCGTCTCGTCGACGAGCTTCACGACGAGGGCGGTTCCGGGGGCGCCGACGCAGCAGACGGCGGTGCGCGCAGCGTCGCCGAGCGTCTCGCTCGCGTCGTCCGGGCGGTCGAGCGCGCCGAGTACCGCGTCGACACCCTGATACGCGAGAACGCCGCGGTCGACGCCCGGCTCGACGCCGCCCTGGCCGCCGAGCGCGAGGCTCGATCGCTCGCCGATCGTCACAGAGAACGAGAGACGGCGCGCGCCGCACTCGCCGATCTGGAGGGCCGCTCCGAGTCCATCGCGTCCGCCCGTCGAGAGGCCGCGGCCGCCGCGGAGGCCGAAGCGCTGCGCCCGGCGCTCGACGCCAGCGCTACGGGGCACAAGACCGTCGCCGCCGCCGACGAGCGGCACGCAGCGGCCCTCGCCCGCGTCCGTGCGTGCGGCGAGGTCGAGGCGGAGGGCGATCTCGAACCCCGCGCCGACACGCTCACCGCCCTCCTCGCCCGGGGCGAATCCGCGCTCGAGGCCGAGTCGTCGCTCGCAGCCGTCGACCGCGAGGTGAGCATGCTGCGGGCGCGCGCGGACGGCATCGAGATCGAACGGCAGACGCTCACCGACGGCCGCGCCGAGGTTCCCGACATGCTCGCGGCCTTCGGAGACCGGCTGGCGCAGTTGTCGGGAGCCGATGCCCGCTGCCAGTCGGCGCTCGCTCATCGCGACGAGACCGCACGTCGTCTCGAGGCCGCCCGTGAAGCCGCGCGATTGCTCGACCGGCGTGACCAGGCCGACCTGGCGTCACTGGTGCGTGCCGACGAACTTCAGCGGGCGGTCGAGGCGTGGACGACCCTGCTGCGCAGACGCCTCGCCGGTGCCGCGGTCGAGCTCGCCCACGAGCTCGTCGACGGTGAGCCGTGCGCGGTCTGCGGCGCCCGCGAACACCCCCGCCCCGCCCGAGGAACCGACACCCCGGTGAGCGATGCCGACCTCGCGGCAGCGGAAGAACGCAAGAACGCCGCGGCCGAGAGTGACCGGCTCGCTTCCGACGCGGCGCGAGTCGCCCGCGACGCGCACGCGATGGCGGCGGCCCTCGCGGGCGGCGAAGACGTCGAACAACTCGAAACGCGTCTCGCCGCGGCCGAGACCACGCTCGCGAGCGCGAAGGCCGACATCGACGAGGCCGAGCGCGTCCGCATCGATCGCGACCGTGCCGCCGACCTCGACGCAGGCATCGCGCGCCGTCTCGGCGTGCTGACCGACGAACTCGCCGCCGCCCGTCAGGAGTTCGCCCTCGCTCAGCAGCGCGCAGACGCACTCCGCGCCGAGGTCGACGCCGCCCGCGGCGACTTCGAGACGGTCGCCGCCCGTCAGCGCGACCTGCGCGCGCGCCGCGGCGCGGTGCGCGAGCTCATCGCAGCGCAGACGGCTCTCACGAACGCGCTCGAGACCCGCCGCGCGGCGGATGACGCCCTCCACACGCTCATCGCCGGCAGCTCCTTCGCCGATCCCGACGCGGTCACCGCAGCCCTGCGTTCGGCGGCGGAGCGTCGCCGGTTCGACACGACGATCGCGGAGTACGACGCCGCCCTCGCCGCGACCCGGCAACGGCTGCTGGAGCTCGAACTGACACTCGTCGACGCGGGTGACGACCCCGTCGACGTCGCGCCCTTCGCGGTCGAGGTGACGGCGGCCCGCGAGGCCGTGCAGTCCACCGCGGCCGCACACGCCGCGGCACGCGCTCTGGCCGAACGCCTCCGCTCGCTCGCCCAGCGTGCCGACGCCGGCCACGCCGCGACCGCGGCACTCGCCGACGAGCACGCGGTCGTCGCCCGTCTGGCCGACACGGTCGCCGGCCGAGCCCCGAACACGCGCCGCATGACGCTCGAGACCTTCGTCCTCGCCGCCGAGCTCGAAGAGATCGTCACGCGGGCCAACGTGCGTCTCGAGCACATGTCCGCCGGGCGATACCGTCTGCAGCACACCGACGCCCTCGCCGCGCGGGGCGCGGCCAGCGGCCTCGGGCTCGAGATCATGGACGCCTTCACCGGGCAATGCCGGCCGCCGCAGTCGCTCTCGGGCGGCGAGACCTTCCTGACCTCCCTGGCGCTCGCGCTCGGACTCGCCGAGGTGGTGACCGCCCGAGCCGGTGGTCTCCGCCTCGACACGCTGTTCATCGACGAGGGCTTCGGTTCGCTCGACGACGACACCCTCGACCTGGCCATGCGCACCCTCGACGAGCTGCGTCAGGGTGGACGGACGGTCGGCGTCATCAGCCACGTGGCGTCGATGCGCGACCAGCTTCCCGCCCAGCTGCACGTGACGGCCACCCCCCGCGGCCCGAGCGTCATCCGGCAAGACATCGTCACCGCCGCCGGTTGAGGGTCGGCGCGGCGAGCCCGCATCTAGGCTTCTCGTATGCGCAAGAGCACTCTGTGGACCATCGTCGGTGTCGTCGTCGCCGTGATCATCGCCTGGGTGCTGGTCAACGTGTTGTTCTCGCTGATCGCCTTCGCGTTCCGCCTCGTCGCCGTGGCGGTCGTGGCGCTGATCGTGTTCTTCGTCCTCCGCGCGGTATTCGCCCGCCGGGAGATCGACTGATTCGCGTCCGGGTGCTGCTGCTGTTCGCCGTCGAGCGCAAGCCCGGATGCGGTGTCGGAGGTCCCGAGTAACGTCCGAGGCGATGCCTGATCAGCGCCCCACCCCCGAGTCCGCCACGCCCATCACGCAAGACATCGCCCTGTCGTCGCGGCATCGGTGGCGGGCGTATTGGGTGGCTGTCTCGGTGGCCGCGCTGACGATCCTCGACCTGACGAAGGTGAATGTCGCGTTGCCCTCGATCGAGGCGGCGCTGAACGCGGGGCCCACGGAGCTGCAGCTCGTCGTCTCGGGCTACATCCTCACCTTCGGCCTCGTACTGGTCCCCGCGGGGCGGCTGGGCGACCTCCGCTCCCGACGCGTGCTCTTCCTCGTGGGGCTGTCGCTGTTCCTCGTCACGAGCCTGGCCTGTGCGCTCGCCCCGAACACCACGGTTCTGTTGGTCTCTCGCCTCTTGCAGGGCGTCGCTGCCGGCATCCAGATGCCGCAGGTGCTCGGACTCGTGCAACAGCTGTTCCAAGGCAAGGAACGCGGACGAGCCTTCGGCCTGTTCGGCGCGACCATCGGCATCGCCACGGCGTTCGGACCCACCCTGGGTGGGCTCCTCATCGCGATCGGGGGAAGCACCGACGGGTGGCGGCTGATCTTCTGGATCAACATCCCCCTCGTCGGCGTCGTCATCGCACTCGCCGCCTGGCTCCTGCCCGACACCCGCACGAAGTCGCACCGCCGCCTCGATCTCGATCCGGTGGGGGTTCTGCTCTTCGCGCTGACGATCCTCGCGCTGATGTGGCCGTTCCTGTTCACCACGGGCAGCCCCGACGACGATCCGAACCGCTGGTGGTTGCTGGTGGCATCCGTGGTCTTCGCCGCGGCGTTCGTCTACTGGGAGCGGCGGTACGCCGAGCGGGGCCGGATGCCGCTGATGCCGTTCTCGATCTTCTCGCTCGCGTCGTATCGCAACGGCGTGCTCATCTCGACCGCGTACTTCTCGGCGATCCCGGCGATGTTCCTCCTCGGGACGCTGTTCCTCCAGGGCGGATTGGGTCTCGAACCGGTGTTCGCGGGCATGGTCACGATCGGGTTCGCGGTCGCGTCGGCCTGGAGCTCGTGGATCGGCGGCAACCTGGTCACCCGCCTCGGTCGTCCGCTCGTGGTGTGGGGGATCCTCGGCATGGTGGCCACCGCCGGGAGCCTCGTGCTGGTCGCAGTGTTCACGCCCCCCGAGTGGACGGCGTGGGCGATGGCCGGGGTCATGGCGTTCGGGGGGTTCGCGGGCGGGCTCGTCATCTCCCCGAACCAGACCCTGACCCTCGCCGATATTCCCGTGCGCAGCGGTGGCGTCGCCGGCTCCGTCGGTCAGCTGGGCCAGCGCATCGGCACGGCCGTCGGCACGGCGATCGCCCTGGCGCTGTTCTACGCGACGGTCTATCGCGAACAGGACACGGTCAATGACCAGGTGGTGCTGTACCACGATGCCTACGCGTCGGGCATGATCACCGTCGGCGTATTCCTGGGTCTCGCGCTCGTCGTCGGCGTCGCGGATCTAGCGAAGCGCGCCAAGACGGGCTCGCAGACGCCGTAGTCAGCGGATGCCGCAGAAGTGACCCTGCGAGCGGCGCGGCCCGCTTCGCCCTCTGCTGCAGGGACGGGCGGGGGTTTGGACGGCTGCGACCGTCGAATGTCGGGAGGTCGTCAGACCCCGTAGCGCGAGCGGATCTCCGCGCGCAGCTGGTGACTGCACCGTTCGACGACGACGTCCCACAGCTCGGTGGCGCCGTCCTGCGCGCGGTCCGAGACGGCGCGCAGGATGCGGATGGGAACGTCGAACTGCTGCGCGACCCAGATCAGGGCGTATGACTCCATGTCGACCAGTCGCGCGCCGAGCCCCCGAATGAGGGCGACGGTCTCGGCGTCGTCGACGAAGTGATCACCCGTGGCGATGATGAGACCGTCGTGTCCCGTGTCGACGCGAGGCGGGAGCGACACATGCTCGCCGAAGGTGCCGTCCAGGCCCTTCACGTCGTGCTGGATCGCACCGGCGATGTCGTAGATGCCCCCCTCGACGGCGTCATCGATCGCGCCGGCTGTGCCGACGACGACGATCTCGTCGTAGCGTCCGCCGCAGAGCGCACGAGTCAGCGCCGACGCCGCCGGAATCTTGCCCACCCCGGTGAGCAGACGTTCGAAGCCGGGGATGTCCGCCTCGAAGGCGGTGAGTTCGGACGCGTGGGCGGCGACGAGGAGCTTCACCCCTCCATTCTGACGGGTACGCGAGAGGGGTCGCTCCCGCTGCGCGGTCCGGGCCCCGCGCAGGCCCGGACCGCGCGCGTCAGTCCTGAGCCGGTTCCGACGCCGCGGAGAGACGGGCGAGCTCCTCCGGAGACAGCTCGAGCGAGGCGCTGGCGAGGAGGTCGGCGACCTGCTCGACCTTGGAGGCGCTGGCGATGGGTGCGACCACGGTCGGCTGCGCCCGCAGCCATGCGAGTGCCGTCGTGGCGATCGACGCGTCGTGCGTACGCCCGATCTCCTCGAGCGCCTCGATGAGGGCGAGGCCGGCGGGGGTGGCGAGCTTCGCGGCTCCCTCCGCGCGCGGCGAGTCTCCCGTGGCATCCGATGAACGGTACTTGCCGGTGAGGAATCCGCTCGCGAGTGCGTAATAGGGGACGAGCGACATGCCGTACTGCTGGGCGACCGGCACGATGTCACGCTCGACCTCGGTGCGGTGCACGAGGTTGTAGTGCGGCTGGATGGCGACCGGCAGATCGGCGCCCGACGCCTCGGCGAGCGAGATCCACTCGCGCACGCGCTCGGCGGTGTAGTTGGAGACGGCGACGTAGCGCACGAGGCCATCGCGCACGAGGTCGGCGAAGGCCGTCACGGTCTCTTCGAGCGGCGTCTCGGCGTCGTCGAAGTGGGCGTAGTAGAGGTTGATGGCATCGACGCCCAGTCGCTTCAGCGAGGCCTCGGCCGCTGCGCGCACATTCGTCGCGCCGAGTCCGCGGAAGTCGGGGTGCTGGCTGACCTTCGTCGCGACCACGACGTTATCGGGTCGACGGGAGGCGAGCCATTCGCCGATCAACGTCTCGCTCTCGCCGCCCGAGTTTCCGGGCGCCCATGCGCTGTACACGTCGGCGGTGTCGATGAAGTCGCCGCCGCCGTCGCGGAAGGCGTCCAATACCGCGAACGAGGTGTCGCGGTCCGCCGTCCAGCCGAACACGTTCCCGCCGAGCGAGAGGGGGAAGACGTCGAGGTCGCTGCGTCCGATGCGCGTCATGATGCCCTTTCGGAAGGGGTCGAAGCCCCTGGGACAACCACCGGCGCCGGCGGACATTCCCGCGACGCGCCGGATCAGCTCCCGCCGGAGAGGATGCCGATCAGCCCGCTGATCAGCAGCCAGAGCCCGATGCCCGCGCCGGCGATCCAGATGACGACCGTGCCGGGCGGGAACTTCTTCTTGCCGCCGTCGTCGCCGGGCCCGCTCACGAGCGCACCATCATCACGATCGAGACGATCAACACGGCGAGACCTCCGACGACGGCGATGGCGGCGATGATGGGGCCCCCGCCGGCGAAGAACGCCGTCACACCGAGGGCGAGGAACAGCGCTGCCACCACGATGCCGATGATCTGGTACACCCGGTACCGACGACCGTCCGTCAACGTCTTCTGCTCGGTCACACTGCCCCCTTCCGCCCCAGGCTATCGAATAGCCGCGCGCCTGCCTGGCTGTTCTGCCCAGACGACCCCCACGACCGCGGCGCGGCGTACCGTAGGCGCATGGCGCGCCCCGTTCCCGACCCCGTTCGTCCCGGCCAGGAATCCGTGTGGGATTACCCCCGCCCGCCACGCGTGGAGCGTGAGAACCGGCGGGTTCAGATCGACTTCGGCGGGACGCGCATCGTCGACACCGACGATGTCGTGCGGGTGCTGGAGACCAGTCACCCGCCCGTCTACTACGTGCCCATCGCCGCATTCGGTGACGCGCTGTCGCGGGGACAGGGGGCCTCGTTCTGCGAGTTCAAGGGCGCTGCACGCTATTTCGACGTCCGTGGTGGCGGGGGAGTGGTCGCCGAGCGCGCCGCGTGGAAGTATCCGAACCCCCTACCCGGGTACGAGATGCTGCACGATCGCGTGGCGGTGTACGCCGGTGCGATGGATGCCGTCATTCTGGGTGGCGAGACGGTGCAGCCGCAGCCCGGCGGCTTCTACGGGGGCTGGGTCACGGCAGAACTGGCGGGTCCGTTCGAGGGCGTCCCCGGCTCGATGGGCTGGTAGCCGACGCGGTTCAGTTGCCGAACGCCTGTGGGACCGCCGCGTGCAGCTCGGCGAGCCACACCCGCGCGTTGCCGTCCGAGGGTGCGCGCCAGTCGCCGCGCGGCGACAGCGACCCCGCCGGCGAGACCTTCGGTCCGTTGGGGATGGCCGTGCGCTTGAATTGCGCGAACCCGAAGAAGCGCTGCAGGAACACCTCGAGCCATTTCGCCACGGTGACGAGGTCGTACGAGGGCCGTTCGGCCTCGGGGTAGCCCGCGGGCCAGGCTCCGGCATCCGGATCCGACCAGGCATGGGCGGCGAGGAACGCGATCTTCGACGGGCGGAAGCCGAAGCGCAGTACGTGGTACAGCGTGAAGTCGTGCAGGTTGTAGGGCCCGATGCGGTCTTCGGTGGACTGCATGCGTCCGTCTTGACCGGCCGGCACGAGTTCGGGGCTGATCTCGGTGTCGAGCACCGCCTGCAGCACCTCGACGGTGTCGGCGCTGAGCTCGCCCGCCGAGATGACCCAGCGGATGACGTGCTGGATCAGCGTCTTGGGGATGCCCGGGTTCACCGAGTAGTGGCTCATCTGGTCGCCCACGCCGTAGGTCGACCAGCCGAGTGCGATCTCGGAGAGGTCGCCCGTGCCGACGACGATTCCGCCGTTCTTGTTGGCGAGGCGGAAGAGGTAATCGGTGCGCAGGCCTGCCTGCACGTTCTCGAACGTGACGTCGTGCACCGGTTCGCCGGCGGCGAAGGGGTGACCCATACGCGCGAGCATCTCGGATGCCGCGGGGCGGATGTCGATCTCCTCGATCGATGCCCCCACGGCCTGGGCGAGGGCGATCGCGTTGCGTTTGGTCTTGTCGCTCGTGGCGAAGCCGGGGAGCGTGTAGGTGAGGATGTCGCTGCGTGGTCGTCCCATGCGGTCCATGGCCCGGGCGATCACCAGCAGCGCGTGGGTCGAGTCGAGGCCCCCGCTGACTCCGAGCACCGGCCGGGGGTTGCCGATCGCCTCGAGACGCTGCACCAGCCCCGACACCTGGATGTTGAAGGCCTCGTAGCAGTCCTGGGCGAGACGTGCGGGGTCGTCGGGCACGAAGGGGAAGCGATCCAGCGCCCGTCGCAGGCCGATGTCGCCCGCGGGCGGGGCGAGCTCGAACGACACCGTGCGGAAGACGGGAGCCGTGGTCTTGCGGTTGTCGTCGAAGGTGCCCTGTCGGATGCGGTCCTGTCGCAGGCGGTCGAGGTCGACGTCGGCGACGCTGCGGCGGGGCCCGTCGGGGAAGCGCTCGGTCGTGGCGAGCAGCTGCCCTCCCTCGTAGATCATGGTCTGGCCGTCCCATGAGACGTCGTTCGTCGACTCGCCCTGGCCAGCGGCCGCGTACACGTACGCCGCGAGACACCTCAGCGACTGCGATTGCGACAGCAGGGTGCGATCGTCGGCGCGCCCGATGGTGATGGGACTGCCCGACAGGTTGGCCAGCACGGTCGCACCGGCCAGCGCGGCACCCGATGACGGTGGAATGGGCACCCACACGTCTTCGCAGACCTCGGCGTGGAGCGTCAGCCCCGGCACGTCGACGGCGTCGAACAGCAGATCGGGCCCGAAGGGCACGGTGTGGCCTGCCACCCGGATGTGCTGGCCCGTTTGATCGTCGCCGCGGGCGTACCAGCGGTGCTCGTAGAATTCGCGGTACGTCGGCAGGTAGGCCTTGGGGGCGACTCCGAGCACCCGCCCGCGGTGGATCACTACCGCGCAGTTGTAGAGGCGGTTGCCGTGCCGCAGCGGGGCACCCACGAGCAGCACGGGGAGAAGATCGACGGATGCCGCGACGAGGCCGGTGATGGCGACTTCGACCGCGTCGAGCAAAGGGTCTTGCATCACCAGGTCGTCGATTGCGTACCCGGTGAGACAGAGCTCGGGGAAGACGGCGACGGCGACGCCCTCGGCGTCGCACGCCCGCGCCGAGTCGAGGACGGCGGCGGCGTTGGAGGCGGGGTCGGCGACGGCGACGGGGATGGTGCACGCGGCGACGCGCGCGAAGCCGTGCCGGTACACGTTCTCGAACGGCAGGTCGGTGATCACGCTTCCAGTCTGGCAGGCCCCTCCGACACCGCGGTCGCCGCTTCGCGCCGAGCGACCCCCTGTGGACGCCGGCCCCGGCGATGTCGGAGGTCGCGGATAGCGTGGGAGGCATGCGGTACATCGAGCGCGACGCGCGAATCGTCTGGAGCGCCAGCGACCTGAAGGCCGCGGCCGAGTGCGAGTTCGCGTGGCTGCGCGCCATCGATGCGAAGCTCGGGCGCATCGCCGCCGTCGACGATCCAGAAGACGCCACGCTCGAGCGGGCGGCGCGCCTGGGCACCGCTCACGAGGTGCGCGTGCTCGACGCATATCGGGCGGCACTCGGCGCGGCGGTGCGCGAGATCCCTGCTGCGCGCTCCTCCGACGCTGAGGCGCTGTCCGAGGCCGTGCGTCTGACCGACGCCGCCCTCGCCGACCCCGCCGCCGAGGTCGTCTATCAAGCGGCGTTCGCCACCGACGAGTTCGTGGGCTTCGCCGATTTCCTCGTCCGTGAGCCCGTGGCGCGTGCCGACGGGGCGCGACCGTGGATCGTGCAAGACACCAAGCTCGCCCGCCGCGCCCGTGTCACCGCGGTCATGCAGTTGGCGGCATATGTCGATCAGCTCGACCGTCTGGCGGTTCCCCGCTCCGACGAGGTGCAGTTGCTGCTCGGCGACGGCACCACCAGCACGCACCGCGTCGACGATCTCCTCCCCGTCTTCGGGTTGCGCCGCGAGCGCCTGCGCGCCCTCATCGCCGATCGGCGCGTCGACCTCGGCGCCGGCGGAGCGGTGATCGGCTGGGGCGATGCCCGCGGCGACCTGGGCGTCGTCGCCTGCGGCCGATGCGCGACGTGCGAGCTCGAGGTCGTCGCCCATCGCGATCTGCTGCTCGTCGCCGGCATGCGGCCGGTGCAGCGCGACCGCCTGCGAGCGAGCGGCATCCTCACCATCGACGCGCTCGCGCAGGCGACGGCCGCCCCGGCCGCCATGAGCGCCGACACCTTCTCGTCGTTGCGCACGCAGGCGCGTCTGCAACTCGAGAGTCCCGCGGGCGTGCCGTCCGACGGTGCGCCGGAGCATGCCGCTCCTACGTTCGAGGTGGTCGCGCCGAAGTCGCTCGGGGTGCTGCCGCGTCCCGACCACGGCGACCTGTTCTTCGATTTCGAAGGCGACCCGCTCTACACCGAGGGCGTCGGCGAACACTGGGGCATCGACTACCTCTTCGGATGGGTCGACACCCGAGAGACCTACGGCGCGATCTGGGCTCACACCTTCGACGAAGAACGCGACGCCCTCGAGCGCTTCCTCGACATGGTGGCCCTCCGGCGTCGGCAGTACCCGGGCATGCACATTTACCACTACGCCCCCTACGAGCCGACGCATCTGCTGACGATGGCCGCTCGATACGGTGTGCGAGAGGCCGACGTCGACCGGCTGCTGCGCGACGGCGTGTTCGTCGACCTGTACCCGGTCGTGCGCCGGGCGTTGCGCGTGGGCTCACGGTCGTACTCGATCAAGAAGCTCGAGCCGCTGTACATGGGCGACGAGGTGCGCACGAGCGACGTGCAACGCGGCGACGACTCGATCGTGAAGTACGTCGAGGCGCGTGCCCTCGCCGCCGACGGTCATGCCGAGGCCGCGCAGTCCGTGCTCGACGACCTCGCCGATTACAACCGGTACGACTGCGTCTCCACCCGCCGTCTGCGCGATTGGCTCGTCGACCGTGCGCGGGAGTCGGGCGCCGTGCCCGCCCGCGGGGCCGAACCCGACGAACAGGCGTATGAGCCGTCTCCGCGGGCGACGGCCCTTCAGCGCTGGGCCGCAGACGCCGAGCCCGAGTCCCGCGACGCAACGGCCCTGCGACTCGCGGCCGCCGCGATCGACTACTACCCCCGCGAAGAGAAGACCTATTGGGCGACGCACTTCCTGCGGCTTCGCGAACCCGTGTCGGTGTGGGAAGAGACGCGTGATGTCGTGGTGGTCGACGCCGCCCGCTCCCGGGTCGTGACCGACTGGCACATCGCCGAGTCGGGCCGCGGTTCCGAGCGACGCCTGATCGAGCTGCGGGGCGAGCTCGCCCCCGGTACGCGCCTGAGCGTGGATGCCGATCCCTTCGCGATCTACGACCTCCCCGCCCCGTTCCCGCTCGACACCCGTCCCCGGTGGATCCACGGTGCGCGGCGGGTGAGCGTTCGCGAGGTGCTCGACGACGGCGCGATCGTCGAGGAGGTCGCGGCCGACGGCGTCACATGGGACGAGCTCCCTCTCGCCCTCACCCCGCCGGCGCCGCCGCGCGCGGGCAATCAGCAGAAGGCGATCGATGCGTGGGCCGACGCCGTGCTGGCGGCGGCGCCGACGATCCCGCAGGGGCCCGCGGCCGACATCTTGCGGCGCGTACCCCCGCGGACGCGCTCTGGGGCGCTCACGCCCATCGCCGCCGTCGCGGGTGATGGGCGCGCCGCCGCCGCGGGCGATGCCATGGCCGACGCAGGCACGGCGGGCACCGGTGAGTCCGGCGCCGAGACGACCGCGAGCGGCGTCGTCGGGGCGGCGGGTGTCGACGAGGTCACAGCGATCGCGCGCAGCGTCGCCGACCTCGATCACAGCTACCTGGCCGTGCAAGGCCCTCCCGGAACGGGCAAGACCTACGTCGGCTCGCACGTCATCGCGAAGCTCGTGGCCGAACGCGGCTACCGGATCGGCGTCGTCGCACAGTCTCACGCGACCATCGAGCACATGCTCGATCAGGTCATCGCGGCGGGCGTGCCGGCATCCCGGGTCGGCAAGGCGCCGAAAGACCCGAGCGCCCCGCACGCTTTCACCGTGCTCCCCAAGAACGGCGTCGCCGCCTTCACTGCCGAGAACGCCGCGCACGGATTCGTCGTGGGCGGCACCGCGTGGGACTTCAGTCACGAGGCGCGCGTCCCGCGCGGAAGCCTCGACCTCCTCGTGATCGACGAGGCGGGGCAGTTCTCGCTCGCCTCGACGATCGCCGTCTCACTCGCCGCTCAGCGGCTGCTGCTGCTGGGCGACCCGCAGCAGCTGCCCCAGGTGAGTCAGGGAACGCACCCCGAGCCGGTCGATACGTCGGCGCTGGGATGGATCATCGACGGCGCCGAGGTGATTCCGGCCGACCTCGGCTACTTCCTCGCCCGCACGCGCCGCATGCACCCGGCCGTCGCCGGACCCGTCTCGACGCTGTCGTACGAGGACCGCCTGGCGGCCCACCCGTCGACCGCGCTGCGCCGGCTCGACGGCATCGAGCCCGGCGTGCACGTCATACCGGTGCGCCACCACGGGAATTCGACCTGCTCCGTCGAAGAGGCCGCCGAGGTCGCCCGCCTGGTCGCCGACCTGGTGGGCCGCGAGTGGACCGGTGCCGAGGGCGGCACCGGCGACACGGCGACGGTGCAGCAGCCGCGTCCGCTCGCCCCAGAAGACATCATCGTCGTCACGCCCTACAACGGACAGCAGGTGGCGGTCGAAGAAGCCCTCGCCGCGGCGGGCTTCGCCGATGTGCCCGTCGGAACGGTCGATCGGTTCCAGGGGAGAGAGGCCGTGGTCGCCATCCTCACACTCGCCGCATCATCGGGCCGCGACGCACCGCGCGGCCTCGAGTTCCTGCTGCTGCGCAACCGCATCAACGTCGCGGTCTCGCGCGCCATGCAGGCGGCCTACGTCGTGTACTCCCCGGCTCTGCTCGACGATCTGCCGCGCACGCCTGAGGGGGTGGCGCGCCTGAGCGCGTTCGCCCGCCTGGTCGCGACGACCGACTGACCCTCAGCTCCACCACGACCGAGTCGACGGTCGCGCCGGTGGTATTCGCCGTCGCGGGCGTCTCGCGCCCCGAACGGCGGAACGCCCGCCGGATCGCGTCGGTCGTGTCCGCGCTGCGTGGCCGCCGTGTCGCTCCGCCGCCGGACGCGTCAGGCCGTGCCATACGGGCGGTCGCCCGCGTCAGGCCGTGCCGTACAGGCGGTCACCCGCGTCAGGTCGTGCCGTGCAGGCGGTCGCCCGCGTCAGGCCGTGCCGTACAGGCGGTCGCCCGCGTCGCCGAGGCCGGGCACGATGTACCCCTTCTCGTTGAGCCGCTCGTCGACGGCCCCCAGCACCAGGGTCACATCGTGGCCCTCGACCTGCTTCTCGATCGCGGCGACGCCCTCGGGCGCACCCAGCAGGCAGATCGCCGTGACATCCTGCGCCCCGCGGGCGAAGAGGAAGTTGATCGCCGCGCCGAGCGAGCCGCCGGTGGCGAGCATCGGGTCGAGCACGAAGCACTGGCGGTCGCTGAGGTCGTCGGGCAGGCGTTCGGCGTAGGTGGTGGGCTCGAACGTCTCTTCGTCGCGCACCATACCGAGGAAGCCGACCTCGGCGGTGGGCAGGAGCTTCACCATGCCCTCGAGCATGCCCAGCCCGGCGCGCAGGATCGGCACGACGATCGGGCGGGGCTCACTGATCTTCACGCCCTCGGTGGTGGTCACCGGCGTCTGGATCTCGATCGGCTCCACGCGGACGTTGCGCGTCGCCTCGTAGGCGAGCAGTGTCACGAGCTCTTCGGTGAGCTGGCGGAACACCGGCGACGACGTCTGCACATCGCGCAGCACCGTGAGTTTGTGGGTGATGAGGGGGTGGTCGGCGACGTGGACACGCATAGGCTCAAGGCTAACCGCTCAGCCCGGCCGACCCCGTCCTGATTTGGGAGCCCCGTGACGCCCACCGCTCGAGACCTCGCCGCGATGCACCGGGCGTTCGCGCTCGCCGACGAGGCTGCCGCCGAGGGCGATGTGCCCGTGGGGGCCGTCGTGGTGGACGCCGACGGTCGGATCGTGGGCGAGGGGCGAAACCTCCGCGAGGTCACGGGCGACCCCACGGCGCACGCCGAGGTCGTGGCGTTGCGCCAGGCGGCATCCCGGATCGGCTCCTGGCACCTCGCCGACTGCACGCTCGTCGTCACGCTCGAGCCGTGCGTCATGTGCGCCGGCGCGATCCTGCAGGCGCGCGTCCCCCGCGTGGTGTTCGGCTCGTGGGATGCCAAGGCGGGAGCCGCCGGGTCGATGTACGACGTGCTGCGCGACCGGCGTCTGCCGCATCGTGTCGAGGTCGTCGGAGGGGTGGAGGAGCAGCGCGCCGCGTCCCAGTTGCAGGCGTTCTTCGCAGAGCGTCGGGAGACAGCGCCTCAGCGAGGCAGCAGCGGCAGCACCTCGGCGCCGACCTGGTCGGCGTGATCGATGTCGCGCAGGTCCATGAGCTGGAAGTAGACGCGCTCGGCCCCGAGCGCACGCAGTCTCTCGACCTTCGCGGCGACCTCTTCGGGGGTGCCGATGATGTTCGCGCCGTTGTCGAACCGTTCCCGGGACTGCCCGATCGCGGCGGTGCGCCGAGCGATCTCGGCGTCGTCCGCGCCGACGATCGTGGGTAGCGCCACCGACAGCTTCAGCGTCGCGGGGTCGCGGTCGATGGACTCGCACGCCGCCCGGACCACGGCGAACTTCTCGGCCACGACGGCTTCCGACACGAAGCCGATGTTGAATTCGGTCGCATACCGCGCGGCGAGGGCGGGGGTGCGCTTCGGGCCGCCGCCCCCGACGATGACCGGGACGCGAGACTGCACGGGCCGGGGAAGCGCCGGCGCCTGCTCGAGGTGGTAGTGCTCGCCGCGGAACGTGAAGGTCTCGGCATCCGGGGTCGCCCACAGGCCGGTCACGACCTGCAGCTGCTCCTCGAGCAGGTCGAACCGCTTGGCCGGGAACGGGATGCCGTAGGCGGTGTGCTCGCGCTCGAACCAGCCGGTGCCCAGGCCCAATTCGACGCGGCCGGATGACATGGCGTCGACCTGGGCGACCTGGATGGCGAGGATGGCGGGCACGCGATAGGTCACCGACGACACCAGGGTGCCGAGACGGATGCGCGATGTCTCGCGAGCCAACCCCGCGAGGGTGGTCCAGGCGTCGGTCGGACCGGGCCGGGGGTCGCCGTCGCCCATCCGCAGGTAGTGATCGGAGCGGAAGAACCCGTCGAGACCGTGCCGCTCGGCCGACTGTGCGAACGCGAGTTGGTCGTCGTACGAGAACCCCTGCTGGGGCTCGGTGAACAGGCAGTACTCCACGAAGGGCCTCCGGGTGAGAAGGGGCGGACGCGTCAGTCGGCGGAGCGCAGGATGATCGCCTCGGTGGGCGGGGCGGGGTCGGCCGGACGCCCGACGTACCCGATGTGGGTGAGCAGGGCGCGGCGGAACTGCGCGGGACGCTCGAGGTGCACCGAGTGCCCGGCCCCGTCGACCGCGACCTCCGTGACCTCGCCGCCCCTCTCGGAGTAGGCCGCGAGCACGTCGCGCGTCTGCGACACCATCGGCTGGGCGGGGGCGATGTCGGCGCCCGGCCAGTCGGGGACGACACCGAGCGAGCCGAGGTGGTTCAGGTCGGAGAACGAGGTGTCGGAGATGACGGCATCCGCGGTCCCGTGGATCCACAGGATCGGAGGCTTGACGGCGAGATCGACGATCGCCGACACGTCGAAGTACTTCGGCGAGAGGGTGTTCAGCACGCCCGTCGTCCCGGGGGCGAAGCCGGGCCACGTCGTTGTCGCGACCGCGTCGCCGGGGTAGTTGCCGCCCGCCGTCGAGGTCGACAGCATCGCCTCGACCCATGCGTCCTCGTGCTCGCTGGTGTATCCGGGGGCGACGTAGCTGGAGCGGAACACCGACCGCGGCGAGGTGGGGGCCTCGGCGGTGGTGTCGTGGTCGGTGAGCCGCTGCACGAAGTCGTCGTTGGCGATGCCCGCGCCGGTACCGGCGGCGTCGTCGTGCAGACGCGACCCGTCGCGGCGGGTGCCGCCGAAGCCGTAGGGCGACACGGGCGCCTGCAGCGTCAGGGAACGCACCGGGTGCTCGAGGGCGTACTGCATCACGACTGCGCCGCCCAGCGACCAGCCGACGAGGTGCGCCTCGTCGATGTCGAGAGCCCGGAGCGTCGCGAACAGGTCGTCGCTGAAGTCGCGCACTCCGCGGGTGGCGTCGATGGGCGTGTGCTCGGTGCGCCCGAATCCGCGCAGGTCGACGGCGACCACACGGAGTTCGCTGGGCAGATCCTGCATGATCTCCTGCCAGAACACCGATGACGAGACGTTGCCGTGCACGAAGACGACGGTGTGCTCGGCGGCCGTGGCGGGGTCGTCGCCGACGCGTTCGAGCACGTTCACGCCGAGTCGGTCGGTCTCGACCAGGCGTGCAGTGATGCCGTCGAAGAGTGTCATCGCAGGTCCTCCGTGTCGCTCGCAGGTGCGCCGATACGCCGCTTTCCGACTCTAACGCGCCCCCCTATCGGCCGCATTCAGGCTTGCCCCGCCGGGCGCCGGACCCTTTCGCCGGTCGAGCACCGGGGCGATGTCGGGGGCGCTTCGTAGACTGGGGGCATGACGGATGCCACCACCTCGCTGCCCCCGATCGCGATCCTCGGCGCCGGCTCCATGGGGGGTGCCATCCTCCGGGGGCTCGTCGCCGCGGGGCTGACCGGTGGCGGTGTCACCGCGACGAACCGTTCGCGGGCGAAGGCCGAGGAGCTCGCCGAACTCGACGGCGTCACGAGCGTCGCGCTCGAAGAGCACCCGTCCGGCAACGCCGACGCCGTGGCATCCGCCGACATCGTGCTCGTCGGCGTCAAGCCCGCGATGGTGCCCGACCTGCTCGCAGAGATCGCGCCGCACCTGCGTCCCGGTGCGGTCGTCGTGAGTCTCGCCGCCGGGGTCACCCTCGACACGTTCGCCCGCCACCTCGGCGACGGGGTGGCGACGCTGCGCTCCATGCCCAACACCCCCTCTCTCGTCGGCAAGGGGGTCACGGGACTCGCCGCGGGCCCCGCGGCCTCAGACGACGACGTGGCCGTCGTGCGGGCCCTCTTCGAGACGGTCAGTGCGGTGGTCGAGGTGCCCGAGGCGCAGATCGACGCGCTCTCGACCATCTCGGGCTCGGGCCCGGCCTACGTCTTCCTGCTGGTCGAAGAGTTCACCAGAGCAGCCGTCCGCATGGGCTTCGACGACGACCAGGCGCGCCTTCTGGCGGAGCAGACCTTCATCGGCGCGACGAGCCTGCTGGCCGCCTCCGACGTCGATCCGGCGGAGTTGCGCCGCCGTGTAACGAGCCCCAAGGGCACCACCGAACGCGCGGTCGCCGTGCTGCAGGAGGCGAAGCTCGACGACACCTTCACCGCCGCCGCCGAAGCCGCGCTCGTGCGCGCGAAGGAACTGGCCGCCGGGGGCTGAGCGTGCGACTGCGCTTCTCGGGTCCGATCTGGTTCTGGCGGGGTCCCTCGCCGTTCCACTTCGTGACCGTGCCCCCCGCAGAGGCGCAGCAGATCGCCGAGATCGCTCCCCTCGTCACCTACGGGTGGGGCATGATCCCGGCATCCGTCGCCATCGGCGGCACGACCGTGACGACCTCGCTCTGGCCGAAGGACGGCGGCTACATCGTGCCGGTGAAGAAGGCGCTGCAAGATGCCGAGGGTCTCGCCGTCGACGACGTGGTCGAGGTGCCGCTCGACATCGACGCCTGACGTCGTCGGGTCAGCGGTCGAGGGCCGCGAAGCGCTCGATGTCGGAGTTCGTCCCCGAGACGATGATGAGATCGTGGTTGGTGACGACCGTGTCGGCTTCCGCGTACCGGAACGGCCGGCCCGGGCTCTTCACTCCCACGACGGTGACGTTGTACTTCGAGCGCACGCCCGACTCATTGAGCCCGACACCGCGCACGAGCTTGGGCGGGTACATCTTGGCGAGGACGAAGTCGTCGTCGAAGCGGATGAAGTCGAGCATCCGACCGCTCACGAGATGCGCGACGCGCTCTCCGGCCTCGGCCTCGGGGTAGATGACGTGGTTGGCGCCCACGCGGGCGAGGATCTTGCCGTGCGACTGCGAGACCGCCTTCGCCCAGATCTGCGGCACCTTCAGGTCGACGAGGTTCGCGGTGATGAGCACCGACGCCTCGATGAGGGAGCCCACGGCGACGACGGCGACCTGGAAGTCCTGCGCGCCGATCTGACGCAGAGCATCGATGTTGCGGGCGTCGGCCTGAACGGCGTGCGTCACCCGCTCCGACCACTTCTGAACGAGCTCCAGGTTCCCGTCGACGGCGAGCACGTCGCGGTCGAGCCGGTCGAGTTCTCCGGCGCAGGCGGCGCCGAAGCGACCGAGTCCGATCACCAGGACGGGCGCGTCGCTGCGAATCCGTTCAACCAACGATCGGCCTTTCAACGGGCAGCGCGTACAGCTGCGAGCGGGATGCCGCAGCGACCGCCGCGGCGAGAGTCACAGTACCAATGCGCCCCATGAACATCGTGGCCGCCATGACGTAGACCGCGGGGTCGGGGAGTTCGGCCGTCAGGCCGGTCGACAGCCCCACCGTGGCGAAGCCCGAGATGACGTCGAAGAGCACGTACTCGATGGGGGCGTCGGTGATGCGGCTGATGGTGACCGTCGAGATGGCGACGATCGTCGCCCCCCACGCCACGACCGACAAGGCGACCCTCTGCACGTCGCTCGGGATGCGCCGGCCGAACGCCTGGACGGACGGGCGTCCCTTGGCCTCGGAGAAGACGGCCAGCGCCAGGACGGCGAGCGTGGTGACCTTGATGCCGCCCGCGGTGGATGCCGAGCCCCCGCCGACGAACATCAGCATCGACCCGACGATCAGGGTCGCGCCGTTGAGGTCGCCGATGTCGATGACGCTGAAGCCACCGGAGCGCGTCATCGCGGAGAGGAAGAACGCCTGGAACGTGGTGTCCCATGCATCCATGCTCCCGAATGTGAGGGGGTTGTCGTATTCCAGCAGCAGGATGAACCCCGCTCCGAGGACGAACAGGACCACCGTGGTGATGAGCGTGAGCTTGGTGTGCAGCGACCAGAGACGGAAGCGCCAGTGATGGCGCCACAGGGTGAAGATGACGGGGAAGCCGATCGAGCCGAGGAATACGCCCATCATCAGCACCGTCAACAGAAAATAGTCCTGGGCGAACGGGGTCAGCCCGTCGGCGTTCGGGATGAAGCCGGTGTTCGTGAAGGCCATCGCGGCGTAGTACGGCGCCTCCCAGAGTGCGACGAGGGGGTCGATCCCACCGATCACGAGTGAAGGATAGATCAGGACCGTCAGCCCGGCTTCGATCACGAGCGTCGACAGGGCCACCGTGCGAAGCAGTTGGCCGACCTCGCCGAGCCGGACGGTCTGGCCCTCGTTGACGGGCCCGCCGTGGGCGCGGAGCGGATTGCTGTCGCCCGCGGCGATGAGCTTCGCGCGGAGGCCGAGGCGCTTGGAGATGATGAGACCGAGGATGGATGCCAGAGTGAGCACGCCCAGGGCGCCGACGTTCACGCCGATGTAGGTGATCGCGTGGCCGAGCGGCGACCAGTGCGAGTACATGTCGACCGTCGACAAGCCGGTCACGCAGATCGTCGAGACCGCGGTGAACAGCGCATCGGCCAACGGCGTCACCCGCCCGTCGGCGGCCGCGGCGGGCAGTGAGAACAGCGCGGTGAACAGCAGGATGAGCGCGGCGAAGACGAGGACGGCGAAACGCGCGGGAGAAGCGGTCGTCAGATTGCGCAGACGATCCCATGCCTGGAACGCGATGCGTCGCAGCCGCACCCTCAGTCGCACCTCGTTCGGCGTCGCCGCCATGCGCCGCTCCCTTCGGTGCCCGAACCCGAATCATGGTACTCGGGCCGGGGCTTGGCTAATCTGATGCCATGGCGGACATCTTCGACGTGATCGCTGACGGGACGCGTCGCGACATCCTGCAGCTGCTCCTCGATCGGGCGACCGGCGGCGAACGCGGCACGAGCGTGTCGCAGATCGTCGCGGCTCTCGGCGTCAGTCAACCCACGGTGTCGAAGCACCTCAAGGTGCTCCGCGAAGCCGAATTGGTCACGGTGCGCGAAATGGGTCAGCACCGCTACTACAGCCTCACCGTCGCGCCCCTCGACGAGGTCGACGACTGGCTCGTCCCCTTCTTCTCGATCGACGAAGAGAACGAGCCGGCGCTTCCGGAGTCCGCCGTGCACGCGGCGGAGGTCGTGGGCCGGGCCGCGGCGTCGGTCAAGCACTCGTTCTCGACGGCGTTCCGCAAGCTCCCCGGTCGGTGATCCGCGCCGCGTGCGGCATCCGGAATGCACATACGTCGCAGCCGGCCCACCGGTTTACAGCCGTCACAGCCAGACCCTAGAGTGTGCTCAGCATCACAGGGTGAGTCCACCCGGAACGAGGGGTGAACGATGGCCGAGCTGCCGGATGTGCGGTTCTTGACGGTCGCCGAGGTCGCCGATCTCATGCGCGTGTCGAAGATGACCGTGTACCGGCTGGTGCACGCCGGTGAACTGCCCGCCGTCCGTTTCGGACGCAGCTATCGGGTGCCGGAGTCGGCGGTCGCCGAGGTCGTGCAGCGACCGGTGTCCGACGTCGGCTAGACTGATCCGAGGCTTTTTTCCGAACGCCTAGTGTTCCCGGGCGCCGACATCGGCACCCAGACCCCGACTTAGTGAGGTTTTCCGTGGGTTCTGTCATCAAGAAGCGCCGTAAGCGCATGGCGAAGAAGAAGCACCGCAAGCTGCTTCGCAAGACTCGTCACCAGCGCCGCAACAAGAAGTAAGCGGCCACCACACCGAGCGCCTGTCCGATGCGACGGGCGCTTCGTGTATCCACCGCGCGCCGACCGAGTCGGCATCCCGTTCGTCCGCCCGCCGCTTCCGGAGGCACGCATGCAGTCCATCACCGTCCACGATCTGCACGCGGGACGCGAGCGTCCCCTCATCGACGTGCGCGAAGAGCACGAGTTCGCCGCGGGGCACGTACCCGGCGCGGTGAATCTGCCCATGTCCACACTGGGCGAGCGCCTCGACGAACTCCCCGCCGAGCCGTTCGACGTGATCTGCCAGATCGGCGGCCGCTCAGCGCGCGTCACGGAGGCTCTCGCGGCGCGCGGTCACGATGTGACGAACGTCGAGGGTGGAACGGGTGAATGGGTCGCGGCGGGGTACGCCGTTGAGTCCTGAGGTGGCCGGCGCCTCCTAGGATGGAGGCGTGACCACCCTCACGCTGATCGGCAAGCCGGACTGCCACCTGTGCGACGTCGCCGAGCAGATCGTCGAGACCGTCATCGCTGATCTTCCCGCTCGGGTGGCCGATCGCGTCGACGTCGAGCACGCCTCGATCGCCGACGATGCGACGTTGCACGCCGTGTGGTGGGAGAAGATCCCGGTCGTGCTGGTCGACGGCGAGTTGCACGCGCACTGGCGCGTGTCGGCCGACCGCCTCCGTGCCGCCCTGATCGCGGCCGATTCCCAAGGAGCCCCCGCGTGAGCATTCGACACATCGTCCTGTGGAAGTTGGCGGCCGACGAGGCCGACACGCGTGCCCTGCACGCCGAGCAGATCGCCGAGAAGCTCCTCGCCCTCAAGGGCCTCATCGCCGAGATCGATCACATCGAGGTGGGCCGCAACGTCGTCAGCCCCCAGTCGAACTGGGATGTCGCGCTGGTGAGCGAGTTCGCCGACACCGCAGCGCTCGAGCGGTATCAGGTGCATCCGGCGCACCAGGAGGTCGCGGCGTTCGTGCGTTCCGTGGTCGCCGAGCGTTCCTGCGTCGACTACCCCTTCTGACCGTCTTCGTCCTGCGGGCGCCCGCGCGGCTAACGGTCCCCGCGGTGTGAGTGCCGCCGGCCGGCCATTCGACCGGGTCGGTTCCGTTCGCGCGAACCGCGGAGAATGTGGCTGATCGAGCTGAGGGCGCGCGAGCGTCCGTCGTCGGCGTCCCCTCTTCGCGCTCGCGTCGGGGCTGCGGCGGTCGCTCGCCGGGGAGGGGATCGCAGAAACGCGCCGCTGTCTGCCTCTTTATGAGAACGGTTATCACTATCGATAGGCTCGCCGACGGCCACCCCGAGCCGACCCCTCTCCAGAAAGATGCACATGCGTCCACAGTCCCGTCGTCGTCCGACGACACCCCTCGTCGCGCTGGTCGTCGCCGCGCTGGCGACGACCACCGCGTGCGGTTCCCCGCCCCTCGCAGAACAGCCGACGACAGAGGCACGGCGCATCCTCGCCGCGACCGCGCCCGCCTGGGCGGCGGGCGCGGCCGACACCGCGCACGACGCACAACTCACGGCATCCGTGCTCCTCGCCGAATCGGCGGGTTCCGCCGAGGTCGCAGACGTCCGCGATTGGCTCGCGCAGAACGGCCTCACCGTCACGGGCGAGCGAGCGAGCATCCACGCGCTGACCTTCACCGGCCGTACGTCGACGATCGCGCGGGTGTTCGACACCTCTTTCGGTGAAACCTTCATCGGCGGTCGCGCCGCCGTGGCGCCGACACGCGACCTGTCCGTCCCCGCGGGCCTCACGGTGGTCGAAAGCGTGGCAGGTCTCGTCGACACCGAGGCGATGCGTCCGACCACGGCCGCAGCGCCCGAGCGCACCGACGACTGTGCCGAGTACTGGGGACAGACGCTCTCGGCGTCCTGGCCCGCATCCGTCGCCGTCGAGCACCGCTCCAACGCTCTGTGCGGTTACGGTCCCGCGCAGCTGCGCGCCGTGCACGAACTGCCGAGCGACGCCACCGGGGCGGGGGCGACGGTCGCGATCGTCGGCGTCTTCGACGATGATCGGGTCGCCGCGAACACCGACACGTACTTCACCGGTCAGGGCCTGCCGGCGCTGCGTGCCGGGCAGTACACCCACGAGCCGCCCGCAGCGCCCGACACGACCCGCTGCGGCGGGCCGTCGGCGTGGACCGTGGAACAGCACCTCGACGTCCAGGCGGTCCACGCCGTCGCACCCGACGCCGACATCGTCTATTGGGGCGCGAACGACTGCCTCGCCTCGACGCTCTACCTGCGCGTGCTGGATGCCGTCGAGGCCCCCGTCCGCCCGAGCGTCGTCTCCCTCTCGTTCGGCGGTCCCGAAGACCTCGACACCGACGCCGACCGCACGCTTCTGAACCGCGTTCTCGTCGAGGCCGCATCGCGTGGCGTCTCGGTCTTCGCCTCGAGCGGCAACGACGGGGATTACTCCCTCGCCGGCGACCACCACGACGAGACCGACGTGGCCACTCCCGCGTCGAGCCCGTACATCACGGCCGTCGGGGGCGCCAGCATCGGCCTCGACGCCGGCGATCGTGTCGAGGTCGAGGCGGGCTGGGAAGTGCAGACCCGCTTCGCCCAGAACGGCGGGATCATCCCGCCGGGGTTCCTCTACGGCGCCGGTGGCGGCGAATCGGTCTTCTCGCCGCGTCCGAGCTGGCAGAGCGCGCGGATCGCGCACGCGGGCACCGGACGTCTCGTGCCCGATGTGGCTTCGCTCGCCGACCCCAACACGGGGTTCACGATCGCCGTTCCCCGTGGCGACACGCTCGCCTACGAAGCCCACGGCGGGACGAGCCTCGCCACGCCCATGGTCGCCTCGGTGGTGGCCATCGCCAAGGCGCGCACGGGGGTGCAGGTCGGCCTGGCGGCGCCGTACCTGTACGACCTCGCCGGGTCCTCCGCATTCCGCGACGTCGTTCCGGCATCCGCCGGCACGTGGTACCGCCGTGCGGCCAGCACCGGTCAGCTCTGGCTCGAGACGCTGTACCTGTGGGACACCCGTCCGCAATCCCTTCAGTCCGCCCCCGGGTGGGACCCCGTCACCGGCATCGGCATCCCTCGCGGTGCCGACTTCCTCGACCGATTCGGAGCAGAACGATGACCCGCGGCGCCCGCCCCCGATTTCCCTCCGTCCGCGCCGCCGCCGCCGTGCTCATCGCCGCTGCCCTGATGGGAACGGGAATGGCGCCGGCCGTCGGCGCGTCCACCGTCGCTCGGACCTCGGCGTTCGGCATCCAGATGCTCGACGCCGACGGGGGAACCCTGCAGGCTCCCGCGCCCCTGAGCGAATGGTCGAGCGGCGGCACCGTCGAGAACTCGTTGGCATCCACCTCCGACGTCCTCAGGCTCAACACGACGCAGACGCAGGGGCTCACGAGCCGCGCGGCCTCCGACGGCGCCCAGGCGACGATCGCCGGCGGCACGTTCCAGCTGCGCGAGCGCGTACCGGTGGCTTTCACCGGCCTGCGTGCCACGTGCGCCACCGACGGCAGCACGTCCATCGCCTTCGACACGCTCACCGTCGATGGCAAAGACGTGCTCGACACGGGCAAGCTGGCGGCGGGGTACACCGTGTCGCTCCCGACGTCGCCCACGTGGGGGTCGACCCGCCTCATCATCGGCGAACGGGTCGTCGACCGCGGACGCGTCCAGGTGACGGCGTTGCGCATCGAGGGCGAGGCCGGATGGTCGGAGATCTGGCGGGTGCGCCTCGGGGTCGCCGCGTGCACGCCGACGACCGCCGTCGCCCCCTCCCTCGTCTCGGGCGTCACGGTGACCGCACCGGGCGGCGGTGTCCTGGTTCCCGGCGCCCCGCACGTGGATGCCGAGGGCGCGGTGCAGGCGCAGAACGTACGAAGCGCCGGGTCGGCGTCATCGGCGACCGACGTGGCGGTGGCGCACGCCGCCGACGGTTCGAGCTCCGTCTCGATCGGAACGTTCCGGCAGGTGCCCGACACCTCATCGGTGGGGGAGTACATGTGGTCGGCACTGCGGGTGTACGGCCTGACCCTCGACGTGGCCGCCGACGGCACCTCCCGCGTGGCGTTCCGCGACACGGGATCGGCCGTGTTCGTCAACGGCGTCTGGATCAACACCGGAACCGACCTGTACACGGGCCTCGACCCCAACGGTGCGCAACGGGTGCGCGTGCACTTCAACGAGCGGGTGCCGCAGGCCGACGGCAGCGTGCTCATCACGGCCCTGCGCTACGAGGACCTCACCGGCACCTACCCCGCGGTGAGCCTCGGCACCGTGCGCTGGAGTCCCGGCACCACGCCCGAGCCCACGCCGCAGCCCACCCCCTCGCCGTCGGCGACGCTCCCGCCGCGGTACGCGTTCGCGGTGGATGCCGTGGGCCCGTCGGCGATCGCTCCGGCGTTCGTCGCCGACCGCGGCGTGACCGGCGCGACCGTCTCGTCGGAGGCCCGTGTCTCGGGTGCGAACGTGACCGACGGATACGCCGGTCAGGTCGCGGTGGCCGGCATCGAGACGTCGAGTTCCGTGACCCGGTCCTCCGTCGTGCTCGACGCGGTCACGCTGTACCCCGGCACCGCGCTCGCCGTCTCCCTGACGGACGTCCGGTTGACCGTGACCCCGGACGGCGCCACCGTGACCACGGGCGGAGGCACGGTCGCCGGGCAGACGATCGCGGCGGGCGCCATCGCCCCCGGCACCCGCATCACGGTGCCCGGGCGCAGCGCCGTGTTCACGCTGAACGCGCAGGCGACCACCGGCGATGCCCAGACGATCGTGGCGCTCGACCTCGACGATCGGCGGGGACTCGGCGCGCACGTGCGCGTCGGCGTCGTCACGGCCGATGCGCCCGCCCCCGCACCTCAGCCGACGCCCGAACCGACGCGTCCACCCGAGCCGCGCCCGACGGGCAGCTCGGACGGGAGCGGTCTGGTGCCCGGCCCCATCGGCAAGGATGACGTTCGTCCCGCCGCCGCCGCTGCCTCGCGCCTCGCGACGACCGGCAGCGACACGTCCGCTGCCGCAGCGCTAGCGGTCGCGGGATGCCTGATCGTCGTGGCAGGCGGTGCGGCGACCGTCGTCGCCCGGATGCGTCGGCGCCGAGAGGCCTGAGCGCATGGGGGTCCCGGTTCGCCGGGACCCCCTCCGCGTCACGCGCGAGCGAGGACGTTCGCCGGCACCGGCGCGAGGGCGATGCGCACGCGCGCCTCGTCGTTCAGGCGTCGGTCTGCGGCGTGCTCGAGAAGGACGCGCCGACCGTCACCCGTGACCACCGTCGAACGCCGCACGCTGCCCAGGAACGTCGTCTGTTCGACGACGGCGTCGATGCCCGGTGCGTCCGCGCCGACGAGGACGACGTGCTCCGGGCGCACGACCACCTCGCAGTGACCGTCATGGGCGGCGTGGGCGAGGGGGAGGCGCTGGCCCCACACCTCCACGACGGTTCCTTCGACGATCCCCGGTACGGTGCTCACCGGTCCGAGGACCTCCGCGACAGCGGCGTTCTCGACCCGTCCGTAGACCTCGGCGGGGGACCCCCGGTCGACGATCCTGCCGCCGTCCATGACCACGAGTTCGTCGGCGACCGCGGCGGCTTCCGCCGTGTCCCGCGTCGCCCACAGCGTCGTCACGCCGCGCTCGCGTAGTTCTCTCGCGAGGCGATCGCGCGTCTGCGTCCGCGCCGCGGTGTGCAGGGCCGCCAGGGCGTCGTCGAGCGCGACCGCGCGTGGACGGCGCGCCAACGCCCGGGCCAGCGCCCAGCGCTGGCGGTTCCCCTGAGCGAGTCGGGAGACGACGGCATCCGGCGACTCCAGGCCGACGAGGGCGCAGAGGCGAGCCGCCTCGTCGACGGCATCCATGACTTCCGCATTCCGGGCCGCCGCCGTCACCGATGCCTGCACGCGGGCGAACCGGGCAGCCGGCACGCGGTCACCCACCTGGCAGACACGAGGTGCTGCGGCCCCGATTCGTCCGTCGATGCTGACGGTTCCGGTGTCGGCGCGTTCTGCACCCGTCACCACCCTCAGCAGCGTCGAGGCGCCGCATCCCGACGGCCCGACGATCGCCACGATCGTGCCCGGTTCGACGTCGAGATCGATGTCGTGCAGCACTCGTGAGCCGGCGCGATGACGGCCCACCCCCTGCAACACGATGGGCCATCCGCGCGGGCGCGGCTCGCGCGCGGATGCCGGGGGATCCACGGGCGTGACGGCGACCATGCCCCGACGCTAGACCTCGTCGATGACGCACGAACGCCCGGGGAGTGAACCCCGGGCGTCGTTCGCTCGAATCCTGCGCGACCGCGAACGCGGCCACGACGGCGCAGCGGGCGCGCCGCGGGCGAGGCCCGCGCGCCGCTTACGGTGCGAGGCGGGTGGGTCCGCGGAAGAGGTAGGTCACTTCGCGGATCGAGGACTCGCCCAGCAGCAGCATGAGCACGCGCGCCAAGCCCATGCCGAACCCGCCGTGCGGCGGGGCGCCGAAGCGGAAGAAGTCCAGGTAGAAGTCGAGGTGCTCGGGGTCGAGACCCTTCTCTTTCGCCTGCTCGATCAGCACGTCGACGCGGTGCTCGCGCTGGGCGCCGGTGGTGATCTCGACACCGTTGAACAGCAGGTCGTACGACTTGGTCAGCCCGGTCTCTTCGTCGCGCATGTGGTAGAACGCGCGGATCTCGGGGTGGTAGTCGGTGATGAACACGAACTGGTGCCCGAACGTCTCGGCGACGTGCGCGGCGATCTGACGCTCGCCCTCGGGGTCGAGGTCGCCGTCGGTGCGCGGGATGTCGTATCCGCGTGCCGCGACGATCTCGCGCGCCTCGGCGAGCGGGATGCGCGGGAAGGGAAGGGCGGGCACCTGCACCTCGACGCCGAACAGCTCCTGGATCTCGGCGCCGTGCTTGTCGGCGACGGCCTGGAACGCCGTCTGCAGCAGCTCCTCCTGCATGCGGGCGACGTCTTCGTGCGAGTCGATCCAGCTGATCTCGGCGTCGATCGAGGTGAACTCGGTCGCGTGACGGCTGGTGAACGAGGGGTCGGCGCGGAAGGCGGGCGCGATCTCGAAGATCTTGCCGAAGCCGGCGACCTGGGCCATCTGCTTGAAGAACTGCGGGCTCTGCGCGAGGTAGGCCGTCTTGTCTTCGAAGTAGGGCACCTCGAACAGTTCGGCGTTGCTCTCGGAGGGGGATGCCATGAGCTTGGGGGAGTGCACCTCGATGTAGTCGCGCTCCACCCAGTACGTGCGCATCGCGTGCTCGAGCGTCGTCTGCACGCGGAAGATCAGGTTGTTGCGGCGCTGACGCAGGTCGATGAACCGATAGTCCATGCGCTTGTCGGGGCTGCTGTCGGCGGCGATCGGCGTCTCGGGGTTCGCCGCGGCGGCGATGACGAGCTCGCCCACTTTGATCTCGACGCCTCCGAGCTTGACGCGCTCGTCGTGCTTGAGCTCGCCGCGCACGGTCAGGAACGTACCGGTGGCGAGCCCGCCGATCGTCTCGGTCAGCGCGAGGGCGGCGGCATCCTGGTCCGTCGCCTCTTCGGAGGGGCGGGTCGCCGGGTTCACGAGCTGTACGGCGCCGGTCTCGTCGCGGAGGACGACGAACTGCACCTTCTTCTGATCGCGCACGGTTTCGACCCATCCCGACACCTCGACGGCGCCGGCGGGGAGGGATTTCAGCTGGTTGACCAGGACGCGTTCGCTCACGATCGACCATCCTACGTGCGCGGGTCGCGCGGTACCCCGGCTCGCCGTCACCGGCACCGTGGCATCCGATCATTACGGCGGCCCCGGCGGCCCCGGCGGCCCCGGCGGCCCGGCGGCCCGTCGGTCCCGGCGTCCCGGCGGCCTGGCGGCCTGGCGGCCCGGGCGGGACGCACACGGGGCAGCGCGCGCTCGGGGGCAACCCCCAGGAACCTCGCACGCACCGGGCCTAGCCTGGAACGGGCGTCCGATCGGGCGGCCGATCACCGAGCGCGCGAAGGCACCCGATGACCGACACCACCCTCACCCTCACTCCCGTGCGATCGAGCTCCGGCTCCGGGGAGGGGCAGTCGTGGCTGACGTCGCTGGCCGACTGGACCGTCTCGCTCATGGAGATCATCGGTCCCGTCGGCGCCGGTGTCGCCATCGCGCTCGAGAACCTCTTCCCGCCGCTGCCCAGCGAGGTCGTGCTGCCGATGGCGGGGCTGACCGCGAGCCGCGGATCGTTCACGTTGTTCGAGGCGTTGCTGTGGACGACGATCGGTTCGGTCGTCGGCGCGTTCATGCTCTACGGTCTCGGTCGCTGGCTGGGGGCCGCGCGCCTGCGCGCCTTCGCCGCGAAGATGCCGCTGCTGCACCCCGAAGACGTCGACCGCACGGTGGCCTGGTTCGAGCGCCACGGCGGCAAGGCCGTGTTCTTCGGACGCATGATCCCGATCTTCCGCAGCCTCATCTCGATTCCCGCGGGTGTTTCGAAGATGCCGATGTGGCGCTTCGGCCTGCTCACCGGCGCCGGCAGCCTCATCTGGAACACCATTTTCGTGCTGTCGGGCTACCTGCTGGGCGAGAACTGGCACATCGTCGAGGAGTACGCCTCGATCCTGCAGTACGTGGTGATCGCCGCGGTCGCAATCGGGGTGGCGCTGTTCCTCTACAACCGCATCCGATCGCTGCTGGCCGCGCGGAAAGACGCCTGACCCGAGCGGGTATCTCTACGTCGAGGCAACCGACATCCGGACTCAGTCAGACCACAGACCCCGCGCCTAGACTGGGATCGTGCCCGCCGATCGCCTCCATCTCGTGCGCCACGGAGAGGTCCACAACCCCCGTCGCGTGCTCTACGGTCGGCTCCCCGGATTCGGCCTGAGCGTCGACGGTCGTCAGATGGCCCGTCAGGCCGCCGAGTACGTGCAGGGTCTCGACCGGCCGGTCGGCGCGCTCGTCGTCTCGCCGCTGCAGCGCACGCGCGAGTCGTCGGAGCCCTTCACCGAGCTGTTCGGCGTCGAGGCGTACATCGACGACCGCGTCATCGAGCCCACCAACGTCTTCGAGGGTCGGCGCATGAAGCAGGCGCTCGCGAACCCCCTCAACTGGCGTCATCTCAGTCGCCCGGCCGTGCCGAGCTGGGGCGAGCCGTACGAGCGCATCGTAGCGCGGATGACGGATGCCATGACCGACGCCTGGGAGCGCGTGCCTGCCGGCGACGTCGTCGTCGTCTCCCACCAGCTCCCCATCTGGGTGACCCACCTCGCCCTCTCCCGCCAACCCACCCGCCACGACCCCCGCAAGCGCCGCTGCGCGCTGTCGAGCGTGACGAGCTTCGAACGGCGAGACGGCGCCGACGGCTCGACGCGCTGGGTCGAGGTGGCGTACGCCGAGCCGGCCAGTACCGCCGGAGCCGTCGACGTAGGAGCCGTGTGATGCGCCGAATCCTCACCGCCGCGGGGTCCGTCCTCGCCGCGGCCGCCCTCGTCGTGGGCCTGTCCGCGTGCTCGGAAGACCCGCTCGCCGCGCAGTACCGAGCCGGAGACAACAAGGGGTACATCGCCGCCAACGGGATGCCGTGGCAGGAGATCCCCGAGACCGATCGGGGCGAGCCCGTCGACTTCGCGGGCACGCTCGACAGCGGTGCCGCGGTGTCGAGCGCGGACTACACCGGCACCGTGCTCGTCGTGAACTTCTGGTACGCGACGTGCGGGCCGTGCATCATCGAGGCTCCGCGTCTCGAGCAGGCCTACCAGAGCTTCCAAGGCCAGGATGTCGCCTTCCTCGGCGTCAACACGTACGACCAGCCGTCCACAGCGCAGTCGTTCGCACGCGATCATGGTGTGTCCTACCCGAGTGCGATGGCCGTGAACGACGCCGAACTCAAGCTGGCGTTCAATGAGAAGACTCCGCTGAACGCCACACCCACGACGCTCGTGCTCGACAAGCAGGGCCGGGTGGCTGCCCGCATCATCGGCGAACTGTCCGAAGCGTCGATCCTCGAGTCCATGGTGCGCACCGTGCTCGCGGAGGACGCGTGAATCCGGGCGCTCTCGTCTTCGACGGGGCGCTGTGGGTGGCGATCCCCGTCGCCCTGGTCGCCGGCCTCATCTCCTTCCTCTCGCCCTGCGTGCTGCCCCTCGTACCGGGCTACCTCGGCTACATCGGCGGGGCGGTCGCGCCGCGCGGGGGCTCGGCATCCGCCCCCGGACGCGGGCGGCTGCTCGGGGGGACCCTGCTTTTCATCGCCGGCTTCACGGTGGTGTTCATGGCCGTCAACGCGCTCGGGGGCACGGCCGGAGCCTTCTTCATCCGCTACGGCGACGTGATCACGCGCGTGCTCGGCGTCGTCATCATCCTCATGGGCCTGGTGTTCATCGGGTTGTTCGGCATCGCGCAGCGCTCCGTGCGGCTGCAGGCCAAAGGCAACCTCGGCCTGGTGGGCGCGCCGCTGCTGGGCATCGCTCTCGGCATCGGCTGGACGCCCTGCATCGGACCCACGCTCGCGGCGATCATCTCGGTGTCGTACAACCTCGGCGACCCCGGTCGCGCTGCGGTGCTGGGGCTGGCGTATTCGCTGGGGCTCGGCATCCCGTTCCTGCTGCTCGCACTCGGCTTCGGATGGGCGACGCGCTCGGTCGCATTCATCCGGCGGCACATCCGGGTGGTCAACATCGTGGGCGGACTGCTGCTCGTCGTGCTCGGTCTGGCGATGGTGACCGGCGTCTGGGGCGCCTGGATGTCGTCGCTGCAGGGGGTGATGGGCGGTGTCCAACTCCCCCTCTGACGGCGTGCTGCGCCCCTCCGACCACGCGGACTCGTCTGCGGCATCCGAGCCCGACGACATCACGCAGCCGCGCCTCGGGGTCATCGGCTGGGCGCGCTGGGGCTGGCGTCAGCTCACCTCGATGCGCACCGCCCTCGTGCTGCTGCTGCTGCTCGCGATCGCCGCGGTCCCCGGCTCGCTCGTGCCGCAGCGCAGCGCCGATCCCAACGGCGTGACGCAGTACTTCACCGACAACCCCGACCTTGCGCCGGTGCTCGACAAGCTCAGCCTGTTCGACGTGTACACGTCGCCGTGGTTCTCGGCGATCTATCTACTGCTGTTCATCTCGCTGATCGGGTGCGTGCTGCCCCGCACGAAGCACCACTGGAAGGCCCTGCGCTCGCAGCCCCCGCGCACGCCCGCGCGCCTCTCGCGCCTCGACGACCACCGCACCCGCACGATCGCGGTGGCCGGCGATGCGGATGCCACGGCGGCGGCCGCCATCGACACGGCCGCGGCGCAGCTGCGCAAGAGCGGTTACCGCGTCGCCCGCTACGACGCGCGGGGCAGCTACTCGGTATCGGCGGAGCGCGGGTACCTGCGAGAGACGGGCAACCTCGTGTTCCACGCCGCCCTCGTCGGTGTGCTCATCGCGGTGGGCGTGGGTGGCGGCTTCACCTACACCGGCCAGCGCGTGCTCGTCGAGGGCCAGGCGTTCGCCAACAGCCTGCTCGACTACTCCTCGTTCAACCCCGGCCGCTTCGTCAACGGCGACACCCTCTCGCCCTACTCGATGACGCTCGACCAGTTCGACGTGACGTACGTGCCGCCGGGCCAGCCCGGCTCCGGCCAGGCCGGTGACTTCGTCGCGCACGTGACGACCCAGGCGCCGGGCGCCGACCCGCGGGACGGCGAGGTGCGCGTCAACCACCCGCTCGACGTGCAGGGCGACCGCGTGTACCTGCTCGGCAACGGCTACGCCCCGACCGTGACGATCCGAGACGCCGACGGGCGCGAGGTGTTCCACGACTCGGTCGCGTTCCTGCCGCAGGATGCCAACATGACCTCGCTCGGGGTCATCAAGGTGGCCGACGGGTTGCCGCAACAGCTCGGGCTGCTCGGGTTCTTCTACCCGACGATGGACGTGCTGCCCTCGGGCGCCCTCACCTCGACCTATGGCGATCTCGAGTACCCCGTGCTGACGCTGCGCGTCTACGAGGGCGACCTGGGCATCGACGACGGGACGCCCCGCTCCGTGTACACCCTCGACCCGTCGGGCATGACGCAGATCGCGGGCGGCGACAGCGGCAACCCGGCGATCCAGCTCATGCCGGGCGAGACCGAGGACCTCCCCAACGGCCTCGGCACGATCACGTTCGAGAACGAGGCGCCGGCGGGGGCCTCGGGCTACGACGGATCGGTCAAGCGGTTCGCATCTCTGTCCATCCATCGCGACCTCGCGGGTCCGTGGGTGCTCGCCTTCGCCCTGCTCGCCCTGTTCGGTCTGCTCGCCGCGCTCTTCGTGCCCCGCCGCCGCATGTGGGTGAAGGCGACGCCCGCCGCCGACGGGGTGCGCGTGGAGTACGCCGGTCTCGCGCGTGGGGAGGATCCGACTCTCGCGGCCGCGGTCGATCAGCTCGCCGAGAAGCACGGCGCCGCTCTTCCCGCCTCGAGCCGTCCCCACACCTCCGATCCCGACGCGGACGCCGGAGCCACCTCGAACCCCGAAAAGTAGACTGAGACCATGCCCGGAACCGACCCGCTTCTCCTCGACGAGATCTCCCTCCTCCTGGTGTGGACGGCGGTCGCCATTTACGTGCTGGCGTTCATCGCGTACGCCATCGACTTGGCACGCCGCTCCGACCTCGCGCTCAAGGCGAAAGACGAAGTCGTCTCACGCGAGCTCGTCACGGCGGGCGGCGGGGGAGTGATCTCGGCCGGCACCGGGTCTTCGGCATCCGTCGCGTCGAAGCCGCGGTATCTGTGGGCCCGCCTGGGTACGGTGCTGACGGCCCTCGGGTTCGTGTTCCACCTGGTCGCGACCGTGCTGCGCGGCATCGCGGCCGAGCGCGTGCCGTGGTCGAACATGTACGAGTTCGCCCTCACCGGCTTGCTGTTGATCGTCGCCGTCTACCTCGCGGTGCTGACGCGATACGACCTGCGCTTCCTCGGCTCGCTCATGACCGGACTCGCTGTGCTGCTGCTGGGCGGGGCGACCCTCGCCTTCCACGTCGAGGTGGTTCCGCTGGCCGACCCGCTGAAGTCGGTGTGGCTCGTCGTGCACGTGTTCGTCGCGAGTCTCGCGACGGCGCTGTTCGCTCTGGCTTTCGGCCTGTCGGTGGTGCAACTCATCCAGGCGCGCCGTGAGCGCAAGCTCGCCGAGGCACCGGCGGATGCCGAACCGAAGCGCAGCTTCCTGCGCACGGTGCCGAACGCCGATGCGCTGGAGTCGCTCGCGTACCGCTTCGCCATCGTCGGCTTCATCTTCTGGACCTTCACCCTCATCGCCGGATCCATCTGGGCGAACGACGCGTGGGGTCGCTTCTGGGGCTTCGACACCAAGGAAGTCTGGACCTTCGTCATCTGGGTGCTGTACGCCGGATACATCCACGCCCGCGCGACCCGCGGGTGGCGCGGCACCCGCTCGGCATGGCTGTCGATCATCGGCTTCACCGCCGTGCTGTTCAACTTCACCATCGTCAACGTGTTCTTCAAGGGCCTGCACGCGTACTCGGGTCTCACGACGTAAGGTCTGTCGCCGGGCGCTGTCGCTTGGCTGTCAGGGCCCGTCCGGCGCTGCCGGGCGGGCCCTCTGTAGTCGACGCCCCGCGCGTCGCACGAGCGGGTGCCGGACGCGGAGCACTCACGAGGCTTCCGCCGACGTGCAGGACACGGTCGGCCTCGGGGAGCGCATGTCCTGTCCGGGCCCGTGCGCCCTGCGCCGGTGCGTGTGACCTGCGCCGGTGCGTTCGGATCCTGCGCCGGTGCGTTCAGGTCCTGCGCCGGTGCGTTCGGGTCCTGCGCCGGTGCGTTCGGGTCCTGCGCCGGTGCGTTCGGATCCTGCGCCTCGCAGGAGCCGGGTTCCCCGGCTAGCCGCGTTGGTCAGGCGGTCACGGCGGCGGCGCGGGGGGAGGTCGTGCGGCGGCGGACGACGACCAGCGTCGTGACGATCAGCGAGAGCGCGCCCCAGACGACGAAGCCGGTCACGCCCGCCGCAACCCCGCCGGAGGACGACAAGGCACCGAGCATCGCGTCATAGACCGGAGCGGTGGGCAGGAGGGCTGCGGCATCGGCCAGGGCCGGTGGCACTGTCGAGACGATCGTCGCACCCAGCGCGAGCGCTCCGATCACGGCGGCCACCCAGCGTCCGGCGCCTCCGAAGACGGCGACCAGCGCCTGGTGCACAGCGGCGAACGCGATGCCCGCGGCGATCGAGATCAGAGCGAACAGTGCCCAGTCGCTCCAGTCGTAGCGCGATGCCATCTGCACCACGGCCGCGACGAGCAGGCCCTGCGCCGCGCCGATGGCGGCCGCGGGCGCGAAGCCGCGGAGGGCCACGAGGGCGGACGGGCGGCGGCTGGTCAGGGCGCGCGCCGACACCGCCTGGAACGCGACGAACGAGGCGAGGCCGCCGAACCAGAGCACCGCCATGGCGAGCAGCGGAACGGCGGCGAGGCCGAAGAGGGAGTCGCTCGCGCCCGTGGCCGAGACAGGGTCGGCCACCACGTCGGCGAGAGCGGTCGCCTCCGCCTCGGTGTAAGTCGGCAACTGGGAGACGGCGGTGTCGAGGCCGCCCGCGAGCGAGGAGGTACCGGATGCCACCTGCCCCACGCCATCGGCGAGTTGGGCCGCGCCGCCCTGGGCGTCCTGGGCGCCGGTGGCGAGTCCCTCTGCGCCGCTCGCCGCCGTCTGCGCGCCGGTGGCGAGCTGAGAAGCGCCGCCCGCCGCCCCCGCCGCGCCGGCCGCGAGCTGCGACGCCCCGTCACGCGTCTGCCCGAGACCACCCGCCACTTGCGAGGCACCCGAACCCAGTGCCTGGGCGCCGCCGCTCAGCTGACGGGCACCATCGCGCAGACCGGTGGCCCCGGTGGCCAGCCCGTCGATGCCCCCGGCGATCGTGTTGAGACCACTCTCTGCATCGCGAGCCCCGGTGGCCAGGCCCGCCGCGCCATCGGCCAGCTGTGCGTTCGCATCGGCGATGCTGCGGACCCCGGCCGGCAGTTGGGCGGCTTGCCCCGCGACCCGGCCGATGTCGTCGACGGTCTTCCGCGCCCCCGGCAGATCGGCGTTCACACGATCCGACGCGGCCCGCAACTGAGCGCAGAGGTCGGGCGTCGTCGTCTGATCGCAGGAGTCGGCGAGGCGCTGAAGGTCCGCGGCGGCGGTGCCGAGTGAGGCACTGACCTGGGGAGCCGCGGCGGCCACGTCGTTCGCCGCCTGTTCGAAGCCGGGCGGAATGGCATCTGCGATCTGACCGATCTGCTCGGACAGCTGCCGGTTGCCGTCGGCGATCGCATCTGCGCCAGTGGCGAGCTGTCCGACGCCGGTGGCGGCCTCGCGCGTGCCCCCGGCCAGTTGAGACGCGCCCCCGGACAGCTGCCCGGCGCCCTCGGCCAGGCCGTCGATACCGCCGGCGAGCTGGGTGGCCCCGCCCGCGAGCTGGTCGGCGCCTGTGGCGAGTTGTCCGACACCATTCGACAGGGCACCCGCACCGGTGGCGAGCTGTCCGACGCCGCCCGCGAGCTGGTCGGCGCCTGTGGCCAGCTGTTCAACCCCACCGGAGAGTTCCCCGGCTCCCTCGGAGAGCTGTCCGAGGCCGTCGCTCAAGCCGGTCGCGCCCGAGGCCGCCTGTGTTGCGCCGTCGGCGAGCTGACGGGCACCGCCCGCGGCCTGACCCAGCTGATCGCTCAGCGACGTGAATCCGAGGAAGACGTTCTCGAGGTACTGGGACGACAGCTCGCTGCCGTAGACGCTGGACGCGGTGGACGCCAGCTGTGCGGTGATCGCGCCGTCGACGACGCGCGCGTCGGGGGCCGTCTGGACATCGATCGTCGCCTTCTGGGGCGTCTCACCGGGGCGGGTCGAGAGAGAGGCGGCCGTGAAGTTCTCGGGGATGGTCACGACGGCGGTGTAGGTGCCGTCGGCGAGGCCGGCTGCGGCGTCTTCGTCGTTGGAGATGACCCAGTCGATGTTGCTCGGCTGGTCGGCTGCTCCCTCGACGAGCCCGCCGGTCAGCTGACGACCGAGCGGGACCGTCTGCCCGTTGAGCTCGACGGGCTCGTCGTCGTTGACGATGGCGGCGGTGATGTTGTCGAGCCGCTCGGTGGGGTTGTACAGCGCTGCGACGAGGATGCCACCGATCACCGCCGGTAGGAGCAGGACACCCACGAGCGTGAGCCAGGTGACGGGACGGCGCGAGCGGGAGCGCTCGACGGGGAGAGTCATGCGAACACCTCGGAGAGATCGGCGAAGCTTTCGGGTTCGGGCTGGTGTCGACGCGGCGTGGTCAGCGGGAGCGACTGCACGTCAGGGCGCATCGCCTCGGAGAGCAGAGCGAGCGCGCGACGCTCGTCGCGGGCCGAGACGATGAGTGTGAACGGCGACGGCGCATCGCCTGGGCGTTCGTGCACGTCGTCGGCCGCGCGGCGCAGCATCGCGGCGAGGTCGTCACGGGCGTCGTCGTCGAGGCGGTCCACGTCGGTGATCACGGCGATGCGCGCGCCCCCGACGGCGTCGGCCACCGCGCGTCGGGCGTCGGCCGGGTCGTCGAGCAACGCGACGCCGACGCGCGAGCGCACGACTCCCGCCCGCTCGGGCAGGAGCAGACCGTCGACCCGAAGATTTCCGTCGATGCGCGACAGGCGCCCCGACAGCGCGAGGAGCAGCGCGCGGGTGGTGCGGCTCTCGCCCGTTACCAGCAGCGTTCCGCCGTAGCCGAGGCGCAGCGAGATGTCGGCGAACACCGGGGGCTCGGCATCCGAGGACCCGGGACTACTCAGACCGTCGGCCGCGACGGCCACCGCGGGTTCTCCCGGCCACCCGGCGAGGCGCACCTCGCGTTCGACGGCCTCGCCCTCGACGTCGAGCTTGGGCAGCTGGCGGTCGAGCCAGCGCGGCATCCACCACGCCGAGGCGCCCAGCAGGGCGAGGACGGCGGGTACCAGCGTCATGCGCACGAGGAACGCGTCGACCGCGACGCCGACGGCCAGCCCCAGGGCGATGGGTTTGAGGCTCGAGTCGCCCTCTGGAACGAAGGCGACGAAGACGGCGAACATGATGACCGCGGCCGCGACGACCACGCGAGCGGATGCGGCGAAGCCGCTGCGGACGGCACCGAGCGCCACCTCGCCGGGCGTGCGGTCTTCGCGGTCGGCGTGCACGAAGTCTTCGCGCATCCGCGAGACGAGGAACACCTGGTAGTCCATGGCCAGGCCGAACAGCACACCCATGACCACGATGGGCATGAAGCTGATGATGGGCCCCACCTTCGCCACGTGCAGGGCGTCTGCGAACCAGCCCCATTCGAACACCGCGGCCACGACGCCGAAAGAGGCGGCGACCGACAGCAAGTAACCCCCGGCGGCGGTGAGCGGCACCCAGATCGAGCGGAACACGACCATGAGCAGCACGAGCGACAGCCCGACGACGAACAGGCCGAAGGGCAGCAGCGCCGCCCCGAGCTGGTCGGAGATGTCGATGGTCACCGCGGTGTAGCCGGTGACGAGCAGCCGCACGCCGAACTCATCGAACAGACGGTCTTCTTGCGCGCGCAGCTCGCGGACGAGGTCGGCCGTGCGCGGGTCATCGGGAGCGGTCTCGGGAACGATCTGCACGATGCCGGTGTCGGCCGTCTCGTTCGGCGTCGCCAGGGCCACCTCGGCCACGCCGGGGATCTTGGCGATCTCGTCGCCGATGTCGGTCATGAGCGTCAGCGGATCGTTCGAGGTGACGATCGTGCCGGTCATGATGAGCGGACCGTTCGCTCCGGGACCGAAGTATTCATCGGTCAGTTCGTAGGCGACGCGCGCCTCGTCGCCCTCGGGCAGCTGCCCGGCGTTGGGAAGCGTCAGCGCGAGCGATGCGGCGGGGATCGCGGTCGTGCCCAGGAGCGCGATCACCGCGACGGTGGTGACCACGGGGTGTCGGGTCACCAGGCCCACCCACCGCTTGGCAGGGCCGCTGCGCTCGTCGTGTGCCGCCGAGTGGGCGACCTTCTCTTCGCGCTCTCGGGCGGCCTCGGTGACGGCGTCGGCGTCTTCGTGCGCCGGCATGCCGCGGCGGCGGCGCGACGAGCGCGGTCGCTTGTGCCCCCACCCCACCACGCGGTGACCTGCGAAGCCGAGCAACGCCGGGGTGAGTGTCAGGCCGACGCACACGGCGATCGCGACGGCGACGGAGGCGGCGATGCCCATCGTGGTGAGGAACGGGATGCCGGCGAAGCCGAGGCCGATGAGCGCGATCAACACCGTGATACCGGCGAAGACCACCGCCGATCCTGCCGTACCGACTGCGCGTGCGGTGGACTCCTCGGGGTCCATCCCGGCTCTGGTCTGGTCTTGATGTCGCGACACGATGAAGAGGGCGTAGTCGATGCCCACCGCCAGGCCGAGCATCACCGCCAGCAGCGGCGTCGTGGCCGATACCGTCGCGAAACCCGTCGCGATGAAGATCAACCCGATCGAAAGTGCGACACCGAGGATCGCGGTCGCCAACGGCATGCCCGCCACCAGGAAGGAGCGGAACGTCACCATCAGCACGAGCGCGGCGATCAAGACGCCGAGCGCCTCGGTGAGGGAGACGCCGGGGATCTCGGTGGCGAAGAGTTGGCCGCCGAGCACGGCCTGCGATCCTGTCGGCAGCGCTGCTTTGAGCGCGGTCGCCGCCTCGCGCAGGCCGTCTTCGGTGGCCTGCGGCACCGCCGTCGCCTCGCCCGAGAACTGGACGCGCACGATCGCGGCCCGGTCGTCATCGGAGACGCCGCCGGCGATGCGCGCGTCGTACGGATCGGTGACGGCCTCGACGAAGTCGAGCGCCCCGATGTCGGCGGTGGTCGTGCCGATGGCGTCTCTATACGCCTGATCGCGCACGCTCGTGCCGTCGGCCGCGACCACGATGATCTCAGCGCTCGCGCCGCTGACCTGGGGGAATGTGCGTTCCAGCATCTCGAGGCCGGCCTGCGACTCCGTGCCGGGGATGGTGAAGGTGTTGTCGGTGCCCTTCGCGAACAGCGCCACTCCACCGCCGGCGAGGACGACGATGAGCAGCCAGGCGGTCAGCACCCGCCACGGGTGGCGGAACGACCAGCGGCCCAGGCTGTACAGGAATGTCGACACGGCGGCTCCCACGATCGGTGAACGAGTCGATACATCACCGTATCGGATACATCAATGTATCGTAGTGCGGGAGGGGATGAACGAACCTGGATCCATCCCGTGAAAAGGAGGTCGCGCATGACCGACACCGCAGCCGCTCCGTCGCGTCGGCGCGAGAACACGCGCACGCGCCTGATGGACGCAGCCGCCGAGATGTTCGCCGAGGTCGGCATCGATGCTGCTTCCGTCGAGGCGGTCTGCGAGCGCGCCGGTTTCACCCGCGGTGCGTTCTACTCGAACTTCGCCTCAAAAGAGGAACTTTTCCTCGCCCTGTGCGCGCGGTCGGCCGAGACCACGATCGCCGCGGTGCGCGACCGGGTCACCTCCATCGAAGACCGCGGCCTCGACAGCGCCGGCGACGTGATGCAGCTGGTGCAGGAGGTGCTCGAGGCGACCGGGGAGGATCGGCTCGACGTGCTCCTCGGTGCCGAGACGCGTCTGCAGGCCCTCCGCAACCCGGGTTTCGCCGAGGCGTACCTCGCCCTGAACCAGGGACTGGGCGAGAGCGTCACGCAGCTCGTGCGCGACATCGCCGACGCGCGGGGTTTGTCGCTGCGCGTGCCCGCCGACGTGGCGACCGAACTGCTGCTCTCAGTGTGGGTCTCCACCTCCGAGACGGCGCTGCTCACCCGTCAAGCGCCGGCGGAGTCCCGCTCAGGGCTCGCCGAGCGGTTGTCGCAGGTGGTCGGGCTCATCCTCGAGTGATCGCCGCCGCGCACGGCACCCCGGTGTGACCGAGACGACAGCTCATCCGGCCCTGCGCTCCAGCAGCGCGTGACAGCGTCGCAGTCGCTCGAGCCACCACTCGCGGCGAGCGTCATCGGCGCTCACTCGATCGATCTCGGCGGACGACGGCCGAGGACGATCGCATGTCAGCACGCCCTGGTGCGCGATCAGGGGGGATGCCACGACGTCGGTCGTGAACAACGACGCGGTGCCCAGCCCGCAGTCGTAGTCGAGGTCGGGCAGCGCCGCCGCCAGCGTCGCCCCCATCGCCAGCCCGATCGAGGTGTCGAGGGCGCTGGAGACCACCGCGGGCAGCCCCGCCTGCGCCACGATGTCGAGCGCGGCGTGCACGCCACCGAGGGGCTGCGCCTTGATCACCAGGAGGTCGGCCGCTCCCGCGCGGGCGACCCGCAGGGGGTCGGCGGCCTTGCGAACGCTCTCGTCGGCGGCGACGGGGATGTCGAGGTAGGCGATCCGCTCGCGCAGCTGGGCGAGCTCGTCGATCTCGGCGCACGGCTGCTCGACGTACTCCAGGTCGAACTCCGCGAGGGCGTGCACGGCCCGTTCCGCCTCGTCGAGGTTCCACCCGGCGTTGGCGTCGACGCGCACGCGCCCCTCGGGGCCCACCGCCTCGCGGACCGCCCGCACCCGGGCGACATCGTCGGCGAGCGTCTGCCCCGCCTCGGCCACCTTCACCTTGACCGTGCGGCATCCGTCGTACCGAGCCAGGATGCGAGGGACATCGGATGCCGCGGCGGCGGGCATCGTGGCGTTGACCGCGACGGTCTCGCGCAGCGCCGGCGGTGCGGGGTTCCATCCGAAGTCGAGGGAGCCGGCGAGCCACGTCGCCGCTTCGGCGTCGTCGTACTCGACGAACGGGGAGAACTCCGTCCAGCCCTGCGGCCCCTCGAACACGACGGCCTCGCGCGTTGTGACGCCGCGGAAGCGCACAGCCAGGGGGAGGGCGACGACCCGCGCCGTGGAGAGGACGTCGGCGAGCGGGGGGAGGGGTGCGGTGCTCATCTGCCCATCCTGGCCCCGGTGTCGGGGGCCCGGAATAGGCTTGCCGCATGCTCTTCGACACCCCCGTGCGGCTCGGCGTCCAGATCCAGCCGCAGCACGTGCAGTACTTCGACATCCGTGACGCCGTCTTCCGTCTCGAAGAGATGGGTGTCGACATCCTGTTCAACTGGGATCACTTCTTCCCCCTGTACGGCGACCCCGACGGTGAGCACTTCGAGTCGTGGACGATGCTGGCGGCGTGGGCCGAGCAGACCGAGCGCGTCGAGTTCGGGGCGCTGGTCAACTGCAACAGCTATCGCGGCGCCGATCTGCAGGCCGACATGGCCCGCACGATCGATCACATCAGCAAGAAGGGCGGCGACACCGGCCGCTTCATCTTCGGTACCGGGTCGGGCTGGTTCCAGCGCGACTACGACGAGTACGGCTACGACTTCGGTACCGCAGGATCCCGTCTCACTGCGCTCGCGGCCGATCTCGACCGCATCGTCGAACGCTGGGGAAAACTCAACCCCGCGCCCACCCGCAAGATCCCCGTCATGATCGGCGGCAAAGGCGAGCAGAAGACCCTCCGCATCGTCGCGCGTCACGCCGACATCTGGCACAGTTTCGTCGCCCCCGACGAGCTGCCCCACAAGCTCGGCGTCATCGAGAGATGGGCCGAGACCGAGGGGCGCGACCTCTCGGGCCTGATCGTCTCGAACGAGCTCAAAGACCGCGACGAAGACGTCGCCGATGTTCTCTTCGACGCCGGCACGCGTCTGTTTACGCTCGGTTTCTCGGGTCCCGACTGGGACTACGCGCTCATCGAGCGCTGGCTGACCTGGCGCGACGGCAAGAACTCCTGAAGCGGGCCGGCGTCGCGACCGTCAAGGGACGGGTTCGGGGTGGCGCGGGTCGGATCGACCCGCTCCCTCCGCCGCCCGACGTGAACCGCTCGGCCTCACCCCGATAGCGGTTCGTGCGTGCCTGACGCAACGCCGACCGACCCGCGCGGCACGGCGACGCGCGGAGGGCCCGACACCTCGACCGCGTTCTAGGCTGATTGGGTGACCGTCTCCGAGTTGTTCGACCCCGCGGAGTGGACCCCGGCGCCCGGCGCCGCGGACTACACCGACATCACCGCGCACGTCACCCACGACGGGCGCATCGCCCGCATCGCGTTCGACCGCCCGGAGGTGCGCAACGCCTTCCGACCGCACACGGTCGATGAGCTCTACCGCGCTCTCGACATCGCCCGCCAGGACCACCGCATCGGTGTCGTCCTCCTCACCGGCAACGGACCCAGCCCGAAGGACGGCGGGTGGGCCTTCTGCTCCGGCGGCGACCAGCGCATTCGCGGGCGCGACGGCTACAAGTACTCGCACGACGAGTCCGCGGTGCACGATCTGGGCCGCGCGGGGCGCCTGCACATCCTCGAGGTGCAGCGGCTCATCCGCTTCATGCCGAAGGTCGTCATCGCCGTGGTCCCCGGGTGGGCCGCGGGCGGGGGACATTCGCTGAACGTTGTCTGCGACCTGTCCATCGCGAGCGCCGAGCACGGCCGTTTCAAGCAGACGGATGCCGATGTCGGCTCGTTCGACGCCGGGTACGGTTCGGCGTACTTCGCGCGGCAGATCGGGCAGAAGTTCGCCCGCGAGATCTTCTTCCTGGCCGAGGAGTACTCCGCCGAGCGTGCGTACGAGATGGGCGCCGTCAACCGCGTCGTGCCGCACGCCGACCTGGAGCGCGAGGCCCTCGCGATGGCCCGCACCATCCTCACGAAGTCGCCCACGGCGATCCGCATGCTGAAGTACGCCTTCAACGCCGTCGATGATGGTCTCGTCGGTCAGCAGCTCTTCGCCGGCGAAGCCACGCGCCTCGCGTACGGCACCGACGAGGCCGCCGAGGGCCGCGACTCGTTCCTCGAGAAACGCGACCCCGACTGGTCGGGCGTGCCGTGGCACTTCTGAGCGGCCTCAGCGCGTGAGGCTCGCGCCCGCGGCATCCGGTGATCCGCGCGACGTCGTGCGGGCGCTGCGGGCGGCCGTCCTCGGCGCGGGTCCGGCGGTGGCCCTGGGCGGAGCCGATCTGCCCGACGAGGCGCCCCCGGGAACAGCCGTCGTGGTGACCACCTCGGGATCGACCGGCGTGCCGAAATCCGTCGTGCTCAGCCGCAACGCGCTCATCAGCAGCGCCTACGCCACGGCCGCGCGCCTCGGCGAGGGCGCCTGGCTGCTCGCCGTCCCCGCCGCCTACGTCGCGGGCGTCCAGGTCATCGTGCGGGCTCTCCTCGCCGACCGCGAACCGGCGATCGTCGCCGGCCCCTTCCGTCCCGAGCCGTTCGCCGCGGCCGCTCTCGGCATGGCATCCCATGTCGACGGCGTGCGCGTGCCGAGCTTCACCTCGCTCGTCCCCGCGCAGCTGCAGAGACTTCTGGATGCCGCCGAGCACGACGCCGACGTCGCCCGCGCGCTGCGCTCGTTCGAGGCCATCCTGATCGGTGGCCAGGCGCTCGCGCCGGCGGTACGCGAGCGCGCGGAGGCGGCCGGCGCCCGTGTCGTGCGCACCTACGGCTCGAGCGAGACCAGCGGCGGGTGCGTGTACGACGGCGTGCCACTCGACGGCGTGAGCGTGCGCCTGGTCGACGGCGAGGTGCAATTGTCGGGCCCGACGCTCGCCGAGGGGTACCTCGGCGACCCTGCGCGCACGGCATCCGTGTTCCCCGTCGACGCCGACGGCACGCGCTGGTACTGCACGGGCGACGGGGGCGAGATCGTCGACGGCGTGCTGCACGTGACCGGGCGTCTCGACAACGTGATCGTCTCGGGTGGCGTAAACGTGTCGCTCGACCGTGTCGAGGCCGCCGTCCGTGGCGTCCCGGGTCTGGCGTCCGCCGTGGTGGTGCCGATTCCGGATGCCGCGTGGGGCCAGGGATCCGCCGTGGTGGTGCCCGGGCTCGCCGCCGCCGACGAGCCGACCGTGCTCACCGCAGTGCGTGAGGCCGTCGCCCGGGCGGTGGGTGCCCCCGCGCGTCCGGCACGAGTGGTGGCCGTCGACGAGCTGCCCACCCTTGCCTCGGGCAAGCCCGACCGGGCGGCGCTGCGCGACACGCTCGCGCAGAACCCGCGGGCATAGGATGACCCTCCGTGGCAGCACCCTCTCGTAAGCGTTCGACCCCGGCCAAGAAGCGTCGCCCCGGCGGCAACCCACAGAAGCCGAAGGGCGGTGCGCCGAAGGCCGTCGCCCCGGCGACCGCGCGCGACTGGATCGCCGCGGCGCGCTTGCGGACTCTGCCCCTGGCGATCACTCCGGTGCTCATCGGCACGGGCGCGGCGACACTCGTCGACGACCAGCTCCACTGGGTGATCGCGCTCGCGTGCCTCGCCGTGGCGTTCGCCCTGCAGATCGGCGTCAACTACGCCAACGACTACTCCGACGGCATTCGCGGCACCGACGACGTGCGGGTCGGACCCGGACGCCTGACCGGCGGTAAGAAGGCGAAGCCGCGCACGGTTCTCATCGTCGCGCTGGCGTTCTTCGCGCTCGCGGCGGTCATCGGTCTCGCCCTCGTCATCCGCACGGGGCAGTGGTGGCTTCTGCTGGTCGGAGCCCTGTGCATCGTCGCCGCCTGGTTCTACACCGGCGGCAAGCGCCCGTACGGCTACAACGCCATGGGCGAGCTGTTCGTCTTCGTCTTCTTCGGGCTGGTGGCCACCCTCGGTACGACCTGGTTGCAGGTGCAGTCGCTGCCGCAGGAGGCGTGGTTCGGTGCGGTCGCCGCGGGCCTGCTCGCGTGCGCGGTGCTGCTCGCCAACAACCTGCGCGACATCGACCAGGACCGCCTCGCCGGCAAGCGCACGCTGTCGGTGCTGATCGGCCGCCCGGCGACGAAGGTGCTCTTCACCCTCTTCGTGCTCGTGCCGTTCGCGATCGCGGTCTTGCTCGCCATGGTCTACCCGATCGCCTGGCTCACCCTGCTGGCCCTGCTCGGTGGCCTCTCGGCGATTCTCATCGTGTGGACGGCTCGCACCCCGCGCGAGCTCATCACGGCGCTGCAGGTGACGAGCTTCACCTCGGTCGCGTACGGCGCTCTGCTGTTCTGGGCGCTCGCCGGCTGAGCGGGCGGCCGTCGTCCCGGTGACCGGCCCCTCGCGAGGACCCCGTCAGCGCGCGTCGGGGTCGGCGTCGCGCCGTGGTCCGTCGAGCGCCGCGTCTTCGGCCTGCGCATCGGCCTCGGCGCCCGTGCGGCGGCCCGCGGCGGTGCGCTCGGCCCGACGCGCGGCGAGGCCCCCCGTGACGTTCTCGAGCGGCCGACGCAGGAACAGCAGCGACAGGCTGAAGCCGATGAGAGCCGCGAAGATCGCCGCGAGCCACGGCAGCTCCTGGAACACGGGGAACAGCAGCAGGATGCCGAGCGGCACGAGGAACGCGAGGAGTCGCAGCACCGTGTAGACGAGGGCCGAACGAGCGCGCATCACCCCAGTCTACGACCGCCGCCGCCGCTCGACCCGTGGGTCGTTCGACGGTGGGAGACCGGATGCCTCCTCCGGGCCGTCGCCCAGCCGACGCACGTAGAATCGCTCCATGGCACGGTTGCTTCTCATCCTGGCGCTCGTGGCGACCGTCTTCTGGGTCTACACGATCGTGGACTGCGCCGTGCAGCCTCCCTCCCGACACCGGGGGGTGAGCAAGGGGGCCTGGATGGCGATCGTCATCCTTCTGCCCGTGCTCGGTGGCATCCTCTGGTTCGTCATCGGCCGCGGCCGTGCGGGCGGCAAGCCGGTCGTGCGCCGCGCGCCCGACGACGACCCCGAATTCCTCGGACGCATGACCGCCTCGGCACGCGCCGAGCAGGACGAGCGGATCCGCCGTCTCGAGGAGGAGCTCGCGCAGCTCGACTCCGAGGCCGACGACCCGCACCCGCCGAAGAAGCCGACCGACCCCGACACTCCTCCGGGCAAGGGCGACGACGACACCCGCGGTCAGCGCGGCGCCGTCGGCTGAGCCGTCGTGGCCACGCCGAACGACCGCTCGGTCGCGCCCGCGACCGGTGCCGCGCCGACGCCCGCGGCGGACATCGTCTCGACGCCGGCGACGGCGGACGGCGTCACGTCCGCCCCCTTGACCGGTGGCGCGCCCGCACCCGCGGCAGACGCCGACACGACGCTCGAGGCGGCGACCGACCCCGGCGAACGGGAGGGAGCCCCGGCGACCGACGCGGCCGCCGCCCTGCTCGCCGGTCTCGTGTCGCGGGGGGTGCGTCACGTCGTGGTCAGCCCGGGCTCGCGCTCCCAGGCGCTCGCGCTCGTCGCCGCCGAACTGGAGCGCGCGGGTCTCATCCATCTGCACGTACGCATCGATGAGCGGGTGGCGGGGTTCACCGCCCTCGGCATCGGCCGAGAGACCGGCACACCGGCGGTCGTCGTGTGCACCTCCGGCACCGCCGTCGCCAACCTGCTTCCGGCGGCGCTGGAGGCGCACCACGCGGGAGTGCCGCTGCTGCTCGTCACCGCCGACAGGCCGGCGGAGCTCCGCGGCGTCGGCGCGAACCAGACCACCCGCCAGCCGGGGCTGTTCCGTTCGGCCGTGCGCTTCGAAGCCGACCTGGCCGTTCCCGAGGTGCTCGATGCCGACGGCACCGGTGAGCAGACCACCGCTCTCGACGCCCTGGCCGCCGAGGCTTTGGCCGCCTCGCTCGGCGAGGGCCTGCGTGCCGCAGGCCCGGTCCACCTGAACGTGCCGTTGCGCGAGCCCCTCGCCGGCGCCATGCCGACGTGGCTCGCCGAGCGAGCGGCATCCGGTGCCGTCGAGGTACTCGCGGACACGACGGACGACGCCTCGGGCGCCCTCTACCAGGGGGGCGGAGGAATCGGGGTCGCCGACGTCGCCCCCGACGCTGAGGCCGCTCACCGCATCGACACCGGCCCGCCCACGATCGTCGTCGCGGGAGCGGATGCCGGACCCGCGGCCGAGCAGTTCGCCCACGCGGGCGGGTTCCCCCTCGTCGCCGAGATCGTCAGCGGCGCGCGCTTCGGCCGCCAGATCGTGCACGGGTACCGTGCGCTGCTGCGCGATCCCGCGCTGGGCGGGCGCATCGACCGCGTCGTCGTCTTCGGTCGGCCGACGCTGAGCCGTGAGGTCGCGCTGCTGCTCGCGCGTGACGACGTCGAGGTCATCGCCGTGCGCGGGCCGGGCGAGCCCCTCAACCTCAACGGTGCGACGCTGGCGGTCGACGCCGTGCGCGTGTCGGGCGACGCGGACCGCTCGTGGCTGGGGGAGTGGATGCGCGCCTCGCGCGACGCGGCGATCGACCTGTCGCCGCCCGCCCCCGACGCCGACGGTCTGGCATCCGCGATTCCCCACGAGCGCCTCGGCGCCATCAATACCGAGGTCGAGGTCATGCGCACGCCGCTCGATCGCGCGGCTCTCGCCGATGCGCTCTGGCGCGCGACCTGGCCCCATGATCGTCTCGTCTTCGGCTCGTCGCGACTGGTGCGCGTGGCCGATGAGGTGCTCGGCGGCAAGAAGGTCGCCGTGCATTCCAACCGCGGACTCGCGGGCATCGACGGCACGATCGCCACCGCGACGGGGATCGCGCTGGCGAGCCAGGTCGACGACCGCCCGGGCGTCACGCGACTGCTGTTGGGCGACCTGGCGTTCCTTCATGACGTGGGTGCGCTGCTGCTGCCCCCCGGCGAGACCGAGCCGCGGCTGCAGGTCGTCGTCGGCAACGACGGCGGTGGCACGATCTTCGACGGACTCGAAGTCGCCGGGGTGGCCGGTGCCGATGCCATGGCGCGGGTGCAGTACACCCCCCATACCGCGCGTCTCGAGCAGCTGGCCCTCGCCTTCGGCTGGGAGTACCACCGCTGCACAACGCGCGTCGCCCTCGACCAGGTGCTCACCGCGCCCACCGGCGGGCGGCAGCTCATCGAGGTGCCCCTTCCGCGCTGAGTCGCGCGCGTCAACGGCTTTCGACGAATCCGGATGCCGCGGCATCATGCCGGAATGAGCACGAGCAGCCGCTGGTCCACGCCCGCCGCCGACGCCCTGCGCGTCGAGACGGGTTTCCGCCTCGCCGACATCGACCCGCGGTCGACCCCCGGGTACGACGGAGACAAAGACGCCGGCAAGACCGACCTCGATGCCGGCCGCGAGCCGCTGGAGAACCTGCAGGAGCGTCTCTTCGCCCAGAGCGTCGCCGGGACCGCTACCGGCTCGGTGTTGCTCGTGCTGCAGGCGATGGACACCGCCGGAAAGGGCGGCATCGTGCGGCACGTGGTCGGGGCCGTCGACCCGCAGGGGGTCGAGCTCGCCTCGTTCAAGAAGCCGACCGCCGAGGAGCTCTCGCACGACTTCCTCTGGCGCATCGAGAAACGGCTGCCGGATGCCGGGCGCATCGGCGTCTTCGACCGCTCCCACTACGAAGACGTGCTCATCGGCCGCGTGCGCTCCCTCGCCCCGGCCGCCGAGATCGAACGGCGGTACGGCGCGATCGTCGGTTTCGAGGCGCAGGCGGCCGAGATGGGCATCCGCGTCGTCAAGGTCATGCTGCACATCTCGAAGGACGAGCAGCGCGCCCGCCTCGCCGAGCGCCTCGAACGCCCCGACAAGCACTGGAAGTACAACCCGGGCGACGTCGACGAGCGCGAATTGTGGGACGACTACATGCAGGCGTATCAGGTTGCGATCGAACGGACGTCGACGCCGGTCGCGCCGTGGTACGTCGTTCCCGCCGATCGCAAGTGGTACGCCCGCCTCGCGGTGCAGCAGCTGCTCATCGACGCGCTGACGGGCATCGACCCGCAGTGGCCCGCGGCCGACTACGACGTCGAGGAGGAGAAGCGCCGCCTCGCGGCATCCTGACCCGAATCGTGCCGCGGCACCGCGCTACGCCAGGGCTTCGACGATCGGTCGGAACTTCACACGGGTCTCGAGCAGCTCCGACTCCGGAACGCTGTCGGCGACGATCCCCGCCCCCGCGTAGGCCGTGATCGGGGCCGTCGGCGACGACGGGGCGGAACGGTCGATCTGCGCGCAGCGGAGCGCGATGGCCCATTCGCCGTCGCCCGAGGCGCTCGTCCAGCCCACGGCGCCGGCGTAGCGGCCGCGGTCGAACGGCTCGAGGCGACGGATGACGTCGATCGCCGCCGGCGTCGGGGTCCCGGCCACCGCAGCCGTCGGGTGCAGCACCGACAGCAGGTCGAGCGACGACGCGTCTTCGCTGAGCACGCCCTCGACGTCGGTCGCGAGGTGCCAGACGTTGGGGAGCTTGAGGGTGAAGGGCTGGTCCTCCGCCGCCAGCGACGAGGTGTGCGGGCGCAGGGCCTTCAGCACGCTCTGCACCGCGAAGCGGTGCTCGTCCTGGTCCTTCTGGCTCCGGGCGAGACCGATGGATGCCGCGACATCGGCGTCGGCGTCGCCTCCGCGGGCGACCGTGCCGGCGAGCACCCGCGCGGTCACCGTGCCGCCCGACACCGTCACCAGCGTCTCGGGACTCGCGCCGATCAGGCCATCGACGGCGAACACCCAGCAGTCGGGATAGCCCTCGAGCAGCGACCGCACCAGGCGGCGCAGGTCGGAGCCCGCGGGGACGGTGCCGACGATGTCGCGGGCGAGCACGACCTTGGCCACCTCGCGGGCGCCGATGGCCTCGATGGCCTGGCGGACGGCATCCTGATACTTCTCGGCCGTCTGCTGCCCGGGGCCCAGTGTCGCCGACCAGTGCGGGCCGAAGGGGGAGCGCGGGGGGAGCTCGGGCTCGGCCTCGTCGGGGGTGTCGTCGAAGGCCAGCCGCGTCACCCACGCCCGCCCGCCGTGGCGGCCGACGATCATCCCGGGCACGCGCAGGACGTTCTCGCGCGCTGACCGCGGGTCGAAGACGAACGACCCGAAGGCCACCAGGCCGGTGCCCGGCAGCTGCACGGGGTCGTCGACTTCGGCGGCGGCGGCGATCGCACGCCAGCGCTCCGAGATCGTGGCGTCGCCGGGGCGTTCGCCGAGGTAGCGGAGCGTGAGCAGGTCTCCGAAGGCGGCGAGCGACTCGCCCCGACGGCTCCAGAACAGCGGGTCGTACGGCGTCGTGTAGGCGAGCACGTCGTCCATCGGGGGCAACTCGCGCGTGATCACGCGCAGGCGCGGCACGACGTCATCCGCGGGTTCGGTCACGTCATTCAGCGTAGACCTGCGGTCGACGGGCGGGTCGCGGGGCGGCCGTGGGGCGGGTCGCGGAGCCCTGCCCGGGCGCGCGATTTAGACTCCGGAGCATGGATCCCCGCCCCGCCCCCGGCACCCGCCTGCTGTTCGAGTGGCGCAAGTGGGACGGTTCCCCCCACTGGGTGCAGGACAGCGTCTACCTCGGCTCCGACGAGTGGGGCGAGTGGTTCGGCCAGCAGATCGGTTGGCGCAGCGCCCGCCCGGGCGCCGAGTTCGTGTGCCGCCAGCCCAACGTCACGCTGGTTCCCGCCAGCGGCGACTGGGCCTTCACCCACAACGCCGCCCCGCACCCGGTCGCGGTCTACATCGACCTCGCGTGGGACGTGCGGTGGCACGACGACGGCGTGCCCCGCGGCATCGACATGGACCTCGACGTGGTGCGCCGCACCGACGGCCGCGGCACGTGGATCGACGATCGCGACGAGTGGGACGATCACCGCGTGCGCTACGGCTATCCCCTCGACATCGTCGAGCACCTGGATGCCACCGCCTCCGACCTCGAGCGACGCGTGCGCGCCCGAGAGGCGCCGTTCTCGGAGGCCATCACCGGTCCGTGGCTCGAACGGCTCGCCGCGCTGGCGGCACCCGACGACCAGGCCCCGCGGGCCTGACCCGTCGGCCGCGCTCGCAACCCCGGCGACCGCCCCGTCGCCCCCGCCTAGACTCGACGGGTGAGCAGCGACCCCAACCGCGCCGACCTCGGCAAAGACCCGCAGCGCGTCAGTGGCATGTTCGACCAGGTCGCGGCCGCCTACGACCGCACCAACTCGGTGCTCAGCCTCGGCAACGACCGTTTGTGGCGCGTCGCGACCCTGCGTGCCGTGGCGCCGAAGAAGGGCGAGCGCATCCTCGACCTCGCCGCCGGCACCGGCACCTCGTCGATGGCGTTCGTGCCCAGCGGTGCGCACGTGGTCGCCGCCGACTTCTCGCGCGGCATGATCGCCGAGGGGCGTCGTCGCCACGGCGATGTGCCGAATCTGGAGTTCGTGCAGGCGGATGCCACCGACCTCCCCTTCGCCGACGGCGAGTTCGACGCGGTGACGATGTCGTTCGGCCTCCGCAATGTCAACGATCCGCGACGCGCGCTCCGCGAACTGCGCCGTGTGACCCGCCCCGGGGGACGCATCGTCGTGTGCGAGTTCTCGCACCCGCCGTCCCCTGCGTTCAACGGTCTCTACCGCTTCTACAACGACCGGGTGCTTCCCCTCGTCGCCAAGGCCGTCAGCAGCAACGCGGAGGCCTACGACTATCTCAACGAGTCCATCCGCGATTGGCCCGACCAGCCGACGCTGGCCCGCTGGATGCGCGATTCCGGCTGGGAAGACGTCGCCTATCGCAACCTGTCGTTCGGCATCGTGGCGCTGCATCGCGGCATCCGTCCCGCGGAGTGATCGCGGCTTCTCCCCGCGGGTGGGGCGCTGTCAACCGTCGAGATACCCGCGGCTGCCCTCGAGCGCGCCAGGCTAGGCTGACAACGTGACCCCGAGACCGCCCGCGGCCGGCTCCCGCCTGTCCGGCAAACTGGGCCTGAGCGACCGCATCTTCGCAGGCCTCCGTTCGCGCACCCTTCTCTCCACGGTGGAGGCCGGGCTCGCTCTCGTCGAGACCGAGCTCGAGGGCGAGGTTCGCAGCGCCGACAAGCTCGCCGACGTCACCGCCCGCTACCTGTACGAGGCGGGCGGCAAGCGCGTGCGGCCGATGCTGGCGATCCTCACCGCTCAGCTCGGCCAGGGCACGACCCGCGAGGTCGTCGAAGTCGCCACCGCGCTCGAGCTGACGCACCTCGGATCGCTGTACCACGACGACGTCATGGACGGCGCCGACAAGCGCCGCGGCGTGCCGAGCGCGCAGACGGTGTGGGGCAACAACATCGCCATCCTCACCGGAGACCTGCTCTTCGCCCGCGCCAGTCAGCTCATGGCGCGTCGCGGTGAGCGCGCGATCCAGCTCCAGGCCGACACCTTCGAGCGTCTGGTACTCGGTCAGATGCACGAGACCGTCGGGCCGCAAGAGGGCGACGAGCCCGTCGATTTCTACCTGAAGGTGCTGGCCGACAAGACCGGCTCGCTCATCGCGGCGGCCGCGCAGTCGGGCGTCATCTACTCGGGCGCGCCCGAGGAGTACGAGCAGCCGATGGTCGTCTTCGGCGAGAAGGCGGGCGTCGCCTTTCAACTGCTCGACGACGTCATCGACCTCTCGCCCGATCCCTCCGAGACCGGCAAGGTCCCCGGGACCGACCTGCGCGCGGGCGTGCCCACCATGCCGTACCTGCTGCTCGGTCACCGCTCCGACGCGGCATCCGCCGACCTCCGTGCCCGCATCGACGAGGGGCAGGAGCGTATCGCCGAGGGCGCCGACCCCTCGATCCTCGACGACGCCCTCGCGGAACTGCGCGATCACGAGACCACGCACGAGACCCTCGCTCTCGCGCACCGGTGGTCGCAAGAGGCGATCGACGCCCTTGCGCCGCTCCCCGACGGCGCTGTGCGCGAGGCGCTGACGCGCTTCGCCCGCGCCGTGGCCGACCGCTCGGCCTGACCACATTTCCACCCCCCGATCACGATCGAGAGGACCCCATGACGAAGCTGCGCCTCGCCATCGTCGGAGCCGGCCCCGCCGGCATCTACGCCGCCGACATCCTGCTGAAGGCCGAGCGTCAGTTCGACGTGTCGATCGACCTGTTCGAGCAGCTGCCCGCGCCGTACGGCCTGGTGCGCTACGGCGTCGCCCCCGACCACCCGCGCATCAAGGGCGTCGTGACGGCGTTGCGCGAGGTGCTCGACCGCGGCGACATCCGCCTCTTCGGCAACGTGCGCTTCGGCGAGGACATCACCCTCGACGACCTCAAGCAGCACTACAACGCGGTGATCTTCTCGACGGGCGCGATCCGCGACGCCGACCTCGACATCCCCGGCATCGACGCGCACGGATCCTACGGTGCGGCCGACTTCGTGAGCTGGTTCGACGGTCACCCCGACGTGCCGCGCGAGTGGCCGCTCGAGGCCGAGTCGGTCGCCGTCATCGGCAACGGCAACGTCGCCCTCGACATCACGCGCATGCTCGCCAAGCACGCCGACGACCTGCTTCCCACCGAGGTGCCCGACAACGTGTATCAGGGGCTGAAGGCCTCGCCCGTCACCGACGTGCACGTCTTCGGTCGCCGTGGTCCCGCGCAGGTGAAGTTCACCCCGCTGGAGCTTCGCGAACTCGGCGAGCTGCGCGATGTCGACATGGTCGTCTACGACGAGGACTTCGACTACGACGAGGCCTCGAAGGCCGCGATCGAGACCAACAAGCAGGTCAAGGTCATCGACCGGGTGCTGCAGCAGTGGCGCACCCGCCCGGGCGTGAACAACGCCGGGGGAGAGGCGTCCCGCCGCCTGCACCTGCACTTCTGGGCGAAGCCGGTCGAGGTCGTCAAGGACGCCGACGGCCGCGTCGCCGCGTTCCGGTACGAGCGCACGCGGCCCGATGCCGCGGGCGGTGTCGTCGGCACCGGAGAGATCCGCGAGGTGCCGATCCAGGCGATCTACCGCGCGGTCGGATACTTCGGCTCGCCGCTGAAAGACGTGCCCTTCGACGAGCGCCACGGCGTCATCCCGAACCACGAGGGTCAGGTCATCTCGGCCGACTCGAACTCGCGCGTGCCCGGCGTCTACGCCACCGGGTGGATCAAGCGCGGTCCCGTGGGCCTCATCGGACACACCAAGTCGGATGCCATGGAGACCGTCCGCCACGTCATCAACGACCAGGGCGAGTGGTGGCGTCCGGCGCACCCCGAAGAGGAGGCGATCCCGGCTCTGCTCGCGGAGCGCGGCGTCCGCTGGACCGACCTCGACGGCTGGCACCGCCTCGACGAGCACGAGATCGCCCTCGGCGCCCCGCACGAGCGCGCGCGCATCAAGGTCGTTCCGCGCGAGGAGATGATCCGGGTCTCGCGCGGCGAGTAGAAGCTCCTTCGAACCGCCCCGTCTCCGGATGGGGCGGTTCGGTTCTTCACAAGCGTCGACGCCAGAGACGACGCGCGGATAGGATTTCCGGATGCCGGAAGCTCCCCCCGCGAATCCATTCCTGGGGTCGTGGCGGTGGCTCGGCTATCAGGCGAATCGCTTCGAATCCGTGGCGCTGGTGTCTTCCGGGTTGCTCCTGGCGGGGGGCGGTCTCGTGGGCACCAACGCCCTCGGCATCGGTATTCCGATGCTCGTCGTGGGGACCGTTGTGCCGGCGGCCGCAACAGCATGGAAGCGTCGCGAGGAGGCGGATGAAGAAACCTCGGATGCTCGCGCTGTGCTCCTCGAGCAGTCCCTTCGTCCTCTTCTCGAGCTCGCTGCGACCACGACTTCCCAACCTCGGGCGGAGCGGCTGCGGACGGCGAGATCGGCTGCCGAGCGCGTCGTCATCGAGCTGGCGAACGCCTTCGGCGATGTCCCCGGGGTGAGAGTCGTCGTTTTCCGAGTGACCGACGATGGTTCCGCGATGGAACCCGGTCAGCCCGCCGGCAGGCAGGATCGACCGCGAGCCTTTGCGCGAGGGACCCCGCGTGGCGAGAAGGCATTCGAGGTGCTTCAGGGTTCGCGGCCGTTCGTGCGCGTCCCCGATCTGGCCGATGCGGATCCCGCCGAGTGGCAGGGCACGGGCAACGGGTATCAGACCTTCATCTCCGCCCCGATCCGCTCATCGGAGGACGGCCTCGGATTGCTGACGGTCGATGCGCCGGTCGCCGACTCCCTCGAAGAACGACACGGAGCGACCCTCGCTCTCTTCGCAGCAGCGCTCGGGGTGTTGTTCGCGGAAGCCGTGCGCGGCGGGGGTGGGGCGAGTTAAGGTAGTGATGACGCGAGGAACGGAGAGTCGGCGATGGGCAAAGTGAAGCTTGCGTCACCGCAGCCGAATTACCTCGAGCGGCCGGTGACGGACCCGGAGCAGGCGATGAATCGGGCACGCGAAGTCGTGCGAGAAAGTCGACGTGGCCGGGCACGGTTTCTCATCTCGACTTCTGCAGTTTCCGCGCGCTGAGGTTCGAGCTTCCTCGCAGATCCGGCGAGGCAGTCCTCGTTCTTGCGGAGCGTTCGCGCTGGCCGGGCGCCGAAAGTGGGTCCCAGCTCCCTGCGTGTAGCGCTCCGTCCGACCGTTGCCGAGGGCGTCGTCCTCACCCGGTAGGGCCGATGCGTTCATCTGGTGTGATCTCGCGCGCGCGCCTATCAGGCACCTCACGCGGCGGCAAGCCTCGCGACCCGATCCGGACGCCGTCGGCAGGATGGATGCCACGATGCCGGGCTCCGACGCCCGCACACCGAGGCGAGGGGGCCGGATGCGAACGGTGAGACGGATCGTGGCCGGAGCATCGGCCCTCGCCCTTGCGGGCACGCTCGGCGCCTGCTCCGCGGGCGATGGGGTGCCGACGCTCACGTGGTACATCAACCCCGACGACGGCGGTCAGGCCGAGATCGCGGCATCCTGTACAGAAGCCGCTGATGGGGCCTACCGCATCGAGACGTCGCTGCTTCCCCGGGACGCGGCGTCGCAGCGCGAACAGCTCGCCCGGCGCCTCGCCGCGAGCGACCGCTCGCTCGACATCATGAGCCTCGACCCGCCGTTCATCCCCGAGCTCGCAGAGCCCGGATTCCTCGCCCCGGTGCCCGACGACCTGCAGAACACCGACGGAGTCGTGCAGGGCGCGGTGCAATCGGCCAGCTGGAACGGCGAGCTCGTCACCGTGCCCTTCTGGGCCAACACGCAGTTGCTCTGGTACCGCAAGTCGGTCGCCGAGGCGGCAGGGCTCGACATGACGCAGCCGGTCACCTGGGACCAGATCATGCAGGCCGCCGAAGACCAGGGCAAGCAGCTGGGCGTGCAGGGCGCGCTCGCGGAGTCGATGACCGTGTGGATCAACGCGCTCGTGGCATCCGGTGGCGGACAGATCCTGGAGAACCCCGACGCGAAGCCCGACGAGATGCAGTTGGGGCTCGAATCCGACGCCGGTGAGAAAGCCGCGGAGATCATCGGGCGCATCGGGTCGTCGGGCCTGGGCGGACCGGGTCTTCCCACCGCCGACGAGAACGCGAGCATGAACCTCTTCCAGGGCGACAACGGTTCGTTCATGGTCAACTGGCCGTTCGTCTACCCGGCCATGCAGGGCGCGGCGCCCGAGGTCATCGACGACCTCGGCTGGGCGGTGTACCCCCGCGTGGATGCCGGCACCCCGGCCGCTCCGCCCGTCGGCGGCATCAACCTCGGCGTCGGCGCGTACAGCGAGAACATCGATCTCGCCTGGCAGGCGGTGGCCTGCATCGTCAGCCCCGAGAACCAGGCGCAGTACTTCGTCACGAACGGCAACCCGCCCTCCAACCTCGCGGCGTACGACGACGCCGAGGTGACCGAGAAGTTCCCGATGGCGCCGACCATCGCGGAGTCGCTGCAGTTGGGCGCTCCGCGTCCGCAGACGCCGTACTACAACGAGATCTCGATCGGACTGCAGCGCACGTGGCATCCGCCGACCGCCGTGAATCCCGACACCACGCCGCAGTCCTCGACCGACTTCATCCTCGCGGTGCTCAGAGGGGAGCGTCTGCTGTGACCGCCGAAATCGCCGCCACCGGAAAGCTGCGAGCCGACCGGCAACGTCCGGATGCCGAGACGAAACCGAAGAAGCGCCGCTCCGACCGTGCCCGCGCCGAGGCCCGCCTCGGATGGATGCTCGCCGGCCCGGCCTTCGGCATCATGCTGCTGGTCACGCTGTACCCGATCGTGCAGGCGCTGTGGGACTCGCTGTTCAGCCTGCGCCTCACCGCCCCCGACGACCGCGAATTCATCTGGTTCCGCAATTACCAGGTGATCCTCGGCGACCCGGCGTTCTGGCAGTCGATGGGGGTGACGCTGTTCATCACCGTGGTGACGGTGTTGCTCGAGCTCATCATCGGCTTCGGCTTCGCCCTCGTGATGCACCGGGCGATCAAGAAGCTTCGCGGCTTCGCCCGCACGGCGATCCTCGTGCCGTACGGCATCATCACGGTGGTCTCGGCCTTCGCGTTCTTCTACGCCTTCGACATCAACTCGGGCGGCTACGTCAACAACTGGCTGGCGTGGATCCCCGGGTTCGATGAGAACCTCAACTGGTTCGCCTCCCAGAGCACGTCGCTGACCGTGATCATCCTCAGCGAGGTGTGGAAGACCACACCGTTCATCTCGCTGCTGCTGCTGTCAGGGCTCGCGCAGGTGCCCGGCGACCTGGAGGAGGCGGCGAAAGTCGACGGAGCGACGGGCTGGGAGGTGCTGCGCCGGGTCATCCTGCCGAACATGAAGGCCGCGATCATGGTCGCCGTGCTCTTCCGCACCCTCGAGGCGTTCCGCATCTTCGACAACATCTTCATCATGACCGCGGGCGCCAACGACACCGAAGCGCTGTCGCTGCTGGCGTACAACACCTCGATCGGGCGGCTCGAGATCGGTCTCGGCTCGGCCATCTCGGTGCTGCTGTTCCTGAGCGTCCTGGTCATCGCGGGCATCTTCATCAAGGGATTCAGAGTCGACCTGTCGGCGGGGAGGAACGGCTGATGGACCGCGACACGATGTCGGCCCCCGGCCTCCGGCGCGAAGGGATGTGCGGCTGATGCGCGCGATGACCTGGCCCCAGCGGATCATGTGGATCGTGATCATCGCGGCCGTGCTGGTGTGGTCGCTCTTCCCGGTGTTCTCGATCCTCATGACGTCGTTCAAGACGCCGGCGGGGTTGTTCTCGGGCACGCTTCTGCCGCAGGAGTGGACGCTCGACAACTACGCCACGATCCTCGCGCCGGGCGGCAGCGCGCAAGACCTGTTCCTCCCGGCCCTGCGCAACTCGATCGGCATCTCGCTCATCGCGACGTTCATCGCCGTCGTGCTGGCGACCCTCTGCGCGTACGCGATCGCCCGGCTCGATTTCCCCGGCAAGCGGATCATCCTCACCACGGCGCTCGCCGTGTCGGTCTTCCCGATCGTGTCGATCGTCACGCCGCTGTTCAACCTGTGGCGGGTCGTCGGGCTCTACGACACCTGGCTCGGGCTGATCATCCCGTACCTGTCGCTCACGCTTCCCATCTCGATCTGGACGCTCGCGGCGTTCTTCCGCCAGATCCCGTGGGAGCTCGAGCAGGCCGCGCAGGTCGACGGGGCGACGCCGTTCGAGGCGTTCCGCAAGACGGTCGTCCCGCTCGCCGCTCCCGGCGTCTTCACCACCGCGATCATCGCGTTCTTCATCGCGTGGAACGACTTCGTCTACGGCATCTCGCTGACGTCGACGGATGCCGCACGCCCGGTGCCCGCGGCCCTGTCGTTCTTCACCGGCGCCTCGCAGTTCGAGGAGCCCACCGGCGCCATCTCGGCCGCCGCCATCGTGGTGACGATCCCCATCGTCATCGTCGTCGTCATCTTCCAGCGTCGGATCGTCTCGGGTCTGACCCAGGGCGCGGTCAAGGGATAGAGGGTCTTCCCATGGCATCCATCGCTCGCACCAGAACCGCCTCGAGCGGCGTCGAAGACTGAAGGAGAGAGCTCATGGCATCCATCACTCTGAACAGGATCGTCAAGACCTACGACGACGGCTTCACCGCCGTGAAGGGCGTCGACCTCGACATCGCCGACGGCGAGTTCGTCATCCTCGTCGGGCCCTCGGGCTGCGGCAAGTCGACGCTGCTGCGCATGATCGTGGGGCTCGAAGACATCTCGGACGGCGAGCTGAAGATCGCCGAGGAGGTGGTCAACGACAAGGCGCCGAAAGACCGCAACCTCGCGATGGTGTTCCAGAACTACGCGCTGTACCCGCACCTCACCGTGTACGAGAACATCGCCTTCCCGATGCGGCTGAAGTCGAGCGACCTCGACGACAAAGAGATCGACGAGCGCGTCCGGCGGGCGTCGAAGCTGCTCGAGCTCGACGAGCACCTGGAGCGCAAGCCCGCCAACCTCTCGGGCGGTCAGCGCCAGCGTGTGGCGATGGGGCGGGCGATCGTGCGCAACGCCAGCGCGTTCCTCTTCGACGAGCCGCTGTCGAATCTCGACGCCAAGCTCCGCGGTCAGATGCGCACCGAGATCGCGCGCCTGCAGCGTTCGCTCGGGATCACCACCGTGTACGTCACGCACGATCAGACCGAGGCCATGACCCTCGGCGACCGGGTCGCGGTCCTCCGCCGCGGCGAGCTGCAGCAGGTGGCGAGCCCGCGCGGGCTGTACGACCAGCCGGTCAACCTCTTCGTCGCCGGCTTCATCGGCTCGCCGCCCATGAACTTCCTCAGCGGAACCGTCGACGGCGATGTGCTGCGCCTGCCGATCGCCGATGTGCCGCTCGACGACAGGCTCCGCACGGCCGTCGAGGGGCGCGACCTCGTGATCGTGGGCGTGCGTCCCGACGCGTTCGAAGACGCCGACTCCACCGAGCGCGACCTGTCCGGCGGCATCACGGCCGAGCTCGACATCGAGATGACCGAGTGGCTCGGCGAGGTGCTCTACGCCTACGTGCCGTACGAGACCGACGCAACGGTGAAGGACAAGCTTTCGGAGCTCGACCGCGACCTCGACGGCGAGAGCCTGCGCACCGAGCTCGTCGTGGCGCTGGATGCCATGAGCTCGATCCGCGCCGGGGATGCCGCACGCCTGTGGTTCTCGCCGGACTCCCTGCACCTGTTCGACCCCGAGACCGGCGTGAACCTCACGCGCGACGAGGCGAAGGCCGAGAAGCTCGAGGAGGACGCCCGGGCCGCGCGCAAGCGCGCGCTGGAGCGGGCGAAGGAGCGCGCGGCGCGCGAGGACCAGCGCGCCTGAATACGTCGCCGTAGGCTGTGGCGATGGGGGAGTGGCATCCGGACATCCTCGGCGAGGGGTTCGAGCAGCTGACGCTGCCGCTGGGCGAGGATGCCGAGGGGGAGGTCGTCGCAACGCTCGTGCGGTCGCGGCCGCACCCCGGCGCGCGCCTGTTCGGAGAGCTGCGCGACACCGACGTGCTGTACGTGCACGGCTGGTCGGATTACTTCTTCCAGTCCGATCTGGCGCGCTTCTTCACCGATCGCGGCGCCCGCTTCTTCGCCCTGGACCTGCGCAAGTACGGTCGGAGCCTGCGTCCCGGCCAGTCCCCGGGCTACGTCGCCGTGCTCGACGTGTACGACGCCGATATCGCGGCGGCTCTGGATGCCATGGGCACCGCGCGCGCTGGGCATCGGCTGCTCCTCCTCGGCCACAGCACCGGCGGTCTGACCCTGACGCTCTGGGCGTCGCGGCATCCCGGAGTCGCCGACGCCCTCGTTCTGAACAGCCCGTGGCTCGAGCTCCAGCTCGAACCACTCGGACGCCAGGCTCTCACGCCGCTCGTGAACGCCCGCGCGCGGCTCGAACCTCTCGGCAGGCATCCGGCGGTCGACCTGGGCTTCTACACACGTGCCCAGAGGGAGGTGGGAACCCTGCCAGACAGCCCCGAGGGATGGCGTCCCGCCCAGGGCTTCCCGACGCATCCCGGCTGGCTGGCCGCCGTGATCGCGGGCCATGCGCGGGTGGCATCCGGGCTCGATGTCGGGTGCCCGGCGCTCGTGCTGCTGTCGGCGCGGTCGACGGTCGCGTTGACGTGGAACGACGCGATGCGAGCGAGCGACTCGGTACTCGTCGTGGACGATATCGCCCGCGCGGCAACACGCATCGCCCGCACCGTGACGATCTCGCGCATCGAGGGGGCGCTCCACGACGTGTTCCTGTCAGCGGAGGCTGCTCGGGATGCCGCGTACGCGGCGCTCGAGGACGGGATGCGCGCGCTGGGCTGAGGCGTCGCGATCCCTCGACGGAAGGCCCCGCGAGGGAGCCCACCGTCGAGGGTGCGGGATCAGTCGGCGCGGTCGGCCGCGGCGAACTTCTCGGACAGCTCGTCTTCGTCGGCCGCCTCGGCGGTGACGCTCTTGCTGCCGGCGTACACGTCGCGGTCGATCTCGTCGGTGCCGTTGGCGACGAGCAGGGCGACCATGGTGTCGCCGTTGACGTTCAGGAACGTGCGGAAGATGCCGGTGAACCAGTCGACGGCGATGAGGAGGCCGACAGCTTCCAGCGGCAGCCCGAGCGAGGTGGCGAGGAAGGTCGCGGCGACGGCGAAGCCGCCGGGCACGGTGATCGTGCCCATGTTGAGCATGATCGCCAGGGCCATGCCGAGGATGATCTGGCCGGGGGTGAGCTCGACGCGAGAAGCCTGCGCGAGGAAGAGGATGACGATCGTGTAGTTGAGCACGGCGCCGTACGAGCCCATGGTCAGACCCACCGACAGGGTGAAGTTGGCCACGCGCTGACTGATGCCGACCTTCTCGACCGCGTTCTTCAGCACGGTCGGGTACGTCACCGCGGAGCTGGTCGTGGTGACCGCGATGACGGTCTGCTCGGCGAGCTTGCCGGGGAGGGCGGCGGGGTTCAGGCGCGTGCGTATCGTGACGACGAGCACGAAGAGCGCCGTGACGATGAGGACCCCCACCAGCGTCGAGCCCAGGTACGACAGAGCGGTGGTGACGACGGCGAAGCCCACGTCTCCCGCGAGGGCGGCGAGCAGGCAGAACACGCCGATGGGCGCGATGCGCATGACGAGACGGATCATGCCGAGGATGATCTGCTGCAGCTGGTCGAGCAGGGTCACGACGAGGGTGTTGCCGGTCGCCCGCACGTAGCCGTTCAGAGCCAGGCCGAACAGCAGCGAGAACACGATGATGGGCAGCATCGTCGCCGTCGACATCGCGTTGAAGATGTTGGTCGAGACGAAGCCGAGGATGGTCTCCTGCCAGCTCGCGGGCTTCGCCGACTCCTGCACCGCCGGGTCGACCGCGCCCGAGTAGTCGATGCCGGCGCCGGGCTGGATCAGCGTCGCGAGACCCCATCCGACGAGCGCGGCGATCACCGAGAAGCCGATCATCCACGCGAAGGTCCGGCCGGCGAGCCGTCCCATTCCCGACCCCGTCATCGAGCCCGTCGCGACGATCACCGACGCCATCACGAGCGGAACGATCGCCATCTGGATCAGCCGGATGAACAGGTCGCCGATGAACTTGATGTTGGCGGCCCATTCCCCGGTGATCAGACCGAAGACAATCCCCAGCACCGCGGCGAGCGCGATGAGGGTGGCCGGATGCCGGAGCACCTTCCAGGTCGTCCCGATGGTGCGGGAGGAACCCGTCGTTCCGGTGGTGGTCATGGTCGGCCCTCGTCTCGATCAACGTTCTCGGTCTGTCCAATTGTGAAAGGGAGTCGTTTCATCTCGCGTTCTCGGCTGTTTCGGGCCCGTTACGGTCTGACCAATTTCATTCGGGCTGGTGCGATCGCCTGGGAGGATGTGGGGGGAGGAAGAGATGACGGATGGCCAGGCGCTCGCGCCCCTGCAGCGCGGCGGCGGATCCCTGCGCGACGAGATCGTCGCCCGTTTGCGCGCGCTCATCGTCACGGGGGTGCTCAAGCCGGGCGATCGCCTCGCCACGGAGCGAGACCTCGCCGCCCAGCTGGCGGTGTCGCGTTCGGCGGTGCGCGAGGCGCTGCTGCGCCTGGAGTCGGCGGGATTGGTCGAACGGCGTCAGGGGAGCGGCACCCGTGTCAGCGGGCGGATCCCGGTGTCGGCGGTCCTCGCGACGCTCGAGGGCGACGACGATGGAACCGTTGCGGCGTCCGCGGAGTTCCGCACCGTCGTCGAGCCGCAGATCGCACGCCTGGCGGCATCGCGCATCGACGAGGAGCAGATCGCCGCGCTGGCCGCCCTGCTCGCCGAGTCCGACCAGGTGCGCGACGTCGAGCACTCCGTGCGGTTGGACGTCGCCTTCCATGTGGCCATCGCCGCGGCCACGCGCAACCCTCTGCTGACCTCGCTCAGCGAACTCACCGTGTCGTGGACCGTGGAGGCGCGCGTGTCGTCCCACCTCGACGAGGAGGGGCGCCGCCTGTCGCACGACGGTCATGCGCGCCTGCTGCGTGCGCTCAGAGCCGGCGACCCCGACGGTGCCGAGGCCGCGATGCGGGTGCACCTGGACGAGATCGCCGACCTGGTGGAGCGCGCCCGCGCCTGAGTCGGTGGTCGCGGGCTACGGCGGACTCGGCCCACGTGCCGCACCCGTGCCCGGGCGCACGAAAAGGGCCCGATCCGAGGACCGGGCCCTGCTCGCGCGACCTCAGCCGCCGATGAGACTCATCATCAACCGGATGGACAGCGCCACCACCGCGATCAGGCCGATCGCGCCGGCGACGTTCTGCCACCAGCGGTTGCGCAGGGACCCCATGAGCTTCCTGTTGTTGGCCATCACGATGATCAGCGCCGCGAGGATCGGCGCGAACAGCACGGTCAGAGCCTGCGCGATGACGATCAGTTGCACGGGCGAGGCGCCGGCGAAGGCGATCGTGACGCCGAGGCCGAAGGCCAGGATGAAGGCGCTGCCGAGTCGCGCCGCCAGCGTCTCGGCCGAGGCGCCGCGCCCGATGGCATCCGAGAGCATCGTGCCACCCGCGATGCAGTTGGGGATCATCGATGAGAAGGCCGCCCCGAAGAAGCCCAGGGCGAAGATCCACGCGCCCACCGGCCCCGCGACCGGCTCGAAGATGCGCGCCAGGCCGGTGAACGCACCGGGAGTGTCTGCGCCGGTCTGCCCGAGGACGGATGCCGCGACCACGATCACCAATGCCGTCATGATGCCCGGGGCGACGATGCCGGGGATCGTGTCGACGATCGTGATGTCGCGGTACTCGTCTTCGTGGCGCTCACGCGCCTTGGTGCCGTAGGAGGCGAAGAAGGCCGCGTTGATCGAGAAGTTCGTGCCCACGAGGCCGATGATGAGCAGCCAGGCCCCGCCGGGGATGGCGGGGATGAGGCCTGCGCCCGCGGCCGCCCAGTCGGGGTTCGACGCGAAGGCCGAGGCGATGAAGCAGAACGCCATGAGCGCCACGATGACGATGAGGATCTTCTCCACGACGCCGTAGATCTTCTTCAGCAGCAGGATCGTGCCGACCAGCACGGTGCAGATCACGGTCCACATCACGGGGGAGGTGCCGGGGATGAGCATCGACAGCCCGACTCCCGAGCCGACCGCGTTGCCCACCGAGAAGCACAGGGTGATGAGGAAGACGCCGATCCCGGCGACCACGCCCGCCCAGGTGCCGAGGCTGTCCTTGATCGAGGAGATGAGCGAGACGGGTGTGCGGATGCCGAGGCGCACGCTCATGTCGGTGAGGAAGATCATCAGGATCGTCGACACGATGATCACCCAGATGAGGGTGTAGCCGTAGAGGGCTCCGGCGTTCATCGCGGTGGTGAGGTTGCCGGGGCCGAACTGCCAGGCGCCCGCGACGAAGGCGGGACCGATCAGGGCGAGGCGCCGCCAGAACGTGCGCCGCGTGCGGTGGGAATCGACGATGCTGCGCACCGTCTCGGTCGAGATGCGGCCGTGGCCGGTGCCGGGGGTCGCGGGGGGTCGTTGGGTGGTGCGGTCGCTCATGGTCGTTCCTTCCGTCGTCGTTGACGCGATGGGTACATGAGGGGCGGCCGGGGTGTCGGCCGCCCCGCGCGGGTCACGCCGGGACGACCACGCTGCCGAGCTCGGCCGACGCGAAGGCGGCGGCGATCTCGGCGTCGGCTCCGGCCGGAAGGGGCAGCAGGGGCTCACGCACGGTGGCGTGATCCAGGATGCCACGGTTCACCAGGCCCCACTTGAGGGCGACGGTGCCCTCCATGTGGGAACCGCGGTGGTACACCGCCTTGGTCACCGGCAGCAGTCTCTCGTGGATGGCGTGGGCCGCGGCGTAGTCGCGCGCCTTCCCGGCCTCGATGAGGTCGACGAGCAGTTCGGGCGCGATGTTGCCGTAGCCGACGAGCAGGCCGTCGACGTCGAACATCGTCGGGAGGAGGTACTCGTCGTGACACGACAGCACCTGCAGCTCGGGGTAGGCGGCGCGCAGGGCCGGGATCTCGGTGTACCACCGGCGCATGTTGCGCACGCCGTTCTTGGTGTGGTTCACGCCCTCTTGCCCGGCGATCTCGAGCTGGGTGTCGAGATCGTACGAGGCCTTGGTGTTGTCGGGGTACTGGAAGAGGATCTCCTCCAGGCCCGACTCCTCCCAGATGGCGCGGTAGCGGGTCTGCGGGGCGCCGGGCTGGAACCCGAAGCGCAGCCAGCCGTGCGAGGGGTAGACCAGAGCGCCCTTCGCGCCGGCGGCCGCGGCATCCTTCGCCTCGAGGGCGGCGGTGATGTTCCCCTCTTTGGTGATGCCCGCGATGATCGGCAGGCGGTCGTCGACGGAGTCGCGGAACGCACGGATGACGTCGAGCTGCTCCTTCTCGGTGAGGAACGTGCCCTCACCGGCGTGCCCGAGCACGACCAGGCTCTTGACGCCGTCGATCGAGCCGAGCCACGAGCCCAGGCGCTGGATGGCGTCGTAGTCGACGTCGCCGTCGGGGGTGAACGGGGTAACGGGGGCGGGGTTCAGGCCACGGAGGTCGAGGACCATCGTCGTCTCCTTCTCTTCGTCGAGCGTCCTCTGGATGAGAACGTTTGCAGGAACGATTGCAAGTGTGCGCGCCCGCGCGTGCCGCTGTCAAGGATCCGGGTGAAATCGTTCCCGGGAAGGTTTCTTCGGCGGCCGATAGGCTGGATGCGAAGGAGGTGTCATGGTCGACATCGCGGTGGGCGAACGGCACGTCGTCACGCTCAAAGACGTGGCCTCGGCGTCGGGGGTCAGTATCTCGACCGTCAGCCGTGTGCTCGACGATCGCACCCCGCCCTCGTCGTCCGCGACGGCGAAGCGCGTGCGGGCCGTCGCCGATGAGCTCGGCTACCGGCGAAACGTCTCGGCCTCCAGTCTGCGTCGAGGCGCGACCGCCACTCTCGGCGTCCTCGTGCCGCGACTGACGGATGCCGTGATGGCGCTCATGTTCGAGGCGGTCGAGCGCGCGTCTCGTCGGCGGGGCTACTTCGCCGTCGTCGCGACCTGCGGAGACGATTCCGACGAGGAGCGTCGGGCCACCGAGACGCTGCTCGACCGCGGCGTCGACGGGCTGGTGCTCGCCACCGCGCGCCTGGACGATGCCCTTCCCGCGTCGTTGCGCGACCGCGGCATCCCGCACGTCCTCGCCCTGCGCACCGACGACGTCAGCCCCTCGGTGCTCGGCGATGACGAGACCGGGGGCTACCTCGCCGTGCGTCACCTGCTCGATCTGGGGCACCGTGACATCGCCGTCTTGACCGGACCGTGGTTCACCTCGAGCGGTCGCGACCGCCGCGCCGGCGCCGAGCGCGCCCTGCGCGAAGCCAGCGTCGACCTGCCCGCAGAGAGGGTGCTGGCCGTGGGGTACGGTCTCGACCACGGCATCGAGGCCGGGCGTCGTCTGCTGGGCTCGGCGGATCGGCCCACCGCGGTGTTCGCCGCCAACGACAACCTGGCCGTCGGCGTCTCCACCGTCGCGCAGTCGCTCGGGCTGGAGGCGGGGCGCGATCTGTCGATCGTCGGGTACAACGACATCCCGCTCGTCTCTCGGCTGCCCGTGCCCCTCACCTCGGTGCGCACGCATTTCGACCGCGTCGCCGAGGTCGCCCTCGACCTGCTGCTCGCCGACGGCTCCGCGCCCCGCATCGAGCGGGTCATGCCGACGTTGATCCCGCGCTCGTCGACGGCTTCGCCTGCTCGGTGACGGCGCTCGCCGAGGCGCGAGGGCTAGCGTTGAATCCGATCGAAGGAGCACCATGACCCCCACCGCTGCGTCCGCCACCGAGCGCTATCGGGCCGCGCGTGACGAACTCCTCGCCGCGCGCACCGACCCCGACCGGGCGGCGGCGTTCACCTGGCCGAGCTTCGAGGGGCCGTTCAACTGGGCGATCGACTGGTTCGACCCCCTGGCCCGCGGCAACGACGCTCCCGCGCTGATCGTGGTCGACGACGACGGCACCCACCACCAGCGCACCTTCGACGAGCTCGCGCGCCGCTCCGACCAGGTCGCCGCGTGGTTGGCATCCCGAGACGTCCGCCGTGGTGAGACGGTGCTGCTGATGCTGAACAACCAGGTCGAGCTGTGGGAGGCGATGCTCGCCATCATGAAGCTCGGCGGAGTCATCGCCCCGACCACCACCGCGCTCGGCACGACCGACCTGGGCGACCGCATCGAGCGGGCCGAGATCCGTCACGTCATCGTCGGGGCAGCGGATGCCGACAAATTCGAGGATCTCCCCGAAGGCCTTGGCCGCTTCGTCGTGGGCGGCGAGTACCCCGGATGGGCGACGTACGACGACGCCTTCGGGGTGGATGCCGAGCCCGCCCGGCATCCGGGAACCACCGCCGACGACCGCCTGCTGCTCTACTTCACCTCGGGCACCACGTCGAAGCCGAAGCTCGTCGAGCACACGCACGCGTCGTATCCCGTCGGCCACCTCAGCACGATGTACTGGCTGGGCCTGCAGCCCGGCGACGTGCACCTCGCCATCAGCTCACCCGGGTGGGCCAAGCACGCGTGGAGCCTCTTCTTCGCGCCGTGGATCGCGGGGGCGACCGTGCTCGCACTTAACTACTCGCGATTCTCGGCCGAGAGGCTGCTGTCCGAGCTCGAGGCCGACCGTGTCACGACCTTCTGCGCGCCGCCGACGGTGTGGCGCATGCTGATCCAGGCCGACCTCGCCGGCCGACGCGGGGCGCTGCGCGAGGTCGTATCGGCGGGGGAGCCGCTGAACCCCGAGGTCATCGCGTCGGTCAAGCGCGCGTGGGGCCTCGACATCCGCGACGGATACGGGCAGACCGAGATGACCGCGGTCGTCGCCAACACCCCCGGCGCCGACCTCGTGCCGGGCTCGATGGGACGGCCTCTGCCGGGCTGCCCGGTCGTGCTCGTGGATCCCCTCACGGGGCAGCGCGCCGACGAGGGTGAGATCTGCCTCGACCTCGCCGATCGTCCGCTGAATCTCATGACCGGCTACGTCGGTGACCCTGAGCGCAACGCCGAGGCCTTCGCCGACGGACTGTTCCACACCGGCGATGTCGCCCGCCGCGACGAGACCGGGAGCATCACGTACATCGGGCGTACCGACGACGTCTTCAAGGCGTCGGATTACAAGATCAGTCCGTTCGAGCTCGAGAGCGTGCTCATCGAGCACCCGGCCGTGGTGGAGGCGGCGGTCGTACCCGCTCCCGACGAGCTGCGGCTCGCCGTGCCGAAGGCCTACGTCGTGCTGGCGAACGGACGCGAGGCGGGGGAGGAGGTCGCGCTCGACATCCTGCGCTTCGCGCGCGAGCGGTTGGCGCCGTTCCAGCGGGTTCGTCGGGTGGAGTTCTTCGAGCTGCCCAAGACCATCTCGGGCAAGATCCGCCGCGTCGAGCTCCGCCAGCGCGAAGAGGCCGTCGCCCGGGGCGAGGTCGAGTGCGTCGAGTGGACGGATGCGGCCCTACGGGGCTGACCTCGTCGGACACCCCGACCGGCCGGCGTTGCGCCCACGGATGCCACTCGACGGGGCTCGCGACGTCGGCAACCCCCTCGCCAGTCGGGGGCGGACGTGTGAGCATCGACGCATGGACCACGAGAAGAAGCAGCCGTTCGAGAATCCCACCGTCGACGACGAGAGCGACGCGCCCTTCCTGCAGGAGGAGCGCGCGATCGGCCGGGAGACCGAGCGCGAGATCGATCAGCTCATCAACGGCATCGAGGGCTGACCGGCCCGGCGTCAGACCGGTTCGGTCGTGCGGATGAGTCCGCAGGTCACGCACGACCACGCGACGAGGAAGCGCTCATCGTCGAGGATCTCGAAGCGCAGCGGGTCGCCGCAGGTCGGGCACGTCCGCGGGCCGAGCGAGCCCGTCATCGCGCGAACGTGACGTGCACGACGCCGCTCTCCGCCACCTCCGAGGTGACGGTGTAACGGGAGTCGAGACCGCGCAGGTCGTCCCACAGGCGGCCGCCGCGACCAAGGATCACGGGTCGGACGGCGACGTGGAGGCGGTCGACGAGGTCTGCCGCGAGCGCTGCGCGCACCGTCGACAGCCCGCCGCCCACCCGCACGTCGGCGCCGCCGGCCAGGCTCTGGGCCCGGGCCACGGCATCCGTGATGCTCTCCGAGGAGAACTCGAATCGCGTGCCGTTGCCGAAGGTGATCGGCTCGCGCGGACGGTGGGTCAGCACGACCACGGGAACGCGGAACGGCGGCTCGTCGCCCCACCACCCACGCCAGTCGGGATCGTCGGGGAAGGAATGCAGGCCGAACATCGCCGCGCCCATGACCTCGGCGCCGATGCCGTCGAAGTAGGCGGCGGCGTAGTGATCGTCGACGCCGGTCGTGCCGGCCCCGGAGGTGTCGCCGAAGACGCGTTCGCGGAACGTCTTCGTCGCCATATAGTCGGCGACGAGGCGACCCCAGTCCTCGCCCATCGGATTCTCGGGCGAGGGATCGGCGGGCATCGCCACACCGTCGAGAGAGATGTTCAGATCGACACGGACGGCCACGGCATCCCTCCCGCGAACGGGATCAGCGGTAGTTGGTGAACTGCAGGTCGACGTCGAGGTCGGCGGCCTTGAGCAGGCGCTGCACCTCCTGCAGGTCGTCGCGCGACTTCGACTGCACGCGCAGCTCGTCGCCCTGGATCTGCGACTTCACGCCCTTGGGGCCCTCGTCGCGGATGATCTTGCCGATCTTCTTCGCATTCTCTTGCGAGATGCCCTCCTTCAGCGTGGAGGTGATGCGGTACTCCTTGCCGCTGGCGACGGGCTCGCCGCTCTCGAGGCTCTTGAGCGAGATGCCGCGCTTGATGAGCTTGGTCTGGAACACGTCGAGCACGGCGTTGGCGCGCTCCTCGGAGTTCGCCTTGATGACGATCGACTCGCCGCTCCACGCGATGGAGGCGTCGGTGCCCTTGAAGTCGTAGCGCTGCTCCACCTCTTTGTGGGCCTGGTTGAGCGCGTTGTCGGCTTCCTGCCGGTCGATCTTGGACACGATGTCGAACGAAGAATCAGCCATGCAACGATTCTATTCGCGAGGCCCCGGCGCGCAGCCCCTTCACGGGCGGGTCAGTGTTCGGGCCACCCGCCCTTCGGTGTCCTGTCGTCGTCGCGGCGCAGCATTCCGGTCCAGGATGCCGACCTCTCGCCGGTGCGACCCGGCACCTGGCCGGGGCCGGCGCCCGTGAAGGTGAACCCGCACTTCTGCGCCGTGCGCAGCGACGCGGCGTTTCCGATCACGCATTCCCATCGCACGGCGTCGAGGTCGGTGCGGGCGAACACCGCGTCGACGACAGCGGTGAGCGCTTCGGGCATGACGCCGCGCCCGCGGTGCGCACCCCCCAGCCAGAAGCCCACCATGCCGATGCCCAGCCGCACGCCGATGACACCGAGCAGGGGAGCGCCCCCGCCCTCGCGGATCGCCCACGTCCACTCGCGATCCTCGGCCCACCCCGACGGCGCGTAGTGGTCGACGAAGGACACGGCATCCGCTCTCTCGTACGGCCACGGGATCGTCAGGAACTTCTCGAAGACCGGGTCGGTGCAGTGTCGGGCGAGGTCGTCGACATCCGTCGCGGTGGGCTGGTCGAGGACCAGCCGCGGGGTGTGCAAGACGAAGGGCTCCACCGCCGCAGCCTACCCAGACGCTCGTAGACTCGGATGCCATGCGAGCACTCACCGAAGACCAGGTCCGGGACGCGTTCGTCAACGCCACGCCCGACGAGCTGCGCGTCCTCGCCCTGCACCATGACTTCGTCTTGGCCGACTGGGACCATCTCGACTTCCTCGCGTGGCGCGACCCGCGCACTCGCGGCCGCGGCTACATCATCACCGAACACCAGGGAGAGCCGATCGGTGTCGTGCTGCGCGCGGCCGAGGGCCAGTCCCGGGCCCGCTCGGCGATGTGCAATCTGTGCCACACGATGCAGCCGGGCGATCAGGTGTCGCTGTTCACCGCGCGCAAGGCGGGGGAGGCCGGGGAGCACGGCGACACCGTGGGCACCTACATCTGCGCCGACATGTCGTGCCACGAGACGGTGCGTCTGGCGGCACCGCTCGCCCCCAGCGAGATCCGTGCGAGCGTGGATCGCAAGATCGACGGCACGAAGCGACGCACCGAAGAGTTTGTCGCGCGCGTCGTGGATGCCGCCGAGGTGCGCCGCTGAGCACACGTGCCGACGTCGCCGCCGTCGTGGTTCGACGCAGCCCCGCGGGGATAGTAGAGTGGTCTATCGCGCCTCTGGTCGACTGAAAAAGCCGGGCGGGTGCGCACTCTGGCGAGTTACCCAAGCGGCCAAAGGGATCTGACTGTAAATCAGACTGCATTGCATTCGGGGGTTCGAATCCCTCACTCGCCACCAGGATCGAAAGCCCCGTCACCAGCGCACAGCCGCTCGGCGCCGGGGCTTCGTCGTTCACCCGGCGCGCTCGTCGGTGCCGATGCGGGAGATCGACCCCACCGCGCGGCATCCCACCTCGCCCGTGGGTGGATGCCGTTGCGCTGGACGCCCGCGAGACCAGGAGGGCCCCGACGGTGATCGCTCACCATCGGGGCCGGAACGCGAAGCGAGTGTCAGCGGCTGAGCCCCCATGCGGTCTTCCCACGGACCACTCGCCGTGCGATGACGACGCTCACCGGCTGACACGTGTGCTTCTGCATCGGCCCCCCGATGTGTTCCCTTCGAGAGGCGGTGACGCCTCGCGTGTCCGACCGTAACCGGGTCGTTCGGTTCTTCGAGGTGGCCGTGATGGAGGGGCACACCGCGTCCACCCCCGCTTCCTCGCCGTCACGACGGGAATCGAGGGCCCTCTCGTCGTGCTCGCCGCGGTCGAACGGGTCATGGAGGAAATCGTCCGATCAGACGATCTCCTCGCCGAGGGTGTCGCGACACCCCGTGCCGATGGCGGGCTCGGCCCGTCGGGCGAGATCGGCCGCTGCCACGTTGGCCTAGCGTGAACGGCATGCATTCGATCGAGTCGGCCGGCGGCGCCTCGCGCACACGGGGGACCACGTCGCTCGCCGCCGGGTCCGTCCGCGAGGACGAGGCGGTTCCCGCCCTCCTCCACCGCGCGACCGACGCGCGGGTGGACACGGTGCTGCGCTCGCCGGTCGCTGCGGCGGTGCTCTTCGTCGCGACGGTGATCCCGGTGTGCAGCGATCCCCTCGTGACGTTGATCACCGGTCGGGGCGAGTGGACGCTGCAGCTGCCGCCCGTGGTGTTCATGGCGCTCGTGATCCTCGCCTGTCTCGTACAGGCGCTCGCGGTGAGCCGATTGGCCACTCGCCCGGAGCTCGCGGTGCTCGCCTCGCTCGGGTGCTACCTGGCCGCCGCGGTCGCGTTGAACGTTCCGACGTGGGCGACGCCGATGCACCTGGTCGTCGCCGTGGCGATGTTCGCGCTCGGCAGTGCCCGCCCCGCGGCGCTCGTTGCGATCTGGGCCGTCGGCACGGTCACCGCCGCGATCGCCGTGCTCGTCGTGTGGGCGCATCTCCAGGGAGTGCCGACGGTGCTGATCGCGAGCTTCGTGCTGACGGAGGGCGGTGGGTTGGCCACGATCGCGTGGGCCGCGGCCGGCTTGGGCGTGCTGTGGGCGGCGCACGCGCGGCGTACGCGCCGCGCGGATGCGCGGGCATTGCAGATCGAACGTGCGCAGCAGGCGGCGATCGACGCGTCGCGCGACAACGAGCGGGGACGCATCGCTCAGGAACTCCACGACGTCGCGGGTCAGCACCTCGCCGGACTCGTCTCGCTCTGCGACGCGTCGATCGAGCTCGCGCCCGCGCACCCCGCGCGAGCGCTCGAACTCATCGAAGAAGTGCGGGCCGAAGGCCGTTACGCCGCGGCGAGTCTGTACGGGGCCCTCGGAGACCTGCGCGCCGTGGACACCGGGGCGCACAGCCCCACCCCCGACCTTCGCCGTCTCGAAGAACTGGTCGGCTTCTGGCAGGAGCGGGGCGCCGAGGTGAGCCTCGCGTTCACCGGATCGCCGTCGACCCCGCCCACCGTCGTGTCGGCGATCGCCTATCAGGCGGTGAGAGAGGCGCTCTCGAACGCGGCGAAGCACGCGCCGGGTGCGCCCGTGCGAGTATCGGTCGCCGTTCGCGCAGAAGAGGTCGAGGCGCGGGTCGTCAACGGCCCTGCCCGCCGCGATCGCGACGACGAAGCCGAACTCGGACTCGGATGGGGACTCCAGAGCCTCGCCGACAAGCTCGCGCTCGTCGATGGCCGACTGCAGACCTCGGACGACGGTGCCGGCGGGTGGGAACTGCGCGTGACCATCCCGTTCGCCGCCCAGACGGGCGAGCCCGGATGACGCCGTCGGACGCCATCCGCGTGCTCATCGCCGACGACAACCGGCCGTTCCGGCGAGGTGTGCGCCTTCGGCTGGAGAACGCGACGGACATCACCGTGGTGGGGGAGGCCGGAAGCGGCGGTGACGCCGTCACGGTGGCCGTCGCCGAACGCGCCGACATCGTCTTGATGGATCTCGAGATGCCGGGGATGAACGGCATCGATGCGACGCGCGCGATCATCCGGGAGACGGGCGGTGCCACCCGCGTCGTGGTCCTCACCAGCCACGGCGAGCAGAACCTCGTGCTCCGGGCACTGGCGGAGGGCGCGAGCGGATACCTGCTGAAGACGCACGACTCCGCGCAGCTCGTCGAAGCCGTCCGCGCGGCACACGCCGGAGCGGCCCTCGTGTCGACCCGGGTCGCGGCACCCGTTATCCAAGAACTCGCTCATCTGCGCGTCTCGGACGGCGACCGCGCACGGGTGCGCGCACTCAGTCCGTCGGAGACACGGGTCGTCGCGCTTTTGAGCCAGGGAATCACCTCCAATGAGGCGCTCGCCGCAGAGCTGCAGGTGTCGATCAACACCGTGCGCTCCCACATCCAGTCCGCTCTACGGAAGGTCGAGGTCGCCGACCGGACCCAGCTCGCGCTCTGGGGCGCGCGGATGCGCGCTCACTTCACGGCCCGGGGCGACGGACGGGTCTGATCGACGTCGCTCACCGTGCCCTCGCCGCCCCATATGACGACATCAGCCGAGAACCCCGGCCGCACGAGTCCGAGCCGGTCGTCCAGGCCCAGTGCTCGCGCGGGCGTCAGGGTCAGCGCCTCGACGGCGGCCGCGAGAGGGATGCCGAGGGCTCTCGCGTTCGCCAGGGCCTCGTCTTGCGTGAGGGTGGACCCCGCGAGCGTGTCCGAGCCGTCGACGAGCGCGCGGCCGCCCTCCACGCGGACGTTCAGGTCGCCGAGCAGGTAGAGGCCGTCATCGGCGCCGGCGGCGGCCATGGCATCCGTGATCAAGGCGATGCGACCCGGAGCCAGCGTGAACAGGGCCGCGGCGAGACGCGGGTCGACGTGCAGGCCGTCGAGGATGAGCTCGAGCACGACGTCGCCGGCGTCGACCGCCGCGAGCACGGGACCTGGGGCGCGGTGGTGCAGCCCGGGCATCGCGTTGAAGGCGTGGGTGAGCAGCGTCGCGCCCGCGGCGAAGGCGGCAGCGGCCTCGTCGTACGTGGCGTCGGTGTGACCGACGGCGACGGCGACGCCCGCGCTGCGGAACATGTCGATCGCGTCGAGCGCGCCCGTCCGCTGGGGGTCGAGCGTGACTTGACGGAGCGTCCCCTCGGCCGCGTCGAGCAGCCGCTGCACGACCTCGGGCGTGGGGTCGATGAGGTGCCGCGGATCGTGTGCGCCGCAACGGTCGACGGCGAGGAACGGTCCCTCGAGGTGGCTGCCGAGTACCCGGCGGTCGGTGCGCGCGAGTGCCGCGATGGCGGCGAGTTGCGTCTCGAGCACGTCGACGGGGGCGGCGACGAGACTCGCGACTGCGTGGGTCGTGCCGTGCGCGGCGTGCAGGTCGGCGGCCGCGCGGATGCCGTCGACACCGTCTTCGTGCCGGTGTCCGCCGCCGCCGTGCCGGTGCAGGTCGATGAAGCCGGGGGTGAGCGTGCCACCGGCCCCGTCGATGCGCTCGGCATCTCCCGGAGGAGGCGCCCCGGTCCCGATCGCGAGGATGCGCTCGCTGTCGGTGAGCACCCACGAGCCGGGGCGCTCACCGTCGGCGTCCACGACCGTGACGTCATGGAACAGCCGACGTCGAGCCGTCATCTCTGCCACGCCGGGCGGTGGGCGAAGACGAAGTCGTAGTAGTCGCGCAGCGTCAGGCGGGCGGCAGCGGCCTCGTCGACGAGCACCGTGGCGTCGGGGTGCATCTGCAGGATGCTGCCCGGGCACATGCTCGTCAGGGGGCCTTCGACCGCGGCCGCCACGGCATCCGCCTTGCCCGCCCCGAAGGCGACGAGCAGCACGGAACGGGCGTCCATGATCGTGCCGAGACCCTGCGTCACGCAGTGCAGCGGCACGTCGTCGAGGCTCGGGAAGAAGCGGGCGTTGTCGCGCCGCGTCTCGGGGGTGAGGGTCTTGATGCGGGTGCGAGACGCGAACGACGAGGTCGGTTCGTTGAAGCCGATGTGGCCGGTCGACCCGATGCCGAGGATCTGCAGGTCGACACCGCCCGCATCGACGATGGCGCGCTCGTACGCCGCGGCCGCGGCCTCGATGTCGTCGGCGAGCCCGTCGGGCACGTGCACGCGCGCCGGATCGAGGCCCAGGAGCTCGGTCACCTCCCGATCGATGACCGCGTGGTAGCTCTCGGGATGCTCCGTCGGAAGCCCCACGTACTCATCGAGGGCGAAGGCCGTGAGCCGGCGCACCGCCGGCGAAGCGCGACGCTCGAGCGACTCGTACACCGGCAGGGGGGAGGAACCCGTGGCGACGCCGAGCACCTTCAGCGTGCCGGCTTCGGCGCGGTCGGCGATGAGGTCGCCGGCGTAGGTCCCGACGGCATCCGCATCGGGGAGGACGATCACCTGCATATGCGTTCTCCTCGCTCAGAGCGTCACGGCGACGGTGCGGCCGGTGCGGGCGGACTCTTGCGCGGCCAGCACGATCCCGAGCGTCCGCAGGCCCACGGCGATGTCGGGCTGCGGCTGCTCGCCGGAGCGCACCGTGGCGAGGAACGTGCGCAGCAGTTCACGGTCGAAGTCGGGCCCGTAGGGCAGCTCGACCGGTGCTCCGGTGGCCGACGCCAGCCCCGTCACGCGCGGCCCGAAGAAGTCGACCTCGGCGGTACCGCCGGTGCCGGCGACGACGATGCGCACGCCGCCCCAGGTCGGCGCGGTGTCGGGTCGGCTCCACGAGCAGTCGATCGCGGCGATGACGCCGTTGTCGTAGGTGATGGTCACCAGCCCCGAGGTCTCGGCGCGGGCGCGATCGGCGTGGAGCGTCGCGTTGGCGACGGCCGTGACCGACACAGGGGTCGCGCCCATGAGTCCGTCGAGCAGGTCGGCGATGTGCACCACGTGGTCGACAAGGGCGCCGCCGCCCGAGAGGGCGGGGTCGGTGAACCACGACCGCTCGCGGGGGAGCTTGCCGTTGTTGCTCCCGCGCACGGCGACGAGCTGACCGAGGGAACCCTTGTCGTAGGTGGCCTTGAGCGTGGCGAAGGTGCTGGCAAAGCGCACGGGGAACGCCACCATGAGCATGACGCCGGCCTCGTCGACGGCCTTCTTCATGGCCAGGCCGTCTTCGCGAGAGGTGGCGAGCGGCTTCTCGCACAGGATGTGAGCGCCGGCGGCGGCGGCCTTCTCGACCAGCTCGCGGTGGCGGGCGTTCTCGCTCGTGACGATCACGGCATCCGGCTTCCACGCCAGCAGCTCGTCGTACGTGTCGACGTAGTCGACGCCGAGCTCGGCGGCGAAAGCCGCCCCTCGCAGCTCGCCCTCGACGTACGGGCCGGGATCGCTCGCGCGCACGTCGACGTCGGGGGTCGCCAGCAGCAGCTGCACGTAGCTGTGCGCGTGCGTGTGCGCGAACGACATCACGGCCACGCGCAGCGGTCGGGTGGAGTCGATGACGGTCATGGCGTCACCATCCCTTCGCGGTGAGGTCGACGGGCTGCCCCGTCTCGAGGGACTCGAGCGCCGCGGCGGCGATGGCCACAGCGGCCGCGCCGTCGGCGGCCGTCACGCGCGGGGTCTCGCCGTCGGCGAAGGCGCGCAGGAAGTCCTGCAGTTCGAGGTAGTAGGGATCTTCGGCCGGGTCGGTGTCGGGAACGGCCTCGCCGCCGACGGTGGACACCGCCAGGTCGGTGAGGACGTTGCGCTGCGCCGCAGACGAGTGCTCGAGCGTGCCACCGGTGCCCGAGACCGAGAACTCGGTCGTGAAGGCCAGGTGCTCGGGGCCCCAGAGGCCCGCGATGTGGCTGATCGCTCCGCTCGCGTGCGTGAGCAGCACGTGCGCGGCCTCGACGGGGGCCGTCGCGTCGCCGGCACGGCTCGACACGGCCGAGACGGTGACCACCTCACCGGCCACCCAGCGCGCGATGTCGAGGTCGTGGATCATCTGGTCCATGATGATGCCGCCCGACAGCGCCCGGTCGGCGAACCAGGGGGTGCGGGTGGGGTAGGCGCCGGAGCGCGAGAAGCGCAGCACCGCGAGCTCGCCGAGCTGGCCCGCGTCCACCGCGCGCTTGAGCTGCACGTACTCGGGGAACCAGCGCACCACGTGGGCGGGGTAGAGCTGACGACCGGCGTCGGCCGCCTTCTGCAGCAGCTCGCTCGCCTGCTCCGGGGTGCGGGTGAGGGGCTTCTCGGAGATGACGTGCTTGCCCGCCTCCAACGCCCGCGACACCACGTCGAAGTGCGTGACCGTGGGAGTGACGACGTCGACGATGTCGACCCGGTCGAGAAGCTCGTCGAGGGTCTCGACGGCCGTGCCGCCGTGGGCGGCGACCAGCTCGGCAGCGCCCTCCTGCGAGTACACGTAGACCTCGGCGCCCAGGGCGAGCAGGTGCGGCAGGTGGTTCAGGCTGATGCCACCTGCGCCGATCAGGCCGATACGGAGCGGCTGATGAGACATGGGAACCTCACTGGTGATGGGAGTCGACGGGACGGGGGACGGGGGACTCGGCGGGCGCGAGCAGGCGCAGCGACGACAGGGCGGATGCCGCTGTCACGGCGAACCGCGAGGTGACCGGGCGGTCATCGGCGAGCAAGCCCGCGCCGATGAGACCGGAGTGGGAGCCCAGCGCCGACTGCACGAGCAGGGGGGTGGGGCGCCACCCGAGCCTGGCGTCGATGGCGGCGCGCAGAGGCTCGATCAGCGGGGCCCCCGCACGCGAGAGCCCACCGCCGATCACGATGCGCGCCGGATCGAGCACGGCGCTGAGCGAGCTGAGGCCGACGGCGAGCGCGTCGATCAGATCGTTCCAGACGGATGCCGCGACGGGATCGTCGGCAAGCGACCGCACGAGTTCAGGGGTGGTCGTCGCGCCGGTGCCACCCTGCGCACGGTAGCGGCGGAGCACGCTGGATGCGCTGGCGTAGGCCTCGATGCATCCCCGCTGACCGCAGCCGCACAGCTCGCGCCCAGGGCCCACGGGCATGTGGCCGAATTCGCCCGCGCCGCCGGTCGCCCCGTGGACGAGGGCGCCGGAGGTGACCACGGCCGCGGCCACGCCGGTGCCGATGGGCACGAAGATGAACTCGCGGTACACCCCCGCCTCATCGATGTGCGCGGCACGCTCGGCAATCGCCCCGGCCCGCGCGTCGTGTTCGAGGCGCACGGGCAGGCCGAAATCGTCGACGAGGGCGGGGACGAGGTCGAGATCCGTCCAGCCCAGGTTCGCGGCGTAGACGACGCTGCCGCGCACGGCATCCACGAGGCCCGGCGAAGCGACGCCGATACCCGTCGCGCGCACGCCGCGGGCCTCGATGTGGGAGGCGAGTCGGGCGACGACCGCACGGACGCTGCCGAGCGCATCGCGGTCGGCGGCGAACGTGGCGACGGTGCCGTGGGCGATCACCGATCCGTCTTCCGAGAAGGCGGCGCCCTTGACGGTCGTTCCCCCCACGTCGACGGCGATGCGTGCGGTGGGAGAGGAACCGGACTCGAGGGTCACGCCGGTTGCGCCGTCTGTGCGGATTGCGCGTCGATGCGCGCGAGTTCGTCGATCCTCGCCGGGGCGAGGGCTTCTTCGAGGGCGAGTTTGACGGCGCCACGCAGGCCCGCCGAGGCGGGATCGTCGGCGGCGCTCACGTCGAGATCGTGCGCGGCGATGGGCAGGCAGCGGTTGAACAGTTCGGCACGGATGGCGGCCACCAACGGTGCGGAGGTCGACATCGTGCCGCCGAGCACGACACGTCGCGGGTTGAAGAAGTTGACGACGGATGCCAGGACCGTGCCGATCCGCGTGCCCGCTTCCCGAAGCGCGGCGACGACGACGGGATCGGCGGTACGGCCGAGGTGGATCACGTCCTCGACCGTGGCGACGGCGTAGCCGGCCGCGGCGAGCTTGGCCGCGATGGCGCCGCCGCTCGCCACCGACTCGAGGCAGTCGTCGAGTCCGCACACGCACGAGATGGCAGGCTCGCCCCCGGCGGAGGTGTGGCTGATCTCGCCCGCGGCACCGTTGAAACCGCGCTGCAGTCGGCCCTCGGTGATGATGCCGCTACCGATGCGCATCCCCAGCACCACCGCGAGCAGGTGGTCGCCGCCTGCCGGGGTGGCCTCTGCCAGAGCGACGAGGTTGGCGTCGTTCTCGACCAGCACGGGGGCGTCGGTGAAGCCGGCGAAGAGGGAGGGCAGGCTGACGTTGTGCCACGACGGCATGAACGACGGGAACACCACGCGTCCACTGGGGTACTCGATCGGGGCGGGAAGACTGACGGCAACGCCGCGAAGGGCGGAGGTCTCGACGGAGGCGGCTTCCGACGCCTCCACGATGCGTCGCCACATCGACGCGACGACGGCCCCGGGCTCTTGATCGTCGACCCCGGGATGCGTGGTCTGGGTGAAGATGCGGCCGTCGAGGTCGGCGAGCGCGACGTCGAGATGGTTCGCTCCGAAGTCGATGGCCGCGACCCAGCCCGCGTCACGTGAGACATGCAGGCGCTTCGCGCGGCGTCCTCCCCGCGACTCCTGTTCGCCGTCTTCGGAGACCAGCCCCAGGCGCTGCAGGGCTTCGACACGGATGCCGACGGTCGACGGAGACAGCCCGGTGTGGCGCGCGAGCGCCGAGCGCGACGTCGCCTGGTCCGACCGGATCAGTCGGAAGACATCGCCTACGGAGCCGGGGGCGTAGTCGGCATCGCGGAGGGCGGCAGCGTGGGTGGGCATGCCCTCACTCTATACATCGCTTGTCGCAGAAATCGAACAAAGTGGCCCAAATTCCGAATTACTTCATACCGACACCGACAAGAAATGTGCGCGAAACACGCGAACCATACCTTCAACCGAACCGACGCACGACGACGCACACCGATGCGATACCCGCCGTCGCGGTCGGACCCCCCTGCTGAAGGAGCTGATGATGCGCCACCTCGCCACCCGCACCCGCCCGACGATCGGGCACACCGGCGGTGTGCTGTGACGACGACCGTCCCCGCCCCGGAGCGGCCGCGCACGATGGGCAGCACCCGCGGCGGCGGCGACAGCCGTCGCAGCGAGGAGGTCCGCCGCCGTCGCTCGATGCATGAGAAGGAGGGGCGCGCCGGCTACGCGCTCATCGCCCCCACGACCATCCTGCTGTCGGTCTTCTACCTCTACCCGCTGCTGCAGACGGTGGTCTACAGCTTCACCGACTGGAACCCGGGCAATCCCGGTAACACCCAGTTCGTCGGGTTCGCCAATTTCGCCGGTCTCTTCGCCGAGAACAGCACCTTCCCCCGCGCCCTCGGTAACACGGCTCTCATCGCCGCCATCGTCGTCCCCGGGTCGATGGCACTCGGACTCGTCTTCGCGGCGCTCCTGGACGGCCCCTTCCGGGGCCGATCGTTCTATCGCACGATGATCTTCGCCCCGCACATCGCCCCGACGGTGGGAAGCGCGCTCATCTTCTCGTACCTGCTGACGCCGCTCGGCGGACTGGTGAACCAGGCGTTGAAGCCGTTCGGCATCAATCCCGTGCCGTTCCTCACCACCGAGCCGTGGGCGATCATCTCGGTCATCGTCTTCATCATCTGGCAGCAGGTCGGCTACACGATGATCATCTTCTCGGCGGCGCTGTCGACCATTCCCCCCAGCTACCACGAGGCCGCGAAGCTCGACGGCGCGGGTGTCCTCCGCCGGTTCTTCTCGATCTCGCTGCCGCTGGTGGCACCGACCAGCGGGTTCCTCGTCATCACCGGTCTCATCAGCACCCTGCAGATCTTCACGCAGGTGTTCGTCCTCACCGCCGGCGGGCCGCTCGGCTCGACCAAGACCGTCATCTACTGGGTCTACGAGCAGGGCTTCCAGTTCTTCAACGGCGGCGCCGCCACCGCGGCCTCGGTGCTTCTGCTGGTCATCGGCATCACCGTCACGGTGCTGCAGCTGCGCTTCCTCGCCCGTCGCGACACCATCGAGATGCTCTGAAAGGCCCTGCCATGACCCTGTCTCTCGAGCGCCCCCGCACCGCGGCCCCGGCCCGCCGCCGCAAGCCCCTCTCCGCCTCCGTTCCCGGCATCCTGCGCCACGCAGTCCTCATCGTGGCCACGGTGCTGTTTTTCGGCCCGTTCGTCTGGATGGTGCTGGTCAGCTTCAAATCGGCGCAGGAGGCGCTGGCCGTACCGCCGACGTTCCTGCCGACCGAATGGCACGTCGACAACTACACACGCCTGTTCGAGATCGCACCGTTCGGGCGCTTCTACCTCAACACCGTCGTCGTCGCCGTGCTGTCCACGCTCGGTCAGGTCGTGACCAGCCTCATGGCCGGCTATGCCTTCGCGCGGCTGAAGTTCCGCGGTAGCAACGTGATCTTCGTCATCCTGCTCGGGGCCCTCATGGTGCCGTTCGAGGTCGTGTTCACGCCGCTGATCTCGCTGCTGTCGTCGCTGGGCTGGCTCAACAGCTACCAGGGCCTCATCGTGCCGAACATCCCCTCGATCTTGGGCGTGTTCCTGTTCCGGCAGTTCTTCTCGAACTTCCCCTCCGAGATCGAAGACGCCACCCGCATCGACGGGGCCACCGTGTGGCAGCGCTTCCGCCTCATCATGGCTCCGATGGCGACGCCCATGATCGGCTCGTTCGCGATCCTGTCGTTCGTCTACAACTGGAACAACTTCTTCTTCCAGTTCATCGCGGTCAACCGGACGGAATTCTTCACCGTCCAGATCGGTCTCACGCTCCTGCAGTCGCAGGAGGGCGCCTCGAACTTCAACCTCCTCATGGCAGGTTCCACGCTCGCCGTCATCCCGGTGCTGATCGTGTTCCTGCTGTTCCAGAACCAGATCGTCAAAGCGATCTCCGGCGGTCTGCGCTGACCCGCGCCATCCGCATCCCTCACCCGAACCCACCCGCTGCACCACCTGCTCTCAGCGCACTTAGGAGAAGAAATGATCAAGGCACCTCTCGCCCGTCGGGGGCTCGCCGTCGGCGCGGTCGTCGTCACCGCTGCCGTCACGCTCGCCGGCTGCTCCGGCGGCTCGGTCACCGGTAACGCCGGCTCGGCCGACGGCAAGACCACCATCACGATGTGGAACCAGGCCACGGGCGACGCCGCCACCAAGCTCGCCGAGTTGGTCGAGGAGTTCAACCAGTCGCAGGACACCTACGAGGTCACGTCGCAGTTCATCGCCGCCGAGGGCTTCACCGCCCGCCTCGTGCAGGCCCTGAACAGCAACCAGGCTCCGAACCTCGTGCTCGGTGACTCCAACCCGTCGTCGCTCGGCGAGGCCATCGACACCGGCAAGATCGTCGCCCTCGACGACAAGCTCGGAACCGGCGACTACGCCCTCGCCGCCGACGACATCCCCGCCGGCATGCTCGCCTCGGGCGTCTTCGACGGAACCACCTACGCCCTGCCGACCGACGGTGGCGACTACGCCGTCATCTACAACAAGCAGAAGTTCGCCGAAGCGGGCATCACCTCGACCCCCACCACCTGGGCGGAGCTGGCGGCGGATGCCAAGAAGCTCACGAAGGACGGGACTTATGGCGTCTACCTGCCGATCGGCAGCAACGAGTGGCCGGTCTTCACCTGGCAGTCGATGCTGTGGAGCGCAGGCGGCGAGTTCCTCAACGAGGACAACACCCAGGTCGAGTTCGACTCGGCCGAGGGCGTCACGGCGCTGAAGACCTGGACCGACATGATCGACGCGGGCGTCGCGTACCCCTCGACCGCCGCGGACAGCAACCAGAACCAGGGATGGCCGGCGTTCAACGCCGGGCAGTTCGCGATGTTCATCGGCGGCGCGTACAACCTGAAGTCGGTCCAGGAGGGGATCGGAGCCGACAACGTCGGCGTCTTCACGTTCCCGCAGATCCAGACGCCGGCGATGAACACGGGCACCGACGTGTCGTACCTCACGGACGGAACCGATGAGCAAGAGGCCGGTTCCTACGCCTTCCTGTCGTGGTTCATGCAGCCCGACCAGCAGGCTCAGTGGGACATCGCGTCCGGCTTCCTGCCGACCAACCTCAAGACCCAGGACTCCGACGCGTGGAAGGCTCACGTTGCCGACAACCCGCTCCTCGAGGTGTTCGTCGACCAGCTCGAGTACGCCAAGTCGCGTCCGTCGATCAGCTCGTACTCGGAGATCAGTGCCGCGCTCGGCGCCGAGCTCGAGAAGGCGATGCTGCGTCAGAAGGCGCCGGAGGACGCTCTTCGCGACGCCGCAGCCGCGGGTCAGGCCGTGCTCGACCGCTGACCCACACGTGACGAAAGGCGGTGCGACGGTGGTCGCACCGCCTTTCCGCGTTCGTCGGGTGGCCCGCTCAGCTGGCCGCCAGCAGTTCGCGCGATCGGGTCTCGAGGAACGACACCAGCGCGCCGAGCACGACGACCTCGTTGCCGAGGTTGACCAGATCGACGGCGCTGAGTTCGATGACGGCGTCGCGCGCCTCCATCGTCGCTTTCCACGCGCCGTCGCCGCCGGCGATCGGCTGGAGATAGGTGACCGTCTTCGCACCGCTCAGGTCGACGACGATCAGGCCGGCGTCGGGGTCGGACTCGTCTTCCTGCTCGAGGAGGCGGATCTCGCTGCCGGTGAGGTAGCCGAGTCCGCGGAACTGGGCCAGCCAGTCCTCGAGCAGGTCTTTGTTCAGTAGAGGTCGTACCGGCACCGCGCTCCCCGATCTATGCACGTGAATCTCATGCATCCCCCACACTATCGCGGGAGCGAGGACGCTCGGAGCGGGAAACGAAACGGTCAGGCTGCGCGAACCGGACGACCGGTCGTGCGTGCGGGTGCGCGAGACGCCTCCTCGGCGGACTCCCATGTGCGCACGTCGACGACGAGGCCCGAGGCGGCGTTGGCCTGATCGGCGAGCGCGCGCAGGTAGTCGCCGACCAGCTGCTCGGGCTCGACGGATTCGAAGACGAAACGCAAGGGGATGGCCGGTTGCAACCAGATCGTGGACCGTCCGTCCGCATCCTCCGTCCCCGTCCAGGTGAGGGTGAAAGACTCTCCGCGGCGCAGCTTCGTGGATGCGATGACCTTGATGTAGCCCATGAGGCGATCCGGCAAGGAGATGGGCGCGGTGTCGGAACCGTAGTACAGGGTGGCCATGGTGATCTCCTTCGGTCATGAGTCGGGTTCGGCTAAACACTAGACTATCACGTATTTCGCAAGGTTAATTAATCACATGAAATATTCAGTTTCCTCACTATGGTGGAGGTGTGGTCGGCCGGACCGCGTGGAGGAGGTGGATGCCGTTGTCGCTCCCTTCCGCGTTGATGACCGCGCTCGACGACTACGTCGCCGCGCGTGAGGAGGCCATCGCGAAGGCCCGCCGCGACCTGAGTGTCAGCGAGCTCGAGGCGGCCGCGATGTCGTGCATCGCCGAGGAGCCCGGCATCCGTCCCTCGAATCTCCGCGTCCGCCTGGGGGTCACCGCCGCCGGTGTCACCACCCTCGTCGATCGTCTGATCGGCCGCGGGTTGCTGCGCCGGGAGTTCGATGCCGACGACCGGCGGGTGAACCACATCTATCTCGAGGTCGACCTCGCTGCCGAGCCGTGGGTGGCGCTGCGTCGCTTCCCGCGCGAGGTCGAGTCGGCCGTCGAAGCGGAGCCCGACGACGTCGCCCGGGCGGCGGCGGAGATGCTGGCGCGGGTCACCGAACGGGTTCGCGCGCGGCTCTGACCTCGGTGGGTGGGGTGTGCACGCGCCCGGCGTCGAGGGCGATCACCTGATCGGCGTCGGCGATGAGGCGGGCGTCGTGGCTCACGCACACGACGGTGGCTCCGCGGCGACGTTCTCGCGCGATGGCGGCGCGGTTGCGCTCGGCGCTGCCGGCGTCGAGGCCCGTGGTGGGCTCGTCGAGGAAGAGGATGTCGGCCCGGGATGCCAACCCCTGGGCGAGGAGCGCGCGTTGCCGCTGTCCGCCGGACAGAGAGGCGAAGGGTCGCCGCGCGAGGGCGGTGATGTCGAGGAGTTCCATCGCCGCACGGATCGCCTCGCGGTCGTGGGCTGCGAGGCGACGGAACGGCCCGGTGCGTCGCCACGTGCCCGCCGTGACCATGTCGCCGACGGTGAGTGGAAGGTGCTCCGACACCGCCGCGCGCTGCGGGACGAAGGCGCGCGAGCGCGGACCGACGTCGACTGTTCCCCGCGAGGGTTCGCGCGCCCCGGCCAGCACCTCGAGGAGCGTCGATTTGCCCGCGCCGTTCGGGCCCACGATGACGGCGAGGATGCCGGCGTCGATCTGGACGTCGACATCGTCGAGGGCGAGGGTGCCCGCGAAATCGACTCGGAGGGCGCGCGCGACGACGGCATGAGGGGGCATGGCATCCATCATACGAGTTTGAGAATCGTTCTCATTCGCAGTACGGTCGGGCAACGTGTCTTGGCTCTCCGACCCCTTCTCGCTCGAGTTCGTGCAACGTGCACTGCTCGGCGGCGTGCTCGTGGCGATCCTGTGCGCGATCGCCGGAACGTGGGTCATCGTCCGCGGAATGGCGTTCCTGGGCGAAGCGCTCGCCCACGGCATGCTCCCCGGCGTCGCACTGGCGACCGTGATGGGCTTCCCCGTGCTGCTGGGCGCCGCGGCGAGTGCAACCGTCATGAGTCTCGGCATCGGCGCCCTGCAGCGGCGGGCCAAACTCTCGTACGACACGAGCATCGGCCTGCTCTTCGTGGGCATGCTCGCGCTCGGCGTGATCGTCATCTCTCACGCGGGAAGCTTCGCCACCGATGCCACCGCCATCCTGTTCGGTGACATCCTCGCCATCGGATCCGGCGACCTCGTCGTCTTGGCCGTCGCCGTGGTCATCGGTGCGACCGCCGCGGTGCTTGCTCACCGCAGCCTCGTCGCGCTCGCCGTCGACGAACGCGTCGCCCGTGTGCTGGGCCTCGGGCCCCGTGTCGCCCAAACGGTGCTCGTCGGGCTCGTGACCCTGGCGGTCGTCGCCTCCTACCAGGCGGTCGGCTCGCTGCTCGTCGTCGGCCTGCTCGTCGCGCCCGCGGTCGCCGCGCGCCAGTGGACAAACCGCATCCCCACCACCATGGTGCTCGCCGCCGTGATCGGCGCCGTCTCGGTCGCCGCGGGCCTGCTCGTCTCGTGGCACGCCGCCACCGCGGCCGGAGCGACCATCGCCGCCTCGGCCATCGGCGCAGCCGGCGCGTCGTGGGCTCTTCGCGCCTGCCGTGATGCGGTGCGCCGGCGCGTGGCATCCCCTGTTCCCCTGCCCGCCTGAACCAGAAAGCCCCCCATGCTCCACCCCGCCTCCCCCCGGCGGCTCGCACCTCTCGGTGCGCTGCTGCTCTTCGCGCTCGCCGGCTGTGCGGCGCCGGTCGCGACCGGCGCCGACCCATCGGCCGAGCCAACCGCCGACACCCACGGCGAGATCGCCGGGGCCACCGAACTGGCGGAACCCGCCGTGGGTCTGACCTCCATCGACGGCGAAGGGCACGTGTCGCACCTCGATCTGCTCGACGAGACCACCGTCGACCTCGGGACGGTCCGTGCCCCCGCGGCCATGCATTCCGATGGCCGTTACTTGTTCGCCTCCGACGAGACGGGCGTCTCGGTCGTCGACAGCGGAGTGTGGACCTGGGACCACGTCGACCACTTCCACTACTACCGCGCAGAGGCGAAGGTGCTCGGCGAGGTCCTCGGCAGCGGGGTGGCCACGGTGTCGACGTCGAACTCCTCGACCACCGGGGGAACCGGGCTGTTCTTCCCCGACTCCGGCGAGGCGGTGCTGCTCGACACCGAGGCGCTGTCGAAGGGGGAGATCGTGGAGACCTTCCGCATCGCCGCGGCGCCGGGCAACGGGCTCGTGGTGCCCGCGGGCTCCTTCGCGGCGGTCGCGGCGGCCGACGAGGTGACGCTGCACGCGGCCGACGGGGCGCCGCTGGGCGAGCCCGTCGCGTGCGTCGAACCCGCCGGAACGATCACGACCCGCGTCGGCGCGGTCATCGGATGCCGCGACGGCGCCCTCCTCGTCACCGTCGAGGAGGAGAAGCCCGCGATCGAGCGCATTCCGTACCCGGAGGGCTCGACGGCGCCGCGCGCCACCTCCTTCGCCAACCGGGAGGGTCGTCCCACGGTCGCGGCGGTCGCCGACGGCGCCGGTATCTGGATGCTCGACACGCGCGAGCGGTCGTGGACGCTGCTGCCCGCGCCGGAGCCCGTCGTGCAGGTCACCGCGGTCGACGACAAGGACGCCACCGTCCTCGCGCTCACGGCCGACGGGCGCGTGCTGGTTCTCGACGGAGAGACGGGTGCGCAGCGTGCGGCATCCTCGCCTCTGGTGGGGGAGAGCCTCGCCGCGGGCCGGCCCGTCAGCCTCATCGCCGACCAGCAGCGCGCCTACCTCAACGGCCCGTCCGAGGGGCGCATGTGGGAGATCGACTTCGCCGACGACGCCCGCGTCGCGCGCGAGTTCATGCCTGAGCGCACGCCGCTCTTCGTCGCCGAGACGGGACGCTGACATGCGCAGACTCCTCGCCGCAGCGGTGACCGGTGCCCTGCTCGCACTCACCGGATGCGCCGGGGGCGCGGCATCCGATCGCCCCCTCGTCGTCGTGACGACCAACATCCTCGGCGACGTCGTGTCGCACATCGTCGGCGACGACGTCGAAGTCATGACGCTCATGCGTCCGGGTGCCGACCCGCACTCGTTCGAGATCTCCGCCGCCGAGGCCGCCCGCATGCGCTCCGCCGACCTGCTCGTGGCCAACGGCCTCGGGCTCGAGGAGGGGCTGCAGCAGCACCTCGACGCCGCGGCATCCGAGGGGGTTGAGACCTTCGTCGCGGGGGATGCCGTCGCGGTGCTGCCGTACACCTCGACCGACGCCGGGGGCGCGGACGACCCGCACTTCTGGACCGACCCCGCGCAGATGATCGCCGTCGTCGAAGCGCTCACGCCCGTGCTCGAGGGGCTCGGCGCTCCCGCGGTGGCCGAGCACGCCGCCGCGTATCGCGCCGACCTCGAGACCCTCGACGCCGAGATGGTCGCCGCCTTCGCGGCGATCCCGGCGGAGCGCCGTGCCCTGGTCACCAACCATCACGTCTTCGGCTACCTCGCCGAGCGGTTCGGCTTCCGCCTGGTGGGCGCCGTCATCCCCGGGGGCACGACGCTGGCCGCACCCAGCACGAGCGACCTGGCCGACCTGGTGTCGGCGATCGACGAAGCCGGGGTGCCGACGATCTTCGCGGAGTCCTCCTCGCCCGACCGGCTCGTGCGGGCACTGGCCGAAGAGGCCGACCGCCACGTGACGGTGACGGAACTCTTCACCGAGTCGCTCACCGACGCCTCCGGCGGCGCCCCCGACTACCTGACCATGATGCGCGTCAACACGGAGCGCATCGCCACCGGCCTGTCGCCCTGAGCGGCCGGCCACCCACCGAAGAAAGAGACATCACATGCGCAGTTCTTCCCTCCGCGCGGGCGGCTTCCGCCGCGCGGGCCTGCTCGCTCTCGCGGTCGGCGCGACCGTCGCCCTGTCGGCGTGCGCCGGCGGCGCCGGCACCGGTTCGGCCGCGCCCGCCTCCGATGCCCCGGCCGAAACCGGCACCCGCGTCGCTCTCTCGTACGCGGGCGGCATCGTCGTGCTCGACGGCGAGAGCCTCGAGACGCTCGGCGACTTCACGTCGGAGGAATTCACCCGCCTGAACTCCGCCGGTGACGGCCGCCACGTCATGGTCACCACGAGCGCAGGGTTCCAGGTGCTGGATGCCGGCACCGCGGGCGCCGAGCCCGAGCTCACCGACCTGGTGTTCCCGGCGGCCAAGCCCGGTCACGTCGTGACCCACGGCGGCAAGACCGTGCTCTACGCCGACGGCACGAGCGACTCGACCATCTTCGACACCGATGCCCTGCTGGCATCCACTGACGAGCTCCCCGCGTCGGAGACCATTCCGGGTGTCGAGGCGCACCACGGTGTGTCGATCGTGCTCGAAGACGGCTCCTTCGTCACCACCGTCGGCAACGCGAACGGCCGCACGGGCATCGTCGTGAAGGACCCCTCGGGCGCCACCGTCGCCGAGAACGCGACCTGCCCCGGTGTGCACGGCGAGGGCACCACGCAGAACGAGGTCGTCGTCTTCGGCTGCGAGAACGGCGCGCTCATCTACGCCGACGGCGAGATCACCAAGGTCGACGCCCCCGACCAGCCCTACGGACGCATGGGCAACATCTTCGTCACCGACACCAGCCCGCTCGTGCTCGGCGACTACAAGGACGACCGGGATGCCGAAGGCTACCTGCTGCACCGCGTCTCGCTGATCGACACCGAGGCCAAGACCCAGACCGTCGTCGACATGCCCGCGGGGGCCGAGTACACCTTCCGCGACCTGGCGCGCGGCCCCGGCGACCTCGGGTACATCCTCGCCTCGGACGGCGCGATCCACGTGTTCGACCTCGAGAAGGGCGCGTTCACCGAGTCGTTCCCCGTCATCGGCGCGTGGGAGGGTCCGGTCGAGTGGCAGGACGCACACCCCGCGATCAAGGTGTCGGGCGACATCGCCTACGTCACCGAGCCCGCGAAGAACGCCGTGCACGCCGTCGATCTCACCACGGGTGAGGTCGTGAAGAGCGTCACGCTCGACGTCACGCCGAACGAGATCGCGCTGACGAAGTAAGCCCCGTCACCGGCCGCCCCGGTCGTACGCCGCCTGCAGTGCTCCGCGCACGGCGCGTATGCCGGGGCGGTCGGCCGTTCCGCGGCGGACGGCCGTGAACACCTCGCGACGCGGCTCACCCGGCAGATCGACCAGGCGCACGGGCGGGTCGTCGCCGGCGAAGACGAGGTCGGGAATCATCCCCACCGCATGTCCGGATGCCACGAGCCGCACGTGCGCGGTCAGGTCGGCCATCTCGAAGCGCACGTCGGGCTCGAACCCGGCGGCGCGGCACTGCTGGGTCGCCCACTGGCGGGCGGCGGTGCCCACCGGTTCCATCACCCACGCGCGGTCGCGCAGGGCTTCGAGTCGGTGCGCGCGATCGTCGCGCGAGACGGCGAGGCGGATGGCATCCCGCCCGAGGAGGCTCCGCTCGATACCGCCGCGGTGCTCCCGCGTATGGCCGGGGTACTGCTCGGCGACGGCGAGGTCGAACCCGCGCGCGGCGACCTCGAACAACCCCTCTTCGGGGGCGAGTTCGGCGACCTCGATCCGCAGGTGCGGCTCGCTCTCGTCGAGGGCGTCGAGGGCGCGGGGGAGCAGCCCGTGCGCGGCGGACTGCATGACGGCGACGCGCACCGGCGCCAGGGAGGGGCGGAGGCGTTCGAGCTCGGCGCGGGCGGCTTCGTCGGCGTCCAGCATCCGGGCGGCGTGAGCCGCGAGCGCGGCGCCCTGCGCGGTGAGACGCAGGCGCCTGCCGTCGGGCTCGAGCAGCGGTACCCCGGCCTCCTTCTCGAGCAGCGAGAGCTGTTGGGAGATCGTCGACGGACTGTAGGAGAGTGCTTCGGCGACGGCGGCGAGCGTGCCCCTCAGAGACAGTTCGTGCAGAAGGCGCAAGCGGCGGAGATCGAACACGGCATCCCTTCGGTGATCTCGAACATTATCCGTCGGGAATGATCGCTTTTCTCGATGAGATTCGAGCTTCACACTGATCTCAATCGAGGAAGGACCGCCATGTCGCTCACTGAACAGGACATCACCTATTCGCTCGTCTCGCCGCACGAGCTCGCCGACGAGGCGATCGCCCTCGTACAGCGGTGGCTCGTCGAGAGCCGCGACGAGCCGGTCGACGTTTCGGCTCAGCGCCTGGCAGGCGTGCTGCGCGACCCGCACGGACTCGATTTCACCGTCGGTTTCGTCGATGGCGTCGTGCGCCCCGAAGACCTGCGCGTGGCCGCCCGCAATCTCGCCGCGCTCACCCCGCTCATCCCGGGGTTCCTTCCCCTGCACCTGAAGGCGGCGATCCGTCTGGGTGCCTTCGCCGCGCCGATCGTGCCGCAGGTCGTCGTCCCCGCTGCCCGCATGGCGCTGCGTTCCATGGTGCGCCACCTCATCGTCGACGCCACCGACCGCAAGCTCGGCGACGCCATCTCGTCGATCCGCGGCCGGGGCGACGGCATCCGTCTCAACGTGAACCTGCTCGGTGAGGCGATCCTCGGGAAGAAGGAGGCCGCGCGCCGGCTCGAGGGCACGCGCAAGCTCCTCGCCCGCGACGACGTCGACTACGTCTCGATCAAGGTGTCGTCGACCGTCGCGCCGCACACCCCGTGGGCGTTCGACGCCGCGGTCGCCGACGCCGTGTCGGCCCTGCGCCCGCTGTACCGCGTGGCGAAGGAGACCGGCACCTTCCTCAACCTCGACATGGAGGAGTTCAAAGACCTCGACCTCACCCTCGCGGTGTTCGAGACGCTGCTGGGCGAGCCCGAGTTCCACGGCGTCGAGGCCGGCATCGTGCTGCAGGCGTACCTGCCCGATGCGCTCGCCGCGATGATCCGCCTGCAGGAGTGGACGGCCGCGCGGGTGGCATCCGGGGGTGCCCCGATCAAGGTGCGGGTCGTGAAGGGCGCGAACCTGCCGATGGAGCGCGTGGATGCCGACGTGCACGACTGGCCGCTCGCCACCTGGCCGTCGAAGCAGGCGACGGACGCCTCGTACAAGGCGGTGCTCGATTACGCCCTGCGCCCCGAGCACACCGCGAACGTGCGGATCGGCGTCGCCGGACACAACCTGTTCGACATCGCCCTGGCGTGGCTGCTCGCCGAGCGCCGCGGGGTGACGGCGGCGGGCCCGGCGGGCCGACCGGGCATCGAGGTCGAGATGCTGTTGGGCATGGCGACCGCGCAGCAGACCGTCGTCCGCCGCACCGTCGGCTCGATCCTGCTGTACACCCCCGTCGTGCACCCGCAGGAGTTCGACGTCGCGATCGCGTACCTCATCCGGCGCCTCGAAGAGGGGGCGTCGAGCGAGAACTTCATGTCGGCGGTGTTCGACCTCGACACCCACGCGGCGCTGTTCGCCCGCGAGCGCGACCGCTTCCTGGCATCCCTCGCCGACATGCCCGAGGGAGTGCCCGCGTCGAACCGCGTGCAGGACCGCACGGCCCCGGCCGCTCCCGCCCCCGCGCACGGCTTCCGCAACACCCCCGATTCCGACCCCGCGATCGAGGCGAACCGGGGCTGGGCCGCCGGGATCGTCGCGCGCATGCAGGGCTCCGACCTGGGGCGCGCGACCATCGCCGCGCACACCGTGACCGACGATGCCGCTCTGAACGCGCTGATCCAGGATGCCGCGGACGCCGCCGCCGCGTGGCGCGCGCTCGGGGCCGCGGGCCGCGCCGAGATCCTGCACCGCGCCGGCGACGTGCTCGAAGCGCGCCGGGCCGATCTGCTCGAGGTCATGGGTGCGGAGTGCGGCAAGGTCATCGAGCAGAGCGACCCCGAGGTGTCGGAGGCGATCGACTTCGCGCATTACTACGCCGAGCAGGCGCGCACGCTCGATACCGTCGACGGCGCGCACTTCACGCCCGTCGGCGTCACGGTCGTCACCCCGCCGTGGAACTTCCCGGTCGCCATCCCCGCCGGCTCGACGCTCGCCGCGCTCGCCGCCGGTTCCGCCGTGGTCATCAAGCCCGCGGGTCTCGCCGAGCGCTGCGGCGCCGTCATGGTCGAGGCCCTGTGGGAGGCCGGGGTCCCCCGCGAGGTGCTGAAGCTCGTGCAGGTGTCCGAGAACGACCTCGGCCGGCAGCTGCTGACGCACCCCGCCGTCGAGCGGGTTGTGCTGACCGGCGCGTACGAGACGGCCGAGCTGTTCCGCTCCTTCCGCCCCGACCTGCCGTTGCTCGCCGAGACGAGTGGCAAGAACGCCGTCATCGTCACCCCCAGCGCCGACCTCGACCTCGCCGCGAAGGACGTCGCGATGTCGGCCTTCGGGCACGCGGGCCAGAAGTGCTCGGCGGCATCCCTCGTCGTGCTCGTCGGCTCCGTCGCCCGCTCGCGCCGCTTCCGCGACCAGCTCGTCGACGCCGTCACCTCGCTGGAGGTCGGGATGCCGTGGGACGAGGCCTCGCGCGTCGGCCCGCTCATCGAGCCCGCACAGGGCAAGCTCCTGCGGGCGCTGACGTCGCTCGAGCCGGGTCAGCGGTGGGTGGTCGAGCCGCAGCGCCTCGACGCGGACGGGATGCTGTGGCGTCCCGGCATCCGGGAGGGCGTGCAGCCGGGAAGTGAATTCCACCGCACCGAGTACTTCGGGCCCGTGCTCGGCATCATGACGGCCGAGACGCTGGAGGAGGCGATCGAGATCGTCAACGCCATCGAGTACGGCCTGACGTCCGGCCTGCACGCGCTCGACACGTCGGAGATCGACACGTGGCTCGCGCGCATCGAGGCCGGCAACGTCTACGTCAACCGCGGCACCACCGGTGCCATCGTGCAGCGCCAGCCCTTCGGTGGATGGAAGAAGTCGGCTGTCGGTGCCGGCACCAAGGCGGGCGGTCCGCACTACCTCTTCGGGTTCGGGACGTGGACGGACGCGTCGTCGTCCGCGCCGTGCGCGGGAGACGCTCTCGCCGCCCCGGCGCTGGCGGCCGTGCCCGCGGCCGACCGTGAGTGGCTGGCATCCGCCCTCGCGAGCGATGCCGCGGCTTGGGCATCGGAGTTCTCGCTGGCGCGCGATGTGACCGGCCTGGAGTCAGAACAGAACGTGCTGCGCTACGCCGCGGTGCCGGTGACCGTGCGGCTCGAAGACGCGTCTTCGTCCGCTCTCGTGCGCGTCGTCGCCCCGGGGGTGCGGGCCGGTTCCGCGGTGACCGTGAGCTGCGCGACGGAGCTTTCGCCCGCCGTGCGTGCGTGGCTGGAGGGGGTCGGCGTCCGCGCCAGCATCGAGGACGCCTCCGACTGGGGTCGTCGTGCCGCACGCCTGGCTCGCACCGGCGGGCGCGTCCGTCTGCTCGGCGGCTCCGCGCGCGTCGTGGCCGAGCAGACGGGCGGCTCGCCGTCGGTGGCGGTCTACGCCGGGGAGGTCACCCGAGCCGGACGCGTCGAGCTGCTGCCGTTCCTCCGCGAGCAGGCCGTGTCGATCACGGCGCACCGCTTCGGGACGCAGCGGCGGTACGAGGTACCGCCGCTGGTCGCCGCGCGCTGAGGCTGCAGACGGGCGGGGTCGTTCTCGGACGGCCCCGCCCGTCGACGTTCGGTCGGTTCGCGGACGTGAGGGTCTGGGGCGCAGTATCTGTCGGCGCGCACACCTCCTGCAGGAACGTCTATGCGGACGCGTCGCGGGACACCGAGGGCGGTTTGCGCCGGAGTCGGTGGCAGCTCGAGAGGGCGGCTCGGGTGTGTGTGCAGGACGTGTGCCGTCACGGGCCCGAGCCCCGGCCATGCCGGGCCGGGTCAGATCGCGCCCGTCGCCGCGAGCCGTTCGGCCGCGCGTCGCACCGAAGCCGGAACCGGCGTCCCGGCCGCGGTCTGGGGCGAGGTGACGGGCTCGCCGACCTTCGTGCGCAGCGGCAGCATCCCGGCCCACACCGACCGGTCCTCGCCGTCGTCGTCGACCTCGACGAGGGATCCCTCGTTGTCCTTGACGCTCGCCTCTTCGAGCGGGATACGCAGCACCATGGTCGCCGCGATCTCTTTCACGGTCATCGGGCGTACGTCGGCGCTCCGCCCCGGCATGAGGTGCTCCGACAGAGTGAGCAACGCGGCCTCCTTCTCGGCGGGCGGGACGACGGATGCCACGGCGTGCACGACCGCGCACCGGTACCGCATCGAGCTGTCGAACAGCGAACGGGCGTACTTCAGGCCCATCAGGTGGGTGATCGTGAGGCTCACGGGCGCGCCCGCCGCGATACGGCGGAAGAAGTCGCTGCCCGTCGAGCCGTGGACGAGCAGATCGTCGCCGTCGCGACCGATTCCCACCGGCAGGGCGACCGGGCGACCGTCGCGGACGATCGCGAGGGTCGCATACAGGGCGCTGTCGATGACGTCGTAGAGGGCGGCGCGATCGGTTCGCTGATGGTGGGCACCGCGGCGGACGCGGGTGAGGCCGGTGAGGGGAAGTTCAGCATGGGGCAGCTCAGCATGGGGCGGCGGAGTGCGCGGCAGATCGGTCATGAAGCCATTTCAGGACGTCGATTGGTCCATCGCCTAGACCGATTCTGCGCATTCGCGGTGGACCAGTGACAGGATCGTTCCGTGATCGACGTCGGCATCCTGGATCGCGGCGCGGCCGCACCGCTGCACGAGCAGCTCGCGCACGGTATCCGCGCGGCGGTGCTCGCGGGTCGCGTGCGCAGCGGCGACGTCGTCCCGTCGACGCGTGCGCTCGCCGCCGACCTCGGGCTCGCTCGGGGCACCGTGGTCACTGCCTACGACATCTTGGTCGGGGAGGGGTACCTCGTCGCCCGACCGGGCGGAGGCACGGCTGTCGCCGAGATGGCACGCCCGGCGGCGGCGGCCCCCGCTGCCGCGCCCCTGTCGCCGCTCGGCTCCGGCGCGCCCGTCGTCGACCTGCGCCCGGGTCGCCCCGCCACGGCGGGCATGGTCGATGCCGCGTGGAAATCGGCCTGGCGTCGCGCGAGCGCGCTCCAGATCGCGGCGGACACGAGCAGCGTCACGGGCGACCCCTCCCTGAGGGAGGCCATCGCGGCGCACCTCGGGCGCACCCGGGGCCTTGATGTCGCGCCCGACGATGTGATCGTCACCGCGGGCACGAGCGACGCGCTGCTGTTGACGATGCTCGCGCTCACTCCGCGTGGCCCGCGCCTGCGGGTGGGGATCGAGAACCCCGGATACCCGCGCGTGCGCCGCCTGCTCGCGCGCCTCGGCGCGGAGGGCGTGCCGATCCCCGTGCGGCTCGGCTCGGGCTTCGATCTCGACGCCGTCGAGGCGCACGACGATCTCGACGCCCTGATCGTGACCCCGCAGCACCACTACCCGCTCGGCAGCAGGTGGGATGCCGCGGCCCGTTCGCGTCTGCTCGACTGGGCCGCGCGCCGTCAGACGGTCGTCGTCGAAGACGACTACGACAGCGAGTTCCCGCACGGGCGGGTTCCCCTGCCTCCGTTGCATCTGCTCGACCCGGTGAACGTGGTGTCCATCGGCACCCTGTCGAAGGTGCTCAGTCCCTCGTTGCGGTGCGGATGGATCGTGGCGACCGGTGCCGTGCGCGCGCAGATCGTCGACGCCCGCATTGATCTGGATCCACCCGTCTCGCAGGTACAACAGCAGGCGCTCGCCCTCTACCTCGCCGAGGGCGCTCTGGCTCGCCACACCGCGCGCCGCAGACGCGACTACCGCCACCGGCGCCGCCTGCTGCTCGAGGCCTTCGCTGAGGTCGACGGCGTGACGCTGACCGCCACCGACGGGGGACTCCATGCGGTGGTGCTGCTCGCAGACGCCTCGCCGGCGGCCGAGGCTGCGGTGGTCGACGCGCTCGCCGACCGCGGCATCCTCGTGTCACCTCTCTCGGGGTACGCGGTTCCGGGTACCGCCGTCGATCTACCCGCGGGGATCGTGCTCGGATACGCGGAGCCGTCGACTCCGATGTTGATGGATGCCGTCGCCCAGATCATCGACGTCGTGCGAGCCCCCACCGACTCGAACTCGGCGTCGCGTCCGAGCGCCGCCGCTGCAACCTGACGTGGTACCTGATCTGATGTGTTCTGCCCTGACACGGTGTATTTGACCCTGACACGGTGTATTTGACCCTGACACGGTGTGAGGGAGGAGAAAAGAAGCATGTTGTCCATCGGGGCGTTCGCGCAGATCGGTCAGGTGACCCACCGCATGCTGCGGCACTGGGACACCGCCGGACTGCTCGTTCCCGCCCACGTGGACGAGCGCAGCGGCTACCGCTCGTACGATCCCTCGCAGCTGGCCAGGCTGCATCGGATCGTGGCGCTGCGGCAGCTCGGCTTCGGTCTCGACGATGTCGCGTCGATTCTGGACCAGGGGGTGGATGCCGATCGCATCACCCTTCTGCTCCGCGAGCGTCGCATCGAGGTCGAGCGCGAGCACCGGATCGCGGCCGCGCGGCTCGTCGATGTGGAGCGACGTCTCCACCTCATCGAGAGAGAGAAGCACATGCGAGAGATCGAGATCGTCCAGAAATCACTGCCCGCCGTTCGCCTTGCGGCCCGGCGTCGACTGGTTGCGGACGGTGCCGAGATGGCGGATGTCGTCGGACCGACCTTCGACGCCGTCGCCGCCGTCATCGGTGCGCAGACGGGCGCTCTCGACACGCCCATCGCGCAGTACGCCGTTCGCGAGGACGGGACGGAGGTGCTCGCGGGATACCTGTACTCCGGTGGGGCGCAGGACGGGATCGAGGTCGTCGAGCTCCCCGCCATCGAGGTGGCGATATGCGGCATCCATCTGGGGTCGATGGAGCGGATCGGCGAGAGCTGGCAATCCGTCCACGCGCAGATCCTTGACAGCGGGTTCGTGCCGTCCGGCCCGTGCCGGGAGCTCTACGTGCGGGCCGTCTCCGACGATCAGGCCGACTGGGTCACTGAACTGCAGCAGCCGGTCGCCGCTGTCTGACGCGGCGCGGTTCGCGCGGTGCTTTCGTGATATCAGCCGTCGAGCCATTCCGCTGCGGCGAGGAGCTGGCGCGCGATGTCGGTCGGTGTGCGGCCGTCGGTGGCGATGCGGATGGCGATGTCGAGGGCGTCGAGCTCGTCGGCCGCGCGTCGGCTTCGTGAGAGGTGCTCCTCGACCGCAGGTCCGAACTCGCGGCGGCGAAGCCGGTCACCGACGGTGGCATCGTCTGCCGTCAGGAGGACTGCTTTCGCCTCGACGTTTCCGCCGAGGGCTCGGCTCAAGCCGTCGACTTGCGCCACGCTGACGGTGTTCGTGAAGAGCAGTCGGTCGTAACCTGCGCGACGGTAGTTCCGCCAGATCGCTGCCAGATTCTGCTCCGCCAGGTGGATGCCCGCACGCCATGGTTCAGGGTGGGCATGGTCGAGATTGTCGCCCTCGATAACGGCGTGCCGCACGTTCCGCTCGGCCAACAAGCGCGATGCGACAGCCGCGACGGTCGTCTTGCCGACGCCGGATCGGCCGCCGACGAAGATGACCCGGGTCGAATTCGCCACATCCATCCGGAAATCTCCCATCGCCGAGAGGTTGTCGTACCCGGAATGCTCCCCGACGCGGACGCTCCGGCAAAGTCGCCACTCAGAAGGGCGGAGGATCCGATCTGGCGCTGTGGCGCGCGTCGCCGCCGTCGGGAAGGAACAAGACGCGTGGGGGCGGTGCCTCTTCGATTCTCTGGCCGAGCGGGCTGGTGAACCTGAGGGCACCGTCGGGTTGCTGAGAGACGGTCCAGGCGGTCTCCGTCTTGAGCGTGTGATGTCGTACACAGAGGTGAGCAAGGTTCGACAGCGTCGTTGCCCCACCGTCCTGCGCTTCGTGATTGTGATCGATCTGGCATCGCGTCAGGGGTGCACGGCATCCGGGGGCTCGGCAATGCTGGTCGCGCGCCGCGAGGTATCGACGCTGGGCCGCGGTGGGGCTGTAGCGGTCGACCTCGAGCACGGTGCCGGCGACGGGGTCGCACATCACACGGTCCCACCCGGGTGCGCGTGCCGCGAGCCGCCGGGCGGTGCGCGGATCGATGGGGCTGCGTCCCGCGACCGCCGCTCCGACGTCGGCGCGCCCGAGCAGGGTGAGCACCGGAACGGTGATCTGCACATGCGCACGTATCGCGCCGAGGCCGCCGGGGCACGTGGTGTCGTCTGTCGGGTCGATCGTCGGCGCGCCGGTCAGGAGAAGATCGGCGCAGATGTCGGCGCCGATCTGAGCCAGTGTGCGTTCGTCGCGCACCGCGCGCGCGTTGGCAGTGCCGTCGGCAGTGCCGGCGGGCGTCGAGGGGACGGCAACACCCGAAGGCGCATCTGCGTGGGTGGTGCCGCCGGCGGGCGTGACGTTCGCTCTGTCCACGCTGTCTGAGGCGAGGAGGGTGTCTCCGGATGCGTCGGAGGGCTGGTGCCTGTTTGAGGCGTCTGTCACCGTGCATGCCGCACGTATCGCCGCGGCCTGACGCCGCAGCCGATCGCGAATGCCGTGCGCGACCGTCGCGGGGAGGATGACGCTCAGCTCGGCCATCCCGTCCGCAAGGTCTCGCACGCTCACCCCCCGTTCTTCGGCGGCTCGCGCATGTCGAGCGGTCATGCCGACCGGCTGCACGCTCTCGGCCAACTCCCGCGCGAAGGCCCGCGTGCGGCCGGGGGAGTCGCGTTCGGCGCGCGTCAGGACGACTTGTTCCCACCCCCGCCGAGTGTCGTCGTCGTCGATCGCAGCGCCCGTGTCGAGAATCGCTTGCGCGTGCCGCATGCCGATGCGTCCGGACTCGAGGGCGTCGACCGTCGCAGCGAACTTCTCGGTGAGCGTGTGCGCTTCGCCCAGTTCTTTCTGCACGGTGAGGTCGTGTGTCTGCGTCGCGGCGGCGATGTCGAGCGCCACCGAACGCACCGGGAGTTCGCGCTCGCGTGAGCGACGGGATGCGCATCGAGCGACCTGTTCCATCGCGATCTGCATGACCGCCGCCCTGTGACGAATGAGCCCCGCGTGCACGCGCGCCAGCTGGATCGTGTCGGCGCGGATCTGCTCGACGAGCTCGCGCAGGCGGTCGCACTCGTCTTCGCCGGGGAGCGCGGCATCCGGAGAGCGGAAATCGGTCATGGCTCCAGTTTAGAAACTATGTTCGAATGCGGCCATCACGTTCACCTCCACCCCGATGGATTTCACCCGGTGCGCTCGTGCCAGCCTCGTCACGCCATCACCCAACGCCTACACCGCCGCACAGCCGTTGCCCCCGCACCGCCGCCACCCCGACAGCACCGCCGCCACCCCGACAGCACCGCCGCCACGGGCCACCCTCACCCGCCAAGTATCCGCACCGCCCCGGCCGCCCTCACCCCCCGAGGAGCTCCAGCGCCGCCATCGCCGCGTTCTGGCCCCCGATCCCGCTGACTGCGCCACCGCGCTGCGCGCTCGACCCGCACAGCAGCACCCGCGCATGCGGGGTCGCGACACCCCACCGCTCGGCGGGGGTCGATGCGGCAGACAACAGCCACGGCCACGACAACGTCCCGTGGAAGATGTCGCCGCCGACCATGTTGAGCGACCGCTCGAGATCGCTCGTGGTGCGGGCCTCGATACACAGCCGCCCATCGGGCGCGACGAAGATGCAGTCCCGCAGCGGCTCCGCCAGCACGGAATCCAGTGACGCCTGGGCCGCGGCGAGCAGGCGAGCGCCCGCGGCGACGGGGTCGGTGTCCTCGATGAGTCGGTGCGGCACCTGCAGCCCGAACATCGTCAGCGTCTGCGCACCCGATGCTCGCAAGTCCTCCCCGAGGATCGATGGATCGGTCAGCGAGTGGCAGTAGATCTCGACGGGGAGCGGCTCGGGGATGAGCCCTCCGGATGCCGCCACGTACGCGGCATCCAATTGGGTCATCGTCTCGTTGACGTGGAAGGTGCCCGAGAACGCGGCCTCCGGCGTCACCGACTCGTCGCGCAGGCGGGGCAGGCGCGACAAGAGCATGTTCACCTTGACCTGGGCGCCCTCCGGTTCTTCGGCGCCGGTCGTGGCCGCCCCTCCCGCCGACAGGAGCCGGTCGAGCACCGCGCGTCCGACACCGCTGAGGATCAGATCGCCGTGGAACACCTCGGAACGATCGGTCATGGTGTGCACATCGCCGTCGGGGGAGATCGAGATGACTTCCACTCCCGTGACGATGTCGGCGCCGGCCTCGCGCGCGGCTCGCTCGAGTTCCGCGGTCACTGCCCCCATGCCTCCGACGGGCACGTCCCAGTGTCCCGTCTCGCCGCCGATGACGTGATAGAGGAAGCACTTGTTCTGTGCGAGAGAAGGGTCGTCCGAGGAGGCGAAGGTGCCGATCAACCCGTCCGTCAAGGCGATGCCCCTCGCGAGGTCGCTGTCGAGCGACGAGCGCAGCAGGTCTCCGAGCGGGCGCGTGATCAGCGACTCGAACAAGGCGTCGTCGCCGACGCGCTCGCGCACCTCGTCCACAGTCGGCAGCGGCTGCGTCATCGTCGGGAACACCGCGCGGCCCAGCGGTGCGAGCCGTTCGCCGAACGCGGCGAAGCGGTCCGCCTCGTCGGTGTCGCCGAGCGTACGTGCGAACGACGCGGCCGTCGCCTCGGCATCCTGGGTGTCGATGAGGATTCCGCGCGAGGGATCGGTCGGGTCCGGCGTGTAAGACGAGTACCGGCGGCGGCGCAGGTCGATGCGCAGGCCCAGGTCGTCGATGACCTTCTGCGGCAGCAGGCTCACGAGGTAGGAGTAGCGCGACAGGCGCGCATCGACTCCCGGCCACGGACGTTCCGACACGGCGGCGCCGCCCACGGCATCCGTTCTCTCGATCACCACCACCCGACGCCCCGCGCGGGCGAGGTAGGCCGCGGCGACGAGGGCGTTGTGCCCTCCTCCCACGATGACGACGTCGTACCGGCGAGAATCCGAAGCTGTCATGTTCTCCACGCTAACGACGGCGAGCAATTCTCGGAGGGGGTGGCGCAGTAGCGTGGATGCCATGACCTCTCCCGCCGACCTGCTCGACCTCGCCACGCGCATCGCCCGAGAGGCCGGTGAGTTGGCTCATCGTCGCCGCCGCGAGGGGGTGACGGTCGCCGCCACCAAGTCCGCCGCGGCCGACATCGTCACCGCCGCCGACCGCGAGGTCGAGGCCTACATCCGCGCTGAGCTGGCCCGAGAGCGACCGGATGACGGATTCTTCGGCGAGGAGTCCGGCGCCGAGGAGGGCACGAGCGGGATCACGTGGGTCGTCGACCCGATCGACGGCACCGTGAACTACGCGTACGGCATCCCGGCGTGGGCGATCAGCATCGCGGCGGTCGAGGGTACGGCCCAGACCTCGGCGTGGACGGCGCTCGCGGGCGTCGTCTTCAACCCGGTCACGGGGGAGATGTTCCGCGCCGCGCGCGGTGGCGGGGCGTGGTTGGGCGACCAGCGGCTCTCCGTCAGCGAGGTGGGGGATGCCGGCGGACTCGTCGCCACCGGCTTCGGCTACAACCCCGAGACGCACGCCCCCGCGCTTGCGCAGCTGTCGCGCGTCATGCCGATCGCCCGCGACGTGCGGCGCATCGGAGCGGCCTCACTCGATCTGGCATCCGTCGCCGCCGGACGCGTCGACGCCTACTACGAGCGTGGCACTCACCCCTGGGACCACGCCGCCGGAGCCCTGCTGGTCGAAGAGGCCGGGGGACGAGTGGGCGGAGCGCCCGGCGGTCGCCCGGGTAACGGCATGGTCATCGCGGCGGGGCCGGAGTTCTTCTCGCGCCTGGAGCCGCTGCTCGATTACGACCGGTGAATCGACCCTGCTCATCGCATTCTCAGCGGACGGGGGTAGGGTGTTTACCAGTTCGTTATCTTCCGTGACCCGAACCTCGGAAGTGGCCAAGCCCCAAAGCCCGAAGCCGTCGCCTCTGTGCGACACGACACGAGAGCCTCCGCGCGTTGCCGTCTGACACTCCCACGACTGAGCCCGCCCCGACCCGGCGGTCGCGTCGCCCCCTCGCCGCCCCTGCCCCCGAGCCCGCCGAACGGCTGACCCGCGCCGAGATGCGCCGTCGGGGCGCGGTCGAGGCGGGGTCGACGACGGCCCCGGATCCGGCCCCGGTCGACGCCGCGAATGCCGCGCAGCCCGAGCTCATCGAGAATGTCGCCGCCGCTGTCCTCGAGACGGTCATCGCCGCGACGATCGAACCCACGCTGCCCGAAACGGATGCCACGCCCTCGGCGGGCGACACCTCCGACGCACTCGAGGTCACCGTCGTCGACGAGCGCTCTTCCGACGACGTCTCCGTGATCCTGCAGAGCGCCGACAGCGACGTCGCGACGACGCCCGTCACGCTGCCGACCTCGCCCATCACCCTGCCGGTCTCGTCACGTCGCTCGCGCCGACGTCCGCAGCAATCGGTGATCCTCGACTCTGCCGAGACGCCCGAGGTTCTCGCTCTCGACGCACCGGCGCCCGCCGCGCAGCCCGCCGCCGCGCAGCCCGCGGCCGAGACGGCGCCCGCCGCACAGCCCGCCGCCGCGAAGCCCGCGGCCGAGACGGACGCCGCCGCGCAGCCCGCCGCCGCGCAGCCCGCGGCCGGGGCGGACGCCGCCGAGACCGATGCGGACGCCGAGGACGACGAGTTCACCTCCGCGGCGCGCCTTTTCGCGTTCACGGGCGAGACCGCCGTGCAGGCGCCCGCCGTCGTCGCCGCTGCGAAGCCCGTCGTCGAGGGTCTTCCGGTCGCGGCGCCGACCGGCTCGCGCCGCAACGCCCGCCGGATCGCGGCGACGTCGTTCTCCGTCGGCGTCATGGGTGTCGTCGGCCTGCTCACGGTGGGTATGACCATGCCCGTGAGCGCGCTCGCATCGGTCAGTGGCACCGAGAGCATCGCCACCGCCGAGACGGCCACGACCCGCCTGGCCGTCGGGGGCGACGTCGCGGCATCCGAGGGCGCGATCCAGGCCTACGTGGCCCCCGCCGCCGCGCAGTCGGCGGTCGTCGACCGTGCCGACGGCTACAGCGCGACCACCTACGCGAAGATGGCCGCGGACTCCGGTATCTCCAACCCCTCGAATTTCTTCGTCAATGACCCGACGGCGCCCATCCAGTGGCCTTTCGCGGTCGGCGTCCCGATCACCTATGGCTTCGGGATGCGCGACGGCGGCATGCACGAGGGCGCCGACTTCGTGCCCGGTGAGGGTGCGCCCGTGCAGGCGATCGCCGACGGCACCGTGCGCATCGCGACGGAGCAGGGAGGCGCCTTCGGGGTCACCGTGCTCATCGACCACCAGATCGACGGCCAGCTCGTCTCGAGCCGCTACGGGCACATGCAGTACGGCTCGCTGCAGGTGCAGCAGGGCCAGCACGTGAAGGTCGGTCAGTTCCTCGGCCGCACCGGCAACACGGGCCGCTCCTTCGGCGCGCACACGCACGTCGAGATCCTGCAGAACGGCACCACGCCGATCGACCCGATCGCGTGGCTGCGTCAGCACACCGGAGGCTGACTCGATTGGTGAGAGGATGTCGCAGTCTGATATCCTCGTCAAGTTGCCCGGAGAGATCCGGGAACGCCCCGATAGCTCAGTGGCAGAGCACTTCCATGGTAAGGAAGGGGTCGTCAGTTCAATCCTGACTCGGGGCTCAAGGCATCCTCTTTCGGAGGACGGATGCCGTCGCGGCGGGGTAGCTCAGTTGGTGAGAGCGCACGACTCATAATCGTGAGGTCGCGGGTTCAAGCCCCGCTCCCGCTACTTCGGGGATAGGGCTCGGCGCTTACCCGGACGATCTTCTCGGGCCTCACTGTTGCAGGGCTCGTCGAGCCCGGTGAGGCGACGATCTGGCTGGAGCGCCCGGCTGCTATGGTGTGAGCGCCCATTTCGAGCACCGGCGCATAGGTCAGCTCGCAGGGTCCCTCCCGTCGACTGGTTCCAGCGCATCGGCATGGCGGAACCCATGGCCCGTGGGTCGAGGTAGAGGTCAGCGTGGTGCCGAAGGGAAGCGGATGAGCGCTTTTCGGCAGGGTGACTGGGAGGCCAGCCCTCAGCATCCCTCGAACATCGAGGCTCCGTACCTCATGAGCACCGGTGTCGTGGCGGACGAGGACCGGGGTCTTCGCCCGCTCTCTCCTCCCCACTCCCACGCCGACGCGATGCTGGCGTGGTGTTACCGGGGCACGGTGTGGGTGCACCTGCGCGACGCGATGTGGCAGCTCGCTCCCGGACAAGGTGTGTGGATACCACCCGGCATAGCCCACACCGCCCATCACGAGCGCGAGTCGGTCGGGTGCTACACCTACCTGCCGGCGTCCGTCGCATCAGTGCCCTCCGACGGCATCCGTCGCGTGCTCGTGCCACGTGCGGTTCAGGAGATGCTGCTGCACCTCGGCATCAACGACATGCCCACGGATCTGCGCGTTCGTGCCCAGTCCGTCCTGATCGAGATGCTTCAGCAGCCGACCCCGGAAGCGCTCGCCGACCGGGGGGAGGTTCCCCTGCCCACGGACGACCGCGTGCGCGCGCTCGCACAGTCGGTGCTGGACGATCCCGGCGATCCGCGCGACGCCGGAGAGCTGTGCGCTGCGCACGGGCTTCACGAGCGCACCGTGATGCGGATCTTCCAGAACGACGTCGGAATGAGCTTCGGCAAGTGGCGCACCGGCGTACGCCTGACGCTGGGGGCGCGGCTGATCCTCGAGGGAACGCCGGTCGGGGTGGCGGCACACCGATGCGGCTACGCGACGACGAGCGCTTTCTCGGCGAGCTTCAAGGAGAGATTCGGTGTCAGCCCGCGCCAGCACGTGGCGCGGGCTCAGGCCGACTCGGCGCGCCGGCTCTATTGGCGTTGACCGTCACTCGCTGACCCTACGGAGTCTGTCTGCCGACAGAAAACGTCGGCACACCGACACACGTGACGAACCACGCCCCCTAACATCGTGATGTTAGGTAACGCTTACCTAACTCTGCCGCCGCAGGTGGCGCTTCCCATTCCCCTCCCCGAAGGAGAGCCATGACGCACGCATCCGCGCGCCCGAAAACCCGACGCCGCGTTGCATTGGCCACCGCCATCGCTGCTGCCCTCGTCCTCGCCGGCTGCGCGACCCCCGCCGAAACGGCATCGTCGCCCCAGGCGGCGGCCGGCGGCGTCACCATTGAGCACGCGTACGGCGAAACCGTCATCCCCGTCAAGCCGCAGCGCATCGTGACCCTCGGCTGGATGACGGCCGATGTCGTCGCCGCGCTCGGTACGAACCCGGTCGGTATGGAAGAGGTGTGGGGCACCGATGAGAGCGGCTACCAGCCCTGGTTCGAGGACTACGCCACCCAGGAATACGGCGAGCTGCCCACCCTCATCCCCCCGACCGAGGAAGGTCCGAACTACGAAGCCATCATGGCTCTGCAGCCCGACGTCATCCTGAGCCTGTACTCGGGTATCACCGATGTCGAGTATCAGCGTCTGAGCGAGATCGCACCGACGGTGCCCTACCTCGAACGCCCGTGGGACGCGGGGACGTGGGAAGACCTCACCCGCGCGGTCGGCAAGGCGATGTCCGAGGATGCCAGGGCTGAGGCACTCATCGAGGAAACCGAGGGGCAGATCGCCGACCTTGCCGACGCTCACCCCGAATTCGCGGGGAAGACCTTCGTCTGGGGCTTGACCCTGAACGAAGGTGACACCGACCTCGGCGTCTACCTCTCGTACGACCCGCGCGTGCGCATCACGGAAGCCCTCGGCTTCACCTCGACGTCATACATGGACACGTTCGCCGCGACCGCCGAAGGGGACAACTGGTACTCGGGTGTCAGCCTCGAGAAGCTCTCTGACGTGCAGGCCGACCTCTTCGTCGGGTGGGGGAGCGGTCGAGATCAGGCGGAGTACAGCGTCCAGAACAAGGTGTTCTCGCGGTGGGCGCCGATCGCCGCCGGACGGTACGTCTACTACACCGACGCCACGGACGCGTCGGCGATCAGCGCCCCCACGGTGCTGTCATTGAGATACATCCTCCCGCGGTACGTGGAGGACCTCGCCGCCGCGCTCCGCGACGAACCGACGATCGTCGGAAAGTGATCACGAGGGTGTCGCGGCCGTCGTCACCTCCGGTCCTCGCGCCGTCGGTGCCGGACGTGGCTCCCGACGTCCTCAACGCAGGGGTGGGGGGCCGGCTGACCGGCTCCCCACGCCGCGCCGGCGCTCTTCTCGCGGGACTGCTTATCGCCGTGGCCGCGCTCGCCCTCACCGTCCTCGCGTCCCTCGCGGTGGGCAACCGGGCGATCGACCCCGCCACCGTCCTCGGTGCCCTTTTCTCGTACGACGACGACCATCCGCTCCACGTGACCGTCATGGAGCTTCGGTTGCCGCGCACCCTCCTCGGCGTCGTCGTCGGCGCGGCGCTCGCCGTGTGCGGCGGACTCATCCAAGCCTTCACGCGCAATCCTCTCGCCGATCCCGGAATCCTCGGTGTGAACGCCGGCGCCTCCTTCGCCGTCACTTTCGCCGTCGGTGTGCTCGGGCTCACCGCCCCCGGGGCGTACGTGCCGTTCGCCCTCGGTGGCGCCCTCGTTCTCACGGTGCTCGTGTACGCGCTCGGGTCCTTCGGCCCGTCGGGGGCCACTCCGATGAAGCTGACCCTCGCGGGCGTTGCGTTGGGCGCAGCCGTCAGCGGGCTCACGACAGCGATCGTCCTTCGCGACACCGACACGCTGCAGGTCATGCGCTTCTGGGGCGTGGGTTCCATCGGCGGACGCACGATCGATCAGCTCGCGTGGGCCGCACCCCTGATCGCGCTGGGACTGACCCTCGGGTTGATGTGCGCCCGCTCGCTGAACGTACTGGCCCTCGGGGACGATGTTGCCCAGTCGCTCGGTGCGCGCGTTCGCGTCACCGGTGTCCTCGTGGTCATCGCGGTGACGTTGCTTGCGGGTACCGCCGTCGCCGCCGCCGGACCCATCGCTTTCGTCGGGCTGATGATCCCGCACGTCGTACGGTGGTTCACCGGCCCCGATCAGAGGTGGGTCCTGACGATGTCGATGATCGTCGGGCCGACGTTCCTCCTGCTCGCCGACGTCGTGGGACGCATCGCCCTCCCCAACGGCGAACTCCGCGTCGGTATCGTCACGGCTCTCCTGGGAGCCCCCGTCCTCGTCGTCCTCGTGCGACGTAAGCGGGTGAGCGGGCTGTGATCGTTGCGAAGCGTCACCCTCTCGACGACACGCGGGTGCTCGCCGAACATGCGCCGGTCGACTTCGGCCGACGCCTCATCCGACTCGAGACGAATCGGCTCGGTACGCTCGTCGCCGTCCGCTCGGTGGTCGTCGGCATCCTGCTTCTCCTCGTCATCGTGACGGCGGGACTCTTCTCGCTCACGATCGGCACCTACCGACTCGACGTCGCCTCCGTGCTCCGAGCCATCGTCGATCCCGCCTCCGACCCGCACATTCGCCACGTCGTCTTCGAGTGGCGCCTGCCGCGTGTCCTGTTCGCAGTCCTGTGCGGCGCGGCGCTCGCTCTGGCGGGAGGGATCTTCCAGTCGCTGACCCGTAACCCGCTGGGTTCTCCCGACATCATCGGGTTCGGAATCGGTGCCGAGTTCGGCGTGACCGTGACGATGATCGTGTTCGGCCTGAACACGTATGCCTTCAAAGCAGCCGGAGCCCTCGTCGGCGGGCTCCTCACCGCGCTGGTGGTCTTCGTCCTCGCAAGCAAGAACACGATGTCGTCGTTCCGGCTGATCGTCGTGGGCATCGGCGTCTCTGCCGGTCTCGGTGCACTCACGTCGTGGATCCTGATCTCGGTGAGCGTCGAGAAGGCCATGATGGCCGCGACGTGGGGGGCGGGATCTCTCGCCTCCCTCGGCTTCGACCAGCTCGTTCCCGCCTCGGTCGTGTTCGTCATCGTCGCGCTGGCCGCGGTGCCGCTGCATCGCACGCTTCCGGTGCTCGAGATGGGGGATGACGCGGCGACGGCTCTCGGCATCCGTCCCGTGCGTGTGCGACTTCGCGCCATGATCCTCGCCGTGGCGCTGGTGGCGCTGGTCACCGCCGCCGCGGGACCCATCTCCTTCATCGCGCTGGCCGCCCCGCAGATCGCTCAGCGCCTCCTCCGCTCGAACACACCGATGGGCATCGCCCCGCTCGCTCTGACCGGCGCGGCCCTCGTGGTCGTGTCCGACGCCGTCGGCCAACTCGTCGCCGTTCCTGTCGGCGTCGTCACCCTGTCGGTCGGTGGCCTCTACCTCGCCTGGCTGCTCGCAGCCCAGTACGCGCGCCGCGCGTGAAGGGAAACCCATGACGACGTCGCTCCTGACCCGTGACATCAGCTTGGGCTACGGAGATCGCGCAATCGTGTCCGGACTCTCGCTCGAGGTTCCCGACGACTCGTTCACGATCATCATCGGCCCCAACGCCTGTGGAAAGTCGACGCTGCTGCGCGGATTCGCGCGTCTCCTGCGTCCGACAGCCGGCACCGTGTTGCTCGACGGCCGCGAGCTGGCCTCATTCGCGCCGAAGGACATCGCTCGCCGACTCGGGCTCCTCCCGCAATCCTCCATCGCTCCCGACGGCATCCGCGTCGCCGACCTCGTCGGACGAGGACGCTTCCCCCACCAGAGTGCGTGGCGCACATGGAGCAGAGCCGACGATCACGCCGTCTCCGTCGCCATGGCCGCCACCGGCATCACGGATCTCTCGAGCCGTCTCGTCGACGAGCTCTCCGGCGGGCAACGCCAGCGCGTCTGGGTGGCCATGGCTCTCGCGCAGCAGACGAAGCACCTCCTGCTCGACGAGCCCACGACCTTCCTCGACATCGCCCACCAGATCGGCCTGATGGAGCTGTTCGCCGACCTGCATCGCGACGGCACGACCCTCGTTGCGGTGCTCCACGACCTGAACCACGCCGCTCGCTACGCGACCCATCTCGTCGCGATGCGTGAGGGCGCCATCGTCGCCCAGGGCGACCCGCGTGAGATCATCACCGCCGAGCTCGTCGAAGCCGTGTACGACCTCCCCTGCCGTGTCATCACCGACCCTGTGGCGGGAACACCCCTGGTCCTCCCGCTCGGTGGACGGACCCGATGACGACGCCCCGCCGCCTCTTCGCGATCGCCCTCACATCGCACGGACGTGGTTTCGCGTTGACGGCCGCGACGATACTGCTCGTCCTGCACGCGCTCGCCGAGGCCGCGGTTCCGGTGATCGTCGGCGCCACCATCGATCACGCGGTGCTCCCCGTCGACCCCGGCGCGCTCATCCTGTGGCTCGCGGCGCTGATCGGGACCTTCCTCGCGCTGACCACGAGTTATCAGACGGCATCCCGTCTCATGGTCACGGTGTACGGGCACGGCGAGCAGGCGCTGCGCCACCTCACGCTGTCGCGGCTGCTTCGTCCCCGATTGTCGCGCCGATCGGTGTCGGCGGGGGAGGCGCTGACCTACGTGAGCGCGGACACCTACCGGGTCGCCGGAGTCGCCTGGTCGGTCGCGCAGCAGTGCGCGAGCGTGGCCGCCATCGTCGGGACGGCGCTCGTCATGCTGGCGATCTCGCCCGTCGCGACGGTGGTGGTCTTCGCCTCCACCATCGCCATGATGTTCGTGATGAAAGTGGTCTCTCGCCCCATCGAGCGCCGTGGCGCGGCCGAACAGGAGGCCGCGACCGAAGCCGGTGCCATCGCCGCGGACTTCATGAGCGGCTTCCGCGTGCTCGTCGGCATCGGAGCACGCGACGAGGCCGTACGTCGCTACGTCGCGGCGAGCGACGCCTCCCGTCGTGCCGCGACGGTCGCAGCTCGCTCCCTCGCCGCGTCCGAAGCGGTCAGCGGCGTTCTCGCCGGGGTCGTGACGGCGACACTCGCCGCGATGTCGGGATGGTTCGCCGCCGAAGGGCGCATGAGCATCGGGGAGCTCGTGACGGTGCTCGGGTTGGCTCAGTTCTTGAGCGGCTATCTCGCGGATGCGGGCTCGTTCCCCGCGAACTGGATCCATAAGCTCGCCTCAGCTCGGCGCCTGGCCGACCTCATCGACGCGGACGATCTGCTCGAGCAGTCCCCCGCCGGGGCCGCGGCTGCGACGCCGGCTGACGACATCGCGCTGCGTTTTCAGCCCGAGGGGTCGGCGTCGACCTCCATCGAGGTGCGCCGCGGTGAGCTGCTCGGCATACGTCCTCCGGACAGCGAGACAGCGCGGGCTCTCTCCCGGCTTCTGGGGCTACGGACGCGACCCGCGATCGGCGCGATCGCCCTCTCCATCGACGGGGTCCTGCACGATGCACGCACCCTCGACCCCCTGCAGTATCGCCGGCACGTCGTGGCTCCCCCGCATACCCAGACGATCGAGAGCGGCACCCTGCGCGACGCCGTCCTGGGCCACGGTTCGGGGCGGGCACCCCGGACCGAGCTGATCGAGATCGCCGCGCTGGACGACACCGTCGCCCGTGTCGGCGGATGGGACGCGCAGGTCGGCGAAGCGGGACGCCGACTCTCCGGGGGGCAACGCCAGCGCGTCGGCCTCGCCCGAGCCCTGCATGCGGAGGCCGACGTGGTGGTGCTGGACGAGCCGACCTCGGCCGTTGACGCACTCACCGAGGATCGCATCGCCCGTGCTCTCTCGCGCCATACCGCCACGACGATCGTCATCACCTCCTCGCCCCTGCTGCTCGCCTCCTGCGACCGGGTCATCCATCTGCCCGGCATCGATCAGGGGCGGCGAGATGACTGACGCCACTTCGCGGACGCTTCTGCCGGTCGCCTCCGGTGCGCGCGTGCGCGCCACGGTCGGGGCGCTGATGCGGCAGAACCCGGGGCGGGTGACCGCGGTCGGAGTGCTGTACCTGGCGGCATCGGGTCTGGGCGTCGTGATGCCGGCGAGCCTCGGGGGCATCGTGGATGCCGTGTCGACGAACGCCGGCATCCTCCTCATCGGGTTCTGGGTCGGCGCCGCCGGAGCCGGGGCGGTCGGCGCGGCGGTCGTGTCGATGTGTGCCGCGCGCGTGCTCGCCGGACTCGTTCAGGACATGCTGGCGAGTCTGCGTGAAGACGTCTTCGCCACGGCGATGCGGCTGCCGGTGAGCACCATCGACGACGGCGAGAGCGCGGATCTGCTGTCCCGGGTCACGGGCGACGTCGACGCCGTCGCCGAGGCCGGGGGGAGCGTCGCGCCGAACCTGCTCTCGGCGGGCTTCGCCATCACGACGTCGATCGCGACCCTCGCGGTGCTCGACCCCTGGCTCGCTCTCGCCGGGCTGACCTCCCTTCCCCTCTACGCCGTGGGCACGCGGCGGTTCCTTCGGCGCTCTCGCGTCGTGTTCCGCGAAGTCCGAGAACGTGAGGCCGATCGCAGCCAGGCTGTGTTGGAGACGGTCGAGGGGATCGAGACCCTGACCGCATTGAACGGGCAGGAGGATGCACTCGGCCGCGTTCGCGCACGTGCCGAAACGGCGATCCGCATGCAGGTCGAGGGCGTGCGGGTGACCAACGGTCTCTTCCGGTACATCAATGGCGGAGAGCTCGTCGGCTTGACGATGATCCTTGCCACTGGCTTCGTGCTGCAGTCGGCCGGAACGATCACGGTCGGCACGGTCACGACTGCGGCGCTGTTGTTCCATCGGCTGTTCGGCCCGGTCGGACAGGTGATCTTCGGCCTGGATGACATCCAGCGCGCAACGATCGGACTCGCCCGCCTCGTCGGAGTGATCGACCTCGGCCCGAGCGCACCCCCCACACCCGTTTCGGCCTCCGAACCGCCCGCGCACGCCGGTGTCGAGCTACAGGACGTGACGTTCCTCTACCCGACCACGGGCAGGGGCATCCACGAGGTCTCGCTGAGCGTCGCCGCGGGGACGACGACGGCGGTGGTGGGGAGCTCGGGGTCGGGGAAGAGCACTCTCGCCCGCGTCGTCGCGGGGCACCATACGCCCGTCGCGGGCCGGGTCCGGCTCGCCCCCGCGGCATCCCGCCCCTACTACGTCTCGCAGGAGGTGCACCACTTCCGGGGGACGATCGCCGAGAATCTCCGACTGGTCGCCCCCGAGGCCGACGACGACGCCCTCATCGCCGTGTTGCGTGTCGTCGGGGCGCAGTGGGCCGCGGAGGCCCTGAACCACGACGCTCGCGACACGTCGTCTCGCGGGGCGGACGCCGACGTGGACGAGGGGCGCGTGCAGCAGCTCGCGATCGCGCGCGCGATGTTGGCCGACCCGGACGTGGTGATCCTCGACGAAGCCACCGCCGAGATCGGCGAGCATCATCGAGCCGCCGTGGAGCATGCCATCGGCGCTCTACGCGCGTCGCGCACCGTTCTGATGATCGTCCACCGACTGCAGCAGGCGATGACCGCCGACCAGATCGTCGTCTTCGCCGACGGACGAGCGGTCCAGTGCGGCACGCACGACGATCTCCTCGCCGCCGATGGCCCGTACCGACGTTCGTGGCTTGCTCACGCGCCCCTCGCGCTCGAGAGCCCTCGCCAGTCCCCGACTCCTGTGGAGTCCGAAGAAACGGAGCACCCGTGAAGATCCACCGCGGCATCGTCAGCAAGACCACCGCCCTCTCTCCGACTCTCGTGCGGGTGACTCTCGTCGGGCCCGAAATGGCGGACTTCGCCAGCACCGGAATCGGCGACGAGTACGTGCGGGTGTTCTTCCCGCACGGCGACGACCCGACGAACGTGTCGCTGCCGGTGCCCGTGGGCGACTGGTGGGAGACGCCCCCGGGTGCACCCGAGGCGCCGATGCGCACGTACACGATCAGCGGGGTGCGTCCGGCGCTCGGCGAAGTCGACATCGATTTCGTGCTCCATGATGCCGGGGTCGCCGGCCCGTGGGCCGCCCGGGCTCAGCCGGGCCACGTTCTCGGACTGAACGCGCCTACCGGTCTGTACTCACCCCCCGCAGACATCACCTGGCAGGTTCTGGTCGCCGATCTCACGGGCCTTCCCGCCGTGGCGCGTCTCGTCGCCGACACCCCGCCGGGTGTCCGGACACGGGTCGTGCTCGAGATCGCCCATGAGGACGACCGGATCCCGCTCGTGCACGGCCCTGACGCCGAGGTGACGTGGGTGGTCGGCGGGAACGGTCGGGGCCCGAGCGCTCTGGGCGCGCTGGTACGAGGGGTCGTCGACCGCCGCCTGCCGCTCGACGAAGGCTATGTGTGGGTGGCCGGCGAGACCATCGCGCTCAGGGAGGTCCGGAGGTACCTGCGCAAAGACCTCTCTCTGCCCGCCAGCCGCTTCAAGGTCGTGGGCTACTGGACGCCGATCGCCGCGTGGAGCGAGAAGTACGCCGCCTTGCCCGACTCGGTACACAAGGAACTCGACGAGATCTGGGCGACCCGGGCGGACGCGGAACCCGAGGACGTGCAGCTGCAGTACGAAGAGCACCTCGGCCGGCTGGGCCTCTAGTCGTGTTCCCGTACCCCCCCCGGGCATGCTGCCGCTGCGCGGCGCGTGAAGCTCGGCGGGGTCGCCGGTCACCGCGGCGGCGGGCGCCCCCGATAGGGTGAGCCGGGTGAGTGAATCGGGAGAGTTCGTCCAGTCCCTCGCTCGCGGTCTCGAAGTCATTCGAGCCTTCGACGCCGAGAACCCGGCCCTGACCCTGAGCGATGTGGCCCGCCGTGCCGACCTCACGCGCGCGGCCGCCCGCCGCTTCCTGCAGACGCTCGAGACCCTGGGGTACGTGCGCGCCGACGGCCGCGTCTTCTCGCTCACTCCGCGCGTGCTCGAGTTGGGCTTCAGCTACCTCTCTGCGCTGTCGTTGCCCGCTCTCGCTCAGCCGCACCTCGAGCGACTCTCGCGCGAGGTGGGCGAGAGCGTGTCGTCGGCCGTCCTCGACGGCGCCGACATCGTGTACGTCGCGCGCGTGCCCACCCGTCGCATCATGAGCGTCGGCATCACGATCGGTACGCGCTTTCCCGCCTACGCCACGAGCATGGGGCGCGTTCTGCTCGCCGCCCTTCCCCGCGAGCAGGCGCGCGAGATCGTGTCGGTCTCGCATCCGACATCGCTCACTCCTCGCACGCGTACCGACGTCGACGCGATCGTCGCCGAGCTCGACACCGTTCGGGCTCAGGGGTGGTCGCTCGTCGACGGGGAGCTCGAGGAGGGCCTTCGCTCCCTGGCCGCGCCGGTGCACGACCGCCAGGGGGTCGTGGTGGCCGCGGTCAACATCTCGGCGAGCGCTCGCGGTGACGCCGCCACGTGGGGCGAGGAGTGCCTGCCCGCCCTCCGGACCGCGGCGGGCGCGATCGACGCCGATCTCCGACTGGTCTGACGAGCCCGGTTTCCCTCTACCGCCGCACTGGATGCCGGAACGCGCGCGTCATGACGGTGCGACGCGCCGTTCGTTATGCCGGCATCACACGCGCGGTGGTGCCGCGTCGCGCCAGCCCGGATGCCGTGCCGACATGACGCGGCATCACACGCGCGGTGGTGCCGCGTCGCGCCAGCCCGGATGCCGTGCCGACATGACGCGGCATCACACGCGCGGTGGTGCCGCGTCGCGCCAGTTCGGATGCCGTGCCGACATGACGCGATGTGTCGCCGGATGCCGCGCGCGCGGAGCACTCGCACCCTTGCCGTCGACGCGTCGATGGAGGTATTCTGTTCGCACATCGTACGCATGTACGCACAGCGAACAACGGAGGACCCTCCGCATGATCGACAAGACCGTTCCCCATGTCGAGGCGGCCGTCGCCGACATCGCCGACGGCGCGACCGTGATGATCGGCGGCTTCGGGCGGGCGGGTCAACCCGTCGAGCTGATCGACGCGCTCATCGCTCACGGCGCCCGCGACCTCACCGTCGTCAACAACAACGCCGGCAACGGCGACGCGGGCCTTGCGGCCCTGCTCGCGGCGGGGCAGGTGCGCAAGATGATCTGCTCGTTCCCGCGTCAGAGCGACTCCTGGGTGTTCGACGCGCTGTACCGCGAGGGCAAGGTGGAGCTGGAGCTCGTGCCGCAGGGCAACCTCGCCGAGCGCATCCGCGCTGCGGGCGCCGGTATCGGCGGGTTCTTCACCCCCACCGGCTTCGGCACGCAGCTCGCCGAGGGCAAGGAGACACGGCGCATCGACGGACGCGACTACGTGCTCGAGTTCCCGATCCGCGCCGACGTCGCCCTCATCAGCGCGCGCGCGGCGGATCGCTGGGGCAACCTCGTCTACCGCGGGACGGCGCGCAACTTCGGCCCCATCATGGCGGCCGCCGCGGTGACGACGATCGTCCAGGTCGATGAGATCGTCGAGCTCGGCTCCCTCGACCCCGAATCGGTCGTCACCCCGGGGCTCTATGTCGACCGCGTGGTCGCCGTGGGGGAGCGCGGGTGGCTCCGCAACGGAGAGTTCGTCGGCGGCGTCGACATCGAGGGCCGCGCCCTCGCCGAAGAAGGGGCAGCACAGTGACCACACGCATCTCCCGCAGAGATCTCGCCGCCCGGCTGGCATCCGACATTCCCGAAGGAGCCGTCGTGAACCTCGGCATCGGGGCCCCGACCCTCGTCGCCGACTACCTGCCCGAGGGTCTCGAGATCGTGCTGCACACCGAGAACGGCATGCTCGGCATGGGGCCCGCGCCCGAGCGGGGACGCGTCGACCCCGACCTCATCAATGCCGGCAAGCAGCCCGTCACCGCGCTCGCGGGGGCTGCGTACTTCCACCACGCCGACTCGTTCGCCATGATGCGCGGCGGGCACCTCGACGTGTGCGTGCTCGGTGCGTTCCAGGTGTCGGCCAGCGGCGACCTCGCCAACTGGTCGACGGGCGAGCCCGGGGCCATCCCGGCCGTGGGCGGCGCGATGGACCTCGCCATCGGCGCGAAGGACGTCTACGTCATGACCGACCTGCTCACCAAGGCCGGCAATCCCAAGCTCGTCGCGGCCTGCACGTATCCGCTCACGGGTGTCGGCTGCGTCTCGCGCGTCTACACCGACCACGGCGTCTTCGACGTCACCCCCGACGGCTTCCGCGTCCGCGAGCTGTTCGGCGACAACACTCACGCCGAGATCGAGTCGCTGCTCGGTCTGAAACTGGAGGCCTGACCCATGCCCACGGTGCCCATCAAAAGAGAGCTCTGACATGCCGTCCTCTTACATCTACGACGCCGTGCGCACCCCCTTCGCCCGGCACGGCAAGGCGTTCGCCGACGTGCGCCCCGACGATCTCGCCGCGACCGTCATGGCATCCGTCGTCGAACGCACCGGGATCGACCCCGCGCGCATCGAAGACGTGATCTTCGGCGACGCCAACCAAGCCGGGGAAGACAATCGCAACGTCGCGCGCTTCGCGGCGCTCCTCGCGGGCTTCCCGTCGTCGGTGCCCGGAACGACCATCAACCGCCTGTGCGGGTCGTCGCTGGATGCCGTGATCCAGGGCTCGCGCGCGATCGAGGCCGGCGATGCCGACCTCATCCTCGCGGGCGGCGTCGAGTCGATGACCCGCGCGCCCTTCGTGGTGGAGAAGAGCCCGCGGCCCTTCCCTGCGGCGAACCAGACGATGTGGAACACCTCGATCGGCTGGCGCATGACAAACCCGCGGCTGCGGAAGGACTGGACGATCTCCAACGGCGAGAGCGCCGAGAAGCTCGCCCAGATCTACGACATCTCGCGCGAGCAGCAAGACGCCTTCGCCGCGCGCAGTCACCGCCTGGCCGCCGCGGCGTGGGCCGAGGGCCGGTTCGCCGACGAGATCGTGCAGGTAGATGGGCGCGAGCTCGCCCGCGACGAGGGCATCCGCGACGACTCGACCGCCGAGGTGCTCGCGGGGCTTCGCCCGGCGTTCCAGAAGGACGGCACCGTGACCGCGGGGAACTCCTCGCCGATCAACGACGGCGCCTCGGCGGTGCTGCTCGGTTCTGAGGGGGCTCTGGATGCCGAGCCTCTGGCGCGTATCGCCGGTCGGGCCGCGTTCGGCAACGACCCCGACGTGTTCGGCGTAGCGCCCGTCGAAGCCGCGAACCGTGCGCTCGCCCGGGCCGGCCGGTCGTGGAGCGACGTGTCGTTCGTTGAGCTCAACGAGGCGTTCGCGTCGCAGTCGCTCGCGTGCGCCAAGCTGTGGACCGAGCTCGATCCCGAACTGCTGAACGAGAACGGCGGCGCGATCGCGATCGGTCACCCGCTCGGGGCGTCGGGTGGGCGCATCATCGCGCGCGCCGCGCACGAGCTGAAGCGCCGCGGTGGCGGCGTCGCGGTGACGGCCATCTGCATCGGCGTGGGCCAGGGCCTCGCGGTGGTGCTGGAGCGCTGAGCCGCACGCCCCGGCGTCCGGGCGACGGGGGTCAGCGATGCCGCGGGGCGGGGGGTGCCGCGGGGGCAGGCGTGCCACGGGGGCAGGGGTGCCGCGGGGGCGGGGGATGCCGCGGGGGCACGGGGTTGCCACGGGGGCGGGGGATGCCGCGGGGGCGGGGGATGCCGCGGGGGCGGGCGATCCCACACGGAGCGGGGGATGCCGTGTTCCGCAGCATCCCCCGCTCCGTCGTCGTGAGAGCGCCCGGGTCTAGAACTCTTCGGCCCAGCGGTCCCGGGGACGGTCGTCATCGTCGTCGCGCGCGGCGCCCGCAGGCGACCACTCCAGCTGGAACCCGCACTCCCGGCATTCGTCGGCACCGCCGCCCTGTTCGAGCAGCGGATGCATCGTCACGCCGCAGGAAGGGCAGATCGGCTGCGCGTCGTCGTCGTAAGGGTCTCGGGAGATCATGGCCGTTCCGCTCGTGCCGATGGGGCCGGCAGGTCTCGCCGGACGTCGAGAAACGACAACGTCACCGCCTCTCGGCGTCTTCCCGCCGACGCGTAGCGGCGAGCATCGGCGACGGGTTCGTCGTCGCGGTTCCGGCCGTGGGGCCGCGCGTTCCCGCCGAGAGCTCGGTCAGGGAACGCAGCGCACGTCGGCGACCGTACCCGACACGTTCGCCCACGAACCGGCGATCGCGGTGGCCAGTACCGAGCCCGATGACGACCGCGCCTGTGCGTAGCCGGCCGAGCGCGCATTGGCGATGGAGCGCACCGTGATTCCGGGGGCGTACGTGCCGCACGTCGACCACGACACACGAGTACCCGACAGGCTCGTTCCGTTGAAGGCGCAGACGTTGCCGGTGGCGCAGCTGCCGACGGCCCGCTCCTCGGCGGTGGGCACGTCGATGCTCATGCCGAGCTCGGGCCATTCGGCGTGCGTCGAGTCGATCACGACACCGCCGGGCACTTCCTTCAGCGCGGCGGCGATGTCGGGGTGGAGATCATCGGGAGCGGTCATTGCGGGGCGTCCTTTCTGTCGCGCACATCCCACAGGATGTAGTCGGTGATGCTTCCGGCGGGGAGCTTGAGGTTCGGGTTGTCGTCGACGAGCGCCGATTCATAGCCGATGATGCGGCCGGTCTCGGTCGACAGCAACAGGGAGACGTCAACGTTCGCGGGGCCCGAGGGGATGCCGCCCAGCCCGACCACCGGGCGCCCGAGGCGATCGTGAGCGGTACCCAGCACGCGCAGTCCGGGGGCCGCGGCGACGACATCGAGCAGAGCCGACTGCTGGGCGCCGGTGAGCGTCCACTCCGCTTGCAGCGAGCGCGCCGCGAGCATCGCGTCCCCCGCGGTGAACTGCTCGTCCACGCCCGCCGAACTCCTCACGATCGACCGCATCGCGTCGGCCGTCGGCGCGGGCGCCTCGCGCACGAGCGGCGAGAACTGATGCTGCACGAAGTGCACATCGCCCACGACGGTGCCGGGTGTCGGGTCGTCGGCGGGTACGGTGTCGCCGTCGGCGTTCGTCGCCTCCGCGGCCGTGGTGACGATCGAGCCCGAGAGGTCCTCGTTCCACCGCAGGTCGATCCACTCCCGGCGGAAGACGGTGGCGGTGGCGTCGTCGGGCGAACCGCTGAAGTACCACCCCAGCGAGAGTGAACGGCGTTCCGGCATGAGCGGGGTCGTCGACTCGGCGAGTCGCCTCTGCGCGTCGGCGATGACGCCCGACGCATCGTCCGCGACGGCGGAGTACACCAGCGGTTTGGGTGTGAGGGCGGATGCCGCGGGTGCCGGCATCCACAGAACCCCCGTGACGATGGTGAGCACGAGCATCACGGCGGCAGCGGCCGAGACCCAGGCGAGCGCGGGGCGTCGCCTGCGGGCGGGCCGCCGGCCCATGATCTCGCGGAGGCGGCGTTCGGCGTCGAGCGGAACGGGGGCGTCCGCAGGGGTCTGCGCGGGATCGAGGCGGCTCATCAGGCGGCCGAGGTCATCGTCGCTCATCGCACACCGCCTCGTTCGTCGGGGCGACAGCGGGCTTCAGCAGGGGGCGCAGGCGTGTGCGCAGGCGATTGAGTCGCGTCCACACCGCGCCCTCGGTCATGCCCAGCACCACCGCCACATCGCCGGCCGACAGCTCCTCCCAATAGGACAGCCAGAGGATCTCGCGATCGCGTTCGGGCAGCTGGCGGATGAGGTCGAGCAGATGCCCGACCATCGCCGGCTCGGCCTCGCTCGAGAGGGTGCGCACGTGATCTTCGATGTGCGTCCACAGGGCCCCCTCCCGGTCTCGTCGTCGGTATTCGTTCGCAATGAGATTGCGTGCGGTGCGGTACAGCCAGGGCAACCCGAACGGATCACGCGGATCGCGTTTGCGCCAAGCGATTTCGAAGCAGTCCATGGTGAGGTCGGCAGCGGCCTCGCGATCGGAGACGCGCCGTTCGATGAAGCGGAGAACGGCGTTGTAGTGCTCGCGGAAGAGCGCCACGAACTGCGATTCGTCGATCACCGCTGTGCATCTCCGTGCGTGCGAAAGGGCTGTGTCAGGACGAGGCCGATCCTTACACGCCGATGTGACGAAAAAAATCTCGATGACACCGTAAGGAATGTCGCCCGGCAGACACTCCAGTGGTGGGGGTGGGTGTCTTCTCTGGCTTCGAGACGGCACCCGCATGCCCGTCGACAGATGTTCGGGACTGACCTCGGCGGGCGAGGGGTTGCACTGCGTGGGGGTAGTGCAACCCCTCGGATCTCCGCCACCCGTCCAGGATGCCAGAGCGCCGGCGTCAGTCCGGATCGACGATCAGGTTCGTGATGCGCGCCGTGGCGACGAGCCGGTCGGCGTCATCACGCACGACGATGTCGTACGTCGCCACGCGGCGGCCCCGGTGCGCCGGTGTCGCGACGGCGCGGATTCGACCGTCGCGGGCACCACGGTGGTGGGTGATGTTGAGGTCGACCCCGACGCAGACCTTGCCGAGGGTCGACGCGTGGATCATCGCCGCCCATGACCCGACGGCCTCGGCGAGGGCCGCGGTCGCGCCGCCGTGCAAGCGCCCGAGCGACTGCGTGTTCCCCTCGACGGGCATCCACGCGTCGACGCGATCCGCCGACTGCGCGGTGACGGTGATGCCGAGTCGCTCGTCGAGGGCGCCCGGAACGATCGTCCACGTCATCGTGTGCTCCTTTCCTCGCCCTCTTGTCGGACGGGCGCTCCTCTGACATTATTACTGAACGTTCGGTCGGTAACAGTGTCGATCGACGTCCCATTCGCCCCACGGAACGACGGAGTTCTCATGGCCTCGCAGACAGCGGCATCCGCACCCCCCACCGCCGGCGTCACCCGGGAGGAGCGCCGCGTGCTCGCCGGCACCCTCGTGGGCACCTCGATCGAGTGGTACGACTTCTTCATCTACGCCCAGGCGGCGGGACTCGTGCTCGCCCCGCTCTTCCTCGCACCCCTGGCCCAGAGCGATCCCGCCATCGCCCAGGTGCTGTCGTGGGCGACGATCGGCATCTCGTTCCTGTTCCGCCCGCTCGGGGCGGTGGTCGCCGGTTACCTCGGCGACAAACTCGGGCGCAAGAAGATGCTGGTGCTGACCCTCATCATGATGGGCGTGTCGACGGCGCTCATCGGCCTGCTGCCGACCTACGCCGCCATCGGCATCGCCGCGCCCATCCTGCTGATCCTGCTGCGTGTGCTGCAGGGCTTCTCGGCCGGTGGCGAGTGGGGCGGGGCGGCGCTGCTCTCCGTCGAGCACGCCCCCGTGAACCGCCGCGGATACTTCGGCGCCTACCCGCAGATCGGTGTGCCGGTCGGCATGATCCTCGCCACCGCGACCCTCTGGGTGCTCACCTCGTCGATGTCGGCCGAGGCGTTCCTCGAGTGGGGGTGGCGCGTGCCCTTCCTGTTCTCGATCGTGTTGATCGTGGTCGGCTACGTCATCCGGCGCGCGGTCGAGGAGAGCCCCGTCTTCGAAGACCTCGTGCGCCGCCGCAAGGAGTCGTCGGCGCCGCTCGGCCAGCTGTTCCGCAAGAACTGGCGTCAGGTCGCGCTCACCGCGTTCGTCTTCATCGGCAACAACGCCGCCGGGTACCTGCTGATCGCGTTCTTCGCGACGTACTCGGTGTCGGTTCTCGGGCTCGAGCGTCCGACCGTCCTGCTCGCCACGACCCTGGCATCCTTCGGTTGGCTCGGCTTCACGCTGTGGGGCGGGTGGCTGTCCGATCGCCTCGGCCGCGTGCGCACCTTCCAGCTCGGCTACCTGCTGCTGGCCGTCTGGGCCGTGCCGATGTGGTTCCTCATCGACACTGCGAACATCGTCTGGTACTTCGTCGCCCTGTTCGTCATGACCCTCGGCCTCGGCCTGTCGTACGGACCGCAGGCGGCGCTGTACGCCGAGATGTTCCCTGCCAACGTGCGGTACTCCGGCGTCTCGATCGGCTACGCGCTCGGCGCCATCATGGGCGGTGCCTTCGCCCCGATGATCGCCGAGGCGCTGTTGCGTTCTACGGGGGCATCGTGGACGATCGGTGTCTACATCGCCGTGGCCGCCCTCGTCTCCCTCGCCGCCGTCTCGATGATCCCCGAGCCGAAGGGCGTCGACCTGCGGGCCTGATGCCGGATGCCGCGAGGGGCCCCGCGCGTCGGCGCGGGGCCCCTCTGCGTCGTCGGGGGCGTCAGATCCCGCGATCGGTGGGCGCGCACGCGCTGTCCGGCTAAGGGGGGACCTCGACCCCGGCGTGTTGGCTCGGCGCGGGGCAGGACGCCCCGGGCGTGCGGCGCCGCGCCGCGTCAGGACGTGCGCAGGCCGTCGAGCGCGATGCGCACGATGTCGGCGCCCAGACGCCCGCCGTCGACACCGCCGCCCGGGCGGTACCACTCGACGACCGAGTTGATCATGCCGAACATCAGGCGTGCGGCGACGGCGGCGTCGACGTCGTCGCGTACGTCCCCCTCGGCCTGGGCTTCGGCCACGAGGTCGGTGACGCGGTGATCGAACACGCGGCGGCGTTCGAGCGCCGCCTGCTCGACGGGACCGTTGCCGCGCACGCGCAGCAGCAGGGTGACGGAGGGCAGCTGCGCCACGAGCACGTCGGTGGCGCCGGTGAGCACGAAGCGGAGGCGATAGGATGCCGCTCCGGCCGAGGCCCGGGGGTCGTCGAGCACGGCCTCGAGACCGCCGAGAGCTGTCTCGAGCGCCGTCGAGAGCAGCTCTTCTTTCGACGAGAAGTGGTGGTACAGCGCCGACTTCGCAAGTCCCAGGCGTCGTGCCAGATCGGACACGCTCGTGGCGTCGTACCCCTGCTCGTTGAACAGCTGCACGGCCACGGCGAGGATCCCGTCGCGGTCGTACCCGGGTCGTCCCCGCCGGGCGGGGGCGTCGGCGGTCGTCGTGGCGGAGTCGGCGGCGGTCACGATGTCAGTGTGTCACTCCAGCAGCGCGGGGGCGTCGGCGTGCAGCAGCGCCCGTGCCGCGTTGCCGATCACCGCGCTGTAGGTGGGGTAGGCGAAGCGCACCCCGGCGAGGGTGGCGACATCGATCCCCGCAGCCATCGCCGTGGTCACCGACTGGATGACCTCGACCGCGTTCTCGCCCACCGCGTGCGCCCCGAGTACGAGTTCGCGTCGGCGGTCGGCGATGAGCATGAGGAAGCCGCTCTCGCGGTCGTCGATCACCGCGCGGTCGAGGTCGGCGAAGCGCACCGTCGCCACGACGCACGAGGGGTCGCGGTCACGGGCCTGTTCCTCGGTGAGGCCGACGCCGGCGTAATCGGGGTCGGTGAACCCTCCCGCGGGCAGCAGGTGGTGGGGCGTGCGGCGGTTGGCGCCGAGCACCGCGTTCTCGGCGGCGGCTTCGCCCTCGAACTGGGCCGCCTGCACGAGCATGTCGCGGCCGTTCGCGTCGCCCACGGCGAGGATGTGCGGCACGACCGTGCGGAAGTAACGGTCGACGGGGATGGCTGAGCGCTCCACGGCGATGCCCGCACGATCGAGACCCAGGTCTTCGACGTCGGCGGGCCAGCCGGTGGCCATGATGACCACGTCAGCGTCGACGGTGCGGGTCTCGCCGTCCTCGCGCCAGGCGAGGCGGATGGCGCCGTCGTGCTCGTCGAGGCGTTCGACCGTTTCGATCCCCGTGTGCACGTCGATGCCGTGCGCGGCGAACGACTCGGCGATCGTGGTCGAGATGCGGGCATCGGATGCCATGAGCACGCGCGGAGCGACGTCGAGCAGCGTGACCTCCGACCCGAAAGAACGGAACACGGTGACCAGCTGCGCGCCGGTGTTGCCCGCCCCGATGACCGCGACGCGCCGCGGGAGCTCTGTCAGCGACAGCACGTCTTCCGGCACGGTCGCGAGCTCCGCACCCGGGATCGGCAGGCGCCGGGAACGCCCGCCCACGCACACGAGGATCGACTCCGCGCGTACCCGCCGCCCGCTGTCGAGCTCGAGGGTGTGGTCGTCGACGAAGCGCGCGCGCCCCTCGTGGATCAGGTCGATGCCGGCGGCGGCGAAACGCTCCGCCTCGCGCTTGATGGAGCGCACGGCATCCACCCGCTCGCGCACCCGCGCCACCACCGCCGGCCAGTCCACGCGCGGTTCGTCGACGACGATCCCGTAGTCGTCGGCGGACCGCGTCTCGCGCATGAGCCGGGCGGCCTTCGCCAGCACGCGCGTGGGGACGCAGCCCGTGTTGACGCACGTGCCGCCGACGCGGCCGGCCTCGAGCACCACGACCGCGGCGCCGAGCTCGGCCGCTCGCAGCGCGGCGGCGGTTCCGGCCGGTCCCGCGCCGATCACGGCGATGTCGTAGCTGTCGGCGTCGTCGTTCACGGTGTTCCTCCCGGCTGGTCGATGACCCCAGTCAAGCCCGCGTCCGCGGCGGCGCCGCGGGGCTTGCGCCGCGGGTCAGAACCCCTCGTAGATCTCGGTCGCCGACAATCCGGTGCCGCTGAGCGCGTGCACCCCCGGGGCCGGGTGCAGCTCGAACGTCTCGCCGTCGAACAGCAGCACGGCGGTGTAGTCGCCCCGGGTGTCGAGCTTCAGCTCGTAGCGCCCGGTGTCGATCAGCCGCAGGGTCACCACCGCACCACTGCGCGCCAGAAAGCTGACTTCTTTCTCTTGCGCGGTGGGCAGCGGGATGACCGGCTGCTCATCGTGCGCGGGGGAGTCCGGCATCACGTGCTCCTTCTCGGTCGCCGCCGCCCGACGGATGGACGCCGTGGCGAGGGCGGGGGCCTCAGCGGTGATCGCGCCACGAGTGCTGGGGGTCGTACCCCAGCACGCGTCGCGCCTTGTCGATCGACAGCAGGGTGGTGTTCTCGCCCAGCTCTCCCCGGGTCTCGACGCCGGGGAAGACCTCGGCGACCAGCTCGGCGTTCGCGCGCGTCATCACCGTGTCGGCGGCGGCGATGATGAACGTGTCGAAGCCGGCCGGTGCGGTCTCGAGGGCGCGTTCGATCGCCTGCGAGCCGTCGCGGGCGTCGATGTAGCCCCACAGGTTCCACTTGCGCGTGCGCGCGTCGGCATCGAAGGGGAACTCGGCGTAGTCGTCGGGCACCATGACGTTCGAGAAGCGCAGCGCCATGATCGACAGCTCGGGGTTCCAGCGCACCAGCTCGGTCGCGAGGCGCTCCTCGAGGGTCTTCACGAGGGAGTAGACCGACTCGGGCCGCGGGGCGTACTCCTCATCGACGGGGATGTACGGCGGCGGCACGTCGAAGGGCAGCCCCAGCACGGTCTCGCTCGAGGCGTAGACGATCTTCTGGATGCCGAGCCGCACGGCCGCCCAGAACACGTTGAACGTGGCGGTCATGTTGTTGTGGAAGGTCGCGATGTCGGAGCGGATGCCGGGGGCGGGGATCGCCCCGAGGTGAACCACGGCGTCGAAGCCCGTGTGCTGGTCGTCGACGCCGGCCAGCGCGTCGATCACCTGGCCGTAATCGGTGAGGTCGATCTGCACGAAGCCGGGCCCGCGCTCGCCGTGGAGGTCGAGGCCGATGACGTCGTGGCCCGCTGCGCGAAGTTCGCGCGAGACGACGGTGCCGAGTTTGCCGGACGAACCGGTGAGGGCGATGCGCATGGGGGTCCTTCGGATCGGGGATGAGATCGAACGTAGCGCCGGTCTCCGACATCACGCGGTGGGTTGACGGCGAACGGCCCGCGAGCCGGTACCGGCGGGCCGTTCGCAGCGTGTCAGTGGACGCGCGCCTCGTCCTGCTCGTCGTCGTCATCGCCGGGGATGAACACGTCGACCACGGTCACGTTGACCTCGACGACCTTCATGCCGACGATCTCGGTGATCGCCTGCTCCACGGCCGAGCGCACGTTCGCGGCGACGCGCTGGATGCGCTCGGGGTAGTCGACCTGGATGGCGATGTCGGCGGCGACCTCGGTCTCGCCGACCTCGACGCTCACGCCCTGTGCGTAGTCCTTGGCGCCCACGGCCTGGCGGATGTTGCCGATCACGCGGGCGGCGCCGCCACCGAGGGCGTGGACGCCCGGCACCTCGGCCGCGGCGATGCCGGCGATCTTGGCGACGACGGGGTCGACGATGACGGTCTTGCCGCCGTCGGTGCGGGTGGGGGCGTTATGTGCCATGAGCAGGGTCCTTCCGTCAAGCTCCGAACCCCCGTACGGCCCGAGGTGTTTCGCTATGAGGACGAGCCGGGTTCGCGAAACGTCACGGATCCGCGGCTGGAAATCCGCTGACAGGAACTGCGATGCCCTCTTTGTCCTCCGCCACCGACGCGTTCCTCGCGTCGCGCGCGGCCGACGGCGATCAGCTCGCCTTCGGGGTGCTGGTGCGCCGGCACGCCCCCTTCCTCGTCGCCTTCGCGACGAGGCTGACCGGCTCGCGTGCCGACGCCGACGACTGCGTGCAGGAAGCGCTCATCACCGCGTGGCGCCGGTTGCCCGATCTGACCGACCCCGAGAAGGTGCGCAGCTGGCTCACGACCATCGTGTCGCGCAAGGCGACCGACCGGATGCGCTCGCGCAAGATCTCCGAACAGATCGACGATCAGATGGTCTCGGCGAACGATGACCCCGAACGTGCGGTTGTGGCATCGTCGCAGATGGACGCTCTGAAGAAGATCCTCGGCGACCTGCCGGAGGAATTGCGGGTCGTCTGGGTGCTGCGCGAAGTCGGCGGACACAGCTACGACGAGATCGCCATCGAGGTCGGGGAGAGCGCGGCGACCGTGCGTGGTCGTCTGGCCCGCGCCCGCAAGACCGTCTTGGAACGCATGCAGGAATGGAGGTGACCGGTATGAGCGAGCACAGCGACGACATCGGAGGCTCGGGGTATTCCCTCGAGGATCTCTCGGCGTACCTCGACCGCGGGCGGACCCCCCGCATCCCTGCCATCGAGCGCAACGCCGAGTGTCAGGCCATCCTGGCGTCCATGGAACGGATGGGGCGTCTGTCGCGCGAGATCGTCGAGGAACAGGCCGCCGAGCCCCTCGCCGACTCCTGGTACGACAGCATCATGCGCCAGGTCATGCGCGAGTTCCGCGCCGGCCGTGACATTCCGCTCGCCCGTGCCGAGGACGGCACCGAGATCGTCGTCACCGAGGGGGCGCTGTACGAACTGATCCGCAGCGTCGGCGACGGCGTCGAGGGCGTTCTGGTCGGGCGCGTGCGCCTCGATCAGCCGGAGCCGAGCGCGCCGCTCGACGTGCGCGTGACGGTCAGCGTGCGCTTCGGTCGCGCCATGACCGTCGCGGTCGATGAGATGCGCGACGGCATCCGCTCCGCCATCGAGCAGCACGGCGAGCTCAAGGTGGGTCGTGTCGACGTCACCGTCGGCGATGTGCACACGGACGAGGGAGAAGACGAATGACCCCCATCACCGCCGCTGAACTGGCGCCGCGCGTCGACCTCGCCGTGACGGCCGTCGAGGGTGTGCGCGAGGTGTATTCCGCCCGCCCGGTCGTGGCTCGCGCCTTCGAGCGCGTCACCGAGGTCGAGGGCTCGCTCGCGGCCGTCGATGAGGCCGGGGGAGCCCGTGCGATCACGGTGTGCATCGGCGTCTCGCGAAGGGACGACGCGGCCGCGGTGGCCGGCGCGGTCGCGGCGGCCGCGCGCGGCGCGGGAGGAGACGACACGCCCTCACGTGTCCGGGTGCGCGTGGCGCGGCTGGTCGTCCCCGCAACCTGAGCGTTTCACGGTTTCGGGGTCGTCGGCGGCTTACGCTGGGAGCACCGCTCGCTCGTTCCCGGAGGCCGAATGCCCACGCCGCCCGTCATCGCCGTCACCGGTTCCACCGGCGCCGTAGGAGGTCGGGTCGCACGCGACCTCGCCGCCCGTGGCATCCCCCAGCGCCTTCTCGTGCGCGATGCCTCGCGCGCGCCGTCGCTCGAGGGGGCGGACGTGCACGTCGCCCGCTACTCCGACGCGGACGCCGCCCGTGCGGCCCTGCAGGGGGTGCACACGCTCTTCATGGTCTCGGCATCGGAGACCTCCGACCGGGTGGAGCACCACCGCACCTTCGTCGAGGCCGCGGCGAGCGCGGGGGTCCGCTCCATCGTCTACACGTCGTTCCTCGCGGCGGCCCCCGACGCCGTGTTCACTTTGGGGCGCGATCACGCCGCGACCGAGGAGATCATCCGCTCGTCGGGCATGAGCTGGACGTTCCTGCGTGACAACTTCTACATGGACATGATGGAGCTCTTCGCCGGCGACGACGGCGTGATCCGCGGTCCCGCAGGGCAGGGGCGCTGCTCCCTCGTCTCGCGCTCCGACGTCGCCGCCACCGCGGTGTCCGTCCTGCTCGATCCTGCCGCGCATGTCGACGCCGCCTACGATCTCACCGGTCCCGAGGCGCTGACGATGGCCGAGGTGGCCGAGAAGATCTCCGCCGTGCGCGGTCACCCGGTGCGCTTCGTCGACGAGAGCGTCGACGAGGCCTACGCCTCGCGTGCGGCGTTCGGCGCCCCGCGCTGGCAGGTCGACGCGTGGGTGAGCACCTACACCTCCATCGCGAGCGGCGACCTCGCCGGTGTCTCGGACGACGTCGAGCGTGTGACCGGCCGCCGAGCGCAGAGTTTCGAGGAGTTCCTCGGCGCCGTGTCGTGACCGGCGGGAGTCGGGGTATGCTGGCCGCGTGCTGACCTGTCGCTGTTGTCGCTGAACGCCTCTCGCGTTCCTTTCGACGACCCCGTCAGCCGCGCCTTCCGGCGCCTTCATCCCCAGGACTCCATCGTGCGTTACGCCCAGAGCGTGGCCGACCTCGTCGGCAACACCCCCCTCGTTCGTCTGACTCGCGTCACCGACGGCATCGCCGCCACGGTGCTCGCCAAGATCGAGTACTTCAACCCCGGCGGCTCGGCGAAAGACCGCATCGCCGCCAACATCGTGGACGCCGCCGAGCGCGACGGTCTGCTGCGCCCCGGCGGAGTGATCGTCGAGCCCACCAGCGGCAACACCGGCGTGGGCCTCGCCCTCGTCGCGCAGCAGCGCGGATACCGCTGCGTCTTCGTGGTGCCCGACAAGGTCGCCGACGACAAGCGCGCGGTGCTCCGGGCCTACGGCGCCGAGGTCGTGGTGACCCCCACGAACGTCGAGCCCGACGATCCGAACTCGTACTACAGCGTGTCCGACCGGCTCGTGCGCGAGATCCCGGGCGCGTTCAAGCCCAACCAGTACGCCAACCCGAACGGTCCCCGCAGCCACTACGAGACCACCGGACCCGAGATCTGGCGCGACACCGACGGTCGGCTCACGCACTTCGTCGCGGGCGTCGGCACGGGGGGCACCATCACCGGCACCGGCCGCTATTTGCGCGAGGTCGCCGGAGATCGCGTGCGCATCGTCGGCGCCGACCCGGTGGGATCGATCTACTCGGGCGACGACATCCACGGCTACGACGTCGAGGGCGTCGGCGAAGACTTCTGGCCCCCGGCGTTCGACCCCACCCTCGTCGACGGGTACGAGCGCATCTCGGATGCCGAGTCGTTCGCCATGACGCGGCGCCTCGCCCGTGAGGAAGGGCTGCTCGTCGGCGGCTCGAGCGGCATGGCCGTGGTCGCTGCCCTTCGCGTCGCCCGCGACCTGCCCGCGGATGCCGTGGTGGTCGTGGTCCTCCCCGACCACGGGCGCGGTTATCTCAGCAAGATCTTCGACGACGACTGGATGATGCAGCGCGGCTACGACGTTGCACCCGTGGCATCCGTCATCCCCCCGAGCACCCAGGAGCACTCCGCATGAGCACCCACGACGCCGCCCGCGGCTTCGACAGCCTCGCCGTCCACGCCGGACAGCAGCCCGACGAGACGACCGGCGCGGTCATGCCGCCGATCCACGTCTCGACCACGTACGCGCAGGACGGCATCGGCGGACTCCGCGGCGGCTATGAGTACGGTCGCAGCGGCAACCCCACCCGCACCGCGCTCGAGACGCAGATCGCGGCGCTCGAGGGGGGTGTGCGCGCTCTCTCGTTCGCCTCGGGCCTCGCCGGTGAAGACGCGTTGCTGCGCGCGGCACTCGTCCCCGGTGACGAGGTGCTGCTCGGCAATGACGTCTACGGCGGCACGTACCGCCTGCTCGCCCGCGTGCTGGGCCCGTGGGGCGTGAAGCTGCGCGTGGTCGACATGAGTGACCTGGATGCCGTGGCCGCGGCCATCGAAGAGCGCGCGCCGAAGATGGTGTGGGTCGAGACGCCCAGCAACCCGATGCTGCGCATCACCGACATCGAGGGTCTCGCCCGTCTCGGTCACGCGGCCGGCGCCATCGTCGTCGTCGACAACACCTTCGCCTCGCCCGCGCTGCAGCGCCCGATCGCCCTCGGCGCCGACGTCGTCGTGCACTCGGCGACGAAGTACCTCGGCGGCCACAGCGACGTCGTGGGCGGGGCCCTCGCCTTTGCCGACGCGGAGCTCGCCGAGAAGACGCAGTTCCTGCAATTCGCCGCCGGCGCGGTGTCGGGGCCCTTCGACGCCTACCTCACCACGCGCGGCATCAAGACGCTCGGCATCCGGATGCAGCGTCACAGCGCCAACGCGCAGGCCGTGGCCGAGCACCTCGCCGGCCACGACCGCGTCGCACAGGTCTACTACCCCGGACTGCCCTCGCACCCCGGGCACGAGCTGGCTGCGCGCCAGATGAGCGGCTTCGGGGGCATCGTCTCGCTCGCTCTCGCCGACGGGGCCGCCGCCCGCCGCTTCGCGGAGTCGACGCGCCTGTTCACGCTGGCGGAATCGCTCGGCGGTGTCGAGTCGCTCGTGAACTACCCGGATGCCATGACGCACGCCTCCGTCCGCGGAACCGAGCTCGCAGTGCCCGACACCATCGTGCGCCTGTCGGTCGGCATCGAGTCGGTGGACGACCTGGTCGCTGACGTCGACCAGGCGCTCGCCGCGCTCTGACCCGGGCTGCGGGGCGGGCGTAGCGTCCGGCGTCGGGTTCTCGCGGCGCGGCGTCGTTCCGGCGCGCGTGGCACCCGGCATCCATGAATGAACGCGATCCGCGCGCATAAACACGTGGAGAGGGTGTTTATGCGCGCGGATCGCGTTTATGGGTCTGCCGCGCGCCGCCGTCGGCGCCCGTGCCGCCGCCAGCGACAGCGCCCGCGCCGCGCCGTCGCCCGCGCCGCGCCGCCGCCGGCGTCGGGCGCGACGTGCGCTCAGCGCTCGGCGCGGGCCAGGTTCTGCTCCAGCTCGGCGGCGTTCTGCCGCACGACGTATGCCGGCTGGTCGCGCTCGACGCGCCAGCTCTCGCTGAGCGCGCCGATGTCGACGGTGTCGAACCCGAACTCGTCGTAGATGCGGGTGACCAGGGCGACCGCCTCGGCGGAGTCGCTCGAGGTCGCCAGTGCGCGCCGATTCTCGGTCCCGGCGGGGGAGCCGTCGGTGAGGATGTCGGCGGCCATGATGTGGTTGAACGCTTTCACGACGGTCGAGTCGGGCAGATGCTCCTGGAGCATCTGCGAGGTGGTGGTCTTCTTCTCATCGAGGTCGGCGATGTGCCCATCGCGCTCGAAGTAGTAGTTGTTGGTGTCGAGCACCGTCTTGCCGCGCAGCGGCTCGACGGGCACCTCGCGGTACGCCTTCAGGGGCACGGTGACCACCGCGATGTCGGCCGCTTCCGCGGCTTCCGTCGCCGTTGCGGCCCGCACGCCGTCGCCGATGGATGCCACGAGATCGGCGAGCGTCTCGGGCCCGCGCGAGTTGGCGATGACCACGTCGTATCCGTGGTCGATGAAGCCCTTCGCGAGGGCCGTGCCGATGTGTCCTGCTCCGATGATTCCTACGGTCGTCATGCCGGGAACAACCGCGCGGACCGCGATGGGAATTCCCGCGGGGGAGATAGGCAACAGCGACTAAATAATTAGTAGTTCTAGATACTCTTGTCAACCCTGGTCTGTGCGCGGACGGCCGGACGTACATTCTTCCTGTCGCACCCTCACGCGAGTGGTCGCCGGCCGGTGTTCGGGTCACCGTCCAGCTTGACCTGTGAGGGCGACGGCCCCCGGTGGACGCGGCTTCGGACCACCGGGGGCCGCTTCTTTTCCGGGTCCATTCGTCACGGCTCCGTCAGACGTGGCTTATAGGCAAGAACGTGGGGATGGCTCGGGCGTGTCATCCTCGTCCAGCCCACCCGATTCGCATCCAGAGGCCTTCCTCGGCGTTGAGGGCGGTGTCGTAGAGCGGTGGTGCTTCGGTGTCGTCGGGCTCGGGGGGTGGGCTTGCGAGGGCGGGTTTGGTTGCGTGTCGGTGTGCGTGTTCGAGGGGGATCTCGTGCAGCAGGAGGAACCATTCGACGGCTTTGCGGCGGTGCGCGGTGGGCATACCGCGGTGGTGGCGCAGGAGGTGTCGGATCTGACTGTTCAACCCTTCGAGGCGTGAGGTGGTGCGGGGGTTGCCGTGCGTGAGGGTGGTGAAGACGTGCCCGCTCTCGGCGGCGCGGTGAAGGATGTTCCAGGCGCGGCGGAGTTTGAAGTGGGTGTATCCGAACTGTCCGTTGGCGTAGAGGGTGCGTTCTTAGGTGAGGTGCCCGTGGGTCTGCCACCAGGCTTGCAACGAGAGCCGCCAGGCGATGGCGTCGTCGATGGTGTAGATCGCGGTCAGGGCGAGAGCGATCTGTCGGAGGTCACGGCCGGCGCGGGTGCGAGGGTTTCGGGTCAGTTCGCGGGTGACGTTCAGTTGCAGGTGAAAGATGCAGCGTTGCACCGCGGTGTCGGGCCAGGTGGCGGCCAGGGCGGAACGGATGCCGGAGCCGCCGTCGGTGACGACGACAACCGGTGGCGGGACTTGTTCGAATAGGGCGGTCCATGCGGCGGTGGATTCTCGGGCGCACCACTGCCAGGCGAGGACGCGTCCGGTGCCGGATTGGGCGATGAGAAGGCACCAGGAACCGATCCAGACGCCGTCGACGAGGACGACATCGTGGATCTCCCCGGTGATGGGCATGACCGGTTGCAAGCTCCAGCACCAGGCGGTGGCGTGACGGAACGAGCGCCCGGTTCCGCCGCCGATTTCGGCTTGCGTGGCCTTGCCCGTCAGCCACCGCAGGAAACGGCGCAGTTGCTCGCGTTCGCTCACGTCACGTCGGGAGCGAACGGATGACGCGCCGCAGTCGGCGCATCGCCACCGCTGTGTCCCGGCGGCGGTCTTACCGTTTCTCACGAGCCGAGCACCGCATATCACGCACAGTGCCTGATTCGAGGGAAGGTCCACGCCTAAGCGTCGCGGACCATGCGCAACCCGGATTCACCGCGTCATCACGCGGCTAAATCAACACCCCATCCACACGTTCTTGCCTATAACCCTCAGACGTGCGTCCACGGACAGCCCCCCGGCAATGGGAGACTGGGGCGTCGGCGACACCTGGATCGCCGTGAACGTCTTGCGAAGGATCCCGCACCCGTGACCAGCGAAACCCGCCAAGCCCGCTCCGTCCGCTTCTACGTCGTCTGCATTGCGGTGGGACTTCTCGCGGGCCTGTTGTCCGGGCTCTTCGGCGTCGGTGGCGGCACGGTCATCGTGCCCCTGCTGTGTGCTGCTGCTCGGCTTCAACCAGCGGCTGGCCGCGGGCACGTCGCTCGCGGCCATCGTTCCGACGGCATCCGTGGGTGTGATCTCGTACGCGGTGCACGGGTCGGTCGCGTGGATCCCGGCGCTCATCCTGGCCGCGGGAGCGGTGATCGGCGCGCAGATCGGCACCTGGCTGCTGCCGAAGCTCTCGCAGACCGCCCTGCGGTGGTCGTTCGTGACGTTCCTCGCGGTCGTCATCGTCAGCCTGTACTTCGTCATCCCCTCGCGCGACGCCGAGCTGGTGCTCACGTGGATCACGGGGCCGCTGCTGGGCGTGCTCGGTGTGATCACCGGCATCCTCGCCGGCCTCCTCGGCGTCGGCGGCGGCATCATCGTCGTCCCCGCGCTCATGCTGCTGTTCGGCACGAGCGACCTCGTCGCCAAGGGCACGTCGCTGCTCATGATGATCCCCGCCGCGATCTCGGGAACCGTCGGCAACGTCCGCCGCTCCAACGTCGACCTGCGCGCGGCGGCGTGCGTGGGGCTCGCGGCCTGCACGACGACCGCGCTGGGCGCGTTCATCGCCACGCTCGTCGACCCGTTCGTCGGCAACGTGCTCTTCTCGCTGTTCCTCGTCTTCATCGCTGTGCAGATGGCGATCAAGGCCGTGAAGGGACGCCACCAGCGCTGAGGGTTCGCCGGCGCCGTCGGTAGACTGACCGGATGCCCGTGAACCCCGAACTGCTCGGTCGCGCCTTCCCGCCGACTGCGCCGTACCTGGTCGGTCGAGAGAAGGTGCGCGAGTTCGCGCGCGCCGTCTTCGCCGACGCCCCGCAGTACGTCGACCCCGATGCCGCTCGCGCGCTCGGCTACGCCGACGTCGTCGCGCCGCCGACCTTCGCCATCGTCATGCAGGACCTCACGCTGCAGCAGATGCTGGCCTACCCGCAATCCGGCATCGAGCTCTCGCGCGTGGTGCACGCCGAGCAGCGCTTCCGTTACACGCGTCCCATCGTCGCCGGCGACGAACTGATCGCGACGTTGACGGTCGCGGGCATCCGCGCGATGGGCGGCAACGCCATGGTCACCATGGAGGCCGAGGTCGTGGATGCCGACGGCGCCCACGTCGTGACCACCACCAGCGTTCTTCTCGTGGGGGATTCCGACGCATGAGCAGTTTCACCGTGGGCCAGATCATCGCCGAACGCTCCGTGCACCTGACGCGGGAGTCGCTCGTGCGCTACGCCGGGGCGTCGAACGACTTCAACCCCATCCATTACAACGACGACATCGCCGCTGCCGTCGGCCTGCCGGGCGTGCTCGCGCACGGCATGCTCACGATGGGGATCGCCGTCGGCATCGTCTCCGATGCCGTGGGGGATCCCGCTCGCATCACCGAGTGCGGAGTGCGGTTCACGCGCCCCGTGGTCGTCGACACCGAAACCGGCGCCGACATCCATGTGAGCGCTAAGGTCGCCACCGTCGACGACGACGTCGCACGCGTCGACCTCACCGTGACGTTCGCTGAGACCACCGTGCTCGGCAAGGCGCAGGTGCGGGTTCGGGTGAGCTGATGCCCGAGGTCGCCCCCGTCCCGCTCTCGCAGCTGACGACGCTGCGCACCGGCGGCGAGCCGGCGCGTCTCGTCGAGGTGCACTCCGCCGACGACCTGTCACGCGCGTTGCGCGAGGTGTGGGCCGCCGGTGAGCCGTGGCTCGTGCTCGGCGGCGGGTCGAACCTCTTCGTGGGCGACGAACCCTTCGACGGCACGGTCATCCGCGTGCGGTCGACGGGTATCGAAGAACTCCCCGGGGCGCGGGCGGGCACCGTCCGACTTCGCGTCCAGGCCGGGCACGACTGGGATGCGCTGGTCGCCGAGACCGTCGAGCGGGGTCTCGCGGGCATCGAGGCGATGTCGGGCATCCCGGGCACGGTCGGTGCGGCGCCGGTGCAGAACATCGGCGCCTACGGTCAGGAGATCGTGCAGACGCTCGTCGAGGTGGAGCTGATCGACGAGGCCACCGGCGACGTCTCGGTCGTCCCCGCGGTCGAGCTGGGGCTCGGCTTCCGCACTTCGGTGCTGAAGCAGCACTACGGCTCCGTTCCGGAGCGCTCCGCCGTCATCCTCTCGGTGACGATCGAACTCGAGCGCGTCGGCGACGGCGAGCGGAGCATCGCGGGCGACCAGCTGCGCTCGGCCCTGGGGCTGGATGCCGCTGACACGGTGTCTTTGCGCTGGATCCGCGACCACGTGCTCGCGACCCGCGCCCGCAAGGGCATGGTCCTCGACGCCGAAGACCCCGACACCTGGAGCGCGGGCTCGTTCTTCCAGAACGCCATCGTGTCGGAGGCGTTCGCGCGGACGCTGCCCGCGGCGTGTCCGCGGTGGCCGATGTCGCCGGTGCTCGATCCGGTGACGGTCATCCCGCTCGCCGCGTTCGACGGCATCCTGCCCCCGCCTCCCGTGGAGCATCGGGAGGTGAAGGTGAGCGCGGCGTGGCTGATCGAGAACGCCGGACTCTCGCGCGGGTTCCGCTTCCCGCGCTCGCGCGCCGGGTTGTCGACGAAGCACACGCTCGCGTTGACCAATCGCGGCGAGGCGACCGCCGCCGAGATCGCCGAACTCGCCCGCTTCGTGCAGAGCCGCGTGGCGGCGGAGTTCGGCCTGATCCTGCAGCCCGAGCCCGTCCTGGTAAACGTCGAGCTCTAACCCCCCGTTCTGCGCGCGTGAGGGGTCAAGAACTGTCGCCGAAACGTGCCCCGGGCGACACAGATTGACCCCTCACGCGGGAGCGGGGGCGCCCTGGGCGAGGAGCCGGCGCACACGTGCGAGAAGAGCCGTCGGGTCGTCGAAGTCGCGGGCGGTCACTGTGGTGAAGCGGTAGCCCAGCGATTCCAACTCGGCGCGCCGCACCTGGTCCCTGCTCCATTGGTCCGCGTCGCGGTGATGGTCTCCGTCGTACTCGATGATCAGTCGGGCGTGCCGGTAGAGGAGATCGACCCGCGCGACGAAGCGCTGCCCGTGGAAGATCTCGACGTTGCACTCGGGCTCCGGCAGTCCGGCCATCACGAGCAGCACTCGCAGTTCGGTCTCTCGCGGTGACTCCGCCCGGTCGTTGGCGAGGTCGATCGCGAGTCGTCGCGCTTTCGACCCTCTGCCGCCGAGGAAGCGTCGGTGGATGCACTCGAGTTCCTCGCGCGACGCAAGAGGACTCCGGTGGGAGATCAGGCGGTCGGAGATCGCGGTCAGCTGTGGAACCGAGAGCGATGCGGCAAGCTCCGCCCAGGTGCGCAGAGGCGACGTGCAACGGATGCCGTTGACGACGACGATGTCGCGAGCATCGACGAGCAGCCGCCTGCCCACGGTTCCGGGCCGCCGGATTCGCACGTGGTCGTGAGGGACGCCGACGACCGGTGTCTTCTGCGCCTTCGACGCGACAGAGGACGGCAGGGGGAGTCCCTGGAGGAGCGCGGCGGTCGGCCCGCAGAAGAAGGCGGAGGCGGGGAGCGCGCGCAGAAGCGCGCCGAGCCGCTCGTGATCCTCGTGATCGTGCGTGACCCGCATGCCGCGATAGGGCATGGACCACGCGGCTGAGCGGAGGGTGCTCGCAGACAGGCCCGCGCTTCGGGCCTCGGCCACGGTGAATGCGGGTGAGGGAGCGAGAGAAGCGGGAGAGCGGGGAATCGGCATCCGTCATAGTGCCTGCAACCGGTCGCCCGTCGTGTGCGTTCTCCACAGGCAGACGCGCGAGGGGTCAATCTTTGTCGCCGAGCGGGCAGCTCGGCGACAGAGATTGACCCCTCACGCGATCTGGGCGCCGCGGAGGTCAGGCGAAGAGGCGCTGGAGGCGCTGGACGCCCTCGAGGAGCTGCTCGTCGCCGAGGGCGTACGACAGGCGCAGGTAGCCGCTCGGGCCGAAGGCCTCGCCGGGCACGACGGCGACCTCGGCCTGCTCGAGGATGAGGTCGGCGAGCTCCAGCGACGTGGTGGGGGTCACCCCGCCCCACGAACGGTTCAACAGCGCCCTGCACGTCGGGGTACACGTAGAACGCGCCGAGCGGGTTGGGCACCTCGACGCCGTCGATCTTCGACAGCTCCGACACGATCAGCCGACGCCGGCGATCGAACGCCAGGCGGAACTGCTCCGCCTCGTCCTGCGGGCCGTTCAGAGCTGCCGCGGCGGCGCGCTGCGCGACGTTGTTGACGTTGCTCGACAGGTGCGATTGCAGGTTGGCGGCGAGCTTCATGGCATCCGCCGGTCCCACCATCCAGCCCACGCGCCATCCGGTCATGGCGTAGGTCTTGGCCACGCCGTTGAGCAGGATCGTCTGATCGGCGAGTTCGGGGACGGCCTCCACGATCGAGACGGCGCGCACGCCCTCATAGGTGAGGTTCTGGTAGATCTCGTCGGTGATGACCCAGATGCCGTGCTCGAGCGCCCAGCGGCCGATCTCGGCGGTCTCCTCGGCCGTGTAGACCGAGCCGGTCGGGTTCGACGGCGACACGAAGACGAGCACCGTCGTCTTGTCGGTGCGGGCGGCCTCGAGCTGGGCGACGGTGACCTTGTAGTCCTGGTCGGCACCGGCGAACACCTCGACGGGCGTGCCGTCGGCCAGGGCGATCGCTTCGGGGTAGGTCGTCCAGTAGGGCGCGGGCAGCAGCACCTCGTCGCCGGGGTTCACCACGGTCTGGAACGCCTGGTACACCGCCTGCTTGCCGCCGTTGGTCACGATGACCTGCGACGGGGCGACCTCGAGGCCCGAGTCGCGCAGCGTCTTGGCGGCGATGGCCTCGCGCAGCACCGGGAGCCCTGCGGCGGGGGTGTAGCGGTAGTTCGCGGGGTCGTGCAGCGCCTCGGCGGCGGCATCCACGATGAACGACGGGGTCGCGAAATCCGGCTCGCCCGCGGCATACGAGATCACCGGGCGACCGGCGGCCTGAAGGGCCTTGGCCTTGGCATCGACCTTGAGGGTCGCCGACTCGGCGATGGCGGACAGCTTGCGAGAGAGCGGGGCACGGGAAGTCACGGTTCCGAGCCTAGTGTTTCGCCCCGGCGCGCCGAGGGGCAGATCGCCGATCCCATCCTTGGCAGGAATGGCTATACCGCACCCCGCGCCCCGCGTCTCCGCCCGTCGCCCCGCACCCCGCGCGCCATATCCCCGCCCGTCGCCTCAGCACCCCGCGTCTCCGCCGGTCGCCCCGCACCCCTGGCGCCGCGCGCCACGGCGCCCCTCCCGCCGATCGCGGAAGGGGCGCCGTGCCCGGGGTCAGTCGAGGTACTTCGCGTACGCCGGCAGGGTGAGGAAGGCCGGGAACTCTTCGCGCAGCGCCACCTCGCGGAACACCTCGGCGGCGTCGTCGAAGCGATCGCCGTCGAAGCGCTGCGCCTCGGCGAGCACGTCGGCGATCAGGCCCTCGACGAAGGAACGCGTGATGGCGGTGCCGTCGGCGGTCTCGCGGTCCTGGTGGATCCATTGCCAGATCTGCGAGCGTGAGATCTCGGCGGTCGCGGCGTCTTCCATGAGGTCGTCGATCGCGACCGCGCCGAGGCCCCGCAGCCATGCCTCGATGTAGCGGACGGCCACCGACACGTTCCCGCGCACGCCCGCCGTGGTGATCGGCAGGCCGATGCGCAGATCGAGCAGGTCTGCGGGGTCGACCAGCACCTCCTCGCGGGTGCGCCCGAGTTGGTTCGGCTCCTCGCCCAGGACCGCGTCGAACTCGGCGCGCGCCACCGGGATGAGGTCGGGGTGAGCCACCCAGGTGCCGTCGAACCCGTCGCCGGCCTCGCGCCGCTTGTCGGCGGCGACCTTCTCGAACGCCGCCTGCGTCACATCGGGGCGCCGACGGTTGGGGATGAACGCGCTCATGCCGCCGATGGCGTAGGCGCCGCGCTTGTGGCACGTCTGCACGAGCAGTTCGGTGTAGGCCCGCATGAACGGCACCGTCATGGTCACCTCGCTGCGGTCGGGCAGCACGAAGCGCGCCCCGCGCCCACGGTAGGTCTTGATGATCGAGAAGATGTAGTCCCAGCGTCCGGCGTTGAGACCCGCGCAGTGGTCGCGGAGGGCGAACAGGATCTCCTCCATCTCGAACGCCGCGGGAAGCGTCTCGATGAGCACGGTGGCCCGGATGGTTCCGTGCGTCAGACCCAGGCGCTCCTCGGTGAACGAGAACACGTCATCCCACAGCCGCGCCTCCTCGGCCGACTCGATCTTCGCCAGGTAGAAGTACGGCCCCCGGCCCGCCGCGATCAGGGCGTGGGCGTTGTGGAACACGTACAGCCCGTAGTCGACGAGGGATCCGGATGCCGGCAGCTCGCGACCCGCGCGATCGGTGAACGTCACGTGCTTCTCGGGGAGGTGCCACCCGCGCGGTCGCATCACGATGGTCGGGGTGCGCTCGGCCGTGACCTCGTAGCGCTTGCCCTCGGGGCTCGTGAACGACAGCTGCCCGCGGATGGCGTCGTAGAGCGAGAGCTGCCCGCCGATGACGTTGCGCCAGGTGGGGCTGGTGGCATCCTCCTGGTCGGCGAGCCACACCCGCGCGCCGGAGTTCAATGCGTTGATCGTCATCTTCGGGTCGGTGGGCCCGGTGATCTCGACGCGGCGGTCCTCGAGGCCCGGGCCCGCTCCGGCCACGCGCCACGATGGATCGTCGCGGATGTGGGCGGTGTCGGCGCGGAAGTGCGGGTCGTCGCCGTTGCCGATCTCGAACCGGCGACGCAGGCGCGCGGCGAGCCGGTCGTGACGGCGCCGGGCGAAGCGGTCGTGCAGCTCGGTGAGGAAGGCGATGGCCGCCGGGGTGAGGATCTCGGCGTCCCGTCCTTCGAGGGGCCGCTCGAGGCGCAGGTGCGGGACGGATGCCGGAGTGCTCGGCATCCGGGACTCTGCGGGGTACGCGCGGGTCGGGGTGGGCGGGGGAGAGGTGATGAGTGTCATGGTCGTGGCTTTCTTCTGAGTCAGTGACGAGGGGTGGGCGGCGGGGCGCGAGGTGGTGTCGCGCGGCGGGGGCGCGGGGTGTTGTCGCGCGGCGGGGGCGCGGGGTGTTGTCGCGCGGCCGGGGCGCGGGGTGGAGAGAGAGCGCGGAGCGGCGGTCAGTGGAACTGCGCGGTCTCCGTCGAACCCGCGAGAGCCAGGGTGGCGCTCTCGGGGTTCAGGGCGGTCGAGACGACGTCGAAGTAGCCGGTGCCCGCCTCGCGCTGGTGGCGCGTGGCGGTGTAGCCGTTCGCTTCGGCGGCGAACTCGGCCTCCTGCAGCTCGACGTAGGCGCTCATGGCGCGTTCGGCGTAGCCGCGGGCGAGGTCGAACATGGAGTGGTTGACGGCGTGGAAGCCCGCGAGCGTGATGAACTGGAACGCGTAGCCCATCGCCGCCAGCTCCGCCTGGAACGTCGCGACCTGCGCGTCGTCGAGGTGGCGCTTCCAGTTGAAGCTCGGCGAGCAGTTGTACGCCAGCTTCTTGCCGGGGTAGCGGGCGTGGATGGCCTCGGCGAAACGGCGCGCGAGCTCGATGTCGGGCTCGCCGGTCTCCACCCACAGCAGGTCGGCGTAGGGGGCGAAGGCGAGACCGCGGGCGATGACGGCATCCAGTCCCGGGCGCACCCGGTAGAACCCCTCGGTCGTGCGCTCGCCGGTGAGGAATTCGGCATCCCGCTCGTCGACGTCGCTCGTGAGCAGGTCGGCCGCCAGGGCATCGGTGCGCGCGATGATCACGGTCGGCACGCCCGCGACGTCGGCCGCGAGACGCGAGGCGTTGAGCGTGCGGATGTGCTGCTGGATCGGCACGAGCACCTTGCCGCCGAGGTGGCCGCACTTCTTCTCGCTGGCGAGCTGGTCCTCCCAGTGGATGCCGGCGGCCCCGGCCTGCATGAGCGACTGCGCGAGCTCGTAGGCGTTGAGCGGTCCGCCGAAGCCGGCCTCGGCATCCGCGACGATCGGGGCGAGCCAGTCCTGCGTGACCTCCCCCTCGGCGCGTTCGATCTGGTCCTGGCGCAGCAGGGCGTTGTTGATGCGGCGGACGACGGCGGGCACCGAGTTGGCCGGGTACAGGCTCTGGTCGGGGTAGGTCTGACCCGCGAGGTTGCCGTCCGCGGCGACCTGCCATCCCGAGAGGTAGATGGCCTTGAGCCCGGCGCGCACCTGCTGCACGGCCTGGCCGCCGGTGTAGGCGCCGAGAGCACGGACGTACTCCTCGGTGTGGATGAGGTTCCAGAGGTTCTCGGCCCCGCGGCGGGCGAGCGTCGCCTCCTCGCGAACGGTGCCGCGCAGGCGCACGACGTCGTCGGCCGAGAACGTGCGCTCGATGCCCTCCCACCGGGGGTCGGCTTCCCACGAGGCACGGAGCTCGGCGGCGGTCTCGGTCTGGTCGCCGGGGCGCAGAGCGGGCTGACCGGGGGTGGCCTGGATCGTCATGTCGTCCTCCTTCGGGTGACGGGGCGTCGGTGCCCCGTGACGACAACTGTGAGCGAAGATCACCGCCCTGAAACCGCATCCGCGCTGTGAAGATTGCCCGATCTTCTGCGCCTGTGAGACTCTGGCGTATGGACACCGGCGTCTCGATTTCTTCGGCATCCCTTCCGCTCGACCATGAAGAGGTGGACACCCTCACCATCGGCCGACGCATCCGTCAGCTGCGCACCGCGCGCGGCATGACCCTCGACGACCTCGCCACCGCGGTCGGGCGGGCGCCGAGCCAGATGTCGATGATCGAGAACGGCCGCCGAGAGGCCAAGCTCACGCTGCTCCAGGCGATCGCCCGCGCGCTGGAGTGCAAGCTCGACCAGATCCTGGATGCCGAGCCCCTCGACGCCCGCGCCACGCTCGAGCTGTCGGTCGAGCGAGCGATGCGCGGGCAGACGTTCCAGGCCCTGGGGATTGCGCCGTTCCGCGTCGGACGCGCGGTGCCGGACGAAGCGCTCGCGGCGATGCTCGCGCTGCAGGCCGAGATCGAGCGGCTTCGCGAGGAACGCTCGGCGACCCCCGAGGAGGCGCGGCGCGCCAACGTCGCCCTCCGCCGTCTCATGCGCACCCAGGACAACCATTTCCCGGAGCTGGAGCGCGTGGCATCCGAGATCCGGGAGGCGATCGCGCACCCGGGCGGACCTCTGACCCAGCGCGGGGCGAGCGACATCGCCGCGCACCTCGGCTTCACGCTGCACTACGTGCCCGACCTGCCGTCGTCGACGCGCAGCATCGCGGATGCCAAGAACGGCCGGCTGTACCTGTCGACCAAGGTCGCCAAGGGCGACCCGCGCGCGGCCGTGCTGCAAGCGCTGTCGAGCCGGATCCTCGGCCACGGTGAACCGACCAGCTACGACGAGTTCCTCCGCCAGCGCGTGGAGACGAACTACCTCATGGGGGCGCTGCTGCTGCCCGAAGCCCATGTCGTGCCGGCCCTGCGCGAGGCCAAGGAGCGGCGCGCGATCAGCATCGAGGATCTTCGCGACGCCTATTCGGTGTCGTACGAGACCGCCGCACACCGCTTCACGAATCTCGCGACCGTGCACCTCGGCATCCCGGTGCACTTCCTCAAGGTGCACGAGTCGGGGACGATCACGAAGGCGTACGAGAACGACGACGTGAACTTCCCCACCGACCGCCTCGGGTCGATCGAGGGGCAGATGTGCTGCCGGCGGTGGACGAGTCGTGTCGTGTTCGACGAGGACGACCTGTTCAACCCGTACTACCAGTACACCGACACCGGCAACGGGACGTACTGGTGCACCGCGCGCGTGGAGCAGTCGAGCGAGGGCGCGCACTCGGTGAGCGTGGGGGTGCGCTTCGACGACACGCGGTGGTTCCGGGGCCGCGACACGACGAACCGCGGTGTCTCACGGCACGCGGTCGAGACGTGCTGCCGCCGCGCACCGGCGGAGCTCGAGGCCGCGTGGCGCGGGCAGGCGTGGCCCAACGTGCGCACGCCGCGGACGCTGCTGGCGACGCTGCCGACGGGCGCCTTCCCCGGCGTCGACACCACCGAGATGTACGAGTTCCTCGCCGCGCACGCCCCGTCGTGACCACGCCCCCGTGCACGGCCGCGGCTGGGGTGTCGGTTCCGTGGCGGGTGCGGCGGCTGGGGTGTCGGTTCGCGGCGGGTGCGGCGTGCACAACGGCGGTGGTTTTCGGTGGCGCGCGGGGTGTGGTTGCCGTGGGGCGGCGTGTCGGTGGAGATTCCTGCTGTTGTGCTCGGCGGCGGTGGCGGCTGCACCGCACGGCGATCTCGCGTCGTGTGCTCCGGTGGAGGTGGCCCGGGTGTCGGTTCCGCGGCGGGTGCGCCGGCGCGCGCCGGACGACGATCTGGCCGCCGGAGGTCAGCGCGCGAGGTGCAGATTGCGGTCGACGTACGCCAGGATCGCCATTTCGACCGTGGGCCAGTCGTGCACGACGAGCGCGTAGTCGAACCGCAGCGTGATGTACCCCCACGCGGCGGCATGGGCGTCGCGTCGGAGATCGCGGTGGCGTTGGCTTTCACCGTCATGGAAGGGCGCGCCATCGACCTCGACGATGAGCACGTCGCCGATGATGAGGTCGACGCGCCCCACCGAGACGACTTTCACCTGCGTTCGCACGGGCAGGCGCCGGTTCCGCAGGCGCCACCGCACGAGCGATTCGAGCCCGCTATCGGCATCCGACCGCGCAAGGCGGAGCGCCTCGCGCCCGTGCGCGTTCGTGTTGTCGTGCAGCCAAGCGCGGTCCGAGCTGCGCAGAAGTCGCAGTCGCAACGCGGATTCGAGCGCGACGAAGAACTGCTCGACTCCGCGGCACCGCAGGATCTGCCGGAGGACGTGGGCGATCGGGAGGGACGCGAAGGCCCGCTCGAGGGGGATGTCGCTCCAATGGAGGATGCACGAGCAACCGTCGTGAGGGTAGCCGTGCCCGGCTTCACGCATCCACACGTGAATCTGGTCCGTTCCTTCGAGCACCCAGAGACCCAGGTGCCGCGCTGCCGTCACGCACGCGGGCGTTCCCCCGTGTTGAGCGGCCGAGACGACGGGTTCGCAGGTTCCGCGTTCGGCGTAGACACCACGACGCAGGTGGAGGAGGAATCCGGATGCCACTTCGGCCGCGATCGTCCGGCGGGAGCGCCCCGCGCTCCGCAGCTCGCTGAACGTAAAAATTGCCGAGTCGCCGACGCACATGCGTCCACGCTGCGTGATCGTCAGAGCGACGAGGCACCGGTCGGAGTGATTTGTGAACAGGTCGTGCCTGGGGAGGACCCGCCGCATCCGCGGGCCGCCGGGCGGCGGTGTGCACAACGGCAGGGAGTCTGGCGACACGCCGGGCCCGGCGAGCGCGGCTCGGCGTGTCGTGGAGGAGTCCTGCCGTTGTGCACAACGGGTCGGCCCGGGGCGGCGGTGTGCTCAACGGGTCGGCCGGGGGTGGCGGTGTGCACAACGGCAGGGGGTTTGGGCGACACGCCGGGCCCGGCGCGCGCGGCTCGGCGTGTCGCAGAGGAGTCCTGCCGTTGTGCCCGCGGGGTGGCCGCGGGGTGGCGGTGTGCACAACGGGTCGGCCGCGGGGCGGCGGTGTGCACAACGGGTCGGCCGCGGGTGGCAGTGTGCACAACGGCAGGGAGCTTCGGCGACACGCCGGGCCCGACGCCCGCGGCTCGGCGCGGCGCTCGACAACTCCGCCGTTGTGCTCGCAGACCCCGCCCGCCTGTCGGGGCCGCCTACTCGGCGAGTCGCAGCGCGGCCCAGAGTTCCGCGCGGGCGGCGAACGACGACAGGTCGCGGTCGATCACCCGCTCGGCCTGGGCGACGCGTGCGCGCACGGTGTGGCGGTGGATGCCGAGCGCGTGCGCCGTGGCCTCGTGCGAGCAGTCGTTCGAGAGCCACGCGTCGAGCGTCTCCACCAGCGCAGAGCCGTGCGCGGCGTCGTAGCCGCGCAGCGGTGCAAGGGCGTCCGCGGCCACGGCTCGCGCCCCCTCCGAACCGAGGGCGGCGATGAGCCCGGCACGGGCGGTGTCGGCGAAGTCGGCGACCCCGGGCGTCGCGGCCCGGTCGCGCGCGGTGCGCGCCTGGGTGAGGGCACCCGAGAACCTGTCGTAGCCGGTCGGCGCGGAGCAGCCGACGACCGTCTCGAACCGGTCGGCGATCTCGGCGAGCAGCTCCCGCGCGCCCGCCGGCACGACGACGACCAGCCCGTCGTCGCCGCGACCGAAGAACAACTCGCCCCGCCGCTCCTGCGCGCGGCGTTCGAGCCATTCGGTCAGCGCCGTCGAGCGATTGGATGCCGCCGGCGTCACCGCCACGATCACCGGGGCGGTCGGAAGGGGACCGAGCAGGTCGCGGGCCGCCCGCCGGGCGAGGGAGGGATCGTCACCGCTCAGCGATTGCACGAGTCCCGCGCGGAACGTGCCGATCGCCCGGCCGAGGCCGTCCTGCTGCTCGAGCGCGAGCGCGGCCATCGCGACGACCGCGGTCACGACGCTGCGGGCCTCGTGATCGAGGTCGGAGGCTTCGATCGCAAGGGCTCCCCGCAGGTGCCCGCCGCGCCCCAGTGTCTGCACGGTGACCGAGGCGTCGCCGACGCGTACGGTACCGGCGGCCCGTGTGCCACGGCGCAGCATCGTCGTCACCTCGGTGGCCACGGCGTCGACGGCGGGGAATGCCAGGGCGCCCACCGGATGCTCGTCGCGCACGGCGCCCGCCGCGTCGAACAGTCCCACCCAGCAGTCGAGCTGCCGTGAGAGTTCGGCGAGGGTGGCCGAGAGCCCGTCGGGGCGCAGCGCCGCCAGCGACACGGCCCGCTGCGCCGCGAGCGACCAGCTGCGTCGTGCGTACGCGTCGGCGGCGATCGCCTCGGCGCCGGCCCGGGCCACCGCGATGAAGGGCGTGCGGTAGGGCACTTCGAACAGCGGCATCCGCGCCTCGGCGCACGCGTCGACGAGACCGGCGGGGATGCCGTCGCGCACGACCTCCGTGCCGAAGCCCAGCGCCCGCACGCCGCGGGCGATGAGGCGGCCGACGTAGGCGGTGTAGTCGGCGGGGGTCGCGTCGGCGAACTGCGTGCCGGTGGTCAGCAGCACGAGCCCCTCGCTGAGGAACGGGGTCGGGTCGGCGAGGTCGCTGGAGTGCACCCACCGCACCGGGCGGTCGACGGCGCCGGGTGGCAGGTTCCGCTCGTTAACGACGAGGCGCAGGTGCAGGTCGCGCCGGGTGAGCAACGCCCGCAGGCTGGGCGGGCCCACGGCGTCGGCGACCATGCTTCCTCCTGTACGAGACGTATACGACGGTGCCAGCGACTGTACAGCCAGGTGAGTGCGACCCGCGTTGCGCCATCCGTAGCATCGCCGCCATGAGCCTCGACACCCTTCCCCTCGTCGGCGGTCCCTCGCTCCCGCAGGAGCGCCGCCTCGTCACCGCCATCCCCGGTCCCCGCTCGCAGGAGCTGCTCGATCGCAAGGCCGCGGCCGTGGCGTCCGGTGTCGGTCACACGGTCCCGATTCAGGCCATCGCCGCCGGCGGGGGAGTCGTCGTCGACGCCGACGGCAACTCGCTCATCGACCTCGGCTCGGGCATCGCCGTCACCAGCGTCGGCAACGCGCACCCCGCGGTGGTCAAAGCCGTGCAGGACCAGGTGGCCGCCTTCACCCACACGTGCTTCATGATCTCGCCCTACGACTCGTACGTCGCCGTCGCCGAGGCCCTCAACCGCCTCACCCCGGGGGATCACGCGAAGAAGAGCGCCCTGTTCAACTCCGGCGCCGAGGCCGTCGAGAACGCGATCAAGATCGCCCGCAAGTTCACCGGTCGCCAGGCCGTCGTCGCCTTCGACCACGCCTATCACGGCCGCACCAACCTCACGATGGCGCTCACCGCGAAGAACATGCCGTACAAGAGCGGTTTCGGCCCCTTCGCCGCCGAGGTCTACCGCGCGCCCCTGTCGTACCCGTTCCGCGACGGGCTCACCGGCCCCGAGGCCGCGGCCAAGGCCATCTCGCTGATCGAGAAGCAGGTCGGCGCCGACAACCTCGCCGCCGTCATCATCGAGCCGATCCAGGGCGAGGGCGGGTTCATCGTGCCCGCCGACGGCTTCTTGAACGCCGTCGTCGACTGGTGCCGCGAGAACGACGTGGTCTTCATCGCCGACGAGGTGCAGTCCGGCTTCGCCCGCACGGGCGCGATGTTCGCCAGCGAGCACTTCGGCATCGTCCCCGACCTCGTCACCACCGCGAAGGGCATCGCCGCGGGCCTTCCCCTCGCCGCCGTCACCGGACGCGCCGAGATCATGGATGCCACCCACACCGGCGGACTCGGCGGAACCTACGGCGGCAACCCGATCGCGTGCGCCGCTGCTCTGGCATCCATCGACGCGTTCGAGAACGAGGGGCTCATCGAGCGCGCACAGCAGATCGGCGACGTGCTGAAGGCACGCCTGCACCGGCTGCAACAGAACGACCCGCGCATCGGGGACGTCCGCGGACACGGCGCGATGGTCGCCGCCGAGTTCGTCGACCCCACCACGGGAGCGCCCGACGCCGCCCTCACCGCCGCGGTCGCAAAAGCCGCCATCGCCGAGGGAGTGATCGTCCTCACCTGCGGCACGTACGGCAACGTCATCCGGTTCCTGCCGCCGCTGTCGATCGGCGACGAGCTGCTGAACGAGGGCCTCGACGTCGTCGCGGCGGCCCTCGACCGCATCTGACGGACATCCTGGCGGCGGCGTGGGATCCACCGCCGCTGGGTCACCCCCTCGACTCCGCACGAGAAGTAAGGACGTTTTCATGGATGACATCACCCGCGACGTGGTCGTGATCGGCGCCGGCGCCGCCGGGCTCACCGCCGCGAACGACCTACGCACGGCCGGACTCTCGGTCGTGGTGCTCGAAGCACGCGACCGCGTGGGTGGGCGCCTGTGGACCGACACCGTCGAGGGCGCGATGCTCGAGCTGGGCGGACAGTGGGTCTCGCCCGATCAGACCGCGCTCATCGACACCGTCGCCGAGCTGGGATTGGAGACGTACAGCCGCTACCGCGAGGGCGAGAGCGTCTACGTCGGCGCCGACGGAGAGGCCAGACGCTTCACCGGCGAGATGTTCCCCGTCGCGCCCGAGACCGAGAAGGTCATCGACGAGGTCACCGCGCGACTGGATGCCATGGTGGCCGAGATCGACCCCGACAAGCCGTGGGAGCATCCGAACGCCGACGAGTGGGACAGGATCTCGTGGGACGCCTGGCTGCGACAACAGACCGACGACGACGAGGCCGTGCGCAACCTCGCCTTCGCGACGGGGTCCGCCATGCTCACCAAGCCCACGCACACGTTCTCGCTGCTGCAGTCGTTGCTCATGGCGGCATCCGCGGGCTCGTACTCGAACCTCGTCGACGCCGACTTCATCCTCGACAGGCGCGTGGCCGGCGGTCTGCAGCAGGTGCCCGAGCTGCTCGCCGAGCGCCTCGGCGACGACGTTCTGCTGAACCAGCCGGTGCGGCGCATCATCTGGGGTGCCGACTCCGCGGCGCCGGACCGCTCAGCGGGCACGGGCCGGCGGGTCGCCGACCTCCGGGCGTTGACCGCCCGCGTCGAGGCCGCGGCATCCTCCACCGACGGCGTCACCGTGATCGCCGACGGCGTCACCGTCCGCGCCCGCTTCGCGATCCTCGCGCTCGCGCCGGTGCTGTACCCGCGCATCTCGTTCGAGCCCCCGCTGCCGCGCCTGCAGCACCAGATGCACCAGCACATCTCGATGGGCTTCGTCATCAAGGTGCATGCCGTGTACGAGACGCCGTTCTGGCGCGAGCAGGGCCTGTCGGGCACCGCCTTCAGCCCGTACGAGCTGTGCCACGAGGCCTACGACAACACCAACCACGGCGACGAGCGTGGCACGCTCGTGGGCTTCGTGTCCGACCAGAACGCCGACGATGTCTTCCGCCTCAGCGCCCAGGAGCGCAAGCAGCGCATCCTCGAGTCGCTGTCGCACTACTACGGACCCGAGGCGAAGAACCCGGTCGTCTACTACGAGAGCGACTGGGGCACCGAGGAGTGGACCCGCGGCGCGTACGCGGCGAGCTTCGACCTCGGCGGCCTCCACCGCTACGGCGCCGACTTGCGCGAGCCCGTCGGCGTCATCCACCTCGCCTGCAGCGACATGGCCGGCGCCGGCTACCAGCACGTCGACGGTGCGATCCGTCAGGGCCACCGCGCGGCCGGCGAGATCCTCGAGCGGGTCCGCGGATGAGCATCGACCGGATCGTCGTCGGCTACACCGCCACCGAGGCGGGGGCGGATGCCGTCGCCCTCGGCGCCCGTCTCGGCGCCGCGCTCGATGCCTCGGTGCACGTCGTGGTGGTGCTGCCGTCGGCCGAGAACAACGTCTCGATCCCGGTGGATGCCGCCTACGAGCGCCTCGTGAAGGACACCGCCCGTGGATGGTTGCGCGACGCGGTGGCGCCGTACCCCGGCATCCGGGGCCACGTGCGCGTCGCGCCGTCGGTGTCGGAGGGGCTGGTCGCCGCCGCCGCAGAATTCGACGCGGGACTGGTCGTCATCGGCACCGGCGGGGGAGGACCGCGCGGCCGTCACCGTCTCGGCACCACGGCCGAAGAGCTGGTGCACTCGGCTCCCGTCCCCGTCGCCCTGGCACCCGAGGGCGCGCGCGCCGTCGATCCGAGCGTCGGCCTCCCGCGCGTCACCGCCGCGATCGGCACCCGCCCCGGTGCCGACGTGCTCCTCGACACCGCGGCATCCCTCTCCCGCCGGGCCACGGCGCCGCTGCGCCTGGTGTCGCTCGCGGGTGTCGACCTCCCCGATCGCGTCGACGCCGGTCTCACCCGGCTCACCGGTCAGACACACGCCGCGAGCGTGCTCGACACGGTGCGCGCGTCGCTCGCCGACGAGGTGCCCGCCGAAGCGGTCGTCGGCACCGGCAGCGACATCGAAGACGCCGTCTCGCGCATCGACTGGCAGTCCGGCGAGATCGCCCTCGTCGGTTCGAGCCGTCTCGCCCAACCGCGTCGGCTGTTCCTCGGCTCCACCGCAGGGCGGATCCTGCGCGCCCTGCCCGTCCCGATGATCGTGGTGCCCCGCACCCAGGAGGTCTCGTCATGACCCAGCAGCCCCTCGGTGCGAGCCCGGCTCCCGACAGCGCCGTCACCACCGGCATCTCCAACAAGGGGCTGCGCGTCGGCTCGATCGGTATGATCGGCGCCGTCGTCATCGGCATCTCGACCATCGCCCCGGCCTACACGCTCACCGGTGCTCTGGGCCCCACGGTCTCGGCCGTCGGATTCCAGGTGCCGGCGATCATCCTCGTCGGCTTCATCCCGATGCTTCTCGTGGCGCTGGGGTATCGCGAGCTGAATTCCCGGATGCCGGATGCCGGCACCTCGTTCACCTGGGCCGCCCGCGCGTTCGGGCCGTGGGTCGGCTGGATGGCGGGCTGGGGCCTTGTCGCCGCCACCGTCATCGTGCTGTCGAATCTCGCCGGAATCGCGGTGGACTTCCTCTTTCTGCTCATCGCGCAGATCACCGGCAACGCCGACATCGCCGAACTCACCCGCGTGGTGCCGATCAACATTGCGGTGTGCCTGCTGTTCATGTTCCTCGCGACCGTGGTGTCGTACCGCGACCTCCAGACCACGCAGCGCCTGCAGTACGGCCTGGTCGGATTCCAGGTCCTCGTGCTGCTGGTGTTCGCCGGAGCGGCCGTGGTCGAGATGCTGAACGGCAACGCCTTCGATGCGAGTCCGGTGCAGGCGTCGTGGTTCAACCCGTTCGAGGTCGACTCGTTCAGCTCCTTCGCCGCCGGTCTCTCGCTGTCGATCTTCATCTTCTGGGGGTGGGACGTCATCCTCACCATGAACGAGGAGACGAAGGACCCCGACAAGACGCCCGGGCGTGCGGCCACCGTGACGGTGTTCCTCATCGTCGCCCTGTACCTGCTCATCGCCGTGGCCCTGCTGATGTTCGCCGGCAACGGCACGGGCGAACTGGGCCTGGGCAACGAAGACATCCAGGAGAACGTCTTCTTCCACCTCTCCGGGCCCATCCTCGGACCCCTCGCCTTCCTCGTGTCGCTCGCGGTGCTCACCAGCTCGGCATCCTCGCTCCAGGCGACCTTCGTCGGCCCCGCCCGCACGCTGCTGGCCATGGCGCACTACGACGCCCTCCCGAAGAAGTTCGCGAAGGTCAGCCCGCGGTTCTTCACGCCGGGCTATGCCACGATCGTGTCGGCCATCGTCGCCTCGGCCTTCTACGCGATCATGCGCGTGGTCAGTGAGAGTGTGCTCACCGACACCATCACCGCCCTGGGTGCGATGATCTGCTTCTATTACGGCCTGACCGCCTTCGCCTGCGTCTGGTACTTCCGCAAGCAGTGGTTCGACTCCGCCCGCAACGTCTTCCTCACCCTGCTCGCCCCGCTCGTGGGCGGCGTCATCCTCGCCGTGCTGTTCGTGACGACCCTGATCGACAGCGCCGACCCGTCGTACGGCTCCGGCTCGGAGATCGGTGGCGTGGGGCTGGTTTTCGTCATCACGGTGGTGATCATCGTCGTAGGCCTCGTGCTGATGGTGGCGCAGCGCATCGCGAGCCCGGCGTTCTTCCGCGGTGAGACCCTGGGTTGGGAGGCGCCCGCCAGCGCCCGCCGGCGCCGCACGTCGTGAGATCCTCCCAAACCGCCCGCCGCGGCATGTCCTGACACCCGAAACGAGAAGGAGCACCATGAGCGACTACGCCGTCGTCAATCCCGCCACGGGGGAGACCATCGCCGAGTACGACACGCTGACCGATGCCGGCGTCCAGAACGCCCTGGCATCCGCTCACGACGGCTACCGCGCCTGGTCGCGGACTTCCCCCGCCGAGCGGGCCGACGCCCTTCGCCGGGTCGCCGACCTGCACCGTGAGCGCCGCGACGATCTCGCCGCGATCATCGTGCGCGAGATGGGCAAACCGCTGGAGGCGGCGCTCGGCGAAGTGGACTTCGCCGCCGACATCACGGAGTACTACGCCGACGTCATCGACCAGATCACCGGCGACGCCCCGCTCGACATCCTCGGTGAGGGCACCGCGGTCATCCGCCGGTCGCCCCTCGGCGTGCTGCTGGGCATCATGCCGTGGAACTTCCCGTACTACCAGGTCGCCCGCTTCGCAGCCCCCAATCTCGCGGTCGGCAACACGATCCTGCTCAAGCACGCCCCCCAGTGCCCCGAATCCGCCGAGGCGCTGCAGGCGATCTACCGTGACGCGGGGCTTCCCGAGGGGGCGTACGTCAATATCCGCGCGACGAACGATCAGGCGGCGATCATCATCGCCGACCCGCGCGTGCAGGGCGTCTCGGTCACGGGTTCCGAGCGCGCCGGCGCCGCGGTGGCCGAGATCGCGGGACGCAACCTGAAGAAGGTCGCGCTCGAGCTCGGCGGTTCCGACCCCTTCATCCTGCTGTCCACGGACGACCTGGATGCCGCCGTGCAGGCCGCCGTCGACGCGCGCCTCGACAACAACGGCCAGTCGTGCAACGGCGCCAAGCGCTTCGTCGTCATCGACGAGCTCTACGACGCGTTCCTGGCGAAGTTCACCGCGGCCCTCGGCGAGGCGAAGGTCGGCGACCCGTTCGCCGCCGACACCGTGCTCGGCCCGCTGTCGTCGCTCGCCGCCGCGGAGCGCCTCGACGAGCAGGTGCAGCGCGCCGTCTCGCAGGGGGCCACCGTCGAGGTCGGCGGCACGCGCGACGGGGCGTTCTACCCCGGCACGGTGCTGACCGGCGTCACGAGCGAGATGGACGCGTACGGCGAGGAGTTCTTCGGCCCCGTCGGCACCGTCTACCGCGTGTCCGACGAGGAGGAGGCGATCGAGGTGGCTAACGGCACCGGGTTCGGCTTGGGGTCGTACGTCTTCACGACGGATGCCGAGCAGGCCCAGCGCATCGCCGATCGCCTCGAGGCCGGCATGGTCTACGTCAACCTCGTGCTCGCCGACTCGCCCGAACTGCCCTTCGGCGGGGTGAAGCGCAGCGGGACCTCGCGCGAGCTGGGGCTGCTCGCGGCCGACGAGTTCGTGAACAAGAAGCTCATCCGCACGGCCTGATCCTCGCGTGCGCGCCCCCGGCTCGGACCGCCGCGTCGGGGGCTCTCTCGCGCCCCGAGACGGGGCTTTCGGCGCGTCCCCGTCCGCTCGGCGGAGCGGGGCGCGAGCCCGGCGACACGGGTGCACCGGCCCGGCTCGGTTCGCCAGGGCGGGGGACATGGCATAGACTGGGGAGTGCAGTCGAAATCTGCATTCTTTCGCCGTGCCTTCGGGTACGCGGCATCCTCCCCCGAGAGATTCCAGGCGCGAGCGTGTGGTTTCGAATCCTGGATCCCTCGGGATCTTAGGGCGGTAGCTCAATTGGCAGAGCAGCGGTCTCCAAAACCGCAGGTTGCAGGTTCGATTCCTGTCCGCCCTGCGCACAGCGCACGCTGGCACAGACAATGACCAAGGTGGTTCGATGACTCAGGACGAGATCGTCGCCGAGCGCGACGCCCCCCGCGAGAAGAAGCTGAACTTCTTCGCGCGGATCGCCCTCTTCATCCGTCAGGTCTTCGCAGAGCTCCGCAAGGTCGTCACCCCGACCCGGCAGGAGCTGCTGAAGTTCACCGCCGTGGTCCTCGGGTTCGTCGTCGTCATGATGGCGATCGTCTACGGCCTCGACGTGCTGTTCGTGTGGATCACCACCGCCGTCTTCGGCGTCCCCGGTACCGCCGGCGCCTGACCGGCGCTCGCGCGGACGTGCGGCGCCAAGAGCGGCCGCCTCTGAACGGAAGAGATCACAGTGTCTGAAAGATATGTCGACGACGCCGATTGGGCGACGGCAGCCGAGCAGTCCAGCGAGGACGACGAAGCCCAGGAGGGCAACGTGCTGGAGTCTCAGGAGCGTGCCTCCGACTCCGCTGAGCACGCGGCGGTCCACATCGTGGACGACGAGGCGGAGGTCGACGACGCCGACCTCGGCGACATCGACATCACCGACCCGGAGGCGGACGCCATCGTGAACGACGCACTCGAGATCGACGAGACCAGCGAGGCCGAGGCTGCCGCCGAGGTCCTCAACGACTCCCTGGCAGAGGAGCAGGCCGAAGAGGCCGAAGAGGCTGCCGAAGAGGTCACTCCCTACGACGGTCCCGACGTCAACGGTGAGCCCGACGAGCCCGTGCTCGACGAGGACTTCGTCGACGAGGTCTCCGCCGCCGCCGGCGTGGTCGACGAGGTCGAGGCCGGCGAGTCGCCTGCCGACGCTGCCGCCGACATCGACGAAGACGCCGACCCGTACGAGGCGTACCGCACCGAGCTGCGCTCGCTTCCGGGCAAGTGGTACGTCATCCACTCCTACGCCGGTTTCGAGCGCAAGGTGAAGGCCAACATCGAGCAGCGCAAGTCGACGCTCGAGGTCGAGGACGACATCTACCAGGTCGAGGTCCCCATGGAGGACGTCGTCGAGATCAAGAACGGCCAGCGCAAGATGGTCAACCGCGTGCGCATCCCCGGCTACGTGCTGGTGCGCATGGACCTCAACGAAGACACCTGGTCGGTCGTGCGTCACACCCCGGGTGTCACGGGCTTCGTGGGCAACGCCCACAACCCCACGCCGCTGCGTTTCGAAGAGGCCTTCAACATGCTGAAGAGCCTGGTCGAGGTCAAGGAGTCCGCTCCCGCCAAGGCCGGTGCCGCCAAGGGCGCCCCGACCGCTCAGCGCGTCATCCCCGCCGAGGTCGACTTCGAGGCCGGCGAGACGATCACGATCAAGGAGGGCTCGTTCGCGGGTCTTCCCGGCACGATCAGCGAGATCAAGCCCGAGAGCGGCAAGCTCACCGTGCTCGTGTCGCTCTTCGAGCGCGAGACCCCCGTCGAGCTGTCGTTCGACCAGGTCACCAAGATGGTCTGACGCCCCGCGCGTCCTCGCGAACGCCCCGCCCGGCTCCGGCCGCGGGGCGTTCGCCATTTTCGTGGGTGCGGACCGGTGGTGCGACGTTTCCGCCTGCTCTTCATGCGTCGAGAAACGCCATCCGCGGGAGGAAAAGCCCCACCGCGTTGTTCCTTGCGGCGGATGCCGTTTCTCGTGCTGGCGTCGTGGGCGGCGGCTTGTGCGTGTGCGACCGGGGCGGCGTGGGTGGCGTGCGGCGGTGTCGGTGTGTGCGGCGGTGTGGCGTGGTTGTCCTGGGCGCATGCGTCGAGAAACGCCATCCGCGGGAGCGAACGCCTCGCCGCGTTGTTTCTTGCGGCGGATGCCGTTTCTCATGCCGGCGTCGTGGGTGGCGGCTCGCGGCACGGCCGCGCGGCGCGCGCGGAGCGACGCCCGCGCGCGTCTCGCCGCCCGCCGGCGCTCACCGCGGACTGACGTAAGTGCCCCGACAAATCGGATGCGCGTGCACAAACGTCCCATCGAGTTGTTTCCAGTGATGGATGCCGTTCTCGCGACGGCCTCGTGTGTCGCGGCGCGTCGGTGTGTGGCTGAGCGGCGGGGAGGTCGTCGGTGTCCGCGTCGATAAACGCCATCCGCGGTGAGGAACGCTCCGCCGCGTTGTTCCTTCCGGCGGACGCCCGTTTCTCGAGCCCGCCGCCGTCGCCGAGGCCGCCGGGCGCGCCACGGCGCCCGCCCCACACCGGCCCCGCGCCCGCCCGGCGCGCCCGCCCGCCGCGCCCGCCCACCGCTTGCCCGGCCGGCGCCCGCCCGCGTGCGCGCGCGCCCGCCCGGCACGCCCGCCCGCCCGGCGCCCGCCTGGCGCCCGCCCACCGCCGCGCGCTCACCGCGGATCGGCGAACAGTGCACCGACAAACGGGATCCGCTTGAGTAAACGCTCCTACGGGTTGTTTCCGCCGGTGGATGCCGTTTCTCCCGCGGCCCGATCTCACCGCGCGTTGGTCACCAAGAACGCGGGTTGCGACCGACGGCGTGAAGACTCGCCGTGTCGGGCTTGCCGGTTAGAGGGAGACCCGCGGCGAGGAGCGACTCGCGCATCGCGTCGACCTTGAGGGCGTCGGCGTACTCCCATCGCGCGACACGCCACCCGATCCGGCGCAGGGCGTCTTCGCGGCGCTTCTCGTCGCGCAGCACCGCCTCGGGGGAATCCCCTGAGGTGTACTTGCCCCAGCCGTCCACCTCGCCGAGCACGCGGAACTCCGGCCAGCACAGGTCGGACCGGTATCGACGCGGTCCGATGCGGTGCTCTGCCTGCAGGATGGGCTCGGGGAACCCGCACCACTGCGCGACAGCCCGGCTGATGGACTCCGCAGGTGATTCGGCTGCGCCGTCGGCATTCCCGAGGACCCACTGAAGTCGCCGTCTCCCTCGAATGCTGCGCTGGGCGTCGGCCGTCTCGCGCAGCTGCTCGCGCGTCACGCTGTGGACGCGAATGGTGGCGTCCGCGACAGCGATACCCAGCGCCGGTGTCAGGCAGCGGATCAGATCGATCGCCGTCGCGGACGGAGATGTCGTCCGGAGGTCGCCGACGTCGCACATCGATCGAATGTCGAGACTCGTATGAACGACGACGTCTCCGTGAACCAAAGACCTCGTCCGTCGCGCGTCGAACAGATGAATCATGCGCGGGTGGCCGAACACCGGCAGTCCGAGAAGCGTTGCGGCCGACTCGTGCGAGAAGACGGCCCGAGGGTTTGTGAGCGCATAGGCGTGCACACGCGCCGCATAGCGATCCCACTCGGGCAGAGCGTCCCAGGCGACTTTCTCGGCGTAGACGCCCGGGCGCAGCCGCCGGAGAGCGCGGTCTGCGTGCGGGCGTCGCCCCATCCGGGCCGCGTCGACCGCGCGGATCAGGGGCAGGGGCGGGGGTTGCAGGCGCACAGACGTCTCCATGCGCCGAGGATGTCAAAGGCGCGGCCGCGGGCGATGCGCCCTGTGGATAACTGTTCGGCTGTGGCGTCCGTGCGCCCCCGACGGGGGGTACCGCATGCGTGGCGAGAAACTCCGTCCGCCGTCGGAAACGCGTCGTCACGCCGTTTGCGTGCGCGGATGGCGTTTGTCGGGCCGGAACGCGCGCGCTCCGCCCGATCCGCCGCCCGCGCTGACGTCGGCACGCCGCCGTGCAACGTCAACGTCCCATCGGCGCCACTTCCCCGCGAGAAACGGCATCCGCACCGATGAACGGGCCGTCGTGCCGTTTTCGCCCGCGGATCGCGTTTCTCGCAGACCTCGCAGCGCCGACACCGCCGCGGTGGGCGGGGGAGAGCGGTGGATGCCGCGGGCTTCGGCGTCGCGTATGATGGGGAGGTTGCGTGCCTCAGTGCGTGACGACCGCTGTCCGGAACCGCCGGGCGTGCGGGAGAGAGGGAGCCGCGAGGTTCCCGCTCGAGAGAGGAAAAGGATATGGCACCCAAGAAAAAGGTGACCGGCCTGATCAAGCTCCAGATCAAGGCCGGCGCGGCCAACCCCGCGCCGCCGATCGGTCCGGCGCTCGGTCAGCACGGCGTCAACATCATGGAGTTCTGCAAGGCGTACAACGCGGCGACCGAAGCCCAGCGAGGCAACGTCATCCCCGTCGAGATCACCGTCTACGAGGACCGCAGCTTCACGTTCATCCTGAAGACGCCCCCCGCCGCTGAGCTCATCAAGAAGGCTGCGGGCCTGGCGAAGGGCTCGCCCACGCCGCACACCACCAAGGTCGGCAAGCTGACCAAGGAGCAGGTCCGCGAGATCGCCACCACGAAGCAGCCCGACCTGAACGCGAACGACATCGAGGCTGCCTCGAAGATCATCGCCGGCACCGCCCGTTCCATGGGCATCACGGTCGAGGACTGAGGGAGATAACAATGGCTACCAAGTCCAAGGCATTCCGCGCCGCTGCTGAGAAGATCGCGGCCGACACGTTCTACACCCCGAGCGAGGCCGTCGCCCTCGCGAAGGAAACCGGCTCGAAGAAGTTCGACTCGACCGTCGAGGTCGCGCTGAAGCTCTCGGTCGACCCCCGTAAGGCCGACCAGATGGTCCGCGGCACGGTCATCCTGCCCCACGGCACGGGTAAGACCGCTCGCGTCATCGTCTTCGCCAACGGCCCCGCGGCCGAGGCGGCTCTCGCCGCCGGCGCCGACGAGGTCGGTGGCACCGATCTCATCGAGAAGGTCGCCGCCGGCTACACGTCGTTCGACGCCGCAGTCGCCACGCCCGAGCTCATGGGTCAGGTCGGTCGCCTCGGTAAGGTCCTCGGACCCCGCGGCCTCATGCCGAACCCCAAGACCGGCACCGTGACCCCCAACCCGGCCAAGGCCGTCGAGGAGATCAAGGGCGGCAAGATCGAGTTCCGCGTCGACAAGCACGCCAACGTGCACTTCGTCGTCGGTAAGGCGTCGTTCTCGGCCGAGCAGCTCGACGAGAACCTGAAGGCCGCGCTCGAGGAGATCGTCCGCCTCAAGCCGTCGAGCTCGAAGGGCCGTTACATCCAGAAGGGCGCCGTCTCGACCACCTTCGGTCCCGGCATCCCGCTGGACGTCAACGTCCTCGTCTGACCTCTGCGTCATCCGGAAGCCCCGCCGCGCCACGCGCCGGCGGGGCTTTCGCATCTCCCGACCGCTTCCCGCACGCCGCCCGACCGCCCCGTGGCGTGATCCGACCCGCGATGACGCCTGTCCGCGCACGATCGTGCGACTCGGTGTCATCCGGGAAGGGTTCGGCGAACGCCCGTGTTGTCACCGAGAGCGCTCAGCGCCATACCCCCTCGCACGTCCCCCACATCACCATGTCTGGAACAGCTATGCCCCGTCGTCGTTTGACCGTCCTCGCCGCCACCCTGGGCCTGAGCGCCCTCGCGCTGACCGCCTGCAGCGGCGGCTCGACCTCCGAGACCTCCGGGGCCGGCTCCGAGTACGACCTCGTCTCCGACGGCACCCTGACCGTCGCCACGGAAGGCACTTACCGTCCGTTCTCGTTCCACGAGGGCGCGGGGGATCTGACCGGGTTCGACGTCGAGATCGCCCAGGCCGTCGCCGAGAAGCTCGGTCTCGAGGTGATGTTCCGGGAGACGCAATGGGATGCCATCTTCGCCGGCCTCGACGCCGGACGCTTCGACGTCATCGCCAACCAGGTGTCGATCAACCCCGAGCGTGAAGAGAAGTACACCTTCAGCACGCCGTACACCGTCTCGCGCGGCGTCATCGTCACCACCGACGGCGACACCTCGATCTCGAGCTTCGCCGACCTGTCGGGCAAGACCACCGCGCAGTCACTGACCAGCAACTGGTACGAGCTGGCCACCAAGAGCGGCGCTCAGGTCGAGGCCGTCGAGGGCTGGGCGCAGGCCGTCGCGCTGCTCAAGCAGGGACGTGTGGATGCCACGGTCAACGACCAGCTCACCTACCTCGACTACGAGAAGACGAACAGCCCGACCGGCCTGAAGATCGCCGCGGAGACCGAGGACACCTCCGAGAGCGCCTTCGCGTTCAAGAAGGGCCAGGACGCGCTCGCCGACGCGGTCGACGGTGCTCTCGAGGAGCTGCGCGCCGATGGCACGCTCGCCGAGATCAGCCAGAAGTACTTCGGCGCCGACGTCACTCAGTAAGTCTCGCTGTAAAGCCCCGCGGATCGACCGCCTCCCGCCCCTAGCGTGGGTGGCGGTCGGTCTGCCCCCGCGTGTGCGTGAGCGCCCGCGACGAGGAGCCGGGCGCCGAGCCCGAAGGAGGAAGGAGGCCCATGAACGACATCTGGACACTGATGCTCGATTCGTTCTGGCCGATGGTGCTGGCGGGACTTCGGGGCACCATCCCGCTGTCGTTGGCCTCGTTCGCGATCGGTCTCGTTATCGCGCTGTTCATGGCGTTACTGCGCCTGTCACCCAACGTCGTGCTGTCGGGCATCGCGCGGTTCTACATCTCGGTCATCCGTGGCACACCGCTCCTCGTGCAGCTGTTCGTCATCTTCTACGGTCTCCCCGCGGTGGGGCTGACCATCGAGCCGTTCCCCGCCGCGGTCATCGCCTTCTCGCTCAACGTGGGCGGATACGCGGCCGAAGTCATCCGCGCGGCCATCCTGTCGGTCCCGCGGGGGCAGTGGGAGGCGGCGCACACGGTCGGCCTCTCGCCGGCTAAGACGCTGACGCGCATCATCCTGCCGCAGGCCGCGCGGGTGTCGGTCCCGCCGCTGTCGAACACCTTCATCTCGCTCGTGAAGGACAGCTCCCTGGCATCCCTCATCCTCGTATCGGAGCTCTTCCGGCAGGCGCAGAACATCGCGGCCTTCTCATACGAGTTCATGGCCGTCTACCTCGAGGCGGCGCTCATCTACTGGCTGTTCTGCCTCGTGCTGTCGTTCGGGCAGAACGCCCTCGAGAAGAGGTTGGACCGCCATGTCGCCCACTGACACCCCGCTGCTGCAGGTCACCGAACTCGAGAAGAGCTTCGGCGCGAACCGCGTGCTGGCCGGCGTCGACCTCGAGGTGCGCCGCGGCGACGTGCTCGTGCTCATCGGACCCTCGGGTTCGGGTAAGACCACGGTGCTGCGCTGCCTGAACGGCCTGGAGACCCCGGATGCCGGTGTCGTGGCGTTCGATGGAGGTCCGGCCGTCGACTTCTCGACGAAGGTGACCAAGGCCGACCGCACGGCCCTGCGCGACCGCTCGGCGATGGTGTTCCAGCACCACAACCTCTTTCCGCACCTGACGGTGATCCAGAACGTCATCGAGGGGCCCGTGCAGGCGCACGGTGTCGCCAAGGCCGACGCGGTCGCCCGGGCCGAGACCCTGCTTGCGCGTGTGGGCTTGGCGGAGAAGCGCGACGCGTATCCGTCCGAGCTCTCGGGCGGTCAGCAACAGCGGGTGGGGATCGTGCGCGCGCTGGCGTTGCAGCCGCAGCTGCTGCTGTTCGACGAGCCGACCAGCGCCCTCGACCCCGAGCTCGTCGGCGAGGTGCTCACGGTGCTGCGCGAACTCGCGAACGAGGGGTGGACGATGGTCATCGTGACGCACGAACTCGGTTTCGCGCGTGAGGTCGCCGACGAGGTGCTCTTCTTCGACGAGGGCGTGATCGTCGAGCGCGGTGCGCCGTCAGAGCTGCTGCGCCAGCCGAAGAAGGAGCGCACCCAACGGTTCCTCAACCGTCTGCTGCGTCCGCTCGACGGTCCCGAACCCGCGGCGGAAGACGACGCGTAACAGTGTCGGAGGCTCGGAGTAGCGTCGGAGCATGCGCCGCCTGGAACGCCTTCTCGGTCTCGACACGCCCATCGTCCTCGGCCCGTTCGGAGGGCTGTCGTCCGTCGCGCTGACCTCCGCGGTCAGCGACGGCGGAGGGCTGGGTTCGTTCGGGCTGTACGGGTACACGCCCGCACGCATCCACGAGACCGTCACCGCCCTGCGCGCGGCGACGCCGGGGCGCATCGCGGTGAACCTGTGGTGGCCTCGCGGTGACGAGGTCACTCCCGACGCCGTCGACATCGCGCCGTTCCTTCGCGCGGCCGACCCGCTCTTCGCCGCCGCCGGCGTCGTCGCACCCGAGCCCCCGGCCTCCTTCCTGCCCGCGTTGGCGGATCAGCTCGACGCGGTCTTCGACGCCCGCCCCGACGCGCTCAGCATCGTCTTCGGAGTTCCGGATGCCGCCACCCTCGCGCGCGCGAAGGCCCTCGGCATTCACGTGATCGGCACCGCCACCTCGGTCGCCGAGGCGGTCGCGCTCGAGGCCGCGGGCGTCGACGCCGTCGTCGCGACGGGGGCGGAAGCGGGTGGGCACCGCGTGTCGTTCCTACGCGAGGCCGTGGACTCGCTCGTCGGCACCTTCGCCCTGGTGCCGCAGGTGGTGGATGCCGTCGGCATTCCCGTGATCGCGGCCGGGGGCATCGCCGACCGTCGCGGCGTCGCGGCGGCCTTCGCGCTGGGGGCATCCGGTGTGCAGGTGGGGACGGCGTTCCTGCGTACCCGACAATCCGCGGCCACGGAGGGCCATCGAGCGGCTATCGCCGCGGCCGCAGACACCGACACCGTGTTGACGCGGGCGATGAGCGGGCGGCTGGCCCGTGGCATCCCGAACCGCGCGATGCGCGATCTGGAGGCGTCGGGCATGATCGCCCCGTTCCCGGCGCAGAACTGGCTCACGGGCGTCTTCCGCGCGGCGGCGGGTGCGGCGGGCGACGCCGACCTCGTGTCGCTGTGGGCGGGGCAGGCGGCCGGGCTGGCTCGTCTCGACGACGCCGCCGAGGTGCTCGCCGAGTTGCGAGCCGGTGTTCCGGCCGACCATTCTCTCGCCGTGTGAATCTCGCGGAGGCGTACCGATCCCGGACCCTCGACTCCGGTCTGGTCAGGCGGTCGCTCGGATCTCGAAGTCGACGGGAGGTGCCTCGCCGCATTCAACAGCGTCGACGCGGTCGACCCGCGCTGACGGCGGCCCCTCGTGCGCCCAGGCGATGACGGCGTCGACGGTCGCCGCGTCTCCCGCGATGAGAGCCTCGACCGTGCCGTCTCGACGATTGCGCACCCAGCCGCGGGCGCCCGCGCGCTGCGCGGCGGCGTGCAGCGCGTAACGGAAGCCGACGCCCTGCACCCGCCCGTGCACCGTGATCATCACCGCTCGCATGCGCTCATTCTCGCGGACGGTGCCCGGGGCGGTCGGGTTCGGGGCGGATTCGGCGTTTTGGGGCGGGCGGATTCCGCCCCGAGCGGCCGATCCTGCCCCAAACGGGGCGGTCCCGCCTGCGACGGGCGATTCTGACCGGCCACCAAGGCCCGGACCTGCCGACTCCGTCCCGCGCCGGCATCCGGGCGGATCGTGGACCGACGAAGACGCCGCCCGCAGGACGCCGCCTGCGCCCGCCGCCTCAGTGCGGCAGCACCAGCGACACCGCGATGGCGAACATCACCACGGCGATGACCGCGTCGAGGATGCGCCACGCGCGCGGCGTGTCGAGCCAGCGGCCGAGGTAGCGGGCGCCGAAGCCGAGCGCCGAGAACCACACGAGGCTGGCGGTGCACGCGCCGATCGCGAACGCCCACCGGCCGTCGCCGTGCGTGGATGCCACCGAGCCGAGCAGGAACACCGTGTCGAGGTAGACGTGCGGGTTGAGCCACGTCAACGCGAGGCAGGTCAGGAGGGTGGCGGCAGGCGTCGTGCGGGGTGCGTGACGCCGTGCTGTCGACGGTCCGGGTGGTGACGCGGGGGGAGGGAGTAGCGGCATCCGGAACGGAGGGCACGGGGGTATCCAGGCGCAGCGTTCCGCCGCTGGGCCGCAGGGCGCGCCGCGCCGCGAGCACGCCGTAGCCGACGAGGAACACGGCGCCCGCCCAGCGCACGACGACGATCAGCCACGGCACGGCCTGCAGCACGAGACCGACACCGGAGACGCCGAGCGCGATCAGTGCCGCGTCCGACACCGCGCACACCGCGACGACCGCGAGGAGGTACTCGCGCCGGATGCCCTGCCGCAGCACGAACAGGTTCTGCGCACCGATGGCGACGATGAGTGAGAAACCGAGGCCGAGGCCGGCGAGCAGGGGGGTGAGCACACTCCGACGCTACGGTCGTGACCTCGCGAAGACCAGCTCATGATTCTGCAGCACCATTAGCATCGCTTCATGTCGATACCGCTCGATCTCGCTCGCACGCTCGCCGCAGTGGTGGAGGCGGGGACCCTGGACGCCGCAGCACGTCGCCTGCACATAACCCCTTCGGCGGTGAGCCAGCGTATCCGCGCGCTCGAAGACCAACTCGGGCGCGTCGTGCTCGTGCGATCCAAACCCGTGCGCACCACCGAAGCCGGAGACGCGGTGGTGCGTCTCGCGCGTCAGCTCGCGCTGCTCGAGTACGACGCGCTCGCCGCGATGGGCGCAGAGGGCGGGGCAGTGGCATCCGTTCCCCTCGCGGTGAACGCCGACTCGCTCGCGACGTGGTTCCTGCCGCCGCTGGCCCGGGTCGCCGCCCGCCGGGCGGTGGTGTTCGACCTGCACCGGGACGACCAGGACTTCACCGCAGGACTGTTGGAGTCGGGCACCGTCATGGCCGCGGTGACCTCGCGTGAGGCACCGGTCGCCGGGTGTCGCGTTCGACGGCTGGGCGTGCTGCGGTACGAAGCGGTGGCGACGGCCGGGTTCGCGACCCGGTGGTTCCCCGAGAGGGTCGATGCCGACACCCTGAACGCGGCGCCGGTGGTCGACTTCGACCGTCGCGACGACCTTCAGACCCGCTGGCTCGCGCGCCGCGGAGTCGCGGAGGGGGCTCCGCCCAGGCATCGCGTGCCGGCATCCCAGGACTTCGCCAGCGCCATCGAACTGGGCCTCGGATGGGGGCTGCTTCCCGGCTTCCAGTCGAGGGACGGGCTCGCGACGGGCGCGCTCGTGCGTCTCGGCGACGACCCGGTCGATGTGCCGCTGTTCTGGCAGCAGTGGAACCTCACGTCGTCGCTGCTCGATGACATCGCCGATGAGATCGTCGACGAGGGAAGGCGTGTGCTCGCGGGATGACGTCAGTCGTCGCTGACGCGCAGCACGATCTTGCCGCGCGTGTGACCGCGCTCGAGCTCGGTGTGCGCGTCTGCGGCATCGGCGAGGTCGAACACCCGGTCGACGTAGACGCGGATCGCCCCCGCATCGAGCAGCCGCGCGATCGTCGCGAGCGCTCCGCCGTCGGGGATCGCCTTGTAGTCGGTGGACCGGATGCCGCGGGCGGCGGCCGCCTCGCGGAACCCCGGCCAGGCGCCGGTCGGCACCTCGATGAGCAGACCGCCCGGACGCAGCACGTCGAGCGAACGTGTCCCGGTGTCGTCGGAGACGTTGCCGATGAGGTCGATGACGACGTCGACGTCGGCGATGACGTCTTCGAAACGGGTGGAGGTGTAGTCGACGACCTCGGCGGCACCCAGTTCGCGCAGCCAGTCGCGGTTGCGGGGCGAGCCGGTGGCGATGACGTGCGCGCCGAAGTACGCCGCGAACTGCACGGCGAAGTGGCCCACCCCGCCGGCGCCCGCGTGGATGAGGATGCGCTGGCCCTGGTGCGCGAGGGCCGTCTCGACGACGAGGCCCCACGCGGTCAGCGCCGCGACCGGAACGCCTGCGGCCTCGACGTGCGAGAGCGAAAGGGGCTTCCGCGCGAGCGAGAGGGTGGGCACCACGACGTACTCGGCATATCCGCCGCCCGTACGGGGGAACGCGGGCATGCCGTAGACCTCGGTCCCGACGGGGAAGGGATGCGCGTCGAACGGAGTGCGCACCACCACGCCGCTGACATCGAGGCCGAGCACCGACGGCCACGCGTCGATGGCCCCCGACATGCCGCGGCCGGCGCGAGTCTTCGCGTCGATCGGATTCACGCCCGCCGCGACCACGCGAACGAGCACCTCGCTGAGCACCGGTGTGGGCACCGCGATGCGTGCGGAGCGCAGCACCTCGGTGGAGCCCGGCGCGTCGAAGACCACCGCGTTCATCGTGTCCGGCACGGCGGGCGCGGGGTGGAGGGTGGTCTCGGGACGCGTCGATCGGAATCTCATCGTGCGCTCTCTCTCGCGGATGGTCGCAAGTCGCTGCGACTCCGCCGCGACCTCTCCAGTCAAGCGCCCCATTGTCTCGCCGGTGTTTCGCCGCCGTCACCGTGTCGCGACGCTCCGGGCGCCGCGATGCTTAGCCGACCGGCCCGTCCGGGCGCATTCGACCGCCGGGCCGGTCGCGCCCTCTCGTGTCGGCGGCGAGGCGCCGCAGGGTCTGTCGACGTTCAGTCGCGTGCGGGCACCTCGCCCACCGCGAGCGCGTGGAGCAGGGTCGAGAGGTGGCGGATGTCGTCGATCGTCCAGTCGGCGATCGCCTCGAACAGACGGCTCTCGTGCGGGGCGCGCGCCTCGGCGAGGCGGTGGTGGCCGAGTTCCGTCACCGCGATCAGGCGCGAGCGCCTGTCGTTCGGGTCGGGGGTGCGGGTGACGAGCCCGAGGTCTTCGAGTTCGGTGATCGATCGACTGAGGAACCCCTTGTCGGCGGCCAGTCGCTCGGCCAGCGCCGACAGGGTGAGGGGCCCGAAGCGGCTGACGACCGAGAGAGCTTTGAAGGTGGCCGGGAGCATCCCGGGGCTGACCCGTTCCGCGGCCTCGGAGACGAAGCGACGGAACACGGTCATGAGCTCCGAGAACGACGATTCCAAGGCCTGCACGGCCTCTCGGCGGTCATCGGTCACGTCGCTCATCACGTCAGCCATCCTCTCCCATCTCGGCGTCGCGGTGCGCGCGCACGGCATCCTGGGTCTTCACCGTGCCGGTCGCGGAGAGGGTCGCCATGGCGGCGGGGACCGAGACGGTGGCGAGGTCGGCTTCGCTGGCAGCAACCCGCTCCGTCGTCGTCATCCGGGTCAGCGGCCGGTTCGGCAGGAACAGGATGGCGACGAGGCTGACCACGGCGACCGGCACCGCGATCAAGAACGAGTGCGCGATCGACTGCGCGTAGATGTCTTCGACGATGACGCGGACGCTCTCGGGGAGGGTCGAGACCTGGGGGATCGCGCCCGACTGCAGCGACTGAGCGACCGCGGCGCCGTGCGGGCCGAGCCCCATGATCGCGGCCTGCAGGTCGGCCGCCCGGTCGGTGAACAGGCTCGTCGCCATGCTGGCCAGCGCCGCGCCCATGACCGACACGCCGATGGTGCCGCCGAGGCTGCGGAAGAACGTCACTCCCGAGCTCGCCGCGCCCATCTGGGTGGGGTTGGCGGTGTTCTGCACGATGAGCACGAGATTCTGCATCGTCATGCCGACGCCCGCGCCGAGGAAGAACATGTACAGCGAGACGAGCGCGAAGTTCGTGTCGTAGTGGATGGTCGACAGCAGGAACGACCCCGCGATCAGCAGCACGCCACCGGCGACGAGGAACGGCTTCCAGTGCCCGAAGCGCGAGATGAGGGCGCCGACGACGATGGATGCCACGAGCAGGCCGCCGATCATCGGGATGGTCATGACGCCGGCCTCGGTGGGGGTCGCGCCACGGGCCATCTGCATGTACTGGCTGAGGAACACCGACGTGCCGAACATCGCCAGGCCCGTCGCGATGGAGGCGATCGTGGCGAGGGTGAAGGTGGCATCCCGGAACAGGGTCAGCGGCACGAGCGGCTCGGACGAGCGCAGCTCGACCACGACGAAGAGGATCGCGGCGACGACGGCACCGCCGACCATGAGCAGCGTCTCGGTGCTGGCCCACTCGAAGGTGCTGCCGGCGTTCGTCACCCAGATGAGCAGGAGCGACACGGCTGCCGACAGCAGGACGATGCCGACGTAGTCGATCTTCACCTTGCGCTTCGCGCGGACCGGCAGGTGCAGGGTGCGCTGCTGGATGAGCAGCGCGGCGACGGCGAAGGGGAGCGCGACGAAGAAGTTCCAGCGCCAGCCGAACGCGTCGGTGATGACCCCGCCGAGGAGCGGTCCGCCGACGGTGGCGACGGCCATGACGGCACCGAACAGACCCATGTACCGCCCGCGCTCGCGGGGGCTGATGATGTCGGCCATGATCACCTGGCTGAGGGCGGCGAGACCGCCGGCGCCGAGGCCCTGCACCGCGCGGAAGGCGATGAGCATGTCGGTGTTCTGCGAGAAGCCGGCGGCGGCGGTGGCGAGCACGAAGATCGCGATGGCGATCTGGATGAGCACCTTGCGGTTGAACAGGTCGGCGAGCTTGCCCCAGATGGGGGTGGAGATCGCGGTGGTGAGGAGGGTCGCGGTGATGACCCAGGTGTACGCGTTCTGGTCGCCGGCCAGGTCGTGCACGATGACCGGCAGCGAGGTCGAGACGACGGTCGAGGCGAGCATCGACACGAACGTGCCGAGCAGCAGCCCGATCAGGGCCGGGAGGACGCGGCGCTGTGCGGGCGCGTCGACGGAGGTGGTTGCCATGCGGAGACTCCACGGGAGGGGGCGGATGCCGCGACGACGCTGGCGCGATTAGTTGACTGGTGTCAACGATACGCCTAATGCTTGACTTGCGTCAACTATTAATCGAGGAGCGCGAGGGCGCGGTACCTGTCCGTGGGTTCTTTGTGCACCGGCATCGGCCGGCGCGCCTCCATGGTGCGGCGGTAGAGCTCGTCGATCAGAGATGTCGCGAGGCCGACGAGCTTGGCGATCTCGCGCTCGTCGCGGTCGACCCACTGGCAGCGGGGCTCGTCGTGCATCGGGACGAAGCCGTCGTGCTGCTCCCACGCGACCAGGGTGCGCTCGGCGCCGAGCACGTGCTGCTGCCACCAGATCTGGCGCATATAGGTCTTGGGGATCGAGCGCCACGCCTTGTTCGTCGTCTTGATCTCGGCGAGCACGATGCGCCCCTCACCGTCGACGACGACGCCGTCGGGGGTGGCGAGGTGCCGCTTCTCGACGACCGCGTGGTACAGCGCCGACGAGGGTCGGATCCCGTGCGTCGCGGCCACCCAGGCGGCGATCTCTGGCTCGCGGCGGCGGCCGTGCGCGGTGAAGGCGTTCCCCGAGAAGTTCGAGCCCATGAGCTTGGCATCCGCCGCTCGCGAGATCGCGTTGTGGCTGGTCAGGGTGGCGACGTCGGTCGCGGTGATGCCGCGCGAGCGCGCCCGGATCCAGGCGACCCGATCGCGCGAATCGGCGACGATCCGTGCGTCGAGGTCGGCGCTGCGCGACGCGACGAGCTCGGGGGACATGCGTTCGACCCTAACCCCGCTCGGCCCTGGATCGAATCGGAACCCCGGCGCGTCGGCATCCGGGGTCTTGTGCGCGAAGTAAGGGTGACCTAAGTTGTTGGGCATGAACCCGGATGCCGCCTCGCTGCGCCGCCCCGACGGCGGTCGCTGGTGCGACCTCGAGGGCGCGGTGCTGCTGGGCGGCGACGCGCAGAACATCCCGGAGATGCGGCGCATTGCCGCGGCCCTGTCGCCGGCGGCGCACGTGACGGTGCTGGTCGAGGTGTGCGGTTCCGCGCAGGTCGGCGTGATCGACGCGCACGAGGGCCGGGTGAGCTGGCTCGACCGGTCGCGCGACGGCGGGTTCCGGCCGCGGGGCGAGCGGCTGGCGCAGGCGATCCACGCGTGGTGCGCCGAGTGGGCCTGCGGCGACGACCCGGTCTGCACCGTCTGGCTCGGCGCCCGCACGCCCTCGCGCATCGTGCGTATGACGCAGGCGCTGCTGCCCGAGCCGCGCGTCTCCTGACGGCAGGTGCCCGGGCGGGTGGGGTGGACCTTTCTGCCGAGGACGCACGTGATCCGCGAGGGCGCATTCGTTCGATCGAAAAGCGGTGCGTCTTCGACGATCCGATGCGTCTTCGACCGTGGCTGAGGCCCCGGCCCAGCGCGCGCCTGTGGACAGTCGGCGACGGCGCTCCGCCGGAGTCGGCATGGTGGGTGGATGCTCGCGGAATCGGCGGTTGCCCGCGCTCGACGGTCGTTGTTCTCGCGAGCCGAGCTGCGCGAGCGGGGCGTGCCGGATGCCGAGCTACGCAAGGCCGGTGCCGGCGGCGGGTGGCACCGGATACAGCCAGGTGTGTATGTCGCTCGCGAGGAGTGGGAGACAGCGCGGCCGACAGACCGCCACCGCTTCGCCATCCTGGCCGCCGCGGATCGGGCACGCGAGGCCGGTGGGGTCATCTCCCACCTCTCGGCGGCCGTGTTGCACGGTCTACCGCTCTATCGGTTCAGCGATGGTCCGGTGCATACAACCGTTCCGCGGGCTTCGCATCCTCCCAGCGGAAGGGCGATCAGGCGGCATACCGGAGCGCTCGGAGCGGCGGATGTGGTCATCGTCGGCGGCCTCCGCTGCACCTCTCTCGAGAGGACGGTATTCGACGTCGCGTGCACGCAGTCGCGCGAGGTGGCGTTGAGCTGCGCCGACGCAGCACTGCGTCGAGTCGCGGTCACGGATCGGCGGTTCGACCCTGATGCGCATGCGCTCTGGCGTGAGGCCATGCTCGACCGCGTCTCGCGTGCGAGGGGAAGGCGCGGCGTTCGTGATGCCGCATGGATCGTCGCGTTCTCCGACGGTCGGGCGGAGCTCCCAGGAGAGAGCGTCAGTCGATTGCAACTGCACCGGCTCGGTTTCCGTGATCTCGACCTGCAGGTGGCCGTGAAGGGGCCCCACGGATTCGACTACTTCGTCGACATCGGCCTGCGCGACGTGCGAACGTTCTGGGAATTCGATGGGGAAGTGAAGTATCGAGACAGCGCGATGCGCCGCGGGCGCTCCGTCGAAGACGTGGTGCTGGATGAGAAGCGGCGCGAGGACTGGATCCGCGGAGTCACACAGTGGCGGCTGTGTCGTGGAGGCTTCGCTGACATCGTCTCGCCGGAGGCGCTTGGCGCCCGGCTCGCTGCCTTCGGGGTGCGTTCGCCGCGCTGACGCGCGTCGCCACGCACGCGTTCGCCGCGCTGACGCGCGTGAAGACGCACGCGTTTGATGAGGACGCAGTCATTCGGGGGCATTCGGATGCGTCATCGACGAACGTATGCGTCCTCGCCGACGCGGCGGCGGGCGCGGGTCGCGGGCCTGGGTGGGTCGGGGTGGCGTGCGGGGCACGGGCGGGGCCGAGGCAGGGCGGGGGCGGATTGGCGCCGGGGGCATGGGTCGGGTATGGTGGGGGTCAAGCCAAAGACCGTCGGTCATCGTCGTGCGTGCACGTCGATCGAAGCGTCTGCTGAAACAGCAGGGGACCTACGCAGGTAACGAAACTCCTCTCGAGCTCCGTGCGCCTGCGCCGGAGCTCTTCTTTTTGCCCAGACCCCGGTGTCTTCGGCCGGCGCCCCGCCATCGCGGAGCGCCTCGTACACACAAGGAGTGGCCATGGCGCAGAAGGATGCATCGGTCGCCGAGCTCACGAAGAACTTCGAGAACTCGACCGCCGTTCTGCTGACCGAGTACCGCGGTCTGACGGTTGCCCAGCTCAAGCAGCTGCGCAACGACATCCGTCAGGACGCGGATTACGCCGTGGTGAAGAACACGCTGACCAAGATCGCCGCGTCCAACGCGGGGGTCACGGGACTGGATGACGAGCTCAAGGGCCCGTCCGCCATCGCGTTCGTGCACGGCGACCCCGTCGCCGTCGCGAAGAGCCTGCGTGCCTTCGCCAAGGCTAACCCTCAGCTCGTGGTGAAGGGCGGCTACTTCGATGGCGCCCCGCTGACCGCTGCTGAGGTCAACAAGCTCGCCGATCTCGAAAGCCGTGAAGTCCTGCTGGCGAAGCTCGCCGGTGCGATGAAGGCGACGATGACCAAGGCGGCATACGTCTTCCAGGCGCTTCCGTCGAAGGCCGTTCGCACGGTCGACGCGCTGCGCGAGAAGCAGGACACCGCGGCCTGACCCGGCCCGGCTGATTAACCCGATCAAGGAGATACAACATGGCTAAGCTCAGCACCGAAGAGCTGCTCGACGCGTTCAAGGAGCTCACGCTCATCGAGCTGTCCGAGTTCGTCAAGGCGTTCGAGGAGACCTTCGACGTCACCGCTGCCGCCCCCGTGGCCGTGGCCGGCCCCGCCGCCGGTGGCGCGGCCCCCGCCGAAGAGGTCGAGGAGAAGGACTCGTTCGACGTCGTCCTCGAGGCCGCCGGCGACAAGAAGATCCAGGTCATCAAGGTCGTCCGCGAGCTCACCTCGCTCGGCCTCGGCGAGGCCAAGGCCGTCGTCGACGGTGCCCCCAAGGCCGTGCTCGAGGGCGCGAACAAGGAGACCGCCGACAAGGCGAAGGAGGCCCTCGAGGCTGCCGGCGCCACGGTGACCCTGAAGTAATCACGCTTCATCGGTCGCGGTAACGCGATCCGCGACGACCCGGATGCCACTGGCATCCGGGTCTTCGTCGTTTCCTGACGCGTGAGGGGTCGGTCTTCGTCGCCGAGGACAGCTCGAGGCGACAGAACGTGACCCCTCACGCGAGGCGGGGGCGCGGGCGGGGCGGGGAGAGCGGACGGGCGGGGGCGCGCACACGGGGCAGTAGCGCGGGCGGGGCGGGGAGAGCGGACGGGCGGGGTGCGCAGGCGGGCGGGGAGTGCAAGCGGGGCGGGTACGCGAGGACGTCACCGTGCCCCGACGATCCGCGCGGTGTGAGACCCGGTTCCGCCGGGCGAGAAACCGATGTTCACCAGATCGAAACGTTCGAGTCTGGGAAAAGGGTATGCGGATCGTTTACGGTCGTGGGGAACCCCCCCCGTCGATCCCCCCATCCGACGTCGAACGTTCGCGCGTCGGTACCTGGAGACTCATGCCCAACGCTGCTTCGCGCGTGCCCGCACGCCGTTTCACGACCGCGTTGAGCGCCGCCCTCGGCGCCGCTCTGCTCGGATCCGCCCTCGTCCCGCTTCCGGCCTTCGCCGCCGACGGCCCCCGGGTGGTGATCAACGAGGCCTACCTCAAAGGCGGCAGCAACGGCGCCTTCTTCAACAAGAAGTTCGTCGAGCTCTACAACGCCGGCGACACCGCGCAGGACCTCAGCGGATGGTCGCTGCAGTACCGTTCCGCCAGCAGCGTTCAGGCCCCGAGCGGCGCGAACACCCAGCCGCTGACCGGGTCGATCGCCCCCGGCGGCTACTACCTCATCGGACTGCCCGGCAACGACACCAACGGCGCCGACCTTCCCGCCGCCGACATCACGAGCGCGGGCCTGAACCCGTCGGGCACGAACGGCCAGCTGTTCCTCGCGAATGTGACCGAGTCGCTCGCGCTGCCCGGCGGGCCCGTCGCCGACAGTCGTGTCGTCGACTTCCTCGGTTACGGCACCGCGGCCGGCTTCGAGACGAAGGCGGCATCCGTCGACGGCCCGAACGGCACCCCGAACGCCCTGGTACGCACCGACTTCGTGGACACGAACGACAACTCGGTCGACTTCACCAACACGACCACCGTGACCCCCCAGGGGTCCGGCGGCGCGGTCACGCCCACGCCCACGGCGACGCCGACCGCCACGGCGACACCGACGGCCACGCCCACTCCCACCCCGACCGTCACGCCCGGCGTCGTCACGCCCATCCGCGACATCCAGGGCACCGGCGCCACGACACCCCTCGCCGGCGCGACGGTCACCACGCGCGGTGTCGTCACCGCCGCGTACCGAACGGGTGGATACAACGGATTCTTCATCCAGACGCCCGGCACGGGCGGCCCGCTCGACCCGCAGACCCACCTCGCCTCCGACGCCGTCTTCGTCTACGGATCCGCCGCGACCGCCACGGTCGCGATCGGCCAGCACGTCGAGGTCACCGGCACGGCGGGTGAATTCGGCGGGCAGACGCAGATCACCGTCGACGCCCCCTCCGTGAGCATCCTCACCGAGCAGGCGGCCGAGGTACGACCGGCCGAGATCGCGTGGCCGAAGACCGATGAGGAGCGCGAGCGGTTCGAGGGCATGCTGCTCGCGCCGCAGGGCGACTTCACCGTCACCAACACCTACTCGACGAACCATTACGCCGAGGTCGGCCTCGCCGCGGGCACGACGCCGCTGCGCACGCCCACCGACGTCGCACGTCCGGACACACCGGAATACGTCGCCGCCGTGGCCGACAACCGCGCCCGCGCGGTCGTGCTCGACGACGGCGCCTCGATCAATTTCCTGAACGACACCAACAAGAGCATCCCGTTGCCGTACGTCTCACTCACCGAGCCGGTGCGCGTCGGTGCCGCTGCGACGTTCGAGACGCCCGTCATCCTCGACTATCGCAACAACGCGTGGAAGTTCCAGCCGACCGAGCAGCTGACGGTCGGCAACGCGGACACCGTGCAGCCGGCGTCGTTCGAGAACACCCGCACCGCGGCTCCCGAGGCCGTCGGCGGCACCGTGAAGATCTCGAGCTTCAACGTGCTCAACTACTTCACGACCACGGCCGAGAGCGTCGGGTGCACGTCGACGTACAAGGACCGCGAGGGCAACCCCATCACGGCCGACACGTGCCCGGCCCCCGGTCCCCGCGGCGCGGCGGATGCCGCCAACCTGAAGCGCCAGCAGGACAAGATCGTCGCCGCGATCAACGGGCTGGGTGCCGACGTCGTCTCGCTCGAGGAGATCGAGAACTCCGCCGCCTTCGGCAAGGATCGGGATGCCGCGCTGTCGACCCTCGTCGACGCTCTGAATGCGGCACTCGGCTCGCCGCAGTGGGCCTTCGTTCCCTCGCCGGCTGTGCTGCCGGCATCCGAGGACGTCATCCGCACCGCCTTCATCTACAAGAAGGAGGTGGTCGCGCCCTCCGGCGACAGCGTCATCCTCGACGACCCGGCGTTCCGCAACGCCCGTCAGCCGCTCGCGCAGGCGTTCGCGCCTCTGACGGACCCGGATGCCGAGATCCTCGCGATCGTGAACCACTTCAAGTCGAAGGGTGACAGCCGCCCCGCGGCCACGGGCGACAACGCCAATGGCATCCAGGGCGCCTTCAACGGTGACCGCGTGCGCCAGGCCGACGCTCTCGGCGCCTTCGCCGCTGCGCGCGCGGCCGAGGTCGGCACCGACGATGTGTTCCTGCTCGGCGACTTCAACGCGTACACGCAGGAGGACCCGATCCAGAAGCTGCGCGAGTACGGCTTCGAGCCGCTGGAGGCGGGCACGGGCGAATACTCGTACTCGTTCAGCGGGCAGTCCGGCTCGCTCGACCACGTGCTCGCGTCGGCCTCGGCGCGTGAGCTGGTCACCGGTACCGACATCTGGAACATCAACGCCGTCGAGGCGCTCGCCCTGGAGTACAGCCGCTTCAACTACAACGTGCTGAACTTCTACGACACCACGCCCTACCGATCCAGCGACCACGACCCCGTGATCGTCGGTCTCGATCTCGCCCCCGAGACCACCGACATCACTCTGCTCGGCATCAACGACTTCCACGGTCGCATCGACGCCAACACGGTGAAGTTCGCGGGAACGATCGAGCAGCTGCGGGCCGCCGGCGGCGAGGGCAACACCCTGTTCCTCTCCAACGGCGACAACATCGGCGCCTCGCTGTTCGCCTCGGCGTACTTCGACGACGAGCCGACCATCGAGGTGTTGAACGCGCTCGACCTGGCGGCATCCGCCACCGGCAACCACGAGTTCGATCGGGGGGCGGACAAGCTCGTCGACGAGGTGAGCGGGTGGGCCGACTTCCCCTACCTCGCCGCGAACGTGTACAAGAACGGGCAGCCCCTGCTCGACGAGTACGCCATCTTCGAGGTCGACGGCGTGCGCGTCGGCGTCATCGGGGCCGTCACGCAGGAGACGTCGCAGCTCGTCTCGCCGGGCGGTATCGAGGGCATCGAGTTCCGCGAGCCCGTCGCCGAGGTGAACCGCGTGGTCGCCGAGATCCGCGATCAGGTCGACGTGATCGTCGCTGAGTATCACGAGGGTGCCGCCGAGGGCGACTCCACGGGGGAGACGATCGAGCAGGCGGTCGCCGCGGGCGGGGCCTTCGCGAAGATCGTGAACGACACGGATGCCGCGGTCGACGCGATCTTCACGGGTCACACCCACCAGAAGTACGCGTGGAACGCTCCCATCCCGGGCGCCGCGGGCACCCGCCCGATCGTGCAGACCGGGAGCTACGGCGAGAACATCGGCGAGATCGTGCTGACCGTCGACCGTCAGAACGGCGACGTGGTCGACTACTCCGCGCGCAACGTGCCGCGTCTCGCCGCGGCCACGGTTCCGAACGATCCCGCCCAGACGGCCGCGAACAGCGCCGCGCTGGACGCCGAACTGATCGCGACGTATCCGCGCGTGGCCGCGGTCGACGAGATCGTGAAGCTCGCGCGCGCCGAGGCCGACCGCGTCGGTGCGCAGCCGGTCGGATCGGTGACCGCCGACATCACCACCGCTTACCGCGGCGGGTCCTACGTCGACGGCGTTTACACCGGTGGTCAGCGCGACGACCGTTCGAAGCAGTCCGCTCTCGGCGGCCTCGTCGCCGACGCCCTGCTCGACACCCTCGCCGATCCCCTCCGCGGGGGCGCCGAGATCGCCCTGGTCAACCCGGGTGGTCTGCGCGCGGAGCTGTTCTACGGAGAGGACGGGGTCATCACGCTGGCCGAGGCCAACGCGGTGCTGCCGTTCGTCAACAACCTCTGGACGACGACGCTGACGGGTGAGCAGTTGCGACGCGCGCTCGAGCAGCAGTGGGGCGACACCGCCGGCCGCGACCGCGATCTCGCGCTCGGCGTCTCGGACAACGTGCGCGTCACCTACGACGTGTCGCGTGGCCCCGGACAGCGCATCACCGGAATCTGGATCGACGGCGTGGCCGTCGACCCGGCGGCGACGTACCGCGTGGGCTCGTTCAGCTTCCTGCTCCAGGGCGGTGACGCGTTCGCGGCACTCGGCCAGGGCGCCGAAACCCGCGACTCGGGCCTCATCGACCGTGACGGATGGATCGACTACCTCGAGGCGAACCCCGGCCTCACGCCCGACTTCACCGCGCGCGCGGTGCAGGTCTCGGGTGTGCCCTCGGAGGTCCGGTCGGGCGGTGACGTCGCGCTCACGGTCTCGAATCTCGACCTCACCTCGCTCGGTGCTCCCGCGAACACGTCGCTGTCGGCGGCCTGGGGATCGGATGCCACGACGTCCTTCCCCGTCGCGAATGGCGCGGCCACGGTCAGCGTCGGCGTTCCGGCCGGCGCCTCCGGCGTGATCGCCCTGCAGCTGGTGGCGCAGCCGAGCGGCACCGACGTGACGGTGCCGATCAGCATCGGCGCAGCCGGAGGCGACGGGGCCGGCGCGGGCTCGGGCGCCGGCGGATCCGCGGGCCAGGGCAGCTCTGCCGGTCAGGGTGGATCGCTGCCGGTGACGGGTGCCGACACCGCCTGGATGGGCGCGGGCCTGCTCGCCGCGCTCGCCCTGCTCGGTCTCGGCGTCATCGCACGTCGCCGGGCGGTCCGCCAGAGCGACTGAACGACGGCGAATCGAAGACCCCGGGTGCCACGGCATCCGGGGTCTTCGGCGTCCGACGGGTGACACAGGTGCGAGGGCATCCGGGACGTCACCGTGACTCGCGATGCCGGCGTGGCGCGGCATCCCGAATCTTCGTTACGAGGCGCCGGCCCAGCTGGCCCAAGGCGACGTCATGCGGAGCGCGGGGGAGCGGTGGACGCGCGAACGACGAGGCGCGTCTCGGCCTCGGTGCGGCGCGGGGCCTCGGCGGTGCCCTCGATCATCGAGACGAGGATGCGCGTCGCCTCGATGCCCTGGGCGAGGGGGAACTGCTCGACCGTGGTGAGGGAGAACATCTCGGCGTAATCATGGCCGTCGATACCGACGACGCTGAGCTCGGTCGGCACCGAGATGCCCATGCGGCGCGCCGCGATGATGACGCCGATCGCGACCTCGTCGCACGCGGCGACCACCCCCGTCGGACGGGATGCCGCGTCGGCGAGGAACGACGCCGCCGCGGCGTACGCGTCGGTGATGGTGAGGGTGGAGGGGACGTCGCGGATGCGGATGGCCAGACCGTTGTCGTTCATGGCGTTGCGGTAGCCGATCGATCGCTCGTCGACGTCTTTGGCGGGGGCGTCGGTGCGCGGTGTGCTGCCGACGAACGCGATGTCGGTGTGGCCGAGTGCGATGAGGTGCTGCGTGATGATGCGGGTGATCGCGACGTTGTCGAGACCCAGCGTCGGAACCCCGGAGAGGGCGTTGCCGATGCTGACCACCGGCTTGCCGATGTTCGCCAACCGCTCGAGATCGGCATCGTCGGGCTCGAGGGCGACGGCGATGATGCCGTCGAAGCGCTTGCGCGCGAGGTAGGTGGAGTACAGGCTCTCGCGGTCGTTGGAGCCGGGCTCGGCCACATACAGGGTGACGTCGTACCCGAGCGGGATGAGCGTGCGTTCGACGCCCTCGACGATCGATCCGAAGTACCAGCGGTTGACCTTGGGGACGATGAGGGCGATCGTGCGTGTGCGTCCGGTCGCCAGACTCACCGCGCTCGTGGACGGGACGTAGCCCAGGGATGCCGCCGCGTCGGCGACCCGTCGACGGGTGCCGTCGGAGACGTAGCCGCCGCCCGTCAGCGCGCGGCTGGCGGTCGACTTGGACACGCCGGCCAGGCGCGCCACCTCGGCGATTCCGCTCATTCGTGTCTTCCTCGTCATCCATCGACGTCCGTGTCGACGCTGAGAAGAGTATCCGACATCTCCGGAAACTGGAACCGGTTCCGGCTCGTCATGCGTCGCCTTTTCCGCATGAATCCGCCAGTTACCGGTTCGTGATCAAGTCACGGTTGCAACTCTGGTGGATTGCCTCTACGGTTGCCTGGAATCGGTTCCCGACGGGATCCGATGCACCACAGAACTCAAAGAGGAGAGACCACATGGGTATGTCACAGCGGACTCGCCTGCTGGCGCCCGTCGGGCTGCTGGCGGTCAGCGCGATCGCTCTCGCGGGCTGCGCCGAAGGCGACAGCGGCGGCACGGGCGGATCGGGCGGGGGCGAGACCACGGTCCGCATCTCCGGCGGCATCACCGGCACCGAGGCCGACGCGCTGAACCAGACGTTCGAGCAGTTCACGGCCGACACCGGCATCAAGGTCGTCTACACCGGCGACAAGAGCTTCGAGGGCAACATCGTCACGAAGGTGTCCGGTGGCGACGCCCCCGACATCGCCATCGTCCCGCAGCCGGGTCTGCTCAAGACCCTCATCGGCACCGGCGAGGTGCAGGCGGCATCCGACGCCGTCTCGTCGAACGTCGACGAGTACTGGGGCGAGGACTGGAAGTCGTACGGCACCGAGGACGGCACCTTCTACGCCGCCCCCATGCTCGCCAACCTCAAGGGCTACGTCTGGTACTCGCCGGCGAAGTTCAAGGAGTGGGGCGTCGAGGTGCCCAAGACGCTCGACGAACTCATGACGCTGACCGCGACGATCCAGCAGAAGACCGGTGCCGCCCCGTGGTGCGCCGGCTTCGCCTCCGACGCCGCATCCGGCTGGCCCGGAACCGACTGGGTGGAAGACATGGTCCTGCGCCTGTCCGGCCCCGACGTCTACGACCAGTGGGTCGCGAACGAGGTGAAGTTCACCGACCCGCAGATCAAGCAGGCCTTCGACGCGGTGGGCGACATCCTCCTCAACCCCTCCTATGTCAACGCCGGCTTCGGCGACGTGCGCAGCATCAACTCGACCGCGTTCGCCGACGTCGCCGCCAAGGTCGCCGACGGCAGCTGCCCGATGACGCACCAGGCCTCGTTCCTGTCGGCCAACTTCCTCACGGTGACCAACGCCGCGGGTGAGACGCCCACGGTCGCCCCCGACGGCGACGTCTACGCGTTCCTGACCCCCGGTGTCACCGAGGGCGAGCTCGCGGTCGAGGGCGGCGGCGAGTTCGTTGCAGCATTCTCCGACGACGAGAACGTGCAGAAGGTCGTCGAGTACATGTCGTCGCCCGAGTTCGCCGACGCGCGCGTCAAGCTCGGTGGCGTGATCTCCGCCAACAAGGGCGCCGATCCGTCGCTGGCCTCCAGCGAGTTCCTCACCGAGGCGATGAAGACGCTGCAGGACCCGAACACCACGCTGCGCTTCGACGCCTCCGACCTCATGCCGGCCACCGTCGGTGCGGGTTCCTTCTGGAAGGGCATGGTCAGCTGGATCGACGGTACGCCGACCGACCAGGTGCTCAGCGACATCCAGGCCGGCTACGACAACTGATCGACGCCGACCGACGATGGGCCGCCCGCTGTGCGGGCGGCCCATCCCGGGTCCATACTTCTAACCCGCCCGGCGTACTCCGCGGGCACACATCGATGAGCACGAAGGCGTGTTCGGGAGGGACGTCATGACCGATATCAAGAATGCGGAGTCGACGCCGACGGCGTCGCCGCCGCCGCGGGAGCGGGCCAGGACCGCCACGCGCGACTCCGCGAACGCGCGCAGGACCACGTTCACCGTGGTCGCCGTAGGGCTCATCCTGGTGGTGGCGCTCTTCCTCTTCATGGTCACCCGCGCACCGGCGGAGACCCGGCCGACCACGCTCGGCTTCTCGCTCAACAGCTTCTTCACCTGGCTGGGCGGCCTGAGCCCCATCGCCCAGATCCCGCTCGTCATCCTCGTCTTCGGTGCCGTCGTGGGCCTGCTCCTGCTGCTGATCGAGTACGCGCCGCGCTCCGGCAAGGGCTACTTCTGGCTCCGCCTCGTGGCCTGCTTCGCGATCCCCGTGCTGGCGTTCATGCTGCTGCGGCCCTACCAGAACGCCGTCATCTACGTGCTCGGCATAGCGGTGCTCCTCGGCGCGATCCTCTTCTACGCCGACTACCGCTCCCGTCAGGGGGCCGGCTACCTGTTCCAGCTCGTGCTCTTCGCCGCGCCCGCCGCGATCCTGCTGCTGATCGGCCTCGTGTACCCGGCCATCACGACCTTCTTCCAGTCGTTCTTCGACAAGACCGGTGAGAACTTCGTCGGCTTCGAGAACTACATCTGGACCTTCACGAACCCCGAGGGCTTCTGGTCGGTCATCAACACCCTCATCTGGGTGCTGCTCGCGCCCACCATCGCGACGGCCGTCGGCCTCGCCTACGCGGTGTTCATCGATCGCGCGGCGGGGGAGAAGTACCTCAAGGTGCTGATCTTCATGCCCTTCGCGATCTCGTTCGTGGGCGCCGGCATCATCTGGAAGTTCGTCTACGACTTCCGCCAGGGCGACCAACTCGGCATCCTGAACGCCATCGTCACGGCCTTCGGCGGGCAGCCGATCTCGTGGCTGTCGGCAGCGCCCCTGGTCAACACCCTGCTCCTGGTCGTGGTGTTCATCTGGAGTCAGACGGGTCTGGCGATGGTGATCCTGTCGGCGGCGATCAAGGCCGTCCCGCCGGAGCAGATGGAGGCCGCGGAACTCGACGGCGCGAGCGCTTGGGAACGCTTCTTGAACGTCACCGTTCCTGGCATCCGCTCTTCGCTCATCGTCGTGCTCACCACCATCGCCATCGGCGCGCTGAAGATCTACGACATCGTCGCCGTCATGACCGGTGGTCGAAACGACTCGACCGTCCTCGCCTTCGAGATGGTCAACCAGCAGCAGCGATTCCAGAGTTACGGCCACTCGGCAGCGCTGGCCGTGGTGCTGTTCCTCTTCGTGCTGCCGCTGATCATCTTCAACGTGCGCCAGATCCGGAAGCAGAGGGAAGTGCGATGACCACCTCCACCGTGGTGCTCGAACCCACCACCGACACCCGCACCGCGCGCCAGGTCGCCCGCGACACGCGCAAGCACGAGGCGATGGCGCGCAAGCGCCTCACCTCGAAGGGCGCGACGATCGCCGCCATCGTGATCGCCTTCTTCTGGACGATCCCGACGTTCGGCCTGTTCATCACCTCGTTCCGACCCGGCTCCGACACCCAGTCGACCGGGTGGTGGACGGTCTTCACCGACCCGTCGTTCACACTGGAGAACTACCGACTCGCGTTGACCTCGGGCGGCACCGCCCTGACGCTGGCGCAGTCGTTCCTCAACTCGCTGGCGATCACCATCCCGGTGGTGCTGTTCGCTCTGGCGGTGGCCTCGCTCATCGCGTACGCGTTCGCCTGGATCGACTTCAAGGGCCGCAACTTCTTCTTCATCTTCATCTTCGCGTTGCAGATCGTGCCGCTGCAGATGGCCCTCGTGCCGCTGCTCAGCCTGTTCTCGCGCGGCCTGACGATCAACGACGTGACGATCTTCCCGGGCTTCGACCTGCGGGGTGTGGAGCACAGCTTCGCCACCGTGTGGATCGCGCACGTGATCTTCGCGATGCCGCTGGCCATCTTCCTGCTGCACAACTTCATCGCCGAGATCCCCCACGAGGTGATCGAGGCGGCCCGCGTGGACGGGGCTGGGCACGGCCAGGTGTTCTTCCGGATCATCCTGCCGCTCGCCGCGCCGGCCCTGGCATCGTTCGCGGTGCTGGAGTTCATCTGGGTGTGGAACGACCTGCTGGTGGCGACGATCTTCGCGCCGTCGTCATCGTTGCCCCTGACGCAGTCGCTCAACTCCCTTTCGGGCACGTGGGGCGACCAGTGGTTCCTGCAGTCGGCGGGAACGTTCATCTCCATCCTGGTTCCGCTGATCGTCTTCTTCCTGCTGCAGCGCTTCTTCGTGCGGGGCCTGCTGGCGGGCGCGACGAAGGGCTGAGCCCGGTTCGACCGAGGGGCGTGGCATCCGTTGAGGGTGTCACGCCCCTTTCTCGTGCGCGCCGGGGCTGCGTGGCGCGGGGCGCGGGGCGCGGCGGGGCTGCGGGGCGGGCGGCGCGGGGCGCGGTGGGGCGGCGAGGGGCATGGCGAGAAACGGCATCCGCGGGGGGACATGCTGTGAGGCGGCGTTTCTTGCGGCGTATGGCGTTTCTCGCGGGGGGGTCGGCCGCGCCGGGCGCCGGCGGGCGCCGTGCCGCGCCGGTCCGGGCAGGTGCGCGGAGCGCCGCGCCGGTCCGCGCGGTGCGCGCGGTGGGGTGGGGTAGGTGGTGGCGTCGCGAGAAACGGCATCCGCGGGGAGACACGCTGTGAGGCGGCGTTTCTTGCGGCGAATGGCGTTTATCGCGGGGGGTGCGCCGGCCCGGGCGCCGCGCGCCGCCGGTCCGTGCAGTGCGCGCAGTGGGGCGGCGTGGGGTGGTGGGTTCGCGAGAAACGGCATCCGCGGGGAGACACGCCGTGACGCGGCGTTTCTTGCGGCGTATGGCGTTTCTCGCGGGGGGTGGGCCGGCCCGGGCGCCGGCCCGGGCGCCGCACCGCGCCGGCCTGGGCACCGCGCCGCGCCGGCCTGGGCACCGCGCCGCGCCGGGCCGCGCCGTGCGCGCGCCGGGCGCCGAGCGAGGGTGGGGCGGCAGGCGCGGAGGGGGCAGGTCAGGCGCTGCAGCCGAGGCGCGACTGGATGTCGCGCATCGCGTCGATCTCGGCGGACTGGCCGCTGACGATCGTGCCGGCGACGGCCTTGACGCGCTCGTCATCGCCGAGCTCGATGACGGCCTGCGCCATGGGGATCGCGCCCTGGTGGTGCCGGATCATCAGCTCGAGGAACAGGCAGTCGGCGGGCTGACCGTCGAGCGTCTGGAGCTCGGAGAGCTCGGCATCCGTCGCCATGCCCATCTCGCTCATGAGCTGTTCCTGCGTGAGCGCGGCGGTGTCGCCGTGGCTGTGCTCGCCGGAGGATTCCATCCACGTCATCAGCGGTTGCGACGACGCCTGCGGCAGGCCCCACTCGACGAGCCAGCCGTACATCTCGCCGCGCTGGCCGGCCTGGCCGGTGGCGATGTCGTACGACAGGGTGCGCAGTTCGTCGTCGTCGGTCTTGCGGTAGATCTCCATCGCCATGAGCGCCGCCTGCGTGTGGTGCACCTGCATGTCGCGGGCGAAGCCGGCATCCGCGGAGGTGTCGGAGGGGTGTGCGGGCGCGGCCGTCGCGCCGAACGCCGTGAAGCGTCCGATCGCGAAGGCCACGGCCAGCACCGCGACGGCGATGACGGCGACGACGATCCAGCGGACCGCGGGCCGCGCCGGAGCGTCGTCGGTCATCACGCCTTGCCCGGGCCGTCGATCGCGCCGGAGCAGGCGGCGTTGGGCTCGGGGACGTTCTGGCTGCGCCAGAACTCGGTGAAGAAGTCCTTGATGCGCGGGTCGGTGGGGTCGTCGACCTTGAGCTGGTGGTTCCAGCCGCTGACCGCGACGGCGGTGTCCATGTCGGGGTACGGCGAGAGGATCGCGTAGCTCGAGGGCATGACGGCCTTCAGGGCGTCGATGCCGGCCTCGTCGATGCGCGTCGGGTCGTAGGTGATCCAGATCGCGCCGTGCTCCAGGGAGTGCACCGCGTTCTCGTTCTGCTGAGGCTCGGTGTAGACACCGCAGTTCAACCAGTAGGGGTTGTGCGGGCCGCCGGCGGGCGGGTTCTGCTCGTAGGTCACCGCGCCCTGCACGTGGTCGGAGCGGTTCTCATAGGTCTGCACGCCGTCGGGCACCTCGCCCGTGCTGTTCTGCGCCTGGTAGGTGGGCGCGGGAGCGGGAGCGAGAACGAAGGATGCCACGACCAGACCGATCACCGCGAGAGATGCCACGGAGCCCACGACCCACCAGACGAGCTTGCCGCGCTTACGGCGCGCCATCTGCTTCTGGTATTCGGCCAGCTTCTCCTGGCGCTTCTGCTCGCGCTGCTGCTTGACGGTCAGGTCGATCTGAGCCTGAGTGGCGGGGTTTCCGCTCGCGCGCTTGTCGGGGGAGGGGGTCATGCGTCGTGTTCGTCTCTCTTCGGGGCGGGACACATCGGCATCCGCCGACATCTCCAGCCTATTCGGGCGAATGGGCCGATGGCCTGGGAGGAACCCCCGAGCCGGGATGGTGGCCGGCAGGGGAGTCGCGATAGTATGACGAGGTCGAATCGATTCGAGGTTCGATGATCCCCCCATTTTCTCAGCCCGATTCGTCGGGCTGTCCGTGTTGCGAAACGAAATCAGACGCGTGCTCGATACCTCCTCCCACCCCGTGATCACCCCGCCCTCGGCGGCGGCCTCCCCCGCCGCGCCCTCGCGCCCTGCCCCGACGACCACCGGAGCCATCCGGACGCTCGGCACGAACCCGGCGACCGCGCCGATCGTGCTCCACCCGGGCGACGCCATCCCGTCGTCGCGCCGCGTGCTCTACATCGTGCTGTTGGGCGCGCTGACCGCCCTCGGCCCGTTCACGATCGACCTGTACCTGCCGGCCTTCCCCGTGCTCGAGGCCGACTTCCAGACGACCGCGGCCGCCATCCAGCTCACCCTCACCGGCACCATGATCGGCTTCGCGCTGGGGCAGCTGATCGTCGGTCCCCTCAGCGACAAGGTCGGGCGTCGCGTCCCGCTGCTCTCGGTCACCGCGCTGCACGTCGCCGCGAGCATCTTCGCCGCTCTCGCGCCGACGCTCGGCACCCTTTCGGTCGCCCGTGTGCTGATGGGCGCGGGGGCCGCCGCTGGCGGTGTCGTGGCCGCCGCGATCATCCGCGACCTGTTCGGAGGACGCCGTCTCGTCGTCATGCTCTCGCGCATGGCGATGGTCTCGGGCGTCGCCCCGGTGCTGGCCCCGCTCGCCGGATCGGCACTGCTGCTGGTGATGCCGTGGCGCGGCATCTTCGTCGTGCTCGCCGTCTACGGTGCCGTCATGCTCGTGTCGGCGATCATCTTCATCCCCGAGACGCTTCCCCCCGCCCGCCGCGGCGGACCCGGCGCCACCACGGTGTGGCAGCGGTACGGCAGCGTCTTCCGCGATCGCGTCTTCATCGGCGTGCTCGTGATCGGGGCGATGGCGTTCAGCGGACTCTTCTCGTACCTGTCGGCATCGTCGTTCCTGTTCCAGGTGACCTACGGCTTCAACCCGCAGCAGTACGGCGTGCTGTTCGCCGTGAACTCGGTCGGCGTCGTCGTCGGCGTGCAGGTGGCGTCGCGCCTCGCGGCGCGCTTCGGTCCGCAGTGGGTGCTCGCGGTGTCGACCGCGGTGCTCGTGCTGGCCGGCGGGACCATCGTGCTCACCGACCAGCTCGGGCTCGGGCTGTGGGGCACGGTCGTGCCGCTGTTCTTCTTCATGACCGCGTGCGGGTTCACCTTCCCCTGTACACAGGTGCTCGCGCTCGACCGTCACGGCAAGGCCGCGGGCACGGCGCAGTCGATCATCGGCGCCGCGAACTTCGGCGTCGCGGGCATCGTCTCGCCGCTGGTCGGACTGCTCGCGACCGGGTCGGGCATCACGGCGACCACCATGGCGTCGGTCATGGTGGGCTGCGCGGTCATCGGCGTGATCGCGCTGTGGACGCTCGTGCGCCCGCGCACGGTGGAGCGTCTCGCGCCCTGACCCGGCGAGCTCGGGATGCCGCGTGTAGCGGCGAACAGTAGCAGAGCCGGCGCGTCAGCCCGATGGTGGGCGCGACCGTTCCGTCGAGCGCGCCGGACGCGGCATCATGAGGCGATGGATGACAGGGCGATGGACGACCGAGCGCTCGAGTTCGTGCTCGACACCCGTCCGCAGCGTTTCCGTGCCGTCGTGGGTGTCGTGCTCATCGCCCTCGCGTGCGCGCTGGGTGCGTGGGTGTACTTCCGCGGCCCGAGCCCGTTCGCGGTCGATGTCTGGTGGAACCAGCTGTTCGCGGCGGCGCCGTCGCAGCCGGTCTTCGTCTTCGCGATCGTGATGGACACGGTGGGGGGCCACCTCACCGCCGTGTTCATCGTGCCCCTGCTGGGGGCCCTTGCGCTCTTCCTGTCGCGCCGACGATGGTCGGCCGTGTACTTCCTGGCGGCATCCGTCGGGAGCGCGCTGCTCGTGCAGGTGGTCAAGCACACCTTCGGTCGCGCGCGGCCGGAAGACATCCTCATCTTGAGCGACTACGGCTCGTTCCCCTCGGGTCACACGGCCAACGCCGCCACCATCGCGGTGGTCGCGGCGGTGCTCTTCCCCCACCTGTGGGTGCGCATCGTCGGGGTGGCGTGGGTCGTCCTCATGGCGTTCAGCCGCACCTATCTGCACGCGCACTGGTTGTCGGACACCGTCGGCGGTGCCCTCATCGGCGCCGGTGCGGCGTTCGTCTTGGCGGCTGCCTTCTCACGTCTGCGTGCACGCGACGAGGATCGCTTGGCGATCCGACGCGCGCGGAAGCCGGATGCCGAGGCGGCGACCCCGTCATAGGCTGACGCGCATGAGTGAGCCCGGCGAAGCAGCCCCCGTTCCCTCCGCCGCCGATGCCGAACTGGCGCGGTTGAGAGCCGAGGCGCAGGCCGCGGAAGCAGAGCTGCGCCTGGCGCGGGCGCGCGCCGATCTGGCCGCCGCCGAGGCCGCCGCTGCCGCTGCGCGGGCGGCTGCCGCAGGCGGGGCGGCCGAACCTCGTGCAGCGTCCGCGGCAGAGGCATCGGCGGAGCTCGCCGGGTCGGCCCCGGACGATGCAGCTGCGCCGGTGCCTGCTGCGCCGGCCCCGGGTGCGCCGGCCCCGACCGACGCCGCCGCGTCGGTGCCTGCTGCGCCGGCGCCCGCTGCATCGGCTCCGGCGGCAGCGCCGGGAACGGCGGCATCCACGTCCACGACGTCGACGTCGACGTCGACCCGGCCGGCGTCCGCGCCGTCGCCCGCGGCATCCGCAGCCCCTCTCACCGAGGCGCAGGTCGCGCAGATCGCCGCGGGCTACGCCTCCGGCGGCGCCGCGCTCGAGCTGGGAGTGCTCGTGAACGGCGGGCCCGTGGCATCCGTCCCCGTGCGCATCCCGCTGGCGATGGTCAATCGCCACGGCCTCGTCGCGGGCGCGACCGGCACCGGCAAGACACGCACCCTGCAGCTGCTCGCCGAGCAGCTGTCGGAGAACGGCGTCCCGGTCTTCGCCGCCGACATCAAGGGCGACCTGTCGGGTGTCGCCGCGCCGGGAATCCCGAGCGAGAAGCTCGCCGCTCGCACGGCGGCCCTCGGCCAGGACTGGTCGCCCCGCGCCTTCCCCACGGAGTTCTACGCGCTCGGCGACGACGTGGCATCCGGCATCCCGGTGCGGGCGACGGTGTCGGGCTTCGGACCACTGCTGCTCAGTCGCGTGCTGGGGCTGAACGCCACGCAGGAGTCGAGCCTCGGGCTCGTCTTCCATTACGCCGACGAGAAGGGCCTGGCGCTGGTCGACCTGTCCGACCTGCGCGCGGTGCTCACCCACCTCACCAGCGACGAGGGCAAGGCGGAGCTGAAGGGCATCGGCGGGCTGTCGGCCGCGACGGCGGGCGTCATCCTGCGCGAGCTCGTCGCCTTCGCGGCGGTGGGTGCGGAGTCGTTCTTCGGCGAGCCCGAACTCGACGTGCGCGCGTTCCTGCGAACGGATGCCACGGGTGCGGGCATCGTGAGCCTGCTCGAGGTGCCGAACGTGGCATCCCGCCCGGAGCTGTACTCGACCTTCCTGATGTACCTGCTCGCCGAGCTGTACGAGGTGCTGCCCGAGGTGGGCGACGTCGACAAGCCGAAGCTGGTGTTCTTCTTCGACGAGGCGCATCTGCTCTTCCGCGACGCGTCGAAGGCGTTCCTCGCCGCCATCACGCAGACCGTGCGGCTGATCCGGTCGAAGGGCGTGGGCGTGTTCTTCGTCACGCAGACGCCGAAGGACGTTCCCGGTGACGTGCTGGCCCAGCTCGGCTCGCGCGTGCAGCACGCGCTGCGCGCCTTCACCCCCGACGACGCCAAGGCGCTGCGCGCGTCGGTGCGCACGTACCCCGACTCGGGGTACGACCTCGAGCGCGTGCTGCAGGAACTGGGCACGGGTGAGGCGATCATCACCGTCATGAGCGAGCGCGGCGCGCCGACGCCGGTCGCGTGGACGCGCATGTTCGCCCCGCGGGCCTCGATGTCGCCGATCACCGCCGAGGCGATGGCGTCGGCCGTGACGGCATCCCCCCTCTTCTCGACCTACGGAACCCCGATCGATCGGGAGTCGGCCCGCGAGATCCTCGGCGCCCGGATGCAGGCGGCGACCGAGGCGCGCGAGGCCGAGGAGCGGGCGAAGAAGGCCGCCGCCGACGAGGCCGAGTACGCCAAGCAGAAGGCCGCGATCGACAAGGCCAACGCCGCCGCGCAGAAGAAGGCGCAGCAGGAGTACGACCGGATCCTCCGATCGACGGCGGCGCCGCGCGGTCGCGCGAGCACCCCCGCTCCCGGGCTCGACGGGCTGCTCGGACGCGGGGCGACGAAGAGCATCGTGACGGGCGTGATCCGCGGGATCTTCGGCACGGGGCGGCGGCGGTAGACGGCGCGGGCGGGGACAGGACCGGATGCCGGGACCCGGCATCCCTTCGACAACCTCGCACCGCGACGGGGCGCGGGATCAGGGCCGGCGGACCGCCAGCGGCATGGTCGACGTGTCGATGAGCGGGTCGCGGTCCTGACGTTCGACCAGCGCCTCCGCCTCGGCGGGCGTCTCGACCGTCGGCACCGAGCCGAGCAGCGGGCGGCGGGCGGTCTCGCGCATCGACAGCAGGGCGACGAGGCCGAGGGCGGCGAAGAACATGATGTAGAACGCCGGCATGAGCGTGTTGCCGGTCCAATCGATGAGCGCCTGGCTGAACAGGGGCGTCGTTCCACCGAAGAGCGAGACGGCGACGTTGTACGCCACCGCCATCGCCCCGAAGCGCGAGGCCGTCGGGAACAACGCCGGCAGAGCGGATGCCGAGATCGCGACGTAGAACGCCACCGGCACCGCTGCCATGCACAGGGCGATCATGACGGCCCACAACTCCCCGATCTGCATGACGAGGAACGCCGGCACGAGCAGGACGAGCGCCGAGCCCGCGGCGATCGCGTACACCGGCCTGCGTCCGATGCGGTCGCTGAGGCGGCCGATGAACGGCAGCGCGGCCGACATCACCAGCAGCACCGGCACCGTGGCGACGGCGGCCGTGAGGTTCGAGACGCCGACCTCCTTCTCGAGGTACGTCGGCATGTAGCTGGTCAGCGCGTAACCGGCGGTGTTGGTGGCGGCGACCAGGGCGATGCCGATCAGCAGAGGCTTCCAGTGGTGCCGGACGATCCCACGCAGCCCCTGGCGCGACATCGGATCGTCGGCGTCGATCTCGGCGGTGTGGCCCTGCTCGAACGCGGGCGTCTCGGGGATGCGCAGGCGGAAGTAGATCGCCACGATGCCGAGCGGGATCGCGAGCAGGAACGGGATGCGCCAGCCGTAGTCGACCATGGCGTTCTCGCCCGAGACCGCCGTGGTGATGGCGGTGGTAACGGCCACGGCCGACGCGCCCGCGGCGAAGCCGACGTATGAGCCGACGTCGAGCCATGACGACCAGAAACCGCGGCGGCGGTCGGGGGAGAACTCCGAGACGTAGGTGGTCGCCCCGGCGTATTCCCCTCCGGTGGAGAAGCCCTGCACCATCTTCAGCAGGTACAGCGGCAGGATGGCCCACAGCCCGATCTGCGCGGAGGTGGGCAGGATGCCGATGAGCGCGGTCGCCGCGGCCATCATCGCCATCGTGAGGAACAGCACCTTCTGCCGCCCGATGCGGTCGCCGAGGGGACCGAGCACGAAACCGCCGAAGGGGCGGACGAGGAACGAGATGGCGAAGCCCAGGAGCGTCACGAGCAGGTCCCACGGGGCGGGCACGTTCGAGGCGAAGACGGCGCTCAGCGTGACGGCGAGGTAGCCGTAGATGCCGAAGTCGAACCACTCCATGAAGTTGCCGACGACGGTGCCGCCGATCGCGGTGCGCACGCGCTTGGTGTCGACGACGATGACGTCGTCGACCTCGAGGCGGGGAGCGGGGGCCTTGTCGTTCATTCCTCTAGCCCTACCCCTATCGCCGCGCCGATGCCAGCCGGGGCCGTGACGGCGGTGCCGTGCTACCGGATCGCCGGCGCGGTGTCGCCTCCCTGGCGCGGCGGGGCATGCGTCGAGGTCGTCGACGACCCGCGTGCCGTCGTGCGTGCGCCCGGCGCTCCTCTGCAGGTCGTCCCGGCGCGGCCCTCGGGGCGCCGTCAAGCCCCCGGCGATGTCGGAGGCCGGGCGTACCGTGTCGGGCATGAGCGAGCTGACCACACCCACCGGCCGCGAACCGGCCCTCGTCGCGCAGCCCCGTGACGACGGGTCGGAGCCGCGCGCTCTCGTGCTCGGAGCCACCGGCTATCTCGGCGGGCGTCTCGTCCCTCGTCTCGTTGCCGCGGGTTACCGCGTGCGCGTCCTCGTGCGCGACCCGCTCCGTGCGGCAGCCTTCCCGTGGGGCGATGAGGTTGAGGTCGTCCAGGGCGACGCGACCGACACGGCGGCCGTCACGCAGGCGGTCGACGACGTCGACATCGTCTACTACCTCATCCACTCCATGGGCGGTGGCAAAGACTTCGAGAGCACCGACCGGCGAGCGGCCCAGACGGTCGCCGACGCGGCGGCCGCGGCCTCCGTCCGCCGCATCGTCTACCTCGGCGGGCTGCACCCCGACGACACGCCCCTGTCGGCGCACCTGCGCTCGCGCGTCGAGGTCGGCGACATCCTCCTGGCCAGCGGCGTGCCCACCGTCGTGCTGCAGGCGGGCGTCGTCATCGGCTCCGGGTCGGCGTCGTTCGAGATGGTGCGTCATCTCACCGACGTGCTGCCCTACATGCCGGCCCCCAAATGGGTGCGCAACCGCATCCAGCCGATCGCCGTGCGCGACGTGCTGCACTACCTGCTCGGGGCGGCGCGCGTGGCGCCGAACGTGAATCGCGCCGTCGACATCGGCGGCCCCGACGTGCTGCGGTACGGCCAGATGATGAACGGCTACGCGCTCGAGGCGGGCCTGCACCAGCGGCCGATCGCGTCGCTGCCGGTGCTCACGCCACGGCTGGCGTCGCACTGGGTCAACCTCGTGACGCCGATCCCGAAGTCGATCGCGCGTCCCCTCGTCGAGTCGCTGCAGAACGACTGCGTCGTCAAAGACCGTGCCGTCGACGACCTCATCCCGCGGCCCGAGGCGGGACTCATGCCGTACCGCGACGCCGTCCGGCTGGCGTTGCGCCGTGTGAACGACGACGACATCGAGACGAGCTGGCTGGATGCCGAGGTCTCGGGCGTTCCGAGCGACCCGCTGCCGAGCGACCCCGACTGGGCCGGGCGGCTCGTTTACACCGACGTGCGCACGATGAGCACCACCGCCAACGCCAAGCAGCTGTGGTCGGTGATCGAGGGGATCGGCGGCGAGAACGGCTGGTACTCCTCGCCCCTGCTGTGGGCGATTCGCGGCTGGATGGACCGGCTCGTCGGCGGGGTGGGTCTCGCCCGCGGGCGCCGCAGCCGCTCGGTCGTCACCGTCGGTGACGCGCTGGACTTCTGGCGGGTCGAGGCCATCGAGCCCGGCCACCTGCTCCGCCTACGCGCCGAGATGAAGGTTCCGGGCGGGGCGTGGCTCGAACTGCGCGCGACGCCTGAGGGCGACGGAGCACGGTTCGACCAGCGGGCGCTGTTCTTTCCGACCGGGCTCGCCGGCCGCCTGTACTGGATGGCCGTGCTGCCGTTCCACGGCCTCATCTTCAGCGGCATGGCGCGGCGCATCACCGCCGCCGCCGAGCACGTGCAGCGTGACGAGCCGGAGCCGCAGGCCGAGGCAGGGCGCATCGCGCCCGAGGTGCCCGAGGTCGAGACCATCGGCTCGTGATGCGGGGCGCGGCCCCGGGCGGGCGCGGCGCTCAGCGCAGCCACGAGATCACCCTTTTGTGCCGAGACAAGCTGTTCTTGCGGCGAAACGCGGGTGATCTCGGCAATGCCGGTGATCTCGGCGAGGGGCGCGGCGAGCTGCCTGCCCGCAGTGCACACGGTGAGGGGCGCGGCGAGCCGCCTGCCCGCAGCGCGCACGGCAGGGGGTGTGGCGAGCCGCCCCGGTGCCACGCGCACCTAGGCTGATGCCGTGCCACATGTCGCCCGGGTGATCACCGTTTCCGACCGTTCCGCCGCCGGACTCCGCGAGGACCGCGGCGGGCCGCTCGCCGTCTCGCTCCTGCGCGACGCCGGGTTCGACTGCGCCGACGCGGTCGTGGTCGCCGACGGCGCCGACAGCGTCGAAGCCGCGCTGCGGGTCGCGGCGACGGCGGGGCCCGGATTGATCGTCACGACCGGCGGCACCGGCATCGCCCCGCGCGACCGGACGCCCGAGGGAACGGCGCGCGTGCTCGACCGCGAGCTCTCGGGCATCGCCGAGGAGCTGCGCCGCCGCGGCCTCTCCGACACCCCCCTCTCGGTCATCTCCCGGGGCCTCGCCGGCATCGTCGACCCCGGCACACTGGTCGTCAACCTTCCCGGGTCCACGAGGGCCGTGGCATCCGGGATCGCGGTGATCGTCGAGATCGCCCCCCACGTGCTCGACCAGCTCGCCGGAGGAGACCACGCATGAGCGCCGTCCGCATCGCCCGCCTGTCGGAGGAGCCGCTCGACCTCGACGCGCACCTGCGTGCCGTCGAAGACGACGCGTCGGGGGCGGTCACGACCTTCGTCGGTCGCGTCCGCAACACCGATCCGGATGCCGCTGACGCCGTCATCGCGCTCGAGTACAGCGCGCACCCGGATGCCGAGCAGACGCTGCATCGCATCGCCGCCGACGCGGCCGAGGGCACCGACGCGATCGTCGCCGTCAGCCACCGCGTCGGGCGGCTCGACGTGGGCGAGGCCGCGGTCGTGATCGCCGTGGCATCCGGTCACCGCGCTGAGGCGTTCGACGTCTGCCGCCGGGTGATCGAGACGATCAAGACCGACCTGCCGGTGTGGAAGCGCCAGGTCGAGGCCGACGGCACCACGCAGTGGAAGGGCCTGGGCGGGTAGGTTCCGCGGGCCGGTCGGGGCACGGGGCGGCCAGGCTGCGGCGCTGTCGGCGTGACAGCGTGCCGAGCACGGGCTATCGGGCGGCGGGACCCGCTCGGTGCGACAGAGCCGGAGATGTGCGCTGGATTCGGTGGGATCGCCGGGATGCGTCCGGATCCGCTGTCGGTTTCCGAATCCGCGACCCGGGGGAGGCAACCGCCGACACCCGGTCGCCAGCGGAGAGCGCCGTTCGTCAGCCGCCGGCGAAGGGCGGCAGGACGTCGACGTGCGTCACACCCGCGAGCGGGGCGTCGTCGTCGCGGCGGGTGCCGTCGACGAGCACGGCGCAGCGGTCGAGGATGCCGTCGAGTGCGGGGTGGTCGGCGACCAGAGCCGCGCGCAGCGTCGCGAGCGTGGACTCCGAGCGCTCCTCGGCGTCGGTGCCGGCGGCCTCGGCCGCGGCGGCGAAGTAGCGGACGCGGACGGTCACGCGGATGCTCCCGTGGGTCCGGAGGCGCCGGGAGACGCGGGGCCCGAAGCGTCGGAGGAGACCGAGCCCGAGCCGGCGGGCTCGCCCGGGCGGAGCCAGTCGCCGGACTTGCCGCCGGTCTTCGACACGATGCGCACGTTCTCGATGGAGGTGCCCTTGTCCATGCCCTTCACCATGTCGACGATGGCGAGGGCGGCGACCGACACGCTCGTGAGCGCCTCCATTTCGACGCCGGTGCGGTCGGCCGTGCCCACCGTCGCCTCGATCTCGACGCCGTCGTCAGTGATCTCCAGATCCACCGAGGCGCGGTGCACGCCGATGACGTGCGCAAGGGGGAGGAGCGTCGGCGTCGACTTCGCGGCCTGGATGCCGGAGATGCGCGCCACCGCGAGCACGTCGCCCTTGGGGGCGGTGCCGTCGCGGAGCGCCGCGACGACCTCGGGCGCGCAGCGCACGAAACCGCGAGCGGTGGCGGTGCGGACCGTGGGCTGCTTCTGCGTGACGTCGACCATGCGGGCGTGGCCCGCGGCATCCAGGTGCGTGAAGGTCATGGAATCAGCATGACATCGAGCGAGTCGCCGACCGACACGGTGGACACCTCGGCGGGCACGACGGCGAATGCCTCGGCACGGGCGAGGGATGCCGCGAGGTGCGACCCGGAGCCACCCGCGGTCGCGGGACGTACGGTGCCCGCGACCAGGTCGACGGCCGCGGGGAGGTATTGGCGGCGTCCGGGCGGAGTCGACCAGCTCTCGGATGCCGTGAGGCGGGCGAAGCGCCGATCGATCACGGTGCGACCCTGCAACGCCAGGAGGGCGGGCCGCACGAACACCTCGAACGACACCGCGACGCTCACCGGGTTGCCGGGCAGACCGAAGACGAGGCGTCCGTCGTCGAGCACGCCGAACGCCTGCGGCTTGCCGGGCTGCATCGCCACCTTCTCGAACACGATGCGATCGCTGAGCGCGAGGCGGACGGGTTCATAGGCGCCGGCACTGACTCCGCCGGTGAAGACCACGACGTCGGCGCGAGCCGCCCGCGCAAGGACCGCGTCGATGCCGGCGGGGTCGTCGCCGACGCGGTCGACGAGTTCGATGTCGGCATCCGCTGCGCCGACGAGGGCGGCGAGCAGGGTCGCGTTGGAGTCGGGTGTCTGACCGCGGCCCGGCGTCGTGCCGGGGGCGACCAGCTCGCTGCCCGTGGAGACGACGGCCACGCGGGGGCGGCGGTGCACGACCACCGCGTCGACGCCCGAGGCCGCGGCGGCCGCCAGCGCGAGCGGGCCGAGCCGCTCGCCGGGCGACAGCACGGTCGCGCCGGTGAGGGTGTCGCCGCCGCGGCGACGGATGAAGGCGCCCGCTTGCGCGGGGGCGCGGAGTACCCGGACGGTGTCGAGCGAGTCGGCGAGACCGCCGGCGGTGTCTTCGAACGGCACGATCGCATTCGCATCGGCCGGGACGGCGGCACCGGTCATGATGCGCGCGGCCTCGCCCGGGGCGAGCGCGGGGTCGTCCGCGGTGCCGGCGGGTAGGTCGGCGACGACGCGCAGAGTCGCTGGGGTCGCGGCATCCGCCCCCTGCACGTCGGTGAAGCGCACCGCGAAGCCGTCCATCGACGAGTTGTCGAAGCCGGGCAGATCGTGCGCCGCGAGCACCGGCTCAGCGAGGGTGCGGCCCGCCGCGTCGGCGAGCGGCACGCTCTCGGCGGGCAGCAGCGTCACCTCGGCGAGTATGCGGTCGCGGTGCTCCTCGACGGTCAAGAGTTCAGTCACGTGAGAGTCCTTCGAACCGATGCGGCGTCAGCAGCCTGTGATGCGTTCTTTCCGGCCCCGGATAGCGCTGACTTGCGCCTTTTGTTCGGCGCGAGTGTGCCACGGCGTGCATTTCGCGCGAGTCACCGGGGGTTCTCATGGCCGCCTCGCGGGAACCAGGGGGATGACGTCCTGACGGGCACGCAGCGCATCGACGACGATGAGGCGACCGAGCAGCGGCTCACCCGCGCCGGTGACGAGCTTGATGGCCTCGGTGGCGAGCAGCCCTCCGACCTGTACGCACAATGACCCCAGCACGCCGACCTGCGCGCACGTGGGGGGCTCGCCGGCGGAGCCCGTCGGAAAGAGATCGCCGAGCACGACGGGGGCGTACCCCTGGGGAGGGGCCGACCAGAACACGGTCACCTGGGCCGCCCATTCCTGCACGGCCCCCCAGACGAGGGGGATGCCGAGGGCTTCCGTCGCCGCCGCGACGGCCTCGCGCGTGTCGAAGGTGTCGCTGCCGTCGATGACGAGGTCGGCGCCCTCGAAGAGGTCGGCGGCATTGTCGGAGGTCAGCCGTACGGTGCGTTCATGAACGACGGTGACGGGGGAGAGATCGCGCACGGCACGGGCGGCGGATGCCGTCTTGGCGGTGCCGATGTCGTCGACGCGGTGCAGCAGCTGGCGCTGCAGGTTCGTCCGTTCGACGACGTCGTCGTCGATGATGACGAGCTCGCCGATGCCGGCCGCGGCGAGCGAGAGGAGCACGGGGGAGCCGAGGCCGCCCGCGCCCACGACGGCGATGCGCGCGGCCGCGAGCCGCCGCTGGCCCTCCTCGCCGATGCCGGCGAGCACGGCGTGGCGGGCAGTGCGAATCAATTCTTCGGGGGCGAGCGATGCCACCGGTTCGACGAGCGGCCTCATCCGCCGATCGCGCTCATCGTGCGCTCCGGCTGGACGAAGTCGGCGCGCGCCAGTCCGACGCGGTCGGAGCCATGGGCGCGGGGCTTGGCCCACATGGCCTCCCGCCAGATCTGGGCGAGACCTTCGTCGTCGGCGCCGTCGCGGAGGGCGGTGAGCAGGTCGGTCTCTTCGTGCGAGAAGAGGCACGAGCGGATGCGGCCGTCGGCGGTGACGCGCGTGCGCGAGCAGGCGGAGCAGAACGGCTCGGTGACGGAGGAGATGATGCCGACGTGTCCGGCGAGGGCGGTGTCGCCATGGCGGCGCACCTCCCAGCGCTCAGCGGGGGCAGCACCGCGACCGCAGGGGTCGGGGCTGAGGGTGAAAGCCTCTTCGATCGCGGCGCGGATGTCTCGGGCGGGGATGACGTTCGTCGCCGTCCACGAGCGGTCGCCGTCGAGCGGCATGTCTTCGATGAAGCGCATCTCGAAGCCGTTCGACACAGCCCAGTCGACGAGGGGGACGACCTCGGTGTCGTTGATGCCGCGCAGCAGCACGGCGTTGATCTTGATGGGCCCGAGCCCGGCGGCCCGGGCAGCCTGGAGTCCGGCGAGCACCTTGTCGAGGTGCGGCCGACGGGTGAGCTCGGCGAACGTCTCGGGGTGGAGGGTGTCGAGTGAGACGTTGACGCGGTTCAGGCCCGCGTCTTTCAGGGCCTGGGCGCGGCGGTCGAGTCCCACCGCATTCGTGGTGAGCGAGATCGGCAAATCGGGGTTGTCGGCCCGGATGCCGGCGATGATGAACTCGAGATCCTTGCGGACGAGCGGCTCGCCGCCGGTGATCCGCAGCTCTTCGGCGCCGAGCGACTGCACCGCCACGCGGACGATACGCCGGATCTCGTCCGTCGACATCAGCTGCGACTGCGGCAGCCACGGCATCCCGTCGGCGGGCATGCAGTACGTGCAGCGCAGGTTGCACTTGTCGATCACCGAGACGCGCAGGTCGGTCGCGACGCGGCCGAAGCGGTCGAGGAGTCCGCCCTCGCGGGGGGCGCCGGTGGCGCGGACGGCGCCGGGATCGCGCGGCGGGTGGGGTGTCGGCCGCGGCCCCGGGTTGCGCGGCCCGCCGGTGGCGCGGACGGCGCCGAGCGTGCTCTGGGAGTCCCCCATCGTCACCGTCGCACCGAGGGGCACGGTGACCGGGCCGGGTGTCCGGGTCTCGTGCGCGGCATCCATGGAACGAGCCTAGGCGAGCGGGGGCGGGGGAGGGGCGCCGCGACGGATGCCGCGGGCGTGACGTCGACCCGTGTTGTGGCGCGATCGTGCGCGGGAGGGCCTTCCGCTCCTTTCCGCACCCGCGAGGCAGACCTCATTCGCGGCGGGTGTGACTCGAGCCCGCGACGAGCGGCGCGGGGACAGCGGCAGGACCCGGCGGGTAACGTCAACGCATGCCGAACACCTTCCGTATCGCCACGGCCGCACGCCTGCTCGGGGTCAGTGACGACACCGTGCGCCGATGGATCGATCAGGGCGTGCTGCCCACGACCGGGGCGTCGCCCGTCGAGATTCCGGGCGCTGCCCTCGCGGAGCGGGCGGTGGCCCTCGCCGACGAGCCGGACGATCCGACGGGAATCGCGTCGAGCGCACGCAATCGCTTCGTCGGGATCGTCACGCGCGTGCGGATCGACGGGGTGATGGCGCAGATCGATCTTCAATGCGGGCCGCACCGGGTTGTCTCGCTGATGTCTGCCGAGGCGGCCGAAGAGCTGGCCCTCGCGCCGGGCTCGCTCGCGGTGGCGTCGGTGAAGGCGACGGTGGTGACGGTGGAGGCTCCGCGGGCTTGAGGCGACGGCGTCTCGGCGGCGCGCGGGAGACCCCGTCTCACACCGCGAAACGCGGGCCGATCGCTTCGGCGGTGAGGTCCCACAGGCGGCGGGCGTCGGCCTCGGAACGGAACGGGGGCCACAGCTCCGTCGGGCGCGCGGGGCCGCCGATCAGGCGCGACGGTCCGAAGAAGTCGCCGCCGGGAGAGGTGGCCGCCAGGACGGCGGGTTCCGCGGCCGAGGCCACCGAACCGGTGATGTGCAGCCGAGAGAGCAGGCGGACGACGCGGCGCGCGCCGAGCTCGCGCTCGCGGCCGACACCCGGTTGAGCGGCGAGCAGGTTGGTGGGGGAGACACCGGGGTGCGCCAGGGTGCTGGTGATGTGCCAACCCATCGAGCGGCTGCGACGCTCGAGTTCCTGCGCGAAGAGACCGACCGCGACCTTCGACTGCACGTAGGACGCCATGGCGTCGTAAGGCGTGGCGTGGATGGCATTCTCGTCGAGGTGTCCTCGGCGGGCGGCGATGCTGGTCTGGTGCACGACGCGAGCCCGGCCCTCGCGCAGCAGGGGCAGCAGGCCGAGGGTCAGGGCGGCGTGACCGAGGTGGTTGGTACCCCACTGCAACTCGAACCCGTCGGCGGTTTGCCGACGCTTCGGCGGCGTCATGACTCCGGCGTTGTTGACGAGCAGGTGCACGGGCCGGCCGTCGCGGCGCAGCTCGTCGACCAGGGTGTGCACCGAGTCCAGGCTAGCCAGGTCGAGAGCACGCGTGGAGGCCGTGGCATCCGGAATCTCTCGACGCAGAGCCTCGACCGTGCGGCGACCTTTCTCGGCGGAGCGGACGGGAAGCACGATCTCGGCGCCGAGCGCGGCGAGACGCGTCGCGATCACCGTGCCGATGCCGTCGCTGGCGCCGGTGACGACGGCCAGGCGGCCGCGGAGGGGGAGGGAGGCGGGGGTCATGAGGGGTCCTTTCGAGCGGATACCTCGATGCTCGCCGCCTCGACGACGGGGGACCAGTGCCCGCTCACCCGCTGATCGGCGGTCCACCCCACTGATGCACCGTGACCGTGCAGACACGCGTGAGTCACCGGAATCTGTCGCTCGCGCCGTGGCGGAGGCGACAGATCTTGGCGACTCACGCGGGGTGAGGACCGGGTGAGGGTGACGCGACGTCAGCCGGGGGTGACGGAGGAGGGGCCGAGGACCGACAGCAAGCGCAGCTTCTCGGCGCTTTCGCTGCCCGGCTGTGCCGTGTAGACGAGCAGCCGGTGCGAGTTCTCGGGGTCGAGCAGGGTCTGGCACGACAGGTCGAGGCGACCGACCTCGGAGTGGAGGAACCGCTTGATCTCGGGCGGTCGAGCGCCCACTTCATGGGCGTCCCACAGGGTCGCGAACTCCGCGCTGCGCGCGCGGAGACCCTCGGCGAGCTCGGCCGCGCGGGAGTGCGGGCCGCGGGCCGCAACCAATTCGCGCAGCCCCGCCGCGTAGACCCGCGACAGCTTCGCCGCCTCATCGGGGGGATAAGCCGCGCGGCTCGCCGGGTCGGTGAACCAGCGGTAGCCGACGCTGCGCGACCACCCCGTACGCAGCGCGGCGTCACCGAGGAGTGCGACTCCGAGGCGGCTCTGACGCAGCGTCTCACCGAGCTCGGTGACGATTTCGGCGGGGGTGTCGTCGAGACGGTCGAGTATCCGCAGCATGCCGGGGCTGATGTGCTCCGTCGCCGAGTGGCGGGCGGGCGGCTGATGTCCCGCGAGGCGGAAGACGTGGTCGCGCTCGGCGAGGCTCAGGTGCAGACCCTGCGCGAGGGAGACCAGCATCTGCTCGGACGGTGTCGGACCGGTGCCGCGCTCGAGACGGGCGTAGTAGTCGGTCGACATATGGCTGAGCAGCGCGACTTCTTCACGGCGCAGGCCGGCCGTGCGGCGGCGGACGCCGCGAGCGAGTCCGACATCCTCGGGCTGGAGGGCTTCGCGGCGGCGCTGAAGGAAGTCGCCCAGGCCGGTCAGGTCGCTCATCGGTCTCCTCGCATCCTCCGTTCCTATCGCGCCGGCCGCCACCGTGCCAGGACTCGACGATCCACCCCTCTTCTCGTCAGTCGGGCGCGCCCGCGGGGCGGCCTGGCGCTGAGGAGAGACGAGATTCCAGCCATGCGCCTTCCTCAGGTATTCACGGTCTTTTTGGCCGTCGATATCCGCAGATGCGGAAGAATGGGGCGGAAGCGGCTGTGTCGTGTCGCCGGAAGGATGCCATGTCTCGCGCCGCACGTCTCGTCACCGTCCTGAGCGGCGCCGCCCTGCTCGCCGGGTGCGCCGGCGCAGCGCCCGCCCCCGCGGCATCCGGAGATCCGCTGTCGGGCACCGTCGAGGTGTACGCCGCAGCATCGCTGCAGCGCTCGTTCGACGAGATCGCCTCGGCGTTCGAGGCGGAGCACCCCGGTGTCGACGTGAGCGCGGTCTACGACGGTTCGAGCACGCTCGCCACGCAGATCGGCGAGGGCGCCCCGGCCGACGTTTTCGCCTCGGCCGATGAGAAGAACATGGCGAAGGTCGCAGCGCAAGCGCCCGATCCGCAGCTGTTCGCGGGGAACACCCTTGTCATCGCCGTGCCGACGGGCAACCCGGGAGCGGTCGCGACCCTCGCCGACCTCGCGCGGGTGACGACGGTGCTGTGCGCGGCCGAGGTGCCGTGCGGTGCGGCGTCGGCCACCCTGCTCTCGAACGCCGGACTGACGGTGACGCCCGCGAGTGCGGAGCAGAATGTCACCGCGGTGCTGACGAAGGTCGCCGCGGGCGAGGCCGATGCGGGGCTCGTCTACGCCACCGACGTGGTCGGACGCGACGACGTCGAAGCGATCGTTCCCGAGGGCGCCGACGCCGTGGTCAACCGCTACCCGATCGCGACGGTGACCGACGCGCCGAACCCGGCAGCGGCATCCGCGTTCGTCGCGTTCGTGCTGTCCGACGACGGGCAGAAGATCCTCGCCGACGCGGGGTTCCGGGCGCCGTGATGTCAGGGGGGTACGTCCCGCGCTGGCTCGTCGTGCCCGCCGTGGCCGGTCTGCTGTTCCTGCTCGTGCCGCTGATGGCGCTCATCGCCCGCGTGCAGTGGGCGACGCTGTGGAGCGACATCTCGTCTCCGGCCGCGGTCGCTGCCCTCGGTCTCTCGCTGGGTACCGGTGCGGTGGCGACCTCCCTGTGCGCCCTCGTCGGCATCCCTCTCGCCTCGGTCATCGCCCGCAGTCCCGCACGCCCGGCGGCGGTGCTGCGCGCCCTCGTGACGGTGCCGCTCGTGCTGCCGCCCATGGTCGGCGGTGTCGCGCTGCTGTACCTCTTCGGGCGCACCGGGCCCCTTGGCATCCTGGGTCTGCCGTTCACGACGGCCGCCGTCGTGCTCGCTCAGGTGTTCGTGGCCCTGCCGTTCCTCGTGCTGGCGGTGGAGGGGGCGCTGCGCAGCACCGGGGTGGAGTTCGAGCGTGCGGCCGCCTCGCTCGGCGCCTCGCGCGCGACGATCCTGCGGCGGGTGACATTGCCGCTCGCCGCACCCGGCATCGTGGCGGGCGTCGTGCTCTGCTTCGCGCGCGCCATCGGGGAGTTCGGCGCGACGGCGCTCTTCGCCGGCAATCGCCCGGGGGTCACGCAGACCATGCCGCTCGCGATCTACACGGCGTTCAACGGCGCGGGGGTGTCGCAGGGCACGGCGGTGGCGTTGTCGCTGCTGCTCCTGGTGACGGCGGTAGCGGTGCTGCTGCTCGTGCGCGGCTGGCGTCCGGGGGTGGGGCGATGACCGGCGACGGTGGGGTGCGCCGCGGGACGAGTCAGGATGCCGCGTCGCTCACCGCCCGCGTGCGCGTGCGCCGCCGCGACTTCGGCGTCGACATCGCGTTGAGCGTGGCCCCGGGCGAGACCGTCGCCGTCATGGGTCGAAGCGGCGCGGGCAAGTCGACGCTGCTCGGTGCGCTCGCGGGGCTCACACCGCTCGACGGCGGCGAGATCAGCATCGATGGCCGGGTCCTCGATCGAGCGCCGCGATTGCGCACCGACCCGATGCACCGCGGCATCGTGCTGCTCGGGCAGGACGCCCGGCTGTTTCCCCACCTCACCGCGCGCGAGAACGTCGCCTTCGGTCCGCGAGCGGCCGGGGTCCCGGCATCCGCGGCCCGCTCCTCGGCCGACGAGTGGCTGGCGCGGGTGGGACTCCCCGGGACCGGCGACCGGCGACCATCGCAGCTGTCGGGCGGCGAGCAGCAGCGGGTCGCCGTGGCGCGGGCGCTCGCCGCCGAGCCGCGCGTGGTGCTGCTGGACGAGCCGCTGGTGGCGCTGGACGCGGTCACGGCTTCGGAGGTCCGCGCGATGCTGCGGGAGCGCCTCGCGGGGGTGACCACCGTGGCGGTGACGCACGACGCCGTGGACGCCGCCGCACTGGCCGACAGGCTCGTGATCGTCGAGCGGGGCCGGGTGACCCAGGAGGGATCGGTCCGCGAGGTGCTCGCGGCGCCGGCGACCGAGGTGGCGGCGCGGATCGCGGGTCTCGAGTGGCTGACCGGGGAGGCTCGGGGCGGCGTGTTCGTGCGGGGTGGGCTGAGGCTCGAGACGACGGATGCCGGCTCTCGCGCTCTCACCGACGTGGACGGGGTTCCGCTGGCCGCCGTCTACCGCGCGACCGACGCCCGCCTCGGGGTCGGGGCGCCGGCGATCGTGTCGCACCTCGAGCCGACGCCGACCGGAGTGCGCGTTGTCACGGACGGGGGCGTGGCCGAGGTCCCGCCCACGGTCGCCGCGGGTCTCGCGCCCGGGGACGGCGTGCGGGTGGACATCGCGCCGGAGAGCGTGCGGTTCGTCGCAGCTTCGTGAAGGGAGTACGCGTGCGGTCGTGGGTCGCCGTGCTCCGAGGGTGAGACCTCTCGGTGGGAGGCTGCTCCTCCTCCGACCTGACGGCCCCGTGTGGACGAGTCAGGCGGTGACGACCCGCCGGCCCTCCACCCGCACCTCACGGTCGACCAGCCCCGCCGGCACCTCGACGTGCGACACGAGCACGACGGCCTGATCGGGCCCCACCGCACCCAGCAGATCGGCGAGCAGGGCATCGGATGCCGCGGGGTCCACGCCCGCGGTCGGCTCGTCGAGCACCAGCACCGGGAAGCCGCGCAGCAGCGCCCGCGCGAGGGCGAGGCGCTGCGCCTGGCCGCCGGAGACGAGGGCGCCACGGTCGCCGACGGGGGTGTCGAGACCTCCGCGCTCGAGGACCCATGACTGCAGGCCGACACGCGCGAGAACGGTCCACAGGTCGTCGTCGGAGGCGTCGTCGCGGGCGAACAGCAGGTTCTGCCGCACCGATTCGTCGAAGAGGTAGGGCGACTGCTCGATCACCCCGACAGTCCGGCGCAGGTCGTCACCGGAGATGTCGTGAGCCTCGACACCGCCGATCGTGTACGACCCCTCGTAGTCGAGGAAGCGCGCGAGCACGTGCGCGATCGTCGTCTTACCCGCACCGCTCGGTCCGCTCACCAGCACACGCTCCCCGGGGCCGACGCGCAGGTCGATGTCGTCGAGGCGGCCGGAGTCGCCGTCGAATCCGCTCCGCGTCGGCCAGTGCGCTCGGATGCCACGAAGTTCGAGGCCTGAGCCCAGCACCGGCGCCTCGCCGGTCGGCGCGGGCTCGTCGCGGGGGAGACCGACGGGGATCGTCTCGGGAACGGCCTCGGCGATCCGCTCGGCCGCCGCGCGCACCTGCCGCCACGAGGCGAGAGCGAGGGGCACCGGACCGAACACCTCGAACACCGCCATCGGCAGCAGCACGACGACGGCGAGGCCCGGGCCCGACAGGGTCCCGCCGGTGACGGCGGGGGCGGCGACGATCAGCGCGCCGAGCGAGGCGGCCCCGGCGAGCATCGACACCGCGCCCGAGGTGAGCCCCTGCGCCCCGCCGCGGCGGACGACCGCTCGACGCAGCGCGCGGTCGGCGTCGCGGACGCGTGCGGTCGCGGCATCCACCGCCCCGTACGCGGTCAGCACGTCGAGGTTCGTCAGCAGGTCGTGCACGGCGTCGGCGACGGCGGCCCGCAGCGGAGCGATCGAGCGCTCGGCGCGCGACCCCGCCGCCCACCCGACCGCGACGGCGACCGCGAAGGTCACCACCAGGCAGCCCAGCAACGCCAACGCCGCGGGCCACGAGATCAGCGCCGTGAAGACGACGGCCGCGAGCGAGGTGAGAGCCGCGACCGACAGGGGCAGCACGACCCGCAGGGGAAGGTTCTGCAGCTCCTCGACGTCGTCGACGACGCTCGACAGCAGGTCACCGCGGCGCGAACGCGCCAGGCCGGCGGGGGCGAGCGGCACGATGTCGCGCACGAGGTCGGCGCGCACTCCCGCGAGTTGGTGGAGCGCAGCGTCATGGCCCGTCAGTCGCTCCAGATAGCGGAACACCGCCCGCGACAGCGCGAACGCCCGCACCCCCACCACGGCCATCGACAGATACATCACCAGAGGCTGCTCGGCGGCCCGCGCGATGAGCCAGGCGCTCGCCGCGAGCAGCGCGATCGCGCTCGCCGCAGTGCCGAAGCCCGACAGCACCGCCGGCGCGAACCGCCGCCGAGACGGCATCGCCGCCCGCAGGATCTCCCTGACCCGCCCGCTCACGCGCGCCCCCCGTGCAAAGCGCGTGAGGGGTCAAGAACTGTCGCCTGGACCCCCGCCGAGGCGACACTTTCCGACCCCTCACGCGAGAGCGACAGGGGGACCGTGCGGGTGGCGATCGCGCGGGCGGAGGGGCGGTGCGAGACCAGCAAGACCGCGCGGCCGGCGTCGGCCTCGCGGCGCAGGGTTGTCCACAGGTGCGCTTCGGTCGCGGCATCCAGGGCGCTCGACGGCTCGTCGAGGACGAGGATCGGAGCCCCGGTCACGCGGGCACGGTACAGCGCCCGGGCGACGGCGACGCGCTGCGCCTCACCGCCGGACAGCCCCGACCCGCCGGCGCCGAGGGTTGTGGCGGGGTCGATCCCCTCCGCTCCGGCGTCGGCCAGCGCGGCGGCCACCGCGCGCGCGTCGGCCGCCGACCCGAGCGAGACGTTCTCGGCGACCGTGCCCGTCACGAGCCCGGGCCGCTGGCCCGCCCACGCGACCGACTCCCTCGCGTGCGACACGACGACGCCATCGACCCGCACGGTTCCCTCGTACGGGGCGTACCCGAGCAGCGCGGCGATCAGTGACGACTTGCCCACCCCGCTCGGCCCGGTCACGAGCACCACCTCGCCCGGCCCCACGGTCAGCGACACCCGCGGCATCCGGTGCCCCTCGCGGTGCACCCGCACGTCGTCGAGGGTCAGAACCGACCCGCGCGTCGGCAAACCGGCGTTCGGAGCCGCGGCAGTGCGCGCCGCATCCAGCGCGTCGAAGATCTCCTCCGTCGCGGTGACGCCCTCCGACGCCGCGTGGAACTGCACCCCCACCTGCCGCAGCGGCAGGTACGCCTCGGGTGCGAGCAACAGCACGAAGAGTCCCACGAGCAGCGACAGATCGCCCGAGAGCAGGCGGAAGCCGATGGTCACGGCGACGATCGCGACCGAGATGGATGCCAGGAACTCCAGCGCGAAGCCCGACAGGAACGACACGCGCAGCACCGTCATCGTCTCGTGCTTGTAATCGCGCGTGATCGTCTCGATGGAGTCGGCGGCGCGGTGCTGCCGTCCGAACGCCTTGAGGGTGCCGAGGCCCTCGACGGTGTCGGCGAAGCGCGCGGCGAGTCGTCCGAGCGTGCGGTACTGCTTCTGCTGCACACCGCGGGTGGCGAGTCCGATGAGCACCATGAAGATCGGGATGAGGGGGATCGTCACCGCCACGATGAGGCCCGAGAGCGGGTCGGCGAGCGCGATGGCGCCGATGAGGATCGGCATGGTGACGACGGTCGCCACGAGCTGCGGCAGGTACCGGCCGAAGTACGCATCCAGCGCCTCGAGCCCGTGCCCCGCGGTCAGCGAGAGCGAGGCGGCGTTGCGCCGGCCCAGCCACCCCGGCCCCAGGCGCCCGACCGCGTCGACCAGTGCCGCGCGCAGCTGCAGTGATGAGGCCGCCGCTCCCCGCGCCGACACCCGCTCCGACGCCGCGATCAGCAGCCCGCGCAGAAGAACGAGGGATGCCGCGACCCCGACGTACCCCCACAGCTCGCCGAGCGGCCGGCCCTGCATCGCGCCGACCAGCGCGCTCGTGAGCGCCCACGCGAACCCGACGATCACCCCGGTCTGGGCGAGCACGATCGCCGCGGTCACGGCGAAGAAGCCGCGGGAGGCGGTGGCGTAGCGGACGAGCCGCGGATCGACGGGTTTCACGGGTGGGCTTTCGGTCGGGTTGCGTGGGCGGTTGAGGAGGCTGAGCTTGTCTAAGCCTCCGGTCCCTTAGACAGGCTCAGGGACCTTCGACGGGCTCCGGTCCCTTCGACGGGCTCAGGGACCTTTGACGGGCTCAGGGACCTCTCTGCGGGGGGCGGGCTGACGCGATGCGGGTGTCAATGCGCGACCAGGGCGGCCTTCTCTATGCGGGCGCGGGTGACGCGCTTGCGGAACACCCAGTACGTCCACCCCTGGTACGCGAGGATCAGCGGCAGGAAGATCAGCGCCGCCCAGCTCATGATGGTCAGCGTGTACGGCGTGCTCGACGCGTTCTCGATGGTCAGGCTCGACCCCTCGGCGAGGGTCGAGGGCATGACGTTGGGGAACAGCGCGAAGAACAGCATGGCGGCGGCGGCGACGATCGTCACGGCGCCGAGGGTGAAGGCGGTGCCCTCACGATCGCGGGCGTTGGCGACCCACGAGCCGACCAGTGCGAGGGCGGCCGCGCCCGCGAGGCCGACGACGCCCAGGAAGAGCGGTGCACTCGCGGCATCCATGATCGTCCACCCGAGGAACAGTGCCGCGAGAGCGATGGCCACGAGCCCCACGCGACCGGCGAGGCGCCGGGCGTCGGCGCGCACCTGACCGTCGGTCTTCAGCGCGACGAAGTACAGCCCGTGCACGAAGAACAGGGCGAGCGTCGTGAGACCGCCGAGGATGCCGTACGGGTTCAGCAGCGTGAGCACCGTGCCGACATACTCGTGGTCGGCGTCCAGGGGCACGCCCTGCACGATGTTCGCGAAGGCGACGCCCCAGAGGAACGCAGGAACGGCGGAGCCGAAGAAGATCATGCGGTCGAACGACCGCTTCCACCGCAGCGAGTCGCGCTGATGCCGGTACTCGAATGACACCCCGCGGGCGATGAGGGCGAGGAGGATCGCGAGCAGCGGCAGGTAGAACCCGCTGAACAGCGTCGCGTACCACTCGGGGAACGAGGCGAACAGGGCCGCGCCGGCGACGATCACCCAGGTCTCGTTGAGGTCCCACACGGGGCCGATGGTGTTGATGATCTGCCGGCGGGCGATGTCGTCCTTGCCGAGGAAGGGAATCGACATGCCGACGCCGAAGTCGAACCCGTCGAGCACGAAGTAGCCGACGAAGAGGAAGGCGACGATCCAGAACCAGAGGTGCGCGAGATCCATTGTGTGTCCCTGTGTGCTCAGTAGACCGTGGTCGGGGTGTTCTCGATGGCGTCGTCGTGGGCGGCATCCGGATCGGGCAGCGGGTCGGGACCCTTCTGCGCGAACTTCTTGATGAGACCGAACTCCACGACGGCGAGAGTGGCGTACACGAGGGTGAAAGCGACGAGCGAGATCAGCACGCTCCAGCCGGGCACGCTGGGGGAGACGCCGTCCTGCGTCAGCATGAGACCGAAGACGATCCAGGGCTGACGGCCCATCTCGGTGAAGACCCAGCCGACCAGGCTCGCGAGCATTGGGAGCGGTGCAGCCCAGATCGCGACGCGCCACATCCAGGGCGCGACCGGACGGGTCGCCTTCTTGCGGGTCACCCACAGGCCCACGACGCTCACCAGCGCCGCGATGCCGCCGAGGGCGATCATCCAGCGGAACGCCCAGTAGGTCACCCACAGCACGGGGGCGAAGTTGCCGTCGACCTGGTCGGCGAACTGGGGGAACATCTCCTGGCTGTAAAGGGTGTTGAGGTCGTTGATGCCCTCGACGCAGCCGTCGAGCGAGTGGGTAGACAGGATGCTGAGCAGGAAGGGCACGCGGATGGAGAACAGCTCGCTCGTGCCGTCGGGGGTGCCGAGCGTGAAGATCGAGAACGAGGCATCCTGACCGCACACCGTGTTGAAGGTCGCCTCGGCGGCGGCCATCTTCATGGGCTGGGTCGCCACCATCACCAGGCTCAGCTGGTCGCCCACGATCGCCACGAGCACGAACGACACCAGCGTCGACCACAGGCCGAAGCGGAGCGTCTTGCGCATCATCTCGATGTTGCGGCCCCGCGCCAGGTGCCAGGCCGAGATGGCCACGACGATCATGGCCGCGAACATCCAGCCCGCGAAGATCGTGTGCGGGAAGGCCGCGAGGGCGACGGGGTTGGTCAGCAGCGCCCAGAAGTCGACGAGCTCGGCGCGGTGGCCCTCGGCCGACATCTGGTAGCCGACCGGGTTCTGCATGAAGGCGTTGGCGGCGATGATGAAATACGCCGACAGGGTGGCGCCGATGGATGCCATCCAGATGCTCGCGAGGTGCGCGAGGCGGGGGAGCTTGTCCCAGCCGAAGATCCACAGCCCGATGAAGGTCGCCTCGAGGAAGAAGGCCAAGAGGCCCTCGAAGGCCAGCGGGGCACCGAAGACATCGCCGACGAAGCGGGAGTACGCCGACCAGTTCATGCCGAACTGGAACTCCTGCACGATTCCCGTCACCACGCCCATGGCGAAGTTGATGAGGAAGATCTTGCCGAAGAAGCGGGTGATGTGGAGCCACCGCACATCTCCCGTGCGATACCAGACGGTCTGGAACACGGCCACGATCAGCGACATGCCGAGGGTGAGGGGCACGAAGAGGAAGTGGTACAGGGTCGTCAACCCGAACTGCCAGCGGGCGAGAGCCAGGGGGTCGAGCCACTCCATCAGGAGCCTCCGATCGAACCGGATTGTGTGGTCAGACCACATGTTACGCGCGGCGCGCGAGCGTCGTTCGGCGTTGCCTCGGCGTCGAACCATATGCTGGGTAAGTCTTTTCCGAGCCCGTCTGGAGGCCCCGTGTCGGTGCGTCAGAGCCTGCTCGCGATCCTCGATCGCGGCGCGTGCTACGGCTCGCAGTTGCGCGCCGAGTACGAGCGGCGCACGGGCGCGCGGGTCAACGTCGGCCAGGTGTACACGACGCTCGAGCGCCTCGAACGCGACGGGCTGGTGACCGGCGCCGGCGTCGACGACGAGGCCCGGGTGCTGTGGGAGCCGACCCCGGCCGGCCGCGCCGAGGCGCGCGCGTGGCTGTCCACCGCATCGCTCGCGGAAGGGCGCGACGATGTGGCCCTGAAGATCGCCCTCGCCGTGACGCTGCCGGGTGCCGACATCGGCGGCATCCTGTCTGCCCAGCGTGCGGCGGTGCGCGCAGCGCTGTCGGAAGAGGATGGTCGCGGATCGGATGCCGTGCCGGCGGCGATCGTGCGTGCGGCCCGACGTGCGCGGCTCGAGGCCGACCTGCGCTGGATCGACGACGTCGAGGCGCTCACGGCCGAGGCGACGCCGTACGCCCTGTCGGAGGAGCGGCCGCGGCGCGGCCGCCCCGCCCGCTCCGGAGCGTAGAGCGTCGGTACCGCGGCACGGCAGATTCGTCAAGGCCGGAGCGGATTATCGGCGAACGCTCCACCCTGAGAACACCCCGGACGACCGAAGGAGTTCTCGCATGGTCATGGAAGCACCGTTCAGCCGTCGGGGATCGTCGAAGGCCGCTCCCACCACGGCCGTCGCCTCCGCGCCCATCGACGTCCCATCCCCGCCCATCGAGGTGCCGTCAGCGACAACAGAGATCCCGTGGACGCGGATCGACCTCGACCTCTACGAGGTCAGTCGTGGCGGCTACATCGTCGGCTACGTCGAGGTCGTGGGTGCCGTGTTCGTCGCGCTGGGCGGCGCCCGGTACGACCGTGCGGTCGAGGTGTCTCAGCACCTCACCTTCCACGCGGCCGTGGATGCGCTCATCAGCCGCGTGCTCTGACGCCCCCGGCGATACCGCCGGTGTCGGGCGCCGCGCATGCTCCCGTGCGATACGAGTGCTGCACACGGGATGATCAGCGCGTGAGGGTGTAACCGGCCTCTTCGATGGCTGCGGCAAGGGTGTCGTCGTTCACCGCTCCGGTGGACGCGATGCGCACCAGCGAGGTGCCGCCCTCGCGCAGGTCGACGGCGACCACCTCGACACCCTCGAGGGCATTGAGCTCCTCGGTGACCGCGCGCACGCAGTGGGCGCACGTCATCCCCTCGACGCGCAACTCGCTCGTCGCGGGCGCGTCCGTGGGGGCGGATGCCATGGATCCGCCGCCGCACCCGCAGCCGTCGCCGCACCCACCGCCCGCGGGGGTCGACGCGGACAGTCCGAGGTCGATGCGCTGCTCTGTCATGGGGGTCTCCTTCACGACCGCACCAGGCGTGCGATGGCCTGGTTGGCTTCTTTGAGTTTCTCTTCGGCGACGGGACCGCCCTGCGCCGCCGCTTCGGCGACGCAGTGCGAAAGGTGGTCGTCGAGAAGGGAGAGGGCGACGTTCTCGAGCGCCTTCGTCACGGCCGACACCTGGGTGAGGATGTCGATGCAGTACTGGTCGTCGTCGACCATCCGCGCGATTCCGCGTACCTGCCCCTCCGCGCGGCGCAGGCGTTTGAGGAGGTCGTCCTTACGTCCCACGTATCCGTGCATGCCTCGATGATACCCCCATGGGGTATCGCTAGCGCGGTCCTGCGTTCTGTCAACCCCCTCTGCCGCAGAAGCCCGGGGGCGGAAGGTCGAATCATCAGGAGGTCGACATGCTCTACCGTCGTACCGGTGGTGGTCGGCGATGACCACCGAACCTTTCCCCACCGGACCACACCGCCCCGTGCGCATCCCGCACCTGCCCCCGTTGCGTTCGCAGCGAGGAGAATCGAAGGATGACGCGAACACTGGCAGCCCTACCGGGCGCCGCGCGGAGACTGTGTCTCAGCCGACGAAACGGCGAGATCTGCACCCGTGAGGACGGGCACCGAGGTTTGCACCATCGCACGGGCGGACGCCTGTTATGGAGCGATCTGCAGGCCGACCCGCCGGAGTGCGCCGGCGCCGGCGCCCCTGCGGAGCCCGCTCCCGAGTTGCCCGACGGCTTTCCGGCGGGGAGGGCGCTCTGCTCGGTCTGCTGGGCGTTCGTCGACGTGGTGAACGGTGCGCTCACGCCCCACGACTCGTGGCGGGGTGACGACTCACGCGCCGAGGCCGACCGGCGCCGAGAATGGTTCAACACGTTCGGCTGGTGAGATCACACGGGCGCAGCGGCGTCGGCGGTCGCCACTCGTCCGTCGACGATCTCCACCGTCTCATCGAGTGCGCCGGCGTGCACCAGGTCGTGTGTGACGAGGAGCGTCGCCGTCTGCCGCTCGCGCGTCAGGCGTGCCAGCAGCGCCATGACTTCGGCGCCGCGCGCGCGGTCGAGGGCGCTCGTCGGTTCGTCGACCAGGAGCACGCGCGGATCGTGCACGAGGGCGCGGGCGATCGCGACGCGCTGTCGCTGCCCGCCCGACAACTGGGCGGGGCGCCGATCGGCGAGGTGGCCGAGACCGACGGCATCCAGCAGCTCGTCGATGCGACCGCGCACGGACGCCCGCCGCTCGCGGGTGCCCCGCCCGCCGAGCTCCGCCATCACGCGCAGCTGCTCACGCGTGGTGAGGGAGGGGAGCAGCTGCGGCTGCTGGAACACGATGCCGATGCGCTCGCGGCGAAGCGCCGTCCTCGCGGCGGCGCCGAGGTCGGTGGCATCCACGCCGTCGATCACGACGCGCCCGGAATCAGGACGCACGAGAGTCGCGGCCAGGGCGAGCAGGCTCGACTTGCCCGACCCGGACGGGCCGGTGATGCCGGTGAGCACCCCCGGGCGTCCCTCGAGGGTGACGTGGTCGACCGCGGTGACCCGTGAGTCGCCGTCGGGGTAGGTGAGGCTGACGTCGTCGAGAAGGATCATCGTGTGCTCCCGAGGGCGGTGAGGGGGTCCGATTTCGTGACGGCGCCGAGCGACACCGCCGCGCCGACGAGGCCGAGTGCGATCATCACGACCGCGGGCGCGAGGGTGGTGAGCGGACTCAGCACGAACGGCAACGCGCCACCGGCGAGAGCCCCCAGCGCGGCGGTGAGGCCGATGCCCGCCCCGACGCCCACCAGCAGCACGACCAGCGCCTGGCCGAGCGCATCGCGCACGAGAGCGGGAGTGCTGGCGCCGAGCGCTTTGAGCACCGCGACATCACCCGCGCGCTGCATCGTCCAGACGGTGAAGAACGCGCCGACCACGAGCGCCGAGACGCCGAAGAGCATCGTGATCATGAGAGCGAGCGATCCGATCTCGGAGCGGAAGGTCGGCAGCGCCGACAGACTCGCGAGCGGGGTGGATGCCACGGTGCCGGTGTCGGCGGCGACGGCATCCCACGCGGGTGAGCCCGACACCGCCAGCACGGTTGCGCTCCCCGTGCCACCCAGGCGCTCGTCGAGTGCGAGCCAGGCATCGGGCGTCAGCGACAGGACGGGCGTGTGGCTGTAGGAGAGGTCGTCCTGGATCGCCGAAACGGTGAATGCCGAACCGGCGACGCTGACCCGGTCGCCGACCGCGGCGCCCAGCGCCGTCGCGGCGCTGACGGAGACGATGATCTCGTCGGCGCGGCGCGGGGCGGGAACGCCGTGGCCCGCGTCGAGGCCGAATACGGCGACGGCACCGGTGCCCTCGGGCCCCTCCGCCCGCGTCTGTCGGATGCCGATGGGCACGACGCGGTCGACGCCCGGGGCGTTGCGCCACGCGGAGATCGTGTCGCCGTCGATGCTCGAGTCGGCGAAGGTCGGGGCACCTGTTCCGACGGGCTTCAGCACGAGCCGGTCGCCCGGGAGCGCGAGCACCGCCGAGACGTTCTGGGCGGCCAGGCCGCCGGTGAGGCCGGAGAGGAATCCGACGAGCAGCGTGATGAGGGCGACGACCGCCCCGATGAGGGCGAACCGCCCGCGGGCGAACCGGAGATCGCGCCATGCGACGTACACGTCGCCTCCTTCCGCCGGTGGATCTCGCCGGCGTCTTCCACTCTCGTGGCGGGCCACGAAGCGGTCATCGGCGGCTCGGGCGAACTCCGTCTCCACCTTTCGGACGATTCCGCCGCGCCGCGGCATCCGTAGCCTGGACTCCGACATGCCCCATCGCACTCTCGCACCGGTCTTCGCCGGCCTCCGCGCCGGACTCCACGTCCTGTTCTGCGCCCTGCTCGCGCTGGTCGTCGTGCGTGTGCTGCTCACGGATGGATCCGTGCGCGCGCTGACGCTGGCGGGGCTGCTCGGTGTCGTGTATCTCGCCGGCCTCTGGCTGGCCCGCGCCCGGCGCACCGACATCGACCACGCCGGCGGGCGGAAGTCGGGGGCGGGTGCCCTCTGGCTCGCGGCGCTCACCGTCGTGTGGGCGGCGCTGATGTGGTTCGTGCCCGAGGCGGCGTACCTCGTGTTCACGCTGTTCTTCCTCTACCTTCACCTCCTGCCCGGGGCGGCGGGCCCGCTCGCCGTCGTGTCCACCACAGCGCTGACGATCGTGGCGTTCGCGGTGCACGGCGGCCTCACCGTGGGCGGGGTCGTGGGCCCGGTGGTCGGTGCGGGCGTGGCCCTGCTGATCGGTCTCGGCTATGCGGCCCTGGAGCGCCGTGCGGCTGAGCGCGAGGCGCTTCTGGCCGAGTTGCTCGCGACGCGCGACCGGTTGGCCGCGGCGCAACGCGAACAGGGCGTGCTCGCTGAACGCGCGCGCCTGGCCCGCGAGATCCACGACACCGTTGCGCAGGGGCTGTCGAGCATCCAGATGCTGTTGTACGCGGCGGAGCGGGCGGATGCCGCCGGTCCCGGCATCGAGCACGTGCGCCTCGCGCGACTCACCGCCGGCGAAGGGCTCGCCGAGGCGCGACGGTTCATCCGCGAACTGGCCCCGCCCAGCCTTCACAACGGACTCGGCCCAGCCCTGGAACGTCTCGCGGGGGAGTGGGGAGCGCGCGAGGCGCCGGCGGTCACGGTCGACGTGGCGAGCACGGTGGCGCTGCCGATGGACGCGCAGACCGCCCTGTTGCGTATCGCCCAGGGTGCTCTGGCGAACATCGCGCAGCACGCCCGCGCGGGTCGCGTGAGTATCCGCCTCCAACCGGTCGGCGACCTGGTGCGCCTCGAGATCGCCGACGACGGAGACGGGTTCGATCCCCGCAGCGCCGCCGTCGCCGCATCCGGAACCGACTCCTTCGGTCTGCGCGCCATGCGAGAGCGAGTCGACCAGCTCGACGGGCGGCTCGACGTGGTGAGCGCACCCGGCGCCGGAACCACCATCGCGGTGACACTGCCGGCGGCTGCGCGATGATCCGCGTCGTCATCGCCGACGATCACCCGGTGGTGCGGGCGGGAGTCCGCGCCCTGCTCGATACCGAACCCGACATCGCCGTGGTGGGCGAAGCGGCGACGCCCGACGAGGCCGTCGCGCTCGCCGAAGAGCTCGGGCCCGAACTCGTGCTCATGGACCTGCAGTTCGGCGACCGCGCCGCCGGGGCGGAGGCCACCCGACGGCTGCGCGCGCTGGCGGCGCCGCCCTACGTGCTCGTGCTCACCAACTACGACACCGACGGCGACATCCTCGCCGCCGTGGAGGCGGGGGCGAGTGGATACCTGCTGAAAGACGCGCCTCCCCACGATCTGCTCGCGGGCGTCCGTGCCGCGGCGGCGGGCCAGAGCGCGCTGGCCCCGGCGATCGCCGGTCGGCTGCTGGCCCGTCTGCGCGAGCCCCGCGTGACCCTCTCCATCCGCGAGATCGAGGTACTCCGCCTCGTCGCGCGCGGTGCCTCGAACGCCGAGGTCGCCGGGCGCCTGCACATCACCGATGCCACGGTGAAGTCGCACCTCGCCCACGTCTTCTCCAAGCTCGGTGTCTCCTCGCGCACCGCGGCCGTGTCCGCGGCGCGCGCGCTCGGCGTCCTGCGCTGACAGGCCGCCGTTGCGGCGTGTCAGCGCGACATCGGTTCCGTCTCGTGACCTGCCCGCGGTGGCGCCGTACCATGGGGCACATGATCCGGGTGCGCGTGGTCGGTGTCGCCCTCGATCCGGCGCAGCAGCACGTGATCCTGCTCAAGCCGGTCGATGCCGCCGCCGGCGGTGCGCGAGTGCTACCGGTCTGGATCGGGGCGCAAGAGGCAATGTCGATCCTCGTCGCCATCGAGGGGAGCGGGTCGCCCCGTCCGCTCGCTCACGACCTCATGACGGCCATGCTGGGTGAGCTGTCGGCATCCGTCGATCTCGTGGAGGTGACCCACCTCGACGAGGGAACCTTCCACGCCCGGATAGTGCTGCAGACCCCCGCGGGGCCGCGCAGCTTCGACTCGCGACCCTCGGATGCCATCGCCCTCGCCGCCCGCGCAGACGCGCCGATCTGGGTGGCCGAGGCGGTCTTCGCCGAGGCCGGCGTCCCCGACGACGCCGTGGAACTGCAGGCTCCCGCGAACGAGGGCGCCGACGGCCCCGCCGAAGAGAAGAGCGTCGAGGAGTTCCGCCGGTTCTTGGACGCTGTCGATCCTGACGATTTCCAGGGCTAGCACCGATGACCGGTGCCGCCGGGCGCTCCTAGACTCGCCAAGGGGCCGCGTCGCGCGGCTCCGATCCACGACGAACGGGGAACCAATGCAACTCGCCATGGTCGGACTCGGACGAATGGGCGCCAACATCGTCCGCAGACTCATGAGAGACGGTCACGACTGCGTCGTCTTCGACGTGAATCAGGATGCCGTGGCGTCACTGGTGGCGGAGGGCGCGACCGGGGCGACGAGCATCGCCGATCTCGCCTCGAAGCTGCAGAAGCCCCGCGCCGTGTGGTTGATGATTCCCGCCGGGCTGACCGGCAAGGTCGTCGACCAGGTCGCCGACGTCCTCGAGCCGGGCGACATCATCATCGACGGGGGCAACTCGAACTACCGCGACGACGTGCGTCGGGCGAAGAAGCTCGACGACACCGGCATCCATTACGTCGACGTGGGAACCAGCGGCGGCGTCTTCGGCCTCGAGCGGGGCTACTGCCTCATGGTCGGCGGTCACGAGGAGGCCGTCGCGCACCTCGAGCCGGTGCTTCGCACGATCGCGCCCGGACCGGGGGAGGTCGAGCGGACCCCCGGCCGCACCGGCGACTACACCACCGAGGAACGCGGCTACCTGCACTGCGGTCCCTCGGGTGCGGGGCACTTCGTGAAGATGGTGCACAACGGCATCGAATACGGCATCATGGCCGCGCTCGCCGAGGGCTTGAACGTGCTCAACAACGCCGATGCGGGCCTGCACCAGGGCGAGCACTCCGCAGAGGTCGCCCCCCTGGAAGAGCCCGAGTACTACCAGTTCGACATCGACACGGCCCGCGTCACCGAACTCTGGCGGCGGGGCTCGGTCATCTCGTCGTGGCTGCTCGATCTGACCGCTGCGGCGCTCGCGCAGAACCCCACGCTCGACGGTCTCGCCGGTCGCGTGTCCGATTCGGGCGAAGGGCGCTGGACGGTGAAGGCCGCGGTCGACACGGGCGTTCCGGTACCGGTGCTGGCCGCATCGCTATTCGAGCGCTTCGCCTCGCGCGGCGAGGATCACTTCGCCAACCAGGTGCTCTCGGCGATGCGTCTGCAGTTCGGCGGCCATCAAGAACTGCCGGCCGGTGACGTGCTCGAAGCGGGTCAGAAGAAGGCCGAGAGCGGCCGCGACTGACGTCGTCGGCTCAGCGTTCCAGCAGGATCTGACACACGAACAGGCCCCCGCCGTCGCGCCACACTTCGACGGTGGGGGCCTCGCACGTGCCGTTCTCGGCGGTGAGCAGGCGAACCCCGGTCTCGTCGTACAGGGCATATGGTCCGACCGTGCCGCGCACCGGGGTGGTCGCGCCCCGGGGCAGTTCGGAGACCGAGGAGAGGGCGTCCATCAGGGGCGCGCTGGCCTCTTCGGTGTAGTACGTCGTGCTGTCGTAGTCGCGGCAGTTGGCCGTGCCGCCGGTGCCGACGGGGAAGCCGTCGCCCAGGCAGTAGCCGCCGAACGACATGTCGGGGAGGGACCCGTTCGCCGCCCGGTAGCGCTCGAACACCTCCTGCCACTGCACGAGTCGCTGCGATGCCTCGGCGTTCTGATCGACCGGCTGAGCGAGCAGCCAGGCGAGCCAGCCCACGGCCCCGGCGATGCAGACGCCGGAGATCGCGAGCGCGGCCACGGCCGCGGGGTGAAGGCGGGCGCGGGTGGGGGACTTCTCTGACATGACGGCGGACCTTCCCGGGGTGGCGAGCGCAAGGGCGAGGGCGCCAGAGTGGCACAGGCGCGTCCATGCGTCCGCGGGGGCGGCGGCGCCGGGCACGCGACCGCGTGTGGCTTCACCCGCGTGGTCACCCGACACGGGTGGTGCGTCGGGCGCGAGAGACTAGAGGGATGAGCTCCTCCTCGGCATCCGGCTCCTCCGACCGCTACGTCGTCGCCACCGACGGCGCGTGCAAGGGCAACCCCGGACCGGCCGGGTGGGCCTGGGTCGGGGAGGACGGCCATTGGGCGGCGGGCTCGATCCCCTCGGGGACGAACAACATCGGCGAACTCCTCGGCCTGCTGTACGCCATCACCGATCACGCCGACGTGCGCGAGCTGGTCGTGCAGGCCGACTCGAAGTACGCCATCGATACGTACTCGTCGTGGATGGACGGCCACCGCCGCCGCGGGTGGGTGACGAGTGCGAAGAAGCCCGTCGCCAATCAGGGCATCCTCGAAGCGCTCATCGCGGCGCGCGACGCACGGCGGGCGGCGGGACTGCCCGATGTCGTGCTCGAGCACGTGCGCGGGCACAGCGGTCATGTGCTGAACTCGTGGGCCGACGAACGCGCCGTCCGAGCGTCGCAGCACGCGGCCAAGGGTGAGGAATTGATCTGGACGTCGCTCCGCGGCCTCGACACGCTCGACGTGTCGTCGGCGCCGCCGCGTTCGGCGGCCGACCGCAACGGGCGCTAGCCGCGGCATCCGGGAGGGCGTCGCGCCGATCGGCTCCGCGCCCGTGTGGACGAGCCCCGTCCGGCCGATAACCGCATCTTCGGTGCGCCCTGCGCAACAGTCGCATAGTCTGGTCTTCCGCGACCCCAGGAGTAGGTATGACGAACGCAGACGGCACCGATGATCTCGGCGGTGCCGGGGGCACGGTCCAGTCGGTGGACCGGGCTATCCAGATTCTGGAGATGTTGGCCGACGCATCGTCGCTCGGGGTGAGCGAGATCTCGCGACGCCTGGGCGTGCACCGGTCGACCGCGTTCCGGCTGCTCGCGACTCTCGAAGCGCGCAACCTCGTCGAGCAGGAAGAGCGCCGGGGGACGTACCAACTCGGCTTCGGCGTCTTGCGCCTGGCGGGGCGGATCACGGCGCGCATGGACATCGTCAAGGATGCCCAGCAGGTGTGCGACGAGCTCACCAACGAACTCAACGAGACCAGCAACGTCGCCATCTTCGACAACGGCGCGGCCGTCAACGTCTCGCAGGCCACCGGAACGCGTCTGGTCTCGGTCACGCGTCAGTACGTCGGTCAGCGCACCCCCCTGCACGCCACCTCGACCGGAAAGGTGCTGCTCGCGCACGCTCCCGCCGACGTCGTGCGCCACGCGCTGTCGCAGCCCCTCGAGCAGTGCACCGGGAACACGCTCACGTCTCCCGCTGCGCTCGAAGCGCACCTGGAACTGGTGCGCGAACGCGGGTGGGCCGCCGCGGCGGAGGAGTGGGAGTACGACACGAACGCCCTCGCCGTGCCGGTCTCGGGTCAGGACGGATCGGTGGTGGCGGCGCTGAGCATCACCGCGCCGAGCTTCCGGATGCCGGAGGCGTCGTTCCCCGGACTGGTCGACGTCTTGAAGCGTCACGCTCGTCAGCTGGGCGCGCGCCTGGGTGCGGCCGTCTGACCCGGATCCCCCGTGATTTCGCGGTGAGATGTCGCGAATGTTTCGGTCGAGAGAAGAATCGCGATCCTCGGGCGCGCGGCGTTGACACCTCGCCGCGGGCGCGGTGATGATCATCGTGTTGAGCGTAATGCGCAACATGTCGCGTCATGCGCGCGACAGTTCTCAACCCTGAAGCGTCGCAGCCCCGGCCCGGCGCGGTCCCGTCGAAGGATCACGAGATGCCCGCTACCGTCGTCCGCCACCAGGACAATGTGACCACCCGTCGCCTGATCGCCGAGCGCAAGCCCGGCCACAGTCTGCCGGCGCCGTTCTATACCAGCGACGAGATCTTCGACCTCGATCTCGACGCGATCTTCGGTCAGCACTGGATCTTCGTCGCCTCCGAGGCGGAGATCCGCGAGCCCGGCGACTACGTCACCGTCGAATTCGGAAAGACCTCCCTGCTCGTCATCCGCGACGACGACGAGAACGTGCAGGTGCTGCACAACGTGTGTCGCCACCGCGGTGCTCGCATCCTCACCCCCGGGTCGGGCTCCGTCGGCAACCTCGTCTGCGGTTACCACCAGTGGACCTACAAGCCCGACGGCACGCTCATCTGGGCGGCATCCGCGGCCGACGATTTCGACACAAGCTGCCACAACCTGCGCAAGGTGGCGTTCCGCTCGATCGCGGGCCTCATCTACGTCAACCTCTCGGACGAGCCGAACGACGACATCGACGAGGTGGCATCCATCGTGGCGCCCTACTTCGAGCAGCACCAGCTCAAGCGTGCCAAGGTCGCCAAGCAGATCGACCTCATCGAGCTCGGCAACTGGAAGCTCACGATGGAGAACAACCGGGAGTGCTACCACTGCGACATGCACCCCGAGCTCGGCTGCACGTACTTCATCACGTGGGGCTACCCCGAGGATGCGATCCCGCCGCACCTGCAGGAGACGCACGAGCGGTACCTGTCGGCCGAGGCCGAGCTCGAGCACAAATGCGTCGAGCGCGGGCTCCCCTTCGAGGGGATCGAGCAGCTCGACACCCGCACGATGGGCTTCCGCGTGCAGCGCGAAGCGCTCGACGGTGAGGGCGAGTCGTACAGCATGACGGGCGCGAAGCTCGTGAACAAGCTCCTGGGCGACTTCGACGACGCCAAGCTCGGCCGTCTGTCGATGCACACGCAGCCGAACTTCTGGTGTCACTTCATGGCCGACCACGCCATCACCTTCGCGGTGCTGCCGATCGCACCCGGTCGCACGCTCGTGCGTACCACGTGGCTCGTGCACGAGGACGCCGTCGAGGGCGTCGACTACAACGTCGACGACCTCACGTACGTGTGGCGTGAGACCAACGCGCAGGATGCCGCGTTCGTCGAGCTCGCGCAGCGCGGCGTCACCGACCCGGCGTACATCCCGGGGCCGTACGTGCCGAGCGAGTACCAGGTCGACGCGTTCTGCAACTGGTACATCGACAAGCTCAACGTGCACCTGGATGCCGAGGGCGCGGAGTGACCGCCGTCTTCGCGCCGGGCGCGCTGCTGCACGATCACGACCGCTGGGACGACGACCCCTCGCCCCGGATGCTGCGCTGCTCGCGCATTCTCGCGCGCACCCCGCACATCTCGACATTCGAGTTCGTCTCGGATGACCGCCGGGCGCTGCCCCGCGCGGCCGGCCAGTACGTCACCGTGAGCGCCGACATCGACGGCGAGCGCGTGAGCCGCTGCTACACCGTCAGCTCACCTCCGACCCGCCCGTATTCGGTGCAGCTCACGGTCAAACGTGAGGCCGACGGAGTGTTCTCGCGCTGGCTGCACGACACCCTGCGCGTCGGCGACCGTCTCGAGCTGAGCGGTCCGGCGGGCGAGTTCTCCACCGCGTTCCACCCGGCGGACCGTGTGCTGCTGCTGGCCGCGGGCGTCGGGATCACGCCGATGATCGCGGTGCTCGAGGCCCTGCACGACCTCGGCGACGGCACCGACGCGGTGCTGCTGCACAACTCGCACGACCCGGAGTCCGTGGTGTTCGCGCGCGAGCTGGAGGCCCTGGCGAACGGCAATGACACGATCCGTGTCGTCCAGGCCGTCTCGGTCGACCCCGCCGGCACATGGGCGGGTCCCGTCGGGCGACTGGATGCCGAGATGCTCACGCAGCACGTGCCCGACCTCACCACGCGCGAGGTGTTCGTCTGCGGTCCCGACGCGTACATGCAGCACGCCGTCGCGTTGCTGGAGGAGCTGGGTGTGCCCGCCGAGCGCATCCACGTCGAGTCGTTCGTGCTCGCTGAGATCGCCCCGCCCGAGGTCAATGACACCCAGGGCGCGCCTGGTCACACCGTGAGCTTCGCGCGCAGCGGCAAGAGCGTCGTCATCGCCGAGGGCGAGACCGTTCTGCAGGCGGCGAAGCAGGTCGGCATCCGGATCATGACCTCGTGTCAGAACGGTCTGTGCGGCACGTGCAAGATCGTGAAGATCGCGGGCGAGGTCGACATCGCGCACAACGGCGGTATCCGCCAGCGCGAGATCGACGCCGGCAAGATCCTCGCCTGCTGCTCACGGCCGAAGGGGCCGGTGGAGGTCGACGCCTGAGTGCCGGAGCGCGCGACGAGTTGCGCGACCTCCAGGTGATATCGACGGCCGGCTCTCACGCTGGGGTCGGCATCCGAGGTGATTCTCGTGGGGACGTCCGCGTCATCGCGTCGGAGGCCGCGTCGCTGAATGGCGAGAAAACGCCCGGATCGCATTCTGCACAGGTGCACGGCCGCACATTCGCCATTTCGCTTTTGGTACATTCGCGTGCATGAAAGAAATCGACGACCTTCCCGGTCTGCTGGAGGCTTTCACCCATCCCGCGCGAGATGAGGCCGTCACCTTCCGGGTCTACGACCTGGGGGTCGACGGTCAGGGCTCCGGCGTGGTCGTCACCGTCGCCCTCGGTCGCTACAACTGGGTCGTCTCCCTCGAGCAGCATCCGGTCGACGGGCAGTGGCGCGCGGTCTTCGAACCGTCGTTCTCCGAGTCGGTGTTCGATGAGGTCGGACTGGGTCATCTCGTCGACGGCATCGACATGATCCGCGCGCTGTGCGCGCACCTCGCCGCGGGAACAGCGCGGGCGTGACGTCGTCATCCGTTCGGCCTCGTCCCGCCTTCGGGAGAGGGCATCGACGACCGACGCGTTGACTGCGTACTGTGTCCACGTGAGAAACGGTTTCGACGAGGGATCGCTGCTCCTGCGCAATGCGCGCGTGTGGCGGAGACCGGGGGAGTGCGTGTCCGACCCGCAGGACGCCCTCCTCCGCGGGGGTCGTATCGCCGAGATCGGGCGCGTGGCAGGCGCGGGTTCCGGCGTCCGAGAAGTGGATCTCTCTGGCCGGGTCACGACCGCCGGCTTCTGGAACTGTCACGTGCACCTCACGGAAAGCGTGTGGTCTGGACGGTCACGTGCCGCGTTGTCGGCGATGCAAGCCGCGATCGATGACATGATGCTCAGCCGGGGCTTCGTGACGGTGGTGGATCTGGGCTCGCACCCGCGGACGACGAACGCGCTCGCCCGGAGAATCGAAACGGGCCAGCTTCGCGGCCCGACGATCATCACCGCCGGCATCGGTATCCGCCCCTGGCGTGGCATCCCGTTCTACACGAGGATCATCGTGCCGTGGTTCATGCGGTGGATGCTTCCGACACCCCTCACCGGGTTCGGCGCTCGGCTCGTGGTCGCATCTCAGCTGCGCAACGGCGCCCGCGTCGTCAAACTCTTCACCGGCGCATACGTCACTCCAGAGCGAGTCAAACCGATGCGAGAGGCAGTGGCGCGCGCAGCCGTCGATCAGGCGCATCGACGGGGTGTGCGCGTTTTCGCCCACCCCTCGAACCGGGAGGGAACAGCGATCGCACTCGGTGCCGGCGTCGATGCGCTTGCTCACGTTCCCGACGACACGTACGGAACCGCTGCCCTTCTGGCAGAGGCGGCTCGACGCGGCGTGCGGACGGTGCCGACGTTGCACATGTTCGCCTCCACGGTCAGAACGGATGCCGACTATCTGGGTCCGATTCACGCAGCGCTGGGCGACTTCCTGCGGCAGGGAGGCAAGGTGCTGTTCGGCACCGACGTGGGATACATGGCAGAACGGGACACGCGCCCGGAGTTCGAAGCGATGGCGGACAGCGGCATGGGTGTCGATCACCTGCTCGGGTCGTTGACTTCCGAGCCCGCGGCATTCTTCGCCGACCAGGAGCGGGGCGCGGTCGAAGTGGGTCATCACGCGGATCTGACGATCCTCGACACCAGATCGCAGCATCCGACACCCTCGGATTTTTCGCGGATCTACGCAACCTTCCGGCAGGGGAGGATGATCTGGCCCGCCACGATCGAGTGACGGCGCTGCAGACGGGACACGCACAAACGCGATCCGTGCGTACAAACGCGCGCACACCGCGTTTATGCGCGCAGATCGCGTTTATGCGTGACACCGGGACGCGACCGGCGCCCCGGCAGCGAGCGGCCGGCGCCCGGACGCGGGTCGATCGCGCCGAGCGCGGTCAGGCGCCCCGCAGCACCGCCCGGGTCGGGTCGAACAGCGTCGGGGGCAGCATGGCCGACCGCCCGTCGAGGGCCAGGTCGGCGAGGATCTCGCCGACCACCGGCACGAACTTGAACCCGTGGCCGCTGAAGCCGCAGGCGATCTGGATCTGCTCGTGCAGGGGGTGCGCGCCGATGACGAAGTGCTCGTCGGGTGTCACCGAGTAGAGGCAGGTCTTGGCCTGCACGACGGGTCCGGTGAGGTAGGGGAACAGCTGCAGCGCGCGCTCGCGCATCTCGGCGATCTCGTGGTCGTAGACGTTGCGGTCGATCGTGTTCGCCGTGGTGGGGGAGCCCTTGCGGAAGAAACCGAGCTTCAGGCCGCCGGCGGGACCGTCGGTCATGGGGAAGCCGTAGATCTGCTGGTTGCCGTGGGTCTCTTCGATGTACACGGGATGCTGCTTGTCGCTGTAGCGCTCGTACGGCACCGCGTCGCTGTACTCGGGCGAGAACCAGTAGAAGATCATGCGGTCGATCGACAGTGGCAGCCGCAGCTCGGGCAGCACCTGCGGCGCCCAGGGGCCGGGAGTGATGACGAGACGGTCGGCGCCGTAGGTGCCCTGCGTGGTCACGACCTCGACGCCGCCGTTCGGGGTCGCCTGCCAGTGCGTCACCGGCTCGTGGAAGCGGAGAGTCGCGCCCTTCTTCGCCGCGACCTCGGCGTTGGCGATCGTCGTCTCCTCGGGGCGGACGTACCCCGCGTTCGCCTCGTACACGGCCACGGCGTCGTCGGCCGGGTTCATCGTGGGGAAGCGGCGGCGGATCTCGTCGGCATCCAGGATCTCGTGCGGCAGGTTGTGCAGCTCGGACGCCTCTTTGCTGCCGCGGAAGGTGATGTCATCCGGGTCGCCGATGTAGATGCCGCCGCAGAGCTCCATGATGTCGCGGCCCGACTCGGCTTCGAGCGTGCGCCAGCCCTCGTACGCGCGCTGCAGCAGCGGCACGTACTCGGGGCTCTCGAAGTACGACTGCCGGATGATGCGGGTGCCGCCGTGCGCGGCGCCCTGGTCGTGGCCGGGTGCGAAGGTCTCGAGACCCAGGACCTTCGCGCCCCGTTCGGCGAGGGTGTTGGCGGCGGCGCCGCCCATCGACCCCAGGCCGAGGACGATGACGTCGTAGTGCTCCATCGTGGTGGTTCCTTCTCGTATCGGTGCGGACGCCGGCTCAGCGGCGGATCGCGGCCATCTCGGGGTCGAACAGCGGCTCGGTGCGCACGGTCGCCGGCAGACGTTGGGCGAAGTACTCGACCTCCAGTGTCGTGCCGGGCTCGGCGAGCTCGGGCGGCAGCCACGCGTACGCGATCGACGCGCCGATCGTGTAGCCCTGGTCGGCGCTGGTGACGTAGCCCACGGCATCCGTCGTTCCGGGGACGAACACGGGCTCTGCGCCCAGCACCACCCGAGTCGGGTCGTCGAGGGTGAGCGGCACGAGGCGCGTGGTGACGGGACGCTCGGCGAGGGCGGCCTTGCCGACGAAGTCGTCTTTGGCCATACGCACCGCGAAGCTCAGACCCGCCTCGGCGGGGGTGTGCTCGCGGGTCATGTCGTGGCCGAAGGCGCGGTATCCCTTCTCGAGGCGCAGGGCGTTGAACGCGCGGCGGCCGGCGGCGACGATGCCGTGCGCCTGGCCCGCTTCCCACAGGGCGTCCCAGAGGAAGACGGCGTTGTCGGCGCTGACGTACAGCTCCCAGCCGAGCTCGCCGACGTAGCTGACGCGCAGGGCGAGCACGCTGACGCCCGCGATGTCGATCTGCTTCGCGCGGAAGAAGCCGAAACCCTCGTTCGAGACGTCGTCGTGGGTGAGCGACTCCAGCACGGCGCGAGCGTTCGGCCCCCACAGCCCGAGGCCGCCCTGGCCCGACGAGAGCGCGCGCACCCAGACCCCCTCGGGCGCCTGGGTGGTGAGGTGCACGAGGTCGAGGTTGCCGTTGGTGCCGATCATGTACCGCTCGGTGTCGAGGCGGGTGACGGTGACATCCGACAGGATGCCGCCCTGCTCGTCGAGCATCATGCCGTAGACGACCCGGCCGATGGCGACGTCGACGTTCGTGGTGAGCAGACGCTGCAGCAGCGCGGTGGTGCCCGGGCCGAAGACCTCGACGCGGGGGAGGGCGGTCAGGTCGTACAGGGCCACCGAGGATCGGGTGGCGTGCGCCTCGGCCGCGGCGATGGGCGACCAGTTCTGCGCGGCCCAGTCGTCGCGCACGGGCACGGTCTCCAGCTCGTCGACCAGGCCGGCGTTCGCCTCGAACCACAGCGGACGCTCCCAGCCTCCGCCCTCGCCGAAGACGGCGCCGAGCTCCTCGTAGCGCTGGTGGAAGGGCGTGCGGCGCAGGCCCCGCAGGCGCTGGGTTGGGGTGTGCGGGTGACGCACGTCGTAGACCTCGTCGTACGACTCCGACGAACGCTCGCGCGTGAACCGGCGGCTCACCACCGCGGGGTCGAAGCGGTTGAAGTCGAGGCCGTGGGTGTCGATCCCCGGGTCCCCCGAGACGATCCAGTCGGCGACGACCTGTGCGACACCGGCCGACTGCGTGACCCACACCGCCTGCGCGAGCCACAGGCCGTCGGTGCCGGGAACGGGCCCGAGCATGGGGCCGCCGTCGGGGGTGAACGAGAAGATGCCGTTGAAGCCCGACTCGAACTGCACCCCGCGAAGCTCCGGGAGCAGGCGCTGCGCCTCCTCCCACGTGGGGGCGAAGTCGTCCCAGGTGAGGGGGTGCATCGCGGGGTGCACACCGGTCGCGGCGAAGGTGTCGGCATCCGCGATCTCGGACTGCTCCAGCGGGATCGGGCGGTGGTTGTACGCGCCGATGCCGATGCGGTCGACGTACTCGCGCAGGTACAGCGAGAAGTCCTGGTGGCGGAGCATGGGGCGCTTCGCCTCGTCGGTGGGGACATTGGCGCCCTTGAGCGACGGCACGGGCGCGCTGTAGCCGAAGCCGTGCTCCATGGGCTGCATCGGCAGCTCGAAACCGAGCAGGTCACGCGAGACGCCCGGTCCCCACAGTCCCGCGCACGAGATGACGATGTCGGCGGGGACGAGATCGGGCTCGGCGGAGCCGGCCGGCACGGGAAGGACCTTCACACCCGTCACCCGTCCGCCCGAGCGCTCGATGCCGACGACGCGGGTGTTGCCGACGATGCGCGCACCGCGGTCCTGGGCGCGTTCTGCCTGCCACTGCACGGCGGCCGCGCTCTTGACGATCCCGTCGGTGGGGGTGAGCCAACCGCCGAGCACCCCCGAGACGTCGAGTCCGGGCCACAGCCGCGCGACCTCGTCGGGGTCGACGAGCTCGCCCGGCACACCCCAGGATGCCGCGAGGCCCCGCCGGCGCTTGAGGTCGTGCAGACGCTCGTCGGTGGTGGCGATCTCGAGCCCGCCGACGCGCTTGAGCAGCCACTGGCCGTTCAGCGAGACGCCGTCGAGCTTGTCGAGTGTGCGCTGCGCGAGCTGCGTCATCGTGCGGTCGCCGTTGGTCTGGAAGACGAAGCCGGGCGCGTGCGAGGACGACCCGCCGGTGATGTAGAGGGGACCCTGCTCGAACACGGTCACATCGGTCAGGCCGCGCGAGGTCAGCTCGTCGGCGAGGGCGGCGCCGACGACGCCGAGGCCGATGATGACGACGCGGGGGGAACGGGCGGGAGACGAGACCATGCGAAACCTCGAGATCGGATGCGTGCGCACGATGCAGCAACGGGCGCGGGGTGGGGCGGGGGGAATGCGGGGGTGTACCGGAGGGGGCGCGATCGCGCCCCCTCCGGGTGGAGCGGGTGTTACTTGATGCCCTCGAGCATCGCGGCGACCTTGTCGGGGTTGTCGTCGACCCACTTCTTGGCCGCGTCTTCGGGCGTCATGTTGTCTTTCGCGATGTAGCTGGCGACGGTGTTCTGGTCGTCGTTGGTCCACGTGAAGTTCTTCAGCAGCTTCACCGCGGGAGTGTCCTTCGCGACCCACGCCGACGAGGCGATCTTGTCGAGCGTGTAGGGCGGGTAGTCGCAGGCGACCTTCTGCGGGTCGGCATCGCAGCCGTCGGTGTAGGCGGGCAGCGTGATGTGGCCGAGCTTCTGCTCGGAGAAGAACCAGTGCGGCTCGTAGAAATAGGCCAGCAGCGGGGTGCGGTTGGCCTGGGCCGAGCGGAACGCCTCGATGAGGGCCGCCTCGGAGCCGGCGTAGACCACCTTGTAGTTCAGGCCCAGGTTGGTCACGAGGGCCTCGTCGTTGGTGACGTAGCTGGGGTCGCCGTCGAGCAGCTGACCCTTGCCGTCGGACTCGCTGGTCTTGAACAGGTCGGCGTACTTGTTCAGGTCGGCCGAGGTCTTCAGGTCGGGGTACTCCTCGGTCATCCACTCGGGGATGAACCAGCCGATGACCCCCTCGTTGCCGGTGGGGCCGACCTCGACGGCGGTCTTGTCGCCCTCGATGTACTTCTCCTTCAGCGACGCGTGTCCCCAGTTCTCGATGATGAGGTCGACCTCGCCGGTGCCGAAGCCCTGCCAGGCGACCTCTTCCGAGATGGGCTTCTGCACGACGGTGCAGCCCAGCTCGTTCTCGGCCAGGTACGTGTACACGGCGGCATCCGCGGTGTAACCGACCCAGTTGTTCATGGCGAGGTTGGTGGTGCCGCAGGCGGCGGCGCCACCCGCGTCGGACGAGCTGTCGTTGAGCGACGAGCCACAGCCCGAGAGGGCGAGGACACCGGCCGAGAGGACGGCGAGGGCGGACAGGGTGCGTGTGCGGGCGTGGTGCATGGATACTCCCTTGGTGAGACGCGGCGTCTCGGTCGGTCGGGTCGGGACCCGTTTCATGCGGTAGCGGTGCGGGGTGTTCGGGTGGTGGATCTCCGTAGGCGCCGAGCCGGCGCCGGGGGAGCGGTGGGTGCGAGGGGAGTGCGGTGGGCGAAGGCCTGCGTCGTGCGGTCGAGCAGCATGCCCCAGATGACGATGGCGAGGGCCCGCGGCGAGCCCCTTGCCGAAGAGGTCGGTCTGCACGAAGCCCGCGACGACGAGGTAGCCGAGCCCGCCACCGCCGACCAGGCCGCCGATGACGACCATCGACAGCACGTAGATGAGCGCCTGGTTCACCGCGAGGGTGATGGCGTGGCGGATCATCGGCAGCTGCACCTTCGTGACGGCCTGCCACGGGCTCGACCCGGTGCTGAGCAGCACCTCGCCGAGCGTCTCGGGCAGCTGCCGGATGGCGTCGGCGATGATCTTGATCGAGATGGGCGCGGCGTAGATGACGGCGGCGACGATCGCGGTGAAGCGGTTCGGCCCGAAGAGCCCGAGGAACGGCACGAGGTAGACGAACGCCGGCATGGTCTGCGCGGCATCCAGGATGGGACGGATCGCCGCATCGACACGGGGGACCCGCCCCATCCACACGCCCAGCACCAGCGCGATGGCGACCGTGAGCACGGTGGCGACGAGGGTCGAAGCCAGCGTGATCATCGAGGGTCCCCAGACGCCCAGCAGCCACACCACGACCATCCCCGCCAGGGTGGCTCCGGCGAGCGACGCCCGCCCGGCGACGAACGCGATGACCGTGAACGCCGCCATGACGACGACGATCGGCGACTGCTCGAGCAGTGCCTGCAGCGGGTTGATCAGCGCGGTGGTCACGACCTCCTGCAGCGCCGACGTCACACCGCCGAAGGTGGTGTTCACCCAGGCGGATGCCGTGTTCACGGCGCTCTCGACGAGGTCGCCGATCTCGATCTGCGCGGGGAAGACGGCGGCCCACAGCTGCGAGCGAGACAGGAAGATCGCCACGAGCGCGATGGCTGCACCCGCCCCGTACGCGATGCGACGCGGCAGGACGGCACGGGTGCGCCGCGCGGCGACGACGGCCGGGTCGGCACGACGGCCGATCGCCGTGGTGACGCGGTCGAGCACGATCGCCAGCAGCACGACGGCGAGGCCGGCGTTGAACGCGCGACCGACGTTGAGCGACTGCAGCGCCTGCACGACCACCTGGCCGAGGCCGGGGGCGGCGATGAGGGCCGCGATGGTGACCATCGACAGCGCCGCCATGGTGGTCTGGTTGATGCCGAGCACGATCGAGGTGCGCGCGAGCGGCAACACGACCGTACGCAGGCGCTGGCGGGGCGTCGCACCCAGCGAGGCGACGCTCTCGTCGATGGACTCGGGGATGTCGCGGACGCCATGCGCGGTGAGGCGGATGACGGGAGGGGCGGCGTAGATGAGGGTCGCGATGACGGCGGCGGCGGGGCCGATGAGGAAGATCAGCGCCAGCGGGGCCAGGTAGACGAAGGTGGGCATCGTCTGCATGAAGTCGAGCACGGGGGTCAGCACCCGTTCGACGCGCCGCGACCGGCCCGTCCAGATGCCGACCGGGATGCCGATGACGAGGGCGAAGAACACCGCGGCGAAGGTGATGGCGAGCGTCTGCATCGCCTCGAGGTAGAGCCCCTGCACGCCGATGACGACGAGGAAGCCCACGGTGAGGGCGGCCACGCGCGCGTTGCCGCACACCCAGGCGATCCAGCCGAAGAGGAGCGTCGAACCGAGCCAGCCGATCTCGGGGTACCCGAGGCCGTACGTGGTGGCGGCCAGGAGCGACAGCAGCGCCTGCACCACCGCGTTGATGACGACGCGCACGACGTCGAGGGCCAGGAGCACGACGTTGGAGGAGCGGTTGTCGGCGACCCACTCCTTCACGGCGTCGAAGAAGCCGTGCACGTCGGTGAGTGACGCGGTGGGGAGGGTGTCGGTGCCCTGGCCGTGGGTGAACGCGAAGACGGCGAGCCAGAGCACGCCCACCCCGATCAGCACCGTGGTGCGCGGCGAGATGCGGCGCGGTCGCGGGGCGGCGGTGAGGGTCGAGGCCTCGATCTTGGTGATCTCGACGGTCGTGGGGGCGACGGGGGCGCTCATGACGGATGCCGTTCGCCGGCGACGGCACGCAGCACCGCGTCGCGATCGACGATGCCGACGACGGCGCCCGCGGCATCCGTCACGCGAACCGGAACGGAGGTACCCAGGACCACGGGGATGGCGTCGGCGATGACGGTGTCGGCTGGCAGAGTCGGTGCGTCGGGCGCGGTGTCGCCGGGGCGGGCGATCCACTGCAGCGTGAGAACGCTCGCGATCGGCACGTCGGAGACGAAGTCGGCGACGTAGTCGTTGGCGGGGGCGCCGACGAGTTCGGCACCGGTGCCGATCTGCTGCAGTTCGCCGTGGCGCATGATGAGGATGCGGTCGCCGAGCTTGAGGGCTTCGGAGAGGTCGTGCGTGACGAAGACCATGGTCTTGCCCATCTCGTGGTGCAGCCGCACGATCTCGGCCTGCATGTTGCGGCGGATGAGCGGGTCGAGGGCCGAGAACGGCTCGTCGAACAACAGCACGTCGGGGTCGCCGGCCAGCGCCCGGGCCAGGCCCACGCGCTGCTGCATTCCGCCGGAAAGCTGCGAGGGGTAGCGCCATTCGTATCCGTCGAGCCCGACGAGCGAGACCATCTCGAGCGCCCGCTCGCGGCGCTCGGCCTTGCCGACGCCGCGGATCTCGAGTCCGTAGGCGATGTTGTCGACGACGGTGCGGAAGGGGAGGAGACCGAAGTGCTGGAACACCATCGCGGCCTTGGTGCGGCGGAACTCCCGCAGGGGTCCCGGTGCGAGCGAGAGCAGATCGTCGCCGCGCATCGTGATGGAGCCGGCTGTGGGCTCGACGAGCCGGGTCAGACACCGGATCAGCGTGGACTTCCCGGAGCCCGACAGGCCCATGATGACGAACACCTCCCCGCGTCCGACGGTGAAGCTGAGGTCGCGGACGGCGACGACGTTGCCGGTGCGCTCGAGGATCTCGGCGGTGCTGAGGTCGGCGAGCTGCGGGTTGCCGACGACCTTCTCGGGGGCGTTCCCGAAGACCTTCCAGAGACCGTCGACGGTGAAGTCGTCGACGTCGGTGGCGGCGGAGCGGTGAAGGGGTGGTGCCGTGATGGTGCTCATCGGTGGTGCTCCCTTTCGTGAGGAGAGGTCACTGGTCGGCGGCGGCGAACCAGTGCTGGGGCTTCGGGTCGAGGTTCTGGTACACGTGCCGGGTCTCGCGGTACTCGTCGAGGCCCGCGAGGCCGAGCTCACGGCCGTTGCCCGACTGGCCGAATCCGCCCCACTCCGCCTGCGGCAGGTAGGGGTGGTAGTCGTTGATCCACACCGTGCCGTGGCGCAGACTGCTCGCCACGCGCTGGGCCCGGCCGGCATCCTGGGTCCACACCGCGCCGGCCAAGCCGTAGGGGGTGTCGTTGGCGATGCGCACGGCCTCGGCCTCGTCGCGGAAGGTCTCGACGGTCAGGACGGGGCCGAAGCTCTCCTCGCGCACGACGCTCATCGAGCCGTCGCAGCGGTCGAGGATCGTGGGCAGGTAGTAGAAGCCGTCGGCCAGTTCCGGGTCGGTCGGCGCGTGGCCGCCGCAGCGCAGGACCGCGCCCTCGGCGATGCCGGCCTGCACGTAGGCGTCGACCTTGTCGCGATGGGCGGCGGAGATGAGCGGGCCGGTCTCGGCGTCGTCGTCGAACGGGCCGCCGAGGCGAATGTGCTGCGCGCGCTCGACGAGGGCGTCGACGAAGGCGTCGTGCAGCGACTCCTCGACCACGAGCCGGGCGCCGGCCGAGCACACCTGACCGCTGTGCAGGAAGATCGCTGTCATGGCGTAGTCGACCGCGGTGTCGAAGTCGGCGTCGGCGAAGACGATGTTCGGGTTCTTGCCGCCCAGCTCCAGCGCGACGCGCTTGATGCTCTGGGCGGCGGCGGCCATGACGCGCCGGCCCGTCGCGAGGCCCCCGGTGAACGACACGAGGTCGACGTCGGCGTGGGTGGTGAGCACCTCGCCGACGTCGGCGCCCGTCCCGGTGACGAGGTTCGCCACGCCGGCCGGCAGTCCCGCCTCGGTGAGCGTGTCCATCAGCAGCGTCGCCGTCGAGGGCGTCAGCTCGCTGGGCTTGAGCACGAAGGTGTTGCCCGCCAGCAGCGCCGGCGCCACCTTCCACGCGGCCTGCAGCAGCGGGTAGTTCCACGGCGTGATGAGGCTGCAGACACCCACGGGGGCGTATTCGATGCGGCTGCGGGTGGACTCGCTGCCGGTGTCCACGAGCCGCCCCGGGTGCGCGCCGGCCTGGCTCGCGTAGTAGCGGAAGCACGCCACGATGTCGGCCATGTCGTAGCGCGCCTCGATGATGCGCTTGCCGGTGTCGCGCGCCTCGGCCTCGGCGTAGGTCTCGGCGTCGCGCTCGATGAGGTCGGCGACGCGTTCGAGCAGCCGGCCGCGCTCGCGCTCGGGCGTCTCGCTCCACACTCCCGACCGCCAGGCCGAGGATGCCGCGGCGACCGCGTCGGCGGCATCCTGCGCGTCGCACTCGGTCACGGTCGCCACGAGCGTGCCGTCGGCGGGGCAGCGGATCTCGCGCGTGGCGGGGGAGTGCGGCTCGCGCCAGGCCCCGTCGATGTACAGAGACGAGGTCATGCGGTCACGCCCACCTTCGCCGGGCCGTCTGCCACGTAGTAGGGCAGCTCCTCGGCGGCCAGCGGCTTCACGCCGCGGATGAGATCGGCGGCTTTCTCGGCGATCATCATGACGGGCGCGTAGATGTTGGCGTTCGTCACGAACGGCATGACCGAGGCATCCACGATGCGAAGCCCCGTCGTGCCGTGCACGCCCATGGTGAGCGGGTCGGTGACGGCCATGGGGTCATCGGCGGGCCCCATCTTGGCCGTGCCGCAGGGGTGCAGTGCCGTCTCGGCCTCGCGGCCCACCCACTCCAGGATCTCCTCGTCGGTGCTCACCTCGGCGCCGGGGGCGATCTCGCCGCCGTTGAAGGGGGCGAGCGCCGGCTGCGACAGGATGTCGCGGGCCACGCGCACGGCCTCGACCCACTCGCGGCGGTCGTTCTCGGTGCTGAGGTAGTTGAAGACGAGCTCGGGGTGCTCGGTCGGGTCGGTGGAGCGGATGCGCAGGCGTCCGATGGTGTCGGCGTACATCGGACCCACGTGCACCTGGAAGCCGTGCTTCACGTCGGCGATCTGCCCGTCGTAGCGCACCGCCACCGGCAGGAAGTGGAACATCAGGTTCGGCCAGCGCACCTCGTCGTTCGAGCGGACGAACCCGCCGCCTTCGAAGTGGTTGGTCGCGGCGGGGCCCTTTCGCCCGAGCAGCCACTTCAGCCCCGTCAGCGGCATGCTGAGCGGCCGCAGGTACGGCTGCATCGACACCGGCTGCGTGGCCTCGTGCTGGATGTAGACCTCGAGGTGGTCCTGCAGGTTCTCGCCGACGCCGGGCAGATCGACGACGACCGGGATGCCGAGAGACTCCAGGAGGTCGGCCGGGCCGACGCCCGAGAGCTGCAGGAGCTGCGGGGTGTTGATCGAGCCGCCGGCGAGCACGACCTCGTTCGCGCGCGCGGTGTGCGTGCGCCCGTTGCGGCGGTACTCCACGCCGACGGCGCGCGTCCCCTCGAACAGGATGCGGGTGGCGAGCGCCCGGGTCTTCACGGTGAGGTTCTTGCGGCGCCGCCACACGGGGCGGACGTACGCACGGGATGCCGAGAGCCGGCGGCCGTGGCGCACGTTGCGGTCGAAGGGGCCGAAGCCCTCCTGCCGGAAGCCGTTGACGTCGTCGGTGCGCGGGTAGCCCGCCTGCTCCGCGGCATCGAAGAAGGCCTGGAAGAGGGGATTGGTGGCGGGGCCCTTCTCGAGCTCGAGCGGACCGTCGTGACCGCGGTGGGGGTCACCGGCGGCGGCGGCGAGGGCGTTCTCCATGCGCTTGAAGTAGGGCAGGCAGTGGGCCCAGTTCCAGGTCTCGAGACCGGGCTGCTCGCCCCAGCGCTCGTAGTCGAGCGGGTTGCCGCGCTGGAAGATCATGCCGTTGATCGACGACGAGCCGCCGAGCACCTTGCCGCGTGCGTGGGCGACGCGGCGACCGTGCATGTGCGGCTCGGGCTCCGACTCGTACTTCCAGTCGTAGAGGGCGTGGCCGCTCGGGAAGGTGAGGGCGGCGGGCATCTGGATGAAGAGGTCCCACGGGTAGTCGCTGCGCCCCGCCTCGAGCACGAGCACGCGTGCTTCAGGGTCGTCGGACAGCCGCCGTGCGAGCACGCTTCCGGCACTTCCGCCGCCGACGACGATGTAGTCGTAGGTCGTGGAGTTCTCGCGACGAGTGGTCATGGCATCCTCGGGTCTGTTGTTGCGCTGAAAGAAACTGCTGTGCGTTGGACGCAACAGTAGAGGGCCCAGACCCCCGGAGCGGGGTGTTTCGCGGGTGCGTGACGCACTGTTTACACGGCCGTTACGCCCGCGGGGAATACGAGTCGATCATGTTGCGTGTTGCTCAAGACGCATTGTGTTGCGCATAGCGATGCATTAGCGTCGCCCCCACACAACTCGATACGCGCCGATCGAACCCCCGCGGGAGAGCCCGCGTCCCACCCGGACGCGGCGCCGAAGGAGCAAGCCCTCCCCGCACAATCTCTCAGGCCCAAGACCGCGAGGGTGAGGCGCACTCTGGAAAGCAGGCCCCGCCTGCGCCCACGGTGAAAGCCGCCACCCGCGGTGAAGCTCTCAGGCCCGATGACAGAGCGGGGAGGTGACCCATCCGATCGCCGCACCCTCGGCACGACAGGGAGCCTCCCGCCATGACCGTTCTGTCCCCGACCACCGCCGCCGCCCTCCTCACCGCTCCGCTCGCCGAGATCGACCCGGCCGTCGCCGCGGCCCTCGACGCCGAGCGCGAGCGCCAGCGCGACACCCTCGAGATGATCGCCAGTGAGAACTTCGCCCCGCTCTCCGTCATGCAGGCGCAGGGATCGGTCGCCACCAACAAGTACGCCGAGGGTTACCCCGGTCGCCGTTACTACGGCGGATGCGAGCACGTCGACGTGATCGAGCGTCTCGCGATCGAGCGCGTGTGCGGTCTGTTCGGCGCCGCGTACGCCAACGTGCAGCCGCACTCCGGCGCCCAGGCCAACGCCGCGGTGCTGTTCGGCCTGCTGCAGCACGGCGACACCATCCTCGGCCTCGACCTCGCCCACGGCGGCCACCTCACGCACGGGATGCGCCTGAGCTACAGCGGCAAGGCCTTCGACGCGGTCGCGTACCACGTGGATGCCACGGGCTCGGTCGACATGGACGAGGTCGCCGCCCTCGCCCGCGAGCGTCGGCCGAAGCTCATCATCGCCGGCTGGTCGGCCTACCCCCGCCAGCTCGACTTCGCCGCGTTCCGGGCCATCGCCGACGAGATCGGCGCGTACCTGTGGGTCGACATGGCGCACTTCGCCGGTCTCGTGGCCGCGGGCGTGCACCCGAACCCCGTGCCGCACGCGCACGTGGTCACCTCCACCACCCACAAGACCCTCGGCGGCCCGCGCGGCGGCATCGTGCTGACGAACGACGCCGACATCGCCAAGAAGATCGACCGGGCTGTGTTCCCGGGCCTGCAGGGCGGCCCGCTCGAGCACGTCATCGCGGCCAAGGCGGTGTCGTTCCTGATCGCCGCGGGCGACGAGTTCGCCGACCGCCAGCGCCGCACGCTCCGCGGCGCCCACATCATCGCCGAGCGCCTCACGCAGCCCGACGTCGTGGCCGAGGGTGTGCGCGTGCTCACCGGCGGCACCGACGTGCACCTGCTGCTGGTCGACCTGGTCGAATCGCCCCTCGATGGCAAGCAGGCCGAGGACCGCCTGCACGAGGTCGGCATCACCGTCAACCGCAACTCGGTCCCCAACGACCCGCGCCCGCCGATGGTCACCTCGGGGCTTCGCATCGGGACGCCCGCTTTGGCCACGCGCGGCTTCGACGACGAGGACTTCGCCGCCGTCGCCGACGTCATCGCCGAGGCGCTGCGGGCGGAGGTCTCGCCCGAGCAGATCGCCGAGCTTCGCGAGCGCGTGGCCGCCCTGGCATCCGCTCACCCGCTCTACGAGGGCGCCGTCTGATGGTGGTCAGCGCCTTCGACCTCTTCTCGATCGGGGTGGGCCCGTCGAGCTCGCACACGGTCGGGCCGATGCGGGCGGCCCTGACGTTCGCCGAGCACCTGCGCGACAGTGGGCAGCACGAGCGCGTCGTCCGCGTGCGCGTCGATCTGCTCGGCTCGCTCGGCGCCACGGGACGCGGCCACGCCTCCGACCGTGCCGTGCTGATGGGCCTCGAGGGGCACCGGCCCGAGTCGTGCGACCCCGACTTGCTGCGCGATATCGAGGAGCGCGTGCGCGCCGACGGCATGCTCTGGCTGCTGGGGACGCACCCGGTCTCCTTCGACGTGGATGCCGACCTCGTGCTGGATGGGCGACGCTCGCTGCCGTTCCACCCCAACGCGGTCGTGTTCACGGCGATCGATGCCGGCGGCGTCGTTCTCGCGGAGGAGACGTTCTACTCGGTGGGCGGCGGATTCGTCGTGACCGAGGCCGAAGCCGCGACGCCCCGTGCCGACGACGTCTTCGTCGCGCACCCCTTCCGCACCGCCGACGACCTGCTCGCGCGCTGCGACGAGACCGGGCTGTCGATCGCCGAGATCGCGTTCGAGAACGAGCTCGCCCACCGCGACGGGGATGCCGTGCGCGCGGGGCTGCGGGCCATCTGGGACGTGATGAGCGGATGCATCGAGCGCGGAGCGGCGACCCCCGGGGTTCTCCCCGGCAGGCTCCGGGTGCCCCGCCGCGCCCCCGAGCTGGCGCGGCAGCTCGCCGACGAGGCGGCGTCGACCGACGGCCTGCGCGGAACCGACTGGCTCACCTTGTTCGCGATGGCGGTGAATGAGGAGAACGCCGCGGGCGGGCGCGTCGTCACCGCGCCCACGAACGGCGCGGCCGGTGTCATCCCCGCCGTCCTTGCCTACTACCGCCGGTTCGTCCCTGGAGCCGACGACGAGGGGATCATGACGTTCCTCCTCACGGCCGCCGCCATCGGCTCGATCTACAAAGAGACGGCCTCGATCTCGGGGGCGGAGGTCGGATGCCAGGGCGAGGTCGGCTCCGCCTGCTCGATGGCGGCCGCGGGTTTCGCCGCCGTGCTCGGAGGAACGCCCCGCCAGATCGAGAACGCCGCCGAGATCGGCATGGAGCATCATCTCGGCATGACGTGCGATCCGATCGGCGGCCTCGTGCAGATCCCGTGCATCGAGCGCAACGGCGTCGCGGCGGTCAAGGCCGTCACCGCCGCCCGCACGGCGCTCCGCGGCGACGGCACGCACATCGTCTCGCTCGACAACGTCATCCAGACCATGCGGCAGACCGGCGCCGACATGAACGACAAGTACAAGGAGACCTCGCGCGGCGGCCTCGCCGTCAACGTCGTGGAGTGCTGACGCCCCTCAGCGCTCGAGCACCTCGGCCTCCTCGTCGAGGGTGAGGCCCGCTCGGCGCGCCCGATCCAGCCCGCGTGCGCGTTCGTCATCGAGCGTTCGTCGCATGGTCTCGGAGAGGGCGCGTCGGCGGCCCCCGGATGCCACGAACGCGGCGTCGCTGCGCCGCGAGAACCCCCGCGCCTCGGGCGGGAGCCACAGCGGCAGCGATCGGGGCCCCATCCAGTGCTGCACACCGCGGGCGAGGAGGGTGTCGTCGTCGAGCGCGACGTTCTCCGCCGCGGTACCCGCCGCGTCGCGAGCGGCGGTCAGCACGGCGGCGAGTGGCAGCTCCTCGCCGACGGCGTTGACCGGCCCCGTGATCCCGTCGCGGCCCGCGCGTTCGATCCAGTCGGCGAGGTCGTCGACATCGATCCCCTGCACGTACCGGTCGGCGGTCCGGGGTGTCAGCACGCGCCCGCCGCGGGCGAAGCGTGCCGGCCAGTAGCCGAAGCGGTCGGTGGGATCGCCGGGGCCGACGATGAGGCCGGCACGGGCGAGGAGGGCGCGGTCACCCGCGCGCGCCGCGGTGAGGCGCTCGGCGTGCACCTTGGCATCCGCGTACTGCTCGAGGTCGACGGGCTCGACGAGCTCCGCCGTCTCATCGGCGAACGGGGCGTCGGCGTGCGCGTAGACCGAGACGCTCGACACGAGTGTCCAGTGCGCCGCTCGGTCTGCGAGGGCGTCGAGACCGGATGCCACGAACCCCGGGTCCCACGACAGCTCCACGACCTCGTCCCAGTCGCCGTCGAGGGCGTCATAGGCGCGAGGGTCGTGGCGGTCGGCCCGGACCAGGCGCGACCCCGGAGCAACGGTGCCCGCTTCGCCGCGGGCGAGGCAGGTGACCTCCGCTCCTCCCGCCACAGCCGCTCGCGCGATGGCCCGGCCGAGCCAGGCGGTTCCCCCGAGGATGAGCACGCGTCGCATAGGGGTCAGCCAAGCAGCCGAACGGGGACGCGACCAGCCCGTTCGCGCACGGCGGACGGGGCGGGAGGCTCGCGAGACGAGTCACCCGGGCGAATTCTCTCCACAGAAGTCCGTGTATGTGCTTCAGAGCATGCAGGGGCCGCTACGTTCTCCGCCACGGAATATATCCCCCGTGGGGGCGGATCGAAGGGTGAGAACCATGTCGGATGTACAGAACCAGCAGGCGCTCGGCCGGCCGACCGGAGCGTTCGTCGGGGCGTCGTGGGTGGCGCTCGGGCTCGGAGCGTCGGTGTACGTCGTGGGGTTGTACAACGCGCAGATGCTGCTGTCGGAGAAGGGCTTCTTCCTCGCGGTGTTCCTGCTCGGCCTGTTCGCCGCGATCTCCGTACAGAAGGGCGTGCGCGACCGCGCGGAAGAGGTACCGGTGACCGGCGCGTACCTCGGCGTCGCGTGGGCGATGCTGCTCGCGGCGCTCACGCTCATGACGATCGGACTCTGGAACGCCGAACTGCTGCTCTCGGAGAAGGGGTTCTACGGCATCGGGTTCGCGATGAGCCTCTTCGCCGTGGTGGCGGTGCAGAAGAACGTCCGCGACCTGGCGGCGTTCCACCGCGTGCACCCGGAGGTCAGCCCCGTGGACCGGCCCGGCTTCCCGCCGGGCGCCTGAGTCGACGCGCGCAGACGGGCGCGAGGCGGAGGCCACGGCCGGGGGCAGCGTCCCCGAGCGGAGCCGGAGGCATCGTCATCCCGATCAGGAGGACCGCGAGAACGCGATGCCGCCTGACTGCCCGTGCAGCGGAGACGCCGACGAGCACGCCATCGGCACGTATGACAGCGCGGTCGTGCGCAAACGCGGTCACCGCGTCGACCCTCCGAGCGCAGTGCACGCCGGTGCCCGCCGTCGTCAGCCGGGGACGACCGTTCCCTGATGGAAGAGGCAGCGTGGCTGCGGGTCGCACCGCCACACCGAGGAGCGGTAGCTGGCCCGGTCATCTCCCCTCAGCAGGTAGGTCAGCAGCACCGTGTCGGCATCGAGCAGCCGGCTCTGCCGACGCTCGATCGAGGGTGGGCGCGATCCTGGCTCCTCAGCGGTGAGAGCGGCGATGATCTCGTCGCGGGTCCACCAGCGTCCTGATCGGCCGATCTCGGCGAAGTCATCAGCCAGCAACCGTCGAAGCTCCTCGGGGTCGGACCTGACGGCCGGGTCCAGCAGTCGTTCCTCCGCCGCCCAGGCCTCGGCGATGACCGCACCGGCATCCTGTGCCCGTCCGCGGATGACGTACGCGCGCGCGATCCCGGCGGTCGCGGACCCCCACACGCTCGCCGCGACGCGACGCTGGTGCGCGTCGAACGCGGCCTCGTCGATGAACCGTTCGTCGACCCGCCAGACGAGGGGGTCGGCCGTCGGGTCGACGTCGAAGGCGATGCATCCGGGCTCGGCGCGGGTGAGGGCGATGTGCTCGGGGAGACGGGCGCGCACCCGGGCCGCTTCGCCCTCGTTCGCGCACCGCAACTCGCCCGACAGCGTCACCTCGGGCCCGCGCGGCACGGGCGTCGTCACCCCGCTGAGCCAGTCCCGACGCAGCACGCTGTAGGCGATGGATGCCATCGGTGCTCCGCCTTCGACCGGCCAGCCGTCGCGGTAGTACGCCTCGCGTACCCACCCGCTCTTGTCGAAGGTCCGCTGCATCGCGAGGTTGTCTTCGCGGGTCTGCCCCTCGAACCGGACGACGCCGGGGCGCGTGCGGAAGACGTGCTCGCTCGCGAGGGCGAGCGCCCGCGCGCCGAGGCCGTGGCCGCGCCACCGCTCCGCGAGACGCAGATCGATCAGGGCCGTCGCGTCGGCGAGGTCGTCGAGGCGCACCAATCCGACGCGCCCGTGCTCGTCGTGGTCGAGCCAGAACGCCTCGACGGCGTCGCCGCCCCAGGTCCCCTCGTCGATGGCCGCCACCACCTGGGTGCGGGTGGGGTGAGTGCGAACGTGGAAGGGGAAGGCGTTCGCCGTGAGGAACGCGATCAGCTCCTCTCGGTCTCGGCCGGTCGCATCGAGGCAGGTGAGGGTGAGGGGCACCGCTCCAGCGTAGACAGACGGCTCGCGGCATCCTGTCTACGCTGAGAGAACCGCCCGCCGCACAAGGAGCCCGTCATCCCCTCCGCATCCCGCACCCCCGCCGACCGCGCGACGACCGTTCGCGCGGTGCGTGCCGCCTCTCTCACGATCGCCGCGATCGGTGCCTCGATCACGACCGGGGCGCTCGGGCCGTGGTGGACGCCGGTGATCCTGCTCGTCGCCACCGCCGGCGCCCTGTGGGTGACGTGGCGGGTCGGGGGCGCTCCCGTGGGGGCTCGCGCCGCTCTGCCGGTGCTCGTCGTCGTGGTGGCGCTGACCGCGGCGGCGATGCTCGGAATCGTGGGTGCGCTGCCGTCGGGCTGGACGTGGGCGGCGCTCGGCGCCTACGCCGTCGCGTGGGGCGAGTACCTCGTCACGCAGACCATCGGCCGATCCCGCGGATCTGCGGCTGCGCGCTGAGCATCATCGCCGCTCGAGGCACACGAGTCCTTCGCGGTCGTCCCACGACGGGACCGGTGCGAAGCTGAGCCGCCGGTAGAGCCGGAGGGCGTCGCCGCGCCACTCCCACACCGACAGGCGGACGGGCGTGACGGCACCCTCGACCGCCGCGGCGATGAGAGCGGCTCCCACGCCCTTTCCGCGTGCGGTCGGCGTCGTCCAGAGGCGCGACACCTCCGTCGCATCCGGCGAGGTGGTGACGACGACGATGCCGCAATCCTCCCCGTCGACCGCGGCGAGCAGCACACGTCGCCTGTCGAAGGCTGCAGCCGGGTCGGCGATCTCGCGCGCATAGTGCCCGGGGAGCGGGGCGTCCGCGGCGGCGAGTCCGCGCTCGGCCTTCTCGCTCTCCGTCTGACGCAGGTACGACGCGACGAGGGCGGAGACGACGTCCGCGTCGCGCGGGAAGACCGCGGTGCGGACGGCCACGGCGCCGGGCGTCACGGCTGCGGCCCGTCGGTTTCACGACGGTCAGCGCGCGCGGCCGCGGCCATCTCGTCGCGAACGGCTTTGCGGACGACCCCGTACACGGCGTACAGCATGACGGCCGCGAGCGTGACGAGCAGAACGAGCTGTGTGATTACGTCCATACGACCAGGCTGTCATGCCGCAGCGGCGACTCCGAGAACGAGAAACGACATCGGGATGCCGAAGGTCTCGGCATCCCGAATCGACGGCGTCGTGATCAGACGGTCGCGAGCGTCGATTGCCAGCCGAGCGCCGGTGCGACGTGCTTCGCGAAGTTCTCGACCAGCCGCAGGTTGAATTCGACGCCCATCTGCGACGGGATGGTCAGAAGCAGGGTGTCGGCGCTCATCACCGCGGCGTCGTTCTGCAGCTGTTCGACGAGCACGTCGGGGGTCGCCGCGTACGTCTTGCCGAAGGTCGATCGCATACCGTCGATGACGCCGATCTGGTCGCTGCCCGCCGACCCGCCGAAGTACAGCTCGTCTTCGGCGGTGACGATCGGGAAGATGCTGCGGCTGACCGAGGTGCGCGGCTCACCGGCGTGACCGGCCTCGCGCCAGGCGGCGCGGAACGCGTCGAGCTGCTGCGCCTGCAGGAGGTCGAAGGGCGTGCCGTCGGCCTCGGTGAGAAGCGTCGACGACATGAGGTTGACGCCGATGCGGCCCGCCCACTCGGCGGTGGCCGTCGTGCCGGCGCCCCACCAGATGCGCTTGCGCAGGCCGGGGGAGTGCGGTTCGATCCGCTGCAGACCCGTGCCGCCGCCGAAGGGGCTCATCGGGTCGCGCTCCGCGAGGCCCTCACCGTCGATGGCGCGCAGGAACAGGTCGAAGTGCTCGCGCGCGATGTCACCGCCGCGTGGGTCCTGCGACCCGGTGTAGCCGAACGCCTCGTAGCCGCGGACGACGGTCTCGGGTGAGCCGCGGCTGACGCCGAGCGCGAGCCGGTTGCCGCTGATGAGATCGACGGATGCCGCTTCCTCGGCCAGCATGAGGGGGTTCTCGTACCGCATGTCGATGACGCCGGTGCCCACCTCGATGCGGGTGGTGCGCGCCGCGATCGCGGCCAGGAGCGGCATGGGTGCCGCCTGTTGACGGGCGAAGTGGTGCACGCGGAACGAGATGCCGTTCACGCCGAGGTCGTCCATGCCCTGCGCGAGGTCGATCGCTTGGAGCATGGAGTCGCCGGCGGAGAGGTGATGTCCGCCGCCGAGGGGGCCGTAGTGGCCGAACGAGAGAGTGCCGAACGAGCGCATATCGGGTGCAACGCGGCATCCGGCGATTCATTCCCGCGCATGCACCCGGCATGGCCCTGCGTCGCGCGGAGTGTGGAAGCATTCGAAGGGTGGACGATGGCGCACGGCGGGAACTCGAGACGCTCCGCGCGCGGGCGTACGGGCCCGATGCCGACATCGACACCGATCCGACCGCCGCCCAGCGCCTCCGCGAGCTGGAGGAACAGCAGCGGGAACGGCATTCGCTCCCCATCGCCGTGCGTCTTCCTGAAGCCGGCATCCGCGGTAGCGAATCGGATGCCCGGGTTCCGCTGGTGGATGCCGACGACCCGCTCGTCGACGCCGACGACCCGCTCGTCGACGCCGACGAGCCCCGCGAACGGCGGCCGCTCGTGCGCTCGAAACGGAACCTGTGGGCGTGGGCGATCTCGCTCGCCGTCGTCACCGCCCTGGCCAGTGCGGCGACCGCGCTCAGCCTGACGTTCGTGCCGGTGTCGAACTCGGTCGGGGCCCCGCAGGTGGGCACTCTCGAGCTCGATCCCGATGCCGAGACCCCCTCGGTGTTCGGCCAGCGCACCGGCCAGGAGCGGGCGTACCGGGACTTCTACGGCGTGACCGCTTTCGTGGGCTACGCGCAGACCGATGCGACCGAGAACCGCAACCCGTGCATCTATCTGCTCGACAGCGACGAGGTCGCGGCGAGTGACAGCAGCGGCATCCGGGGCAATTTCGTCTACGGCGGATGCGGTGCGGGCGTTTTTCCCGCGACCGTGCAGTTCGTGGTCGCAGAAGGGATGCCGGAGGCGTTCGTCGAGCGCTTCCCCGTGGGCAGCAGTGTGCAGTTCGTCTTCGACGGCGAGAACGTGGGCGTCTTCAGCGACCGGGGGTGAGGACGCCCGGGTGGTCCCTGAGCCCGCCGAAGCCACCGCCCGGCTCGCGGATGAGAGGGTTAGGGAGTGACCCCCCTTCTCGAGAACGTCCCCGTCGGCGCCGATCCGGATGCCGTGTACCTGGGCTTCGTCGAATGGGCGGCCTCTCGCGGGCTCACGCTCTACCCGGCGCAGGACGAGGCGATCATCGAGATCGTCTCGGGCGCGAACGTGATCCTGTCGACCCCGACCGGTACCGGCAAGTCGCTCGTCGCCGTGGCCGCGCACGCGGCATCCCTCGCCCGAGGCGGCCGCACCTATTACACGGCGCCGATCAAGGCGCTCGTGAGCGAGAAGTTCTTCGCGCTCGTCGACATCTTCGGCGCCGAGAACGTGGGGATGGTCACGGGTGACTCCTCCGTGAACGCCGACGCCCCGATCGTGTGCTGCACGGCCGAGATCCTGGCGAACCTCGCCCTGCGGCAGGGGGCGGATGCCGACGTCGACCAGGTCGTGATGGACGAGTTCCACTATTACGGCGAGGCCGACCGCGGATGGGCGTGGCAGGTGCCGCTGCTGCTGCTGACGCGGGCGCAGTTCATCCTCATGTCGGCGACCCTCGGCGACGTGACCGACATCGCCGACGACCTCTCCCGCCGCACGGGCCGACCGACCGCGCGGGTGACCGGCGTCGAGCGTCCCGTTCCGCTGCATTTCGAGTACGCGCGCACCCCCGTGCACGAGACCGTGCAGGAGTTGCTCGACACGAAGCAGGCGCCGATCTACGTCGTGCACTTCTCGCAGGCCGCCGCGATGGAGCGCGCGCAAGCACTGTCGTCGATCCGCATCATCGGGCGCGAGCAGCGCGACGAGATCGCCGAGGCGATCGGCGGGTTCCGCTTCACCACCGGGTTCGGCAAGACGCTCTCGCGCTACGTGCGGGCGGGCATCGGCGTGCACCACGCGGGCATGCTGCCCCGTTACCGCCGGCTCGTCGAGACGCTCGCGCAGCGCGGGCTGCTGCGCGTCATCTGCGGCACCGATACCCTCGGCGTCGGCATCAACGTGCCGATCCGCACGGTGCTCATGACGGCGCTGACCAAGTACGACGGCACGCGCATGCGCCAGCTCACGGCACGCGAGTTCCACCAGATCGCGGGCCGCGCCGGTCGAGCGGGATACGACACCGCGGGCACGGTCGTCGTGATGGCACCGGATCACGAGATCGAGAACGCGGCCCAAATCCTCAAGGCCGGCGACGACCTCAAGAAGCAGAAGAAGATCGTGCGCAAGAAGGCGCCGCAGGGCTTCGTCAACTGGACCGAGCAGAGCTACGACCGCCTCGTCGCCGCGGAGCCCGAGCCGTTGACGCCGCAGATGAAGCTGAGCGCCGCGATGCTCATCAACGTCATCGCGCGCGGCGGCGACGTGTTCGGCAACGTCCGCTCGCTCGTCTTTGACAACCACGAGCCGCGCGCCCGCCAGTACGACCTCGCCCGCCGCGCTCTCGCGATCTTCCGCACCCTCGTGCAGGCCGGTGTGGTCGAGGTCGTCCCCCCACCGCGTGAGGGGTCAGATTTTGTCGCTTCGGAAGGGGGTCAGGCGACAAATTCTGACTCCTCACGCATCAGGCTCACCGTCGACCTGCAGCCGAACTTCGCGCTCAACCAGCCGCTGTCGCCGTTCGCGCTCGCCGCGATCGAGATGCTCGACCCCGAGGTCGAACTCGGCAGGGGACCGTATGCCACGCCCCCGGCGTCGTCGGTCGGCACGGGGCACTACGCGCTCGACGTCGTCAGCGTCATCGAGGCGACGCTCGATGACCCGCGCCCGATCCTGTCGCAGCAGCAGTTCCGCGCCCGCGGCGAGGCTGTCGCGGCGATGAAACGCGAGGGCATCGAGTACGACGAGCGCATGGAGCTGCTCGAGGAGATCACGTGGCCGAAGCCGCTCGACGAACTGCTCGCGCAGGCGTACGAGGTGTTCGCGTCGAGCCAGCCGTGGATCCGCGACTTCGAGCTGTCGCCCAAGTCGGTCGTACGCGACATGTTCGAGCAGGCGTGCTCGTTCGGCGAGTACGTGTCGCTGTACCAGCTCGCCCGCAGCGAGGGGCTCGTGCTGCGGTACCTCAGCGACGCGTACCGCGCCATTCGCCAGACCGTGCCGGTCGATGCGCAGACGCCCGACCTGCTCGACCTCATCGCCTGGCTCGGCGAGCTCGTTCGGCAGGTCGACTCGAGCCTCGTCGACGAGTGGGAGCAGCTCATCAACCCGGCCGACGATCCGGACGCCCCCGTCGTCCCACCGGCGCCGCCGTCGATCCTCACCAACCGGCGCGCATTCGTCGTGCTCGTGCGCAACGAGATGTTCCGGCGCGTGCAGCTCGCGGCGCTGCAGAAGGACGATGAACTCGTCGAACTCGACCCCGACGTCGACTGGCCCGGGGTCCTCGACGGCTACTTCGACGAGCACGACACGATCGGCACCGGGGGAGGGGCGCGCTCCTCTGCGCTGGTCGCCATCGACGAGTCCGCCGCTGCCGATGGGGTTGTGGCGGGTCGAGCAGACGATCGACGACCCCGCCGGTGACCACGATTGGCGCATCCGCGCGGAGGTCGACCTCGCCGCCTCCGAGGCGGAGGGAACGGCGATCGTGCGGGTGACCGAGGTGCTGCGGCTCTGACTGCTGCTGCACCGCTTTGCATCGGGTGAAGTTATCCCCCCTATTCGCCGAAGTAGCGCGAGACGTGAGGAGAACGCTTACTGTCGATGGCATCGATCACGTCCGAAAGGAACGCTGTGGAAACTCTCCCACTCATCGCCACCGCCGTGGGCCTCGTCGTCTCGGTATCGACGACCGTCCTGGGCGGAACGAAGTGGCTGTTGCACCGCGTGGAGCAGCGGACGGACCAGCGGTTCGCGCAGGTCGATCAGCGGTTCGCTCAGGTCGATCAGCGGTTCGCGCAGGTCGATCAGCGGTTCGCGCAGGTCGATCAGCGATTCGCGCAGGTGGATCAGCGGTTCGCGCAGGTCGATCAACAGTTGCGGTCGGTCGCCGAGTCGGTGACGGAGCTGAAGATCGCCGTCGCGCGAATCGAGGGGCCCCACCCGCCCTTCCTCATCGCGCGCGGCTGACCCTCCGCGGCGGATGCCGCGGGCGACGCATGCCGCGGCTACGGGCCCCGGTGTCGAACGGAAGGCCCCGGTGCACGAACGACGGATGCCGAGGCCCTGAGGCCCCGGCATCCGGTCGGTTCTCCGCGTGTTACGACTTGCGGGCGACGCGATTCTCCGCGCTGACCATCCACGACAGCTGCTCGAGGCGCTCGAGCACGCCGTGCAGGATGTCGGCGCTCGTGGGGTCTTCGTCGTCGACGTCATCGTGCACGTCGCGGACGGTGCCCACCGTGGCATCCAGGCGCTCGGTGATGAGGTCGATGACCTCGGCGGTGTCGACCTCGCCCTGGGGGAACTCAGGGAGGGTCGTGGTCTCGGCGACCGTGTCGCTGCGGCCGTCAGGCAGTGCGTGCAGCGAACGCATGCGCTCGGCGACCTCGTCGCTGAACTCACGGGCGGCATCGATGATCTCGTCGAGCTGCAGGTGGGTGTCGCGGAAGTTCTTGCCGACGACGTTCCAGTGAGCCTGCTTGCCCTGGACCGACAGCTCGATCAGGTCGACGAGCACGGCCTGCAGGCTGTCGGTCAGCTTCTCCGACGCCTGGAAGCCCTTCTCGGCGTTCTGCTCGTCGGTGGTCTCGGGGCCGCTGCCGCCGCGGGCCGGGCGGCGACGGTTCTTGGTCGGGGCGTCCTTCGTGGTGGTGGACATGCGCGTTCCTTTCACTCGCGGTCGATAGCGACGTTAGGCGTGCGCCGACGGTGACCGGCGGGGGTTGCGAGGGCGACGACAGCGCGGTACCGAGTCGTCGCCGTAGCCGCTCGGCATCCAAACGACAACCCCGGCCTGACCGTCCGCCACCGTTCCTAGCGTGAACACGTGCCCATCGAACCCCCGTCGCCGTCTCGGCCGCTCCGCGACTACGCCGCCATCGGCGATGGGCGCACGGTCGCGCTGATCGGTCTCGACGGGTCGGTCGATTGGCTGCCGCTGCCGAACATCCACTCGCGGCCGGTCTTCGCGCGGCTGCTCGACGAGACGGCCGGAGGGTGCATCGAGCTGGCGCCGGTGGAGGAGTACGAGGTGAAGCGGCGCTACGTCGCCCACACCAACGTGCTCGAGACGACGTTCACCACGAAGACCGGCGTCGCGAAGGTCACCGACGCCATGGTGACGGGTATCGCGGGCCGACTGCCGTGGGCAGAACTCGCGCGTCGCGTCGAGGGCGTGCGCGGTGAGGTCGAGTTCGCCTGGTGCGTGCAGCCCGGCACGATGCTGCGCTCGGCCGCGCCCTGGACCGAACGCATCGACGGGTTCTCCATCATGCGCATCGGGCACGTGTCCCTCGCCGTCGTCGGGCACGAACACGGACTGCACGGAGACCCGGATGCCCGGAACGAAAGCATCGACGGAAGCTTCACGACGTCGAAGGGTTCGCGTCACCTCCTGGTGATCGCCGCCACTGAGGGAGAGCCGCTGCGCATCCCCAACGCGCAGAACGTCGACCGCGGGATCGACCGCACCATCGGCGGATGGCAGATGTGGTCGGACGAGTTCTCGTACGAGGGTCCCTGGGCCGATGACGTGCAGCGCAGCGCCCTCGCGCTCAAGCTTCTGCTGTTCAGCCCGACGGGCGCCATCGCGGCGGCGGCGACGACCTCGCTGCCCGAGAACCCCCGCGGGGGCAAGAACTGGGACTACCGCTATGCCTGGGTGCGCGACCTCGCGTACACCGCTCACGCCTGGGTGGGCTTCGGCCTGCGCGAAGAGACGCACGCCGCGATCTCGTGGCTGTTGCGCACGATCCGCGAAAACGGCCCCGGGGTGCAGGTCATGTACACCCTCGACGGCGGCGCCGACGTGAGCGTCGAGAAGCACGAGGTCCCGGGCTGGAACGGCAATCAACCGGTGGTCACCGGCAATCCCGCGCAGGGGCAGCTGCAGCTCGGCGTGTACGGCGACCTCATCGCGATCTGTCGCACGTACGTCGAAGCCGGCAACCGCCTCGACACGCAGACCGGGCGGCTCTTGGCCGACGTCGCCGACCGCACGTGCGACCTGTGGCGCCGCGAGGACTCCGGCATGTGGGAGCTGCCCGAGCTGCGGCACTACACCTCGTCGAAGATGGGGTGCTGGAAGGCCCTCGATGACGCGCAGTGGCTGGCCGACGGCGGACACATCCCCGACAACGGCGATCGCTGGCGCGCGGAACGCGATCGCATCCATGCCTGGGTCGAGACGCACTGCTGGTCGGAGAAGCTCGAGGCGTACACGATCCACCCCGACAGCGAGGACCTCGACGCATCGGTGCTGCTGCACGCCCCCACCGGATTCGATCGCGGTGAGCGTATGTCGAAGACCCTGGATGCCATCACCGAGCGCCTCACCACCGACGACCACCTCGTCTACCGCTACACCGGCATGGACCAGGAGGAGCAGACCTTCGTCGCCTGCGCCTTCTGGCGGGCGACCGCGCTGGCGTGCGTCGGCCGGCACGCCGAGGCGATCGAGGCGATGGACGCCCTCGTCGCCCAGGGCAACGACGTCGGCATCTACTCCGAGATGATCGCCGAGGCCGACGGGGCTTTCTGGGGCAACCTCCCGCAGGCGCTCAGCCATCTCGCCCTCATCAACGCCGCCCTCGTCATCCGCGAACTGGTGGATGACGCCGAGCTCGGCGACCGCTGACCCCTCCGCCGGGGCCCACCCTCCCGGCATCCATCCCCCTCAGAAAGGACTCGCCATGAGCACGCAGTACACCTTCACCGACCCGGCGAAGCTCTATGCCGACATCGACCCGCAGTCGCAGGATGCGAAGGAGCCCGGTCTCGACGCCGAACTGACGCCGAAGGCCGCCCTCGGTGAGGACACCTACGTCGGCAGCGGACGTCTGGAGGGACGCAAGGCCCTGATCACCGGCGCCGACTCGGGCATCGGCGCGGCCACCGCGATCGCCTTCGCCCGCGAGGGCGCCTCGGTCGCGATGTCGTACCTGCCCGAGGAGAAGGTGGATGCCGACCGCATCGCGGGCATCCTGCGCGAGGCCGGCGCCACCGTCGTGCAGATCCCCGGCGACCTGCGCGAGCGTGAGTACGCCAAGACCCTGGTCACGGAAGCGGTCGAGGGGCTCGGCGGTCTCGACATCGTCGTCAACAACGGCGGCAAGCAGATCTTCAACGAAGACGTCACGACCCTGACCGACGAGCAGTTCGACGACACGTTCAAGACCAACGTGTACGCCATGTTCTGGATCTGCAAAGAGGCCGTGCCGCACCTGCAGCCCGGCTCGACCATCATCAACACCACGTCGATCCAGGCGTACTCGCCCGCGCCGATCCTCGTCGACTACGCCTCCACCAAGGCGACGATCAACACCTTCACCAAGGCGCTCGGTCAGCAGCTCGCGCCCAAGGGCATCCGTGTGAACGCGGTCGCCCCGGGCCCGATCTGGACGCCGCTGCAGGTCACCGACGGCCAGCCCGACGAGAAGGTCGACGAATTCGGCGAGGAGACCCCGCTCGGCCGCATGGGCCAGCCGGCCGAGCTCGCCCCGGCGTACGTCTACCTCGCCTCGGCGGAGTCGAGCTACGTCATCGGCGAGACGCTCAACGTCAACGGCGGCATGCCGACGCCGTAAGCAGCGACACTCACGAGGGGCCGTCGTCCGGGTGCGGGCGGCGGCCCTTCGGCATCCGTGGTGGTCGAAAACAGGGGATGCCACGAGAACAGGCCGATCTCGGCCGGATCCCCCTGTTCTCGTCGCATCCCCTGTTCTCGTGACGGTGCCCGGCAGGTCAGACGAGCGGTTTGCGGTAGAAGATCTCGCCGTCGGCGGTCTCTTCGGTGCGGTGGTAGCCCTCGCGCTCGTAGAGTCGCTGGTTCGCCTCGCTCAGGCCACCGGTGAACAGTTCCGCCTCGGTGGCCCCCGCCTCTCGGCCGCGATCTTCGACGGCGCCGAGCAGCAGCGTGCCGAGGCCTTCGCCCTGCTGGTCGGGGGCGATGGCAAGGCGCCCGATGAGCAGCAGCTCGCCGTCCTGGCGGGCGCGCACGGCGCCGACGATGCGGTGGCCCGCGATCGCGACGCAGCCGAGGTTCTCGACGAGCTCGGCCCGGAGCTCCTCGAGCGTCTGGGTGAGCGGAGGCATGTCGGGATCGCCATAAATGAGCGCCTCGCTGGCGAAGGCGGCGCGCTGGATGGTCAACACCTCCCCGGCGTCGTCGGGACTGACAGGGCGGATGATGGGCGAGTTCGGCATCGACGTTCTTTCGCGGGGAGGTGAGACGACAGGTTAACTATCATGGGCTCTGCGCCCCCGATTCTTCATCGGTGGACGAAGCCCCCCATGAACGATTTCTTCACGACGACCGTCCACGCCGCTGACGTCGCCGAGACGCAAGCCTGGCTGCAGGCGCACTACGGTCACGTCGACGTGCAGGCCGATCGCGCCTCGTTCGCCGAAGACGCCGTCGGTGACGGTGCGTTCTCGATGCGTCGATTGACGTGGGACTGCCGTGCCGAGGTCATCTACGAGGCGGATCGGTTCTATTTCGCCACCTCCACCCCGGGATACGCTTGGACCGTGGGGTCGCAGGCGGGGGAGTACAGCGTCGAGCCGGGCCTCGTCCAGCCCGGCGAAGACCTCGTCGGGCGCCCGGACGACACGACGGTGCAGCTCATCGCGTTCGACACCGCGTGGTTGACGGAATCGGCGCGGGCCATCTACGGCGACGAGTCGCTGACCGTCCGCTTCGCGGGTGCGGCTCCCGTCTCGCGCCGCATGCGCGACTACTGGCTCGCCACCGTCCGGTGGTCGCTGACCCAGGTGCCCGTGATGGCAGAGCCCCTGGTGCGTGCGCACGTGCGACGCTCGCTGGTCGCGGCGACGCTGGAGACCTTCCCGCTGGTGGGAGATCCGCGCGAACGGCGCGCATCGGCACTGGAGCAGGCGTCGATCTACACCTCGGCCACGGCGTGGATCGACGATCACGCGTCGCTGGCCGTGACCGTCGACGACGCGGCACGGGCGGTCGGCACCTCGACGGAGGGCCTGCGGCGCGCGTTCGCCGCGAACGGCCAACTCACCCACACCCCGGAGGAGTATCTCGCGGCGGCGCGGGTGAGCGCCGCGCACGCCGACCTCGTCGACGCGGATCCCGCCTGCGTCACCGTCGACGAGGTGGCCGCCCGCTGGGGATTCATCGATCGCGCCGCCTTCGCGCGGGCGTACCGCGGCGCGTACGGGGTGGCGCCCGAGTCGACGCTCGAGCGCTGAGCGATCACCGATCGCGGTCGGTGTACTCGCCGGGGTCGCCGAGATCCTCGCGCGACTCGCCGCCGCCGGGCAGTTCGACATCGGTGTAGGCACCGGCCTCATCGGACCGTGGCCGGTCCTGCGTCCCGTCGGCGTTCTGCCGGTCGACGTACTCGCCGGGGAGGTCCGCGCTGCCGCGATCGGCGGTGCCGTCCGGCAGCTCCAGGTCGGTGTACTCGCCTTCGTCGGGTCCCGTGCCGTGTCCGTTGACGTCGCGTTCAGCCATTGCCGCCTCCTGGGTCGTGGTGGCTCGACGGTAGACCTCGGCGCGCTCGCCCGCAGCGGACTTGACAGGGCCGCTGTCGCGGCGGAGGGCGTGTGTCAAGGCGGTGGGAGCGGCGTTCGGGCGGAAGCAGGGTGGAGGCATGCCAGCTCTCGCCATCATCCTCGTCATCGCCGGTCTCGTGCTGCTGTTCCTCGGTATCTTCGTCGAGGCCGTGAAGTTCCTGCTGTGGATCGGCCTCATCGTCCTGATCATCGGCGTCGTCGCGGCGCTTCTGCGTTTCCTTCGCCGACAGGTCTGACCGGGGGCGCGCGCCACGGCGATCCCAGAACAGGAAATGCGCCGAGAACGGGCCGTTCGAGCGCACGTCGCCCTGTGGTCGTGGCATCCCCTGTTCTCGTGACGCGAATGGCCCGCCCCGCACGTTCTGACACGCCGCTTCCCGCGCTCCTCATCGGCACGGGGAGCGGCGTTCGGGCTTTCAGGCCGAGAAGAGGTCGCGTGCCCGCGGCCGCCGCACCGCCGCGACGGCGTCGAGCGCGGGGCCGAGCTCGGGATGACGGAACGCGAAACCCGCGTCGGTGAGCACGCGCGGCACCGCCCAGCGGCTCTTCAGCACAAGCTCCGGCTCGTTGCGCAGCAGGGCCATCGCCGGGTCGAGCATCCAGCGGAAGGCCGGGAGGCCCAGCGGCATCCGGGCCACCCGTCGAACCTCGCGCATGAGCGTGCGGTTGTCGCTGACGCCGGGAGCGGCGAGGTTGACGGGACCGGCGAGATCGTCGCGGTCACGAAGGAAGCGCACGGATGCCACGACGTCGTCGATGTGGATCCAGCTGAAGCGCTGGCGACCCGACGTGCGGTGCCACGACGACCACACGGGGCCCGTCGGTCGTGCGCCGATCCCGCGGTAGCGGCGGTGCGGAAACCACCAGCTGTCGATCTGCGGGCCGCCCAGGCCCATCCGCCCGAGCGCGAGCAGTATGCGGGTGGCGGGGCCGTCGCCCAACACGATCGCCATGCGCAGCGCCACGCGCCGGGTGGCGGGCAGGTCGCCGGCGAAGAAGGCCCGCTCCCAGCTCGTGGCGACGTCGACCGAGAACCCCTCGCCGATCGTCCCGTCGACCTCGTCGTTGCCGTGCTCCGTCTCGTGCCGGTAGATGGTCGCCGTCGAGGCGTTCATCCACACGCGCGGCGGGCGCCGCGCGGCGGCCACGGCGGCGTGGAGCTCGCGTGTCGTGTCGACGCGTGAGCGCAGGATCTCGTCGCGATTCGCGTCGGTGTACCGGCACGACACGATCTTGCCCGCGAGATTCACCAGGACGTCGGCGCCGTCGACGAGGCCCTCGATGGCCGCGGCGTCACCCCAGACCGCCGTGCCGGAGCGTCCGACGGTGGCGACGTCGTACCCGTCGTCCGCGAACGCGGCGGTCAGGGCGCGCCCGACGAAGCCGCTCGCTCCGGCGATGACGACGCGGGGTCGGGGCACGGCATCCTCCAAGGGTCGGTGGCCTCAGCCTAGGGGCGACGCGTCGCGCGTCCGGGCGCGCCGACGGGGCTGACACAATGGATGCCATGCGACACGGCCGGGGCTCACGCGTCGCGCGCGGTGCCGTCGCGGCATCCGTCGCCACCTTCGTCGCGCTGGTGTCGCACGTGTCGGCCGGGGGAGCGATCCCCGGCGTCGTCGGCGTCGTCGTGCCGCTCGCCCTGTCGTTCGTCGTGTGCACGGCGCTCGCCGGTCGGGCCCCGTCGATCTGGCGGTCGGTCCTCGCGGTCGCGGCCAGTCAGGGACTGTTCCACACGCTGTTCGTGCTCGGCAGCTACGACCTCGGCGTGGGTCACGTGCACGGCGCGGCGGTCTCGATCACGGTTGACGCAGCGTCCGCTCCCGCGATGACGATGGATGCCGCCATGGCGGGCGCCCACTTCGTCGCGGCCGCGGTGACCGCCGCGGCGCTGCATCGCGGCGAGCGCGCGTTCGCGGCCCTGCGCTCCCTTGCTGTTCGCTGCGTCGCCTGGATGCGTGCGCGCCTTCGCGCCGTCGGCTTCTCGCCGGTGCCCCTCCGGCGCCTGCGCGCAGCGGTCCTCGCCGAGGTGCGGCCCATCTCGGTGCTCGTCGTGCGCGCCCGAGCGCGCCGCGGGCCGCCGGTCGCGGCATCCTGAGTCCCACCCCGCCCGGCTGACGGCGGGGTGGTCGGCCGTCGGGTCGAGCGCCGTCGCGCGCTCGCCGACGCCGTTCCGCGTCCTCTCCGGACGCCCCCTCCCTTCTGTGCCCTCCGCCGTGAGCACGCGCCCTGAGCCGTCTCCGCGCGGAGCGGTCCCGGCAGCGCCGCGACGGCCGCCGGACGACGGGTGCTCCGCGCACCCGGAAAGCGATCTGCGCATGTCCTTCTCCTCCGCCTCCGAGGCGGTCCGCCCGTGACCGCCACCGCCTCCGCCCCCGTGGGTGCCCCGACCCCGCCCGACCCGAGGCGGAGAGGGTGGTTGCTGCCGCTCCTTCGTCGCCTGCACTTCTTCGCGGGGCTCCTCGTCGGTCCGTTCATCTTCGTCGCGGCCGTCAGCGGCGCGCTCTACGCCCTCACCCCGACCCTCGAGCGCGGGATGTACGCGCACGAGCTGACCGCACCTGTGACGACGGGCTCCACCCCGCTCGCCGAGCAGGTCCGGGCCGCCGAGGCCTACGTCGGCGGCGGGACGCCGGTGGCCGTGCGTCCGGCGCCCGCGCCCGGCGACACCACCCGCGTGATGTTCGCCGACGACACGCTGCCCGAGAGCACGACACGGGCGGTCTTCGTCGACCCGGCGACCACCGAGATCCGTGGCGACCTGCCCGTCTACGGAACGAGCGGCGCGCTGCCGCTGCGGCACTGGGTCAGCGATCTGCACCGTTCGTTGCACCTCGGCGATGTCGGCCGCTGGTACAGCGAGCTCGCGGCATCCTGGCTCGGAATCGTTGCACTGGCAGGCCTCGGGCTGTGGGTCGGCCGTCTCGCGGTGCGGCGTCGGCGTCGGACGCGACGACCCCTCCGCGGCTACCGGCGGTTGTCGACGTGGCACTCGGCCGTCGGCGTGTCGGCGGTGCTGGGGGCGCTGTTCCTCTCGGCGACCGGCATCACCTGGTCGACGTACGCCGGGGCGCACGTGGCCGACCTGCGGGCGCTCGTCGGCGGAGGCACTCCCACGCTCGTGACGACCCTCGACGGATCCGCCGGGACCGGCGACCACGCCCATCACGGCGGAGCGCACGAGGGTGGGCACAGCGTCGATGCCGCGTCGTTCGACGACGTGCTCGCCCTCGCGCGCACGGTGAACGTGAACTCCGGCGACGTCGAGATCCGCCCGCCCGCCGCCGACGGCATGGCCTGGGTCGTACAGGAGGTCCACCGCAGTTTCCCGACCGAAGTGGATGCCGTGGCCATCGACGCCGCCGACATGCGGGTGATCGACCGGGTCGACTTCGCCGACTACCCGCTGCTGGCGAAGCTGTCGCGCTGGGGGATCGATCTGCACATGGGCACGATGTTCGGCCTGGCGAATCAGCTGGTGCTGGTCGCGCTCGCCCTCGGCATCGGCGTGCTCGTCGTGCTCGGGTACGCGATGTGGTGGAGGCGGCGGCCGACGAAGGGGGTCGCCGCGGCGCCGGCGCGCGGTGCGCTGCGGCAGGCGCCGTGGTGGGGGACCGGAGCCGTGCTGGCGGCGGCGGTCGTGATCGGGCTGGTGCTGCCGTTGATCGGCTACACGCTGGCGGCCTTCGTCGTGATCGACCTGCTGCTCGGGTGGCGGGCGCGGCGGGGGGAGCGCGTCAGTCGAGAAGCTGATGCATCGTCACCGACCCCGTCGTCGGCTCGGTGAAGCCCAGGCTGCGATACAGCGCCTGACCGGGAGGGTCGGCCAGCAGCGTCACGTACGCCCCCTCGGGGGCCTTCGCGCGGATCTCCGCGAGGAGGTCCTCGAGGATGCGGCGCCCGAGACCGCGTCGCTGGTGCGAGGGCAGGGTCGCCATGTCGGCGATCAGGAAGTACCACCCTCCGTCGCCGACGACCCGGCCCATCGCGACGGAGCGACCCGTGGCATCCGTGATCCGTCGCCACGTCCAGCTGTTCGCCAGGGCGGGCGCGCCCTGATCGGGGCGCTTCGGGGTGAGCCCCGAGGCGCGGCGGAGTTCGAGGTAGTCGTCGAGCGAAGGAGCGAGGGGCTCGAGATGCAGATCGTCCATAACTTCAGCCTGACAGTGCGGCAGCCGATCGCCGCCTCGGACGCGGTGACCGTCAGATGAGGTCGTAGGGGCTGTCGCCGTCGTAGGTGATCGGTGCGCCCGCGCCCCAGCTCTCATCGCCCTGTCCATCGGCGCTGTCGATGTCGAGGTGGACGGTCTTGGCGGCGATGGTGACCGTCGATGCGGGCGTGATGAGGAAGCTGAGGCGCTGGCCGTCGTCGATGGTGACGTCGACGAACCCCCCGCCGCTGCGCACCTGGTGGGTGATCTCCGCCTTGAGGTCGTCGACGTGCTCCGTCGGCGCGAGCGCGTATGTCACACCGCCGACGCTGATCATCAGCCGTTCGATGGAGGGGGACATGCACGCCACGCTAGATACCGGGTGTCCGCTTCGGTCACCCCGTTGCGCCGACGTGTCCGGTCGTTCACACTGCGCACGGCGCGGTCGGAGAGGGGGAGCGCCCTCGAACCCGGGCAGGTATGCGACCTCGCGGGTCCGCACCCCCGGGCGGCGGCGCGTCCCGGCCGGCCGGCGCGGCGGAACCGACCGGAACGCGCCCTCCGCGGCGATCAGGCGTCGTCGGGGTCGGGGAGGTTCTGCGCGATCCGGCTCGACGCGGCGGAGTCGCGGCCGACACCGGGCTGGAACTTCGCGATGGGGTCGTCACCGTCGACGTGCGGCTCGCCGCCGCCGTCCGCCGGCGGGGGAGACGCGGGGGTGCGGTTGTCGGTCTCGACCGCGTCACGGTCGGGCCGTCCGGTGTCTTCCGTGTGCCGCGATGTCGAACCGTTCTCGCCGCGCGCGTCGTCGGTGCCCCTCTCGGTGAGGCCGTCGGCCGCCCGCGTGCCCACGCCGGGCAGGTCGTTCTGGCTCGAGATGCCCTGGATGCGCGCTTCGTCGTCGGCATCGATCTCGGCGGCTCCGACGGCTCCCGTGTCGGCTCCGGCGGCGCCCGCGGGGACGTCTGCGGCAGCGCCCTCGGAATCGGGGACGATGTTCTCTTCGTCGGCTCCGGGGAGCCGGTCGGCGGGAGTGTTCATGGCGGTCCTTTCCGTGGGTGTGCCGCCACGCTAGGCGCGGCGTCGACGAGGCGACCCGGGGTTGCGCTCGGGCGGTGGGCGCTTCACGCGTGACGCGCCCCGGGGTCGGAGGTGCTGGTTAGGCTCGGAGCACGCTTCGAAAGGAAACCGCAATGCAGCAGCGCCCTCTCTCCCGTACCGGCCGTGAGGTCTCGGCCATCGGCCTCGGCACCTGGCAGCTCGGCGCCGACTGGGGCGACGTCAGCGAGAGCGACGCCCGCGCCGTGCTCGCGGCCTCGGCCGAGGCGGGCGTCACGCTCTTCGACACCGCCGACGTGTACGGCGACGGCCGGTCGGAGCAGATCATCGGCGCGTTCCTCAAGAGCCCGGATGCCGCGGACATCACCGTGGCGACCAAGATGGGCCGCCGCGAAGACCAGGTACCCGAGAACTACGTCATGGAGAACTTCCGCGGGTGGCTCGACCGTTCGCGCCGCCTGCTCGACACCGAGACGCTCGACCTCGTGCAGCTGCACTGCCCGCCCTCGGCCGTGATCGACGACGACGCGACGTGGGATGCCCTCGACCAGCTGGTGTCGGAGGGCGTGATCGCCGCGTACGGCGCGTCGGTCGAGACCATGGACCAGGCGCTGTCGGCTCTGCGGCGTCCGAACCTGACCAACCTGCAGATCATCTTCAACCCGTTCCGCCTCAAGCCGCTCGACGAGGTGCTCCCGCTCGCCGCCGAGAAGAACGTCGCCGTCTTCGCGCGCGTTCCGCTGGCCAGCGGCCTGCTGTCGGGGAAGTACTCGCACGACACCACGTTCGCCGAGAACGACCACCGCTCCTACAACCGCAACGGCGAGGCGTTCGACAAGGGCGAGACGTTCTCGGGCGTCCCCTTCGACGAGGGGGTGGCGGCGGCCGACGAGCTGAAGGCGTCGCTCCCCGAGGGCGTGACGCTCCCGGCCGCGACGCTGGCGTGGATCGCGTCGCGCGAGGGGGTGACCTCGGTCATCCCGGGGGCCCGTTCCACGGCGCAGGCCGAGGCCAACGCCGGCGCGGCCGACCTGCTCGACTCAGGCTTCGACCTCGACGCGTTCGACGCCCTCGTGCGCGACGTGTACGACCGTCGCCTGCGGTCGGAGATCCACCCGCAGTGGTGACCGGTCGCGGCGGGGCCGCGACGGCATCCTGATCGAGAGACGGCATCCGCCAAACGTCTCTTCGGAGAGATGCCGTCTCGGTGCCCCCGCGGCCGGGAGCGACGAAAGCCGGGCCCGTGGACGGGCCCGGCTTTCGTGAGAGGGGGAGACGTCAGCTGACGTCGCCGCGCCAGGCGCCGGACTCGGCACCGCGCGACTCGATGTACTCCTTGAAGTTGTCGAGGTCCTTCTTGACCGAGTGGTCGTCGGCGCCGAACGCGGCGCCGAGCTTCTCGAGCACGCCGGTCGGCTCCCAGTCGATCTGCACGGTGACGCGCGTCTCGTCGTCGGACAGGCGGTGGAACGTGACGACACCGGCGTGGTTCTCGTCGCCGCCCACGCTGTTCCACGCGACGCGCTCGTCGGGGTGCTGCTCGGTGATCTCGGCGTCGAATTCGCGCTCCGCGCCGCCGATCTTGACCTTCCAGTGCGTCAGGGTGTCGTTCTTCTGCGTGATCGACTCCACGAAGCTCATGAAGTGGGGGAACTCCTCGAACTGCGTCCACTGGTTGTACGCGACGCGGACGGGAACGTTGACGTCGATGGTTTCGATGACCTGTGCCATGGTGTCCTCTTTTCGTGTGGCTTCCGGGGCGTCCCCCAGTCTTCGCGCCTTGCCGCGACCACGCCCCCGGGGTTGAGGGATCGGCGTTCGTGCCCTATGGGCGTGCGATCCGTCCCGGTCCCTTCGACAGGCTCAGGGACCTCGGTCGGCGCCGAGGGCCATTCGGGTCGTGGCTCACGGCCCGGCGAGGGGGAGGAGACGGAGCGTGTCGAAGTCACCGGGTCAGGCGCGGCCGCGCAGGATCAGGTGCCAGTAGACCCAGGGGAGGATGCGGCGGTCGGCGATCCACGACAGGCGGCGCTCGCGGTACAGCGAGCGCCAGAACGGGATCGTCGGCTGCAGCTTCCCCGCGCGGTCGAACTCGGCGAAGACCACCGTGCCGCGCGACACCGTGAAGGGCACGACGCTGTAGCCGTTGTAGGTCGCCGTCGGGGCGCGCCCGGCGAGAACGGCTTTCATGTTCTTCACCAGCGCCTTCGCCTGCTGGCGGATCGCGCCGCCCGACCGGCGGGTGGCGACGGTCGCCGCGTCGCCCACCGACCAGATCTCCGGGTACCGCACATGCTGGAACGTCTCGGGATCGACGTCGACGAAGCCGTGCGGGTCATCGGATGCCGCCAGCCCGCTGCCCGCGATCCACTCCGGTGCCCGCTGGGGCGGAACGGCGTGCAGCACGTCGTACGACAGCGTTTCCGAGGCCGCGCCGTGCCCGATCACGAGCGTGCCTGCCGCGGCATCCACCGATCGGAGCTCCCGGCTGTAGCGCACCTCGATGCCGTACTCGTCGAGCTTGCGCTGCAGTTCGCGATCGATGGCGGGGATGCCGAAGGGCACGGGATCGGGGCAGACGAAGACGACCCGGATGTCGTCGCGCACCCCGATGGCGCGCCACCAGTCGCACGCGAGGTACATCGGCTTCTGCGCCGAGGCGCCGCACGACGCGGGCTCCGGCGGCTGCGTGAAAACCACGGTGCCGGAGCGGAGGTCGCGGAGCACCGGCGAGGCCTTCGCAGCCAGGTCGAAGTCGTAGTTCGAGATGCCGGTGGGCGCCGCCATCGCGTCAGGGAGTCCCGGAATCTGCTCCCAGGCCATGCGCATGCCGGCGCACACCACCAACTGGTCGTACTCGAGCTGCCCGCCCGAGACGAGGTGCACGCGGCGGGCGTCGGCATCCACCGTGAAGACCTCGTCGTGCAGCCACCGCACCCCCGGAGGGGTGACGTCGGCCTGCGAGCGGACGGCCTCGGAGGCGCGGGCGGCGCCGCCCGCGATGTGCGATTGGAGGGGCGCGAACACGTGCCGTTCTCGTGGTTCGATCACCGTGATGTCGCCGGCGCGGGCACGATGCAGGCGGCCGGCCACCGAGAGCCCGGCGTTTCCGCCGCCGATGACGACGATGCGCGGCGGCGCGGCGGAGCGGGGGTCAGTCATGGGGGATCCTCTCGTCTCCCTCACGCTCGCCCGCGGCGCGCCGCCGCGCCAGCGCCTTGACAGCGGGACTCAGGCGAACGACTCGGGCGAGACGATGTCTTCCGACGGTTCCGGCACGACGTACAGACCGGTGGGGGAGTTCGCTGTCGACATCAGCGCCTCGAGCCACGCGCGATTCAGGGCCGGGGGGCGCCCACCGCTGAACTTGAAGACGAGATTCGCGCGCGGGTGCATCCACACCGCGGTGCGGCCGCCGCCCGTGCTGAGATCGTCTTTCCAGACGAAGTAGAACGGCTCACCGCGTCGCAGCTTGTTGCCGACGACCACCTGGAGGTGCGCCAGCAGACGGTCTTCGAAGTCGCTGCGGATGCCGCCCTCGTAAATGAACTTGCCCACGTGTTCCTCCTGCGGGCACGATGCCCAATCTCTTTACTGTGCAAGCGCTGTGAGCGGCCCGCGGGGACCCGACACCCTCGGCGCAACGGTGAGACCGAAGGCGCGGCGGCTCACGACATGCGGATCACCTGCGCCGGATTCTGGCCGTAGTGCTCGCGGTGGTACCGGGCGAAGCGCGACGCGCTCGAGAACCCCCAGCGCCGTGCCACCTCGGCCACCGACACCGCGGTGCCGGCGCGCAGCTCGTCGTGCGCGGCGCTGAGGCGCACTCGCCGCAGGTATTCGGTCGGTGTCGTGTCGAGCTCGCGCCGGAACGCGTGCTGCAGTCCGCGCGAGGAGATCCCGGATGCCGCGGCGATGTCCTCAAGCGTGAGCGGCTGCTGTGCGTGAGCCTCGATGTGCGCGATCGCGCGGCGCACCGTGCGCGGAGCGGCTGCGCGCTGGTGGGCGCGGGCGACGGCCTCGACGTACGGGGTCGAAAAGGCGGACAGCGTCGTCAGCAACGCGTGTCGACGCAGCTCCTCCGCGAGGATGGGTTCTTCGTGCGTGGCGCCCAGTGACGACGACACGTGCGCGAAGCTGCGTTCCCACTGCGTCGCCGCGTCGCGGCTGCGCGGGGCCGGGTCGACGCGGCGCAGCACGAGGCGGTCGTCGCCCGAGGCCACGCGGGCGACGCGTTCGGCGTCGGTGCGGTCGAACACGAATGCGCGCACGCGCGCGGAGCCCGTCCATTCGGCGTCGATGCGGCGTTCGGAGGCGAGCCACGGAAGTCGGGGGGCGATGGCACCGGGACCGGAGGTGAGCCGCAGATCGTCGCCCACCATGCGACACGCCATGAGCTGGTCGGTCATCTCGATGGAGGCGTGCACGCTCGCGGTCAGCTGCCAGCTGACCACCGAGAACCGGTCGAGTTCGACCGACTCCCAGGCGAAGGCCACCGTGCGGGGATCGACGCGGTCCAGGCGCGCACTCGGCACGAACCGCGTCCACACGCGTTCGACGTCGTCGATTCCGCGGGAACGGACATTCAGGATCTGTCCCATGGTCTTCCTTCCGCCGCGGCGAGGTGCGGCTTTCGTCGTGGGGGCGTCGGAGGCTCGGCATCCGTCGCCGGTCGTCGGGGGTGAGGCGTGTCAAGGGGCGGGCCGGTGGCCGGCTGGCCGTGTGGGATGAGGGGACCGCCGATTCCGGTGGAGACCCTCGTCCGACGGAAGGACCCCCCATGAGCGACGCCTCGATCGACCCGAACCCCGACTCGACGAACCCGGCCACCGACGTGGGTGTCGCGGGCGTCCAGCCCCTGCGCGACGGCGACACCTCCATCGAGCCCGACCCGGCGCTCGACCCGGCGCAGGCCGAGTGGGACGCGACAACCGCCCTCGATGAGGGTGCCGACCCCGACGACATCAACCCGGCCACCGCCACGGGTGCCGACCCGGCCGAGATCCCCGCCGACGACAGCGACATTCCGCTCGAGGACATCCACCCCTTCGCGGCCGGCACCGACTCGCAGGGCGAGGATCCGGGCGTCGTCGAACTCGGCGAGGAGGGCCAGGGCGACCTGGCACCCGAAGACCTCTGACGAACCCGCGGCGTCCCGGCAGCCCGTCGCGGCCACCGGGACGCCGCGTGCGCGAGCGGAGCGCCTATGCATCGGTCGCCTCGCCCTGCGCTGCCTCTGTGCGACGCAACGCGCACGGCACGGCCGTCGCGATCCGGGCCGGCTCCTGCGCTCGGATGTGGTCGACGGACCGACGCCGCAGCACGCGCAGCGGGGTCGCGGCCCGCAGCACTCGTCGTCCCGCGTAGGGAACGCCGCCGGTCGCGCGCATGGCCAGGGCGATCCAGCTCGTGACCGCCCGCTCGGCGGCCCACAGCGGCGCCCAGAGCGCGGCGGTGCGGGCGAAGACGGCGTCTCCACGAGCGCGCCGCCGCCCGATCTCGGCCGCACCGACGGCGATGGCGGCCAGAAGACAGAGGATGCCGGGATGCCGACGCAGCGCGAACGCCGTCGGCGCCACGGCGAGCTCCAGCATCAGGCGCCGCGGCTGCGCGAGGCTGTCGTACGCCTGGCGCACCCGCTGCGACCAGAATCGTCGCGCGCTCGGCGGCCGGCGCACGACGTACAGGTCGTGGCAGTGACGCACGCGGCCGCCGCCGGCGCGCACCGTGCGTTCCATCTCGAGATTCTCGAACAGTGCGTCGACGCCGTAGCCGCGGGGGAGCGCCCTGCACCGCAGGGCGTAGGTGCCGGGGTAGTCGCCCCTCGTCGCGCGGTTGATGAGTGACCGCGCGGTGTCCCAGCGCGCGTGCCAGGGCCGCGGCTCGAAGACGTTCTGCGGAGCGACGAGGTCGGCATCCCGCACCTCGTACAGCAGCGCCCGCAGCGTCGCGCGATCGTGGCGCACGTCGTCGTCGGCGGTCACGACGATCTCGTGGCGGCTGGCCTTCAGCCCGCTCAGCACGCCCCGCGCCTTGCCGTTCAGTCCCTCGACGACCGATGGGGCGAGGTGACGCACTCCGGCGGGGAAGGTCCGCGCGTGCGCGGCGAACAGCGCGGCGTCGGATCCGTCGACGACCGTGACGTCGATCCACCGCTCCAAGCGCGTCAGGTAGGCGGTGAGCTCGTCGAGCCCGGTGTCGTCGGTCCAACGCAGCGGCAGGATGTACTCCGCATCGAGGCGCATCAGTCGTCGGTGCGGAAGCCGGATGCCTTGTGCGTGCCGTCGCAGAACGGCTTGATCGTCGACAGCCCGCACCGGCAGAGCGCGACGGTCCGGCGCGTGCGCACCACCTCCCGTCCGTCGCTGCTCTCGATCCGCGCGTCGCCGCGTACGAGGAGCGGCCCGTCGGGGTAGGCGGTGATGGTGACCGGGGTCTCGCTCATCGACCGGCCACCTGACGCAACGACGATTCGCCGCGCGACCAGGCGTCGAGCATGTGGCGCCCGACGCGGTCGTCGACCTCCAGGCAGGCGGCCGCGCCGAAGACGATGTCGGCGAGCAGGTCGGGACGGTCTTCGGCGAGGGCTCCGGCGAGGTCGCGGCCGGCGATCTGCTCGTGCACGGCGTCGGCTTCGACGTGCTCGTCAAAATACTCGCAGACGTCGTCGCCGTACTCGAGGCGTCGCAGCCCCTCGGCGTAGAGGCGGTTCGGGATCGAGGAGGTCATCTCGAACGCCGCGAGATGCCCGACGATCGCGCCGAGCAGACGCCGGTTCAGGCCGAACATCGACATCGTGTTCAGCGAGGCCAGTGTCACGGCGGGCACGTCGTCGATGTAGGTGCCATAGACGTCGTCGAGTCCCGCGCCGCGAACGGCTCGTGCGAAAAGGGCGGCGTGCACACGGTCGGGCCGGCCGCCGCCGTATTCGTCGGACTGGATCTCGACCAGCGCCGCCTTCGGGCGTCCGCTCAGGCGGGGGATGGCCCACGAGTGCGGATCGGCCTCGCGCAGCGTGTACACGGTGCGGTGCACGAGGAACTCTCGCGCCTGGTCGACGGTGGCCTTGCGCGCGAGGAAGCGCGACAGGCTCGGTCCGCCCTCCGCGCCGGTGAGGGTGAAAGAGCGCGCGGGCCACGGCATCCGCGGTCGGCTCGGGAAGGGTGGGCACGACGACGCTGCGCCGCAGCGACCGCTCGAACGCGTCCTCGATGACCCGGCGCGTGGCGATGAGCGCGGGGTCCCATTCGAGGTCGGCGCGGAGGGCCTCGATCGACCCGTACGCCGAGGCGTACAGGGTGAAGAGGACCAGCTGCAGGTCGTCGTCGCGCTCGATGTCGACGGATGCCACGACGGCAGCGTCGGCGAGGGCGGTGTGCGCTGTGGCGGTGCCGTCGACGAGGTGCTGGAGGACCGCGGCGCTCACCGGCCCTCGCGCGCGGAACGGCGCGGCGACGGCGGGCGCGGCGGTAGTCAGGGTGGGGGGCACCCCCGCACTGTGCGGTCTCGGCCGCGCCCGCGCACAGACCCTTGACAAGATCGGGGGCGCGCACCGGGGGAGCAGCCCCGGGTGGGACCGCTCCCTCGGTGGTGTCGGCTCACTGCTCGATGAGCTGCGGGGTGCTCTCGTGCGCCTCGATGACGCCGTCGTGCTCGTCGGTCGAGACGGCGATGCGGCGTGGCTTCGCCTTCTCGCTGACCGGGATGGTCACGCTCAGCACGCCGTTGCGGTACGAGGCGCTGATGCGGTCGGTGTCGATGCCCTGCCCGAGGTTGAGCTGACGGACGAAGGATGCCGTCTCGCGCTCGCGCGTGATCCACTTCACGCCGTCGCCGCTGCCGAGCGTGCGCTCGGCGCGGATGGTCAGCAGCTGGCCGTCGACGTCGATGTCGACCGAGCCCGGGTCGACGCCCGGGAGGTCGGCGGCGAGCACGTAGTGGTCGCCGTCGCGGTAGAGGTCCATCGGCATCCGTCGCGGACCGCCGCCGCGGCGCGCGTCGAGAAGGGTCGACGCGAGGCGGTCGAGGTCGCGGAAGGGGTCGTAGGTGGCCATGGTCGTTCTCCTTATCGATCGGTCGGGACGTGGCATCCCGATGGTTCGGTGAAGTTGAGTGACGGTGACTCAACTGCGCTCAGATTAGCACTCTCGATAGGAGAGTGCCAAGACCCGGGCGCGCGATTGTGACGCGCTCGGGGACGCGCCGCAACCCCCGTGCCGAGCCCCCTGTCGCGGACGTTTCGTCGCGTCACGCGTCGCCGCGGTCGTCCGACCGCCCGTCCCCTCGAGCGGCGCGGTGAGGAGAGACGATGTACTTCCACCGGCAAGAGCTCCAGCACTCGGCCACCCCCGAGAAGCCCGACGCCGTCTACGCCCGCAAGCTCCAGGAGGTGCTCGGCGGCCAATACGGCGAGATCTCGGTCGCGATGCAGTACCAGTTCCAGGCGTGGAACATGCACATGCCCGGCAAGTACCGCGACCTCGTCTTCGGCATCGGTGCGGAGGAGATGGGCCACGTCGAGATGCTCGCGATCATGATCGCCCAGCTGCTCGAGAAGGCCCCGCTCGGCATCACCGAGGAGGCCGTGCAGAACGACCCGACCGTCGCCGCGGTCATCGGCGGCACCGACATCCAGCACGGCATCGTCGCCGGAGCGGGCGCGCGACCGGTCGACTCGATGGGCAACCCCTGGCAGGGCAGCTTCATCACCGCGAGCGGCAACCTGCTCGCCGACTTCACCGCCAACGCCAACGCCGAGATGCAGGGCCGGGTGCAGGTCGCGCGGCTCTACCACCAGACCGACGACCACGGCGTGAAGGACCTGCTCGCCTTCCTGCTCGCGCGCGACACGATGCACCAGAACCAGTGGATGGCGGCCGCCGCCGAACTGCAGGAGGAGGGGCTCGAGAAGCTCCCCGTACCCAGCAACTTCCCCCTCGACAAGGAGGACCGCGACGTGGCGTACCAGTACATCAACTTCAGCGACGGCAAGAAGGCCGGCGACGGCTCCTGGGCGTCGGGGCCCACGCCCGACGGCAAGGGGGAGTTCTCGTACCTGCCCGAGCCGCCCGCGGGCGTGCCGATGCCCCCGCCCACGCACCCCGACGCGCGGTTCTACGGCACCACGGAGCTGCCGAACACGGTCGAGAAGCTCGCCGGCCGCGCGCAGGACGCGCTGCACAAGGAATGAGCGGGGCGGATGCCGCGGTGCCGGGGCCCTCGACGGTCTCGGCGCCGCGCAGCGGAGCGAGCTTTCCCGCGATGCGCGCGGCGAAGGTTCCGCGCGCGATCGTGGCGGGACCCTACGGGCACCCTTTCCACCCGATCGCGGTGACCATCCCCATCGGGGCGTGGTCCTCGAGCCTGGTGTTCGATCTGCTCGGGCTCGCCGCCGATGACCCGCGGGCATTCGCGACGGGCTCGAGGTGGCTCATCGCGATCGGGCTCGGCGGGGCCGTCGCGGCGTCGGTGCTGGGGGTGCTCGACATGTCGAGGATCCCGCCCGGCACGCCCGCACGGCGCACCGCGCTGGTTCATCTGACGCTCAACGTCACCGCGATGGTGCTGTTCTCGCTCAGCCTCGTGCTGCGCGTTCTCGACCTGGCTCGCGTGCCGGTCGTGGCGTTCGGACTGAGCCTCGTGGCATCCCTGGGCCTGAGCGTGTCGGGGTGGCTCGGCGGCAAGCTCGCCTACCGCTGGGGCGTGCGCGTCGCCGACGAGAACACCCAGCGCGAGGGCTTCGAGACGGCCTGACGCGGCACATCCCTGAGCCTCGCAGGGGGCCCGGGACGCCCACGGGCCCTCTGCGTGGCGGCAGGTGCCTGAGCTTGTCGAAGGGGACCGGTACCCGCGGTGGGGTCGGAGGCTTCGACGGGCTCAGCCTCCCGCGTGGGCGGCAGGTCCCTGAGCTTGTCGAGGGGGACCGGTACCCGCGGTGGGGTCGGAGGCTTCGACGGGCTCAGCCTCCTGCGACGGAACTTCGGCGATCGCGCGGCCGCCGCAGGGGCACCCGTCCCCAGCCGCCGCTCACCGCGCCGGGGTCGTGCCACGCGTCGAGCACGGCGCCGGGCGTCGGCGCGGTGGGCCTCCGGCGCAGGCCCAGCAGGTGCTGCAGCGTGCGGATGAACCGGTCGTACACGCGGGGGGCGAGCAACTGCAGCGGACGCGTCACGAACTGGGCTGCGCCCACCCCGACCTCGTGCCGCCGCCCGCGTACCGCCCGCACGATCGCCCGCGCGACACGGTCGGCGGCGACAACGGGCGGCAGCGGGAACGCGGTGCGGCCGGTGTAGTTCGCCGCGCGCTGGTAGATCGGGGTGTCGATGCTGGCCGGCAGCACGATCTTGATGCGGATGCCGCGATGCGCGAGCATCTCCTGGCGCAACGAGCGGGTGAATCCGAGGAGCCCGTGCTTCGCGGCGACGTACGACGAGACGTAGGGCCCCGCGACCTGGGAGTACAGCGAGCCGACGAACACGATCGTGCCGCCGCCCCGGGCGCGGAAGTGGGGGATGACGGCCCGCGCCGCGCGCATATGGCCGACGAGGTTGGTCTCGATGACGCGGTCGCGCACGGCATCCGGAGTGTCCTCCACCGAGCCGTACGAGAAGACGGACGCCGAGGCCACCCACACATCGATGCGCCCGAACCGTTCGACGGCGGCGTCGGCCGCCCGCTCCGGCCCGTCGGGCAGGGCGAGGTCGACCGACACCGTGTGCACCTCGGCGCCACGGGCGCGGCAGTCGTCGGCGGCGGATGCCAAGGCCACCTCGTCGCGGGCGACCAGCACGAGTCGTGCGCCCTTCTTCGCGAAGCGCAGGGCTGCGGCGCGACCGATACCGCGAGAGCCCCCCGTGACGACGACGACCTGGCGCATGCGTGCTCCCCTCGCGACGGTCGCCGGTGCGGCGGACCGCGACGGACGCTATGCGGGTGGGAGGGGGATGCCACGGGGGTTGACGCCCGTGCGGCAGGCGCGGAGGCGCCCTCTCGCCCCGCCGTCGACGCTGTGCGGCAGAGGCGGAGGCGCTCTCTCGCCCCGCCGCCCCCGCCCGTGCGGCGCGGGCGGAGGCGCTCTCTCGCCCCGCCGTCGACGCTGTGCGGCGCGGGCGGAGAGGCCCCGCAACCCGGCCGGTCACCGTCGTCGACCCTGTCGGTCTCGCACCGCGCCGGCCGTTCGCGCGATACCGCCGCCGCCCCCGCCCCGCAACCCCGTGGTCCGACCCGCGCGACCGCGCGGAGGGTGGCCCGCATGAGAGGCAACGGGCCATCGGGCGATGGCATCCGCGAGGTCGCCGACGGCGTCGTGATGATCACGCGCGCCGTCACCAACAGCTACCTCGTCGCCACCGACGACGGTCTGCTCCTCATCGACGCGGGCCTCCCGCGCAGCTGGTCGCTCCTCGTCGAGGCGCTCGCCGCCCTCCGCGGCGCTCCCGACGATCTCGTGTCGGTGTACCTCACCCACGGCCACTTCGACCACGTCGGAATGCTCGAGCGTCTGCAGCGCGAACACCGCGTGCCCGTCCACGTGCACGCGGCCGACCGGCCGCTGGTGCGGCATCCGTACCGGTACGACCGGGAATCGCCGCGCACGGCCTACGCCCTGCGGCATCCCGGCGGGCTGCCCAGCTTGGCGCGGATGACGGTCGCCGGTGCGTTGGGAGTTCACGGCGTCGACGCGAGGGGGAGCATCGTGCCCGGCACGCCGCTGCTCGGCGGACTGATGCCCATCGCGACCCCGGGGCACACGTACGGTCACGTCGCCTTCCACCTGCCCGCCCGCGACGTCGTCTTCACCGGCGACGCCCTGGTGACCTTCGACCCGTACACCGGCGGGTCGGGACCGCAGATCGTGGCCCGCGCGGCGACCGCCGACAGCGATGCCGCCCTCGCGGCCCTGCCCGCCCTGACCGCCACCGCCGCCGCGACCGTGCTCCCCGGACACGGCGATGCGTGGGTGCACGGCATCCGCGATGCCGTCGGCGGAGCGCTCGCGCGGGGCGCGCACTGACCACGAGACGACAGGAGACGACAATGCGAGCGATGACCTACCGCGGGCCCTACAAGGTGCGCGTCGAAGACAAGCCCGACCCGCGCATCGAGCACCCGAACGACGCGATCGTGCGCGTCGAACGGGCGGCGATCTGCGGCTCCGACCTGCACCTGTACCACGGCATGATCCCCGACACCCGGATCGGCCACACCTTCGGCCACGAGTTCATCGGGCGGGTGATCGAGGTGGGGTCGTCGGTCGAGAGCCTGTCGGTCGGCGACCGGGTCATGGTGCCCTTCAACATCTCGTGCGGCACGTGCTTCTTCTGCGCCCGCGGGCTGTTGAGCAACTGCCACAACGTCAATGCCAACGCCACCGCGCTCGGCGGCATCTACGGCTACTCGCACACCGCCGGCGGCTACGACGGCGGCCAGGCCGAGATGGTGCGGGTGCCCTTCGCCGACGTGGGACCGCGGGTGATCCCCGAGTGGTTGCACGACGAGGACGCGCTGCTCCTGACCGACGCCTTCTCGACCGGTTACTTCGGCGCCCAGCTGGGCGACATCGTCGAAGGCGACACCGTCGTGGTGTTCGGCGCGGGACCGGTGGGGCTCGCCGCCGCGCGCTCGTCGTGGCTCATGGGGGCGGGGCGGGTCATCGTCGTCGACCAACTGCCGGAGCGTCTCGACAAGGCCCGCACCTTCGCCTACGCCGAGACCCTCGACTACCGCGAGCACCGTGACATCGTGGTCGAGCTGAAGAAGCAGACCGACCACATCGGGGCCGACGTCGTGATCGACGCGGTCGGCGCCGAGGCCGACGGGCACTTCCTGCAGCACCTCACCGGCGCGAAGCTGAAACTGCAGGCGGGGTCGCCGGTGGCGTTGAACTGGGCGATCGACTCCGTCCGCAAGGGCGGCACCGTCTCGGTCATGGGCGCCTACGGCCCCCTCTTCAGCGCCGTGAAGTTCGGCGACGCGATGAACAAGGGCCTGACCATCCACACCAATCAGGCGCCGGTCGCGCGGCAGTGGCCGCGCCTGCTCGAACACATCCAGGCCGGGCGCATCTCGCCCCGCGACATGATCACGCACCGCATCCCCCTCGAGCACATCGCCGAGGGATACCACATGGTCTCGGCGAAGATCGACGGCTGCATCAAGGCCGTCATCGAGCCGCCCGCCGCTTGAGAGGAGCCGTCATCATGGCCTACACCGCCGACAAGCCCACACCGCCCCCGTCGGCCGAGGAGCTGCGCGCCCGCATCCCCGGCTGGGGCGCCGACCTCGACCCGGCCGACAGGCCCTCGTTCCCCAAGGAACAGGCGCTGCAGCTGGGCGCGCATTGGTCGTTCCCCGACGAGCAGCCCGAGCCCGCCGAAGGACGCGAACGCTCCATCGAGCACGGCCGCCTCACGCCGGTCTTCGGCACCGCGCAACCGCTGCACGGCGCGTCCGGTGCGATCCGTCGCTACGCCTACGACCGGTTCAGCGAGGCGCGCGCCGCGCACTGGCTGCTGCTGCTGGCGGCGGACCGGGTGGATGCCACGGGCGCGCACCTGCGATCGCTGATGTCGCGGCATCCCGACGATCCCCTCACCGAGACCGGTATCGCGGCCGAACGGCGTTGGTCGCCGTGGGGCGGACGCCGCGGGCGCGTCGACGCGCGTCACCAGTGGATCGACCCGCTGCTCGTGGCCGGACCGTGGGTACTGGGCGCGGCGGGGGTCGTGGTCGTCGCGCGCCGCCTCCTGCGTCGCCGTTGACGACCACGACGAACCTGCGGGAGCCACGGGCGACCCACGGACGCCTCGGAACGAGGGGCGGTGTGTCGATCGCACCGATCGAGGGTGACGGCTGCCCCGCTCGTCCGGCGCGCGGTAGCGTCGACGGATGACGGATGCCACGGCGACACCGCGCGCGGGAACGTCGCTCGCGCGGTCGCTGTGGGCATCGACGCACCCCGGACCGACGCTCGTCGTCACCGTCCTCTCGCTCGCGCTCGGCAAGGCCGCGGGCGTCGGCCCCGTGCATCTCGGTCTGCTGGTGGCCGCGGTCTTCGCCGGGCAGGTGTCGGTGGGGCTGTCGAACGACGCCATCGACGCCGCCCGGGATGCCGCCGTCGGCCGCAACGACAAGCCCATCGCCGGCGGCGAGGTCACCGCCGGCCGGGCCCTCGCCGTGGCGGTGGGGGCCGTCGTCGTCGCCCTCGCGCTGTCGCTGCCGCTGGGGTCCGGGCTCGTCGCGGCGCACGCCGTCGCCCTCGCCTCGGCGTGGGCGTACAACGCCGGCCTGAAATCGACGCCGTTCTCGATCGCGCCGTTCCTGCTGAGCTTCGGCCTGTTCCCCTCGTTCGCGACCCTCTCGACGACGTCTCCCGCGCTCGCCGCGCCCTGGGCGACGGCCGCCGGCGCGGCATTGGGGGCGGCCGTTCACCTGACCAACGTCGTGCGCGATCTCGACGACGACCGCCGCACCGGCGTCCGCGGTCTTCCGCACCGCCTCGGCGCGCGGGCCTCGGTGCTGCTCGCCGCCGTCGGCATCGTCGTCGGCGCGGCCGCTGTGTTCGTGGGTGCCGGGGCGACAGTGCTCGGCATCCTGTTCTTCGTCGCGGTCGTGGCCGTGGCGCTGGCGACGGTCGTGCTGGTTCTCGTGCGGCCCCCCGGGCGGGCCGTGTTCCAGCTGACAATGCTCGCGGCACTGCTGCTGGCCGCCCAGCTCGTCATCGCCTGAGCCTCGCCGCGGGGGTGCGGGTCGCGCCCGGGGTGTGCGCAACGGCGGGGTTTGTGGGCGACACGCCGTTTCCGTGGCGGGTCGGCCGGCGTGTCGGCAGTGATGTCCGCTGTTGTGCACGGGGTGGCATCCGGTGGTCGGCGCATCGGGGCGCCGGGGGTGTGGGCGGGGGCGCGGGTTGCGCCGGGGGTGTGCACAACGGCGGGGTTTGTGGGCGACACGCCGTTCCTGTGCCGGGTCGGCCGGCGTGTCGGCGGTGACTCCTGCCGTTGTGTTCGGGGTGGCATCCGGTGGTCGTCGTCTTGGGGTGCCCGGGGGGTGTGGGCGGGGGTGCGGGTTGGGGTGATCCGGGGGTGTGCACAACGGCGGGGTTTGTGGGCGATACGCCGTTTTCGTGCCAGGTTGGCCGGCGTGTCGGCGGTGACTCCTGCCGTTGTGTACGGGGTGGCATCCGGTGGGCGTCGTCTCGGGGTGCCCGGGGGGTGTGGGCGGGGGTGCGGGTTGGGGTGATCCGGGGGTGTGCACAACGGCGGGGTTTGTGGGCGACACGCCGTTCCCGTGCCGGGTCGGCCGGCGTGTCGGCCGTGATGTCTGCCGTTGTGCACGGGGTGGCATCCGGTGGTCGTCGCATCGGGGCGCCGGGGGTGCGGGCGGGGGTGCGGGTGCGCCCGGGTGTGCACAACGGCGGGGTTTGTGGGCGACGCGCCGTTCCCGTGTCGGGTCGGCCGGCGTGTCGGCCGTGACTCCCGCCGTTGTGCACGGGGTGAGGGGCGGGTCAGGTCCCCGCAGCCGCGCGGTCGAAACGCATCGCGTACGCCCGCGTGAACACTTCGCCGCCCGGACCCCGCAGCAGAGCCCGCAGCACGCCCGTGCGCGTCGCGTGCGCGGCCGGGCCCGCCGCGCGGCCCAGCATCGTGTTGAGCCACGCCAGTCGCGCTGCGTGACGGGCCGACGCGAGACGGCCGTGCTCCCACCGGGCGAGCCCGGCGGCGTCGCCCCGCCGCACCCATGGTGCGAGAAGCGGCGCGAGCGTCAGCGCGTCGAGCAGGCCCAGGTTCATCCCCTGCCCGCCGATCGGGCTCACCTCATGGCCCGCGTCGCCCACGACGACGATGCGCCCGCGCCGCAGGGCCGGCGCGACGGCCCGCCGCACGCCGAACGTCGAGGCCCCCGCGATGTCGACCTCGACCCCCGTGCGAGCGGCGACGGCGTCGCGAAGGAACGCGTCGGCATCCGTCACCTCGTCGGACCCGGCCCATGCCACCAGCCGCCGCCGACTACCGGGCAGCGGGAACGACTCCACCACGCCCCCGCGCTCGAGATGCACGCGCGCCACCGGCCCCCCGGATGCCACGACATCGGCCATGGCGTAGCGGTCGGGGTAGTGGTGGGTGCGGACGGCACCCGGCCGGTAGACGAGATCGCGCCCCGCCCATCCGGATGCCACGACGACGACGCCCGCCCGGACCTCGTCGTGCCCGCCGGGCCCGGACGTCTCGGCGCGCACGCCGTCGCCCTCGCGCCTGAGCGATGTGACGGTGATCCCGCGACGCACCGGCGGGGCGAGGGAGGTGAGCACCCGCATCGTGTCGCTCTGCGGAAGGGCGGCGACGTACGGATGCCGCGCCCGCACGCGGTCGAAGCGGATCTCGGCGAGCACCCGGCCGTCGGCCCGCGCTTCGCCGCGGTCGATGCGCACCGCCTCGGCGCGGAGGCCGTCGGTCGCTCCGCACGCCTCCAGCAACGCCAGGGCGGGGGAGTGGATGCCGATCGCCCGCGTGCCACCTCCAGCGTCGCCCCGACGCTCGACGATCTCGACGTCGACGCCGCGCGCGTGAAGGTCGGCTGCGAGCGCCAGGCCCACGGGTCCCGCGCCGACGACGAGGACCTCAGGCACCGCGACCGGCCCCGTCTGCGGCGCGCCGACTCTCCCGGGGCGAGACGGCGGCATCCGCGCGACGGGTCGTCGCCTCTCCTCGGTCACGGCGCTGTCCCTGTGAGGGCGCGGCGACGGCACCCGCCCGGCCCGGGGCGCCCCCGGCGGTTGCGGCGTCCGCCCGGAGCGAGGCGCCCCCGGTGGCGACGTCACCGGCCCGGCCCGAGGAGCCCCCGGCGGTTGCGGCGTCCGCCCGGCCCGAGGCGCTCCCGGCGGTTGCGGCGTCCGCCCGGCCCGGGGCGCCCCCGGCGACGGCACCCGACCGGCCCGAGGCGCCCCCGGCGGTTGCGGCACCCGACCGGCCAGAGGCGCCCCCGGCATGCGCCCGACCCCGCGCCACGGCGAGCAGCCGGAACGGCGCGGGCGTCTCCACCCGCCACGGCGAGCCGAGGGCTGCGGCCAGCTCCGCAGCGCGGTAGCTGCGCCGGATCGACCGCAGTCCGTCGACGCGCAGGAACGTCCCCGCCGAGAGCGGTGTGATGCCGACCGCGTACAGGCCGTAGGCCAGACGCCCGCGTGCGATGTCGGCGTGCAGCACGGTGCCGGTCGAGAGGGCGAGCGAGTCGTCGGTGAACGTGCGCAGCGCGTCGGCGTCGAGGTGGTGCAGCACATGGTTGCTCACGACGAGATCGAAGCGTTCACCGGCCGCGAGCAGTTCCCGCGAGTCCTGCGCCACGAATCGCACGCCCGGCCGCGCACGCTCACGGGCTGCGGTGATCGCGCGCGGATCGGGATCGGCTCCCACCCACTCGACGTCGAGACCGTCGCGCGCCGCGAGACCGGCGAGGCGCACGACGACGTCGCCTCCGCCGCAGCCGAGGTCGAGCACGCGGGCGGGGCGGCCGAGGGCGCCCAGCTCGGGCGCGACACGCGTGCGGTAGACATGTCCCCACGCCGACACCAGCCGGTTCACGACGTCGAACCGCCGGTACGTGGCGGCCAAGGCCCCCGGGTCGCAGTCGGGGTCGTCCATGAGCTCGCGCAGCGCCGTGTCGCGCCGCGAGAGCCCGCGTGGGCGCGCGGCCACGCTCACGCCGCCGCGCGACGCACGGTGATCTTCGCCGCCTCGACCGTCAGGCCCGGCCCGAATGCCAGGGCTGCGACCCGGTCGCCCTCGACGCGGGAGGCGTCGGCGAGCAGGTCGCGCAGGATGAACAGCAGCGTCGCGCTCGACATGTTGCCGTGTCGGCGCAGCACGTCGCGCGAGGGCGCGAGGGCGCTGGCATCCAGTCCGAGGGCGTTCTCGACGCGGTCGAGGATGCTGCGCCCGCCAGGGTGCACGGCCCACGCGTCGACCCGGTCGAGCTCACCCACGACGTCGGCGGCGATGGCGGAGATCTCGCGGCCGATGATGCGGGGGACCTCGGGCGTGAGGGTCATCTCGAAGCCCGAGTCGCCCACGGTCCAGGCCATGTCCTTCTCACCCTCGTCGGTGACGTGGGTGGCGAATCCGTCGAGGTCGAGGCCGTCGTGCGAGGAGTCTCCGGATGCCACGACCGCAGCGCCCGCGCCATCGGCGAACACGGAGGCGGCCACGATCTGATCCGGATGCGACGAGGTCTGCCAGTGCAGGGAGCACAGCTCAGCGCACGCGACGAGCACCACCGCAGCGGGATCGGCGCCGACGATGCGCGCGGCCAGACGCAGCGCGGGGATTGCGGCCGCGCAGCCGATGAAACCGAGGTGGTAGCGCTCCACGGTCGGCGACAGGCCGAGATCGCGCACGAGGTGGTAGTCGGGGCCGGGGGCGAACATGCCGGTGCACGACACCGTCACGACGTGCGTCACGGCATCCGTTCCGTATCCGGATCGATCGATCGCCGTGCGCGACGCCGCGGCGAAGAGGGCGGGCGCGGTGCGGCGGTACTCGTCGTTGCGGGCGCCGGTGGGCGGCATGAGCAGGGTGTCGCCGTCGCGCACTCCCAGTCCGTCACCCGATCCTCCCGCCAACTGCGGCAGCACGACGTGACGCGTGTCGATGGCTGCGGCGTCGAAGGCCGCGCCCACCAGCCGCTGGCTCTTGCGGTCGAAGCCGGGTTGCGCGGCGAAGAGGTCGCGCAGGGTGGACTGCTCCACACGCGTGTCGGGCAGGGCCGTGCCGATCGAGAGGATGCGCGCGGTCATGCCCCACTGTAGGCACGGCATCCGACACCGGGCGCGGGGATGGCGCGCCGCGTATCCGGCGTCTATGGTGCCGCGGGGAACGTCTCCCGACGCCGTCCGCGCTGCGGTCGCGGCCGCACAGGCGCGGTTCCCGAGCGCGAGGGTCACCGACTTCGTTCCCCTGTTCATCGAGCGGGAGGCGCGTGCGCGGCTCAAACGTGCACACGGCTGACGCGGCGGCGCCTCGCGCGATCGTCACCTGTCAACCCGCTCGGACGGGCCGTCCGCGCGGGCCTACGGTGGCGCTCCCCCCGCGAAAGGACACCGCCATGACGGGCCCCCGCAACGCCGACCCCACTCGCGTGACGAATCAGAACGCCGTGCAGAACCCGAACCGCAAGGTCTGGCTCCTGGCATCCGGGTTTCTCGCTCTGATCTCGATCGTGCTGTTCGCCTTCTCGATCCCCATCGTCGCCGCGTGGGCGTGGATCGGCATCGCGTTCCAGGTGGCAATCTTCGCCGCGCTGCTCGCGAACGGCCTCACCGGGCGCCGGAGTTCGTACCAGGGCTACATCTTCGCCGTGCTGATGTGCGTACAGGCGGCGGTGGCGCTGCTGGTGATCGTCGTGATCGCCATCGCCGCATGGATGCCGACGAGCTGGGCTGCGACGACGAAGCGCCGCCCGGCTGTGCGTCGGGCGGCGCTCGTGCGCGGGGAGTCAGTCGCGCAGCGCGCTGCTGACCTCGGTCGGGCTGTCGAATTCGTCGGCCTTCGCCTCGCGAAGACGCGCGAGCAGTTCCTCGGGCGCGCCGTTGTCTTCGGCGATGCCGATGAGTTCGTGCCGGCCGACGGGGTAGTCGACTCCGGCGAGGTACTTCTGCAGTTCGATGGCGTCGGGCAGTTCGGCCACGGTGTTCTCCTTCGGTAGGGGTCAGAGGATGGGCTTGCCGCCGGTGACGGCGACGCGGGCGCCCGAGACGTAGCTGGCTTCGTCGGAGGCGAGCAGCACGTACACGGGGGCGAGCTCGGCGGGCTGCCCGGGACGGCCCATCGGCACCTGCTCGCCGAAGCTCTCGACCTTCTCCGGCGGCATCGTCGCCGGGATCAGGGGTGTCCACACCGGCCCCGGCGCGACGCTGTTGGCCCGGATGCCGCGCTCCGCCAACAGCTGCGCGAGAGAGGCCGTCATGTTGGCGATCGCCGCTTTGGTCGCGGCGTACGGCAGCAGCTGCGGCGACGGCATGTCGGAGTTCACCGAGCTCGACGCGATGATCGACGCGCCCGCCTTCAGGTGCGGGAGCGCGGCCTTGACCAGGTGGAAATAGGCGCTGACGTTCGTCGCCCAGGTGTAGTCCCACTCGCTGTCCTCGATCTCCTCGAGGGTGTCGTGACTCATCTGGAACGCGGCGTTGATGACGAGGACGTCGAGCTTGCCGAGATGCTGCACGGTCTGCGCGACCAGGTCGCGGCAGTGCGCGGGGTCGGAGACGTCACCGGGAAGCAGGATGACGCGCCGGCCGGCGTCCTCGACGAAACGCCGGGCCTCCTCGGCATCCTCGTGCTCGTTCAGGTACGCGATGGCGACATCCGCGCCCTCGCGGGCGTAGGCGAGGGCGACGGCCTTGCCGATGCCGCTGTCGCCGCCGGTGATGAGCGCGACCTTTCCCTCGAGCCGTCCGGAGCCGCGGTAGGTCTCGGCGCCGTAGTCGGGTCGCGGGTCCATCTCGTGGTCGGAGCCGGGCACCTCTTGCTGCTGGGCGGGCTGTGACATCTCTGCCTCCTCGTGGTCGGGGTCGGGCTCACCACCCCACCCGGCCGAGGCGGATCGCGCACGAGGGTTGACAGCCGCGGCCCCCGCCGGCGGGTCTGCACGCTGGGGCCGCGGACCCGCCGGCGGGTCTGCCCGCTCGGGCCGCGAGGGAGGCGCGGCCCCGCCGGCGGGTCTGCACGCTGGGGCCGCGGACCCGCCGACGGCTCCGCCCGCTCAGGCCGCGAGGGCGCGGGGCATCAGCAGTCCCGCGATGGCATCGCGGTAGTCGTCGATCATGCGGCGACGGTCGAGCCGGGCGCGCGCGTCGAGCGCGGCCGCGCGCAGAGCCGCTCGGCGATCCAGCGCGTCGTCCCACGCCGCACCGATGGCATCCGCGTTGCGCGGGGTGACCAGGCCGAATCCCCGCACCACGCGTGCGGCGTCGCCGACGTCGGTGGTCACCGGGACGGCTCCGGATGCCGCACCCTCGGCGAGACAGAGGGGGGAGGCCTCCCCGAACGCGCTCGTGAGCGCGACGACATCGGCCGCGCGGTACAGCGCGGGCATGTCTTCGCGCAGGCCCAGGGCGTGCAGCGGCACGGCGGCATCCACCCCGCTCTCGGCCCGCAGGGTGAGGAAGGCGGGGTTGTCGGGTGTCATCCCGGCTCCGCAGACGACGTAGTGCGCCCCGGGGGAGCGGCGGGCGTGCCGCGCCACGGAGCGGAGGAAAAGGCCCGGGTCCTTCATCGCGTCGAACCGCGCGGCGAGCATGATCACATCGGCGGCCTCGGGGATGCCGAGATCGGCGCGGATCCGCCCGCGCTCCGCGCGCGTGCCCGGGCGGAAGCGTCTGGTGTCGATGCCGTTGTCGATCACCCACGAGTTCTCGGCGGCGACCCCCGCGCGGGCGTAGGCGAGACACGTCGAGTCGGCGCACGCGATCGTCGCCGTCAGGGCGCCGGACGCAGCCGTGTCGCACAGCCAGCCGAGGGCGGGACCGGAGTGCGTGGGGTCGGAGCGGTGCAGACACGCGGCGATCGGCCGGTCGGGCAGCAGGCCCGCGCGCTCCAGGGCGACGACGAGGCTCAGGGGCTGCTCCTTGAGAGAGAGGATGACGTCGGCCTCGGCGAACAGAGCCGCCGCACGGGTCAGCTCTTCGAGCGTGAAATCCTCGGGGGCCAGGGGGCGGTCGCCGGCGACCCGGTCGAAGGTGTCGATGCTGACGCCCGCCGTCCGCAACCGGCGGAACCGGGCGTCGTCTCGGGCGAACTGCAGCGACGCGTCGCGGCGCGCCGCCGAGGTGAGCGAGAGCACGCGGTGCCGCTGCGCGCCGCCGCGGGCGAGCCCCGCGACGACGTCGGAGTGGAGGATGCGCGCACCTCCGGCGAAGAAGCCTTCGTACAGCGACAGCACGCGAACGGGTCGGGTCATCGGGGCGCCTCCGGGGGTGGGGATCGGACATCGCGGTCGCGGTCGTCCCATGCTGGAGGCTCGACCCGGGGTCGTGGGTTACGCCCGGACGACCATCGAGTGAACGCGAGCGCACGGGCGACCCGTTTCGCGGACCGACCCCGGAACGCAGAAACCGACGCGCCGACTCAGGGGGTGGAGTCGACGCGCCGGCGGGATGGGACGGGTCAGGCGCGGGGTGCGGCGGTGCTGCGCGCGTGAGCCGCGGGACGGAGCGAGCCCGGTGCTCCGCCCCGCGGCGCCCCCTCACGCGTCGCGGACGGTGCTCCCTGCGTCCTGCGCGCGGTCCCGCACGGTGGAGGCCGCGTCGGTGGACTCGTCCTTCACGTGCGCGACGGCTTCGGTCGCCCGGTCCTTCACGGCGGCCGCGGCGTCCTGCACCGGCTCTTTCAGGTCGTCGGCGATCTCGCGCGCGACATCCTTGGCGCCCTCGACGAGCGGTTGCGCCTTGTCCTTCGCCTTCGCCGCCGCGTCGCGCTCCGCGCGGGTGGGGGGAATCAGCGACGCCAGCACGAGCCCCGCTCCGAAGGCGACCAGACCCACGGCGAGGGGATTGCCTTTGACCTTCTCCGTCGCGTGATGCGCGGCGTCGCCGGCGTGGTGGGCGAGATCGGATGCCGCCGAGCCCGTGTCGTCGGCGGCACCCATGACGCGGTCCCGCACGCGCCCCACGGCGGCGTGCACCTTGCTCTTCTGCCGTTCCACGATCTTCGCGGGCGTCACCTTGTCGGCCAGGGCGTCCACGTCGGACCCCAGTTCGGCGCGCGTGCGCTCGATGTCGGCGCGGATGGCTTCCGGTGAATCGGTCATCGGTTCTCCTCGTTCCTGGTGAATGCTTCCGGGATCTCCTGCAGGGTCGCGGCGGTCTGCGGCGCGCCCTGCACTTTCTTCAACTGGGTGCGACCGACCGCGAACAGGATGCCGCCGATCACGGCCCAGATCACGGCGACGATCACGGCCGACCACGCCTCGCCCACGAGCAGCGCGAGGGCTGCCCACAGTGCGATCGACAGGAACAGCACGGCCATGCCGGCGGCGTATCCCGCCCCGCCGAGCAGGCCCGCGCCCTTGGCCGACTGCGACGCAGACTCCTTGACCTCGGCCTTGGCGAGGGCGAGCTCCTGACGCATCAGCGTCGACATGTCGCGCGTGACCTCGCCGACGAGCTCGCCGAGCGACGTGGTCGCGGCGCGGCGCTCAGACGGTGTCGGGTCGGTCATGCGATCCCTCCTCACGGGTGCCCTCGAGTCGGGCTGCCGATTCGGTGTACAGGGGCGGGTCGCCGCCGTCGACACCGGTGGTCAGCCCCGTGTCGTCGATGTCCGCACCGACGACGCCGTCGGGAGCGGTGTCCGCGAAGGCCGGCGTGCTCGTGGCGACCCCGGCGGGCACAGTGCCCACCCCGCTCGGCAGGGGCGGCGCATCACCGGCCGTGCGGGCCGCCGCGTCGGCCTGCGCGAAGCGAGGACCACCCAGGGAGTCCGATCCACTCGACGACGAGGTTCCGGATGCCGCGCCGGCGGCGATCGCGCGGCTCAACCGCCCCACCACGACCCCCGCGATGGCGGCGACGGCGATGAAGGTGCCGGGGCGCCGTCGCGCGAAGGTCGTGACCTCCTGCAAGAGCTGCTGGGGATCGCGGTCGCCGAGCCAGGTGCCGACGGTCGACAGGTGTCCCGCCGCGCGCCGCACGAGCTCGCCTGCCATTCCGCCGTTCTCGTCGGCCTCGGCCATGCGCGAGAGGTCGGTGCCCATCGATCCCAGACCGTCGGCGAGCCGACGCTGCTGGGTGGCGGCGTGGTCCGACAGCTCCCTGCCCGACTGCGCCACCACGTCGCCGAGTCGGGCTTTCGCCTCACCGGCGACGGCGGCCGCTTCGTGTGCTCCCGTCTGGGCGACTCCGCGTGCGGCCTCACCCGCGGTGCGGGTGACTTCCGACGCTTCGTGCGTTGCGGTCTGGGCCTTACCGGATGCGCCGGTGTCCTCGTCGTTCGACATGTTGAACTGCGACATGGTCGCTCCTTCCGTGTCTGAGGGACTCCGGTCTAGGCGCGCGACGGCTCCTTCGCCGCGGGCCTTGCGCCGCCTCCGGGCACATGCAACGCGCGACCCGTCCGGGCGGCGGCGCGTTCCGGCCAGCGGCTGAATCGCCGTCGTCCGGTGAGGCGCGGGTCATCCGTTGCGGACTTGTCCGCCAGGACCCGAAGGGGGTGCGGGGGCGTGCGCGATGCCGCCCCCGGAATGCAACCTGCGCGTCCACCTCGCGGAACTGGGTACGATCGGGGGTCGTGCCTACCTCTTCCGAGACCACCTCGCCGCCCGTCGCCGGGTCGGCACTGGGGCGTGCCCTGCTCGCCTACGGGGAGGCTCGGCGCAACGCCGCGGCCGAGGCGCGTCGCGCGCTGTCGCTCAACGAGCTCGATGCGCGCGCGCTGCTTTTCGTGGCGGAGAACCCGGGGGCTCGTCCGTCGCACGTGCGGGATCATCTCGGCATCACGTCGGCCGGCGTGACGACATTGATCGATCGTCTCGTGCAACGGGGTGCGGTTCGTCGTGATCTCGACGACGTCGACCGGCGCGTGAACCACATCACCGCGACCGTCGACCTCGACGTGCCGCCCTGGTCCGCGCTGCGCGCGTTCGACGCCGGTATCGAGGCAGCGATCGCGACCATCGATCCCACGGAGGCGCGGCGGACGGCCGAGACGCTCGAGCGCATCATCGGAACCGTCGCGGGCTGAGACGCGGGTCTTCACGACCGGCGATGCCGGCCGCGTATTCGGCTGCAGGCCGTTGGGGCGGTCGCGAGGATGCCGCTGACGTGACCGTGCGCGTGCGAACGCCGGATCGGGTCAGTCGACGGTGTCTGGCGCGCTGGCGAGGAACGCCTCCGAGCGCGCCTGCAGGAACGAGCAGAGCGCCGCCAGGGTCGCGAGTTCGCCCGACAGCGCCATCACCCGCCCGGCGGGGAGAGGAGCGGCGTCTTCGCGCGGTTCGAATGTGACTGCCCACTCCGTGGATCCCTCTTGCGCACCGGGTGCGATGTAGAAGGTGGTCGACACGCTGCGCAGCCGCGCGGCGACCAATCCGGCGTCCGCGTCTTCGTCGTCGTCGCTGTCCTGAGGAATGACGCGGAGTATTTCCGCATCGTCGTAACCGAGCTCACGGAAATCATCGACCCACGCCTGCAGCGTCGTCATCGTGCGAAACGGCATGGGCTTCCTCTCGATACGGGCGCGAAAGGCGGCCCCCCTCATTATGACTGTCGGACGGGCGTCTCGACGCGGGGTCACGAGCACCGCGCCGAGACGATGTCCGACCGGGTGTGCCGGGGAACGACAGCCGTCCGGTCGATGCAGCCGGGCTGCCAGGACATGCTGACCCGCCTGGGCGGGGAATGCAACGGCGGTACTCGGGGAGTGCGTGCGGCGGACAGCGAGTGGCGTCACGCGGCTGTGCGCCGCGAATACACACCGTAGCCAGCGCAAAGGTTACGGTGGAGTGCGGGTGCGGGGGCATCGGTGTCGATCGCCGGCCGTTGCGTCGATTGCATGAGAGCGTTCCCATACCCTCTCCGCGCAAACGATGCAATGGCCTTGCCGCACATTCTCGGACGATTTAGGAAACACGCGTGGAGCACACCAACATCGAAACGCGAGACGCGGAGACCGTCGAGCACCTCTGGCAGACGATCGTGCCGGGGGCGCGTATCAGTCGCGCCGAGGCGATCCAGCCCGCACTCGCCTGGCACGCGGCGTCGGAGCCCGGCTTCGGGTTCTGCGATTACACGATGGGCTCCACCATGCTCGTCGAATCCGACCCGCTCGACCAGGTCGTGGTCGGTCGGATCGCGGGACCTCGCGTGGCGGGCACGTATCGGCGCGAACGCATCGACACCGCCGTGCCGTTCATGGTCGTCGACCGCCCCCTCGAGATCGCCTTCACGGGGCGCATCGCCGCCACCGCGGTGTCGTTCGCGCGCTCCGATTTCGACGAGGCGGCGCGCCGTCTCTCGGGCGATGACACCTTGCGCGTGCGGGCGACCGGCTACGCCCCGGTGAGCGAGCAGCGCCTTCGATACTGGACGCGCACGTGGGAGTACGCCCGCGACGTTCTGCTGCGTTCGCCTGAACGCACCCCGATCATCGAACAGCAGGCGCGCACCCTCATGCTGGAAGCCTCGCTCCTGGCCTTCCCCACCACGTTCACCGACGCGCTGGCGGCGGGTCGGCCGTCGCGTCCGCTGCCCGCACCGGTGCGCCGGGCCAAGGCCTATGTCGAGGCGCACGCCGCCGAGCCCGTGGTGTTGGCCGACATCGCTCAGGCGGCGCGGCTCTCGCCGCGTGGTCTGCAGTACGCGTTCCGCGCTGCGACCGGTCGCACCCCGATGCAGTACCTGCGCCGGGTGCGCCTGGACGCCGCTCGCGCCGAGCTGCGCAGCGCCGACCCGTCGGTGGAGACCGTGGCCGCGATCGCCGCCCGCTGGGGCTTCTCGAACCTCGGTCGTTTCGCCGCGATGTACCGCGGTGAGTTCGGCGAGACGCCGTCGACGACGCTGCGCTCCTGACGCGCGGGCGGTGACCCTGTGGGCGGTGACTTCGCGGGGTGCCCCTGTGGGCGGTGACCCTCGCGGGGATGCGTGGGCGGTGACCCTCGCGGGGTGACGAGGGGGCGGTGACTTCGCGGGGTGACGAGCGGGCGGTGACCCCCGCTTTGTGCTGAAGGGAGGAGTGGGGGCGGGCGGAGGACGAATTCCGCCGTGGCATCCTCCTTTCGCCCCATATCCTCCGCTCGTCACGGTTGCGGGATGCGCGAGCGTATCCGGCGGTGCGAGGGGCGGGGTCTGGTCGCGGCGTGATGTGCAGGGCGGGCGGTGGCGGCCGCGCCTTGACCCGCGCTCGGTGACCCGCGCGTCGTGCCGAAGGGAGGAGTGGGGGCGGGCGGAGGATGAATTCCGCCGTGGCATCCTCCTTTCGCCCCGAATCCTCCGCTTGTCACGGTTGTGGGGCGCGCGAGTGTATCCGGCGGTGCGAGGGGCGGGGTCTGGTCGCGGCGTGATGTGCAGTGCGGGCGGTGGCGGCCGCGCCCTGACCCGCGCCCGCTGACTCGCGCGTCGCGCCGAAAGGAGGAGTGGGGGCGGGCGGAGGACGAATTCCGCCGTGGCGTCCGCCTTTCGCCCCAGATCCTCCGCTCGTCACGCGCCGCCCGCCCCGACCGCGCCGCCCGATCCGCACGATCCGCACGCGCGGGGGATGCCGTCAGTGACCCGCGCCGAGCCCGCCGGTGAGCCGGCCGTGGAAGCGCCGGGCGGCGTCGTTCATTCCCTCGAGCTCCACGACGGTGCCGAGGTGCGCGTATTTCGTCTGCACGGCATCCAGGGCCGCGACGGTCGAGGCGTCCCACACGTGCGAGCGCGAGAGGTCGATCACCACGCGCGCGGGGTCGCGGTGGTAGGCGAACTTCGTCGTGAGGTCGTTGCTCGAGGCGAAGAACAGCTCGCCCTCCACGACGTAGCGCGCCGTCTCGCCCTCGACGGTGCGGGTCACGCTCGTCAGCGAAGCGACGCGGCGCGCGAACAGCACGGCGGCGGCGATCACGCCCACGCCGACACCGATCGCGAGGTTGTGCGTCCACACGGTGACCGCCACCGTCAGCACCATCACGACGGTCTCGCTCACCGGCATCCGGCGCAGGGTCGAGGGACGGATGCTGTGCCAGTCGAAGGTCGCGACCGACACGACGATCATCACCGCGACGAGCACCGCCATCGGGATGATCGCCACGACGTCGCCGAACGCGAGCACGAGCACGAGCAGGAAGACACCGGCGAGGAAGGTCGAGATCCGCGTGCGGGCCCCCGAGGCCTTCACGTTGATCATCGTCTGCCCGATCATCGCGCAGCCGCCCATGCCGCCGAACAGCCCCGACAGTACGTTCGCGGCGCCCTGACCGAGCGATTCCCGCGTCTTGGATGACGGGGTGTCGGTGATGTCGTCGACGAGGGCTGCGGTCATGAGCGACTCGAGCAGTCCCACGATCGCCATCGCCACCGCGAACGGGAAGATGATCCCGAGCGTGTCGAGCGAGAACGGCACGCCGGGAAGGAGCAGCGCGGGCAGGCTCTCGGGCAGGGCGCCCTGGTCGCCGACCGTCGGCACCGAGATGCCGAACACCACCGCCGCACCCGTGAGCAGCACGATCGCGACGAGGGGCGCCGGCACGGCTCTGGTGACGCGGGGGAGAAGGTACATGATCAGCAGCCCCGCCGCGGCGATCGGATAGACCGCCCACGGCACGTCGATGAGCTGTGGCACCTGCGCCGTGAAGATGAGGATCGCCAGCGCGTTCACGAACCCGACCATGACGCTGCGCGGGATGTACCGCATGAGCTTGGCGACGCCGAGCAGACCGAGGACCACCTGAAGGATGCCACCGAGGATCACCGTCGCGAGCAGGTAGTCGACGCCGTGCTCGCGCGCGACGGGCGCGATGACCAGCGCGATCGCCCCGGTCGCGGCGGAGATCATGGCGGGGCGCCCGCCGAGGAAGGCGATGGCGACGGCCATCACGAACGACGAGAACAAGCCCAGGCGGGGATCGACGCCGGCGATGATCGAGAACGCGATGGCCTCGGGGATGAGCGCGATGGCCACCACGAGACCGGCAAGTGCCTCACGGGTGAGCAGGCGCGGTGAGCGCAGGGCCTGGAGCACGGTGGGTTCGGGGCGCGGGCGCGCGAGGACGTCGGTCATGAGACGCTCCGGGAGGGGGAGGGGCCCCGCGTCGACGCGGGGAAGAATGGGGGTGTCGCGATCGCGACCCAGAGAGACTCTACCGTAACGAGAGGGTTGCGGAACGGGGGATGCCATGACCGCCCAGCGACCCATGCAGATCGGCGAGCTCGCCGAGCGCACCGGCCTGTCGATCCGCACGCTCCGTCACTACGACGAGATCGGACTGCTCCGGCCGTCGGCGCGCAGCGACGGCGGCTTCCGTCTCTACACCGCCGACGACGAGTCGCGGCTCCTGCTCATCCGCCGCATGAAACCGCTGGGGTACTCGCTGGAGCAGATGGGCGAGTTGCTCGCGGTCGTCGACGGTCTCGACGCCGATCCCGCCGATGCGGCGCTCGCCGCGCGACTGGCCGACATCCGCGACGAGGCGTCGACGCGCCGCGACGACCTTCGCCGCAAGCTCGACGCGGCCGACGAGTTCGTCGCGCAGCTCGAGGCACGATGACCGCCCACGACCTCGCGCTCGAGGGCCATGGCATCCTGCTCACCCCCGCCGTGCCCGACGACGCCGCCGCTGCCTGGGCCCTGACCGACGCGAGCCTGTGGGCGGGGATGACGACGCCCTGGCCCGAATCGGTCGCGGCGTACGCCGCGCGCATCGCACAGCAGCAGGCGACGCCGGGGATGTTCGCGTTCATGGTGCGGGATGCCGACACCCTCGGCATCCGTGGATCGACGACGTTCTACGAGTATGCGCCGACGCAGGGCCGGGTCGAGATCGGCACGACCTGGTACGGCCGCGCCTTCCAGGGCGGTCGGACCAACCCCGCGACCAAGCTGCTGTTGCTGCGGCACGCGTTCGAGCAGTGGGGGCTGAACCGCGTGGCGCTGCGCTGCGACGCGCGGAACACCCGCAGCGCCCGGGCGATCGAGCGCCTCGGTGCCACGCCCGAGGGGCGGCTGCGCCACCACCGGATCGCGTCGGACGGCTCGATCGGCGACACCCTCTACTTCTCGATCCTGCGGGAGGAGTGGCCGAACGTGCGTGCGGGGCTCGAGGCACGCCTGCGCTGAGCGCCCGGACCGCGCTCGGCGTCGGGAGGAGAATCCGCCGGGGGGAGGATGCCGGGGCGCGGCGCGGTCCTCCGGTCGCTGATCCTCCCTCGTGTCAGCGGCGCGGTGGGCGGCGTCGGGAGGAGAACCCGCCGGGGGAGGATGCCGGGGCGCGGCGCGGTCCTCCGCTCGCCGGTCCTCCTCCCGTCGTGCGCTGTTTACGGCATCCGTGCGGTCAGCGGCGTATCCCGGCGCGCACTCTGGAAGACTGCCGACGTGAGCGAGCACACGACGACGGACGAGCCGAAGACCCGCACCACGGCCCGCATCCTGGTCTTCGACGAAGACGGCGCGCTGCTGCTGATGAAGCAGCACTGGGGTCGGCGGGTGCGGCCTGCGCGCTGGCTGACGGTGGGCGGGGGCATCGAACCGGGTGAGGATGCCGCGACGGCGGCCGTTCGCGAACTCTTCGAGGAGACGGGCCTGCGAGTGGATGCCGTGGGTCGACCGGTCGCGTTCCGCGACATCGCGCTTCCTCCGGCGGAGGAGTACGAGCGCCGCACGGCGGTGTACTTCGTCGTGCGCGTCCCGCGGTTCGAGATCGCCCGCGAGGCGTGGACCGAGAGCGAGCAGGACGACATCGTGGACGTACGGTGGTTCACGCCCGCAGAGCTCGCGGCGTCGCACGACGTGTTCGACCCCGAGGACGTGCGGGAGATCGTCGCCGGCCTCGACGGGTCGGATCGCGTGTGACACCGGCGCAGCCCGGACGACGGCGGGGGAGGGCTCCGGTGCCGTGTAAGCTTTCCTGTTGGAAGTGTGTCCGAGCGGCCTAAGGAGCATGGCTGGAATCCATGTAGGCGGGGTAACTCGCCTCGCAGGTTCAAATCCTGTCACTTCCGCCAGAACAGCCCCCGGTGAGCGATCGCTCGCCGGGGGCTTCTTCGTCGTGCCCGGCCAGACGGTGTCCGGCCAGACGGTGTCCGGCCAGACGGTGTCCGGCCAGACGGTGTCCGGCCAGACGCTGCCCGCCCCGATAGCGTGACGGCATGAACGCGTTCGATCGCCCGACATCCCGCCTCGGCGTCGTCGCCGTGGCGGGTGCGCTCGCTCTCGTATCCGTGCTGCTCATCTGGGGCATCGCCGTGCCTTCGGGACCACTCGTCTGCCCCGCGGTGTACCCGGCACCGACGAACTGCCGCGCCGAGTTCCGCGTCGGAACCGGTCTGGTCGCCTCGATCGTGATCGCTGCGGCATTCGTTCTGACCGTGTGCGTCGCGCTGCGGCGATCGGCGTGGAGGGGTGCGGCGACGTGCGGCGTTCTCGTGCTGGTCGTCGCGCCGTTCCTCGCGTATGCGCTGGTGACCGGGCTCCCCGGCTTCGCCGTGGGCTGAGGCCGCCCGCCGCCACGGGTCAGCTGCCGACGGTCTCGCGTTCCGTCTCGACCGCTCCCGGCCGCACAATGAGCGAGCGGGGGAACAGCCCCGCGATCAGGCGGCGACCCGGCGACACCCCCGCCCGCAATCGCGAGCGGATGCGCTCCACCGCCCCCGCCAGAGCGGGACCGCTCGCGGGGTCGATGGCATCCTCCGCGTAGCTGACGCGCTCCACGGCCGCACCGAGCAGCGTGATGTCGTCGGCGTCGACGCCGTGATCGGAGACGAGGCGCGCCGCGAAGGCACGCGGCGACTCCGCTCCGGATGCCGGGATGCCGAGGTCCACCGCCTCGTCCTGCAACGCGCGCCACGCGGCGACCGCATCCCCCGCGCGGGCGGCCCTCAGACGGCGGCTCCGGCGCAGCACGCGCACGACCGACGGCACGATCAGCAGCACGAGCAGCGCCGCACCGAACAGCGAGGGCGCGACCCACGAGGTGGAGGCCCGCGTGCCTGTGGCGACCCCGGGGCCGTTCTGCGCGTCGATGTCGGGCCGCGCGGCCTGCGACGGCGCCGTCGAGGGGGCATCCTCGGGGGCGGCGGCATCCTGTTCCGGGGTGTCGGGCGTGGTCGAGCCGCCCGACCCCGAGCCCGAGGCGAAGTTCGTCGGCACGCCCAGGCTGTTGGTCGGCTCGAACGGCACCCACCCGATGCCCTCGAACGACACCTCGGGCCACGCGTGCAACTGGCTGGATGTCACCGTGTACTCGCTGCCGTCCTCCGGTGAGCTGCTGGTCGCGGTGCCGGGGAGGTAGCCGATGACGATGCGGGCCGGCAGGCCCAGCGAGCGCGCCATCACGGCGAAGGCCGAGGCGTAGTGCACGCAATACCCCGCGCGCACCTGCAGGAAGTCGGCGACGGCATCCAGTCCCGCGCCGTCGAAGCCCGAATCGACGGGGGCGTCGAGCGAATAGCGGAACTGGCTGCTGCGGAACCACGTCTGCAGCGCCGCAAGCTGGTCGTAGGGCGACTGCGCACCCGCGGTCACCTCACGGGCGGTGTCGCCGATGATCGCCGGCACATCGCCGGGCAGGCTCGTCAGGGTGGGATCCAGGTCCGCCCCTCCCGCCGCGCGGGAGCGTATCTGCTCCAGCGTCGGGCGCGGCACCTCGGCCTGCACCTCGTACACCTGTTCGCGGGTCGACCCGGCGCGGGTGACGACCGTGCGGTTCTGCGGCATCCCGAGCCAATCCCCGTCCAGGCCCGTCACGGTCGAGGCCGGGTAGGGCACCGGCAGCCAGGGACTGTCGAGCTGATCCACGGTCACCGTGGTCGTGTAGTCGGCGACCGTGATGTCGCCGTCAACGGCGACGGGCTCGAACACCGCGCCCTCCGCCGGGACGGGAACGGTGTCGGAGCTGTCGGGCTGCCAGATGGAGCCGTCGAAACGCGACAGGGTGACCGCCCGCAGGTAGGGGGCGGTCGGAGCGGTGGTGCGTACGCTCAGCACGTCGACCTCGCGCGGCTGGCGGAGGTCGTTGCCGAGCTCGAGGTTGGGGTTGATGGTCGTGCCGACGCCGCCCGTGCCGCCGGTGGCGAAGCGGAGCCCGGGCTGGGGGAGGAGCGGGGTGGCGACCACCGCCACGATCACCGCCACCGCGGCGACCCCGAGCGCGGTCGCCGACACGCCGCGCACTCCCGGCGATCCGGCGCGTGCGGAGGCCCGGGAGGAGGGCGCGGTGCGCGCGCGCGTGTCGACGCGGAGGAGGAACAACAGCGCCGCCGCCAGCAGCACGAAGCCGACGATGTCGATCTCGGAGGGGATGGCGATGGTCGGAATCAGCGACACGGCGACGAGGCCGACGCCGGCCAACAGCGGCATCCGCGCCGTCAGCACCACGTGGTCGAGCACCACCGCGAGGCCCGCGACGGCGGCCACCAACAGGAACGACAGTCCCGTCTGCGCCGCGACCGGTGCGACACCGGTGCGGATCTCCTCGGATGCTGCGTTCAGCAGCCCCGGCAGCGACGCGAAGGTCGCCGGGGTGGGGATCACCCCCAGGATCGCCGAGGACCGCCCGAAGATCGCCGTCAGCACCACGACGCCCACCGCGATCTCGGCGATGGTCGCGAAGACGGCGGGCAGTCGGCTCGCGCGAACCAGCAGGCCCGCCCCCAGCACCGCGGCGGTGGTGAAGACCGCCCCCGCCACCCACGCACCGGGCGCGATGACCGAGAACACCGGCAGCAGGGCGGCGGCGATCGCGGCGAAGAGTCCGACGGTGAGCAGCGTCGCGTCGCGCCGTCGCCGCGGGGTGCGCAGCGCCGTCACGTCAGCGGCCGACACGGGCGTACCCCTCGTCCATCGCCTCGTCCCACGCGGCGGCCACATCGCCGCCGGGACGCAGGACTGCTGCCCGCCAGCCCCCGGCGCGCAGCGCGGAGAGGTCGGCGTGCTCGCCGACGACGAGCAGCACAGGGAGCGCGGAGTGGTGGGCAACGCCGCCCAGTGCGGCGCGGTCGTCGGTTTCGAGGGCACCGGTGATGACGACCACGGGGCCGGCGAGGGAGGCGGCGGATGCCGGCACCACTCGCCGCGCGGGATCGTCGGCGCGGGCGCGCAGCGTGGCGAAACCGGCCGCGGCGGCACGCGCTTCTCCGTCGTCGCCGCCCTCGACCGGGTCGATCAGCAGCGTTCCGTCGCTGTCGACGACGTCGACGGTGTAGCCCTCGTGCACGAGTCGGGCGACCGCCGAGACGCAGGCCGTGACCGCCGTCTCGAACGCCGGGTCACTGCCGGGGGCGTGCGCGGCGAGGGGCGACCAGCGCGAGAGCGCGCGGTCGAGCACGACGGTGGCGGCGGGGCTCGACTCCTGCTCCTCCTGGCGCACCATGAGGGTGTCGCGGTGCGCGGTGGCCCGCCAGTGGATGCGCCGCATCGAATCGCCCGGCGCATAGGGACGGGCGACGAGGTTGTCGGCGCCCTGACCGAGTTGCAAAGTCGTCGTCTGGCGGCTGCCGCCCGCGTCGCCCGCGGCGGGCGCGAGCACGGCGAGGTCGACGATGGCCGGGGCGACGGTGACCGGTGTCGTCCGGCCCAGCGAGAGACGCCGCCGCAGCAGTCCGAACGGATCGGTCGTGGTCACCTCGAGGGGACCCAGAGAATGGATGCCGCGCGACACCCCGACCACGTCGTAACGCAGCTGCACGGCGCCCCCGGTCCCCGACAGGGTGGAGCCGGTGGCCGGCGACGCGCCCTCGGCGCGGCCCGCGATACCCGGTGGAAGAGCGTCGACCCACCGGCCGGGACCACTGGGCAGGGCGCTTCGCAGCCCCGCGCGCACGAGCACCGAGGCCGTGCCGCCCACCTCGGGGACCTCGGGCGAGACGACCCGCGACACGCTGCCCGCGCCGCGGGTGAGCAGCAGCGCGATCGCCGAGGCGGCCAGCAGCGCCGCGAGCAGCGTCGCGAAGTACAGCAACTCCGGGATGCCGGCGTGCTCGGCGATCACGAAGGCCGCCACGGCCAGCAGCAGCGCCCCCGTCCCCCGCAGGGTGAGGGGCCACCAGCGCCGCACCAGCGACCTCACGGGCGCGACGCGAGGGGCACCCGCACGCTCGCGGCGATGCGCTCGAGCGCCTCGCCCACGACGGCGGCTCCGGCACGCCCGCCCGCGGCGGATCGGTTCGCGATGAGGCGGTGGGCGAACACCGGTGCCAGCAGCTCGGTGATGTCGTCGGGAATGACGTACGAGCGGGCGTCGAGGGCGGCGCGCACCTTCGCGGCCCGCACGAGCTGCAGGGTCGCGCGGGGGCTCGCGCCCAGGCGGATGTCGGGGTGGCTGCGCGTGGCTTGCGCGAGGGCGACGACGTACTCCTCGAGCGCGGGGGCCACGTGAACGCCGCGGGCCCAGGCGATCATGGCGGTGACGTCGCGCGCCGTGACCACCGGCTCGAGGGTGTCGAGCGGGTTCACCGCGTCGCGCTGGCGGAGCATGAGCGCTTCGGCCGCGGCATCCGGATACCCCATCGAGATGCGCATCAGAAAGCGGTCGCGCTGCGCCTCGGGGAGCGCGTACGTGCCCTCCATCTCGAACGGGTTCTGGGTCGCCACGACGAGGAACGGCGAGGGCAGCACATGCGTGCGGCCGTCGACGGTGACCTGACGTTCCTCCATCGCCTCCAGGAGCGAGGACTGCGTCTTGGGAGAGGACCGGTTGATCTCGTCGGCGATGACGATGTGCGCGAACACCGCGCCCGGGGTGAACTCGAAGTGCCGCTGCACCGGGTTGAACACCGACACGCCCGTGATGTCGCCCGGCAGCAGATCGGGAGTGAACTGGATGCGACGCACGTCGGCGTCGATCGTGGCCGCCAGCGCCCGCGCGAGCATCGTCTTGCCCACACCCGGCACGTCTTCGATCAGCAGGTGACCCTCGGCGAGCAGGGCGATCAGGGCGCTGCGCACCGCGTGCGGCTTGCCGTCGATCACCCGTCCCACGGATGCCAGGATCTTGCCGGTCAGACGGGCGAACCGATCCGCGTCGAGCGGGGCGTCCAGCACGCCTCTCGCGGGGGCGGAGTCGTTTCGACGCATTCGCGTCGCCGCCTCGGGCGTGACCGTCTCGTCCATGGCATCCCTTGCGTCGCGGGGCGGAGCGGCGGGGCGCATCCTCGCCGCCGTGACCTGATCGTAACCCGCGCCGGAAGCGGGAGGGCGGGATTGCGACGGCCCACAGAGATCACTCGGCGGATGCACCGGCCCCTAGGATCGGGGAGCGTTGGTCCACCCGAGGAGCCCGCGCATGTCCGATGCCACCCCGTCCCTGCCCGCCCACACCCACGTGCTCGCCGTCGACATCGGCGGCACGAAGGTCGATGCGGCCGTCGTGTCGATCGACGGGGAGGTCGTCCGCGCGAGCGTCTCCCGTCGCACCACCGGCCGCACGGCCGACCGTGCCGAGATCGCCCGCAACGTGCGCGAAGCCGCCGAAGCGGCCCTCGCGGCCGCTCCCGATGCGCGCGTCGGGGCCATCGGGGTCGGCAGCGCGGGTCCGGTCGACCTGCCGTCGCGCTCGGTCTCGCCGCTGAACCTCCCGCTGGCGGCGGGACTGTCGATCGACGACGTGCTCGGCGGCCTGGTCGACGGCCCGATCCACCTCGCCCTCGACGGCACGTGCATCGCGCTCGCCGAGCACTGGCGCGGAGCCCTCGTGGGTGCGGACGATGCGATGGCCATCGTCGTGTCCACCGGCGTCGGCGGCGGTTTCGTGCTGGGCGGTCGGCCGGTCACGGGCGCCAGCGGCAACGCGGGACACCTGGGCCAGACGTTCGTGCGCACGATCGAGGGCGACGCTGTCGTGGCATCCACCCTCGAAACGGTCGCGGCCGGCCCCGGAACCGTCGCCTGGGCTCAGACGCAGGGCTGGGTGGGCGAGACGGGCCTCGACCTCGCCGCCTCGCACGCGGCCGGCGACGAGATCGCGATCGCGGCGGTCCGCCGCTCGGCCACGGCGGTGGGGCAGGCCATCGCGGCGGCGGCCACCCTGTGCGACCTCGAAGCCGTCGCCATCGCGGGCGGCTTCTCGCACGTGGCGCCCGACTACATCGACCAGGTGCGCGAGGCCGCACAGGCGGCGTCGCTGCACGCCTACGCCAAGCGGTGCCGCATCGTCGGCTCCGGCCTCGACGGCGACGGCCCGCTGCTGGGAGCGGCGGCGCTGGCTCTGCAGCCCTGAGCTCCGGCCCGGTGCGCCCGCGGGTGCCGGCCCGAGCGGCGCGTCTGCGCCCTCCGGCTCCGGCGCCCCGAGCCCTCCGGCTCCGGGCCCCGTGGCGCGGGCGGTGCGTCTGCGCCCTCCGGCTCCGGCGCCCCGAGCCCTCCGGCTCCGGGCGCCCGGGCCGGGCACCTGCGCGCCTCACGACCCTGGTGCCCGCTGCCCGGGCGCAGACGCCCGTGGCCCGGGGCCCGCGTGCGGCGGGCGTACTCTGAAAGCGAGGGCCGCGCCGCGGACCGGCGAACGAAGGCGGGGGCCATGCGTACGGGATCCAACCTGCCCGCGGTGGGGGAGTACAACCAGACGCTGGTGCTCGACCTCATCCGGCGCTCACCCGAGGGCCTCAGCCGCGTCGAGCTCTCGGCCCGCACGGGTCTCAGCGCGCAGACGCTCAGCAACGTCACGCGCCGCCTCGCCGACGAGGGGCTCATCGCCGAAGCGGGCAAGGTCATCTCCGGCCCCGGCAAGCCCCGCACGCTGCTGAAGCTCGAGCCCCGCTCCCGCTTCGCCGTCGGCGTGCACCTCGACCCCGTCGTCGACACCATCGTCGTGGTCGACATGGCGGGCGACGTCGTCGAGCACGACGAGATCCCCCGCACCCCGCACGCCTCCGCGACGGAGCTGGTGGACGCCGTGGCCGCGGCGGTCGACGCCATCGTCGCGCGTGCCGGCGTCCCGCGCGACCTCGTGCTCGGCGTGGGCGTCGCCGCTCCCGGCCCTTTCGACGCGCGTGGCGGTCGGCTGCTCGATCCTCCGCTGCTGCCGCAGTGGCACAACGTGAACGTGCGCGAAGACCTCGGGGCGGCGACGGGACTTCCCGTCATCGTCGAGAAGGACGTCACCGCGGCGATGGTGGGCGAGATGTGGTTCGACCGCTCCGACGCCCTGACCGACGCGATGTTCCTGTACTACGGCGCCGGCGTCGGTCTCGGCGTGGCCATCGCGGGCGCACCGGTGCGCGGTCGCACCGGTAACGCGGGTGGCATCGCGCACGTCGTGGTCGACCCCGACGGGCCCCGCTGCGAGTGCGGGTCGCGGGGGTGCCTCGGTGTCTCGATCGAGCCGCGGGTGCTGCTCGCCGAGGCCGGGTACGACGCGGCCGACACGGATGACACGCGGCCCGACCTCGACCGGCTGATGGGCGACGCGCGGAGCGGACAGCCGCGCGCCGTCGAGGTGTTGGAGCGGGCGGGAGAGCGGATCGCGCGCGCCCTCGTGGTGACGAACAACCTGCTCGACGTCGACGAGGTGGTGCTGGGCGGGCCCGTCTGGGAGCGTCTCGCCGAGGTCTTGGGCGACACCGTGACGGAGCGGGTCGCCAGCGACCCGGTGTCGACGTCCACCCGTGCGATCGTCGTGCGCCGCTCGCTGGTGGCCTCCGATGTCGCCGCCGTGGGAGCGGCCTGTCTGATGCTCGACGGGGCGTTCGCCGCGCGACCTGCCCGCATGATGATCGCGCTCTGAGGCGGTTTTCCGCGGCTCATAGCGGCCCGTGTCTGGATCGTTACCGAGAGCGGCCGACGCGGACTTGCCGAGTTAGTCCATTTGATTTATAAAAGTTCCTGGCGACGAGGTGTCTCCACCCGAGCAAGGGAGCTTCCATGAAGAAACTGACGATGGCGACCGGTCTTCTGACCGCCACCGCCCTGACCGTGGCTCTGGCCGGCTGCTCCGGCGGCAGCGCCGACGCGGGCGACGGAAAGACCATCCGCGTGGCGTATCAGACCACGGCGACGTTCAACGCGATGCAGACGCTCATGGAGAACGCCAAGAAGCAGTACGAGGCCGCGCACGAGGGCATGACCGTCGAGCTCGTCCCGATTCAGGCCGAGGGCGCCGACTACTACACGAAGCTCGCGCTGATGAACAAGTCGGCCAGCACCGCCCCCGACGTCCAGTACGAAGACACCTTCAAGATCCAGTCCGACGCGGCTGCCGGCTACCTGCTGCCCCTCGACGACTACCTCGCGACGTGGGACGACTGGTCGCAGTTCGCCGAGGGGGCCAAGCAGGCCGGCCTCGGTGCCGACGGCAAGACCTACGGCGTCTCGCTCGGAACCGACACGCGCGGCCTCTGGTACAACAAGGAGATCTTCGCCGGCGCGGGCATCCCGGTGCCGTGGCAGCCGAAGACCTGGGACGACGTGCTGTCGGCCGCTGAGAAGGTCAAGGCGTCGAACCCCGACGTCATCCCCCTCAATGTCTACTCCGGCAAGACCGCCGGCGAGGCCGCCTCCATGCAGGGCCTCGAGATGCTGCTCTACGGCACCGAAGACACCCTTTACGACACCGACAGCAAGAAGTGGGTCGTGGGCAGCCAGGGCTTCAAAGACTCGCTGCAGTTCGTCTCCGACGTCTACCAGGGCGGCCTCGGCCCGTCGCTGCAGCAGGCGCTCGACCCCAACATCTTCACCAGCGTCACCGCCGACTGGCTGCCCTCGGGCAAGCTCGCCATGGCGCTCGACGGCTCGTGGCAGTCGGCCGCCTGGGTCGACGGCGGCTCCGCCCCGTGGGCCGAATGGAACGACACCCTGGGCATCGCCGCCATGCCGACGCAGGACGGCCAGGCCCCGGGCACGACCAGCATGTCGGGCGGCTGGACCCTCGCCATCGGCAAGAACACCAAGAACGCCGACGCCGCGTGGGACTTCCTCTCCACCGCCGTCAACAAGGACAACGCCACCGCGTACGGCATCGACAACAGCCAGATCGCCGTGCGCGCCGACGTCGCCGAATCCACCGAGTACCTCGACGCCAACCCGAGCTTCGCGACCTTCTCGAGCTTCGTCGACACGACGCACTTCCGTCCCGCGACCGAGGACTACGACAAGATCTCCAACCAGATCCAGGTCGCCATGGAAGCCGTCATGACCGGCCAGTCCAGCGTCTCCGACGCCGCCGCCGCCTACGACCAGGCCGTCATCGGCATCGTGGGCGAAGAGAACACCCAGAAGGGCTGACCGTGACCGCCCTGGCTTCCCCCGGGGCGACCGGAACCGGCCGGGGGTCGCGCGCCACGACGCGCGGCCTCCGGTCGTCAGCCCGGGCGCTCCCTCTCCTGCCCGCAGCCCTGCTGCTGGCCGTGTTCCTGCTCGGGCCGATCCTGGTGTCGCTGTGGGGGTCCCTCACCAACGCGACCCTGTCGGGCTCGACCGCCGTCGCGAGCGAGTTCATCGGCTTCGACAACTACACCCAGTTGTTCAAGGCCCCCGACTTCCCGGTGTCGGTCATCAACACGATCGTGTTCGTGTTCTTCTCCGCCGTCATCGGGCAGAACGTGCTCGGGCTCGCCCTCGCGCTCATGATGCGCTCCGGCAACCGCATCGTGACCGCCGTCGTCGGCACCATCGTCGTCACGGCGTGGGTGCTCCCCGAGATCGTCGCCGCCTTCGCCGCGTACGCCTTCTTCCGCGACAACGGCACGCTCAACGCCATCCTCGCCCTCTTCGGTGCGCAGCCGGTCAGCTGGCTGTTCACCATGCCCGTGCTGATGGTCATCTTCGCCAACATCTGGCGCGGAACGGCGTTCTCGATGATGGTCTACTCCGCCGCTCTGGCCGACGTGCCGCCCGAGATCACCGAGGCCGCCGAGGTCGACGGTGCCAGCGGCATCAAGCGCCTCTTCTTCATCACCATCCCGATGATCCGCTCGACCATCGGCACCAACTCGATGATCGTGACGCTGCAGACCCTGTCGGTCTTCACCCTCATCTTCGTCATGACCGGCGGCGGACCCGGCACCGCGAGCACGACGCTGCCGATCCTGGCCTACCAGCAGGGTCTGAAATTCGGCGAACTGGGCTACGGCACGGCCATCGCCACGATCATGCTGCTCATCGGTGCGGTGTTCTCGTTCTTCTACGTCCGCGCGCTGCGCGAGGAGGTCTCGTCATGACCGCCACCACCACGCTCACCGAGGTCGCCGGCCCCCGCGCCGCACGGCGCTCGCCGGCGCGCACGAAGGCGTCTCTCTCATCGCCGCGCACCCGTGCCCTGCGGGTACTGAGCAACACGCTGCTGATCGTCATCGGCATCCTGTTCGTGGTGCCGCTGATCTGGCTGGTCACCGCCTCTCTCGACGCGCAGCCGACGCTGGCGATCAAGATGCCCGAGGTCGTCGGGCTCGACAACTTCGCGGCCGTGATGAAGCCCGACCTTCTGTTCCTGCCCCTGTGGAACAGCGTGCTGCTCGCGGGCGGCACGGCTGTCGCGACGGTCGTGCTCGCCTCGCTGGCCGCGTACCCGCTCTCGCGCTACAAGATGCGGGTCGGCAAGCCGTTCCTCTACGCGGTGCTCTTCGGCACGTGCCTGCCGATCACGGCGATCATGGTGCCCGTCTACAGCCTGTTCGTGCAGCTGAACCTCATCGACTCCGTCGGCGGCACGATCCTCTTCCTCACCGCCAGCGCACTGCCGATCGCGATCTGGATGATGAAGAACTTCATGGACGGCGTGCCCGTCGAGCTCGAGCACGCCGCCTGGATGGATGGAGCGGGCTCGATGCGCACGCTCGTGCAGATCGTTCTCCCGCTCATGCGCCCCGGTATCGCGGTGGTGTTCATCTTCACCTTCATCCAGGCGTGGGGGAACTTCTTCGTGCCCTTCGTGCTGCTGCTCAGCCCCGACTATCAGCCGGCGGCCGTGAGCATCTTCAACTTCTTCGGGTCGTTCGGAGCCGTGGCCTACGGCCAGCTCGCCGCGTACTCGATCGTCTACTCCCTGCCCGTCCTCGGCCTGTACGTGCTCGTGCAGCGCGGCCTCGGCGGCCCGTCGGCACTCGCCGGCGCCGTCAAGGGCTGACCGCCCTCTCGCCAGCTCCCCCCCCAGCAAGGAACCCCTTCATGCACGATCGCACCGCGCTCATCGAGATGCGCATCGAACGCTTCATCCGCGAGCGTCTCGTCCCGGCCGTCTACCGCACCCGCCACCCGCTCGACGTCTCGGCGTGGGAGGCTCCGGGCGAGCCCGTGACCTTCGCCGAGGCACAGGATGCCGACTACCGGCCCTTCGCCATCGGGACGCCGTGGGGCCGGGCGTGGGGGACCACCTGGTTCGCCGTCTCCGGTGAGATCCCCGCCGCGTGGCGCGACGCCGACGGCACCCTGCCCGAGGGGACGATTGCCGAGCTCGTCATCGACCTCGGCTTCACCGCCGGCCAGAGCGGCTTCCAGTGCGAGGCGCTGGTGTGGAACCGCGACGGCGCCCCCATCAAGGGCGTCTCGCCGTTCAACAACGCCACCCCCGCGGCGATCGACGCCGACGGCCGTGTCGACGTGCTGGTCGAGGCCGCCTCGAACCCCGACGTGGGCAGCCTCTTCACCTTCGAGCCGACGCACCTGGGCGACCTCGCCACCGCGGGCGACGCACCTCTCTACACGCTCCGCGACATGTCGATCGGCCTGCGCGACCTCGCCGTGTGGGAGTTGCTGCAGGACTTCCGTCTCCTCCACGGCCTGATCGCCGAGCTCGATGCGACGTCCGCGCGTCGTGCGACCCTGCTCGAGGCGATGGATGCCGCGATCGACGCCGTCGATCCCCACGATGTCGCCGGCACCGCGCAGGCCGGTCGCGACGTGCTCGCGCCTCTCCTCGCGGCCCCTGCGGCATCCAGCGCCCACGTGCTGCACGCCGTCGGTCACGCGCACATCGACTCGGCATGGCTCTGGCCCGTGCGCGAGACCGCCCGAAAGGTCTCGCGCACGTTCAGCAACGTTCTTTCGCTCATGGACGAAGACCCCGACTTCGTCTTCGCGAGCTCGTCGGCGCAGCAGTTCGCGTGGATGAAGGAGCACTACCCGGCGCTCTGGGAGCGACTGAAAGAGCGCGTCATCGAGGGGCGCTTCGTGCCCGTGGGGGGCATGTGGGTCGAGTCCGACACCAACATGGTGGGCGGCGAGGCCATGGCCCGGCAGTTCGTCGAGGGCAAGACGTTCTTCCTCGAGGAGTTCGGCATCGACACCGAAGAGGTGTGGCTGCCCGACTCGTTCGGCTACAGCGGGGCGCTCCCGCAGATCATGAAGGCCGCCGGCGCGCGCTGGTTCCTCACGCAGAAGATCTCGTGGAACGAGACCAACCGCATCCCGCACCACACGTTCCGTTGGGAGGGCATCGACGGCTCGCGCATCTTCACGCACTTCCCGCCGGTCGACAAGTACAACTCCGAGGTCAGCGCGGCCGACCTCGCGCACGCCGAGCGCAACTTCTCCGACAAGGGGCGCGCCCGCACCTCGCTCCTGCCGTACGGCTTCGGCGACGGCGGCGGCGGACCCACCCGCGAGATGACCGCGACGATCGCCCGCACGCACTCGCTCGAGGGCGCGCCGGTCGTGAAGCACTCGACCCCGCGCGAGTTCTTCGAGACCGCCGAGGCCGAGTACGCCGACCCGGCCGTGTGGGCGGGGGAGCTGTACCTCGAGTTCCACCGCGGCACCTACACCAGCCAGCTGCGCACGAAGCAGGGTAACCGCCGCAGCGAGCACCTGCTGCGCGAGGCCGAGCTGTGGGCGGCGACCGCGACCGTGCGGACGGGCGCCGAATACCCCGCCGAGGCGTTCCGACGCCTGTGGCGTCTGGTGCTGCTGCAGCAGTTCCACGACATCCTGCCCGGCACCTCGATCGCGTGGGTGCATCGGGATGCCGAGCGCAACTACGAAGCCATCGCGGCGGAGCTCGAGCAGATCATCGAAGCCAGCCTGCGTGCCCTCGTCGGCACGGGGGAGCGGGCGGTCGTCGCCAACGCCGCCCCGCACGGCCGGGCGGGGGCCCCCGCTCTCGCCATCGCCCCCGCAACGGCGCCCGGCGACGTCACGCCGCGAGCCGAGGGTGACGGCTGGGTGCTCGAGAACGGCATCGTCCGCGCCGTCGTCGACGGCCGGGGTCTGATCACCTCGCTGGTCGAGGTGGCATCCGGTCGCGAGGTCATTCCGGCAGGGCAGGTGGCGGGCCAGTTCGAGATCTTCCGCGACACCCCCACCCAGTGGGACGCGTGGGACATCGACGAGACCTACCGCCGTCACGCCACGGCTCTCGAGGCGGCCGACCGCGTCGCAATCGACGGCGCCGCGATCGTCGTGGAGCGCACCGTGGGCGATTCCACCATCGCGCAGCGCATCGCGCTCGCCGAGGGGTCGCGCACCCTGCGCCTGTCGCTCGACGTCGACTGGCACGAGCAGCAGAAGCTGCTCAAGCTCCGCGTGCCCGTCGACGTGCACACCGACCGCGCGGCATCCGAGATCCAGTTCGGTCACATCGTGCGCCCGACCCACACGAACACCTCGTGGGACTCCGCGCGCTTCGAGACGGCCGCGCACCGCTGGGTCCGGGTCGCCGAGACCGACTTCGGAGTGGCCGTCACGAACGACTCCACCTACGGTCACGACATCACGCGCCACGAGCGGGAGGCCGGCGGCACGTACTCCCTCGTGCGGCTGTCTATCATCCGCTCGGCGATGTTCCCCGACCCGGGGCAGGACCAGGGCGCGCACCACCTCGAGGTGGGCATCGTCGTGGGCGCCGAGGTCGTGGATGCCGTCACCGAGGGCTATCGGACAAACCTGCCGGCGCGTGTCATGACCGACGCCGCCGAGGAGTCGGTGGCTCCGCTGGTGTCGATCGATGCACCCGGGGTCGTCGTCGAGGCGATCAAGCTCGCGCAAGACGGTTCCGGAGACGTCATCGTGCGCCTCTACGAAGCGCTCGGTCAGCGCGCGCGTGCGCGACTCGAGGCCGGGTTCGAGGTCACGGGCGTCGTCGAGACCGACCTGCTCGAGCGCGAGGTCGACGCCGCCGCGGTGTCGAGCGCAGCGGGTGGCGTGGTCGATCTCGACCTGCGGCCCTTCCAGCTGGTGACGCTGCGCCTGGCGCGCTGATCCGGGGGTGCGGTGCGGCCGGGCGTGGAGTGCCCTCGGCCGCACCGTCGTCCTCTCTGAACCGCGGTGCGGTCGAGACACCGGAGTCCCGGTCGTGCCGTGCTTGCCCGCGAGGCGGGCCCTCCGCGTGATCGGCGGAGGGCCGGGGTCGAGCGGAGGACGATTCCGGCGAATCGGTCCTCCACTCGCCCCTCGCCCTCCGCTCGTCACCACCGCCCGTCGCGGGCTCCCGCGTCGTCACACGGCGGCGATCGTCATGAGGCCCACCGACACCGCCATCGCGGCGATCTGCGCGCGGTCCAGCCGCGCCGGCATCCGTTTCGTGACGACGACGGACAGACCCGCGTAGCCGACCGCGACCGCGAGGAGGAATGGCACCAGGGCGACCCCGTGAGCGTGACCGGGGGAGGCGCCGTGCGCGCCCATCCCGATCTGCAGCGCGGCCATCACCACCATGCCGAGGGTCGTGTGCACGGTCATCAGCGCGGGGACGCGCGGCGCCCGCCGCTGCCGCGGACGACGCCACACGGCGAGGGTGATGGCGCCGGTCACCAGGAGCACGGTCCACCAGACCGGTGCGACCACCCCGAACACCGCGGCATCCAACATCGCGACGAGCATGAGCACGGATGCCACGACCTCGGGCGGCCGAACCCGCGCGCGGTCGGCGGCCAGACAGCAGGCACCGACGGCGGCGGGGGCGACCGCCCACGCGTGGAGGATCTCGCTCATCGCCTCAGCAGTGGCATCCGGAGGCGGGCGCTTCGCCCGCGTGCGGGCCGTGGCCGTGCCCCTCGTCGTGCCCCGCGGTGGAGTGCGCGTGCGTGGCGGGCGCGCAGTGCGTGTTCGCCGGCGCGGGCACGTTCAGCACGGGGTTGCGCTCGAAGAAGTTGTACGGCTTGAGCGTGAACTTGGCGTAGTCCATCGGCATGACGGGCCAGTCCTCGTTGCGCGGGAAGTGCGTGAGGCCGAAGGTGTGCCAGAGCACGACGTCTTCGCCGACGAGCGGCTCGTCGCCCGCAATGAAGGCCGGGATGCCGGCGCCGCCGGGGTGCTGGTTGACGAAGTCTCCGGCGGCGTAGCGCTCGTCGGGGTCGTACTTCGTCACGAAGAGGTTCTTCGTCGCGAACGCGGCACGCGAGGCGATCGACGACGTGTCGTCGGCGAGCAGCACCGGGGTCTCGGTCGGGAACAGCATGTACGAGGTCGCCTGTCCGCGCTCGGTGGTCTTCTCGGTCGAGGCGATCTGCCACACGCGGTTGACCGCGCCGTCGGCGACGCGGCCCGACACCTTCTCGGAGGTGATCGGCGTCACCTTCTTGGTGAAGGCGTTGCCGGCCGGGTTGGTCTCGGAAATCGGCACGCGCACGGCGTCGATCTCGTTGACGACATTGGCGACGCCGTCGACGGTCATGTCGAGCCGCGCCGAGAACAGGTGCTGGTGGTACGGCGCGCCGAGCCCCGGGGCGACCTCCGAGGCGAAGGGGTAGTCCTCACCCGGGTAGGCCGAGGTGAACAGGATGCCGGTGAGCTTCGCCTCGCACTCGATGGTGCCGTCGAGGTAGAGGTACCAGTAGAAGCCGTAGTCGTAGTTGCCGACCGTGGTGAAGAACGAGATGACGAGGCGCCGCGAGCGACGGACCTCGCTGGATCCGGTGAAGATGTCGGTGTGCTTCCACAGGGTGCCGAAGTCCTCCTCGTGCATGCACACCGCGTTGCGCACGGTGCGCGGCATCCCGTTCTCGTCCGACAGCACGGCGTCGACGTAGGTGATGTCGCCGACGCAGTCGCAGCCGAGCTCGAGCTCGTTCGTGTAGCGGCCGAAGAGGTACTCGCCGGTGTCGAAGTAGTTCTGCCAGAAGCGGTTGGGGGCGGGGTCGGCGTAGGGCACGACCATCTCGCTGATCGAGCCGCGGTACATCACGGGGCGTCCGGCGAACGAGAGCTGGCGCAGGATCAGGCCCTCACGGGTGTCGAAGCCGATGCGCAGGTCCCACTCGCCCCACGTGACGTGCTCGCCGTCGACGGTGAAGCTCGACCCCTCGGGCTGAGTGATGACGATGGGCTTGAGGCCCTCCAGCGGCGGGCCCTGCAGCTCGGGATCGTCGAAGTTGCCGTGCGTCTCGGGCACGGTGAACCCGGGGGTGTCGACGATCTCGATGATCGTGCGGGCGGCGACGTCGATGTAGGCGGTGAGGCCGTCGACGGGATGCGCCCACGGGTGGTCGGCGGGGTGGTCCTGCCGGAACGCGAAGGTGCGCAGCACCCGGCGGCCCACCTCGTTCTCGTAGCCGTAGTGCCCGGCCGAGAGGGGAACCAGCACGACGTCGGCGGTGGTGAGTCCGCGCGCGGCGAGGGCGGCGACCCACTCGGCGCTGTCGTTGGCGATGATTCCGACCTCCTCGAACTCGGCGTCGAGGATCGGCAGCTGCCCGTCGGAGCCGTCGAGTTCGGTGGAACGCAGCACCTCTCCGGTCGCGAGCGAGACGACGAGATCGAGCGAGTGGGCGGTGCGCAGGTTGAGCAGCTGAACGCGAGCGCGACGCTCGGGGAGGGCGGTCTCGCCGCGCTCCCAGGCGAGCACCTCGCCCTTGGGGGCTTCTTCGAGGCCGACGTAGGCGAAGCGGGTGGCCTCGTCGATGCCGTCGAGCCCGGCCACGATGGCGTGCACGGCGGTGATCTCTTCGGGGGAGAGGGATGCCAGGGGGTGGGCGGGCGCCGCGGGGGCGACGAAGGCGGTCGAGGTCGGGTCGGTGAGCGTCATGGTGTCTCTCTCAGGTGGAACGGGTGGGACGAAAAGGAGGGGGGACGGATGCCGCGGCGCCGGTGCGCGATCACGGAGCGCGACCGTGGCGCGGACACTGGCGTCGGGCCGCGGCATCCGGAATCAGCCCGCGATGGTGTCGGTGAGCTTGGCGTAGGCGGCGGGACGGCGGCGGCGGATCCACGCGGCCTGGGCGTAGCCGAGCACGGGGAAGAGCACCACGAGAGCGAGCAGCGCCCAGCTCACGGCACCGAAGACGGGGTTCCCGTCGGCGTCGGCGTCGCCGACCATGATCGGGAAGTACACGACGATGATCACGGCCGACACCGCGAGCCCGACGAAGCCGAGTGCGGGGGCGATGATCGTGTTCCAGACGCGCCGGTCGGCACGGGTGCGGGCGAAGTACACGATCACGGCGACCGAGGTCGCGGCCATCAGGATCGCGATGGCGAGGGTCGCGACGCCGGCGAACCACGTGAACACCTGCAGCAGCGGGTCGAGGTTCAGCACCGCGAAGATCGCCGTGAGCGCCGCGGCCGTGACCGTCTGCACGATCGACGACACGTGCGGCGAGAGGTGCTTCGCGTGGACGCCGGCCACGCGGTCGGGGAGGACCCCGGCGCCGGCCATCGCGTGCTGGTAGCGGGTGAGCACGTTGTGGAACGACAGCACGCACGCGAACATCGACGTAAGCAGCAGGACGTTGACGATGATCTCGCCGACCGTGCCGAGGTACAGGGCGACCGTGCGCAGCATCAGGGTGCCGGGGTCTTCCACGGCGGCCATGATCCCGTTCGGGCCCCACGCCATCACCAGGCCCCACGAGGCGAGCGTGTAGAAGACACCGATGCCGATCACGGCGCCGTAGGTCGCGCGGGGGATCGTCCGGTCGGGGTCGCGGGCCTCGTCGCGGAAGATGGCGGTGGCCTCGAAGCCGATGAACGCCGCGATCGCGAACATGAGACCGACGCCGGGGGAGCCGCTGAGCACGTTCGCCGGTTCGAAGGGCGCGGCGCTCAGGCCCTCGGGGCCGCCGTTGAAGACGACCGCGGCGACGAGCGCGAGCACGATCGCGACCTCGGCCACCAGCAGCACGCCGAGCACCTTGCTCGAGAGGTCGATGTGGCGGTAGCCCAGGATGCCGACGAGCCCGACGACCGCGAGCGCGTACAGCCACCACGCGAGGTCGGGTCCGCCGAGGGAGACGACGGTGATCTCGAGCAGGTAGCCGATGTAGCCGTACACCGACACCTGGATGGTCGTGTAGGTCAGCATCGCCGTCCAGGCCGCGGCCAGGCCCGAGGGGCGTCCGAGGCCATAGCCGATGTAGGTGAAGAACGCGCCGGGGCGGGGGACGTGCCGCGTCATCGCTGCCAGGCCCACCGCGAACAGCAGCAGGATGACGGCGCTGATCGCGTACAGCGTCGGGAAGCCCGCGCCGTTGCCGATCAGGATGCCGAGGGGCGCGGCGCCCCCGACGACGGTGAGGGGCGAGGCGGCGGCGACGACCATGAAGACGATCGCCGTGACACCGAGGGAGCCCTGCAGCGTCCGCTTCGCCGACGCCGCCACCCCCTTCGATTCGAGCTGGGTCATGTCGGTTCCTTACGGGTTCGGGTGTGCCACCGAGGTTCCTCCCGGCGCGTTGCCGCGTCGTTGAGCCGGTGTGAAGGTGTGGATGCCGTGAGTGAGACGCGGGCCCGGCGACGTCTCATTCGGCGACACGCGTTGGAAACACGGGTGTCTCGACGGGGCAACCCCCGCGGCGTACCGTCGGCTGATCCCACGGAGACGACATGACCGCACTCTCCCGCGCCATCGCGCGGCCCACCCCCGTCGCCGGGTTCGGCGAACGCTCCCCGCTGCACGGGCTGGAACGCCGTCGCATCGGCATCGTCGACCTCGCCGCACAGTCGGTGGCGGCGGTCGCCCCCGCGGCGGCGGCCACCACCGTGGTGCTGCTGGTGGCCGGCGTCGCCCCCGGCATGACCGTGGCGGCGATCGTCGCGGCGGCGGTGCTCAGCCTCGCGGTCGCGCGAACCGTCGCCCAGTTCGCGCGGCGTTTCGCCGCGGCGGGGGGCGTCTACACCTACGCCGCCCGGGGTCTCGGCACACGCGCAGGTCTGGGAGCGGGCGCCGCGATCGTCACCGGCTACGCCGCCGTGGCGATGTTCGCGCTGCTCGGCGGCGCCTACTACGCGACGTACCTCCTCGCCGGGCTCTGGCCGGGCCTGAATCGCCCGCTCGCGGCCGCCGGCGCCATCCTCGTGCAGACGGCGATCGTCGCGTTCGTGCTCGTGCGCGGCATCCACGTGTCGGCGCGGGTCGCGCTCGTCGTCGAGGCGCTCTCGGTCGCGCTGATCGTGGTGCTGCTCACCGTGCTGCTCGTGCACATCGGACCGGTCGACGTCGGGGCCGTCTTCGCGGTTCCCACGACGGGCGGTGAGACCTTCGCCGTGGCCGCCGGCGCCGTGATCGCCGTCACGGCGTTCGTCGGTTTCGAATCGGCGACAACTCTGGGGGTCGAAGCCGTGTCGCCGCTGCGCAACGTCCCCCGCGCGATCACCGGCACGGTGATCATCTCTGGCGCGCTGTACGTGCTGGCGGCCGTCACCCAGGTGGCGGGCTTCGACGCGCTCGGCGCCGACCTCGCCGTGAGCGCGTCACCCGTCAACGACCTCGCCGCCGCTTATGGTCTGGGCGGATGGGGCGTCGTCGCCGATGTCGGGATCGCCGCCTCGTTCGTCGCGTGCGCGATCGGGTCGACGACGGCGCTCGTGCGCGTGCTGTTCGCCCTGAGCCGCGACGGGGTGCTGCCCGCGCGCGTCGGTCGCACGCACCCGCGGTTCGGCACTCCGGCCGCGGCCGTCGCGTTCGCTCTGCCGGCCATCGCCGTCGTCCCGCTCCTGCTGATCGGCGGCGGGGTCGACATGCGTGACGCGATGCACGTGACCCTCTCGGTCGGAGCCGCCGGCTACATCGTCGCCTACATCCTCGTCTGCCTCGCCGCGCCCGTGTTCCTGCGTCGCATCGGCGAGTCCACGCTCGGCCCCGCGGTCGTCGCCGCATTCGCCGCCGCCGCCCTGACCGCGGCGCTGGTGGCGTTCTTCATCGACGACACCGCGAGCGGCGGGACCGGTCTGGCCGTGGTGGGCGCGCTCGCCGCCGTGCTCGGGGGGATCGTGATCGCGCTGCGGCGTCGACACGGTCCGGGCTCGATCGGCGCGTACGACGAGCCGATTGCGGCCCAGGTGCTCGGGGGAGTCCCTTCGCCGAGGCCCTCCCGTGCCGGGTGAGCGTCGGGGACCCGCGCTGACCGCTCGACAGCCGGGTGCCGTGCACTCCGCGCTGTCGGTGCTGGAGGCCGTCGCCCATCTCGGGGCGGGTGTGACGGCGCAACGGCTCTCGGTGGAGCTGGGCCTGCCCCGCGCGACGACGTACCGCCTGCTGAACCTGCTCGTCGAGGACGAGTACCTCGTGCGCACCCCCGACCTGTCGGGCTTCGCGCTCGGCGCCAAGGTCGCGCAGCTGGCTGCCGTGGCCGCCCCGCCGGCGCGGCTGTCGTCGGCCGCGCGGGCCGTGGTGGCCGACGCGCGACGGCGGGTGCGCGGGGGAGTGCACGTCGTGCTCTTCGTCGAGGGCCGGGTCGTCGTGCTCGACGCCGACCCCGACTTCCCCCTCTCCGACCACACCCGTCTCGCACGCGAACCGGAAAGGTACGCGCTGGGCCGCCTCATGCTCGCCGACGATGCGGCGGCGCACGGACCTGCCGTCGACACCGCCCGCAGCGACCTCGCCCGCTGGGGGGCGACACGCCAGAGCGGTGAGGTCACCCCGGCCGCCGGGTGTCTCGCGATCCCGCTGCGCGACGGCGCGGGCGTGCTCGCGGGAGCGGTGGGCTTCTCCGGTCCGCGCCATCGCATCGACGAGCCCGAGGCGGTGCTGTCGGCGCTGGGTCCGACGGCTCGCGAACTCGGTCCGCTCGTGGTCTGAGAGCCCGCTCCGACCGCGGAGGAAAGCGGGCCGCGGCTTCGGGTAAGCTGTACTCGGCTCTCCGCGTGGCGGCATCCAGGCCAACTCCCCCAGGACGGAAACGTAGCAAGGGTAACCAGGCTCTACCGGGTGCGCGGAGGGTCTTTTCTTTGCCCGGCGACGGGGCTTATAGGCCAGAAATAGTGGATGGGGTCGGGCGTGTCATCCTCGTCCTGCCCATCCTGTTCTGAGCCAGAGGCCTTCGGTGGCGTCGAGGCCGTTGTCGTAGAGGGTTGGGGTGGGGTCCTCGAGGTCGATGGTGGCGTCCTCGTGCGGGGTTGGCGTTGTGGGGGGCGTGGGCGTAGCTGTGGGCGTGGTCGATGGGGACTTCGTGCAGCAGCAGGAACCATTCGACGGCGCGGCGTTGATGCGGGATCGGCATGCCCCGGTGATGGCGAAGGAGGTGCCTGATCTGGGCGTTGAGTCCTTCGAGGCGTGAGGTGGTGCGCGGGGCGTCGTGGCGGATGAAGGTGAACATGTGTTCGTTCTCGGCGACGCGGTGCAAGATCGCCCAGGCTTTGCGGAGCGGTTTGTGGGTGTAACCGAAGTGGCCGTTGTCATAGAGGGTGCGTTCGCGCAGGAGGTGCCCGTAGGTCTTCCACCAGGCTTCCAGCGTGAGGCGCCAGGTGATGGCGTCGTCGACGGTGTGGATGCCGCTGAGGGCGAGGGCGATCTGGCGCAGGTCTTTGCCGGCGCGCAGGCGCGGGTTCCTTGTCAGTTCGCGGGTGACGTTCAGCTGCAGGTGGAAGATGCAGCGTTGGATGGCGGTGGCGGGCCAGTGCAGGGCGAGGGCGGAACGGATCCCGGAGCCGCCGTCGGTGACCACCACCGTCGGGGCGGGAATGCTCTCGAACAGCGCGCCCCAGGCAGCAGCCGATTCGCGGGCGGCCCACTGCCATCCCACGACGGTGTTGGTGGTGGTGAGGGCGATGAGTAGACACCACGTTTCGATCCAGATCCCATCGACCAGGATCACCTCGTGTACTTCGCCTGTGACGGGCAGGCGCGGCTCGAGGGCCCAGCACCACGCGGGTGTCGCGACGGAACGAGCGGGCGCTGCGGGAGCTGGCGAGCTCGGCCTGTGAGGCCTTGCCCATCAGCCAGGTCAGGAACCGGTGCAGCTGTTCGCGGCGGGTAACGTCAGGGCGCCGACGGATAGTGGAGGACCCGCACGGCCGGCACCGCCACCGCTGCGTTCCTGAGGGGTGTCGTCCGTTCTTCACCAGCTTCGACCCGCATACCACGCACGAGCCCTGATTCGAGGGAAGGTCCACGACTAAGGGTCGCGGACCATACCAATCCCCGTTCTACCCCGGAATCACGCGGCTAGATCGAGGATTCATCCACTATTCCTGACCTATAACCCGGCGACGGGGGATGCCGAGCGCTCAGCGCCGCGCGAAGGGCCCGTCGAGCACCGCCCACTGCAGCAGCATGATGGTCTTGGCATCCTGGATCGATCCGTCGCGGATCATCGACAGTGCCTCGTCGATGTCGTACTCGAGGATCTCGATCTCCTCGCCCTCCGCTTCGAGGCCCCCGCGATCGCCCACGCGCGTCGCACCGTCGTACGCCGCAGCGAAGAAGTGCAGGCGCTCCGTGACCGAGCCGGGGCTCATGAACACATCGAACACGTGCTGCACGTCGTCGACGTGGACGCCGGTCTCCTCCTCGGCCTCTCGGCGGATCGCGGTGAGCGGGTCGTCGTCGTCGAGCAGCCCTGCAGCGGTCTCGATGAGCATGCCGTCGGGGTGGTCGTTGACGTAGACGGGATAGCGGAACTGGCGCGTGAGCAGCACCGTGCGTCGCGCGGGGTCGTACAGCAGGATCGTCGCGCCGTTGCCGCGGTCGTACGTCTCGCGCGTCTGCGTCACCCATTCGCCGTCGTCGCCGCGGTAGCGGAACGTCGTCGCCCGCAGCACGTGCCATCCGGCGGCGAGCAGCTCGACGCCGGTCACCTCGACGCGGGGGTTGCGGTCGAGATCGCGGCCGGTCAGGTGCAGCCCGGTGCGGCCGCGGTGGTCGGGGACGGTGGTGCCGGGTGCCGGGGTGCTCACGGTCGCGAGCCTAGACGCGCCCGTCCCGATCACTCGACACCGAAGCAACCCCGCGGCGATGTCGGGGGCCCCCACTAGCCTGGAATGCGTGACGCAGAGCATCTACATCACGTCGGCCGAAGGTCATTCGGGCAAGTCCTCCGTCGCGTTGGGCGTGCTCGACGCGCTCAGTCGCGTCACGCCGCGCGCGGGGGTGTTCCGGCCCATCGCGCGCTCCACCGCCGAACGCGACTACGTCCTCGAGATGCTGCTCGACCACGACAGCGTCGATCTCGCCTACGACGACTGCGTCGGCGTCACCTACGACGACGTGCGCGACGACGCCGATGCGGCGCTCGCTCGCATCGTCGAGCGCTACAAGGCGATCGAGGCGCAGTGCGATGCCGTCGTCATCATCGGCAGCGACTACACCGACGTGGGCAGCCCCGCCGAGCTCGCCTACAACGCGCGCATCGCGGCCAACCTCGGCGCTCCCGTGCTCCTCGTGCTCGGCGGCCGGGCGCAGCAGGGCCACAGCGAGACGCTGGGCCTGTCGGTGGCGCGCACGCCGCAAGAGGTCGGGCAGATCGCCTCGCTCGCCATCTCCGAACTGCAGCACGAGCGCGCCGCCCTGTTCGCCGTCATCGCCAACCGCGCCGATTCCGAGCGTCTCGACGAGGTCGTGGCATCCGTGCGTCACGTCGTCGACTCCGCCGCCGTCGTCGGGGGTACCGGCGAGAGGCGCAGCGTGCCCGTCTGGGCCCTCCCCGAAGACCGCTTCCTCATCGCTCCGTCGATGCGCGGCGTCCTGCGCTCCGTCGAGGGCGAGCTCATCAAGGGCGACCCCGCGCTGCTCACCCGCGAGGTGCTCGGCGTCGTCGTCGCCGGCATGTCGATGGTCAACGTGCTGCCGCGACTGAAAGAGTCCGCGGTGGTCGTCATCCCCGCCGACCGCTCCGAGGTGCTGCTCGCGGCGCTCCTCGCCAACGCATCCGGCACCTTCCCCTCGCTGGCCGGCATCGTCCTCAACGGCGGTTTCGAGCTGCCCGACGCGATCGTGCGGCTCATCGACGGCCTCGGCTCGCCGCTGCCGATCATCGCCACCGACCTCGGCACCTACGACACCGCGGTGCGCATCATGAGCACGCGCGGCCGCCTCGCCGCCGACTCGCAGCACCGCTACGACACCGCGCTCGCGCTGTTCGAGCGGCACGTCGACACCGAACAACTCACGCGCGAGCTGGGTGTCGCCCGCCCGAGCGTGGTCACCCCGCTGATGTTCGAGTACGGCCTCGTCGACCGGGCACGCTCCGACAAGCGCCGCATCGTGCTGCCCGAGGGCAACGACGACCGCGTCCTGCGGGCGGCGGCCACGGTGCTGTCACGCGGCATCGCCGACCTGACGATCCTCGGCGAACCGATCGAGGTGCGCGGGCGCGCGATCGAGCTCGGCATCGACATCCGCGACGCCGAGGTGCTCAGCCCCTTCGACGCCGTCCACGTCGAGAAGTTCGCGACCGAGTACGCCCGGCTGCGCGCGCACAAGGGCGTCACCCACGCCCAGGCCGCCGACACGGTGACCGACGTGTCGTACTTCGGAACGCTCATGGTGCACCTGGGTCTGGCCGACGGCATGGTCTCCGGTGCGGCGCACACGACCGCGCACACCATTCGCCCCGCGTTCGAGATCATCAAGACCGCGCCCGGCGTCTCGGTCGTCTCGAGCGTGTTCCTCATGGCGCTCGCCGACCGCGTGCTCGTCTACGGCGACTGCGCCGTCATCCCCGACCCCACCAGCGAGCAGCTCGCCGACATCGCCGTGTCGTCGGCCGCGACCGCCGAGCAGTTCGGCATCGACCCACGGGTGGCGATGCTGTCGTACTCGACGGGTGAATCCGGCACGGGTGCCGACGTCGAGAAGGTGCGCACCGCGACCGCCCTCGTGCGCGAGCGGGCGCCCGAGCTGCTCGTGGAGGGTCCGATCCAGTACGACGCCGCCGCCGACGCGGCGGTGGCGCGCGCGAAGATGCCCGGGTCGCAGGTCGCGGGCCGCGCCACGGTGTTCGTCTTCCCCGACCTCAACACCGGCAACAACACCTACAAGGCCGTACAGCGCTCGGCCGGCGCCGTCGCCATCGGGCCCGTGCTGCAGGGTCTCAACAAGCCCATCAACGACCTGTCGCGCGGCGCGCTCGTCGACGACATCGTCAACACCATCGCGATCACCGCGATCCAGGCGCAGGGCGGGTCCTCCGCGGGCACCGCCGCAGAAGGGAACGACAAGTGAGCGTGGTCCTGGTCGTCAACAGCGGTTCGTCGTCGTTCAAGTACCAGCTGCTCGACATGCAGCACGAGCGCGTGCTCGCCTCGGGGCTGGTGGAACGCATCGGTGAGGGCATGGGCGTCGCGACGCACACCGTCGAGGCGGCCGCGCTCGCCCCCGGCGACGACGCGCCCGCCGTGACCGATGCCACGTACACGATCGAGCGCGACATCCCCGACCACACCGCGGGTTTCGCGGTCATGCTCGAGGCTTTCACCGCCCACGGGCCCTCTCTCGAACAGCACGCGCCCGTGGCGGTCGGGCACCGCGTCGTGCACGGTGGTGCACGCTTCTTCGCGCCCACCGTCGTCACCCCGCTCGTCGAGATCAACATCGACGAGCTGTCGGTGCTCGCGCCCCTTCACAACCCGGCGAACCTGGCCGGCATCGTGGCGGCCAAGAGGGCGTTCCCCGACGTCCCGCACGTCGCCGTCTTCGACACCGCCTTCCACCAGTCGCTCGCGCCCGAGGCCTACACGTACGCCATCGATCGCGAGCTCGCCGAGGCTCACCGCATCCGCCGCTACGGCTTCCACGGCACCAGCCACAAGTTCGTCAGCGAGGCCGCCGCCGCGTTCGTCGGCCGCCCGCTCGGCGAGCTCAAGCAGATCGTCTTCCACCTCGGCAACGGCGCGTCGGTCACGGCGATCGAGGGTGGGCGCTCGGTCGACACCTCGATGGGGCTCACCCCGCTCGAGGGCCTCGTCATGGGCACGCGCTCCGGCGACCTCGACCCTGCCGTGCTGTTCCAGCTCGCACGTCGCGCCGACATGTCGATCGCCGACCTCGACACCCTGCTCAACAAGCGCTCCGGTCTGAAGGGTCTTGCGGGCGTCAGCGACATGCGCGACATCGGCGAGCGACGGGATGCCGGCGACCCGGCCGCCCAGCTCGCCTTCGACGTCTACATCCACCGCCTCCGCGCCTACGCGGGCGCCTATCTCGCGCAGCTCGACGGCGTCGACGTCATCTCGTTCACCGCCGGTGTGGGGGAGAACTCGATCCGGGTGCGCGAGGAGGCCATGGCGACCCTCGGCTTCGCCGGCGTCGAGATCGATCCCGAGCGTAACGCGCGACGCGAGCGCGGCATCCGTCGCATCTCCACCGACGCCTCGCGCGTGATCGTGCTCGTCGTCCCCACCGACGAAGAGCTCGAGATCGCCCGGCAGACGCTGTCGGTCACCTCCTGATTCACCCTCAGGCGCGACCGATCTCACCCTCTTTCCCGCGGCGTCCGTGGTGCGTGGGGCGTCGGGGACGCGTGTGAGCATCGGGGGATGCCCTTCCTCTCTCATTCCTCCGCGTCGCTCCGCGCGCGTATCGATCACCGGGCGACCGCCGACGGCTCCGTCGCGATCGTGGATGTGACCACGACCGCTCACCTCGCGGCCGAAGAGGTTGGAGCGATTCTCGCGGCGGACACCGTTTACCCGGCGTGGGGGAGGCGTCAGGTGCGACACGCCCGGAGGCTCGTGGGAGGGGAGGAGGAGCGACCGACCGAGCGTCCGGTGCGTCCGACCCGTCCCCTCGTCTCGGTCATCCTGCCGGTCTTCAACGGCGAGAGATATCTGGCGGAGACGCTCGACGCCGTCCTGGCCCAGACGTTCGCGGACTTCGAACTGATCGTCGTCGATGACGCGTCGAGCGACGGATCCCTCGCGATCGCGCGCCGGCGCTCGGCCGGGCTGCCCCATGTTCGGGTGGTGTCGCTGTGGCGCAACACGCGCAAGTGCGGCGCGGTGGCCGTCGGGCTCGCGGTCGCCGAGGGACGCTACGTCATGGAGATCAACGCCGATGACGTGCTGGAGTCCGACGCCCTCTCTCGTCTGACCGCGCCGCTACGCGACGGTGTCGATGCGGACTGCATCTTCGGCGATCACACCGTCATCGACTCGCAGGGCGTCGTCCGGCCGCACGCGGCGCAGCGGTGGTCGCGTTCGACCGGACGCGCCGACCTGACCGCCGGCCCTGTCGCCGACCCGCGCCGACGGCACCTCCGTCACGGTCTTGTCCCGGCAGGGGTGTGTGCGCTCATCCGGCGTGACGTCATCGGGGCGTTGCCGGCCTCCACCGAGGTTCACACCGACTACTGGCTCGCGTGGCGAGGGGTGCGTCGCGAGCGGGTGTGGTTCGTCGGTCCGGAACCGCTCGCGCGCTACCGTGAGCACGAAGGCGGCGTCACGCTTTCGTTCCACTCGCGACGTCGGGCGTGGACGCGTCTGGTGATGGATGCCGCGGTACTTCGCTCGATCGGCCTCCGCGAGGTGCCCGCGCTGTTCCGACGGTTCGCTGATCACAGTTTCGACATCGTCTTCGGCCCCGGCGGGCGCGCCCGGGCACGGACACTGGTGCGTCCGCGGGCGTGGCAGCACGGCGAATTCAACGAATCAGCCGCTCCCTGAGGCGCTCTCCGGAGAGGTGGTGGAGGGCCACCAGCCACTACGCTGGAAGCGTGATGCGGCGTCGCGTCAGCACGCCCCGCCCTGCGATCTGGAGCCCGCCGTGACCGACACCCCCGCCCTGACCGACCTCACCTCGTTCCAGGGCGTGCTGTTCGACCTCGACGGGGTGCTCACCCCGACCGCCGAGGTGCACATGCGCGCGTGGAAGACCATGTTCGACGAACTGTTCGCGGCGTGGAAGATCGAGCCGCCGTACACCGATGGCGACTACTTCGAGTACGTCGATGGCAAGAAGCGCTACGACGGCGTCGCGAGCCTGCTGCGCAGTCGTGACGTCGAGGTGCCGTGGGGCGACCCCGCCGACGACCCGTCCGAAGACACGGTGTGCGGCGTCGGCAATCGCAAGAACGAGGTCTTCTCGCGCATCCTGCGCAGCGAGGGCATCCGGCCCTACCCGGGCTCGATCGCGCTGCTCGACGTGCTTCAGGCCGCCGGAACCCCCATCGCCGTCGTGTCGAGCTCGAAGAACGCCGTCGAGGTGCTCGAGGCCGCCGGCATCCGTGATCGCTTCCCGGTCGTGATGGACGGCGTCGTCGCCGAGCGCGACCACCTGGCATCCAAGCCCGCTCCCGACGTCTTCGCCGAGGCCGCGCGCCTGCTCGGCGTCGACCCCGCGCGGTCGGTCGCCGTCGAAGACGCACTCAGCGGGGTGCAGTCGGCCGTCGCCGCCGGCTACGGCGTCGTCGTCGGCGTCGACCGCGGGGTTGGAGCCGACGATCTGCGCGCCGCCGGAGCCAACGTGGTCGTCGACGACCTCTCGGCGTTCGTAGACTGAGCCATCGCCTGCAAGCGACACCCCTCTCGCCGTTCCCGAGCGGCGAACCCGAGCACCACCCGCGAACGGCCGGCCGCCGTTTCGCGGCACCCGAACCTGCCACCGGAAGGCACCCCCGATGATCGATCGCGATCGTTTCCCCGTCGACGAGTGGCGCCTCGTCGAGACCCAGTTCTCGCTCGACGACGTGGGGGTGACCGAGACCCTCTTCGCCGTCGGCAACGGCTACCTGGGCCTGCGGGGCAATTCCATCGAGGGCCGGTTCGCCCTCGAGCAGGGCACCTACATCAACGGTTTCCACGAGACGTTCCCGATCCGTCACGCCGAGCAGGCCTACGGCTTCGCCGAGGTCGGGCAGACGATCATCAACGCACCGGATGCCAAGGTCATGCGCGTCTACGTCGACGACGAGCCGCTGTCGCTCGACGTGGCCGACGTGCGCGAGTACGAGCGGGTCCTCGACATGCGCCAGGGGATCCTGCGTCGCAGCCTCCTGTGGGTCACCCCCTCGGGCAAGCGCGTTCGCATCGAAGACGAACGCTTCGTCTCGTTCGACGAGAAGCACCTCGCCGTCCTCCGCCTGACCGTGACCGTGCTCGACGCCGACGCGCCCGTCACCGTCAGCAGCCAGCTGCTCAACCGTCAGGACGGCGAAGGCATCTACGGCGGGTCGCCGATGGCATCCACCAAGGCCGGCTTCGACCCCCGCAAGACCGAGAAGCTCAGCGACCGCGTGCTGCAGCCGCGCGAGTACTGGCAGGACGGCGAGCGCTCGGCCCTCAGCTACGAGGTCAGCGAGTCGAACATGACGCTCGCCGTCATCGCCGACCACCTCGTCGACACGCAGAACGAGTACACCGCGCGGCGGCTCATCGAGCCCGACATCGCCAAGAACGTCTACCGCGTGCACGCCCGCGCGGGGGTCCCCACCACGATCACCAAGCTCGTCAGCTACCACACGTCGCGCGGCGTCCCCACCGGCGAACTGCTCGACCGGTGCCGCCGCACGCTCGACCGCGCCGTCGAGATGGGCATCGATGCGCTGTTCTCTCAGCAGATCGCCTGGTACGCCGACTTCTGGGACCGTTCCGACGTACGCATCGGCGGGCACGGCGACCTGCAGCAGGCCACCCGTTGGTGCCTGTTCCAGCTCGCGCAGGCGGCGGCCCGCGCCGACGGTCAGGGCGTCCCGGCCAAGGGCGTGACCGGCTCGGGCTACAGCGGGCACTACTTCTGGGACACCGAGGTGTACGTGCTGCCGTTCCTGGCGTACACGTCGCCGCTGTGGGCGCGGAACGCCCTGCGCATGCGCTACCTCATGCTGCCCGCCGCCCGAAAGCGCGCGCACCAGCTCAACGAGGCGGGAGCGCTGTTCCCCTGGCGCACGATCAACGGCGAAGAGGCGTCGGCCTACTACGCCGCCGGCACGGCGCAGTACCACATCAACGCAGACGTCGCCTTCGCGCTGGCGAAGTACGTGCGCGCGACCGGCGACGAGGAGTTCCTCGCCCGTGAGGGCGTGGACATCGCCGTCGACACCGCGCGTCTGTGGTCGACGCTGGGCTTCTGGCGCTCCAGCGACGACGCCTCCGACGGCGAGCACGACTCGTTCCACATCCACGGCGTCACCGGGCCCGACGAGTACACCACCGTCGTCAACGACAACCTCTTCACCAACGTGATGGCGCGGTTCAACCTTCGTTTCGCCGCCCGCACCGTGCGCGACCTGGCCGAGAACGACCCCGACGCCTACGCGAAGATGGCCGAGCGCATGAACCTCGACCCCTCCGAGCCCGAGCGCTGGGACAAGGCGGCCGAGGCCATGCACATCCCGTTCAGCGAGGCTCTCGGCATCCACCCGCAAGACGCCGTGTTCCTCGAGCGCGAGATCTGGGACCTCGAGAACACCCCGCCCGATCAGCGTCCGTTGCTGCTGCACTTCCACCCGCTGGTGATCTACCGCTACCAGGTGCTGAAGCAGGCCGACGTGGTGCTCGCTCTGTTCCTGCAGGGCAACCACTTCACGGATGCCGAGAAGCTCGCCGACTTCGAGTACTACGACCCGCTGACCACCGGTGACTCCACGCTGTCGGCCGTCGTGCAGTCGATCCTGGCGGCCGAGGTCGGCTACCAGGACCTCGCGCTGGAATACTTCCGTCAGGCCGCGTTCGTCGACCTCGGCGATCTGCACCACAACGCCAGCGACGGCGTGCACGTGGCGTCGGCCGGCGGTGTCTGGACGGCGCTGGTCAGCGGCTTCGGCGGCATGCGCGACCACTTCGGGCAGCTGACCTTCGACCCGCGTCTGCCCGCCGACTGGCCCGAGCTGTCGTACGTGCTGCACTGGCACGGCACTCGCCTCGACGTCACCCTCCACACCCATGCGCTGACGCTGCGTGCCGGGCGTGAGGGGGCGTCGGTGGCGTTCGCGGTGCGCGGGGTCGACTACACCGTCGCCCCCGGCGAGACGGTGCGCGTGCCGCTGCACGGGCAGGGCCCGGTGCGTCCGGGCCGCCCCTCGATCCGCCAGCTCGAGGGCTCCGTGCGCGAGGACGGCACGCTGCTGTCGGCGTCGGTCCCCATCGTCACGGCCGCGATCCCGATCGTCAGCGAAGACGACGCCCCCATCGCGGTCGGTCTCGACGGCGGCTTCTGAGCGACGCGGACGCGGCGGCTCCCTCGGGTGAGGGCGTCGCCGCGTTCGTGTTTCCAGCGGGATGTGCGGCGTGGCGGCCGGTGCGGTCGGGCCGAGGAGGGGTGCGGGTGTCACGAGAACAGGGGATGCCGCGACGGCAGGGCGGATGACGGGAGCTCGGCCTGTTCGGGGCTCATGGCGCGTTCCGGTGACGGTGGGCGGACGGGCCGGGTGCACCACCGGGGCCGGCGGTGCCCGCGCCGCGGCGGGCGGTGCCCGCGACCGACGGTGTGGCGGGGAGGTTCGGCACCCGGTGTCCTTGGAGGTGGAGCTGGGGTGCGGACCACGGCGGAAGCGGCCACGGAGGCGATGTCGGAGGGACGCCGTAGGCTGGTGTGGTGACGACAGCCCTGTACCGCCGATACCGCCCCGAGGCGTTCGGCGAGATGATCGGGCAGTCGCAGGTGACCGAGCCGCTCATGACCGCCCTGCGCAGTGATCGCGTGGGTCACGCCTACCTGTTCTCGGGCCCGCGCGGCTGCGGAAAGACCACGTCGGCGCGTATTCTCGCCCGCTGCCTCAACTGCGCGGCGGGCCCCACCGACACCCCCTGCGGAACGTGCGACAGCTGCGTCGAACTGGGCCGTGGCGGCGGCGGGTCGCTCGACGTGGTCGAGATCGACGCGGCCAGCCACAACGGTGTCGACGACGCCCGCGACCTCCGTGAGCGCGCGATCTTCGCACCGGCCCGCGATCGGTTCAAGATCTTCATCCTCGACGAGGCGCACATGGTCACGCAGCAGGGCTTCAACGCTCTGCTCAAGCTCGTCGAAGAGCCGCCCGCGCACGTGAAGTTCATCTTCGCCACCACCGAGCCCGAGAAGGTGCTCGGCACGATCCGTTCGCGCACCCACCACTACCCGTTCCGGTTCGTCCCGCCCGCGGCCATGCTCGAGTACGTGCAAGAGCTGTGCGAGACCGAGGGCGTGGGCGTCGAAGCAGGTGTGCTGCCTCTCGTGGTGCGTGCCGGTGGCGGCTCGCCGCGCGACACGCTCTCGCTGCTCGACCAGCTGATCGCCGGCAGCGATGCGGATGCCACCGGGCACGTCCTCGTGCGGTACGAACGCGCTGTCGCCCTGTTGGGCTACACCCACTCCGAGCTGCTCGACGAGGTCGTCGACGCCTTCGCCGCGAACGACGGCGGCGGGGCGTTCGCCGCTGTCGACCGGGTCGTGCAGACCGGACAAGATCCGCGGCGCTTCGTCGACGATCTTCTCGAGCGACTGCGCGACCTCATCGTCGTGGCGGCGACGGGCGCGGGGGCGTCCGCCGTGCTGCGCGGCGTGCCCGACGACGAGTTGGAGCGCATGGCGCGCCAGGCGACCGCCTTCGGCGTGCACCGCCTCTCGCGCACGGCCGATCTCGTTGTGGCCGCCCTCGACGAGATGACGGGTGCGACCTCGCCCCGCCTGCAGCTGGAGCTGCTCGTGGCGCGCGTGCTCACCCACGCGGGGGTGTCGCAGGGCACCTCGCCCGCCACCGCCCATGACCTCGAGGCATCGCGCGACGCGTCGTCCGGCGCGCCGCAGCTCGCACCCGCGACGGGACGCCCGGCGTCGCCCGCCGCCGACATCGCCGCGCCGGGGGGAGCGCACGCCGCCTCCGCCGCGCCCCGCGTCGCCGCGCCGGGCGTCACCCCGTCGCGTATTGCGGCTCCGGCTGTCGCCTCGCCGGGTGTTGCCTCGCCGGGTGTTGCCTCGCCGGGTGTTGCGTCGCCTGGTGTCGTGTCGCCTGCGGTCGCGTCGCCGGGCGGAGTGGCTCCGACTGTCGCGTCGCCTGGCGCCGCCCCGTCGCGTGTGGCCTCGCCGGGTGTTGCGTCGCCTGCGGTCGCGTCGCCGGGCACAGAGGCTCCGGCTGTCGCCTCGCCGGCGGTCGCCGCACCGGATGTCGCCGCACCGAACGTTGCGGCTCCGGCTGTCGCTTCACCCGCGGTCGCCTCGCCGGGTGTCGCCGCACCGGACGTTGCGGCTCCGGCTGTCGCGTCACCCGCGGAAGGGGAGACCCCCCGCGCGACGTCGCCCGGTGTCGCGCAGCCGTCCTCGCCGCCGCCGGGCACCGCGTCGCCGGTTGTCGCGGCTCCCGTCGCCCCGGCTTCACCGACGGTATCCGACGCGCGCGCCTCGCTCGCGAATGCGGCTGACGCTTCCGGACCGTACAGCGACGACGACGCACCACCGCCGTTCACCGACGACGATGCGCCACCGCCGTTCGACGACGAGCCGGTGATGACGAGCGCTGTGCGCGCAGCGCAGAACCCGGTCGCTCCGGCTTCATCGACCGAACCATCGCGCCCCGTTCGGACGGCGCCGGCTGCGACCGACTCCGACGCGCACCCGTTCGACACCGCGCCGACCCCCGACTCCGCGCCGACCCTCGACACCGCGTCTGCCTCCGACACTCCGACGTCGACGACCGCCGCGGCCGGTGCGTCGGGCGACGTCGGTCGTCCTTCGGCGTCCGATGGCGCCGCCGACGTGCTGCGCGCGACCGACGGCTCCGCCGCGCCCACCGATACCGCCTCGCCGCTCGAACCCCCCGCCCCGACCCCGCCCGTCACACCGGTCGGTCCGATCGAGCTCGGCCACGTGCGCGACGCGTGGCCGGAGGTGCTCGCTCAGCTCGAGGTGGCCAGCCGGCCGTCGTGGCTCGTCGTGTCGACCGCCACCGTGCGCGCGTTCGACGACGAGGTGCTCACCCTGTCGTTCCGCACCACGGGAGACCTGAACGCCTTCAAGACGCGCACCGCCGACGGCGGCCCGAGCGAGGATCTGCGTCAGGCCATCCGAACCGTGCTCGGCGTCCGTGTGAAATACCTCGCGCGTCTCGAGGGCGACGCTCCCGGAGGTCCCGGCCCCGCGGCGCCGCCGCGCGGCCCGTCCTCGCCGCCGGCCGGGTCCGGTGCTCGCCCGGCGATGCGCACCGGCCCGACGAGCGGTCCGCGCTCATCCGCGCCATACACGACGTCGGTCACCGAGTGGGCTGTCGCGCCGATCCCGTCCGCCGAGGGGCTCCCGAGCGCGACGGCCACGGCCGCCGCGCCGGGGGGCGCCGCGCACGGGGCCGTCTCGCCGGCGGTCACGACCACGGCCTTGGCCGTCGACGACGAGCCCGACGAAGCGTCCCCCGCCCCTGGAACATTCGCGGTGCACCCCGGCGTCGTCCTGCCCCCGCGCGAGGTCACGGCATCGGTCCCCGCGCCCGACGAGGTCGACGATGATGACGTCATCCCGCCGGCCGACGCACGTCGAAGCCCCCCTGCCCCCGGTCGTCGTGCCGCGCATGGCTCCCCTCAGCGGCGGCGTCCAGCGTTACGGCGAGGCGGTCGTCCGCCAGATGCTCGGCGCCACGTACGTGCGCGACGAGCCCCACGAGCCCCCCACGAGGTTCAGCTGATGTACGACGGCATCGTCCAAGACCTGATCGACGAGTTCGGGCGCCTCCCCGGCATCGGTCCGAAGTCCGCGCAACGCATCGCCTTCCACATCCTGCAGTCGCCCTCGTTCGACGTATCGCGCCTGTCGACGCTGCTCGGCGAGATCCGCGACAAGGTCAAGTTCTGCGAGATCTGCGGCAACGTGTCCGAGCAGGAGCGCTGCTCGATCTGCCGTGATCCGCGACGCAACCCCGCGCTCATCTGCGTCGTCGAAGACGCGAAAGACGTCGCGGCCATCGAGCGCACGCGCGAATTCCGCGGGCTGTACCACGTACTCGGCGGTGCGATCAGCCCGATCGCCGGAATCGGCCCCGACGACCTGCGCGTGACGCAACTCATGCAGCGCCTCGCCGACGGCACGGTGCAAGAGGTGATCCTCGCGACGAACCCGAACCTCGAGGGGGAGGCGACGGCCACCTACCTCAGTCGGCTGCTGCACACCCTCGAGATCCGCGTGACCCGCCTGGCATCCGGTCTCCCCGTCGGCGGCGACCTCGAATACGCCGACGAGGTCACCCTCGGCCGTGCCTTCGAGGGGCGTCGCACGCTCTGACCGACGCCCCCAGCGGCGCACGCAGCTCGTTGTGCACGACTCTCTGCACGCGCCCTCGTGCACAACGGCGGATGTCGTCGCCGACGCGCCGTCTCGGATGACCCGGTGTCGGCGTGTCGCCGACGTGTCCTGCCGTTGTGCACGCCGGGGCGCGTCTGTCCGCATCCGTGCACAACGGCGGATGTCGTCGCTGACGCGCCGTCTCGTATGATCCGGTGTCGGCGTGTCGCTGACGTGTCCTGCCGTTGTGCACGCCGGGGCGCGCCTGTCCGTATCCGTGCACAACGGCGGATGTCGTCGCCGACGCGCCGTCTCGGCTGATCCGGTGTCGGCGTGTCGCCGACGTGTCCTGCCGTTGTGCACGCCCGGCCCCGGGTCGTCGCCGCCCCGTCGTCGAATACCCCTCGACGTGAACCGACCCCCGGCCGCTACCCGCGCTCGCCACCCGCGGCCCGCGCCCGCTACCCGCGCACCCGCACCCGCGCACCCGCGCCCGCCACCCGCGCACCCGCGCCCGCGCCCGCTACCCGCGGGCCCGCACCCGTTGCCCGCGTGCCCGCGCGCCCGCACCCGCCACCCGCGCGCCCGCCCCCGCCACCCGCGGGCCCGCACCCGCTCCCGCGCCCGCTACCCGCGCGCCCGCGCCCGCACCCGCGTGACGCTCGACAGCGTCGCGCGCACGGGCTGGCCGACGTAGATGCCGAGCGAAGCGCCGACGGCGAGGGCGATGCCGATCGTCGCGGCACCGGCCAGGGTCGTGACGCCCGTCATGAGCACGGCGGCGTCGTCGCCCGACTCCACCACACCCAGCAGCCCGCGGAACACCGCCGCACCGGGCACGAGTGGCAGGATGGCGGCCGTCGTGATGGCGACCGACGGTACGTGCAGGCGGTAGGCCACGACGATGCCGACGAAGCTGCCGATGAATGCCCCCACGCCGCTCGCGGCGGCCACCTCGAAGCCCAGCGTGCTCGCCCCGACGTAGCCCGCCCACGCGACCAGACTCAGTGCGGCGCTGACCACGACGATGCGCGCGCCCGCGCCGTTGTAGACCGCGACCGCGATCGCGATGACCGCGGCGCCGACGAACTGCACGGTGAGCGGCCCCAGCGGCAGGGCGTTCGAGGGCGGAGACATACCCAGGCCGATCACGCGCACGGTCTCCAGGCCCGCGAGGATCCCGAGCACCACACCGAGGGTCTGGGTCGTGAGCTCGAGGATGCGTCCGGTCGCGGTGAGCGCGAACCCGTCGATGGCGTCCTGGGCGGCGCCGACCACGGTGAGTCCGGCGAGCATGAGCACGATCCCGGATGCCACGATCACCGACGGCCGGACGTCGGCGGCGGCGTCGAGGCCGGTGTAGCGCAGCAGGGGGGAGAGGGCGGCGACGACGGTCAGGACGAACCCGCCCGCGATCTGCGCGAAGAAGTACGGGACGTGTGCGCGGGCCATCACGTGCTGGGTCGTCGCGGCGAGGGCGGCCGCGACGAACGACAGCACGAGCGCCAGCCAGTTGGCTCCGAACATGATCGCCACGCCCGCCGCGAGCGACGCCTGCGAGGCGACGACGATCGCGGGGCGATAGCGGAACGGCAGACGACGGATGGCGCGGCAGCGCGCGACGGCATCGTCGAGCGCGAGGCCGTCGGTGATGTCGACGACCAGGGCCTGCAGCCGCTGCAGCTTCGCGTGATCGGGCACCGACCCCCGCACCACGCGCAGTAGCGTCGTGGGGTGGTTCGCCCCGGGGCGGCTGTGCGCGATCGTGATGGAGTTGTAGGTCACGTCGACGTGCACGGGATCCAGCCCGTAGGCGCCGCACACCCGCACGATGGTCAGGGTCACCTCGTTGGCCGGGGCGCCGACGACCAGCATCGTCTCGCCGATGCGGATGGCGAGGTCGAGGATCCGCGTGGCCAACGCCTCATCGATGACCGGCAGCAGGGTCGTGTCGAGGGATGCCGCGTCGTCGGCGGAATGCGTCAGGCGCCGCAGCGAAGAGAGCCAGTGGACGGGGGTGAGCGGCATGCGATCGCTCCAGGGGGAGGGGGTGGAACCCGTCGATCCTAGCTGCGGAGGACGGTGCGTCCGCTGGACGCCGATGCGCATGGCGGACGCGGTATGAGCGCGCATCTAAGATGATCCCTTGGGCGCGGCACCAGCGCCGGCGTCGTGGCATCGGCGACGCACGACCCCCTCCGGGAGTTCTCCTCATGGCTCTGATCGTCCAGAAGTACGGCGGCTCGTCCGTCGCCGACGCCGAGAGCATCAAGCGCGTCGCCAAGCGGATCGTCGACACGCGTCGCGCCGGCCACGAGGTGGTCGTCGCGGTCAGCGCCATGGGCGACACCACCGACGAGCTGCTCGACCTCGCGGGGCAGGTGGCCCCCATCCCCGCGCCGCGCGAACTCGACATGCTGCTCTCCAGCGGTGAGCGCATCTCGATGGCGCTGCTGGCGATGGCCATCCACTCGATGGGTTTCGAGGCGCGCTCCTTCACCGGCAGCCAGGCGGGCATGATCACGGATGCCACGCACGGCGCCGCCCGCATCGTCGACGTCACGCCCGTGCGACTGCGCGAAGCCCTCGACGAGGGGGCGATCGTCATCGTCGCCGGCTTCCAGGGCTTCAACCGCGACACCCGCGACATCACCACCCTCGGCCGCGGCGGCTCCGACACCACCGCCGTCGCGCTCGCCGCGGCGCTGAAGGCCGACGTCTGCGAGATCTACAGCGACGTCGACGGCATCTTCACCCGCCGACCCGCGCGTGGTCCCCCTCGCCCGAAAGCTCAACCGCGTCGGCAGCGAAGAGATGCTCGAGCTCGCCGCCAACGGCGCGAAGGTGCTGTACATCCGCGCGGTCGAGTACGCCCGTCGTCACGGGGTGCTCATCCACGCGCGCTCCACCTTCAGCTCGGGCGAGGGCACCTGGGTGCTCGACGCCTCCAAGACTTCACCGCTCGTCCCCGAGGGAGACACCATGGAAGAGCCCATCGTCGCCGGCGTCGCCACCGACCTCAGCCAGGCGAAGATCACCGTCATCGGCGTTCCCGACGTCCCCGGCAAGGCCGCCGACATCTTCAAGATCGTCGCGAAGTCCGGCGCCAACGTCGACATGATCGTGCAGAACGTCTCGGCCGCCGCCACCGGCCGCACCGACATCTCGTTCACGCTCCCGAAGACCGACGCCACGACGGCGCTCAAAGCGCTCGCCGGCGAGCAGTCCGATGTGGGTTTCGAGAGCCTCGTGCACGACGACCAGATCGGCAAGCTGTCGGTCGTCGGTGCCGGCATGCGCACGCACTCGGGTGTCTCGGCGACGCTTTTCGAAGCGCTCAGCATGGCGGGGGTCAACATTGAGATGATCTCGACCTCGGAGATCCGCATCTCCGTCGTCGTGCGCGGTGTCGACCTCGCCGAGGCCGCCCGTCTGGTGCACACCGCGTACGGTCTCGACAGCGACATCGAAGCCATCGTCCACGCCGGCACCGGACGCTGACGAGACCTCTCCTCGCCGCCCCGCGGCATCCCTCCGTGCCCGCTCCGCCCGACATGACGCAGGAGTTCCGGTCGCGGGGCCGCCGACCGGTCGGCGGATTCCTGCCGACCTGCGGTCGCCGAGCGACAGTTCTCCTCCGGTGCGTCGCACCGGTCGTCGCCCCGCGGCGACACGCGCTACCCTGACCCGAACGCCGCCGTCGCGGCATCCACCACCCCTACACCCGAGGTACCTCGCATGACCCGCATCTCCGATTCCGGAATCTCCCTCGCCGTCGTCGGCGCCACCGGCCAGGTCGGCACCGTCATGCTCGAGATCCTCGCCGAGCGGTCGTTCCCGATTCGCGAGCTGCGCCTGTTCGCCACGGCGCGCTCCGCCGGCACCTCCGTCGACTTCGCCGGTCACTCCGTGGTTGTGGAGGACGTCGCCACGGCCGACCCCGCCGGCGTGGAGGTCGCTCTCTTCTCGGCCGGCGCCACGGGCAGCCGCGCGCACGCCCCGCGCTTCGCCGAGGCCGGCGCGCTCGTGATCGACAACTCCAGCGCCTGGCGTATGGATGCCGAGGTTCCCCTCGTCGTCAGCGAGGTCAACCCGCACGCGATCGACCAGGCCGTCAAGGGCATCGTCGCCAACCCCAACTGCACCACCATGGCGGCCATGCCCGTGCTGAAGGTGCTCGACGCCGAGGCCGGACTCGAACGCCTCATCGTCAGCACCTATCAGGCCGTCTCCGGCTCGGGTCTCGCGGGGGCGCAGGAGCTGCTCGGACAGGTCGAGGGCGTGCTCGCGCAGGGCGATGTCGAGCGACTCGTGCGCAACGGCTCCGCGCTCGACTTCCCGAGCCCCGAGAAGTACGTCGCCCCCATCGCCTTCGACGTCATCCCGTTCGCCGGCAACCTCGTCGACGACGGCTTGAACGAGACCGACGAAGAGAAGAAGCTCCGCAACGAGAGCCGCAAGATCCTCGAGCTGCCCGACCTGCGCGTCGCGGGCACATGCGTGCGCGTTCCCGTCTTCACGGGCCACTCGCTCAGCATCAACGCCGAGTTCGCCCGCGACATCACGCCCGAGCGGGCGCGCGAGCTCCTCGCCGACGCCCCCGGCGTGCGCCTCGAAGAGGTGCCCACGCCTCTTCAGGCCGCCGGCACCGATCCCAGCTACGTGGGCCGCATCCGCGCCGACCAGTCCGCTCCCGAGGGCAAGGGTCTCGTGCTGTTCATCAGCAACGACAACCTGCGCAAGGGGGCAGCGCTGAACGCCGTGCAGATCGCCGAGATCGTCGCGCAGAAGCTCTCCGCGCGCGTCTGAGCACACGGCATCCGGATGCCGTCGGGCCGGGGTTGTCTCGACATCGAAGGGACAGATCTCTTGATGTCGAGACACCTCACGGCTCGCACCTAGAATCGTCGGGTGACTGAAAACGTCGATGTTCTCCTCATCGGTGGCGGCATCATGTCCGCCACGCTCGGCACTCTGCTGAAGGACCTGCAGCCCGATCTCAAGATCGCCGTGCTGGAACGCCTGAGCGATGTCGCGCAGGAGAGCTCGAACGCCTGGAACAACGCCGGCACCGGTCACGCCGCTCTCTGCGAGCTGAACTACACGCCCGAGGCGAAAGACGGCTCGATCGATCCCGCGAAGGCGGTGACGATCAACGAGCAGTTCCAGCAGAGCCGCCAGCTCTGGGCCTCGCTCGTAGCCGAGGGGGTGCTCGACGAGCCGTCGACGTTCATCAACGCCACCCCCCACATGACATTCGTGCGCGGCGAGAAAGACGTGGCCTTCCTCCGCAAGCGCTACGAGATCCTGCGGCAGCAGCCGCTGTTCGCGGGGATCGAGTACAGCGAGGACTCCCGTGTCATCAACCAGTGGGCGCCGTTGCTCATGCAGAAGCGACGCAAGGGCGAGCCCTTCGCCGCCACACGTGTTCCCGCCGGCACCGACGTGGACTTCGGTTCGTTGACCCGTCAGCTGTTCTCCAACCTGCGCGAGAAGGGCGTCGATGTCGCGACCAATCACGACGTCAAGAAGCTGAAGAAGAAGAAGGACGGAACCTGGGAGGTCTCGTACCGCCACGTCATCGGCGGCACCCCCGGCTCGATCAACGCGAAGTTCGTCTTCGTCGGCGCCGGCGGATGGGCTCTCAAGCTCCTGCAGCGTTCGGGCATCCCCGAGATCAAGGGGTACGGCGTCTTCCCCATCGGCGGCCAATGGCTGAAGACCTCGAACCCCGACATCGTCGCCCAGCACCGCGCCAAGGTGTATTCGCAGGCGTCCGTGGGCGCTCCGCCCATGTCGGTGCCGCACCTCGACACGCGCGTCATCGACGGCGAGTCGTCGCTGCTGTTCGGACCGTTCGCGACCTTCAGCCCCAAGTTCCTCAAGAACGGCTCGATGCTCGACATCGTCACCCAGGTGCGTCTGCACAACATCTTCCCGATGCTCAAGGTCGCCGTCGACAACCCGGGTCTGATCAAGTACCTCGTGAGCGAGCTGCTCAAAACGCACCCCAAGAAGGTCGACAGCCTGCGCGACTTCATGCCCACCGCCAAGGACGACGACTGGGAGCTGCTGGATGCCGGTCAGCGCGCCCAGGTCATGAAGCGCGACAAGGCGAAGGGCGGTGTGCTGCAGTTCGGCACCGAGGTGATCACGTCCGAGGATCGCTCCATCGCCGGGCTCCTCGGTGCCTCGCCGGGCGCGTCGACGGCCGTGTCGATCATGCTCGGCCTGATCAAGACGTGCTTCCCCGAGCGCATGGGGGAGTGGGAGCCGCGCCTGCGCGAGCTCATCCCCAGCTACGGCGAGACGCTCAACACGCAGCCCGAGATGGCTCGTCGAGAGCTGGATGCCACGGCACGCGCGCTCGCGATCAACCCCTGAGGCCCGCGTGGCGAAGCTGTACTTCCGCTACGGGGCGATGAACTCGGGCAAGTCGACGGCCCTCCTGCAGGCGGCGTACAACTACGAGGAGCGAGGACAGCGCGTGCTGCTCGCGAAGCCCGAGATCGACACCAAGGGCGCCGATCAGATCGAGAGCCGCCTCGGCGTCGCCCGGCCTGTCGACTTCCTCGTCGGGGCCGACGACGATCTGCGCGCCGTCTTCCAGGCCGCCGCGGGCCACGCGCCCGTGGCATGCCTGCTGGTCGACGAGGCGCAGTTCTTCACCCCGGCGCAGGTGGACGACCTGCTGCGCATCGCCGTGCTCGACGGCATCCCGGTCCTCGCGTACGGCATCCGCACCGATTTCCGCACCGAGGCCTTCCCGGGGTCGGCGCGCCTGCTCGAGATCGCGCACAGCCTCGAAGAGCTCAAGACCATCTGCCGGTGCGGACGCAAGGCCATCTTCAATGCCCGGCTGGTCGGCGGACGTTTCGTCTTCGACGGCGATCAGGTCGCCATCGACGAGGGGCAGATCCAGGGCGAGGTCACCTACGAGTCGATGTGCGCGGTCTGCTACCTGCGCGAGTCCGGCGGGCGGCTCGACGGGCGCTGAGACTCATGATGCCGTCCCCGGGCTCGCCCCGGGGCGCCCACAGACTGACTTGCGCCACATGTCCGCACGGGATGCCGACCGGTGTGCGTTCGGCGCGAGTCAGCGCCCGACTGTCCGACGATCGGACTCGACCGGCGATGTCGGCGGCGACCGATAGCCTGAGATCATGCGCGTACTCCTGGCCGGCGGTGCCGGTTACATCGGAACTCACACGGCCGTCGCTCTGCTCGAGGCCGGTCACGACGTCGTCCTTCTCGACGACCTCTCGGGCACTCACGCCGTCGCCGCCGAGCGCGTCGAGAAGATCACCGGCAAGCCCGCGCCGCTCGTCGTGGGTGACGCGGCCGACGACGCCGTGGTGGCGCGCGTCTTCGACGAGCACGGCCCGATCGATGCGGTCATCCACCTCGCCGCGTTCAAGGCGGTGGGCGAGTCGACGCAGAAGCCGCTGGCCTACTACTCCAACAACCTCGACACCACGTTCGCGCTCCTGCGGGTCGGCATCGACCGCGGCATCCGCTCGTTCGTGTTCTCCAGCACCGGCACGGTCTACTCCGACCCGGCCGACCTGCCCTTCACCGAAGAATCGACCACGAGCGTCGACCTCTCGAACGCCTACAGCAAGTCCAAGCGCATGAACGAGGTCGTGCTGGCCGACGTCGCCCGTGTGAACCCCGGCCTCAACGTCACGGTGCTGCGCTACTTCAACCCGGTGGGTGCACACCCCTCGGGCCTCATCGGCGAAGACCCCGCCGGCATCCCGAACAACCTCATGCCCTACGTCTCGCGCGTCGCCATCGGCACACTCGATGAGATCGGCGTCTTCGGCGCCGACTACGACACCCCCGACGGCACGGGATTGCGCGACTACATCCACGTCGTCGACCTCGCCGAGGGGCACGTGGCGGCGCTCGAACAGGCGCAGCCCGGGCACCAGGTGTTCAACCTCGGCACGGGACGCCCGGTCAGCGTGCTCGAGCTGGTGGCGTCGTTCGAGAAGGCCGTCGGTCACGAGCTGCCCAAGAAGATCCTCGACCGTCGTCCGGGTGACGTCGCCGCAACGTATTGCGACCCCGCGAAGGCGGGGGAGGTGCTCGGATGGCGCACGCGGCTCACCATCGACGACGCGTGCCGCGACTACTGGAACTGGCAGACCACCAACCCCGCCGGTTACGCCACCGCAGCCGACGCCTGACCATCGACGCGCAGGGTGGTGGGGCCTGGCCGCATCGCCCCGTCCGGTTGCGAAGGGGGGATACATGGCCGACACCGCACCACGGGCCTGGCAGATCGTTCTCGAGCGCATCGAGAGCGACCTGCGCGACGGACGCCTTGCTCCGGGCGACCGCCTGACGCCCGAGCGTGAGCTGGCCGCTCAGCTGGGCGTCGGCCGGTCCAGCGTGCGGGAGGCGATCCGCGTTCTCGAGGTGCTGGGAGTCGTGCGCACGGCGACCGGCTCCGGGCCGTCGGCGGGAGCGATGATCGTCACCACGCCCCGCGGCGGTCTCGCCGCTTTCCTGCGCCTGCAGGTGGCGGCCAACGGGTTCCCGTTGGTCGATGTCGTCCGCACCCGCATCGTGCTGGAGTGCGATGTCGCCGAGCGTCTCGCGCAGTCCGACGCCGATCTCGCCGGCATCCACGACATCCTCGCGGCGATGGATGCCGCCGACCTCACCCCCGAAGAATTCCTCGCTCTCGACGCGCGCTTCCACCAGGCACTCGCCGAGGTGTCGGGCAACGTCGTGATCTCGGCGATGATGGCGGGTCTGCGCAATTCCATCGAGAGCTATACGAGTGCGGGCGCCGCCCGCCTCGACGCGTGGCCACGCGTCGCCGAGCGATTGCGGCGCGAGCATCGGCATATCGTCGATGCGGTGTCACGGGGCGAGGTCGACGAGGCCCGCGAGGCCGTCCGCGCTCACATCACCGACTACTACACCGAGGTGGCGGAGGCACTGCGTTCGATGGATGCGGTCCCCGACGCCGGCCCCACCGTCTGAGGAGCATCCGTGACCGATCGACCCGTGCGCCCGCCGCGGCCCCAGCACGTTCTGCACGTCGTTTCGACCGAGCAGCTGAGCCCGCACCTCGTGCGCATCCGCGCGCGCGGGGAAGACCTCTCCGCCTTCCGCGACAGCCCCCACACCGACAAGTACGTCAAGATCACGTTCGCGAAAGCCGAGCTCGGGCTCGAGCCGCCGTACGACCTCGCCGCGCTACGCGAGACGCTTCGCCCCGCCGACCTCCCCGTGACCCGCACGTATACGGTGCGAGCGGTGGACGGCGATGTGCTCACGATCGACTTCGTCGTGCACGGCGACGAGGGTCTCGCGGGCCCCTGGGCCGCACGTGCGCAGGTGGGGGACCGGCTCGTCGTGTCGTCACCGGGAGGAGCATACGCTCCCGACCCGTCGGCCGCCTGGCACCTGCTCATCGGCGACGAGTCGGCGATCCCGGCCATCGCCGCCGCGCTCGAGGCTCTGGCGCCGGATGCCACCGGTGCGGCGTTCCTCGAGGTGCAGAACGCCGACGAGCAGCTCGAACTCACCGCTCCGGCGGGGGTCGACATCGTGTGGGTTCATCGAGGCGTCGCAGAGGCCGGGGCGACCGCGGTGTTGGCCGACGCGGTGGCCGCGTGGCATCCGCTCGAGGGTCGAGGGCAGGTGTTCGCGCACGGGGAGCGCGAGAGCATGAAGGCGCTGCGCGACATCGTCTTCACGCGATGGGGATTGCAGCGGGACCAGGTCTCGCTGTCGGGTTACTGGGCGTACGGTCGCACGGAGGACCGCTTCCAGGCCGAGAAGCGCGAGCCGATCGGGCAGATCCTCTGAGACCCCGCCCGGCGCCTGGATCTCCCGGATCGAGCTCGACGGGCGCCGGCAGGGGGTGTGCTCAGGCCTCGGTACGCTCCGGCAGGGTCGGCAGCAGCTTCTCGAGGAACGTCGCGGTGTCTTCCCAGCCGTGGACGGCCTGGCACTCCACGCCCATCGCGAGCACGGGGTAGTCGTTGCCGTCGGGGTCGAGGCGGTCGCCGACGAAGAGCATGTCGTCGAGCGGGATTCCCGTGGCTTCGGCGAGCTTGTTCATGCCGTAGGCCTTGTCGATGCCGCGGTGGGTGATGTCGACCGAGGTCGAGCCGCCGGAGCGGACCTCGAGGTCCGGGATGCGTGCTGCGACGGCCTCGCGGAGGCTGTTCTTCTTCTCGCCCGTCGGGTCCCACGCCATCTTGGCGTCGAGGGGAGCCGACTGACCGAGAGCGGAGAACGTGATCTGCGAGCCGCGATCCTCGAGGATGTCGCCCCACGGTTCGGCTTCCCACAGCCCCAGCCGCTCGGCTTCTTCTCGGACGGCGGTGAGGGCGCGCTGCTTCTCATCGTCGGTCAGGGAGTGGGCGTAGACGGTCTGCACACCGTCGCGGGTGAGACGGTAGTACTGCGTGCCGCACGTGGGCATCAGGTGGAATCGCGAGAGCACCTCGGGCGCCGCCTCGGGAAGACGCTCGACCACCTGTGAGCGGAACTGCTGCAGCTGGCCGCCCGAGATGATTGCGACCTCGACGCGTTCTGCGAGGGCCAGCAGCAGCTCACCGATGCGGGGGTCGATGGCCGACTTCGACGGTGCGAGGGTGTCGTCGAGGTCGAAGGCGACGAGGCGGGGCGAGGCGTCGGACACGGTGCTCCTGGAGGTCTCGGGTTCGTGGTGCGATCATCCCCCGTCGGGGCGTGCACGGCGCGGGCCGCTGACGGCCCACGACGATTCTACGGGGGCGCGTTGCGCGTGTTCGCCGGAGTGCGTTCACTGCGGTGCGGGGGCGAGTGCGGCCCGGTCGGGCGGCGGCGACTGCCGGTGATCCGACATCTGTGGGTTATAGGTCAGGAATAGTGGATGAATCCTCGATCTAGCCGCGTGATTCCGGGGTAGAACGGGGATCGGTATGGTCCGCGACCCTTAGTCGTGGACCTTCCCTCGAATCAGGGCTCGTGCGTGGTATGCGGGTCGAAGCTGGTGAAGAACGGACGACACCCCTCAGGAACGCAGCGGTGGCGGTGCCGGCCGTGCGGGTCCTCCACTATCCGTCGGCGCCCTGACGTTACCCGCCGCGAACAGCTGCACCGGTTCCTGACCTGGCTGATGGGCAAGGCCTCACAGGCCGAGCTCGCCAGCTCCCGCAGCGCCCGCTCGTTCCGTCGCGACACCGCGTGGTGCTGGGCCCTCGAGCCGCGCCTGCCCGTCACAGGCGAAGTACACGAGGTGATCCTGGTCGATGGGATCTGGATCGAAACGTGGTGTCTACTCATCGCCCTCACCACCACCAACACCGTCGTGGGATGGCAGTGGGCCGCCCGCGAATCGGCTGCTGCCTGGGGCGCGCTGTTCGAGAGCATTCCCGCCCCGACGGTGGTGGTCACCGACGGCGGCTCCGGGATCCGTTCCGCCCTCGCCCTGCACTGGCCCGCCACCGCCATCCAACGCTGCATCTTCCACCTGCAGCTGAACGTCACCCGCGAACTGACAAGGAACCCGCGCCTGCGCGCCGGCAAAGACCTGCGCCAGATCGCCCTCGCCCTCAGCGGCATCCACACCGTCGACGACGCCATCACCTGGCGCCTCACGCTGGAAGCCTGGTGGAAGACCTACGGGCACCTCCTGCGCGAACGCACCCTCTATGACAACGGCCACTTCGGTTACACCCACAAACCGCTCCACAAAGCCTGGGCGATCTTGCACCGCGTCGCCGAGAACGAACACATGTTCACCTTCATCCGCCACGACGCCCCGCGCACCACCTCACGCCTCGAAGGACTCAACGCCCAGATCAGGCACCTCCTTCGCCATCACCGGGGCATGCCGATCCAGCATCAACGCCGCGCCGTCGAATGGTTCCTGCTGCTGCACGAAGTCCCCATCGACCACGCCCACAGCTACGCCCACGCCCCCACAACGCCAACCCCGCACGAGGACGCCACCATCGACCTCGAGGACCCCACCCCAACCCTCTACGACAACGGCCTCGACGCCACCGAAGGCCTCTGGCTCAGAACAGGATGGGCAGGACGAGGATGACACGCCCGACCCCATCCACTATTTCTGGCCTATAAGCCACATCTGTTGCCTGGACGAACAGCGAGACCCCGTCCGGAGGCGGGGTCTCGCTGTGTGGAACCGCCGTCCTCCGAGGAGGGGTTCCATGTCTTATTGGTCGGGGTGACAGGATTTGAACCTGCGGCCTCGTCGTCCCGAACGACGCGCGCTACCAAGCTGCGCCACACCCCGTGGCAACTTGAAAAGTCTACCCTGTTCCGGGCCGTGTTCCGAACCGGGGGTCGGTTCGGGCGCGTCGCGGCAACGGATGCCGCTGGGTAGCCCGGCGCGAAGACCCGCGTGCCGCCCACCCGCGGCGGTCCTCCGCACATTCCGGAGTGGCGGGATCGCCGCGGGTGGGGTGAGTGCGCGGCCGCCGGGGAAGGCGAGCGTCGCGTGCGGCCTGCAGAGATCAGATCTTCGGGGTGGAGCGCCGCCGCGCGAAGGCCCACGCCACGACGCCGAGTCCGAGTGCGGCGGCGGCAGCCCCACCGGCTCCACCGAGGGATGCCGCGGACATCCCCGTCGCCGCCAAGGCGGCGGGCGGCGCGGACGGCGCGGGCGGTGCGGGCGGCGCGGGCGCCGACGGAGCGGGCGCCGCCGGTGAAGGAGTGGGCGACGCAACGGAGTCCGCGCGTGGCGGTTCGGGCGCGAGTTGCTCGGTCTGGCTGGGTGAGGCGAAGCGCTCCTGCCAGCGGTAGTGAGGGGGCAGGTTCGCGACCACGTCGGGATCCTGATCGTCACGCTCGACGCGCCACACGGCTGTGTAGACGCCCGGTCCCGGCAGCGCGTCCGACACGACCGTGTAGGTACCCGCCCCCGTGAGCGGATCGGTTCGCAGGGTGAGGCGCATGACAGGGGCGAGGTTCGAGGGGATGTCGACGGACTCGGCGGGGTAGGCGCCGGTGCGGTAGACGTCGGCGGTGGCCGAGATGACCACGAGGGATCCGTCGGCGTGGCGGGGCCAGACACCGTCGGCCGCCGACACCGTCACGAGGTCGACGAACCGGCCGCCCTCGATGCGCGCGATGGTCTCGATGCGCGGTGAGAAGCGCACGGGGCGAGGCGTTGCATCCTGCGTCGTCAGCGTGAAGGTCGTCGGATCGGCGGGCCCGGCGGATTCCTGCTGCCCCGGTGTGGAGAAATAGTGGATGGCCGCCGATCGCACGGCGAAGGAGCCCGTCGCGCGGACCGCGTAGGGTCGGCCGTCGACCGACGACGAGGCGGGAGCGACGATGTCGTAGACCTGTCCGGCGCGCACGTCGGAGCGGTCGGCGACGCCCGTGTCGGCGAAGACGGCGTTGTCGAGGTGCAGGGTGCCGGTGGCGGTGGCGTCCACGTCGGCGGTCACGGTGCCGCGGGTGGGGTCGTCCTCGAGGGCCGTGAGCGTCAGGGCGCCACCGACCCGGGGGACGCTGATCGCCTCGGCTTCCGCCAGGTAGCGCACGGCGTGTTCCTGGACCGCCGCACTGTTCTCGGGGCTCGCACGTCTCATGATGTGGTCGATCGCCTCGGGGAAGCTGTCTCCGGTGTACCCCCAGGAGTGAAGCGTGGTGTCGCGATCCACGATCGCTTTGACCGCCCATCCGACGCCCGCGGCCTGCACGGGATCGCCGGTCTGCCCGTAGGTGGAGACCAGGTAGTTGATCGACACCAGTTGCTTCGGACTCAGGCCGTTGACGTCCGACGAGATTCCGCGGTCGGTCGTCGCGTCGGTGGCGACGGGGAGCCCGGGGTGGATGCAGTAGGTGTGCACATCGCCTACCCGCATCGAGCCGTGCCATCCCGTGCGAGACAGCGGCGCCCAGGTGCCGAAGCCGGTGCCCCGATCGGCGGCCTGTGCGGCTGGAACGGTTGCGAGTCCGCCCAGCAGGGCGGCGATCACGCCGAGAGCGGCCAGAGTGCGTCGGCGTGACGGGGGAGGGTGATGCATGCGAGGAGTCCCTTCGTTCGAGGAGACTCGATCGTGCTCCCGCACCCGGGTGCGGGAACGGCGGAAGGGGCCGATCCGTGAATGGATCGGCCCCTTCGCCAGGTGGGGAGGATGCTCAGCGGGGGAGGAGCGTCAACAGCGTCGCCTCCGGACGACAGCCGAACCGCACGGGCGCGTAAATTGAGTGGCCCAGACCCGCGCTGACGTTCAGGGGCACGGTCCGGCCGTCGTGCGTCCACTCGCTCAGGCCCCGGGCCTGATCGAGCGGGATGTCGCAATTCGACACGAGCGCCTTCCGGCTGAACGGGACGCGCACCTGACCGCCGTGCGTGTGACCCGCCAGCAGCACGTCGGCACCGAGATCGATGAAGGTGTCGAGCGTGCGACGGTACGGCGCGTGCATCACGCCGAGGGTGAGATCGGCGGCATCCAGAGTTTCGAGGATCGGCGGGAGAAGCTCGGGGTGGTCCCAGTTGCGGTGGCCGTCGTTGACGCCGAACGCGGTCACGCGCAGCCCCTTGAGCTCGAACGAGACCGCCGTGTGGTCGAGGATGCTCCACCCGAGATCGTCGGCGAAGAAGCGATCCAGCGCGTCGACGTCGAGGTGCTTGTGCGCCGGAAGGTTCCCCGAGGGCCCGAGGAAGTAGCGGAGCGGATTGCGCGGCGCGGGTTCCTGGTAATCGTTGGAGCCGTGCACGACGAGCCCGGGCACCTCCCGCAGGGGGGAGAAGGCCGTGCGGATGCCCGTGAGGCCGTCGCGATGTCCCAGGTTGTCGCCGGTGTTGACGACGAGATCGGGGGCCAGCTCCGTCAGGCGTGCCATCCACTCCTGTTTGCGGTGCTGCCACGGCGCCATGTGCGCGTCGGAGACGTGCAAGACGCGGAGGGGCTCGGCGCCCTTCGGCAGCACCCGTAGCGCGTGATAGCGCACCGTGAAGAGGTAGCGCTCGATCCCGACTCCCCAGACCGCCGCCCCGACGGCCGCCGCCCCCGCGACCCCGAGGGGCGCGAGGGCGGCGGTCACGAGGGGGCGCCTCACGGGCATTCCTTCGCGACGACCGACAGGGCGATCGGCGTGCTCTTGTTGGCGGAACTGCCGCCCGCCGGGTTGGTGCCGGTCACCTGGCCCTCCGCGGGGGCGTTCGCGTCGCGTTGGCATCCGCCGATCGAGATGTTGCCGTAGCCGGCGGCCGCGAGAGCGGCGCGGGCGGCAGCGACCGTCTGCCCATCGACGTTCGGCACGGTGCCGCCCTGCCCATTGCCGGGGTTGATCGTGATGGTCGATCCGGCGGGAGCCGAGCCGCCGTTCGGGCTCTGTGCGGCGACGGTGTCGGAACCGGACGCGGAGTCGACGGGTTCGCCCACCGTGACGCGGAACCCGGCGCCGGTCAGGGTCGATCGCGCGCTGTCGATCGACTGACCCACGACGTTGGGCAGGTCGCGCTGCTGTGTGCGCAACAGGTTGGACACCGGGTCGGGGAAGCGGTCGCCGCCGTAGAACTCGTTGGCGGCGCTCTGGATGTCCTTCGCCAGGACGTACCGCATGCTGCTCAGCTGGTTGCCCTTGGCGTACTTCCCGAACAGATCCTTATCACCGTCCCAGTTGCCGACCCACACAGCGGTCGTCGCGTTGGTCGACGACTCGATCATCCACGTCTGGAAGCCCTCGTGCGTTCCGGTCTTGCCCATCACCGGAGTGCCGTCGTACGGGTTGGCGTCGACGCCCGTGCCCTGCCCCTGCATGACGCCCTGGAGGGCGTACGCGGTCGTCGCGGCGATCTCCGGCGTGAGTGCCGCCTCGCACGTGCGCTCCGGGATGGGGCGTTCCTCACCGTCGGCCGTGGTGACCTTGTCGATGACCTTCGGCTGGCAGTACGTGCCGCCGTTGGCGACCGTGGCGAACGCGCCGGCCATCGCGAGCGGCGACACGTTGTCACTGCCGATCACCTCGTTGGCGTTCCGCATCTCGATGTCTTCGCCGGTTCCCTTGGTCACGCCCAGCTTCTTCACGACCTTGGCGATGTCGCACAGGTCGAGCTCCGCCGCCATGGCGAGATAGCCGGTGTTGAGCGAGTCCCGGGTGAACATCATCGGCGTGCCCACATAGCCCGGGTTGCGTGCGAAGTTGTTTATGACCGTGCCGCCCTGGTTGACCCAGTTGCCGGCACACGAGTTCGTCATGTTCGGCACCGGCCGCAGGCGGCCGTTCAGTGACTCGTTGAGGGAGTGACCCTTCTCGAGCCAGTCGACGAGGGTGAAGAGCTTGAACGTCGACCCGACGGGGAAGCCGATCGAACCGCCGTTGGTGGAGTCTCCTGCGAAGACGATCTGGTTGTACGACGGGTCGGATTCGGAAAGCTCGCGATCCTGCGTGAACTTGGTGTTCTGCGCGATGGCGAGGACGCGGCCGGTCTTGGCCTCGAGGCTCACCGCGGTCGAGCCGAACTTCATCCCCTCGATGCTCTCGGGGGTGTTCTCTTTCATCGTGTTCTGCGCGGCATCCTGCATGCGCCAGTCGAGCGTGGTCTGGATCGTCAGGCCGTCCTGGCGCAGGGCGCGCACGCGGTCGTCGGTCTCGGCGCCGAAGGCCGGGTCGTTGAGGATCGTCGACACGACGTACTGGCAGAAGTACGCCGCCCCCGACGAGCCGCAACCCTGCTCGGTCTCCGACAGGTTCGGCGTGATGGGCTCGATCGCGTACTGCACGTACTGCTCGTGCGTGATCTTCCCGTCGGCCTCCATGCGGCTGAGCACGTAGAGCTGACGGCCCTTGGTCTCGCTGTAGCCGTCGGCGGCCGCAACGAGCTGCTCCTGCGTGATCTCACCGTTGTCGCGCAGGGTGTAGAGGGCCTGGATCGTGCTCTGATCGACATCGTCGATGGAGCCGTCGGGCTGCTTGTTGTACGGGGTTCCGTCGCTGTCGAAAATGGAGCCTTCGGGCCGGTCGATGCGGAAGCGGTTCGGGTTCTGCACCATGCCGGCGAGCACGGCCGACTGGCCGATGTTCAATTCGGAAGCCGAGACGTTGAAGTATCGCTTCGCCGCGGCGTCGATGCCGTAGGTGACGCCGCCGAAGTTGGCGATGTTGAGGTACCCCAGAAGGATCTGGTCCTTCGAGTACTCCTTCTCGAGCTGGATGGCGTAGCGCATCTCTTGCAGCTTGCGCTGATATCCCTCGGGGCCATCCGCCTGAACGGCAGCGCTGGCGCACTCCTGGAGGGCCTCGTCACGCGTCTTGCCGACGGTGGTCTCGGTGGCCTCGACGGCCTTCGCGTCGCGCTCGCACCGCTGCACGAGGACGTTCTTGACGTACTGCTGGCTGATCGAGGATCCGCCCTGCGTCTCGCCGCTCGCGGCGTTGTTCAGCAACGCGCGCGTCGTACCGATCAGGTCGACCCCGCCGTGCTGGTAGTAGCGCGGGTCTTCCGACGACAGGACGGCGTCGTACATGACGGGCGCGATCTGCTCGAAGGTGACGGGGGAGCGGTTCTGGTCGTAGAACTTCGCCAGTACCCGGTCGCCGGCCATGAGCGTCGTCGGCTGCATGAGCTCGTCGGGCTGCAGGTAGCTGGGCATCTCGTCGAAGATGGTGATGGCGCTGGAGGCAGCGGCACCGGAGACGGCGATGGCCGGCGTGACGGCGGCGGTGACCAGGAGTCCGGCGACCGCGCTGAGTCCGACGAGGCCCAGGATGCCGCCGAGGGCACCGCTAGCCGTACGTTTGTTCTCGGGCATAGGCTTGATGCTAAGCGACGTTGCTGGGCGATGCCTTGAAGGCGTGCGCTCGCGCGCGTACGCCCTTCGTCCGCGCGCGCACGCCTGCGCGCTCCGAGCCACCGCCGGGAGCCCGACATGACCACGTGGGAATACCTCACCACGCCGCTGCTGATCCACAACACCGCCGCCATCCTCAACAACTGGGGCAAGCAGGGGTGGGAGCTCGTGCAGGTGGTGCCCGGGCCCGAGGGTGGGCTCGTCGCCTATTTCAAGCGCCCCACCGGCGGCGGCACGGCCAACGCCGGCCTCGGTGCTGCCGAGGCGGCCGCGCGCCAGTTCGAGGGCCAGCAGTGAGCGTCTCGGAGCGTCTCGCCGAGCTGGGGGTGGAGGTCCCCGGCGTCGTGCCGCCCGTCGCCGCCTACATTCCCGCGAAGCGTCACGGCGACCTCGTGTACACCTCGGGGCAGCTGCCCATGATCGAGGGGGCTCTCCCCGCCACCGGCAAGGTCGGGTTGGGCGAGGGCCTCGTCGACCCCGCGGATGCCAAGACCTACGCCCGCCAGTGCGCCCTCAACGCGCTGGCTGCGGCGGCGGCCGTCGTCGGCGGCGTCGACAATCTCGTCGGTGTGCTGAAGATCACGGGCTTCGTGGCATCCGTTCCCGACTTCACGGGGCAGCCCGGCGTCATCAACGGGGCGAGCGAGTTCCTCGGCGAGGTGTTCGGCGAGGCGGGCGCTCACGCGCGCTCGGCGGTCGGCGTGCCGGTCCTGCCGTTGGACAGCCCGGTCGAGGTCGAGGTCGTTTTCGCCGTCGCATGAAATGGTCGGGCGCTCGAGAAATGAGAGCGTAACGTACCGTATTTCCCGATTTTTCAGAATCTCCAGATCCTCCTATTAGGGTATTTACGGGGAGGCGCATCTGCGTCTGCCTTTCGCCACGCAATGCGGGGCGCATTCTTAGGGGAAATCGGGGAAACATGAAGAAGACGACGAAATTCTGGGCGGCCGGCGCAACGGCGCTCGCTCTCGCGGTCGGCGCCGGGATCAGCGTCCCCGCTGCCTACGCAGCCGACATCACGGGCGATGTGCGGGTCACGCTGGACTTCACCACGCCCGACGAGGTCTACGTCGCGGTCTGGGCGAAGAACACCTCGGCCGTCACCGCGTACGGCTCGGCGACGGTCGCCCAGACCAACGGGTGGGTCGAGACCTTCAGCGAGAAGCGCTTCGCGCCCGGTGAGACCTGGACCTGGTCGGCGTCGTTCGACGGGTACGACTGCAGCGACCTCGACACCACCGCGGGTGTCGCGTTCGGTTCGTCGTCGCGTGGCGGCGACCCCGAGTGGACCTCGGGCGTCATCACGGCGTGGGACTCGCGGGTCACGGTGATCGGCTGCGACCTGCCGCCGACGCCCACCCCGACGCCCACCGTCGCACCGACCGCTCAGCCGACGATCGCGCCCACCGCCCAGCCGACGGTCGCGCCGACCGCGCAGCCGACGGCCTCGCCGACGACGGCCCCGACCGGTGGCCCGACTCCGACCGCTACGCCGACGGCCACCTCGACGCCGACGGCCGCGCCGACCGCCACGCCGACGGCCACCTCGACCGCGGTTCCCGTGCCGGCCGCGAACAGCCAGTCGGGTAAGGGTTCGCTCGCGGCCACCGGTATGTCCGGCGCCGCTCTGCTTCCCATCGCCCTGATCGCCGCGGGTGCTCTGGCGGCGGGTGCCGTCATCCTCCTGCTCCGCCGTCGCCGCTCGGTCTGACGACGTTGAAACGGGGCCGTTCGTCCGAACGGCCCCGTTTTCCTGTCCGCGGGCGGGCACATCGTGCGTGGTGCCCTCCGTGGATGCCGACACGTCCGGCATCCACGGATCCGGTGTCATTTCACCTGGGCGCTGATGACGCTCATCACGGCGGTGTCCGCCAGGGTCGTGGTGTCTCCGACTTCGCGACCCTCGGCAACGTCGCGCAGCAGGCGGCGCATGATCTTGCCCGAACGGGTCTTGGGCAACTCGCCGACGATGTAGACGTCGCGAGGGCGCGCGATGGGGCCGATCTGCTCGCCGACCCACCGGCGCAGCTCGTCTCCGAGTCCCTCGACGGCGTTCTGCTTCAGGTAGCGGCTCTTGATGATCACGAACGCGACCACCGCCTGGCCCGTCGTCTCGTCGGATGCTCCCACCACCGCCGCTTCCGCTACGCCTTCGTGGCCCACCAGCGCCGACTCGATCTCGGCGGTCGACAGGCGGTGGCCGGAGACGTTCATCACGTCGTCCACGCGCCCGAGCAGCCAGACGTCACCGTCGTCGTCGAGTCGTGCGCCGTCGCCGGCGAAGTAGTACCCCTTGTCGGCGAACTTCTCCCAATACGTCTCGCGGTAGCGGTCGGGATCGCCCCAGATACCGCGCAGCATGCTCGGCCATGGCTCGGTCACCACCAGCAGACCCCCGCTGCCGTTGGCGACGGGCTCCCCGCTGTCGTCGACGACGGCGATCGAGATACCGGGCACCGGGACCTGAGCGGAGCCGGGCTTCGTCTCGGTGACGCCCGGCAGAGCCGAGATCATGATGGCCCCTGTCTCGGTCTGCCACCACGTGTCGACGATGGGCGTCTCGTCGGCGCCGATGATCTCGCGGTACCAGATCCACGCCTCGGGGTTGATGGGCTCGCCGACCGAGCCGAGCAGTCGCAACGACGACAGATCGAACTTCTGCGGCACGTCACGTCCGATCTTCATGAAGGAACGGATCGCGGTGGGGGCGGTGTAGAAGACCGTGACGCCGTGCTTCTCGATCAACTCCCACCAGCGGCCGGGGTGGGGTGTGTCGGGTGTGCCCTCGTACAGCAGCTGTGTCGCACCGTTGGCGAGGGGACCGTACGCGACGTAGGTGTGACCGGTGATCCAGCCGATGTCGGCGGTGCACCAGTAGACATCGCTCTCGGGGTGGACGTCATGGACGACGCGGTTCGTGAACGCCGCCTGGGTGAGGTAGCCCCCCGAGGTGTGGAGGATCCCTTTCGGCTTCCCCGTGGTACCGGAGGTGTACAGGATGAACAGCGGCGTCTCGGCGGGGAAAGCCCGCGCCTCGTGCTCGGCGGACGCCGGCGGCACGATGTCGTGCCACCACAGGTCGCGCCCGTCGGTCCACTCGACGTCGTTGCCGCCGCGTTTGACCACGATGACGTGCTCGACGCTTTCTTGGATGCCGGATCCGTTGCGATCGGCCAGGGCCTGGTCGACGGCGGGCTTGAGGGGCGAGACCTTGCCTTTGCGCCAGCCGCCGTCGGCGGTGATGACGACCTTCGCCCCGGCGTCGTCGATGCGCGCGCGCAGGCTGTCGGCGGAGAATCCGCCGAACACGACGGAGTGCACCGCGCCGATGCGGGCGACCGCCAGCATCGAGGCGATCGCCTCGGGGATCATGGGCAGGTACAGCGCGACCCGGTCGCCCTGCTCGACACCCAGATCGGTGAGCACGTTCGCGAGCCGTTTGACCTCGTCGGTGAGCTCGGCGTAGGTGACGTTGCGCGTGTCGCCGGGTTCGCCTTCCCAGCGCAGGGCGATGCGATCGCCGTTTCCGGCCTCGACGTGGCGGTCGAGGCAGTTGTAGGCCACGTTCAGCTCGCCGTCGGCGAACCATTCGGCGAAGGGCGGGTTCGACCAGTCCAGTACTCGGGTGAACGGCGTGTGCCAGTGCAACTCCCGCGCCTGATCGGCCCAGAACCCTTCCCGGTCGGCGGACGCGTGCTCGTACAGGGCGCGGTCTCCCACGGCGTGTTCGACGAATGCGGCCGGCGGCGGGAACCGACGGGATTCGGACAGGAGGTGGTCGATCTGGCTGCTCATCGCGGCGCTCCTTCGCATCACGTGACGCCCGCGTCAGCGCTTGGCGTCATCACCCCGGTCACGCTATCGACCGCCCCCGGCGCGGGCCACCTCCGATAGTTGGCATCTCGAATAAGACGAAACAGGTGATATATCGCCGTGGATGGGTGTGTGGAGTTGGTTAGATCAATTTCCATTGCGTAATCTAGGCAGGCCCGAACATCGCTTCCGGCATTTGCGTCGGGGGGAGCCCCCCAATATTCCTCCGGCGCACGGCGGCATCCCTCGCCCCCCACTGACGGGATGCCGCCCCCTTCTTTTTCGCCTCGCGGTTGGCCACCGGTCCCTCCCGCCGGGTCGTGTGCGGATCCCCTGTGCGGCTTATGAGAGGCGCGGGGAACCGTGCGAGCTCCTCCCCAGAGGCTCGATCGCACCCGCCGTCCACGGATCGCCCCGTCGGGCCTCCGCGCCCGGGGGTGTCGTCTCTACGGTCGTCGGCATGTCCTCGATCGCTCCCTCTCCGCACACGACGACGGCCGCCGCCATGGCGTGGCGGGATCCGGCCCTGACCTTCTTGCGGCCGTTCCTCGACGATCCCGACGTCACGGATCTGTTCATCAACGGCGATCGAGGACTCTTCGTCGACCGCGGAGACGGTGCGGTGCGCGTACCCTCCTGGCAGGCGAGCGAGGATGAAGTGCGCCGGATCGCGATTCGCCTGATCGCGCTGGGCGGCCGCCATCTCGACGACGCCGCACCGTGCGTCGACGTCCGACTCGAGCGCGGGGTGCGGGTCCACGCCGTGCTCGCGCCGGTCGCCGCGACCGGAACGACGCTGTCGGTGCGCGTGCCGCGGTGGGACGCGCCGGGTCTGTCCGACCTCGAGCGGGGAGGGATGCTGTCCGCTGCGCAACGCGCGTACCTCGAAGAACTGGTCGCCCGTCGCGAGAACGTCCTGATCGCCGGCGCCACGGGGGCCGGTAAGACGACGCTGCTGTCCGCCCTGCTCGCGTGCGTGCCGTCGACGGAACGCATCATCACGGTCGAAGAGGTGGCCGAACTGCGTCCGGCCCACCCGCATCACGTGGCACTCGAAGCCCGTCAACCCAACATCGAGGGTGCCGGCGGCATCCCTCTCGCCCGCCTCGTGCGTGAAGCACTGCGGATGCGGCCCGACCGGCTGGTGGTCGGCGAGTGCCGGGGGGAGGAATTGCGCGAACTGCTGATGGCGTTGAACACCGGTCACGATGGCGGGGCGGGCACCCTGCATGCGAGCGGGCTGACCGACGTCGCGGCGCGCTTGGAGGCCCTCGGGGCGCTGGCGGGAATGGATGCCGCGGCGACGGCGCGGCAGACCGCCAGCGCGATTGATGCCGTCATCCACGTCGAGCGGGTGGCCGGACGCCGGCGGATGACGGGGTGGGGGCGTCCCGTGGTGCGCGCGGGGCGCATCACCATCGAGCCCGGGCGGTGGATGTGACCGTGGCCGGGCGGGCGGCCGGGTCGGCGGTGCCGCCCGATGCCATCGAGACGATCATGCGGCTGGCCGTCCTGCTGTCCGCCGGGTTGCCCTCGACGAGAGCCTGGACGTACCTCGCCGAAGATGGCGGCCCCCTCGTGACCGCCGCAGCGCGGGCCGCCGGGGCCGGTGGCGACGTCGGGACCGTCCTGGCCGCAGCGGGCGGAGCGTGGGCCGACGCCGCGGCGGTGTGGACCGTCGCGGTCGAGACGGGCGCACCGCTCGCCGACACGCTGCGCGCTGTCGGGGGAGCCCTCCGCGACGCGGCCGAGGTCAGGGCCGATGTCGGCGTGGCGCTGGCGGAGCCCGTGGCGACGGCCCGACTGCTCGGCTGGCTACCGGTCCTGGGCATCCCGCTGGGGGCCGCGCTCGGGTTCGACCCCGTCGGCATCCTGTTCTCGGATGTCAGGGGGATGTCCTGCCTCGGAGCGGGCGTGACGCTCGTCGTGGTCGCCCAGGCGTGGTCGCGACGGCTCTCGCGTCGAGCTCGGCCTCCCACGTCGGTCCCGGGCCTGCGGGCGGAACTCTGGGCCGTTGCCCTTTCGGCCGGCGCGTCCGCCGACCGCGCGCGCGATCTGGTCGATGCGGTGCTGCCCCGCTCGGCCTCCGACGACGAGCCGGCGGATGAGGCGGCTCGCACGGTCGACTTCGCCCACCGTGCGGGCGTTCCCGCGGCGGAGTTGCTCCGCGCCGATGCGTGGCTGGCCCGCCACCGCGCACGGACGGAGGGGCGCACCGCGGCGGCACGGCTGTCCACGCGTCTGCTGCTGCCGCTGGGCGTGTGCACGCTTCCCGCTTTCCTCCTCCTCGGAGTCGTGCCGATGATGCTCGGCGTCCTCCAGTCCGGTGCGCTGCCGTGATCCGCTCCTCCCCGCCGGCTTCTCCGACGACACACCCCTCGCACCCATTGCCTCGACGGCGCCGACCCGCACGTCGGAGCATGCGCGCTCGAACCCTCCACCCGTGCCATCCCTCACCGATCACCCTCGACCCACAGGAGTCTCATGTCCCCGTTCTCGTTCGTTCCCCGTTCCGGCGACGCTCGTCTCGGCCTGCCGCCCCTGACGACCGCACGCGCCGGCGCGCTCTTCCTCGACGACCGCGGCGCCGCCACGGCCGAGTACGCCATCGCGACGATGGCGGCCGTCGCCTTCGCCGGGCTCCTGGTCGTCATCATGCGCAGCGACGAGGTCCGCGGCATCCTCACCGACCTCGTGCGCCGCGCGCTCACCGTGCAATGACACCGCGTCTGCTCGACGACCGCGGCGCCGTCGCGGCCGAATTCGCGGTGGCCCTTCCCGCTGTCGTCGTCGTCTTGGCCCTCGGCGTCGGCCTGCTCGGCACGGCGACCGCGACCGTGCGACTGCAGCACGCGGTGACCGAGGCCGCCCGCCTCCTCAGCCGCGGCGACGCCGACGCGCTCGACGGTCTCTCCGCGAGCGGAGGGAAGGCATCGGTGGAGCACCGCGACGGGCTCGTCTGCGTGGCCGCCACCGCGCCGGTGCGCGCGGTGCTCCCGCTCCCCGCCGTCACGGCGCGTGCGTGTGCCCTCGACGGAGGCCGGTGATGGCGGGAAGCGTCTCCACGGTCGGCGTCGTTGCCGCGTTGGTCGCCGTCACCGTCTCGCTCGGCGTTGTCGGCGGGGCCGTCGTCGAAGCGCGACGGGTGGCCGGCATCGCCGACGCCGCCGCGCTCGCAGCCGCGGATGCGGCCAGCGGCGCGGTGCCCGGCGTGCCGTGCGAGCGGGCCGGACGGGTCGCCGCGGCCGGCGATGTCCACCTCAGCACGTGCGATGTGGCGGGCCTCGTCGCGACCATCATGGTCGCTGGGGCGTACGGTGGAATCTCATTCGATGCGCGCTCGCGGGCCGGACCCCCCGACACTCCGAGCCCGTGAGCCTCCCGGAACCCGAACAGGGAGGCGTGTGTATGGTGTGCATCGAAGAAAGGACCCCAGTGGCAAACGGCAAGAAGCTCGTCATCGTCGAGTCCCCGACGAAGATGAAGTCGATCCAGGGATACCTCGGCGACGACTACGAAGTGCTCAGCTCGGTCGGGCACATCCGTGACCTCGCATCGAAGAAGGAGATCCCGGCCGACAAGAAGGCGGCGTACGGCAAGTACTCCATCGACGTCGAGAACGACTTCGACCCTTTCTACGTCGTGAACGACCGCAAGACGAAGACGGTCGCAGAGCTCAAGCGGGCTCTCAAGGGCGCCGACGAAGTCCTGCTCGCCACTGATGGTGACCGCGAGGGCGAGGCCATCGCGTGGCACCTCCTCGAGGTGCTCAAGCCCAAGGTCCCCGTCCGCCGCATGATCTTCCACGAGATCACCAAGGACGCCATCCGCGACGCGGCCGAGCACACCCGCGATCTCGACGTCTCGCTCGTCGATGCACAGGAGACCCGCCGAGTGCTCGACCGCCTCTACGGGTGGGACGTCTCGCCGGTGCTGTGGCGCAAGGTCGGCTCCGGACGCGAGGGCACGGCGCTCAGCGCCGGCCGCGTGCAGTCCGCCGCGACCCGCATGGTCGTCGAGCGCGAGCGCGAGCGCATGGCGTTCGTGTCCGCGTCGTACTGGGACGTCGAGGCGCTCGCATCGCGGGCGGGCTCGTCGTTCACGACCCGTTTGAACCGCCTCGACGGCGCGCCCATCGCGCGCGGCGGCGATTACGACGACAACGGTCAGCTCAAGAAGGCCGTCGTGGTGCTCGACGAGGCCGGCGCGCGCGCGCTCGCGGCGGCCGTCACCGCCGCCGGTCGTGCCACCGTCGCCAAGGTCGAGGCCAAACCCGGCACCCGCAGCCCCCGCGCCCCGTTCACGACCTCCACGATGCAGCAGGAGGCGGGCCGCAAGCTCTCGATGAGCGCCAAGCACGCCATGGGCGTCGCACAGCGTCTGTATGAAAAGGGCTTCATCACCTATATGCGTACCGACTCGGTCGCGCTCTCGGCTCAGGCCGTCTCGGCCGCCCGTGCGCAGGCGGTGAAGCTGTACGGCGACACGGCGGTCCCCGCCAACCCGCGCGTCTACAAGAGCAAGTCGAAGAACGCGCAGGAGGCCCACGAGGCCATCCGCCCGTCGGGCGAGGAGTTCCGCACGCCGGCATCCCTGGCATCGTCGCTCGACCGCGACGAGCAGAAGCTCTACGACCTCATCTGGAAGCGCACCGTCGCCAGTCAGATGGCGGATGCCAAGTACGAGACGACCACGGTCACCCTCACCGTTCAGGCGGGGGCGCAGCTCGCCGAGTTCACGGCATCCGGCACCGTCTACACCTTCAAGGGGTTCCTCGAGGCGTACGAAGAAGGCGCCGACGAGAAACGCAACGACGACGACGCCGATCAGTCGCTGCCGGCCGTCGTCGTGGGCGACGAACTCGCTGTCAGCGACGTCGAGCCCAAGGGCCACAGCACGTCGCCGAAGCCGCGGTACACCGAAGCGAGCCTGGTCAAGGCGCTGGAGGAGAAGGGCATCGGTCGTCCCTCGACCTTCGCCAGCATCATCGGTGTGATCCTCGACCGTGGCTACGTCACGAAGCGCGGACAGGCCCTCGTGCCCAGCTGGCTCGCCTTCAGCGTGGTGCGTCTGCTCGAGGAGCACTTCGCCGACCTCGTCGATTACGACTTCACCGCGGCGCTCGAGGACGACCTCGACGCGATCGCGCGCGGCGAGCAGCGCCGCACCGAATGGCTGAAGTCGTTCTACTTCGGGTCCGAGAAGCAGGTGGGTCTGCGCCACATCGTCGACAACCTCGGCGAGATCGACGCGCGGGAGCTGAACTCCACGCGCATCACCGATACCGCGACCCTGCGTTTCGGAAAGTACGGCCCGTACCTCGAGGTCAGTGAGGCCGGTGCCGACCCCGAGGCGAAGCCGCGCATCGTCAACATCCCCGAGGATCTCGCGCCCGACGAGCTCACCCCCGAGAAGGCTCGCGAGCTCATCGAGGCGCCGGTGGCGGGTGACCGCGTGCTGGGGGAGAACCCCGACAACGGCAAGCTCGTCGTCGTCAAGGACGGCCGGTTCGGTCCGTACGTGCAAGAAGTGGATGCCGAGGAGCCCGACGAGGTCGATCAGGCCACGGGCGAGGTCGTCGAACAGCCGAAGAAGCGCGGCGTGAAGAAAGAGGCGGCACCGAAGCCGCGGACCGCGTCGCTGTTCCGCTCGATGTCGGTGGACACGATCGATCTCGACGCGGCCCTGCAGCTGCTGTCGCTGCCGCGCGTCGTCGGTGCAGACCCCGAGACGGGGGCGGAGATCACGGCCCAGAACGGTCGTTTCGGACCGTACCTGAAGAAGGGCACGGATTCGCGCTCGCTCGACAACGAGCAGCAGATCTTCGACATCACGCTCGAAGAGGCGATCGCCAAGTACGCCGAGCCCAAGTACGGCGCCCGACGTGCGTCGAGCGCTCTGAAGGAGTTCGACGCCGACCCGGTCAGCGGCAAGCCCATCAAGTTGAAGGACGGCCGATTCGGTCCGTACGTCACCGACGGCGAGACCAACGCCACGGTTCCGCGCGGCGAGAACGCGATGGAGATCTCGTTCGAACGTGCCGTCGAGCTGATCGCCGACAAGCGTGCGAAGGGTCCGGCACCGAAGAAGACCACCGCGCGCAAGACGACGGCGGCGAAGACCACGGCGGCGAAGACGACCGCGGTCAAGAGCACGGCGGCCAAGACCACGGCGGCGGCGAAGACCGCGGCCAAGACCACGGCGACGAAGACCACCGCGGCGAAGACCGCCGCGACCAGGACGACGGCGGCGAAGACCGCGGCGGCGAAGGCGACCACGGCGACCGCGACCAAGGCCGCGGCGCCCCGGGCTACGACCACGCGCAAGGCGCCGGCGACGGAGTCGTGACCGGCGACCCCACCCGGCCGCTGCACGCCCCGCGGGCGGCGGCGGCCGGGGGACCGGGCCTGTTCATCACCTTCGAGGGCGGTGACGGTGCGGGCAAGACCACCCAGGCCTCGCTTCTCGAGGACTGGGTGCGCACGCGCGGGCGGAACGTGGTCCGCACCCGCGAACCCGGCGGAACCGAACTTGGCCTGCGCATCCGCGAGATCGTGCTGCACCACCGTGGCCACATCGATCCCCGCGCTGAGGCGCTGCTTTACGCCGCGGACCGCGCGCACCACATCGCCACCTCTGTGCGGCCCGCCGTCGCGCGCGGCGATGTCGTCATCCAGGACCGGTACCTGGATTCGTCCGTCGCCTATCAGGGGGCCGGACGCGTCCTCGATGCGAACGACGTGCGTGCGCTCTCGCTCTGGGCGACCGACGGGCTGCTCCCCGACCTGACGGTGCTGCTCGACCTCGACCCGGCGGCCGCACGCCGCCGTCTGGACGCCGCCGACAAGCCCTTCGACCGGCTCGAAGCCGAGAAGGAGGAGTTCCACGCGCGCGTGCGTGAGGGGTTCCTCTCCCTTGCGGCCGACGAGCCGGGGCGTTTCCTGGTGCTCGATGCGCGAGCCGCTCCCGAAGAACTCGCTGCGCGCGTGCGCAACGCCGTGGCCGAGCGCCTGGGCTGACGACACCGCACGAGGCGCACCCGCCCGCTTCGCACGCACCGGCGCGGCCGACGCCGTCCGGCGCACGCGATCCACAGTCGACGGCCAGCAGGGGTGTCGTACCCCGCCGTTAGGCTGGAGCCCATGTCTGTCGCCCTCGACCCGTGGCCGTCGTCCGCCGGCGCGGCGGCCTTCCCCTGGGACGCGGTCTGGGGTCAGGACGACGCCGTCGAAACGCTGCGCACGGCGGCATCCGATCCTTCCGCTCTCGCCCATGCCTGGCTCATCACGGGCCCGCCGGGATCGGGCCGCTCCACCCTGGCCTACGCTTTCGCCGCCGCGCTGATCGCCGATCCGGGCGACGAGCGCGCGCAGCAGCAGGTGCTCGCGCGCACCCATCCCGACCTGACCGCGCTGCGCACGGAGCAGGTCGTGATCCGCATCGAGGAGGCACGTCGTCTCGTGGAGCGTGCGTCGTTCGCGCCCTCGCTCGGGCGTCACCGCGTGATCGTCGTCGAAGACGCCGACCGTATGGCGGAGCGCACGTCGAACGTGCTGCTCAAAGCCCTCGAAGAGCCGCCCGAGAAGACCGTGTGGGTGCTGTGCGCGCCGAGCGACGCCGATCTGCTGCCCACCATCCGCTCGCGCGTGCGGGTCCTGAGACTGCGCGAACCCACGGTCGCCGACGTCGCGGCGCTGATCGTGGAACGCACCGGCGTCTCGGCCGAGGTCGCCGAGGAGTCCGCGCGTCACGCGCAGCGCCACATCGGCATGGCTCAGCGCCTCGCGACCGATGACGACGCCCGCACGCGACGCGCCGAGACCCTCGCCGCCGTGCTCGCCGTGAGGGGGATCGGAGACGCCGTCGACGTCGCCGGCCGCATCATGCGCGTCGCCACCGACGACGCCAAAGCCCTCACCGCCACCCGTGACGACGAAGAGCGTCGTGCGCTCCTGCGCATGCTCGGCGTCGCCGAGGGAGCCGCCGTCCCGCCCTCGGTCCGCGGGCAGGTCAACGCCCTCGAAGACGATCAGAAGCGACGGGCCACTCGCAGCCTCCGCGACGGCATCGACCGGGTGCTCACCGACCTGCAGTCGTTGTTCCGCGACGTGGTGATGATCCAGTACGGCCGCGAGGCGGACCTCGTCAACAGCGAGCGGGTCGACGCCCTGCGCGCCCTCGCCGCCGAGTGGACGCCGGCTCGCACCCTCCGGGTGCTCGACCGCATCTCGGTCACGCGCCGCAACCTCGAGCAGAACGCCGCCCCGTTGCTGGCCCTGGAGAGTCTCATGATCACCGTGGCGAACGGGTCGGCGCCGTGAGCCTGCGCCGCCGCGCGGCGGCGTCCGTCGCGGTGCTGGCCGGCCTCGCCCTGGCCCTGTCGGGGTGCCTCTACGCGCAGATCCCGCCGATGGCGCCCGACACGGGGCGTTCCCTCGCTCCGCAGACCGACGATGTCGACGCGGCCCTGCTGCCGTACTACGGGCAGACGCTGACGTGGACCGAGTGCGGTAGCGCCGGCTTCGACTGCACCACGGTCACCGCTCCGCGCGACTACGCCGACCCATCGGCCGGCGATCTCGATCTGGCCGTCATCCGGCACCGCGCGACGTCGGGGGAGCCCCTCGGCTCCTTGCTCACCAATCCCGGCGGACCCGGTGTGAGCGGGGTCGACACCGTGCGCGATTCGCTGTCGCTCGTCGCCGACGAAGAACTGACCTCCTCGTACGACGTGATCGGTTTCGATCCGCGGGGGGTGGGGCAGTCCACCGCGGTCCGGTGTTACGACGCCGCCGGCATGGATGCTTTCCTGTACGACATCCCGCCGGGCGCGCGCGGCAGCGAGGAACGCAACGCGGCGCTCGAGCAGCGGCAGGCCGACTTCGCCCAGGCCTGCGAGGCCGGGAGCGACGGCATCCTGCCGTACGTCTCCACCGAGAACTCGGCGCGCGACATGGATCTGCTGCGGGCCGTGCTGGGCGACGCGACGTTGAACTACCTCGGTTTCTCCTACGGGTCGCTGCTGGGTGCCACCTATGCCGGTCTCTTCCCCGAACGGGTCGGACGCATGGTCCTCGACGGGGGCATCGACCCGAGCCTGCCCGGCAGCGAGAGCGGGATCGCGCAGGCCGTCGGGTTCGAGAACGCGCTGCGGGCGTTCATGGCGGACTGCCTGACACGCTCGGACTGCCCCTTCGGCGGTTCCGTCGACGACGCGATGAGCGACCTGAGCTCACTGCTGCAGCGGGTCGACGCGCGACCCCTCGACACGGGCGACGGACGCCGCCTCGGCGCGGACACCCTCGTGACGGCGGTCCTCGCAGCGCTCTACAGCGACCAGAGCTGGCCCTACCTGCGCATCGCGCTCACCGACGCGCAGAACGGCGACGCCTCGGTGGCCGTCCAGCTCGCGGATTTCTACAACGGCCGCGAGAACGGGCAGTACCCGAGCAACACGCTCGAAGCGCTGCGCGCGTACAACTGCGTCGACTATCCCGACGAGGGCGACACGGACGATGAGGCGCTGGAAGCGGAGCTCGCGCAGAAGGCCCCGGTCATCGCACCCTACTGGGTGGGCCCCGATCCGTGCGGCGCGTGGCCCGCGCCCCCGACGGGTACCCGAGCGGAGATCACGGCGCCCGGCTCGCCCCCGATCGTCGTCCTCGGCACCACCGGCGACCCGGCCACCCCCTACACCGAGGCCCAGGCGCTCGCCGAGCAGCTGTCGCAGGGCGTGCTCGTCACCTACGTCGGTGAAGGGCACCTGGCCTACAACAAGGGCAACGCCTGCGTGAACGGTGCCGTCGACGACTACCTCGTCGACGGCACCGTCCCCGACGCCGGGCTGCGCTGCGGATAGCGACCGCGCCTAGGCTTTTTTCGTCACACCCCGGAGGAGACCCCCATGACCGCGCCCATCGCCGACCTGGCGACGTACATCGACCACACCCTGCTCAAGCCCGAGGCCACCCGCGCCGACGTCGAGCGACTGATCGCCGAAGGTGCCGAGCTCGGCACGTACAGCGTGTGCATCTCGCCGTCGTTCCTCCCGATCGACGTGCCCGCGGGTCTGAAGCTCGCCGTCGTCTGCGGGTTCCCCAGCGGCACGCACCACGCCGAGATCAAGGCGGCCGAGGCAGCGCTGTCGGTCTCGCAAGGCGCCGATGAGATCGACATGGTCATCGACGTGGGCGCCGCCGTCGAGGGGCGCTACGACCACGTCGAGGCCGAGATCCGTGCCGTGCGCGAGGCCGCCCCGACGCCCACCGTGCTCAAGGTCATCATCGAGTCGGCGGCGCTCTCCGATGAGGCGATCATCGCCGTGTGCGAGAAGGCCGTCGCCGCCGGCGCCGACTTCGTCAAGACGTCGACGGGTTTCCACCCGGCCGGCGGGGCGAGCGTGCACGCGGTCGAGCTGATGAAGCGCACCGTCGGAGACCGCGCCCAGGTCAAGGCCTCCGGGGGTGTGCGCACCCGCGCCGCCGCCGAGCAGATGATCGCCGCGGGGGCGACCCGGCTGGGGCTGTCCTCCAGTCGCGACATCCTCGCCGACCGTTCCGCGACGGGCGACTACTGACCGCTGATCGGAGCGTGTGCGCTCGGACCTCCGGGAGCATGTAAGATCGATGATCGTGCACGCGACAGCGCGCACATGCCGCCTTAGCTCAGACGGCAGAGCGATTCACTCGTAATGAATAGGTCAAGGGTTCGATTCCCTTAGGCGGCTCCGAAGGCCCCCACCCGCTTCCACCGGGTGGGGGCCTTTCTGTCATCCGACGGCGGCCCGTCCTGGGCTTATAGGCCAGAAATAGTGGATGGGGTCGGGCGTGTCATCCTCGTCCTGCCCATCCTGTTCTGAGCCAGAGGCCTTCGGTGGCGTCGAGGCCGTTGTCGTAGAGGGTTGGGGTGGGGTCCTCGAGGTCGATGGTGGCGTCCTCGTGCGGGGTTGGCGTTGTGGGGGCGTGGGCGTAGCTGTGGGCGTGGTCGATGGGGACTTCGTGCAGCAGCAGGAACCATTCGACGGCGCGGCGTTGATGCTGGATCGGCATGCCCCGGTGATGGCGAAGGAGGTGCCTGATCTGGGCGTTGAGTCCTTCGAGGCGTGAGGTGGTGCGCGGGGCGTCGTGGCGGATGAAGGTGAACATGTGTTCGTTCTCGGCGACGCGGTGCAAGATCGCCCAGGCTTTGCGGAGCGGTTTGTGGGTGTAACCGAAGTGGCCGTTGTCATAGAGGGTGCGTTCGCGCAGGAGGTGCCCGTAGGTCTTCCACCAGGCTTCCAGCGTGAGGCGCCAGGTGATGGCGTCGTCGACGGTGTGGATGCCGCTGAGGGCGAGGGCGATCTGGCGCAGGTCTTTGCCGGCGCGCAGGCGCGGGTTCCTTGTCAGTTCGCGGGTGACGTTCAGCTGCAGGTGGAAGATGCAGCGTTGGATGGCGGTGGCGGGCCAGTGCAGGGCGAGGGCGGAACGGATCCCGGAGCCGCCGTCGGTGACCACCACCGTCGGGGCGGGAATGCTCTCGAACAGCGCGCCCCAGGCAGCAGCCGATTCGCGGGCGGCCCACTGCCATCCCACGACGGTGTTGGTGGTGGTGAGGGCGATGAGTAGACACCACGTTTCGATCCAGATCCCATCGACCAGGATCACCTCGTGTACTTCGCCTGTGACGGGCAGGCGCGGCTCGAGGGCCCAGCACCACGCGGTGTCGCGACGGAACGAGCGGGCGCTGCGGGAGCTGGCGAGCTCGGCCTGTGAGGCCTTGCCCATCAGCCAGGTCAGGAACCGGTGCAGCTGTTCGCGGCGGGTAACGTCAGGGCGCCGACGGATAGTGGAGGACCCGCACGGCCGGCACCGCCACCGCTGCGTTCCTGAGGGGTGTCGTCCGTTCTTCACCAGCTTCGACCCGCATACCACGCACGAGCCCTGATTCGAGGGAAGGTCCACGACTAAGGGTCGCGGACCATACCGATCCCCGTTCTACCCCGGAATCACGCGGCTAGATCGAGGATTCATCCACTATTCCTGACCTATAACCCCCGTCCTGGCACGTCGCGCGCCCGGCTCCGCGGGACACGCCCGATAGGCTGGAATGCCCCGCGCCTCTGAGGCGGCGGTGCCCGTCCGTTACCCGCTGGAGTCTGTCGTGTCGAACGCGCTCGATGCCCTCATCGAGATCTTCACGTGGGTGGGATTGGGTGGCGGCCTTCTTCTCGCGATGGCCGCGGCTGTCCTGCTCCTCGCAGACGGCACCTGGCTGCCCGCGCGAGCGGTGATCGAACGCGTCGGCGATGGTCGGGTCGTGCGCTGGTTCGACGACGAGGGTGGCGTGAACGAGGCGCCTCTGTCGGAGCACGACGACGCGAAGATCGGATCGGCCGATATGGCTGACATCTTCTTCCGGCGGGGGAGCGCACACCGCCTGCGTCTGACGCGGTCGTCCCCCGTCGTGCGATTCGTGTCGCTTCTCGCGGCGGGGGTGTCGACGCTGGGGCTGGTGGCGTTCATCGTGTCGATCGTGCTGTTGTTCGTCCGAGGATGACGGGTTGGCGCCGCCGGCACATAGCTAGATAAGCTAGCGATATGCCCGCTTCGCCCGCCCCTGCCCGCCGTCGGTCCCGCCGCGCTCCCCACCCGTCGCGGTGGCTGCGCGTCGGCATCCCCAGCCTCCTCGTGCTGCTGTGGGTGGTGGGCGGGTCGATCGGCGGGCCGTTCTTCGGGAAGGTCGACGAGGTCGCCACCAACGACCAGTCGTCGTTCCTGCCGCAGTCGGCCGATGCCACCCGCGTCAGCGAGCGTCTGCCCGACTTCGCCGGCAGCGACACGATCCCCGCCATCGTCGTCGCGGCCACCGCAGACGGCAGCGCCCTCAGTGACGAACAGGTCACCGCGCTGCGGTCGCTGGCGGTCGATGTCGCCGGCATCGACGGCGTGGTGGGCGAGGCTTCGCCGCCGGTCGTGTCCGACGACGCTCAGGCGGCGCAGATCTTCGTCCCGCTCGACAGCTCCGGCGAGGTCCGCGAGATGGTCGAGCGGGTGCGTGAGGCCGCCTCGACGGACGCCCCCGCGGGAGTGGAGGTCTGGGTCACCGGTCCCGCCGGGTTCACGGCCGATCTCGTGAAGGGCTTCCTCGGCATCGACGGCCTGCTGCTCGTCGTCGCCCTCGCTGCGGTGTTCGTCATCCTCGTCGTCGTCTACCGCTCGCCGTTGCTTCCGATCCTCGTGCTTACGACCTCGGTGTTCGCGCTCTGCGTCGCCCTGCTGACGGTGTGGTGGCTCGCGTACGCGGGCGTCGTCGTTCTCAACGGGCAGGTGCAGGGCATCCTGTTCATTCTCGTCATCGGCGCCGCCACCGACTACGCGCTGCTGTACGTCGCGCGCTTCCGCGAGGCGATCGGCGAGGGCGACCGACGGTGGGATGCCACGATCCGGGCGTGGAGGGGCGCCGTCGAGCCGATCCTCGCGTCCGGGGGCACGGTGATCGCGGGCCTGCTCTGCCTGCTGCTGTCGGATCTGGCGACCAATCGCGCGCTCGGTCCCATCGCATCGATCGGCATCGCGTTCGCGGTGCTGTCGGCTCTGACCTTCTTGCCGGCACTGCTCGCGTTGTTCGGTCGCACCGCATTCTGGCCGTTCCCGCCCAAGCCGGGCGCCGCGGCCCTGGCCGACGACCTCACCGTGCCCACGAAGGGCCTCTGGCCGCGCCAGGCGCGCTTCGTCGCTCATCGCGCGCGCCCGGTGTGGATCGTCTGCACCCTCGTCCTGCTCGCAGCGTGCGTGGGCGTCACGCAGCTGCGTGCCGACGGCGTGCCCGCGAGCGACCTCGTTCTCGGTGCCTCCGAAGCGCGCGACGGGCAGGCCGCGCTCGCGGCGCATTTCCCCGGTGGCTCCGGCAGCCCCGCGTATGTGCTGGTGCCGCAGAACCGTGCCGCCGACGCGATCGCGGTGCTGGAACGCACCCCGGGCATCGACGGCATCGGGGTGCTCTCGTCTGACGCGCCCGGCGGCGAAGCGCCGGTCGCGGCCGACGACGGCGCGCTCGTGACGACGGCCCTCGGCGCGCCCGGCACTCCCGCTCCGGCTCCGACGGTGTCCGACGGAGACGTGCTGCTGGCCGCCACCCTCGCCGACACGGCGGATTCGTCCGCCGCCGACGACACCGTGCGTCAGCTCCGCTCGTCGCTGAGCGCGGACCTCGGGGAGGGGACTGCGATCGTGGGCGGCGTGACCGCGACCGACATCGATTCGATCGACACGGCGATTCGCGACCGCACCCTCATCATCCCGATCGTGCTCGTCGTCATCCTGCTCATCCTCATGGCCCTGTTGCGAGCCGTGTTCGCGCCGCTGCTTCTCATCGGCACGGTGATCGTGTCGTTCGGCGCGGCCTTGGGCGTCAGCGCGCTGGTGTTCGACGGCGTCCTCGGCTTCCCCGGCGCCGATCCGTCGGTCCCGCTCTACGGTTTCGTCTTCCTGGTGGCGCTCGGGGTCGACTACAACATCTTCCTCATGTCGAGGGTGCGCGAGGAGTCGCTCGTGCACGGCACCCGGCCGGGAATCCTGCGCGGTCTCGTCGCCACCGGCGGCGTCATCACCTCGGCGGGACTCGTGCTGGCGGCGACGTTCGCCGCCCTGGGAGTCATCCCCATCCTGTTCCTCGCGCAGATCGCCTTCATCGTCGCCTTCGGGGTGCTGCTCGACACCTTCGTCGTGCGATCGTTGCTCGTGCCGGCGCTGGCGTACGACCTCGGGCACCGCATCTGGTGGCCGGCGCAGCGAGGACGGCGATGACGGAGACGACCATCGAACACACGGCGGCGCGCGCGTAGGCTCGGAGCATGTCCCGCGCCCTCTTCATCGTCGACGTGCAGAACGACTTCACCGAACGCGGCGCGCTCGGTGTCGAAGGCGGCGACGCGGTCGCCGAACGCATCTCGCGCTACCTCGATGCGCACGCCGACGAGTACGCCGTGATCGTCGCCTCGCGCGACTGGCACCACGGTGACGACGACAACGGCGGGCACTTCTCGGCCGCGCCCGACTTCGTCGACACGTGGCCGGTGCATTGCGTCGGCGGCACGTACGGCGCCGACTACGACGAGGTGTTCGACACCGCCCGCGTCACGCACCACCTCAAGAAGGGGCAGGGCAAGCCCGCCTACTCGTTGTTCGAGGGGGTGTCCGACGACGGTGAGACCGCCGGGACCATCCTCGACGCGCACGGCATCCGCGAGATCGACATCGTCGGTATCGCGACCGACTACTGCGTACGCGCGTCGGCGCTCGACGCGCTGGGTGCCGGTCGGCGCGTGCGCGTGCTGACCGATCTGATAGCGGGCGTCCACCCGGTCTCCAGCGATGCGGCGCTCACGGAGATCGCCGGAGCCGGCGCAGAGCTGGCGCCATCAGCGGGCTGACGCGCCTCAGCAGCTTGACGCGTCGTCCGTTCGGGGGACCGTCATCGTGACCGTCGTCCCCGTCCCGGGGATGCTGGTGATGCGGAGGGTTCCGCCGTGCGCGCCGATGATGCGCTGGACGCTCGCGAGCCCGGCTCCCTGACCGCCGTCCGTCGCGTCGGCGAGGCGCGCGCGCTCTCCCTCGTGGCCGATGCGGGCGAGATCGTCGGGGTGGATGCCGCGGCCTCTGTCGCGCACACGGACGACGGCGCCCTCGTCGGTCTCGAACGCGTCTATGTCGATGAGGGCGTCGGAGTACTGAGCGGCGTTCTCGAGCACGTGGGCGACGGCCCGGCGGAGTCCGCGCACGTCGGCGGAGACCGGCACGGCATCCATCTGCCCGAAGACGACCCGGCCCAGGCCGTCGCCGGGAAGCACGAGCGAGACCGCGCTCCGGGCGATCACGTCGAACGTCGTCCGTCGCCGACCGCGGTCGATGGGCGTGCCCGTATCGGCGCTCATCGATCCCGCCATCGCCAGGATGCGCTCGCTCGCCTCTCTCGCCCGGCTCAGCAGGCGGTGATCGGTTCCCAGCTCCTGCGCGAGCAGGTCGAGACAGGCGCTGAGGGCGTTCGCGGGCGACAGCAGGTCGTGGGCGAAGGTGCGTCGCGCCGTCGCGCGCTCATCGGCGGCCCGCTTCTCGGTCGTCAGATCGCGCACGATCTTCACGAAGCCCAGCACCTGGCCCTGATCGTTGCGGATCGCCGAGATGGTGACGCGCGCCCAGAACTCGCTCCCGTCGTTGCGCACGCGCCAGCCGGTGTCCTCGACATGGCCGTCGCGTTGCGCGGCCGCGAGCAGGTGGTCGGGGAGGCCTCGTCGACGATCCTCCTCGCGGTAGAACCGCGAGAAGTGCGAACCGATGATCTCGTCGTCGGTGTACCCCTTGATGAGCTGGGCGCCGAGGTTCCACCCGCGCACGAACCCGCCGCTGTCGAGCTTCACGATGGCGAAGAGGTCGACCTGGTCGTCCCAGTCGACCGGCATGGACCGGCGGATGCTGGTCGGGGTGCGCGGCGCCGGATCACGCGGTCCGAACGGTGGCGTCGGAGGACCGCCGGGAACGGCGCTCACCGGCGCGACCTCGGTCGGGCGGGAACACGCGTGCGGGGCATGTCACGATCATGCCGTCTCCGGGGCCCCGCGCCGAGCGATTGACAGCGGACGCCTTCGCGTCAGGACGACACGGTGACGAGGGTCCGCTGCCAGCCGCTCGAACCGTCGGGGGCGATGGGAGCCTGATCCTGGATCTGCAGGTTGCCCTGCTTGTCGGTCGCGCGCACGGCGATGTAGTGCGAGCCCGGCTCCGCGGTCCACTCCAGCCTCCACTGCACCCACGACTGGTCGTTGATCGGGGTGGACAGCTGCGTCTCCTGCCAGTCGCCGTCGTCGATGCTGACCTCGACCTTCTGCACCCCCACGGGCTGCGCCCAGGCCATGCCCGCGATGACGACGGTCCCGGCCGCGACGGGCGCGCCGATCTTGGGCGTGTCCACGCGGGACGACATCTTGATCGGCGCCTCGGCGGAGTACCCGCGCGGAGTCCAGTAGGCCTCGGCCTGGTCGAAACGCGTGACGGTGAGCTTGGTGACCCATTTCGTCGCCGAGACGTAGCCGTACAGGCCCGGCACGACCATGCGTACGGGAAAGCCGTGCTCGAACGGCAACGGTTCGCCGTTCATGGCGACGGCGAAGATGGCATCCAGGTTGTCGTCGGTCAACGACGACAGGGGAGTGGATGCCGTGTACCCGTCGACGCTCTCCGAGAGCACCATGTCGGCATCCCCCTGCACACCGGCCATGCGGAGCACGTCGCGGATGGGCACGCCAGTCCAGATGGCGTTTCCGACCAGACCGCCGCCGACCTCATTCGAGACGCACGTGAGGGTGACGCCGTATTCGTCGAGCCCCATGCCCACGAGGTCGTCGAAGCTCAGCTCGACGGGGGTGTCCACCATTCCCTCGATCGACAGGCGCCACGTCGTGGGGTCGACGTTCGGAACGGTCAGGGCGGTGTCGACGCGGTAGAAGTCGGCATTGGGGGTGATGATCGGGGTGAGTCCGTCGATGTCCCAGTTCGCGCCCTCGGGCACGGTGACCTTCGTGCGGGCCGCGGGCAGGCGCAACGCGTCACGGGCCGCGGCCACGGAGGCGGTCGTCGCGTTCAGCACGCGGGCGCCGACCCCGACCACGACGGCCCCGACCGCCGCGATGCCGGTGAAGACCAGGAACTGCCGACGGTTCGTGCCCGCGGCCTGCGCGGCGCCGGCCTGTGCGGCGGAGATCCACCGGCGCAGTCGCGCGATGCTCAGCAGCAGCGCGGCGACGCCTGCGATCGTCCCGAGTACCGGCGGGAGCCACGCCAGCGCTCCCGCGCCCGCACGCGTGAGGATGGCGGCCGTGGCGAGCACGCCCCCGATCCCGAGGAGGGTGACCCCGACGAACCGGAACCGGTATTCGAGCACGCCCGCGACGGCGGCGGCGACGGCGGCACCGAGCCCCACGCCGACCAGCAGGGCGATCTTGTCGCTCTCGCCGAACAGCGTGATCGCCAGTTCTTTCAGGGGCCGGGGCACTATGTCGACGATGAACGACCCGACCGCGAGCACGGGACTCGCCGAGCGCGCGACGAGGGCGGCGAACACCTCGGCGACGGCGAGCAGTACGGCCGCTGCGACGATCCCCGCGACGGCGGCCCACGGCCAGGCGTGCGGGCGACGCACGGTGGCCGCTCGTTCCGTGCGGGTCGCGGTGTCGGTGGTCATGGCATCCCTCGTTTCCGCGGACGCGCACGCGCGAACCGCCTCGACGGTTCTTCGGAGCGACGGGGGGATCGGATGCCGGCGCGCCCGCGGGAGAGGGTCAGCGGGCGCGGCGCTGCTTGAGCACCTTGGCCGCGACCTTACGGCGCACCTTCTGCACCTTCGGGTCCTTCCAGACCCGGTACGCGACGGTTCCCGCCGCGACGGCGCGGCCGAGGGCCGTGCGCGCGAGCACCGCCCCCGCCAGTCCGACGGCTCCGGTTCCGATCCAGCGTCCGACACCCATGGTGACTCCTTTCGTAGGTCGTTGCTTCCAGCCAAGGCGAGGCGCGTGCCGATCCGAGGGCCGTTGCTTCGCGCGTCCGGGTGTGCTGTGCGGGTGCGACGTCGCCGCGCGTGCGCCCGCTCGAGCGCGCGGATCGTTCAGGCGATGCGTTCTCCCACGGGGGCGGCGAACGCGTCGAGCGCCGTGATGACGTCATCCGTCAACCCGGTCGTGCTCGCCGCGACGGCATCGTCGATCTGGCTCGTGCGCGAAGCCCCGATGATCGCGGTGGTGACCACGGGGTCGCGCAGCACCCAGGCGACGGCGAGCTGCGGGATCGACAGACCAGCCTCCCGGGCGACGCCGTCGATGCCGCGGATACGTTCGAGGTAGTCGTCGGTGAGCGCCGAGGCATCGAGGAACCGGCTGTCGGCGGCCCGCGAGTCGGCGGGAACGGTGCCGTCGAGGTACTTGCCGGTCAGCAGGCCCTGCGCCAGGGGCGAGAAGACGGCGCTGCCGACGGCGAGCTCGCGCAGCGCCGGGAAGAGCTGCGCTTCGGGGGTGCGGTCGAACAGCGAGTACCGCGGCTGGTGCACGAACAGCCGCACACCCTCCGCCGCGAGCAGGTCGTGGGCGCGGCGGGTGAGCTCGGCGGGGTAGTTCGAGATGCCCGCATACAGCGCCTTGCCGCTGCGCACGATGTCGGCGAGGGCGTGCACGGTTTCTTCGATCGGCGTATCGGGGTCGACGCGGTGGGAGTAGAAGACATCGACGTAGTCGGTGCGCATGCGCGTGAGACTCTGCTCGAGCGAGCGCACGAGGTACTTGCGCGATCCGCCGTCGCCGTAGGGGCCCGGCCACATGTCGTAGCCGGCCTTCGTCGACAGGAACAGCTCGTCGCGGTACCGCCGCAGGTCGGTGTCGAGCACCGTTCCGAACGTGGATTCCGCCGCCCCGTACGGGGGGCCGTAGTTGTTCGCGAGGTCGATGTGCACGACCCCGCGATCGAAGGCGTGGCGGAGGATCTGGCGCTGCGTGTCGAGGGGGCGGGCGGTTCCGAAGTTCTGCCAGAGTCCGAGCGAGACACGGGGGAGGGGGATGCCGCTGGCACCGGCGCGCTGGAAGGGCACGTCGTCGTAGCGGGTGGCGGCAGCGTCGAAGGGGGAGGTCAGGCGGGGGTCATCGGCGGCGATGGGCATGGTCCGACTCTGCCACGGCGGACCCGACGCCAGGCGCACCGATGCCGACGCGGGTCGGGGCGCCGTGGCATCCGACCCGCGTCGAGGGACTCAGCCCGCGAGTTCCTCGCGTAGCAGACGCGCGCCCGCCGACAGGGCGCTGATCTTGTCGAGGGCGACGCGGCGCGGCAGCGGCGCCATGCCGCAGTTGGAGCTGGGGATGAGCTTGTCGGCGTCGACGAACCGCAACGCCCGGCGCAGGGTGTCGGCGACCTCGTCGGGTGTCTCGATCCGCTCGCTGGCGACGTCGAGGGCGCCGAGCATGACCTTCTTGCCGCGGATGAGCTCGACCAGGTCGATCGGCACGTTGGAGTGGTGGCTCTCGAGTGAGACGATGTCGATGCTCGACTGCTGCAGCAGCGGGAACGACTCCTCGTACTGCCGCCACTCCGACCCCAGCGTCGCCTTCCAGTCGGTGTTGGCCTTGATGCCGTAGCCATAGCAGATGTGCACGGCCGTCTCGGCGCTCAGACCCTCGACGGCGCGCTCGAGGGCGGCGACGCCCCAGTCCTTCAGCTCGTCGAAGAAGACGTTGAAGGCCGGCTCGTCGAACTGGATGATGTCGACACCGACGGCCTCGAGCTCGCGCGCCTCCTGGTTGAGGATCGTGGCGAACTCCCACGCCAGCTTCTCGCGGCTGCGGTAGTGGCGATCGGCGAGCGTGTCGATCATCGTCATGGGTCCTGGCAGGGCCCACTTGATCGGCCGGTCGGTCTGTGCGCGTAGGAACGCCGCGTCATCGACGAACACCGATGCCCGGCGGCTGACGTCTCCCACGACCGTCGGCACGCTCGCGTCGTAGCGATCGCGGATGCGGACGGTCTCGCGGTGCTGGAAGTCCACGCCGTCGAGGTGCTCGATGAAGGTCGTGACGAAGTGCTGACGGGTCTGCTCGCCGTCGCTGATGATGTCGAGACCGCGGCGCTCCTGCTCCTGAACAGCCGCCCGCAGCGCGTCGTGCTTGCCCTCGACGAGGATGTCGCCCTCGAGCTCCCACGGCGACCACAGCACCTCGGGCTTGGCGAGCCAGGCGGGCTTGGGCAGGCTTCCGACGGTGGAGGTGGGCAGGAGCCTGGACACGGCGGTCGATCCTTCGCGGGTCATCGGGCGGCGAGCGAGTAGTCGGCGGCCCACTGGTCGAGGATCGCCCGATGCGGCGTGACGAAGTGCTCCTCGGCGTACCGCCCCTGCACGACGGCGAGCTGGCTGCGCTCGACGCGGTCGTAGGTGACCTCGGTCGGCTCGAAGTCCGGCGCTTCGAGGCTGGGCCGGTACGTCTCGCCGGCCGCGGTGCGGGCGTTGTAGATCTCGGGGCGGTAGATCTTCTGGAACGTCTCCATGGTGCTGATCGTGCCGATCAGTTGCAGGTCGGTGTAATCGGCCAGAAGGTCACCGCGGAAGTAGAACGCCAGGGGAGCGACGCTGCCGCGCGGCATGAAGTAGCGCGCCTGCAGCCCCATCTTGCCGAAGTACTCGTCGGTCAGCGACGAGGTGGTGTCTTGCGCGTACTCCACACCCAGTACCGGGTGGACGACGCCCGTGCGGCGGTAGGTGCGGCTGGTGGAGACGCTGATGCAGATGACGGGCGGCAGAGCGTATCGATCGCGGTACGCCTCGGAGGCGAGGAAGTGCTGGAAGAGCTTGCCGTGGAGGTCGCCGAAGTCGTCGGGCACGGTGAAGCCGCCGGCGGCGGCCTGCGCCGCGGGCAGGACGACGCTGAAGTCGTAGTCGCGCAGGTACGACGAGAAGTTGTTGCCGACGATGCCCTGATGGCGCTCGCCGGTGACCGTGTCGACGATGTGGACGTCGAGGACCTCGATGACGGGCAGATCTTCGTCGGCGCCGTCGGCGAAGCGCAGCTGCACCGAGACGATGTCGAGTTCGACCCGGTAGCGGTCGCCGCCCTCGTCGTCGGCCGACGCGAGCTCGTTGAAGCGGCGATCGATCATCGTCAGCGCGGTGCGCAGGTTCTGCTGACGGCCCTCGCCACGGGCGAGGTTGGCGAAGTTCGTCGTGACGCGCGAACCCTCGGCGGGGGCGTAGTCCTCATCGAAGCGGGTCGTGGAGATGCTGAACGTGATGTCGTTCGCCATGGGATGCCAATCCGGGAGCAGAGAGGCGCTGCGGCCTCGCGAAAGTCGGTGAACTCATCGTGCAGCGCGCACGCGGGCATCGGGTAATTCCACCGCGCTATGTCCTGATATAGCCTCGGCCTATGCCCAGGAAGCCGAGCGGGATCACGCTGCAACAGCTGCAGTACTTCATCGAGGTCGCCGCCGGGGGATCCATCAGTGCGGCCGCCGACCTCCTGTACGTCGCGCAGCCGACGATGTCCGCGGCGATGCGCGATCTGGAGAATCGCGTCGGGCGGGAGCTGCTCACCCGCTCGGCACGCGGCGTCACGCTCACCGTCGACGGCGTCGAGTTCCTCGGGTATGCCCGCCAGGTCGTCGAACAGGCCGAGCTGCTCGAACAGCGCTACCTCGGGCGTCCCCCGTCGCGCCGATTGCTCGGCGTGTCGGCGCAGCACTACTCGTTCGTCGTCGACGCGTTCGTCCGGATGGTCAAGGCGACGGATGCCGCGGAGTACGAGTTCTCGCTCCGTGAGACCCGCACCTTCGACATCATCGAAGACGTCCGCACGCTCCGCAGCGAGCTCGGCATCCTCTTCCGCAACGACTTCAACCGGAACGTGATCGACAAGCTGCTGCGGGACTCGGGACTGGCCTTCCATCCGCTCTTCCTTGCCGAACCCCACATCTTCGTCTCGCGCCGCAACCCGCTGGCATCCCGATCGCGGGCGACGCTCGACGACCTCGCGGACCTGCCCCGACTGACCTTCGACCAGGGAGCGAACAACTCCTTTTACTTCGCGGAGGAGATCCTCTCGACGCTGTCGAGCAGGCAGGAGATCCGCGTGTCCGATCGCGCGACGATCTTCAACCTCATGATCGGCCTCGACGGGTACACGATCTCGACGGGGATCATCAGCGACGACCTCGATCCCGAGATCGTCGCCGTTCCTCTGGACGTGCAGGAGCGCATCGAGATCGGATGGATCGGTCGCGCCGCCATCCCCCTCACCGAGCAGGCGCAGCGTTACCTCGCCGAGGTGCGCGACGTGGTGGCCGGGTTCGGGGTGGCGCTGCTGGGCTGATCGTTGTCGCTACGAACGCTCGGCGCAACGAGCGCGGTGACTCGTCGAGATAGGCGAACGACCGCCCACGCGAGAATGCGTGGGCGGTCGGTTGCGGTGCGGTGCAGACGAGGGTGTCAGTTCTCCCGCGTGCGCCGGCGGGGGACGATGCGCATGACGGCGGTGCCGGCGGCGATGAGGGCGAAGGCGGCCAGACCCAGCCAGACCGAGTCGAACCCGGTCATGGCCAGTGCGCCGGCGCCGACGCCCGCTCCGGTGGACGATGCGATGTTGTTGTACATGTGTTCTCCGATCACCAGTCGCGCCGACGACGAGTCAGCGCGTCCAGGTATGCCTTGGTGTGGACGATCTGCAGGAACAGATCGATGACGAGCTCGTACATGAGCCCGGCGGCGAGCATGTAGCGCCACCCGCGGTGGCGGACCGTCACGATGCGCTCGATGACGAAGATCGCGGTCACGCCGAGCCAGAACGGCTGCACCGTGAAGCTGTTGAAGAAGACCGCGTAGACGATGGTGGCGAGGTAGACGTAGGTGATGACGCAGCCGGTCATCGTGAGCAGCTGCCGGCCCCAGTAGGGCCACGTGATACGGGTCACCCCGTACTGCACGCAGTTCTCCACCGCGCCGCGCTTCCAGCGCAGGCGCTGCTTCCAGAGGTCCGTCCAGGTGGGCATGATCTCGGTCACGAGTGTGCAGCCGGCGGGGCTGAGAACGTCGTAGCCGAGGTGGCGGATGGCGAAGGTCAGCTCGTTGTCTTCGGTGAGCACGGAGGTGTCGTACACGCCGCCGCGACCGTCGCCGGCGGGGAGCTCGCCGGCGAGGCGGGCCGCGCCGATCTGGCGGAGCATGCCGGCCTTCATGACCGCTGCGGTTCCGGTCACGACGAGGCACTTGCCGCCCAGACGCTGCACGTCGCGGGCGTAGCGGGCGTACTCGTTGCGCTGCAGGTGACCGACGAAGCCGCCGCCCTCGCTGCCGCGGAAGACTCCTCCTACCGCGCCGATCTTGCCGCGCAGGTTCTTGCGGGCGATCTCGAGGAAGTCCGGGTCGAGGGCGGAATCGGCGTCCTGCACGAGCACCAGGTCATCTTCCCGCAGGTGCGGGAGGGCCTCGGCGAGGAACTGATTGAGGGCACCGGCCTTCTTATGCGTGTTGCCGGTGGTGATGAACACCTCGGCGCCGTGCGCGCGGGCGATCTCGACCGTGCGGTCCGTGCAGTTGTCGGCGATGACGACGATGTGATCCGGCGGCGAGGTCTGGTTCTGCAGCCCCTGGATCGCGGCGGCGATGCCCGCCTCTTCGTTGTGGGCCGGAAGGGCCGCCACGAGCCCGCCGGTGCGGGGCGCCTTTCGGCCGCGTCGCGTGGGCAAAGCGTCCGGCGCCGGCTCGGCGACCACCGTCGTGGTGGCGGCGTTCGATCGCTCGAGAAGAGCCGTGGCTCCGGCCGCGGTGCTCACGGTGCGGCGCCCCGTGCGCCGGGAACGCCGCGTCGGCAACGGCTCGGGCATTGCCTCCCAGGACGTGCGACGGGCGCGCGCCGGGGCGTGCGTGCGTGAGCGCAAGGCTGTGGTCATCGCCGGGCTTCCTATCGGTCACGGGCACGCCGGAACATGCGGATTGCTCGCCGATCGGGGAGTTCGCAGCCACCCACTCGCGAGAGGTTCGTCGGACTGTGCCTTCCGACGTACCGAATCTATGCAACGGAATGCGAGGTGAGGTGAACCCGTACGCAACGCGACCTCAAGGTTGCCGCAAGACCGGAAAACCACTCCTTGCGCAGTTCTTGCGTCTTCTGTCAGGTTCTGCTCAGATTCTCTTCAGGTTGATTGATATGACGGTGCTGCGCGATTGTTACGCCCGTGCCGTCCATTCCGGAAAGACAGGACTCGCCCGTGCTGCGTACTTTCTCTGTGGTTCCGCGTAAGATCGCGGCCGCTCTCGCCGTCCTCGTCGTCGTCGGACTCTGCGCTCCATCGGCCCCGGCCGAGGCTGCGGACAGCGCCACCGAGGCGCTCCCCTCGGCGGTCCTCGCCGCAGCGCCGGCGGACGCGCCGGGGTGGACGACCCTCTTCCGTGACGACTTCAGCGGTCCCGCCGGTTCCGCCGTCGGCGCGAAGTGGGAGCACGAGGTCGGCACGTGGGGCACGGGCGCGGTCGATCGCACCACCGCCTCCACCGACAACGTCTTCCTCGACGGGTCGGGCGCTCTCTCGATCCGCGCGCTGCGCGACGCGTCGGGGGCGTGGACGTCGGGGCGCATCATCACCGCGGACAAGTCTTTCGCGGCTCCCGTGGGCGGGCGCCTGCTGATGACGGCATCCGTGCGTCTGCCCGCCGTCGCCGACCCGACGGGCTATTGGGCGGCGTTCTGGGCGCTCGGTCGTGATGCCGACGCGCAGATCGACTGGCCGCGCACGGGCGAGTTCGACATGCTCGAGGCCGTCAATGGGACGCCGCAGGTCATCCAGACGCTGCACTGCGACCTCCCCGACGGTGGCGCCTGCGACGAGCCGTACGGCATCACCAGCGGGCTGCAGGACTGCGCCTCCTGCCTCACCGACTTCCACACCTACTCCGTGCTGGTCGACCGCACCGTCGCGGGCGCGGAGCGGCTGGAGTTCTTCGTCGACGGCGTGACCACGCACTCGATCGAGGAGTCCCAGATCGGTGAGGCCGCGTGGGATGCCGCCATCCCGAACGCGTACTTCCTGGTGCTCAACCTCGCCATCGGGGGTGGGCTGCCCAACGGCGTCTGCGGGTGCGACAGCGCCGCCGCGCCGAAGACCTCGGGCGGCACGATGTCGGTGGATCACGTCGCCGTCTACCAGTCGGGCGCACCGGTGGTGGCGGTCCCGACCATCTCGGGCACGGCCGCGGCGGGCGCAACGCTCGTGGCGGATGCCGGGCGGTCGACTCCCGTGGCGTACCAGTGGCGCGCCGACGGCGTCGCGATCTCGGGGGGCACCGCCAGCTCGTATCTCCTGCCGGGCAGCAGCGTCGGTAAGCGCATCACGGTAACCGTCTCGGCGCTGGACGGATCGGATGCCGTGACGTCGCTCCCCACCGCGCCCGTCAGCGCCGGCACGCTCGGGGCGCTGACCCCCACGATCAGCGGCACCGCGAAGCTCGGCAACACATTGACCGCCGTGCCGGGAACGTGGACGCCGAGTCCGGTGACGCTCACCTACCGGTGGAAAGCGGACGGCGTCGACATCGCGGGCGCGACGGGCAAGACCCTCAAGGTCGCCACCACGCAGATCGGCAAGCGCATCACCGTCACCGTCACCGGTACCAAGACCGGTTTCACCACCGCCCAGCGCACGTCGGCACAGACGGCGGTCGTCGTGCGCTGACCGCGGGTTCGGCGCGCTGGTGATGGAGAAGATGCGGTGGGGCTCGTTCAGAGGTACTCGAGTAATTCGACAGGGGTGGCGAAGCTACGCCAGCTGGTAACTCTGAGGCCAAGCCGGGTTGCAGTGGCCAGGCGCCCCGTACCCCGCAGAGCTCGACGTCTGACTGATTCGGAGAAGCTGGTGTTCGTCGAGGGATTCAAGCGGGGAGAGCTGGTGGCAGATCTGGCTCGGCAACTAGGGGTGCACCGCACGACGCTCGACACGCTGGTTGCTCGCTTGAAGCTGAGCCGAGTCGATCCGAATGAGGTGTCAGCGAAGGTACGCGGCTCCCTGGTTGAGAAGTACCGTGCAGGGGAGTCCCTAGCTTCGATCGGTGATCGGCTCGGGTTCAGTGCCAACAAGGTGCAGCGGCTACTCGTGTCGATGGGCGAGCCGATCCGGCCACGTGGTCAAAGAAGCCAGCGGTCACGGGCGAGCAGGTCCAGCAGATGGTCTCGCAGTACGAGCTGGGCGAAGCGATCGCAGCTATCGCGGTATCGGCCGGCGTCAGCTACGCGCAGACCAGATCGCGCTTGGTGAAGGCGGGCGTACAGATGCGGCCGCGCGGGGGAGCGCGGTGACTAGGCAGCCTTCTTCTCTTCTGCCTCGTCTCGCGCGATTGCGAGCAGGACACGGGCTAGCTTGTCGAAGTCGACGTCCGGTCTAACGACTCCTTCGGTACGGATGACGTATGCCTTGTTCGTGCGCCTCCCACCAGAAGGTCTTTTTGGTTGCGGTGGTGCCGCCTCGAGTTGCGCAATGACCTTGGTGAACTCGGCGTAAGCCTTGCCGGCACGGTGGGGGAGGCTCGGCCACTTCGCCGACCCGCGCGATTTCTTCTTGCTTCGAGAGAATCTCGGGGATGGACTCATGCATCCCGCGCGTTGACCACGGGCGACCGGCGGGGTGTCTTTGCGACGGCTCGGCTAGGGCTTCGCCGGTGTTTGCTCGAATGTGATCAGTTCAGCCTCGCGGGCAATGGCGTCGGCTCGAGATCTTTCTGCCTCTGCTGCTGCCGCCAGTCTGGTGTGCGCGTTGAGGCGATCTCTTTGGATCTTCGCGGTGATGGCTGCGAGGTGGTCGGCGAGGAATGTTGCCAAGCCGGATTTGAGTTCTTCCAGATTGGTGTTCGCGATTTCGAGGCGCCGGTCCGACACGCGGAGCGTGACTGATGGATAGCCGGCGTCAGAGAGGGTCTGCTGGGTCGCCGGGGAGTGCAGTGCGGTCACTTCTTCTGACTGTGGGCGGCGGTTGAAGACGGCGTCGACCTGGTAGATGTCGGGCGCGGTCAGTGTGCCGAGGCTGGGCGGCAGTGATCCAGGGAGAACGGAGGTGAGGCCGAGGGGGTTTGGGTATGCCGAGGGGGTGGGTGTCGCGGGCGACGTGGATGGCGTGGAAGACGTATCGGTGGTCATGGGTCTCGGGGACCCCTCTCTGGGGTTGCGTGACCGCGGGAGCGCAGAGGCCGCCTAGGATGCGCGTCGGGCGTTGCGGGTTCGGATGAGTCCGAAGATGAGGGTGCCGATGAAGAGCACGATGCCGATGATGGCGAGCCAGAGCAGGCCCTCGAACGTGAATCCCACGATCGTCAGCACCGCCCAAGCGACGAGGAGGATGACGAGTGTGAGCCACATGCTTGCGACTCTACGCCTACTATTCGGATCGGGTGTCAATTCTTCTGTCCAAGAAGGAGGGTGGGCTGAATTGAGATTTTGAGAAGAGTTGCTTTACGGAATTTCGGGGCGAGCGAACACCCATCGACAGTTGCCCGATCTGCGAAATCTGCCGTCGCATAGTGTCGCGGTCATCGGCACCCAATATCTCGTGAACGACGTCGAGCGTCAGGACGTCGGTGATCGTCTGTACGTGTTGCGCTCCGGCAAGCTGCGCGAGGGCAGGGCAAGGTCGGTGGCAGTCTTCTAACGGTCGAAACCTTGGTCGCTTGTCGCCTGAGGTCGCTCAACTGCTGGCGGCGGCGCTTTCGAAGCTGGGCGGTGCCGCCGTGGTGAACGGAACGGGTGTGCGCACAAGCGGGATCCGCCTGTGGGGCGACGTCCCTGACACGGACGCACTGAACACCTTCGCTGCATATTGGCAGCTACGAACACAGTTCGCGAAATTCTGGAGATTATCGAAAAAGCGAAGCACACCCGGCATCACGCCAACCCGAACCGTGTCGGCAAAGATCCGGATATCGAGGTCGACACCGTCTCCTTCCTCGACGCCGACGCCGCGGACGCACGTGGACTGCGGCGATGGAGCACCCGGCGGCAGGGGTGGCTCTTCTTCCCCCTCCTCACGCTCGAGGGCGCCAACCTGCACTTCCTCGCGTTCAGACACCTTCTGTCCCGCGGCGAGGTGAAGGGACGCCGCCGCGAGCTCACGATCCTCGCGCTTCGGTTCTCGGTCTTCGTCGCCCCGGTGTTCGTTTTCCTCCCTCTCGGAATGGCGTTCGCATTCCTGGGTATACAACTCGCGGTCTTCGGCGTGTACATGGGCGCATCGTTCGCCCCGAATCACAAGGGCATGGCCGTCATCGCCCCGAACGCGAAGCTCGATTTCTTCAGCAAGCAGGTCCGCACCTCACGCAACATCACCGGTGGGTGGTGGGCGACGTGGCTCATGGGCGGCCTCAACTACCAGATCGAGCATCACCTCTTCCCGAACATGCCCCGGCCGCATCTGAGCCGGGCCCGCGCGATCGTCAAGGAACACAGCGAGACGCTGAACGTCCCTTACGTCGAGACCAGTCTCTGGCGTTCGTACGGCATCGTCATCGCGTATCTCAACCGTGTCGGCCTCGCGGCCCGAGACCCCTTCGAGTGCCCCATGACTGCCGCGGCCGCCCGAGCCTGATGCGCGACGCCCAACGTCATGGATGCCACGTGCCAGTAGCCGCGTCGGTTGCAGTCAACAGGTCTACCCGGACGATAGTCCGTCTCTGGAGCGTCTATCATCGCGCTTACCACGCGCGTAGAGTCCAGCTATGAGCGGCACATCGACGGACGACGAAGACGGCACCGCTTCCGAGCACTCGACGGACAGCGAAGACGGTAACACCTCGGATGAGTCGCGGCGCAGCCGTGCCCGCCGGGTACGGTGGACGACGGCGACCGGTGAGCATTGGCAGGGCAACGCCGCCACCACTGAGACACAAGCTCGACGCGATGCGGAGATCGAACGCGACAGGCTTTCGACCGACGACGAGGTGGCGCGGGAGCACTGGGATGACGATGGCGGACCGAATCTGCCCCCACATCCGCCAAGGACTCGATCTCATTCGCCTCATCCCATCGCGCATTTCCCACCTCTCTGAGCTAGGGCGTGTCTCCTAAATGGCGGGTCCAGGCGATGACGGCGTTGAGGACGGCTGCTGAGCGGTAGACGGTGGCGAGTTTGTCGTAGCGGGTGGCGAGGCCTCGCCATTGTTTGAGGGTGGCGAAGCGGCGTTCGATGACGTTGCGGTTTCGGTAGTCGTCGCGGTCGTAGGTGATGGGTCGTCCGCCGTGTGAGCCGCGTCGGACGCGGTGGCCGATCTGATCCGATGGCTGCGGGATGACGGCCTGGATGCTGCGGTCACGCAGGTGCTGTCGGATTGCCCGGGACGAGTACGCCTTGTCGCCTCGGAGCCGGTCGGGTCGGGTGCGGGGGCGACCGATCGGGCGGGCGACGCGCAGCTGCTGCAGCAACGGGATCAGCATGGGCGAGTCCCCGGACTGGCCCGGCGTGACCGCGATCACCAGTGGCAGGCCGCGACCGTCGACCAGGTGGTGGAGCTTGGTGGAGAGTCCGCCTCGGGAGCGGCCGAACCCGTGATCAGGCGGCTCGATCAGCGGATTGTTGTAGTTCGACGAAGCCCCCCGTGACCCGGGTGATGTTCGTCGCGTGCTGATGGGCGCGAGCGATCGTGGAGTCCACCGACACGGACCAATCGAGCTTGCCGGTCGCGTCGGCGCGAGCCAGCAGCGCCGCGTGGACACGATCCCAGGTTCCATCGCCGGCCATCCGACGGTGCCACTTCCACACCGTCTGCCACGGGCCGAACACCTCCGGCAGATCCCGCCACGCGATCCCTGTCCGATAGCGATACGCGATCGCCTCGACCATCGTTCGCGCGTCCGAGAAGGGGCGGCCCTTACGGCCGGTCGGACCGGGCAAGAACCCGCTGATCAGATCCCACTGAGTATCCGAAAGCAACTGGAACCGCGACACGTCTCTAGCATCACCGACTCACCCCACCCATTTGGGAGACACGCCCTAGGTGCGCTGGCCTGACGATCCCCCGACGTTCCGCTTACCTGGACTGCAGTCACCATGCCGTCGGAACGCAGAGTCAACGGTGATCCGCGACAGCTTCCACTGAGATCGCAGCGATGGGTCGAGAGATGAGTCCAGCGACTGTTGTATGGGAGCCGGCCGCACCCCGCAGCGCGAAGGGGGTGAGTGGGCGCGGTAGGACCAACCTCTAAAAAATCAGGAGGGCTGCTTCCACCTCTGGAGAAGTTGCAGAAGTTGGCAGAACTTGCGGCCGCCGTGTCTGCGAATTCCGCCCTTGACCTCGACGAAACGGACCGTTCCTGGCTCATCCGCCGCCGCCTCAGCGATGACCAGGTAGCGGAGATGGTGAAGCTATATCGGTCAGGGGTTGGCACGCCTGCGCTGTCCGAGCGGTTCGGCATCTCGAAGCCGAGTGTCCTTGAGCTGCTTCACGGTCATGGTGTCCGTATGCGGCGTCAACCACTGACGAAGCCACAACGAACTCGCGCCGTGCAACTGTACGAAGAGGGTCTTGCGATCAAGCCAATCGCAGCCGAGCGTGGCTCAAGTTACGGCGCCGTGCACCGTGTGCTGCAGGCGTCAGGCGTCAGGCTGCGACCGCGTCCAGGGAGATGACCGGGCCCGGCCCGGTTCAGGCATAGCTGACGATCCGCTTGTACCAGGCATCGATTCGGTCAAGCTCGGCTGCCAGCTCTTCCACTGTCGGTGGTACAAAGTTGATTTCCTCGCTCTTGTCGTGACGAGGAGCCCACTTCGTTACCTGGCCGTAGCCGCTTTGGAAATCAGTGTTGTCAGCCGGAGTGATCTGCGCCAGGAGCTTCACCATCTTTGGCCGCACCTCGGTGGTTCCGCGGTCGACGACCTTACCGACAACATCGTTGCGCACGATGCGCTCCCAAGTTTCTGACAACTTGCCGGCCCACAGCTGCACTCGATTGCCGAAATCCTCAAGCGTCAGCGCCGGTTGCTCCTTCTTCAACCTCGCGAGTTCTTCCCGCAGATCGCCGATGCGCTTCTTCGCATCTTTAGCCTTCCAGGGGTGGGTATCTAGTACGGTGCCGGGCACGCCCCTGCTGTCCTTCACAATTGAGTGTTCCCTTAATGCGACTCCTTCTTCGTCAGTCGCCCGTATGAGATCACCGAGAAATGTGAGATCGTGCGTAAACACGACGACTTGACGTTTCCCCGCGAGTTTGGCGATTCGTCGCGCGACCTTCTCGCGACGCCCGTGGTCGAGCGACGTGATTGGGTCGTCGAGCACAAGAGCAGACTCCGACTCGTCAAAGTTGATCTCCGTCAGTAGGCCGGCAAGACCAAGCGCCGTCTGTTCGCCTTCGCTCAAGACGTCGCGCACGGTCTTGGTCGCCAGCGTCGCGCCGAGCAGTGCCGGCTTATGACGCAGACGTGCTTTGCCGCCACCCTTGTCATCGAGTTTGACGTGCTCAAGCCCGAGTCGATCGGACTCGCGCGAGAACCTATCGTTGACCTGTTCGTTTACATAGATCCTCGTAAGGGAGATTGCTTGCTTGGTTATGGGTTGAGTACTAATGGTCGACCGAATGGCCGTGATGTCTTTGATGGCTCGCTGTCGAGCAGCATCTTGTTTCAAGTTCGCGACGTGCTTAGCAAGCTCCATCGCATCCTTAAGCTCATTCTTCGCGTCGGTCGCAGCCTTCAACTGTGTCGCGAACGCGGCTGAATCGATCTTCTCCGACCGTTCGCGTACGAGGGAAGAACGGATCCTGAGGCCGTCTGTGTCGGTGGCAGTTAGCGGCAACGCTGGCTCGGTTGTCTCCCCGCGCAGCCGCTCGCCGATACGCGCCCGCGCTGCATCCGCGTTCTCAAAGACCGTCCGCAAGTTCTCGACGAGGGCTGGGTCCTCCGTCTCGATCGCTGCGAGTGCGTTTGTGGTTGCAACGGTTGCCACTTGAATATCCGTCAACTTCTTGATGGCGGCGCGCATCAGAGCCTCAGCGGCCGATGCCTTTTTGGCCGTTTCATCGTGGACGAAGGCTTGAAAACGCGTCAATCGATCGACCGCTTCGTCGTTGAGTTCCTGCTGGCAGAGCGGACACCGTGCCCCCTCGCCCATATGAGGAAAGGCATGCTCATGATATGCCTCCTGCTGTGAATATGCTTCCGCCGCAGACCAAAGTGCGCGCCAAGTTTCTGATCCCACTCCATCAAGGGGTTCTTCGATGAAGTTTGCTTTCGATGCCAAATCGGCCGCAACCCGTAGGTTACGGGTGTCGCGAAGCTGGACCTCGAGTTTGGTCGCGGTGTCGGGATTCAGGCCACTCTGGATAGCATCGAGATGATCGGCAATCACAACCAATGCGCTCGCGACTTTGAGGAGGCGAGATTTCTCGGTACTGGGATTAGTCGACTGGAGGCGCCCTTCTTCCTGAACGCGCTCTGCGAGGACCGCGTCCGGATCCTCGGGGAGCTTGGCGGCAGCGTCGACTTCTTCGTCGGTCACCTCGTGCCCAAATGAGGCGACAAATTTACCAGCTGCTGTCGATGGGAGGAGCCCTGGAACCTCGTAGTTCTCTTTCTTGAACTTCGCGAGCTCGTCGTCGAGGGCATCTCGCAGTAGGTCAACAGCTTTCACGAGCTCGTCTAGCACGTTAAGCGCTGAGGGGCGGTAGCTTAGTTCCGTGTCAGTAACGAGGTATTGGTCACCGCAAGCCTCGTCGTAGAAGTGAATCTGCGTGAGCTCTGCATCCACATCGGTTGGCCAATTGAGCGCGCGCTCTGTGCCATCTACTCTGTACGTAATGGTCGCACTCTGGGTTTTTGCCGCGGCTGGGTCGAAGGCATTAGGCAGGATGTCCTGACGATGCCGCGCCCCTACAACATCTTTCACGAGCCGCGCGAACCCCGACTTTCCACTGCCGTTGTCTCCGTAAATGACGGTGAGACCATCATCGCCGAACGTAAGAGTTGAATTGTCGGCGAGCGCGTTCACATTCTTGAGGTTGCCGATCGAGGCAAGTTCGACACGTGCACCAGTGCTTGTCGAATTCGGAAGGTGTTTAGCTGTTAAATTTTCGAGGGTGCCCAGCGGTCGATTACCGATTAAGTCGACCGCGAGCTTGTGCGCAAAAGGCTTATCAACGTGCCCTGCTCGTAGTACCTCCGCTGCAAGAATGCGGACCCAGTCAGAGCGCAGGTTCAGCCAAGCTGCGATTTCTTCTTCGATCGATGGCATGGTGCCCCCAGGAAAAAACTAATTAGTATATATGTAACATGGTAACTAATACTGCTAGCTATGTCACGCATACGGTGTTGCGGCCGCGACGCAACAACCGTATTGCGATCCATGTCGTTGGTCGAACAGGCGCGCCACTGTAGTCTGAGTGAGACTTTGCTTGGGGCGACATATTGGGGGACCATGCGCGAACTCTCGGCGGGTGCAGGCCCGCGACTGCACGCAGTCGATCTGGCCTCCAGCTCGGCTCTGGCGATGTGCGGTGATGCATGGATGTTGGCGGGGGGCTGTCACGCCTTCTTTGGGCTGATGCGTTGGGAGGCTTGACGTGTTCTCAACTGTTATTCCCAACTGGGCCGAGGGTGTGACCGCTGCGGCTTCCGTCGTTACTCTGATCGCGATTGCTCTCGCTGTCGTACAGATCCGGCATGTAAACCGGCAGATGCATCGTGAGTTCGAGATGGAGTATCTTCTGCGCTTCTGGCAATTGATGGACCGGCGATCGCCGAGGCTGCGAGCGGGGAAGCGTCCCACTCGCGAAGATCGGCTGCTGATAGCAGATTATCTGGAGCTATGTGAGGACCAGATTGCTCTTCGTGGCCTCGGTCGTGTTACGGATCACACCTGGGGGTATTGGCGCCGCGACATTCGATTTATGTGTGAGTCGACTCTCGTCGCTCGGCAAATTGCTCGTTCGACCGTGCACTCGCTTCCGCATCTACGTATTCTGCTCGCCAACAGCGACTACGATCCGTGTGACCGTGGACGACTCTGGAGGCTGTGGAACGGGCTATGACCACGCTGGCGGTCGACGCCCTCAACAAAGCTTGATTAGGCGCGATTTAGGAGAATGTTGACATATCGCCCTGCGTCCGCTTGAAGAGTGACCAGATTGGCCAAGTCCTCAATAGTTCGCTTGATTCTTCCGGAATGTTGGCGAGCAAGTCCTGAACTTCTTCGGCATCGGCCAGCAGAACGGCACAAGACAACGCCAGCAGCATGGCTTCATCTGTGTTTTTGCTCGAAGCTTCTCGTCGAAGTTTACGCACGGCAGATCTTTGCTCTTTCGATAGACCTCCATTTCGCGCTATAATCTGCCATCGGTTAACTAGGTGGTGTGGTTCTGGCCCCTGTTCCGAAACGAGCCATTCATTAAGTCGCTCTGCGGCGGCGAGCAACTTATCACTCTGCGGTCCGTCGGCATCAGCGGCGAGTATGAGCGCGAGGACACGTTCGTTCGCAACTCTGTAGGTTGTCTCGTACTCGGCGATGGCCTCATAGGCGCCAACAACCCAGTCGAGTTTCATGTTTAGCGCGGTCGGCAAATGCTCCGGCTCGATAATCTCATAGGCTGTGACTGGGATCTCTGATTGTCCACTGGTAGCTCGCCAACGGAACTGTCGGCGCTTGTCGATCTCGAACGGGTCGACGTAAGTCCAGCTCATGGGATCTTTTCCCGGCACCAGCATGAGCATCAGCTTCGACCGCCCTACAAATTGCATCACTCGTGACACTTCGCCGATAGGGTCGTGTAACTCTTCTCCCTGGATCATGACGCGATGAAGCAGATTTAGCTGTTTGTACTGATTTTCGTTCATCTCATCGAGGTCAACGAGTCGAGTGTCGACACCCAGTAGGAGAAAGAGTTCGGTCAGAGCGCGTAGTGTTTTAAGGTGATCGTAAAGGTCGGAGAACTCTTTTTGCGAGGTCACATCGAGGTGTGATCGACGGCCGTCGATCGTAAATGATCTTGTTTCGAGAAGTGCAGCAAAAAACTCTAGCGACTTACAGCGTCCCGCCAGAGTTGGCTCCAGCGTCACGGTGACGTTCGTCCGTTCGTTTCCCGGTACGTTGGAGAAAACGAACGCGAGGCTCGATGAAAGTCGCGCCTCGATGGAATTCCGGCTTGTCCTGCGTACGGTCATGGATTCGTAGGTAATCTCCCCGCTGGTGGTCTGGACAGCTACTTCCCGTGCTGTGTACTCCGGTGGGTAGATATGCAGCGCCCCGTCGAGGGGCACGATCATGTTGTCGACCGTGCGGAGCTCGAGCGCGTAGTCGATCTCGCCCGGCCTGAGCTCGATTGGGGCACTAAAGTCGAGGTCAGATGAAGCATAGATTGTGATGCTCTCGAACCGCTCCATTAGAGCCGAGTCGAAGCCTGTTGCTGGATTCTGTGCGTGGGACTGATGCGCGAGGGCAACTATACGCTCGATCGCTTGTGGGTCATTCGGAAACGGCTTGAGGGGAACGGAAACCTCGTCGTACTCCTCAGGTGTCGAAGTCAGTAGGTGTTCGATTGTGAAGGGCGACAGCAGTGCGTAGTACGGCCGAGTCTTGCCGGACTTTGCATCCACCGTCACGACGAAATAAAGGACGCCAGAGAGTTCTCGAAATGCTGCGAGGGCCGTTTTGGATATTGAATAGGCAGGTGCCTTCTTGGAGAGAGCGCGGCTTCGTGCCTTCACCTGGACATCAACTCGCCCGCGCCACTCGTGGTTGCTTCGGGACAACCCGTTGTACATATCTATGTGGCCGTCGGTGAACGGTGTCTTGTCGTTGGCGGTTAGGAAGGCCTTCAGGTGTGGACAGCGTGAGACCATCGTGTTGATTCGGCTGATTCCCAAGATTTCGGCGTCCACGCGCTCATTGTCTCAACTACAGCGGACATCGGGGCGTCTACGGCATCTGGTTGGGCCGTATGCAGGGTGCTGGTTCATGTATCTGAGTGCGGTCGGGGGCGGCCGGCGAGCAAGCGTCCAGGTAGGACGAAGCTCGAGCCGGCCGCCCGGAGGTGGAACCGTTAGGCGTCCTGAGGCCTCGGCGGCGTCCGAGTCTTCGACGCCGGGGTGGCGTTGAAGATGGCGGCGATCGCGTCGCGCTTGCCTGCCGCCTCGCGTTCGATCTCATCGCGGACATCCTTCGCGCGGCGTTGAATGTGCGGGTCGGTTCGAGCCTTGTCGATCCAAGCTTCGATGGCGAGGCGGACTTCGTCGGTGACGGTCCGGTCGCCCAGCTGGGCGATGATGTCCAGCTGGGTGCGGGTGGACTCGTTGAGTCTGACCGCAAGCGGTTTGATCGGGCCGTAGCCGAGTCCGTGAGCGGACACGAAGGATATCGAGCGTGCTGTCGCTCGCGCGGTGAAGGCTCTTGCTCTCGATCCCGACTTTTCGGCTGAGATGAAGCGGCATGTCCACGAAGCGCTACAGGTGCAGCAGCAGGGGGAGCGGGAGGCCCGTGCACGTTTGGCCGCGCAGCTGAAGAAGCTGGAGGTTCAGGAGGCGAACCTGCTCGACGTCGCCGCGGACGGAGAGCTTGCTGCAGAAGCGGTCAAGGTGCGTTTGCGAGCGATTGCGGTGAAGCGGAGAACCGTGGTCGACAAGCTCGCGCGCTCGGATGAGCAGATTCCCCACCACGCGGACGTGGTCTTGGCGTACCTCGACCTCCTTGCCCGGCCGTATAGCTTCTACGTCTCGGCGTCCGATGCGATCAAGCGGCGCATCCTGGAAGCCTTCTTCTCGCGACTGTGGGTCGACGATGAGTCGCATCAAGTGAGCGCGCAGGGGGAGCTACACGAGCCAATCGTTCTGATTCAAGCCGCTGCCGCCGAGTGGGCAGCAGCCAAAGCAAAGAGCGCCAGCGATATCGCTGACGCTCTGGACTCCACCCCGAGCAACCTTTATCTCAAGGCAATTTGTTCGAGTAAGACAAGTCTGGTGGGCCCCGTGGGGCTCGAACCCACGACCCGCGGATTAAAAGTCCGATGCTCTACCGACTGAGCTAGAGGCCCTCGGCATCCACCCTACCGGCCGTGACGGGGCGTTCGTGCTCATCGGCGGGTGCGCGCGACGATCCAGAACAGGTAGGCCCCTCCCACGACGCCGGTGAGCAGGCCGACGGGGATCTGCAGAGGGGCCAGCGCGCGTTGCGCGATCACATCGGCGACGAGGAGCACCGTCGCTCCCGTCAGGGCGGAGCCCACGAGCGGGATGCCGCTGCTGCCCATCGCGCGACGCGCCAGCTGCGGAGCTGCGAGGGCGATGAAACCGATGGGACCCGCGACCGCGGTCGCGGTGCCGGTGAGGAGGGCGGCGATGACGACGAGCAGCAGCCGCGAACGCCCCGTCCGCACGCCGAGGGAGCGCGCGACGTCGTCGCCGAGCTCGAACGCGCGGAGGTCGCGGTGGGCGAGCAGCAGGACGACGCTCAGGATGCCGAGTGACGTAAGGAGCGGGCCCAGGTCGCTCATCGCGGTGGCGGCGAGGCTCCCGTGCAGCCACTGGTCGGCGTTGCGGGCGATCTCGAGCGGGGCGCGGGTGAGGAGGTAGTCGTTGACCGCGGCGAACAGGATCGACAGCGCGATGCCGGCGAGGATCGTCCGTTCTCGGGAGACGCCCACGCTGCGCGCGATCAGCATCACCACGATCACCGTGAGCAGTCCGCCCATCCAGGCTCCGGCGGCCGGCGATGCCGTCGGCGCGATGAGGGTCAGGCTGATCAGTGCTCCGGTCGCGGACCCGGCGCTGAAGCCGACGATGTCAGGACTCGCGAGCGGGTTGCGGGCCAGGGTCTGGAAGACCGCCCCGGCCAGCCCGAGAGCGGCGCCGATGGCGAGCGCGGCGATCACGCGGGGGACGCGCAGGCCCACCACCACGACGGAGGTGCGGGCGTCACCTCCGCCGAGGAGAGCGGATGCCACCTCGGCGGGCGACGCCTGGAACGAACCGGTGCCGAGGCCGGCGACGACCGCGATCGCAGCGATGGCCAGCGTCGCGACCACGGCGGTCACCGCCCGACCGGGGCCGACGAGGCGGCGACCGGCGAGGCGACGACCGGTCACGAGGATCTCCGCACGACGAGCCAGAGCAGAAGGGGGGCGCCGAGGAACGCGGCGACGATACCCGCCTCGACCTCGCCGGGCAGGGCGATCGCTCGACCGACGACGTCGCTCGCGAGCGTGAGCGCGGCCCCGGCCAGGGCGGCGATCGGCAGGCTCGCGCGCAGGTCGGTGCCGACGACCCCGCGGACGGCGTGGGCGACGAGCAGCCCGATGAAGGCGAGCGGTCCCGCGGCCGAGGTGGCCGTGGCGCACAACAGGGTGATCGCCGTGCCCGCCGCGACGATGACGACGGCGGGGGAGACGCCCATCGCCCGGGCGAGATCGTTGCCAAGCTGAAGGTGGTCGACTCCGCGAGAGACGAGCACGGCGATCACGACGCCGACGACGGCGAAGGGGAGCAACTGCGCGGCCACGTCGGGGTCGCGACGCTCGAAGGAGCCCACCGCCCAGAACCGGAACGATTCGAACGTATCGTCGTCGGCGAGCGTGATGATGCGCACGACCGCGCCCAGACACGCGCTGAGCGCCACGCCGGCGAGGATCAGCCCGACCGTGCCGCCGCGGCGCCCGGGCCGCGCGGCGGCGGTGACGAGGGACGCAGCGCCCGCCGCTCCCGCGAAGGCGAACCACACGTATCCGCCGGCCGTGCCCACGCCGAAGAAGGCGATCGCCACGACCACACCCAGAGCGGCGCCGGCGTTGACGCCGAGAAGACCGGGGTCGGCGAGCGGGTTGCGGGTGACCGCCTGCATCAGCAGCCCCGCGACCCCGAGGCACGATCCGGCGAGAAGGGCCGTCAGGGTGCGAGGCAGCCGAAGCCCGTGCACGATGACGCCCGCGGTGTCGCGCGTACTCGACAGCAGCGCCGTCAACACGTCGGTCGGCGCGAGAGCGCGGGAGCCGATGGCCAGGCTCGCGACGACGAGAACCGCGAGCGTGGCGATCAGCGCGAGCGTGTATGCGGCGATGCGGCGGCGGGCACTGAAGCGGCGACGAGCGATGTGCGCCACGCTCGCCGAGAGGGCGGTGGGCGCAGCGGTCACGCAGGTAAGGTTACCCTAACCTTGTCACTCGATTTCGTTTCCCGTCCTTCCCTCCTCTTCGCCCTCGTCGTCTCACCGTCGCCGCCATCGGCGCGGCGGCCGTCGTCGCCCTCGCCGGATGCGCGGGAGTCGCCGCGCCCGTCGCGAGCATCGACGCCGAAGCCGGTGCCACCGGTGAGTGGGTCGTGGCGCGCGACCTGGAGCCCGGGATGGGCTCCGCCGAGGCCGACGGCGTCTTCCCCCGTGAGGTGACGCACCTGAACGGCGTGACCGAGATCTCCACAGCGCCGTCGCGCATTGCGGTGGTCTCGACCGGTCAGCTCGACGCCGTCCTGACGCTCGGCCGCGTGCCCACCGCGGCCACGCGCGCCGAGAACAGCGGGCTGGTTCCGCAATACCTGCGTGACACCTTCCCGGCTGATGCCGCAACGCTCGACGCCATGGACGACATCGGCCAGCGCACGGAGCCCGATCTCGAGGCGATCGCGCAGTCCGCACCCGATCTCATCCTCGTCAACTCGACGCGCGGCGCGGAGCTCTACGGCGCGCTGTCCGCCATCGCCCCCACGGTCGTGACGAAGGGCAACGGGGTGAACTGGAAGAGCGACTTCCTCCTCATCGCCGATGCGCTGGGGGAGGAGGGCGCGGCGCGCGGCATCCTCGACGCGCTCCATTCTGAGAGTTCCGCATTCGCAGCGACCCACCCGGTCGGGGAGTCCACCGTGTCGTTCCTGCAGTCGACGGGCGATCGTACGCGCATCATGGGCGTCCCCTCGTTCGCGGGGGGCCTGGCGCAGGACCTCGGGCTGGGGCGCCCCGCGTCGCAGCAATTCGACGAGACGTCGCAGGAGATCAGCGCCGAGCGGATCGACCTCGCCGACGCCGATCACGTGTTCTACGCCGGTACGGGAGAGGGTGTCGCGTTCATCGAGAGCGCTCCGCTGTGGTCCACGATTACCGCGGTCGCCGACGGGAACGCCGTCGCGGTCGATTACGACCCGTGGTTCATGAACGCGGGGCCCATCGCCGCGCGCCTCGTGCAGAACGAGATCGTCCGCGTCGTCGAAGCGGACTGACAGACAAAAGAGCGAGCGCCGAACCCCCTCGCCTGGGGTCCGGCGCTCGCCGTCAGGTCGGTCGATCATCGACCGATCGGTCGCGCGATCACTCGCGCGCCCGAGGACTTACATCGGGGGCATCAGCACCGTGTCGATGAGGTACACCGTGGCGTTGGCGGTCTGGACGCCACCGCAGATGACGTTCGAGGTGCCGTTGACGGTGATCGAGTCACCCGAGCCGGCGACCGTGACGTCCTGACCCTCGACCGTGGCGTGCGTGCCGTCGATCTCGTCGGGCGCGATCTGGCCGGGAACCACGTGGTACGTGAGGATCTTGGTCAGCAGGTCGGTGTCGGTCTTCAGCGTCTCGATGGTGGCCGAGTCGATCTTGGCGAACGCGTCGTCGACCGGAGCGAAGACGGTGAACTCGCCGCCGTTCAGCGTGTCGACCAAGTTGACGTTGGGGTTCAGCTGGCCGCTGACCGCGGCGGTGAGCGTGGTGAGCAGCGGGTTGTTCGAGGCGGCGACCGCGACCGGGTCGGCGGCCATGCCCTCGACCGAGCCGGCGCCCGAGGGAACCGCGGCGGCGTAGTCGGCGCAGCCGGGGCCGACCAGGTTGGCGGCCGGGTCCATCGCGGACGACGAGGCCGACATCGACGGTGATGCCTCCATCGAGGGGGCGGTGCTCTCTTCGGTGGTCGAGCCACCGGAGGTCGTGCCACCCGAACATGCGGTGAGTGCGAAGGCCGAGCCCAGAACGAGGGCGAGACCGGCGACGACAGGCTTCTTGTTGGTGAGCATGACATTCCTCCGAAATCGTTCGGATCGCGGCTGCGACCCGTCAGGGACACCCCGGTGCGAGGGGCGGTTCGCCGTGGAGCGGCTTACACAGGGTCTTCGGGACCCCGCGGGGAACGGATTGCGAAATGTTGCCGATTCCCCCCGCTTTCGATCCTTGCAGATCGATGAAACCCAGGTCAGAGGCATATAAATATTCTTCAGAATATTTCTTGCGAGGGTGGAGGGCCCGGGGTGAGGACGCCCCGCAACGTAACGGTTCATCACGAAACCAACTCTCTCCCGCGCGTACGCGCGCGAGGGCGCGCGAGAGGTGAGCAATGATGGGTGTCATGGTGATCGACGGTTTCGACCTGCCCGAAGAAGGGCTCAAGAAAGTCGACCACATCGGCATCCTGCTCCAGCGCGTGGCCGACGGCGACCGCGCCGCCTTCGCCGAGGTGTACGACGCGCTGTCCGCTCGGGCCTTCGGTCTCATCCTCCGCGTGCTCGTCGATCGCTCGCAGAGCGAAGAGGTGCTGCAAGAGGTTTTCTTGGAGATCTGGCAATCCGCTGCGCGTTTCACTCCGAAGAGAGGTCAGGGGAGGTCGTGGGTTCTCACGATCGCGCACCGACGAGCGGTGGACCGCGTGCGGTCGTCGCAGTCGAGCGTCGATCGCGACGTGCGCGCGGGCTTCCGCGATATGGACGTCGCGTACGACCATGTCGCCGAGAGAGTCGAACTGAAGATGGAGGGGCGGCGCGTCGTCGATGCACTGGCGGCGCTTCCCGACGCTCAGAAGGAAGCGCTCACGCTGGCCTACTTCGGTGGATACAGCCAAAGTGAGATCGCTACCCTCGTCGGGGCACCGCTCGGTACGGTCAAGACCAGGATGCGCGACGGCCTGTCGCGCTTGCGAATGGAGATGGGGGTGGACAAGTGAACGAGAGGGATTTCGCCGACCTCGCCGTCGGGCACGCGCTGCATGCGCTCACCGAGGCAGATGAACGCGCGTACCAGGAGGCTCTCGCGGGCAACCCGCACTGGGACCACCACGTGCGCGAAGCGGCCGACACCGCCACCGCCATCAGCTCCACCATCGAACCGGTCGAGCCGCCGCCGTCGGTGCGCGCCGCGCTCTTCGCCCGGATTTCCGACTTGCCGCAGGAACCGGCGGCATCCGGCTCCTCTTCCGCCGTTGCCGATCAGGGCCGTGACGACGAGGACTACGCCGCCGCGGGAACCGCGCCCGTCGCGCCGATGCGCGCCGCCGAGCCGGCCCGTCCGTCGCCGGCATCCGGGTGGGGGGCGCGTCGATGGTTCGCACTCGCCGCATCGTTCGCGGCCGTGCTGGTGCTCGGCTTCGGCGCCGTGACCGTGAGTCAGCTGTTCACCCCTCCCGCGGCCGTCGTCGCGCTGGAGCAGATCGAGAAGGCGCCGGACGCGCAGTCCGCGACGGCGACGATGGCCGATGGAACGGTGGCGACGGCGCACTGGTCGCCCTCGACGGGGCAGAGCGTGCTCGTCACCGACGGCATGCCGGCCCTGGCCGACGGCACCACCTACGAGCTGTGGTTCGTGCGGGGTGAGACGCCCATCGCCGCGGGTACGTTCGAGCCCGATGCCGACGGCAACGCCACCGCGGTCCTCCAGGGCGAGATGCACGTCGGCGACATCATCGCCGTCACCATCGAGCCCGCCGGAGGGTCGCCCGACGGCACGCCCAGCAGCGAGCCCGTCGTCGCCGTCGCCACGGCCTGAGCGGCGACGCGGCTCGGCCCGCGGCCGACCGGTCACGCCCTAGCCTGGAACGATGAGCGATTCCCCCCGCGAGTTCCACAAGCCGGTGCGCCGCCCCGCCGAACTCTTCGACCGCCTCTTCGCGGCCGACGACCCGGCGGAGGTGTCGCGCGTCGCCCACAGCACCGCCCACGCGCTGCTGTCGCGCGTTCGGGCCGACCCCTCGGTCGACGTCGTCGAGCGGCTGGTGGCGTTCACCGACGACCACGGCATCGACGACATCGCCGAGCTCTGGTCGCGTTCGCCGGCGCGGTCGCTCCCCGGTGCCCTCTGGCGGCTCTACCTGCTCCAGCTGATGATCCACGACGACCCCGCGACGGCGGCGCTGCTGTACGAGCGCGGACGCGTCGAGATGTCGACGGTGGATGCCGTGGTGGCGGGCGCGCCGGCACCGGCGGGGCCGGAGGAGCTCGTGCAACTCATCGACACCATCCTGCGCGGGCTGTTCGAGGGCGACTTCGCCGTCGCGCTGGACCGCGCTGCCGCGTTCTGCCGGGTGCAGGCCGCCGGGTCGACGCATCTGGCCGACGACTACGAGAACACCGAGTCGGAGCGTGCGACGGCGTTGACGACGCGGGCCCTGCGCCTGGCGACCTATGCCGACGATCTGGCGGCGTGCGCCGCGCTGTGGCGTCGCGATGCGTTGAGCTGAGCGGCGAACGCGGGGACCCGCACTAGAGCAGCCGAGAAGAAAAGTGCCGGACCGCAGAACGCCTCTCGGCGCATGGCCGCTCATAGCGGCAGAAGATGGAGCCCGGGGTTACTGCGGCCCGGCTATGAGAGTGTAACAAGCGCTCGCCCGAGACATTCCCTCCCGCGGCCCCGTTGACAAGACCCGGGCGTGTCGGAGTCGGCGCGTAGGCTCGCTGCATGGCCTGGCGTTTCGCTCTCCGCATCGACCCCGTGGCATTCGATGATCCGAGGGAGTCGTTCGCCGACACCCTGCGCGTCATCGATCCGCTCGCCCCCGCGCTCCCCGTCGGCGAGCTGAGCGCGCAGCGCGGCGACGGCATCTTCGAGTCGCTCGGCGTCGTCGACGGCCACCCGCAAGAGGTCGGGCCGCACCTCGAACGGCTCGCCCACTCGGCGCAGCTCTGCGAGCTCCCGACTCCCAACCTGGCCCAGTGGGGCGCCGCCATCGAGCGAGTGGCCGCCGAAGCGGGGGAGGGTGAGAGCGTGATCAAGCTCGTCCTCAGCCGCGGGGTCGACGGCGGTGCGTCCCCGACGGCGTGGATCACCCTCGCCGACGCTCCCGACAACGCCCGAGCCCGTGCCGAGGGCGTGCGCATCGTGACGCTCGACCGCGGCTACACCCTCGACGTGCCGGGGCGGGCGCCGTGGCTGCTGCTCGGCGCCAAGACCCTGTCGTACGCGACGAACATGGCCGCCATCCGCGAGGCGAAGCGCCGCGGGGCCGACGACGCCGTGTTCGTCACCAGTGACGGGTACGTGCTGGAGGCGCCGACGGCATCCGTCGTCCTGCGCTTCGGGGACCGGTTCGTCACGCCGACGCCGAGCGCCGGCATCCTGCACGGCACGACCCAGCTGAGCCTGTTCGCGCACCTGGAGCAGCGTGGCTTCGCAACGGCGTACGACACCGTCACCACCGCACAGCTCGCGCAGGCGGATGCCGCGTGGCTGCTCTCGAGCGTGCGTCTGGCCGCACCCGTGGCAGCGGTCGACGGGCAGCCGATGGCGATCGATCGGGCGTTCACCGATGAGCTCAATGCGTATCTGCTGAGCCCGCGCGACTGAACGGCGCCTCCGGACGGGGCGGCGCTCTCCGCGCGGCGCCCCGCCGCAGCGCGGCCACGTTTCGAGCGGCCCCGCCCGCGCGGCCACGCCCTCACGCGGATACGCCCTCGCGTCGCCCCGCCCTCACGCGGCCACGCCCTCACGCCGCCACGCCCTCGCGTCGCCACGCCCTCACGCGGCCCCGCCCGCGCGCGGCTCCGCCGTCGCCGAAACAGCCGTCGGCGGCATCCGGATACACGAAAGCCCCGCCGGAGCGGGGCTCTCGCGGACGCACGGCTTATCCGAAGCGGCCCGAGACGTAGTCCTCGGTCGCCTGCACGGAGGGCGTGGTGAAGATCGTCGAGGTGTCGTTGTACTCGATGAGCTTGCCGGGCTTGCCGGTGCCGGCGATGTTGAAGAACGCCGTCTTGTCGCTCACGCGGGACGCCTGCTGCATGTTGTGCGTGACGATCACGACCGTGTAGTCGCTCTTCAGTTCGTCGATGAGCTCCTCGATCGCGTACGTCGAGATGGGGTCGAGAGCCGAGCACGGCTCGTCCATCAGGATGACGTCGGGAGAGACCGCGATCGCGCGCGCGATGCACAGTCGCTGCTGCTGACCACCCGACAGTCCCGAGCCGGGCTTGTCGAGTCGGTCCTTGACCTCGTTCCAGAGGTTGGCGCCCTTCAGCGACTTCTCCACGAGGTCGTCGGAGTCGGACTTGGTGATGCGGCGGTTGTTCAGCTTCACGCCCGCCAGCACGTTCTCTCGGATCGACATGGTCGGGAACGGGTTGGGGCGCTGGAACACCATGCCCACCTGACGACGCACGAGCACGGGGTCGACACCCGGGCCGTACAGGTCGTCGCCGTCCAGCAGCACGCGACCCTCGACGCGGGCCTTGGGGATGACCTCGTGCATGCGGTTCAGCGTGCGCAGGAACGTGGACTTGCCGCAGCCCGAGGGACCGATGAACGCGGTGACGCTGCGCGGCTCGATCTCGAGGGAGACGCCCTCGACGGCGAGGAAGTCGCCGTAGTAGACGTTGAGGTCGTTGACTTCGATGCTCTTTGACACGGGATTCTTTCTTTCGGGTCAGCGACCGGTCTTGGGGGCGAAGAACTTGGCGATGGAGCGCGCCACGAGGTTCAGCAGCATGACGATCACGATGAGCGTCAGTGCCGACGCCCAGGCGCGGCCGATGAAGGCCTCGGCCGGGATGCCCTGGTTCATGTACTGCGTGTAGGTGAACACGGGCAGGGTCTGCATGCGCCCGTCGAACAGGTCGTAGTTCATGGATGCCGTGAATCCGGCGGTGATGAGCAGCGGCGCCGTCTCGCCGATGACGCGCGAGATCGAGAGCATCACGCCGGTGGTGATACCCGCGATGGCGGTGGGAAGGACCACCTTGGCGATGGTCAGCCACTTCGGCACGCCGAGGGCGTACGACGCCTCGCGCAGCTCGTTCGGGACGAGGCGGAGCATCTCCTCGGTGGAGCGGACCACCACGGGGATCATCAGCACCGCCAGCGCGATGGAGCCCATGATGCCCAGGCGGACGCCGGGGCCGAGGAAGAGCGCGAACAAGGCGTACGCGAACAGGCCCGCCACGATCGAGGGGATGCCGGTCATCACGTCGACGAGGAAGGGTGATGCCGCGGGCGAGACGGTTGTTCTGCCCGTACTCGATCAGGTAGATCGCGGTGAAGATGCCGATCGGGATGGAGATGACGGCCGCGGCGAGCGTGATCAGGACGGTACCGACGATGGCGTGCAGCGCGCCACCGCCCTCACCGACGACGTTGCGCATCGAGGAGCTGAAGAACTCGCCGCTCCAGCTCGGCGCGCCCAGGGTGACCACCGTGAAGGCGACCGACACCAGGGGGACCATCGCGATGAGGAACGCGAGCGTGACGACGCCCGTCACGAGCCGGTCGACGGCCTTGCGATGTCCCTCGACGATGGTCGAGATGACGGTGATGAGCACGAGGTAGACGAGGGCCGACAGGATCAGCCAGCCGGGGACGTTGAGCCCGGCGCCGGAGGCGGCGGCCAGAACGGCGAAGATCGCGCCGACGATGGCGATCGAACCCGCCAGCAGCGCCCAGGGGGCCCACTTCGGAAGGTGCCCCGTGGTCAGGCTCGCCGAACGCGCGGGCTGCGTGGTCGGGCGCGGGGGAGAGATGGTCGCGGTCATGGTCAGTTGGCCCCCGAGAACTCTTTGCGACGGCTCACGATGTAACGGGCGAGCGCGTTCACGGCGAAGGTGACGATGAAGAGGATGAGTCCGGTGGCGATGAGAACGTTGACGTTCGTGCCATAGGCCTCGGGGAACGTGAGGGCGATGTTCGCGGCGATCGTGGAAGGGTTGCCCGCGGTGAACAAGGCGAACGTCACCCCGCCCGAGACCGAGAGGACCATCGCGACGGCCATGGTCTCGCCGAGGGCGCGACCGAGACCGAGCATGGCGGCCGAGACGATGCCGCTGCGGGCGAACGGGAAGACCGCCATGCAGATCATCTCCCAGCGCGTGGAGCCGAGAGCGAGCGCGGCCTCCTCGTGCAGGGTGGGCGTCTGGAGGAAGATCTCGCGGCAGATCGCGGTGATGATCGGGGTCACCATGACGGCGAGCACGATCGACGCGGTGAAGATGGTGCGGCCGGTGCTGGAGACGGGACCGGAGAAGAGCGGGAACCAGCCGGCGTTGTCGACGAACCACGAGTAGACGGGCTGGACGGCCGGAGCCAGTACCCCGATACCCCAGAGGCCGAAGACGACCGAGGGCACGGCTGCGAGCAGGTCGACGACGTAGCCGAGGGCCTGCGCGAGGCGGCGAGGAGCGTAGTGGGAGATGAAGAGGGCGACGCCGATCGACAGCGGGACCGCCATGAGGAGGGCGAGCGCGGCCGCCCAGACGGTCCCGAAGACGAGGGGCCCCACGTAGGACCAAAAGCTGTCGCCGAGAATCGAGGCGTCTTCGCCGGTGGCGACGAACGCGGGGAGCGACTGGATGATCAGGAAGACGGCGACCGCGGCGAGGGTCACGAGGATCATCGAGCCGGCGAAGAGTGCGGTACCGGAGAACCAGCGATCGCCCGGGCGGGTCTTCGCGGTCGGCGCTCCAGTCGAGGTGACCTCGGGTGTGGTGGTCATTTCGTCGATTCTGTGCGATGGGCGGGGACCGCACGAGGTGCCCGACCCCACGTGAACGCAGGACCGGGCACCTCAGCGGATTACTTGATGGCCTCGATGGCGGTCGTGACCTGCTCGCGCAGCGTGTCCGAGATCGGGGCGGAGCCGGCGGCCGACGCGGCGGCCTCCTGGCCCTCCTCGCTGGCGGCGTAGGTGAAGAAGCCCTTCACCAGCTCGGCGGTGGCGGCGTCCTTGTACTCGGCGCACCCGATGAGGTAGCTGACGAGGACGATGGGGTACACGCCGGCCTCGGTGGAGGTGCGGTCGAGCTTGATGGCGATGTCGGTCGCGGCACGGCCCTCCTCTTCCGGCGACGCGTCGACGATGGCGGCGGCGGCCTCCGGCGAGTACGACACGAAGTCGCTGCCGACCTGGATGGCGACGGTGCCGAGGTTGCCGGCGCGCGAGGCGTCGGCGTAGCCGATGGTGCCCTGGCCTCCCTCGACGGCCGAGATGACGCCCGAGGTGCCCTGAGCGGCCTCGCCGCCGAGCGCCGGCCACTCCTCGACCGAGCCGGCGGTCCACACGTCGGGCGCCGTCTTGCCGAGGTAGTCGGTGAAGTTGCCCGTGGTGCCCGACTTGTCGGAGCGGTGGACCGGGGTGATCGCGGTCGCGGGGAGCGAGACGCCGGAGTTGAGCGCGGCGATCGCCGGGTCGTTCCAGGTGGTGATCTGGCCCGCGAAGATCTTGGCGAGGGTGGTCGCGTCGAGGTTCAGCGAGTCGATGCCCTCGAGGTTGAACACCACGGCGATGGGCGAGATGTAGGTGGGCAGCTCGACGAGGTCGCTGCCGTCGGCGCAGCCGTCGAAGGGGCCGGCCGTGATCTCGTCGACCTTGAAGGCGCGGTCGGAGCCCGCGAACTGCACGGCGCCGGCCTGGAACGACTCGCGGCCCGTGCCCGAACCGGAGGGGTCGTAGTCGATGGTGAGGTCGGGGTTGGCGGTCTGCAGACCCTGGGTCCACGCCTGGACGGCCACTTCCTGCGACGAAGCGCCGCCGCCGACCAGGGTGCCGGTGAGGGAGGAGGCGCCCGCGGGAGCCTCGGACGAACCGCCGCTGGAGGCGCCGCCCTCGTTCGAGGCGCAGCCGGCGAGGGCGAGGGAGGCCACTGCGGCCACGGCGCCCAGCTGGGCGAATCGGGAGATCTTCACTGTGTGAATCCTTCAGGTGTCGGGAACACGAACCCGGTGCAGGGTTCATCGGGAAAGGTAACCTCCGACCCTTAAGAGACTGCGCCCCTCGGGTGAACGGGAGGTGAACCGGGGTGGCCGTTCCGACGCGTTCTCCTGGGGGTTGTACTGTTCACCCCCGTGACGACCCCCGCCTCCGCCCCTCAGGCTCCCCTCGATCGACGGGATGCCGCCGCACCTGCGCGCACCCTCATCGACATCCTCGCCGACGTCGCCGCACGGCATCCTGAGGCCTCCGCCATCGACGACGGGTCGGGCGCGCTCAGCTACCGCGAGCTTTCGGCACGAGTGTGGAAGACAGCCGCGGCCCTCCACGAGGCGGGCGTCCGCCGTGGCGACCGGGTCGGGGTGCGCATGCCCTCGGGCTCGAAAGAGCTGTACGTCTCGATCCTGGCGGTGATGGCGGCGGGGGCGGCCTACGTCCCGGTGGATGCCGATGACCCCGACGACCGCGCGCGCCTGGTGTTCGGCGAGGCCGGTGTGCGCGGCATCGTCGCGGGCGACGGCGAGTTCGTCGCGCGGGATCAGGATGCCGCCCTCGTGCGCCTGTACGACGGTGCCGCCCCGCATCCGAGCACGAACGCCGTGCCGATCGTCGCTCCGCCGACCGTCGACGACGACGCGTGGGTCATCTTCACCTCCGGATCCACCGGCGTGCCGAAGGGTGTCGCCGTCTCGCATCGCTCGGCCGCCGCATTCGTCGAGGCGGAAGCCCGCATCTTCCTGCAGCAGGAACCGCTCGGCCCCGGCGACCGGGTTCTCGCGGGGCTGTCGGTGGCTTTCGACGCGTCGTGCGAGGAAATGTGGCTCGCGTGGGGGCACGGCGCGTGTCTCGTGCCGGCGCCGCGCTCGCTCGTGCGCTCGGGCGAGGACCTCGCGCCGTGGCTGCTGCGGCAGGGCATCACGGTGGTCTCGACCGTGCCGACGCTGGCGGCGATGTGGCCCGCCGACTCGATCGAGAACGTGCGCCTGCTCATCTTCGGCGGTGAGGCGTGTCCGCCCGAGCTCGCCGCCCGGCTCGTCGCCGAGGGTCGCGAGGTCTGGAACACCTACGGCCCCACCGAGGCCACCGTGGTCGCGTGCGCCGCCCCGCTCGACGGCTCCCTGCCCGTGCGCATCGGCCTGCCCCTCGACGGGTGGGCTTTGGCGGTGGTGGATGCCGAGGGCCTTCCCGTGGCGGAGGGGCAGGTCGGGGAGTTGATCATCGGCGGTGTCGGTCTGGCCCGCTACCTGGACCCGGCGAAGGATGCCGAGAAGTACGCGCCGATGCCCACCCTCGGGTGGGAGCGCGCGTACCGCTCCGGCGATCTCGTGCGCTTCGAGCCGGAGGGGCTGGTGTTCCAGGGCCGCGCCGACGATCAGGTCAAGGTCGGCGGTCGTCGCATCGAGCTCGGCGAGGTGGAGTCGGCGCTGCAGGATCTCGCCGGAGTCAGCGCCGCGACGGTGGCTGTACGCACGACGGAGGCCGGCGTCCCGGTGCTCGTGGGCTACCTCGTCATGGACGAGGGTGTCGAGCTCGACCGGGGCGCGGCTCGTGCGGCTCTCGCGGAGCGTCTGCCCGCCGCGACCATCCCGCTGCTCGGTGTCGTCGACTCCCTGCCGGTGCGCACCTCGGGCAAGGTCGACCGTGCCGCCCTCCCGTGGCCGCTTCCCGGTGTCGACGCTCCCGCCGCCACCGACTTCTCGACCGATGAGATCTGGTTGGCCGAGCAGTGGCAGGCCGTGCTCGGCCTCCCGGTCACCGAGCGCAAGGCCGACTTCTTCGACCTCGGCGGCGGTTCGCTGGCCGCCGCTCAACTCGTCTCGCGCATCCGCGCGCGCGTGCCGGAGTTCTCCGTCGCCGACATCTACGACGTTCCCCGCCTGGGTGCGATGGCCAAGGCCCTCGGCCCGCAGCTGGCCGACGAGACGCCTCTCGAGTTCCATCGCGCCGCGCCGACGCCCCGCACGACCCAGTGGGCGCAGACCCTTCTCGGCGCCCCGCTGTTCATCCTGTCGGGCGTGCGGTGGCTGCTGTACCTGCTGACGGCCTCGGCGATCCTGCAGCTCGTGCCGGGCTTCGACGTGCTGCCGAGCGTTCCGTGGCCGGTGCTCGCGGTGGGCCTGCTCGTCTTCGCCACACCGTTCGGCCGCATGGCGATCGCCGTGGCATCCGCTCGTCTGCTGCTCGCGGGGGTGCGGCCGGGTGACTATCCGCGCGGGGGTTGGGTGCACATCCGGCTGTGGCTGGCCGAGCAGATCGCCGATCAGGTGGATGCCGTGGGCCTCGCCGGAGCACCGTGGGTGTCGTACTACGCTCGTGCGCTCGGCGCCCGCATCGGTCGCAACGTGGATCTGCATGCGCTCCCGCCGGTCACCGGCATGCTCGAGGTCGGGGATGGCGCGTCGATCGAGCCGGAGGTCGACCTGACCGGGTATTGGATCGACGGCGACCTCGTGCGCATCGGCGAGGTGCGCATCGGAGCGGATGCCACGGTGGGCGCCCGCTCCACCCTCGCTCCGGGCACGCGCATCGGCCGGCGGGCGGAGATCGCCCCCGGTTCAGCGGTGTTCGGCCGTGTGAAGGCCGACCAATCGTGGGCGGGCTCGCCCGCGGTCCGTGTCGGAGGCACGGCCAAGGGGTGGCCCACCGAGCGGCCGCCGGCGCCGACGCGCTGGCTGTGGGCGTACGCCGCGTCCGCGGTGGTGCTCGCGCTGCTGCCGCTCGCCGCGTTCACGGTTGGCGGCCTGGTGATCGCACAGGGCATGCGCGGCGCCGACGGCCTCGGGCAGGCGAGCCTGGCGGCCTTCGCGTGGCTCGTTCCCGCCGTCGCCGTCACGGGGCTCGTGTTCGCGGCATCCGTCGTGCTGCTCGTGCGCCTGCTGTCGCTGGGCCTCGCCGAGGGGACCCACCCCGTGCGCAGTCGCGTCGCCTGGCAGGCCTGGACGATCGAGAGACTGCTGGATGCCGCGCGCACGATCCTCTTCCCGCTCTACTCGTCGCTGTTCACCCCGGTCTGGCTGCGGATGCTCGGCGCGCGCGTCGGCCGCGACGTCGAGGCATCCACGGTGCTGCTGATCCCGTCGATGACGCGGATCGAAGACGGCGCGTTCCTCGCCGACGACACGATGGTCGCGTCCTACGAATTGCGGGCCGGGTGGCTGCGGCTCGGTCCCGTGCGCATCGGCAAGCGTGCCTTCCTCGGCAACTCCGGTATGGCCGCTCCCGGGCACCGTGTTCCGCGCGACGGGCTCGTCGCCGTGCTGTCGGCGGCGCCGCCGAAGGCCAAAGCAGGCTCGTCGTGGCTGGGGTCGCCGGCCGTGCGGCTGCGGCGTCTGTCGGCCGAGGGCGACGAGTCGCGCACGTACAACCCCGGGCCGGCGCTCCGTCTCGCCCGGACGTTGTGGGAACTGTGCCGTTTCGTTCCCGTCGTCGTCACCTGCGGTATCGGCCTGGGCGTGCTGTTCACGCTCGCGGCGCTGTGGGAGGCGACCGGGCCCATCTGGACGCTGCTGCTGTCGGGTGTCGTGCTGCTGGCCGCCGGCGCGGTCGCCGCCGGGGTGTCGACCGCCGCGAAGTGGGGGATCGTCGGTGTGATCCGCGCCGGCGAGCAGCCGCTGTGGTCGAGTTTCGTGTGGCGCACCGAGGTGTCGGACACCTTCACCGAGATGGTCGCCGCGCCCTGGTTCGCCCGCGCCGCGGCCGGCACGCCCGCGCTCGCCGTGTGGCTGCGGACCCTCGGCGCGAAGATCGGGCGGGGCGTCTGGTGCGACAGTTACTGGCTGCCCGAGCCCGACCTCGTGACGTTGGGCGACGCGTCAACGGTCAATCGCGGATGTGTCGTTCAGACGCATCTGTTCCATGATCGAATCATGAGCATGGATACCGTCGAGCTGCAGCCCGGGTCGACCCTCGGCCCCCACAGCGTGGTGCTGCCGGCATCCACTCTGGGAGCGCACGCCACGGTGGGACCCGCGTCGCTGGTGATGCGTGGCGAGACCGTGCCGATCGGCTCCCGGTGGAGCGGCAACCCCATCGGCCCCTGGCGTGCGGTGAAGGTGCGCGCGTACCAGTCGACGACGTGAGCGCGACCAATCCCTATGCGCCGCAGAGCGGCGACTCCTCGTACGGCGTTCAGTCGTACGACCTCGTGCTCGGTTATCGCGTGCGCACCAACCGCCTCGAGGGGACCGCGACGATCGTGGCGGTGGCGCGCGAACCGCTGACGTCGTTCGCTCTCGACCTCGTGGGGCTGCGTACTTCGCGTGTGCGCGTCGATGGCGCATCGGCGCGTTTCTCGGCGGGTCCGCGCGTGCTGCGCGTGACGCCGCCGCGGCAGCTGGCCCCGGGCACCGTCTTCGAGGTCGAGGTGGTCTACGCGGGCGCTCCGGCACCGCGGCGCTCGCGGTGGGGTGCGGTGGGATGGGAGGAGCTGACCGACGGCGCCCTCGTGGCCGGGCAGCCGATCGGCGCGCCCACCTGGTTCCCCTGCAATGACCGGCCCGACGATCGCGCCCGCATGCGCATGCAGATCACGGTCGACGAGGGGTACACGGTCGCGGCGACCGGCGTTGCGGGCGCCACGACGCGGCGAGCCGGTCGTGTCACCACCACCTTCACGTCGGATGTGCCCACGGCGACCTATCTCGCGGCCGTGCACGTGGGTCGTTATCGCACGCGCACTCTGACCGCCGGCGGCGATGGTGTGCCGGCGGTCGTCGTCACCGCGCCTCCGGCGCTCGGTGCCGCTGTCGATCGCGCGTTCGCGGCGGTGCCCGACATGCTCCGCGTGTTCGCTGAGCTGTTCGGAACGTACCCGCAGGACACGTGCACGCTCGTCGTCACCGCCGACGAGCTCGAGATCCCGCTGGAGGCGCAGGGTCTCGCCGTCTTCGGCATGAATCATCTCGTGCCGGCCGCGCAGCGTCTGGTGGCGCACGAACTCGCGCACCAATGGTTCGGCAACAGCGTGGGTATCGCGCGCTGGCGTGACATCTGGCTCAACGAGGGCTTCGCCTGCTATGCCGAATGGCTGTGGTCCGACGCCTCGGGCGGCGTGCCCATGGAGACCTGCGTCGCCGACCACTACGCGCGTCTCGCCGCGAAGCCTCAAGACCTGCTGCTCGCCGACCCCGGGCCCGACGACATGTTCGACGACCGCGTGTACAAGCGCGGCGCGCTCGCCGTGCACGCGTTGCGCCGCACTCTCGGCGACTCGGCGTTCTTCGATCTCGTTCGTGCCTGGACGTCACAGAACCGGCACGGCCTCGTCACGACCGACGACTTCCGCGCCGCGGTCGAGCGCGCCGGGGGTCCGGATGCCGCGGCGGTGCTGTCACGCTGGATCGACGTCGAGGCTCTGCCGGCGCGGCCCTGACACGAGGAGTTCCGGAGGTTCGGGTCGGCTAGGGACCTCGATCGGCAGCAGAGCTTCCGTGCGAGGTCCGCAGGCGGCGTCTCAGCGCGGGGGTCCCCGTTCCGTCGTGTCTGAGTGGTGCCCGGCTCCGGGCGGCGGGTGGCAGCCGGACGCTCTCGCGGCGGGCGGCGGGCGGCGGGCGGCGGGCGGTCCTGGGTCGCCGCGTCCGATAGTGCCGGTGGGTACGCGGCCCACCCGCGGATACCTTTGGCGTGACCGCACCCCTCGCCGGCGCCGCACGCGGTCGCGAGGTGAGTTCGATCAGGCGCCGAGAAGGAGTCGCGACCAGGCTACTTCGCGATCGAGTTGCCCGGTCTGCTGGAAGAGACGTACCTGGTGCGTGTCAGCCAGTGCTCGCGCAAGCTCGTCACGATCAGCGGGCTCGAACCCGAGGCTCTGCCAGAACGGTCCCGAACGGCGGCTGAAAAGCCATGCCCTGGTGACTCCCGCCTCCTTCGCACGCTCGAGTGCGAAGCGTGCGAGAGCCGTGCCTCGACCATGTGAACGCTGCGCCCGGACGACCGCCACGCTCCGAATCAACGCGTGCCGACCATCAGTGCTGATCTCGTACCCGGTGCTTCCCGCGATCGCGCCGCTCTCGTCGCGCTCGATCCACAGTCGAACGCTCGGCGCACCCAGACCGCTCACGGTGAGATCGACGTCATTCAAAAACGCCGTCAGCGCCTCGACGTCGGTCGCTCCGCACCGTTCAAGAATCATCCCGTCGAGTCAATCACCCCCCCCGGTTGTCTGGGCGGGGTGACGACGCGGGTGTGACTTCTGGCGTTTCGAGTGCGTCGCGGTCCGCGCGCGTGGTCGAGATCACGGTGGCGTGTGCGCGCGAGTGCGTCGGATGGCCGGTGGCGTGTGCGCGCGAGTGCGTCGGACTGCCGGTCGCGTGTGCGCTTCGTCCCGTCCAGCGTCGGCGTCGGCGTCGGCGCCGGTGCGCACGCGCGCCCTGTCGCGATCGGAGCCGTGAATCGCCGCGCGGGTCATCCTCGAAGCCGTGTTCCCTCGTCGGGGACGTGCTTCGTTGGTGGGGCCGCCGCTTTGCGATGTCAGAAGGGCGGTGGGCCTTGTTCGGGGTCGGGTGGGGGTGGGTCGTCGGGGAGGAAGCGGGTGGCGGGGGAGTAGGGGAGGGGTTCGTCGGTGTAGGTGCGGCCGGTGGGGCTGGTCCACTTGAGGACTTCGTCGGGGAGTTGCTTCACCTGCCAGCGGGTGAGGTGTTTCTGGGTGTGGTGGCGTTGGCAGAGGTGCGCGAGGTTGGTGATGGTGGTGGGGCCGCCGTGGGCGTGGTCGTGGGTGTGGTCGACCTCGCAGCGGGTGGCGGGGGTGGTGCAGCCGGGGAAACGGCAGGTGCGGTCGCGGGCGCGGAGGTGACGGTCGATGGCGGTGGTGCGGTGGTAGGTGTCGGTGTGCAGGACGGCGCCGGTGATGGGGTGGGTGATGACGCGGTCCCAGGGCAGGGTGGTGGCTTCGGCGAGGGTGCGAGCGGTTGCGGCGTCGAGGGGTCCGTGGCCGACGAGCTCGGCGGGGTCGGTGTTCTCGGCGCCGGGCTTCAGCATGGTCAACGCCGGGACGATGACTTGGATGCGGGCGCGGATGGTGCCGAGGGTGCCGGGCCCGTCGTCGGTGCGGGTGGGGTCGGCGGTGGGGGCGGCGGTGAGGAGCAGGTCGGCGAGGATGTCGGCGCGGAGTTGCGCGGTGGTGCGCTCGTCGGTGACCGACGCTGTACCGGCTTCTCTGTCACTTCGCTCCGTCGCGACCGTGCTGCGGGGCGCGGCGCTGCGGGACGCTTCCGTGTCGTGGTGAGCGTGGTTCGCGTCTGAATCTGACGCAGGATCGGCGGGTGTGTCGGCCAGCGCGGCGGTGATGCCGGTGCGGGTGTCGATGATGGCGCGGCTTTGTTGGGTGAGGCGGTCGTAGATGCCGACGGCCAGCACCGTGGGGAGGGTGGCGATGAGGTCGGACATGCCGTCGTGGCCGGTGACGATGCGGACGCAGCGGGTGTCGCGCCCGCGGTGGTGGCGTTCGGTGATGGTGGTGGGGTGCAGGCGTTCGGCGAGGACGGCGAGGCGTGCGCGCAGGCGACCGGGGCTGAGCCCGTCAGCGGTGGCCACGGCGAGCAGGTCGAACTCGGTGCGCGCCTCGACCGGGAGCGGGGTGCCGATGTCGACGATGGCGTGTACGTGGGCGCGGGTGATCGCCCCGGCTTCCCACGCGGCGAGGGTGTGCGGGTAGTGGTCGACGAGGGTCATCGCCCGCCCGATCTGGGTCTGGACGGTGCGGTCGGAGAGGTTTTCGGCGGCGGCGATTTCGGAGGCGACTTCGCGGAGGGCGAGTTCGGCGGCGCGGGCGGCGGCGCGTTGGTCGGCCATGACGTCGAGGGCGAGGTGCCCGGCGGCGGCGAGGGCGCGGGTGCGGGCGACGTCGGCGGCGGCGAGGGCGGCGCCGGTTGCGAGCACGTCGTCGAGCACCGCGGTCAGGGCCGCGGGCCCGCCTTTCGGGGCTGTCGGGACGATGCGATCAGGCATGTGTGCATGCTAGCGACGACCTCCGACATTGCCCCGGGCTCGCGAGCTGGATCGGGGATGGATGAGCGAACCAGTGCACGGGGGAGGAGGGGCGTCGCCCCCGCCCGGCCGGCCCCGGTGGCTTAGACAGGCTCAGCCACCTGGCGTCAGCCCGGCCCTGCGGCGTCGGTAGCCTCAGCCACCCCACGCGTCAGCCCGGCCCCGGTGGCTTCGACAGGCTCAGCCACCTCGAACCCGTGCGGGGTCCGGCGGCATCGACAGGCTCAGGCACCTGGCGTCAGCCCGGCCCTGCGTCCTCGGTAGCCTCAGCCGCCCCACGCGTCGCCCGACCCTGCGGCTTCGACAGGCTCAGCCACCTCGAATGCCGCGCGGGGTCCGGCGGCTTCGACGGGCTCCGCCACCTCGAACGCCGCGCGGGGTCCGGCGGCTTCGACAGGCTCAGCCGCCTCACGCGTCAGCCCGGCCCGCGGCTTCGACAGGCTCAGCCACCTCGCGCCGCCTCAAGGCGCGATTGTTCAAGCTCACTCCACCATTACGGCCGCCTCGACCGCCACCGCCAACACGACGCCCGCGGGACCGTCGAGGTCCCACCCGCGCCACTCGATGCGACCCGCGCCCGACGGATGTCGGTTCGATTCGGTGACGCGTGCCACCCACCCGTCCCCTGTCGCGCGCACGGTGACTCGGGACGGGTCCACGCGGAGTCCTCGCCCGTCGGCCTTCAGCACCGCCTCTACGCGCGCCCACTCGCGCGCGTCGGCCGCGCTGCGCGCCCGGGCGAGAGCGTCCTCCACGCGCGCCCAATCGAGCGCATCGGCCACGCCGTGCAGCCGGGCGGGAGCGTCCTCGATGCGCGCCCAATCGAGCGCATTGGCCGCGCCGCGCACCCGAATGTGCACGTCCTCCACGCCCGCCCACGCCCGCTCAGCCGAGCGCCCGGGCAGCACACGCTCGAGCCCCCCGGCCTCCGCCGGAACAGCGTCGACCCCGATCCGCGGATGCTCACGCGTCACCGCGACGACCGCCCACCCGGGTACGTACGACACCGACACCGCGGCATCCACCCCTTCCACCCGGACGCGACCGTGATCGCCGCCGCATGCCGCGCACCGCGAGACGAAGGATGCGCCCGGCAGCAGCTCCGCGAGCAGAGCGCGCGACGCCCCGCGTCGCGGGGCACCCGGCGGCACCGCGCGCCAGGCGATCCGGATGCCGGCAGCGGGGCTCACACCCGCGGTTCGTGCGTCTCGATCGCGACGATGCCCGCGCCGGGATGCTCGACCGGCACGTGTACGACCGAAAACGCCCCGGTCTCGAGCGTCGACGCACTGCCGAGGTACGAGCCGCTCATCGTGCCTGTCGCCAGCGCGAGCTCGTGCATGATGTCGGGCAGCACGGGGCCGTGACTGGTGAGGACGACCGGCTTGCGCGCCCGCACCCGGTGTCCCACGACGAGGCGTGCGTCGGCGCGGCCCTGTTCCCACGCGTCCTGGCTGATGTCGGCGCACAGCTGCACGCGCTGGCCGATGGCCTGGGCGATCGGGGTGGCCGTGCGCACGCAGCGCTCGGCGGGGCTCGAGACGATGCGGCGCACGCCGAAGGCGAGGAGCGGTCCGACGATCGCCTCGGCCTGGGTGCGACCGCGGGACGTCAGCGGGCGGTCGGTGTCGGCGCCGTCCCACTCATCGCGCGAACGCGCCTTGCCGTGGCGCAGCACGACGATCGGGAACGTCGGCAGCGCCTGCTCGTCGACGAGGCGGGCGAACTCGTCGAGGATCTCGATGTCGACGGGGTAGCTCAGGTGCTTCCGCGCCTTCTTCATGCTCATCCACTCGATCGCGGCGACCTCCTTGTTCGGCACGAACGATGAGGTGCGCACGGCCGCATCGGTGGCTTCCGCCGCCCAATAGTGCACGATCTTCGTGCGCGAGTTCGGCATCCGGTATCGCGAAACGCCCACGGGGACGCCGAGGGCGACACGGATGCCGGTCTCTTCCCGGATCTCGCGCACGGCGGTCTCGGCGAGGGTCTCACCGGGGTCGACTTTTCCCTTGGGCAGGGTGAGGTCGCGGTACTTCGTGCGGTGGATGAGCAGGATGCGGAGTTTTCCCTCGACCCGGCGCCACACGACGCCGCCCGCGGCGTAGACCGCGGTCTCGGTCATCGGGCCGCCCGGGCGCGACGCTTGCGCTGCACGCGCGACATGGTGTGCTCCTGCAGGTCGATCAACGGGGCGCCGTCGGCGTCGACGCTGTGGCGCGTCCACTCGCCGTCCGCGCCCAGGTGCCACGAGCTCGTGCCGTCGTCCATCGCCAGATCGAACAGTGCCGTCAGCTCGCGCAATTGGTTCTCGTCGACGACGCGCACGAGGGCCTCGACGCGACGATCGAGGTTACGGTGCATCATGTCGGCGCTGCCGATGAAGATCTGCGGGTCGCCGTCGTTCGCGAACGAGAAGATGCGCGAGTGCTCGAGATAGCGGCCAAGGATCGAGCGCACGGTGATGTTCTCGCTCATCCCGGGCACGCCCGGCTTGATCGAGCAGATGCCGCGCACCCACACCTCCACCGGGACGCCGGCCTGGCTGGCGCGGTAGAGGGCGTCGATGATCTGCTCGTCGACCATCGAGTTGACCTTGATGCGGACGCCGGAAGGCTTGCCCTCGAGCGCGTTGCGGCGCTCCTTGTCGATGTGCCGCAGCAACCCCTTGCGCAGGTGCAGCGGGGCCACGAGCAGACGCTTGAACTTCTTCTCGATCGCGTAGCCGCTCAGCTCGTTGAAGAGGCGCGTGAGATCGCGACCGACCTGGTCGTCGACGGTGAACAGGCCGAAGTCTTCGTAGATGCGGCTCGTCTTGGGGTTGTAGTTCCCCGTGCCGACGTGGCTGTAGTGGCGCAGACGCCCCTCTTCTTCGCGGATGACGAGGGCGAGCTTGCAGTGCGTCTTGAGCCCCACGAGCCCGTAGACCACGTGCACGCCGGCCTTCTCGAGCTTGCGGGCCCACACGATGTTGTTGGCCTCGTCGAAGCGGGCCTTCACCTCGACCAGCGCCAACACCTGCTTGCCCGCCTCCGCGGCGTCGATGAGCGCCTGCACGATGGGGCTGTCACCCGAGGTGCGGTAGAGGGTCTGCTTGATGGCGAGCACGTGCGGGTCACGAGCGGCCTGCTCGAGGAACGCCTGCACGCTGGTCGCGAACGACTCGTACGGGTGGTGCACCAGCACGTCGGCCTTGCGGATCGCCCGGAACAGGTCGGCGCGGCCGTTCTGCTCGGGCGGTTGGAACGCCAGAGCGGTCTTGGGAACGTGCGGGGGATAGTGCAGGTCGGGGCGGTCGATGCGTGAGAGGTCGAAGAGTCCGCGCAGGTCGAGTGCGCCGGGCAGGCGGTAGACCTCCTGCTCGGTGATGTCGAGCTCGCTCAAGAGCAGGGAGCGCGTCACGTCATCCATGTCCTCCGTGATCTCGAGGCGGATGGGCGGACCGAACCGCCGGCGCAGCAGCTCGGCCTCGAGCGCCTGGATGAGGTTCTCGGTCTCGTCCTCTTCGATCGTCATGTCTTCGTTGCGGGTGAGACGGAAGGCGTGGTGGTCGAGCACCTCCATCCCGGGGAACAGGTCTTCGAGGTGGTTGGAGATGAGCTCCTCGAGGGGGAGGTAGCGAACGCCGGGGCCGTCGCCCGGCACCTCGACGAAGCGCGGCAGCATCGGCGGCACCTTGAGGCGCGCGAATTCCTGCCGGCCGGTGCGGGCGTTGCGGATGCGCACGGCGAGGTTGAGCGAGAGCCCCGAGATGTAGGGGAAGGGGTGCGCCGGATCGACGGCGAGCGGCATGAGCACCGGGAAGACGTTGCGCTGGAAGTACTCCGTCAGACGCGCGGCGGTGTCGTCGTCGAGGGAGTCCCAGGTCACGACCTCGATGCCTGCGTCGGCGAGGGCGGGGCGCACCTTCTCGGTCCACGCGGCCGCGTGGCGCAGCTGGAGGCGGTGGGCTTCGGCCGAGATGTCGGCGAGCACGTCGAGCGGTGCCCGGCCGACGTTGGTGGGAACGGCGAGGCCCGTGACGATGCGGCGCTTGAGGCCGGCGACGCGCACCATGAAGAACTCGTCGAGATTGCTGGCGAAGATCGCGAGGAAGTTCGCGCGTTCCAGCACGGGAACCGTCGGATCCTCGGCGAGTTCGAGGACGCGTTGATTAAACGCCAGCCAGCTCAGCTCGCGATCGAGATAGCGGTGATCGGGCAGCTGGTCGTCCACGGCCTCGACGGCCTCGTCGAAGTCGTCGTCGTCGGCGTCGCCGAGGCCGGCATCCAGCGCGTCGTGTTCCATCATCCCCACATCATTGCAGGGGTCGGTGACACGGGAGTGAACGGCGGTATGCGCGGCGCCGACCGGTGACGGATGCCACGGCGTCCGCCGGACATCCGCTGCGGGCGGCGGCGCGGTCAGACGGGGGCCGACACGGCGACGGGCGCGTCGTCTTCGTACACGTTGAAGCGGTAGCCGACGTTTCGCACCGTGCCGATGAGCTGCTCGAGGTCGCCGAGCTTGGCGCGCAGACGTCGCACGTGCACGTCGACCGTGCGGGTGCCGCCGAAGTAGTCGTAGCCCCACACCTCGCTGAGCAGCTGCTCGCGCGTGAAGACGCGCGAAGGGTGCGTGGCGAAGAAGTGCAGGAGCTGGAACTCCTTGTAGGTGAGGTCGAGCGGCTTGCCGTGCACCTTCGCCGAGTACGACGACTCGTCGATGGTGATCCCCGAGGTCTGGATGCGGGTCGAGACCTGGTCGGCGGTCCGGCGCCCCATGGCCAGACGGATGCGGGCGTCGATCTCGGCGGGACCGGCGGCCACGAGCACGACGTCGTCGATGCCCCAGTCGGTGGAGACGGCGGTGAGGCCGCCCTCGGTGACGACCAGGATGAGCGGCGCCTCGATGCCGGTGGTCGTCATGATCTTGCACAGCGACTTCGCGCCGACCAGGTCGAAGCGGGCGTCGACGAAGATGACGTCGGCGCTGGGGGCGTTGACGAGTTGCGCCGCCTCGGCCGGAATCTGCCGCACGCGGTGGCTCAGCAATTCGAGCGCGGGCAGGGCAGCGCCACCGCCCGGGGCGGAGCTGAGTACCAGAAGCTGTGCCAAGAGGACCTCCCGTGCGGCGTGCCGCGCACCCGATCATCTTAGGGTGACGACGCGGAGCCGCTCATCACCGGCGTCGCGCGTGCGCCGAACCGGCCTCCTAAGCGATGATGGGGGCATGTCGACTCCCGACCTCGCCCCGCGCCGCACCGTCGCCGGTGTCATCGCGGTGTGGGTGCTGGCTGCGGTCGCGGGCGTGGCGATCGGTCTGTTCGTCTCCGAGCAATGGCGTGCGCAGTGGGTCGCGGTCGCCCTCGGCGGCTGCGTGATCGTGGCCTTCGCCGTGCAGCTCTGGTACGGGCGTTCGCAAGCGTTCATCCAGCGGATGGCGTTGAGCTCGCTCGGCGCCATGGTCGTTCTCGGGGTCATCACCCTCGGATTCGGTCTCGCCGCTCTCGTCTCGGGCTAGAGTTGCAGCATGGACCTCCTCGCGCTCGAACTGTTCTTCGTGGGACTTCTCGGCCTCGCCTCGCTGGCGATCGCCTTCGTGTCGGGAACGGTCATCTGGAACCTCTACCGCGGCCAGCGCTGAGCGCGTCGTGATCGAGATCCCGACCGATCTTCCGGCCGACCTCGTCCCTCTGTCGTGGCTGGTCGGTGTCTGGGAGGGCACCGGCGTCATCGATTACGAGGCCGATGGTCGCTCGTACTCGGGTGAGTTCGCGCACCGCGTGAGCTTCAGTCACGACGGCGGGGCTTTCCTCAACTACTCGGCCGACGCCTGGCTGCTCGACGGTGACGAGCGTCGTCCCCTCGTCTCCGAGATCGGCTACTGGCGCCTGGCGCGTCCCGCGGCCGACGCCGACGCCGGTCCGGGCCTGCTTCCGGCCACGGCCGCGGCGGTCGCCCGCACGGCAGACGACGTCGAGGCACTGCGCAACGCCGACGGCGGGTTCGACATCGAGGTCAGCCTGGCGCACGCCGATGGCATCCTGGAACTCTACGTCGGTCAGGTGAAGGGGCCCCGGATCGACCTGGCGACGGATGCCGTGGTGCGCACCGCCGGCGCGAAGTCCTACACCGCGGCGACCCGCCTGTACGGCCTGGTCGACAATCACCTCCTGTGGGCGTGGGACATCGCCGCCCTCGGCCGCGAACTAGGCTCGCACGCCTCCGCCCGTCTCGCTCGGGCGGAGTGATCATGGCCTCCCTCACCGACGTGCCCGGTGCCGTCGTCGACGACCGTGGTCTGCGCCATGTCGGGGTCCCCCGTCGCCGAGCAACGCCGACTGGCATCCGGCTCGGCACTGGCGCCGCTCGGCGACCGTCGGGTCGTCTCCGTCGGCGGCGAGGACCGCCGCAGCTGGCTCGACTCGCTGTCGTCGCAGGCGCTAACCCACCTCGCGCCGGGAGTGTCCACCGAATTGCTCATCCTCGATCCCCAGGGGCGCGTCGAGCACGCGGCCGCCGTGGTCGACGACGGCGAGACGACGTGGCTCCTTGTCGATTCCTCCGACGCCGAGGCACTGGCATCCTGGCTCACCCGCATGCGCTTCCGTCTGCGCGTCGAGGTGCGCGACCGTTCGGACGACCTCTTCGTCGTCGGCGGGACCCGGGCGGCCGTGGCAGAGCTGACGACCGCGGCACCCGTGTGGGTCGACCCCTGGCCCGACGTGGCGCCCGGAGGGTGGGCCTACGCGCGCGTCGAACCGCATCCGGGCGCCGAGCGCGACTGGGCCGAGGCGATCGTGGATGCCGCCGAGTTCGATCGCGTGATCGGCTCGGCCGTGCGCGGTGAGCTGTCGTTGGCGGGCCTGGACGCCGTCGAGGCTCTCCGCGTCGCCGCGTGGCGTCCCCGCGTCGGAGTGGATGCCGATGAGCGCCTGCTGCCGCACGAGATGGACTGGCTGCGCACCGCGGTGCACCTGTCGAAGGGCTGCTACCGCGGTCAGGAGACGGTGGCGAAGGTCCACAACCTCGGACACCCCCCGCGTCGCGTCGTCGCCCTGCAGCTCGATGGCAGTGACAACGTGCTGCCCGTGCGCGGCGATGCCGTGCGCGCCGGCGACACCGTGATCGGGGCGATCACCTCGGTCGCCGTGCATCACGAGGAAGGGCCGATCGCCCTGGCCCTCGTCAAGCGCACGGCACCCGAGGGTGTGCCGCTCGTCGTCGACACCGCCGACGGTCCCCTCGCCGCCGCGGCGGAGACCGTCGTGCCCGCTGACGCCGGGGCGACCGCGGCGGTCCCGCACCTGCCCCGTCTCGGCCGCCGCCGCGCGGCGGAATGACCGGCGACGAGTCCTCGACGACCGTCGGGGTCGTCGTGCCCCGTTCGCGCCTGCGCGTCACCCTCGCCCGCCGTATCGTGCGCGTGCGCGAGTCGCTTCCCGCCATCTCGCAGATCGTGGTCGCGGCGACCGCGGCCTACGCCTTCGCGCACTTCGTCCTCGGGCATCCCGTGCCCCTGTTGGCGGCCACGGTGACGGTGTCGAGTCTCGGGCTCGTGCGCGACGCCCGTCCGTGGCGCGTCGCCGAGACGGTGGTGGGCATGCTGGTCGGCATCCTGATCGCCGAGGTCGTCCTCGTCACGGCGGGCACCGGCTGGTGGCAGATCGCGGTGGCGATGACGGTCACGATGCTGGTGGCGCGCTTCCTCTCCCCACAGCCGGCGTTCGCCCTCGCGGCGGTGGTGCAGTCGCTCATCGCCCTGGTGATCGTCACGGGGGTGCCGTTCCTGCGGCTCGTCGACGGGGCCGTCGGCGGGGTGGCCGCCCTCATCGTCACGGCGCTGATCCCACGGACGCTGCGGCGCACGGAGTTGCGCGACGCCGACGAACTGTTCGACGCGCTCGACGTCGCCATGGCGACGATCGTGCGAGCGCTGCGCAAAGGTGACCGCGCGCGGGCGGAGCGGGGGCTGGAGCGCGCCCGGTCGCTGCAGACGTACGTCGACGCCTGGAGCGGGTCGCTGGAGTCGGGGCGCGAGGTGGCGCGTATCTCGCCCTTCCTGCGCCGCCAGCGCACCGAGCTGCAGCGTCACGAGCGGGTGCGGGAGGCGCTGGATCTGACCACGCGCAACCTCCGGGTCGTGGCGCGCCGCGCCGCCTACCTCTGCGTCGACGGTGACGCGCGTCCGGTCCCGGCCGACCTGCTGGCCGAACTCGCCCGGGGCGCCTCGCTCGTGCGCGACAGTCTCGACGACATCTCGGTCGAACCGGCGGCGCGCGCCGCCCTGGTGGCGATCACCCGTCGCCTCGATCCGGCCGCGCTGCTGCCGGACGGCGGCGTCGGCGAGCTCAACCTCGTCGCCGCGATGCGGCCGCTGGCCGTCGATCTGCTGACCGCGGCCGGCATGCCCTCGGCTGAGGCGCGGGCGCTGCTCCCGCGCATCTGACCCGAGGCGCGGCGGCGCGGCTGCACGACTCCTGCACAGCGGCGGCGCGGGGGTGCCCGAGCCGTTCGATCCGTCCGGAGAACCGGAGCGGTGCAGTGCTCATCGCGGTGCGACGGCCTCCCACGCGACCCCCACCTCGCCGAGACGCCAGCGCTCCCGACGCACGAGGGGCCAGCCGGCATCCGTCATCGCGTCCATCGCGGTGCGCCACCGATGCGTGGGGCCGAAGGGCGCCACGGCGGCCGCACGCGTCCACTCCCGTTCGAGGGATGCCAGGAACGCGTGCACGCGCTCGCCCTCGACGTTGCGGTGGATCAGCGCCTTGGGCAGCCGCTCTGCGGAGACCGCGGGGGAGTCGAGCGCGGCGAGACGCAGCGAGATGGTGAGGGTCCGCGGCACCGCATCCGCGCCCACCTCCACCCAGGTGGCGACCCGGCCCATCTCGTCGCACGTGCCCTCGACCAGGATGCCGTCGGGCTGGAGGCGGGCGCACATGCGGGCCCACGCGTCGGCGACGTCGGCCTCGTCGTACTGGCGCAGCACGTTCATCGCGCGGATCACCGCCGGCCGTCGGCCGTGGGCGACCGGCACCTCGAATCCGCCGCGGGCGAAGGACACCCCGGCGACGCCGGCGGCCTGTTCCCGCGCACGGACGACCCGGTCGGCGTCGATCTCGAGCCCGAGCACCGTGGCATCCGGTCGCTGCACGCTCAGGCGGGCATGGAGCTCGAGCGGGGTGACGGCGCTCGCACCGAAACCGAGGTCGACCACGAGCGGGTCGTCGGTGCGACGCAGCACCGGGTGTCGTGCGATCCAGCGGTCGACCCGGCGGAGGCGATTGACCCCGGTCGTGCCCCGCGTGGGACGGCCGACGGGGGAGGAGGTCACTGACGACATGATGCCATCCACGGCTCCAGGTCGACGCCCGTGCGTCGATAGCATGGAGGCATGCCTCACACGCTGATCCTCCTCCGCCACGGGCAGAGCGAGTGGAACAAGACCAACCAGTTCACCGGCTGGGTCGACGTGCGACTCACCGACCAGGGCAAGGCCGAGGCGAAGCGCGGCGGCGAGCTGCTCGCCGAGTCCGGCGTGCTGCCCGACGTGCTGCACACCTCGGTGCTCAGCCGCGCGATCCAGACCGCGAACATCGCGCTCGACGCCGCCGACCGTCTGTGGATCCCCGTCAAGCGCTCGTGGCGCCTCAACGAGCGTCATTACGGGGCCCTGCAGGGCAAGGACAAGGCGCAGACCCTCGAAGAGTTCGGCAACGACCAGTTCATGCTGTGGCGTCGCTCCTTCGACGTGCCGCCGCCGCCGCTGCCCGCCGATGACGAGTACAGCCAGGTCGGCGACCCCCGCTACGCCGGGATCGACGGCGACGTGCCCGACACCGAGTCGCTCGCGATCGTCATCGACCGCATGCTGCCCTACTGGCACAGCGACATCGTCCCCGACCTGCAGGCCGGCAAGACCGTCCTCGTCACGGCGCACGGCAACTCGCTGCGGGGCCTGGTGAAGCACCTCGAGGGCATCAGCGACGCCGACATCGCCGAGCTGAACATCCCCACCGGCATCCCGCTCGTCTACCGCCTCAACGACGACCTCACCCCGGTGGGCCCGGGCGAGTACCTCGACCCGGAGGCCGCCGCGGCGGGTGCCGCCGCCGTCGCGGCGCAGGGCAACAAGCACTGACGCTGCAACGAGAAGAAGGGGGTGGATGCCGATCGGCATCCACCCCCTTCTGTGTCGTCGTGCTCAGATGACGGGGCTCGGCTCGTGCTCGGCCTCGTCGTCGGCGCCGGCCCAGTCGCCGGTCGCCAGATAAATGACCTTCTTCGCCACCGACACCGCGTGGTCGGCGAAGCGCTCGTGATAGCGGCTCGCGAGGGTGGCGTCGACCGTAGCCGTCGCCTCGCCCTTCCAGGAGTCGCCGAGCACCTTTTCGAAGACGCTGACGTGCAGCTCGTCGATGTCGTCGTCGGCGTCACGGATCGCCTCGGCGATGCGGAGGTCTTGCGTGCGCAGCAGTTCGGCGAGCTTGCGAGCCACCTCGACGTCGAGCTCGCCCATGCGCGTGAAGGTGGACTTGAGGCCCTTCGGGATCGCGCGCTCGGGGAAGCGCGAACGGGCGAGCTGGGCGATGTGCTCGGCCATGTCGCCCATGCGCTCGAGCGACGCGCTCACGCGCAGGGCGGTGACGACGATGCGCAGGTCGCGGGCGACGGGCTGCTGACGCGCGAGGATCTCGATGGCCAGCTCGTCGAGCTCGACGGCCTTCTCGTCGATGATCGCGTCGGCCTCGATGACTTCCTCGGCGAGGGCGACATCGCTCGTGCCGAACGCGCGCGTTGCCCGGTCGATGGCGATGGTCACGAGGTCGGCGATCTCGACCAGGCGGTTCTGAACGTCCTCGAGGGACTGGTGGAATACTTCGCGCATGGCGGGTACCTTCCTCGTCGGCGGCACGGCACATGGGTGTCCCGCAACCCTCGTGGATTCTTTCCAGCGAAGGTTAACGAGCGGTGCTGTGACAGTGAATAGTAGCCTCCGTGTGAGTCCGAGCGAGGGTGAACGGCGGGTGAAGAGGAAAGCCCGCCCCTACGCTGGAGGCATGGAACAACCGCAGCTCGCGCTGCTCTCGCTCCTTGCAGGCGTGCTGATCGGAGCCACCGTGGTCGGCCTCGTCGTCGGCGCTCTGCGAGCCCGGCACCGTTCTCTGGCGCAGACCTCCGTCGATGTGCCGGAGGGCGTGGACGCCATGCTCGAGGCGATGGACGACCCCGCGTTCGTGTGCGACATGTCGTCGACGGTGCTGGCGCTCTCTCCCGCGGCCGAGGTGTTCGGCGTGCAGGCCGGCGAGGTCGTCGCGAGCGACGAACTCAAGCGCGTCGCTCGCGTCGCCCGCGACACGGGCGCGGGAGTGACGGAGAACCTGCGGCTGCGTCGCGGGACCGGCCCGGCCGAGGCGCGCCTGGTCGCCGTGCGCGCCACGCCCATCTCCGGACGCCTCACCCTCGTCGTGCTGCGCGACATCACCGAGCGCGAGCGCGTGGAGGAGATGCGCCGCGACTTCGTGGCCAACACCAGCCACGAGCTGAAGACGCCGGTCGGCGCCGTGAGCCTTCTCGCCGAAGCCATCGAATCGGCGGCTGACGACCCCGCGCAGGTCCGCCATTTCGCCGCGCGCATGCAGGCCGAGGTGGCGCGGCTGAGCGCCCTGGTCAATCGCATCCTGAGCCTGTCGCGCCTGCAGGCGTCCGAGGAGCTGCGCGACGTGCGCGATGTCTCGATCGACGAGGTCGTCACGGCCGCCGTCGAGGCGCACACCGTGCAGGCCGACTCGGCGCAGGTCGTCGTCGTGCGCGGCGGCACGAAGGGGCTCTGGGTGCGAGGCGAACCGCAGATCCTCACCGAGGCCATCGGAAACCTCGTCGCCAACGCCATCGCCTATTCGCCGCAGGGGTCGAAGGTGGGTGTCGGGATCAAGCTCGACGGCGACGTCGTCGAGATCGCCGTCACCGATCGCGGCCTCGGCATTCCCGAGAGCGACCAGCACCGGGTGTTCGAGCGGTTCTACCGGGCGGACCAGGCCCGCTCGCGTCGCACCGGTGGCACCGGGCTCGGCTTGTCGATCGTCAAGCACGCCGTCCAGCGCCACGGCGGCGAGGTACGACTCTGGTCGCGACCCGGCCGCGGTTCGACCTTCACCATCCGCCTCCCGCTGACAGAGACCCCCGATCTCGAGATCGTCCGTCCGAAACAGCGTCGAAAGAGCCGGAAGGCCTCCGCCTCGACGCCCGTACCCGTGAAAGAAGACACCGCATGACCCGCGTTCTGATCGTCGAGGACGAGCCCGACCTGGCCGACCCGCTGGCCTACCTGCTGCGCCGGGAGGGCTACGAGGTGGAGATCGCCGAAGACGGCGCCGTCGCCCTCACGGCGTTCCGCGACCGCGGCGCCGACATCCTCCTGCTGGACCTCATGCTTCCGGGCATGCCGGGAACGGAGGTGTGTCGACAGCTGCGGCTGACGTCGCAGGTGCCGATCATCATGCTGACGGCCAAGGACTCCGAGGTCGACATCGTGGTCGGTCTCGAACTCGGCGCCGACGACTACGTCACCAAGCCGTACTCGACGCGAGAGCTGCTGGCGCGGATGCGCGCGGTCCTGCGCCGGCGCACCCCCGACGACGGCGACCTCGACGACCGCGTGCTGGCCGGCGGGCGCGTGGTGCTCGACATCGACCGCCACACCGTGGCAGTCGACGGGGGAGAGATCAACATGCCCCTGAAGGAGTTCGAGCTGCTGGAGGTGCTGATGCGCAACGCCGGGCGCGTGCTCACGCGCGGTCAGCTCATCGACCGGGTCTGGGGTACCGATTACTTCGGCGACACCAAGACGCTGGACGTGCACATCAAACGCATCCGCTCGCGCATCGAGCAGAACCCCAGCGAGCCCAGCATGCTCGTGACCGTGCGAGGACTGGGATACCGCTTCGAAGCGTGACCCGGAGACGACGAAGGCGCCGACGACATGCGTCGGCGCCTTCGTCGTTCGCGATCAGGAAGCCGGCGTCGGCGTGGCCGTCGGGGTCGGCGTCGCGGTGTTGGTCGGGATGGGGGCGATCGTGACCGTCGCCTCGGGGGTCGGCGCGAGGGGAGCGAGGTATTCGAGCGCACCGTCGAGCACGGGGACCTGCATGAGCGATCCCTCGCCGTCGCCGGACTGGAAGTAGACCGGCACGGTCGAGCCGGGCACGGCGTCGATGTCATTCAGGCGCAGCGGCTCGACGTCGTTCGCCAGGTCGCCCAGGCTGAGCGTGCGGCCGGCCGGCACGTTGACCGCGGCGCGGACGGCGGACGAGCCCTCGCCGACCTCGATGCGCAGAACCAACTGGTCGGTGGTGTCGTTGACGATCGCGGCGACAAGGTTGCCGGTCGTGCCGTCGTCGTTGGCGACGATCAGCGCGTTGCGCACCGACAGGGGGCCGGAGTCGGCGGGGATGTTCACGCCGTCCGAGGCCGAGTAGTCGATGGTGGTCGCCTGCGGAGCGATGAGGTTGCACCCCGTCGTGCCCAGCAGAACAGCGGCACCCAGGGCCACGGACGCGATCAGGCGCGTTTTCACGGATCCTCCAAGATCGACAGACGGCATCCCCCTCATCCTACGGGGTCCGCGGCGGGGGTCCGGGTCTTGCCCCGGCGTCTCGCCGGGAGCTCCCTCGCGCGGGGGCGAGCGACGCCCGCGTGAGGCAGAGTGGCGTGGAGCGGGCGGAACCTTAGCGCATCCGGGCCTGTGGTATCCTGGATGTTGCCGAAAGGACATAACTCCATGCTTTTTGAGGTTGGCGAGACCGTCGTTTACCCGCACCATGGCGCGGCCACGATCATCGAGGTCAAAGAACGCGTCATCAAGGGCGAGACGAAGAAGTACCTGAAGCTGAACGTCACGCAGGGAGACCTCGTCATCGAGGTCCCGGCCGACAACGTCGACCTGGTCGGCGTTCGCGACGTGATCGGCAAAGAGGGTCTCGACCGCGTCTTCGAGGTGCTGCGTGCGCCCTTCACCGAGGAACCGACCAACTGGTCGCGCCGCTACAAGGCGAACCTCGAGAAGCTCGCGTCGGGCGACGTCATCAAGGTGAGTGAGGTCGTGCGCGACCTGTGGCGCCGAGACCAGGACCGCGGTCTGTCGGCGGGTGAGAAGCGCATGCTCGCCAAGGCTCGTCAGATCCTCGTGTCCGAGCTCGCTCTGGCCGAGAAGACCGACGAAGACCGCGCGAGCGTCGTGCTCGACGAGGTTCTCGCGTCCTGACGCCTATTCGGCGCACGTCGCTCCAGCGACCTCGCGCTAGCGTGATCGGGTGACTCTCACCCCCGTCCCGCGTATCGCGGTCATCGTCGTCGCCGCCGGTTCCGGCACCCGCCTGCGTGGCGGGGCGCCGAAGGCGTTCGTCGGACTCGATACCAGGTCGATCCTGCACCGGTCCCTTCTGGGCGTCTTCGCGGGTCCGCTCGCGCAGGTCGTGGTGGTCGTGCCCGAGGGGTACGAGGGCGATGCTCTCACCGACGCCCGGGATGCCGCGGGAGCGGCCGCCGATCTCGTCACGGTCGTGACCGGCGGTGCGACGCGCCAGGCGTCCGTCGCCGCGGGTGTGGCGGCGCTGTGGGCCGACGTCGACATCGTGCTGGTGCACGACGCGGCGCGCGCTCTCACGCCCCCCGAGGTGTTCGAGCGCGTGGTCGCGGCCGTCGAGGCGGGGGCCGCCGCCGTCATCCCGACGGTGCCCGTCGTCGACACCATCAAGCGCGTCGATGCCGCGGGCCGCGTCGTCGCCGGTGTCGATCGATCCGAGCTCGCGGCGGCGCAGACCCCGCAGGGCTTCCGTCGTGCCGTCCTCGAAGCCGCGCTGGCCGAGGCCACGGCCGATCACACCGACGACGCCGCGGTCGTCGCCGCAGCAGGTCACACCGTCCTCACCGTCGCCGGAGACGCGGCGGCGTTCAAGATCACGACCGCCCCCGACCTCGAGCGGGCGCGAGCGATCGTGCAGGCCGCATCCGCCGTATCCCCGGATCCGACGCCCGTGGCCCGCGGGCCGCGTGTGGGGATCGGTACCGATGTGCACGGGTTCGGCGGTGCGGGCACGCTGTGGCTCGCCGGTCTCGAGTGGCCGGGGGAGCAGGCCCTGTCGGGGCACTCCGACGGCGACGCGGTCGCACACGCGATCGTCGACGCGCTCCTGGCGGCGGCCGGTCTCGGCGACATCGGCACGCACTTCGGCACCGATCGACCCGAGTTCGCCGGCGCGCACGCCGAGGCGTTCCTCGTCCACACGCTCGGTCTGCTGCGCGAGGCGGGCTGGAGCGTCGGCAACGTGTCCGTACAGGTGCAGGCGAACCGTCCGCGCTTCGCCGCGCGCCGCGTGGAGGCGGAACGGGCGCTGTCGGCGGCGCTCGGGGGAGCCGCGGTGTCGGTCAGCGCCACCACCACCGACGGCCTCGGCTTCACTGGCCGCACCGAGGGCGTCGCGGCGTTCGCCACCGCGCTCGTCGTGCCCGCCTGAGCCCCGTGCAGCGCGTCGTCGCCGCCGTGACGGCCCCGGGCGTGCCCGCCTGCGGCGCCGTGCAGCCATCCTCGTCCGTGACGACCCCTGTCGCCTCCTCCTGAGCAGACGCGCCGCGAGCGTCGCAGCGCTCAGTGACGGTTCCGGCGGTGTGCGCTCAGAGCTCGCGCGTCATGAAGGTCGAGAGCGGATCGGGTGCGTAGGGCGCGAATGCTTCGCACTCCCGGAACCCTTCGCTCGCGTAGAGCCCGCGCGCCGCGGCGAAGTCATCGGTACTGCCGGTCTCGAGCCAGAGGCTCCGGATGCCGCGCTCCGCGGCATCCTCCATGATGTGCCGCAGGATCGCCCGGCCGATGCCCTGCCCGAGGAAGCGCCCGACGACGCGCATCGACTTCAACTCGGCGCGATCGACGCCCAGGTCTTTGCACGCCCCGATGCCGGCGAGCTCGTCGTCGACCCACGCCGACCACACGGTGATCCCGTCGGCGCTCAAGCGGTCCGCATCCAGAGCGTGCACGCTTTCGGGCGGCGTGTTCTCGAGCATGCCCGCGAGGTGCGAGGCGACGAGCGCGCGGGTCTCGGCGCCGGTGAGGTCATCGGGGCGGATGAGCAGCGGCATACCCGCCACGGTATCCGTTGCGTGTTTCCCCCAGGTGTCGCGCACAGGGTGGCCGGTAGGCTTGAGCAGTGACTGTTCGGCTGTACGACTCGAAGGCGCAAGACCTGCGCGACTTCGTCCCTCTCGACCCCTCGAACGTCACCGTCTACGTCTGCGGCCCCACCGTGCAGTCGGGGCCGCACATCGGCCACGTGCGCGCAGCCCTCGTTTTCGATCTTTTGCGGCGCTGGCTCGCTCACCGGTTCGGACGCGTCACCTTCGTCCGCAACGTCACCGACATCGACGACAAGGTGCTCGCGAACGCGACCGACGACGAGCCGTGGTGGGCGCTGGCGTACCGCATGGAGCTCGAGTTCACCAGGGCGTACGCCGCCGTCGGCATCCTGCCCCCCACCTACGAGCCGCGCGCCACCGCCTCGGTGACGCAGATGCAGGAGCTCATCGCCGAGCTGATCGATCGCGGGCACGCGTACCCCGCCGCCGGCGACGTCTATTTCGACGTGCGCTCGTGGCCCGCCTACGGCGAGCTCACACGACAGAGCCTGGATGCCATGGAGCCGGCGGCCGACGCCGACCCCCGCGGAAAGCGCGACCCGCGCGACTTCGCCCTCTGGAAGGGCGCCAAACCGGGCGAGCCCGCGTCGGCCACCTGGGCCTCGCCGTGGGGCGAGGGTCGGCCCGGCTGGCACATCGAGTGCTCGGCCATGTCGCGCCGCTACCTCGGATCGGAGTTCGACATCCACGGTGGCGGGCTCGACCTGCGCTTCCCCCACCACGAGAACGAGCTCGCGCAGTCGACCGCGGCCGGTGACGCCTTCGCGCGCTACTGGGTGCACAACGGCCTCGTCACCGTCGACGGGCAGAAGATGTCGAAGTCGCTGGGCAACTTCACCCTCGCCGCCGACGTTCTCGCCGCGCACGATCCGCGGGTCGTGCGCTACGCCCTCGCTGCGGCGCACTACCGGTCGAACCTCGACGTGTCGGACAGGGCGTTCGCGGAGGCGGCATCGGCGCTCGACCGCATCGACACGTTCCTCGAAGCGATGGATCGCGTCGTCGACCCAGCGGGTCCCCGCTCGCTGCCCGACGCCTTCGCCGAGGCGCTTGACGACGACCTGAACGTGCCGCGCGCGCTGGCCGTGCTGCACGAGACCGTTCGCGCGGGCAACACCGCGTACGACTGGAGCGGTGACCCCTCCACCGAGATGGAGGGCTACGCCGCCGACGTACGCGGCATGGTGGAGTTGCTTGGACTCGCCCCCGTTGACGTCGCGGCGGCTGGAGCGACGCGCGGCGCGGCGGCGTCGGCAGCCCTCGACGCCCTCGTGCGGGAGATGATCGCGCAGCGCGCCCGGGCGCGCGCAGACAAGGACTGGGCAGCCGCCGACCGCATCCGCGATGCCGTCGCCGCCGCCGGAATCACGCTGGAGGACACTCCGGCCGGAACACATTGGAGCATCGATGGCTAAGCCTGGACGACCGGGAGCACGCAACCCCGGCAAGAAGAAGGGGCCCCTGAAGGGCACCGGCGGGCACTCCCGCAAGGCGCTCGAGGGGCGGGGTCCCACCCCGAAGGCGGAGGACCGCGCCTGGCACCCGGCCGGCAAGCGCAAGGCCGCGGAGGAGCGTTACGCAGCCGCGGGCGGAAAGGGGCGCCCCGGCGTCCGTGCGGTCGGCAGCGCCTCGAATCGCAAGAGCCCGAAGGCCGCCGACGACACCGAGACGGTCACCGGCCGCAACTCGGTGCTCGAGGCCCTGCGCGCGAAGATCCCGGCGACCGCCTTCTACATCGCGCAGCGGGTCGAGATGGACGATCGCGTGAAAGAGATGCTGTCGATCGCGACGAACCGCGGCATCCCGGTTCTCGAGGTGACGCGCCCCGAACTCGACCGCATGGCCGGTTTCGACGGCGTGCACCAGGGCGTGGCCCTGAAGGTGCCGCCCTACGCCTATGCGCACCCGCAGGACCTGCTCGAGAAGATCATCGACCGCGGTGACGTTCCGCTGCTGGTCGCCCTCGACGGCGTCACCGATCCGCGCAACCTCGGCGCGATCATCCGTTCCACGGGTGCCTTCGGCGGCCAGGGCCTGATCATTCCGCAGCGGCGCTCGGCGAGCGTCAACTCCGCCGCCTGGAAGACCAGCGCGGGAGCGGCGGCCCGCATTCCGGTCGCCCTCGCCGCGAACCTCACCGCGACCCTGAAGGACTTCAAGAAGCAGGGCGTGTTCGTGCTCGGCCTCGACGGCGACGGCGACGTGTCGCTGCCGGCGCTCGAGCTCGCCGACCGCCCCGTCGTCATCGTCGTGGGCTCGGAGGGCAAGGGCCTGTCGCGCCTGGTGACCGAGACGTGCGACCAGGTCGTGTCGATCCCCATCTCCACCGCCACCGAGTCGCTGAACGCCGGTATCGCGGCCTCCGTCGCCTTGTACCAGGTGTCGACCCTGCGCGCCGCGCGCTGACCCGCTCTCCCAGGAAGGAACGCCATGCCCCGCATCGCCGTCATCGGAGGCACCGGCTACGCCGGCAGCCACATCGTGACCGAGGCCGTCCGCCGCGGCCACACCGTCGTCTCGATCGCCCGCTCGGTGCCCGCCGAGCGCGTCGAGGGAGCGACCTACCTCGAGGGCACGGTCCTCGACGTCCCCGGGCTCGTCTCCCAGCTCGAGGGGGTCGACGTCGTGGTGTCGGCCGCCGCCCCCCGCGGCGACATGGAGGGCAAGCTCCGCCCCGCCATCGCCGAGCTCGTCACGGCCCTCCCCGAGAACGTGCGCGTGGGCGTCGTCGGTGGAGCCGGCGGTTCGCTCGTCGCCGAGGGCGGCCCCCGCCTCATCGACACCGAGGGTTTCGCCGAGGAGTACAAGCCCGAGGCGCGTGAAGCGATCGGCATCCTCGAAGACCTGCAGGCCGACGACACCGGCCGCGACTGGTTCTACGTGCACCCGGCCGGCGGCTTCGGCTCGTGGGCGCCGGGAGAGCGCACCGGCTCCTACCGCGACGGCGGCGGCGTGCTCGTCGTCGACGACAACGGCGACTCCTTCATCGGCGGCGCCGACTTCGCCATCGCCGTCCTCGACGAGATCGAGGACGCGAAGCACACCCGCGAACGCTTCACCGTCGGGTACTGAGCCCGCGCGACACCGAGGCCGTGGCATCCCGGATTCGATTCCGGATGCCACGGCCTCGGCGTTGCGGTCGGCGCTGCCGGTGTGTTCCGTCGGCACGGCGCGAGAACATGTGACCTCGGCGAAGCCACCCGCTTCGGCGTGTGGGTTCGGCGAGAACACGTGACCTCATGCGGGGTGGTCCCCGCTTCGACGTGCGCTCGAGGAGATCACGTGATCTGGTGCGGGGTGGGGTCAGACCAGGTCGCGCCAGTCGACGAGGTCGGTGTCGGTTGTGGGCACCTCGCCCGTGGCGGGGGCGTCGGCGTCGGACACCGTCGGCAGCGACATCGTGTCGGTCGGCGGGCCCATGACCGTCGCCTCATCGCGCCGGTGGCGCAGCACGTCGTCGATGTACGAACTCACCACCTCGGCGAGCGGGACCGAACGGCCTCGCGCCTGCGACATGTACCAGCGGTGTTCCAGCACCTGGTGGAAGACCTCGGCGGGCTCGAGCTTGGCGCGAAGATCCCACGGGATGGCCATCACGATGGGCTCGAACACCCGGGTGAGCCACTCGTGCGCGACCATCTCCTCGTCGGCGCCGAGGCGTGAGACGCGCGCGCGGAACTCGTCGAGATCGTTGAGCAGCCGGCGGGCCTGGTTCTCCTCCACATCGAGACCCGTCAGGCGCAGCAGGCGTCGCTGGTGGTGCCCGGCATCCACGACCTTCGGCTGGATCGACACCTGCGTGCCGTCGCTGGCCGTGCGGATGGACATCTCGCCAATGTCGAAGCCGAGGGCGTTCAGGCGATGCACGCGCTCGGTGATGCGCCACGACTCGTCGACGGCGAACGACTCCTTGTCGGTGAGCGCTCCCCACAGCGAGTGGTACGACGACACCAGGCCGTCGGCGATGGCGACGGCATCCACCCCTCCCTCGAGCCGACCGCCGGCCTCGAGGTCCATGATCTCGCCGGCGATGTTGGTACGCGCGATGTCGAGGTCGTGGGCGCGCTGCCCCGGGCTCAGACGGTTCCCGTGCAGCTCGCCGGTCTCGGCGTCGACGAGGTAGGCCGCGAACTCGCCCGCATCGCGGCGGAACAGAGTGTTCGACAGCGACACGTCACCCCAGTAGAACCCCACGTTGTGCAGGCGTACCAGCAGCACCGCCAGCGCGTCGACCAGGCGTGTGGCCGTGTGCGGGCGCAGCACCTGGGTGAACAGCGCCCGGTAGGGGAGCGAGAACTTCAGGTGCGCGGTGACGAGGGCGGCCGGCAGGGGGCGGCCCGACGCGTCGGTGCGACCGGCGATGACCGCGATGCGGTCCACGCACGGGGCGGCGAGGCGATCGAGGTTGCCGAGCATGTCGTACTCGCGGCGCGCCATCTCCTCGGTCGTCTCCTTGATGGCGACGACGCGTCCCGACAGGTTCGCGAAGCGCACGAGGTGGCGGGAGATGCCCTTCGGGAGCGCGACGATGTGACTGCTGGGCCACTCACCGAGCCCCGTCGACCACGGCAGCTGCAGAAGCGCGGGATCGACGGCGCTCGCCGTGATGCTGAGGGAATCGGACACGGGTACCTCCGGGAAACAGTGCGGCGCGCCCCCGGCCCGAGAAGATCGGGACCGGGGACGCGCCGCGTCGGTGCGTGGGTCAGGCCGACGCGATGGCCCGGTCGGTCAGGCGGTCGCCCGACTCGAGGTCGAACACGTGCACGTGTCCGGGAACCGGGGCCAGCACGACCGTCTCGCCCGCGTTGGGGTGACGACGACCGTCGACGCGCGCGACCAGGTCGGTGCGCTTGCCGTTGATGTCGGTGTGACCGTAGAGGTACCCGTCGGCGCCGAGCTCCTCGACGAGGTCGACGACGACCTTGAGGCCGCGGCCGTCGGCCGGGGCGACCTGGATGTCTTCGGGGCGCACACCGATGGTGACCTCCGAGCCGTGGGCCTTGCCGATGGTGTCGGCCTCGACGGGCACGACGAGGTCGCCGAAGCGGACGCCGCCCTCGGCGAGGTCGGCCGTGAACAGGTTCATCGCGGGCGAGCCGATGAAGCCGGCGACGAAGACGTTCTTCGGCGTCTCGTACAGGTCGCGCGGGGTGCCGACCTGCTGCAGGATGCCGTCCTTGAGCACCGCGATGCGGTCGCCCATGGTGAGAGCCTCGGTCTGGTCGTGCGTGACGTAGACCGTGGTGACACCGAGGCGACGCTGCAGCGACGCGATCTGGGTGCGGGTCTGCACGCGGAGCTTGGCGTCGAGGTTCGACAGCGGCTCGTCCATGAGGAAGACCTGGGGCTGACGGACGATGGCGCGACCCATGGCGACACGCTGACGCTGACCACCGGAGAGGGCCTTGGGCTTGCGGGTGAGGTACTGCTCGAGGTCGAGCAGCTTGGCGGCCTCGAGGACGCGAGCGGCGCGCTCCTCCTTGCCGACACCGGCGATCTTGAGCGCGAAGCCCATGTTCTCGGCGACGGTCATGTGCGGGTAAAGCGCGTAGTTCTGGAAGACCATCGCGATGTCGCGGTCCTTGGGCGGCACATCGGTGACGTCGCGATCACCGATGAGGATGCGGCCGGAGTTGACCTCTTCGAGACCGGCGAGCATGCGCAGCGAGGTGGACTTTCCGCAGCCGGAGGGGCCGACGAGAACCAGGAATTCGCCGTCGGCGACGTCGAGGTTCAGCTTGTCGACCGCGGCGCGGGTGCCGCCGGGGTACAGACGGGTTGCGTTGTCGAAGGTGACGGACGCCATTTTTTCTTCTCCTTCACCGGCAGGTACGTGCCGGACGATCCGTAGTGAATGGAATGAACGGGTGCGAGCCCGTGCGCGCGACAGTGCACGCAGGGTCAGTATGGCATGTGTCTGGTCATTTCTCAGCCAGCCTGGCTACCATCGGTGCTCGTTCGCCCACCCGTGCGAACCCCACGTTTCTTGCGGTGATTCACTGCGCCCGGAAGGTTTCATGTCCCACGACCCCTCAGCGAATGCGCCCGCCGAACGCGACCGTCGCGAGGCGGTGCGTGAGAAGGCGCAGCAGGTCAAAGCGAAGCAGACGCGCTGGCGCATCGCGCGGCGCTCCGCGATCGCCGTCGGTGCGGTCGCGGTGATCGGAGTCGGTGCCGTGGGCGTCTCCGCCGCCCTGAACTCGCGCGAGGGTCGCTCGCAGGCGCTCCCGGGTGCCGCAGCCGACGACGGCTTCCTCATCACCAGCGCATCGCAGGTGGCGAATCCTCTGGCCGATCAGACGGTCGACGGCACAGCCGCGACCATGGCGGCCGAGGCGGTCCCGACCGCCACGCCCACCCCCGAGCCGACGTCGACGGCCGCACCCGTCGACATCCGCGTCTACGTCGACTACCTCTCCACCGAGGCGCGCGAGTTCCAGTCTGCGAACGCCACGCAGCTGTCGAAGTGGGTCGACGACGACGCCGCCACGCTCACCTACTACCCGGTTGCCATGCTCACCTCGAAGTCGAACGGCACCAAGTACAGCTTGCGCGCCGCGGGTGCCGCCGCGTGTGTGGCGACCCACGCCTCCGACCGCTTCTTCGCGTTCAACCATGAGTTGCTCACCAATCAGCCCGCCGCCGACACCGACGGCTACAGCGATCAGCAGCTGGCCGACATGGCGCAGGGAGCGGGCGTGAGCGACGTCGCGACCGTGCGCTCGTGCATCGAGGACGAGACTTACACGGCCTGGGCCAAGGCGGCGACCGATCGTGCCATCAAGGGGCTGCCCGGCACCGACGGACAGGCGCTCACCGCGACCGCGACCGTGCTGGTGAACGGGACGCCGTACGTCGGCAACATGGATGACGCGAAGGAGTTCGCGCAGTTCGTGCTGACCGTCGACAGCAACGCCTACTACTCCACCGCCACCCCCACTCCGTTGTCCACCCCGCCCGCCGGCTGATCTTTCCTTCGGTGCGTGCGACGGTGTGCGATTCTGGTGGCATGAACGACGAGCTCGAGGACTCCCCGCCGCGGCGGTCCGGTGATCAGCTGAGGGCGTGGGTGCAGGAGTTCCGCGACCAGGGGCACATGGTCGCGGGCACCATCAAGGTGGCCGACCAAGAAGACGCCGATGGTCAAGACACCGGCCTCGTCGTCGTCACCCTGTCGAACGCCAACGCGTCGATCTACATGCAGCCCAAGGGCTACGACGAGCCGCTCTGGGAGGCGACGCTCAGTGCCCGTCCCGACGATCTCACGCTGTCGCCGCATGACATGGCCAGCCTCGCGGCCGAACTCGTCGTCGCGGGCAACCTCTGCTCGTTCCTGCAGTTCAAGTCGCTCGACTGGGACCGTCAGAGCGGCAAGCGCAACGAGTGAGTCCGACCAGGTCGTAGACTCGTCCCTCGAGACGCCTCGGCGTCTTCGGCCGGCTTGGCGCAATTGGTAGCGCACCGTACTTGTAATACGGGGGTTGCAGGTTCAAGTCCTGTAGCCGGCACCCCACGGTCTCCCGCGCCCGTCCTCGATTTCCGTCGGCGTGGATGACCTGTGCTCATCTGCATCCCTTTCGCCGAGAAGTGACGCAGAGAACGTCGCTCCGTCATGTCGACGACACACCCGATGCGTAGGGTTGGAGCTACAGCGGTGGGGTCCGCTGGTGAGCGTTCGGAGCCGACAGTGACCGATGTATCTCGACGGACCGCGATGTCCTTCCTCCTTCTGGCGCCGGTGGCGGTGGTCGCCGCGTGCGCGCCGGAGTCGGAGCGCGAGTCGCCGACCTCTCCGGCCTCTCCGACCGCGACGCCGACGGAGTCCACGGGAACAGGCCTCGGCGCCGTCGGCCCCGCCGCGGCGTCCGCCGCTCCCGAGATCCCGGACTCCGGCGACGTCTTCGGTCCGACCGGGCAGCGCTGGCCGTCGCGGACGCCGCGGGCCTATGACGCGTTCGACGCGAGCGTGGAATGCGACTGCACGTGGGAGGCCATCGCCGCGGCGATCACCGCCGTGGATCGCGCAGCTCCGGACGGTTCCGCCCGCGTGCTGGTGCGACCGGGAACACTGTCGGGCGACGGAGCCGGGTCGACCGCGAAACCGGTGCTGTCGCAGATCGGACGAGAAGGCCGTTCCTCGCGCATCCTCGTCATTCCGCGGGATGGAACGGAATCGGTCTCGATCGACGATTCGATACGGCTGGATGCGATCGTGGGAATATCCTTCGCCGGGTTCTGGACGTTCCCCGGCAGTGTCGTCCTCACCTCGACGCGCGACGTGGCGTGGGCCTGGTCGAAGGGACAGGCGTTCAACATCACCTCCGGTGACAGCGGTCCGACCGAGAGCACCGAGTTCGTCGAGTGCGTGACACCGGATGCCGTCGCCGCCGATGCGGACACCTGGGCATTCCGTACGGGATCCAACGCGATGCGCGAGGTCTCGGTGAGAGGGTGCTACCTCGCCCCCACCTACAAGGCGGAGGGCTCCGAGGCGCACTGCGACACCCTCCAGCTCTCGGGCGACGAAGACATGGACGGGCTGCTCGTGGAGGGGACCGTGCTGTTCTCCTCCACCAATGCCGGATTCATCCCGACGGCGGAAGCGAACAACATCGTGTTCGACCGGTCCCTGCTCGTCGGAGGCGACCGCATGCTCGAGCGCTACCCCCTGCCGGACGGGGCGAACGCCTTCACATCGGGTCAGCCCGCCGCGGTGAACGCGGCCAAGTCCATCGATCGGATGAGCGCGAAGGATTCGGTCTTCATCGGGCGCGTGCGGGGGACCTTCTCACGCGCCGAGAACACGACCGTTTCGGCCGCGGAGACCCCCAGGGCATCCAGCGGTGCGTTCCAGTCGGACCCTTCCCTCGACGGTATCGACGCCGACTGGCTGGACGAGCGAGCCCCTCTTCCCACCGACGACCGACTTCGGACGATCTGGAGGCTGCGCTGAACACGTCGCGTTCTCCTCGGTGTCCGGGCACGACGATGGCGCTGGCGCGGACCGCGTCGCCCGTGGTCGTCGTCGGAGATCGCATGCCGCCCCGGCTGCGGGACGGACGACATTCTGCCGTCACCCGATGCCGTTATGATCGGAGGCGTCTCGGGGGGTCTGGGCATCCGTAGATCATTTCTTCACATCGGCGACGACGGCTTGCTCCGGCTTCGGGGGTCGGACGAGTGGTCTGCCGCCTGCAGTCGTAGATCCCGCGTGGCTCTGACAGCGCGCACCTGCTCCTACCGATGGATACCTGAGGGCCACTTGAAAACTTCGATCACCGGGCGCTGGCGAAACGGCGCCGTCACCGTCGTCACCGAGGGCCATCTGTGAGTGCGGCGCTCCGTTCGGTTTCGTGCTCCGTGGACACTCGCCTGATTCGTCGGGGGCCGTCCAACCTGCAGAACAGGTCTGTCGCGCTTCGGCCGAGTCATGGTGACGACGTGACGGCTACGGCCCCCGGTGTGCAGAATGTCGAGATGCTCTCGTGACCGCACGCTCGCTGAACCCGATGACCCTTCTGGAGTTCGCCACGCGCGCGCGTGACGCGGCATACACGAAGATCGCCGCCACCGGTTTCGAAGAGTTCGGTCGGGGCTCCCGCATCATGCTGCCCTTCCGCGCGGGCAACCCACAGAAGGTCGTGGTCGGTCGCGACGTTCTCATCGGGCCGTCGTCGTGGTTCATGGTCCCGCGGCTGGATGCCGCCGGCCCCGTCATCCACATCGGCGACCGTGTGCGCATGAATCAGACGTCGATCACCGCGGTCGAAGAGGTGGTCATCGAGGATGCCGTGGCCATCGCTCGAGGGGTGTACATCTCCGACCACACGCACGGCTTCGACGACCCCGACGTCCCCATCCGCGATCAGCCGCTGGCGCGGGTCGCCCCCGTTCGCATCGGCCGCGGCGCGTGGCTCGGCCAGAACGTCGTGGTCATGCCGGGCGTGACCATCGGTGCGGGCACTGTCGTGGGTGCGAACGCGGTCGTGACCTCGGACCTGCCCCCACGTTGCGTTGCGGTGGGCGCTCCCGCTCGCGTGCTGAGGGAGATCGTGCCGTGACGCGCGACGTGGTGTTCACCTTCTCGTACGAGACGTACGCCGACGCGGCCGCGCGCGGAATGATGCGTCCGCCCGACCGCATCCTGCAGACGCTCATGTCGTCGGACGAGGTGGGCAAGCTTCTGGTGGCGAACCCCTTCCGTTCCCTCGCCAGCGTCGCAGTCCGGGGGATCCGGTCTGCCGACTCCTTCCCCGTCCGGGCCGATCGACGACTGATCACCCCGACGCGCCTCGCACGTCGCGACCCCACCAGCGTTCCCGCCATCGTGCGCACCTATCGCTCGTACGACGCCCAACTGCGGGAGGGGGCCGTCCGGGCCGGACTGACACGACCCGCGGTCGTGACGACGAACCCCCTCGTGGCGGCGTTCTGCCCCTTCAGCTGGGCCGACACCGTCACCTACTTCGGACGCGACGACTGGCTCAGTTCCGACGCCCGCCGAGCCTACTGGCCGGCCTATGCTGCGGCCTACCGCCAGATCAGCCGCAGCGAGGTGGGCGTCGCCGCTGTGTCGCAGCCGATCCTCGACCGGATCGATCCGCGTGGACCGGCGACCGTCGTCCCCAACGGCGTCGACCCCGGAGAATGGTCGGGCCCTCGTCCCGCGGCACCCGACTGGCTGGCGGCCATTCCGGGTCCCCGCGCCATCTACGTCGGCACGATCGACAACCGCCTCGATGTCGAGGGTGTCGCCGCCCTCGCTGCGCTTCGTCCCGGCCTGCACATCGTGCTGCTCGGTCCGACGCCGGACCCCGCGTACACTCGCGCGCTCCGAGACGTCCCCAACGTGCATCAGCACGCCGGGGTGGGTCGCAGCGAACTCGTGGCGGCTCTGCGGAATTGCGACGTGTCGTTGCTCTCGCACCGCCGCACGGCGCTCACCGAGGCGATGAGTCCCCTCAAGGTCTACGAATACCTCGCGGCCGGTCTTCCCGTCGTCTCCATCGACCTACCGCCCGTGCGCGGCATCCACGACCGGGTCACCTTCTCGCCAAGCACGGCGGAGATGGGTCCTCAGGTCGATGAGGCGCTGGCGCGGGGACCGCTGAGCGACACCGAGCGCGACGCGTTCATCGCCGGCAACAGCTGGGCCTCTCGACACCGCGCGGTGCTGGATCTCATCTTGCGCTCGTCCGCGCGTCACCGGCCGATCGCACCGACGACCGTCTGACCTCCTCCGTCGCATCCGGACCGGGTGCGACGGAGGAGCGGGCGTGATGAGCGATCAGCCGCCGAGGGCGCGCTGAACCGCGGGCCAGGCCGCTTCCGCGACCTTCGCCTGGCCGGAGGCCGACGGGTGGAAGTGGTCGGCCGTGGAGATGTCGTCGAGCGAGAACGTGATGCGACTGATCGCCCCGTCATCGGTCGTGCAGTCGGTGACCGCGGCGCACGCGGCGGCGATGGCGGTGTTGTAGCCCGCCCACGTCTCCATCACAGAGGCGCGCCGCGCTTCATCCGAGGCGGCGTCCGAATCGGCGTCGCCGAGGAGCGTGCGGCACGACGGACTCTGGTTCCACAGGCTCACGATCGAGGAGTCGTCCCGGCCCGCCGCCCACAACTGACTGATGTCGGGGAGCGAGGTCGCGACGATCGGCGCACCGGGGACACCGGCGCGGATGGTCTCGAGCAGCTCTCCGTAGCTCTCCCCGAAGGCGTCGACGGGGGTGATCTCATCCATGCTGCTGGTGCACACGTCGTTCGTGCCGACGGCCACGAGGACGAGGTCGGCCGACTCTCCCTTCGCCTTCTCGACAGCTGTGATGCGATCGGCGACGGCGGCGCCGGGACGCGCCAGCGACAGGGGGGTGATCTCGGTACCGCCCGAGGCCGCGGACACGCGTTCGCGGATGGACGAGACATCGGCATCCGTTCCCAGAGCCCAGGATGCCGCGGGGCACGCATCACGGGTGCCGCACGCCGCCATGCCCACCGACATGGAATCACCGACGACGGCGATCGACGACACGGCGCGGATCGACGGGGCGGTGGCCTCCGCCTGGGGCGTCGGTGGGGCCTCGGGCGAGGTGCATCCGGCCAGGAGGACGATCAGTGCCAGACCGGTCGCACCCGCAGCGTTGGTGGTTCTCATGAGCGCCTTCCTCGACGACGAGTGTTCTGTTCCTCGAGTTGCGCCGCAAGCTCTCCGGCCGAAGGCTCGTCCGCGCCGAGCACCGTCGCGGGGGCGTCTACGGGTGTCGCCTCCAGGTCGATCTCCGTGGCGGTCGGAGCCGGAGCATCCGGAGAATCCGTCGGCGTCTCGGCTGCGGGCTTGCGCGGAGCGGGCTTGCGTGCCTGCTTCACGAAGTCGAGCATCATCCGGTAGTCGCGCCGGTAGCCCGGCACGACGTACAAGGCGCCCAGGACGAGCAGGCCGGCGAGCCCGCCCGCAACGACCTGCAGGATCGCGAGCCAGTCGCCGAGCAGCTGCGCCGTACCCCACGAAGCCGCGAAAGCCAGGCCGGCGGCGATCGCGGGGCGGATCAACGGCAGACCGATATCGCGGCCGATGCGGATGAAGGTGCCGTGTGTGGCGACGAAGAATTCCGGGATCAGGAGCGCCAGCAGAACGAGTCCGTAGAGCAGAGCCAGGCCGTTCACGCCGTTCCACGCCACTCCGACGAAGAAGGAGGCGATGACGATGGGGCGCGTGATGGTGAAGAACACGAGCTGACGGTGAACCCGTCCGAGGGTGATGTAGATCCACCCGTTCACGTTTCCGATCGCCTGAGCGACGCCCGCCAGGGCGAGGAGGGCGAAGGCGCTGGCCGCGGTGTCCCATCCCGGCCCGAGCAGGAGCAGGATCAGAGGGTGCACGACGGCGGCCGCGATGGCGTACACCGGGAGAGCCAGGTAGCCGATGACCACCATGGCATTGCTGATGTAGCGCCGGTACCGCTCGCCGTCATCCTGCAGTCGGCTGAGAACGGGCAGGGCGACGCGACCGAGCGGGGCCGTCAACTGCTGCTGGGGGAGGAGGAAGAGCGCGTACGCACGCGAGTACTGACCGAGCGCAGCGGCACCGAGCTGCTGTCCGATCACGACGTTGTCGAGATTGCGGGAGGCGTAGTTGATCAGCTGCACACCGAAGAGGCTTCCGCCGGTGGTCAGCAGCGGACGGATGTCACGACCGATGCGGGGCCGACCCCATCGCGGCTTGGCCGCGACCCACAGGGCGATCAGGCGGTAGACCTGACCGGCACCGGCGAACACCACGAGCGACCACACGCCGAAGCCGACCAGTGCCGCCACGACCGACAGGACCACGCCGACGGCCATCGCGACGATGTCGATGAGGGCGAGTGTGCCGAACCGGAGGTCTCGCTGGACCGACGCCTGGAGAGGCATGCACAGACCGTTGACCAGGAGAACCGGCGCGATCGCGAACGTCAGGACCGTCAGTCGCGGCTCGCCGTAGAGCGACGCGATGACAGGCGCGCAGGCGGCGATGCCGATCATGAGCACGGTGCCGAAGATCGCGGAGAACCACCGGAGCGATCGCCATTGGTCCTCGGTGAGGTTCTTGGCCTGGAGGATGGCTCCCGTCATGCCGAAGTCACGGATGAGGTCGGCCACTCCGACGATGGCCATGATCATGGCGATGAGACCGAAGTCGGACTGATCCAGAAGCCGGGCGAGCAGCATGGTGGAGATCAGCTGCAGGGCCGTCTTTATCCAGAGACCGCCCGCTGTGACGGCCGCGCCGCGGGACGCCTTGTGTTTGAGGTCGCTGGTCATCGGCGTGCCTCCTCGCGCAGTGACGAGTCTCGATCCCACGCGACGGGTCCCGCCGGTCGACGGCGGGCGACGACCTTGGGTACGAGGTACCCCCAGGCGTAGAAAGGGAACGACAGCCACAGGCGGGGCGAGCGGGCCACGCGGGCGAGTAGTCCCCGTCGGTTCTGCTCGGTGCCGGTGTGGGGGAGCTGCCGATTGCCGAGCTCGATGCGCACACCGCGGCGCACGAGAGCGCGCATGGTTCGTGGAGCGTGCACGGTGAAGGTCTCCCCGGCGAGCGTCATCCGCTCGTCCGGCGAGAAGCGCAATTGAACGAACCGGTCGTCGGCGATGACGTCGGGGAACGCGCCCCACCTGTCACGGCCGGCGGAATTCACCGCGTACACCCCCGATCCGACGTGACCGCGGGCACGGTAGGCGGAGGCCTCCCAGATGCGCGCGTGGCAGCGCACGGGAAGGCTGGAGTGGGAGGCGTCGACGACGAGCACCGGGGCGGCCGCACGCGGGGAGGAGGTCGATTCCAACGCCTCGGCCATGGCCCGCAGCGCGGACACCGACAGGGCGACGTCGGCGTCGATGTAGGCGCGAGGGAACACCCGTGCCGTCTCGTCGCCCATGTTCAACGCTGCGATCTTCGACCCCTCGGCGATCTCGACGACGGTGACGCCGGGGATGCTCCGGGCCTGCTCCGCGGTGTCGTCGGAGCAGCCGTTGGCGACGACGATCACCTCGAATTCGCCGGGTTGCGCACCGTCGAGCATCTTCTCCAGGCTGCGGCGCAGAAGCGGACCCTCGTCGTGCGCGGGGATGACGATCGACATCCGGGGCGTCATGCGGCCACCACGGCTGCCGCGTGAGAGCGGGGCCATCGTACGAACATCCCCTCACCGGCTTCACGCGCCCTCAGCGCGGGCGGGCTCGAGGTGACGAGCCACCCGCCGACGGCGAGCAGCATCGAGTAGACGAAGAAGGTCTGCATGAAACCGAATGCGTCGTAGAAGAACAGCGCTGCGGCGTAGCCGGCGCCGCTGACGGAGAGGGTGAAGGCCAGCATCGCGTACCGCGGCTCGTCACGGGCCGTGGTGAACGCCCACGCTCCCATCATCAGGATCGGCGCGAGGATGAGCACGGCGAGCCCGAGGACGCCCACGGCGCCGACTTCCAACAGGGAGCCGAGCACCTGGTTGTCGAGAATGAATGCGTTCTGCTCCTCGCCGACGACGATGCGGCTACCCAGGCCCGTCCCGAAGAACGGGTACTGCGCCGCCTCGGCGAAAGAGGGACCGAGATCGGCCAGTCGTCCCGCGCCCCGGAATCCCGGCGATGTCTGCTGCGAGGCGATGAGCCCGTCGATGTCGAAGAACGACAGGATCAACGTGTTGAACACCTTCGGGACGGCAGCCGTGCCGACGGCCAGAAGCGGGATGCCCAGCGACAGCAGCGTGATCCCCAACCACGGACGAAGCAGCAGCGTCAGCAGGAACATGACGCCCAGCACGATCACCGCGGTGCGGGACACGGCGACCATCACGCCCATCAGCAGGACGATGACGACGACCGAGTAGACGATCCGGCGCGTCCACTCGTTCTTCGGCCACCGACCGTATCGCGCGAGATAGATCGCGAGCGGAATGAGGATGCAGAACATCACCGACAGAGCGATCGGATGCTGCGACGAGGCGAAGGAGCGGTATCCGCCGGCACGGAAGGACTCGCCGTCCGTGGCGATGAGGTTCAGCGGCAGGAAGGACTCGAGCCGGTGGAAGACGTTGATGCGGGTCACTCGTTCGATCACGGCGAACACCGCCACCACTGTCCCGCACCACACGAGAGCGGTCAGCAGGCCCATGGCGATGGTCTCGGTGTCGACGATCTGTCGAACGATGAAGAAGACCGAGAGCAGAAGCACCCAGTTGATCAGCGTACCGATGGCCGCATCTGCGAGTCCCTCTTGCACCAGACGGGTGCCGTTCATGGGAATGGAGACGAAGAGCGTGACGAAGAAGATGCCGATGGGCCACCCGAATCCGACCGGTTTCCATCGGCGGTCGCGATCGAGCAGGAGCGCGGCGACCATGCCTGCGAACATGACGAAGAGCACGAGGCGGTAGGCCTCGAGTTGGAAGGGCAGCGGGATCGGAAGCGCGTAGCGCCGGATGGGGATGAACATCACGACGGCGACGAGGATGCCGAGCCAGCCGACCCACGACGTCAGCACTCTCCGCGCGAGAACGGCGAGGGCGACGACGATCATCGCGCCGCCCGCGACGACCGGGGGAAGGAAGATGACCGAGACGGCGGTCACGGCGACGAGGATGACGCCCGCGACGATCATCCGGCCGGCGGGCAGGGTGAATTCGTCGCCGGTCGCGGCCGGTGAGGGAGGGGGCGACACGGGGGCGGCGTCGAGCTGCCCCCGTGTCTGCGATGCGTGCAACGACACGGGATGCGCCTCGTCGGCTCAGGCGTCGCTGCGAAGCGCCGCCGAGTCGACGCGCGAGGATCGGCTGCGCGCCCGCGAGGGCGCCGCGTCCGCCTCGGACTCCGTCCCCTGACCGGGCAGGAGGTCATCGATGGAGAAGTCCTCGTGGTTCTGCGCGGGCTGCGACGATGCGGGTCCACCGCGACCGCCGGCGGCCTTGAGGGCTCGCTTGCGCTCACGGGACGCTTTCGACCCGGCGATGATGTACGCCGTGGCCACGAACAGCAAGAAGACACCGAGGAAGGTCACCACGACGGGGATGGCGGGGTTGGAGCCCTCGACGGGTTCCGCTGTCTTCTCGTCGATGGTCGTGATGATCACGCGGTCGCTGTCGGGGATCTGCGCCGCGTTCTGATCGGCGACGACCTGAGCCTGGAAGGTCTGGGCGGCTGTGCGGGAGATCTGCTCCGCGCGCTCCGGCGTCGCGGCCGTGCCGACGACCTCGAGGATGGGGAGGACGTACCGCCCGGCGAATTCCTCGTTGCCGTCGGGTTGCGTGGTCCGTCGGAGGCCGGTGAGGCTCTCTTCCTCGGTGAAGGTGCCGATCTGCGCCTCGACGGTCGTACGCATGTCGCGACCGCTGATGATGTAGGCGTACAGGATGGCGCGCGAGGTCAGGTCGACCGTCTGCGGCTGGCTCTGACCTTCCTGCAGCTCCTGACCGGGGATGACGGCCTGGAAGAGCGGCTGGTCGGGGCCGTTGAGCAGCAGCGTCGTGCCCGCACGGTAGCTCTGCTCCGCCCGCGGCTGCACTTCACCGTTGGTGATCGTGAAACCGGCGAAGAATGCGGCGACCGCCGCGACGATAGCGCCGACGACGAGGAGCCATTTGCTCTTCCACAGGACGAGCAGATACTTCGGAATTTCCATTGTTTCCCCTCCAGTCGCCCCCCCGGGCGACGATGTAACTTGAGCCACCTATGGCGAATGAGAGGATCCCCGAAGACACCCCGTGATCGGCAGAACCGATCACCCTCACCTTGACAGTATGCGGGCACCGTCTGATATTGGCGATTCGCACGTGTTACAAGGTCGCGTCAGTCGGGTGTACAACGAGAACTCGACTTGCAATGCCGACGCCCCGTGTCCACAGTAGGAGACCGGCGGGCATCGGCGTTTTCATTCGAGGCTCGCCCGAAACGGGGGCAATGTTCGATGCGGGTGCTTTTTTCGTTTCCTCATGCACTCGGAGCGCCGGGGATCGGCTGGACGGCGTGGAACCAGGTCGATGGACTGGCTCGGCTCGGTCATGACATCCACGTCGTCGCGGCGAGCATCGCGCGGCCCGTGCCGGCCGGTGTCCGAGTGACGCAGACCCTGACGGTTCGCGGCCAGAGGATCCCTCACCGCCTGATCGGACGCGATCGCGCCTTCGCGTGGCACGACCGCCGCGCGGCGCAGATCGCCGCGCGCGGCGGCTTCGACGTCGTGCACCTCTGGCCCACCGGCCCCGGCCGCACAGCCCAGGCGGCGCGCAAGCGGGGGATCGCCGTCGTCCGAGAGGCACCGAACACCCACACCGAGTACGCGTGGAAGGTGGTGGCCGACGAGGTCGCCGCCCTCGGTTTGCAGGGCGCCGTGGACACCGCGCACACCGCGAACACCCGACGCCTCGACATGGAGCGCGCCGACTGGTCGCGCGCGACCGCCATCCTCGCCCCGTCGGACTTCGTGGCCCGATCCTTCCGTGACGCCGGATTCGACGAGGACCGCGTCCTGCGCCACCGGTACGGCTTCCGACCGGGATCGCGCCGAGCGAGGCCGCGGTCGCAGGCGGCGGCACCGCTGCGGGCCGTCTACGTGGGGCTCGGAGAACCGCGGAAGGGCCTGCACTACGCCCTGGATGCGTGGCTGAGGTCGGACGCGAGCCGAGAGGGCACGTTCACGGTGGTCGGGCGCCTGCTTCCGGCCTACGAAGCGCTGCTCGCCGACAGGCTCGCCCACCGGAGCGTGAAGGTCATCGGCTTCTCGCAGCAGGTGGAGGCGGCACTCGCGGCATCCGATGTCCTGCTGCTGCCCACCATCGAGGAGGGATCCGCGCTCGTGACCTACGAGGCGCAGGCGATGGGGTGCGTCCCCCTGGTCTCGACCGCCTCCGGCGCGTTGATGGACGACGGCGTGCAGGGCCTCTTCCACGAACCCCGCGATGTCGACGCGCTGGTCGCCCACCTCGACCGTCTCACCCACGACCGCTCGGCGCTGGCGCGGATGAGTGCCGCCGCGATCGATCATGTCCCCGCCCTGACCTGGGATGCCGCGGCCGAGACGCTGGCCGGCTGCTACGAAGCCGCCCGCGATCTCGCGACGACGAAGGGTGCGCATGCTCACGCCGTCTGACATCTCCGTCATCGTCTGCACCCGGAACCGGCCGGCCTTCCTCCGCGAAGCGCTCACCGCCATCCGCACGACCACGCCCCCGGAGACCGAGGTCGTCGTCGTCGACAGCGCCTCCGACACCGACGAGACCCGGCTGATCGCCGAGGAGGCCGGTGTCGTCTACGTGCGCGCCGGAGCCGGACTCTCGGTGGCGCGCAATGCCGGCATCCATGCCTCCGGGCGTCCGTTCGTCATCTTCACCGACGACGACTGCCTCCCCGAAGAGGGCTGGATCGACGTCGTGCTCCCGCATTTCGAGGACCCCACGGTCGGTGCCGTGACGGGGCGCATGCTGCACCGCTCCGAGTCCGCGGCCAAGGCCCCGTACCGCCGCGAGCGTCTGTACCGCACTCCCGTGGAGGGTCTGGATGCCGGCCACGGCGCCGTCATGGCCTTCCGGCGGGAGATGCTGCTGCGGATGGGCGGCTTCGACGACCAGCTCGGCGCGGGCAAGCCCTGGGCCGGTGCCGAGGATCTCGACATCTTCGTGCGCATCGCCCGCGCCGGGTCGACGATCGTGCACGACGAGACCTGCATCGTCTGGCACAACAACACCCGCGAAGGCCAGGACTACGTCAACCTCCACCGCGGATACGGTCTCGGGCTGGGCGCGATGATCGCGAAGTGGGTGCACATCGATCCGGTGCTCGGCGCCCGACTCGCCTGGCGCCTGGGTGGCCGGTCGGTGGTGCGCATCGCTCGCGCCTTCGCGCGCAACAAGCCGGGCGCCCACGAGCACGCCATGTTCAGCGGCATCGTCGCCGGCGCGCGTCAGGCGTGGCGCTCGCCGGTCATCGGGGAGCGGTTCGCGTCGTCGATTGCGCCGGCACCCTCGGCTGCTGTCGAGAGCCCGTCTCGCACCGTGGACAGGTCGACGACCCCGGTCTCGGTCGAGCTCCTGCGCATCCTCGACGAGACGCACCTCGCCTCGGACATCAAGTACGAGACGATGCACACCGGCTGCATCCTCGTGCTCCATGGTCGCAACCTCCGCGCGGACGACGGTTCGCTCGACCAGGCGAAGATCCTGGCGGCCGTCGAACGTCTCGTGCGGCGGGTACCGGAGTTCCGGCTGCGGGTCGTCGACTCCCCGCTCGGGATGACGGCACCGGCGTGGGTTCCCGCCGACGATTTCGACCTGCGTGCGCACGTGCACTTCCCGGAGGGGACGCACGACCTGCGCGCGAAACCGCTGCGGTGGTTCATCGACGGCGACCGTGGACTCCTGCCGCGTGATCGTCCGCTCTGGGACTTCACGTTCACGTCGCTGGACACCGGTCGGGTCGCCTTCGGCGCGCGCATGCACCATGCCAACGGCGACGCGAAGTGGGCGATGGAACGCCTCACCGAGCTCACCGAGGCCAGTGCGGAGGTGGAGGAGACGGCCGCCCCGACTCCGTCGCGGCCCCCCGCCTCGCGTCTGCTCGTGCCGCTGTACGCGGCGCGCACGTGGTGGGATGCACAGCCCGACGCGAAGGCCGCGTGGCGCGAGTACTGGCGCAAGCCCGTCGTCAAGCGTGCGAAGCGCCTGGTGGGGCGCAACATCCGCCCTTTCAAGGAGATCTACGCCACGCGCAAGAACCTGCGTGCGCAGTTCATCCCCCCGTTCACCGACACGTTCTTCGAGGTCGACGCTTCGGCGACGACCCGTCGCGCCGCGAAGCTGCGCGGATCGCTCAACGACTTCATCGTGGCCGCGGCGATGTGCGCGGTCGACGACGACCGCGACGGCATCGACGTGATGGTCCCGGTGTCGCGGCGCCGAAAGGGCGAACGCGCGATCCGCAATCACGTCGAGATGCTCCGCGCCCACGGCACGCCTTCGTCGGGGCTGCCCGAGGTGGTGGCATCCGTGCGCGCGCAGGTCGCCGCCTTCGCGCGGGGCCTCTCGGAGGACGACCAGCCGCGGGGCCGCTCGATCGGCTACGTGACCCTCGTCCCGTGGTCGCGCGAGCCGCGGTACTTCTCCGGCGACATCGTCGAGCGCTTCATCGTGCTGCCGGCGTCGGACCGCCGTGACGAACTCGCCGTCTTCGCCGCGGTCTACGGCGACACGATCACCGTGACGGTCACGACCCGCGCGGAGCTGGACACCGAAGGCGTGGCCCGTCGGCTGCGCTCGATGCTCGAAGGGGTGGACGAATGAGCCGGATCCGCAAGGTGCTGGTGGCGGGCGCGTCGGTGCTCGACCCCCGGGTGTACATCCACGGCCTGCGCGTGCTGCACTTCTACGGGTACGCCCACGTGTCGCAGGTGCGCAAGCTCACCCGCGGGAAAGACGTGAGCTTCGCGCCCAACGTCTCCTTCCGCAACGGCGAGCGCATCACGATCGGCGCCGGAACGCGCATCGGGGAGTACTCCACGATCTGGGCGGGCAATTCCACGGGACGGATCACCTTCGGTGAGAAGGCGCTGCTCGCGCCCCGGGTCACGGTGACCGCGTCGAACTACGGCATCGCCAAGGGCATCCCGCCGATGGATCAGCCCAAGGCGGAGGACGACATCGTCATCGGGTCGGGCACCTGGCTCGGTGCCGACGTCGTCGTCCTCGCCGGGGTGACGATCGGTGACGGCGCGATCATCGCCGCCGGAGCCGTCGTGACCAAGGACGTGCCCGCGAACGCGATCGCCGGCGGCATCCCCGCCAAGGTCATCGCGTACCGTCAGGACGCGGATTCTGCGGCGGACGCGCGGGTGAGCGCGTGAGCGCACCCACGGTCGACGCGATCATCGTCAACTACAACACCCGGGAGCGCACCCTCGAAGCCATCGACTCCCTCGTGGGCCTCGGTCTCGAGTGGCTCGGGGTCATCCTGATCGACAACGGGTCGACCGACGGCTCGCTCGAGGCGATCCGAGCGGCGCACCCCGGGGTGACGCTGATCGACGCGGGCGAGAACCTCGGCTTCGCCCGTGCCGTCAATCGCGGCGTGGACGCGTCGACGGCCGACTACGTGATGTTGTTCAACCCCGACGCCTCGGCGTTTCCGGGTTCGCTCGAGGCGCTGGTGGCCTTCGCCGAGGCGCACCCCGAGCACGGTGTCTACGGCGGTCGCACGGTCGATGAGAACGGCGCGCTGGATCCGTCGTCGTGCTGGGGCGCCCCGAGTCTGTGGTCGCTGCTGTGCTACGCCACCGGGGCCTCGGCCGTGGCGAAGAAGTCCGCCGTGTTCGATCCGGAGTCCCTCGGGCGGTGGAAGCGGGACACCGTGCGCGAGGTGCCCATCGTCACGGGCTGTCTCCTGCTGTCGCGCCGCGAGGTGTGGCACCGCATCGGCGGCATGGACGAGCGCTTCTTCCTGTACGGCGAGGATGCCGAGTTCTCCACGCGCGCGTGGCGCCGAGGTTTCCGACCCGTCATCGTGCCGGATGCCGTCATCCGGCACGATGTGGGCGGTTCGAGCAGTTCGAGCGGTCGACGGCTCGCGATGGTGCTCGCGGGCAAGGTCACGTATTTCACGACGGTCTGGCCGACTCCGGTCGCGCTGGTGGCCACCCTGCTGCTGCAGGCCGGGGTGGCGCTGCGCGCCGCCTTGGAGACCGTCCGTCGCAGCTCGCGTGACGCGTATCGCCAGGCATGGGCCCACCGCCGGTCGTGGCGGCGCGGGTTCCCCGCGGCGGAGCGCACGCTGTTCGGCCGGGAGCCGTCGCTGACGGCGCGGCATCCGCTGGTCGTGCAGGCCGAGCCCGCCTTCCGCACAGAGAAGGCGAATCCCTACACCGCAGACCTCTACCGCGCGCTGCGGCGACAGGGTGCGGTCGTGCGCGATCTGCATTACGGGCGGTTGCTGCTCGAGCGCACCGACGTCATCCACCTCCACTGGCCGGACCTGTCGTTCCTGTCGGGGCCGAGACTGTACCGACACGTCTGCCGGCTGGCGCTGTTCTACGGCAGCCTCGCGCTCACCCGCCGCCGCGGCACCGTCCTCGTCTGGACGGTCCACAACGTGGCGGCGCACGAGGAGCGCTCGACGGCGCGGCTGCGTGCCCTGGCCGACAGGCTCCTGCTGAAGAACGTCGACGGCATCATCTCGCTGACCGAGCAGGGTGTCGTGAGCGCTCGGGCCGCGTACCCCGAGCTCGCGGAGGTCCCCGCGGCGGTCATTCCGCACGGCCATTACCGCGACTCCTACGACTTCGGTGTGCACCGGGCCGAGGCGCGACGACGGCTCGGTCTCGACGCCGACCGCCCGGTGATCGCCAGCGTCGGTCAGATCCGTCGCTACAAGAACGTGCCGCACCTGATCCGGGTGTTCCGGGAGAGCGGGGTGGATGCCACCCTGCTCATCGCCGGGAAGATCTCTCCGCCCGAGCTCGAGACGGAGATCCGCGAGGCCGCGCAGGGCGATGAGCGGATCACGATCGACGCGCGCTTCCTCCCCGACGATGACATCGTGGCGGCCCTCGCCGCGGCCGACCTGGTGGTCCTGCCGTACGCGCGGATCCAGAACTCCGGTTCGGCGATCCTCGCCGTCTCGGCCGATCGCCCGGTGCTCGTTCCGCAGCTGGGTGCCATGCAGGAGTTGCAGGAACAGCTGGGCGACGACTGGGTGCGGCTGTACGAGGGGGATCTGACATCGGCCGATCTGACGCAGGCCCTGGAATGGTCCGTCGCGTCGGGCCGGCCGGACCGCGCCGATCTGCGAGCGTTGGACTGGGATGTCATCGCCGCACAGACCCTGAATGCGTATCGGAGCATTCTGGGCCGCGCGCGCAGCTGACTCACGGCGGTTTCTTCGCCGGCGTCACCGCCCGGGAATGCGGATGATGCGCATTGAGCGGATTGTAGTGCGGCTTTCGCTCGTTACGGCCCCGAAATGCGCGTGCCGTACACTGCCTTTCAACGCCGACCTCGAATATTGCCGGGCTCGGTGACGATCTGGGGGAGATCCGTGATTCATTTCCGTGCGTTCGACAATGTCGATTCCGGCCGATCACGGGCCACCGTGGCGACGGAAACCATCGTTTCGGCCGATGCGTCGGGGACGGCGGGCGACCGATGATCCCCGCTCCCTCGCCCCTCGACCTGACACCCGACAAGCCCCGCAAGCTCCTGCTCGCCGCTTCGACCGGTGGGCACATCGCCCAGCTCGTGCGCCTCGCCCCGGGCCTGGGCGCGAGCGACGACTCGCTCTGGGTCAGCTTCGACTCGCCCCAGACCCGCTCGCTGCTGCGCGACAAGCGCACGCTGCTCGTGCCCTACATCAAGCCACGGGACTGGCGCGGAACGCTCACGGCGGTGGGGCAGATCCACGGCGCGCTCTCGGGGGAGAACTTCGACGCCGCCGTCAGCACGGGCGCGGCGCTCGCGACAGCGGCCCTGCCGACGGCACGCCGTCACGGCATCCCCGCGCTGTACATCGAGAGCGTGTCCCGCGTGCTCGGCCCCTCGTTGACGGGCCGGATGCTCTACCACAGCCGTCTCGCCGAGATGCGCACCCAGCATCGATCGTGGGCCCGCGGGCGATGGGGGCTGCACCCCAGCGTGCTCGAGACGTTCTCGATCGCGGAACGCACGGCCCCCGAGGGGCGGCCGCTGAAGATCTTCGTGACGCTCGGCACGATCCAGGGCTACCGCTTCGACGGTCTCGTCGACGCCCTCTTGGCGACCGGTCTCATGGGTGACGACACCACATGGCAGCTCGGCTTCACCACGCGCGACGACCTGCCCGGCCGGGTCGTGCAAGACATGGATGCCGCGTCGTTCGACCAGGCCATCCACGACGCCGACGTGGTGGTCACGCATGCCGGCGTCGGCACGATCCTCGGGTTGCTGGAGGCGGGTGTGTACCCGGTCGCGGTCGTGCGTCGGAGCAGCCGCAACGAGCACGTCGACGACCATCAGGCGCAGATCGCGGGACTCATGAACGAGACCCGCATCGGAACCGCGGTCGAGACGAACGAGCTCACGCGTGAGACGCTGCTCGAGGCGGCCTCGCGCCGCATCTCGAGCACCGACGGCCTGCCAGCGCCCGAACTGCACTGACGTCGCCCTCGGCCGGGTGACCCGCGCCGAGGACGTTCGGTCAGCGTGTGCGCACGCGCAGCCAGCGCACGTCGTGGGCGCTGAGCGTCACGCCGGCGCCGAGCCACACCGGGGCGCCGGTGATCAGGTCGAGGGCCTCGGGCGCGAGCCCCGACAGGGTCAGGGCGTCGATCTCCACCGCCGAGTCGGCGACGTTGGCCGCGACGAGCACCGCGAATCCGCCCTCGCCGGGGCGGAGGAACGCCACCACCGACCTGACGTGCGCGTCGAACGCGACGAGGTCGTTGCCGGCGAGTTCGGGCGTGGAGCGACGCACGGCGAGAAGTCGCGTCAGGCGTGAGAAGACCCGACCGGCCGGGGTGTCGGCATCCGTCCGCCGGGCGTAGTTCCCTTCGGGACGGAACGGGCGGTGCACCCATCGGCTGTCGCCGGCCTCTTCGGCCCGGTCGGCATAGCCGTAGTCGTTGAGTTGCGCGACCTCGTCACCGAGGTAGAGCAGCGGGATGCCGCCGGTCGACAACGCCAGCGCGTGCGCGAGGATGACGCGGTCCTCGCCACCGGCGTCGCCCGCCTCGATGCCCGCGAGGGATGCCGTGGTGCCGGTGACGCGGGCGTCTCCCGTGCGCGGGTTCTCCTGGAACGGAACCCCACGGGCGAAGCTGCCCTCGGCGCGCCCGACGTAGAAGTCGTTGAGGAACCGCCGGTGCGGATAACCCTCGATGCCGAGCTCGGCGGCATCCTCGTCGGCGAAGGTCCAGCCGATGTCGTCGTGGCTGCGTACGTAGTTCACCCACGCCGTGCCCTCGGGAAGCGCGTGGCGACGCTCGAGCGCCTGCTGCAGCAGGCGGCCGTCGCGGGTGGCGAGGGCCTCCCAGGTCAGGGCCATCTGCAGGGGGTTGTAGGAGATCTGGCATTCGTCGGGCGAGATGTACGAGATCACTTCGTCGGGGTGCACGATCGCCTCGGACTTGAACAGCAGCCCCGGGGCGGCCATGCGCAGCACGGCGTTGAACGCCTGCAGCAGCAGGTGCGCCTCGGGCAGCGATTCGCAGGTCGTGCCGAGCTGCTTCCAGATGAAGGCGACGGCATCCATCCGCAGGATCTCGACGCCCTGGTTCGCCAGGAACAGCATCTCGCCGGCCATCGCCTCGAAGACCGCGGGATTGGCGTAGTTGAGGTCCCATTGGAAGTGATAGAACGTGGCCCAGACCCAGCGTCCGTCGTCGAGCTGCACGAACGAGCCCGGGTGATCGTCAGGGAAGATCTCGCGCGTAGTCCGCTCGTACGCGTCGGGCATCTCGCGGTCGGGGAAGATGAGGAAGAAATCCTCGAACCCGGGCTCGCCGGCCACGGCCTTCTGCGCCCACTCGTGCTCGTTGCTGGTGTGGTTGAAGATGAAGTCCACCACGAGGGAGATCCCGGCGCGGCGGAGATCGGCGGCGAGCGCCGCGAGTTCCTCCATCGTGCCGAGTGCGGGGTCCACCCGGCGATAGCTCGACACCGCGTAGCCGCCGTCGCTGTTGCCCTCGGGGCTCTCGAACAGCGGCATAAGGTGCAGGTAGGTCAAGCCGAGCTCTGTGAAGTAGGGGATCTGGTCCCGGATGCCGCTGAGCCCGCCCGCGTACCGATCGACGTAGCAGACGCCGCCGAGCATGCGCTCGCTCTCGAACCAGTCCGGCGAGCTGTCGCGCTCGCGGTCGAGGGCCTTCAGCGCGCGCGGACGCTCGGTCCACGAGCGGCGGGCGAGGTCGACGACGGATGCCAGGCGCTCCAGGCCGTCGGCGCGCTCGCCGTAGAGGCGCACGAACAGCTCGTGCAGGCGGGGCAGGTGCAGTTCGGCGTGCGCGAGGAATTCACGGTCGGCGCCGGCGCTGTTCAGATCACCGAGGATGCGCGAGACATCGTGGAGGCCGGGGTTGAGCTGGGTCACGGGTGACAGCCTGACGTATACGAGCGGGTGAGGGCGACATCGACGTGCCCGCGCGCCGGGTTCGGTGACCGCGCATCGGCGATGATGGGGCGATGAAGCCTGGCTCCGTTCATCGCCGCACCCGTGTCATCACCGCTACCGCGGGCCTGATGGTCGTGACGGTCTACGCCGTCGTCGCGCTCGTGCAGATCCTCGTGTGGAACCCGGAAGCGGCGGTGCCCGGACTGACCGCGGCCGAGGTGTGGCGCGAGGTGGGGGCGGCGAACCAGGGGCCGCCCAACGCGTTCGTCGTCGCGGTCATCGCCGCGGGCCCCGTGCTCGGTCTCGTCTTCCTGCTGGTGTTCGCCCTGACCGACGCCGACGTCTGGGCCGTCGTCTCCGCCTACCTCGCTCTGCTCCTCCTCGGGATCGCGGGGTATTTCGTCGCGTCGTTCGGCCCGGGTATGGGCCTCGCCGACACGTACGGCATCAGCGGTGGCGACTACGCCTACGGCGGTGCCGCCCTCGGCGCGGTGAGCCTGCTCGCGATGCTCGCGCTCCTCGCGATCTTCGCGGGCGGGGTGATCCGCGGCCGACGCGCGCGGAGGGCCTCTGTCGTCGTCTGACGAAAAGCGTGTCACGCATGTGGTACAAAATGTGCTAGAAAGGTGACACGAAAGGTGGTCGCCATGAGCCCCGAATATCTCCGGAACGCGTGGACCCGGATGCTGCAGTCGTCTCCGTCCGAGGTCATCTGGGGCCTGCTGTCGTCGACGCTGATCTGCATCGCGCTCGGCGTGCTGATCGCCCTCCTTTTGGCACGGGTGCGCCGCGGTAGGCGGATCGCGGACTCCGCCTCTCAGTGGGACCGCGTCGCTCTCGGTGCGATCGCCCTCGTCGTCGCGGCGGTGTGGATCGGCGACATCGCGCTGCGCGGCTACGCCTTCGACATGTCCGCCACCGTGTCGTGGTGGCGGTTCGCCCTGGCCCCGGCGGTGGCCGCGGCGGGATTGGTCGTATGGGTCGTGACGCGCCGAACGGCGCAACCCCGTCGTACCCTGGACGCCGCGTCGGCGACCAGGCGTACGTGGACGACGTTCGGGCCGCACCGGGGCATCCGGGTGCTGGCCGCGGCTGTAGCCGTCACCGGGGGAATCGTCGTCGTCTTCGGCCGGATGTCGACGGCATTGGATCCCGGGCTGTCCGCCCACATCGCCTGGGAAATGCCGAACGTCGCGGCGCCGCCGATCGTGATGGTCTTTCCCGGTTGGGCTTACGGCATCCCGATGCTGGCAGGCGTGGTCGCGCTCGGCGCGGGCGTCGTGCTCGCCCTGCATCGCAACGCCCTGCGGCCGTACTCCGATGGAGCGCGGCTCGACCTCGAGCGTTCAGGCCGTTCCGACGTCGCCCGCGACATCGTGACGTTGGGGGTCGCGACCGTTCTGGTCGTGCTCGGCGGGATGCTGCACATGGCGCGCTCCGCAGCCACGACCAGCATGACCGTCGTGATGGAGTCGGGGCGCGAAGAGACGGTCGACGTCGCGCTCCCGCACGCCGACCTGATCATGGCGGGAGGATTCGCCGCGCCGATCCTCGAGATCGCGGGGTGCGTGCTGCTGACACTGCTCGTGCTCCGCGCCGCCGCAATCGTGAGCGCCCGACACCGATTCCCTGCCCGGCCGGTCGAGGTGGCGACGTGATGGATGCCGTCTCGTCGAGATCCCGAGAGGCCGGATCGCCCACCGACCTGCACGGGTTCCTCCGCGGTCTGATCGCTTCGGGCCGACTCGGAGCGGGGGAGAAGTTGCCGACGGTGCGGCAGGCGGCCGCCGATTTCGGTGTGGCTCCCGGCACCGTGCAGAAGGTCTACCGCGCTCTGGAGAGCGAGGGGCTCATCGTCAGCCGGGTGGGGTCGGGAACGCGGGTCGCGTCGGGCGTTTCCGCGCTGTCGGCCGATCTCACGCGGCGCCTGCGCGAGCTCGTCGACGTGGCCGTCAGCGAGGGGGTCACGACGCAGACGCTCACCGACGTCCTTCGTCTGATGGCGGACGACGCCCGATCGACCTGATCGCGAAGAGACGACCGCGGCCCGCGTCGTACGATCGACGGTGGCCCGGCTGCCGGGCACGAAGGGAGTGCGGTGTCGGAGCGCGGTGCGACCGGCGTGGCCGTCGGGGGAGCGGTGCTCATCGGTGCCCTCACCGCGCTGCAGGCGCGGATCAACGGCTCGCTCGGTGCGGCGCTCGGCGACGGCATCCTGGCCGCCGCGGTGTCTTTCGCTTCGGGGCTCGTCATCCTGGTCGCGCTGGCGGTGCTGCTGCCCGAGGGGCGTCGCGGGTTCGAGCGCCTGGTCGACGGCATCCGGTCACGCACCGTTCCCGGGTGGATGCTGCTGGGCGGTCTCGTGGGCGCGTTCACCGTGGCGAGCCAGGGGCTGACGGTGGCGACGATCGGCGTCGCGCTGTTCACGGTCGGCTTCGTCGCCGGGCAGACCACCGGGGGTCTCGTGCTCGACCGCGTGGGGTACGGACCGGCCGGCGTCGTTCCCGTCACGGTGCGCCGGCTCATCGGCGCGGCGCTCGCCGTGGCGGGAGTCGTCGTGTGCCTGTCGGGCGATGCGCTGGGGAGCGTGCCGCTGTGGATGCTCGTCGTCCCCGCCGTCGCGGGCGTCGGGGTCGCCTGGCAGCAGGGCACCAACGGCCGCCTGCGCGTGCACGTCGAGAGTCCGTTGACGGCGACGCTGGTCAACTTCATCGGCGGCACCATCGTGCTCGTGATCGCCGCCCTCGTGCACATCGCTGCCGTCGGGACGCCGCGCGCCGTCCCGAGCGATCCGTGGCTCTACGCCGGCGGCGCGGTCGGCGTGATCTACATCTACTTGTCGTCGGTGGTGGTCCGCCGCACCGGGGTGCTGCTGCTGGGTCTCGGGTCGGTGGTGGGCCTGTTGAGCACCTCGGTGGTGCTCGACGCGTTCTGGCCCGCGCCGGCCGCTCCGTCCACCCCGGTGGCCGTCCTGGCGGCCGCGGTCGCCATCGCCGGCGTCGTCGTGGCCGCGGTGCCGTGGCGGCGCGGTCGACGGGCCTGAGGTCGCCCGACGGCATGAACGACGACGCCGCCCGGAGGAACCCCCGGGCGGCGTGACGGTGCGCGTGATCAGGAGCGCGCGTCGTGGTCCTTGCGCCGCTTCTTTCCTCCGGGCATGCGCGAGATGTGCTTCGCGGCATCCACGGTCTTGCGACGGACCGGACGCGTGCGCGGCGGCTTGCCGCCGACGTACAGCCACCCGAGCAGCACCTCGCCCTTCTTTAAGCCGTGGGCCTTCGCGAGCGCCTTGCTGCGGGTGTTGTCGTCGGTGCGCCAGAAGACACCGAATCCCGCCTCGTCGAGCACCAGGCTCAGCATGTGGGCGACCCCGGATGCCGTGGCCTCCTGCTCCCAGGCCGGGATCTTCTTCGACGACACGTCTGCCACGAGGGCGAGGATCAGCGGCGCGCGGCGGGGCTTCGACGAGTACCCCTTCTTGCCGTCGGCCTTGTTCAGCGCACGCGCGAGCAGATCGCGGTCGCTCCCGCGGATCTCGATGATGCGCCACGGACGAAGCGTCTTGTGGTCGGCGACGCGACCGGCGGCGGCGACGAACGCCTCCAGCTCGGGACCGGTGGGGGCGAGGTCGGTGACCTTCGACCACGACCGGCGGTCGCGCATCGCCTCGAGTGCGCTCACGCCTGCTCTTCCGGGGTGAAGTTCAGCGACAGCGAGTTCATGCAGTAGCGGTCGCCGGTGGGCGTGCCGAAGCCGTCCGGGAAGACGTGGCCCAGGTGCGAGCCGCAGTTCGCGCACCGCACCTCGGTGCGCTGCATGCCGTGGCTGTTGTCGTCGATGAGTTCGACGGCCTCCGGGCGTACCGACTCGTAGAAGCTCGGCCATCCGCAGTGCGAGTCGAACTTGGTTCCGCTCTGGAACAGCTCGGCACCGCACGCGGCACAGGTGTACAGACCGGCGCGGCTCTCGTCGAGCAGTTCGCCGGTCCAGGCGCGCTCGGTCCCGGCCTGACGGAGCACCGCGTACTGTTCGGGCGACAGTTCTGCGCGCCACTGGTCGTCGGACTTGTCGACGGCATAAGTCATTGGAACTTCCCTTCTCCGGCATCCATTCTGTCGTGCCCGCGAGCGGTCAGGTCGGCCCGGCATAATCTGCGGGGTGGATCAGGATGCCGTGACCGCCGTCGTCGCCCGGTTCGAGCGCTTCGCCCGTGAGGAGGCGCCCGGTCGATCGGCGGTCTACGAGGCGTGGGCGCGGCGGGTGGCCGAGGATCCGGCGGTGGCGACGGCGCTCGCCGAGGTGGGTCCGACGCGTCGTCAACCCCCGCTCGTGTTCGCCGTGCTGCGGCTCCTCGGCGCCCCGATGGACGATGTCGACGCCTGGGCATCGTGGGTGGTCGCGCATGCCGGCGAGATCGCCGCCGAATGCGCCCGGCGGAGCGTGCAGACGAACGAGCCGCTGCGGTGCGCGGCCCTGCTCCCGGCGCTCGCACTGATCGACGGGCCCATCGCCCTGCTCGAGGTGGGCGCCAGCGCGGGGCTGTGCCTGAATCCCGATCGATACTCCTACCGGTACCGTCGCGGCGGCGAGACCGTCGCACTCGATCCCGTCGCGGGAGTCAGCCCCGTCGTGCTCGCATGTGAGCTGGAGGGCGCACCGGAGCTGCGGATGCCGGAGGTCGTCTGGCGCGCCGGCATCGACCTGAACCCGCTCGACGTCGACCGCGCCGAGGACCGGGCGTGGCTGATGGACCTGGTCTGGCCGGGCGAGGAGGAGCGGCGTGAGCGCATCGCGAGGGCGATCGACATCGCCGCCGGCGACCCGCCGCTGCTCGTGGCCGGCGACGGCGCCGACGCGCTGCCCGCTCTCGCCGCGCAGGCCCCGGCCGGCGCGACCCTGGTCGTCACGACCCCCGGCGTTCTCGCGCACGTCCCCGCACCGCACCGCGCCGCCGTGATCGACGCGGCACGATCGGCGGGTCGATGGGTCACCCTCGACGCGCCGGCACTGCACGACGGATGGACGCGACGCGTCGAGTCGGTGCGCGGCGGGTTCGCGCTGGCACTGGACGGCGATGTCGTCGCCGAGGTCGATCCACTCGGGGCGTGGGTGGCGTGGCATCCGGGGTCCGACGCGGCTCGACCCTAACGTGGAAGTCATGGCTCTATCGGACCGCGACCGCGCCTTCCTCGCTTTCGAGGGTGAATGGCGACGTCATGCGGGTGCGAAAGAGGAGGCGATCCGCGCCGAGTTCGGTATGACGCCCGCCCGGTACTACCAGGTCCTCGGCCGTCTGATCGACACCCCCGACGCTCTCGCCCACGACCCCATGCTGGTGCGGCGCCTGCGCCGCCGTCGCGACGACGCCGCAGACCGGCACCGTTCGCGCCTGGGCCGGGCGGCATCGCGCTGAAAGGGCGCCGGTCTTCCGACCGATAGCATCGTCCAATGGCCAGATCGACCTTCCCTCGGGATCGCTTCGACGACCTGCCCGATCCGACCGGCCGCGTCGGCGCGCACCGCGCCGAGAACCCGCGGCTGCGCGGCTGGATCATCTTCCTGTGGGCGGCGATCGCCACGCTCGTGCTGATCATCGCCGGCATCTTCGCGACCCTCGTCGTATCCGGTCGCATCTCCCTGGGCCCCGACGCCGAGCCGACGCCCACGCCGACGGCCTCGGCGACGACGCCGGCCGTCGTCGACACCTCTTACTCGGTGGTCGTGCTCAACGGCACCGCCGACGAAGGCCTCGCGGGAACGCTGCGCGATCGGATCGTCGCGGCGGGGTGGCCGGGCGACACCGTCGAGACGGGTGACTCCGACAGCACCGACTTCGCGCAGACCACCGTCTTCTACCTCCGCGACACCGACGAGGCGGCGGCGGAGGGACTGGCCCAGACGATCGGGGGCGCGCAGGTGGCGCAGAGCGACTTCCTGCAGCCGAGCGACGACCCGAACACCCCCGACGACGAGAGCGCGGTGAAGCGCCTTATCGTCGTCGTCGGCCTCGATCGAGCGGCCGGTCAGACCTCCGAGGCGCCGTCGTCCTGACCCGTGGGGCCGCGTGTTTCCGCGGCGTAACAACTTGACGGCACGCGCGTCAACAATGCTCGGGAACCCTGATTCCGCGGCATCCTCCGTGCTTACGATGACCTCGTCATTCAGCAACAGGAGATTCGCATGACGCAGGGCACTGTCAAATGGTTCAACGCCGAGAAGGGCTTCGGGTTCATCACCGTCGCCGATGGTCAGGACGTGTTCGTTCACTACTCCAGCATCGAGATGTCGGGTTTCCGCGTCCTCGAGGAGGGGCAGACGGTGGAGTTCACCGTCGGAACCGGACAGAAGGGCCCTCAGGCGGAGTCCGTCCGTCTCGCCTGAGACGCTGAACCGAACGCCACCGAACGCCGTGGCATCCGTCACCCGGATGCCACGGCGTTCGACGTTCACGCCGGACCGTGTGGCTTGCACTCCCTAGGGTCGAGTGCCAGAATGAGTTAGCACTCGCTTTCGTCGAGTGCCAAAATCTGGAAGTCACCCGTCCGGGAGGGACGACACACTTATGGCAAAGATCATCGCTTTCGACGAAGAGGCACGCCGTGGCCTCGAGCGTGGCCTCAACACGCTGGCCGACGCCGTCAAGGTGACCCTGGGCCCGCGCGGTCGCAACGTCGTGCTCGAGAAGAAGTGGGGCGCCCCCACGATCACGAACGACGGCGTCTCGATCGCCAAGGAGATCGAGCTCGACGACCCGTACGAGAAGATCGGCGCCGAGCTGGTCAAGGAGGTCGCCAAGAAGACCGACGACGTCGCGGGTGACGGCACCACCACCGCCACCGTCCTGGCTCAGGCGCTCGTGCGCGAGGGCCTGCGCAACGTCGCCGCCGGCGCCGACCCCATCTCGCTCAAGAAGGGCATCGAGAAGGCCGTCAAGGCCGTCACCGACGAGCTCCTCTCCGCCGCCAAGGAGGTCGAGTCCAAGGAGCAGATCGCCGCCACCGCCTCGATCTCGGCCGCTGACCCCGCCATCGGCGAGCTCATCGCCGAGGCCATCGACAAGGTCGGCAAGGAAGGCGTCGTCACCGTCGAGGAGTCGAACACGTTCGGCACCGAGCTCGAGCTCACCGAGGGCATGCGCTTCGACAAGGGTTACATCAACCCCTACTTCGTCACCGACCCCGAGCGCCAGGAAGCGGTCTTCGAAGACCCCTACATCCTCATCGCGAACCAGAAGATCTCGAACATCAAGGACCTTCTGCCCATCGTCGACAAGGTGATCCAGGAGGGCAAGGAGCTCCTCATCATCGCCGAGGACGTCGAGGGCGAGGCTCTCGCGACGCTCGTGCTCAACAAGATCCGTGGCATCTTCAAGTCGGCCGCCGTCAAGGCTCCCGGCTTCGGCGACCGTCGCAAGGCGCAGCTGCAGGACATCGCGATCCTCACCGGCGGCCAGGTCATCACCGAAGAGGTCGGCCTCAAGCTCGAGAACGCCACCGTCGACCTGCTCGGCCGTGCCCGCAAGGTCATCATCACCAAGGACGAGACCACTATCGTCGAAGGTGCCGGCGAGTCCGAGCTCATCGAGGGTCGCGTCACGCAGATCCGTCGCGAGATCGAGAACACCGACAGCGACTACGACCGCGAGAAGCTCCAGGAGCGCCTCGCCAAGCTCGCCGGCGGCGTCGCCGTCATCAAGGCGGGCGCGGCCACCGAGGTCGAGCTCAAGGAGCGCAAGCACCGCATCGAAGACGCCGTGCGCAACGCCAAGGCGGCCGTCGAAGAGGGTGTCGTCGCCGGTGGTGGCGTCGCCCTGATCCAGGCCGGCAAGAACGCCTTCGGCTCGCTCGAGCTCGTCGGCGACGAGGCCACCGGCGCGAACATCGTCAAGGTCGCCATCGAGGCTCCGCTCAAGCAGATCGCGCTCAACGCCGGTCTCGAGCCCGGTGTCGTCGCCAACAAGGTCGCCGACCTGCCCGTCGGACACGGCCTCAACGCCGCGACCGGCGAGTACGGCGACCTGTTCGCACAGGGCATCATCGACCCGGCCAAGGTCACGCGCTCCGCGCTGCAGAACGCCGCGTCGATCGCCGGCCTCTTCCTCACCACCGAGGTCGTCGTCGCCGACAAGCCCGAGAAGGCCGCCGCTCCCGCGGGCGACCCGACGGGTGGCATGGACTTCTGATCCACGCCTGACGTCTGAGAACGCCCCCTCCTTCGAGAGGGGGCGTTCTTCGTGTGCGGGTGGTCTTCGGGCGGCGCCTCATCGCTCCCCGGATGGGCGCGCGTCGCCGGCGCGCTGCAGTCCGCGAGCGGAGGGGGTTCCGGGACGAGAGGACGCGTCCGCATCGGTGGTCCTCCGCCGCCCGAATCCCCTCTCCCGCCGCCCGCACGCGAGGAACCCGAGTGGTCGCGTCTCGTCAGGCGTCGGGCCTGAAGCCCTCGGGGAGCCGCTCCAGCGGCTGCGTCTCGATCAGCGCGTGCTCCTGGGCATCGCGGCGATCCGCGAGGGGCAGCGAGACGCGGAAGGTCGCACCACCGCCGGGGGTGTCGACCACCTCGACCGTTCCGTGCAGCAGGTCGACGATGGATGCCACGATCGACAGGCCGAGTCCGGAGCCCCCCGTCTCGCGCGTGCGAGAGGTGTCGGCGCGCCAGAAACGCTGGAAGATCTGATCGCGGATCTGTTCGGGCACGCCCTCGCCGTGGTCGATGATCTCGATCCACCCCATGTCGCGTTCGACGTCGACGCCCACCCGGAGGCCGATGGGCGAATCGTCGGCGGTAAAACGTCGCGCGTTGCCGAGGAGGTTCGCCACCACCTGGCGCACCTTGTTCTCGTCGCCGAGCACGATGGGCGCGGGTCGCGGCGGGGTGCGCACCACGCCGGCCGGTGGGGTGGGGGAAGCGGTCGGCGCGGCCTCCACGGGCGCGGGCGTCGTCTCACCGGCATCCTTCGGCTTGCGCCGCAGACGCGACAGCGTCGCGCCCGCGATCGCCATGGCCGACGTGCTCGGTGCGGCACGGCGGCGGTTGGCCGCGCCGGCCGGGTCGCCCCCGGCATCCAGCAGCGGATCGAGGCTCATCGTGGGCAGGACGATCTCGTGGCGCGAGGTCGTGTCATCGACCGTCACCTCGCGCTGCGGCGACGTCACGCGCAGGTCGAGGGCGGCGTCGCGCGCGATCGGACGCAGATCGAGCGCGATGATCGTCACGTCACGTCGCTCGTCGAGGCGGGCGAGGGCGAGGAGGTCTTCCACGAGCGCGCCCATGCGGATGGCCTCCTTCTCGATGCGCTCCATCGATTGGGCGACGTCCTGGTCGGAGCGGATCGCGCCCATGCGGTACAGCTCCGCGTAGCCGCGCATCGTGACGAGGGGAGTGCGCAGCTCGTGACTCGCGTCGCCGATGAACCGGCGCATCTGCCGCACGGTGGCATCCCGTTGGCCGAGCGCGCCGTCGATGCGGGCGAGCATCGCGTTGATGGCGGTCTTGAGCCGGCCCACCTCGGTGTCGGGAACGATGTCGGTCAGCCGCTGGCTGAAGTCGCCCGCCGCGATGTCCATGGCCGTCGTCTCGACCTGCCGGAGGTTGCGGAAGGCGAGCGTCACCAACCATCGGGTCAGCAGGGCGGTCGCGATCAGGATGAGCAGCGCGACGAAGGCGTAGATGCCGATGTAGGCCGTCACGATGCGATCCGTCGGCGCCAGCGGCTGGATCACCATCTGGGTGTACACGCCGGGGCTGCCGTTGACCTGCAGCACACCGACGCGGGCGAGGAAGTGCTGACCCGACTCACCGTCGTGCAGATCGATGCGCCGATCGATTTGACCGTAGGTCTGCTCGACGGTGAAGGTGGAGGGCAACTGGGGGAGCGCCTTGGATGCCGTGCCGTTGTAGAACGCCTTGCGTTCGCCGTCGGGGCCGTACACGACGACCATCGACCCGATCTGCGGGGCGTTGTCGATCTGCGAGAAGACGATCTGGCCGTCGGCGGGCGTCATCGTGAAGACGCTGTCGGCGATGTTGCCCGCCGCTTGCTGAGCGAGCTGCTCGTCGAGGTTGTTCACCAGGGTGGTGCGCAGGAACACCATGGTGCCGATACCCGCCGTGAACAACCCGATCGCGAGCAGCACGACGGTCACGCCGGTGACCTTGGTGCGAAGGCTCAGTCCGCGCCACCAGCGTGTGAGGGCATCGTCGGGATGCGACAGGGGGACGCCTTTCGCTCAGGCGGTCTTGCCCGACTTCAGCATGTAGCCGAAGCCGCGCTTGGTCTGGATCAGCGGCTCGGAGGAGTGGGGATCGATCTTGCGGCGGAGGTACGAGATGTAGCTCTCGACGATCCCGGCGTCGCCGTTGAAGTCGTACTCCCAGACGTGGTCGAGGATCTGCGCCTTGCTCAACACGCGGTTCGGATTGAGCATGAGGTAGCGCAGCAGTTTGAACTCGGTGGGGCTGAGGTCGATCGACACGTCGCCCACGCTGACGTCGTGGGTGTCCTGGTCCATGGTCAGCTCACCCGTGCGGATGACGGACTCCTCGTCGGCCTGCATCGTGCGGCGCAGGATCGCCTGGATGCGGGCCACGATCTCGTCGAGGCTGAAGGGCTTGGTGACGTAGTCGTCGCCGCCGGCGTTCAAGCCCTCGATCTTGTCTTCGGTCTCGTCTTTGGCGGTCAGGAACAGGATCGGCGCGGTGTAGCCGGCGCCACGCAAGCGCTTGGTGACGCTGAACCCGTTCATGTCGGGCAGCATCACGTCGAGCACGATGAGGTCGGGTTCTTCCTCGAGCACGGCGGAGATCGTCTGCGCGCCGTTGGCCACGGCTCGCACCTGGAACCCGGCGAAGCGCAGGCTCGTGATGAGCAGGTCGCGAATGTTCGGTTCGTCGTCGACGACGAGGATGCGAGGTGCTGTCATGCCCTCATTATCGTGAAGCGACCCAGCAATCCGCTGGATATGGAACCGATGGGCGCGCCCTGCTATGGGTCACGCGGCGGCGGCGTCGATCCCGTCGGCATCCAGGATCGTGTAGGAGTAGCCCTGTTCGGCGAGGAAGCGCTGGCGGTTCTGCGCGAAATCCTGGTCGACGGTGTCGCGGGCGATGAGGGTGTAGAAGCTCGCCGTGTGGTTCGACTGCTTCGGCCGCAGCAGGCGTCCGAGGCGCTGGGCTTCTTCTTGCCGCGACCCGAAAGAGCCCGACACCTGGATGGCGACGGAGGCCTCGGGCAGGTCGACCGAGAAATTGGCCACCTTCGACACCACCAGAAGGGGGATGCTGCCGTCGCGGAACCCCTGGAACAGCTCCTCGCGCTCGGGGATCGGGGTGGCTCCGGTGATCTGCGGAGCGTCGAGGGCTTCGGCGAGCTCGTCGATCTGATCGAGGTACTGCCCGATGATGAGCACACGCTCGCCCGGATGCCGCTGGACCAGGCGCCGCGCGACATCGATCTTGGCGGGGGCGGTCGCGGCCAGTCGATAGCGGTCCTCGTCGGCGGCGGCGGCGTATTCGAGACGCTCACCCGCGGGGAGGTCGATGCGCACCTCGTAGCAGGCGGCGGGGGAGATGAAGCCCTGCGCCTCGATCTCCTTCCACGGGGCGTCGAAGCGCTTGGGGCCGATGAGGCTGAACACGTCGCCTTCGCGGCCGTCCTCGCGCACGAGCGTGGCGGTGAGGCCGAGACGGCGCCGGGCCTGCAGGTCGGCGGTGAGCTTGAACACCGGGGCGGGCAGCAGGTGCACCTCGTCGTACAGCACCAGGCCCCAGTCGAGCGCGTCGAGGAGGGCCAGGTGGGCGTACTGGCCTTTCCGCTTGGCGGTGAGGATCTGGTACGTCGCGATGGTGACGGGCTTGATCTCCTTCACCTGCCCGGAGTACTCGCCGATCTCCTCGGGCGTGAGCGTCGTGCGGCGCAGCAGCTCGTCGCGCCACTGGCGGGCGCTGACGGTGTTGGTGACGAGGATGAGCGTCGTCGTGCGAGTGTCGGCCATGGCGCCCGCACCCACGAGCGTCTTGCCCGCGCCGCAGGGGAGCACCACGACGCCGGAACCGCCCTCGGAGAAGGAGTCGACCGCCTGTCGCTGATAAGGGCGCAGGCTCCAGCCGTCTTCGGCGAGATCGATCGGGTGGGACGTACCGGGGGTGTAGCCGGCGAGGTCTTCGGCGGGCCACCCGATCTTCAGCAGCTCCTGCTTGATGTGGCCGCGCGCCCAGGCGTCGACGAGGTAGCTGTCGGGGGTGGGGTGGCCGATGAGCAGCGGCGCGATGCGCTTGTTGCGCGACACCTCGCTGAGCACCGCGGCATCCGACGACCGCAGCACGAGCTCTTTGGCGTCGTTGCGTTCGATGACCAGCCGGCCGTACCGATTGACCGTCTCGCGGATATCGGTGCTGACGGATGCGGGTACCGGGAAGCGCGACCACCGGTCGAGGGTGTCGAGCATGGCGTCGGCGTCGTGACCGGCCGCGCGGGCGTTCCACAGACCCAGGCGCGTGATGCGATACGTGTGGATGTGCTCGGGTGCGCGCTCGAGCTCGGCGAAGACCGCGAGCTCGTGCCGCGCCGTCTCCGCCTCGGGGTGGGCGACCTCGAGGAGGACGGTGCGGTCGCTCTGCACGATCAAGGGGCCGTCGGACATAGCGTTCGAGTCTACCGGGGTCGGGGGCGGGCCGGCCGACCATGTGGGTGCGGGGGGTCAGTCGACGGGGGTGACGCCGTCGATGTGCGACAGCGGAAGCGTCCTCTCGACGTCGGCGCCGCGATCGCGACCGCGCAGGCGCCCCCCGCCGAGTCCGGTCGCCTCCAGGCGGAACACGCGCGCCGAGCCGTCGGGAAGGCGCACCGTGACGTCGATGACGGCGCGGGCGCGCACGGCCTGGTCGAGCTCGCGCTCGAGCCACGCGGCATCCGAGTCGCCCACGCCCTCTCGCAGGCGCTGCAGCAGGTCGGTGTAGGTGTCGAGCGGGTCGGAGACGGGCCGAGGGTCGGCGGCCAGCTTCGCCCGCACCAGTGCGCGGGGACGCCCGTCGGGGTCGACGGCCAGCGCCGGGTAGTGCGCGTCGGTCAGCGCCCAGAACACCACGTCGCTCGAGACGTGCGAGACGAGCTCGTCGTCACCGGTGCGCGAGAGGGCGATCGAACGCAGCGACTGATCGACCTCCATCGACCGTAGGAGCGTCTCGTCGTCGGTGACCACGCGCGTCAGGAGCGTCGCCGGATCGCTCGACACCCGGACGCGCCCGTGCTCGGCCGAGGTGCGCTCGATGACGTACGCCAGCGGCTGCGGGAGTCCGGTCAGCGAGATGCCGGTCAGGAACTCGCGGAGGGACTCCGCCGTATCACCCGCCGTGATGGCGGCGCCGATGGAGGCGGCGCTGAAGCGGTAGCTGGAGGCCTGCGCGCGCGATTCGCGCACGGCCATCGACCGCAACCGCACGTCGAGGTGCGGGGCGAGCGGCCCCGGAGCGATGGCCGTCAGGTCGTTCTGCAGGTAGACCCGGTCGACCTCGGGGGGGAGGAGTTCGCGCAGTGCCGTCGTGTCGACATCGCCCCCGCGCGCAAGCGGTTCCGCCCACGGGGTGGTGCGACCGGCGGCGTCGATCAGGCCCCAGCGCGCGAGCCGCCGCGTCCACAACGCGGCGCGGTCCGGGCCCTCGGGGTCGAAGGGCGTCGCCCCGGCCCACTGCTCGACGGGGATCCACCCGCCGTCGGCCGCGCGATAGGCGCGGGGAAGGGCGTCGCGCAGCGCGACCGCCGTGCGTTGCCACCGCTCGAGGGTGGGCAGGCGCAACCACTCGCGACCGGCCGACGACACGAGCCACGCACGGTCGTTCGCGCCCAAGAGGCCCACGTCGGCCGCGAGGCCCACGAGCAGGTCGGCGTCGGCGGGGGTGGAGACAGCACCCGAATCGACGAGCCGGCGTCGCTCCGTCGCCCCGAGCGAACCCGACCCGATGCGCCCGAGCGGGGCTTCGAGCGTCTGCATGAGGATGTCGGCCACGGAGGCGGCGTAGGTGAACGCCGCCTCGGACGCGGCGGCCGTCTCGACCGCGGCGGGCGCGGGCACCGGTGCGGTGGCATCCGGGATGCCGTCGGCCAGCGCCTCGCGCACCGCGTCGGCCGTGCTCGGGAACGGCAGACCGTCTTCTCCGACGAGCGCACGGGAGACGAGATCATCGCGTGCGGGGCCGGTCGCGGGGATGCCGTCGAGTGCGGCGACCAGGGCGTCGGCCTCGCGACGCGTCAGCGCGGGCAGGGCGCGGGCGAGCGAGGCGGGCTCGAGCAACGACTCTGCGGCGTCGAACATGTCGCGCCACGCGACCGACGGCGGCACCTGGCGATCGGCGAACAGGCGTGCGAGCTCACCGTCGGAGCGCGCACCCAACGAGACCGCCAGAGCGCGTTGAGCGGAGGTCTCGGGCACGTCAACGAGCCTTGTTGGCCCGGGCCCTTCGGACGAAGCTCATGATGAGCACGGCCAGCAGGCAGCCGAACGCGACGGGGGGCGTGACGAGGACGAGCAGGCTCACCACCGGCCAGACACCGGATGCCAGGTCGGCACCCGCGGTGGAGCCGATGATGATGGCGAAGAAGCACACGAGCGCCAGCACCAGCAGCCCCAGCGACATGAACGCGAGGATGCGGTCGATGCGGCGGACGGGAACGTCGTCGCCCGGCGTGCGGCCGCCGGAGGTGCGGGTGCTCATCGGCCTCAGCCTACTGCCTGGCGCAGGTGCCGTAGGCTGGAAGACCGGGATCCGATCGGTTCCCGCGTTCCGCCGCGCGATCGCGCACACACTCAGCGAGGTACCCATGCCCACCGGCAAGGTCAGGTTCTACGACGACGAGAAGGGCTTCGGCTTCATCAGCACCGATGACGGCCAGGACGTGTTCCTGCACGCCACGGCTCTGCCCGCCGGAACCCCCGCGCCCAAGGCCGGGACGCGGCTGGAATTCGGTGTCGCCGACGGCAAGCGCGGCCTGCAGGCGCTCTCGGTGCGCATCATCGACGCCCCCGTGAGCCTGTCGAAGCGCTCCCGCAAGCCCGCCGACGACATGGCGATCATCGTGGAAGACCTCGTCAAGCTCCTCGACGGCATCGGCGGTGACCTGCGCCGCGGCCGGTACCCGAGCGGTCCGCACGCGCAGAAGATCGCGGCCGTGCTGCGCAAGGTCGCCGATGACTTCGAAGCCTGAGCAGGGCCCCGACGAGCGTCTTACCGGCGCCCACGATCTGGCGCTCGCCGCACTGCACGAGATCACGCCGGCCGACACCGTCGGCCCCGCGGCCGGGTACACGGCCGAAGACGACGGCGTGGTGTCGTTGCGTTTCCACACCCGTCTGTCGGGCTACCCCGGGTGGTTCTGGACGGTGAGCGTCGCCGTCGTCGACGACGCCGAGCCGACCGTGCTCGAGGTCGAGCTGCTGCCCGGCGACGGAGCCCTGCTCGCCCCCGACTGGGTGCCGTGGGCGACCCGTCTGGCCGAGTACCAGGCGGCGCAGGCGGCGGCGGTCGCTGCCGACGACGACGACGACGATGATGACGAGGACCTCGACGACGGGTCCGACGATGATGACGACTCCGACGACGATGACGACTCCGACGACGATGACGAAGACGAGGCGGACGAGCCCAAGCCGCGGTTCCACGCCGGCGACCTCGACGGTGTCGACATCGACGAGCTCGACGCCGATCGGGGCGACGGCACGCTCGACGACGAATCCGACGACGACGAGTCGGAAGACGACGAGCTCGACGATGACGACGACGATCTCGACGAACACGACCGCAGCTACTGATCTCTGAACGACGAAGGCCGTCCCGCGCGATGCGGGACGGCCTTCGTCGTTGCGCGTCAGGCGCCGGGCAGGTGCTCGATCGTGTAGTCGATCGCGCCGATGAGGCGGCGCACGTCGGCCGGCTCGATGGAGACGAACGTGGCGACGCGCAGCTGGTTGCGACCGAGCTTGCGGTAGGGCTCGGTGTCGACGATGCCGTTCGCGCGCAGGCTCTTGGCGATGGCGGCGGCGTCGATGCTGTCGTCGAAGTCGATGGTGACCACGACGGGGGAGCGGTCGGCGGGGTCGGCGACGAACGGGGCCGCGACGTCACTGGCATCCGCCCACTCGTACAGCGCCGACGACGACTCCGCGGTGCGGGCTCCCGCCCACGACAACCCGCCGTTGTCGAGGATCCACCCGAGCTGCTCGTCGAGAAGCAGCAGGGTCGCCAGGGCCGGGGTGTTCAGCGTCTGCTCGAGACGGGAGTTGTCGACGGCGTTCTTCAGGCTCAGGAACTCGGGGATGTAGCGGTCGGATGCCGCGATGCGCTCGATGCGCTCGACGGCGGCCGGCGACACGGCGGCGTACCAGAGCCCTCCGTCGGAGCCGAGGTTCTTCTGCGGAGCGAAGTAGTAGACGTCGGCCTGCGTCACGTCGAAGTCGATGCCGCCGGCGGCGCTGGTGGCATCGATGACGGTGAGCGCCCCGGCATCCGCATGGACACGCTCGACCGGGGCGGAGACGCCGGTGGAGGTCTCGTTGTGCGGCCATGCGTAGACGTCGACGCCCTCGACGGCCTCGGCCACGGTGCGCGTTCCCGCCTCGGCCTTTCGCACATCGGGCGCCTGCAGCCAGGGGGCGGCCGCGGCGGAGGCGAACTTGCCGCCGAACTCGCCGAAGACGAGGTTCTGGCTGCGGTTCTCGATGAGGCCGAAGGCGGCGGCATCCCAGAAGGCGGTCGATCCGCCGTTGCCGAGGATGATCTCGTAGCCCTCGGGCAGACGGAACAGCTGCGACAGGCGCTCGCGCGTGCTGGCCACGAGGTTCTTCACCGGCGCCTGGCGGTGCGAGGTGCCGAGGATCGAGGCTCCACGGGTGACGAGGGCCTCGAGCTGCGCACCGCGCACCTTCGAGGGGCCGCACCCGAAGCGGCCGTCGGCGGGCAGGAGGTCGGTGGGGAGTTCCACGTGCGGCATGGGACCGATTCTAGGGTCCCCGCCCCGTCGCTCCTGCGCCGATGTCGGAGGGGGTCGGTAGGCTGGAAGCACTTGCCGCGCGACATCGAGGACCTTGAATGACCGATCTGATCGACACCACCGAGATGTACCTGCGCACGATCCTCGAGCTCGAAGAAGAGAAGATCGTGCCCCTGCGCGCGCGCATCTCCGAGCGTCTCGGCCATTCCGGTCCCACGGTCTCGCAGACGGTCGGACGCATGGAGCGCGATGGGCTCGTCGTCGTCTCCGAAGACCGCCGGCTCGAGCTCACCGACGACGGGCGTCAGAAGGCCGTCGACGTCATGCGCAAGCACCGTCTCGCCGAGCGGCTGCTGAGCGACGTCATCGGTCTCGACTGGGCTTACGTGCACGACGAGGCCTGCCGGTGGGAGCACGTCATGAGCGAGCAGGTCGAGCGCCGCCTCGTCGAGCTGCTCGGTCACCCGACCGAGTCGCCCTACGGCAACCCGATCCCCGGCCTCGACCAGCTCGGCGACGCCGCCACCGCCACCTTCGACGACGGCGTGGTGGGTCTTGTCCGCCGGCTGACGGATGCCGGGGGCCCCATCACCGGCACGATCCGGCGCCTGGCTGAACCCGCGCAGGTCGACCCCGAACTGCTGCAGCAGCTCAAAGCGGCCGGCGTCCTCCCCGGCAAGCGCGGCGACTACCGCTTCAACGAGGGGTACGTGCTCGTGCAGATGGACGGCGTCGACGAGGGGCTGGAGCTTCCCGTCGAGGTGGCCTCGCACATCTTCCTCGTCGCCGACAGCTGATCCGCGTCCGAGGGCAGCCCGGGTATTCGCCGAGGACCGCTGACCGAAGCGTGACTTGTTCGTTATCTTCCGGTAGCCTTCAGGAGTCCACAGGCTGGAAGCCCGCCGTCGGACCCCTCGCGGTTTGCCTCACCGGCTCGTCGTCCGCAGAGGGCCTAGCCCGCACATCGTGCCCCCATGATCGAGTGCTGACGAGCCAGCGTCCCCGAAGACGCAGAGGCGCCGGAGGAACTTTGGCTGAACACACCGATCCCGCTGCGGACCTACCCGAGGTCGCCGTGACGGGCCCCACCCGAAAGAGCGTGCGCGCCGCCGTCGCCCGAACGACGACGCACACCGCTCGCCCCGCGACCGCCCCGGTCGCATCCACTGCGGCCACCCCGGTCGCCCGCACCGCTCCCGCTCCGCGCTCCTCGTCTTCCCGTTTCGGCAAGCCGCTGCGCAGCGCGGTGATCCTGTCGATGGTGGCGGGCCTCGTGGCCACGGTCGCCATCCCGGCTTATGCCGCGACCATGCCGGCGGCCGAGACCATGACGTTGCAGCAGATGTCGGCGGCCGACAACCAGTCGCTGGTCGTCGCGTCCGACGCCACGGCCGAGACGCTCGATCGCAGCAGCTACTCCGCCACCACCGCGGAGGAGATCAAGAAGAAGAAAGACGAAGAGGCCGCGGCCGTAGCGGCAGCCGCCGCTGCCGAGCGTGCACGGCAGGCGGCGACCACCGCCAGCACCACCGTGTCGTCGATGGATCTCACCATGACGGCGCCCGGATCGGGCGAGGTGCGCTGGCCGCTGACCAGCTACGTCCTCGGTCGTGGACTGTGGGACTCCGGTTATCACCAGGGCGTCGACCTGCTCGCCCCCGGCGGGCAGCCGATCTTCGCCGCCGCCGCCGGAGTCGTGAGCATCTCGCAGGAGAGCTACGGCGGATACGGCGTCGCCATCGTGCTCGAGCACGTGATCAACGGCCAGAAGGTGTCGACCACCTACGGCCACATGACCTACGGCAGCCGTGCGGTCCAGGCGGGACAGACCGTCGCCGCGGGCCAGCTGATCGGCCTCGTGGGCTCGACGGGCAGTTCGACCGCGAACCACCTGCACTTCGAGGTGCACATCAACGGTTCGGTCGTCGACCCCTACGCCTGGCTCCAGCAGAACGCGGGCTGAGTTCTTCCTCGAGACGGCGTGCCGGAGGACATCGTTCTCCGACACGCCGTCTTCTGTTTCCCTGCCGGCCTGACCCCGGGCGTGTTGCAGTGGGTTAGCCTGTCAGCGACGTCGGAAGAACCGGAGGGAACGCCGATGAACACCAGTCCGCGCATCCGCACCATGGATGCGCTCGGGCTGCTCGTTCTTCGGCATCGTGAGTTCGGATGCCGCGGCCCCGCCGCGCGTTCGAAGGCGCTGTCTGCCTAGACAGCGCCTTTTTTCATCCCTCCGCGCCTGCCGTCGTCGCTGGTCGAACATCCGAGAAGCCGTCTCGGCCATTCGAGAGGAAGACGTACATGCGCACACTGGTGCTCAACGCGGGCTATGAGCCCCTCGCCGTCGTGTCGTTCAAGCGGGCGCTCGTGCTCGTGATGAACGAGAAGGCCGTCGTCGTCGAACGCGTCGAGGAGGACCCCGTCTGGGCCGCCGCCGGCACTTTCGATCGTCCGGCGGTGATCATCCTGACCCGCTATGTGCGGGTACCGGGTGCCCGGCGCGTGCCCGTGACACGACGCGGTGTCCTCCGCCGCGACGGTCACCGCTGCGGATACTGCGGCAAGGCGGCATCCACGATCGACCATGTGCTGCCGCGCTCGCGCGGAGGCAAGGACACGTGGGAGAACCTCGTCGCGTGCTGCCTGCTGTGCAACAACGTCAAGGGCGACCGCACGCCGCAGGAGATGCGCTGGGAGCTCCGGCTCGTGCCCGCCCCTCCTCGCGGCTCGTCGTGGACGGTGCGCGGCGTCGACAAGAGCGACCCGCGATGGGAGCCGTACCTGGCGCTGGCTGCCTGAGCGTACGGGCGTCTTCTGCGGCATCCGGGTGTTCGGCGTGCTCGCAAGCCGGCCCGATGCCTCCGCACACCGCCTCCGACGCCGATGTCGGAGGTCGATCGTATCTTCGACCCACAGGGATTGAGGGAATAGAACACATGTTCTAACCTGTGGGAGTGAGGGCGATCGTGAGAGACCAGGTACAGGCCGTACCCGACATCCATGTGCTGCGCGATCGCCTCGAGCGCATGCAGGGGCGCCGCATGGACGCCCCCGTGCTGCCGACGCATCCGGCCTTCTCGTCGCTGCTGCCCGGTGGCGGCCTCCGCCCGGGGTCGGCGTATGCGCTGGCCCGCTCGGCGTCGCTGCTGCTGGCGCTGATGGCCCGTCCCTCGCAAGACGGCGCCTGGTGCGGGGTGATCGGCATGCCCGAACTGGGGGCCGAAGCCGCAGAGAAATACGGTCTCGACCTCGACCGGCTCGTCTTCATCCCCGACCCGGGTCCCCGGTGGCTCGCGGTGACCGCGACCATCACCGAGGTGCTCCCGGTCGTCGCCGTGCGCCCGCCGGTGGGCTCCACGGCGGCACGCGGGGGAGCCGAGACGACCCGTCTGGCCGCGCGCTTGCGCGACCGCGGATCGGTGCTGCTCGTGCAGGGCGCGTGGCCGCAGGCCGAGGCGGTGATCGACGTGGCCGACCCGCAATGGTCGGGGCTCGGCCAGGGGCACGGCTACCTCGCCGGTCGCGAGCTCACGGTGTCGGTCAGCAGCCGGCGCTCGCCGAACGCCCGACGGGCACGCATGCTGCTGCCCGCCGCCGACGGGTCGATCGAGCTGCTGGGCGCCCCCGCCGAACGCCTCGTGCCGCGCGAGCGCGACGTCTATCCGGTGCGGGCGGTGGGCTGATGCAGGCGCCCACGCGCAGCCTCGTGCTGTGGTTCCCCGACTGGCCGATCACGGCCTTCGCCCACGAGGCCGTGTCGGCCCCGAAGCCGGATGCCGCGGTGGCGGTGTTCGCGAACAACATCGTCGTGGCGTGCTCGTGGACCGCTCGGGCACAGGGGGTGCGTCGCGGACAGAAACGCCGCGACGCACAGGCGCTGTGTCCGACGTTGCAGGTCGTGCCCGCCGACGCCGTGCGCGATGCACGGGCCTTCGCCCCCGTCGTCGCGCGCGTCGAAGAGCACGCCCCCGGCGTGCAGGTGGTGCGCCCGGGGCTGTGCACGCTGAAAGCGCGGGGTCCGGCCCGGTACTACGGGGGAGAGCTCGAGGCGGCGCGCATGCTTCTGCGACTCCTCGACGACGACGGCTTCTCCGACGTGCGGGCGAGCGTCGCCGACGGGGTCTTCACCGCCGAGCAGGCGGCGCGATCGGCACAGGCCGACGCCCCCGTGCGCATCGTGGGGCCGGGAGAAGCGGGCGCATTCCTGGCGCCCCTGTCGGTGGCGACGCTCGACGACGACGAGTTCGCAAGCCTGCTCTCGCGCCTGGGCGTGCACACCCTCGGTGAGCTGGCCGCGTTGCCGGTCGAGCGGGTGCGCGAACGCTTCGGTGCCCGGGGCGTGCGGTTGCACGCCCTGTCGGGAGGGCTCGACTCGCAACCGGTGCAGCCCCGCACCCCTCCGCCCGAGCTGCACCGCGACGTCGCCTTCGAGCCTCCCCTCGAGCTGGCCGACCAGATCGCCTTCGGTATGCGCGTGGCGGCTGAGGAGTTCATCGACCGGCTGGGTGCCCACGATCTCGTGTGTACCGAACTGCGGGTCGTCCTCACCGGCGAACGGGCAGAGCGCAGCGAGCGCGTCTGGCTGCATCCCGGGTCGTTCGACGCCGCCGCCGTGGTCGACCGGGTGCGCTGGCAGCTCGCCGAAGACGCGCAGGGCATCTTCGGCAGCGGCGTCGCGGGCGTGCACATCGAACCCGAGGCCGTGGATGCCGCCGCCCACCACGCCAAGGGGCTCTTCGGCGCCGGCCCCGATGAACGCGTGCACCACGCGCTGTCGCGCGTGCAGGCCATGCTCGGGCATCGCGCCGTGGTGACACCGGTCATCGGCGGCGGGCGGTGGCTCGCCGAGCGACAGGTGAACGTCCCGTGGGGCGACCGGGCCGTCACGGCGAAAGACCGTACGCGGCCCTGGCCCGGAAGCCTTCCCGACCCGCTGCCGGCCACCGTCTACCCCGAGCCGCGGCTGGTGGGCGTGACCGACATCGCGGGCGCTTCCGTCACGGTGGGGGAGCGCGACGTGCTGAGCGCCCCGCCGGCGGTGCTCGAGACGGCCGGGCAGCGACGCCGCATCCGTGAATGGGCGGGGCCCTGGCCGATCAGCGAGCGCGGGTGGGATCCGCTGCGCGCACGCCGCGCGCATCGGTTCCAGGTGGTCGACGCCGATGGAGGGGCGTGGCTGTTGGTCGTCGAAGAGGGCGAGTGGCGGGCGGAGGGGCGGTATGACTGAGCGCGCGATGTCGGCGTCGCGACGGCCGTCGGCGCACGCGCCCGGCGGAGGGACGACGTTCTCGGCGTCCGGCACATTCCGTGCCGTGACAGCGGTGCGCGTCGCCGCCCGAGCGGGAACGCCTCGGGTGGTGTCGGTCCCGCGTGGCGAAGCGGGGGTGCGCTGATGGGATGGACGAACCCGCCCGTGAAGTGGTCGGAGCTCGAGCGACTGCTCAGCGACGCCCGCCGACCCACCGGCGCCCCACCGAACGGCGACGGCGGCGACAGTCCTGCCTGGTCGCACAAGCGCGGCGCCTACGTGCCGCCGTCGATCGATCGGCCGGTCGAGACCGTTCCCTACGCCGAACTGCACGCGCATTCGTCGTACTCGTTCCTCGACGGCGCCTCTTCGCCCGAAGAACTCATCGAAGAGGCCGAACGTCTGGGTCTGCACGCCCTCGCCCTCACCGACCACGACGGCTTCTACGGCATCGTGCGCTTCGCGGAAGCGGCCGAAGCGCGCACCGTGAAGACCGTCTTCGGGGCGGAACTGTCGCTGGGACTCTCCGGACCGCAGAACGGCGAGGCCGACCCCGAGGGCTCCCACCTGCTGGTGCTCGCCCGGCAGGAAGAGGGCTATCACCGCCTGGCCGCCGCGATCACGCACGCGCAGCTCACCGGCGCCGAGAAGGGGCGCCCCGTCTACGACCTCGAAGATCTCGCCGAGCGAGCGGGCGGACCCCGCGACCCGCACTGGGCGGTGCTCACCGGATGCCGCAAGGGTGCGGTACGGCAGGCGCTGGCATCCGAGGGGCCGGCGGGAGCCGCGCGCGAACTCGACACCCTCATCGACCTGTTCGGTGCCGAGGCGGTCTACGTCGAGTTGATGGATCAGGGCGATCCGCTCGACTCCCGCCGCAACGACGTGCTCGCCGCCCTCGCCGCCGAGCGGGGGCTGCCGACCCTCGCCACCAACAACGTGCATTACGCCGCCCCGCAGAAAGAACTCCTCGCCGCGGCCGTGGCGGCGGTGCGTTCCAACCGCGGACTCGACGAACTCGACGGCTGGCTGCCCGCGCACGCCGGCGCGCACCTGCGCTCGGGTGTCGAGATGGCGGCGCGGTTCGCGCGCTACCCCGGCGCTGTCGCGCGCACGGTGACGCTCGCCGACGAGCTGGCCTTTCCGCTGCGCCGGGCCAAACCCGCGCTTCCGAAGCAGAAGGTCCCCGAGGGGCACACGCCGATGTCGTACCTGCGGCAGCTGGTGTGGGAGGCCGTACCCCGCAAATACCCGAACCTCTCCGACGACGACCGGCGCCGCATCGAGCGCGAGCTCGGCGTCATCGAGATGAAGGACTTCCCGGGGTACTTCCTCATCGTCTACGGCATCGTCGCCGAGGCCCGCCGCCGCGGCATCCTGTGCCAGGGGAGAGGGTCGGCCGCCAACAGCGCGGTCTGCTACCTGCTCGACATCACGGCGGTCGATTCGATCTTCTACAAGCTGCCGTTCGAGCGATTCCTGTCGAGTCTGCGCGACGAGGAGCCCGACATCGACGTCGACTTCGATTCCGATCGCCGCGAAGAGATCATCCAATGGGTCTATCGGGAGTACGGGCGCGAGCGCGCGGCACAGGTGGCGAACGTCATCCAGTACCGACCCAAGAACGCCGTGCGCGACATGGCCCGGGCGCTCGGGCACTCGCCCGGGCAGCAGGACGCGTGGTCGAAGCAGGTCGAGCGGTGGGGCGCGACGCTCGAGACCGGAGCCGACCACGACATTCCCGACCAGGTCATCGAGTTCGCGTCGGAGCTGTTGAAGGCGCCCCGGCATCTCGGCATCCATTCGGGGGGCATGGTGCTCACCGATCGGCCGGTGGGCGAAGTCGTGCCGATCGAGCACGCGCGCATGGAAGATCGCACGGTCATCCAATGGGACAAAGACGACGCCGCATGGATGGGCCTGGTCAAGTTCGACCTGCTGGGGCTCGGCATGCTCGCGGCCCTGCAGTACTGTTTCGACCTCATCCGCGATGCGACGGGCGAGGTGTGGGAGCTGTCGACACTGCCCAAAGAAGAGAAGGCCGTGTACGACATGCTGTGCCGTGCCGACTCGATCGGGGTGTTCCAGGTGGAGTCGCGCGCGCAGATGGGACTGCTGCCGCGTCTGCAACCGCGGAAGTTCTACGACCTGGTCGTGCAGATCGCGCTCATCCGCCCCGGTCCTATCCAGGGCGGTGCGGTGCACCCCTTCGTACGGCGCAAGCTCGGACAGGAGAAGGTCACCTACGTGCACGAGAAGCTGCGCCCGGTGCTGGAGCGCACGATGGGCGTGCCGGTGTTCCAGGAGCAGCTCATGCAGATGGCCGTCGCCGTCGGCAACTGCTCCGCCGAAGACGCTGATCTGCTGCGTCGCGCGATGGGGTCGAAGCGCGGGCTGGAACGCATCGACTCGCTGCGCGAGACGCTCTACACGGGCATGGCCGAGAACGGGCTGGTCGGTCGTGTCGCCGACGAGCTGTACGCCAAGATCCAGGCGTTCGCGAACTTCGGCTTCGCGGAGTCGCACTCGCTGTCGTTCGCGCTGCTGGTCTACGCCAGCTCCTGGATCAAACTGCACTATCCGGCCGCGTTCCTCGCGGGGCTTCTGCGCGCCCAGCCCATGGGGTTCTACTCGCCCGCGACCCTCACCGCCGACGCCCGGCGGCACGGGGTGGTGGTGCGCCGGCCCGACCTGCTGCGGTCGGGGGTCGAGGCGACGCTCGAGGCGGTCGAAGCGGGGGAGGGTGACGAACGTGCGTCGGATGCCGCGGGGGCGCCGGGCGACGCGGCGATGGATGCCGGGGCGGCGGGCGCCGGGGTGGCGGGCGATGCGGCGATGGGTGCCGGGGTGGCGGGGGCCGGGGTGGCGGGCGACGCGGCGATGGGTGCCGGGACGGCGGGCGCCGGGGCAGCGGGGGCCGGAGTGGCAGCGGGGGCCGGAGTGGCAGCGGGGGCTGCGGATGCCGGAGCGGCGGGGGACGTCGAAGAGGGGGATGCCGTCGAAAAGGATGCGAAAGGAGGGGGAGGACGCCGGGGAAGGGGGCGGCCGACCGGACTCGACGCGTGTGCGCACCCGGAGCAGCCCCCGACGGGCGACTTCGACCCCTCCGAACCCGATGAGACCCTGGCGCACCGGCGGGATGGCGGGTTCGCCGTGCGTCTCGGGCTCGCCGGGGTCACGGGCATCGGCACGAAGGTCGCCGAGCGCATCGTCGCCGAACGCGAGCGCGGTGGAGCCTACCGCGACCTCCGCGACCTCGTACGCCGCACCGGCCTGGTCACCGCGCAGCTCGAGGCGCTCGCCACAGCGGGGGCTTTCGAATGCCTCGGACACACGCGGCGCGAGGCGATCTGGCTGTCGGGGTCGGCGGCGATGGACCGCGCCGAGTTCCTCCCCGACTCCCTCGTCGCCGTGCAGCCGCCGTTGTTCACCGACCCGTCGAGTTACGAGATCCTCGCCTCCGACCTCTGGGCGACGGGCCTGTCGGCCGACGATCATCCCCTCACCCACTTCCGGGCGGCGCTCGATGCCCGGGGAGTGCTCACCTCGCGCGAGCTGCGCACGTTCGAGACCGATCGACGCATCGAGGTGGCCGGCCTCGTCACCCACCGCCAGCGGCCGGCGACGGCATCCGGGATCACGTTCCTCAACCTCGAGGACGAGCACGGCCTGATGAACATCATCTGCTCGGTCGGCGTGTGGAACAGGTACCGACGGGTCGCCCGAGAATCACCCGCGCTCATCGTGCGCGGCATGCTCGAACGCTCCGTCGAAGGCGTGACCAACGTGGTCGCCGACGGTTTCACCGATCTGCGGGTGGGTGTTGCCCACGCGTCGCGGGACTTCCGATGAATCACCCCGATCGCGAGTCGAGGCCGTACGTCTCCGAGAGTGACGACGGGTGCCCGGCGCCGGCGTCACTAGACTCGGGCCATCTCGCCGGTTCCGCACCAGACAGGGGAACGACATGACCGACACGCCCACTCCGCCCGACGGCTGGTACCCCGACCCCGCGGGTGGTGGCGGCCTCCGCCGATGGGACGGTCAGTCGTGGACCGACGAGGTGCGCGCCGTGGACGGCAGCGCCCCGCTTGCCTCGCCCGAGGGCGAGCGCGAGCGCAGCGACGGAGGCGGCTTCGGCGGCGATCTCGATTCCGCGGCCGCTGAGACGCACCCAACGGAGCACAGCGTGACCGACGCGGAGCAGTCGGAGGACGGCGCGCAGTCCCCGGCGCTCGCCGCCGACGCGACCGCCGCCTACGCCGAGCCCGCGTCCGCCGAGCCCGCGTCCGCCGAGCCCGCGTCCGCCGAGCCCGCGTCCCCCGAGCCCGCGCCTGCCCCGCGCGCCTCCGCAGAGTCCGCGTCCGTCGACGCCGCGTCACCGGCTGCGCACGACGGCGCAGCGCTGATCACTTCCTCGACGCCCGGCGCGACCTCGGCCGCTGCGCCGTACGGAGACGACGCGGGCACGGCATCCGGATCTTCCGACCTGGGCGACGAATCGACGTCCGGCTCGTCCGACACGCGGTCGAGCACCGATTCGTCCTCACCTGCCGCGCCGGCATCCGCATCGGGTTCCGCCGCGGTGACTCCCGACGCCGATCCCGACGCCGGTCCCGCCGCGGCTTCTGCCGCACGCCCCGCCGCGAGCTCCGCCGCCGCGCCCGCCGGCGCCGCCGCTCTCGCTGCCGCCGTGGCGAGCGCACCCCCCGCATCACCGACGAGCGCGCCGGTTCCGCCCGCGTACTCGACCACCCCGGCATCCGCGAGTGGTGCCACCCCGCCGGCCTATGCGGGTGCACCGGCGTACCCGGGAACGACTCCCACCGCTGGTGGCTATCCCAGCGCGCCGAGCGTCGGCTACGACACCGCGCCGCGGCGCGACATCCCCACCAACACGGTCTGGATCTGGTTGCTGGTCGCCCTGCCGTTGGTGAGCGTCGTGAGCCTGTTCGCTTTCGACTGGGGGTCGTACATCCGGGAGTCGGTGTACGCCGAGCTGTACGCCGACCCGTTCGCGTCCCCGTCGACGGCCGGCGTCGTCCTGACCGCCGTGTCGTCGGTCCTCAGCATCGTGCTGTTGGCCGCCACCGTCCTGTTCGCGTTCCTCGACTGGCGCGCCTTGCGCGCTCGCGGCATCGAGCAGCCGTTCCATTGGGCGTGGAGCTTCTTCGTCCTGCTCATCGGCAGCGGCCTGGTCTACATCATCGGCCGCAGCGTCGTCGTGCGCCGTCACACCGGCAAGGGGCTCGCTCCGCTGTGGGCGGCGATCGCGGTCACCGTCGTGACCTGGATCATCGTCAGCATCTGGGTCGTCATGCTGCTGGCGTTGGTGTTCTCGCTCGTGCAGGAATTGCAGTACACCTACGGGTGAGTGCGGGCGCGGGCGTCGCACCGTATCGCGGCGCCCGGCCGGCGCGGGGCGGTCTGCGTCGGCGCAACGTGTGACGCCCTGTGACGCCACATCTCTCCGGGTGTCGTGATCGCCCTCGATGTCGGTGGACACGCTTACGCTCCTCTGACCGGCGCCAGACGCCGCTCACCCAGGGGAGTCACGCATGTCCGCACCGTCCATCGCTCAGCAGATCGACGACTTCAACACGGGTTTCGAAGCGCAGATCGGTGATCGCCTCGCCGGTGTGTTCGGCGGGGAGCAGGCTGATCTGCGCGGAGCCGGCGTGCCCGATTCGGCGCTCGGCGCCGGCGACGATGCTCCGGATGCCGTCGTCCTCACCGTCGAGGGCGAGCAGACGTCGTTCTCCGCGGCGCGGGGCGCGACGGCATCCGTCGTCGTCTTCTACCGCGGCGCCTGGTGCCCCTACTGCAACATCACCCTGCGTTCGTACCAGCAGGCGCTGGTGCCTGCGCTGCGTGAGCGCGGCGTGCGCCTGCTCGCGGTGTCGCCGCAGACCCCGGACGGCTCGGCGCAGAGCGTGACGAACGGTTCCCTCGACTTCACCGTGTTGTCCGATCCCGGCAACGGCCTCGCCGAGCGGTTCGGAATCGTCACCGAGCCCAGCGCCGCGGCCAGAGCGGCCCACACGGAGCTCGGCTTCGACGTCGCCGACAGCAACGCCGACGACACCGCCCGCATCCCCTTCCCGTCGGTGTTCGTCATCGACGATGACGGCGTCATCCGCTTCGCCGACGTGCACGTCGACTACACCACGCGCACCGAGCCGGAGCAGATCATCGCCGCGCTGGACGAGCTCCGCCGAGCGTAGCGGCGGGGTCTTGCGACCCGCAGCGATGGCCGGCCGCGCAGGTGAGGGGGGAGCTCGTCGCCGGCCCGGTGGCCGATACAGCGCCGGCCGGACGCCCGCCGCCGGGGAAACGGCCGCGGCAGGTCGTAGGGCCGGGCGTGTGGCCGCGGCAGGGCGTACGCCCGCCGTCGGAGCACGGCCGCCGCCGGTGAGCGGCCGCGGCAGGGCGTACGCCCGCCGCCGGAGCACGGCCGCCGCCGGTAAACGGCCGCGGCAGGGCGGACCCCCGCCGCCGCATGTACCGCCGCCTTGGAAGGACGAGTGCTCAGCCGGCCGCTGTCGTTCGGACCGCCACGACCGCGTCGAGGAGCGCGTGAGCGGTGTCGTCTTTCGACCCGGATGCCGTCGCCACGACCTCGCCGTCACGCCCGACGATCGTGAGGGCGTTGTCGGCGGTCTCGAATCCCCGCGTCCAGCCGACCGCGTTCGCCGCGAGCAGGTCGACGCCCTTGCGCGCCGCCTTCGCGCGGGCCCTCTCCCGCAGCTCGTCGTCGTCGACCACGGTCTCGGCCGCGAAGCCGACGATGGTCTGCCCGTCTCGTCGGCGGGCGACGAGGCCCGCGACGATGTCGCGGTTCTCGACGAGTTCCAGCGTGAGCCCGCCGGGAGAGTCCTGCTTGCGGAGCTTGTTCTCGGCCACCGCGGCCACCGAATAGTCGGCGACCGCCGCGGCCATGACGATGACGTCGGCGTCGGGGGCCGTGGCATCCATCGCTCTTCCGAGCTCCTCGGCGGTGCCCGCGGCGATGACCTCGACCCGCGGATCGGGTCGCACGTCGGCATCGAGGTGCGCGGCGACGAGGGTGACACGGGCACCGCGGTCGGCGGCGGCGCGGGCGATGGCGACGCCCTGACGTCCGCTCGACCGGTTGCCGAGGTAGCGCACCGGGTCGATGGGCTCGCGGGTGCCGCCCGCGCTCACCACGATCGAGAGGCCGTCGAGATCGCGCGGACGTTCGACGAGGGCGAGGGCCGCGGCGACGATCTCCTCGGGCTCCGACATGCGCCCGGGGCCCGAGTCGCCGCCGGTCAGAACGCCGTCGGCCGGTCCGACCACGTGCACCCCGCGGGCGCGGAGCACCGCCATGTTGTGCACCGTGGCCGGATGCCGCCACATCTCGGTGTGCATCGCGGGGACGACGACCACCGGCGCGGTCGTGGCGAGCAGGGTCGTGCCCAGCAGATCGGATGCCAAGCCCGCCGTCATCGCGGCGAGGGTGTTGGCGGTCGCGGGGGCCACGATGACGAGGTCGGCGGACTGGCCGAGAGACACGTGCCGCACCCGCGCGACGTCGTCGTGCACCGAGGTCGTGACGGGATTGCGGCTCAGCGCCTCCCACGTCGGCAGACCGACAAAGCGCAGGGCGTCGTCGGTGGGGACGACATGCACGTCGTGTCCGGCTTTCACCAGCAGTCGCACGAGGTTGACGGTCTTGTAGGCGGCGATGCCCCCGGTCACTCCCACCACGACGAACATCACCCCAGTCTTCCAGGTGCCCGGCTCGCGCGGGGCGCGGTCGGGCAGGGGCTGTCGCCGCACCGTCCGGCGCCCCGAGCGACACGACGGAGCCTCGGGTCGGTGGCCGGCCGGCCACCCCGGCAGCCGGCGGCGCGGGTAGCGTGGACGGAATGTGCACGGTCGTGATCGACGTCCCACAGGCCGCGGGTGAGCCGGTTCGCCTCCTCGCCGTCCGCGACGAGGAGCGCGACCGCCCGTGGCGCGGACTCGGGCCGTGGTGGCCGGAGCGCGGCGGCATCCTGGGTGTGCGCGACGATCGCGCGGGCGGCGCGTGGCTCGCCGTCGACCCGGATGCGGGGCGCCTGGCGGTGCTGCTCAACCGTGAGGATCTCTCGGATCGCTCCGATGCCGAGGTGGTCAGTCGCGGCAGCATCCCGCTCGACGCCGTGGGAGGCGGCATCCCGGGTCGTCCACGCACGCGCGGCTTCAATCTCGTCGAGGTGGATGCCGACGGCGCGCAGCTCGTGGAGTGGGACGGTCTCACGGCCCGGCGCACGCGCATCGCCCCCGGCAGCCACATGGTCGCCCACCACGCGATCGACGATCCCGCCACGCCGCGGATCGGGCGGTGGCTGGACGCCTTCCGCCGCGCGGGCGTCGCCGACGGCGCCGACTGGTGGATGCCATGGCTCGATGTCGTCGCCCGCGCGACGAGCGATCCGTCGGCGTCGGTGCTGCGGCGTGACGCGCACGACGGTCACGTGCTCGAGTCGCTGCTGGTATGCGCGGCCACCGTCGGCGCGGACGGAATCGACGTGCGCCAGGCGACGCCCGCCGAACCCGGCCGGTGGGATGAGGGACTGATCGCGGGGCTGCGCCGTGGCCTCACCGACACCGACGTCACCCGCTCATCAGCCGACCGGCCGATCGCGGCGCAGGAGGCTAGGCGCATCCCGCCTCTGTAGCGCGGGGGCAGAGCGGGCTCCGCGACCCCCCCCGGCGGGGTTATAGAGGGCTTCTCCGGCACCGACCTCGACGCGCCGCTGCCAGGCTCATCATCGACCCCAACGAGAACGCGGCGGGGGTGGGGCTTCACCTGCGCACCGCCTGCTCCGCGCCGACGTCACGCCGGGGAGCCGCGGCGGCGGCTCCCCGGCTTCGGATCAGGTTTCCTTCACGGCACTTCCCCGCATGGTGTGCCGACCGGAGCCGTCATCCCTTCAGCCCCGAATGGGCGAGCCCCTCGACGAACTGTCGCTGCGCGATGAGGAAGACGACGAGCACGGGAACGACCGTCATGGTCGCCGCGGCGAGCTGTACGTTCCACATATCGCCGCCGTACGCGTCGGTGAAGCGGGTGAGGGCCTGCGGAAGAGTGAAGAGCTCGGGCGAGGTGAGGTAGACCGTGGGTTCGAGGTACAGGTTCCACGAACTCAGAAACGTCAGGATCGCGACGGCCGAGAGGGCGGGCCCCGCGAGCGGCAGGGCGATACGCCACCAGATCGAAGGTCGGCCCAGACCGTCGAGGCGCGCGGCCTCCTCCAACTCGACCGGAAGGGTGAGGAAGAACTGGCGCATGATGAAGGTCGCCAGCACGCACGGGCCGGCCAATGCGGTGACCAGGATGAGCGGCCAATGGGTGTTGATCATGCCCCACCCCTTGAACATCTGGAAGAGCGGCACGATCGTCACCTCGCTGGGAACGAGGAGTCCCACCAGGACGACGAGGAACAGCACATTGCTGCCGGCGAAGCGGATGCGGGCGAAGGCATAACCGGCGAGGCTCGACACGACCATCGTGATGGCCGTGACCACGATCGCGATGTACACGCTGTTGACGTACTGCCGGGCGAACGGCTGGAACGAGAACGCCTCGACGTAGGCGGCCCAGGTCGGTCGGGCAGCCAGCAGCGTGGGCGGAGTCTGGAAGATCTCGTTCAACGGCTTGAACGACGACGCGATCATCCACACCGTGGGAACGACGAACGGAACGGCCAGCACGCAGAGGGCGATGTAGAGGACGACGCGACGGACGAGGGACGCCGCGCGGCGCTGATCAGTTCTCATAGAACACCCACTTCTTGCGCAGCTGCCACTGCAGCAGGGTCAGAAGGAGGACGAAGGACAGCAGCATCAGCGCCAGCGTCGAGCCGTAGCCGATGTCGTTGAAGGCGAATGCCTGTTGGTAGACGTAGTAGACCAGAACGGTCGTGGACAGGCCCGGACCGCCCTCGGTGAGGACGGCGATCTGGGCGAAAGCCTGGAGTGCCCCGACGATCGTGATGATCGCCGTCAGCAGCAGCGTCGGCGAGATCAACGGCAGGGTGATGCGGAAGAAGATCGTGTGTGACGAAGCGGCGTCGATGCGCGCGGCCTCGTAGAGCTCGCCGGGGACTCCCTGGAGCGCGGCGAGGAACAGGATCATGTTGATGCCGACACTGCGCACCACCTGGGTGACGACGACGGCCAGCATGGCGGTCGACCCCTGCTGCAGCCAGTTCGTGCCGGGGATGCCGATGGCCTCGAGCACCCCGTTGATGCCACCGTTGTCCTGCAGCAGGAACCCCCACACGAGGGTCCACGCGACGACGGATACGACAACGGGGGAGAAGAACAGCGTCCGGAACAGGGTGACGCCGCGGAACCGGCGGTTCAGCAGCACCGCCAGCAGCAGGCCGAGTCCGATGTTGAGCACGACCACGCCACCGGAGAAGATCGCCGTGGCCGACAGCACCCCCGGGAGCTGTGGGTCGCTCAGAACCGCGGCGTAGTGCTCGCCGCCGATGAACTGCATCTTCCCGGTGAAGACGTTCCAGTCGTTCATGCTGTAGAAGACGCCGAGTCCCACGGGGACGATGACGAACACGAGCACGCCGATCACCTGCGGCAAGATGAAGAGATAACCGGTCAGGGCATCGCGGCGGGCCGCGGTCCAGAAAACGGTTGATGTGCGCGGGCCCCGCGGGGCGACGTCGACGGACGTCGCCCCGCGGGTGTCGACCAGGGTGGGTGCGGTCATTTGCTCAGCAGGGGATTGATGGCGTCGCACACCGAGGACAGTACGGCGGGGACATCGGCGTCGGGCGTCCACATGGCATCCAGAGCCGTCTTGACCTTCTGCGCGATCTCGGCGGGCCGGGTGTGGTTGGGAAGCGGCACGGCGCTCGGCAGCTGGTCGACGACGACCTGTTGCAGCTGCGGGGCGGTGAGCTTGGGGTTGTTGGCGGCGAGCTTCTCGCCCGTGAGCAGCGATTGGCGCGGCGGCGGGAAGAACTGGGCGAGCTGCTCTGCGTTCTCGGGGTTGGTCAGGTACGCCAAGAAGTCCGTGGCCTCCTGCACGTGGGGGCTGGACTGCAGAACACCGACCCCGGCCTGACCGAAGACGGAGTACTCGCCGACCGGGCCCGCGGGCAGCGGGTGGACCGAGTACGAGAACGAGCCGTCCAGGAGAGCGGCGCGAGAGACCTGCGCGATGGTGAACGCGGAGTCGCCGGCGAAGAAGTCCGCCTTGGCTCCGGGGCCCGGCATCGATGTCTTCTCGAACGCCGCGTCGTGGAGGAACGCGAAGGCGTCCGCCATCTTCTCGGAGTCGAACCCGCACTGCGTCCCCTCGGCGTTCCACGCCTCGGCGCCCCAGCCGGTCCAGACGGTGGCGAGGACGTTCCACCCCGAGTAGTCGAAGTCTCGGATGACGAATCCCGCCTTGCCCGTGGCGGCGTGCACGGCGGAACCGATCTCCGACACCTCGTCCCAGGTGGGGTTCGACGTCAGCGTCTGCCCGGCCTGCGCGAGCACATCCTCGTTCACGTACAGGGCGAAAGGCGAGTTCGAGAACGGGTAGGCATACAGCTGGTCGCCGTCGCTGAACTGACCGACGACGCTCTGCAGGAGGTCGTCGTAGTCCCAGCCCTCGGTGCTCTTCAACGTCTCGGTGAGCGGGACGAGCGCCCCGGCCGTGATGAGATCGCGTGACAGGTCGCCCATCCACGCCAGATCGGGGGCGTTCCCGCCGGCGATCTGCGTCGTGAGTGTGGTGTTGTAATCGGCGAACGGAAGGCTTTCGAAGGTGATGGTGCCGATCTCGGCGTGATCCTTCTTGTATGCGTCGGCTATTCCATCGAACAAGGCCAATTGCGCCTCGTTCGACGTCCAGACCGTCATGCGCAGATCGACGCTTCCCGGAGCCGCCGTGGTTCGGACCGGGGTCGGATCCCCGGCGCTGCTGCAACCGGCGACGACGCCGAGCGTGGCGATGACGGCCACGGTGCCGAGCAGCTTCCTTGCTGTGTTCATCATTCTTCTTTCTTCAGTATCCGGAGATGTCCGGCCAGTGGATCTCCACCCCGGCGGCGGTGAGTCGGCTCTGCAGCCGCTGTGTCCACTCGGGGTCGGAGACGATCTCTTGGGGGGTGACCTGGTGCTCGAGGCACAAGGCCGCGAGTTCACCGGCGGATTCGCCGATGTTCCACTCCACGGGGTGCAGGCGGTACGCCCCGTTCGTGATGTGCGTGGTGCCGATGTTCTTCGCGGCGGGCAGGAGGTTGGACATGCGCACGGGGACGAGCGCCCCCAGGGGAATCTCGAACGGCGCGCATTCCACGTCGATGTAGTTGTCGCCGCCGGTCGAGGGGTGCAGGTCGATGCGGTACATGCCCACCCCCACCGAGTCGGGGAACGTCGCGGGTGCGGCGCTCCCGCGCACGGCGACCGAGATGTCCTGTTCGCGCACCGTACGCATCGCTGTGATACGCCGGGATTCGCGAATGTACGGGGCCTGCGCGAACCCGTCAGCCGTGCCCGTGACATCACCGCGCGGTCGCAGGCCGGGCCAGCCCCGACCCCCGTCGGGGCGCGGCGCTTCGGTCTGCAGCCAATACAGGTACGAGAGAGACTGCGCCTTGGCTTCGGCGAGGTGCCGTTCGCGATCGGGCGTGTCGATGATCGAGCCGCCGAGGTAGTCGAGCTGCGGCCAGTTGGCGAGCACGATGTCGCTGTCGTAGGCGCCCTCGATGAAGTTCTCGCGCGCGATGATCCGCCGGAACTCCCACAGGTCGCGATCACCGGCGTCGACGCGCGGATCCGCATCTTCTCCGCTCCGGGCCGACCGGGGCGGGTTCACGAGCAGGGTTCGCTCCTCGGGGGCGAGGGTGCGCGGATTCGGAGCGATGAACGACAACATCGGAGCGCCCCAGAATTCGGGTTCCACTGCCCGCCATCGGTCGTAGTCGACCGGGCGAGGGATGGTGTGATCGCCCGGGACGTGATCGAACACGAAGCACCACGAGATCGCCTGCACGTTCTGGGGGTCGGCGGTCTCCGGTGCGCTCGGCTCACCCGTGTCGCTTCGGGCCTCGGCGCCGACGACGTACTCCGTGCCGGTGAGGGGGAGCAGATCACCGGTCTCGGTGGCATCCAGGATCATGGACGCCTCGATGACCAGCTCGTCGTCGCCGCCGACCTCGCGCACGGTCACACTCTCGACGCGACTGCCGGTCACCACCGCGTCGGTGGGCGTATATGGCTGCAACACTGTCAGCCTGCCCGCGGAGAGGTGCGGAGCAAGCATCGCGGTGAGCACCGCGACGGCGACGGTGGGTTCGTGGCAGAGCTTGCTGACACGACCCAGACCCGGGTTCAGCGCGGGATCGGCGCGGGCGGCATGCGTGAGCGGGTAATTGTCGCGGTAGTACCGACGGATCGCATCGCGCAGAGCGCGGTAGCTCGCGGTGATCCCGAACTGCTCGACCCAGATGTGCTCGTCAGGCGGCACCGCCTGCGAGGTGAGCTGCCCGCCGAGCCAGGGATACTCTTCGGTCAGGACGACGCTGTTGCCGCGACGCAGGGCCGCCAGCGCGGCGGCCACACCGCCGAGGCCGCCGCCGATGACCGCGATGTCGGCGTGCACAGTGCGCGCGGTCATCGCTCGGACGCCGGGGACGCGAGGGTGTCGCCAGGCTCGACGGTGCCGGAAAGCAATTGCTGGACCTCGATCGCGGACCATTCATCGGCGGGAAGATGGATGAGCGACTGCACCAGATCGAGGGCGGCGGCGGCGACGCGCGTGCGGGGAATGTGGAAGCCACTGAGCGTGCGACCGGCGACCACGTGCCCGCGCACTTCGCCGAGCGCGGCGAGTGAGACGTCATCAGGGACGGAGAGTCCGCTGCGGTGCAGTGCGTGCGCCAGGTCCTCGGCGAGGAAGGTGTCTTCGGCGAAGAACACCGTCGCGTCGCCGGCCTGCGCGCGGGCGACCAGCGGGGCGAGGTCATCGCGGGCGACCGCCTCCGGGATCTGGATGCCGAGCGTGGCCGCAGAGGAAGCGATCTGGGCGCGGCGGTCGCGAGCGGCGGGCGAATCGGTATCGCGGTGGACGTAGAGTCCGCGTCGGTGGCCGCGGGCGTAGGCCTGGTCCACGAGCCCGGCCGTCATGCTCGCGTAGTCGATACCGACGTACGGCACACGCGCTGCCGTCTCGTCACGGCGTCCGACCGCGACGAACGGGAACCCTTCATCGACGAGCCGCTCCAGATCGCCGCCGTCCATGCTCTGGCCGAGCAGGACGCATCCGTCGGCCAGACGGAGGCGCGTCTGCCGGTGGAACAACCGTCGGCGCCCCTCTTCGACGGGTGAGCTCGTGAAGAACAGCAGGTCGCACTGGGCTTCCTCGGCGGCTCGCTCGAGTCCGGTCAAGAGCGGACCGTAGAAATCCATGCTTTCGGGGGACAGGGCCGGTTCATAGGTGAAGATCCCGATGATCTTGTTGTCGAGCCCGGCGAGGCGTCGTGCCGCGGGATCGGCGACATAGGTCGATTGCTCGATGGCCCGTTTCACACGCTCGCGTGTGGCGTCGGGGATGCGGACGTTCGTACCGTCGCGGTCGTTCAGGACCATCGACACGGTCGTCTGGCTCACCCCGGCGAGTTGGGCGATCTCCTTCTGCGTGACCTTGCGCGTCTTCGGTGACATGCGATGCCTATCTGCTCTGATAATGCCTATTAGCACTGGATGCCGCCACGCTAATACGTATCTGCAACCGGCGCAAGTCGTTCTTGACTCCGTTGTCTGGCCGCGGGAGACTCTCTGATCAACGGCTGCTAATGCGTATTAGCGGCCAGCCCGCATTCAACGGTGAAGGAGCCGCGATGACGCCCGCACGCACACCCCACATCTCGCGACGAGGATTCCTCGGTGCGACCGTCGCAGCGGGAGTTCTTCTCGTAGCCGACCCCACGCCCATTCGCGCGCATGCGGCGGCGGGAGACGTCACTCTGGCGGCGGGCGGCATCAGCGTCGTGGCGAGCGTCGGCGGCCGCATCGCCATCCGCAATGCAGGCGGCGTCGTTCGCTCTCAGGGCTCGAGATTCCAGATCAAGGACTCCGAGGCCGGAGCCGTGATCTCCACCGGCGGCAGTCCGTCGCTGATCACCCTGACCGATGGGACACCGGCGATTCGCATGGACTATTCCTTCCCCGCGACGGCCGGGGCGGTGAGCGTATATGCCCTCATCACGGTGACCACGCAGCGGGCGCACCTCGAGTGGCATGTGAGCGGCCCGTCGACTCTGCGACCTGAGGGGTTCTCGTTCAGCCGAGCGATCCAGTCCGCCACCGAGCCCGAACGCTTCGTGCCGGTGAGTTCCTGGGTGCGCGACGCGGGAGGCGGCATCCCGTACGAGGCGCCCGTCGGTGTCGCGTACGCCTCGTCGTGGGGCGACGAGCACGGCATGTTCCTGCTCGAGCGCTCGCGGCAGTCGTGGACGAACACGAGCTGGATCCACGCGCCGGCACAGTCCCAGCCCGACGGAACGTATCTGACCACCGCCGACTTCTTCTTCGGCGCGACGCGTCCTTCGGCGACCGCCGTGATCGGAACCGGCGAGAAACTCGGCGTGGAGATCTGGACCGACCGCGACTTCAATCTCTGTGATGCCGGTGGGCAGCAGATCACTGTCACGGCACTCGTGGCCAATGGCGACACAGCCCCCCAGACGGTGTCGCTGCGCTGCTGGGTTCGTGATTTCGACGGGGTCGTCCTTTTCGACGAGACAGTTCCGATCGCGGTCGGTGCCCGAACGGCCGTCCAGCACTCGTTCACGCTGCTGTCGCCGGATCAGGGCATCGTGACCACGGAGGTGTCGGCGACGGTGGGACCGGATGAGGCCTTCGCGCGCACGACGATCGCGACGCTCCCGGCTTTCGCCTACACGGCGGGACAGGACAGCATGTTCGGCATCGCGAACTACCCGTGGCTGCAAGTGCCCTCGGCGACGGCTCTACTGGACCTCTGGCAGCGTGTGGGGATCTCGTGGGTTCGCATCGCGTACGACGGCGGGCCGGGGCTGCCCCCCGCCGCGTACGACGCCCGGGGGATGTTCCACAACATCGAGCTGCAGCCGTCTCTGACCGTCAGCGACGCGGATGCCGAGGCGTGGGCCGAGGCCAACCTCGCTGTCGCCGTGAACGCCGGAGCGCGCTACTTCGAGGTCGGCAACGAGCTGAACCGTCCGTTCAACACCGGTCAGGCCGCACAGGCGTACATCGACAAGGCCCTCCGACCCGTCGTCGATCGGGCTCGTCAGCTGACGAACCCGCCGAAGATCCTCAACAACGGCCTCGCGGGCATGGACAAGCCGTGGGTGGAGAACTTTCACGCTGCGGGCGGCTGGGAGCTCATCGACGGGTTCGCGTACCACCCGGGACGTGGAAACTTCACCCCTGACTACATCCCTGGTGGGCAATCCTGGGAAGCGGGTGCGAACGGGAAGTACTGGAACTTCGGTGGCGGTCTCCGCGACATCCTTGCGCTCATGGAGCAGTACGGTCCCAAGGAGATCTGGCTGACCGAGGCGTATGCGTGCACGCGTCCGAACGCGTGGTGGAACGACACGTATCGTCACGCAGCGGAGAACGTCCTGCTCACTCTGGTGATGGCCAAAGCGGCGGGCGTGCGCGCGGTGTGCTGGTATCAGTTCCACGACAGCGTGCGGGGGATGCCGCAGGTGGCGAACGCCGAGAACGTGGAGTATCACTTCGGACTGATGAACCGGGACATCAGCGCCAAGCCCTCGCTCCTGGCGTACGCGACAGCCGCTCGTGTCCTCGATGAGGCGGTCTTCCTGCGTCACCTGAGCTTCCCCGACGAGCAGATCAAGGGTGAATTGTTCGCCACTCCCACCGGGCAGACCGCGGTCATCTGGGCGCGCCACGACGGCTATATCCTCAACGCCAACCACGACCCCGCCACAGATTACTTCCCCGCGCCCGAGGTCTGGGTGGACCCCTGGCCGACCAAGACCAACCTCTCCCTTCCGGCTGCGGGGGCGAGCGTGGAGGAGATCGATGTGATCGGTCGCGGGCGCGTGCTCTCGGCATCCGGTGGGGAGGTGTCCGTCGTCGTGGACGGGGCGCCGCGCATCTTCCGAGGTGTCAGCTTCCCCGCCGCGACCTGATCGGCCCGTCGATCCGCTTCTCTCAGCACGGTCGAAACGGTGTAGCCGCCGTGATCGTGGTGGCGAGCGCCGAGGCGGTCGTGCGCAAGGTCGGCGGGCGCGCGTGCGGGTCGACGCGCGAAGCCGTCGGACCTGAACCTGGGCGGGCGGCGCCGGGCTGCGCCGCGGTCTCCTCGATTCGGGTGCCGACGTCGCGGGCCCGCCAACCGATCCGCCGATCGCGGCGCAGTAGGCTGGACGCACCCCGCCTCCGTAGCTCAGGGGATAGAGCGCCGCACTCCTAACGCGGGCGTCGCAGGTTCGAATCCTGTCGGGGGCACCAGATCCGCCGCGTCCGGCGTCGAGCGATGGCCGCGGCGGGACCGGCACAGTGCCCGTGCGTGCCCTTCGGCCTGCGCACCGGCACCCCGCGGGCGGTGCCCGATCGGCCATCACCCGCCCGCACTCCGCGGCCGTCACGTGACGGGTGCCGATGTGCCGGAACACGTGCTCGCGGGGGTGTTTCGCGTTCGTTTCTTGGCGGGGGCGAGCACGCACCAGGTTCTGGGGCGGGAGGGCCGGGTGTTTCGGCTCCGTTTCGGAGGAGTAAAAGTCGATAGTGAAAGGTGATCGAAACAATCACATTCGTCGTAGTCTCATGAACATTCCACTCGGTAATCGATCGACCAGGAGACGAACAGTTCATGTCAGAGGCAGGGCGCAGCACCCGCGAGACGGTTCTTGCGACGATCGACGCCCGGTTCGACGGCTCGGTCCAGCTGCTGCGCGACATGATCGACGTCCCGAGCGTCGGACCGTGGTTCGGGGAGCCCGCCGAAGTCTCGGGCGAAGGGCGCATCCAAGCCCTCCTCCGGGCGCGACTGGAGGCACTGGGCGCTGAGATCGACGAGTGGGAACCCTCGGCGCTCGACCTCGCCCACCACGCGGGCGGCCCCGGGTACTTCGCCGACCGTGACTTCACGGGGCGTCCCAACCTCGTCGCGACGCTCGCGCCCACCTCCCCGGCGGCGGCTCCCGACGCGGGTGCGCTCATGTTCCTCGGACACTGCGACGTCGTCCCCGGCGGGACGGGATGGACCGCGGCCGAGCCGTTCCGCAGCACTCTGGCGGACGGACGCGTCTACGGCCGCGGGGCCTGCGACATGAAGGGCGGCATGGCTGCCGCGCTCGCCGCGATCGAAGCCGTCCAGACCTGCGGTGTCGCCCTGACCCACCCCGTGTCGTTCGCCTCCGTCACCGAGGAGGAGACCGGCGGGATGGGAACCCTCGCCCTCGTCGACCGCGGGTACCGCCCCGGGATCGGCATCGTGATCCCCGAGCCGACCAGCCTCGCCGTCGCCCCGCTGTGCCGCGGCATCCTGTGGGGCGAGATCACGATCCCCGGTCGCAGCGGCCACATCGAGATCGAGCAGCCCGGCTGGCGCGAGGGCGGCGCGGTCGACGCGATCGCCTACGGACGCCGCCTTCTCGACGCGATCGACGAGATGAACACGGCGTGGAGCACGCTGCCGACGAAGACCCACCGGTACATGCCGCTGCCGTGCCAGATGAATGTCGCGGTCATCGACGCCGGAACCTACCCCAGCGCATGGGCCAGCTCGTTCACCATCCGCTTCGACATCCAGTACCTCCCCGCCGAGCTCGACGAGCGCGGGGGAGGGGGGCTCGTCCGCGCGCAGATCGAGCGCCTCCTCGCCGACTTCGTCGGGGACGACGACTGGCTCACCGCGCACCCTCCCGTGCTGACCTGGTTGGTCGACGCGGACTGCGGCGAGACCGCCGACACCGAGGCCGTCGTGACCTCGCCCCTGCGCGCGCTCCGCGCGCTCGGCGTGGAGCCCGTCATCCAGGGCGTCACCGCGCACACCGACATGGGACTGCCGATCAAGGCGGGAGTGCCCTCGGTCACCTTCGGCCCCGGACAGCTGTCGATCGCGCACCAGCCCGACGAATTCCTCGACCTCGAGGAGTACCGCACGGCGATCCGCGCGATGGCGCTCATGATCCTCGACCTGTGCACCGACGCCGACCCGGACGGCGAGGACGAGGCATGATCGGCGTCGACGACCTCTCGGTCGATCTCGTGGACCGCGGGGTGAGCGGCATCCGTTCCATCAGCGCGACGCCCAGCGAGGCCGACCGCACCCTGCTGGTGCGCGCGGACTCCGGCGACGTCGTCGTCAAAGAGTTCCCGGCAGACAGCACGGCTGCGCGCATGCAGGTCGAGCTGTTGAACGCCGTCGCGGCGGGAGCGCCCGCCCTCCCCGTGCCCCGAGTGATCGCCGACGCGCGCACCGGCTCGGACCTCGACGCGACCGGGACCGTGTTCGTCTCGACCCTGCTTGCGGGCCGGCCGCTCGAAGACGCCACCGTGACGGAGAGCCTGGTCGACGAGATCGCCGACGCGCAGGCCCTGCTGCTGTCCGCGCTCGCAGCGGTCGACGCGGGCTCCGCCGGAGTGCCGCCGACGAACGAGTGGGCGATCGACGCGATCCGCCGGCACCGAGCGCTCTTCGCCACGCACCTGGATGCCGACGAGCTCCGCCGCGCCGAGCAGGTGTTCCACGCCTACACGGCGATCGAGCCCGCCGTCGCGGCCTTGCCCCGGCAGGTGCTCCACGCCGACTTCAACCTCTCGAACCTCCTCGTCACGGACGGTTCGCTGACGGGGATCATCGACTTCGGCGACGCGATCGAGGCGCCCCGCGTCTTCGACGTCGCCGTGACCTGCGCGTACCTGGCCATGCACCTCGGGTCTCTCACGCACCCTCTCGTCGAGCGCTACCTCGACCGGATCGCCGGTGCCGCGGAATTGGGCACCGCCGAGCTCGCCCTCGTGCCGACGCTTGCGCTCTGCCGCGTCGTCATCGTGCTCGCGCTCGGACGCGAGACGGCGACGCGGTGGCCCGACCGCGCCGCCTACCAGCGGCGGTACGACTCCCTCGCCGCGCGGGTTCTCGCGGACGCCGATGTCTCCGTCTCCCCGCCCCATCAGCCGCCAACGAAAGTGCCACCAGTGACGACGACCACGCCCGCCGGCGAACAGATGATCAACAGGTTCGACCCCGCCCGTGCGGCGGGTCTCTCGGAGGCGGACCAGGTGCTGCTCGCGCGTCGCCGCGCGACGCTCGGCGACATCTACCCCCTGTTCTACGACAAGCCCGTGCACGTGGTGCGCGGCAGTGGGGCCCGACTCATCGACGCCGACGGGATCGAGTACCTCGACGCGTACAACAACGTCCCCGCCGTCGGGCACGCCAACCCGCGCGTCGCCGAGGCGGTGTACCGCCAGCTGACCCGTATGAACACCCACACCCGCTACCTGCAGGACGGCGTCGTCGACTACGCCGAGCGCTTCCTCGCCACGTACCCGGCCGCCCTCGACCACGTCATCTTCACCAACTCCGGGTCGGAGGCCAACGACCTCGCCCTCGCGATCGCCGCGTGGCGCACCGGTCGCACCGGCGTCATCGTCACACGCGTCGCCTACCACGGCACGACCACGGTCCTGGCCGGGGTCTCGCCCGAGAACGGCCCCTCGATGCCCCTCGCCCCTTACGTCCGCGTCGTCGACGCGCCTGACACCCTGGTCCACGGCGACCGCGCCGGCGCCGTCTTCGCCGACGCCGTCTCGGCAGCGATCGCCGACCTCGACGCCGCGGGCTTGGGCGTACGGGCACTGCTCATCGACACGATCATGTCGACCGACGGCATCTACCCGGGCCCGTGCGGCATGCTCGCCGACGCGTTCGCGCGGGTGCAGGCGGCCGGCGGCCTCGTCATCGCCGATGAAGTGCAGCCGGGCATGGGACGTCTCGGGGAGCACATGTGGGGCTTTCAGCGGCACACCGACACGGTCGACATGGTGACGTGCGGCAAGCCGCTCGCCGGAGGCCTGCCGATCGGCAGCCTCGTCCTCTCGCGAGAGCTGTCCGACGACTACGCCCGCGAACACCGCTACTTCAACACGTTCGGCGGCAACCCGGCCTCGATCGCGGCCGCCACGGCGGTCCTCGACGAGATCGAGGACCGCGGACTCCTCGGCAGCGCCCTCCAGGTCGGAGGCCTGCTGCGCGACGGGATCGCCGTGGCGAGCCGCGACAGCGCCCTCGTCGCCGACGTGCGCGGTGTCGGTCTCTTCGTCGGCGTGGAGATGTCGGCCACCGACGACCGCTCCGCCCGCGAGGTCGCGCGCGCAATGGTCAACGGACTCCGCGACCGCAACGTGCTCATCTCCGCCGTCGGCATCGACGGGCAGGTGCTCAAGGTGCGCCCGCCCCTGGTGTTCACCGCTGACGACACCACGGAGTTCCTGTCCGTCTACGCCGACGTCCTCTCGGACGTCGAGAAGAAGGGAGTCGCGCGATGAGCGACGAAGTCCTCACCATCACCGATCTCGGCAAGAACTTCGGTGCCGTCACCGCGCTGCGCGACGTCAACCTCACCGTCCACGCCGGTGAGATCGTGGCCCTCCTCGGTGACAACGGCGCGGGCAAGTCGACGTTGATGAACATCATCTGCGGCTCGCAGCCCGCCGACGCGGGGTCGATCAAGGTCAAGGGCGGAGAACTCACCTCCCTCGCCGACGCCCGGCGTCTCGGCGTGGGCGTGGTCTACCAGGACCTGGCCCTCGCACCCGACCTGAGCGTGGCCGAGAACCTCTTCCTGGGCAACGAGATCGTGCGCACGGTCGGTCCGTTGCGCATCGTCGACCGCCCCGCGATGCGGTCGGCCGCGAAGAAGGCCATCGAACACCTCGGCATCTCGACACTGAGGGACGTGCGGCTGCCGGTCCTGAGCCTCTCGGGAGGTCAGCGCCAGGTTCTGGCCGTCGCCCGCGCGATGAAGTGGGCCGAGAACGTCATCCTGCTCGACGAACCCACCGCCGCCCTCGGACCAAAGCAGGTCGGCATGGTGCTCGACTCGATCAAACGCGCCGCCGATCACGGTCTGGGCGTGATCCTCGTCTCCCACGACATCCCGAGCGTCCTCAAGCTCGCGGACCGCGTCGTGGTCCTGCGCCACGGCACGATCGTGGCCGACGTCCCGCCCGCGGGACTCTCCGTTTCCGATGTCGTCACCGTCATGGTGGGGGAGGACTGACCATGAGCGAGGCAACCAAAGCCGCGCTGACCGCCGCGGACTCGACGACGGCGTCCGCGGGCTCCGCGAAGCACGGCATCGCGCGCGTGCTGTCGAACCGAGCCGTCCAGATCATCCTCGTCGAGGTCGTGATCATCGCGATCTTCCAGACGCTCTCGCCCGGGGGTGCGTTCCTGAGCGAAGCCAACATCCGCGGCATGATGCTCACCGCGTCGCAGGTCCTGCTGCTGGCCATCGGCCAGGCGATCCTGATGTCGGCGGGCCAGATCGACATCTCGCAGGGTGCCGCCGTGATCCTGGCATCCGTCATCTCGGGTCAGTTGATGATCGCCCTCGCCGACAGTGCACCCGTGCCGCTCGTGCTTCTGCTCGGGGTCGTGACCGCGATCCTCGTGGGGGTCATCATCGGTGTGGTCAACGGCGTCATGGTCGGGGTCGTCCGCGTCAACGCGCTCGTCGCGACCCTCGGCATGCTCTCGGTCGCCACGGGTGTCGCGCAGGTGGTCACCGGAGGCGTGAACCTCTTCGGGATGCCGAAGGAGCTGCAGACCTCATTCGGTGCGGTGTCGTTCGGCTTCCTGCCGTTGCCGATGCTCGTGAGCCTGCTCATCATCACCGTCATCTGGTTCCTCTTCCGCTTCACGCCGTGGGGGACGCACACCCTCGCGATGGGGTCGAACAGCCTCGCGGCGCGGCGCGTCGGCATCCAGACGCTGCGCAACACGATCGCGATCTTCGTCCTGTCGTCGGCCCTCGCCGGTGTCGCGGGGTTCATCGACCTCGCCCGCTACTCCACGACCAACATCTCGGGCCACCTCAACGACTCGCTCGCCGCCATCGCCGCGGCGCTGATCGGCGGCACGGCCTTGACGGGCGGCCGGATCAGCTTCCTCGGCGCGATCGTCGGCGCGTTCCTCGCGATCATCCTCCAGTCGGGACTCGTGATCGTGAACCTCTCGCCCTTCTACCAGACCATCGCGATCGGAGTCATGCTCCTGGTCGCGGTCAGCTTGGACCGCTCCAGCCGCGCCGCCGCCAAACGCACACAGTGACGGCCAGCGCCCAAGCACCCTGCTCCACCCTGCCCCACCCCTTCATACGCTCCACCCGTTCGTTTCCGCCCCATCAGGCTCACGAGGAGAAAAAGTCCATGTCTCACAGCATCCGCACGCGCGCCCGTTACGCGCTCGGCACCGGAGCACTGCTCATCACGACCGCGATCGTCGCGGGATGTTCGTCGCCCGCCGCGAGCAGCCCCGCGGGCTCCGGCGGCTCCAGCGACATCACCGTTGCGATGGTGACGCCCGAGAGCACCGGAGAGTTCTACGGCGCCATGTACTGCGGCGCGAAGGCCGCCGCCGCGGAGCAGGGCATCACCCTGAACATCCAGGGCTCGCCCGGCGTCTCGACCGAGGAGGTCATGCAGGTGCTGCAGTCGGTGCTCGCCACCGACCCCGACGGTCTGCTGCTCACCGTCTGGGACAACAACGCCTTCAACTCGACCCTCGAGCCCTACACCGCCGCGGGCCACCCGCTCGTCATGCCGGACTCGTTCCTGTCGGACGACAACTTCGTCCAGAGCATCCGCACCGACAACTACCAGTCCTCGTACGACGCCGCCGTCCAGGCGCTGGAGGACTTCAAGATCACGTCAGGCAAGGTGCTGATCGTCACCGACGCGCCCGGCAACGCGGTGCAGTCGTCGCGTGCCGAGGGCTTCCGCGACGCGATCGCCGACAAGAGCGACCTCGACGTGCTCGAGTTCCAGTACGTCGGCGGCGACTCGGCCAAGGCCTCGCAGGCGGTCTCGTCGGCGCTCGCGGCGAACCCCGACATCAGCGTCGTCTTCACGACGAACATCGGTGCGGGCACGGGTGCCGCCAACGGCATCAGCACCGCCGGTTCCGACGCGAAGCTCATCGGCTTCGACACGGCCTCCTCGCAGGTCCAGGAGCTGCGCGACGGCGCGTACGACGCGCTCATCGGTCAAAGCCCTTACCAGATGGGTTACGAGTCCACGACGCTGATCTCGAAGATCCTGAAGGACGAGGAGTCGGCCACCGACGTCACCGAGAAGGTGAAGTGGTCGCCCTGGGCCCTCGTGACGGCCGAGAACGTCGACAGCTCCGAGATCGCTCCGTACCTGTACTCGAGCACCTGCAGCTGATCCACCCCTCCCCGGGGATCCGGCCGACGAGTCTCTCGTGGCCGGGTCCCCGGCCCCTTCCCCAGACAGGACGAGAGATGACGCCAGTCCCCGCCGCGCTCCCCGGCATCGCCGCGGTGCGAGCCGACCTGCGCGCCGGTCGGACCACCTGCGTCGCCCTCGCCGACGCCGCGCTGGCCCGCTCGTCCGCCCTCCGCGATCTCGGCGCCCTCGCGGTCATCGACCCCGCGCTGCGCGAGAACGCGAGCGCGCGAGACGCCGAGCTTGCGCGCGGCGTCGACCGCGGTCCCCTGCACGGGGTGCCCTACACCGTCAAGGCGAGCTTCGCCGTCGCGGGTCTGCCGAACACCGCCGGCTCGCCGGCCTTCGCCGACCTCCGTGCCACCACCGACGCCGTCGTCGTCGAGCGCCTGCGCGCAGCGGGCGCCCTTCTCGTCGGCACGACCACGATGCCGCCCATGGCGATCGGGGGCGGGCAGGCCGGCCTCTACGGTCGTACCCGCAGTCCGTACTCCCCGCACTGGCTGGCCGCCGCCTGGCACTCGGGGTCATCGATCGGCTCGGGGGTCGCCGTCGCCGCCGGTCTGTGCGCGTTCGGCATCGGCGAGGAGACGGTGTCGTCCGGGCGCTCTCCCGCCTCGAACAACGCGCTCGTCGCCTACACGCCGTCCTGGGGCATCGTGCCGAGCGCGGGCAATTGGCCCCTGCATCCCTACCGCGACGTCGTGGTGCCGCACACCCTCGACGTCTCCGACCTGCGCGACGTGCTGGCCGTCATCGCGGGCCCGGACGAGCGCGATGTGTGGCAGCGACAGGATGCCGTCGACGTCTCGCCCGCGGCGGGCATCGCCGAGCGGCTGCGGCACGCGACGCCCGCGAGCGGCACCGCGCACGGCATCCGGCTCGGCGTCCCTCGCCTGTACCTCGGTGAGGACGACGGCGATGTCGCCGCGATCCCGCTGCGCCCCTCGATCCGGGCGCTCTGGGACGACGCCGCCGCACGGCTGGCGGAGGCGGGCGTCGAGATCGTCGCGGTCGACTTCCCCCTCGTCGAGGCGTACGAGCAGCGCTCCGCCTCGCGTCCGTCGCTGCGCGACGAGGGCCTACTGTCCGACGAGTGGACGCGCTTCGAACTCTCCGATCTGCTGACCACCGCCTGGCAGGAGCACCTGGACGCGTTCGGCGACGGCCGTCGCCTGCGCGACGTCGACCCCGCGCAGCTGCGACCGACGCCCCCCGGCGCCCTCGACGACATGGCGGGCGACCCGCATCCCGGTCGCGACAGCTTCGACTTCGCCGCCGTCCTCCGCGCCGACCCCCTGCCGGCGGGGCACGCCGCCGAGATCGCGCGCCCCGCTCTGCGCGGATTCGTCGAGGCGCGCGAGCGCTTCTTCGACGCGTGGATGGCAGATCGCGGAGTCGACGCCGTCGTCTTTCCCGCCAACAGCGACATCGGCCGCTGGGAGAGCGATGTCGACCTCGCCGCCGCGACCGCGTCGTGGGCCGACGGGACGCTGTTCTCGTCGATGAACCACGTGCTCCGCCGCGTCGGACTACCCAGCGTCACTCTGCCGATGGGGATCATGGCCGACACCGGGATGCCGGTGGGCCTGACAGTCGTCGCCCCGGCGTACGACGATGAACGCCTGCTCGATGTCGCGCAGCTCGTCGAGGCGATCCTCCCTGCCCGCGTCCCGCCGCCGCTCGCCCCCGTCCCGCTCCACCGATGAACCCGACCCGCCGCACCACCGGAGAGATGTCATGACACATACCGACGCCGATCAGCCGCTGTACTTCTGGAACGCCACCCGCCTGCGCGACGCCCTGCGCGACGGCGAGCTCACCGCGGTCGAGGTCATGACCGCCTTTCTCGACCGGATCGACGCCACCGACGACGCCGTCAACGTCATGGTCTACGTCCTGCCGCGTGACGAGGCGCTCGCGCTCGCCGCCGACGCCGACGCTCGGCGTGCCGCGGGGGAACCCCTGGGTCCCCTGCACGGCCTGCCGATCGCGATCAAAGACCTCGTCGACGTCGCCGGGATGCCGACGTCGCGCGGTTCGCGGTCGTTCGTCGGTCGCGGCCCGCAGCCCGAAGACGCCCCGCACGTCGCCAAGCTGCGCGCCGCAGGAGCACTCCTGATCGGGAAGACGAACTCGCCCGAGTTCGGGGTCGGCACGGTCACCTGGAACGACGTCTTCGGGATCACCCGCAACCCCTTCGACCTCGAGCGTCACGCCGGTGGTTCCACGGGCGGCGTCGCGGCGGTCGCCGCGGGCATGCTCCCCTTCTGCGACGGGTCCGACTCGGGAGGGAGCCTGCGGTACCCGGCATCCTTCTGCAATGTGGTCGGACTGCGGACGACGCCGGGCGTCGTCCCGGCGGTCGCGGGCGGAGGATCCTGGTCGCCGCACTCTGTCAACGGTCCCGTGGCGCGCACGTGTCGCGACGCGGCCCTGCTGTTGTCGGGCATGAGCGGACCGGACGTGCTCAGCCCGCTGTCGTCGATGACGCCCGCCACCGCCGAGCTCGGCGAGGTGCGCACGGGCCCGCTCCGCGTGGCGTGGAGCGAAGACCTGGGTGAACTTCCGATCTCGCGTGAGGTGCGCGAGGTGTTCGCGCGTACGCGCGCGACGCTCGAGGCCGCCGGGGTCGAGGTCGTCGACGTCGATGTCGATTTCACCGGGGCGGGCCGCGCGTGGGAGGTCATCGAGCTCGTCGGGTGGTTCTCCCTCCTCGGACGCGACCCGCTCGAACACCCCGAGAAGTACCGCGACGACTTCTCTCGCAACGTCGCCGAGGCGGCGGTGTTCTCCACCACCGAGCTCATCGAGGCCGAGGCGCTGCGCTATCGGCTGTTCACCGAGTTCGTCGCCCTGCTCGGCGAGTTCGACGCCTTCATCTGTCCCGGCGCGCCCGTCGTGGCTCCGCCGGCAGACCTCAAATGGGTGCCCCGGATCGAGGATGCCGAGTTCGACCGCTACTTCCAGTGGCAACGGCTCGCGTGCTACCTCGTCATGACCCAGCATCCGGTCCTCGCGATGCCCGCGGGCTTCTTCGAGGGGCTGCCGGTCGGTCTGCAGGTGGTCGGACGCTACGGCCAGGACGTCGACCTGCTGGCCGTCGGCGAGCAGCTCGAGCGGATCCTCGGAGTCGTCGATGTGCACCCGCAGCTGGGCTGACCCGGCCGGCGGAGCGCCTACCGCTAGGTTCACGTGTGGGGGCGGGAACATCCGATCGCCGCGAGGGGGACACCGTGGGTGACAAGAAGCAGCGTCAGCAGAAGATCGTCGAGCTGCTCGAGCAGGGCGGGAAGGTTGAGACCGCCGCTCTCGCGCAGCACCTGGGCGTGACCGAACTCACGATCCGTCGCGACATCGACCAGCTCGACGGCCTCGGCATCGTGCGCCGGGTGTTCGGCGGGGCGGTGCTGAACTCGGGACGCAGCTTCGAGCCGCCGTTCGCGGTGCGTCTGAAGGCCAACATCGAGGGCAAGAAGGCGATCGCCGCCGCGGCGGCGGGTCTCATCTCGCGCGGAGAGAACATCTCGATCGATTTCGGCACCAAGACCTACTACCTCGCCGCCGAGATGCGGCGACGGCACGTGCAGGTGCTGGCCGCGCCGACGAGCCTGCAGGTCATGGAGGTGCTGGCCAACGACGCCGACATCCGCGTGGTCACGCCCGGCGGCGACCTCAAACCGGGCGAGCTGAGTATCCGCGGCTCGGCCGCGGAGCAGTTCTTCCGCGAGCGCCGGTGGGACCTCGCCTTCGTCGGGGTGGCGGGCATCAACACCGAGACCAACGTCATGTCGGACTTCGACGAGACCGACGCCCGCCTCAAGGCCGCGATGGTGGCCGCCGCGGACCGCGTCGTGCTGCTCGCAGAGAGCAAGCACCTTGGGGCGACCTCGTTCGCCCCGGTCGGGCCGCTGGAGCGGGTCACCACCGTCGTGACCGACGCGGTCGGCGAGAACGACACCCTGTCCGCCCTCGAGCAGCGCGGCATCGAAGTCATCCGAGCGATGAAGGAATGAGGACGCAATGACGACGAGTGCACGACGCGTCGCCGCCGCCTATGCGGCGATCCGCGAGGCCGAACGGCCCGAGGTGTGGATCACGCTGCGGGCCGAAGCCGACGCCGTCCGTGAGGCCGCCGAGGTCGACGAGCGGGCGGCGACGGGGACGGACCTCCCGCTGCGGGGCATGGTCGTGGCGGTGAAAGACAACATCGACGTCGCCGGACTCCCCACGACGGCGGGTTACCCCGCGGCCGCCGCAGTGCCGGCGACGGATGCGACGGCCGTCGCGCTCCTGCGCGCGGCGGGCGCCGTCGTGATCGGCAAGACCAATCTCGATCAGTTCGCCACGGGCCTGGTCGGGACACGCAGCCCGTACGGGGCCGTCCGCAACGCGCTCCACCCCGATCGGATCAGCGGCGGATCGAGCTCGGGTTCCGCCGTGGCGGTCGCGCTCGGAATGGTCGACATCGCGCTCGGCACCGACACGGCGGGATCGGGGCGCGTGCCCGCGGCGCTCAACGCGATCGTGGGCATCAAACCCACCCTCGGGCTGGTCTCGACGACGGGAATGCTCCCGGCCTGTCACCCCTACGACACCATCACGGTCTTCGCCCGCGCGCTCGACACCGCCGTCCGGGCGACGGCGGTCATCGCCCGACCCGACGGCTCCGACCCGCGATCGCGCTCGTGGCCCGCCGACGTGCGCATCGGCGTCGCCGATCGCCCCGTCGTCGCGGTGCCCTCGGCGGCCGACCTGACCGCGCTCGACCAGGTCTCCCGGGCGTCGTGGGAGGCCGCGTGCGCGCGTCTGGCGAAGGTGGCCACCCTGCGCGAGGTGGAGATCGCCCCGCTGCTCGGGGCGGCGAAGCTGCTCTACGAGGGGGCTATCGTCGCGGGGCGGTACGCCGCCGCCGGTGCCTGGGTCGACGCGGCCGACGGGGCGGACGCGGAGTCGCTCGACCCGACCGTGGCCGGGATCGTCCGCGGAGCGCGAGACGTCCGCGCCGTCGACTACATCCGCGATCGCGCCGAGCTCGACGGCATCGCCGCGCTGGCCCGCGAGATCCTCGACGGCTGCGCGGTGCTGGCCGTGCCGAGTGCGCCGCTGCATCCGACGATCGCCGAGGTGAACGCCGAGCCGCTGGCAGTGAACGCGCGCATGGGGACCTTCACGAACTTCGTGAACCTCCTCGACATGGCGGCCGCGGCGGTCCCCGCATCCTCGCGCGCCGACGGCGAGTTCGGGGTGACGTTCATCGCCGACGCCTTCGACGATCAGCTCGCTCTCGACGTCGCGGCGTCGTTTCTCGCGGGCCTGCCCACGTCTGCTCCGCTGCTCGTCGGCGAGGACGCCTCGGTCCCGTTGGCGGTGTTCGGGGCTCACCTGCGCGGCGAGCCGTTGAACCCGCAGCTCGTCGAGCTCGGCGCGCGGTTCGTCGGCGATGTCGTGACGAGCCCCGACTATCGCCTCTTCGCCCTGAACACCGAGCCGCCCAAACCGGGTCTCGTCGAGGTCGAGGCCGACGGCGCGTCGATCGCCGGAGAGCTGTGGCGCCTGTCGCCGGCCGCGCTCGGGCGCTTCCTGGCGGCGTTGCCGGCACCCATGACGCTCGGCCGGGTCCGTCTCGACGACGGCAGCGAGGTCGTCGGCTTCGGATGCGCCCCTGGGGCGCTCGCCGCGGCCGACGACATCACGGCGTTCGGAGGCTGGCGCGCCTTCCGTCGGGCGGGGGCGTGACGGCCGCCCGTTGCGGCGATCGGATCAGAGGATGCCGGGTGCAGTGAACCGGTCCGCTCGGGGCAGCGCGTCGACGAGGTGGGCCGCGAGTCCGATGGTCCACTCGATGTTCGCGGCGATGCCCTCGTTGGGCAGATCGTCGGGCTGGTGGAGGCGATGCAGGTCGTTGAAGGTCATGAAGGCGCTCGGCACTCCGGCGCGGTAGAAGGAGGCGTCGTCGGTTCCCGTGGTCGGCGGGAACCGCGAGACCAGACGCAGCTCCCGTGACGTTCGCCGGGCGTACTCCTCGATCTCGACGTGCAGGGCGGTGTCGAACGTCTCGGGCGAAGCGAACGCCTCGAGGAACGATCCCCGCCCCAGCCCGTCGATGTTCAGCATGAAGTCGAGCCCCTCGAGGGACTCGGCCGCCCCGGCGCCGGGCGCACCGGCGACCTCGACATAGTGCCGGGATCCGCCCAGATGCCATTCCTCAGCGGTGAAGAACACCGCGCGGACCGACCGCGCCGGCGGATGCATCGCCCACCGGCGGACGAGGTGGAGCAGGGCGATGGTGCCGCTGCCGTTGTCGTACGCGCCGACGGTGTTGAAGAAGGTGTCGTAGTGCGCGCCGACGAGGACGCGGTCGTCGGATCGTCCGGGCACATCGACGACGAGGTTGTCGCCGACGGCGTCGTCGCTCGCCCCCGCGTCGCAGGCGACCTCGACGACCGGTGCCTTGCCGTCGACGATCCACTCGGTGAGCTGCTGCGCATCGAAGTGTCCGATCGCGAGGTGGGGGAGGGTGGCATCCGATCCCGCCGGCAGGGGCTGCGGGGCCGCCGGTCCGCCGTCGCGCCCGTGCAGGTAGGCGAGCGGGGTGCCGTCGTCGGCGAGCACGACGAAGCGCTGCCAGATCTGCGAGTCGCCCCACAGTCCCTGCGGCCCGAGTTCTTTCACGCGGCCGCGCACCGGACCGGGGGAGCCGCCGCTGCCGAGCATGGGCCACGCGGGAAGGGTGCGGTCCCACGGCTCGACGACGCGCACGCTCGATACGGTGCCGGGGAGCCACCCGGCGAGGTGCACGCGCTGGCGGCGCACGGACAGACCGGTGGCGGCGACGGCCATCCGCCAGCCAGTCCGCGGCGGCGTGGATCCCCGCACCGCCGTGGAAGCGGGGACCGAAGGCGACGAGGGCGGTGAGGTCGTCGAGGGCGGTGCTCATGCGCACGCACCCCCGGTGGGCTCGACGTGCCCGAGGTGGCGCGCGATGTCGTGGATGGTCGCGGAAGGCCCGCGGAACCACCACGTCAGGACGCGGTCGGTCACCGGGCGGTCGGTGCCGTCGGCGCAGCGGACCGCCGCGACCGGGGTGCCGCGCGCCTCGAGCTCGGCGAAGCCGCCGAGACCGCCGTCGTCGTTGTAGATGTGCAGGGCGTCTCCCCGGTGGCCCGGGAGGAAGTCGGGTTCCTCGCTGTACGCGAACCCGGGCCACACCGCGCTGCAGCGGACGACGAGCACCGCGCGGTCGTCGTCGAGCTCGCGCAGGTACGCCATCCGCCCCGACACGTGCGCCGCGGCGAACCCGATCTTGAACCGGTCGGCTCCCGTGATCGTCACGGCGCTGCCGCCGGGGCGCGGCCCTAGCAGGGCTCCGACGGGCTCGTAGTAGTCGGTGACCGTCTGTGCGGCCGCTCCCGCGATGAGGGCCGTACCTCCGGCGCGCACCTGCAAGAGCGTCCACGCCTCCGCATCGAGCGGCACGTTCGTCGCCTGCGACAGCGTGAGCTCGGTGCGGTAGCCGCCGTACTCGACCTCGTCGGCCCCCGCCACGGGCACCGGGAGGTGGCGCAGCGGGTCCGCAGTGGCGCGGATCCGGATGCCGAGATCGAGCGACCCGAAGACCTCGGTGCCGTTCGCCCGGGAGCGCTGGTGCCCACGCAGGCGCAGGTGCCGGTGCATGGTCGGCTCGTCGGCGTCTCCGGAGAGGACGTGCTCGGCCGGGTCCAGGACGGCGGGAAGGTCGTAGGTCTCCCAGTAGCGGTCCCGGTCGGGGATCATGTACTCGATCTCGGGGCCGATCCACACGCGGTCCCCGCCGACGTTCCAGGCACCGCTCTCGTGCAGGGCGGCGAAGCCGCTCGCGTCGGCGAAGGCGTCGGGCATCCAGGACTCCGACGCCTCCGAGCCGAAGAACGGACCGTACACCCGCGCCCCGTAGGCGGACACGACGATGTGCGCGTCCGGCCCCACGCGGACGCGACGGTGGGCGATGCCCCGCTCCGTCAGTCGGGTGACGACGGTCTCGAGGTCGAGGGGAGCGGTCACGGTGGCGGTCATCGGGGTTCTCCTCGATAGGCGGAATGGTGGAAGACGTCCTCGGCGGCGAGCATTCGCGAGAACCACTGGTCGAGCTGACGGTCGTCGACGTCCGTGCGGGTGGGGAGGCGGTCGACCATCGCGAGCCACGCCGCGACGCCGTCGGTGAACGCCGTCGTGGTGTGCAGGTCGATCCACTCCTGCACGGCCGCGGGACGCGACGCGGACTGGGCGGCGGCACGCGCGCACCACGACGCGTAGAGGGTCTCGGCCGCCGCGAAACAGACGGGGATCGCGGCCGTCCCGAAGTGGGACACCACCTCGAGCACGTGCGCGGTCAGGGCATCGGGACCCTCGTCGATGACGGCGGTGAGGCCGGCGGCACGGTCGAAGTAGGCGCGCTGGTCTCCGCGCAGGTGGGTCAGCAGAACCTCGAGTCGCGCCTCGTCCGCGGGGTCGGGACCGTCCTCGAGGAGGCGCTCCACGAGGACGGCCGCGGTCTCGACGAAACGCCCTTCGAGCGCGAGGTAGCGCGAGAAGACCGACGCCGGCACGGTGCCGTCGGTCATCGCCACCAGCAGCGGGTGCGCGGCGGAGGCCGCGACGGCATCCGCCTGCCGCTCGAGAAGGCGCGTCGATCGGGTCATCAGCGAGCGGTCACCCAGTCGACGATGCCGTTGAACAGCAGGCCGTAGCCGTCCCAGTCGTCGCTGAAGGCCGGCGGTGCCCAGTGGGGCGAGCAGTCGCTGGTGAAGACGGCCGAGCGTCCGGCGCCGTAGTCCCAGACGGCGACGAGCGGGTCGTCGCCGAGGGTCGCGAGCACGCTCGCGCCGTCTTTCGGCAGCACCCGGTTGTAGCCGAGAAGTGCCGGCCACTCGCCCTGGATGCCGCCCAGCGCGGGGTGCGCGGCATCGTGGATCGTGGCCACCACGCCCGCGGGACGCTCGACGTGGTCGTCTCCGGGGAGCATCTCGACCGGGAGCACCGCGGCGATCTCGGTCTCGCGGAACGCCGCGAGCGCCTGGAACCCGGTGAACGACAGGTATCCGCCGATCATGACGAGCGCGCCGCCCGCCTCGACCCACGCCGCCAGCTCGTGGAGCCGATCGCGCCCGGGGATCGATCGCTCGAAGACGTCGGGGGCGAGCTGGATCGAGTTGGATCCGATGTCGGAGAGGATGACGACGTCGAACGCCGCAAGCTCGTCCGGCGTCTCGGGGAAGTCGGTGGGGACGAGGTGACCGGGCAGGTGCACCACCTCGTGGCCACCGGCCTCGAGCGCGGCACGCAGCTGCGCGACGCCTTCGACGTAGGAGTGGACCGTGAACGCGTCGACGCCCTTGGTGTGCGTGCTCGTGGTCATCCAGCTCTCGCCGGCGATGAGGACACGGGACATGGTGTTTCCTTTCGATTCACACGCGCGCCGCGAGCTCGAACAGATCGCGCACGTTCGTGGTGTTGAGGGAGCGGACGACCGTCTCGTCGACGCCGAGGTCGAGAAGACGGTCGAGGAAGACCGCGGGGATGTAGGCGAGCCCGTTGCCGCCGTTCTTGCGCAGCATGCTCTTGAGGAAGAGGTCGTGGCTGATGAGGATCCGGCCGCCGAAGCCCGCCCGGCAGAGCCGCTGGATGGCGATCGCGCTCTCGTGCGGCGCGGGGGACTGGCCCTCTCCCGCCAGCGTGAAGCGGTACGGCATCCCGATCATGTCGAACTCGAGCCACACCCCGCGTTCCGCGAGCGAGCGCTGATAGTCGGGGTCGGCGCCCGAGGGGTCCATGTGGCAGAGGACGACCGCGGCGGGGTCGACGCGCTCCTCTTCGAGGACGACGTCGAGGACGCGGCCGCCGTGGCGGACGAAGCCGGGGAGGTGGATCCACATCGGCAGACCGGTGGCGAGCTGCAGCCGGCAGGCGGCGCGGAGCGACTTCTCCTCGCGCGCGGTGAACGCGGGTGACACACCGATCTCGCCGATGACACCGGAACGGGGACCCGCGCTGTCGTCCGTCCGTGCATAGTCGGCCAGAAGTATCCTGGTGAGGGCGTCGACGTCGTCGCCGCGCGTCGCGTCGGGGTGGAAGCGCTCGAGGTACCACCCACCGCCGGCGATGATCTGCACGCCCGTGCGGTGCGACAGCGACGCGAGCCCGGGACGGTCACGACCCTGCCCCTCGGAGGTGACCTCGATCACGGTCGTCCCGCCGAGCGCGCGGAAGTGGGCCAGCTCGGCCGCGGCGTCGTCGGGCTCGTCGAGCACGCAGTTGTCGCGGTTGGCGTAGGGGCGGTCGCGCAGGATCCACGCCAGTTCAGGGCCGACCGGCTGATCGAAGAGCTCGGGGAAGTCGGGGTCGGGGGTGAGGCCGCCTGCCTCGATGCTGTTGAGGAGGTGTTCGTGGGGGAGGACGAACCCGAGGGCGTCGCTCGACACCTCGCCGGTGACAGTGCGGACCGTGACCACGGTGCTCCCTTCATTGCGTCGGTCGGGGGCGGATCCTGGGATAACGATTACCCGCCGGTGATGCTCACCAGAGTGAGGTCTGGTCGTTTCGCCGACGTGCGCGCTGTATTAAGGCGCTGTAAATTGACGGCAACGCGGGAAAAGGATTGCCCAACTTTCGACAAGAACCGTCGCGAATGTGATGTGATGCACGTGTGAGCAGCGTGACCCTCGCCGACGTGGCCCAAGCGGCCGGCGTCTCGACCGCCACCGTTTCGCGCGTCCTGTCCGGCTCCCGGCCGGTCCGCGCCGACATCGCCCGCCAGGTGCGAACGACCGCCGATCGCCTCGGCTATCGCGGCAACGGCATCGCGCGTGCGCTGCGGCAACAGCGCACGGATGCCGTGGGCGTGGTCGTCCCGAGCATCCTGAACCCCTTCTTCACCGCGCTCGTCGACAGCATCGAGGGCGCGCTCCACGACACGGGCAAGCAGCTCGTGCTCTGCGACTCGCGGCAGGATCCCGAGCTCGAGGCGCAGCACCTCCGCCTCCTGGTCGAGCGGCACGTCGACGGCATCGTCGTCAGCCCGTGCGACGCGACCGCCAGCATCGACGCCGTCAGCCGCACCGCCGCGCTCGTGCCGCTGGTGCAGCTGGACCGGCGCGTCGACGTCGCCGAGACGGACTGGGTGGGGCTCGACGACGACCGGGCGCTGGGGATCGTGCTCGAACACCTGCACGCGCGGGGAGCGCGCCGCGTGGCCTTCGTCACGTCGCGCATGACCAACTCATCGACGGTCGACCGTCTGCGCGGCTTCGAGGACGGCGTCCGCCGGCTGGGGCTCTCTGTCGTTCCGGACGGCATCGTCCTCGACGACTTCTCCGTCGACAGCGGCGAACGGGCGGCGGGCGCCCTCCTCGACCGGGAGACCGACCGACGACCCGACGCAATCGTGTGCGCCGACGATCTGCTCGCCATCGGCGTGCTGCGCGCGTGCCATGAGCGCGGTGTGGCGGTGCCCGACGAGGTGCAGGTGACGGGTATAGACGACATCGTCTTCAGTCGCTACGTCTCGCCGCGGCTCACCACCCTCGCGCAGCCGACGGCGCAGATGGCCGAAGAGGCGCTGCGTCTTCTGGCGCAACGCGCCGTCGGGGCAGCCCGCGACGCTCCGACCATCCGTCTCGCGCTGCGCCCGAGTCTCGTCGAGCGCGAGAGCACGAGGGGACAGGCGTGACCGCGCCGATCGCGTCCACGGCATCCGTCATCGAGCTCACTCGGCACCTGCTGCGCCGCGACGCCACGACCGGCACCCCGGGAGAACGCGTGGCTCTCGCCGAGCTCGCGGAGCTGGTCGGCAGCCTCGTCGGCGACCTCGCCGACGTCCGCCTCGATTCCGATGGCGGCGCGCTGGCCGTCGTGCCCGACCGTACCGCCGGTCCGGTGCTGTTGTTCTCATGCCACATCGACACGGTGCCCGTCGACGACGCGGAGGCGTGGGAGCATCCCCCCTTCGGGGCCGTTCTGCGTGACGGCGTTCTCCACGGCCGCGGGGCGTCGGACATGAAGTCCGGACTCGCCGCGGCGATCCTCGCCGTGCGCGACGGCCTGCGCGGCGGCCGCGACATCGCTCTTGCGGTCACGACCGGAGAAGAGGCGGGATGCCTCGGGGCTCCCGCCCTCGGCGCGCTCCTCGGCGACGAGGTGCTGCGCCGGGTGGCTGCCGTGATCGTGCCGGAGTCGACCGACAATGCCGTCGCGCTCGGGCACCGCGGAGCCTTCTGGGTGAGCGTCGAGATGGAGGGTGTGGCCGCGCACGGCAGCACACCCGAGCGCGGCGTCAACGCGGTCCTGCGGCTGGCCGACGCGATCGGCGGCCTGAACACGCTCCCCCTGCGCGAGCACGCCGCCCTGGGCCGTGAATCGGTCAACGTCGGCACGTTCGTGGGCGGGATCGCTCCGAACATCGTCCCGGCCGCGGCGCTCGCCCGCATTGACCATCGCGTGGTGGATGCCGACGTCTCCGCGATCGCGGACTGGTGGCGCGCGCGGGCCGACGACGTGCGCACCGAGCTGAGGCTCGATCCGGTCTGGTCGGACGCGACCCACGACTGGATCGCGTCGCTCCCGGCGCCGCCTGCGCCCGGTCCGGTGTCGTACTTCACCGACGCCTCCGTGCTCGTCGGCCTTCTCGCGCCGTCCACCCCGATCGTCGTGTGGGGACCGGGCGATCCGTCGACCGTGCACGCTCGCAACGAACGGGTCGAGGCGGCTGCCGTCGAACGGGCCGCGGAGCTGTACCGCGTCGTGGTCGACGCGTGGCATCCCCGGGGCGGACGTCCCCGGGGCTGACGTCCGCGCCGCTACGAGGGGCCGCGGCACGCCTTCGGGCGCCCTCGGAGCGTGTGCGCTCGGCGGGAGCGTGTGGTTTCGGCGGGAGCGCACGCCGGGCGCCGGCCGGGGGCCGGGCCGCCGCGCGGCCTCGTTGCCTCCCGCGGCATCCTCTGGCATGATTACTGAACGATCGGTCGGAAAACCTCGCGGGTGAGGTGGAGGCGACCCCGCCAGAGTCGGCGGGGGAGAGGATGGCGATGTCGCAGGCGTTTCTCATCGGCGGTGCGCGCACCCCGGTCGGGCGGTACGGCGGGGCGCTGGCATCCGTTCGTCCCGACGATCTGGCGGCCCTGGTGGTCGGCGAAGCCGTGAGGCGCGTGGGCGTTCCCGTCGAGGCGATCGACGAGGTCATCCTCGGGGCCGCCAACCAGGCCGGCGAAGACAACCGCAACGTCGCGCGCATGGCGGTTCTGCTCGCGGGGCTCCCGGATGCCGTTCCCGGGCTGACCGTCAACCGCCTCTGCGCCTCGGGCATGAGCGCGATCGCGCTGGCCGCGCAGGCCGTGCGGGCCGGAGACGCCGACGTCGTCGTCGCCGGCGGTGTTGAGTCGATGACCCGCGCGCCCTGGGTGCAGGCGAAGCCCGAGAAGGCGTGGGCGAAGCCGGGAGCAACGTTCGACACCTCGATCGGCTGGCGCTTCACCAACCCGCGGCTCGCTGCGCGCGACAAGGCGACCTTCACGATGCCCGAGACCGCTGAAGAGGTGGCCCGCGTCGACGGCATCTCGCGAGCCGACGCCGACGCGTTCGCCCTGCGCAGCCACGAGCGGGCGGTCGGGGCACAGGATGCCGGGCGCTTCGCCGACGAGATCGTCGCCGTCGAGACCGCCCGAGGAACCGTCGACACCGATGAGGGGCCCCGCCGGGACACCTCCCTCGAGGTGCTCGCGGGCCTTCGACCCGTCGTGAAGGGCGGCGAGGTGGTGACCGCGGGCAACGCGAGTTCGCTCAACGACGGAGCGTCGGCGATCGTCGTGGCCAGCGCCGAGGCGGTCGAGCGATACGGCCTGCGACCGCGGGCCCGGATCGTCGCGCACGCGTCGGCGGGTGTCGCGCCCGAGATCATGGGACTCGGACCCGTGCCCGCGACCGAGAGAGCGCTCGCGAAGGCCGGGCTTTCGGCATCCGATCTCGGCGCCGTCGAACTCAACGAGGCGTTCGCCTCTCAATCGCTCGCGTGCATACGCCGGCTCGGCCTCGACTCCGAGACCGTCAACGCCGACGGCGGGGCGATCGCGCTGGGCCACCCGCTCGGGTCGAGCGGATCGCGGCTGCTGGTGACACTGCTCGGCCGGCTCGAACGCGAGGGTGCGCGATACGGCCTCGCGACGATGTGCGTCGGGGTGGGGCAGGGGGCGGCGATGATCGTGGAGCGGGTCGATGGGTGAGACCGCGGGGCCCGACGCAAAGTCAGCGATGGGCACAATCTCCGTTCCGAAAGCCGCGCGGGCGGCTGAGGATACGCGAATCGCTGAGGTTGTGCGCGAGTCCGCGCCCGCCGCGCAGTCCGACGCGCCCCGCCTCCGCATCGACGCCCGTGACGACCGCGTGATCGCGACCCTCGACCGCCCCGAGCGCCGCAACGCGATCGACCAGGCCATGGTCGACGAGCTGCACGCGCTGTGCGCCGACCTCGAGGAGCATCCGCGCACCCTCGTCGTCACCGGGGCGGGCGGGATCTTCGCCGCGGGTGCCGACATCGCCCAGCTGCGCGAGCGCACCGGCGACGACGCCCGCCGCGGCATCAACGCGACCGTCTTCGACCGCATCCGTCACCTGCCCATGCCTGTGATCGCCGCGGTCGACGGCTACGCGCTGGGCGGGGGAGCCGAGCTCGCGTACGCCGCCGACATCCGCATTGGCAGCCCGCGCGTGCGCTTCGGCAACCCCGAGCCCGGCCTCGGCATCATCGCAGCCGCGGGTGCCGCGTGGCGCCTGCCCGAGATCGTCGGCCACGCCCGCGCGAGCGAGCTGCTGCTGACCACCCGGGTGATCGACGCCGACGAGGCGCTCGCCTGGGGGTTGCTCTCGAGCGTGCACGAGCCCGACGACCTGCTTGCTGCCGCCCACGCGATCGCCGACCGCATCGCCGCCAACTCCGTGCGCGCGACGATCCTCACCAAGCGTGCTCTCCTCGCCCCTCGGTCGCATCACCCCGCGATCGACGGCGAGCTGCAGGCCGAACTCTTCGACAGCGCCGACAAGCGTGCGCGCATGACCGCGTTCCTGGAGAGGAAGAAGAAGTGACCCAGCTCGACACCACGTCTCCCGCCCGCGCGGGGGCCGCGCCCGGAACCGACACCGCGCTCACGCCCGACACCGCGTCGGCCGGCATCACGGCATCCCTCCCCGAAACCGTCGGCGTGCTCGGCGGCGGGCGCATGGGCGCCGGGATCGCGCACGCGTTCCTGCTCGCCGGCGCCCGCGTCCACGTCGTCGAGCGCGACGCCGCGGCAGCCGATGCCGCGCGCGAGCGCGTCGAGACGGCCCTGACCCGCTCGGCGCAGAGGGGCGCGAAGACCCCGGATGCCGACACCCTCACCCTCGGCACCGACCCGGCCGCGTTCGCCGACGCGGGTCTCGTCGTCGAGGCCGTCCCCGAGGACCGCGCCCTGAAGCTCGACGCCCACGCGCGCATCGAGGCAGCCGTGCGCGACGGCGCGGTCGTGGCATCCAACACCTCCTCCATCTCGATCGACGCGCTCGCCGCGTCGCTCGCCCGGCCTGAGCGCTTCCTCGGCCTGCACTTCTTCAATCCCGTGCCCGCGTCGGCGCTGGTCGAGGTCGTCACGGGAGCCGCCACCGCACCGGAGGTGGTCAGCGCGGCGACGACCTGGGTCGAGGCCATCGGCAAGACCGCCGTCGTCGTGCGCGATGCGCCGGGCTTCGCGTCGAGCCGGCTCGGCGTCGCCCTCGGCCTCGAGGCGATCCGCATGCTCGAGGAGGGCGTCGCCTCCGCGCACGACATCGACACGGCGATGGAGTTGGGCTACCGGCATCCCATGGGACCCCTGCGCACGACCGACATCGTCGGGCTCGACGTGCGTCTGGGCATCGCCGAAGAACTCGAGCGCGCGTTCGGCGCGCGCTTCACCCCGCCCGCACTGCTGCGAGAGCTCGTCGCCCAGGGCCACCTGGGCCGCAAGACCGGCCGCGGATTCTACGAATGGAGCGCACGATGACGTTTCTCCCCAGCTACGTGAACGGGTCCTGGTGGACGCCCGATGCCGATCCCGATGCCGCGGTCGTGCGCGACGCCTCCACGGGTGACGAGATCGTGCGGGTGAGCACGAAGGGGCTCGATCTGGCGGGAGCCATCGCCTACGCCCGCGAGACCGGACAGCGCAGTCTCGGCGCGCTCACCTTCCCCCAGCGCGCGATGGTGCTGAAGAACCTCGCGATCGCGCTGAACGAGCGCCGCGAGGAGCTCTACGCCCTGTCGGAGCGCTCCGGGTCGACCCGCCGAGACTCGCTCAGCGACGTCGACGGCGGCATCGGCGTGCTCTTCACCTTCTCGTCGAAGGCGCGACGGGAGCTCCCCGCGGGGACGGTCGTGCTCGACGGCCCGGTCGAGCCCCTGTCGAAGGACGGCTCGTTCCTCGGCCGGCACGTCTACACGCGCCTGCCCGGGGTCGCCGTGCAGATCAACGCCTTCAACTTCCCGATGTGGGGCGCGCTGGAGAAGTTCGCGCCCGCGTTCCTGGCCGGGCTCCCCACGATCGTCAAGCCCGCGACCCCGACGGCGTACATCGCCGAGGCGTGGGTGCGGATCGTCGTCGAGACCGGACTCCTGCCCGAGGGCTCACTGCAGCTGGTCAGTGGCAGCGTTCCGGGGCTCTTCGACCTGCTCAACCTCGGCGACACGGTCGGCTTCACCGGCAGCGCCTCGACCGCCGAGCGCCTGCGCGCCCAGGCGAAGCCCGGTGTGCGTTTCACGAGCGAGACCGACTCGATCAACGCCTCGATCCTCGGCCCTGACGCCGTGCCGGGAACCCCCGAGTTCGACGCGTACGTGAAGCAGCTCCTCGTCGAGCTGACCACAAAGGCGGGCCAGAAGTGCACGGCGATCCGCCGCGCGATCGTGCCCTCGGGAATGACGGATGCCGTGGCCGAGGCGTTGCGCGCGAAGATCGCCGAGCGGGTGGTCATCGGCGACCCGCGCGCCGAGGGCGTGACGATGGGGCCCGTCGTGTCGGTCGAGCAGCGCGACGAGGTGCTGCGTCAGGTCCGCGCGCTCGCCGACGCCGGCGGCCGTTTCGTCGTCGGATCCACCGAGGCCCCCGCGGGGGTGCCCGCCGAGGGGGCGTTCCTGCAGCCGATGCTCCTGTCCTTCGCGGATGCCACGACCCCGGCCGTCAACGACATCGAGGCGTTCGGGCCGGTCGCGAGCATCGTCGAATACGCCGACGTCGCCGAGGCGGCGGCCATCGTCGCCCGGGGTGGGGGTTCGCTCGTCACCAGCGTCGCCACCCACGACCCCGGCGTCGCGACCGAGCTGCTCACGCGCATGGGCGCGATGAACGGCCGCGTGCTCTTCCTCGACCGCGACGATGCCCGCACCTCGACCGGCCACGGTGCGCCCGTCCCGCACCTCGTGCACGGCGGCCCGGGCCGCGCGGGCGGCGGTGAGGAGCTCGGCGGCATCCGTTCGGTGCTCCACTACATGCAGCGCACGGCGATCCAGGGCTCCCCGCGTATGTTGACCGCGCTCACCGGGGTGTGGCATCCGGGAGCCGACGTCGACGCCACCGGCATCCATCCGTTCCGCAAACCGCTGTCCGATCTCCGGATCGGGGATGCCGTGGAGTCGGCCGAGCGCGAGGTCACCCTCGACGACATCGAGGTGTTCGCGCGCTTCACCGGAGACACGTTCTACGCGCACATGGACGAGGAGTCCGCCGCGGCGAACCCCTTCTTCCCGGGGCGCGTGGCGCACGGGTACCTGCTCGTGTCGTGGGCGGCGGGCCTCTTCGTCGACCCGGAGCCGGGGCCGGTGCTCGCGAACTCGGGCCTGGAGAACCTGCGCTTCGTGACGCCCGTGTCGCCGGGCGACCGCATCCGGGTGTCGCTCACGGCGAAGCAGATCACCCCGCGCGAGACCGACGAGTACGGCGAGGTGCGCTGGGATGCCGTGATCCGCAATCAGGATGCCGAGATCGTCGCGCAGTACGACGTGCTGACGCTCGTGGCGAAGACGTGGGCTCCGGCGGGAGCGCTCGAGGTGGAGCCCGCCGCGCAGCCCGCGGGAGTGCCCGCATGAGCCTGCGGCCGATGATGCAGCGCGACCGGGCGTCGGCGATGCTCGGGATGGTCGTCGAGCACGACGCCCCGGGGGAGTCGCGCGTGTCGATGACCGTGCGCGACGACATGCTCAACGGCTTCGCCATCACCCACGGCGGGCTCGTCTTCACTCTCGCCGACACCGCGTTCGCCATCGCCTGCAACGAGGACGAGCGGGTCACCGTCGCCGGCGGTGCCGACATCACGTTCCTGAAGTCGACGACCGCGGGGCAGACGCTCACCGCAACGGCCGCACGGCGGGCTCGAAGCGGACGCACCGGCCTCTACGACATCCGCGTCACCGATGAGACGGGCGACCTCGTCGCCGAGGTGCGCGGTCGCAGCATCACGACCGACCGGCAGCCGCCGGTGGCTGAGCCCGTTGAGGCCCGGCGGGCTCCGGTCCCTTCGACGGGCTCAGGGGCCTCGGCTGCTCCGGTGGCTGAGCCTGTTGCGGCCCGGCGGGCTCCGGTCCCTTCGACGGGCTCAGGGACCTCGGCTGCTCCGGTGGCTGAGCCTGTCGAAGCCTCCGGCCCCCGACCAGCGAACAACCCCGAGCGCGACGGCGCGCTCGCCACCACGGAGGTGTCTCGATGACCATGACCGTTTTCTCGCGCCCCGACTTCCTGGCATCCGTCGATCCCACCGGCATCCCACTCGAGAGGCTCCGCGCCCTGCAGCTCGAGCGCCTGCGGGGGACCGCGCGCCACGCGTACGACAACGTCGCGCTGTACCGCCGCAAGTTCGACGAGGCGGGCGTCCACCCCGATGACATCCGGAGCCTCGACGACATCCGCCTGCTGCCGTTCACGACCAAGGCCGACCTGCGCGAGACCTACCCCTTCGGCATGTTCGCCGTACCGATGTCGGACGTGCGTCGCATCCATGCCTCCTCTGGCACGACCGGGCGTCCCACGGTGGTCGGATACACCGCCGGCGACCTCGACCGCTGGGCCGACCTCGTCGCGCGCTCGCTCAGCGCGGCCGGCATCCGCGCGGGCGACCGCGTGCACAACGCCTACGGCTACGGCCTGTTCACCGGCGGCCTCGGCGCGCACGCCGGTATCGAGCGGCTCGGCGCCACGGTCATCCCGATGTCGGGTGGGCAGACCGCGCGCCAGGCGCAGCTCATCCAGGACTTCGCACCGGATGCCATCCTCTGCACGCCGAGCTACCTCCTCACCATCGCCGACGCACTGGAGGCGGCGGGCGTCGACCCGCGGTCGACCTCCTTGCGGGTCGCCGTGCTCGGGGCGGAGCCCTGGACCAACGAGATGCGCCGCGAGATCGAACGCCGCCTCGACCTCGTCGCCGTCGACATCTACGGCCTGAGCGAGGTGATGGGCCCGGGTGTGGCATCCGAGAGCGCGTTGACGAAAGACGGCCCGCACATCTGGGAGGACCACTTCCTCCCCGAGACGATCGACGGCGACACCGGTCAGCCCGTGGCCGACGGCGCGCTCGGCGAACTGGTGTTCACCTCGCTCACGAAGGAGGCGTTCCCGGTCATCCGCTACCGCACCCGCGACCTCACCCGCCTGCAGCCCGGCACCGCGTTCCCGGCGATGCGGCGCATCGAGAAGATCACCGGCCGCAACGACGACATGATCATCCTGCGCGGCGTGAACCTCTTCCCGACGCAGATCGAGGAGATCGTGCTCGGCATCGAGAAGCTGACCCCGCACTTCGTGCTCGAGCTGCGTCGCGAGGGGCGAATGGATGCCATGACCGTGCGCATCGAACGGCATCCGGCCCTGGAGCGAGAGGTGTGCGAGGCCGCCGGTGTCGTGCTGCAGCAGCGCATCAAGGTGCTGATCGGCACGACGGTCGACGTCCGCGTCGAGGAGCCCGGGGTGCTGCCCCGCAGCGAGGGCAAGTACAAGCGGGTGTACGACCTGCGCTGACCCGACGGCTCGCGGGCCGTGGCCGCGTGCCCGCGTGGCCCCGTGGCCCGTGGCCCCTGCCTGTGGCCCCTGCCTGTGGCGTGCGACTCGCGTCCGTGGGTGGGGTGACTTGCGCCGTGTGTTCGTCGGGAGGCTGTTGCGCCGTGCACAGAGCGCAAGTCATCCAGGGGTGGGGCGTGTGGGCGGGGTCGTTGCGGCGGTTCGCGCCCTCGCGTACAGTTTTACTGAACGATCGGTCTGTAAAAGGAGTCGACGATGACGATGACCGCACCCCCCACGGACGCCCTCGACGGCGAGGCGATGTTCGACGCCCTCATCGAGGCCGACGGGCGCATCGAACCGCGCGATTGGATGCCGGAGGGCTACCGCCGCACGCTGATCCGCCAGATCTCGCAGCACGCGCACTCCGAGATCATCGGCATGCAGCCCGAGGGGGCGTGGATCACCCGAGCGCCGAGCTTGAAGCGCAAGGCGATCCTGCTCGCCAAGGTGCAGGACGAAGCCGGCCACGGCCTCTACCTCTATTCCGCGGCGCAGACCCTCGGCATCACGCGCGACGAGATGACCCGGCAGCTGGTCGACGGCGAGGCGCGGTACTCCTCGATCTTCAACTACCCGACCCCGACCTGGGCCGACATGGGCGCGATCGGCTGGCTCGTCGACGGCGCCGCGATCTGCAACCAGGTGCCGCTGTGCCGCGCCTCGTACGGCCCGTACGGTCGCGCGATGGTGCGCATCTGCAAGGAGGAGTCGTTTCACCAGCGCCAGGGTTTCGAGATCCTGCTGACGCTCATGCGGGGCACCGACGCCCAGCGCGACATGGCTCAGGATGCCGTGAACCGCTGGTACTGGCCGAGCCTGATGATGTTCGGACCCCCCGACGACGACTCGCCGAACTCGGCGCAGTCGATGGCGTGGAACATCAAGCGCTTCAGCAACGACGAGCTGCGTCAGCGTTTCGTGTCGATGCTCGTGCCGCAGGCGGCCGTGCTCGGCGTGACGCTGCCAGACCCCGAGCTGCGCTACAACGACGAGACGGGGCGGTACGACATGGGCGAGATCGACTGGAGCGAGTTCCACGAGGTGCTCGCCGGCCGCGGGCCGCTGAACACGATGCGCCGCCAGCACCGCCGCGACGCCCACGAAGAGGGCGCATGGGTGCGCGAGGCCGCCGCGGCGTACGCCGCGAAGAAGAGCGTGAAGGCGGCGGCCTGATGGCCACCCCCGGCGGAAGCCCCGCCGAGACCTGGCCCCTGTGGGAGGTGTTCGTGCGCGCCGGGCGCGGCCTGAGCCACGTGCACGTCGGATCGCTTCACGCCCCCGACGCCGAACTCGCTGTGCGCAACGCCCGCGATCTCTACACGCGTCGCGGTGAGGGCGTGTCGGTCTGGGTCGTTCCCTCGGATGCCGTGACCACGAGCGACCCGGGACAGAAGGGCGCCTTCTTCGAGTCGCCGGCGGGCAAGAACTACCGGCACGCGGTGTACTACACCGCCTCCGAGGGGGTGCCGCACCTGTGAGCACCTCGACCGATTCCGATGGCGTGGGGGTGGCTGAGCTTGTCGAAGCCCCCGGCGTGACGGTCCCGTCCCTTCGACAGGCTCAGGGACCACTGCCGAGCGAGACGCACGACGACCCGCACGCCCACGACCCGCACGGCGACGACCCGCACGGCGACGACCCGCACGGCCACGACCCGCACGGCGACGTCTCGCTCGACGCCCGCGATCTCGCCGCCGAGCTCGCCGGGGGAGAGGACCGCGCCACCGACCCCGACGTCGCGGCCTACGCGTTGCGGCTCGGCGACGACGCGCTGATCCTCGCGCAGAACCTCTGCGGCTGGATCGCCCGCGCCCCGGAGCTCGAAGAAGACGTCGCCCTCGGCAACATCGCGCTCGACCTGCTCGGTCACGCCCGCTCGCTGCTGCGCTACGCCGGCAGCTACGACGGCCGCAGCGAAGACGACCTCGCCTACTGGCGCGACGAGCGCGAGTTCCGCTGCGCCTGGCTCTTCGAGCTCCCGAACGGCGACTTCGCGCACACGATCGCGCGCCAGCTCCTGGCATCCACCTACCTGCTCGAGCTGTACCGCGACCTGGCGGCATCCCCCGATCCGGTGCTCTCTGCGGTCGCCGCGAAGGCCGAGAAGGAGGTCGACTACCACCGCGATCACGCCGTGCAGTGGACGCTGCGCCTCGCCGGCGGCACCGACGAGTCACGCCGGCGTATGCGCGTGGCCCTCGACGACACGTGGGCGTTCCTCGACGAGGTGTTCCGCGACGAGCCGCTGCACGACCGCCTCGAGGGCATCGCCGTGCGGCCGTCGAGCCTGCGCGCCCGTGTCGACGACGTGCTCACCGCGGTGCTCGCCGAGGAAGGCGTGCCGGTCCCCGCGATCCCCGCCTCCTCCGCGGGGGGCCGCCATGGCATCCATCACCCCGCCTTCGGGCCGCTCCTCGCCGAGATGCAGGTGCTGGCACGCCGCCACCCGGGGGCGTCGTGGTGAGCGTCGAACGTGCGAGAGAGGTCGCGGCATCCGTCGTCGATCCGGAGGTGCCCGTGCTCACCATCGACGATCTCGGAGTGCTGCGCGACGTACGCCTCGACGGCGACACCGTCACCGTCACGATCACCCCGACCTACTCGGGATGCCCGGCCGTCGACGCCATCCGCGACGACATCGTGCTCGCCCTCACCGCCGCCGGTTTCGACCACGCCGTGGTGCAGACGACCCTGACCCCCGCGTGGACCACCGACTGGATGAGCGACGCCGGAAAACGCAAGCTCACCGAGTACGGCATCGCCCCACCCACCGGGCGCGCCCCCGCCGGGCCCATCCGCCTGACGCTCAGCGTCGCGTGCCCCCGCTGCGGCTCGCTCGACACCCGCGAGGTCTCGCGTTTCGGCTCGACCTCGTGCAAGTCGTTGTGGGAGTGCCGCGCCTGCCTCGAACCCTTCGACCACTTCAAGGCCCTCTGATGACGATGACGGATGCCACCCCCTCGGGCCCGGCGCACGCGCGACCCCTCGCTCCCACCGTGATGGATGCCACTCCCGCGGTCCCCGACGCTGCGGCCGCCGCCGCGCGAACCACCGGCCTCGGGCCGACGGATGCCACCCCCGCGGTCTCGGCCCCGGGCTCCGTGCGCTCGACCCGTGCGCGCGCCCGCTTCCACACCCTGCGCGTCGCCGACGTGCGGCCTCTCACCCCGACCGCGATCGAGGTGACCTTCGCGGTCCCCGACGAACTCGCCGACGCTTTCGATTACGCGCCCGGTCAGTACGTCGCCCTGCGCGCCACGGTCGAGGGCGAAGAGCTTCGCCGCTCGTACTCGCTGTGCCGCCCGCCCGCCCGCGGTGCGATCAGCGTGGGCATCAAGCGCGACCCCGACGGCCGCTTCTCGAGCTGGGCGCACGAGGGACTGCGTCCCGGCGACGAGGTCGACGTCATGAGCCCGCAGGGCACATTCGTGTCGACGGCGTCGACGGCCACCGGGCACGTCGTCGCGATCGCCGCCGGCTCCGGCATCACGCCGATCATGGCGCTCGCCGCGGGCGTGCTCGAACGCTCCGTCGACAGCCGCATGACCATCGTCTACGCGAACCGCTCCTCGACCGACGTGATGTTCGTCGACGAGCTCGCCGATCTGAAGGACCGCTACCCCTCGCGTCTCACGCTGCACCACGTGCTCTCGCGCGAGCAGCGCGCCGCGCCGGTGTTCTCGGGCCGGCTCGACGAGGAGCGCCTGCGCCTGATCCTGTCGCGGCTCATCGACCCGGCATCCGTCGACGAGTGGTTCCTGTGCGGACCCTTCGCGCTCGTCGAGGTCTGCCGCGAGGCGCTCGCCGGGGCCGGTGTGCCGCGCGAGCGCGTGCGCTTCGAGCTGTTCACCGCCGGCGACGGCGACGCCCCTGCGCACACGGGCGGCGCGCGGCCCGTACGCGTGCGCGCCGACGAGCCCGTCCGCTCGATCGACTTCACCCTCGACGGGCAGTCCGCCCACGTCGACAGCCCGGTCGCCGCGAACGAGACGATCCTCGCCGCGGCCCTGCGCGTGCGCCCCGACGTGCCGTTCGCGTGCGCCGGCGGGGTGTGCGGCACCTGTCGCGCCCGCGTCGTCGAGGGGTCGGTGTCGATGACCGAGAACTACGCCCTCGAGCCCGACGAGATCGAGCGCGGCTACGTGCTCACCTGCCAGTCGCACCCGACCTCCGACGCCGTGCGCGTCGACTACGACGGATAGGGGATGCCGTGATCGACTACGCCGACGCCGGTGACCTCGCCGTCATCACGCTGAACGCGCCCGCGCGTCGCAACGCGCTCGACCTCGACGCCCTGCGCGCGCTCGCGGAGGCGTACGACCGCGCCGAGGCCGACGGGGCGCGCGCCGTGCTGCTGCGCGGCGAGGGACCGTCGTTCTGCGCGGGCCGCGACATCTCCGGCGTCGACCCGGCCACCGACGACGTCGCCGGGTATCTCGACGGCACCCTCGCGCCGCTGCTGCGCCGCATGGCATCCTTTCCTGCTCCGACCTTCGCGGCCGCCCACGGGGCGTGCCTGGGCGTGGGGCTCGGGCTGCTCATCGCGACCGACGTCGTCTTCGTCGCCGACGACGCGAAGATCGGCTCGCCCTTCGCCGCACTCGGCGCAACCCTCGACTCCGGCGGTCACGCCCTCTTCGTCGAGCGCCTCGGCACTCACGCCGCCCTCGACCTCGTCTACACCGGGCGGATGCTGACGGGGGAGGAGGCCGTGCGCGCCGGACTCTTCTCGCGGGTGGTCCCGGCATCCGAGGTGCAGGACGCAACCGAGCTCGCCGCCCGTCGCACCGCGAGTGGTCCCACGGAGGCGTTCCGCGCGAGCAAGCGCATCGTCACGGCGATCCGCGACGAGCGGCTGGGGCTGTGGGAGGCGATGGCGCTCGAGAACCGCGCGCAGGCCGCCCTCGCGCGCACCGACGACTACCGCGAGGGCTTCGCGGCATTCCAGGCGAAGCGTGTCCCGGCGTTCACCGGTCGTTGACCCATCCGCACGGCGGGCGCTCCCGCACGGAGCGCCCTCTCGCACGGCGGGCGTTTCCGCACGGCGGGCGTTTCCGCACGGAGCGCCGCAGACCTCCCGCTGCCCGCGCCAACACCTGCGGCGGCGTCGAGTGCGCGCACCCCGCGAGAGCCGGGACATGCCCACCAGCCGGGGTGCCGCGCGACGCGAGCCGCTCCGCTTGATTGAATCGCCTCATGTCTTTCGACGACGACGCCGAACTCGCGCACCTGCGCCGCCGGGCCTACTCGCCCTCCGCGGACATCGCTGCCGACCCCGCCGCCCTTCGCCGACTCATCGAGCTGGAAGAGCGCGCGGGCACCACCAAGGCTGTCGCTGCGTCGGCCGAGGCGGTCGCGGAGCCCGATGTCGCGGACGCCGAGCAGACCCCGGATGCCGAGCCCGCCGCGCCCGCCGAGCCCGCCGCGCGCCCGTTCACCCTGCCGCGCCTGCGCCGGTCGACGGTGATCCTGCTGGTGGGCGCGGCCCTCGTGCTCGCGACCCTCGCCACGGCCCTGACCCTCGTACAGCGTGTGCAGGCCGACCCCCTGCAGGCGGGGGCGACGCAAATCGCTCGCCTGTCACCGGATCCGGCATTCCAGGTTCCCACCGCCCTCGCGCAGGGGATCACCGGCGAGATCACCGCCTACGCGGAGTTCGACGGCTTCCGCGTCATCACCCTGCCCTCCTATCGCAGCTCCGAGAACCCCTCCCGCTGCATGACGGTGTGGCAGCCCGCGCTGCTGTCGACGGTCGAGGCAGGCGGATTCTCGTACGACGGCGATTCGTTCCTGATGAGCATCTGCGGCGCCGGCGTCTTTCCCCCCAGCTCCACGATCTTCCTCCGCCAGGACTCACCCGAACGGGCGCAGACCAGCTTCCCCGCCGGCACGGCTCTGCAGTTCGTCTACGACGCGGCGAACGACGAGATCGTCGTCTTCCGCGGCTGACCGCCAGGCACCGCACGCGAGTTTCGGACGGACAGGGCGAACACCTTCCCCGCCGCGGCGACCGTGCGCCTGCTCCCCGGATCGCCCGAACTCGAGCACACGGACTTCCCCGCCGACACCGCGCTGCAGTTCATCTATGACCAGCCGACCAACGAGGTCGTGCTCTTCCGCGGCTGACGCGGGCGCGGCTCGCGCGCGGTCGCCCCAGGAAGGCCAAGAGACGGCATCTGGGCTGCGGCCCGCGACGGTCTCGGGCCGGATGCCGTCTGGCCGGCGGCGCGGCCGACGCGCGACCCCGCGCAGACACGACGATGCCCCGGCGCACGACCGGGGCATCGTTCGCACAGGCGACGTGCTCAGGCGGCGGTGGTCACCGCGAACTGCACAGCGCCCTGCGGGTCGATCTGCGCGTCGAGCACGCGGTCGTCGAGCACCGCGGCGGCATCGGTGTCGAGGAAGACACGCGCTCCGGCGTTCTCGACGACGGCGTCGCCCGAGACGGGTGCGTCGACAACCGACAGCCGGAACTGCGACTCGGGCGAGCCCGCGCCCTCGATGCGCACACCGCCCGCGGCGGCATCCGGGAACTGCGCGGTGATGGTCCTCACAGCGGTCGTGGCCTCTTCGGTGAGCGTCAGCATGGGTGACTCTCCTTCTCTGATCGACGACAGGAGTCAGCCACGATGCCGAGAATCGGCGGCGTCCTCAACCTCTGGCATCCATTGCCAGGGTTTTCCCACGTGCGTGGCCGCCGTCAGGGGAGCAGTCCCGCGCGACGCGCGCGGGTGACCGCGGCGTGGCGCGTGGAGGCGTCGAGCTTCGACATCGCCGAGGCGAGGTACGACTTCACGGTGGTCTCTCGAAGACCGAGGGATGCCGCGATCTCGCCGTTCGTCGAGCCCACGGCCGCGCACGCGAGCACGTCGACCTCGCGCCGTGACAGGTGCACGTCGGCGTCGGCCGACGTGCTCGGCGCGTCGCCCGTGAGGGCTGCGAGGCGGGCCTCGACCTCTTCGAGACGTCGTCGCACGGCGTCGTCGCCGATCGCCGCGGCGATGCTGCGCAACTGCGCGTAGCTCTCCCGGATCTCTTCGCGTGCTCCAGCGCCCAGACCACCCTCCGGCGCGGGGGTGTCGGCCAGCCGTCTCTCGACCTCGGCGCGCACGTGCAGCTCGACACCGAGTTCGCCGGCGACGTCGAAGGCGGGACGAGCCTGGATGTCGTCGACCGGCGACTGCGCCCACGACCCGCAGTACAGCACGCCGCGCGCGGCGCCGCCGACGAGCACGGGCACGGCGAACAGCGTCGCGATGCCCTCGCCGAGGATGGCGCGGTCGTAGTCGTGGGTGATCGAGCGGGAGGTGCGGTAGTCGAGCGTCATCCGCGGACGCCGTTCGACGAGTGCGCGGCCGCCGAGCCCGCGGGACGCGTGCACGACCAGGCCGTCGATGCTGCGGGTGCGCGCGCCGACGATCGTCGTGACGTGCACGGCGCCGTTGTGCTCCAACCCGCCGAAGGCGACGGGGAAGTGCGTGCGCCGAGCGAGTTCGGCGACCGCGTGCGACACCAGGCTCGCGTCGTCTCGAAGAGCGGACGGTGCTGCCACGCACTACCTACTTCCGGGGGTGACGGCTTCGTCGCCGCGTTTCGTAGCGTCGACCCTACCACCGGGAGCGTTTCCACAGCCCGGTCCCCCCAATGGCGCAGTGCTGCGTCGCATTCATGAGGCAAGGAGGCCACATGACGGATCGTCGCATCGACGACGCCCATACGGGCGGCATCGATTACATCGCGGTCGAGGAGTCCGCCCCGTTCCAGGAGTTGAAGCGGCGTCAGCGCAGTTTCGTCTTCCCGCTGGCCGTGGCGTTCCTCGTCTGGTACTTCGTCTACGTTCTGCTGTCGTCGTTCGCGCCCGGGTTTATGGCCCAGCCGGTGTCGGGGGCGATCACGGTCGGGCTGCTGTTCGGACTCGGGCAGTTCGTCACCACGTTCGCCATCACGATGGGCTACGTCGCGTACGCCAACCGGCGGCTCGACCCGGGTGCTGAGCAGCTGCGCGCCGAGCTCGAAAAGGCTGAGGAGGGCCGTTCATGAACGACGTCTTGACCCAGCTCGACGCGGCCGTGCAGACGGTCGAGAACAACCCGGTGCTGAACATCTCGATCTTCGGCGCGTTCGTGGCGGTGACGTTGTTCATCGTCATCCGCGCCAGCCGCAACAGCAAGACCGCGGCCGACTACTACGCCGCGGGCAGGTCGTTCACCGGCCCCCAGAACGGCTTCGCCATCGCCGGCGATTACCTGTCGGCGGCGTCGTTCCTCGGCATCGTCGGGGCGATCGCGATCAACGGGTACGACGGCTTCCTCTACTCCATCGGCTTCCTCGTGGCGTGGCTGGTGGCCTTGCTGCTGGTGGCCGAGCTCATGCGCAACACCGGCAAGTTCACGATGGCCGACGTGCTGTCGTTCCGCCTGAAGGAGCGCCCCGTGCGCATGGCCGCGGCCATCACCACCCTCGCCGTGTGCTTCTTCTACCTGCTCGCGCAGATGGCCGGCGCCGGCGGACTGGTGTCGCTGCTGCTGGGCATCACCGAGCGCGTGGGTCAGTCCATCGTGGTCGCGGTCGTCGGCATCCTGATGATCGTCTACGTGCTCATCGGCGGCATGAAGGGCACGACCTGGGTGCAGATCGTCAAGGCGTTCCTGCTCATCGGCGGTGCGCTGGTCATGACGGTGTGGGTGCTGGCGATCAACGGCTTCAACCTCAACACCCTGCTCGAGAGCGCGGTCGCCGCCTCTCCGAAGGGGGATGCCGTTCTGGCTCCGGGCCTGCAGTACGGCAAGAATCCGTGGGACTTCATCTCGCTGGCCCTGGCCCTCGTGCTGGGCACCGCGGGCCTGCCGCACGTGCTGATGCGCTTCTACACCGTGCCGACCGCCAAGGAAGCGCGTCGATCGGTGGTGTGGGCCATCTGGCTGATCGGTCTGTTCTACATCCTCACTCTCGTGCTGGGCTACGGTGCGGGCGCGCTCGTGGGATCCGAGGCGATCCTCGCCGCTCCCGGTGGCGTGAACGCGGCCGCCCCGCTGCTGGCGCTCGCCCTCGGCGGGCCCCTTCTGCTCGGGTTCATCTCGGCGGTGGCCTTCGCCACGATCCTCGCGGTGGTGGCGGGGCTGACGATCACCGCGGCGGCGTCGTTCGCGCACGACATCTACGCCAACGTGGTGAAGAAGGGCGACGTCCCGCCCGACGGCGAGGTCAAGGTGGCGCGGCGAACCGTCATCGTCATCGGTGTGCTCGCGATCCTCGGCGGTATCGGTGTGCAGGGGCAGAACGTGGCGTTCTTGGTGGCCCTCGCCTTCGCGGTGGCGGCATCGGCGAACCTGCCGACCATCCTGTTCTCGCTCTTCTGGCGCCGGTTCACCACGCGGGGCGCCGTGTGGAGCATGTACGGCGGTCTCGGTTCCGCCCTGGTGCTGATCCTGCTGTCGCCGGTGTTCTGGGGCACGCCCACCAGCGTGTTCGTGAACACCGGAGTGGCGATCTGGCCGCTGAACAACCCCGGGATCGTGTCGATCCCCCTCGGGTTCTTCCTCGGCTGGCTCGGTTCGGTCACCTCCCGCACCGCCGAGGACCGCCGCAAGGCCGCTGAGATGGATGTGCGCTCGCTCACCGGCTTCGGCGCGGAGAAGGCGTCGAACCACTGACACCACCCGATGCCCGGTCTCCGCTCGCGGGGGCCGGGCATCGTCGCGCCCAGGGCACGCCCGCGCTCATGCCGCCGTCTTCGCCCCGGACGTCACGGGCCGAAGATCCCGGTTCCCCACCGCGCCTGCCTCGGGGTCACCGCGCCACGAGCCCGCGCGTCGCCCGCGCCGTCACGCCCCGACGCGAAGCCCCTCGGCCAGCACCGTCTCGTTCTCGAGGGACAGCAGGAACTCCTTCACCTCGGGATGCCCGCCGTACTCCCCGAGGCCGCCGTCTGCCCGCACGACCCGGTGCACCGGCACGACGATCGAGAACGGACTCGACGCGCACGCCGTTCCGACCGCGCGTGCAGCTCTGGGGGCTCCGGCCATCACCGCCACCTCGCCGTACGAGGCGACCTCGCCGTAGGGGATCTCGAGCGACGCCTCCAGCGCCGCGCGGCTGAAACCGCGCACGAGGCGCCAGTCCAGAGCGAGGTCGAACGCCCGCCGCTTTCCGTCGAAGTACTCGTCGAGCTGCCGCGCGAGCGCGGCACCGGTGGTCGAGGCGGGTTCGGGCACGACCCCCAATCGCTGCGCGATCTCGGCCAGGGCCAGGTCGATCCCTCCGTGGGCCACCTGAAGCCGCACGAGGGCGTCATCGACGAAGGTGAGCAGGATCGGCCCGACGGGGCTGTCGTATTCGGTGCTGGTGACTGTGTTCATGGGCCCATCCTCATGAGGCGCGAGCTCCCGCGCTCGCGTCGTGCGGCGATCGGAGGAGGATGCCGCCGACCTCCCTGCGGGGGAGGAAGCGCCGGTGGTGCGGCGTGTCGCCGATTACCGCGAAACTCGCGCCCGCTGCAAGCGATCCTCAGGTGCCCGGCTTAGTCTGGCAGGTGTGTGGCGAGCTGAGGACGGTGCCGTGAGCGGCGCCGACGGAGACGAGACGGCGTCGTCCGTCGATCCGGGCGAGCTGCGATTGTCGGAGCCCGGCATCGTGGTCCGCCATGTCGCCGACCCCGAGCGCGACCGCATCCGCGCCGAGGCCGCGGCCCTCGGGGGACGCTCGACGCTCCTGCGTTTCGACGACGCACGAGATGCCGGCATCGACATCACCAAGGCGCACCCGGGCTCGCTCCCGCAGTTCATCACGGGCCGCGCGACGATGCTGTCGAACCTGTTCCGCGACGAGGTGGCGCTGCGCACGGCGCGTCTGGCCGCCGAGCGCATCACCGCCAAGAACGTCGAGCTGCGCACGGCGCGAGGGCTCGAGCCCGTGCACCTGGCCGTCGGTCTCTCCGCGTGGAAGATCGGGGGAGTGGAGTGGTCGGCCCCCGTCCTCCTCCGCCCGCTCGCCATCCGTCGCCATCACGGCGACTTCGAGCTCAAGCTGCACGGCGCCTTCGTCATGAACCCCGAGCTGGCCCGTGCCTTCCGCACGCACCTCGGCATCCAGATCGACAGTGCGGCCCTGGCGGGTCTCGCGTACGACCAGGGCGTGTTCAAGCCGCAGCCGGTCATCGACCACATCCGGCGCCTCACGACGCACGTGCCGACTTTCGTCGTGCACCCGCGTCTGGTGATCTCGTCGTTCGCCGACGTGTCGTCGGGCATGGCCCGCGACACGATGGATCTCGACGACACGCTGCTCAACGCGCTCGCCGGCCACCACGACGACCGTGCGCGCATCACCGTGCGTCGCGATGACCCGGTGATCGTCAGCCCCGACGAGCGCAGCCCCGCCGCTGACACGCTGCTGCTCGACGCCGACGCCGAGCAGGAGCGCGTGCTCGCGCGTATCGCCGCCGGCCACTCGCTCGCGGTGCACACCCTCCCCGGTACGGGTGGCACCCAGACCGTCATCAATGCGATCGGCCAGCTCGTGCGCGACAACAAGCGCGTGCTCGTCGTGAGCGCGCGCCGGTCGACGCTCGACGGCATCCGGCACCGCCTCGCCGGGGTGGGACTCACGGGCCTCGCCGTCTCGCCGAACCACGTGCGTCGCGACCTCATCCGCGCGATCAGCCGCAACGAGAAGGCCGAGCAGCCGAAGGTCGCCGAGATCGACGACGCGCTGGTGCGCCTTCGCACGGTCCTGCGCGACTACCGTTCGGCGGTGACGGAGCCGCACCTGGCGCTGGGCGTCTCGGCGCTCGAGGTCCTGCGCGCCCTGACCTCCCTGGCATCCACTTCTCCGGCGCCCTCGACCGAGGCCCGGTTCGACATCGCGACCCTCGAGAAGCTCGCCGGACGACGGGATGCCGCGGCGCGCGCGCTCGCGATGGCCGCTCGTCTGGGGGAGTTCCGGTTCGGACCCGACGACTCGCCCTGGTACGGCGTCAGCTTCACGCGCACCGAAGACGCCCGCGCCGCGCACGATCTGGCCGGCAAGCTCCACACGCACGAGGTGCCGCGCCTGCTCGAGCGCGGGTACGAGCTCATCGCCAAGACGCGCATGCGCCCCTTCCAGACGGTGTCGGAGCTGGGGGCGTACCTGAAGCTCCTGCAGGGCATCCGGGAGTCGCTCGACCGCTTCAGCCCGAGCGTGTTCGAGCGGCCGCTGGGCGAGCTGATCGACGCGCACTCGCCCCGCCGCGACGCCTCGGCGATGAGCGGCCCCAATCGTCGTCGCCTCAAGCGCCTGTCGAAGGAGTACGTGCGCCCCGGCGTCCACGTCCCCGACATGTACGAGGCGCTGGTGCGCATCCAGCAGCAGCGCACGGAATGGCAGCGCGTGGTCGAGGCCGGCGTCGCCCCCGAGGTGCCGCTGGGCCTTGCCGACGTCCACGTCGCGTGGCAGCGCACCGACGCCCTGCTCGGCGAGCTCGATCAGATCCTCGGCCGTCAGGGATCCGAGCGTCTCACGACGTTGCCGGTGCAGCGGCTCGTGCGCACGCTCGCGGGCCTGGCCGCGGAGTCGACGTTCTTCGACAACCTCGTCGAGCGCGCGCAGCTGCGTTCCGAGCTCGCTCGTCTGGGCCTCGAGCAGTTGCTGGTCGAGCTCTCGGTCCGCCACGTCCCCGAGGAGCGCGTCGGCGCCGAGCTCGAGTTCGCGTGGTGGCAGTCGGCGCTGGAGCACCTGCTGCGCACCGACCGGGCGCTGCTGGGTGCGAACACGAGCGTCGTCGACCGCCTCGAACGCGATTTCCGCCTCGTCGACGAGGCGCACGCTGCGGCGGCCGGTCCGCTGCTGGCCGCGCAGCTCGCGACGCGGTGGCGCATCGGCATCGTCGATCACGCCGACGAGGCCGACGCCCTCAAGCGCGCGCTGAAAGACGGTCTGCACAGCGCGCAGGAGATCTCGGATGCCGCGCCCCTGCTGCTGCGCACGCTCGCGCCCGTGTGGCTCGCCTCGCCGTACGAGGTGCCCGACGTGCCGAAGGATCTCGCGTTCGACGTGGTGATCGTCGCGGATGCCGCGGCCCTGTGCCTCGCCGAGGCGACGCCGGCGTTGCGCCGCGCCCGTCAGGTCGTGCTCTTCGGCGATCCGGTCGTGCAGAAGCCCACACCGTTCCGCGTGAGCGCCGCGATCACTCCCGCGCCCGACGACGCCGACGAGGTCCCGTTCGACGAGGTGTCGGTCTTCGAGCGCATCGCCGAGCTGCTTCCGGTCGAGACCCTGACGCGCAGCTATCGCGCGGGCGGCGAAGACCTGTCGCAGCTGGTCAACGACGCCTTCTACGGCGGCGAGATCGTGTCGCTGCCGTGGGCGGGGTCGTATCTCGGCCGCGGCAGCTTGAGCGTCGACTACGTCGAGGGCGGTGTCGGCGCGCCCGACCCGATCAGCGGTGCGGTCGAGAGCCCCGACGCCGAGGTCGCTCGCGTGGTGACCCTCGTCGTCGAGCACGCCGTGAACCGCGCGTCCGAATCGCTGATGGTGGTGACCGCCAGTCGCAGGCACGCCGAGCGCATCCGCGCGGCCGTGGTGGCCGCCCTCGCCGGTCGGTCCGATGTGGCGGAGTTCGTCTCGCGCGATGCCGCCGAACCCTTCGCCGTGCTGACCCTCGAAGAGTCCGTGGCCGAGAGTCGTGACCGCGTGGTCTTCTCGCTCGGTTTCGGGCTCACCCGCCACGGTCGCGTCCTCAGCGATTTCGGCGACCTCTCCACGCCCGACGGCGAACGACTGCTGACGGTCGGTATGACCCGTGCGCGCCGCTCGATGGTGATCGTGTCGTCGATCCGCCCGTCGGCGTTCGACGACGGGCGCCTCGAGCACGGTGCGGCCACGCTCATGGGCATCCTCGGCAACGTCGCCTCGCGCGGCCGCGAGAGCCGGCTCGAAGACCTCGCCGACCCGCTCACCCGTGCCCTCGCGCGGGAGCTCCGACGCCTCGGCGTCGAGGTCGACGTCGATTACCGCGGCCTGCTGCCGCTGGTCGCGCGATACAAGGGCAAGGCCGTCGTCGCCGAGAGCGATCCCGAGACAATCGGGGAGTCCCTGCGAGAGACGCTGCGCCTGCGCCCGCAGATTCTGCGGCGCCTCGGCTGGCACTACGTGCGCGTGCACGCGTTCGACCTCTACAGCGACCCCGCGGGCGTCGCGACGCGGATCGCCGAACTGCTCGGCGCGGTGCCCGACGCGGGCGCGCCCGAGTCGACGACCGAGCCGCTCGATCTCCCCGGCTGAGAGTCGATGACCGACAGCCTGGATGCCGCCCGGGGCGGCGCCTCACGCGCGGCCCCGGTCCCTTCGACAGGCTCAGGGACCTCCGCTTCGCCGCAGGAGGCCGAGCCCGTCGAAGCCCCGGAGCCCCGTGCCGGAACGCGGGAGGCTGAGCCTGTCGAAGCCTCCGGGACCCGTGCCGCAACGCGGGAGGCTGAGCCTGTCGAAGCCTCCGGGACCCGTGCCGCAACGCGGGAGGCTGAGCCCGTCGAAGCCTCCGGGTCCCGTGTCGGAATGCGGAAAGCTGAGCCCGTCGGAGCCTCCGGGGCCCGCGACCAGCCCGTGCGGCAGCCGGTCGTCCGCGTGCGCGGGTCGCGCCGCGCACGGCTTCTGCCGGCACCCGGCACCACGGCCGAACCCGCACCGGTCGATGACCGCGAGCGGGGTGCCGGCGCCAAGCCTGCGGCATCCGGCCCCAACGACGATCGCATGCTGCGCGACGTCCCGCCTCATTATTGAGGCGAGAACCGAAACGGCGCCCGCACCGGGAGGTCTCCGGGTGCGGGCGCCGTTCGCGGGTCACGCTCTGTCGTTCTGGCGCTCCAGCAGATCGCGGATCTGCACGAGCAGCTCCTGTTCGGTGGGCAGCTTGGGCTCGTCGGTCGCCGAGTCCTTGACGCCCGCGCGTGCCGCGGCCAGAGCCTTCCACCGGTTCATCGGGTAGACGAACACCAGGTAGACCACGAGAGCGACGGCGAAGAAGCTGATCACGGCGGTCAGCAGTCCACCGAGCGGGAACACGACCTGCTGCCCGTAGATGCCGGTGAATGTCGGCCCGACCTCGCCGCTCTCATTCGGCACGTAGAAGATCTCGATCAGCGGGTTGATGAGCGCCGTGACGATGGCGTTCACCACCGCCGTGAACGCGGCGCCGATGACGACGGCGACCGCGAGGTCGATGACGTTGCCGCGGAGGATGAACTCCTTGAATCCCTTGATCATGCGCTGGCTCCCCTTCTGCCGCGCCGACCGCGGCTCAGGAGGCCGAGGACGGGGCGGACGCCTTCGTTTCCGACTTCGATGATGTCGAAGATGACGACGAGCCGCCACCGCTTGCGTTCGACGACGCGGTCGAGCCGTTCGCTGACGATCCGCGCGAGTCGGTGCGGTAGAAGCCCGACCCGTTGAAGGTTACGCCGATCGACCCGTACTGCTTTCGCACCTCGCCGCCGCATTCGGGGCACTCGGTGAGGGCGGCGTCCGAGAAGGACTGCACGGCGTCGAAACGGTGGCCGCACTGTTTGCAGGCGTATGAGTAGGTGGGCATCGGGTTTCCTTCGGGTGTTCAGGCGGTGCGAGAGGTGATCGCGAGTGTCCGCGTGGGGGTGACCACGCCCGTCACGGGCTGGTCGTGCACGTCGCGGGGCACGTGGTCGACGAACTCGGAATCGAAGATCACGGCGTAGACGGGCGGGCACTTCTCCATCGAGCCCAGCGTCTTGTCGTAGTAGCCGCGGCCCCAGCCGAGTCGCATCCCGGTGCGGTCGACGGCGGCCGCGGGGATGATCAGAAGGTCGACGTCGTTGACCGCGATGGGACCGAGCACGTCGCCGACGGGTTCGGGCATGCCGAAGAGCCCCTCGGCGATCTCGGCGTCGGGGGTGGCGACGCTCCAATCGAGCAACCCGTCATCGCGGGAGATCGGGAGCAGGACCCGGATGCCACGGGCCACGGCGCCGGCCACGAAGGCGTGGGTGCCGGGCTCGGTCGGCGTCGAGAGGAAGCACGAGATGCTGCGCGCACCGAGACGCTCGACCAGCGCATCGAGTTGCTGCGCGACGCCGGCCTCGGCTACCTCGCGGGCGTGCGCTGAGAGGGTCTGGCGGCGTTCGCGCAGGTCGGCGCGAAGCGCGCGTTTGGCCTGCTCGATGCGGTCCGGCATGGGCGTAAGTCTACGTGCGCGGCTGTTACAGCAGCGTCATCGGTGCCCGCTAAGGTATGCCCATGCCTCATAAGCCCTTCAAGGCCGTCATCCCGGCCGCCGGTCTCGGTACGCGCTTCCTTCCTGCCACCAAGGCGATGCCCAAGGAGATGCTCCCGGTCGTCGACAAGCCCGCCATCCAGTACGTCGTCGAAGAGGCGACGGGAGCCGGCATCGATGACGTCCTGATCATCATCGGGCGCAACAAGAACAACATCGCCAACCACTTCGACTCCATGCCCGAGCTCGAAGCGAAGCTGCGCGAGAAGGGCGACGACGACAAGCTCGCCAAGGTCGAGCACTCGTCCGACCTGGCCGACATCCACCTCGTCCGTCAGGGCGAGCCGCGCGGTCTCGGTCACGCGGTGCTCCGCGCGCGCAGCCACGTGGGCGACCACCCCTTCGCCGTGCTCCTGGGCGACGACCTCATCGACGAGCGCGATCCGCTGCTCACCAAGATGATGGAGGAGTACGACAAGCGCAGCGCCACGGTCATCGCCCTCATGGAGGTCGATCCCGAGCACATCCACCTCTACGGTGTCGCCGCGGTCGAGCCCACCGACGAAGACGGTGTCGTCAAGGTCACCAAGCTCGTCGAGAAGCCCAAGGCCGAAGACGCCCCCTCGAACCTGGCGATCATCGGTCGCTACGTGCTCGGCCCCGACGTGTTCGGCATCCTGGAGCACACCGAGCCCGGCAAGGGCGGCGAGATCCAGCTGACCGACGCCCTCGAGGAGCTCGCCACCGGTGGCGGCGACGGCGGCGGGGTGTACGGCGTGGTCTTCCGCGGTCGCCGCTACGACACCGGTGACCGTGTCGACTACATCAAGGCGATCGTCCAGCTCGCCGCCGACCGTGACGACCTGGGCCCCGCCCTGCGTCCGTGGTTCAAGGAGTTCGCGCAGGGTCTCTGACTCCGCGAGGTTGCATGGATCTCTCCATCCCGAGGCGGCACGGTGAGGTGTCGATCCGTCTCATTCGCAATCGCGACGCACGCGTCCTTCAGCAGCAGCTGATCGACAACCGCACGTGGTTGCGGCGCTGGGAGGCGACGAGCCCGGATGGGCCGGTGTCGTTCGACATGCGGCTGGGTATCCGTCGCCTCCTGCAGCAGTACCGCGACGGCCTCGGCGTCCCCTTCGTCATGGAGTGGGACGACGAGGTCGCCGGTCAGCTTAACGTCTGGGGCGTCTCGCGCGGGTCTCTCGCCTCGGCCACCATCGGGTACTGGATCGCCGAGGGCTTCGCCGGACGAGGCATCACCACCGTGTCGGTCGCCATGGCCACCGACATCTGCTTCACGTCGCTCAATCTGCACCGGGTCGAGATCTGCATCCGTCCCGAGAATCACGCCAGCCTGCGCGTGGTGGAGAAGCTGGGCTTCCGTTACGAGGGGCTGCGCCGCAAGTACATCCACATCGACGGCGACTGGCGCGACCACTATGCCTTCGCCCTCGTGCGCGAAGAGGTCCCGCACGGCGTGCTCGACCGATGGGACCGCGGCCAGGTCCCGCCCGACGCCGCGCGCGTGCCCCCGTCCGACCGCATCTGAGCGCCCTCACGCATTCATTGCGCCACGGTCGCGGCGACACGCGGGGGGATGTCACGTCGTGATCTCCCGGTGACCTACCTTTGACCCATGGGTGGGCAGGTTCTGGGCGGTGGCGTGATCGTCTTCGTCGCGGTTGCGCTGTGGTTGGTGTACCTGCTGCCCTCGTGGCAGAGCCGGCACCGCTTCACCTCTGCCGAGCGCAATGCCGTCCGTCTCAATCAGGCCCTCCGCGTGCTCGCCGAGACGGCTGAGACCCCGCGAGAGGTGCGGCTGGAGCTGACCGCGCGCACCGCCCACCAGCAGCAGAAGCTCGCCCGCCAGATCCAGGCCAAGAAGACCAAGACCGAACTGGCGGCGGCGAAAGCCCGTCTCGAGGTCGCACGGCTCGAGAGCGCACGCGACCGCGACCTGGTGCGGGAGCAGCGCGCCGCGGCGGTGCAGGTCGCTCGCGCCGAACGTGCGGCGGCCGTCGAGCTGGCCCGTGCGGAACGTGCGGCGGCTGTCGAGGTCGCTCGTGCCGAGCGCGCCGCGGCGCTCGAGAAGACGCATGCCGAGAAGATCGCGGCCGTCGAGCGCGCCCACGCGGAACGCGCGGCGGTCGCTGTTCGGCCCGAAGCGCGCCGGGCTCAGGCGCGTCGACGCTTCCGCCTCGCTCTCACCGCTTCCGGGCTCGTCGGTCTCGCGGCGCTCATCACGGGTGTCGTGCCGGCCGTCGGAGCGGCGGCCCCCGTGCTGCTCATCACGGGCACCGTCGTCGTCGTGGCGTCTCTCGTCGCGCTCCGCCGCCTCGCGGTCGTCGCCGCCCGCGGAGCGAAGGCTCCCCGCGCGGCCGTCGTCGTCCGCACGTCGTCGCCCGAGCTGCAGGATGTCGCCCTGGTACCGACGCCCCGCCCCACGTGGACGCCGCGTGAGCTGCCACGCCCCCTGGTCGCGTCGGCGGGCTCGCGCGCCGCGGCCGTCGTCGACGAGCAGATCGCCCGCGAGGCCCTCCGTGCCGCCGCCCGTGAGGAGGCGGCCCGAGAGATCGCCGCGGAGCAGGCGCCCACACCGATCGAGTCGGTGCGGCCCGCGGCGGCAGCCCCTTCGCCGTACGCCGCGATGGGCTACGTCGACGACACCGAGATCGAAGACCACGTGCGCCGTCTGCTGGAACGCCGCGCGTCGGGGCAATAGGGTCCGCTTCGACGCCGTCTCCGCGCGAGCTCGGCCACTCGAGCGCCGCACCGGGTGTGCGGCGTGCCGACGATCGGACTCACCGCGCGGGTGAGAGCCTGTGCCATCGCCGGGGGGCTTTTATGCGAAGCACGGCATGCGATGGATGCCGAGACTCGCCGACGTCGCGCGGCGTCCGGTCGCGGGCGCCGGACGTGATAGTGTTTACGAGGTTTCCGGGCCTGTGGCGCAGTTGGTAGCGCGCCTCGTTCGCATCGAGGAGGTCAGGGGTTCGAATCCCCTCAGGTCCACCGACTGAAAGCCCGACCAGGCACACGAAAATGCGTCTGGTCGGGCTTTCCTCATTCCCTATCGGGACATGCCCGGGCACGTTCCAGCCCTCTCGGGTCAACGCGATCTCCGCCGAGCGGGGGAGTCGCTCGTAGACCGGGCTTTCGCTGATACCCCCGTTTCATGCCACTCCCTTTCCGGCTGTTTGCAGTCGTCAGGGTGCTGCCTCGGCGCGGCTACGACGCGCTCTGACGAGAGCAACGGCGAGAAGCGTGAACGCGGTCGTCGTCAGTGTCAGGACGCCGAGGGTGATCGCGTTCTCAAGAGTGATCGATTGCGTCGATGTCCATCCCTCTGCGATGAGGGGGCCGCTGGTTGATGCGGCGACGACCAAGCCGACGATCACAATGCCGATTCCGGCGGCGAGCTCTTGTGCGGTGTCGTTGAGGGCGGCACCGATAGATGTGCGGTCGGAGGGGAGGCCGCGCATGACGTTGATCGTGGCGGTGATCATGGTCACGCGCATGCCTGCGGCGACGAGCATGATCGCAATGGCAATGAGGACATAGCTCAAGCGCGCGAAGAGGGCGTAGAGCAGGAGCCCGGTGATGACCGCGCAGGAGCCGAATAGCGCGGATTTGTCGATGCCGAATGTCTTGACGATTCGTTCGACGAAGGGTCCGATCGCGATCATGGTGATGACTTGCGGAAGCACACCGAGTGCGGCGAGTGCAGGTGGCCATCCCCACACGAGCTGCAGTTGCAGGGTGACGGTGTAGCCGAGGCCGGCGGTCGCGAGTCCGAGCGCCGCTTGATAAATCAATCCCGTCGAGACGGGGCGGCGTCGGAGTAGCGCCATGTCGATGAGCGGGTGCGACGCTCGGCGCTGACGGACGACGAAGGCAGCGAGGGCGACCACGGCTGCCACGCCGACCGCCCATGCACCTGGAATCGCGTCGAGGAGCATCGTGGGGGTGAGTAGCGCGAGGACAATCGCGGCAGTGCCCAAGATAGCCCCGAGCACATCGATGGGAACAAGGCGCAGCTCATCCGGACGGTCGGCGCGGATCCCGAGACGAATCCCGAGAAAAGCCAGTACAGCGATGGGGACGTTCATCAACAAGAGCGTCTGCCAAGGAGCGACCTCGAGAACCAGCCCGCCGATTGTCGGTCCGACTGCGAGGCCGACGAGTCCGACCGTGGAGATCAGGGCGGTCGCCCGCACGCGGAGTGCATCGTCATCGAAGAGTCGAAACGACAACGCCATCGAACCGGGGGCGGTCATGGCCGCGGCGACACCGATCAGCGCCCTAAGAAGGACCAGTTCCTCGGGAGTCGACACGAACAAGACTGCCGCGCTTGACACGCCGAACAGCGCGAGGCCGATGAGCATCATGCGGCGGCGACCGAATCGATCAGCGATGGATCCGAAGACCAGCATCAATGCGCCGAACATCAACGCATAGGCGCCGCTCACCCACTGCAATTCTGATGCGGAGGCTGCCAGATCCTTCGCGATCGTCGGCAGTGCGACGTTCAGCACAGAGGTGTCGAGCATTTCGATGAGGAACACTGCCGCAAGACCCGTGAGGGCAAGCCCCGCAGCGCGAAGCGACTGCGGGCGGGTGCCCGCGTTCGGGTGCTGCTGTGAATTGGATCGCTGTTCCATAATCTCATATTGGATTGCCGTTCCATTTGTGTCAAGATGGAAGCATGCCTGCTTCACACACCACGGGTCGGCGACGCAAAGACGCTTCCCTGTCGAAGGAGCAGATCGTGCGTGTGGCGATCGAGATCCTCGAAGAGTCCGGCGAAACGGGGCTAACCTTTCGAATGCTCTCAGAACGGTTGCGTAGCGGGTCGGGCGCGATCTACTGGCATGTCTCGAATCGAAACGAACTTCTCGACCTCGCCTGCGAGCAGGTGCTCGCGAACGTCGCCACGGCAAACGACCAGAAGCCCATACGGGAGCTTGAGGCCATCCGCAGCATCGCGCTGTCGCTCTTCGATACCCTCGACCGCCACCCCTGGGTAGGCGCGCGACTCCCCAAGAGTCCCGGGCTCCACGGAACACTGAGAGTGCTGGATCGGATCGGCGGACTCCTCGACTCCTACGGCGTCCCGGCCAAACGCCAGTTTTACGTTGCAACGGCAATCGTCACCTACGTGATGGGAGTGGCCGCACAAATGGCCGACAACGCCCAGTCGGTGACTCCCGGGCAGACGCAGGACGAGTGGCTCATGGAACAGTCCAAACGATGGGAAGAGCTTGACGCCGAGCGGTACCCGTTCCTTCACGCCACCGCGTCGGACTTCCGTCACCATGACGACCGAAGCCAGTTCACCGTCGGATTGGACTTGATCCTGCTGGGAATCCAGAGAGACGTCGATTCCCCCGGGCGGTGAATGATCCTAGGCGCTGAGTCGGGTCCTCTTCGGCGCCGGTGGTTTCACTGCATTCAGTGAGGTTGTCGCCATCCAGGGGCCGCTCCACCAGCCGCGCCAGCCGAGCGGTTGGGTTGTGACGTGTAGGCCCGCTGCGCGGAGGTCTTGGGCGTACTGCTTCGTGCGTCGGATGTCCGCGATGAGGATCGTCCCTCCGTCCGAAAGCACTCGCACGGCCTCGTTGATTGCGTCGCGGCGTCCTTCTCGGGAAGGGATGTTGTGAATGGCGAGGCTGGCAGTGATGAGGTCGAACGAGTTCGACTCGTATGGCAGCGCGGTCATGTCTCCGGTGTCGAATCGGACTCGATCATCGACGCCGTTCATCCTTGCGTTCGCCTGTGCGGCCTCCGGGGTGTTCCCGGATTGGTCGACGCTACGCCAGAGATCGATACCGACGACGGTCATCGCTGGGGCTCGTCGTGCCGTCATGATTGCGACCATGCCGTGCCCGCACCCGAGATCGAGTGCGTTCCGGCGATCGCATACGTTCGCGGACCGCAGAATCTGCTCCCAGAGGATGAATTTGCCGCGCAGTGAGGCATACCAGAACAGCGCTGCCCCGAGTACCGAGGCTAAGGCGACGACGCAGAGGAGGACTGTGATGGGCCGCCACGCAGACCATAAGACCACCGATGCGATGGCAAGGCAGGTGTAGAGGATGGCGTAGCCGATCCACATCCACGGAACCCAGGGGGCGTCCACCCCGTAGCTGCCTAGCGGTCTTTCGCTTCTCATGTCATCATGGTACTATAGTTTTAGTAACGAGCATGGGACGTGGTTAATGTCACGGCAGACGACAAAGATCATGGTGTTGGGAATCGTTGCGTATCGCGGTCCCATCGGTGCGTACGGCATCGAGAAGGTGCTGAAGGAGTGGGCGGTCTCTCGCTGGACGACCATCGCCGCACCGTCGATCTATCAGCAGCTCCGCACCCTGAGCTCGCGCGGTTTCATCGACGTGACGAGCGGCGAGAGCGAACGGGCAACGCAATACGTCTGCACTACAAAGGGTCGTGAGCAGTTGCTCTCCTTGCTGCGGTCACTGCTGGAAGAGCGAGACTTTCAACCGCTGAGCCTGATTCCGCTGCTCTACTTCACGCCCACACTGACGATTGATGAACTTCGTCGCGGACTCTCTGCACGAGTGGCCGCTATCGAGACGGTGCTCGCCCATGAGCAGGAGTTTCTTGATCAGTCGCGAGATCTCGGACCCGCGCATGCCATGGAGATCCTCCGCCTCACGTGGCATGGCTTTCGGGCCGATCGAGACTGGTGTCTCGATTACCTGGCACGTCTTCCGGAATCATGGCAGGTCGCTGGCTGGATTGATTGCGACTGATCTCAGGCGGCCTTACCTTCGCCCACTCGAACACACGCCGCTGACTTCCCTCAGTTGACTGCCACGCCAATCGGCGACCGCTGGCGTACGAGTGACCGCTCTCGTCATGAGGCTCAGTCGAAGTCCGGGTTCGAGCAGATTCCCAAGCGCCGGTGCGGCTCGCGAGAGAACGTCGCGCGGAGTGGCATCCCCCTTCGTTTTCCGAGGGCATATGAACTGCCGTCAGCGTGGTCCTTGGCGGTCGCGCCCGGGACGCGCGCGGATCGGAACCTCAACGCTTCGCAGTCCGTTGAGCACGGTCTGCGGGTCGAACCCGAGTCTGCGTCCGATGATCGCGGCCGAACGTCCTTCGCGATACAGCGCCGCCGCGGTCGAGATATCCGCCTCGCTCATCCGGCGAACGGTCTGGATTCCGCGCGAGGCGAGATGCGCACCGACGGTCTGCCGTGTGACACCGAAGTGTCGTGCTACCTCGGCCACGTTGCGCACTTCCTGGTAGTGAGCGACCAGGTCATCTACCTGCGCAGCGCGTAGCTGGCGAGCAGTACCACTCCGCTGCGTAACGGATCGTACTCTGCGGGACTGCGCTGCTTGCACCGCCAGCTCTGCCGGACCGCGGCCGTCGCAATGTTTGGAGTAGGCGTGCAGTAGGTCCACCAACGAGATAATGATTCCCATTCGCAACAGGGGTTATGTTCGATCCGACAGGCCCACCGGTACATGCTGGTGGGCTTTTTGGATGGGGAGGTAGTTACGCGCGACCCCTGTTGATCTGTTCGTATCCGATTAAGGTCCTTCGCACCGGTACGTTCGAGCGGGCAAAACGCCACCTCTGGTGGATGTACCGGTGGTGTTGTGCCGTAAGCAACAAGGCCGATGTTCAGGCACTTGCAAAATGAGGTCACAAGGCGCATAAATAGGGCACATGAGCGAGACAGAGCAGCCCCGCGAGAAGCCACCGATTGATGCCCCGATCAAGTCGTCAGCTGATGATGACCTCGGGCGAGCTCCTGTTGCGCACGACTTCGTCGAGTCGATCCGAGAACTAGACGCCAGCGAAGGTCTGGTCGTCGGCGTGCTCGGCCCCTGGGGACATGGCAAGAGTTCGTTCATCAATCTGATGCGCGAGCAGTTCGAGCAGGAACCGAAGCTGACGGTCGTCGACTTCAATCCGTGGATGTTCTCCGGCTCGAACCAGCTCGTCAATTTCTTCTTCACGGAGATTGGCGCCGAGCTAAACGTGAAGAACAAGAGCAAGTTCGGCCAGGCGGCTGACTGGCTCGCGAAGTACGCAGGCATACTCAAGCCGGTTTCGCAGTTCGTTCCGGTCCCTGGAGCAAGCATCGTCGGAGAGGCCGCTGCAGCTGCATTGGGCGGATTGGCGGACACTACCAATGCCGATCGGAGCGCGAAGAAGGTACGGGACCAGATAACCAAGGAGTTGAGAGCGCTTGCGGAGCCCATTGTCGTGGTGATCGACGACATCGATCGGCTTACGACTCGAGAGATACGTGAGATCTTCAAGCTTGTTCGCCTGACGGCCAGCTTCCCGAACATCGTCTACGTGCTCGCGTTCGACCGCGCGAGGGTAGAGCAGGCACTCACCGAGGATGGCGTCCCGGGCCGCGCCTATCTCGAGAAAATCGTTCAGCTGAGCTTCGACGTTCCGCAGGCTCCAGAGGTACTTCTTCGTTCCCAGGTCTTCAGCGAGCTCAACCGTGTCCTCACGCCAGTCGCCGATGTCGAACTCGACGAGGATCGTTGGGGAGACGCTTACTTCGAGATTATTGACCCGCTGCTCTCAAACATGCGGGACGTCACCCGATACGCAATTTCGTCGAAGGCGACGATTAAGAGTCTCGGTGCGGAAATCGACCTCGTCGACCTCTTGGCGATGGAAGCCGTTCGCGTGTTCCGTCCTGACCTCATGCAGCGGCTGACGCAGCTCCGGACTGAGCTCACGAAGACGCGCGGCTACTCATCGGGTAAGGACGACGAAGCGCAGAAGGCGATAGATGCACTTCTAAAAGACTTTCCCGACGACGCACTGCTCATACGGGCGCTGTTCAACCGGCTCTTCCCGGTCGCGCTGCAGTACGTGGAGAACAGCACCTACGGCTCAGACTGGCTTGGCACCTGGCGCACCGCACATCGGATGGCGCACGCCGACTACCTCAACCTCTACTTCGACCGAGTCGCACCCGACACCCTTGTCGCGTTCAGGAGTACCGAAGGCGCCTTCGCCGTGCTCGACGACGCAGAAGCGCTCAAAGCGCTCTTGTCGGAGCTGGACCCAGACCAGCTGGACACAGTCCTCGAAGGCCTAACGTCATACGAGGCGAAGTTCACAACGGAGATGATCGTCCCCGCGGCAACGACCCTGTTGAACCTCATCGACAAGATCCCAGAGAAGAAGCATGCTGGGATGTTCGACCTCAGTCGTCCGGACCTCACGGTAGGACGAGTAGTTCTTCGCCTTCTTCGCAACGTTCAGGATGAAGCCGATCGGGAAGCGCTGGTTACCGAGATCATGGCGGGCATCGAGACGTATTCGTCGCAGCTCGACTTCATTCACAGCATGGGCCACCGTGAAGGCTCCGGCCACAAGCTCGTGAGCGAGACCTTCGATCAGCAACTGCAAGACGAGTTTGTGAGCCGACTTCAGGCGTCGCCGCCAGCCGAGCCCGAACGCGAATGGGACGCGTGGCGCATCTACGACGCGGTGCGCGACGCGACTGGCGAGTCGCCGCTCACAGCCGCCTCGGACCCAGTCTTGGTCAGGTCGGTTCTCCGATCAGCGAAGTCGACGGCTCGATCTCAGTCGATGGGTTCAAGGAAAGTCCGGACTGAGGACCGCCTCGCGTGGGAGTTTGTAGTGGGGTTATTCGGCTCAGAGGAGGAGGTCAAGCAGGCCGTGGCGGAAGTCCGGGAGAAGATCGGCGATGACGACATTCTCCGACTGGCCGACAAGTATCTTGAGGGTTGGCGACCTGAACGGTAATGCCGCGAAGCTCCGGTAACGCGCACCTCCGTCATCCGCGCTGCTTTGATCGTGAATCCTGAGCCGGACTACGAAAAGCTGGCCGGTGCGTTCTTCGAGCTGGCCCGACTCATCCGTGAGGGGAAGGATCGAGATCCTGACTCTGGATCATCTTCTTGACTGTGGCTGGATCACGCTTCAGCTGCCGACTAATCTCCGCGTAGGTGGTACCACTTTCGAAGAGCTCTCGAGCTTTCGCTTTCTCGCTGTCTGTGATCGTTCGTCTCATCACAACGCCAGCCGCGGTGAGGTGCTGGGACACGGTGTAGCGGTGTAGTCCGTGCTTGCGAGCTAGTTCGTAGATGCCAAGCCCAGCACGGTAGTCCGCCGCGAGCTGATCGCGAACGAGGGGGGTGACCTGCTTCATCCGTCTCGTCCCAGGCGGGATTTGACGGACCGGGCTGATGAGGACTCGGGTGATCTCACCCTCATGTAGCGCCGCCTTGAGCGCCAACAGGGGTCGTGAATTAATCGAAAGCGCTTCCGATGGGGCCACCGACTGAAAGCCCGACCAGGCACACGAAAATGCGTCTGGTCGGGCGCTTCTTATTGGTCGCCTTCCGGGTCGTACTGCTTCTCAGGCTTATAGGCCAGAAATAGTGGATGGGTCGGGCGTGTCATCCTCGTCCTGCCCATCCTGTTCTGAGCCAGAGGCCTTCTGAGGCGTCGAGGCCCTTGTCGTAGAGGACTGGGGTCGGGTCCTGGAGTTCGACGGTGGAGTCGGCTTTCAGCGTGTGTGTTGCGGGGGCGTGGGCGTATGTGTGGGCGTGGTCGATGGGGACTTCGTGCAGCAGGAGGAACCATTCGACGGCGCGGCGTTGATGCGGGATCGGCATGCCGCGGTGATGGCGGAGCAGGTGCCTGATCTGGGAGTTGAGTCCTTCGAGGCGTGAGGTGGTGCGCGGGGCGTCATGGCGGACGAAAGTGAACATGTGTTCGTTCTCGGCGACGCGGTGCAAGATCGCCCAGGCTTTGCGGAGCGGTTTGTGGGTGTAACCGAAGTGGCCGTTGTCGTAGAGGGTGCGCTCGCGCAGGAGGTGCCCGTGGGTCTTCCACCAGGCTTCCAGCGTGAGGCGCCAGGTGATGGCGTCGTCGACGGTGTGGATGCTGCTGAGGGTGAGGGCGATTTGGCGCAGGTCTTTGCCGGCGCGTAGGCGCGGGTTCCTTGTCAGTTCGCGGGTGACGTTCAGTTGGAGGTGGAAGATGCAGCGTTGGATGGCCGCTTCGGGCCAGTGTAGGGCGAGAGCGGAACGGATTCCGGAACCCCCGTCGGTGACCACCACCGTCGGCGCCGGGATGCTCTCGAACAGCGCGCCCCACGCAGCAGCGGATTCGCGGGCTGCCCACTGCCATCCCACGACGGTGTTGGTGGTGGTGAGGGCAATCAGCAGGCACCACGTTTCGATCCAGATCCCATCGACCAGGATCACCTCGTGTACTTCGCCTGTAACAGGCAGGCGTGGTTCGAGGTCCCAGCACCAGGCGGTATCGCGCCGGAAGGAGCGGGCGCTGCGGGCGCCGGCGAGCTCGGCCTGTGAGGCCTTGCCCATCAGCCAGGTCAGGAACCGGTGCAACTGTTCGCGGCGGGTGACGTCGGGCCGCCGACGGACGCTGGAGGACCCGCACGACCGGCACCGCCACCGCTGCGTCCCCGAGGGATGCCGGCCGTTCTTCACCAGCTTCGACCCGCATACCACGCACGAGCCCTGATTCGAGGGAAGGTCCACGACTAAGGGTCGCGGACCATACCAATCCCCGTTTCACCGCGGAATCACGCGGCTAGATCGAGGTTCCATCCACTATTTCTGGCCTATAAGCCGCTTCTCATCTGTCCCCACGCCCACGCCCACGCGACCGCTGTGGAGCACGTGAATCCGATCAGGCTCATAGGCCGGAAATGGTGGATGGGCCGGGCGTGTCATGCGTGGCCTGCCCATCCTGTTCTGAGCCAGAGGCCTTCTGTAGCGTCGAGACCCTTGTCGTAGAGGGCTGGGGTCGGGTCCTCGAGTTCGACGGTGGAGTCGTCCTGCCCGGGGGGTGCTCCTATGACCTTTGTCAAGCTGCGGTGGGTGTTCGGGGTTCGTAGATGGTGCCGTCGCGGAGCATGGCGAAGAGGACGTCGGATCGGCGCCTGGCTAGGGCTATGAGGGCCTGGTTATGGCGTTTGCCTTGGGTGATTTTGCGGTCGTAGTAGGCGCGTGATTCGGGGTCGCGCAGCGCTGCGAAGGCAGAGAGGAGCAGGGTTCGTTTGAGGATCTTGTTGCCGCGGCGGGAGGGGTGCTCGCCGCGGATGGAGGTGCCGGATCTGCGGGTGACGGGAGCGAGGCCGGCGTAGGCGGCGAGGTGGCTGGCGGTGGGAAAGGTTTTCCCGGCGACTTCGGTGAGGAGTCTGGCTGCCGTCCTGACGCCGACTCCCGGCATGCTCGTCAGGACGGGGTGAAGAGGGTGCGCCTCGACGAGGCGTTCGACTTCGGCGGCGATCTGGTTGCGTTGGGTGCGAAGCGTTTCGAGCTGTTCCGCCAGTCGCGGTAGGACGAGGGCTGCGGCGTTCGTGCCGGTGACGGTGACGCTCTGCTGCCCGAGTGCTGCGGTGATCTCCTCTGCCCAGACCTGTCCTTTGCGGGGTGCGTGCTTGAGGAGCAGGTTCCCGAGGCGCTTCACGCCAGCGGTGCGCAGCGCGTCTGGGGAGGGGTGCTTGCACGATCCCTGACTTGAGGGAAGGCCCACGCCTGCGGGTCGCGGACCATACCGACCCCCGTGTCACCGCGGAATCACGGGGCTAGATCGAGATTCCACCCACTCCTTCTGGCCCTATAGGCCTCCGAACACAGTGGGTCTGATGTGACGAACGGAGGGCGCATCGATGGCGGCCGTGCCGCTCAACGATCCGTTTTCAGCCTCAATCCCGGGTGTCGTGTCCCGGACGGCAGCGACCGGCTCGATGCGTACCTCGCGCCGCAGCATGCGTTGCCATCCGGTCTCCGTCTTCGGCGGCACCGCGAAGATTACGGAACTACGTTGGGCTGGTGCCTGGGGCGACGGAAATATCTCGCCGGACACGTTCGAGCGCATGGGCGAGACGCCGCAGATAGGTCTCGGAGTCGCCGCTGAGGAGCCATTGTGTTTGCAGCCCGTCCATGAGTGCGATGGTTTCCGCGGCAATCCCGCCGGCATCTGTGTCGGGTCGGGCGTGCCCGGACGCGGTCGCGGCGCGGATAGCGGATGTGATCTCGTCGCTCAAACTCGCGTAGTGGTGGCGGAACCAGTCGGCGGCCGGACTCTCCGTCGCCACGGCCTCTCCGAGCAGCACGGCGAAACCTCGTGTTCGCACCTCATCGGCAACGTCGCGTCGGGCAACGGCGAGGAGCGTGTCGAACACGCGCAGTGAGGACGGCTCGCGCCCGACGTCGGCTAGGGCCTCGTTCTCCCGTGCCGTGAGCACCGCGTGGAGCAGATCGAGCTTGGTGGCGAAATGGTGAAGGAGGCCGGGCTTGGTGATGCCGGCATCCTGGGCGATCCGGTCGAGCGACGAGCCGTTGAACCCTTGACGGGCGAAGGCCGACCCGGCGGACTCGAGGATGCGAGCTCGGGCCTGATCGCCACGCACGAGGTGCGCCGCGCGCTCCTGGACGTATCCCACGGTGCCCTCCGGTACTCGGTTCGGTTCGATTCACATACTTCACCTCGATGGTATGTCGTGGAGCTTTCGCCTCCGACCGGACAGGCACAGGGCGGCGGACGGATCAGGCGTCCTCGAGCCACTCCCGGCCGGCCAGCATCACCTTGATCGCGCGGCGCTCGTGCATCAGCCGATATCCCTCCGGTGCTTCGTCGAGCCGCATGCGATGCGTGAACACCGCGCCGGGGTGTGCGTTGATGGATGCCAACGCGTCACGCGCGTGGTGAATGGTCGCACGCGGCGAAGACATGCCGCCGGCGACCGTGATGTTGCGGGCGAACAGGGACGCCAGATCAATGGTCGTCCCATGCGGCAGTCCGACGGTACCAACCCGACCCCCCGATCGGACGCATCCGAGGGCGGTGTCCAGGGCTTCTTGCGTCCCCACGCACTCGATGACGCCGTCGGCGCCACCCGGGAGCAGGGTGCGCACCGCGTCGACGGCACCCGGCCCGCGCTCGCCGATCACCTCGGTCGCACCGAAGCTGGCACCCAATCGCGCGCGTTCCCCGTGGCGGGACAGCAGGATAATGCTCGCCGCCCCCGCCACGTGGGCGGCGAGCACGGCGGACAGGCCAACGGCACCGTCGCCGACCACGACGACGGCGTCACCCCGCCCGACGGCGGCCGAGCGCACGCCGTGCAGCCCCGTGCTGTACACATCGCACAGGGCCAGCGCGTCGGCCAGCTCGTCGATCGTCGTCGGGGCGGGAACGGCCACGAGCGTGGCGTCGGCGAACGGGACCAAAACCTGCTCGCCTTGCCCTCCGTCGATTCCCGGTGATCCGAACGGGGCTCCGTTCTCGCACGCACTGTAGACCTCGTGCGCGCAGTTCTCGCAGGTGCCGTCGGAGAACGTGAACGGGGCGATCACGAAATCGCCCGGGCGCACCGACGCGACGTCGGGCCCGACGCTGTGGACCCTGCCGACGAACTCGTGGCCGAGCCGGGCCCCTGGAGCCAGGGCGGGCTGCCCACGGTAGAACCAGAGGTCTGTGCCACAGATACCGGCGGCCTGTACCGAGATCACCGCCGCGCCTGGACCGGGAGGGGGGCAATCGTCGACCTTGCCGACCCGCACGTCGAAAGGACCGTTCCACACGACGGCCTTCATTTGGCGATTCCCGCTCCTCGAACGACGCCATGCCAGGACTTGGAGATGATTCCCCATCCGCCCGAGGTGCGAAGCAGCGTGAGTTCATCGGTGTAGTCGGTCTCGGCGTCCACGTCGTGGACGCGCGCGAGGGCGGTCACGGGGCTGCCGGTGGTGATGAACTCGATGCGGTCTCGACGGGTGACGCCACGGGCCTGCAGCGACGGACCGACGGTGACGGCGGCGACGAACTCGTCCCGAGAGAGCGCGATCACCGTGCCGTCGCCGGCGACCGAGGTGAGACGGCATTCGGGGAGCATCGCCCCGGTGAGTGCCGTGGCATCGCCGAGGAAGAACCCGTCGAGGTACGCCTGCACCGCTGATTCGGCTGTCGCGTGCCTCATGATCGCGTCCCAACAGAAGCCGCGGACGGGACGGAGACGGGAGGGGTGGCCGCGTCGAAGACGATGCGGCCACCGATCACGGTGACGTGTGTCTGCGTCGTGAGCAGCCCCTCGACGTCCTCATCGTCGGGCCATGGCCCGTCGAGCACGACAAGATCGGCGAGCATGCCCGGGCGCAGCGCGCCCCGCAGATGCTCTGCGTTCTCTTGTCGGGCAGGCATCACCGTCAGCATGGCCAGCGCATCGATTCCGCTGACGCCTTCGGTGTCGTCCGGGCGTGGTGACCGGTACAGCTGCGAACGCCGGACGGCATGCACCAGGTTCGGTCTCCAGTCCGGATGCACGATGGGGGAGTCGGTCATCGTCGAAACGGTCACACCGGCGTGAAGCAACGAGCGAAGCGGCTCATGGTGGTTCTGAGGTGCGGCGGGCTCGGGGCGCTCATCCCGGCCAAGGCGCGTGATAACGGGGTTCGCCGCCAGACCGATGCCTGCGGCCGCCATTCGCGGCCGCAGGCCGGGGTCTACGACCGAGGCGTGGATCAGGTAGTGGCGTCGTGGGTCGCCTCCCCGCGTGCGTTCGATCCGCGCGAGGATCTCCACCACGGCGTCCGCGCTGGCGTCACCGATCGCGTGGACGCCTGCGCGCAGTCCCGCGTCGTCGATGGCCTCCAGGATGCCGCTGAGTTCCTCGAGTCGTTCCTGCTCGGTGTCGCCGACGACGACGAGGGCTCCGCGATCGTTCTCGTCTCCGTAGGGTTCGTGGAACCAGCAGGTGTGGTTCATCGGCACGCCGTCGGAGAACACCTTCACGCCCGAGATACGGAGCCTCGTGGGATCGAGACCATCGAAGACATGGCGCAGCGGGCCTGCGATCCCCTGGGCGACGGCGGCGCGGTTCGCTCCGCCCGTCCCGGTGAACAGCAGGAGCACGCCGATGCGAAGGGTGAGTTCGCCATCCCGGGCCATCTTCGCGAGCGTCTCGAGCGCCTCGCGGTCACCCGTGCCATCCAGGAGTGCCGGCGCACCGGGACCGAGACCCGGCTCGGTGAGCGCTGTGATGCCGAGGCTGTGCAGCTCGCGTTGGGTCGAGCGGTAGGCGTTGAGGCGAACGAATCGGTCGATGGGAGGCATCGCGGCAGTCACCAACGCCATGGCACCGTCACCGACGAGTCCCGTCGGCTCGCCGCGCTCATCGCACTGGATCATTCCGCCCGTCGGTACGGGGGTGTCGCGCTCGATCCCGGCCCGTTGCAGTGCTGCTGTGCCGGCGACGAGCGTGTGACCCGACCAGTCGAAGAGCACCGTCGGCACATCGAGGATGCCATTGGCCAGGAGTGCTCGGTCGACGTCGTCCTTCGTCCCGCAGCGACCCAACGCGATCTCACTCCATCCGTGAGCACGTATCCAGCCGTCCGGCCCCACCGCGTCGCGGGTGAGCACGGTCGAGAGCTGCGACCATTCCGTCACGGCGGTGGGGCTCACGTCGATGTACGCGCCGCGGGCCATGCTCAGCGCGTTGAAGTGCAGATGCGCATCGGCGATGCCGGGGATGACACAGCGCCCGTCGAGTGCGACGACGCGCGTGGACGGCCCGATGAGTGCACGAGAATCCTCGTCGCCGACGGCGATGATGCGATCACCGCGGATGGCGAGAGCGGTCGGAGCGGTGTCCCGGACGCGCGAGGTGTCGGCGCCCGGCTCCCACCCGTCGAGCGTGAGGATCGGCCCTCCCAGGAAGACCAGGTCGGCGGCGGGAGGTTCGGTCATAAAGGGTGTCCTTTCGCTGTGCCTTCACTCTCATCCGCGCACATTGCCGTCCGGGCGTTCGCGGGTTTCGATAAGGTTAATTATCTCCAGCTGTAGATACAAAGTCGCGAACTGCGTTGTTGACGAGGCGCGTCTTATAGTTGCGATGAGGAAGGTGAGCGGATGCCGAAGGTCGTCGACCATAATCAGCGTCGCCGTGACATCATCGATGCCGCCTGGCGTTTGATCGTGCGAGGTGGCTTCGAGACGGCAACGATGCGCGAGATCGCCGCCGAGACGGGTTTTGCCAACGGGGCACTCAAGCTCTACTTCTCGACGAAAGAACAGCTCGTGCATGAGCTGTTCGAGACCACGCTCGCTCAGTTCAGCGCTCGTATCGCCGCCGAGACCCAAGGGTTGCGCGGTCTCGACGCGCTGCGACGGTCGGCCCTGATCACGCTTCCCATCAGCGTCGAGGCGACCACGGCGTCGCATATCTTCATGGCGCTCTGGCACCTGTCAACTACCGACGTCACCCTCCGCGAGCGTTACCGCGTACACCTCGTCGATTGGTACGAGGGGCTGAGCGGGTACGTCCGTGACGCCAAGGCGGACGGCGAGGTCGCGGCCGGAGTGTCCGAGTCCGCTGTCGCAAAGCAGCTCATCCACTACGTGATCGGCGCGAACGTGCTCGTGGCGATCGGTGGGAACTTCGCCGGGGGGCGTGACCATCGCGCATACCTCTCGGATCTCCTCGAGAGTCTGCGCGTCACGGCGCGCGTCTGAGCGCACCGCTTCTCGTCGAACGCCGCGCGGATCCGCGCGGCGTTTCGTTCGTCGAGCGCACTTCGGCGACCCCGCTCGCGAAACGAACTTGTAACCGAGGCGACACGCGTTTTTCTACAACAGGAGAAATAATCGATCCGACCCCGAGTCATCCGGGTGCGACCCGGTGCACCAGACCCGCTGCATTCCTTTCGCCGATGGCCCCCACCTGGCCGTCCGGCCCTTCACAGAGACGGATCATCTATGAAGCACCTCCCGCTGAAAGTCGGCGCGGGCCTCCTCGCGCTCGCGCTGCCCCTCTCGCTCGCCGCGTGCGCCGGCCCGACCGGTGAGTCATCCTCGTCGGCGCTCACGATCGCCGTCCCCTTCGACGTGACCAACTGGAACCCCGCGCTGACGGTCAACCCCGCGATGGAGGCGCTGTACGACAACCTCATCGACGTCGGACTCGATGGCAGCTACCAACCGAACGTCGCCACGTCCTGGGAGTGGGACGCCGCGGCCACCACCCTCACGATCACGCTGCGGGACGACGTGGTGTTCACGGACGGCACGCCTGTGACCGCGGACAGCGTCGTGACCGCACTGCAGTTCCAGAAGGATTCCGGTGCCAACGGGTACGACATCATCACCGGGATGACGGTGGTCGACGCGCACACCGTCGCGCTCACGGTCGCCTCTCCCAACCCGGGGCTCGTCGCCGCTCTCGCCGAATCGAGCGAGATCGTCGAGCCCGCGGCCGATCCCTCCGCGCAACTCTCGTCGCCGCTGGTGGGCACAGGCCCGTACACCTACGATGCGACGTCGTCGGTGACCGGCTCGTCCCTCGTCTTCCAGCGCAACGCGGATTACTGGAACAAGGCTGCCTGGGACTACGACCGCATCACGCTGAGCATCATCGGCGACGCCAATGCACGATTCAATGCCGTGCAGTCCGGCCAGGCCGACGCCTTGCAGTTCGGTACCCCCGCGATGGTCAAGAACGCCGAGGGGGCGGGCCTGACGGTGGAGAAGGCATCGATCGACTGGTTGGGGTACAACATCAGCGATTGGGAGGGCAAGGTCAACGCGCCCCTCGGGAACAAGCTCCTCCGGCAGGCGATCTTCTACGCGCTGGATCGCGACGCGCTCCTACAGACGGTCGATCTCGGCATGGGCACTCTCACCAACCAGGTGTTCCCGACGACGAGCGACGCGTACGTCGCCGCTCTCGATGACGTCTACAGCTACGACCCGGCGAAGGCCAAAGAGTTGGTGGTGAAGGCGGGTTACCCGGACGGCGTCACCGTCCCGATCCCCGCCTCCGAGGCCGACCGGCCCTACCAGCCGCTCATCGAGCAGAACCTCAAGGACGTCGGCATTACTGTGCAGTGGCAGAGCGTTCCGCTCAGCGACTACTTCAACGCGGTCGACAAGTACGGCGTCTTCAGCATGCGTCTGTCGTCCTCGCCGTCCGCCTACTTCGACGCGGTGCGCAACTTCGGCACGAGCTCCGTGCTGAACCAGAACGACGAAGTGGATCAGACCGCGCAGGACTTCCTCGAAAAGGCGCGGCTGACATCGGACGAGGCAGAGCGCAACGGCATCCTGCAGCAGTTGAACGCCTACATGGTGGACCAGGCCACGATCATCCCGTGGTACCGGGTCGACGCGATCGCCGTGACGAACTCGAAGGTCACGCTCGACTTCGAGACGGCCCAGGGCTCGGCCATGGGTCTCCTGCGCAACTACCACCCCGCGAAATGACCCCGCGAGGGGACGGGGCATCTACCCGTCCCCTCCGCCTTCCCGAGGACACGCGATGATCCCCTTCCTTCTCCGGCGCGCCGTCGCTGCGGTCGTACTCGTTGCGATCGTCTGCACGGCGGCTTTCTTCCTCCTCTTCGCAGTCTCATCCGACCCGACTTCGGCTCTTCTCGGGAACAATCCGACCGACGCACAGCGCGCCGCGCTTCGTGCACAACTGGGTCTGGACCAGCCCGTCTACGTTCAGTACCTCAGATGGATCGGCGGCGCGCTGCACGGCGACCTCGGGATGACGTGGAGTGGTGGACAGCCGGTGCTGCAGGTCCTGGCCACGCGACTCCCCGTCACCCTGTCGATCGTGATCGGCGCGCTCATCCTGTCGGCCGCGGTCGGTATCGTCGCCGGCCTGTACGCCGGCGTTCATCAGGGAACCGCGGTCGATCGCACCATCCTCGGGCTCTCTGTGGCCGGCTTCGCCCTCCCGAGCTTCTGGATCTGCCTGCTCCTGGTCTACTTCTTCGCGATCACCCTCCATTGGTTGCCTGCCACCGGATACGTGCCGATCGAACGGTCTATCGACGGATGGCTGAGCTCCATCATCCTTCCCGTCGTTGCCCTGTCCCTCGGGTGCGTGGCGGCGTTGGCCCAGACCCTGCGCACGAGCACGATCGAGGTCTACCGCCAGGACTTCGTGCGAACACTACGCTGCCGGGGGCTGTCGGAGCGGCGGATCCTCTTCACGCATGTTCTCCGCAATGCCGCACCCGCGGGGCTCACGGTGCTCAGCCTGCAGTTCGTGGGACTGATCGGAGGCGCGGTCGTCGTGGAGTCGATCTTCGCGCTCCCCGGCATCGGCTCGTTTGCCAGCCGCAGCACGATGGTCGGTGATCTTCCCGCCGTGCTCGGGGTGGTCGTGGTCTCGGTCATCGTCGTCGTTGTGGTCAACCTGCTCCTCGACCTCGCGGTCGCCTGGATCAATCCGAAAGCGAGACTCTTGTGAGCGCTGACCCCATGCCGACGGCCCCCGGGGCCGTCCGCCGGTTCTTCCGCAATCCGTTCGCCCTCATTCCCCTGGCCATCGTGGCCGTGCTCGGCCTCCTGTCGGTCCTGGCACCCCTCGTCGCCCCCGTCGATCCCAACGCGGTGTTCACGGCCAGCGTGGGTGGGGGCCCGACCTCGGGGCATCCGCTCGGGTTCGACGCCTCCGGACGCGACGTATGGTCCCGCCTCGTCTATGGCGGGCGCACGAGCCTGAGCTCCGCACTGATCGTGGTGGTGATCGCCGTCGCGTTCGGGACCCCTGTCGGCTTGGTTGCGGGCTACTTCCGCGGCACGTTCGAGCGGATCGCCAGCGCCGTCAGCGACATCCTGCAGTCGGTGCCGGCGATGATCCTGCTCCTGGTCATCGCCGCTGCCACATCCAACAACTACGTCGCCGTCATGACGGTCCTCGGGGTGATGTTCGCCCCCGGGTTCTATCGGCTCACACGTTCCTCGGTGATCGCGGTGCGAGGCGAACTCTTCATCGATGCGGCTCGGGTGTCCGGCCTCACCGACGGACGCATCATCGCGAGACACGTACTCGGCGTTGTGCGCGGACCTCTTCTGGTCAACGCTGCCCTGTCGAGCGGACTGGCGATCAGCATCCAGGGTGGTCTGGAGTTCCTCGGACTCGGCCTGCCGGGCGTGCCGAGCTGGGGGGGAATGCTCAACGACGCGTTCAAGAACATCTTCAGCTATCCCCAGCTGATGATCGCACCCGGCATCGTCATGGGAGTCGCGATCGCCTCGCTCGCGCTGATCGGATCGGGAGTGTCCGACGCGCTCTCCGTCTCGGCGGTGCAGGCCCGCCGCACGAGCAGACGCGGCCACGCCGAGGCATCCGTCGGCGGGCGGCCTGAGAGCGCCGTGTCGGTGAGAGGCCTGCGTGTGTCCTACGGCGGCAGGGAGGTGGTGCACGGCACCGACCTGGATGTGCGAGTCGATCGCGTCATGGGCATCGTGGGGGAGTCCGGGTCCGGGAAGACGCAGACCGCCTTCGCGATTCTCGGAGTCCTCCCTCCCGAGGCGGAGGTCAGCGCCGGTGCCCTTCTGGTCGACGGCGTCGATGTGCAGGCATTGTCGCCGTCCCGGCGGAGCGCCCTGCTCGGAACGACTGTCGGGTACATCCCGCAGGAGCCGAGCGCCAATCTCGACCCCACCTTCACGATCGGTCATCAGCTGACGCTTCCGCTGCGGAAGAAGCGGGGGATGAGCCGCGCCACTGCCTCCGCTGAGGCGGCACGGTTGCTCGCTCGAGTGGGCATCGTCGACCCCGCTCGCACGATGCGCGCCTACCCGCACCAGATCTCCGGAGGAATGGCGCAGCGTGTTCTCATCGCCGGTGCCGTGTCGCTGCGGCCGCACCTGCTCATCGCGGACGAGCCCACGACGGCACTCGATGTCACGGTGCAGGCGGAGGTTCTCGACCTCCTGCGCGACCTGCGCGAGGAGTACGGCATGGCGCTGGTGGTCGTCACGCACAACCTCGGGGTCGTCGCCGACATCTGCGACGAGGTCACCGTGATGCGCGCGGGGGAGATCGTCGAGCGCGGTGACGTGCGGGAGGTCCTCACCGCGCCGCGCTCGGATTACACCCGGGCACTCCTGGCGGCGTCCCTCGAGGGAATGCCCGACCGCCGGTCGCGGGACCGCGACGCTGCGAGAGCTGGCGTCCCGTCCCAGCCGGCTCTCTCCGAAGACGACACCGAGGCGGTGCGGCCATGAACCGGACATCCATCGACCCGGGGCCGCTCCTCGCCGTCAACGGTCTCGACGTCATCTACCCGGGCGTGCGCGGTGGGGCACCGTTTCCGGCGCTGCACGACGTGTCGCTGAGCGTGGCACCCGGTGAGTGCGTCGGTCTCGTGGGCGAATCCGGCAGCGGGAAGACGACGCTCGGCAAGGCCGTGCTGGGACTCGCGCCCGTCAGCGCGGGAACGGTGATGTACGGCGACGAGGAGATCTCGCACGCCTCACGGCTGACCCGTCGGCGTCTGGCCAGCGAGCTGCAGGTGGTGTTTCAAGACCCCTACCGCTCGATGAACCCCTCGATGACGGTCGGCGACGTTCTCGCCGAGCCCCTGATCATCACCGGCCGCGGTCGTCGGGCCGCGCGGCAGCGCGTCGTCGAGCTCTTGGACCGGGTAGGCCTTCCCGCTGACGCCGAGCGCCGGTATCCCGGCGAGTTCTCCGGCGGACAACGGCAGCGCATCGCGATCGCGCGCGCACTGTGCCGTTCTCCGCGCCTGGTCGTGTGCGATGAACCCGTCAGCGCTCTGGACCTCACGACGCAACAGTCGGTTCTCGACCTCTTCATCGAGCTGCAGCGCGACCTCGGCATCGCCTACCTCTTCGTGACGCACGACCTCGCGGTCGTGCGCTACGTCGCGCACCGGGTCGCGGTGATGCGCGGGGGTCGCATCGTCGAAGAAGGCGAAACGAGCCTCGTCACGACCACGCCCCAGCACGCCTACACGCGTTCGCTCATGCTCGCGTCGCCGGTCGCCGACCCCGACGCGCAAGCGGAGCGACGTTCTCAACGACACGCGTTCGCTCGATCCGCGGAGGCGAGAGCATGAGCGTGCGGGTCCACCTCGTGCGTCACGGGCGCACGGTGTACAACGACGAAGAGCGCTTGCAGGGCTGGTCGGACTCCGCCCTCACGGAGGTCGGACGTGCCGCGGCCCACCGCGAGGCATCTCGGTGGGCGTCGACGGACGTCGTGGCCCTTTACAGCTCCCCGTCCCCGCGCGCCGCGGCGACCGCGCGTCTTCTCTTTCCCGCCGCCGAGCCGATCTTCGACCCTGACCTGCGCGAGTATCACTTCGGGGAGTGGGAGGCACGGCGCGCCGAGGACATCGTGCGCGACCCCGACGTCCTCGCCCTCGGCTGGTCGTTCGAATCGCTGGTGGACGGAACGGCGCCAGCGCTTCCCGGCGGAGAGTCCGCGCAGTCCTTCGACAGCCGCGTCCTCGCCGCCCTCACGCGTATCCGCAGCGCTCACGAATTCGGAGACGTCGTGGTGGTGACACACGGGATCACGATCGCTTCGCTCATGCGCCAGCACGGGCGTCCCGCCCGTCCCGTCGAGAACCTCGCAGCCGTGACTCTCGAGTTCTCCCCGGTGCGCAGGGGGTCGACTCGATGAACACGACAGCTGCCGAGATGCGCCCCCTCGCGACCGCGTCTCTCGACGATCTCGTCGCGGAGCTCACACTCGCCGAGAAGTGCGCCCTGGTCTCGGGGGCGACCTTCTGGGGCACCACGGCGATCCCGCGCATCGGACTGGCTTCCATGACGCTCTCGGATGGGCCCGCGGGAGTACGCGGGCGCGTGTGGAGCGAGAAGTCGCCGTCGTACGCGCTCCCGTCCGCCACGGCGATCGCGGCGGCGTTCGACGACTCCGTGGCGGAGCGTCTCGGTCGACTGATCGGCGACGAGGCGAGGAGGAAGGGGATCGATGTCGTCCTCGGTCCGACCGTCAACCTGCATCGTTCACCCCTGGGCGGACGCAACTTCGAAGCCTTCTCGGAAGACCCCGTGCTGACGGGGCGGACCGGGGCGGCGATGGTGCGTGGCATCCAATCCCGAGGGGTCGCTGCGTGCGCCAAGCACTTCCTCCTCAACGATGCCGAGACGGACCGCTTCGACGTCGACTGCCGAGCGAGCGAGGACACGGTGCGGCGCGTGTACGCGGCGGCCTTCGAGCCGCTCGTTCGCGAGGCCGCGGTGCAGACGGTCATGACCAGTTACAACTCCGTCGACGGGGTCCGTGCGACGGAGTCGACCCGGCTCGATGACCTGCTGCGAGGCGAGTGGGGGTTCGAGGGGGTGGCGCTGTCGGACTGGGGCGCGGTCCGATCTGTGGCCGCAGCCTTCGCCGCCGGGACCGACCTGGCCATGCCGGGGCCCGACACCCCCTGGAGTGCGGGGCTTGAGGCGGCAGTCCTCGCCGGTGAGATCGACGTGGACCTCGTCGATCGACGCGTCCGCCGCCTGCTCGGCCTCGCGGCGCGCGTGGGCGCGCTCGTGACGGACGAGCGGGGAGCCTCCGTGCATAGATCAGCCGCCGCCGAGCGCGATGACCGGGATGCCGTGCGAGAACTGCTGACCGACGCGGCGGCCCGAGCAGCCGTGCTGCTGCGCAACGATGTCGGCGCGACGCCGGGCTCACCGATCCTTCCGTTCCACGGCGGGATCCGACGCATCGCCGTCTTCGGCGCGCACGCGGTGCGTATGCGCACCGGCGGCGGCGGGAGTGCGAGCGTCGTCCCCGAGCACACGACGGACTTCCTCGCCGGCATCGAGGATGCCTTCCCCGCCGCAGAGGTGCGCTGGAGTGTCGGAGCGGACCCCTTCGCGTACTTTCCCGACGGGATCGCCCATATCGAGGACGCGCGCGTCGATGTCGAGTTCGTGGATGCCGATGGGGTGGTCATCGGTTCCGAGGAGCGCGCGAGTCTGGACCTGGTCTATGGCCTGGGCTATCCGGACGGGCTCGACGCCGCCAGGGTCGCCGAGATCCACGTGAACGCGGTGCTCATGCCCGGGCGTTGGAATCTGGAGTGCGCCGCGGTGGGAGACGTGCGACTGACGCTCGACGGCGTCGCGACCATCGACGAGCAGCTGCACGCCGCACCGGGTGATGAGATCGGCAGCCTCAGCGCCCCGCCGAAGACCCGCGCGACGGTGTCGATCTCCGACGCTGCCGTCCTGCACGTGCGCTACACACCGCAACGCGACATGATCGCCGCCCTGCGTGTGGGCATTGTGCCGGAGGGTACGGGCGTGGATGCCGAGGAGGTCGCCGCACTGGTCGACTGGGCAGATGCCGCCGTGGTCGTGGTCGGGACGACCGAGCTCGACGAGTCCGAGGGCTTCGACCGGGCGAGCCTGCATCTTCCAGGCGACCAGGATGCGCTCGTTGAGACGGTGGCTAGGAGCGACGTCCCCACCGTGGTCGTCATCAACGCGGGAGCCCCCGTGGCGACCCCCTGGCGAGAGAACGTCGAGGCGATCCTCCTGATGCACTTCCCCGGGCAGGAGGGCGGCGCCGCCCTGGGACGTATTCTCTCCGGAAGAGCCGAGCCCACCGGTCGTCTGACGACGACCTGGCCCTCCGGCGACCATGTCGCGGTTCCCCCCGTGGATCCGGTCGACGGCCTGCTCGTGTACGAAGAGGGCGAGGCATTCGGCTACCGCGCGCGCCGCCATCCGGGGGATGTGGCGTACGCGTTCGGCGAGGGCCAGGGTTTCGCCTCTTGGCGCCTCGACGACGTGCAACGCGTTTCCCGAACCCGTGTGCGCGCCACACTCACCGTCGATGCCGCGGGCACCGCACGCCCCGAGAGCGGAGTGTTCGTGCAACACGTGCAGCTGTATGCCCTCCGGGATGGTGCGCATTGCACCGTCGACGACACGCGCGTCCGGTTCCTCGCGAGCTCCCGCATCGAGCTGGTCGCGGGCGAAACGGCGCTCGTGGACATGGACGTCGACCCGGCGGTATGGAATCGCATCCTCGCCCCCGACGAAGAGATCGAGCTCGCACTCGGCTTCTCCTCGCACGACCTGACGCGCGCGGCACCCCACCCGCGAGCGGACCATCTCGCCACCACCCAGGAGGACTCATGAACACGCACACAGGTCTCATCAGGCCCACAGCGAGCGGACTCACCGAGCAGGACGTGCTCGACACGCGATCTATCCTGACGGCAGCGGGGCTCGTCGACGAGAACACACGTTTCGCCTACGTCATGCCCGACGACGCCGAGACACGTGTCGTTACCGGTCTGCTCGTGGACCTCCCCACGGCACGGACCACGTTCGTCGTGGTCGATCTGACGCTCGGATCAGTGCGGTCCACGCGCGAGCTCGACACTCGGGCCGAGGGGCACGCACCCGTCTTCGACGAGGACTTCGCCACCGCGGATCGCGCGGTCAAATCGGATCCGGAGTGGCTGGCGGCGATGGCGCGGCGCGGTATCACCGACCTCACACTCGTGCGTATCGTCGCCCTCTCCGCCGGGTCGTTCGGGTACGACGACGAGGTGGGCATCCGCGTCGCTCGAGCCCTCGCCTTCCGTGCGGACTATCCGGCGGACTCGCAGTGGGCCCACCCGATCGACGGCGTCATCGCGCACGTCGATGTCACCAACGGGCGCGTCCTGCGTGTGATCGAGACCGACATCGAGCACGTGCCCGCAGAGTCGGGTGACTACCTCGCTCCGGCTGTCCGTGGCCCCGAACGTGCCGACCTGACCCCGTTGCACATCGTGCAGCCCGCCGGTGTCGGGTTCGACATCGTCGACGGTGTGCTGACGTGGCAGAACTGGCGCTTCACGGTGGGCTTCAACGGGCGTGAGGGCCTGACCCTGCACGACATCGCCTTCCGTGACGGTGGCGAATGGCGCGATATCGTCCGCCGCGCCTCGATCTCGGAGATGGTCGTTCCGTATGCCGACCCCACCCCCACGCACGACTGGCAGAACTACTTCGACGCGGGCGAGTATCAATTCGGTCGTCTGGCCAACTCCCTCGAACTCGGATGCGATTGTCTCGGGGAGATCCGCTATCTGGACGCGGTCGTCGTCGGTGACGACGGGTACCCGCGGACCATCCGCAACGCGATCTGCATCCATGAGGAAGATTTCGGCGTGCTCTGGAAGCACAACGACGGTTTCGCCGGCACGAACGAGACGCGCCGTCAGCGTCGCCTGATCGTGTCGTTCTTCGTCACGGTCGGGAACTACGACTACGGGTTCTACTGGGCGTTCAGTCTCGACGGGGCGATCGAGCTCGAAGCCAAGGCGACGGGCATCGTGTTCACCGCGGGGTACCCCGAGGGACGCGACGACTACCCGTACTCGAGTCAGCTGGCGCCCGGACTCGCCGCGCCGTATCACCAGCACCTGTTCTCGGCGCGTCTGGACATGGCGATCGACGGCGACGCGCACATCGTGGAGGAGATCGATGCCGTCCGGGTGCCGATGGGCCCGGGCAACGAGCGCGGTAACGCCTTCACCAAGTCGACCTCACGTTTGACCAGCGAGCGGCAGGCCCGCCGCGACGCGGCGACGGACCGCGGTCGCGTGTGGTTCGTCGGTAGCGCTGATCGCCGCAACCGCATGGGTGCCCCCACGGGGTACGTCCTCGTTCCCGAGGGTCTTCCGCTTCTGCTGGCTGACGATGACTCGTCCATCGCGGCGCGCGCCGGCTTCGCACGGCATCATCTCTGGGTCAGCCGCTACGAGCCCGGCGAGCTCTGGGCGGCCGGATACACCCCCAACCAGCATCCGGGTGGCGCGGGGCTTCCCCAGTACACCGCCGGCGACCGTTCCATCGACGGCGAGCACGTCGTCCTGTGGCACACCTTCGGGTTGACGCACTTCCCGCGGCTGGAGGACTGGCCGATCATGCCCGTCGACTACGCCGGGTTCGCCCTGAAGCCGCACGGATTCTTCGACCGGAACCCGACGCTGGACGTGCCCGATCTCGCCCGCGTCGGCTCGACCGGCGAGTCCTGCGCCTCGTCGGAGACGCGGTCCCCTGATCTCGCCGGTGTCCCTTCATGCTGCGCGGCGCCGGAGGGCGCACCGCTCGACTACGCCACGCACATCACGAACGGAGACGCGCGATGACCGAAGTCAGTTTCGACCGCAGGGATTGGGTTGCTCTGGAAGAGATGGCGGACGGCTTCGACGAATACCTTCCCGAGAGTTCGAATGCTCTCGCCGGTCGCACCCTGCACGTGTCCCTGCAGACCGATCACGTCGCGGGCACGGGCCTCGAGCTGCACTTCGGCACCGCCGACATCACCGTCACCGGGCCCGCGGCCGAGGCGCTCGCCGCGACCGCCGCGCGACCCGTCCCGTACACCGCGGTCGAGCTGACCACCGGACTCTTCTTCGTGCACGTGCGACTTCGCGAGCGCGCGGTGATGAGCTTCTCCTGGGACGAGGTCGCAGGTTCCCTCGTCGGTGCCGTGGGCGACCTCGGTGAGGGGGACGGCTATCACGTGGCTCAGGCGTGGTTCACGGGTGTCGATGCCTCCCGGCCCGACGCTGCCCTGCCCCGGCCGACCACTGAGCTCGTCGGTCGGCGGATGCGGTACCGCTACAGCTCCGACGACGTGTACGACCACGTCTACGTCACGCCGGACCGCTACACCTGGGTGTGCATGTCGGGTGCGGAAGCAGGCCAGTGCGACACGGAACCCACCCGTGCCTACCACGTTCGCGAGGGCGTGGTGCTCTTCTCCTGGCTCGAACGAGTGCTCGGTGTCGAAGGAATGGTCCTGATCGACTTCGCGCAGGAACGGACCGTCGGCATCCAGTTCGCCGTCGATCAGTTCAGCGGGGCCGTCATCGACCTGTTGATGGGTGCGTACGCGGCCGAGGTCAGCACCTCGCCGGGCCTGGATGCCATCGACCCACGCCCGGGCGCCGTCTGAGGGGTCGGAGATGAAGTCGAGCGCAGCGCACGGCGTCGCGGACGTCGTCGTGCGCGGTCCGATCCACACGATGGCGGACGGCGACGATGTGCCGCACACGGCCGCAGCGGTGCGCGGCGGCGAGTTCGTCGCGATGGATGCCGAAGCGGAGTCCCTCATCGGCCCGGAAACGCATGTGTTGATCACGCCGCCCGGGGCCTGCGTGATGCCGGGACTGGGGGATATCCACACGCATCTCGAACTCGCCGGCGGGTCCCTGTTCGATCGTGTGCAGCTAGACCCGGCGGCGGGCGTGGACGAGATGATCGAACGGATCAGCGAGGCGGCCCAGAGGACACCCGAAGGCGAATGGATCGTGGGCGGCCTCTGGGGAGTCGGGCTTCTCGAGGAGCTGGACTCCCTGGAAACCCGTGCGCGGATCGACGCCGCGACAGCGGAACATCCGCTCCTCTTGCGTGACGAGACGGCACACCACCGACTCGTCAACTCGGCCACCTTGCGTCTGATGGGCTTGGGCGGCGACGCGTCCTCGTGGGCACCAGACGTCTCCATCGACTCGCTGTCCGGTCGAGCGACCGGTGTGCTCGTCGAGTCCGGCAGTCGCCGTGCCGAGGAGTGTCTCGAACGCGAGCGTCCCCGCACGGACACCGAACTACGGGACGTAATGCGCGCTGCCACGACGGTGCTCTCGTCGGTCGGGGTGACCATGACCCAAGAGGCCGCGACGGGCGAGCGTGCCCTGGCCGCCTTGGCCGCTCTCGATCGGACGGACGATCTGGGGTGCTGGATCACAACGAGTGCGTCGGTGAACGATCTGATCTTCGGCTTCACGCCGGTCGGCGAGCGGTTGCTGGATCGTGTGGCCGAGTACGCGACACCGCGGGTGCGGCCGACGTACGCCAAGATCTTCCTCGACGGGACGCCTCCGACCTTCACTGCGAGCTTCCATGACCCGTACCCGGCGTCGTTTGCCCCCGAGCACGGTCGCGGCCCCGACTTTCGGGGGACCACCACGATGCCCCTGGCGCGCCTGGTGGAGTGGTTGTGCCAGCTGCACGCACGGGGCCTCGGCGCCAAGGTGCATTGCACCGGCGACGCCTCCGTCACGATGGTGCTGGACGCGGTGGATGCCGCGCGCGAGCGCGGCGTCGTCCTTCCGGTGCAGCTCGCGCACGCGCAGTTCATCGCGTCAACGGACTATGCCCGACTCGCCGAAGCGGACATCCCCGTCGATATCTGTCCGCAGCTCTGGTACCCCTCGACCTTCCAACGAGCCGCGGTGGCGATGGTCCCGGTGAGCGTGCGCGCGACCATGTGTGCGTTCCGGGAGCAACTCGATGCCGGCGTGCGCCTGGTGGGGGGATCGGACTGGCCGGTCTCTCCGTCTCCCAATCCGTGGCCGGCGATTCACGGTCTCGTCACCCGTGCCCATCCGGAAGGGACGTTCCCGGGGGTGTTTCTCCCCGAACAGGCCGTCGGCGTGCGCGAGGCGGTGGCGATGTTCACTCGGGAGTGCGCACGGGCGATGGGGATCGCCGCGCACACGGGCACGATCGAGGTCGGCAAGTCGGCGGACTTCGTCGTCATCGATCGCGACCCGTTCGCCATCGCTGCGACACGACTCGGCGGCACGCGCACGCTGCAGACGTGGATGGGAGGACGTCCGCGGTTCGCCGCGTGACGGGAACGACCGGCATGGACGTCATCGCGCTGGGGTTCGCCGTTCTCGGCGCAGTGGGCGCCATCATCGGTGCGCTGATGCCGGGCAGGGCCGACCCCTCCCGCGTCGAGCGCGGGCGAGTGGTCGTCATCGCGATCGGGATGGTGGCCGCGATGGCGGTGATGACCCGGCCACTCGGCCCTCTTGAAGCGCTCGTGCTCGCCTGCGCGGGGTTCGTGTGGGCGGTCGTCGCTGCTGCGGGTGACGCTGGTGCATCCCTGCGGGTGCATCGGGGAATGGGGTTCGTCGCCATGAGCGTCCTGCTCATCGCGTGCGGCCTGCCCCGAGCGGGTGATCGGCAGGACACCGCCCCCTCCCCGCACGTGCACGCATTCGCCGCGGGTGCACCCGACGTGGTGACCATGCTGTTCGTCCTCGCCACTGTCGCCGCTGCGGTGAGCACTGTGGCCGGCGCAGGGGCCGTCGGGGGTCATGCGCGCGCGATGTCGACGGCGGGCCGAGCGTCTCTGCTCGTGAGCGTGGAGTGCGGGGCGATGACTCTGGCGCAGCTCGCGTGCGTCGCGCACACCGTCCTGGCGTGAGGACGCCGGACGGTCGAGCGCGTCGGGACACGGCCGCCCCGACCGCGGAGGGTCTACGGCGTCGTCAGGATCCGCCGCAGCCACGACGATCGCGCGTCGAGAGCGGCCCGGGTGATCTCCGCGTCTGGGCAGAACATGTCGAATCCGTGGCATCCGCCCGACCAGACGTGCAGCTCGGCGCTGCCGCCCACGCGCCAGATACGCGTGGCGTAGTCGACGTCCTCGTCGCGGAACATCTCCGCCGAGCCGACCTCGATGAAGGCCGGGGGAAGACCGCTCAGATCCGTCGCTCGGGAGGGGGAGGCGGCCGGAGGGGCGTCGGGGGAGGTCGCGTCTGCGCCGAGAACGCATTCCCACGCCATCAGGTTCGACGATCGTTGCCACGTGCCGATTCCGTCGAACTGTCGGCTGGATGCCGATGAGTTGGTGTTGTCGAGCATCGGGCACAGCAGCAGTTGTCCCCGCGGACGCGGGCCGGACCGTTCACGCGCCAGCAGTGAGACCGCCGCGGCGAAGCCGCCCCCGGCGCTTCCTCCCATCACGATGATGCGGTCGGGGTCGATCGCCAGCTCGGTGGCATTGTTCGCGAGCCAGACGAACCCCTCATAGCAGTCCTCCACACCGGCGGGGTACGGGTGCTCCGGGGCGAGACGGTACTCGACGGTGACACCGACGATCTGGTGTTCCTCGACGAGGTCGACCACCCGTGCGGTCTCCCATGAGCGATGCCCGACGACCATTCCGCCACCGTGGATGTTATAGAGCACCGCGAGCCGCTCGCCCTCGTGTCCTCGCGGACGAAACACCGACAGCTCGATGTGCTCCCCGGACTCCGGACTCGTGAATCGGTACTCGCTGACATCGATGGCACGTTCGGCGATGACGGTGGGGGCATCGGGGAACATGGTCGCCACGCCGTCGCGGGGCAGCGACTCGCGCCGCAACGGAGCCGAGAGCGCGGGTTCGGCGGCCAGCACACGCGCGACGGCGGGGTCGAACGCCGGCGCGGGGCCGACGGATGCTGTCGGAGGAGGGAGGGTCATCGGGGCCGGCCTTTCCATGGTCATCCGCGCGACGGGATCGCGCTATATTCTACGCACATAGATTAAAAAGACTGCGATGGGCATCGCCGCACGGTCCATCTCCTCGAGCAAAAGGGAAGTCAATGACCGTTCACGTGACAGCCGACCGCATCCTCCGCATCGCGACGGGGTACATGGACTCGCAACTGCTGTTCCAGGCCAGCCGGGTGGGGCTCTTCGACGCGGTCGCGGCAGGCGCGACCACGGTCGACCAGATCTCGGATGCCACCGGGATCTCCCCGACGATCGCCCGCATCCTGGCAGACGCGATGGCCGCTCAGGGGATGCTGCAGCGCCAGACCGATCGGTATGCCCTCGAGGCCGACGCTGCGGCCTACTTGACGGGCGGGCCCGAGTCCTTGCATCCCTTCCTGCATTTCCTCGACCAGATCAGCTACCCGCACTGGATGCAGTTCGCGCGAACGGTCGATTCGGGGGAGCCGGGTGACTTGGGTATGAATCCGGAGCGGTGGGACGTGTTCCTCGACGGTGTCATGACCTACAACCGCCTCCACGCGAGGGAGTACGCGCGCTTGATCGACCTCGCCGACGCGAGGACGGTGCTCGACTTCGGCGGTCTCTCGGCCGCCTTCGCGGTCGAAACCATGCTTCGACATCCTCTGCAGCACACGACATTCCTCTACGAGGAAGCGTTTCTCGGCGGTGTGGCCGAGGCGATCGACGCGGCGGGTCTGTCGGATCGAGTCGACATCGTTGCCGGCGAGACGGCCACGGCCGAGCCGATCGGTGCCTACGATGCGGTCTTCGCGAACCACGTGATCCATCGTTTCGACGCCGAAGCGAATGCCGCGATCTTCGCGCGCCTTCGTAGGGCGGCGAGGGCGGGGGCGGTGCTGACCGTGCTCGACTTCTTCTCGGATGTCGACGACGTCCCGCGTCGCCTCGACGCGCGCCACGCGGCCGAGTACCTCGTCATCGATGGCACCGTCGTCTACCCGGAAGTACAGGTGCGGCGGTGGCTGGCCGATGCGGGATGGCGTGTCGAGCGGCGCGTCGCCCTTCCGGGTAGTCCTCGCGTTCTCGTCGCTGTGGCGGTCTGACCGGGGCAGGCGTCCGCGTGCGCCCTCAGTCCGCAGCGTAGACGGTGCGTCCGCCGCATATCGTGCGGCGGACGGTGATCTCGGGGAAGGGTGTTCCCGGCTCCAGCGGATCGGCGGAAAGGACGACGGCGTCAGCGGCCATGCCGACGTCCAGCGTGCCCTTCCAGCTCGCTGCGCCGTCCTGCACGGCGGGAGCGGCGGTGACGGCGCGCATCAGCAGCCGTCGGAGGTCGACATCGTCGCGGCCCACGAGGGTGAGAGCGGCATCGAGAGCCCTCCTCCAGTCCGGCTCGACGACCGGTGCATCGCTGGAGATCGTCGCGAACGGGAGTGTGCGCAGTATCCGCTCGATCGGCCAGGCGGCAGCCGCCCGCTTCTGCCCGATGACCTCCGACGCCCAGGCGCGCGTCCGGAGGGCGATCAGGGGCTGTATCGTCGCGCCCAGGCCTGCCGCGCTCATGGCGGCGAGTTCGTCCTCGCCCGCCATGTCGGCGTGGACGATGTAGGACGGTGGCGCGCTGCGGGCAGCCCCGTTGAGCTGCGCTGCCGCGGCGGTGAGGGCGATCGTGCGGTCTCCCGTGGCGTGGACGGCGAGCTGACGTCCGCTGTCGTGCACGAGAGCGATCATCTCTGCCAGCGTGTCCTCTCGCGCGCGCTCGTGTTCGTCGTCGTACGTCAGAAGGCTGCCGTGAGTCCCGTCGTCGTAGGCGTGCGAGACGCACGCGGTGCGGAGCGGGGGGATGCCGTCCGCAAAGACCTTCACGCCCGATATGTTCAGCCACGATCGGTCGGTGTGGGGGAGGGCTCGTGCGAGTCCCGCGCGGAGGGCGCGCAGCGTCCCCTCTCCGTCCAGCCGCCCGAACAGTTGAAGAAGGGTGACGCGGACCGTTCGGACTCCTCGGTTGTGGAGGTTCAGGTAGGCCTCGAGCATCTGGGTGTCGAATGCCCCGGTCCCGTCGTCCTCTCCGGGACCGATGCCCGGCTCGGTGTAGCTGGTGATGCCGAGGGCGGCGAGGATCGTCCAGGTCCTCTCGAGAGCGGCTGCGCGTTCGGCTGGCGATTGGAGCGTCGGCTCCGCGGACAGGGGGGAAGGCGTCGTGTCCGACGCGGGAAGGATCGTATGCGGCCAGCGGGCGCCGAGCCACCCCGCGTGCAGGTGGGCATCGTTGACACCGGGTACGACGACCGCGCCGTCGAGGTCGACGACGGTCGCGCCCCCCTCGCGCGCCAAGGGTTCTGCGGCGGGCCCGAGGGCGACGACGCGCCCGCCCGCGAACGCGATCGCCGAGCGGGATGCGGAGCCGTCCAGCGTGTGCACGACGCCGCCGCGCAGGACTGTCATCGTCATGATGGTCTCCCTCTTTATTTCTCCCACTGTAGGCATAAAAGCGGGTCGACGATGGTCGGTACCGAATCCTCGAATGTGTCGAAATCGACACAAGCCGGAAACCTACCATCCGATCGGTAGTGCTTGACTGCTTCCATCGTCGGTCGCATCTTCGAGTGGTGGAGCCGACGAAGGTCCGTCCGATCGTCATCTTCAGGAGCCCTCATGTCCACTGCTGCCGCGTCTCACGACGCACCCGGTGTCGCGACTCCCGCTCGTCCCGGGACGCCGCTTTTCGTCGCGCTCGTCGTGGCCTATTTCGGCGCCTACATCGGCGTGCTGGGTCCCGGCATCCTGGCGCTCTACACGCGCCTGGCGGAACTCTTCCCGGCTGAGGGTGTCGGGGTCACGTCGGTGGACGCGCTCGCGATCGTCTCCGGTACGGGCGCCATCGCCGCGGCTCTGGCGAACCCCTTCATCGGCCGGCTCAGTGACAGAACGACGTCGCGATCGGGGATGCGTCGTCCGTGGATCCTCGCGAGTGCGGCCATCTTCGCCGCGGGTCTCCTCGTGGTCGCCTTCGGGCCGGCGAACCTCGCGGTCATCACGATCGGGTGGGCCATCAGCCAGGTCGGATGCAACGGGCTCCTCGCCGTCTACACCGCGATCCTCCCGGACCAGGTGCCCGAGCGCCGGCGTGGGGCCGTGGCATCCTGGCTCGGGGTGGCGATGAACGTGTCCGCCCTCCCCGCCATCTGGCTCGTGGGCCTGTTCGCGGCAGGGTCGGTGACCTTCGACGAGGCCGGTGTCGCGACGGGTGGAGCGGCGGGAAGCCCGTGGCGTTTCCTCGCACCTCTGGCGGTCGCGATCGTGACGGCTCTCGTCCTGTACATCGCCCTCGCGCCCTTTGACCGTCGGCTGGGTCGCGACTCGGTGCCGGGCTATTCGGCGCGGGAGTTCTTCGGATCCTTCGTCTTCAACCCCCTGCGCAATCCCGACTTTACCTGGGCGTGGATCAGTCGCTTCTTCTTCATGCTCGGGATCGCCTACCTGCTTGTGTACCAAGCGCCGTACTCGCAGCTTCATCTCGGATTCGAGGGTGCCGAGCTGGACGCCGTCGTGCTGTGGGGGACGATCGCGACCGTCGTCGGTGCGTTCCTCACGGGCTATGTGTCGGGTCGGCTGTCCGACGTGCTGAAGCGTCGAAAGGTCTTCGTCATCGTCTCGGCGTCTTTGTACGCCGTCAGCCTCCTCTTCCTCGTCTTCGCCGCGCCCGACCCCTCCGGGCTCCCGGTCGCCCTCATCGGTCTCTTCCTCGGCGGTCTTGCTCAGGGTGTCTACTTCGGCGTCGATCTTGCGCTCGCCACGGATGTGCTGCCGGACTCGGAAGCCGATGCGGCGAAGGATCTCGGCGTCTTCAACATCGCCTCCGCCGTACCGCAGTTCATCGCACCCTTCGTCGCCCCGGTGTTCCTCGGACTGCAGGTGTTCGGACGGGAGGGCGGTTCCAACTTCGCAGCACTCTTCCTGTTCGCCGCCATCTGTTCGGCCGCCGGGGCGGTGCTCGTCGGGTTCATTCGCTCGGTGCGCTGAGTTCGGTCGTTCGTAGAGCCAGCTGCACTCTGCACTCGGCTACGAGGGGTAGCAGAGCTCGCGTGGGCGTGTCTAGCGCTCTCGTGGGGGGAGACTCTCCGAGATGCGGGCGGTTGGAGTACGTCGGTCTTTGAGGAGACGCCGCTGAGCGGCCGGGCTCACTCTGCATCTGATCTGAAGCTCGAAGTGGCGAAGTGTGATGAGAAGACGAAGCGCGCTGAGCATGTTGGAGGCTCCTGACCTTGCAAACGAGGCTGGGGTTATGCCGAAGGAACACTCTGCGGGGAAGCCGCCAACGCGTCGCGATTCGACTCGGATTCGGGGGTGAGTCCGTACGAACTTGGGAGAAGCAGGCAGGCGTGAGGAACGAAATAGTGAAGACGTGACCGATCCGGTCCTCACGCCCGTGCATTTTGGGCGGGCGCACTCTCAGTAGACAACTAAGGCTGCTGTTTCGGCTTTGTCCTGGGCGCGCCGTACGAGTGACTGGACTTGATCCTGCTTGGAACCGACGGGAAGTCACTTCTTGCGGCGCTTGACAGAGATAAGTCTCCATGCGTGGGGTTCAGTAGATGATTGAACCCGAGCGGTCATTCAGAGTGTCCAAGTGATTTCTCCGGAACCGGCGAGCGCGCGCCTCTACGATGCTGTGGGACGCATGATCATGCGGACATCAGGGCCGCACACCTCCTCGACTACCTTGGTGTTCTGCCGGGTCGTGGCCGGATCGGAACCCCGACACTGCGAAGGCCCTTGATCACAGTCTGCGGGTCGAACCCCAACCGGCGTCCGATCGTGGCAGCCGAGTGCCCGTCGCTGTAAAGCGCAGCAGCAGTCGTGATTTCGGTATCGCTCATCCGGCGAACGGTCTGGATTCCGCGCGAGGCGAGGTGGGCACCGACGGTCTGCCGTGTGACACCGAAGTGTCGTGCAACCTCGGCTATGTTGCGCACTTCCTGGTAGTGAGCGACCAGGTCATCTACCTGGGCAGCGCGGAGCTGGCGAGCAGTACCACTCCGCTGCGCAACGGATCTTGCTCTGCGGGACTGCGCTGCTTGCGCCGCCAGCTCTGCCGGACCGCGGACGTCGCAATGTTTGGAGTAGGCATGCAGCAGGTCCACCACACGGGTTTTCCCGTCATCCAATCACTGCACAACGGCGCCCCTCGAGGCGCCGTTGTTCGTTTCGGTGAGGCCCACCTCGCGCAGCGAAACGCTCTGCGCCGCTCCGAGCTCCGCTCTCTTTCGCGCACCGCGTGCGGTGCGGTGTCGATGTTCCGACGTCTCGTCCGGCTCGACATCGCGGGCTCGCTCGTGCTCTCGCCCCGGCCCGCACCCCGCTGATTGACGACACCTGAAGGGGGAGTGCCCGCCTTCCGGGCCTCCGCGCCAGGATGAAGCGCGGGGGCAGGGAACAATGGACACCATTTCGTCCTCGGATGGCACGATATGCGCACGAACAAGACGCTGAGCGACCAGTGTGAGACGTTGCCCGAAAAGACCGAGTGAATCGACGAGGCTCGCCGAGACTGCGCCGCTCATGTCCTCGTCGCGCACGAGAAACGAGGAGGCCACGCCATTTCGATAATGTCCTTTTGTGGGCAGAGAGAGACGCCGCATAAAAGCGCATGATCGGCGTACGAACGTTCACGGTGCCCCGTCCGTCCGCCTCGCCAAGACTGTCTCGAGTCTGCTCGTCGCGCTTTTCGTCGCGCTGACGGTCGGCGTCACTCCGGCTGCGGCGACGACGCGAAGCCCCTCCGACGACCTCGTTCCGGCGTCCGGGGCGTACTTCGGCTCCATCCTCGACTGGGGGAGCGACAGCGTGGCCGACCAAGCCGATCGACTCGGCTCTCCCAGCGCGCTTTACCAGCGAGAAGTGGCGTACCCGCTCACCGACGCAGAGCGCACCTATCTCGCCGGGTTCTTCCAGCAGACGGCCGCCGCTGGCGCCATCGCGTTGGTGGTGCTTCGGCCCACGATGCCGCTCGCCGATCTGGGGGAGGCCCAGGCGCAGGATTTCGTCGCCGCGCTGCAAGAGGTGTCACGTCCCGCCGGAGCGCCCGTCTACCTCAGTTTCGCGCCCGATATGAACACCACGTGGGCGCCGTGGGGACAGCGGCCTGCCGCCTACCGCGCCGCGTTCCAGAGGTTCGCCGACGTGGTCCACGATCGGCTTCCGCGCGCGGCCGTCGTCTGGTCGCCGTTCTGGGGCGGCGACTATCCCTTCCGCGGCGACGCGCCCGCCGCAGCAGACGGAGCGGACACCGACGGCGACGGGGTCCTGACCGGCGGCGACGATCCCTACGCTCCGTACTACCCCGGCGATGCATCGGTGGATGCCGTGGGACTGTCGCTCTACTTCGACGCGACCGGCGGACAGGGGGCGCGCAACGTCGTACCCGGGCCCGACGACTTCGTCTCGCGCCTCACCGGGACCGACGGTTCCGGCGCCCCCGACTTCTCCGGTGTCTACGCCTCAGCCGAGCGCCCCCTCCTCATCCAGACGGCCGCCTTCTACAGCTCCAGCGTCGGCGGACCGAGTGAAATCGAGGTGAAATCGGCATGGTGGCGTCAGATCATGGCGGCGGTCGGATCGGGGCAGGTCGACGATCTCGATGCGGTCGTGTGGCAGGAGACGGCCACCACGCGCGGCGTCGTCGGTGAGACGGTCATCGACTGGTCGGTGACGCTGACCTCCGACGACGTGCGCTCCGCCTTCGTGGACGATCTCCGCTCGTCGGACCTCGTGCTCGGTCCGGTCCGAGATCGAACGGGCTCGTCGGCGGCCTCGTCGCAGGCAAGCGGAGCGATGAGCTGGGCGGTCGCGGCGATCGTCGCGGCTCTGGCCGCGGCACTCGTCATCTTCGCCGTGCGCGGATCGCCCCGCGCGCGGCGATGGCGGTACGCCGGTGTCCCTTCGCGAGACGCCCGCATCGACCTCTTCCGCGGTCTCGCGATCGTGTTCGTCGTCGTGAATCACCTGGGCCTGATGAGCTTCTTCCAGATCGGAACGCAGGAATTCCTCGGCGTCGTCTCGGGCGCCGAGCTCTTCGTCCTCCTCTCCGGCCTGGTCCTCGGGCTGGTCTACCGCCCGAAGCTGGTCTCCGGCGGGATCGGCGAGGTCGTCATCCGCACGTTCGGCCGGTCGGCGAAGCTGTACCGCACGGCCCTCGCGGTGGTCGTCCTCATCTTCTTCCTCGCCCTGATCCCCTTCCTCCGCGGCCAGGCCGTGACGACCTTCACCGACCAGGGCACGGGGGCTGCGGGCCCCGGTGCGACGGGCCGGGTGTACGACCTCTACGCCGGAGCCGACCGCCTCCTGCAGTACCCCGTCGACCCGCAGGTCGTCGTCGATTTCCTGCTGCTGCGCATGGGGCCGTGGCAGTTCAACGTCATGGGTCTGTACGTCGTCCTGCTGCTGCTCTCACCGCTCGTGCTGTGGGCTCTGGGGCGTCGGTGGTGGCCGTGGGTGCTGGGCATCAGCGCGACGCTCTACGTCGTCGGCTACACCACGAGGCTCCGCCTGCTCCCCTCGCAGTTCGAGGATTCGTTCCCCCTGCTCGTCTGGCAGCTGCTCTTCGTGGTGGGCATGGTCGCGGGATTCCATCGCCGGGAACTGCTCGGCTGGTTCGCCACGCGAACGGGGCGGTTCGTTCTCATCGCTCTGGTCGTGGTCGCGGTGGCGCTCATGCTGTTCTCCTGGAACAACCCCTACAGCCCGGCTCCCGGAGATCCGCGGCTCAGCCTCGTGCCCGACAACACCTTCCGCGACGTGTACGCCACGCTTTTCGAGCGCACGTACCTCGCGCCCGGTCGCCTGGTGAACGTGCTGGTAGTGGTCGTCGTCATGTACGCGCTGCTCACGGCGTACTGGAAGCCGATATCCACGGTCGCGGGTCGATTCCTCGTCCCGTTGGGCGAGGCCACGCTCTACGTCTTCATCATGCACGTCTTCTTCGCGCTCGCGGTCGCCAGCATCCCGCTGCTGAACGAGGGCGACCTTCTGTACAACACGCTCGCGAACGTGCTGATCCTCGCCCTGCTCTGGGTCATGGTGCGGACGCGATTCCTCTTCGGGGTGGTGCCGCGATGAACGCGACGGAAGAGAACGACCGGATGCCGGAGGACACCCGCATCAGCGAAGGACGCCTTCTGCTCATGCGGATCGTCGTGGTGCTGACGATCCTGCTCGGCGTCAACTACGTCACCTGGCGCTGGCTGTTCTCGCTCAATTGGGACGCCTGGTGGATCGCCGTGCCCCTCATCGTCGCCGAGACCTACAGCCTGATCGATGTGTGCCTGTTCGGGATGATGATGTGGAAGGCGCGCGGCCGGTCCGCACCGCCCGCGCCGCCCTCGGGCCTCGAGGTCGACGTCTTCATCGCCACCTACAACGAACCCGTGGAGCTGGTCATGACGACCGCGCTCGCCGCGCAGCGCATCCGCTACCCGCACCGCACGTGGATCCTCGACGACGGATCACGTGAAGAGATGCGCGAGCAGGCGGAGGCGGCGGGCATCGGTTACATCTCCCGGGGCACGGAGTGGGACGACCGACCGCGGCACGCCAAAGCCGGCAACATCAACAACGCCCTGCAGATCACCGACGGCGAGTTCATCCTCATCCTGGACGCGGACATGATCCCGCGTCCCGAGATCCTCGACCGCACGCTCGGCTACTTCACCGATCCGCTGGTCGCCCTCGTGCAGACGCCCCAAGTCTTCAGCAACGTCGCCACCGGCGACCCCCTCGGCAGTCAAGCGCCGCTGTTCTACGGTCCGATCCAGCAGGGAAAGGACGGCTGGAACGCCGCGTTCTTCTGCGGGTCGAACGCCATTCTCCGCCGCGACGCCCTCATGCAGCTCGGCATCGTCGGATACGTGCGCGAACTCGATCGCTCGGTCGCCACCGCCCTGCGCAGCGCGGGGCGGGTCATCGAGAAGGCGCGGGCACACCCCGCGGCATCCGATCCCGCCATCGCGACGGCGCTCGACGACGTCGCCGATGCGGTCCGGGATGCCCGAGAAGCGCTGCGCGCCCGCCAGCCTCTCGGGGAGGTGACCTACCGCCTGCATCGACGGGTGGATGCCGCGACGCAATCGATCGTCGCCTCCGACGTCGCGGGGATCGAAGCCGACCTGCGCGAGCTGGCGGCACTCGCCGGCCCCGGGGGCGCCGGTGCCACCCCGGAGGAGCAGGCGTTCGACGTGGAGCAGGCCGTCAACGCCCTCGCGACGCGCGAGTTGTCGCCCCTCAACGCGCTCGAGGCGGTGCAAGCGGTGCTGCGCACCATCGGCGTGGATCGTGCCGCGGAGGCGCAGCCGGTCATGCCGCTGGCGACCATCTCGGTGACCGAGGACATGGCCACGTCGATGCGCATGCACGGGATGGGGTGGAAGAGCGTCTACCACCACGAACTGCTCGCCGACGGCCTCGCGCCCGAGGACCTCGGAACGATGCTCACCCAGCGGCTGCGCTGGGCGCAGGGGACCATGCAGGTGCTTCTGCGCGAGAACCCGCTCGTGCAATGGGGGATGTCGCTTCCGCAGCGGCTGATGTACTTCGCCACGATGTGGAGCTACCTGTCGGGGTACGCCGCGGTCGTCTACTTCGCCGCGCCGATCATCTTCCTCGTTCTCGGAATCCTTCCCGTTCACGCGTATGCCGTGGAATTCTTCGCCCGGTTCATCCCCTTCATGATCGTGAACCAGCTGCTGTTCGTGATCGCGGCGAGGGGCGCGCCCACCTGGCGTGGGCAGCAGTACAGTCTCGCCCTTTTCCCGGTCTGGCTGAAGGCGTGCTCGACCGCGTTCAACAACGTCGTGCTGCGTATTCCGCTGGGCTTCGCCGTGACCCCGAAGACGCGTCCGAGCAACGACGGGCCGCAGTGGCACCTCATCAAGACCCAGCTGGTCGTGATGGTGCTCCTCGTGCTGGCGATCATCGCCGGCTGCATCCGGTTGTTCGTCGATGGGGCCGAGCCGGTGGGCACCGCGGTGAACATCGCGTGGGCCGTCTACGACCTCGTCGTCCTGAGCGTGCTGTTCCAGGCGGCGACCTTCAAGGGCTACGCCCCCGTCGCCGAGGCGCAGCGCCTCGCTGATCACGCCCGGAATCCTCGCAGGAAGGCCTCCCGATGACGATTCACCCCGTACCCCTCGACGATGCGGCGAGTCAGATCGCGATCGAAGCGCTCGGCATCCTCGATACGCCCCGCGACGAACGCTTCGATCGCATCACCCGCATCGCGCAGGAGATGTTCGCGGTGCCGATGGTCAGCGTGACCCTGCTCGACCGCGACCGGCAGTGGCGTAAGTCCGAGATCGGTCTCGGAGGTCGTGAAGCGCCGCGGCAGGACGCGTTCTGCGACTTCACGGTTCGCGAGGGACGCACGGTGGTCATCCCCGACGCGAGCATCGACGAACGGTGGGCGGCGAACCCTTTCGTCGAGGGCGAGCCGCACCTGCGGTTCTACGCGGGTCACCCCCTGCAGGCGGGACCGGGCGAACGAATCGGCACCCTGTGCCTCATGGACACCCGGCCGCGCGTGCTCGACGAGCGCGAGAAGACCCTCTTGCGGGACCTGGCGAGCTGGGTGCAGTCGGAGATCCTGCGGCAGAACGAGATCGATGACGCGTCGAGCATGCAGCGGATGCTCCGACCGCGGACCACGGCCGAGATCGCCGGATACGAGGTCGCGGCCGTCACCATCCCCGCGGGGCTGATCGCGGGCGACTTCTACGACTGGTACTCCGTCGGTTCCCGGGTACGGTTCACCCTCGCCGACGTTATGGGCAAAGGCCACGCCCCCGCGCTCCTCGCGGCGGGGCTGCGAGCGTCACTGCGGACCGAGCCCGGTCGCGACCTGCTGGAGACCGTCCGCGAAGCCGACCGCCTGCTCAGCGCCGACCTCGAAGACCTCGGCACGTTCGTCACCGCCTTCCACGCCGAGCTCGACCCGGCGAGCGGATCGCTGCGCTTCGTCGACGCCGGTCACAGTCTCGGCTACGTCCTGCGCGCCGACGACACGTGGGAGCACCTCACTTCTACGGGAGTCCCCCTCGGCATGGGCCTGCAAGAAGTGCGCGCGGCGTCGCAGGTGCAGCTCTCGCCGGGCGACATCTTCATGGTCTGCAGCGACGGACTGCTCGACGTCCTCGATCCTCACGACCCCCTCGGGCACGTTCTGCGCGTCATCCGGGAGCGGGGGATCACCGGTGCCCTCGACGAGGCCGCGCGTCTCACCCGCCAGACGAGCGACCCCGACGACCTGACCCTGCTGGTGGTGGAGCGCACGCACGCCTCCACCGAGAAAGGAACGGCATGAACATCGAACGACGAGACCTCGCACACGCGGTGGTGCTGGAGGTCGAAGGTCGCCTCACGGCGGCCGTCGCCCCGCAGCTCCGCAACGAGGTCGCCCATCTCGTCGCCGCCGGGCGCACGAGCGTCGCGATCGACCTCGCGAAGGTCGACTTCATCGACTCCTCGGGCCTCGGCGCCCTGATCGGCGCGCTCAAGGCCACCCGTGTCGCGGGCGGCGACCTCCGCATCGCGGCCGCCGGTGACCAGGTGAAGCAGGTGCTGCGATTGACCAACCTCGACAGGGTACTGGCGGTGTACCCGGACGCCGAGCGAGCCTTCGATGGCTCCTGACAGTGTCGTCACCCGCGAAGGGGTGGCGACACTGGCGTTCGTCGAGACCCTCCACGACGCCCTGTCCGAACTCGCTACGCGAGCGCCCAGCATCCCGGAGGCCGACTTCAGCCTCTTCTCCTTGGCGGTGATCGAGATCGCGACCAACATCGCGGTGCACGGCGCGCGCGGGGAGGAAGACGTGAAGCTGGCCGTCGAACTGTCGGCGGGGGAGGCGCTGCGCGCGACGCTCCGCGACGACGCGCCGCCCGTCGACTTCGATCCGACCGCCCAGACCATGGTCGACGCGCTCGCCGAGTCCGGCCGCGGACTCGCTCTCGCGGCCGCGGTGTGCGACGAGCTCTCGGTCGAACGGCGAGGGGGCAACCTGTGGAAGCTGGCCCGCCACATCGGATGACCCCGGGTCCGGCGAGGAGAGTGCGAGGGCTCAGGCGCCCTCGGCCCACCCTCCGGGGGCGGCGATGTTGAACATCCAGGCCACACCCCACGGGTCGATCACTTCGCCGTAGAGGTCGCCCCACACCTGCTTCTCGAGCGAGGCAACCACCTTGGCGCCGCGCTCGACGAAGCGGCCGTAGAAGCCCTGTACCCGCTCGGTCTCGTCGCTCATGAAGGCGGCATGGATGCGGCCCGTGCCCCACCCACCGTCGGGCTCGGTGAAGGAGTCCGCGCCCATGACGGTGAAGCCGTCGGCGCGCAGCTCGGAGTGCATCACGCCCTCGGCGGGGGCGTCGGTGATGCCGAAGTCGGAGAAGGTGTGGACGGCCAGCTCACCCCCGAACACCGTCTGATAGAACGTCATCGCTTCGCGGGCGGAGCCATCGAACGACAGGTACACGACGAGCGAGGTCGACATCGGGGCATCCTTCGGTCGGAGACGAGTGGCCCCACCCTATTCCCGGAGCGCCCCGCAGCGAACACCCCGGACCAGGGTGTCGGCGGGCGGACGGCGTGGTCCCGGGCTTCGCGATGAAGAACAGCGCCGAGGCCGTGGCATCCCTCTCCTAGACCGGCCGATGCGACCGACGGGGCGCATCAGTAGCGGATCGCGTCGATCACCTTCACGCGCACGGCGACGAGCGCGGGCAGCAGTCCCGCCAGTGCGCCGACGGCGGTCGCCGCGACGAGGCCCGTGATCGCGGCGTCCACGGGGAAGGGCAGGAAGTCGCTGACCATGCCCTGACCGACGAGATCCCGCACGGCGGGGGACTGCACCACCAGGATCGAGACGATCACGCCGACGGCGCCGGCGACCACCGTGGCCACCACGCTCTCCATCATGACGGCGAAGAACACCCGGCTCGCCGTCGCGCCGAAGCTGCGCCGGATGCCGATCTCGCGCACGCGCTGCTTCACCGTGACGAGCGCGATGTTGACCAGGCCCAGCGCGCCCAGCAGCAGCACGAGCACGGCGATGCCGATGACGACCGTGCGCGTGACAGCGAACGGATCGTCGCCGTAGGTCGCCCAGTCCTGCCGGTTGATGTCGACCTGGGCGCCGTCGCCGAGCGCCCCGGCGAGGTCGCGCGTGACGAGGGTCGTCAGCTGCTCCGAGAGCTCCGGAGGCACCCACATCTCGTACTGCGTCTGCGGCGCACCGCCGCCATACGGGTCGGAGGCGGCCACTGCTCCCGATCCGCGCTCACCGGCGGCGGCATCCTGGAGCGCCTGCAGGTGATCGGCGAGCATGAACATCGACGGGTAGGTGTCCCACGTCGGCGACGGGGTGACGCCGACGACGACGGCGCGCACCCCGCCGGAGGGGATGCCGGATGCCGAGCCGGGCACGCCCTGACCTCCGAGCGCGACGACGGGGTGGCTCGACAGGGGCGGGCGTCCCATGCGGTCCCAGAAGACCTCGTTCACGATCACCTGGGGCGCGAGCTGCTGGGCGTCGAGCGGGGTGAACCACTCGCCCTCCTGCATCCGCACGCGATGCATCTCGCCGTAAGGCTGGTCCACGGCCTGCGTTCCGACGTCGACGACCCCGTCGGGGAAGGGCACGCGTTGCATCGTGGACTGCATGCGGCTCGCATAGGTCACGCCGTAGCGATCCACGACCTCGGCCCAGGCGGCATCCACCAGGTCGGGATCCAGGGGCTGCCCGCCGGTGGCGTACATGGAGACGAGCAGGGTGGCGGGGCGACCGGAGGAGCGCTCGCTGAGCTCTAGGTTCGCCTGCTGCACGATGGCGCCCAGAGCGACCACCGTGGTGAGCGAGCACACGGCGACGGCGACGCCCACGAGCGAGAGGAGCACGCGGGTGCGGTGCACCCGCACCTCTTGCCACGCCTCGAGCAGGGCGCCGACGAAAGCGGTGAGGGCGCGCATCAGCCCTCCGTCCGTTCGGGGTCCGTGGCCGTGGCGGAGACGAAACCGAGGCGGGCGAGGTCATCGTCGGCGTCGCGGGGTTCGTCGGTCGTGGACGCCGGGGGATGCGGGGCCGTCTCCCGCCGGTCGCGGCGCGTGAGGGGTTCGAGCGTCGGGTCGTCGACCGCCGTCAGCACGCCCCGCTCGAGCCGGAAGTGCCGGCGGGCACGTCGGGCGATGGTGGGGTCGTGCGTGATCGTCACCTGCGCGGCCCCCGTGCGGGCGGCGACGTCGTCGATCAGCTCCATGACGCTCTGGCCGGTGTCGAGGTCCAACGCGCCGGTCGGCTCGTCGGCGAGGATCAGGCGCGGACCGCGCACCAGGGAGCGGGCGATGGCGACGCGCTGCTGCTCACCGCCGGACAGGCGGTCGGGCATGCTGCTGAGACGGTGACCCAGCCCCACGAGCTCGAGCATCTCGGCGGCGATCCGCTTGCGGCGCCAGAACGTACGGCCGGTCGAGTACAGCAGCGGCATCGTCACGTTCTCGAGCGCCGTGCGCCCGGGGAGCAGATTGAACTGCTGGAAGACGAACCCGATGGCGGCCCCCCGCAGCCGGTCGCGTTTCGCGGCGGAGTACGCCTTGACCGGGCGGTCGTCGAAGGTGATCTCGCCGCTGGTGGGGAGGTCGAGAAGCCCCAGCATGTTCAACAGGGTCGACTTGCCCGACCCCGATCGCCCGACGATCGACACGTGATCACCGGGATCGATCTCGAGATCGATGCCCGACAGGATCGTCAGCGCAGGCTGATCGGGCGGGATCACCGTGCGGGTGACCTCGCGCAGCGTGAGCAGGCTCACGACGCGGGGGCCTGGTCGCAGAACATCGAGCCGTCGGGATAGACGGTGCATCCGTCGTCGGGAACCGACAGCGCGCCGGGAGCGAACTCGAGGATCTCGTCTCCGTCGTTCAGTCCCTCGGTGATCTGCACCTGCGTGCCGTCGGTGAGGCCGAGGGCGACCGGGCGCTCCTCGGTGGAGCCGTCGGCCGCGGTCACCCAGACGGTGCCGCTCTGCGCGGCACCCCGCACGGCGGTGGTGGGAACGACCAGCACGTTCTCGGCGCGGCCGCCCGCGATGGTCATCTCGGCGGCGAGCCCGGAGAAGACGGTGACGTCTCCCGGAACGGAGCACGTGGCCGTCGTGCCCGAGCCCGTCGTGCCCGATGCCGTCCCGCTGGCGGCGTCGGCCGCGCCGGTGCCCGCGCCGTCGCCGCCGGTGCTGCCGGCCAGCGGCGTCGTGATGCGCAGGTTGCCGCAGGTGAAGGCCGCGGGGCCGCCGGTGATGGTCACCGACGCCTCGGTCGGCCGGTCGAGCAGGCGGTACTGCTGCGCGGGCTCGAGCGTTCCCGTCACGGAGAAGGTGGGGGGAGCCACGGTACCGGCCGTCATACCGATCGTGACCTCCTGGCCGGCGATGACCGACAGCGAGCTGAGCGTGCCCGCGGCGGGCGCCGTGACCTCGACGTAGCGGAAGATCGCCGGCTTCGTCTTGCCCTCGGCATCGACGCTGTCGGCGGGGTCGCGCTCGATCGGCACCTTCACGTCAAAGACGACGTCGCCCTGGGCGACGGTGGCACCCTGCGCGACGAAGATCTTGTTCACGGTGCCCGCCGCCGTCGCCTTCATGGGCACGGCGGCATCGGCCGAGACCGTGGCCTTCAGCACGACGTCGTTGGTGATGGTGCCGAGGGCTGCGACCGTGCGCGGCTCGACGATCGCCCCCGTGGGCACGGCCGGCGAGGCGTCGGCGGGCCGATCGGGGAAGAACGCCAGTTTGATCAGCGCGGCCGCCACGAGGGCCACCAGAAGAAGACGCAGAATCGGAAAGACCCACGTGCGTGCGATCCCCATGAAACCCCCCGGAACGGAAACCGTCGTCATCGAACGCTCCCCACCCTAGGGGGCCGGAGGCGGAGCCGACGCGCACAGCTCATCCGCTGCGGCGGTTCCGGCCGGACGCAGCCGGCGAGGTTCATCCTTTCGGGTGAGCCTGCGATCGCCGGCGGGTGCGGGTCGAGAGGGGCTTCGGACGACGGATGCCACGACCCCGGCCGCGGTGGGCGGCGGGGCCGTGGCATCCGGTGCTTGCTCTGCTCTCACTCCTTCGGGGGAGCGACCACGCGCGGGGCGAGGAATTCGCCCGTGCCGAGCCGAGAGTTGCGGCGCGAGTACGCGAAGTAGATCGCGAAACCGAGGGCGAGCCAGATGAGGAAGCGCAGCCAGGTCTCGACCGACAGGTTGAGCATCAGGTACGTGCAGATGAGCGCCGACAGGATCGGCAGCACCGGGCTCAGCGGCACGCGGAATCCGCGCTTGAGGTCGGGACGCTTGCGACGCAGCACCAGCACGCCGATGGAAACGAGCACGAACGCCGAGAGGGTTCCGATGTTGACCATCTCTTCGAGCACGCCGATGGGGGTGAGACCCGCCACGACCGCCACGATCACGGTGACGAGCAGCGAGATGACCCACGGGGTGCGGAAACGCGGGTGCACCTTCGCGAGACCGCCCGGCAGCAGCCGGTCGCGCGACATCGCGAAGATGATGCGGGTCGCGCCGATCATCAGGGTGAGTACCACGGTGGTGAGGCCCGCGACGGCGCCGGCGGCGATCACGGTCGCCATCCACGTCTGCCCGTGGAAGGCGAAGGCGTTCGCGAGCGCCGCAGACGGGTTCAGTTCGCTGTAGGGGACCATGCCCGTCACGACGACCGCGACGGCGCAGTAGAGGATCGTGCAGATCACGAGCGACGCGATGATGCCGATGGGCAGGTCGCGCTGCGGGCGCTTGGTCTCCTCGGCCGTGGTGGCCACGACGTCGAAGCCGATGTAGGCGAAGAACACCAGCGCGGCACCGGCGAGGATGCCGCCCACACCGAAGGTGGCGGGTTCCAGGCCCGACAGGAACTGCAGCAGCGGCTGCGTGAGGCCCGACGTCGACTCGGTGGGCACCGATTGCGGCACGAAGGGCGTGTAGTTCGCGGGGTTGATGAACATGATGCCCGCGATGATGACGAAGAGGACGATGAAGAGCTTGACCGCGACGAGGACGAGGTTGACGCGCAGCGATTCTTTGATGCCGAGGGTCATCAGGCCGCCGAGCACGAGCACCAGCAGGATCGCGGGCAGGTCCACGACACCGCCGTACGAGATCGCCTCGGGAAGGACGATGCCGATCTGCTGGAGGAAGGTGCCGAGGTAGGCGCTCCACCCCTGTGCGACGACGCTCGCCCCGAGGAACATCTCGAGGATGAGGTCCCAGCCGATGATCCACGCGAAGAGCTCGCCGAGCGAGGCGTAAGAGAAGGTGTACGCCGATCCCGACACGGGGACGGTCGAGGCGAACTCCGCGTAGCACATGGCGGCGAGACCGCAGGCGATGGCCGCGATGATGAAGCTGATGACGACGGCCGGTCCGGCGACGTCGTGAGCGGCACGGCCGGTCAGGGTGAAGATGCCGGCACCGATCACGACGCCCACGCCGAAGACGGTCAGGTCGACGGCGGTCAGCGACTTCTTGAGCCGGAACTCCGGCTCGTCGGTGTCGGCGATGGACTGCTCCACCGACTTGGTACGGAAAAGGCTCACGCGGTGCTTCCTCTGTCTCGGGCAGCGCCCGGGGAGCGGACACCACCCCCGGAGGATAGTCGCTCGCGCGCCTCCTGCCTATCCGTCGACGTGCGCGCGCCCGCGATGATGACACACAATTCGCGATGTCGTGTGTATCAATTCCAATAGGTGTATTCTTTTATGCATTATGGCTATGAAGCACATCACCCACCTCGTGGATGACCTCGACGGCACAGTTCTCGAAGACGGTCAGGGAAAGCAGATCACGTTCTCAGTCGAGGGGCGTGCCTATGAGATCGACCTTTCCGATCGCAATGCAGACAAATTCTTTTCGGCGATCGCCCCCTACGTGGATGCCGCTCGCTCGGTATCGCGCGGGAACTCGGCGCCTCGTCGTGGACGCGCGGCACGTCGTCCGAGCGACGTCGATCTCGGCGCCGTCCGCGAATGGGCGCGCGCGAACGGACACACCGTGAGCGACCGCGGTCGTGTGCCCGGAACCGTCCTCGACGCCTATAACGAAGCGAATTCCTGACTTTCGTCGGGACACGTCCGAAACGGACATGCCCGTCCGATTGGCGTCGGGCGCCGTCACGCAATTCGCGGTGCTCGACGCGCTTCTCGCCGGTGTGTATTCGCAGGGATCACCGGCCGCAGATGTGAGGGCCGCCGGCGACACCGGCGTGGGGTGCTGCGAGGGGCTCGGCGGCGAGGTCGTCATCGTCGACGGCGAAGTGTGGGAGTGCACGGCCGACGCCCCGCCGCGCCCGATGGCCGACGATGAGTTCCTGCCGTTCGTCGACGTCTGTCGTCTCGGGGACGCTCGCGCCGACCCGGTCGCCGACCTCGACCTCGCCGGCCTGGACGCGGCGGTGCAGGAGCGCCTGCTCAGTCGCAACCTCTTCCATGCGGTGCGGGTCGACGGCGTCTTCGCCCACGTCCTCACGCGTGTCACGCATCGTCAGCGACCGCCTTTCCGGCCGCTCGCCGACGTCGCGGCGAAGCAGCTCGAGACCACCACTCGTGAATGCGCGGGATCTCTCATCGGATTCTGGCTGCCGCGCCTCTATCAGGGCATCACGGTGGCGGGTCTGCATCTGCATTTCCTCAGCGACGACCGCAGCATCGGGGGGCATGTGCTGGATGTCAGCGTTCACGAGGGTGGGCTCCGACTCTCGGCGTTCGCCGACCTTCATCTTCGGCTGCCCCGCGACGGTGAATTCCTTGCGACGGAACTCACGCATGACGATGACCATCGGATCGTCGCGGTCGAGAGCAGCGGCGGAACGGCGGCTTCTGCACAAGAATGACGCCGCCGTCGGGATTGTGGGCGAATAAGAGGGTGAATTCTCATTGCATCCGGCGGCTCGGTTGTGGCGAGCGCCCTAAGGTCGGCGCATGGCGAAAAAGCACTTCACACAGGTAATCGACGATCTCGACGGATCGGTCATCGACGATGGCGCGACCGTGCAGTTCTCGTTCGACGGGCGCGCGTACGAGATCGATCTGTCGACGCAGAATGCCGAGAAGATGCGTGACGCGCTCCGGCCGTACATCACCGCCGGTCGCAGCGCCGAATCGCACCATGCCCTGCCCCGGCGCACGCCGCGTGGCCGTGCGATTCCGTCGAGAGATCTCGCTGATGTGCGGTCCTGGGCCCAGAAGAACGGGCATTCCGTCAATACGCGGGGGCGAATCTCCGCCGCGGTCCTCGAGGCGTACGACGCCGCCCACTGATCGCGAAGAGGGAACCGGATGCCGCGGGCTGGTGGCATCCGGTTCTCTCGTGCATCGTCGAGGCGGCCCCGTCGAGAAGTCGGCCTCGTCGGGCGGTTGAGCGTCAAGCCGTACGCGTAGATCCTCGGACGACGCTCGGGGCAGTGGCGACGGTGCGCGGAGTCCTCGGGCGCCACCCGATGTCGTCTTCTCGCAGTCGGTTCAGGTCGTCGCGCGCAGTCGGTGGGTCAGACGAGGGCGGTGCTGCAAGCCCCCACCGCGAGGCGCTCGGCGGCCAGTCCTTCGGCCGCTGCCAGCGGGGTGACCCGGCGGGCATCCGCCTCATCGAAGACGCGGCGGATCGTGTCGCCGATCGCCGCGACCCGACCCATGATCTCGTCCATCGTGCCGCGCTGCTTCGCGACGCCGTCGAGGTAGATCACCCCGCCGGCGTTCACGACGAAGTCCGGCGCATACAGGATGCCGCGCTGCGCCAGGCGGTCGGCACCCGAACGCTCGGCCAGCGGGTTGTTGGCGGGGCCGCACACCGCGCGGGCATCGAGGGCGTCGATGACGTCGTCGGTGAGCACACCGCCGATACCGGCGGGCACGAAGACGTCGGCGGCGACGAGGTGCGCCTCGCTCGGCTCGACCCACGCGGCGCCGAGGTCGGCGGCCAGCGCCCGCTTCGCGGGGTTGACGTCGGTGACGGTCAGGGCCGCGTGCTCGGAAGCGAGGCGTTCGGCCAGACGGCCTCCGACCTGGCCGAGACCGGCGATGGTGATGCGGCGGCCGGCGACGTCGGCGGTGCCCACCGCGCGTTCGAGCGTGGCGACGAGCGAGGCGTAGACGCCGAGGCTCGTGGGCCCCGCGGGCTCACCGGAGCCGCCCACCGAATCGGGCAGCCCGACCACGTGCGCGGTGCGCTCGCTGACGACCAGCATGTCGTCGGTCGTCGATCCCACGTCTTCGGCCGTGCGGTACAGACCGCCCAGGCTCTCGACCGCGTCACCGAGGTCGAGGAAGGCCGCGCGGCGGCGGTCGGCGTCGAGCACGGTGCCCTCGGGCAGACAGATGACGCTCTTGCCGCCACCGGCGTCGAGTCCGGCAGCGGCGTTCTTCAACGTCATGGCGGCCGACAGGCGCAGGGCATCGCCGAGCGCGTCGGTCCACGAGGGGTAGGTCCACAAGCGGGCACCGCCGAGGGCGGAGCCGAGCACGGAGGAGTGCAGCGCCACGGCGACGAACAGACCGCTGCGTCGTCCCGTGATCACCTCCACACGTTCGTGCGTGAAATCGGGCAGGGGCAGAGCGTTGGTCATCGCGTTCCTTGTCGTCGGCCGCTTCGTGGGCGGCACTGTGCGGATGCCGCAACGTCGCGGCATCCGTCTCCATTGTGGCGCGCGTGGGCTGCGCATGCGAGGGCTGTGCGGGCGAGGGGTGTGGGCGCGAGGGGTGTGCGTGTGAGGGCTGTGCGGGCGAGGGCTGTGAGTGCGAGGGGTGGGCGTACGAGGGCTGCGCGCGTGAGGGCTGCCCTCGTGAGGGCTATGCGTGCGAGGGCTGTGCGCGTGAGGGGTGGGCGGGCGAGGGCTGTGGGCGCGAGGGGTGTGGGCGCGAGGGGTGGGTCGCCGGGCCGGGTCGTGTCGCGGGTGGGCGGCCGAGGTCGCACGCTCGTCGCGAGGCCACGCCGTCCCGCGGGCGGGAGCCGGTGACCTCGTGCGCATCGCACGACCTCGTGGACGGGGCGCCCCTAGGCTGGCAGGCATGACCGATGCGCTCCCCGCCCGCAGCCGTCTCGTCGCCGCCTCATTGCAGGCGGCGGGGATCCCCGGTGAGATCGTCGTGCTCCCGGATGCCGCGTCGACGGCCGCCCTCGCCGCGGCGGCACTCGGTGTCGAGGTCGGCGCCATCGCCAACAGCCTGGTGTTCTGGAGCGACGACGAGCCGCTGCTCGTCATGACCAGCGGCGCGCACCGCGTCGACACGGCGGCGCTCGCGCAGCGGCTCGGGCGGGGCGGCATCCGCCGGGCGACGCCCGAGCAGGTGCTCGCGGCGACGGGGCAGCCGATCGGGGGCGTCGCGCCGACCGGCCACCCGGCGCCGTTGACGACGATCGTGGATGAAGCGCTGTCGGCGTTCCCCGAGATCTGGGCCGCGGGTGGCACGCCGCACACGGTGTTCCCGCTGACCTTCGACGAGCTCGTGCGCCTGACGGGCGGTCCGGTGATGCGCGTCGCGTGAGTGCCGAGGGTCGCCGGCGCGGGGCGCCGCCGGTCCGAAGGTGCCGGGGCGCGAAATGTGCAGTGGGGCGCATGGTGCCCGCCCCGGTGCACATTCCGTGCCCCGAGCCGTGATCGCGAGCCGACCGCGAGAGGTCGCGGGGAGCGCCATGGGCAGCGCCACCGACGAGACGGTGCGCTGAGGCGCGGGGGTTCGGGCGCGAGGACGCGGGGTTCGGGCGCTGAGGCGCGCAGGTTTGTGCGGCGGGGCGCGGGGCTTGGGCGCCGGGGCGCGGGGCCTGTGCGCCGAGGCGCGGTCGCCTTTGGTTTGGGGCGGGATCGGCCGGTTGGGGCGGGTGAATCACGCCCCGAGCCGCGGAATCTGCCCCAATCGGCGGGATCTGCCCCGAACCGGTGGTGGTGCGTGAGCACCGGGGCGGGGAATGTGCACCGGGGCGGGTGGTGTGCGCCCCGGTGCACGTATCGTGCCCCGAACCGGCGGGGGTGGGATGCCGCGGTGGTCGCGCGTGCCGCGGAGGGTTTGGGGCGGGATCGGCCGGTTGGGGCGGGTGTATCACGCCCCGAACGGCGGGATCTGCCCCGAACCCGACTCGGTGGTGGTGCGTGAGCACCGGGGCGGGTGGTGTCCGCCCCAAGCGGGCAGGGGGATGCCGCGGTGGTCGCGCGTGCCGCGGAGGGTTTGGGGCGGGATCGGCCGGTTGGGGCGGGTGTATCACGCCCCGAACGGCGGGATCTGCCCCGAACCCGACTCGGTGGTGGTGCGTGAGCACCGGGGCGGGTGGTGTCCGCCCCAAGCGGGCAGGGGGATGCCGCGGTGGTCGCGAGTGCCGCGAAGGGTTTGGGGCGGGATCGGCCGGTTGGGGCGGGTGAATCACGCCCCGAGCGGCGGAATCTGCCCCGAACGGCGGGATCTGCCCCGAGCAGCGGGTCTGCCCCGAACGGCGGGATCTGCCCCGAACGGCGGCGATGCGTGAGCTCCGGGGCGGGGAATGCGCAGCGGGGCGGGCGGTGGGCGCCCCGGTGCACGTCGTGCACCCCGCACCGGCGGGGGCTCGGCAGCGGCGGCCGGCCGGCCTGTGCGTCAGGCGTGGCGGCCGATGCGGCGGGCGAGCTCGGCGGCGGCGGTGGATGCCGCGGAGGCCAGGGCCGTGGCATCCCTCTCCGCGCCGTCGCTCGGCCACGTGATCGCCACGGCGGCGGCGGGCCAGCCGGCGTGATCGAGCACGGCCGCGGCGACCGAGCGGAACCCGGGTGTGACCTCGCCGTCTTCACTGGCGTAGCCCGCGGCGCGCACCTCCCGCAGCAGCTCCCGCAGCGCGCGCGGGGTCGCGGGGCCCAGACCGTGGCGTTGCGTGAGGGCCGTGGCATCCGGGAACGACGCCCGCACCTGCTCGCGGGGGAGAGCGGCGAGCATGGCGCGGCCCGTCGCGGTGAGGTGCGCGGGAAGGCGCACGCCGACGTCGGTCACCAGCGCCGGCCGCCGCGGGGCGCGCTCCTCGACGATGTAGAGCACGTCGCGGCCGGCGAGCACGGCGAGGTGCGCGGACTCGCCCACGCGGTCCGACAGCGCGGCCAGCACTGGTCTGCCCAGGCGCGCGAGGGGCTGCTGGCGGGCGTAGCCGCCGCCGAGCTCGAACGCGGCGGTGCCCAGCCCCCACCGCCGGTCGCCCGGGAGGTGCACGACGTATCCGTGCTGTTCGAGGGTCGCGAGCAGGTGGTAGGTGCTCGAGCGGGGGATGCCCAGCGTTGTGGCGATCGATTGCGCGGCCATCGGTCCCGGCTGCCGTGCGAGCAGCGAGAGGATCCGCAGCGTCTGATCGGCGGCGGGAACCTGCGGGCGCGGATTGTCTGGCATGACAGACACAGGATGCCAGAACACCCTCGCCGAGGGCCATCGCCCGCGGTGGAATCGGCGTATGAACGACAGCGTCACCCTCGGATCCCGGCCCCTCACCCCGCGCGAGGTGGTGGATGTCGCGCGGCTCGGCATGCGGGTCGACGTCGACGCCGACGCCCTCCAGCGCGTGGCCGACACGCGCGCGCTCATCGAGGGCCTCGCCGACGACCCGCAGCCGCACTACGGCATCTCGACGGGCTTCGGCGCCCTCGCGACGACGTTCATCGCGGAGGACCGCCGCGCGCAGCTGCAAGCGAGTCTCATCCGTTCCCACGCGGCCGGCACCGGCGCCGAGGTCGAGCGCGAGGTGGTGCGCGCCCTCATGCTGCTGCGGCTGCAGACGCTGTGCACCGGTCGCACGGGCGTCCGCCCCGTCGTCGTCGAGACCTACGCCGCGCTGCTGAACGCCGGCATCACCCCGGTCGTGCGCGAGTACGGCTCCCTCGGCTGCTCGGGCGACCTGGCCCCGCTGTCGCACGTCGCGCTCGCGGTGATGGGCGAGGGCGAGGTGCGCGATGCGTCCGGCACCCTCCGGTCGGCCGCCGAGGCCCTCGCCGCGGCCGGCATCGAGCCCGTGGCCCTGCGCGAGAAGGAGGGGCTCGCCCTCATCAACGGCACCGACGGCATGCTCGGCATGCTGCTGCTCGCGCTGCACGACCTCGAGGTGCTCCTCACCACCGCCGATGTGGCGGCGGCGGTCTCGATCGAGTCGCAGCTCGGGACGGCTGCCGTCTTCGCCGCCGACCTCATGGCGTTGCGGCCGCAGCACGGGCAGGCCGAGTCGGCCGCGCACCTGCGCGCGTTCCTGGCCGGCTCGGCGATCGTCGCGAGCCACCGCGGACCCGAATGCACCCGCGTGCAGGACGCGTACTCGCTGCGGTGCGCACCCCAGGTGCACGGCGCCGCCCGCGACACGATGGCGCACGCGACGGTCGTCGCCGAGCGGGAGCTCGAGTCCGCCGTCGACAACCCCGTCGTCACCGTCGACGGTCGTGTCGAGTCGAACGGCAACTTCCACGGCGCGCCGGTGGCGTACGTGCTCGACTTCCTCGCGATCGCCGTGGCCGATGTGGCATCCATGTCGGAACGGCGCACCGACCGCGCACTCGACGTGGCGCGCAGCAACGGCCTGCCGCCGTTCCTCGCCGACGAGGTGGGGGTCGACTCGGGGCTCATGATCGCGCAGTACGCCGCCGCCGGCATCGTGTCGGAGCTCAAGCGCCTCGCCGCTCCCGCCTCGGTGGATTCGATCCCCTCGAGCGCCATGCAGGAGGACCATGTCTCGATGGGCTGGGCCGGGGCCCGCAAGCTCCGTCGCGCGATCGACGGTCTCGCGCGGGTGCTCGCCATCGAGGTGATGACCGGATGCCGCGCCCTCGACCTGCGCGCTCCGCTGACGCCCGCCGCCGCGACCGGTGCCGTGCGCGACCTCGTGCGCACGCGCGTCGCCGGCCCGGGCCCCGACCGCTTCGTCTCGCCCGAGATCGAGGCGGTGACCGAACTCGTCGCCTCGGGTGAGATCGTCCGCGCCGCCCTCGCCGTCGCGTTCCCCGGGTAGGCCCCGCCCGCTTCCGTCCGATCGAAGGAGATCCGCCATGACCGACACCCCCATGACCGCCGACCCGACCACGACCGGCGCCACCCTGGCAGCCGATGTCGCTGGCGATCCCGCACCGGGCGGCGACCCCACTGCGGCCGCCCCCGCCGCCGTGGCGTCCGTCATCCGCGCCGCCCGCGGCACCACGCGCACCGCGAAGAGCTGGGGCGCCGAGGCCGCCAAGCGCATGCTCATGAACAACCTCGACCCCGAGGTCGCCGAGCGCCCCGGTGACCTCGTCGTCTACGGCGGCACGGGCAAGGCCGCGCGGTCGTGGGCGGCGTACGAGGCGATCGTCCGGACCCTCGACCAGCTCGAACCCGACGAGACCCTGCTGGTGCAGTCGGGCAAGCCCGTGGGCGTCTTCCGCACGCACGAGTGGGCGCCCGCGCGTGCTCATCGCCAACTCGAACCTCGTCGGCGACTGGGCGACGTGGCCCGAGTTCCGCCGGCTCGAGGAGCTCGGTCTGACGATGTACGGCCAGATGACCGCGGGGTCGTGGATCTACATCGGCACGCAGGGCATCCTGCAGGGCACGTACGAGACCTTCGCGGCGGTGGCGCGGTCGCTCGGACGCGCCTCGCTCGCCGGCACCCTCACCCTCACCGCCGGCTGCGGCGGCATGGGCGGCGCGCAACCGCTCGCCGTGACGATGAACGGCGGGGCGGTGCTCATCGTCGACGTCGACCGCGCGCGGCTCGACCGCCGTGTCGCTCGTGGCTATCTCGACGAGGTCGCCGACGATCTCGATGCCGCCGTGGAACGGGTGACCGCCGCGCGCGATGCGGGTGAGGCGCTGTCGGTCGGCGTCGAGGGGAACGCGGCCGAGATCTTCCCGGAACTCCTCGCCCGCGGCATCCGCTGCGACATCGTCACCGACCAGACGAGCGCCCACGACCCCCTGTCGTACCTGCCGATCGGCACGTCCCTCGAGCAATGGCAGGCTGAGGCCGCACGCGACCCCGCGGACTTCACCCGCCGCGCGCGCGAGAGCATGGCGGTGCACGTGCAGGCGATGGTGCAGTTCCAGGATGCCGGCGCGGCGGTGTTCGACTACGGCAACTCGATCCGCCGAGAGGCCGAGCTCGGCGGGTACGACCGCGCGTTCGCCTTCCCGGGTTTCGTGCCCGCCTACATCCGTCCGCTCTTCGCCGAGGGAAAGGGACCGTTCCGCTGGGTGGCGCTCTCGGGTGACCCGGAGGACATCGCCAAGACCGACCGGGCCGTCGCCGAACTGTTCCCCGAGGACGCCGCCCTGCACCGGTGGCTGCAGACGGCCGGAGAGCAGGTGCACGTCGAGGGACTCCCGGCGCGCATCTGCTGGCTCGGGTACAAGGAGCGCCACCTCGCCGGCCTGCGGTTCAACGAGATGGTGGCATCCGGTGAGCTGTCGGGACCCATCGTGATCGGCCGCGACCACCTCGACGCAGGCTCCGTGGCCTCGCCCTACCGCGAGACCGAGGCGATGGCCGACGGATCGGATGCCATCGCCGACTGGCCCCTGCTCAACGCGCTGCTCAACACCGCGAGCGGCGCGTCGTGGGTGTCAATCCACCACGGCGGTGGCGTCGGCATCGGCCGCAGCATCCACGCGGGACAGGTGTGCGTCGCCGACGGCACCGCCCTGGCCGCGGAGAAGCTCGCACGCGTGCTCGTCAACGACCCCGGCACCGGCGTCATGCGACACGTGGATGCCGGATACGACCGGGCGCGGGAGGTCGCGGCCGAGCGGGGCCTCACGGTGCCGATGTGGTGAGCGTGCCCGCGCCGACGGGGGCGGATGCGGTGGGCGCCTCCGTGCTGTCCGGAGCGCTGGGCGATCCCGCGCGGACCGATGGGGGCGTTACCTTCCTGCTGACCAACATCGGCGAGCTCACGACGAACGTCGCCGTCGACGGCGACCCGTGCGGGACCGTCCGCGACGCGGCCGTGCTCGTGAGCGACGGGCGGGTGGTGTGGGCCGGCTCCGCGCACGCCGTGCCCCCACGCCCGGATGCGCTCGTCATCGACGCCGGCGGTCGCGCCGTCGTCCCCGGGTTCGTCGACAGCCACACGCACCTCGTGTTCGGGGGAGACCGGGCGGAAGAGTTCGCCGCGCGCATGGCGGGGGAGCGTTACGCCGCCGGCGGCATCCGCACCACCGTGGCCGCCACCCGCGCGGCCAGCGATGACGACCTGCGGGCCCGCCTCGCCGCCCTCGTCGTCGAATGCCGTGCGCAGGGCACCACGACCCTCGAGATCAAGACCGGCTACGGCCTCGACGTCGCCACCGAGAAGCGGCTCGCGCGTCTCGCCGCCGAGGTCACCGACGATGTCACCTTCCTCGGCGCGCACGTCGTCGCCCCCGAGTACGCCGACCGCGCGGACGACTACGTCTCCCTCGTCACGGGCGACATGCTGGCCGCCGTCGCACCGCACGCGCGCTGGATCGACGTGTTCTGCGAGGACGGCGCGTTCACGGCCCGGCAGAGCCGGCGCGTGCTCGACGCAGGTCGGGCGGCGGGACTCGGCATCCGGGTCCACGGCAACCAGCTCGGGTTCGGCGACGGCGTGCGGCTGGCGATCGAGCTCGGCGCCGCCGCGGTGGACCACTGCACGTACCTCTCCGACGACGACGTCGCCGCGCTCGCCGCGTCGGACACCGTCGCCACGCTGCTGCCGGGCGTCGAGTTCTCGACGCGACAGCCGTACCCGGATGCCAGGCGGTTGCTCGATGCCGGGGTCATCGTCGCCCTCGCCAGCGACTGCAACCCGGGCTCCAGCTTCACCAGTTCGATGCCGCTGATGATCGCGCTCGCCGTGCGCGAGATGGGGATGACGCCGGCCGAAGCGGTGTGGGCGGCCACGGCCGGGGGTGCACGGGCGCTGCGACGCGCCGACGTGGGCGTCGTCGAGCCCGGTGCGCGCGCGGACCTCGTGCTTCTCGACGCGCCGACGCGGGTGCACCTGGCCTATCGGCTCGGCGTTCCGCTCGTGCATCGCGTGTGGAAGGACGGCCGAGAGCAGGGGAGCCGGAACCCGTTCAGGGACAGCCGACGATGAGGGCCTTCGCGAATCCGCCCGTCTGATAAGCGAACTGGTAGATCCACTGCCCCAGGTCGATGGTCGTCGGAACGGCCACGACGGTGACCTCTGCATCGGCGCAGCGTTCGGCGATGAAGCGCGTGCGGCTCACGTGCGGGGTGAAGGTGATGACGATCGCGCGCGTCGAGGCGTCGTAGCGTTCGTTCAGGGCCGCCGTCTCCCCGGCGGTGGTGAACGGCTCCGGGTGCACGCAACGCACGTAGGCCTCTTGGCAGGCCGCCAGCTTCGCCGCCGACTGCTCTCCGTCCGTGGGGACCGAGATGAGGATGTCGTCGGCCACTCCGTCGGCGTGCAGTTGTTCGGCGAGGGCGATGCGTCCCTCGGTGGGTGGGCCGATGACGTAGATGACGTCGGCGTGGGCGGGTAACGGCGCCACGGCGGGGAACACGTACGCCGGCACGGTGATCGATGCCGCCACGAGGATGACGCCCGACACGACCGCGATGATCGCGACCCACCGGCGGCGGAGCGTGCGTGCGGCGCGGATGTCAGCGTCCCCGTCCGGTCGCGAGGCGGTGGGTCTGCAGCCGGCGTCCCGTGACGCGCTGAACCGAGGCGGGGAGGGGGAAGATGCCCGAAACGGAACCGACGGCGCGGCGGACGACGAGCGCCATGGTGGTCTGCCAGATGTCGGCGGTCATGACCATCCCCCTCCGGGTCGATCGGGCGCGCTCAGCGCATCCGGCACGGCGGCGCCTGCACTCCGGCGCTGGTCCAGTCCTATCAGACGGATATCCGCGTTGACGGCGACCCGGATGACGAGCGGATGACGAAAAGCCGATGACACGCTGCGAGGCCCCCGGAGTTGCGGGGAAGGTCCCGTGCAGGCCGTCGGCTCCTGGCGTTGCGGGAGCTCAGGGCGTGTAGAGGGTGAACTCGTCGGGCGGGATCGCATCGACGGCGTCCCAGGTCGCGTCGTGCCAGGTGAACACGGCGACCGCGCAGGTCACCATGCGCTCGTGCCGGTCGGCGAGACGCGACACCAGGGCGCTCATTCCGGGATCGTGCGCCACGACCATGACCTCGTCGGCGCCGCTGGAGCGGGCGGCCCGGAGCAGCCGGTCGGGCGGGGCGAGGTAGAGCTCCGGCTGCTCGGTGATGTCGATCTCGAAGGCGTCTGCGAAGACCGCTGCCGTCTCTCGTGCACGTACGGCCGTGCTCGACAGCAGCATCGTGGGCCGCACCCCGGCCCGTCTGAGCGTGCGCGCCATCGCGGGCGCGTCGCGCCGCCCGCGGTCGTCGAGGGGGCGGTCGTGGTCGTCGAGCCCGTCTTCGGCCCAGTCCGATTTCGCGTGTCGCGCGAGCACCAGTTGGATCATCGTCGTTCCACCAATCCAGCGAGAAGTTCGAGAACGCACAGAGCGGCGAGCCGCACGGTGCGGGCGTCGGCGGCGTCGGCCGTGGCATCCACTTCGACGATGTCGGCGCTCGTGACGTGGGGGTCGCGGGCGAGGCGGCGCACCAGCGCGCGCAGCTCCCATGCGGCGAGCCCTCCCGGGACGCTCGCGGGGCAACCCGGTGCCACGGATCGATCGCAGACGTCCACGTCGATGTCGAGGTGGATGCCGCCGGGGTGGATGCCGTCGAGCGATGCGTGCGGTGCGATCCCGGGTCCCGCGCCGGCCGCGGGCGTAGGGCCCGATTCGTCCTCCGCGCCCGCCGCGGTCGCGGCGCCCGATTCGTCCTCCGCGCCGGCCGCGGTCGCAGCACCCGATTCGTCCTCCGCGCTCGCCGCGGGTTCGGCGACTGCTTCGGGCCGGCTGTGGGCCGCGGGTTCGGCGCCGGGTTGGCGGTGAGACGCGGGTTCGGCGCCGGGCTGGCGGTGAGACGCGGGTTCGGCGCCGGCTCCGGGCTGATGGCCCGACGCGGCATCGGTACCGGCTCCGCGGTGGCGGTCCGACGCGGTCGCCACGTCGGTGCCGGTCGCGATGCGCAGAGCCTCCGCGGCGACGGCATCGATGCCGCGCCGGCGTACGTCGTCGAGCGTGATGACGGTGATACCGGCGTCGGCAGCGCGCCGCGCGTACGCCGCGGAGTTGGCGAAGTCGGCGATGCCGATCTGCACGACCCGCCGCGGGTCGAGGCCGTCGTCGAGCAGGCGCCGCACGGGCGAGCCGTTCGACTCGCCGTCACGCAGGTCGAAGTGGGCGTCGAGGGTGATGAGGCCGCGCGCCCCGCGCCCCTGCGCCACCGCGTAGGTCGTCGAGTTGTCGCCGCCGAGCGCGATGAGCAGGGCCGCGTCGGCCGATGCTGCCACGGCCGCGCGCACGCGCGCCTCGCCCTCCCGCCCGTCGGGTTCGTCGACGTCGCCCGCATCGGCGACGCGCAGGTGTGTGTTCAGGTCGACGGGTGGCGGACCCACGAGAGTGGGCGAGTACCGGCGCAGCGCTGCGCGGATGGCCGCGGGCGTCTGGCCCGCGCCCGTCGGCGAGAGCGACGTGCGCCAGGCGGGAACGCCGAGCAGGACGGCATCCGGCGCCTCGTCGCTCACCGGCGTGGGCCAGTCACCGGCGCGCGGCCACAGTGGGTCGATGGGGAGGGCGCTCATGCGGCCACGTAGACCCAGGCGGCCACCCCGCTGACCAGCACGACCGAGACGCGGCGCGAGCCCGACATCAGGTACTCGTCGGCGGCCTCGAGTTCGGCCGGGCTGAGATGAAGCACCGTGCCGAAGACACGGTCGAGGGGATCACCGGTGTGGCGCAGGGTGCGCCGGCGATGACCGTGCATCGTCGCAGCGCCCCGCTCGGCGGGGCCCTCGCCGTCATCGAGGCGGAAGCCGGAGAGGGTGTCGTCGTCGCCACCGACGAGACGACCGAAGGTGTCGAGTTGCACATCGGGCGCCTGCAGCGCCCCATAGGTGAAAAGAGACTCCCTGGTCCCCGAACCGTCGTTCACGGGGCTCACAGTACTCACCCGCTCACGGGGCACGACATCACGACGCGGGCCCCTGCGCATACCGGCCACCACGTGCGGAACGCCGCCGCCGGCGGCCCGCCTCGAAGGGTGCCGCCCGACGCATACGAACTCCCTCATGGCGGACGGCGTCGCGCCTCGCCGTCCAGCGGAGCTCACGAGCCCCACGTGAAGTGGGCGATGGTGAAGATCACCAGCCCCGCGAGCGCGCCCACGACCGTGCCGTTGAGCCGGATGTACTGCAGGTCGCGGCCGACCATGAGTTCGATCTTCTCGGTGGTCTCGTCGGCATCCCACCGCTCGACCGTGTCGGTGATGATCGAGGCGATGTCGTGACGGTAGCGGCCGACCACGAAAACGGCGGCGTCGGTGATCCACCCGTCGACGCGCTTCTGCAAATGGTCATCGCGCTGCAGGCGGGAACCGACCTCGGCGAGGGCGGCCGACGCACGGCGGCGCAAGCCGCTCTCGGGGTTGGCGAGCGAGCGCAGCAGACCCGTTTTGGCGGTGTTCCACGCGTCGGCGGCGAGCTGGCGCACCCGGGGGCTGTCGAACACCGCCGCCTTCGCCTCTTCGAGGCGCACCATGGTCGCCGGGTCGTGCTGCAGGTTGTCGGCGAGGCGCCGCAGGTAGCCGTCGATGGCACCGCGCGCCTGATGCCGCGGGTCGGCGCGTACCGCGTCGACGAACTGCACGGCCTCGCGATAGACGGTGTCGTCGACGAGGCGCGCGGCGACGCCGGGGACCCAGGCGGGCAGTCGCCGCGACACCAGGCCGTGGAAGGTGTCGCGGTTGTTGCCGAGCCAGACGCCGATGTTGTCGAGCGCGAGGTCGACCGCTCCGTGATGGGCTCCGGAGTCGACGACACGCTCCAGCCACCCGCCGATCGATGGACCCCAATCCGGGGAGAGCAGGTGCTCGCGCGCGAGGTCTTCGATGAGACCCTGCACGTCGTCGTCGTCGAGTGCGGTGAGCACGCTCGAGGCCAGGGTCGCCGCTTCCGCAGCGACGCGGTCGGCGTGCGCGGGGTGGGCGAGCCAGGCGCCCGCGCGGGCGGACAGCGGCGTCGATTCGAGCTTGGTGCGCACGACGTCGCCCTCGAGGAAGTTCGTCTCGACGAACTCACCCAGTTGACGGCCGATCTCGTCTTTGCGTCGCGGGATGATCGCGGTGTGCGGGATGGGCAGCCCGAGCGGATGCCGGAACAGCGCCGTCACCGCGAACCAGTCGGCGAGGGCGCCGACCATGCCGCCTTCGGCCGCCGCGCGGACGTATTGCAGCCACTCCACCTCGCGTTGCAGCGAGAACGAGATCGCGAAGACGATCGCCATTGCCCCCAGCGCGCCGAGGGCGACGCCCTTCATCACGCGCAGGGCGCGACGACGTTCTTGATCGGCCGGGCTCAGCTCGGCCAGGGGAGTGCGGGCCATCAGCCGGTCACCGGTCCGAGCCACGCCGATGCGGCGGTCGAGTGTGCGGATTCGGCGTCGGAGGGGTGGAACATGCCGGCCAGCACGTCACGGTAGAGGCGGCTGAGTTCGTTCTGCGTGAAGTACGCCGACCCGCCCCCCACCAGGATGGCGTCGTCGACGACCTCTTTGGCCATCGCGACCGCGCGGTACTTCACGCCGGAGAGAAGCGAGAACCACCGCCCTGCGTGGTCGGCGACGTCGTCGACGTCGCGTGCCAGTGCCGCGAGTTGCGGCGGCAGCGCCTCGTAGGCCAGCGCCATGTCGGCCACCCTCCAACGGATGTCGGGGTCGTTCGCATACGTCGTGCCCGTCTTCTTCGAGCGGCGAGACGTGGCCGCGTCGACCGCGAGGTCGAGCGCACGCCGCGCGATGCCGGTGTAGACCGAGGCGAGCAGTATTTCGAAGACCGCGAAGATGCCGAAGACCAGCGGGTCGGGCTGGGGTCCGGGGTCGATCCTGCGCACGACGCGGTCGGCGGACGCGTGCGCTCCGTGGAGCTCGGTCGTGCGGCTCTGCGTACCCCGCATGCCGAGGGTGTCCCAGTCGTCGCGGGTGACGACGGCGTCGCTGCGGTCGAGGAACGCGAAGACCATCTTGGGCCCGTCGGGCGAGGTGGAGTCCAACCCGTGCACACCCAGGTGCTGCCAGACGGGCGAGAGCGACGTGAAGATCTTCGTGCCGGTGAAGGAGTAGCCGCCCTCTCCGTCGGGCTCGGCGACGGTGTCGCTGCCGAACAGGACCAGGTCGTTGCCGGCCTCGCTGATGCCGAACGCGAACACCTCACCGGCCGCGGCGCCCGCCTCGATGAACGCGAGGTCGTCGATACCGCGGTCGCGCAGCACTTTGGCCACGCCCGTCCACACGAGGTGCATGTTGACGGCGAGCGCCGTCGCCGGCGCGGCGCCCGCGAGACGCTGCTGCAGCAGCGACGCTTCGGCGAGACTCAACCCCGCGCCGCCGGCCGCTTCGGGAACGAGGATGCCGAGATAACCGGCGGCTCGAAGCTCATCGAGGTCGTCGTGGGGGAACGTGTTCTCGCGGTCGTGCACGGCCGCCCGTTCCCGGATGCGCGCCAGCAGGTCGTCGGGCAGATACCGAGCCGGATCGAACGAGGTCATGGCATCCATTCTGCTCGCGACCTCCGACATCGCACCCGGGGGTGACACGGAGTGCGCAGACGGTCACCCTCCTCTGCGACGCACCGCCCGCCTACCGCAGTGCGTCGAGCAGCGCCTCGACCGCGGCTTCGGGCCGATCGCGGTGCGGTGAGTGCCCGGCGTCCGCGACGACGCTCATGGTGACGGCGGGGTTCCGCAGCACCTCGGCAGCGAGCTCGCCCGTGAAGATCGAGTGCACCGCCGGGTCGGCGCCGATGACGTGGGTGGGCACCGTGAGCGCTGCGGCTTCGGCGCGGACGTCCCACCTGGCGTTCTGAACGCTGGTCTGCTCGACCGCCCAACGGCTCGCGCGCCGGGTGGCCCGGGCCTTGAGCTCGACGTCGATCGGATGCCAGGTCGGGTGAGCCGCTCGCACCGCCGCCTCGCTCGGGTCGGCGAACGCCTGCTCCTGGCTCGTGCGCACGATCTCGCGATCTTCGTCGGAGAGCGCGATCGCCGGGTCGATCAGCACGAGCCGCCGCGTCCAGTGGGGCCGGTCGGCGGCCGCGACGGTCGCCGCGGCGCCTCCGAGCGAGTGCGCGACGACGGCGTCCCACGGAGCATCCGTCCCGGGGGTGGTGCTCGCGAGGTCGGCGGCGTACGCCGCGATCGAGTAGTCGAGGGCGCGCGGGGCGACCCCGTGCCCGCGCAGGTCGACGGCGACGGCCTGCCAGCCCGCGTCGGCCAGCGCCGTTGCGTACCGCCACATGAGCGCACCGTCGGATCCGAGGCCGTGAGCGAGCAGGGCTCGGGGGCCGCCAGGCGACCCCCACGTCAGAGAAGGAAGCGTCACGGGTGCGGGCATGGCATCCATTCTTCCTCCGTCGAGCGGCGCGCAACGGACCCTCAGCGACGTATCCCCGCCAGAATGGATGCCATGATCTCGACCGAGATGGCCCTGGCTCTGCGCGCGGCGGGACTGGTGTGGCATCCGCGTTCCGGCGACCGATTCCAGCTGGACGAACCCGAGTTCGAGGCCGACGTCTTCACGGTGAGCGACATGACCGTCGAGCCGCGCGACTATCCCACCGGGCGCATTCTGGCCTTCAACGGCACGACGGAGTGGGCGCTGGACTCCGTCGCCACCGAGGATGCGTTGTGGCTGCCGTCGGAGTCGCAGTTGCGCGAAATGCTGCGCGCGACGTTCCGGTCACTGCGCCGCTTGTCGGACACGTACGAGGTCGAGATCTCGATCGGTGGATCGACAATGGTCTTCGATCACCCCGCGCCGGCCGACGCGTACGCGCTCGCCGTGCTGGAGCTGCTGCGCCGCACGCATTGACGCGCGCACCCTCGTGCGGCGTGACGCCGGGCTGAGCCGTCCGGGACGGGGCCCGCGCGTTCGGGGCGGATTCTGGCGTTTGGGGCGGGATTTTTGCGCCCCGATGTGCGGATCGCGCCCCAAACCCGTGTGCTCGGTAGGGGTTGCTGGGTTTGGGGCGGATTCTGGCGTTTGGGGCGGGTTTAGTGCGCCCCGATGTGCGGATCGCGCCCCGAACCGCTGTGCTCGGTAGGGGCTGCTGGGTTCGGGGCGGATTCTGGCGTTCGGGGCGGGATTCTTGCGCCCCGATGTGCGGATCGCGCCCCAAACCCGTGTCCTCGGTAGGGGCTGCTGGGTTTGGGGCGGATCCTGGCGTTCGGGGCGGGATTTTCGCGCCCCGATGTGCGGATCGCGCCCCGAACAAGGGGGCCCATGTGCATCTCGGGCCCAAGGAGAGGGGATGCCGGGCCCACCGGCATCCGGGGTCAGGTGATGGTCTCGACGGGCTCGGTGTCGGGGATGGGGCTCGCGTCGCGGTGGCGGAGGTCGGGGAAGCCCCGCACGAAGACGGCCGAGACGATGAACCCGGCGACCGCGAACCCGGCTGCGGCGATGTACGCGCCCGTCGGGCCGACGCCGTCGACGAGGAAGCCCGCGACGGCGGAGCCCGCCGCCGCGCCGATGAGCTGACCGGTGCCGATCCAACCGTAGGCCTCGGCCGTCTCGCTGAAGCGCACGCTCGCCGAGGTCATCGCGAACATGACGGCCAGGGCGGGCGCGATGCCGGCGCCCGCGACGAGAAGGGTCGCGCCCAGCCACCACGCGTTCAGCGACACGACCGTCAGCGACAGACCCAGTGCGACGATGGCGAAGCGGCGTGCCATCGCCCACGGACCGATCGGGATGTGGCCGAACGACAGGCCGCCGGCGAGGCTGCCCACCGCGAAGACGGCGAGGATGAGGCCCGCCTCGAGTCCGCCGTGGTCGAACGTCGCCACGACACCCGCTTCGACGGCCGCGCACGCGCCGATGAGGAGGAAGCCTGTGGCGGTGGCGAGGATGACGGGTGGCTTGGTCAGCACGCGCCCCAGCGCGCGGCGGCTGCGTGGGATGCGGACCCGGCCCACCTCGGGACTGAGGATGAACCACGCGCCACCGCCCAGCAGGATCAGCACCACCAGCAGCAGACCCGGCACGGTGCCCACCTGGGTCGCGACGAGCGTGATGACCACGGGCGCGAGCACCCAGATGATCTCTTGCAGCGAGGCGTCGAGCGAATAGAGCGGGGTGAGCTGCGTGGACGGCACCATCTTGGGGTAGATGGTGCGCACCGCCGACTGGATCGGGGGAGTCGAGAGGCCCGCGAGGAGGCCGAGCGCCATGTAGAGGGGGAGCGGCATCTCGATGAGCGCGAGGGCCGCGATGGCGGCGGCGCACACGAGCAGCGTGACCGTGAGCACGCGCCGCATGCCCCAGATGCCCATCCAGCGACTGGTGACCGGGCCGGCGATGGCCTGACCGATGCTGGTGGCCGCGAGCACCAGGCCCGCCGCGCCGTACGAACCGGTCACGTGTTCGATGTGCAGCAGGACGGCGAGGCTCGTCATGCCGTTGGGAAAGCGTGCCGTCAGCTGCGCGGCGATGATGCGCCCCACGCCAGGGGTTCGAAGGAGTACGCGGTAGCCGGCCACCGAACCACGCTACCGCCCACCCCCGACACCCGCTTCGACCCCTCGGATGCCGGATGCCACGACACGCCGCGACACGCCGGTCGACGAAATCGACGCCCTGTGCGATGTCGGAACCCCCGTCTACCGTCCGAACTGTGGACAACGACCGGCAGACGCTCCGACAACCGCGGAATCGCGCCTGTCAACACGACGCCGGAAGGGGGTCGATCTGTGGATGAAATCGTGGACAACCTGTGTTGTACATGGGGAGAGATGGTGGAAAATCACACTGATGTAACTACTACCCCTTGTGGTGCCTCCCGATGTCCGCACCCATATGTAGTATTGAGGTCCCGGCGAGCCCTGCCCGCCCGGATGACGAATTTCCAGGGGAGAGAGAGAACGACATGGCGATCACGGTCTACACCAAGCCGTCCTGCGTCCAGTGCACCGCGACCTACCGCGCACTCGACTCGAAGGGTATCGAGTACAACGTGCTCGACCTGTCCGAAGACCCGTCGGCGCTCGAGCAGGTCAAGTCGCTCGGATACCTGCAGGCACCCGTCGTCATCACCGACGAAGACCACTGGTCGGGCTTCCGTCCCGACAAGATCGACGAGCTCGCGTCGCGTCTCGCCTGATCCCGCGACAGGCTCTCAGACCCCCGTCATGAGCGCTGTCATGTCGGCGACCCAGGCTCCGCTGCTGGTCTACTTCTCGAGCGTGTCGGGAAACACCGCGCGTTTCATCGAGAAACTCGGCAAGCGGGCCGTGCGCATTCCGCTGTTGCCGACAGACCCGCCCCTCGAGGTCGACGAACCCTTCGTCCTGGTCACCCCCACCTACGGTGGGGGTGCCGGTCGGGGCGTCGAGAAGGGCGCGGTCCCCAAGCAAGTCATCCGGTTCCTCAACGAGGAGCGGAACCGACGCAACATCCGCGGAGTGATCTCCGCAGGAAACACGAACTTCGGCGAGGCGTTCTGCCTCGCCGGCGACATCGTCGCGCGCAAGTGCGCGGTGCCGCACCTGTACAGGCTGGAAGTTTTCGGGACCCCCGACGATGTCGAACGGGTCAACGAGGGATTGGAACGATGGTGGAAGTTGAGCTGACCGACGTGGACTTCAAGACCGAAGCGCGCTTCGAGGGACTGGACTACCACGCCCTCAACGCGATGCTGAACCTCTACGACGCCGAGGGCAAGATCCAGTTCGACGCCGACAAGCGCGCGGCGCGGGAGTACTTCCTGCAGCACGTCAACCAGAACACGGTCTTCTTCCACTCGCTCAAGGAGCGCCTCGACTACCTCGTCGAGAAGGAGTACTACGAGCCCACCGTGCTCGCGAAGTACTCGATGGAGTTCATCCAGGAGCTCAACGACCGCGCCTATGGCGCGAAGTTCCGCTTCGAGACCTTCCTCGGCGCGTTCAAGTACTACACGAGCTACACGCTGAAGACCTTCGACGGAAAGCGCTACCTCGAGCGCTTCGAGGACCGCGTCGTCATGACCGCCCTCGCCCTCGCCGACGGCGACCAGCGTCTCGCGGTGCAGCTCGTCGACGAGATCATCTCGGGCCGCTTCCAGCCCGCGACCCCGACGTTCCTCAACGCCGGCAAGGCGCAGCGCGGGGAGCTCGTGTCGTGCTTCCTGCTGCGCATCGAAGACAACATGGAGTCGATCGCCCGCGGCATCAACTCCGCGCTGCAGCTGTCGAAGCGCGGCGGCGGCGTCGCCCTGCTGCTGTCGAACATCCGCGAGTCGGGTGCGCCGATCAAGCAGATCGAGAACCAGTCGTCGGGCATCATCCCCGTGATGAAGCTGCTCGAAGACAGCTTCAGCTACGCCAACCAGCTCGGTGCACGTCAGGGCGCCGGGGCGGTGTACCTCAACGCGCACCACCCCGACATCCTGCGCTTCCTCGACACCAAGCGCGAGAACGCCGACGAGAAGATCCGCATCAAGACGCTGTCGCTGGGTGTCGTCATCCCCGACGTCACGTTCGAGCTCGCCAAGAACGGCGAAGACATGTACCTCTTCTCGCCGTACGACGTCGAGAAGGTCTACAAGAAGCCGTTCGGCGACATCTCGGTCACCGAGAAGTACCGCGAGATGGTCGACGACCCGCGCATCAAGAAGACGAAGATCAACGCGCGCGAGTTCTTCCAGACCCTCGCCGAGATCCAGTTCGAGTCGGGCTACCCGTACATCATGTTCGAAGACACGGTGAACAAGGCGAACCCCATCGCCGGCCGCATCAACATGTCGAACCTGTGCTCGGAGATCCTGCAGGTCAACACGCCTACGACCTACAACGAAGACCTGTCCTACGCCGAGATCGGCAAAGACATCTCGTGCAACCTCGGCTCGATGAACATCGCCCTGGCGATGGACGGCGGCGACCTCGGCCTCACGGTCGAGACGGCAATCCGCGCCCTCACCGCGGTCAGCGACCAGAGCCACATCGCCTCGGTGCGCTCCATCGAAGACGGCAACGACCGCTCGCACGCCATCGGCCTCGGCCAGATGAACCTGCACGGCTACCTCGCTCGCGAGCACGTGTACTACGGCTCCGAAGAGGGCATCGACTTCACGAACATCTACTTCTACACGGTGCTGTTCCACGCGCTGCGGGCCTCCAACCGCCTCGCGATCGAGCGCGGCACCTCGTTCGACGGGTTCGAGAACTCGACCTACGCGTCGGGGGAGTTCTTCGACAAGTACACCGAGCAGGTGTGGGCACCCGAGACCGAGAAGACGAAGCAGCTGTTCGCCGGCATCCAGATCCCCACGCAGGACGACTGGCGTGAACTGAAGGCGTCGGTGCAGGCTCACGGCATCTACAACCAGAACCTGCAGGCGGTGCCCCCGACCGGCTCGATCTCCTACATCAACAACTCGACGAGCTCGATCCACCCGATCGCGTCGAAGATCGAGATCCGCAAGGAAGGCAAGCTCGGTCGCGTCTACTACCCGGCGCCGTTCATGACGAACGAGAACCTGGAGTACTACCAGGACGCCTACGAGATCGGCTACGAGAAGGTCATCGACACCTACGCCGCCGCCACGCAGCACGTCGACCAGGGCCTGTCGCTGACGCTCTTCTTCAAAGACACCGTCACCACGCGCGACATCAACAAGGCGCAGATCTACGCGTGGCGCAAGGGCATCAAGACCATCTACTACATCCGCCTCCGTCAGCTGGCGCTCGAGGGCACCGACATGACCGAGTGCGTCTCGTGCATGCTCTGAGCCGCTGACCACCCCACTCACACACCGATAGAGGACGCAGGAACCGCCATGGCTGAGAAGCTGCAGCTGTTGAACCACGTGCAGGCCATCAACTGGAACCGCATCCAAGACGACAAAGACCTCGAGGTCTGGAACCGTCTGGTGAACAACTTCTGGCTGCCCGAGAAGGTGCCGCTGTCGAACGACATCCAGTCGTGGAACACGCTCACTCCCGAAGAGCAGACGCTCACCATGCGCGTGTTCACGGGGCTCACGCTCCTCGACACGATCCAGGGCACGGTCGGCGCGGTATCGCTCATCCCCGACGCGATCACCCCGCACGAGGAGGCCGTCTACACGAACATCGCGTTCATGGAGTCGGTGCACGCGAAGAGCTACTCGTCGATCTTCTCGACCCTGTGCTCGACGAAGGAGATCGACGAGGCGTTCCGCTGGTCGACCGAGAACGAGTTCCTTCAGAAGAAGGCGCGCATCGTCATGGACTACTACCGAGGCGATGACCCCCTGAAGCGCAAGGTCGCCTCGACCCTGCTCGAGTCCTTCCTGTTCTACTCGGGCTTCTACCTGCCCATGCACTGGTCGAGCCGCGCCAAGCTCACCAACACGGCCGACCTCATCCGCCTCATCATCCGTGACGAGGCCGTGCACGGCTACTACATCGGCTACAAGTTCCAGCGCGGTCTCGAGACCGTCGACGAGGCCCGTCGTCAGGACATCAAGGACTACACGTTCTCGCTGATGTACGAGCTCTATGACAACGAGGTGCACTATACGCAGAGCCTCTACGATTCGGTCGGCCTGAGCGAAGACGTCAAGAAGTTCCTGCACTACAACGCCAACAAGGCGCTCATGAACCTCGGCTACGAGGCCATGTTCCCCGCCTCGGTCACGAACGTGAACCCGGCGATCCTGTCGGCCCTCTCACCGAACGCCGACGAGAACCACGACTTCTTCAGCGGATCAGGCTCGTCGTACGTCATCGGCAAGGCCGAGGCGACGGAAGACGACGACTGGGACTTCTGAGCGTCAATAAGACGTCCTCGAAGCTGGCCGATCGATACGACGAAGGTGGCCAGCCATTTCGAACGTGGCTTAATCCGACCCATCGGGAAGCCCGCTGACGACGGAACGAAGACGCATGGGCGAGCGACCCCGCTGAGCCGACCACCGAGTGACCGGCTCAGCGGGGTACGAGCCACCACGTCAACGTGCTCGCGGAACTCCTCCGGGTACGGATCGGGCGGGATGGCATCCTCCCCGCCAGCGACTCTTGACAGTGACGGTCAGTTGTCGCCCGCTCGTGCCTCACACCGCATTGGCCCCTCGTGCTGAACGTGAGGCGTTCCGCACGGTCTTCCTCGGCTGTCTGCGCAAACGCGCTTCCGTAGAAGAGCGGGCGCTCGGCACGAGTTACCGCACCCGCCCCACGATGACCGCGCGGCTGTCCTTCAGTCTCGGATGAGGCGGCGGGCGACGTCGACGAATCGACGGAGCCCCTCCTCGAGGTGCGCATCGTCCGAGGCGAATGAGAGACGGACGTGTCCCTCGCCCGACGGGCCGTACTCCGACCCGGCGCGCAGCAGGACACCCCCGTCGGCGAGACGTTGCACGAGCGTCTGCGAATCGACGTCGGTGTGCACCCGCGGGAAGGCGTAGAACGCGCCCGCGGGGCGGGCCAGGTCGATGCCCGGGATGCCATCGAGATGGTCGACGACGAGGTCGCGGCGGCGCTGGTATGTATCGCGCATCCGCACGAGTTCGCCGGGAGGAGTCCGGAGCGCGACCAGGCCGGCATCCTGGACGAACGTGGTGAGGGCCCCGTTCAGGGTGCGGTGCACCAGATTGATACGCGCGGCGTGCTCCTCGTTCGCGACGACGTAGCCCAGGCGCCACCCGGTCATCGCGTACGACTTCGAGAAGGTGCCGACGAGGACGACCTGATCGCGGATGCCGGGGAGTGCGGCGGCGGAGAGGAAGTCGGCGCCGTCGAAGACGATGTCGCAATACGCCTCGTCGGACACGAGGACCAGCGACGGGTGCGCGGCCACGATCGCGGCGATCTCAGCCAGCTCCGCCGCGGTGTGGACGGCACCGGTGGGGTTCGCCGGATTGCACAGCACGAGCATGCGCGCGTCAGCGGCGAGGGCGCGCAGGCCGACGAGGTCGATGCGACCGGCGGGGGTGGGGGCGAGCCACACCTGTTCCGCGCCGATCATGGCCAGGTGATCGGTGTAGAGCGAGTAGGTCGGCTCGGGCACGATCACGCGGTCGCCCGGACGGAGCAGGGCGAGCATGGTCGCTGCCAGCCCCGCGCTGCCCCCGTGCGTCGTGACCACCTCTGCGGCGCTGGTCGGCCGGCCGGTGCCGCTGGTGATGTGCTCGGCGAGGGCGCTGCGCAGCGCGGGCGCTCCGGTCAGGGCTTCGTAGCGGGTGCGTCCGGCGCGCAGCGCGGTGACCGCGGCGGTGGTTATGGCGGGGGAGGTGTCGGCGTCGGGTTCACCCATCGCCAAGGAGATCGCACCCGCCGGCGTCGCACCCAGCCCGGCGGGGCGGCGGGAGGCGGCCATGATGCGGTCGGTGACGGTGGGTGAGGACGTGAGGACGGGGGAGAGCAATGTCACTCCTGGGGGGAGAAGGTGTCGTCGTGTCGGGGCACGACGAGGGGCAGGGCATGGGTCTGGCAGGCGGGGGTGGCCGTGAGGCCGCACACCCAGCAGAACGAGCGGGCGGAGGGCGATGTCATCAGGAGTCCTCGATGCGGTTCTAGGGGGCGGAGGCCGCTTCCGACCTCCGCCCACCGGTCACTGGATGGGCTTTCGTGCTCCGTCCTTCATGAACAGCGCAGCGATGCCGCTGCCCACGGCGGTGAGCACGACGTAGTACGCCGGGATCGCCGTCTGCCCGGTCGCCGCGATCAGGCTGGTCATCACGAGCGGGGCCGCCCCGCCGAAGATGGCCGTGGCGATGTTGTAGCCCAGGGAGTACGCGGTTCCGCGCACGCGGGTGGGGAAGAGCTCCACGAGACACACCGCGATCAGGGCGGAGTGACCGGCGAAGCACAGGGCCATGAGCGCCGCGCCGAGGACGGCGAGTCCGAAGTCGCCCGTCGAGGCGAGGGCGTACCCGGGGATGGCGGCGATCGCCGAGGTGGCGGCGGCGGCGATCATGACCGGCTTGCGGCCGATGCGGTCGGACAGGCGGGCGAGCGACGGCATCGCGACGAGCATGACGACGATCGACAGCGAGGTGATGGCCAGGCCGTTGCCGGTCGTGAACCCGAACTCGCGCGTGAGGAAGCTCGGCATGTAGTTGAAGAGGATGTAGTAGCCGCTGCTGTTGAGCAGGGCCAACGCCACGGCGAAGAACACCTTGCGCAGGACGCTCTTGTCGCGGATGGTCTCGGCGAGCGGGTTGTGCGCCACGTCGTCGTTCTTCTTGGTCTCCAGGAACGCCACGGTGTCGTCGAGGCTGCGGCGGATCCAGAAGCCGAGCAGGCCGAGGGGCGCGGCGACGAGGAACGGCACGCGCCATGCCCACTCCTCGAGCGAGCCGGCGGGAAGGAAGGTCGCCAGCGCGACGCCGAGGCTGGTGCCGCACAGCATGGCCAGGTAGGAGCCCACCTGGGGAAGGGAGGTGAGGAAACCGCGGGACTGGTTCGGAGCGTTCTCGGCGACGAACGAGTAGGCGCTGGCCACCTCGCCGCCGGCGGAGAAGCCCTGGATGAGGCGCAGGAGCAGCAGGAGGATGGGTGCGGCCACCCCGATGACGGCGTAGCCGGGCAGCAGGCCGATGCCGACGGTCGCACCGGACATGAGGGTCAGGGAGAGGACGAGGGCGGGGCGGCGTCCGATGCGGTCGGCGATGGAGCCGATGACCAGTCCGCCGATCGGGCGGACCAGGAACGTCAGGGCGAAGATTCCCCACGTCATGATGATGCCCGCGGTGGGTGCGGTGGGCGGGAAGAAGACCAGCGCGAGGGTGCTGGCGAGGAATCCGTAGATGCCGTAGTCGAAGAACTCGACGAAGACGCCGGCGGAGCCTCCGAAGACGACCTTGCGGAGTTGCTTCTTGCTGAGCTGCGTCTGCGGTGCGGCAGAGGTGGTGGTCATGCGCTCGCTTTCTGTGCGGGTGAGAGGGTGGAGCAGGTTCGGGAACGGTCGAAGAGACCGCAGGCGTCGTACATCGCGGTGGCCCGCCGACGCAGATCGTTCAGCGACGTGTCGATGTCGGCGAGGCGACGCAGCGCGTCGGCGCGGTCGACGAGCCGCAGACGCACGTCGTCGCCTGGGCGGACCTGCGCGAGCAGGTGGTGCGAGGCGCGCGCGACGACGACGGCGACGGGATAGCCGGCGGTCATGGGGCGCCCACGCTGGAGGGCGATCAGCCCGCCCGCCGGGGGGATCTCCACCGCACCCAGCGGGACACCGCGCGACAGGATCTCGTGCGAGGCGATGCGCCGGAACGTCTGGCCTTCCAGACGCGTGCCGGCCTGGTCGCTGTCCGTGCCGACACTGAAGACGGTATGGGGCAGCGCATCGATCAGGCCGGGGAACTGCCCGGCCTCGGGACCCGCGAGAACATCCAGGGTCCACGTATGCGTGTGCTCCGGTGCCGGAGCGTTCAGACGGAAGAGGGGGAGGAAGGGCGGCAGGTTGACGTCGGCGTCGTCCACCTCGACCGAGTCGCCGGCGGCGAGTCGACGACCGCGCCCCAGCAAGGGGTCGACGGCGACACTTCCGCGGAACAGGTCGCCGCGCAGTGTTCCATGGACCGCGAGGTACGAATGAACGCCGGCCCTCGCCGGCTCGATGCGCACTTCGGCGCCGGGCCAGGTGAGTACAGGCGTGCGCAGGGGCAGCTCGACGCCGTCGATCGTGGCGGCGCCGACGGCACCGGTGACCGCGATGAGTGCCGTCGTCTGCGTGCGGACGCCGAGGGGAGTGAGGGACGTCTCGAGCACGGGTGCGCCGTCGGGGTTGCCGACGAGGATGTTCGCTGTGCGGGCGGACACCTGGTCGGCAGCGCCGTTCACCTGGATGCCGAGATGAGCAGACCCGAACCGACCGAGGTCGGTCACGGCGGCACGGGTGGCCTCGACGACGGTGAGATTCGCGGTCATTGCCGACTCCCGACGAACTCGGGCTTGGTCGCGGCGAACTCGGCGGCCGAGATCGGACGAAAACGCAGGACGTCGCCGGGCTGGATCGCGACGAACTCGGGTCGCTCAGGCGCGATGAGGCGCAGCGGGGTGCGACCGATCAGACGCCAGCCTCCGGGAGCGGGAATCGTGTAGAAGGTGCCCTGATGACCGGCGACGGCGAGGGAGCCGGCCGGGATACGGATACGCGGTTCGGGACGTCGGCGGATCGATGAGGCGAACGGCGACCCTTCGTGCAGCGGCGCGCCGCCGGGCGCTCCGTTGAACGCCACCCGCCAGGATGCCGAGGAGTGCTGGTCGACGAAGTCGTCGGGCGTCATGCCCAGTTCGTCGGCGACCGCGACCATGTCGGGCCCGGCGTCGCCGCCGTACAGGATCGGGATGACCCACTCGCGGCCGGGCGCCGCCCCACGGGCCGGAGCGGCGCTCTCCGCGAGCAGACGGGAGGTGAGCTCGGCGACATCCGTCCGGAGCGGGTCGAACTCCACCACCAGGGTGTCGAAAGTGGCGATGATCCCCTCCACACCGGGGGGAGTCGACGCGCGCAGCGAGGCGCCGAGCCGGTGGGCGGCCTCCCACCTCTGCGTGACGTGCGGTGCGTCGGATTCGACGAGGAGAGCTGAGTCCCCGAACGGCGTGACGCGGGTGGAGTTCACGGGTTCAGGACCTCCCGCAGCGGGGCGATGCGGGCTCCGCTCGCGCGGAGCGTGTCGCGGATGCGCAGGGCCAGGGACACCGCCCCCGGTGTGTCGCCGTGGAGGAGGATCGAATCGGCGTCGGCCGGGATGACGGTGCCGTCGACGGCCGTGATCGTGTCCGTCTCGACGAGCTGGGCGAGCCGGTCCAGGATCTGTTCCGGGTCGTGGAGGACGGCTCCGGGCCGGCGTCGCGAGACGAGCGTTCCGTCGGGTTCATACGCCCGATCCGCGAGGACCAGGCGGGCCACGGTCAGCCCGCGCGCGCGGGCGATGTCGACGATCACGCCGGGAGGAGTGACGATCGGCAGTGTCGGGTCGAACTTCTCGACCGCGTCCACGATGCCCGTCGCATAGGTCCGATCGGTCATGCTGAGGTTGCCGAGACGTCCGTGCGGCGTGACGTGTTCGAGGGGGACCTGCTCCGCTCGTGCGAAGGCCGAGATCGCGCCCAGCTGATAGAGCACGTCCTGGCGGACTTCGTCGGCGGTCATTTCGATCGTGCGCCGTCCGAACCCGCGACGGTCGTCGAACCCGGGGTGGGCTCCGACCGCGACGCCGAGATCGCGGCACCTCGACACCGTCGACTCCATCACCGCGGGGTCTCCGGCGTGGAAGCCGCAGGCGATGTTGGCGGACGTCAGCAGAGGAAGCAGCTCGGCGTCGTCGCCGAGTTCGTAGGGGCCGTACCCCTCGCCGACGTCGGCGATGAGGTCGATGGTGCGCGTCATCTCTGCTCCTAAAACACAAACGTTGTTGCATTTATGGTGTGACGGACGGAGGGCGGATGCAAGTGTGACGCGGGGAATTTCAGCGCTAGAAACACGAATGAAACATCCGCAGCTCTCGGTATGGGGCGATACGAGATGGTGAACCTCGTGCTTGAAGTGAGAGTTGTGTTAGTTTTTCTTCGCGCTTTGGAGAGAGGACCACCCGTGGCGAGAAGACCCCGCAAAGACGTCGTGCGAAACAACCGTGCGATCCTGCGCGCGACCGGTGAGCTTCTCCGCGATGATCCGACGGGCGTCAACATCCCCGCCGTCGCGGGCAGAGCGGGCCTGTCGGCGCCGACGGTGTATCGGTACTACGCCTCCACGGACGCCCTGCTGGGGCGTTACATGATCGAGGTCCTCGCGCAGCTCAGGGACTTCTCGCACGAATGCGAGGCCCCCGGCATCCATCTGTTCGCCCAGGTTTTGACCGAGTGGGGATCGATCATCGAGGTCTACGGGTCGGGGCTGGTGCAGTTGCGGTCGCGGCGCGGATATCTCGAGCGCTTGGACGCGCAGGACCCCCTGATCTCCACCACTCGGGAGGCGTGGGAGCGACCGCTGCGACGGCTGCTGAAGGCGGAGCAGATCGAGGAGGACCGCTTCGAGAGCGCCCTCTTCCTCCTCAACCTGATGTTCGACCCGCGCGATCTGCTCGACCTCTCCGCCCGCGGCCATGCCATGCCCGACGCGATCGAGCTGATGCGGATCGCCTATGTCGCCGCTCTGCGCGAGTGGCGTTCTCTCGACGCCGCGCGCGTCTGACCCTCCCCCCGACAGAAAGAGACCTCATGCCCGATCCCCGTTACACCGCCCTCGCGGCCCTCGGCGCGGCGACCGTCTACGAAGCCAACGGGCAGCGGGGCGCCATCGACCCCGCGATCAAGCCCCTGGACCCGACGTCGCGCGTCGCCGGACGAGCGGTGACCGTCCGCTTGGAGCCGGCGGACAACTGGTTCATCCACGTCGGTCTGCTCCACGCGGGTCCCGGCGACGTTCTCGTCGTCGACGCCGGGGGCTACGTCGAAGCCGGCCCGTGGGGCGACGTGCTCACTCTCGCGGCGCAACAGCGAGGCCTGGCGGCCCTGGTCATCGACGGTGCCGTTCGCGACAGTCAGGACATCGTCGCGGCGGGGTTCCCCGTCTTCACGCGCGGTGTGTGCATCCGCAAGACGACCAAGGTGCAGCGCGGAGACGTCGACATCCCGGTCACGATCGGGGGACAGCTCGTGCGTCCCGGCGACGCGATCCTCGGAGACGCCGACGGACTCGTCGTCGTCCCGGCCGCCGAACTCGATCAGGCCATCGCGAGCGGGCAGGAGCGCGAACGCAAGGAGAACGAGATGCGGCGGCGGATTCTCGAGGGCGCCACCACCCTCGACCTGCTCGGTCTGCCTCAGCCGAGCTAGCGCCCTCGATCGTCACCGCCGGTCGCGGGTGGAGCGCTTCGGGGGGAGCGAATCCTTCGCCGAGCGCTCCGAGCGTGATGCGGCGCACCACGGCGGTGCGAGTGCTCTTCACCGTGCGGGCGCGGGCTGCAGCAGGTCGGTCATCGCCGCGGTGATTCGAGAACTCTCGGCCGGTGAGCGGTAGCGGCCGACGATGTGAGCGTCGGGACGCACGAGCACGGCCCCGTCGGGGAGGAGCCCGAGCAGTTCGGGCCACCAGGCATCCTCTTCCGAGGCGGGCTCGACTTCGAAGACGCGCAATGCGGGTGTCGACCCGGCGAGAGCCGCCTCCCAGGTGACGCCGCTGCCGGGTGCGACCAGCAGGGAGAAGCCGTTGCGATCGATGAGCGAACGGACTCCTCCGCCGAGTGCGAGACGTACCGCCGGTACGTGGTCGCCGACTTCCGCCGTGGGCTCGTGGGTCAGGACCGTGATCTCCTTCCCCCCGCCGTAGCGGTAGCCCAGTTGCAGGCCGATGGTGTTGACGGCGGCCAGCTGGCGGTCGATCTTGTGCTGCAAGAGTTCGTCGTCGCGGTGCTCGTCGTACGTGAGCATGGCGGGGTACAGCTGCATGAGGTCGACGAGGTTGGCCAGGCTCTGGTCGCGGTTCTGCTCGCCCACCGGCCGTCGCTCGCTGTCGTAGGTGTCGAGCAGCGCGGGAGCAGCCCGGCCCTGCAGGACGGCGGAGAGTTTCCAGGTCAGATTGTCGGCATCGCCCAGCCCGGTGTTCAGGCCCAGACCCCCGGTGGGCGGGAAGCGGTGCGCGGCGTCGCCGACAAGGAAGGTCCGGCCGTCGGTGTAGCGCTCGGCCACCTCAGCGGCCACGGTCCACGAGGAGATGCCCCGGATCTGGAAGGGATGATCGGCTCCGATCGCTGCGCGGATGATTTCGACGGCGTCCGTCTCCGCCGTCTTGGGGTCCAGTGGGGCGCACAGGTACGCCCACGTGGAGGCGGCGTCGTAAGCGAGGAGCGTGCCCTCGGTGCGCGGATTCGCCACGAAATACAGCATCCCCTGGCGATCGTCCACGAGCTCGCGCAGGTCGGCTTCGAAGTGGATCGTCGCGCGGGCGTCGGGCGGCGGCGGGCCTTGCATGCGGATACCGAGGGACTCGCGGATGCCGCTGCCCGCCCCGTCTGCGGCGATCAGGTACGAGCTCCGGAGGCGATAGGGCCCGTCCGGACCGACGACCTCGGACACCACGGCGTCGTCATCGGTGAGGGAGCTGATCCACCGGTGCTCGGTCCGCAACGCGCGGGGTGCGACGGACCTGAGGCGCTCTCGGAGTTCGCGCTCGAGGAGGGGCTGCGCGATGTTGAGGCGCTCCGCGAACTGACCCCGCTCGGCGCCGGGCTCGTAGGGCCGCGAACCGAATGCCCGACCCGCGAGGGAGTCGACGTACCACGCCATGGTGTTGCGGGAGCGTGGCGGGGCGAGGGCCTCGAGGCGTTCCAGACGGACGCCGGCGGCGTCGAGGATCTCGAGCGAGCGGGGGCTGACGAGGTGCGCCTTGGGTGCGGCGAGCATCGACGGATAGCGTTCGAGCACGACCACGTCCAGCCCGGAGCGGATGAGCAGAAGGGCCGCGACGATGCCGACCGGTCCACCCCCGACGATGGTCACGGCGACTTTTTGATCTGCGGTGGGGACGGACACGGTGGACATTCCTTCGGTGGGGGTGCTGAGGGCGGTGAGTGGCTGCGCGGACGCCTCAGCCTTTGAGCTCGACGCGCAGCAGGCGGATCGGTGCGTCAGTCGGGTTCTCGACGTAGTGCAGGGCCTCGGACTCCTTCCACACCGCGGACATCGGCGCCAGAGGTCCGATTCCGTCGCGGGTGTCGAGGAGCACCTCTCCGGTGACTCCGTCGTGATCGATGAGATGCTGCCCCTCGAGCATGCAGACAAGGCTCGGCCAGCGGTGGTGGTGCGCGGGCTCGATCGAGTGGAGCGGTTGGAGCACCTCCAGCACGCGGATCCGCTCGTTCTCGAAAAGGAGACGGTGGTTATCGGGAGCGGCCGACAGCGCGTCCAGCTCGGGCGCCCAGGTGCTCGGGTCGGAACCGACGGGCTCCGGCACCGGGAGAGTCTCGGGCTTTCGATCCACGGTCATCGTGTTCTCCTTCTCGCGTCGGTGCGATCGCCGTCACGGGGCGGCGTCGTCAGGCTACCGAGGACAACATCGACAGTCAACCTAAATATCGATATTAAGGATGCCTGTCGTCCAGAGGGCTGACACGTACGGGGCCCGCGGTCGGGAAGAAACGAAGCACAATATCGAGATTGTGCTAAGTTCTCGAATATCTCGGCGAGCTCCGCGCGGCGGAGCGGCCCAGAGCGCACCGTGTCGTGCCGCGTCAGAATCGAGGGATCCAGAATGAGTGTGGCCAGGAGCGACAACGCCCGGTCGGGCGATCAAGGATCGGCCATCCCCACGCGAGGAGAACTGGCGTACGAGGTCATCCGCGAGGCGATCATCGCGGGGGAGTTCGAGCCGGGGATGCGCCTGCGACTGGGGGAGCTGACGAAGAGGTACGGGTTCGCGGCCGGCGTCCTGCGCGAAGCATTGCCCCGCCTGGTGGCTGAAGGTTTCCTGGAATCGCAGGCCCAGCTCGGGTTCCGCGTCGTGGAATTGACCCCGACCGACCTGATCCACCTGACCGAGGTCCGTCTGCTCATCGAGGCCGAGGCGCTGCGCCAAGCGATCCGTCACGGTGACAGCGCCTGGGAGGCCTCGATCGTGTCGAGTGCGTATCTGCTCGAGAAAGCGACGACCGCGTCCACGGCCGATGCGCTCGCGCCGGAATGGCTCACGGCGCACAGTCGCTTCCATGCCGCGCTTCTCGCGGCCTGCCCCAACACCCATCTCCGCGAACTCTCGAACCATCTCCGCGACCGCGGGGAGATCTTCCGAGCGTGGGGCCGGGGGGCCGGCACCCATCGCGACGTCGCCGCGGAGCACCGCGCCATCGCGGATGCCGTGCTCGCTCGTGACGAGGACGAGGCGGTGTGGCGCAGCTCGAGAGTCACATCCGACTCACCGCATCCGTGTACCTCGAGTCCGACCGCTCGCGGCTCGTCGAGGAGGACTGAGAAGTCATGCACCTGGGCATTTCGGGGCGGCGCGCGCTCGTCGCGGCATCCTCCGGCGGGCTGGGGCACGCTATCGCGGAGTCGCTCTGCCGCGAAGGGGTCGGTGTCGTCCTCAACGGGCGGAACGAGGAGCGTCTCGACGCCGCTGCGGCCCGGCTACGCGAACGGTATCCCGTGCAGGTCGAGGCGGTTCGGTCCGACCTCGATGAAGCGGACGGATGGCGTCGCCTGGTCGATGCGGGCGGCGACGTCGACATCCTCATCACCAACAACGGCGGCCCGGCGCCCGTCCCCTTCGCCTCGACGACACGGGTGCAGTGGGACCGAGCCATCCAGGCCCAATTCCTCAGCGCCATGGCCCTCATCCAGGCCTGCCTGCCCGGCATGCGTCAGCGTCGCTTCGGCCGGATCGTGAACATCACCTCCGCGATGGTCACGTCGCCCCGACCGATGATGACGCTGTCCACCGTGCCGCGGGCGGGACTCACGGCCCTGTCCAAGGCACTGTCGCGCGAGGTCGCCGGAGACAACGTGACCATCAACAACGTGCTCCCGGAGCGGATCGACACGGATCGCCAGAAGTACATGGTCGCCCAGCAGGCGGCGCACGAGAACCAGTCCGTCGAGGTGATGCGATCGCGCATCACCGCCGGCATCCCCGCGGGACGGTTCGGTCGTCCGGACGAGGTCGCCGACACCTGCGTCTTCCTGTGCAGCGAGCAGGCGGCCTTCATCACGGGCCAGAATCTCCACCTCGACGGTGGGGCCTACTCCGGGCTGGTGTAGCGCGACCGGTCGTGCAACGGGCCGCGCGACCGGCGGCGAATGAGCGCCGGTCGCGCGGCCCGCGGCGGTCAGCGGGCGACCGCCGAGCCGTGATCGGGTCACGCCCCTGTCAGCAGAACCCCTCGCACGAACCCGGCGGCGAACGCCAGCTCGGTCCGCGCTTCGGGAACGGCGGCGCCATTCGTCAGGAAGCCGTGCACGTGCGCGGGCATGTGACGTCGGACCACTCGCACCCCCTCGTCTTCGAGCCGATCACCGAGCGCCAGCCCTTCGTCGCGCAGCGGGTCGTGCCCGACGGTGAGCAGGAACGTCGGAGGACTCATCGCCAGGGAGCCGGCGCGCAGCGGCGACGCCCGCCAGTCGTCGGCGAGATCCGGTGAGGGCAGGTAGGAGCGTGTGAACCAGAGGCCGTCCGGGCCGGTGACCGGGTACCCGGACGCGATTTCGTGGAACGACGCCGTGTCGCAGTGCAGATCGGTCGCGGGATAGAAGAGGCACTGTGCGGCGATGCGCTCGCGGCCGGGCGCCCCGATCGACATGACCGCGGCGAGGCACGCCCCCGCACTGTCGCCGGCGAGCACGATGCGATCGGCGTCCACATCGAGTTCGGAAGCGGCCTCGACGACGGCTTCGATCACCGTCAGCGCGAAATCGGGAGCAGCGGGGAAGGGATGCTCGGGTGCCAGGGGGTAGTCCACGGCGATGACCGGCAACCCGCTCGCTCCGCTGAGCTCCTTGCAGACGCTGTCGTGGGTCTCGAGGTCGCCCATCACGAACCCTCCGCCGTGCAGGTACACGATCGGCGTCAGAGCGCGGCGGGCGCCGCGCGGGCGGTAGACGCGCGTTCGGCCGAGGTTCGCGAGATCGACGTCGCGCGCGTCGACGGGATACGTCGGCTCCCACGCGCCGCGCGCCGTGGAACGTCGGTACGCGGCGCGCGAGCCCTCGGCACCCGTCCGGGCGTAACCGGGCGCCCCACTGCGCGACCATGCCGCCATCGCCTCCGCCATCTGCGGCGTCAGCTCCGACATCAGCGTCGACGGGCCGCTCATCGGTCCCCGGCCGCCGTCCCGTTGAAGCGGAAGTCCTCGGCGATCGGCCCGCGAGTCATCTCGAAGTAGGCGCGCATGTCGTGCGGCCACGTCTGCGACGCGCGGCCCTTCTTGTTCAGATACCAGCCGCGCACGCCGGACCACGCCCGAAGGTCGTTGGCCGCGTCGATCTCGGCGATGAACCGGTCCAGCGCCTCCTGCGTCGGCTCGAGCGACCTCGCGCCGCTCTCCAGCAGCACCCGCACGCATTCCAGGGTGAAGTCGGCGGCGCACTCGGCCAGATACGTACCGCTGCCGTTCGCGGCGATGGCGGTGTTCGGCCCCGAGGTCAGGAAGAGGTTGGGGAACCGGGGCACCATGATCGTGTTGTAGGCCTTCGTGTCGCCGTTCCAGTAGTCGTGGATCTCGGTGCCGTCGCGACCGGTCACGTCGAGTCCGTACAGGTGCTCCTCCGCCCGGAATCCCGTGGCGTACACGATCGCATCGACCTCGTGGAGGGTGCCGTCGGCGGTCCGGATGCCGGTCGGCTCGATGCGGACGATGTCGCTGCCGACGAGCTCGACGTTCTCGCGCTGTAGCGTCTGCGCCCAGACCCCGTTGTCGCGCAGCATCCGCTTCGCCCCGGGCGGATAGGGCGGGATGACCTTCTCGATCAGGTCCGGCCGACGTGAGTACTGCGCCGTGATGTGACGGATGAGGGCTTGGCGCAGGTCCTGATTGATCGCGGACACGCTGCCGGGCGTCTGCCAGGCGGGGTCGCGGGTGACCGAGGGGAGCCGCCCCTCCGTCGCCTGCCACAGCTGCCACAGCCGGAACCAGTCGGCATAGCCGGGCACGTGTCGAAGCAGCCAGAGCATCCCCTCGGGGACGTCGGCGTAGTAGGCGGGCGTCGGCATTCCCCACGGGGCCGTCCGCTGGAAGAGCGTCATGTGACGCACGATGGGCGCGAGGGCCGGCCCGACCTGGAAGGCGCTCGCCCCCGACCCGATGACCGCGATACGTCGACCCGCGAACTCGATGTCGTCATCCCAGCGCGCCGTGTGCACCTGGGGTCCGGTGAAGGTCTCCCGCCCCTCCACATCCGGGATCTTCGGGGTGTTGAGCTGCCCGATCGTGGGGATGACGACATCCACCCGTACCGTCTGCTCGGAGCCGTCCGACGAACGCAGCAGCACCTCCCAGAGGTCAGCGGCGGCGTCGTAGGCCATCCGCACCACCTCGGTCTCGAAGCGGATGTGTCGGCGGAGGTCGAAGCGGTCGGTGACCTCCCTCAGGTAGTTCAGGATCTCCGGTTGCCGCGAGAACTGCTGCGGCCAGTCGCCCTTGCGGGCGAAGGAGTAACTGTAGGCGTAGTTGTTCGTGTCCAGACGGCATCCGGGGTACCGGTTGTTCCACCAGGTCCCGCCGACCTCGCTCTCCTTCTCGACCGCGATCACGTCCACGCCGGCCTGGGCGAATCGATGCAGCAGAGCGATTCCGGACACGCCGACGCCGATGACGAGTGCGGTGAAGGCGCGGTCGGGTGCGACGGTGGACTTGTGCCACCGGGGTGCTCCCGGGTCCTCGTTCTCGACCTCTCGGAGCAGGTAGCCGCGATACGCGTCGATGTCCTTCGCGATCACGAACCTCATCGCCCTGTCGAGTTCCTCGGCGGATGGGGGGCCGGACGGGCCGGGCGTATCGCGCAGGGTTCGCAGACCGCGCAGGGCCAGTCGGCGTGCCTCCGCCTGCTGGGCTTCGTCCCACCCGCCGTGCGGCAGGGGCACCCAGTTCTCGCCCTTCGTGTGCGGGGGCGTGAGGTGAGAGGGGATGAGGTCGGCGTCGTGCGTCGCCAGGGCGAGCGCGATCAGCAACGCGGGCAGTTCCGCGTGCGCGACGAACGCCTCGAGCTCGGCGTCGGTGGCATCGATCGGGTCGATGCGGGTGAACGGGTACCGGGCGTCGACCGGCGGGCTTGAGGGGAGGTCGCCGGTCGGGGCCGTGGGGGTGGTGGTGGTCATGATGCGCTTTCTTGGCGGGGGTGAGCCGTCGTCGGGGTGGCGAGCGGGGGAACGAGGTGGTCGAGAACGATGACCTGGCGCAGAGCGCGACCCTCGCGCAGCGAGTCCATCGCCTCGTTGATCTGGGAGAGCGGGATGCGGGAGGAGATCAGCCGTTCCACCGGCAGTCGCCCCTCGCGCCAGAGGCGCTCGAAGAACGGGATGTCTCGCGACGGCACGGCGTTGCCCAGGTAGCTCCCGGTGATCCGACGTGCCTCCGCGGTGAGGACGAGCGGGCTGATGAGCGAACGCTCGGACGGGTCGGGCAGTCCGACCGTGACGGTGTTGCCCCCGGGCGCCGTCAGTTCGAAGGCGGTGTCGAAGGCGCGAGCCCGGCCGGCCGCCTCGATCACGATGTCGAACCGTTCGCCCTGGCCCACGGCCTCGTCGGGGGTCGATGCGGCCGTCGCCCCGAGGGTCAGAGCGAGGGCGAGTTTGTCGGATGCGGTGTCGACCGCCACGACACGGCGGACCCCGAGGGCGGCGGCCGTCATGACGGCCGCCATACCGACGCCGCCGAGCCCCACGACGGCGATGGTGTCCGTGGGGGCGGGGGCTGCGGCGTTCACGACGGCGCCGCCCCCGGTGAGGACCGCGCACCCGAGCATGGCCGCCACCTCGAACGGCACGTCGTCGTCGATGCGCACGACAGAACTCCGGTGCACCACGGCATGCGTGGCGAACCCGGATACGCCCAGGTGATGATCGAGCGGGTGGCCATCGCGATGCAGCCGGCGCTCGCCGGAGAGCAGGCGACCCTCGCCGTTCGCGACCGAGCCGGGGATGCAGGGGCGACCGGAGTCCGCCAGACACGCCTCGCACGTCCCGCACCGCGGAAGGAAGACCAGGACGACGTGGTCCCCTTGCGCCACGTCTTCGACACGGTGTCCGACGGAGACCACGGTGCCCGCGCTCTCGTGCCCGAGCACGAGGGGAGTGCGCCGCGGGCGGGAGCCGTCGACGGTGGAGAGGTCGGAGTGGCACACGCTGGCGGCGGCGATCCGTACGAGAACCTCCTCCGGCCCCGGCGGATCCAGTTCGAGGTCGGACACCGTGATCGGCGTGGATCGCGCGTACGGTGCGGGTGCTCCCGAGCGCTCGAGCACCGCCCCGATGACGGCGGTCATCGGGGGGTCTTCCGGGACGAACACGTGGTGCGTCGGGGTGGCGCGGACGGGCACCGCGCGGTCGTGGGCAGACCGATCGACATGATTCTCCTTCGAATTCCGGCGGTACGCGGGGTCCGAACACTCCCCGACGAACCTGTCGTTCGCCCCACTATCGGTGACGCATCGTCGCTCACCCATGTCAAAATCTCCATAAAACAGCCCCCTGCAGGGAGGATTCTCCATCCATGAGCGCTTCCGTCGAGAAGAGCGAGACGATCGCCCGCGAGCTGATCGAGTCCGTCGACGTCTTCGCGGGGGCTCAGGATGCCGGTGCCCTGCGCGCCCAGATCCTGCATCGTGCCCGCGTCCTCGTGCCGTCGGACGCGGCCCTGCTCGTCAGCAGGCGAGACGGAGCGGATGGGACGAGCACCGTCCTGGCGGAGGGGCTTCACGGACGGACGGTGGCCCGGCTGGAAGCGGTGCTGGCCGACCCCGCCTTCGCACCAGGTCTGCCCTCGTTCGCCCTGCCGTGGGATGAGGCCGTCCGGGGGGACGAGGATGCCGAGATCACGGCTGCCGTCGCCGCGGACGGGATGACATCGGTCCTGGGTGCGCCCCTGGAGGGGGCGGATGGTCGGGAGGGGATGCTCCTGCTCGCCCGCCGGTCCAGCTCGGGCTTCGATCGCGAGGAGGCCGATGCGCTCGAGATGCTCGCGCGCTGTGCCGCTGCGCTGCACCGCCGCGCCCGCATCGCCCAGTCCGAGCGAGAGCGCCTGGTCGCCCTCGAGCAGAGCTCGGCCGAGGCGGTCGCGCGTCTGAGCGGTCTGCGGGAGCTCGTCGCGATGGAGCAGGACCTCCTCGCGGCGATCCTCCCGTCCGTGCGCCAGGATGCCTTCGCCGAGCGCGTCAGTCGGACGCTCGGATTCCACGTCGACGTCGTGGACGCGGGGGTCCCGCTGTGGGACCAGCCGCTGGAGGCCGATCTGGTCGAAGTCGTGTCCCGACAGCTCCACGTCGGACAGTCGACGCTCGAGCCGACGGCCGTGGGGACGACCGTCGACGGTCGCGCCGTCGTGTGGATGGCGGTGGGCGTGCAGGGCGAGCTCCTCGGCGGCGTCGCGACGTCCGAGGTGCTGAGCGAAAGAGACCGGCAGCGGCTGCGTCACGCTCGAGCGGCCGTATCGGCCTACTTGGCGTGGATGCGTTCCCTTCGCGAACTGCAATTCCGCGAGCAGGTGGAGCTCGTGGAGGAACTGCTGTCGGCCGACCACGGAGCGGACTCCTCGCTTCTGAGTGCGCGGCTCGCCGATCACGGGTTGACCTCCCCGCCGTTCTCGGTGGTCGTGGCGGCCGTCGACCCCGCCCACCGCACCGAGGGCGTCAAGGCGCTCTCGCGCGCCATCCGCCCCAGCGTCAGTGCTGTTCACGGGGGCAGCCTGTGCGTCATCGGTCGTGCGGAGCCCTCGCTCGCTCTGGCCGAGCGGGTGCGCCGGGTGCTGGCCGATCACGGGATCCCCGCCGCGGTGGGGTGCGATGGTCCCTCCGTCTCCCCACTCGGCATCCGCGCCAACTACGACGTCGCCCGCTCGATCGTCGGGACGCTGGTGGCCACGGGCCGCACCGACCAGGCGGGCGACCGCTTCACGGTCGGTGCCCTCGGCTTGTTGATCAGTCACGGTGGGGCGGAGAGCTCGCGGATCCTGGTGCAGCGCATGATCGGCGCCGTTCTCGCTCACGACGCGGATCGGGGCACGCCCTTGGCATCGACGGCGCTGGTATACCTCGACGCCAACCAGAGCGTTCGCGCCAGCGCCCGCGAACTCCGGGTGCACGAGAACACCGTGCGGCAGCGATTGGAGCGAATCGATCAGCTGCTGACGGATGCCTGGCGCGTGGGCCCGCGCGCGTTGGACCACCACGTGGCGTTCCGTCTGTGGTCCACCCTCGAACACTTGCCGGACTGAGCCGCGATATCGACGGGTATATGGAATATCGATATTCTTCTTGACTGTCGACGTTCTGCTGTTTACGCTCGCGAAAGCGGGTGCACCGATGCGCCCCGAGGTACGCGGCACGAGCCGGCGACCGCGAGGAGATCACATGGGCGTGACGACGACATCCCCCCGACCGCACCGTGATGGCGGGTCGCCGTGTCGGATCCCGTGAACCGTTACCTGCGCCGCTTCGAGCCGTCGCGACTCGATCGCGACGCGTTCGACTACCAGGTTCTCGCCGACCTGGAGAGCTGCCTGCTCGTCGGATGCCGGGCGCCCGGCGCATCGCGGGGCTACCCGCGGCACCGTCATCCCCAGAGCGATCAGATCTACTACGTGTTGCGCGGGCGGATGGTGCTCGAAGCGGAGGGCGTGAAGTACTCGGTGGAGCCGGGCACCGCCGTGGTGATCCCGGCCGGCACGGCACACCAGAACAGGTATCCGGAGGCGAGTGAGGAACTCCATCTCGATCTCCTGGTGCCTCCGCCCGAACGCGGCCACCCGCTGGCAGAGCCCGCGCCGGAGGGCGCGGCATCCCTCGCACCGCCGGACCGGGGCCTCGTCATCCGCACGGTGGCGGAGTCGACGCCCTCTCACCCGGTCCCCGGTTTCACCGCCCGGCCCCTGCTGACGCCGGGACTCGGCTCACCGGAGCTCATCCTGGTCGACGCCTCCGTCGACGCGGAGGAGGGAGCGGGCGTGCCTTGGCACATCCACCCGGTCGATCAGCTCTACTTCCTCCTGGAAGGACGACTGCACGTCGAAGTGGCCGACGTCATGTTCGTGGCCGAACCCTTCGACCTCGTCGTCCTGCCCGCGGGCGTCCCGCACCGCAATTGGAACCCCGGCCCGGGCGTGGAGCGCCACCTCGCGGTCCTCGTTCCCGCCGTCGGGCTCGGACGGGACCTCGACACGTTCGTCGACTTCTCTCTCCGGGACGAGCGCATCCGCGTCCTCTAGGACTGTGAAACCCCGCGTGCGCTCTCCCGACTCGACACTCGATCAGAAAGACCAACGACCATGATCTTCGGCAATCTCTCCGGCCGTTCGACCCTCTTCTCCGACGCCCTCGCCTACGACGTCGCCACGCTCAGCGGCGGTTCCTTCAGCGATGATCCGATGCGGGTCCTCGCCGTCTGGGACCACTTCCGCGACTGGGCGTCCCGGGCGACGCTGACGGGCGGTCGCGCGTTCGCCGAGGCCGATCTGGGTGCGCCCGCCCCGCGCCCCGGGCAGATCTTCGCGATCGGGCTGAACTATCGCGACCACGCCGCCGAGGCGGGCCTTCCCCTGCCGGGCGACCTCACCGTCTTCACCAAGTTCTCCTCCTCGCTCACCGGTCCCGTCTCCGAAGTGACCCTGTCCGGCTCCTCCGTCGACTGGGAAGCCGAACTGGTCGTCGTCCTGGGCCGGACGGCGCGCCGGGTCTCGGCGGAAGAAGCCTGGTCGTACGTCGCCGGCCTGATGGTCGGTCAGGACCTCTCCGACCGGGTCGTGCAGACGGCCGGTCCGGTCCCGCAGTTCAGCCTCGGCAAGTCCTTCGCCGGGTACAGCCCCGTCGGACCGTGGCTGGTCACCCCCGACGAGGTGTCCGATCCCGACGATCTGGCGATCGAGACCCGAGTCTCGGGTGTCATCGTGCAGAGCGGGCGAACCAGCGACATGGTGTTCGGGGTGTCCGAGGCGATCGCGCGACTCTCGCGCATCGTGACCCTGGAGCCGGGCGACCTCATCTTCACCGGAACCCCCGCGGGCGTCGGGATGAGCGCCAAGCCGCCCCGCTTCCTGCGCGACGGCGACACCCTCGAGACGACGATCCACGGCATCGGCTCTCTCCGTCAGTCCTTCGCCGCGGCCGGCGAGCCGGTCGAGGTCGCCTGAACAGCACGACAGCGTCGCCGCGGCGGCATCCGAACAACCCGCACCACCCGAACCGAAGGAGATGCAATGAAGCAGTCACCCCTCACCCCGCCGCGCTCCCGCGCGCTCACCCGCACCCTCGCGGCGCTCGCCGTCGCCGCGTGCGCCGCCTCGATGCTCTCCGCCTGCAGCGGCGCGGAGGCGGCACAGGAGGGATCGTCGGAGGACTTCGCCGCCGCCGTCTCGGCCGCGGCGGATCGCGTCGACAGCCTCAAAGGCCCGATCGACGAGGTCGCCCTCGATGCGCCGGCGCTGCCCGCGGGCGCGGCCGACCTGTCCGGCAAGACGATCATGGTCATTCCCCTGGCCACCACTATCTTCGCCAACGTCATCGACGCGATCGACGCCGCTCTCGCGCCGACGGGATCCGCTCTCACGGTGTGCGACGGTCAAGCCCAACCGACCGAGATCGTGAACTGCATGAACAACGCCGCAACCCTCGGAGTGGCCGGCGTCATCACCCTCGCCGTCTCGCCGGAGGTCGCCTCGACCGGGTACACAGCGCTGGAGAAGGCGGGGATTCCCACCCTGAGCGGGTGGCAGCCCGCCGAGGGGACCGCCGAGACGGACACCCTGCGCTTCGTGGATTCTTCGACGCCACTGCAGACGGCGCTCTCGAGCGCGGTCGACTACACGGTGTCGACGGCGACGTCCCCGCGCTCGACGATCTTCGTCCGTCTGGCGGACTCCGGTACGACCACGCGGATCAGCGACGACGTCGCGTCCTATTACGAGAAGGTCTGCCCCGGATGCGACCTCGTGCAGGTCGACACCACCAGCGCTCGCGTCTCGGACGCGGCCAGCGCCATCTCGGCGCAGCTCCTCGTCGACGACCAGGTCGACAGCATCTTCGCTTTCAACCTGGACACCCTCGGGACCTCGATCGTCGACGGGATCGGTTCAGCCGGCACCGTGAGCGCGGCGGACCTCGAGGCCGGGGGACAGGGCGGATCCATCCAGACCCTTCAACTCGTCTCGCAGGGCGCGCTGGACTACGTGGTCCTGCAATCCTCCGATTTCATGGGCTGGTCCATCAGCGACGCCTTCCTGCGGCTGTACACCGACCAGGCGGCCATCGAATACCCCACGGTGCAGCGTCTGTTCGACTCCGAGAACATCGGCGAGATCACCCTGGATGCGGCGCAGGCGTCGAGCTTCGACTGGTTCGGCACTCCCACGTTCCACGAGACGTTCCTCTCCTCGTGGGGGCTCGGATGACGTCGGTCGTCGACGCCGGGGGCGCCCCGGCCCTCGAGGCCGCGGGAGAGGAGCTGCTCCGTCTCGAGGGGATCACTGTCCTCTTCGGCGGGAGGGCTGCGCTGGACTCGGCCTCCCTGACGGTGCGGCGGGGCGAGGTGCACGCCATCGTCGGGCAGAACGGATCCGGCAAATCCACGCTTATCAAGGTGCTGGCCGGCATCCACACTCCGGCGCAGGGGCGGCTCGTCGTCGACGGTCAGCACCTCAGCCTGCCGCCCTCCTCCCATGACCTCATCCGCCATCGCGTGTCGTTCGTGCACCAGGATCTCGGACTCATCGACGCGCTCTCGGTCACCGACAACATCTGCATCGGCAAGCTCGAGCACAGCCGGATCCTGCGCTACATCGCCGACGCGCGCCAGGCGGTGAGCGCTCGCCGCGTGTTGGACGCGCTCGGTACTCCCCTCGACGAGAGCACGAAGGTCGCGACCTTGGCGCCCGCCGAGCGCACCATGGTGGCGATGGCGCGCGGCCTGCTGGTCCAGGGCGACAGGCCGGGGCTGATCGTGCTGGACGAGGCCACCCGGACACTGACCGAGGCCTCGGCCGAGCCGATCTACGCCGCGATCCGCTCGATCGTCGCGGCCGGTGGCGGGGTGCTCCTGATCAGCCACAACCTCGAGGAGGTCCTGGCCATCGCCGACAGGGTGACCGTCCTGCGCGACGGTCGCGTCGTCGCCGCGGGTGCGCCCGTGGAAGACCTGGACGAGCGCGAGATCGCACGCCTGATGCTCGGGCGCGACGTCAGTCCCGACTTCCTCCACTCCGCCGCGGCCCCCGCATCCACAGAGCCGCTCGTGAGAATCTCCGATGTGCGCGGGCGCCGTGTGCACGGCGTCGACCTCACCCTCGGCCGAGGTGAGATCGTCGGGATCACGGGGCTGGAGGGATCGGGCTTCGAGGACCTGCCGTACCTGGTCTCCGGTGCTCTGGAGGCATCGGGCGGAACGGTGTCGCTGCCGTCGCACCGGCTGGACGTGCGACGCACGAGCGTGCGGACGGCTTTGCGTGCGGGCGTGGTGGTGGTGCCCGAGGAGCGGCACCGCGACGGGATCGCGCTCTCGGAGAGCATCGAGGCCAATGTGTCGTTGCCCCGCATCGCGTCGCGCAGCAGACGGTGGTGGCTTGCGCGTGACTGGCAGCGTCGGGAGGCGCGGGAGGTCATCGAGAGGCTGGGTGTCTCGCCTCCCGATCCCCAGATGCTCGTCGGTCGGCTCAGCGGGGGGAATCAGCAGAAGGTCCTCGTCGGCAAATGGCTCCTCGACGACCCGACGCTGCTCTTCCTGCATGAACCGACGCAGGCCGTCGATGTCGGCGCCCGCATGGACATCCTGTCGGCCATCCGCGAGTTGACGACCTCCGAGGTCTCGATCGTCCTGGTGTCGCGCGAGGCCGGCGATCTGGCGGCGATCTGCGATCGCGTTCCCATCTTCCGCGACGGACGGATCGCCCGAGAACTGGTCACCAGCGACCCTGACGACATCATCGAAGCGGTCTACGGGACGCCCCGCGCTGCCCGAGGCCCGATCACGACCGTGGAAAGAGGTGGAGCATGACCTCCCGTATCGATGCCTCCGTGGCATCCCCCTCCCTGGTGACCCCGTCGAGGGCGCCCCGTAAGACCCGAACGGGTTCCCCGTTCTGGCAGCGTTATCTGCTGGTCGGACTGTGGCTGGCGCTGATCGTCGTGTTCGTCTCGATCAGTCCGGAGCGGTTCCTCTCCCTGCCCGTGGCGCTGAGCGTGTTCAGCTCCGCCGACGTGTACGTCTTCCTCGGGCTCGCCGTGCTCTTGACGTTCTACGTCGGCGAGATCGACCTCTCGGTGCCGTTCGTCTTCGGCCTGTCCGCCACGCTCGTTCCCTCTCTGTCGGGCCTCTACGGTGTCCCGCTCTGGCTCTCCATCGCCCTCGCCCTCGTGGCCTCTGTCGTCGTCGGGATCGTCAACGCCTTCTTCGTCCTGCGCATCGGCGTCGATCCGCTCGTGACGACTCTCGGAGTCGGGGCGGTCGTGCAAGGTCTCGCGCTCGTCGTCTCGAACGAGATGCCGCAAGCGGGCCTTCCGCCCGCGTTCACTGCTTTCGCCTCGACGCGCCTGCTCGGTCTGACCGTCACGTTCTGGTCGGGTCTGCTGCTCGCGATCCTCCTGGCCTACATCCTGTATCGGACTCCGCTCGGGCGTCGGATGACGTTCGTGGGCGCCAATCACGAGGTCGCGCGGCTCTCGGGGATCTCGGTGGATCGCGTGCGCGCGGGCAGCTACGTCTTCGGCTCGCTGATCGCTGGAATCGGCGGGGTGTTCGTGGTGGCACGGCTGGGCGGATTCGATGCGAGCAGCTCCACGAGCTACCTGATGCCGATGTTCGCCACGGTCTTCGCCAGTGCTGCCGTGATCACCCTGGGCCGCTTCAACCCGTTCGGTGTTCTCATCGGCGCCTACTTCATCTCCACGGGAACGCTCGGTCTGAAGGTGCTCGGGCTGACCGGATGGACCCAGCAGGTCTTCTACGGGGGCGCGCTGATCCTGGCCGTGTCGATGGTCACCCTGGTGCGCAAGAGGAGCGGCGGCGCATGACGACGGTGTCGCGGGTGCCGGGACCGGCATCCAGGATCGAAGGAGGACACGCATGACGACGACGAAGGACGCACGCTCCGCAGCGACGATGAGGGCGGTGCTGTTCGACCGGGTCGGGGAGGCGCGGACGGCGTTACGCGTCGTCGAACGACCGATCCCCGTCCCCGGCCCGGGCGAGGTGCTCGTGCGCATCGAGGCGGCGGGAGTCAACTACTCGGACACCGTGCGTCGGCGCGGTGAGCCGTATCCGACGAACCTGCGACCGCCCTACGTCCTCGGCGGTGAGGCCGTCGGAGAGGTCGTCGCGCATGGCGATCGTGCGACGGCGGAATGGGACGGACGCCGGGTGTTCGTGTGGCCTGACTCGGGCTGCTACGCCGAGTACGTCGTCGCCGCCGTGTCGGAGATCGCGGAGGTACCCACGGACCTGCCGGCAACCACCCTGCTCGCCCTCGGGATCCAGGGGATGACGGCGTGGGGTGCTCTGACGGACGCGGGGCGACTCGCCCCCGGCGACCGGGTCCTCGTGTGGGGGGCGGCGGGAGGCGTGGGCACCATGGCGGTGCAACTGGCGCAGATCCTGGGAGCCGGCGCCGTCCTCGGCGCGGCGAGCAGCGAATCCCGTCGGTCCGAGGTCGCCCGCTCCGGCGGCATCCCCGTCGATCCGGCGAGCCCCGACTGGGTCCGCGCGGTGCGTGAGGCGACCGAGGGCAACGGGGTAGACGTCGTCCTGCAGGTGGCGGCCGGGCGGAGCTTCCGTCAGTCGCTCGATGTGCTCGCATACGGCGGACGCATCGTCATCGTCGGAGCGATTCCCGACGAGGACGGGGATACCGATCTCACGGTCGCAGCGCCCCGGATGATCGCGGGAGGCGTGGGCGTTCGCGGCTACTTCCTCGGCCACCACCTCGCCGAGCCCGGTTTCGCCGACTCCGCGATGGCCCGACTGGCCGACCTCGTCCGCGGCGGGCGGTTGCGCGTCGCTGCGTCCGACGAGTTCGGCCTCGCCGAGGCCGCCGCCGCTCACGAGGCTCTCGAGCAGCGCAGCCGCGTGGGAAAGGTCGTCCTGCGCGTCAGCGGATGAGCGGGCGTTCCGGGTTCGCCGGCTGAGGGGCAGTGAAGGCGTCGCGTTCCTCGGCCCCACGACCGCGCGACGCGCGTGCGCCGGTCGCAGCACCCGGGACGCTCCGACGGCGCCGTGGGCCGTCAGCCGTCGCGCGAACTGTCCGGGTCGGTGGGGGAGAGGACGCGCCGCAGCAGGGCGACGCACGAGGTCATCGCGACGCGGGGTTCGAGGATCCACTGGGTCTGCAGTCCGTCGAGGGCCGCCACCGCGAGGGTGACCAGATCGCGGGCTCGCTCAGGCGAGAGGGCACCGCCCCACTCGGCCTGGATCTTGTCGGTGAGGTGACCGCGCGTCTGCGCGAACCGCGCGCGGAAGAACTCCTGCGCGGGATGCTCCTCGGTCGTGCTCTCGGCCGAGAGCACCGCGTAGAAGCGCACCAGGTCTGCGCGGCGCTCGTTGGTGGCGGCGGCGAGCTCGAGGTAGTCGGGAACCGGCATCTCGTCGATGCCCCGGCCCTCGGGATCGCGCAGCGTGCCGTGTTCGTCGTAGAAGTGCTCGAGCGTGGCCAGGAGCAGCTTCTCCTTGGTGGAGAAGTGGTGCAGGATCGCGGACTGGACGATGCCGGCGTCGGCGGCGATACGTGCGAGAGAGGTTCCGCGATAGCCGAATCGGCCGAAGTTGTGCACGGCCGAGGCGAAGATCGCCTCCCGGGTCGAGTCGCCCTGAGCGACGATCCGGGGGGCACGGGGCATGGTTCTCATCCTAGGGCGGCGGCCTCGCGGACCGCCGCCCGGTCGGATCAGCGCACGCCGCGGATGACGGCGATCGCTGCTGCGCCCAGCAGGGCGAAGACCGCCGCGCCGACGTAGAGCGCGACGTAGTTCTGGCTGCCGGGCGTCGCCCCGATCAGCAGAAGCACCGGCGCGAGCACGGGGGCGACCGTCTGGGGCACGGTGCTGGAGAGGTTGAACACGCCCATGCCCTTCGCGGCCTCTGTGTCGGAGTCGGGCAGCACGTCCGAGACGAGCGCGTAGTCGACGCCCATGTACGCCCCCTGCGACAGGCCGCCGATGACCACGCCGAGCAGGAACCCGTCGAAGCCGGTGGCGGTGGCCACCACGATTATCGCGGCCGCGTAGCCGAGCGACGCGGCGATGACGAAGACCTTGCGTCGCTTGACGATGTCGCTCAGCCAGCCGGCGAGCAGGCTGCTGACGAACACGCTGGCGGCGAGAGCCAGCATGGAGATGAACAGCAGATTCGGCAGCGACTCCTTGGGGAGGCCGAGGTGGTCGCTGAGGAAGTAGGTCTTGTACGTCGTCAGCAGGGCCAGTGCGGTCCAGACGAGGAAGCGACCCACCCACGCCAGTCCGAAGGCCCGGAACGGAACGGGTTGATCCACAGGGCGGTGAAGATGTCGGCGAGACGGAACCGCCCGACCTCCGCGCGGGTGCGCGGCGCTTCCTTGAGACCGGCGACGAAGATGACGACGAGCACGAGGGCGAGCGCGGCGGGGGCCAGGAACATCCACACGCCCTGCGTGCCCGTCCCCTGCACGAGGAACGTCCCGGCCACGGCACCGACCTGACTGCCCGAGCCGAGCCACGCCGACACCCGACCCCGCTTGTGTGCGGGAACGCGTTCGGGCAGCACGGCCACGGTCGCGGCGAGGGCGGTGTTGAAGCCGACCTGCGCGATGCACCAGGCGACGGCGATCATCGGAATGGTCGTCGCCGCTCCGAGGAAGAACGTCGCGATGATTCCCACGAGCACGCCGCCGAGGATGAAGGGGCGCCGCTGGCCGAAGCGCGAGGTCGACTTGTCGCTGAGGCGCCCGAAGATCGGGTTGGCGAACAGCGCACAGGCGGCGCCGAGCCCGGCGATGAGCGAGAGGGATGCCGCTTTGTTCGCCGGATCCACGTCGCCGACGCGAAGCGAGAGGGTGACGGCGGCGGGGGTCATGAGGGCGATCCACACCCCCAGCTGGCCGAGGACGTAGCGCGTGATGAATCCGGCGCCGACGTGCTGGCCCGTCAGCCGCATCATGCGCTCGGCGGTGCTCTCGGCCGTGCTGCCGGCGGTCGCCGGGACGGGATGCTGTGTCTGTGTCATGGTGTCTCCTTTGACGAGGGGTGGGGGGTGGGGGTCAGGCCTGCGGGGTGAGGCCGTGTCCGTAGGGGAACAGCGGCGCTTCGGTGTCGAAGGGCACGTCTTCGCGCGAGCGCTCGACGGCAGCCATCGACGAGGGGAGCTCGAACGGCAGCCGCCCCTCCGCGCGCGCACGGCCGAAGAGGACCTCGAGGTATGCGCGATCTCCGCTGCCGAACGATCCCGTCACCGCCGCCGCCGCGGCGACGACGTCGGTGAGGATGGCCGGTCGGTCCAGGAACACGTCGACGACGGTCGGCACGGCGCGGCAGAGCGCGTCGATGTGGGCGGCCTCGTCGGGCGAGAACTCGAGCGAGCCCTGGTGGAAGAACGTCTCGAAGTAGAAGGTCTGTCGCACCTCGCTCGGCGCTTTCACGCGGAGGATCGCGATGTCGGCATCCCGGGGGTCGTCCGCCACCTCGGCGAAGTCGGCCAGGATCGCCGGGTCCACGCCCTCGGCGTAGACCCGCAGGCCGGCCGCGAGCGGGACGACCGAGCGGCCGGCGTCGCCGTTGGCGAGAACGGTGATGCTGCGCTGCTGGGCCGCGTGACCGGCGGCGACCGCGTCGGCGGCCCCCGCGACGGCGCGCGCGTGATCGAGGTCGAGGAACGGGTCGTCGAACAGTCCGAGGGCGAACTTCACCCGCAGCAGACGCCGCACGGACTCGTCGATGCGCTGCTCGGTGATCTCGCCGCTCTCGACGAGGTCGACGACGATCTCGGGGCACTTCTCGCCGCCGAGCTGATCGGCTCCGGCATCGAGGATCTTCTTCACGCGTGTGCGTGCGTCGGCGTGCTCCATGCCCCATGCCTTCGGGGGCAGCTCTCGCCCGGGCGTCGTGTACCCGTGCACGAGGGCCCAGTCGGTGCAGATGACCCCGTCGTAGCCGAGCTTCTCGCGCAGCAGACCGGTCAGGATCTGCTTGTTGAAGCCGAACCCGACTTCTTCGACCGGCTCGCCGTCGAGGACGAGTCCCTCGGGCAGGCCGTAATAGGGCATGATGCCCGCCGTGCCCGCCGCGATCGCGGCGCGGAACGGCTCGAGGTGGTAGTCGAAGTTGTCGCCCGGGTAGACCTGCTCCCGCCCGTAGGGGAAGTGCGCGTCCTCGCCGTTCTTCTGGAGACCGCCGCCGGGGAAGTGCTTGGTGGTGCAGGCGACCGACGTCGCGCCCAGCTCGGCACCCTGGAACCCGTCGAGGTAGGCGCGCACGTAGGCGGACGCGAGCTCGGCATCCTCTCCGAACGTGTGGATCTGGCGTGCCCAGCGCGGCTCGGTCGTGAGGTCGACGGTGGGGTGGAGTGCGGCGCGGATGCCGACGGAGGCATACTCGGCGCGCGCGATGTCGGCGAATTCCCGGACCGTGTCGACGTCGCGGAGAGCGGCGAGCCCCAGGGGCTCCGGCCACTTCGAGAAGAACGCGGAGGGGAGCGACGCGCCGACGTTGCGGACGAAGGCGTGCCGCGGATCGGTGGAGAGGGTGACGGGGATGCCGAGTCTCGTGCGCGACGCTGCGTCTTGCAGGGCGTTGCTCCAGGCCACGGCCTGCTCGACGCTCTCGAGCTCGAGGACGTTGAAGTGCGTCATGTGCTTCTCGCCGAGCAGATCGCTGGTCGCCGTCTTGTTGTAGCGCTCGGCTCCGACGACGTCATCGTCGGGGGTGTCGTGCTCGACGACGACTCCGCCGCGTCCGGACTCGATGACCGACTGGAACATCTGCCCGGCCTTCTCGGCCAGTGTCATCCGCGACAGCAGGTCGTCGACGCGGTCGTCGATGCGTGCCGTCGGGTTCTCGTAGACCGCCATGATGCCGTCGTGGTCGAGGTCGCGGAAGCGGGTTCCGTCGGGCGCGGTGCGCACCGAGCGCGCCGCGGTGGTGGGGAACGATGTGACTGACATGGGGGAGCCTCCGGAGTGATCTGCACTGACTGTATGAACAGTCAGTCTGTTTTGCAAGCATGGGGGAAGGGGACTTTCGATTCGCAGGACGCCACGAGCCCGCGTGATCACCGGGCGAGTACCTCACCCAGCACGCGCTCCGCGAACTCCCGCTCGCCCGGGGTGATGTTGGTGAGCATGATCAGCCCCTTCCACAGGGTCCAGCCCGCCCCGCGCGCCCACGTGGCATCGTCGAGGTCGAGCACCTCGCAGAAGACGCGTCGAGCCGGCCCGCGGAATTGGCTCCAGCGGATAACGGTGTCGCACGCGGGATCGCCGACCGCCGAGCAGCCGAAGTCGATCACCGCCGACAGGCGGTGCTCGGCATCGACGAGCAGGTTGCCGATCGCGACGTCGCCGTGCACCCACACCGGCGGCCCCGTGGATTCCGCGGCGAGCGCATCGCGCCACACGCCCTGCGCGCGGTCTCGCTGCGCTCCATCCAGCAGATAGAACCGGCGCGTGACCTGCTCGTCCCACTGCGACACGGGGTCGCCGCGGAACGCGCTGTGCTCACCGGGGGCGGGGCCGCCCGTGGCATCCGTGGTCCGGAGGGCGACGAGGAAGTGGGCGAGCCGCTCCGCGAGCGCCACATCGTCTCGAACGCGGACGGCGTCGGGGCGGATGCCATCGAGCCAGCCGTACACCGACCACGGGGACGGGAACCGAGGCGAGGCTCGCCCGACGCCCACGACCGCGGGGATGGGCACCGGCAGGTGCGGAGCCAGAAACGGCAGGTACTTCTGCTCTTTCGCGACCTGCGGGACGAATCCGAGGTCGGCGGGCAGGCGGGCCACCAGTGCGTCGCCCAGGCGGAACGTACGGTGGTCGTTGCCCGACTCCCGGACAGCGGCCACCGTGAGCCCCGCCCACTGCGGGAACTGTTCGCGGACGAGCGCTGCGGCGAGCGCCTCGTCGATGGCATCCCGAGCGGGGAAGGCGGCGGGCATCGGCCCAGGCTAGCTCTTCGCCTCGTACGCTGAATGACATGGAACGCGACGCGGACGAGCAGGAGCGTCGAGCCCTCCGGTCGATCGAGGCCATCAACGCCGGCGCCGACGTCGGCGCGGAGGCCCTTGCGCTGTCGAACGAGTTCACCGACCGCCACACCGACCGCATGAAGGCGTGGGTGAAGCGGCGGTTCCGCCGCACGGAGGGCGACTCGCCCACACGATGACGTTCGCCGACAGGGGCCCGTGCTTCCCGCGCGTGGCCGGCGGGTGCGTCAGAATGAGCACATGATCACCGGACGCACACGCCGATACGTCGCCGCGGCCGCGTCGGTCGTCTTCGCCGCGGTGCTCACGTCGTGTTCCGACGCCGGCGTCGCCGACTCGCGAGCGCCCGGCGTGCCCACTGGCATCCCCGTGGACGGCCCCGGTGCCGAACCGGCGGTCCACCTGCAGTCGGATGGATCGATCGCGGTCGTGACGTGGGGGAGCAGCAGTTGCCCGCCCACGGCGACGGCGTTCGACACCACCGGGGAATCGCTCGTCGTCTCCTTCTCGACGTCGAGCAACGGTGTGTGCACGGCCGACCTCGCGGCGACGACGCACATCTTCTCCGCCGATCGCGTCGGCGACACCGTGCCCCTCGAGGCAACCGTCTCGTACCCCGAGTTCGACGAGACACTCGTCGTGGAGATCACACGGCCCTAGCAGTCGCCCGCGGCCGATCTCACCCCGGCCACTCCCGCGCCTCCAACCGCGCGAGCAGCAACTCCACCGCCGACCCCTCCATGCCGCGCACCCACCGCTGCGTCGACGACCCACGCGACGACACGGTGCGCCCGCGTTCACCGCGCTCGAGCCGCACCTGCACCTGACCCGACGACACGCTGACGCCCCGCAGCGAGCCGGCGGCGACCATCGCGGCCAGCGGATCGTGCAACGCGCACCGCCGGTCGGCGAAGACGCGACCGGCGTAGAAGTCGAGGTAGAGCGGCAGCATCGCGGCCAATGCCTGCGGAAGCGCGCCGGGGATCGCTTCGAGGCGCACGAGGTCGGCGGCATCCAGTGTCTGCGTCATCGTCACGTCGAGGGGGACGAGAGTGGTGTCCCAGTCCTGCGCGAAGACGAGGGCGGCGGCCTCGGGGTCGTTGTGGATGTTGGCCTCGGCCCACGGCGTGACGTTGCCCGAGTGCGCGAACGCGCCGCCCATCACGACGAGGCGGTCGAAGCGGGTGACGTCGGGCGCCTCGGCGTAGGCGGCGAGGTTGGTCAGGGGGCCGAGGGCGAGCACGGTGAGGTCCGGATGCCGTCCCGCCAGGTGATCGATCAGCTCGACGGCCGCGCGGGCATCGTGTGCGCGGGCCGCGGCCGTCAGTGCGATTCCGCCGACACCGTCGTCGCCGTGCACGTGCGGCGCGCCGCCCGCGTACGCGCGGGTGCGGAAGTCGTGCGCGCCGACGGCGACGGGGATGTCGTGCTCACCGGCCAGATCGAACAGCGACAGGGTGTTGGCGGCGGCGCGGGCGGCATCCGTGTTGCCGGAGACCGTGGTGACGCCGACGATCTCGACGGCGGGCTCGGCCAGCAGGTAGGCCAGCGCGAGGGCGTCGTCGATGCCGGTGTCGCAGTCGACGAGGATCGGACGGCGGCTCACAGGGTCGCTCCGTACGCGTCGAGGGGCTGCAGTGCGGGTTGCGAGGCGTCGTCGGCGACGGCGGCGGCCCCGACGGCGCAGGCGCGAGTCAGGGCGTCGACCTCGGAGTCGCCGCGCAAGAGCCCCACGACGAGCGCGGCGCAGAACGCATCCCCCGCGCCGACCGTGTTGACGACGGTCGTCGCGACCCCGGGGGCGGATGCCACGAGCTCACCGTGGCGGTACAGCCGCGCGCCGTCGGCGCCGAGCGTGACGCACAGCAGTGGCGCGCCGTGCACCTCGGGCAGCTGCGCGTACTCCGTCTCATTCACGATGACGAGGTCGCAGCGTTCGAGCACGCCATCGGGCAGGTGGCGGGCGGGGGCGGCATTGAGCGCCAAGAACCCCGCGGCGCGCGCGGCGGCCGAGACCACGGCATCCGACACCTCCAACTGCATGAGCACCGCGGCGCCGTGTTCGATGCCGAGCGTCTCCGCGTCGATCGCCGCGTTGGCGCCCGCGCACACGACGATCGAGTTCTCACCCGTCGCATCGACGACGATGAGGGCGGTTCCGGTGGCGGCATCCGTGGTCTGGACGCGAGTGGCATCCACCCCGAGGGAGGCGAAGCGGTCCCGGATGCCACGGCCCTCGGCGTCGTCGCCCACGGCGCCGATCATGCGCACGGCGGCGCCGAGCCGGGCCGCGGCGACCGCTTGATTGGCGCCCTTGCCGCCCGGTCCGCGATGGAGGACGCCGTCGGCGACGGTCTCGCCCGCCGCCGGCGACCGCTCGACGCGGGCGGTGAGGTCGACGTTGATCGCACCGACGACGGTGAGCTGCGGAGCCGGGGGAGAGGGGGTCACGAGAACCCACCCTGTCACGACGCCCTGCGTCCGTCGCTGCGACACGGGATGATGTGAGACGTGACCGACTTCGACGAGGCGCTGCACGCGGTGGCGGAGGCTCTGGATGCCATGGGCCACGGCGACCCGCGCCCGTTCGCGGCCCTGTGGACGACGACCGACGACGCCACTCTCATGGGCGGGTTCGGCACGCACGCGCTGACAGCGGCCGACGTCGCGTCGACACTCGCCGCGGTCGCGCGACGGTTCCGCGGCGGTGCGCTGGTGCCGGAGTACGACCGGGTGCTCGTCTCGGGCGACTGGGCGATGACCGCGGGACGCGAACGCGGCGTGCTGTCGGTCGACGGGGCGGAGCCCGGCGAATTCGTCGTGCGGGTGACGCACGTGTGGCGCCGAGAGGAGGGCGGCTGGCGGATCGTCCACCGCCACGGCGATCACACGACGAGGGCGGTCCGAGCAGAACCGGCCCCGCCGAACACGGAAGGCGCGGTCTGAACGCAGGCGCGCCGGGTCGGCATCCAGGATGCCGCCGGGTCGCGCGCCCGCGCGTCAGTGCAACAGCAGCTTCGCCACGATCAGCAGCGCCGAGATGACGGCCGCCCCGATCGCCGTGAGCACGACGACCACGGGGGAGGAGCCCCGCAGGCGCGCACCGGCGGTGGCAACGACGACGAGGTACGACATCGCGACACCGACACCCCACAGCAGCGCCGTCTCGAGCCCCACGCCCGCCGCGGACAGGATCACCACCAGCAGCAGCGGCAGGAACGTCACCGACACCATCGGCGCCCCGACCGCGAGGTGATGACGGACGATCGGCCACGGGCGCCGCGACGACGTGTCGCCGAGCGAGTAGGCGAAGACGTGCGTGGCGAAGTAGACGATGTTCGTCAGCGCGACGACCGCGATCACGTCGCCCAGGTCGGCGTCGCCCAGGCCGATGAGGGTGGATGCCGAGACGAGGGCGCCGTAGCACCCCGCGCTGATGCGTTCGGCGGCGTCGTGTCCGAGGCGGGGTCGGGCGGGCGAGGCGGTGTCACTCATATCGGGTGTCACCCTAGCGGCGAACGGTGCCCGCGTCGTGGCGGGTCAGGCGTGCGGCGATCGACGGCGCAGGACCGCCGAGACGATGGCGACGACCGTGCCCACGGCGACACCGATCACCGTCTCGAGAACCCGGTCGCGCAGCAGGATCTGGGGCGCGACGGGGGAGGCGAGCGACACCATCAGCAGTGCGAGCGGGGTGATGAACAGCATCGCGATGCCGTAGTTGCGGCCGACGAACAGCTCGGCGCCGGCCTGCATCACGACGGCCACGACGACGACGAGCCAGGGCGGGAGCTGGAGGGCGAGCAGTCCGGCCGCGATCAGCACACCCAGCAGCGTCCCGGTGAGGCGTTGCACGCCGCGGATCAGCCGGGCGGTGACATGCGCCCCGCCGACGGCGGCGACCGCGCCGACCATCGCCCAATACCAGTGGGTGCCGACGAGCAGCACACCCGCGACGCCCGCGAGCAGGGCGGCGATGCCGACGGTGGCGGTCATCTCCCACGCGACCGGCCCGATCGGCGGACGAGGCCTCTTCGGGCGTGCCCACGATCCGCGGCGCAACAGCACGAAGGCCGTCGTCACGATCAGGCTCCACGCCACGCTCGCGCCGCCCACGAGCAGCGCCGTTGCGAAGGTGGCGGCCGTCGCCGGGAAGCTCGCGGTCGCCCCGGCCGCGAAGACCGCGAACAGCGCGCCGGGCGGATGCCACTGCGCCCGGTACGCGAACAACGTGACGGCTGCCGCGAGGGCGGCGACGACGGCGACGCTCCCGAGCGCGGGAACGGCGAGGAACGACACCGCCGTGCCCACGAGCATCGAGGCGACGAGGATCGCGCCCGCGGTGACCTGCATGCCGACGCGTGCGCGGGGGCCGTCGGTGCGTCCGTACAGAGCGGCGAAGGCGCCGAAGCTGGCGTAGACGCTGAGGTCGAGGCGATCGGTGAGCAGCAGCACCAGCAGGGGGACGCCGACACTCAGCACGGCCCGCAGGGCGACCCGGTGATCGCCGCGGTGCGGCCCGACGCGGATGACCCCGGTCCACACGCGCCCCCGGGATTCCGCCACCCGTCCACCTTACGCGGGCCGCGCGGGGCGGGCGGCGTGCGTCGGAACCGGCGGGCGTGTGCGGTGGGGCGCGGGGCGGGCGGCGTGCGCGGACGGGTAGGCCGGGGCCGCCGCGCGCGAGGTCGTTCAAGACGGCGCGGCGGACACGACTCCGGACGGAGTGCGTCTTCGGCCGGGTCCGACGGGCGGCTCGGCGATCTCTGCAGGAGTCGTGCGCGCTCGCGGGGCGAGGGTGAGCGAGCCGAGGGCGGCGGCGTCAAGGCCGTGGCATCCGTCGCCGCATCTGATGGGGTGGGTGCATGGATGCCGAACGCGAGAAGCCCCCGATCGAGCCGGGCCCGGAGCCCGATACGTCGACGGCGGGCGAGGCCTCGACATCCGATCCGTCGCTCGACGACGACGACCAGCCGATCGAGTGACTCCTCGACGTCGAGGCGAGCGGCCGGGTCGGGGGGACGCCCCTGCGTAGGGTGGGGAGTCCGTCCCCGAGCCGAGGAGAGACGTGTTCCGCACGCCCCTGAACCTGTTCCGCACGCTCGCGATCGCCGAGGCGGTCTCATGGACGCTGCTCATCGGCGGCCTGATTCTGCGCGCCGCCGCTGACCTCCCCGTCGCGGTGACGATCGGCGGTGGCATCCACGGGTTCGTCTTCCTCGCTTACGGCGCGACCGCCGTGCTCGTGGCGCTGAACCAACGGTGGGGCGTCGGCCCGACGGCGCTCGCGGTCGTGAGCGCCGTCATCCCCTACGCCACGGTGCCGACCGAGATCCGGCTGCACCGCACCGGACGGCTGCGGGGTGCGTGGCGGCTCGACGAGACCGACGATCCGCGCGACAGGCGACCGATTGATCGGCTGCTGCGCTTCTTCCTGCGGCGCCCGTGGGTGCTCGCCGCCGCGCTCGTCGTCGCGGTGGCGGTGGTGTTCGTCGTGCTGCTGATCGTGGGCCCGCCGGGCGGCAAGGGCTGAGTCGAGGCTGCACGCAGGTCACGCCCGCCCGGGCGCGAGGCAGGGCCGACGCTGCTCCGGCGTTGCGTCGCGGCGGGCCGGTCGCCGGGGCTCAGCGCAGGTGCACCCGCACGCTCGCCGGCGCGATGCGGCACGTGGCCGCGAAGGTCTCGACGGTACCCGACATCGTCGCGGTCGCCCGTCCGACCCCGAGGAACGCGATCGTGCTGCCGGCCGCATGGGGCGCGGGTTCGCGCATCGAGAAGCGCCGCATGGTGCCTCCCGCTCGGCCCGAGAACGCCGCGTCGAGCTCGACGTCGACGATGGGCCCCGAGGTGGATGCCACGCGCCACGCGATCGTGGCGAGCCCCCCGCCACGGCTGGTCACCGTCAGAGAGGCCGTTCCGCACTCCTCGCCGCCGACGGCTTCGACGCGCAACGGTCGATCGAGCGGGATCGTGTCGGCACCGCACAGCGCGATGCCGTGGAGCTGGGCGTAGCCGCGACCGTTGACGGTCATAGTCGAGCAGTCGACGAGCAGGGGCGAGGACACGGTCTCGGACAACGGCATCCGGGGAATCTCGGCGGAGCTCGCCGGGCCCGTCGCCCACAGCGCGGTCACCACGCCGATGCCGCCCAGCGCTGCGGCGGTCGTGCGCACCCGCATGCCGCACCTCCCTGTGGACGTCTGCGAATCTACGCCCGACCGGGGGTCGCCGCCATGGGGCGTGCGCGTGGCTGCGACACGCACGCCCCACACGACGCGCGAGGTCGGCGAGGGATGCGCTGCCCCTGCCCGAGACGCCGTGCGAGGCGGGTCAGCGTTTCGTCGACACCGTCACGGTGAACTTGCGGTCGCGCGCGACCTGCCGGGTCGGTCCGACGAGGCGTTCGAGCGCGGGACGGTACTGCAGCGCCGAGTTCCACACGGTCCACAACTCTCCGCCCGACTGCAGCACCCGCGCCGCATCGGCGAACATGCGGGGAGCCAGCCGCTGGTCGATGGCGGCTCCCGCATGAAAGGGCGGATTGAGCGCGATGAACGAGGTGCTGGCATCCGGTCGCGAGCGCAGGATGTCATCGCGCACCACCGTGACGCGGTCGGCGACACCGTTCGCGTCGGCGGTGGCGCGGGCCGAGGTGACGGCCACGGCGGACTGGTCGCACGCGATCACCCGGAGGGACGGATGCCGTGCGGCCAGCGCTGTCGCGACCACCCCGGTGCCGCACGCGAGGTCGATGGCCGTGCCCCCGCGCGGCTCGGGAAGGTGCGCGAGCAGCAGACGCGTTCCGATGTCGATGGACGCGCCGGCGAAGGCGCCGCCGAAGGCACGGATGCGGATGCCGTCGACGTCGGCCTCCTCGGGCGTGGGCTCAGCGCCGTTGCGCGGCTCGCGGGCGATGAGCACGCGGGATTTCTGGCGGGCGTGCGTGACGTCGAGGCGGTCGAAACGCGCCCGGAGCACGTCGTTCATCGACACGCTCATGTGCTTGAGGCGTCCTCCGGCGAAGACCACGACGTCGGGAGCCGCGTGGAGGGCGATGAGCCCTGCGACGTCATCGAGCGCGCGAAGCGAACGGGGCAGGCGCACGAGGACGACCCGGGCTCCCTCGAGCAGGGCGGCGTTCAACCCGTGCGGCTGGAACGTGCCGGTCAGCCCGGTGTCGTCGGCGTTCGCGGCGAGCGCTTCTTCGCCGAGCAGCTCGTCCTGGTGCACGCGGATGCCGCGGGCACCGGCATCCGCCGAGCCGAGGGTGAGAGCACCGTAGGCGTCTCCGATGACGACCAGGTCGCCCGGCGCGAGACCCGCGCGGGCGTCGACGGACTCGTCGAGGATCAGCCGGTCTGCGGCGTCGACGGCCGGCAGCTCCGAGCCCTCGAGGTCGGGGCGGCGGCGGAGCGCATCGAACGAGAAGGGCACCGGCTCGACCGAGGCGGCGCGTTTACCGGGTGCCGAAGTGGAAGGGGAGGGCCAGCGAGGCCGACACGAGGATGATGCCGAGCGCGAAGAACAGCGCGGGCGCGGCGAGCGAGAACGACAGCCCGAACAGCAGCATGCCGCCGACGAACAGGATGAGCGAGACGATGAACATGAGGATCCCTTCGGTCGCTCCAGGCTATCGTGCCCGATCGGTCGGTTCGGTCGCCGATGGCGCGGGTTGCGCAGTCCGAGGCGCGTTCGGGGCGGGCGCGGAGGCCGGGTCGGACTCCGAGGGGCCGGTGCCGCGGGTCGCGAGTCGCGGGGCATCCGCCGGGCGGGCGCCGTTCGAGCCCGCCGTGCGGGGCGTCAGCCCGAGCGCGGCGTGCGCCCACAGGGTGCTGCCCGCCACCGCGGCGGGCATCACGGCCACGGCTCCGAGCGGCACGAGGAAGCACAGCTGCGTCGCGACGCCGAAGCCCAGCGCGCGGGCACGGTTCGCGCGCAGGAGTGCCCGGCGAGCGCGACGATCGAGTCCACGAGCCGAGAGCGCGCGCGAGGTGAGCTCGTCGGCGAGGAGCCAGCCCGTCAGGCTCACGCCGGTGACGAAGCCGAGCGCACCTCCGACGAGCGGCACGAGCCCGACCGCCCACGCCACGGCGGCGGCCAGGACGCCGCGGAGGACGAGTCGCGCGCTGTCGCCCGCTGCGCGCCAGAATCCGTAATCGGCGTCCGGGACCGTTCCGATCGCGCTGCGCTCGGTCGCACGCCAGATGCGGTCGTAGACCGGTTCGCCGATGGCGAGGGTCACGGCCGTGAACGACACGATGGCCACGAGCGCGGCCGCGCCGAAGGAGGCGATGCCGATGGCGGTGCGCAGCACGCCCGCCCAGGTGGGCGACCAGTCCTCGGCGAACGGGGTCCAGTCGTCGACGAGCCCGGGAAGCGCGAGACCCCATGCGACGAGGGCCGCACCGAAGACGAGCCCGACGACAGCCCCCGGGATGAGACCGAGCGCCATCGCGCCGGGCGTGCGACGCCATTGACCGAGCCCGTGGGCGAGCATGCCCGCTCCCGCGAAGAAGTCCTTCATGACGGAGAGTTTCTCAGTCGACGGGCGTCGACCCCAGGAATTTGACAGCCGAGGTCGCGGGGCGACAGGATGAACCCGTTCTTTTGATAATCATTATCAATAACGCCGCCGGGCGAAGGAGGCATCGTTGACACCCCCTCCCCACCTCCATGCCGCCGGTCACCTGGCGGCGGGCGGCGTGCGTCGCTGCGGGTGCGCGCCGGCTCACGCCGCCGAACCACCCGTCCTTCCGGCGCCGGCGGCGCAGCTTGCGTGGACCCCCTTCCGTCGCAAGCGCGTCGCCTTCGTGCGCGCGCACCTCATCTACTCCGACCGAATGCTCCGCCTCGGAGCCTGACGCCCCGTCTCACGACGGCGACCTCGATCGCGCGCGGACACAGGCATCCGAGTCGCGTCCGCGCGTCCGCGCGTTCGTCATCCCCTTTCCTCTTCCTCGTTTCAGGAGAACCACCGTCATGAGCATCACCACCGAGGCGACGTACGCCTCCCCGTCTCGATCGGCGCGGAGCCCGATCGCCCGTATCGTCCTCGCCCTCGTCGCCGCTCTCGCGTTGACGCTGGGTGTCAGCGCCCCGTCCTATGCCGCCACGGGCGCGCAGACCGGCGAATGGGACATCCTCGCGCTGTCGGCATCCGCGTCGCCACGTCTGCAGAGCTACAACCACTCCACCGAGTCATGGGACACCGTCCCCAGCGGTTCCGCGTCGTTCGCCGTGGGGAGTGGCAAGCTCATCGATGGCGACGACGAGACCGCCACGTCTGCCGTCTCGGGCGGCGGCATCCGCTTCAAGAACACCGCCGCGACGACCAAGACGGCGGCGTTCACCATCACCGTGCCCAACGGCACGGGCTTGAGCATCACCGATGTCGAGAGCGGGCAGGTTCGCAGCGTCGCCGTGTCGGGCGGCACGCGCACGATCACCCTGTCGAGTGGGGCGGTCGCGGCCGGCGGCGAGGGCCACCGTCACTACACCTGGCAGTTCAGCGGAAGCAGCACCGCTGTCACCCTGTCGGTGTCGGCGAGTGTGAGCGGTTCGGGTGCGGGCAACTTCACCACCTCGTCGAGCTACGACTTCACCTTCTGATCCCTCGTGCGGGGGCGGCGATTCGTCCCGCCCCCGCACTCCCTCTCTGGAAAGACCTCGAATGCCGCGCCCCGTTCGTCCCCGGTTCATCGCTCCCGCCGCTCGAACGCCGGCCGTGCGCGCGCGCGTCGCGGCGGCGATCCTCGCCGCCGCCATGATCGCGACCATGGTCGCCCCCGCCCACGCCAGCGCTGATCCGGCGCAGGATGTCGGGTCGATCGCGGATACCGCTGATTCAGGGGGGCTCGACGGCGGTCCGGCCTCTCCTTCGGCCTCCCCCACCCCCACCTCCACGTCCACTCCGAATGCGATGCCCGCTGACTCCCCGGCCCCGGAGGCGACCTCGGCGCCGGACGCTCCTACCGTCTCCTCTTCTGCTGCCGCGACGGCTGACGCCGACGTCGAGACGGCCGCCGAGCCCGGTTCCGTCGTCGTCGACGAGGGCCAGGTCGCCCTGGCGTCGCGGATCGTCGACGGCGACCTCCGCGTGGACCTGACCAACGCCGGGGGGATTCTCGATCCCGCGAAGACGGTCTTGGTCGTCCGCGATGCCGAAGCCTGGCCGGGCGAGGCCGAGGGGCAGGACCCGGCGTTCTGGACCGAGATGTCGCCAGAGCGCGCGCCGATCTGGAGAACCCCCACCCCGTCGACACCCGGTACCGGGCCTTCTCTCGTCCTGGATGCGAGCGGCGTCGACCCCACCTCCCTCTTCGTCCCCGTCTCCGCCGTCGAAGCGACCATCCGTACGTCGCTCGTCGCCGCATCGGGTCCGGCCACGATGGGCCTGCTCAGCGACGGGGCCTACGACCTCGGCACGTCGCAGCGTCCGGCGCGCAGTATCCCCGTCGCCCAGACCTACCCCCAGCCGGACAGCGTCTGGGGGCCGACCAGGCTGCCGCTCGGAGCGGCGTTCGCTGCGGAGGGTGCATACTGCGTCACGATCGGCACGCACGCCCAACTCGTCGACGGGACGTTCGTCAACCACGACGTCACGATCACCTTCGCCGTCGGCGCCGTGGACATCGCGACGGTGACTCCCTGCGCGCAACCCGCCGCGATCCCGCCGCAGGAACCGCAGCCCCGCCCCGCGACCACGACGGGCGTGACCGTGGTGTCGTCGGGAACGGCACTGCTGGCCACGACCCTGCGCGAGGGGTCCCTCTCGCTCGACGCCGTCGTCGAGGATCGCGGACGCACCACCTCGTACGACCCGTCTCGCGTGGTGTTCTCGCTGCCCACCCGCGACACGCGCTGGCCGGCGACCGGGTACCGGGCGACGCAGCAGGACATCTGGGCGCGCCACCTCGCCCCGGAGGAACGGGCCTACCGGACGCTCGGGCGCTTCATCGCGCCGGGCACCGCACCGTCGGAGCGCGACGAGTGGAGCAACGACCTCACGCTGGACCTCGAGGCACGCTTCGTCGACGCGGCGTCGCTGGCGCCCGATTCCGGGGTCGACTACTCCTTCCTGGGAGCGACCAGCACCGCGCAAAGCGGTCGGTTCTTCGCCTATTGGCAAACGGGTGCCGTCGTGCCGTCCCCGGATGCCATCGGCTTCTGGAGCACGCGCGCTCCCGAGGAGGCCGTTCCCCAGTGGCGCCCGGCCTCCGGACCAGATGCCCCGTTCTACGACCGCGAGAAGCAGTACACCGGTGCGGAGGCTCTCGGCACCGCCTTCACCGAGCCCGGCGTGTACTGCGTCACGCTGGAATCGTCGACGAGACTCATCGACGGCACCCCCGTGTCCGACCGGGCGACCTTCACGTTCGCCGTCGGCACGGATGCCGACGCCGTCGTGCCGTGCGCACAGGACACCGACGCCACCACCGTCGTCCGGGAGGGCGACGTGCGCGTCGCCGCGCACGTGACAGACGGCGATCTGGTGCAGGAACTCGTCGTGGGAGACACCGTGCTCGATCCCGCCCGCACGGTGTTCGCCCTTCCCACGAGCGAGCAGCGCCCGGAATCCGCCGACGGTCAGGGCTCCGCCTTCTGGGACGAGGTCGCGCCGCAGGGCGGCGCCATCTGGCGATCGCGGACGCCCGAGAACGCCGGAAACGCCCTCTCCTTCGCCCTCGACACCAGCGGCATCCCGTTGACCGCTCTGTATGACCCCGAATGGGCCCCAGAGCAGGCCAAGCTCCGCACCTGGCTCGGATCGGTGCTCGGTTCTCGGGGCGGACTGCTGGCGGACGGCAGGACCGACGCCGGAACGAGCAGTCGTGCCGGTGATGCGGCCCCGCGCCTGCGCACACGGGTCGGCGAGGGGACCGAGCCGCGGCCTTTCTCGCTGGCGTTCGGGGAAGCCGGCCGCGCCTGTGTCACGCTCGACAATCACGCGCAGCTCGCCGACGGCACCTTCGTCAACCGCGACCTCACCCTCACCTTCGCGGTGGGCGTGGATCCCCAGACGGTGGAGCCGTGCGCGCAGCCCGCCGCCATCGCGCCGCAAGCGCCGCACCCGATCGCATCGGCGGCGACGGGAACCACCGTGCTCGACTCGGGCACGGTGCTGATGGCGCCCACCCTGGCCGACGGCGCGCTCACCCTGAACGCCGTGACCGTGGATCGCGGCCGCACCACTGCTTACGACCCCGCGCGCGTCGTGTTGTCGGTGCCGTACGAGGACACTCAGTGGCCCGCTCACGACGGCACGGTCAACGACAAGGAGATCTGGGCGCAATACCTCCCCGAGGGGAGCACGGCATACCGTACCTCCGGTCGGTTCGTCCCGGACGACCGTCGCCTCGACGACGAGCACGCGAACGATCTCGTCGTCGACGTGGACGCACGCTTCGTCTCGGCGGACGGCCTCCGCGTGATGCCGGACGAGGGTGCGACCGTCGCTTTCGACTTCAGCGGCACGACGAACGCTTCGGGGAACGGGCGGTTCTTCACCTACCGGCAGGACTACTCCCGGCACGTGGACGGACCCGAGAACATCGGGTTCTGGGACAGCGCCCCCGAGGCGGAGCGGATGACGATCGCGCGCGCAACCGCGACGACCGAGGAATGGGGCGAGCCGTTCTACAACCGCGCCGAGGAGTACGCGGGAGCGGGAGCCCTGGGCACCGTCTTCACCGAAGCGGGCGTGTACTGCGTGAGCGTGCGCTCCTCGGCGACGCGCGTCGACGGCGTCGCCATCGAGGACAGCGCGACGTTCACCTTCGCCGTCGGCGTGGACGCGTCGGCCGTGAAACCGTGCGACCAGGACGACCCGGACGGCCCCGACGACCCGGACGGCCCCGACGACCCGGACGGCCCCGACACGCTGGACCCCTCCGTCGCGTGGCTGCAGAAGGGGCACACCGATCTCGCCGTCCGCGAGAACGGGCGAGGCGGCATCGAGTTCGCCACCGGCGACGGGCACACCGACGTCGGCATGCACGGCTTGAAGGACACGGTGTGGGTCGGGCGCGGCGAGTACGCGCGATTCACCGTGCGTGAGCCGGACGCCGGCGACGACAGGACGTTCATCGGACCTCCCGGTACGACGTACTACGGCTTCTCCGCCGGCAGCCAGTACGTCGACTACACGCTCTGGCCGGGCCTGAGCACGCTGTATCTGCCCGTGGGATTCACTCAGCGTCACACCACCTGGTCGCTGCAGAAGGTCTCCGGCCCCGGGGAAGCGTACGCGTGGTCGAACAGTTCGTTCATGCTCGATTCGCGCCGCTCGACCCCCGTCCCCTTCTCCCTGGCGCGCACGCACCGGCACCTCAACTGGGCGTTCACCGAGCCCGGCGTGTACTGCCTCGCCGTGCGCGCCGACCTCCGCACCACCGCCGACGAGAGCCGTGATGTCTCCACAGCCTCGCTGCTGACGGTGGCCGTGGGCGACATCGATCTGTCGACGGTCCAGCCGTGCGAGCGCACGACCGCGATCCCGGATGCACCGTCACCCGGGGGCGTGGCTCTCTCGACCGCTCCCGCCGTCGTCGACGGCGAGACTCTCGCGCCCTCCCTCGAACTGCGTCGTGTGAACGGCGTGCCCGATGTCGTGGGGTCGACGGAGGAGAAGAACACCCCCCGCACGATCTTCTTCGACCCGGAGCGGACGATCTACTCGGCGTCGGCGACCGCCGAGACGTACCGAATTCAAGACCGCTGGCGCACACTCGAATGGGATGCCGGAGGCAGCGACGTCACCCTCACCCTCGGGGACGTGAGAGGCCCGGGCTCGTACGCACGCCGTGGCAACAGCATCGATTCTCAGGCGGTGCAGCTCGACTCGGGTTCGACCCCCGCGAGAACGACGGAGACCCTCTGGCCGAACTCGAATTTCCCGGCCACCCACGTCTTCTCGGCGGCCGGGGTGTACTGCGTGCCAGTGACGTGGTCGGGCACCCTCGCTGACGGCACCGCCTTCCGCGTGACCAAGACGCTGACCTTCGCCGCCGGTGTCGACACCGCGGGCATCACCCCCTGCGCCGACGGGGGCGGCGGCACCGAGCCCGTCGATCCCGACCCCGAGACGCCCGACGCGGAATGGGACGTGCCCAACCACACGCGCACCGAGTCCGGTGCCACCATCGTGGCCGCCGGTCACGTCGACGTCGCGGCGCGCCTGGACGGCGATCGGCTGACCACGGTGATCGCCGACGCGAGCGACGCCGCGCAGGAAGAGGCGCTGCGGGCACCCTCCGACACCGTGCTGCAGGTGCGTCCCGAGGCGCAGAGCACCGTCCCCGCCGATGCCGCGTACGCGTTCCTCGGCGCGGCGGGTGCGAAGACCTGGCTCCTGCCCGAGACGGAGGCCGAAGGCATCCTGTGGCCGGGGTGGTCCACCGAGGCCATTCCCACGACGGCGACGACCGGCGGGGTGACGTGGTCCCTCGATCGCGCCGAAGGACCGGGGGAGTTCGCGCTGTATCAGACGCCGTTCACCGGCCCGCGGGTCTTCTTCGACACCCGTGACGGCATCGACGCGGCCGATGCCTTCGAGATTCCGAAGAACATCCACGCGCACGGTACCTGGGCGTTCAGCGCGGAAGGCACGTACTGCCTCGGCTTCACGCGCTCGGCGACACTCGCCTCGGGCCAGGCGGTGAGCGATTCGTTCACGCTCGCGTTCGCGGTCGGCGCCGTCGCGGTCAAGAAGGTCGACCCCACGCGCTGCTTCCAGGCACCCGACGGTGCGCCGACGGAACCCGACACGACGCCCATCGCCCGCGACGGTCTCACGGATGCCACCCGCGGCGGTGTGCAGGTGCTGAACGCCGACACGGGGATCACCGCGGGCCAGCTGGTCACGGTGCAGGTCGACCGGGCCCGCGCGGGCCAGTGGGTCTCGCTGTGGCTCGACGACACCGCATGGCTCGGCTGGGCGCGCATCGGCTCGTCCGGCGCGGTGCAGGTGCGCCTGCCCGCCGACGCGGACACCGGAGCGCACGTCGTCGTCGTCAAGGATCGGGCGGGCGCCCTGTCGGGATGGGATGACCTGCAGATCGTGGCATCCTCCGTTCCCGAGAACCCGGGGGACCCCGAGCCCGCGACCCCCGGGGCGTGGGACGTGGCGAACGGCACGGTCAACCGTGCGGGTGCGGTTGTGCTGAACGACGGACACGTCGACATCGCCTCACTCGTGCAGGACGGCACGCTCGTCACGCGCATCAAGGACTCGGCATCCGTCACCGAACCCGTGTACCGCGACGTCTCCCGCACCGTGCTGCAGCTCAAGCCCGGCTCGCGTGCGAGCGTGCCCGACGGCGACGCATGGCGGTTCCTGGGCGACCCCGGCTCGCCGTTCTACCAGGTGACGCAGACGCAGCAGAGCGGACTCGTCTGGCCCGGCTGGTCGACCGAGGGCATCCCGCTGTCGGCGACGACCGGCGGCGTGACGTGGTCGCTGGTCGACGTCTCGGGACCGGGACGGTTCGCCCTGTACGAGACCGGTGCCTTCGGGCAGCCGACGGTGCTGTTCACCACGCACGACGGCATCTCGTCCGCCGATCGCGTGACGATCCCGAAGAACACGCACGCGCACGGCTCGTGGGCGTTCAGCGCCGAGGGGAACTACTGCCTCTCGATGCAGCGCACCGCCGAGCTGAGCGACGGGCGGGTGTCGAGCGACACGTTCGTGCTCGCCGTGGCCGTCGGCACGGCCGACGTGATGTCGGTGAACCCCGCGCGCTGCGGACAGACCGTCGACACCGGGACGATCGAGGTGCCCGTGCCGCCGCGGGACGACGCCCGGTCCGCAACCCCCGCGGTGCAGCAGCTCGCCGCCGCCGCGTGCGTCGCGAGCGCGAGCGTCGTCTCGTCGGGTCACGTCGACTACGCCTCGCGCATCGTCGACGGGTCGCTGCAGTCGCTCATCGGCGACGACACCTCCGGCACCAAGGTGTACCGGGAACCCTCGAGTACGGTGCTCTGGCTGAAGCCCTCGGCGCGAGTCACCCTGCCCGCCGGCTTCGGCCAGGTCGGGGCGGCCGGATCCACCGTCTGGCAGGTGCCGCAGACGCAGAACCCCGACCTGGTCTGGCTCGGCTGGAACACCGAAGCGCTCAACGCCGGGAACACGGCGGGACCGGTGCGGTGGACGATCGACGGCATCGACGGGCCGGGACGCGTGAGCGTGTACCTCTCCGGTGCCTTCGGCGGCATCCAGCAGACCATCTTCTCGGACGGTGGGTCGTACGACATCCCGCTCGGAGTCCACGCGCACGCCAACTGGGCCTTCAGTGCGGAGGGGGTCTACCGGATCACCTCGACCCAGACGGCCACTCTCGCCGATGGCCGCGTCTCGCGCGACCGCGAGACGCTCACGATCGTCGTGGGCGACGTCGATCCGCGCACCGCCGTCGCAGGCGGAGCGGGGTGCGCGGTCACTGCTGCGCTCGTCACCCCCGCCCCGGCTGCGGTGGCGGCGGAGCAGGCCGCGGTAGAGGCCGCGGACGCCGCCCGACGCACCCTGCCCGGACAGGGATCGGATGCCGACGGCTCCGCGGATCCGCTGGCCTCGCTGGCATCCGCGGGCCCCGTTCCCCTGCTGCTGGCGATCCTCGGCGGACTGTTGGCGGTCGGTGCGGCCGGGTCGGGTGTGCTGTGGTGGCGTTCGCGACGGCGACTCGGCGGGCTGGCTCCGTGAGGCGTGGCGGCGCGGTCGCGGCGGTGGCGGTCTGCGCGCTCGCGATGACCGGCTGTGCGGGGCCGCCCTCGCTCTCCGCCGACGGCGGTCGCTTGCGCGTGGTCACCACCACCGGCATCCTGCGGGATCTCGTGCACAACGTCGGCGGTGATCGCGTGGACGTGGTCTCGCTCGTGCCCGACCGCGCCGACCCTCACGCGTACGAGCCGACGCTGCGCGACGCCCGCAACGTCGTCTACGCCGACGTGGCCTTCTCGAACTACGCGATGCTCGAGGAGCAGGCGGTCATCAAGACCCTGGATGCCAACCTGCGCGGCGACGCGGTGAGCGTCTCGCTCGCCGAAGAATCGGTGAAGTACGCGGCCGAGATCATTCCGCTCGTCGAGGACGTCTCGCTCGACACCGTGTGGCTCGGGCTCCGCGCGCACGGGCGGGGGGCCGCGTACGAGGCGACCCGGACGTCGGAGGTGGAATTGTCGGCGGTCGCGGCGACCGGGCCGGGCTCCATCGTGGCGTACCTCACCGGGTCGTTCGGCGACACCGACCGCTACATCGACTCGTCCGACGGGTTCGACCCCGCGGACGGGTATCGCGACGACACGGTGACCCTTCCTGCCGACGCGCACACGCACCTGTCGTGGGCGTTCACCGAACCCGGCACCTATACGCTGACGCTCCGCGCGCGCCTGCAGGTCGACGACACCGCGCGCCCGGTCGACCTCGGCGAGGCGACCTACGTCTTCGCCGTGGGCATCGACCCGGGGGAGGCCGCGGTCGACGCCGGGCTCACCGATCCCGTCGTGCTCGACAGGGGGCACGCCGATCTCACGGTCGACGTGGATGCCGCCCGCCTGGGGGTGCGATACGACCCGAGCGGCGGAGGAGACCACACGCAGCAGACCCTTGCCGCTGACCGCGTGATCGTCGCGGTTCCCGGGAAAGCGCGAACGGAGATCCCCGCGGGGGAGGAGTTCCGCTTCCTCGGGCGCGCGGGTCAGCCCGTGTACCAGCTCGCGCAGGCGGTGCTCGGCAAGCACGTGCACGGCGAGATCGACCCGCACCTCTGGCAGGACGTGCGCAACGCGATCGCCTACGTGCAGCTCATCCGCGACACCCTCATCGCCGCCGACCCCGCCCACGCGCGCGACTACACCGAGAACGCGCGACGCTACCTCGCGGAGCTGGATGCCGTGGATGCCGAGGTGCGCGCGGTGTACGCGAGCATCCCGCCGGGGGATCGCTCCCTGGTGACCACGCACGACGCCTTCGGCTATCTCGCTCACGCCTACGGACTCGAGATCGCCGGTTTCGTCACGCCGAACCCCGCGGTCGAGCCCTCGCTCGCCGACCGCCGCCGCCTCGCCGACACGATCCGGAACCTTCACGTGCCCGCGGTCTTCCTCGAGCCGAACCTGGCGGCGCGCTCGTCGACCCTCACCGACGTCGCCGACGACCTCGGTGTCCGGGTCTGCCCCATTTACGGAGACGCCTTCTCCGACACCGTGACCACCTACGTGCAGCTCGTGCGCGCCAACGCCGACAGTGTGCGCTCGTGCCTGTCCCCCTCCGCGGAAGGAACCCCATGATCCCGTCCCTGCGTGCGCGTGCGCGGGCTGCCGTCGTCGTTGTGGCGGCGGTGCTCGTGTCGGGCCCCGCCGCTGCGGCATCCGCTCTCCCCGGCGGTCCCGGAGCGCCGTCCGCTCGTACCGCCGCGGCATCCACTCTGCCCGCTGTGCGCTCGGCGACCGGTGAGGACCCGAACCTCGACCAGACGCTCGGCGAGCTTGCGATCGTCCACGGCGAGCGCGTGCTCGAGGCGGGCCACCTCGACATGGGCCCGAAGTACGACGACGACGGGGTGTGGCGCTTCCTCATCCACGACGACGTCGCCAAGGCCGATGCAGGCGCCACGAGCGTGTGGCGCTACCCGGATGAGACCGTGCTCCACGTGCGCGACGAGGGCAAGCTCGTCGTGCCCGACGATGCCGCGTACGCCTTCGTGGGCGCGGACCCGGGGAGCGAGGTGTGGGTCGCGCCGCAGACGCAGGATCCCGACGTCGTCTGGATCGGATGGAACACGCAGGACCCCACGGTCATGCAGACCGTCGACCGCGGCGTCACGCTGTCGCTGCGGGCCGTCGAGGGACCCGGGACCATGACGACCTACCTGCAGTCCGGCTCGTTCGGCGCGCCGCAGGTGCTCTGGGACTCCCGCGTCGCCGAGGCGCAGCCGGTGTGGGTCGACGTGAACACCCACACCCACGCGAACTGGGTCTTCACGGCCCCGGGGGTCTACCTCGTCGAGCTGACCGCCGAAGCCGACCTGATCGACGGCTCGCACGTGTCGGACACGCAGCGTCTGCGGCTCGCCGTGGGTACGGCCACCTCGCCCGACGAGGCGTTCGCGGCGACGTGGGCCGGGGGAGGGGATGCCGAATCCGCGGCGCCGATGGATGCCGAGACCGCTGCGCCGAGCTCCGAACCACCCCTCGTGCCGATCCTCGTCACGGCGATCGTCGTCGTGGCGGCGGGCATCGTCGGCGGGGCGATCGCCGTCTCCGTCCGCTCGGCGCGGGCCAAGCGCGTCGCCCTCGGACGAGGGGCCTCGGGAGCGGATGCCGACGCGGGGGTGCGATCGTGACCGGCGCGGCAGCGGCTCTCGAGGTGAGCGATGTCGCGGTCGATCTGGGCGGCCGACGCGTGCTGCAGGACGTCGACCTCGTCGTCGAGCGGGGAGAGCTCGTCGGGCTCCTCGGGCCGAACGGCGCGGGCAAGACGACGTTGCTGCGCACGGTGCTCGGGCTCCAGCCGACAGTCGCGGGCCGGGTCCTCGTCGAGGGGCGGGTGACTCGCCCGGGCCGCGCGGCCATCGGCTACGTGCCCCAGCGGCACGAGTTCGCCTGGGACTTCCCGATCTCGGTCGCCGATGTCGTGATGACGGGCCTGACCGGACGGCTGGGACTGCTGCGCCGACCCGGTCGCCGGGAGTGGGAGGCCGTGGCCGAAGCCCTCGAGCGGGTGCGGATGTCCGAGCTCGCCGAGCGCCCCGTCGGGCAGCTGTCGGGCGGCCAGCGACAGCGCGTCCTGGTGGCACGAGCTCTGGCCCTGCAGCCCGCCGTCCTCCTGCTCGACGAGCCCTTCACGGGTCTCGACATGCCGACCCAGGGCCTGCTCGCGGCGCTCTTCGCCGATCTCGCCCACGAAGGGCACGCCGTGCTCATGACCACGCACGATCTGCTCGGCGCGATCGACGGCGCCGATCGCCTCGCGTTGCTCAACCGCACGATCGTCGCTGCCGGAACGCCCGCGCATCTCGCGCGAGACACACGGGCGTGGCGCGGGGCTTTCGGTGTCGGACCGGACTCCGCGCTCGTCCGCATGGTGCGGAGCGTCGCATGAGCCCCGTCGACTTCGTCGCAGACCTGCTCAATCCCGACCTCGCGTTCCTCCCGAAGGCCCTGGCGGTGGCGGTGATGTCGTCGATCGTGTGCGGCATCGTCGGCACCTATGTGGTGCTGCGCGGGATGGCCTTCATCGGCGACGCGGTCGCGCACGCGGTGTTCCCGGGACTCGCCGTCGCCTTCGTCGTGTCGGGCAACCTCGTGCTGGGCGGGACGATCGCCGGCGTCCTCACCGCGGTACTCGTGGCCGTGTTCGCCCAGAACCGCCGGCTCAAAGAGGACTCGATCATCGGGATCTTCTTCGTCGCCGCCTTCGCGCTCGGCATCGTGGTCATCTCGCAGGCGCCGGGGTACGCGGGATCGCTCCCGCAGTTCCTCTTCGGCTCGATCACCGGCATCCCCGACGAGGACCTCCCCGTCATCGCCGCGACGTCCGTCGTCGTCCTCGCCGCGGTGCTCCTGCTGAACAAGGAGCTCGTCACGGTGAGCCTGGACCGAGAATCTGCCCGGGCGCTCGGCCTGCGGGTGTTCTGGCTCGACCTGGCGCTCTACGTGCTGGTGACCCTCGCCGTCGTCATCAGCGTCCAGACCATCGGCAACATCCTCGTGCTCGCGCTGTTGGTCACCCCGGCCGCCACCGCGCGGCTGCTCACCGACCGCCTGGGCATCATGATGCTGCTCGCGCCGGCCATCGGAGCGGGCGCCGCGCTCATCGGGCTCTACCTCTCGTGGTCGTGGGCCCTGCCCACCGGCGGGACGATCGTCCTCGTGCTGACCGCGGTGTTCCTCGGGGCCTGGACGCTGTCTCCGCGCCAGGGGGTGATCGGCCGTGTCCTCGCTCGGCGCCGGCCGACGCCCTCGTCTCGCGACCGCCTTCCGCCCGGAACGACCCGGTCGGAGGCCGCCCCTCTCGCGCCCGACCTCGCTCCGGAAGGACGACCATGACCGCCCCCGAACCTCTGCTCCCGCCCGTCTCGCGCTCGCGGCTGTGGCCCGTCGTGACGGTCGCGCTCGCGCTGCTCGCCGCGGGCGCCCTCGCCGGTGCCGTCGGCGCGCTGGCGGTGACCCCCTCGGCTCCGCAGGGCGTCGTCTCGTCGTCGACCTCCCCGGGGGGAGCCGACTCGGTCGCGTCGCCTGCGCCGACCCCTGAGCGCTCCGTCGCCGTGACCGAAGCGGTGGACGGCGCGGCCGCGGCGCGAACGCCCGTGTCGGCGCTTGCCGACCCGGACTGGATCGACCGGGTCTCGGCATCCACCGGCATCCCGGGCCGGGCGCTCGCCGCCTACGCGGGCGCCGTCATCGACGTCTCTCGCACCCACCCCGGCTGCGGGATCGGGTGGAACACCGTCGCGGCGGTGGGTCTCGTCGAGAGCGAGCACGGCAGCATGAACGGCGCGCACCTCGCGGCCGACGGCACGGTGTCGCCCGCGATCATCGGCATCCCTCTCGACGGGAACGGCACCGAGGTCGTGCGCGACACCGATCAGGGGGCGATCGACGGCGACGCCGTGTGGGACCGCGCCGTGGGGCCGCTGCAGTTCATTCCTTCCACGTGGGCGCAGGTCGGGCGTGACGGCAACCGCGACGGGGTCGTCGACGTCAACCAGATCGACGACGCGGCCCTGTCGACCGCCGAGCACCTGTGCGACGTGGGCGGTGACCTCAGCCGGCCGCAGAACTGGATCGCCGCGGTCCACGCGTACAACCCGTCGGTGGAGTACAACAACCGTGTGGCCGCCGCCGCGGAGCAGTACGCGGCGGCGCGCTGAGGCACACCGCCGCGGTGTCGGAACCGGATGCCACAGTGCCCTCGTGCGCCTGCGGACCGCCTCGACGCAGCGGACGTACCCGCGTGGGAGCGTCTGCGCACCCTCGAAGAACTCCCGCATGCCTTCCGGATCTCAGGCTCGACGGGTGGCCGCCCGAGGAGCGCGGGGCGGTGTCACCGCGCGGGGAGTTGCTGAAGGGTCCACCGGTTGCCGTCGGGGTCGGCGAAGGTGACGAAGCGCCCCCACGCCTGCTCGTCGACGCCCTCCGCGGTGGCGCCAGCGGCCCGAAGCTGTTGCAGGGCCGCAGCGGCGTCGGCGACGACGACCTGGATGGTGTCTTGCTGCCCGGGCTCGAGGGTGAGCCCGAGCCCGGTGCCGAACGCGATCGAACACGCGGAGCCCGGCGGAGTCATCTGCACGAAGCGCAGGGCCTCGTCGACCTGTTGGTCGTGGTCGGCGTGGAAGCCGATCGATTCGTAGAACGCTTTCGCCCGGTCGACGTCGGAAACCGGCACGAAGATGAGCTCGATCTTCCAGTCCATGTGCACACCCTCCTCGATGTGCGGCCAGTATGGCCCCGGCCTCCGACATCGGAAAGGGGGGCGGTGTCGGAACGGGATGTCAGGATGCCGGTATGCGCGTCCGCACCACCTCGACTCAGCGCACCTACCGCTACGTGCGGCTCGCCCTGATCGGCGCGACCGTCCTCGTCGGTGTCGCCGTGGGGATCGAGCTCGTGGCCGGAGCATCGCTGCCCTCGATCAGCGCGGCGTATTACGGTCCCGCGGGTCCGGTATTCGTCGGTGGGCTCACCGCGATCGCCCTCGCGCTTCTCGCGCTGTCGGGTCGGAGTGTCGAGCAGGCTCTGCTCGACATCGCCGCCGTCCTCGCGCTCGCCGTGGCCTACATCCCCACCACCGTCGCCGCGGGCGCATGCGAGCCGGTGCTGAGGTGTGTGCCGCCCGACGTACGAGCGACGGTGGTCAACAACGGTGCGGCCGTCGCATCCATGGTCCTGCTCGGGGCGGTCGCGGCGGCGATCATCGCCCTCGTGCAGCGGACCGCGAGCCGTGGAGTGGGGGCAACGATCGGGGTGATCGTCTCGCTCACGGTCGCGGGGGTGGCGTGGGCTCTGGTGTCGCCCGAGAGCTTCCTCGCGCGGGCGCACGAGGTCGCCGCCGTGGCGTTCTTCGTGCTGATCGCGGCGGTGGCGGCCATCGCCGCGTGGCGTCCGCACGCGATCGGCCGCCGGGGTGTCTTGCTGCGGCGCATGTACGCAGCCTCGGCGGTCGGCATCCTGTCGACGCTCGTGCTCATCGTCGTCGGACTCCTCTCCGGCGTCGCCCGCTCGGGCTTCCCCGTCGTGCTCGTGGGGGAGTCGGTCGCTCTGGCGTTGTTCGGGGTGTTCTGGGTGGTGCAGACGGCGGAGCTGTGGAACGAGCCCGATCCGCGCCTGCGGGAATAGCCGCGACACCCTGGCGTTGAAGTTGATACGAGCGCGCTCAAGTCGCGTTCGCATCCACGGATCACAGGAGACGGAATTGCCCGAAGACTTCACCCCCGGCGCCGGGGACGACGGCGCCCAGTCGTTCGACGAGTTCCTCGCGCGCTACCTCGCGGGCGAGCAGGCGCGCGCCGAGCGTTCCATCGACCTCAGCCGCTTCCTCAGCGCCCGCACTCAGGACGCCCTGCAGGCAGCCGGCCGCTTCGCCCTCGGACGCGGTCAGCGCGAACTCGACGCGCTGCACGTGCTCCACGTGCTGGTCGGTCGCTCGCCCGCCAAGGACGCGGTCGCGCGCCTCGGCGCCGACCCCGCGGCGATCGCCCGTGCCGCCGAGAGCCGCCTGCCCGCCGCGGGCGCCCCGGCGCACGTCGACGGCGCCGTGGTCGCCGGTTCGGTGCAACGCGCCCTGTTCCACGCGTTCCAAGTCGCTCGCGCTGCGGGCTCGACCTACGTCGACCCCGACCACCTGTTCTTCGCGCTCGTGCTCGCGCAGGACGCCCCCGCCGGGCAGATCCTCGCGCAGGCCGGTGTCACCGCCGAGGCCCTGACCCAGGGCGTGCGCGAGACCGTGGTCGGTGAGCCCGAGACCCCCGCGGAGGCGATGAGCGCCACCCCGAACCTCGACCGCTTCGGCACCGACCTCACCGCGCGCGCCGCCGCCGGCGAGCTCGACCCGGTGATCGGCCGCGCCGACGAGATCGAGCAGACGATCGAGATCCTCAGCCGTCGCACCAAGAACAACCCCGTGCTCATCGGCGAGGCCGGCGTCGGCAAGACCGCCGTCGTCGAGGGGCTCGCGCGTGCGATCGTCGCGAACGAGGTGCCCGAGCAGCTGCGCGATACGCGCGTGGTCGCGATCGACCTCGCCGCGATGCTCGCGGGCGCCCGCTATCGCGGTGACTTCGAGGAGCGTCTCACCCAGACGATGGACGAGATCGCGGCATCCGAGAAGCTCGTCGTCTTCATCGACGAGGTGCACACCCTCGTCGGTGCGGGCGGCAGCGGCGACGGATCCATGGATGCCGGCAACATCCTCAAGCCCCGCCTCGCCCGCGGCGACGTGCACCTCATCGGCGCGACCACCCTGCGCGAGTACCGCACGATCGAGAAGGACCCGGCGCTCGAGCGTCGCCTGCAGCCCGTGCGCGTGGGTGAGCCGTCGATCCCGGATGCCGTGGAGATCCTGAAGGGGCTCCGCCCGGCGTACGAGCAGCACCACGCCGTCAGCTACACCGACGACGCCCTGCGCGCCGCGGTGGAGCTCAGCGACCGCTACCTCTCCGACCGTGTGCTTCCCGACAAGGCGATCGACCTCATCGACCAGGCCGGCGCGCGGTTGCGGCTGCGACTGGGCGTCTCCGTCGACACGTCGTCGCTGATCGAGCGGCTCGCGACTCTCGAGGCCGACAAGAACGCCGCCGTCTCGGGCGAGCACTACGAGGAGGCATCGCGTCTGCGCGACGAGATCGCCGCGGTGCAGACGCAGCTCGAGGAGGCGACGGCCGGCCCCCGTACGGCCGCGATCGTCGACGAGCCCGAGATCGCCGCGGTGATCAGCCGGGCCACCGGCATTCCGGTCGCGCGTCTCACCGCCACCGAGCGCGGACGCCTCGCCGACCTCGAGACCGAGCTGCACGCCCGGGTCATCGGACAGGATGACGCGGTGGCCGCCGTGGCGAAGGCCGTGCGCCGCAACCGCACGGGCATGGGCGATGAGAACCGTCCGGTCGGATCGTTCCTCTTCCTCGGACCCACGGGCGTCGGAAAGACCGAGCTCGCGAAAGCCCTCGCCGGGTCGTTGTTCGACGACGACGGCGCGGTGATCCGCTTCGACATGAGCGAGTTCGGCGAGCGGCACACCGTCTCGCGGCTGATCGGCGCCCCTCCGGGATACGTCGGCTACGACGAGGCCGGTCAACTCACTGAGCGCGTGCGCCGCAACCCGTATGCGGTCGTGCTCTTCGACGAGATCGAAAAGGCCCACCCCGATGTCTTCACGCTGCTGCTGCAGGTGCTCGACGACGGTCGCCTCACCGACGGCCAAGGGCGCACGGTCGACTTCCGCAACACGGTCATCGTGATGACCTCGAACCTGGGCGCCGAGGTGCTGGCATCCCGTTCCGGGGCCATCGGCTTCACCACGACCGGGCGCGACTTCGCCGAGAACGACCTGCGCGACCGGGTGATGGGTAAGCTCCGCGAGGCCATGCGGCCGGAGTTCCTCAACCGCATCGACGACATCGTGCTGTTCCGCAAGCTCGAGAAGGACCAGCTGCGCGAGATCGTGCGGCTGCTGCTGGGAGCCTCCGCGCGGCGGTTGGCTGCGCGAGGCATCTCGCTCGAGGTCACCGAGGCGGCCGTCGACCGGCTCGCCGATGTCGGCTACGAGCCCGAGTACGGTGCGCGGCCGCTGCGCCGCGTCATCCAGCGAGAGGTCGACGACCGGATCGCCGACCTGTTCGTCTCGGGTGAGCTGAGCGACGGGGGCCGGGTGCACGTGGATGCCGACGGCTCGGGCTTCGTCGTGAGGGCTTCGGCCGCGGCCGTGCTCGCGGCGTGACGCGACGGCTGGACGCCGCCGGTGCTTCGGTGCCGGCGGCGTTTCGCTGCGCGGGTGGGCTGCCCGGCGGGGTGTTCGCCGTGCGGGCGCGGGTCTGCCGGCCGCGTGGGTGGGGTGCCCGGCGGGGTGTTCGCCGTGCGGGCTGCGGGTCCGCCGGCCGCGTGGGTGGGCTGCCCGGCGGGGCGTTCGCCGTGCGGGCTGCGGGTCCGCCGGCCGCTTGGGTGGGGTGCCCGGCGGGGCGTTCGCCGTGCGGGCTGCGGGTCCGCCGGCCGCGTGGGTGGGTGTCCGTCGCGTGGGTGCGAGGCTGCCCACGGCGGAGTCGCACAACTCCTGCAGAGTTCGGCAGAACCGGCGCCTGCCCGCCCGCAGCCCCGCACCTGCAGGAGTTGTGCGGCACGCGAAACCCCCTGCCGCGATGTCGGAGGGGCGCGGCAGAGTAGACGCATGAGTCGTATCGGCACGATCTTCAGCCCGTACCCGCATCCGCCCGAAGAACTGCGCGACGCCGCGCGGGCGGCTGAAGACGCGGGGATCGAGGAGCTCTGGCTCTGGGAGGACTGCTTCCGCTCGTCGGCGTGGGCAGCGGCGGCGGCAGCCCTCGCCGTCACCGACCACCTTCGCATCGGCGTCGGCATCGCGCCCCTGCCGCTTCGCAACGTCGCGGCATCCGCCATGGAGATCGCCACCATCGAGCGCATGTTCCCCGGTCGCCTGCTGCCCGGGTTCGGCCACGGCGTGCAGGACTGGATGCGACAGGTCGGCGCCAAAGCCGCCTCGCCGCTCACGCTCATGCACGAGCAGCTGCCCGCCCTGCGCGCGCTGCTCGCGGGCGAGACGGTCACCACCGAGGGGCGATACGTCCGGCTGCGCGACGTCACGCTCGACTGGCCGCCCACCCAGGCCCCCCTCGTCTACGCCGCAGCCGAGGGCCCGAAGACCCTCGCCCTTGCGGGAGCCGTGGCTGACGGCGTCGTGCTCGACAGTCGTCACACCGTCGCAGAGGTCGCCGCGGCGGTCGAGACCGTGCAGGCGGGCCGATCCGGCGCCGGACGCGAGGGTCGCGCCGATGTCGTCGCCTACGTGCTCACCGCCTTCGGTCCCGGCGCGCGCGAGCGGGCGACCGCGGTGCTCGGCGACCGCCCCGACGCGGTCGATCGAGTGCTCGCGGGCTCCGTGTCGGAGGTGGCCGAGGGGGTCGCGCGGTTCCAGGCGGCTGGCGTCGACGACGTGGTGCTGCTTCCCACCGACGACGTCGACCTGGCGGCCTTCTTCGCCGCCGTCGGTCAGGTCGCGGTGTCGGTGCCGCACGCCGGAGGCGTCTCGTGAGCCGCGGCGTGGTCTCGCTCGGGCTCGCCGGGTCGTTGGGACCCGAGGCGATCGCCCGCATCGCGCCCGCGGTCGAGAGTGCCGGTTTCCACACGCTGTGGGTCAACGACACCCCCGACGGCGACGCACTGGCGGCTCTGGCCGCCGCCTCGCGGGTGACCGAACGGCTGCACCTCGCGACCGGGGTCGTGCCGGTCGACCGCCGTCCGGCTCATGCGATCGCCGCCGACGTCGCATCGCTCGGCCTTCCTCTCGACCGGCTGACGCTCGGCATCGGTTCAGGCGCGTCGAAAGCGGGGGCCCTCGCCCGCGTGCGCGACGCGATCGAGGTGCTTCACGACGAGGGGATGCCCCGCGTGCTGGTCGGAGCACTCGGGCCGAAGATGCGCCGTACCGGAGCCGAGCAGGCCGAGGGGGTGCTGCTCAACTGGGTGCCGCCCACCGAAGCACACGCGCAAGCCGGCGCCCTGCACGCGATCGCCCCCGCGGCCCACGTCGCCGTCTACGTGCGCACCGCGATCGTCTCGGCCGCCCGCTCCCGGCTCGACGCCGAGACGGCGCGCTACGCGTCGTTTCCGAATTACGCCGCCAACTTCGAACGGATGGGGGTGAATGCCGCTGACACGACCATCCGCGATGTCACCGAACTGGGCGATGCGCTCCAGGCGTACACCGCAGCCGCCGACGAGGTGGTGCTGCGCGCCATCGTGCCGGAGGACACCGTCGAGGCGTACGTCGAGTTCGCCCGCCGGACGGCCCCGTCGCCGGGGTGAGTGCGCGTCGCGCTGCCCGGGTGAGCGCGCAGCGCGCTGCGCGGCGGGCGCGCCGTGCGGTGCCTGGGCGAGTGCGCCGCGCTGCCTGGGTGATCGCCTGCGGTGTTTCCCGGGTGAGTGCCCGCCGCACCGCGCGGGGGAGCGCCCGCCGCACCGCGCGAGGGAGCGCCTGCCGCACCGCGCGGGGGAGCGCCTGCCACACCGCGCGGGGGAGCGCCTGCCGCACCGCGCGGGGGAGCGCCCGCCGCACCGCGCGGGTGAATGCGCAGCGCCCTGCCCGGTCAGCGCGCACCGGGTTGCCGGGGCGGTCGTCGCCTGCGACATAGCATGGGCCCATGCGACGACTCCTGGTGACGGCAACGGCCGTCTTCGCCGCCACGGCTCTTCTCGCCGGGTGTGCCGGCGTGCCCGCGGCCGACACCGCGGCGGTGACCGAGACGACCCCCCGTGTCGGGCCGCCGCCCGCGACGCAGGAGCCGTACCTCGGTTCCGAGCCGTCACCGACGGCCCCGGCCACGCCCGACCCCGCCGCCGCCGTCGCACAGGCTGCCGCCTGGCTCGACGCGATCGTGCTGCCCGAGGGAGCGGCGCGCGTCGACGGCGGAGCCGTGGGCTTCTCGTCCCACACGGGCTGGATCTGCAGCCCGATCGCCGAGGAGGGCGCCGTGTGGCGCATCCCCGGGGCGAGCGTGGCACAGACGGTCAATTGGATCCGTGAGAACCCGCCCGCCGATCTGGTGAGCACGGCCTACGGCTTGCTTTCCGACGACCCGGTCGTTTCGTCCGCGGCGACCGGCTTCACCCCGGCCGATCGCTCGCAGCAGGGGGTCGTCCTCACCGTCGAGAAGAACGGCGACGGGGTGGCCGTGCGTGCCGAGGTCGCGGCCCTGTCGGCGGGATCGGTGTGTCAGCCCCCGCCCGCCGGCAGCACCTGGGGACTCCCCGGGCAGGGCTGAGGACCGCACCCGCAGCGCCGGCGGGAGCGGCCCGCCCGCGGGGCCCGTACGGTCGGAGCGCGCCCGCTACCGTGGACGACATGCCCGACCCTCGCCGTGCCCTCGACGCCATGGTCGCGGCGATCGACGACGAGGGGCTCGAGGCCCACGGGGTGCACGTCCTCATCGGCGACGAGGGCGTCGAGCATCGATGGGCCCCCGATGAGCCCGCCGACGTGTACTCCGCGTCGAAGGGGGTGAGCGTCGTCGCCGCCGGCATCGCGGTCGACGAGGGCGTCCTCACACCGGATACGCGAGCCGTCGACGTGCTGCCTCTCGGCGACGTCGGCGCGGGCGCCGAGGCGGTCACCCTGCGGCACCTGCTGACGATGACGAGCGGCATCGACTTCGAATGGTTCGCCGGCGACCCGATCCCCGACGTCGATCTCGCCGCGGCGGTGCTGCGCACGCCGTCGCGGGGACCGGGCCGCGTATTCCAGTACTCCGATGCGAGCACGTACGTCGCGATGCGGATGCTCGCGGCCCGCGTCGGCGACGTGCACGACTGGCTCCGCCCGCGCCTGTTCGAGCCCCTCGGCATCCTCGATCCGACATGGCGGCGGTGTCCGCTCGGACACATGCTCGGCGGCAGCGGGCTCGAGCTGCGCACGAGCGAACTAGCGCGCATCGGACGACTTCTCCGCGACGGCGGTCGCGTCGGGGATCGGCGAGTCGTGGATGCCACCTGGGTCGCGGCGATGCACGATGACTGCTTCGACACCGGCGCGCCGTCCCCCTGGTCACGCTACGGGCGGGGGTGCTGGAGCGGGCCGGGCAGCGGGTGGCGCCTCGACGGCCTCTATGGCCAGTACGTTCTCGTCGTCCCCGCGCGCGACGCCGTCGTCACGATCACGGCACACGAGGAGGAGCGCGATCACCGCCTCGTCGAGATCGCGGCCGAGGCGATCGAGGCGGCCTGATGCGTGGGCGGGCTCAGCGGACGAGTCGCACGGTGCGGGGGATCGGCCCGAACGACGACTCTGCCCCGTCGGGGCGGAAGCCGTTGCGCCGGTAGAACGCGTGCGCGCGGGGATTGTCGGCGGCGACCCACAGCTGCGCCGGACGGTCGCCGAGCACGGCGTCGAGCAGCGCCTGACCCGCGCCGCTGCCGTGGGCGCGGGCGAGGACGTAGAGCATCGTCAGTTCTTCCGCCCGCGCCGCCGCCGGATCGTCGACCGCCTGGACGGCGGCGAAGCCCACGACCTCGCCATCGATGCGGGCGACCAGCGTCGTGAAGGCGCCGTGGTCGAGGTTCTCGCGCCACATGCCGATCCGCCGATCGACGGCGAACCACGGGCTCGTGTCGGGGTCGTCGACGAAGCGTCCGTAGGTCTCGCGCCACGATGTCGCGTGGATCGTCGCGATCGTCACGGCGTCGTCGCGCTCCGCGGGGCGGACGTCGAGGGCATCGTCGTCGGTCGTCGGCATGTCGGGAGCCTACGGCCCGAGGCGGTGCAGCGGGTGCAAGACTGACCGGATGCCACGTCGTCGAGGTCTCACCGTCCGATCGGCCGCGCGCGGGGCGCTCGCCCTGCTGCTGGTCGGAGCCGGAAGCGGCCACCTCACGTGGGGGAGGCGTGGCTACCGCATCGTCGTGCCGGGCTGGGCGACGCGTCTGCTGCACACCGACAAAGACGCCATCGTCGTGGCATCCGGTGCCGTCGAGATCGTGCTCGGCGTCGCGCTCATCGCGCTGCCGGGGGAACGCCGACGCATCGGTACGGCCATCGCGGCCTTCTTCGTCGCCGTGTTCCCCGGCAACGTGCACCAGTGGCGCACCGGTCGATCGGCGCCGGGACTCACCACCGATCGCGCGCGCCTCGTGCGGCTGTTCCTGCAGCCGGTGCTCGTCGCGTGGGCGTGGTGGGCGACGCGCGCACGCTGACGCGCCCCCGGGTCGCCCGTCCGCGCGGACTCGCACGGCTACGCCGCCTCGCCGAGCTCCAGGATGCCGCTGTCGAAAGCCGCGCGGGCGAGCACCTTGTACCCGTGCTCGGGGAAGAACACGGTGAGCCGGTCGTCTTCGATCCCCATGACGGTGCCGGTGCCGAACTCGCCGTGCTCCACGATGGAGTCGATGCGGATGCCGTCTCCCTCGGCGTCTTCGGTCGGGGCGTCGGCGGGGGCCGATGCGCCGGCGTCGCAGCGGTCGCACGCCCCGCACTGCGCCGGCGTCTCCACGCCGAAGTACTCCAGCAGTGCCCGCCGGCGACAGCGGGTCGTCTCGGCGTAGCCGCGCATGATCTCGATGCGCGAGGCGCGGATGCGCTCCTCGGCCTCGTCGCGCTCGCGCACGGCATCCACGGCATCGCCGGCCGTCACCTTCTTCACCACGGAGACCCCCTCGGGTCCTGACGCCGCCAGTCCGCACGCGACGAGCTGGTTCAGCACGCGGCCGATCGCGCGCGTCGAGCGCCCGCTCTCGTCGGCGATGGCCTTCGCGCGCAGCGGCTTCTCCGCCCGTCGCAGCGCGTCCCACACCCCGGCGATGTCGGCGCGCTTGGTGTGCCCGCCGGCGAAGAACGACCGGAGCGAGAAGTCCTCGGCACGGTAGTGCAGTATCGCCCGTGCCGGCTCCCCGTCGCGGGCCGCGCGGCCGATCTCCTGGGCGTACGAGTCGAGCGACTCGGTGACGTCGGCGTGCACGACCAGGCGCACATCGCTCTTGTCGACGCCCATGCCGAACGCCGACGTCGCCACCACGACGTCGAGCTCGCCCGCGCTCCAGGCGGAGTGCACCTCGTCGCGCTTCTTCTGCGCCATGGCCCCGTGGTACGCGGCGGCCCGCAGCCCCAGGGCGGTGAGCTCGTCGGCGTACGCGTCGGTCTCTTTGCGCGTCGCCACGTACAACAGCGCCGGGCCACCGGCATCCTGCACGTCGGCGACGACCGCGCGACGCTTGTCGGCGTCGTGCTCGTGACGGCGCACGGCCATGTGGATCTCGGGGCGATCCATGCCGCGCACCTCGAGGTGCGGTTCGCGCATGCCGAGGCTCGACACGATGTCGTCGCGCACGGGAGCGGATGCCGTGGCCGTCAGCGCCAGCACGGGCGGGTGCCCGAGGGCGTCGACGGCGTCGCCGATCCGGGCGTAGTCGGGTCGGAAATCGTGGCCCCAGGCCGAAACGCAGTGCGCTTCGTCGACGACGACGAGGCGCACATCGGCGTTCGCCAGGCGGTCGAAGACCTCGGTGTTGGCGAGCTGCTCGGGAGCCAGGAAGGCGTACACGGCGTCGCCGCTCTCGATCGCGGCCCACGCCGCCTTCTTCGCGGACGCGCTGGTGCGGGAGTTCAGAGCGACCGCGGCGGGAGCGTCGGGGGCGGCGTCGATCGAGTCGATCTGGTCGCGCTGCAACGCGAGAAGCGGCGAGATCACGACGGTCACGCCGCCGAGCTCGCAGCCCGCGATCTGGTACACCGCCGATTTGCCCGCGCCGGTGGGGAAGACGACCAGGGTGTCACGACCGCCGACGACCGCGTCGATCGCCTCGGCCTGCCCGGGCAGCAGGTCGTCCCAGCCGAACACCTCACGGGCGGTGCGGGCGGACTGTTCGAGAGTTGCGGGAGCGTTCACGGGGACCTCATTCCTGGGGAGGCACCAGCACACCTCAGACCTCCGACATCGCGCCGGGGGTTGCGGCCTCGGGCGACGTGTGGTGTGCGTCATCCGTCCTCGCGCTCGAGGTGCATGGTGCGGGCGGCGCGAGCAGGACTCCTGCGATCCGGTGCGGTGTGGGCGGTGCGCTCGCGTCCGGAGCCGGTTCCGCAGGAGGTGTGCGCGACCGATCGGCTCTGAGCGTCGGGGGAGCGCGGGTCAGCGGCGATCGGCGCCGCGGATGCGGAGCCCCCGGGGAGGACGGATGCCACGACAGCGGCGCCGACGCAAGTGCGCGGGCGATGTCGGAGGGGGATGCCAGGATGCCGACATGCTCTTCGGCGACATCGAGACGGCCCTCGCGGCGGTGACGAAGACGCGCTCGCGCCTGGCCAAGGTCGACGCGCTCGCGGAGGTCCTGCGCGCGCTGTCGCCCGACGAGGTCGTCCCGGCGGTCGGCCTGCTCACGGCGGCGCCCCGCCAGGGGCGGCTCGGTGTCGGGTGGCGCACCCTGTCGAGCCGCGGCGGAACGCACGCCGACACGCCCATGCTCACGGTGGGCGACGTCGACGAGACATTCACGCGGTTGACCGAGATCGGCGGCGCCGGTTCGGCGGCGCGACGCACCGCCCTGCTCGACGACCTCGCCGAGCGTGCGACGCTCGCCGAGTGGCAGTTGCTCATCCGCGTCATGACCGGCGAACTGCGCACCGGCGCCCTCGAGGGAGTGCTCCTGGATGCCATCGCCCGCGCATCCGACCGCGACGGTGCCGCGGTGCGGCGCGCCGCGATGCTCTCGGGCGACCTGGGCGAGACCGCCCGCGTCGCCCTCACCGGCTCGGCCGACGATCTCGCCGAGGTGGGCCTCGTCGTCGGGCGCGGGGTGCAGCCGATGCGCGCCTCGACGGCCGGCTCCGTCGCCGAGGCGCTCGAGATCGCGGGCGTCGCGTCGGTGGAGTACAAGCTCGACGGGGCACGCGTGCAGGTGCATCGCCGGGGCGACGAGGTGCGCGTCTTCACCCGCACGCTGGCCGATGTCACGCACCGGGTCCCCGAGATCGTCGAGGTGGTGCGCGCTCTGCCGGTGACCGACGTGATCCTCGACGGTGAGACGCTGTCGCTCGACGATGACGGCGCTCCGCGCCCGTTCCAAGACACGATGGCCCGCTTCGGAGCCGAGACCGCGAGAGAGATCGCGCTGAGGCCGTGGTTCTTCGACGTGCTCCACGTCGACGGCCGAGATCTTGTCGATCACCCGCTCTCGGCTCGGCTCTCCGAGCTCGATCGCATCGCCGCTGCCTGGCGCATCCCCGCCGTGACCACCGGAGATCCCGAGGCGGCCGACTCCTTCGCCCGGTCGGCTCTCGCGGCCGGCCACGAGGGCGTGATGGTGAAGGGGCTCGACGCCCCGTACACGGCGGGCCGGCGCGGCAAGAGCTGGCTGAAGGTCAAACCCGTGCACACGTTCGACCTCGTCGTGCTCGGCGTCGAGCGCGGCTCGGGCCGACGCGCGCAATGGTTCAGCAATCTGCATCTGGGTGCCCGCGATCCCGACGGGCTGTTCGCTGAGCCGGGCGGCTTCGTCATGGTCGGCAAGACCTTCAAGGGCCTCACCGACCAGCTGTTGACGTGGCAGACGGCGCACTTCGCCGAACGCGAGACGGGTGAGGTGCCCGGCGGCATCCGCGTCGTGCCCGACACCGTCGTCGAGATCGCCATCGACGGCGTGCAACGCTCGGTGCGCTATCCCGGCGGTGTGGCCCTGCGCTTCGCGCGCGTGAAGGCGTACCGCCCCGACAAGCCTGCGGCCGAGGCCGACACCATCGACACATTGCGGGCCATGCTGCCCGGCGGCGGCCCCGACGACGAAAGGACGACGCGATGAGTCTGGCCCCCTGGCTCGACGGCGAGCTCGGCTACCGCAGTTTCGGCACCCCGGGGGCACCGCGCGCGGTGTTCGTGCTCCGCACCGGGGACGTGGCGACCACCGATCCCGATGCGCGGGTCACGTCCGCCTACGACGTCCGGGTCGTCGCGGTCGGGCTCGATGCCCCCGAGCTCGAAGATCCTCCGGTCTTCGGCGGTCAGACCCCCGCGGGCCTCACCGTCGAGGCTCTGCGCGCGTTGCTGGAACGCGAGGCGCCCGAGGCGAAGGTGGGGCTGGTGGGGGAGCGCTCCGCCGGGCCGATCGCGATCTACCTTGCGGCGGCTATGGGACCGATCGTCGACCGCCTCGCGATCGTCGGCGTGCAGAGTCCGTCCGACCCGCTCAGCCGCGACCTGCGCACGCCGCTGCTCGACCACCTCGACGCCGAGGTCCTCGTCGTGGTCGGCGGCGACGGTCCCGCCGACGCCGCCGATGCCGACTGGTACGTCGACCGGATGAGGTCGGCCGAGGCCGAGGTCGTTCCCTCCGACGAGATCGCCTCGGTCAACGGCCACGTGACGCTGACCTCGGTGTGGGACCGTGTCCTCGCTCACGTCGCACCGGGCGCCGAACGACGCTGACCCGCCGGCGTGAAGGCGTCGCCCGCCGCGTCGCGGCGCGAGGGTCCGCGCCTCAGGCCCGAGTGACCGCCTTGACCTGCACGACATTGGACTCCTCATCCACCTCGACGTGGTCGGTCTGCGCCTTGAGGAAGTCGGAGAAGCTCCGGAATCCGAGCGCCTTCTCGCTGAACGACGGGTCGAGACGCTTCATGAGGTCCTTCACGGCCGACGCGTGCAGCCATTCGCCGTCGGCGCGCTCTCCCTCGAGCTGCATGGCACGCTCGAGCAGGTCGACGGCGGGATCCTTCGAGCGCTTTCGCGTACGGGGACGTGAGGGTGTGGCATCCTTCTTCGTCTCCGACAGCTTCGGGATGCCCGGCAGCGAGTCGTACGCGTCGAAGCGATCGCACGCCGCCGCGAGCGATTTGGCGGTCGAGCCCGCGACGCCGACGCCGACCACGTAGCGACCCAGCCGCTTGCACCGCTGGGCGAGGGGCACGTAGTCGCTGTCGCCGGCGACGATGACCACGTGCGTCAGATCGGGCAGTCGGAACATGTCTTCCACGGCATCGACCGCGAGGCGGATGTCCGCACCGTTCTTGGCGTACGCCGCGGCCGGGAACAGCTGCACGAGGTCGACCGCTCGGGCCACGAGCTGAGAGCGGTACTCGGCGTTCACCGGTGCGGACCAGTCGGCATATGCCCGCGTGAGAACGAGCGTGCCGAAGGATGCCGCGTAGTCGATGATCGCGCCCACGTCGATCGTCGCTTTGGTCAGGCGCTCGGTGATCTCGGGGTCGACGGGGGTGTCGGCGATCTTCTGCCGGTCACGCGAGTAGGCGTTGCGCCCGTGCACGCGGTCGTACCACGACATGACGATGTTGTCGAAGTCGAGGTAGACGGCGACGCGGGCGCTCTGAGTGTCGGGCATGCGTCCAGTCTGGCCCGTCTGCGCGGGCCGCACATCAGCCCGCCCCGTGAGGCAGCGCCGCACACCAGCCCGCGCCGTGGAGCAGCGCCGCACCCCCTGCGCCGTCGACCCGCGTCGCAACCCTGCGCCGTCGACTCGCGCCGCACCCGGTGCGCCGTCGACCCGCGCCGCACCCGGTGCGCCGTCGACCCGCGCCGCAGCCCCGCGCCGTGGGCCTGTCCGAAACCACGCCGAGGACCCGCGCCGGCGATCGCGCGCCGTGACCAGCGCGTCAGCCCGCTGCCGGACTGCTCAGCGCTCCCCGGGGTAGACGACGCCGATCTGCCGGCGCACCTCGTCGAGCACGCCCATGATCGCGACGCTCTCGTCGATCGAGAGCACGTCGTTCGTCGTGCCGTCACCCGCGGCGAAGCGTTCCGCGGCGAGGGCCTGATACTGCATCCCGCGTCCCTCGACCTCCGAGACGAAGTCCTCGAGCACGTCACCGTCGGGCGAGACCACCCGGAACGAGGTCGGGGTGTACCAGACGCGATCGATCTCGATGCGGGCCTCGGTTCCGACGATCTGCGCCGCGTTCGCACCGGCACCGCGCGACGACGACACGGTGGTCGAGACGGCCCCACCCGCGTGGGTGAAGATCGTGGCGACCTCGGCGTCGCTCTCGGCATCCGAGAGACGGGCGAGCGCCGTGATGCGCTCCGGCAGACCCAGCACGTCGACGGCGAACGAGATCGGATAGATGCCGAGATCCAGCAGCGCGCCGCCCCCGAGCGCGAGGTCGTTCAGCCTGTGCGCGGGGTCGCTCGGCAGTTTCTGCGTGTGGTCGGCCGAGACGACGCGCACCTCGCCGAGCGTGCCGGCGGCGAGGATCTCGCGGATGCGCACCATGTGCGGCAGATAACGCGTCCACATCGCCTCCATGGCGAGCAGCCCCTTCGCCGCCGCCCGGTCGCGGATCATCGCGGCCTCGGTGGCGTTGAGGGTGAGTGGCTTCTCGACGAGGACGTGCTTGCCGTGGTCGAGTGCCAGCAGTGCACTGTCGACGTGCCCGGGGTGGGGTGTGGCGATGTACACGATGTCGACGTCGGGGTCGGCGACGAGTTCTTCGTACGAGCCGTGCGCGTTCGGGATGCCGTCCTGCTCCGCGAATTCGCGGGCGCTGTCGAGCCGGCGCGAGCCGACGGCGGCGATGTCGAGACCCGCGGTGCGCAGGTCGGAGGTGAAGGCGTGGGCGATGCCGCCCGTCGCGAGGATGCCCCAGTGCAGTCCGGTCATGGCCTCCACCGTATCGGCGTGGAGCGAGGACGCGGGCCGTGCTCCGTGGCATCCGTCCGCTCGCGCCTCCACGGCGGCTGGTCCGCAGGCGCCTCTCCCTCCGCCGCGCAGCCCCGACGAGCCCGACGGCCCCTCGAGACGGACGCCCCGCACACTCGGCACGCCTGTCGTCGCGTCGTCGGTTATCCTCGTGTGACCGGTCACGCCAGAGCGCGTGACCCGCAATGAGGCGGATCATGAGCGACACCGACATCCCGGAGGCGACGGGGCGCGCCCCGAGCATCCGTGACGTCGCGCGGTTGGCAGGGGTGTCGTACCAGACCGTCTCGCGCGTCATCAACAACAGCTCGCAGCTGCGCCCCGAGACGGCCGAGAAGGTGCGTTCGGCGATCGCCGAGCTGAAGTTCGTGCCGAATCAGGCTGCCCGGGCGCTCGCGACCAGTCGCTCGCGCCTGATCGGGGTGCTGGGTCCGCGCGTGACGACCCATGGCGCGGCCTCCACCGTGCAGGCCATCGAATCCGCCGCCCGCGCAGCGGGGTACCGCCTCACCGTCACCAATCTCGCCACGAGTGATCCCGACGACGTCCGCGCCTCGATCGACCACCTCATGCATCAGTCGATCGAGGGGCTCATCGCGGTGGCGCCGCAGACACGGGTGGTCCCCGTCCTCGAGGAGCTGAAACTTCCCGTTCCGGTGCAGACCGTGGCGTCCACCGGCGTGTCCACCTCGCACAACGACCAGGCGGCGGGGGCGCGCGCTGCGGTGCGTCACCTCATCGAGCTCGGACACACCCGCATCCTGCACATCGCCGGACCCCGCGACTGGATCGAGGCCGACCACCGCATGCGGGGCTACCTCGCCGAGATGGATGCCAACGATCTGACGCCGCGACCCCCGGTGCTGGGCGACTGGTCGGCGCAGTTCGGGTACGAGGCGGGTCTGGAGCTGTTGCGGACCGAGGATGCCACGGCGGTCTTCGCGGGCAACGATCTGATGGCTCTGGGGTTCATGCATGCCGTTCGCGCCATAGGTCGCTCGGTGCCGGAGGACATCTCGGTCGTCGGCTTCGACGACGTGCCCGAGTCGGCGCACCTGTGGCCGCCGTTGACGACGGTGCGGCAGGACTTCGTGGGGATCGGCACCCGCGCCGTGGCCGATCTGCTCGCGGCTCTGGGGGAGTCGCCGGGCGACGCTCCCGCGGCGGTGCCCGACCACCTGCGGCTGATCGTCCGATCGTCGACGGCTCCGCCCTCCCGCTGAATCGTCACGTTTCGGCAACGGCGACACGTCATTCGTACCGGGACTTGACAGGTCGGCCTGAGGGCGATGTACCATCGCACACACAATGTGAACGGTCACATGACCGGGTCACACGGCCGACGGGACTCGCTGCGGAGCGGATCCGTCGAGACGAAGACGTTTCGAACGACGCGGGTGCACCGGGTCGCCGACCGGCCCTTCGTTTCGCCCCCGAGGTCGTGCGCCTGATCTGGTCCGTCAGCAGTGCCGGCGGTGAACTCCCGAGAGACACCGCGACTAACACCCAATGGAGGGAACCAGAGTGAAGAAGCACAGCATGCTCAAGGCGGTCGCCGGAGCCGGCGTCCTGGCGCTCGGCATCGGTCTGGCCGGCTGCGCCGGTGACCGCACCGGCGGCGGCAGCGGCGAGGGCGAGCAGGAGGCGGGCGGCATCATCGGTGTCGCGATGCCCACGCAGCAGTCGGAGCGCTGGATCGCGGACGGCAACAACGTCAAGTCGCAGCTCGAGGAGCTGGGCTACCAGGTCGACCTGCAGTACGCCAACGACGACATCCCCACCCAGGTCTCGCAGATCGAGAACATGATCACCACGGGCGCCAAGGCCCTGATCATCGCCTCCATCGACGGCACCACGCTCACCGACGTGCTGCAGCAGGCCAAGGACGCGAACATCCCCGTCATCGCGTACGACCGCCTCATCAACGGTACCGAGAACGTCGACTACTACACGACGTTCGACAACTACAAGGTCGGCGTCCAGCAGGCCACCTCGCTCCTCACCGGCCTCGGCGTGCTCGACGCCTCGGGCGCCGACACGGGCGCGGCGGGTCCCTTCAACGTCGAACTGTTCGCCGGCAGCCCCGACGACAACAACGCCACCTTCTTCTGGAAGGGCGCGATCGACACCCTGCAGCCCTACCTCGACAAGGGCACGCTGGTCGTCCCGTCGGGTCAGACCGACTTCGGTCAGGCCGCGATCCTGCGCTGGCTGCCCGAGACGGCGCAGAAGCGCATGGAGAACATCCTCACCGTCATCGGCGGCACCAAGCTCGACGGTGTCCTCTCGCCCTACGACGGCCTCTCGATCGGCATCATCTCGGCCCTCACCTCGGGCGGTTACGCGGCCGACGCGCTGCCGGTCATCACCGGTCAGGACGCCGAGGTCGGCTCGATCAAGTCGATCATCGCCGGCGAGCAGTACTCGACGATCTTCAAGGACACGCGCGAGCTCGCCAAGCAGGCCGTGAGCATGGTCGACGACATCCGCAAGGGCGAGACGCCCGAGGTCAACGACGAAGAGACCTACGACAACGGCAGCAAGGTCGTCCCGTCGTACCTGCTCGAGTCGACGATCGTGACGAAGGACAACTACAAGGAGATCCTCGTCGACAGCGGTTACTACACCGAGGCCGACCTGGGCTGATCCCGCGGGGAGGGCTCCGGCCCTCCCGCTCCGCCTCCGCCGCGGCCCGTCCGGGTCGCGGCGGAGGTTCCCGCGGGTGCGCACGATGCGCGCCCGCCCCATCATCCCGACCGGCCGAGAGCCGGTTCTGCAAGGAGGACCTCGTGAGCACCATCCTCGAGATGCGCTCGATCACCAAGGAGTTCCCCGGCGTCATCGCGCTCGCCGACGTGTCGCTGACCGTCGAGCGCGGAACGGTTCACGCCATCTGCGGCGAGAACGGCGCCGGGAAGTCGACCCTCATGAAGGTGCTCAGCGGTGTGTACCCCGCGGGCGACTACCGCGGCGAGATCGTCTTCGACGGCAACACCGTCGAGTTCAAAGACATCCGCGACAGCGAAGCGGCCGGCATCGTCATCATCCACCAGGAGCTGGCCCTCAGCCCCTACCTCTCGATCGCCGAGAACATCTTCCTCGGCAACGAGATCACCCACCGCGGTCTCATCGACTGGGATGCCACGAACCGCGAAGCGGCGAAGCTCCTCGCCCGCGTGGGTCTCGGCGACAGCCCCGACGTGCCCGTCAACGAGATCGGCGTCGGCAAGCAGCAGCTCGTCGAGATCGCCAAGGCGCTGTCGAAAGACGTCAAGCTCCTCATCCTCGACGAGCCGACCGCCGCACTCAACGACGACGACTCCGAGCACCTGCTCGACCTGATCCGCCACCTCAAGGGCCAGGGGATCACCTCGATCATCATCAGCCACAAGCTCAACGAGATCCGCGCGATCGCCGACGAGGTCACCATCATCCGCGACGGTCGCACGATCGAGACGCTGGATGTGGCCACCGGCGGCACCAGCGAAGACCGCATCATCCGCGGCATGGTCGGCCGCGAGCTCGAGAACCGCTACCCCGACCGCGACGTCGAGATCGGCGACGAGGTCCTGCGCATCGAGGACTGGAACGTCAGCCACCCCACGGATGCCACCCGCACCGTCATCCATCAGGCGAACCTGAACGTGCGCGCGGGCGAGGTCGTCGGCATCGCCGGCCTCATGGGCGCGGGCCGCACGGAGCTGGCGATGAGCGTGTTCGGCAAGAGCTTCGGCTCGCGCATCTCGGGCACCGTCTACATCAACGGCAAGAAGGCCGACACCTCCACGGTCCCCAACGCCATCCGCAGCGGCCTCGCGTACGTGACCGAGGACCGCAAGGGCGCCGGACTCAACCTCATCGACACGATCAAGCGCAACATCTCGCTCGCCGGGATGCGCAAGCTCGTCAAGGGCGGGTTCGTCGACGGCGATGAGGAGTACATGGTCGCCAACCGCTACCGCAAGTCGATGAACATCAAGGCGCCCAGCGTCGATGTCGTGGTCGGCAAGCTCTCGGGCGGAAACCAGCAGAAGGTCGTGCTGTCGCAGTGGCTCTTCTCCGACCCCGAGGTGTTGATCCTCGACGAGCCCACCCGCGGCATCGACGTCGGAGCGAAGTACGAGATCTACACGATCATCAACGCCCTCGCGGCGCAGGGCAAGGGGGTGCTGGTCATCTCGAGCGAGCTGCCCGAGCTCCTCGGCATCTGCGACCGCATCTACACCCTCAGCGAAGGCCACATCACCGGCCAGCTGCCCATCGAACAGGCCACTCCCGAGGCACTCATGGTGCTCATGACGAAGGAAAAGGAAGCCGACCATGTCAGCGCTTGACAACACCGTGACCCCGAAGGGTCCCGCCACGCCGAAGGGTCCCGTCGGCGGCGGCGCCGGCAGCGGTGCCGGGGGCATCGTGCAGTTCTTCACCTCGCGCCTGCGCGAGATCGGCATCTTCATCGCCCTCATCGTCATCGTGCTGCTCTTCCAGGCACTGACCGGCGGGCGCCTGCTTACCGCGGGCAACGTGTCGAACATCATCGTCCAGAACAGCTACATCCTGATCCTGGCGATCGGAATGGTGATGATCATCATCGCCGGCCACATCGACCTGTCGGTCGGATCGGTCGCCGCCTTCGTCGGTGCCGTCTCGGGTGTGCTCATCGTGCAGTGGGGTCTGCCCTGGTGGCTCGGCATCACGCTGTCGCTGCTGCTCGGTGCCGTGGTCGGCATGTGGCAGGGCTTCTGGGTGGCCTACATCGGCATCCCGGCATTCATCGTGACCCTGGCGGGCATGCTCCTGTTCCGCGGTCTGACGCAGATGACCCTGGGCAACACGCAGATCACGCCGTTCCCGACCGAGTACCGCCAGCTCGGCGGCGGGTACCTCTTCCCCGACCTGTTCCCGGCGTCCTCGTCGCCCGCGGAGTGGATCACCGTCGCCCTCGGCGTGCTGACGCTGGTGCTCTTCGTGACGTCGCAGGTGCGTCAGCGCACCAAGCGTGCGGCGCTGGAACTGCAGAACGAGCCCCAGGTGGCGTTCCTCGTCAAGGTCATCGGTGGCGGTGCGCTCATCGCCTACCTGACCTACCTGCTGGGCGTCGCTCCCGGCTCGCGCGGCACGCCCATCGTGCTCGTGGTGCTCGCCGTGCTGATCATCGGCTACTCCACGGTCATGAGCCGCAGCGTCTTCGGCCGCCACATCTACGCCATCGGTGGCAACCGCACCGCGGCGAAGCTGTCGGGCATCAACACCCGTCGCGTCGACTTCATGCTCTTCGTCAACATGGGCGTGCTCGCGGCCCTGGCCGGCATCGTGTTCACGGGCCGCCTGAACTCCGCCGGTCCCGGCGCCGGAAACCTCTTCGAGTTGGATGCCATCGCGGCATCCTTCATCGGTGGCGCCGCCGTGCAGGGTGGTGTCGGCCGCGTGGTCGGCGCGATCGCCGGTGGTCTGGTCATGGGTGTGCTCAACAACGGCATGTCGCTCATGGGCATCTCGACCGACGTGCAGCAGTTCATCAAGGGTCTCGTGCTGCTGCTGGCCGTCGCCTTCGACGTGTGGAACAAGAACCGCACCCGCGGTTGATCCACGCTCTCCCCGAACGCCCCGTCGCTTCTTGCGGCGGGGCGTTCGCGCGTCCCCGGCAGCCCGCGCGCCGCGTGAGGGGTCGCCTTCTGTCGCCTAGGACCGCCTGCGGCGACAAGAATCGACGCCTCACGCGCGTTCGGGATAACCCGAACGGCGCCGGGGGCTGACCGGGCGGTGCCGCGCGGGGCGGAGTCATAGCGTGGATGCCATGACTTCGGCATCCGTTCTCCCGCCCCCGCCGCCGCTGCCCGGCGCCTCCTCCGCGCCCGGTGCCTCCGCGCCCGACGCCCCCGCCTCGCGCGACGCCGCGACACCCACCGCACCGCCCGCCCCGTCCCCGGTCGCGGTGCCGCCGAAGGTGCGCATCTCGTCGCCCGGGCGCGTGGCCGGCGCCGCAGCCCACCTCGCCGCCCTCGGCGTGGTCGGCCCCGCCGTCTTCACCGCCCTGTTCAGCCTGTTCGGCTCGGGGTTCGGGCTGCTTCCGGCTCTGCTCATCGGCGTCGTCGTTCTCGTCGCCTTCGTCTACGCGCTGTTCGCGGTGGCCTGGTTCGAGCGGGCCCGCGTCGATGGCCTCTACCGCCTGGGGCTCGCGCCCTTCCGCCCGCGTCGCAGTGAGAAGCCGGGCTTCGTCGGCGTGCTGCACACGATCTGGCTGCAGGCCATCGATCCGTTGCAGTGGCGGGCCGTGGCGTCCTTCGCCATCGCGACCGTGCTGGGGCTGATCACCGTCACGGCCATCGGCATCGTCTCGTGGGGCATCGGCCTGGTCGTCAGCCCGATCTTCGGCTGGTCCGACACGCGCCTGCTCGGCATCGTGCCGCTGCCGGGCGTCGCCGCGCCCCTCACCGGAGCGGCCGCCATCGTCGTCGCGCTCGGCGCGATCGTGGGACTCGCGATCCTGCACGGCGTGATCGTGCGGGCGATCTTCGTCCCCTCCCGCGAGGCGCAGCTCGTGGAGCAGGCCCGCACCTCCGATACGCGTCGAGCCGGCGCCGTGCGCGCCGCCGAGGTCGAACGAACCCGCATCGAGCGTGACCTGCACGACGGCGTCCAGCCGCGCCTGGTCTCGATCGGCATGACACTGGGCCTGGCTCAGACGAAGATCGACGACGACCCCGAGGCGGCGAAAGCCCTCGTCGCCGAGGCGCACGCCTCGACCAAGTCGGCCATCACCGAGCTCCGGCAGCTCGCCCGCGGCATCCACGCCTCGGTGCTCGAAGACAGGGGACTGGATGCCGCGCTGTCGGCCCTGGCATCCCGATCCCACATCCCGGTGACCCTCGACGTACGGCTGCCCCGCCGCTGCGGGCGCGCTGCCGAGGAGGCCGTGTACTTTGCCATCGCCGAGACCCTCACCAACGCCGCCAAGCACTCCCGCGCCGCCGCGTGCCGGGTCGACGTGCGGGTGCGCGAAGACGGGTCGCTGTGGGCGCGCGTCGAAGACGACGGGCTCGGCGGGGCGCGCGTCGTGCCCGGAGGCGGCCTCGACGGCATCGTCAACCGGGTCACCGCGGCCGGCGGCACGGCGCGCATCGACAGCCCCCAGGGTGGACCGACGACGGTGGAGGTGAACGTCCCGTGCGCGTCCTGATCTGCGAAGACTCGGTGCTGCTGCGCGAGGGGCTCGTGCGTCTGCTCGCCGACGACGGTCACGAGGTCGTCGCCGCGCTTCCGGATGCCGCAGGCCTCGAGGCCGCGGTCGCCGAGACGACGCCCGACCTCTGCATCCTCGACGTACGGCTGCCGCCGACCTGGACCGACGAGGGCATTCGCGCGGCGATCGCGCTGCGACAGCGGCATCCGGGGCTCGCGGTGCTCGTGCTGTCGCAGTACGTCGAGGAGCGTTACGCCAGCGATCTCATCGCCGACGGACAGGGAGCGCTCGGCTACCTGCTGAAGGACCGGGTGGCCGACGTCGCCGACTTCCTCGCCGCCGTCGCGTCGATCGCGGGCGGGGCCACCGTGCTCGACCCGGAGGTCGTCGCGCAGCTGCTGACGCGTCGCCGCCGTGACGAGCGGCTGCAGAGCCTCACCGAACGCGAGAGGTCGGTGCTCGCTCTCATCGCCGAGGGACGCTCGAACCAGGCGATCGCGAACGCGCTGTTCGTGTCGGAGGCCAGCGTCGAGAAGTACATCACCGCCATCTTCACCAAGCTCGGCCTGGAGCAGGACGAGACCGGCAACCGCCGCGTCATCGCCGCTCTCGTGCACCTGGGCCACGACCACACCGGAGCGACCTCATGACCACTTCCGCCCCCACCCCCGCGCCCTCCGCTTCCGAGCCGCCCCGTCGCCGCGGCGCCGCGTTCGCCGTGTCAGTGATCACCATCGCGGTCGGCGCCTGCGTGGCCGTCGGCACCCTCGCCGGCACGGGAGTGTCGGCCGTGGCGAGCATGGCCGACTGGCGCGGACAGACCGCCACGTACGACAGCTCGACCGATGGCACGACGGAGCAGCTGACCGAGCTCGACATCGACCTCGCCGGTGGCGCGCTGACGGTCGAGTTCGGCGACGTCGCGTTCGCGCAGCTCGATGCCGACAGCCACGGTCGGAAGGGCTGGACGTTCGAGCGCGACGGCGACTCCCTGCGCGTCGTATCGCCCTCGGGCTCGTTCGCCGATTGGGGGAGCGGCTCGCGCGCCACGCTCGTCTTGCCGCAGGACCTCGATGGATCCGGCATTCGGGCCGACATCCAGGTCACCGGCGGGGCGCTCGAGATGACCGGCGGATTCGGCGACGTCACGGTGGAGGTCGCGGGCGGCACGGCCTCTGTCGACGGCGTCGCGCGCGACATCGACCTGACGCTGTCGGGCGGTTCCGCGACGGCGCGGCTCACGGATGTCGAGACCGCAGCGTTCGAGGTCGCCGGTGGCGAACTGACCGCAACGCTCGACGGGGTCGCCCCCACGCGCACCGACGTCGAGGTGACCGCCGGCTCCGCCGACATCACCCTGCCCGACGACGAGTACGACGTGCGCATCGACGACGGTCTCGGCTCGGTCGACAACGGCCTGCTCACGAGCTCGTCGGCCGTCGCCGAGGTCGACGTGCAGGCGACGATGGGGTCGGTGCGCCTGCGCTGACGCGCCGCGCTCGCGCGAGACGGCCGGGGGCGGGCGATTCACTCACGCCGGTTCACGCTCGTTGCCGGCCTCTCGCGCCACGGGTTTCAGGCCCCTCCCACCGCTCGTGACGGCGATCGCTGCGAGCACCAGCAGGATGCCGAGCACCTGCGCCGGCGCGAGCGACTCGCCGCCGACGGCAACGCCGAGCAGCACGCCGGTGACGGGGTTCAGCAAGCCGATCAGGCCGACCGTCCCCGCCGGGAGGTGCCGCAGCCCGGTGAACCAGCACACGAAGGCCAACGCCGTGGCGACGACCGCGATACCGGCGTAGGCGGCGACGCCCGCGGCATCCACCCGCGGTGGGGGACCCTCGACGACACCCGCGACGGCGACCAGCACGATGCCTCCGGCCGTCAGCTGCCACGAGGTGGTGGCCAGCAGGGGCGTCTCGTCTCGCCACCGGGTGGTGAGGATCGCACCCAGCGACGACGCGAGAAGCGCGACGACGGATGCCACCACTCCGGCCGCGGATACCGCGCCGGTGCCGAGGCCGACGACGAGCAGGACGCCGGCGAGGCCGCCCGCCGCCCCGACCGCCCACCGTGCCGTGGGGCGTTGGGAGAGCAGGGGCCACGCGAGTCCGGCGAGGGCCAGCGGGGCGAGGGCCATGATCGACGCGGCGATCGATGACGGCAGAAGCTGGGCTGCGACATAGACGAGCACGAAGAAGGCGCCGAAGTTCAGCATCCCCAGCACGGGCGCTCTCCACCACCACGCCCCGTGCGGCCGCCGTCTCGCGAGTGCACACAGCAGCAGGCCCGCCGGCAGGGCGCGAAAAGCCGCACCCCACAGCGGCGCGTCCGCCGGCAGCAGGTGCCGCGTGACGACGTACGTCGCGCCCCACGCGATCGGTGCGACGGCGGTGACGGCGACGATCCGCCATGTGTTTTCCATGGAAGACACTATAGTTTCCACGGAAGATATAATGGATGCCATGACTGAGACGACGGACCGCGTCGACACCATCACCGCCCAATGGAGGGCCGAAAGACCCGACATCGACGTCACGCCGATGCAGGTGATCGGACGTCTGCACCGCCTCGCCGATCATCTGCGCGACGAGCTGCTCGCGGTCTACCGCCGGTACGGCCTTGGCGAGGGCGAGTTCGACATCCTCGCCGCCCTCCGCCGATCGGGGGAGCCGTTCGCCGCGGCCCCGGGCGCGCTCGCGCGCCACACGATGGTCACCAGCGGGGCGGTGACCAAGCGCGTCGACCGGCTCCTGGCATCCGGTCTCGTGGTGCGCGACGACGACGCCGACGACGGGCGGGCGCGCGTCATCCGGCTGACGTCGGCCGGACGGCGGCTGATCGACGAGGCCTACACGGCGCACATCGCGAACGAGCAGCGCCTGCTCGCCGGGCTCGATCCCGACCAACGGCGTTCACTCGAGGCACTGTTGCGTGCGTGGGGTGCGTCGCTCGGCGTGTGAGCCGCCGACGACTATCGATTCGTCGGTTGCGCCTCAGGGGCGGGGGAGCAGGGGCCGCTGGATCCTTCGCTCGTATCGCACGATGCAACGCGTGCGCTGGGCGAGTTCGTATGCCTCGACGCTGTCGGGGTCCACGAGCGATGCCTCCCGATATCGTTCGTACTCCGCCAACGACGGGAACGAGAACAGCGCGAAGGCCTCGTCGCTGTCGCCTTCCGCGGGCAGGAAGTATCCGTGGTGGGTGCCGCCGAACCGGGGGATGATCTTCATCCATCGCTCGGCGTACTCGACGAACGAGTCGATCGCCGCCACGTCGATCCGGTAGCGGAGGTGGATCGTGATCATGCTTCTCTTCTTTCGCCGAGGCGTGAGTGATTCAGCGCTTCCGTGTTGGACGACAGAAGGATGACGTCGCGGTGAGGCGCTCTCCTCGCCGGGGCGTATCCGATCGTCACTCCGCCCGGCTCGCTGCTGATCCGACGATAATCCGGCGGCGCCCTCCGACGAGGTCCGGTCAGCGGACAGGTCTCCGCGGAAAACTGCCACGAGACGGCAGGCCCGACCGTGCGACGGCCGTGAAACGTTGCACGTCAGTCGCCAGACGATGTCGCCTCGGGTGTTACGCAGGCGACATCGTGTGGCGACTCACGCGCCCTTCAGGGCCTTTGCGATGCGCTGGGGCGAGACTGGCTCGGCGGTGCCGAGGCGCTGGGCGAACAGGCTCACGCGGAGTTCTTCGAGCAGCCACCGCGTCTGCACGAGATTCGCCGGCGCGTCCGCGGGGAGGGGCACCGAGCCCCCGGCATCCACGAATCCGGCGGCGGCGCGCTCGTACTCGGTCATGCGCTGGCGGTCGCGGCCGGGGTTGTCGGACAGCGTCTTCACCCGCTCCAACGCGCCCGCGAGGTAGCGGGGATAGTGCTGCAGGCGCTGCAGGCCGGTGCGCACAAGGAAGCCGGGGAAGAGAAGCCCCTTCACCTGGCCGCGCACGTCGTTGAGGGCTCCCAGCAGCGTGATGGATGCGGCATCCTTCATCGCCCGCTCCACCTCGCGCTGCGCGAGCAGGATCTTCGCCGCCAGCGACACGGTCTGGAACGTGCGCTCGACCGACGCGGCCGAGAACGCATCGCGCACCTTCTCGAATTCTGCTCTCGTGCGGACCACGCCCGTCGGGGCCTCACGCAGGAGGATGTCGTCGGCGAGAGCCACCCGTGCGTCCTCGATGAGGGCCTTCGCGTTCTGGTACGGGGATGCCGCGAGCGCGAGCTTCTCGTTCGCGGTGAGGTGGTCGAGCACGTACGTGGCGGGGGAGGGGACGGCGAGCAGCATCAGACGCCGGATGCCGGCGCGGGTGTGCCGCGCAGCATCCTCGGGTGTCGCCTCGACCCGCAGCGCGACGCTGTCGCCCTCGTCGACGAGCGCCGGGTAGCCGCGCACGACACCGCCGGCGACGGGGGTGTCGACGACCTCGGTGAGCTCGTCGAAGTCCCAGGTGGTGAGCTTCGTGCGCGAGGCGAAGGCGGGGGAGGCCTCGGCGACCTTGGCGGCGGTCCGAGCCGCGGGGCGTGCGACCGTCGCTTCCACACTCGAGCGGGCCCGGTCGGCGAGACGTCGCTGCAGGGCACCGAGGTCACGATCGCTGCCGATGGCCCGCCCACGGGCGTCGACGGCGCGGAACGACGGCAACAGGTGCGCGGGAACCCGGTCGAGCTCGAAGTCGGCGGCGCTCACGCGCTGGTTCGCAACGCGCTGCACGAGCGCGGCGAGGGCATCGACGAGCGTCGTTCGCGGCAGGCCGTTCGCGTGCTCGGGGCCCTTCTCGGCGAGCTCGGCGCTGAATTTCTCGGCCCAGTCCGCGGCCGGAACGACGTTGCGTCGGATCGTCTTGGGCAGCGCCCGCAGCAGCGCGGTGACCAGCTCATCGCGCATGCCCGGGACCTGCCAGTCGAAGCCGTCGGGGCGAAGCTGCGCGAGCAGCGGCAGCGGCACCACGACCGTGACGCCGTCATCGGGCGCACCCGGCTCGAATCGGTACGCGAGGTTGAGGGTCTGGTCGCCCTGGCGCCAGCGCGCGGGGAACGCGCGGTCGTCGCCCTGCGCCCGGTCACCGGTGAGGTCGGACTCCCGCAGGTCGAGCAGGTGCGGCGTGCGGTGGACGGCATCCTTCCACCACGCCTCGAACGAGCGCACGTCGGTGACGTCGGCGGGGATGCGGGCGTTGTAGAACGCGAACACCGCCTCGTCGCCGACGAGGATGTCGCGGCGACGCTCGCGCTCCTCGATCTTCTCGAGCAGTCGGCGCTGCTCGACGTTGCGTCGGAGGAACGCCGTGAGGCGCTTGTCGAGCACCGACGGGTCCCACTCGCCCTCCACCAGCGCGTGGCGCACGAACATCTCGCGGGCGAGTGGACGGTCGAAACGTGCAAGCTGCACCCGGCGGCGGCCGACGAGCTCGACCCCGAAGAGGGTGACCTTCTCGTAGGCGGCGGCGGAGCCGGCATCCTTCGACCAGTGCGGTTCGCTGAGCGAGCGCTTCACGAGGTCGGGGGCGAGGTCTTCGGCCCACGCCGGGTCGACGGCGGCGACGGTGCGGGCGAACAGGCGCGAGGTCTCGACGAGCTCGGCCGCCATGACGGCGGAGGGACGCTTCTTCTTCAGCCCCGAGCCGGGGAAGATCGCGAAGCGCGCGCCGCGCGCGCCGATGTACTCGCCCTTGGTCGGCCGGGCGTCGCCGGGAGCCTTTCGGTCCTTCGTCTGCGCGATCGTGCGGGGGTCCAGGATGCCGATGTGCGACAGCAACCCGGAGAGGATCGCGCGGTGGATGGCATCCCCCTGCGCGTGGCCCTCCGGTGCGGCGCCGTCGCCACGCTGCGATCCGTGTCCCGATTTGTGCGAAGCGTGTCCCGAATCGTGCGGCCTGGAGGGGTCTGAGGCAGCCGAAAGTGGGACACGGTTTCGACTGCCGCGCTCGCCCTCGCCCCGCTCGGCACCGAGCGACCGCAGCTGTCGGTGCACGTCGACCCACTCGCGCACGCGCACGTAGTTGAGGTGCTCGCTGCGGCACAGCCGCCGGAAGGCGCTCGAACCGAGTTCGGCCTGCTTTTCCTGCAGGTAGTCCCACAGATTGAGCAGCGACAGGAAGTCGCTGGTCGGGTCGGTGAAGCGCGCGTGGAAGCGGTCTGCCTCCTCGCGGCGCTCCTCGGGGCGTTCGCGCACGTCTTGGATGGACATGCCCGACACGATGGCCAGCACCTCGGACTGCACGCCGGTGCGCCGCGCCTCGATGAGCATGCGGGCGAAGCGCGGGTCGATCGGCAAGCGGGCGATCTCGCGGCCGATCTCGGTCAGGCGGGGGCCGCGGTCGTCGTCTCGTCCGCCGCGGCCGGCGCGCTCGCGGGACGGGTCGCGGTCGGGGCGGTCGTCACGCGACCGCGCGCCCGGCGCGGGCAGTTTCACGGCGCCGAGTTCGACGAGCAGGTCGAACGCGGCCTTGACGCCCCGCGAGTCGGGCGGGGTGAGGAAGGGGAACGCCTGGATGTCGCCGAACCCGAGCGACAGCATCTGCAGGATGACGGATGCCAGCGACGTGCGCAGAATTTCGGGCTCGGTGTACTCGGGGCGACGGGTGAAGTCGTCTTCGGAGTAGAGCCGGATGGCGACGCCCGGCGAGGTGCGTCCCGCGCGGCCCGAGCGCTGCTGCGCCGACGCCTGCGACACCGCCTCGATCGGCAGGCGTTGGATCTTCGACCGGTTGCTGTAGCGCGAGATGCGGGCGGTGCCGGTGTCGACGACGTACCGGATGCCGGGGACGGTGAGACTCGTCTCGGCGACGTTGGTCGCGAGGATGACGCGGCGGCGCACGCCCGCGACGGTGGAGCGCTCGAACACCCGGTGCTGCTCGGCCGCGGAGAGGCGACCGTACAGGGGCAGCACCTCGGTGGGCGCTGCGTCACGCTGGTACGCCCCGCGGATGGCATCCGCCGCATCCCGGATCTCGGCCTCACCGGGGAAGAAGACGAGCACGTCGCCCGCCGGCTCGCGGTCGAGTTCGCGCAGGGCCGCGACGACGGCTCCGACCTCGTCGGCGTCGTCTTCGGAACGGCCGGGTCTGCCCGTGGGCCGGGCCGGGCTCCGGGGCTTCTTCGGCTGTGGCGCCGGGATGCCGGCATCCAAGGTCGCGTCGTCGGAATCCTCCGGAGCCTGGTCCGCTCCATCGAGCGGCCGATACCGGATCTCGACCGGGTAGGTACGCCCCGAGACCTCGATGACCGGCGCCGGCACCGGGTCGCCGCCGGGCTGAGCGGGGACCGCGGCGAAGTGGCGCGCGAAGCTCTCCGGGTCGATCGTGGCCGAGGTGACGATGACCTTGAGGTCGGGTCGCTTCGGCAGGATGCGACGGAGGTAGCCGAGCAAGAAGTCGATGTTCAGCGAACGCTCGTGCGCCTCGTCGACGATGATCGTGTCGTAGCGGCGCAGCAACCGGTCGCGGTGGATCTCGTTGAGCAGGATGCCGTCGGTCACCAGCGCCACGCGCGTGTCGGCCGACACCTTGTCGGTGAAACGCACCTTGTAGCCGACGGTCGACCCGAGAGGCACCTGCATCTCTTCGGCGATGCGCTCGGCGATCGTGCGTGCGGCGATGCGGCGCGGCTGCGTGTGGGCAATCGAGGTGCGGCCGAGCTCGAGGCAGATCTTCGGCAGCTGCGTCGTCTTGCCCGACCCGGTCGCGCCGGCGACGATCACGACCTGGTGGTCGCGGATGGCGCGCGCGATCTCGTCCCGCGCGGCGCTGACGGGCAGCTCGGGCGGGTAGACGATGACGGGTTCGGCAGACACAGCCTTCCAGTTTATCCCGCACGCACGACGGAAGAGGCGCCCGTCCGGCGCCCGTTCGGTCGGGGCCGCCCGGGCCGGCTGGTGTGGTCGGTCGCTGCGAGCCGCGACGAGAAACGCTCCGCCGCGCGGGAAACGTCTCGTCGCGCCGTGTACGGCGGCGAACAGCGTTTCTCGCCGCGCATGCGCGCTCTCGCCGCTGCGCACGCCGCCGCCCCTCGTCGACCCACGCCGCCGCCCCGTGTCGCCGCGCCGCCGTGTCGCCGCCGCCCCGCGCCCCCGCCGCTGTCGCATCGATAAACGCCTTCCCGCAGAAGAAACGCCCCAGCACGCCGTGTCTCGCACGGGGCGGCGTTTCTCGGGGCCCCGCCGGCAACCGCAGCGCCACGGGCCCCCGCGTCAGGGCATCGACGCCTTCTGGGCCAGAATGCGCACCACCGCGGCATCCACCTTCTCGGCGAACGCCGGGTCGGCCTGGGCGCGCGAGCGCACGGCATCCCGCATCTCGGGATAGACCGACGGGTCGGCCGACACCAGCAGCAGGTCGACCCCCGCGTCGACGGCCCGCGTCGCGCGCTCGCCGGGGGAGTACTCCTCGACCTGGTCGGCGGCCGAGAGGTCATCGCACGTCACGACCCCGTCGAAGCCGAGGGTGTCACGCAGCACGCCGACGACCGCGGGCGAGAACGCCGCGGGCACACCGGGGTCGATCAGCGCGTAATCGGCCGTCGAGAGCATCACCACCGCCGGGCCCTGCGGCAGCACCGTGGAGTACACGCCCACGTCGGGTCCGTCGGCGGTGACGACGTCGTCGGTCACCCCGGTGGAGTAGTCGGTGTTGTCGTCGACGTGACCCAGCCCCGGGAAGTGCTTGAACGTCGGCAGCACGCCGCCGTCGCGCATCCCGGCGGCGAACGCCCCGGACTTCACGGCGACCGTGGCGGCGTCATAGCCGTACTCCCGCCCGAGCGCCCCGATCGGGGGGTTGGATGCCGCGAACTCGGGGCTCGTGACGATGTCGGCCACCGGCGCGAGATTCATCGTCACTCCGGCCTGCGCGAGCTGACCGGCCCACGACGCCGCGCTCGCGCGCAGAGCGCCGTCGTCCTGCGCCGATTGTTCGAGCGCAGACGGGATGTCGTCGAATCCGGGACCCGACAGCACCTGCACGGTGCCGCCCTCCTGGTCGGTGGCGACCCACAGCTCGGGTGAGCCCGCGCCGACGGCGGCGGTGAACTGGCCGACGAGTCCGGCGATCGCTTGCGTGCCGGCATCCGAGCGTCCGTGCAAGAAGATGCCGCCGATGTGGTCGTCGGTCACGGCGGCGAGCGTGGTCGGGTCGGCGCCGTCGACCGAGGTGCCGACCATGAACATCTGCCCGACCTTGTCGTCGAGGCCCATGCCCGCCAACGGATCGGGCGTCGGAGTGGGGGTGGGGCTGGGTGTCGGCGTCGGCGAAGCCGCCGCCGATGACGACGGCGGGGGCGCGGGAGTCGGCGCGCACGCGGTGAGCGCCAGCGCCGCGAGCAGCAGGGCGGCCGGGCGCACGAGACTCTTCACCCCTCGATCGTCGCTCATGATCCTGAGCGCTCCGAGCGTCTTGACTCTGCCGCAGCGTCGACCGGCAGGGCGGATGCCAGGGACGAACAGCTCATCGCCGAGGTCGCCCGCGCGGTGAGCGCGCCGCCGCCCGACCTCGCCGGAACTCAGCCGAGGCCGGCGGAGCAGGTCGCTTGGCCCGCTTTGCTGCCGTTGATGTTCTCGGGCAGCTCGACCGTTCCGGGCGTCGCGCTCGGCGCGGGAGTGGTGTCGGCGTCCGGGGTGGGTGTGTTCTCGTCGGGGGCCGGCGCGCTCGGCTCCGGGCTGGGTGCCGACGGGTCGGCCACCACGCCGCGCCCCGCATCGCCGGTGACGACGAGGGGTGCGTTGTCGTTCAGCGCCTGCCAGAGGATGCCAGCCGAGTACTCGTCGGGGATGACGTGGTTGCTGTTGTCGGGATCGTCGAGCACCGGCATCTGCACGAACGTGATGTCGTCGAACGGGACGTCTTTCAGCGTGTACGCGAGCTGCGCGATGCGCACCGGGTCGGCCAGACTCTCGCTCGGTTGGATGTTGCGCACGGCCGTGCTGGCGAGGTTCAGCAGGGTACCGGGGTTGCTGAGGACCTCGTCGCTTCGGAGCTTGGTCATCAGGCGCGACAGGTATTGCTGCTGGTTGCCGATGCGCGCGATGTCGCTCTGGTCGCCGATGCCCTTTCGGGTGCGCAGGAACGCCAGGGCGTCGAAGCCCTGTACCGTCCGAGGACCCGCCTCCCACGAGATCCCGGCATCCGGGTCGTCGATGCCGTCGCCGCCGATGCAGACCTCCACCCCGCCGATCGCGTCGGTGATGTTGACGACGTTGCCGAAGCTCACCTTGGCCGCGAACGGGATGCTCTGACCGCTGAGCTGCGAGACCGTGTCGGCCACGCACGACAGGCCGCCGGCCTCGTAGGCGGTGTTGATCGACGCTTTCCAGGCGCCCGGGAAGACGGTGCCGTCTTCGCTCGTGCACTCGGGGATCTCGACCTGCAGGTCGCGGGGGAACGACACCACGCTCACGCGCCGCGGGTTCGCCGACACGTGCACGAGCATGTTGACGTCGTTGCGCGTGCCGGCGTTCTCGGGGTCGGTGCAGCGCTCACCGAATGCCGATGACACCACGTCGTCGCACTCGTCGGTGCCGACGACGAGCACGGCGAACGGCTCGTCGTAGGTGCTCAGCGCGGGCGGCGCCGACGGGGTGTCCTTGAGCGGAACGGCCGCCTCTTTGAGCGTCTGCGTCAGAGACAACGCGTAGAAACCGCCGACGGCGACGGCGGCGACCACGGCCACGATGACACCGATGGCCAGCAGCTTCGCACCCCGGCGCCACGCCGAGACGGGCGGGCGATGCGCGTGACGGGCGGGAGGAGGCGTCATGTCGCCAGTCAACCATGCACCGCCCGCCGCGTCACGGACGCCACGGTGGGACGGTCGCCACCGGCGACCGCCCCACCGGACGACGGGCTTACTTGCCGCCCTCGGTGAGCGTCACCTCGATCGGCGTGTAGTCGCCGTCGACGGTGACCCCCTCGTCTTTCAGCTCGCTGAGCGCGGACTCGATGTAGTCGTTCGAGTACGCCGAGTCGGCGGGCTCGGTGGTGATGAGGTTGAGGCCGTCCTGGTTGACGGCCTTCAGGGCGCCCTCGACCGTCTTGTCCCATGCAGCGGAGTCGATCATGCCGAACTCGCCACCGGTCCAGATGAGCTTGTTGACCTCGTTCATCTGCCACAGCTGGTGCGTGGGGCCGACGGGGAACGCGTCGACGCCCGGAGCGGTCGCGGCGGCGTAGGTGATCTCGGCCGCTTCGGTGGGGTTGTCGCGGGCGAAGACCCAGCCCTTCACGACGGCCTTGAGGAAGCGCTTGGCGGCGTCGGCGTACGCCGGGTCGTCGGCCAGGCGCTGCGTGTCGGCCCAGATGGCATCCTGCAGCATCGCGCCCGCGGTGTCCTCGTACGAGATGATGTCGACGTCGGCCTCGGTGTAGAGCTGGCCGGTGGCGGGGTTGACCGTCTCGAACAGCTGCGCGAGCTCGTTGTAGGTCATCGCCTGCGCGGCATCCACGTCACGGTCGAGCAGGGCGTTCATCGAGAAGTCCTGCGTGGTGATCTGCACCGTGGAGGCGTCGAGGCCCTTGTCGGCCATCGCGGCGAAGATCTCCCACTCGTTGCCGAAGCCCCACGAGCCGATGCGCTTGCCCTCGAAGTCGTCGACGCCGGTGATGTTCGAGTCCTTCCACGACACCTGGGTCGTGCCCGACTTCTGGAACACCTGGGCGATGTCGGTGAGTTCGACGCCCTGGTTCTCGAGCGTGCCGAGCACCTTGGGCACCCAGGCGACGGCGAAGTCGACATCGCCGGCGACGAGGGCGTCCTGCGGCACGATGTCGCCGCCCGAGGGCAGCACCTCCACGTCGTCGAAGCCCTCTTCCTGGAAGTAGCCCTGGTCGAGGGCGACGTAGTAGCCGGCGAACTGCGCCTGCGGAAGCCACTGCAGCTGCAGCTTCACGGAGGTGAGAGGAGTGAAGTCTTCGTCGGATGCCGCGGTGTCGGAGCCGCCGCCCGAGCAGGCGGAGAGGGTGAGGGCAGCGATCGCGACTCCCGTGATCGCACCGAGGGTGCGACGGGTGCTGTGTCTCATGGGTGGTCCTTCCGGTTCTGGTGGAGCAGGTGTCGGGTGGAGCAGGCTGTGAGGTCTAGGGGCGCAGGGCGCCGAGGCGGCGCGCGACGAGTCGCTCGAGCAGGGCGGTGACGACGAAGAAGATCAGGCCGATGGCGATGCCTCCGCCCACGAACGCCCACGCGAGGGCCGCACGCCCCGATTTGGCGTAGGTGGCGATTGCGGTGCCGATGCCGTCGGCAGGGCCGCCGAAGTACTCGGCGACGAGGGCGGAGATGACGGCGAGAGATGCCGCGACCCGCACGCCCGTGAGCAGGTACGGCAGCGCGACGGGCAGCGTCAGGCGCCAGAACGTCTGACCGCTCGTCGCGGCCGTGGCCCGGAACAGATCGCGTTGCACCGGGCGGGTCTGCCGGAGCCCGCGGAGGGTATTGACGAACACGGGCACGAACGCGGCGATCCCAGCTACGGCTTGACGGCCGAACTGGCTCGACGCGCCGAACATCGTGTTGAGGATGGGGGTGAGGGCGACGATCGGCACCACCGCGAGGGCGGCGACGAGCGGCGCGGTCATCCCATCGACAGGGCGCCAGGTCGCCGCCAGCGCGGCGAGCAGCACCGCGATGACGGTGCCCGCGAGAAGACCCACGAGCGCGTTGGTGCCCGTGACCCCCGCGGCCTCCCACACCAGAGGGAAGCGCTCGACCAGCTCGGTCGCCACGGCCACCGGATCGGGCAGCATGCGCGGGGCGCTGCCCGAGGCGACGAAGGCGTACCAGGCGAGCAGGCCCGCGAGGCCGACGACGACGGGGGCGACCAGGCGCGCCCAGGCGGGAAGGCGAACGGCGTTCATCGCGCACCTCCGGCGGTGGTGGATGCTATGGGGCGCCGGCTCACGGCATCCGGTGACACACTCACGGCGGCAACGGATGCCACGGTGTGCCGGCTCACGGCATCCGCTGTCCCGCTCCGGCCTGAGGATTCCACGGCGCGCCGGCTCACGGCATCCGGTGTTCTGGTCGCGAACGCGGATGCCGCGGCATCCCCTGCCCCGAAGTACGGCGCGGCTCCGGACGCCACGGCATCCCGCACCGCGCTCATCGCTCGTTCGCCCGGTGGACGGGGGCGCCGTGCAGCGCTTCGCGGACGGCGGTGACCCGCGCGAAGAACTCCGGCGACTCGCGCAGCGCCTCGTCGCGCGCGCGTCCGGGGCGCGTGTCGATGACGTCGGTGATGCGTCCGGGCCGCGGGCTCATGACCACGACCCGGTCCGAGAGGAACACCGCCTCGGGGATCGAGTGCGTGACGAACACCACGGCGGCGCCGGTCTCGGCGGCGATGCGGGCGAGCTCCGACTGCAGGCGTTCGCGGGTCATCTCATCGAGCGCGCCGAACGGCTCGTCCATCAGCAGCAGCTTGGGCTGCGCGGCGAGGGAGCGGGCGATCGCGACGCGCTGCTGCATGCCGCCGGAGAGCTGGTCGGGGTAGCGGCCGGTGAAGTCGGTGAGCCCCACGAGCTCGGCGAGCTCGGCCACCCGCGCATCGCGGCGGGCCTTGGGCCACTTGTGCAGGTCGAGCGGCAGGGCGATGTTCGCCGCGACCGTCAGCCACGGCAGCAGCGCCGCCTGCTGGAAGGCGATGCCGTAGTCCTGGTCGAGCCGCGCCTGGCGCGCGGTCTTGCCGTACAGCGTGAGCTCGCCGCCGGTCGGGCTGTCAAGATCGGCGATGAGGCGCAGCAGCGTCGACTTGCCGCAGCCCGAGGGGCCGATGAGCGAGACGAACTCGCCGGCGGCCACCTCGAGTTCGACGCCGGTGAGGGCGGTCACCTCGCCGCCCGCGCTCGGGAACACCTTGCCGATGCCGGTTGCCCGGACGGCGAGGTCGGTGAGAGTGGTCATGCGGTGTCCTCCCCGCGACGGAAACGATGAAGCGCGACGCCGATGAGGGCGACCCCGCCGGCGGCGAGGAGTCCCATGACGACGGTGCCGAAGGTGGGCGCCCAGGGGGCGGCGGGATCCGACGACGCCTGCCCCGCGAGCTGGATGAGCATGCGGCCGATGCCGCCGCGCAGACCGATCGACACCTCGGCGACGACGGCGCCAACCACGGCGGAGGCCGCGGCGAGGCGCAGGGCGGGCAGCAGGTGCGGCACGGCCGCGGGCAGCCGCAGGCGCAGGAGCGTCTGCCACCACCCGGCCGAGGTGGCGCGCATGAGGTCGAGGTGCATCGCATCCGGCGCCGAGAGCCCGCGCAGCATGCCGATCGCGACGGGGAAGAACGCCAGATACGACGCGATCAGCGCGACCGAGAACCACGGCGGCCAGGGGAAGCCGGAACGGTCCACCTGCGTGCCGATGGCGTTGACGACCGGGGCGAACGCGATGAGCGGAACGATCTGGCTGACGACGATCCAGGGCAGCAGGCCCGCTTCGACGAGGCGCCAGCGCTGCATCGCGATGCCCAGGAGCGAGCCGACCACCACGCCGATGAGCCAGCCGAGCGCGGCCAGGCTCAGCGTCATCCCAGCGGCTCCCGCGACCGAGACGATCAGCGGGGGCGTGTCTCCACCGCTGGTGGGGGCGAACATGCGCGCGAGCATCTCCCACACGTGCGGCATGGCGCGGTCGTTGGTGCGGGGAAGCAGGATGACGCCCGACCCCGCCGACCCGTCGGAGCCGACGGTCAGACCGTCGGCGGGACCCAGCAGCTTGTACAGCTCCCAGACCGCAACGACCACCGCGACACCGGCCACGCCCCAGCCGACGCGGGTCGCGGTGGCGCGCCCCCGGGAGGAACGGATGCCACGCGGCATCCGCTCCTCGGCGACGACCTCGGTCGTGGCCCCGGGCGCCAGCAGCTGGTCGGTCACCGCTTCGCCGTCACCGGGGGAGTGAGAGCGGGGATCACGGTTTCGCCGTAGACCCGCATCGTCTCCTCCTTGTTGTCGTGCTGCAGGTAGCCAGCGAACTGGGTGACGCCGAGCGCCCGCAGCTTCTCGAGCTTGGCGATGTGCTCCTCGGCGGTGCCGAGCACGCAGAAGCGCTCGACGATCTCGTCGGGCACGAAGTCGACGTGGTCGTTGCTGCTCTTGCCGTGCGAGTTGTAGTCGTACCCCGTGCGTCCGGCGATGTAGTCGGTGAGCGCTGCGGGGACGTCCGAGCCCGTGCCGTACTTCGACACGATGTCGGCGACGTGGTTACCCACCATCCCGCCGAACCACCGGCACTGCTCGATCATGTGCGCGCGGGACTCGGGGGTGTCGTCGCCGATGTACATGGGAGCGGCGACGCAGAAGGCGATCTCGTCGGGGTCACGGCCGACGTTCTCGGCGGCCTTGCGCACGGTCGCGATCATCCACTCCGCGATGTCGAGGTCGGCCAGCTGCAGGATGAAGCCGTCGCCGACCTCACCGGTGAGCTTGAGCGCGAGGGGGCCGTACGCTGCGACCCACACGTCGAGCTTCGATCCGCGACTCCACGGGAACCGCAGCGTCGCACCGTTGTACTCCACCGCGCGGGAGTTGCCGAGTTCGCGGATGACGTGGATCGACTCCCGCAGCGCCTTGAGCGTCGTGGGCCGGCCGTTGGTCACCCGCACGGCCGAGTCGCCCCGGCCGATGCCGCAGATGGTGCGGTTGCCGTACATCTCGTTGAGGGTCGCGAAGGTGGATGCCGTGACGGTCCAGTCACGGGTCGCGGGATTCGTCACGAACGGCCCCACCGTCACCCGGCGGGTGGCGGCGAGGATCGCCGAGTGGATGACGTAGGGCTCCTGCCACAGCAGGTGCGAGTCGAAGGTCCACACGTGACTGAATCCGTGCGCCTCGGCCAGCTGCGACAGCTGGACGGTGCGCGCTGCGGGCGGGTTGGTCTGCAGGACGACGCCGAAGTCCATGTCGTTCCTCTCAGATCAGGTACTGGCTGAGGCCGCGCTTGACGAAGCGACCGTCGCCCTTGGTGCCGATGTACGAGCCGTCGTCGACGACGACCTTGCCGCGCGAGATGACGGTGTCGACGTGCCCGTCGATCTCGTAGCCCTCCCACGCGGAGTGGTCCATGTTCATGTGATGGGTCTTCCCGACGCCGATCGAGGTGTGCCCGGCCGGGTCGTAGACGACGATGTCGGCGTCGGCGCCGGGGGCGATGACGCCCTTCTTGCCGTACATGCCGAACATGCGCGCCGGCGTCGTGCTGGTCAGCTCCACCCAGCGCTCCAGCGTGATCTGCCCGGTGACGACGCCCTGGTACATGAGGTCCATGCGGTGTTCGACCGAACCGATGCCGTTGGGGATCGCGCGGAAGTCGCCCTGGCCGAGCGTCTTCTGGTCCTTCATGCAGAACGGGCAGTGGTCGGTCGAGACCATCTGGATGTCGTTGGTGCGCAGCGCCTGCCACATGTGGTGCTGGTGGCCCTCGTGCTTCGAGCGGAGCGGGGTGGAGCACACCCACTTCGCGCCCTCGAAGTCACCCCACTCCTCGCTCGATGCGCCGAGCTGATCTTCGAGCGAGAGGTAGAGGTATTGCGGGCACGTCTCGCCGAACACGTTCTGGCCGTTGTCGCGGGCCCACGCGAGCTGCTCGACGGCCTGTTTCGCGCTCACATGCACGACATAGAGTGGCGCACCGGTCAGGTGCGACAGCATGATCGCCCGGTGCGTGGCCTCTTCTTCCATCTGCCAGGCGCGCGCGACGCCGTGGAAGTACGGCGAGGTCTTGCCCTTCTCGATGAGCTGCTCGGCGAGCACGTCGATGACGGGGCCGTTCTCGGCGTGCATCATCGTCAGGAGCCCCGTGTCGGCGGCGACCTGCATCGCGCGCAGGATCTGCGCATCGTCGGCGTAGAAGACGCCCGGGTACGCCATGAACATCTTGAAGCTCGAGATGCCCTCGTCGATCAAGCCGGGCAGGGCCGCGAGCGAGTCGGCATCCACCCCTCCGACGATCTGATGGAAGCCGTAGTCGATCGCGCAGTTGCCCGCGGCGAGCTCGTGCCAGTGCGCGAGGCCGTCCTGCACGCGCTCGCCGGCGCGCTGCACCGCGAAGTCGACGATGGTCGTCGTGCCGCCCCAGGCCGCGGCGCGGGTGCCGGTCTCGAAGGTGTCGGAGGCGCTCGTGCCGCCGAAGGGCAGCTGCATGTGCGTGTGCGCGTCGATCCCGCCCGGGATGACGTACTTGCCCGTCGCGTCGATGACGGTGTCGACGGATGCCGCGAGGTCGTGGCCCAGCAGAGTGGAGCCCGGCGCGAGGACGGCGGCGATGGTCTCGCCGTCCAGCAGCACGTCGGCGGCGGTGCGCCCGGTCGCCGAGACGACGGTTCCGCCGGTGAGCAGGGTGGTCGCCATCTCAGGCCTCCACGATCTCGCCGTAGGTGTCGGGCCGGCGGTCGCGGTAGAACTGCCAGTCGTCGCGCATCTGCTGCACGAGGTCCATGTCGAGGTCGCGGATGAGCACCTCCTCGTGCTCCGACGAGCCGACGGCGCCGACGTGGTTGCCGCGCGGGTCGATGACCTGGCTCGTGCCGTAGAAGGTCACGGCATCCTCGCCGTACTCGTTGTCTTCGCGGCCGACGCGATTGGGCTGCAGCACGAAGTAGCCGTTGGCCACCGCGGCGCACGGGCCCTCCACCTCCCACAGACGGTTCGACAGGCCCGGCTTGGTGGCGTTGGGGTTGAAGACCATGTGCGCGCCGTTCAGGCCCAGCTCGCGCCAGCCCTCGGGGAAGTGCCGGTCGTAGCAGATGTACATGCCGACCTTGCCGACGGCGGTGTCGAAGACGGGGTAGCCGAGGTTGCCCGGGCGGAAGTAGAACTTCTCCCAGAACTTGTCGAGGTGCGGGATGTGGTTCTTGCGGTAGCTGCCGAGCACGGTGCCGTCGGCATCGACGAGCACCGAGGTGTTGTAGTAGACGCCGGTCTGCGCCTCTTCGTAGATGGGCAGCACGCTCACCACACCCAGCTCCTTGGCGAGGGCGGCGAAGCGCTGCACGATGGGTCCGTCGACCGGCTCGGCGTAGCGGTAGTACTTCTGGTCCTGCGTGATGCCGAAGTAGGGGCCGTAGAACAGCTCCTGGAAGCACACCACCTGGGCGCCGCCCGCGGCGGCATCCCGCGCGAACTGCTCGTGCTTGTCGAGCATCGATTCCTTGTCGCCGGTCCACGTGGTCTGCGTGATGGCTGCGCGCACGGTCGTCATGTCTGATTCCCCCGATCTCACGGCGCCTGCCGTGTTCTGTTACTGTCACGCCTGAACATTTCCCGACCATTTCCACGAGTGACACCGCCGTAAATTGGAGGCCGATGTTCTCGCCTGACGTCCTCGTCGAGCGCTCGTCCGCCGGGATAGCCGCCGAAATCGCGCGTCTCGTGCGCGACGGTGTGATCCAGGCCGGGGAACGGCTGCCGACGGTTCGCGAGGTCGCGGCGGTGCGGGGAGTGTCGACCGGAACCGTCGCCACTGCGTGGCGGGCTCTCGCCGACGCCGGGGTGATCGTGTCGCGCGGACGAGCCGGGACCTTCGTGCGGGCGGAGCGGCGCGAGTGGCTGAGTCCGCGCGTTCGTGGCCTGGCGGCGCCCGAGAGCCCGCGCGCGCCCGCACCCCCGCGCGGCCTCGGCGGCCGAGTCGCGGCCTCAGCGCTCTTGGACCTGTCGCTCGGAACCCCCGATCCCGCGCTGCTGCCCTCCATCGAACGCGCATTGTCGCTCGCGCGCCCCCGCGCCGATACCGGGCGCTATCACGATCTGCCGGTGCTGCCCGAGCTGTACGACGTGCTGCGCGAGCAGTGGCCCGTGAGCGGTGTCGAGGCGCTGACGGTGGTCGACGGCGCGTTCGACGGGATCTCCCGCACCGTCGACCAGGTGGTGCGCTTCGGTGACAGGGTGGCGGTGGAATCCCCCGGTTTCCCCTACATCTTCGACCTCGTCGAGGCTGCCGGCGGCATCCCGCTCGCTCTCCAGAGTGATGCCGACGGCATCCTGCCGTCGTCGCTCGCGCGTGCTCTTGCCCACAGGCCGTCGGCCCTCGTCCTGCAGTCGCGCGCGCAGAACCCGACCGGGGTGTCGATGTCGGCCGAACGAGCGCGGCGCCTGGCCAACGTGCTGCTGACCATGCCCGGGGGCCGCCGGGTGACGGTGATCGAAGACGATCACTCGGCCCTCATCGCGACGGCTCCGGCGGTGACCCTGGCGCGCTGGATCCCCGGTCAGGTGGTGCACGTGCGCGGATTCTCGAAATCGCACGGTCCCGATCTGCGCATCGCGGCGCTGGGGGGCCCGGCCGACATCGTCGAGCGCATCGTCAGACGACGAATGCTCGGCCCGGGGTGGACGTCGCGTCTGCTGCAGACGGTCCTGCGCGCATTGCTGACCGACCCGAGCTCGATCGCCGCCGTGAGCACCGCGCGGCTGATCTACCGCGACCGCCTCGACCGGCTGGCCGCGGCCCTCCGGCGCCTCGGCGTCGACGTCGGCGCTCCCGACGGCATCAATCTGTGGCTGCCGGTGCGCGATGAGAGGGCGGCGATCGTGCACCTGGCCGCCGAGGGCATCGCCGTCGCGGCGGGGGAGCCGTTCGTCATCGAGGCGCCTCCGGGGTCGATCTCTGCGGACGCAGGTGTCGCGGCGAACGATGACAGCGCGCGCGAGGGTGTCGTGCCGCCCGGCGCCCGTGTGCGCGTGACCGCCGGCTCGGTGTCGGAGAACGTCCGGCTGGTCGCGGAGGCTCTCGCACGGGCGGCCTCGGCACCTCCGCTGTCATAGCCCGCGCGTCAACCCCGAAGGAGCTTCGAATCGATTCGCCTAGGCTCGTCGCATGACCGTTCCTTCTGTTCAGCTCAACGACGGAAACTCCATCCCCCAGCTCGGTTACGGCGTGTTCCTCGTGCCCGCCGACGACGCCGAGCGCGCCGTGTCCGAGGCCCTCGAGGTCGGCTACCGCCACATCGACACCGCGGCGATCTACAAGAACGAGGAGGGGGTCGGCCGGGCCATCGCCGCCAGCGGCATCCCCCGCGACGAGCTCTTCGTCACCACCAAGCTCTGGAACGACCGCCACGACGGCGACGACGCGCACGCCGCGATCGACGAGAGCCTCCAGAAGCTGCAGCTCGACGCTGTCGACCTCTACCTGATCCATTGGCCCACCCCGAAGAACGACAACTACGTCAACGCGTGGCAGAAGCTCATCGAGATCCGCGAAGCCGGCAAGACCCGGTCGATCGGCGTCTCGAACTTCCTCGTGCCGCACCTCGAGCGCATCGTCGCCGAGACGGGTGTGACGCCCGCGGTCAACCAGATCGAGCTGCACCCGGCTCTCAGCCAGCGCGAGATCGCCGCGTGGGGTCACGAGCACGACATGCACATCGAGTCGTGGGGTCCGCTTGGCCAGGGCAAGTACGACCTGTTCGACCTCCCCGCGGTGAAGGCCGCCGCCGAGGCACACGGAAAGAGCCCGGCGCAGGCGGTGCTGCGCTGGCACATCCAGCACGGCTTCATCGTGTTCCCCAAGTCGGTGCGCCGCGAGCGCCTCGAGGAGAACTTCGACCTGTTCGACTTCGAGCTCACCGCCGACGAGATGGCCGCGATCGACGCCATCGACCCGGGCGACGGCTCGGGCCGCGTGGGCACGCACCCCGACGACCTGAACTGACCCCGCGCACCCGGGCATGAACCGCCTCGCGAACGCCTCGAGCCCCTACCTGCGGGCCCACGCCGACAATCCCGTCGCGTGGTACCCTTGGGGGGCCGAGGCGTTCGCGCTCGCGGCCGAGAGAGACGTGCCCGTCATGGTCTCTATCGGTTACAGCACCTGCCACTGGTGCCACGTCATGGCGCGCGAGTCTTTCCAGGATGCCGAGACAGCCGCCGTCCTGAACGAGGGCTTCGTCGCGATCAAGGTCGACCGCGAAGAGCACCCCGACGTGGATGCCGCCTACCTCGACGCCGCCAGCGCCTTCACCCCCCACCTCGGCTGGCCGCTCACCGTCTTCGCCAGCCCCGAGGGGCGCGTCTTCTACGCCGGCACCTACTTTCCGCCGACGCCCCGGCCCCCGCAGCCCTCGTTCCGGCAGGTTCTCGCGGCGGTCCGTGAGGCGTGGACCGAGCGGCGCAGCGAAGTGGATGCCACCGGTTCCTCCCTGCGCGAAGCCCTCGCCGCGGCGGCTACCGCCCCCGCCGACGCCCCGCCGTCGCTCGAACAGCTGGCAGCCGCCGCGCGCACCGTCGCCGCGCGCGAGGACCGCGAGTACTTCGGCTTCGCGGCCGGTCCCGCCTTCGAGACGCCGAAGTTCCCCAACACCCCGGTGCTGCGCTTCCTGCAGCACCCCGCTCTGGCGACGGAGGCTCCGGATGCCGCGGCTGTGGCATCCCGTGCCCTGGCGGCCATGGCCGGCTCCGACCTGCACGACACCGTCGAGGGCGGCTTCTTCCGCTACGCCACCCGCCGCGACTGGAGCGTGCCGCACTACGAGCGCATGCTCACCGACAACGCCGGTCTGGTGGAGGTCGCCCTCGCCGCCGGCGATGAGGCAACCGCGACCGACGCCGCCCGCTTCATGGTCGACGTGCTGCAATTACCTACCGGCGGCATCGCCGCAGCCCAGGACTCCGAGTCGATCATCGACGGCGTTCGCAACGAGGGCGGCTATTACCGGGTGACCGACCGGTCGGGTCTCCAGCCCCCGGCTCTGGATGCCAAGGTCGTCACCGGCTGGAACGGCCACGCGATCGCCGCGCTCGCGGCCGCCGGTACCCGCACCGACCCGCGGTTCGTGGAGGCCGCGCGGTGGGCGGCGGATGCCGTGCTCGAGAGCAACGTCGCCGACGACGGAACCCTCCGCCGCGCCTCGCTCGACGAGATGCGCTCCACCGCTCCCGCAACGCTCGAGGATTACGGCGGACTCGCGCGGGGCCTTCTCGCGCTCGCGCGTGCGACCGGCGAGGTCGCCTACGCCGAGCGGGCGCGGGCCCTGGTCGACCTGTGCCTCGGCGACGACGGCATCCGTCCTCCCGGCGGTGGCGATCCGGTGCTCGTCGCGCAGGGCATGCAGCCGCACGGTGTGCCGAGCGATGGCGCTTCCCCCTCCGGGCCGTCGATCTTCGCTGCCGCGGCTCTCGACCTGTGGCGCCTCGGGGCGGGGGAGCGCTACCGCGACGCCGCGGAGGCGCTCGTGCGCGCGGCGGCGGACGCGGCGCTGGCGACGCCTCTCGCGCACGGAGCAATCCTCGAGGTCGCGCTGGGGCTGGCATCCGCTCCCCGCCAGGTGGTCGTGGTGGGCGAACCGGATGCCGAGATCGCCGACGCCGCCCGCCGCGTCGCCGCTGACGTGGTCGCGGTGGTCTCGCCCGCGCAGGCGCTCGCCTTCGCCGGCGCGGGGTTCGAGTTGTTCGAGGGCAAGGCCGCCCTCGGCGGCGAGGCCACGGCCTACGACTGCCGCGCGTTCACGTGCGCGCTGCCCACGTCGGACCCTGCCGCGCTGGTGTGACCCCCCGCCGTCCCTCGGCACGCGGGCGAGCACGGCGGAGAACGCGAGGGGCCGCGTCCCAGCGCGCCAGGGGGGTCCTGCACCAGGTACCCCGCACTACAGTGAGCGGGTGGCTCACGTCTCCACCCCACGCTGCCCGCATTGTCGACACTTCCTGTTCCTCGACAAGCTGATCTGCCCGGAGTGCGACGGGCAGCTCGCGTACCACCCGCGTCTGCGCCAGTTCGTCGGCATCCACAAGGGAAAAGCCGTCGTCGGCGGCGAGACCTGGTACACCTGCTCGAACCGCGGGTGGCGATGCAACTGGCTCGTCCGCGACGACGCGCCCAGTGGTCGCTGCTTCTCGTGCCGGCTGACCCGCGCCACCCCCGACGGCGACGACACAGTCGCCCTCGAGAAGCTTGCGAAGACCGAGGAGGCGAAGCGTCGGCTCGTGCTGCAGCTCGGCGACCTCGGACTGCCGATCAGACCCTGGTACGAGGGCGCGGGAGGCCTCGGATTCGACTTCCTGTCGAGCATCTCGCTCGGGCGATCCGTCACCATCGGCCACAAGAACGGCATCATCACGCTCGACCTCGCCGAGAGTCTCGACGACCGCCGCGAGGCCCTGCGCATCAAGCTCGGCGAGCCCTACCGCACCATGCTGGGTCACCTGCGCCACGAGGTCGGTCACTATTACCAGAGGGTGCTCATCACCGATGAGCAGACGTGGGCCGAGTGTCGCGCGCTCTTCGGCGACGAGCGGGCGAACTATCGCGACGCCATCGCCCGCCACTACCGCGAGGGGGCGCCCGAGGGGTGGGCGCAGGCGTACATCTCCGAGTACGCCACCATGCACCCGTGGGAGGACTTCGCAGAGACCTTCGCGCACTACCTGCACATCACCGCCACCCTGCAGACGGCGAATGCCACCGGTATGCGGCTCGACGGCGAAGCGTTCGCCCACCGCGACTCCGATGTGAACCCCTTGCCCAGCTACGCCGACCAGCCCGTGCACCGGCTCGTGGGCGACTGGCGGTGGATGTCGCATGCGTTCAACCGCGTCAATCGCTCGATGGGCATGGGCGACCTGTACCCGTTCGAGATCGTCGCGACCGTGGTGCGCAAGCTCGCGTTCATCCACGACATCGTCACGCGCTCGCCCCAGCCTGCCGCCGAGCAGCAGGTCGTGGCGCTGGCCGCCGCCACCGCCGCGGCGACGACGCCCGACACCGGCTTCGCCTGACGGGTGCCGGCTGCGCGCCGCCGCCTCAGTCCAGCAGGTGACGCAGGAACCGCTGCGGCGCGTCGAGGAAGTTCCGGTGCAACCGCACCACCACGAGGTCTTCCCACGCGCTCTCGCGGATGCCCCACTCACCCAGCTCGAGGATCGTCGCGCCCGGCAACGCCGCCAGCACGGGGGAGTGGGTCGCGCAGATCACCTGCGTGCCGCGCGAGCGCATGCGATCGAGGGATGCCAGCCAACGCAGCGTCGACGAGAACGACAGCGCCGCCTCCGGCTCGTCGAGGCACGCCAGACCCGCGACGTACTGCGGATGGTCGAGGGCTTCGTCGAGCAGGGCGTTGAACGACTCGCCGTGGCTCATCGGATGCAGACTCGGCGGCGCGTCGGGCAGGTCGTCGCGCCACGAGTAGTAGCTGTGCATCGTCTCCGCCCGCAGGAAGAAGCCCCAGCGCGGCGCGCGCGGGCTCCGCTCGATGCGCAGCCACTCGCTCAGCGGGCTCTCGGTGCGCCGCGTCTCGCCGCCGCCGTTGCTCGACCCGCCCTCGGCGGGCAGGCCGTACGCCTCCGCGATCCCCTCGATGAGGGTCGACTTGCCCGACCCGTTCTCGCCCACGAGAAAAGTCACGCCCGGTGCGAACTCCCACCCGTCGCGGCCGGCGACGTCGAAAAAGTGCGCGACGGCGGGGATGCTCGCCGGCCAGGCTCCGGGCTGCACAGCCGCATCAGAGAAGACCTTGACCCGCTGTATCGGCCGGGGATCATGCAGCCAGTCGTCGCCGCGGCCCACGTCAGATCCAGCTGGGCAGCCAGTTGTGCAGCCGCCAGAACTCGTACGAGACGGGCAGACCCGCCCACACGGGGTACCAGAACGCCGAGATGCCGACGCACGCGACCACGAACACGGCGACGAGCACCTGCCCCCGGGCGCGCGACAGGCCGCCCACGCCCCGCGCGATGTCCTGCAGCGCGAAAGTGAGTGCCAGCACGAGGAAGGGCACCATCGCCACCGTGTAGAACTGGAAGATCGTGCGCTCGGGGTACAGCAGCCACGGCAGATAGGTGGCGGCCAGCCCCGTCAGCACGAGCGCGTGGCGCCAGTCGCGCACCAGGATGAACCGCACGAGCAGATACACGGATGCCGCGATCCCCGCCCACCAGATGAGCGGGTTCGAGTTGCTCGCAATCGCTTCGGTGCAGCCGTTCGGCAGGCCGCAGCCGTTCACCCCGACGTCGTCCTGGTGCCAGTACATCGAGGTGGGACGGATGAGGAACGGCCACTGCCACGCCGGGCTGGCGTAGCTGTGCGGGGTGACGAGTCCGACGTGGAAGCCGTACATCGACTGGTGGTAGGCCCACAGGTTCTGCAACGGTCCGGGCAGCAGCGCCATCAGCCCCGTGCCGGCCGGCTCGTTGCCGCGGTCATATCCGCCGGTCGTGAAGAGCCACCCCGACCAACTCGTCACGTAGACGACGAGCGACACCGGCACGATCAGCACGAACGAGATGAGGCCCTGACGCACGGCATCCATCGGCCACTGCACGATCCCGACGCGGCGGCGGGCGATGGCGTCGGTGACGACCACGTAGATGCCGATCGCAGCCAGCACGTACAGCCCCGACCACTTCACCGCCGTCGCCGCGCCGGCGGCCGCGCCGGCGGCCAGCAGCCACGGGCGGTCCCACAGCAGCGGACCCCAGTTGTGGGTGGAGCCGGGCAGACGATCCATGGCGGCGTCGAGGATGTCACCGGTGCGCCGATGATCGAGCACCACGAACCAGAACGTCAGCACGACGAAGAAGGTCAAGAACACATCGAGCAGCGAGATGCGGCTCAGCACGATGCTCACGCCCTCGACGGCGATCAGACCGGATGCCACGGTCGCGAACGGGATCGAGCGGGTGATGCTGTGCGCGATCAGGTAGACCAGCAGCACGGTCGCCGTGCCGAACAGCGCCGCCGACAGGCGCCACCCGGTCGCGGAGTCGGGGCCCAGCAGCGCCATGCCCGCGCCGATCAGGATGCGGCCGAGCGGGGGGTGCACGACGTAGCTGCCGACGCCGGTGAAGATGTCGGTGTCACCCGCGATGAAGCTCGCGTCGGCGTTCTCGGGCCACCCCGAGGGGTAGCCGAGCACCCACTGGCTCCATGAGTCCTTGACGTAATAGGTCTCGTCGAACACCAGGGCGTGCGGGTTTCCGAGGTCGAACAGGCGCAGCACGGCCGCGACGACGGTGACGAGCGCGGGAGCGAGCCAGCGCCACAGACGCGCGCTCCGGGGGGCCGCGAGCACGGCGTCGCGCCATCGGTCGAGGCGCGTGTACTCGACGGCGTCGGGGCGCAGCACAGGGGCGTCGGAACTCACGGGCCCCAGCCTAAGGTGGAACGGTGATCATCCTCGCGGCGACCCCGATCGGCAACCTCGGTGACGCCTCGAAACGCCTCGTGGAGGCGCTCGAGAACGCCCGCGTCGTCGCCGCCGAAGACACCCGCACCACGCAGCGCCTGCTGGCCGGTCTCGGCATCGAGAACCGCCCGCGACTCATCGCCCTGCATGATCACAACGAGAAGGAGCGCGCCGCCGAGCTCGTCGAGCTCGCGCGGGAGGACGACCTCCTCGTGCTCAGCGACGCCGGCATGCCGACCGTCAGCGACCCGGGATTCGGCCTCGTTGCCGCCGCCGCGGCCGCCGGCGTGACGGTCACGGCCCTGCCCGGACCGAGTGCCGTCGTGACCGCGCTCGCCGTCGCGGGTCTTCCCACCGACCGGTTCGCCTTCGAGGGCTTCCCCCGCCGCAAGCCCGGCGAGCGCCGCAAGGCCTTCGCGCAGCTGGCGTCGGAGGAGCGGACCCTGGTGTTCTTCGAGTCGCCGTCGCGGCTGGCATCCACCCTCGACGACCTCGCGTCCGCCTTCGGTGCCGACCGCCCGGCCGCCGTCTGCCGCGAATTGACGAAACTGTACGAGGAGGTGCGGCGCGGAACGCTCGGCGAACTGGCCGCATGGGCCGCCGAGGGCGTGCGTGGCGAGATCGCGATCGTGGTGGGCGGTGCCGAGGCGCGCGAGGTGGCGTTCCCGGATGCCGTGACCCAGGTGCTCGAGCTCGTGAGAGGCGGCGCGCGCCTGAAGGAGGCCGCAGCCGAGGTGGCGTCGCAAACGGGCCACTCCTCACGCGAGCTGTACCAGGCGGCCCTGGCCGCCAAGCGCTGACCCCCGCTCTCCTCTCGCGTGAGGGGTCAAGAAGTGTCGCCGGGCAGCGGCCCAGGCGACAGAAACTGACCCCTCACGCGGCGGGGGCGGGGCGCCGTCACACGCGCCGGGGCCTTCGGCGCGGCCCCGTAGAATCCTTCAGTGACTTCCGGCCGATCCTTCTACATCACGACGCCGATCTACTACCCCAGCGATCTGCCCCACATCGGGCACGGGTACACGACCGTGGCCGTCGACACGCTCGCGCGCTGGCACCGCCAGGCGGGCGACGACACCTGGATGCTGACCGGCACCGACGAGCACGGCCAGAAGATGCTGCGTGCCGCCGCCGCCAACGGCGTGACGCCGCAGGAGTGGGTCGACAAGCTCGTCACCGAGTCGTGGTTCCCGCTGCTCGAGACCCTCGATGTCGCCAACGACGACTTCATCCGCACGACCCAGCCCCGCCATGAGGAGCGCGTGCAGCAGTTCGTGCAGGCGCTGTTCGACCGTGGCTACATCTATGCGGGCGAGTACGAGGCGCTCTACTGCGTCGGCTGCGAGGAGTTCAAGCCCGAGGCGGAGATCGTCGACGGCACCGGGCCCTTCGAGGGGCTGAAGGTCTGCGCCATCCACTCGAAGCCGCTGGAGCTGCTGCAGGAGAAGAACTATTTCTTCAAGCTCAGCGAGTTCCAGGACCGCCTGCTCGAGCTGTACAAGACCGAGCCCGATTTCGTGCGGCCCGAGTCGGCCCGCAACGAGGTCGTGTCGTTCGTGCGCAGCGGGCTGAAGGATTTGTCGATCTCGCGCTCGGCATTCGACTGGGGCATCACCGTGCCCTGGGATCCCGCGCACGTCATCTACGTGTGGGTCGACGCGCTGCTCAACTACGCAACGGCGGTGGGGTACGGCAACGACCCCGAGCAGTTCGCCCGCCGCTGGCCCGCATTCCACGTGGTCGGCAAAGACATCCTGCGCTTCCACGCCGTCATCTGGCCCGCCATGCTCATGGCGGCCGGTCTCGACGTGCCGCGCGGCGTCTTCGCGCACGGCTGGCTGCTGGTCGGCGGCGAGAAGATGTCGAAGTCGAAGCTCACCGGCATCGCCCCGACCGAGATCACCGACGTGTTCGGCTCCGACGCGTACCGGTTCTACTTCCTCTCGGCGATCGCGTTCGGCCAAGACGGCTCGTTCTCGTGGGAAGACCTCTCGGCCCGCTACCAGGCCGAGCTCGCCAACGGCTTCGGCAACCTGGCATCGCGCACCGTCGCGATGATCTCGAAGTACTTCGAGGGCGTCGTGCCCGCACCCGGCGAGTACACCGAGGGCGATCTGACGATCCAGAAGATCGTGGCGGATGCCGCGGCGAACGCCGATGCCGCCGTCGAACGCTTCCGCATCGACGAGGCCATCGCCGCGATCTGGACCATCGTCGACGCGCTGAACGGGTACATCACCGAGAACGAGCCGTGGGCCCTGGCCAAAGACGAGGCGACGCGCGAGCGCCTCGGCACCGTGCTGTACACCGCGGCCGAGGGCCTGCGCGCCCTCGCGGTGCTGCTGTCGCCGGTCATGCCCGCCTCGACCGAGAAGCTGTGGGTCGCCCTGGGCGCGTCCGAGGGCCTGGGTCGTCTGCACGACCAGCCGTTGCGCGAAGCCGGAGCGTGGGGCGTGCTGCGTCCTGGCGCGACGGTCGAAGCACTCACTCCGCTCTTCCCGCGCGTCGAGCAGGCGTGACGACCGTGCCCGGCGCCGCGGCGTCCTCTGAGCCCGGGGCGGCCCTGGAGCGCGCGGCGTCCGCGGAGCCCTCGGCGTCCCCTGATTCCGCAGCGTCCCGTAATCCCCCGGCGGCCCCTGAGCCTGTCGAAGGGTCCGCCCCCCGAGCTGCGGCCCCCGGCTCCACCCCCGTCGAGCGTCCTCGCGACACGATCCAGGGTGGCGACCCCAGCCAGTACGTGCGCGAGCGCTCGGCCGACGGTCGCCGCGATGTGAGTTATCCGCCGGCGCCCGAGCCCCTCGGCATCCCGGTCTACGACAATCACACGCACCTCGAGATCGAAGACGGCGAGACCGGTCTGTCGCTCGACGCGCAGCTCGAGCGGGCTCTGGCGGTCGGTGTGCACGGGGTCGTGCAGGCCGGTGGCGACATCGATTCCTCACGGTGGTCGGCGTGGGCCGCGCGCACGCATCCCCGCGTGCTCGCGGCGGTGGCCATCCACCCCAACGAGGCGCCGGTGTACGAGCGGGCGGGGGAACTGGATGCCGCGATCGCGATCATCGACGACCTCGCCGCCGAGCCGCGCGTGCGGGCGATCGGCGAGACGGGCCTGGACTTCTTCCGCACCGAGGCCGATGGCATCCCGGCGCAGATGCGCTCGTTCGAGGCGCACATCGCGCTGGCCAAGAAGCACGGCATCGCCATGCAGATCCACGACCGCGACGCCCACGACGCGGTGCTCGAGACGCTCGAGCGTGTCGGTGCGCCCGACAAGACGGTGTTCCACTGCTTCTCGGGCGACGCCGATATGGCGCGCATCGCCGCCGACCGCGGGTACTACCTCTCGTTCGCGGGCAACGTCACGTTCAAGAACGCGCAGAACCTGCGCGACGCCCTCGCCGTCACGCCGCTCGAGCGCATCCTCGTCGAGACCGACGCGCCTTTCCTCACCCCGGCGCCCTATCGGGGCCGCCCGAACGCGCCGTACCTGATCCCCGTGACGTTGCGGTTCCTCGCGGCCGAGCGGGGCGTCGACGCCGACGAGCTCGCCGCGCAGGTCGCCGCGAACACTCAGCAGGTCTACGGCCCGTTCGAGGACTGACTTTCGCGCCCGCAGCTCCGACCGGGCGGATGCCGCCGCGCCGGTAGCCTGACCGGGCGGATGCCGCCGCGCCGGTAGCTCCGACCGGGCGGATGCCGCCGCGCCCGCAGCTCCGACCGGGCGGATGCCGCCGCGCCTATCGCTGAGGTCGCGGGCAGGCCGGGATGCCGCGTGCATAACCTCCGTGATGTGCACATCCTCCGTCGCGTGGCCCCGGATGCCACTGACTTCGTGCGGATCGCGGAGGTTGTGAACGCGCCGGCTCCACACCGACACGCAGAAGGCCGGCACCCCGCGGGGCGCCGGCCTTCTGGCATCCGTCACGCCTTCGCTCGGGCCTTCGGCTTGTCGACGAAGAGGGTCTCGGTCTGCTCGAGCTCCATGCCCTTGGTCTCGGGGATGCGGAACGCGACGTAGAAGAACGACAGCGCCGCGAACAGGGCGTACATGCCGTAGGTCAGCGGCAGCGACCAGCTCGACATCGCCGGGAACGACACCGTGATGGCGAAGTTCGCGATCCACTGCGCACCCGCGGCGACACCCAGCGCCTTGCCGCGGATGCGGCTGGGGAAGATCTCGCCCAGCAGCACCCAGACCAACGGGCCCCACGAGGCGCCGAAGCCGACGACGAACAGGTTCGCCGCGACCAGCGCGACCGTGCCCCACGGGGCGGGAAGCGAGACGTCGTCGCCGCTTCCCTGCGCGAAGGTGAACGACAGAGCCATCGCCGCCAGAGACACCGTCATCAGCACCGAACCGGTCAGCAGGATGGGCTTGCGACCCACGCGGTCGACGAGGAAGATCGCCACGAGCGTCACCAGGACGTTCGTGACCGACGTGATCACCGAGATGAGCAGCGAATCGCTCTCCTGGAAGCCGACCGCCTTCCACAGGGTCGTCGAGTAGTAGAAGATCACGTTGATGCCGACGAACTGCTGGAACGCCGACAGGATGATGCCGATCCAGACGATGCGCTGAAGGCCGAGCACGGGTCCGCGCAACGAGACGTTCGCGTTCTTCCGGTCGGTCTCGATCGCCTGCGTGAGGTCTTTCATCGTCTTCTCGAGATCGGCCGGGGGCACCAGCCGGGCGAAGATCGCACGGGCTTCGTCGACCTTGCCCCTGGCCAGCAGGAAACGCGGCGATTCGGGCACGGTGAACGACAGGATGCCGTAGACCGCCGCCGGAACGACACCGACGAGGAACATCCAGCGCCAGGCCTCCATGCCGAGCCACAGCTCGTTCGCGGCGCCGCCGGCGCTGTTCGCCAGCACCGCGTCGGACAGCAGCGCGCCGAAGATACCGAGAGTGATCGCGAGCTGCTGCAGCGAGGCGAGCGAACCGCGGATCTGGCGCGGTGCGACCTCGGCGATGTAGGCCGGGGCGACGACCGAGGCGATGCCGATACCGAGGCCACTCATCACGCGCCACAGGATGAGATCCGGGACGCTGAAGGTGAGCGCGGCGCCGATGGATGACACGCAGAACAGCACGGCGCCCAGCAGCATGACCTTCAGACGACCCCAGCGGTCCGACAGCGCGCCGGCGACGACCGCGCCGACCGCGCAACCGAGCAGAGCCACGGCGACGACGAAGCCGGTGAGCACCTGCGTCAGCTCGAAGTTGCTCTCGACGGCATCGACGGCGCCGTTGATGACGGAGGAGTCGAATCCGAAGAGGAACCCGCCCACGGCGGCGGCGACGGACAGCCCGATGGCCCGGCGGCCATATGGGCTGCGGAGCGTGAAGGCGTTGGATGGGATGGACTGCGTGTGATTCACCCGCCTACGCTACTCCCGCGCCGCGGGGAGGGGTTACGGCGGCGCCCTGACTACAGTGGAACAATGCCCGTTTCGCTGCTCGGCGCCACCGAGATCCGCCGGCTCGCCGCCGACCTCGACGTCACCCCGACGAAGAAGCTCGGGCAGAATTTCGTCGTCGACGCCAACACGGTGCGCAAGATCGTCCAGGCTGCGCGTGTCACGGCATCCGATCGGGTCGTCGAGATCGGTCCCGGGCTGGGCTCGCTCACGCTGGCGATCCTCGAGACGGGAGCCTCGGTGGTGGCGGTCGAGATCGACCACCGTCTGGCCGAGCGTCTGCCGACGACCGCCGCGGCGCACGACGTGCCCGCCGATCGCCTCACCGTCATTGATGCCGACGCGTTGCGCGTCGACGAGCTGCCGGGCGAGCCGGCCGTGCTGGTCGCGAACCTGCCGTACAACGTCTCGGTGCCGGTGCTGCTGCACTTCCTCGAGACCTTTCCGTACCTGCAGCGCGGGGTCGTGATGGTGCAGGCCGAGGTGGGGGAGCGACTCGCCGCCCCTCCCGGGTCGAAAATCTACGGCGCCCCGAGCGTGAAGGCCGCGTGGTACGGCTCATGGCGGCTGGCGGGAACGGTGTCACGGCAGGTGTTCTGGCCGGTCCCCAATGTCGACAGCGTGCTCGTCGGTTTCGACCGGGATGCCGAGCCTCGCGGCACCGAAGAGCACCGGCTCCGGACTTTCGAGATCGTGGATGCCGCGTTCCAGCAGCGCCGCAAGATGTTGCGGCAGGCGCTGTCGGGGGTGCTCGGCGGCTCGGCGGCCGCGGCGTCGGCGGTGCTCGAGAGCGCCGGTGTCGACCCGACGCTGCGCGGCGAGCAGCTCACCGTCGACGATTACGCCCGCATCGCCGCCGTCTGACGCGGCCGCCTGCCCGCCGGCGGGCGCTGCCGTGACGCGGGCCGGTGCACAACGGCGGTGTTTTCGTGCGGCGCGCCGTTCGGCGGGGCGTGGAGGCGGTATGTCGGGGAAATTCCTGCCGTTGTGCTCGCGGGTGGTCTCGGGGCGGTGTGCGGTGTGCGGCCCCGGTGCACAACGGCGGTGTTTTTGCGCGGCGCGCCGTTCGGCGGGGTGCGGAGCCGGCGTGTCGGGGAAGATTGCTGCCGTTGTGCTCGCCAGTGGTCTCGGGGCGGTGGGCGCCGCGGGCCGGTGCACAACTGCGGTGTTTCCGTGCGGCGCGCCGTTCGGCGGGGTGCGGAGGCGGCGTGTCGGGGAAGATTCCTGCCGTTGTGCTCGCGGGTGGTCCCGCGGGCCGGTGCACAACTGCGGTGTTTCCGTGCGGCGCGCCGTTCGGCGGGGTGCGGAGGCGGCGTGTCGGGGAAGATTCCTGCCGTTGTGCTCGCCGGCGGCCCCGTCGCCGCGCCGCGCCGGTGGTGAGGGCGACGCGGGGACGGAGCCCCGCATTACCGAGCGTGACGCGTCAGGGTGAATTCTCGACGTGTTCATCGCGCGTTCGCGAAACATGTCTGTAACATTTCGAGGCACCGGGAGCATCACGCCGGTGACGAGGCCGCGCCCGACGGCCCGAAAGGAACTCGAGATGCGCTACTCCGAATACCCCCGTGCCGAACGCGTGCTGCTGCACCTGAGCGACACGCACCTGCGCGCCGGCGGCACGCCCCTCTACGACGACGTCGATTCCGAGGCGTACCTCGCCCGTGCGGTCGCGGCGATCGAGGGGTCCGGCATCCGCCCCAACGCCTTGATCTTCACCGGCGACCTGGCCGACTTCGGAGAGGCCGACGCCTACGAGCGCGTGCGCGCCCTCGTGGAGCCGCTCGCCGAACGCCTCGCCACGCGCGTGGTGTGGGTGATGGGCAACCACGACGACCGCACGGCCTTCCGCGCCAGCCTGCTGCCCGGCGACGACGCCGACCCCACGGCGCCGGTCGACCGGGTCGACGAGTTCGACGGCCTGCGCATCGTCACCCTCGACACGTCTGTGCCGGGCGCGCACCACGGTGAGGTCACCGCCGCGCAGCTGGCGTGGCTGGCCGACGTGCTCGCCACTCCCGCGCCGCTGGGCACGATCCTCGCGATGCACCACCCGCCGGTGCCGAGCGTGCTCGACCTGGCCGCCTCCGTCGAGCTCCGCGACCAGCGGAGCCTCGCCGCCGTGCTCCGCGGCACCGATGTGCGGGCGATCCTCGCCGGCCACCTGCACTATTCGACGTTCGCCACCTTCGCCGGCATCCCCGTCTCGGTGGCGTCCGCGACCTGCTACACGCAGGATCTGATGGTCCCGGTGGGCGGCACGCGCCCGCAGGACGCGGCGCAGGGCTTCAACATCGTGCACGTGTACGACGAGACGGTCGTGCACTCGGTCGTGCCCCTCGGTTCCGCCGAGGCCCTTCAATACGTGGATGCCGCTGAGTCGCAGCGACGCCTGCGGGAGGCCGGGTTGGTCGTGCCGACCTCGCGCGATCTCAGCGGACGGGTGTCGCCGCCGACGACGCCGTTGCCGATCCTGCGCTGAGCGCCGGCTTCTCCCACGGTGCCGCGACCGGGAAGTACCGTTCCAGACACGCGCGGAGCGCCGGAACCCGGACCTCTTCGGGGATCTCGGGAACGCTGCCGTCGTTCAGGCAGAACATGTCGGTGTCACGTCGTGAGACGAGGCGCTCCATGGTGCGCAGCGAGTCGAGCTGCGTGGTCTGCACGTAGCGGGTGCGCGGCTCGGTGGTCACGATCGCGCGTCCGGTCGCCAGTGCGTAGTAGTGGTACAGGCTGTTGGTGACCGAGATGTCGGTGGCCGAGCGGAAGCGGCTCGCGGCGGTTCGGGCGTAGTCGTCGGCGAACTCCTTCTCGAGCTCGAACGCCACCGAGCGGCGCAGCGGCGTCGCGCAGTGCTCGAGGTCGAGGGTGATCACGCGCCCGAATCGCTCCTTGAGCAGGGCGCGGTTGACGCGCAGGCCGTTGTCGTGACCGGAGCGATCGATGTGCGCCGGGCCACTGCCGATGCGCACGCCGCTCTCGACGAAGCGGCTGACGCCGCCGCCGCTGAAGAACAGCTCGGGGGTCACGGGCCGACCGAAGAACATGTCGTCGTTGCTGTAGAGGAAGTGCTCGGCGAGACCCGGGATGCGATGCAGCTGCGCTTCGACGGCGTGGGAGTTGTGCGTGGGCAGCACCGACGGGTCGGCGAAGAACTCCTCGCTGCGCACGATGGTGACCTTGGGGTGGTCGGCGAGCCACTCGGGCGTGGGGGAGTCGGTCGCGATGAAGATGCGGCGCACCCAGGGGGCGTACATGTGGACGCTCCGCAGCGCGTAGCGCAGCTCGTCGACCTGGCGATAGCGGGCGGCGTTGTCGTCGCCGTCGCCGACGACGTACCCCTTCATGCGGGCGGCGCGCTGGCGCTGGAATTCGCTGGACGAACCGTCCACCCACGAGAACACCATGTCGACGTCGGCGGTGAATTCGTTCGGGTGCGGGTCGAACATGCCCGAGATGGTCGTCCAGCGGCGTCCGTAGCGTTCCACTTCGACGAGATCGAGGTCGGCTGCGGCGAAGCGCCGGCGGCTGAGGGCGCTGGGGCGCGGGGCCTCGATCGTCTTCTCGCCGAAACGCCACAGTTCGAGGCGGGGAGCGAGCGATGAGCCGTAGCGGTAGGAGCCCTCTGTCGAGGTGCGCGGGCGGAACACCGCGAAGGCCTGCACCGAGCCGGCCGAGGGGCGCACGCTGTGCGCGGGCACCGGGTCTTCGCCGCGGGCCTTGAGATACACCGGACCGAGCTCGGGGTCGTGCAGCGCGGTGATGGCGGCCTCGGCGTCGGCGGTGTCGACGACGAGCTTCGGGCGACGGTTCGCGTCGCGCACCAGCAGCACGCGCACGCCCGCGGCTTCGATGGCTGCGGCGGCCGTGAGCAGGTCGTCGCGCTCGGCCAGGGCGGGCGTCGCGGTGTCGTCGACGATGTGCAGGATGCCGTCGTGCATCCGGATGTCGGGGCGTGACAGCAGGGCGCGCCAGGGGTCGGCGTCGATCGACAGGGGGACCATCGGGCGCATGCTGCCTCCTCGGGGGTGGGGGACGGGATCCCGTCACCGTACGGTTGCGGGGTTTCGAAGACGTTTCGGCGACGGCGGCGAACGTCGGGGAGCGGAGCGCTACTGTCGAAGAGTGACTCAGATCGCTCGCTCCGGCCCGGACCTGCCCGTACCGCCAGGCGAGCATCGGGAGGACGCGGACCGAAGCATCAGTCTCGCACACGCCGCTCCCGCCGGGCGCGCGGAGAGAGGGGCCAGCAGATGACGCCGCACACCCCGGCATCCGTGCGTGTCCGCGCGCCGGGCAAGATCAACGTCTTCCTCGAGGTCGGAGACGTGCAAGACGACGGCTACCACGAGCTCGCCACCGCGTTTCAGGCGGTGTCGCTGTACGAAGAGATGACGGCGACGCCCGCCGACGATTTCTCGCTCGCGGTGTCGGCGCGCGGGCCCGTCGACGTCGAGGGCGTGCCCACCGACGACAGAAACCTCGCGATCCGCGCGGCGAGGCTGCTGGCGCAGACCGCCGGCATCGACGGCGGCGCGCACCTCTCGGTTCGCAAGTCCGTTCCGGTGGCCGGCGGTATGGGTGGGGGATCGGCCGACGCGGCCGCCGCCCTCGTCGCCTGCGACGCGCTGTGGGGGCTCGGGATGCCCACGAGCGAACTCGCCCGTCTGGCCGCTCGCCTCGGGGCCGACGTGCCTTTCGCCCTGATGGGGGGGACCGCGGTGGGAACGGGGCGAGGCGACGAGCTCAGCCCGGCCCTCGCCCGCGGGCGGTTCGACTGGGTGCTCGTGCCGAACGAGGTCGGCATGTCGACGCCGGTCGTGTACGGCGAGCTCGACGCGCACCGGGAGCGCCACGCCGTCGACATCGGCCCGGCACCGCGCGTGCCGGCGGTCGACCCCGACGTGCTGCACGCCCTGCGCCAGGGCGACGCGAAGATGTTGGCTGCGACACTGCGCAACGATCTGCAGGCGCCCGCTCTGCACCTGCGTCCCGACCTGGCGGCCGTGCTGGAACGCGGTGAGAGTTCGGGCGCGCTCGCGGGGCTGGTCTCGGGTTCCGGTCCCACGCTGGCCTTCCTCGCTGCCGACGAGGCCTCCGCCATCGATCTGCAGGTGACCCTGAGTGCGGCGGGTCTGGTGGCGCTGCACGTGCATGGGCCGGTGCCGGGAGCCCGCGTGGTCTGACTCCGGCGGCCGGTTCCGTCCTCCCCGACGGGCCGGTAGGCGGGATGCCGTGGACGCGCCGCTCGACGGGCGCAGCGACGGCGCGCGCGGTGCGAGACGGCGCACGCGGGGTCGATCGCCCCGCGGAGGTCGCTCGGGTGAGGGCCGGGGCCCTCGCGCCGCGGCACCATAGCCCAGGTCGACATACGGGGCAATGTTCGGATTGCGCGATGGGTGCCTCGCTAGCCTCGACCGAGAGTGGTCCGCCGCCGACGGGTGCCGTGCCCGCGGGGGCCACGGAGGGGGAATCCCATGAAGGCAACGCTCGACGGCGTCGTGATCGCCGAAGCCGACCGCGACGACCTGGCCTCGATCGAGGGCAACTGGTACTTCCCGCCGCAGGCCGTGCGCGAGGGGGCCCTGCAGCAGAGCCCGACGCCGTACACGTGCCCGTGGAAGGGTGCCGCGCAGTACTGGAACATCTCGCTCGACGGCGCGGAGCTGACCGACGGCGCCTGGTCGTACCCCGACCTGCGTCCGGGCGCGGTCGAGCGTGTGGGCAAGGACTTCGCCGGCTACGTCGCTTTCGACCGCAGGATCGTGGTCTCCGACTGAGGTCGGTTCACCCCATGATCGAGTTCTCGGCCGTCTCCAAGGTCTTCCCCGACGGCACCCGCGCCGTCGATGACTTCCACCTCGTCATCCCGTCGCGCAAGACCACGGTGTTCGTCGGTTCGTCCGGCTGCGGCAAGACGACCCTGCTGCGCATGATCAACCGCATGGTCGAGCCCTCGTCGGGCACGATCGCGATCGACGGCGACGACATCGGGGCCAGGCCCGCCGTGCAGCTGCGCCGCAGCATCGGTTACGTCATGCAGAACTCCGGCCTGCTGCCGCACTTCACGGTCGCCGACAACATCGCGACGGTGCCGGTGCTGCAGGGCCAGAACCGCAAGACGGCCCGCGCCCGCGCCCTCGAATTGATGAAGACCGTCGGACTCGACGTCGCCATGGCCGACCGTTACCCGAGTCAGCTCTCGGGCGGTCAGCAGCAGCGCGTCGGCGTCGCCCGCGGCCTCGCGGCCGACCCCAACATCCTGCTGATGGACGAGCCGTTCGGCGCCGTCGACCCCATCGTGCGCGACGAGCTGCAGCAGGAGCTGATCCGCTTGCAGAACGACATCGGCAAGACCATCGTCTTCGTCACCCACGACATCGACGAGGCGTTCCTGCTGGGCGATCAGGTCGTCATCCTCGAGAAGGGCGCAAAGATCGCGCAGGTCGGCACCCCGAGCGAGATCGTCGAGAACCCGGCATCCGACTTCGTGGCGAGCTTCATCGGGGCCGTGAAGGGCAAGCGCGCGCTGCACCTCAAGCAGACCGCGAACGGCACGGTCGTGGTGGATGCCGAGGGTCGCACGCAGGGCGCCCTGGTGGAGGACACCCGCCCGTGAACTGGGTAGGGAACAACCTCGAGCTCATCGGGGATCTGACGCTGGTGCATCTGCGCCAGAGTCTCATCGCCCTGATCGCGGGCTTCATCGTCAGCATCCCGCTCGGGTGGGTGGCGTGGCGCTACCGGCTCGTGCGCAGCAGCGTCATCACCATCACGGGCCTGCTCTACACGATCCCCTCGCTCGCTCTGCTGATCCTCGTGCCGGTCGTCACCGGCTGGTACAGCATCGTCAGCGAGACGAATCTGATCGTGGCCCTCGCCATCTACGCCGTCGCCATCCTCGTGCGCGCGGTCGCGGACGGTCTGGACTCCGTGGATGCCGGGGTGCGCCAGGCATCCACGGCGATCGGCTACGGCTCGTTCCGACGGTTCTGGGCGGTGGAGTTCCCGCTCGCCGGTCCCGTCGTGCTGGCGGGTCTGCGGGTCACCTCGGCGAGCACCATCGCCCTGGCCACGGTCGGCATCCTGGTCGGCATCCAGAACCTCGGCTACCTGTTCACGAACGGACTTCAGCGGCGCATCATCCCCGAGGTGTTCGCCGGCGTCGTCGCGGTCGTCGTGCTCGCGCTCGTCATCGACCTGCTGCTCGTGATCGCGGGGCGCCTGCTCATGCCCTGGACGCGCGGCGCGAAGACCGTGTCGCGCCAGGGCAACCGGACGTTGGTGAAGGCATGAACCTCGTCGGCGAAGCGATCGCCTGGATCTTCTCGGGAGATCCGGGGCAGTTCGACTCGATCCCCGTCGCGATCGGCGTGCAGCTGCTCTACACGCTCATCTCGATCCTGATCGCGGGAGCCATCGCCATCCCGCTCGGCTGGTACATCGGTCACACCGGCAAGGGCCGCGAGACCGCGGTCGCGATCTCGGGCGCGGCGCGCGCGATCCCGTCCTTCGGCCTGCTCATCCTGCTGACGCTGCTGCTGGGTGTGCTGCACAAACCCGAGGCGGCGGTCATCTCGTTCGTCATCCTCGCCATTCCCTCGCTGTTGGCCGGTGCATACACCGGCTTCGAGGCGATCGACCGGCGTGTCATCGACGCGGGCCGCTCGATGGGCATGACCGAGACGCAGATCCTCTGGCGCATCGAAGTGCCCCTCGGGCTCCCCCTTCTCGTCGGCGGCATCCGCGCGGCCACGCTGCAGGTGCTGGCGACCGTCACGATCGCCGCCTACATCGGACTCGGCGGACTGGGGCAGTACATCATCGCCGCGATCCCGCTCCGCCGCTTCGACATCCTGATCGGCGGCGCGATCCTGGTCGCCCTGCTCGCGCTGATCACCGACGGGCTGTTCGCCCTGCTGCAGCATCTCGTCGTGCCCCGTGGCATCCGCGCCGCCGGCGTTTCCCAGCCCCAGCGCCGCTCCGCCCGGCAGCGTCGCGCCGAGACCATCGCCGTGGGCGCCCCGACGGCGCCGCCGGCGACTCCCTGACCCACCCGAACCCTGTTCACCAGAAAGAGAGCACCCATGTTCACAGCACGAACCCGGAAGGGCCTCGGCGTTCTCGCCGGCCTCGCTGTCGCCTCGATCACCCTCGCCGGTTGCGCCGGCGGATCGAGCGACCCCCTCAGCAACGGCGGCGGAGACGCCTCGGCTTCGTCCGACACCATCGTCGTCGGCTCGCAGGCGTACTACTCGAACGAGATCATCGCCGAGATCTACGCGCAGGCGCTCGAGGGCGCCGGCCTGAACGTCGAGCGCCAGTTCCAGATCGGTCAGCGCGACGCCTACATCCCGCTGCTCGAAGACGGAACCGTATCGGTGTTCCCGGAGTACACGGGCAACCTGCTGCAGTTCTTCGACGCCGAGACGACGGCTCGCACCTCCGAAGAGGTCTACGGCGCTCTGCCCGCGGCGCTGCCGGAGGGTCTCGAGGTGCTCGACCAGTCCGAGGCCACCGACCAGGACTCCTACACCGTGACCTCGGCGTTCGCCCAGGCGAACGGCCTGACCAGCATCGCCGACCTCGCCAAGGTCACCTCGGGCCTGACCCTCGGCGGCAACGCCGAGCTGGCCGAGCGCCCCTACGGCCCCACCGGACTGCAGTCCACCTACGGCGTGACGGTCCAGTTCTCGCCCACCGGTGAGACGACGGTCGACGACCTCGTCGCCGGCACGATCCAGGTCGCGAACGTCTACACGGCCGACCCGCGCATCCAGACCGATGACCTGGTGACGCTGACCGACCCCGAGGGTCTCTTCCTCGCGTCGAACGTCGTGCCCGTCGTCAACTCGAACATCGCTTCCGAGGTGTCCGACGTGCTGAACAAGGTCAGCGCGGCGCTCACGCCCGAGGGCCTGGTCGAGCTCAACGTCAAGTCGACCGTCGACCAGGAGTCGTCGGCCGACATCGCCAAGGAGTGGCTCGCCGCCAACGGCTTCTGAGCCGTTCGTTTCTCGCGGGGTCGTCCGGTTCGCCGGGCGGCCCCGCTGTGGTTTCGGTCGGGTGGGTCGTCCGGTTCGCCGGGCGGCCCCGCTGTGGTTTCGGTCGGGTGGGTCGTCCGGTTCGCCGGGCGGCCCCGCTGCATTTCGCGGGTGCGGCGCCCGGGTCGGGCATCCGCGAGACTGCACGCGGCTGCAGCAGAGACGTCAGCCGGATGCCGTCTCGCGGCCGCGGCGGGTCTTGTCGCTCGAACCGGCGGATGCCGGGCGTCCGGGCACCGCGTAGCCTGGGACGGATATGGCACATCTGCTCGGGGGCGAAGCCCTGCACCTGGAATACCCGACCAAGGTCGTCTTCGACTCCGTCTCGCTGGGCGTGAACGAGGGCGATCGGATCGGCATCGTCGGCCGCAACGGCGACGGCAAGTCGAGCCTGCTCGGCATGCTCGCCGGCATCCGCGAACCCGACGGCGGGCGCGTCACGGTACGCGGCGGGGTGACCGTGGGCGTGCTCGACCAGCAGGACACCCTCGACGACGACGACACGATCGGCCACGCGGTGGTGGGCGACCGGCCCGAGCACGAGTGGGCGGGCGACGCGCGCACGCGCGACGTCATCGCAGGTCTCCTCGGCGACCTGGCCTGGGACGCGCGCCTCGGCGACCTCTCGGGCGGGCAGCGCCGCCGCGTCGCGCTGGCGAAGCTGCTCTCGGGCGACTGGGACGTCATGTTCCTCGACGAGCCCACCAACCACCTCGACGTCGAGGCGATCACGTGGCTCGCCGGACACCTCAAGAAGCGCTGGGCCCCGAGCGCCGGCGGCCTTCTCGTCGTCACGCACGACCGGTGGTTCCTCGACGAGATCTGCAACACGACGTGGGAAGTGCACGACCGCATCGTCGAGCCCTTCGAGGGCGGGTACGCCGCGTACATCCTGCAGCGGGTCGAGCGCGACCGCCAGGCGGCATCCATCGAACAACGCCGTCAGAACCTCGCCCGCAAAGAACTCGCGTGGCTGCGCCGTGGGGCGCCCGCCCGCACGTCGAAGCCGAAGTTCCGCATCGACGCGGCGAACGAGCTCATCGCCGACGTGCCCGAGATTCGCGACAAGGTCGCCCTGCAGTCGCTCGCCGTCGCGCGCCTCGGCAAAGACGTCGTCGACCTGCTCGACGCGGGCGTCTCGTACGGCGACCACGTCGTGCTGAAAGACGTCGAGTGGCGCATCGCGCCGGGGGAGCGCACCGGCATCCTGGGGGTGAACGGCGCCGGGAAGTCGACGCTGCTGAACTTGGTGACCGGCTCGCTCGAGCCGACCACCGGGCGGGTGAAGCGCGGCAAGACCGTCAAGGTCGCGACGCTGACCCAGCGCTTGGACGAACTCGACCAGCACCTGAACGACCCGGTGCGCGTGGTGATCTCGAACCTGCGCACCACCTACGCCTTCGGGACCGGATCCAAGGCGCAGGAGCTGACCCCTGGGCAGCTGCTGGAGCGACTCGGGTTCTCCAGCGCCCAGCTCTCGACACCGGTGAAAGACCTCTCGGGCGGACAGAAGCGGCGCCTGCAGCTGCTTCTGGTGATCCTCGACCAGCCGAACGTGCTCATCCTCGACGAGCCCACCAACGACCTCGACACCGACATGCTCGCCGCGATGGAAGACCTGCTCGACTCGTGGTCGGGCACCCTCATCGTCGTGTCGCACGACCGCTACTTCCTCGAACGCGTCACCGATCAGCAGTACGCGATCCTCGACACCAAGCTCCGCCACCTCCCCGGCGGCGTCGACGAGTACCTGCGCCTGCGGGCGATCCAGGATGCCGAGCCCTCGCGGCCCGCACCGTCGGGCGCGGCGGCAGCAACGCCGGGTCTGCAGGGCGCGGAATTGCGCGCGGCGCAGAAGGAGGCCTCCGCCACCGAGCGACGCATCGAGAAGCTGCAGCAGCAGATCGACAGGGCCAAGGCGGCCCTCGCCGGTCACGACCAGGCGGACTACGTCGGCCTCGGCAAGGAGATGCAGCGCATCTCGGAGCTGGAATCCGAGCGCGACGAGCTCGAGACGCAGTGGTTCGAGTTGACCGAGGCGATCGGCTGAGCCCCACACCGCCGGGAACGTGAGCGCCGCGAGCGGAGGGGATTCCGGGTGCGCAGGACCGGCGCCGCGGCATCCGATTTGCGTTCCCGGAATGCCCTTCCGGCACGAAGGGGCGGCGGCCCGCGGCCTCAGTGCACCGCGTACTCGAGCACGACGATGAACAGGCCCAGGCATGCGGTCGCGAACGCGCCGAGCAGGCGCATCACCAGGTGCGCCCTGCGCCGCGCGTACGCGAAATAGCCGAGGATCCCCAGCACCACGAAGGTCGCCCACCCGCACAGCTCGGACGCGTCGTCGACCGACATCCCCGCCGCATCGGCGAACACCAGCGCCAGCACCAACGGCACCGAGGCGTACAGCATGCCCACGCCATGACGGATGCCGTCGGCGGTGGCGTGGCGCAGACCGTGCTCCGCGTGCTGGGTGAGGGTATACGCGAAGACGTGGGCGATGAAGAACACCACGAGCGAGCTCGACGCGCTGAGCAGCACCTCGCCCACCGTCTCGGCGTGGTCGTCGGCGATGGTCACGAACGCGGCGAAGACGATCAGGCCGTAGATCGCGGCGGGGGAGCGGAAGCGCACATCGAACCAGGTGCGCACGCCCCGCCAGCGCGACGGCGACGTCACGGGGCCGCTCATGCGTCAAACCCGAGGCTGAGCTTGCGCAGCAACGTCGCCAGGCGCTCCCGGTCGCCGCGCGAGAGGCCCTCGAGCAGGAGCGCTTCGGCATCGACGAGGCGGGTGATGGCGGCATCCACGCGCACGCGGCCGTCATCGGTCAGGGTCACGAGGATGCTCCGTCCGTCTCCGGGATCGGCTTCTCGCCGCACGAAGCGGCGGGCGACGAGACGGTCGATGCGGTTGGTCATGGTGCCGCTGGAGACGAGGGTCTGCTGCAGCAGCTGCTTCGGACTGAGCTGATAGGGCTCGCCGGCACGACGGAGCGCCGAGAGCACGTCCCATTCCCATGACTCGATGTCGCTGCGGCGGAACGCCTCTTTGCGTGCGATGTCGAGATGACGCGACAGTCGCGCCACCCGGGACAGCACCTCGAGGGGCGAAAAATCCAGGTCGGGACGCTGCCGGATCCAGGCGTCGACGATGCGGTCGACCTCGTCGCTGTCCCGGCTCACGGTCTCATTATGGCGGTCCGTGTGTGAAGGCGCGGGTGCGGGGCCGCGCCGTCTGGCAGACTTGACCGGTGCCCGCGGGCACGGTCCGCCGTGGTGTAACGGCAGCACGACAGCCTTTGGAGCTGTTAGGTCTAGGTTCGAATCCTGGCGGCGGAGCATGACATCACCCACCGAGTTGGCCGTCGTCGTCCTCGCTGCGGGCCAGGGAACGCGCATGCGCTCTCGTACTCCCAAGGTGCTGCATCCGGTCGGCGGTCGTCCGCTCGTGGGCCACGTGCTCGACACCGCGGCATCCCTCGATCCGGCGCGCATCGTCGTCGTCGTCCGGCATGAGCGCGAGCTCGTCGCCGAGACCGTCGCGGAGCTGGCGCCCGGAGTCATCGTCGTCGATCAAGACGAGGTGCCCGGCACCGGACGCGCGGTGGAGGCCGCGATGGGCGCGCTCGAGGGCTTCGAGGGCGACGTGCTCGTCCTGAGCGCCGACGTGCCCCTGCTCGAGACCGGCACCCTCACCGAGCTGCTCGCGACCCACCGCACGGGCGGCACCGCCGTGACGCTGCTGAGCGCCCGCGTCGACCAGCCGTTCGGCTACGGCCGCATCCTGCGCGACGAGGTCGACGGCGTGCGCCGCATCGTCGAGCAGAAGGATGCCACCGACGACGAGGCGGCCGTCACCGAGATCAACGTGGGCGTGTACGTCTTCCAGGCCGCCCCCCTGCGCACCCAGCTCGCGCTCGTCGGCACCGACAACGCGCAGGGCGAGAAGTACCTCACCGACGTCATCGGCCTCCTGCGCGATGCGCAGCTCGGGGTCGCGGCATCCGTCACCCCCGACGCCTCGGCCGCCCTCGGCGTGAACGACCGGGTGCAGCTGTCGGAGGCGGGGCGCACGCTCAACGCCCGCACCGTGCGGCGCTGGCAGCTCGAGGGCGTCACGGTCGTCGACCCCGCCACGACGTGGATCGACGTGACGGCGACCCTCGCCCCCGACGTGACGATCCTGCCCAACACGCACGTGCGCGGCGCCACCGTCATCGCCTCGGGCGCGACGATCGGCCCCGACACCAGCCTCGTCGACTGCGAGGTAGGAGAGGATGCGACGATCACCCGCTCCGACGCGACGCTCGCCGTCGTCGATGCGGGCGCGACCGTCGGGCCTTTCGCCTACCTCCGCGCCAACGCCCGCGTGGGCGTGAAGGGCAAGGTCGGCACCTTCGTCGAGGTGAAGAACTCCTCCATCGGCGAGGGGAGCAAGGTGCCCCATCTCTCCTACATCGGAGACACCGACATCGGCCGCGGGGTCAACCTCGGCGCCGGCGCGATCACCGCGAACTACGACGATCTCACCAAGCACCGCACGGTCATCGGCGACGAGGTGCACAGCGGGTCGCACAACGTCTTCGTGGCGCCGGTTACGATTGGTGACGGCGCCAAGACGGGTGCCGGCGCGGTCATCCGCAAGGACGTCCCGGCCGGTGCACTGGCACTGAGCGTGGCACCCCAGCGGAACATCGAGGGGTGGGTCGAGAAGAACCGACCGGGCACCGCGGCGGCTGACGTGGCCGCGCGGGCTCGGGCTGAACAGGAAGCGGCCGATGGCTCGTAAGAAGAACCGTGTAGACCTCGACCGCGACAACGGCATCGCCCCCGGGCTCGTCGCGAAGACCAAGAAGCGTCTCGTCGTCGCCTCCGGGCGCTCTCACCCCGAACTGGCCGCGCAGGTGGCTCAGCACCTGGGCACCGAGCTCGCCCCGACCGAGCACCGCACGTTCGCCTCGGGTGAGATCTACACCCGTTTCGAGGTGTCGATCCGCGGATGCGACGTGTTCGTCGTGCAGTCGTTCGGTCCGCCGGTCAACGAGTGGCTCATGGAGCTGCTCATCATGCTCGATGCGCTCAAGCGCGCGTCGGCCAAGCGCATCACCGTGGTCGCGCCGTATTACCCGTACTCGCGTCAAGACAAGAAGGGCCGCGGCCGCGAGCCGATCAGCGCCCGCCTCGTCGCCGACCTGCTCAAGACCGCCGGCGCCGACCGCATCATGAGCGTCGACCTGCACGCCGCCCAGATCCAGGGCTTCTTCGACGGCCCCGTCGACCACCTCTTCGCCAAGCCCGTGCTGCTCGAGCACTTCGAGCAGAAGCTCACCGGCGAAGATCGCGAGACGCTCACGGTCGTCTCGCCCGACATGGGCCGCGTGCGCGTGGCCGACACGTGGTCCGACAGCCTGGGCGCGCCGCTGGCGATCATCCACAAGCGTCGCGACCCGAAGGTCGCCAACCAGGTCTCGGTGCACGAGATCGTCGGTGACGTGACAGGCCGCACCTGCCTGCTCGTCGACGACATGATCGACACGGGCGGGACGATCCAGAAGGCGGCGCAGGCGCTCAAGGCCAACGGCGCCCGCAAGGTCATCGTCGCGGCGACCCACGCGATCTTCAGCGACCCGGCCACCGAACGGCTCCAGGATGCCGCGATCGACGAGGTCGTGATTACCGACACCGTTCCGCTGGCCCCTGAGCGTCACTTCGAGCGCCTCACCGTGTTGCCGATCGCCCCGCTGCTGGCCCGCGCCATCCACGAGGTCTTCGAAGACGGCTCGGTCACGAGCATGTTCGGCGGCGACGCGTAAGCGCCGCACACCCTCTTTCGGCCACCTCCTCGCGCGGGAGGTGGCCGAATGCGTCTCCCGGCGCCCCGCGTATCCTCAGCGATCCGCACAAAGTCCGTGCGAGGGGGCGGATGCCGGCGGGAGGTTGGGCGGATCGCGGAGCGTGTGCGCGGTACCCCGGGACGTTCCGCCTCGGCGGAACATGCCGCCACTTGCCGCGAGACAGCCGTCTCACAGCCCGCACAAAGGTATGAACCGGAGCGTCGTCAAGGTCGTGTCCCTACCGTGAGCAGCACCCCGCCGCGAGGCACGACCGAAGGAGGACCCTCATGATCCGCACCACAGCCGTACCCCGTCCCGTCCGCATCGGCACCGCTCTGCTGGGCGTCGCCGGCATCGTGACCCTCGCGGGCTGCGCAGGCGGCACCGACAGCGATGCCGCCGCCCCCGCCGAATCGGCCTCCGCCCCCGCCGCCACGTCGGCGCCGAGCGCCGGCGCCACCGCCGGCGCGAGCGCCGCCGCCGGCAGCGCGACCTCGTCCGGCACTTACGCCGACGGCACGTACGAGGCGACCGGCCAGTACGCCACCCCCGAGAGCGTCGAGACGGTCGACGTGACCCTGACGATTGCCGACGACACGATCACGGCGGTCGAGGTGACCGGCGATCCGCAGGCCGCGGAGTCGAAGCGCTATCAGAGCGAGTTCATCGGCGGTATCCAGGGCGAGGTCGTGGGCAAGAAGCTCGACGAGATCTCGGTCAGCAAGGTGGCGGGTTCGTCGCTGACCAGCGGCGGATTCAACAACGCCGTCGAGACCATCAAGACCGAGGCCAAGGCCTGACGATCGTGACCACCCCGACCGCGACGGGCTCGACCTGGGACTTCGCCGCGATCGGCACGTCGTGGACGATTGATACGGCCGAGCCGCTGTCGACGCTCGCCCGCGGCGCCGTGTCGGGCCTGGTCGAGCAGTTCGACCGCGATTGGTCGCGCTTCCGCGATGATTCGCCCGTCACGGCTCTTGCGCAGGGCCGCGCGGCATCCGTTCCCGCACCCGTCGATGCGGATGCCATGCTCTCGCTGTACGACGAGCTCGACCGGGCGACGGCTGGGGCCGTCAACCCGCTGGTCGGCGACGCGCTCGCCCGCCTCGGCTACGACGCCCGGCTGTCGCTCGCCCCGTCGGGTGAGCCCGAGCGGTCGCCGTCGTGGCGCGAGACGGTGTCTCTGCGCGAGGGGCGGCTGAGCGTGACGGCGCCGTCGACTATCGACGTGGGGGCGCTGGGCAAGGGGCGCCTCGTCGACCTCGTGCTCGCTGTCGTGCGCGCGCACGTCGACGGCGACGTCGTCGTCGACGCCTCCGGCGACCTCGCGGCGTGCGGAACGCCGCTGCGGGTGGGGCTCGAGCACCCCTACGACCCCAGGCTCGCGATCGGGGTGGTCACGGTCACCGACGGCGCGCTGTGTGCGTCGGCCATCAACCGCCGCGCCTGGGGCGACGGTCTGCACCACGTGCTGGATGCCCGCACGGGGGCGCCGGTTCGCGCCTTCGCCGCCACGTGGGCGCTCGCCGACACGGCCATGCGGGCCGACGCCCTCGCCACGGCGTTGTTCTTCGACGGCGGGCCCGAGCTCGCGGCATCCTGGAAGGCACACTGGGTGCGCATGCGCACCGACGGCCGCGTGGAGTGGTCGCCCGGATTCCCTGGAGAGGTCTTCTCATGAGCGCCACCCTCACGGCGGGCTCGACCCGTGTGCTCGGTGTGATCGGCCGCGTGTCGATGTACCGGCTCGTCTTGTCATCGCTCGGCCTGCTCGTGCTCGTCGCACTTGTGCTGTCGTTCGCCGGGCTCGTCGTACCCGAGCCCCTCGAACTCGTCGCGAGCGCCCTCGTGCTCGCGCTCGCGTGCGCCGCGACGGACCTGGTCGCGCAGAGCGTGCTCCGGATGCCACGGCGCCTGGAGTCTTCGCTGATCACCGCGCTGATCCTGCTGTTCGTGCTGCGTCCCAGCATCGAGCCGGTGGGCCTCGCCGGTCTCGCGGTGGCCGGGGTCGTGGCATCCGCGTCGAAATACCTGCTGGTCTGGCGCGGGCGACACGTCTTCAACCCGGCCGCGACCGGCGCCAGCGTGCTGACGATCGTGAGCATCTGGGTGCCCGACCTCGGCTCGTCGGCGTGGTGGGTGGGCTCGCCCTGGCTCGCCGCGCCCGTGCTGGGGCTCGGCGTGCTGCTGCTGCTGCGCACCGACAAACTGCCGATCGTCGCAGTGTTCTGGGTCGTCGCCATGGTCGTCGCTTTCACCCGGACGACGGTGCAGTTCACGGCCGCGGGCTTCCCCGTCGACGTTCCGTCCGTGCTGCTGCAGGTGGCGTTCTCGTCGCCGTTCCTGTTCCTCGGTGCCTTCATGCTGTCGGAACCGCTCACGCTCCCTCCGCGCCGCCGGCAGCAATACCTCGTCGCGATCGTCGTCGGCGTCCTGGCCGGCTGGCCGTTGCCCGTCGGTGAGATCACCCTCGGTCAGGAGCGGGCCCTGCTGATCGGCAACCTGCTGGCGTTCCTGCTGTGCCTGCGGGCGGCCGTGCGGCTGCGCGTGGAGCGGCGCCGCGACCTCACGCCCACCGTGCGCGAGGTGACGTTCCGCGCCGCGCGACCCTTCTCGTTCTCGCCGGGGCAGTACCTCGAACTCGACGTGCCGCACCGCCGGCCCGATGCCCGCGGCACCCGCCGGGAGTTCTCGATCGCCTCGGCGCCCGAAGACCTGCCCGAGGTGCGCATCGCCTTCAAGGACGGGTCGCAGTCGTCGTACAAGCGGGCCCTCGCCGCGGTCGAGACGGGGTCGACCCTCACCGTCACCGGCGTCTGGGGCGACTTCGTGCTCCCGTCGCGCCCGACCGAGCCCGTGCTGCTGGTGGCCGCCGGTGTCGGTGTGACACCGTTCGTCTCCCAGCTGCGCCACATCGCTGCCACGGGTCAGGAGCGCGACGTGGTGCTCGTCTACGTGGTGGCGGAGGCGGCAGAGCTGGCGTTCCGCGACGACATCGCCGCCAGCGGCATCCCGGTTGTCGTGTACTCGCGCGACGAGCCGGTCGACCTGCCGGCGCGCTGGACGTGGGCGGGTCCCGATCGGGTGGATGCCGAGGGGCTCGTGCGCGCGGTCCCCGATATCGCGCAGCGCGCGGCCTACGTCTCCGGCCCGCCTCGGCTGATCTCCGCTCTCGCGCCCGCGTTGTCGAAAGCGAAGTCGCTGACGACCGACGCGTTCGCGGGGTACTGATCCGGTAGCCGTCGGTGGGCGTCGTGCCCACGTCTGCCGATCACGACGAGAGCGAGCTCCAGAGCTGCCACCACGCATAGCCGTTCATCGTGACCCCGACGAGGGCGACGACCGCCCCCGCGACTCCGACCCGGAACGGACCCTGCAGACGTTCGGTGCGTTCGCCGGGACCGCTCGTAACCCGTCGCTTCGGCGCCCGCACCGCGGCTGCATACACGGGGCCGCGATACCTCACGATCAGGAGTCCGCCGACGAGGACCATCATCCCGACGAGCAGGTTGGCCACGGTGGGGACGGGAGCTTTCTGCGTCGACGTCGGGCGCATCGCCGCGCCCGACCCGGCCGGTTCTCGCGCAACCACGGGGGACGGTGACGCGGTGGCGCCGACGGGGGTGGGCGACGTGATGCCGACACCGGGGGAGGGCGATGTGGTGGGGAGGTCCGGCCGCTCCTCCTCTGGCTCGACGCTTCGAGGAGCGGGGGAGGTGGTGCGGGGCGCCTCAGCGCCCGTCCCGCCCGGCGTCGTCGCGTTTCCCGAGCGGAAGTATTCGACGACGGTGCCGACGGGGCGGGTCGGCTCGAAGGTCGCGGTGCCCACGGGCGCCGGGGGAGGCACGATCGGCACGGCAGTCGGCACCGGCTCCGTCGGAGCGGGCTCGACGCTCTCTTCTGGTGCCGAAGGCTCGGAGGAAGGGAGCGGGTCCGGAGTCACCGGCTGATCGACGACCTCGTCGACGGTCTCCTCCGGCGCGGGGATCACATCAGCGTGTGCCGGAACGGCGGTCGAGATGACCAACGCGAAGACGGCAACCGCGAAAGCTCCGCAATCGCGTGCACGAATCAGCACACATACCTCCGAATGCTCCACCTCGATAGCCGCGAGAAGGACCTGGGTTCCCAGGTGTCGCTCAGCTTATCGAAAGGGACATTCCCGGCAGAAAATCGACTCCGCATTCACCATTCCGGTATCCGCGTGAATGCGAGCCCCGGCCTTCAGGCCGGATCGGCCGGCTTCGCCGGCAGCCGCACCTCGAACGTGGTGTCGCCGGGGGTGCTGCGCACCGTGATCGTGCCACGGTGGGCCTCGACGATGGCGCGCGCGATCGAGAGTCCGAGGCCCGTACCGCCGGTCTTGCGGTCGCGCGAGCGGTCGGCCCGAGCGAAACGCTCGAACAGCTGCGGCGCGACCGACGGATCGATGCCGGGGCCGTCGTCATGCACCCGCAGCACCGCTTCGGCGCCTTCGTGCGCGACCGACACGGCGACCTCGCTTCCCGGGGGAGTGTGGGTCCGGGCGTTGGCCAGCAGATTGGCCACGACCTGGTGCAGGCGCGAGGCGTCGCCGGCGAGTTCGACCGGCTGGTCGGGCACATCGATCGTCCACGAGTGGTCGGGGCCGGCCGGACGGGCGTCGCCGACGGCTTCCACCGCGAGGCGTGTCAGGTCGACGGAGCCGTAGACGAGCTCCTGCCCCTCGTCGAGGCGGGCCAGCAGCAGCAGGTCTTCGACCAGCGTGGTCATGCGGATCGACTGCGCCTGGATGCGTTCGAGCGACTGCTCAGTGGTCTCCACGGCCAGGGCGACGCGCTGGCGGCTCTCATCGTCCTGCGCCTGCCGCATGGCGCGCAGCGACAACTCGCTGAACCCGCGGATGGATGCCAGGGGCGTGCGCAGTTCGTGACTGGCATCCGCCACGAATCGGCGCATCAGGTCTTCGTTGCGTTGGCGAGCGGTGAGCGAGGCGTCGACGCGGTCGAGCAGGGTGTTCAGCGCCGCACCGACCTGCCCGATCTCGGTGGTCGTGTCGACCTGATCGGCCGGGACGCGCTCGGTGATCGAGACGTCGCCCTCCTCCATGCGCAGCGAGGCGACGCGCGTGGCGGTTTCGGCGACGGCGCGCAAGGGGCGAAGGCCCAAGCGGATGACGATCGCGATGATCACGGCGAGAAGCAGCAGCCCCCCGGCGGTCACGAGGGCGACGGTGGTGAGGATCGCGCCGATTGTGCCGGTCACGTTCGACAGGGGCAGGCCCACGAGGAAGGCACCGCCGCCGGGAGCGGCGTACGAACGCACGAGGTACTCGCCCAGGTTGGGCAGGTCGACGGTCAGCGCCGAGTCGTCGGCGGCCTGCAGGCTCTTGGCGATCTGGCTGAGGTCGTCGTCGGTGAGGGCACGGGGCCCGTCGGAGTCGACGACCGCCGCGGTGATGCGTTCCGAGGTCAGCGAGTTGAGCACCAGGAGGGTGCCGTCGGGGAAGCGCGTCGATTCGAGCACGCTCTCGGCGCTGGATTGGAAGGCGGCACGGGGCTGAATGGATGACGCGGTGTCGGTGACGGAGGCGTCGAGGTTGTAGATCAGCACCTGACTGAGGATCGCGCTGGTCGAGATGCCGATCATCACGAGGATGAACGCGACCATCCCGATCACCGCGGTCATCAGACGCGCCTGCAGCGTCCACGGACGTCGCAGCCGCGCGCGCACGCCCTCGCGCGGGGCCGCGTCCGCAAGCGGGGGAGCGGGCCGGGGCGGAATGCTCACTGAGGAGCTTTGATCATGTAGCCGACGCCGCGGACGGTGTGGATGAGCGGCTCGTGGTCCGCGTCGATCTTCTTGCGCAGGTACGAGATGTACAGTTCGACCACGCTGGAGCGGCCGCCGAAGTCGTAGTTCCACACGCGGTCGAGGATCTGCGCCTTCGACACCACGCGACGCTGGTTGCGCATGAGGAAGCGCAGCAGCTCGAATTCGGTCGCCGTCAGCTCGATCTCCTTGCCCGCGCGCACGACCTCGTGGCTGTCCTCGTTCAGAGACAGGTCGCCGACGCGCAGGATCGGCTCCGAGTCACGCGTGAGGGCGGTGCCGGCGCGTCGCATGAGGCCGCGCAGGCGCGCCACGACCTCTTCGAGGCTGAAGGGCTTGGTGACGTAGTCGTCGCCGCCCGCGGTGAGACCGGCGACGCGGTCGGCCACGGCGTCTTTGGCGGTGAGGAAGAGCACGGGCACGTCGTTGCCGGAGTGCCGCAGCCGCTGCAGCACCGCCATGCCGTCGAGGTCGGGCATCATGATGTCGAGCACCATGGCATCCGGTTCGAACTCGCGAGCCGACTGCAGCGCGTCGAATCCGGAGCCGGCGGTCTTGACGTCCCAGCCCTCCATGCGCAGGGCCATCGACAGCAGGTCGGTGAGCATCTGCTCGTCGTCGACGACGAGCACGCGCAAGGCGCTCCCGTCGGGGCGGGTGAAGGCGGGGGCGGCGGCGGTCGCGGTCATGGAACTCATTGTGCTCTCGTATCTATGAGCTTTCTATGGCGACGCTTATGCGGTCGCTGTGAAGCCGCGAAGCCGCGAGAGCGAGAGCGACGCCGATCATCGCGCCGGCCGTGTTGGCGACCAGATCGCGCACATCGGCAACCCGCGTCGGCAGGAACAGCAGCTGAATCGTCTCGATCAGCGCGCTCGTCAGCACAGCGATGAGGATGCCGTGCCACCACCGCCCGCGCCACGCGATGACGAGCATGCCCAGGGGCACGAACAGGGCGACGTTGGCGACGAACTCGACCAGGTCGAGGGTGACCCACGCCGTCTGCTGCCACGACCGGAGCGTGCTCACGACGGTGTCGAGGACGCTCGCGGTGCCCGCGTCATAGATCGAGGGGCGCAGCGTCATCCACCAGAGACCGAACGCGTACGACGCCGAAGCGGCGACGAGCAGTGCCCGTCGCCGCTTCGTGATCTTCGAGGTCAGTGGGTGTCCTCGGCCTCGATCTCGGTGCGGTCGCCCGACCAGAGGGTGTGGAAGGTGCCCTCCTTGTCGATGCGGCGGTAGGTGTGGGCGCCGAAGAAGTCGCGCTGGCCCTGGACGAGGGCGGCGGGCAGGCGCTCGGCGCGCAGGCCGTCGTAGTAGGCCAGCGACGAGCTGAACGCGGGAGCCGGGATACCGCCGGCGGCGGCGAGCGAGACGATGGTGCGCCACGAGTCCTGGGCGCGGCCGAGGGCCTCGACGAAGTACGGCGCGGTCAGCAGCACGGGCAGCTCGGGCTGTGCGTCGTAGGCCTCGGCGATGCGGTTGAGGAACTGCGCGCGGATGATGCAGCCGCCGCGGAAGATCTTCGACACGGCGCCGAGGTCGATCTTCCAGTCGTACTGTGCGGCGCCGGCACGGATCTCGTCGAAGCCCTGGCTGTAGGCGACGATCTTGGAGGCGTACAGCGCCAGACGCACCTGCTCGATGAACGCATCGGCATCCTCGCCCGAGAGCACGTCGGCGCCCGAAGGGCCGGGGAGCTCACGCGAGACCTCGCGCTGCTCCGGGTGGCTCGACAGCGACCGGGCGAAGGTGGCCTCGGCGATGCCCGAGACGGGAACGCCCAGATCGAGCGCGGTCTGCACGGTCCACGCGCCGGTGCCCTTGGCGCCGGCCTGGTCGAGGATGATGTCGACGAGCGGCTTGCCGGTGTCGGCGTCGACCTGGCGCAGCACCTCGGCGGTGATCTCGATGAGGTACGACTCCAGCTCGCCACGGTTCCACTCGGCGAACACGTCGGCGATCTCGGCGGGGGTCTTGCCGGTGGCGTGGCGGATGAGGTCGTACGCCTCGGCGATGAGCTGCATGTCGGCGTATTCGATGCCGTTGTGCACCATCTTGACGAAGTGCCCGGCGCCGTCGTGGCCGACGTGGGTGACGCACGGCTCGCCCTCGGCCACCGCCGCGATCGATTTCAGGATTGGGCCGAGCGTGGCCCAGGCCTCGTCGGAGCCGCCGGGCATGATCGAGGGGCCCAGCAGGGCACCCTCCTCACCGCCCGAGACGCCCATGCCAACGAAGTTGATGCCGGTGTCGCGCACGGCCTTCTCACGGCGGATCGTGTCGGTGAACAGAGCGTTGCCGCCGTCGACGATGATGTCGCCGGGCTCGAACACCTTCACCAGCTCGTCGATGACGAAGTCGGTGGGGCGGCCGGCCTTGACCATGATGATCGCGGTGCGCGGCTTCGACAGCGACGCAGCGAAATCCTCGTACGAGAACGACGGCACGAACTCCGCCTCGGGGTGCGCCTCGAGCAGCTCGTCGGTCTTCGAGCGCGAACGGTTGAACACCGCCACGGTGTTGCCCTCGCGGCTGGCGAGGTTGCGGGCCAGGTTCGACCCCATCACGGCGAGTCCGACCACGCCGATGTTCGCGGTGGCGTCGCCCTCACCCTCCGGCGCGGAGTCGGCCTCAGCGGTGGGGCGGTCGACCTCTTCGATACCGGGCGCACCCTCGTGCACCTGCGCGGCCTCGTGCGGGGCCTGGTCCTGGTCGGTCGAGGGGCCGGTCGGGGAGGAAGTGGACGTCATTCGTTGCTCCGTAATTCGGCTGCGAGGAAAGGGGTTCGGGCGCACGTGGGGTTGCCGATGACACTTTATCGGCTCGGGTCCCGCGTGTTTCAGGCGGGGGAGAGGCGGAGGCGATCGACGACCTCCTGCACCTGCTGCGGGGGCGTGAGGTCGAGGTCTATGCGGATCGCCCGCTCATCGGCATCCGGCATCTGCAGGGTGTCGAACTGGGAGGTGAGCAGCGACGGCGGCATGTAGTGGCCCTGGCGGCGCAAAAGCCGCTCGAGCACGAGGGCGGGGTCGCCCATGAGGAGCACGAAGGTCACCTCGTCGCGGCGCAGCACGTCGCGGTAGCTGCGTTTGAGGGCCGAGCACGTGATGACACCGGGGCGACCGGCGGCGATCTGTCCGTCGATCCAGCCGGCGACACGGTCGAGCCAGGGCCAGCGGTCGTCGTCGTTCAGAGCGTGGCCGGAGGCCATCTTGCGGACGTTCGCCTCGGGGTGCAGGTCGTCGCCTTCCTGGAAATCCCAGCCGAGGCGACCGGCGAGCATGCCGGCGACGGTGGACTTGCCGGTACCGGCGGGGCCCATGAACACGAGGACGGGAACGGTCATAGCTTCTCTCTTCATCGGGGGAAGGGGGTCAGATGGTGAGGCGGACTTCGCTGAGCACCGCGGCGACGTACTGCCGCGTGTGCTCCTCGGCGGCGTCGGCGTCGGCTCGCCCGATGGCGGCGGCCGTCGCCACGTGGTTCTCGAGCGCATCGGGGTTCGGGATGCCGGGAGTCAGGCCGTGCATCGCGCGCCCCTCGATCGCGGCGGCGATGGGAGCGCGCGCGGCGGCGAGCATGAGGTTGCCGCTGGAGAGCAGGATCAGGTCGTGGAAGGCGATGTCGGCCGCGAGGTACTCGGGGGAGTTTCCGAGACCGGCCGCGCCGAGTCGCTCCAGCTCCTCGGCCAGGCGCAGGATCTCGCCGCGCTGCAGGTCGGTCGCCCGACGTGCGCTCAGACGCGCCGCCACGGGCTCGATCGCGGCGCGCAGTTCGGTGGTGTTGACGATCAGCTGGTCGCGCCGGCGCCCGGCCAGCTGCCAGCCGATCAGCCGCGTGTCGAGGGCGCTCCAGTGGGCGGCGGCGCGCACGGTGATGCCCACGCGGCGGCGCTGCTCCAGCATCCCCATCGCCTCGAGCACCCGCACGGCCTCGCGGACCACCGTGCGCGAGACGGCGTACTCCTGCTCGAGGGCGGCGAGGGTCAGCACGTGGCCGGCCGGGAGGTCGCCGTCGACGAGCCGCATGCCGATGGCATCGATCAGCGATCCGTGTGACGCGCGGGCCATGACCCCTCCTCAGGTCGTTTCGTACGACCATATCTTGTCAAAAATATGATCATTGTGTGAAGATGCCGTGACCCCCGGCGGACGCACGGCGCTCACAGCACGCGCACATCGCATCCGATCGACTGAATCAACGGAGATCCCTTGGACGACTGGACCCAGACACTCGGCACGGCGCCACTGCTCGCCATCGCCGCGGGCGCGATCGCGCTCATCCTCGTGCTCATCATCTGGCTGAAGGTGCACGCCTTCCTCGCGCTCATCATCGTGTCGCTCGTGACGGCGTTCGTCGCCGGCATCCCGGTGTCGGCGATCGTCACCACCCTGACGGGAGGATTCGGAGGCACCCTCGGCACCGTCGCGCTGCTCGTCGCCCTCGGTGCGATGCTCGGCCGCCTGATCGAGCACTCCGGCGGCGCGCAATCGCTCGCCGAGACCTTCGTGCGCGTCTTCGGCGAGAAACGTGCGCCCTTCGCCCTCGGCATCGTGTCGCTGATCCTCGGCTTCCCGATGTTCTTCGACGCCGGCCTCGTCATGATGCTGCCCATCATCTTCGCGATCGCCCGCCGCGTCTCGGGCAACAACGTGCTGCTGTTCGGCCTCCCGGCCGCCGCCGCCTTCTCGGTCATGCACGTCTTCCTGCCGCCGCACCCCGGTCCGGTCACGGCGACCGAGCTGTACGGCGCGAACCTCGGCCTGGTGCTGATCGTCGGCCTGATCATCGCCTTCCCGATCTGGTACCTCTCGGGTTACCTGTGGGGGAAGTTCATCGCCCGCCGCATCGTGCTGCCGGTTCCGGCGCTCTTCGGCGACGTCGACGCCGACCAGCCCAGCAACCCGCCCAAGCCCGTGACCGTGATCGCGGTGCTGCTGCTGCCGATGCTGCTGATCTTCCTCAACACCGGCCTCACCACCCTCGGTACCGCCGGGGTCGTCGACCCCGACAACGTCGTCGTGCAGGTGCTCGTGCTGCTCGGCAACTCGCCGGTCGCGCTGCTCATCACCGTGCTGGTCGCGACCGTGGTCTTCGGCTTCCGCCGCGGCGAGAACGGCACGGCGCTCGAGAAGGTCGTCGACTCCGCGCTCGGCCCGGTGTGCTCGGTCATCCTGATCACCGGCGCCGGCGGCATGTTCGGCGCCGTCCTTCGCGCGTCGGGCATCGGCGACGCCCTCGCCGACAGCCTGAGCGATCTCGGCATGCCGGTCATCGTGGCCGCTTATGTCATCGCCGTCATCCTGCGCCTCGCGCAGGGCTCGGCCACCGTCGCACTCGTCACCGCCGCGGGTCTGGCGGCGCCCGCCGTCATGTCGGGGGACTTCTCGCCCCTGCAGGTCGTCGCGATCACGCTCGCCACCGCCGCCGGATCCGTCTTCGCGGGCCACGTCAACGACTCGGGCTTCTGGCTCGTCGGCCGTCTGATGGGCATGGACGTCAAGACCACCCTCAAGACCTGGACGGTTCAGCAGGCGATCGAATCGGTGCTCGGTTTCATCGCCGCCCTGCTCGTCTTCGGGATCGGAGCCCTCCTGTGACCGGTTCGAACGCCGACCTCTTCGACGTCTCCGATCGTCTCGCCCTCGTCACGGGTTCGTCGCGCGGCCTGGGGCGAGCCCTGGCGCTGACGCTCGCCCGCGGCGGGGCCCGCGTCGTCGTGCACGGGCGCGATGCGGGCGCGGTCGAAGACACCCGCGCCGAGGCCGAAGAGCTGTCCGGACGCCCCGCGCACGCGGTGACCTTCGACGTCACCGACGCCGCCGCCGTCGAGTCCGCGGTGGGCGGTCTGCTCGACGACGTGGGCGTCCCCGACATCCTCGTCAACAACGCCGGCGTGCAACGCCGGGCGCCGATCCACGAGTTCTCCGTCGCCGACTGGGACGACATCGTCGCAGCGAACCTGTCCGGGGTGTTCTACGTCTCGCGGTTCGTCACGCCGGCGATGGTCGCCCGCGGGTCGGGCAAGATCGTCAACGTCGCCTCGGTGCAGTCGCGCCTCGCGCGGCAGACGATCGCGCCGTACTCGGCCACGAAGGGCGGCGTCGCCCAATTGACGGCCGGGATGGCCGCTGACCTCGCGCGGTTCGGCATCCAGGTCAATGCGCTGAGCCCGGGATATTTCGCGACCGAGATGAACAAAGCCCTCGTCGACGACCCCGAGTTCACGCGCTGGCTGACCCAGCGCACGCCCGCCGCGCGCTGGGGCGACTTCGACGAGTTGCGCGGGGCGCTGCTGTTCCTCGCCTCCGACGCGTCGAGCTTCGTCTCGGGCCAGAACATCTTCGTCGACGGCGGGATGACGGCGGTCGTCTGACCGCGGAGAGGAATGACGATGAAGTCTCTGCTGATCGAGAAGGCGCTCACCGCCGATGTGCGCGAGGTCGCCGTGCCCCAGCCGGGCGAAGGCCAGGTGCGTCTGCGGGTGCAGTACGTCGGCATCTGCGGATCCGACCTGCACTATTTCTACGAGGGCGCGAACGGCGCGTTCGTCGTGCGCGAGTCGCTGGTCCCGGGCCACGAGCTCTCGGGGCGGGTCGACCTCGACCCCTCCGGCGTCCTGGCGGAGGGCACGCCCGTCACGGTGCACCCGGCCCGCTTCGGCACACCGCGCGAGGGCATCGAGAACGCGCCCCACCTGTGGCCGGGCGGCTCGTACCTCGGCAGCGCCTCGACCTGGCCGCACACCCAGGGCGCCGCGTCGGAGTACCTCGTCGTCGAGGCCGGCATGGTTCGCGTGCTCCCCGACGCGCTGCCGGTCCGCCGTGCCGTGCTGGCCGAGCCCCTCGCCGTCGCCCTGCACGCGCTCGGCAAGGCAGGCGACGTCGAAGGACTCGACGTGCTGGTCACCGGGTCGGGGCCGATCGGCCTCATGGCCGTGGCCGCCGCCGTCGCCGCGGGCGCGCGCGTCACCGCGACCGACGTCCTCGCCGGCCCCCTCGAGCGTGCCGAGGCGGTGGGCGCTGCGGCGACCATCGACGTGACGACCGAGGCGGTCGAGCCGAACGCCTACGCCGTGGTCCTGGAATGCTCGGGCGTGCCGGTCTCCATCTCGACCGCGTTGAAGGCCGTGCGCCCCGGCGGCACGGTCGTTCAGGTCGGGATGCTGCCCGACGATCCGCGACCGGTCAATCTCGCCCCCTTCATCTCGAAGGAGGTGCGTTACCTGGGCGCGTTCCGTTTCCATGACGAGATCGACCAGGCGATCGCGCTGCTGGCGGCGAACCCCGGCATCGAGAGCGCCGTGACGCACGAGTTCGCGCTGACGGATGCCGACCAGGCCTTCGCCACGGCACGCGACTCGCAGCGCTCGGGCAAGGTCGTCTTCGCGCTCTGACGAGCAGACGCGACCCGGGGCGCCCGCTCGAGGGCGTATCCCGGGTCGTGCGTCGGTTCTAGCCGTCGCTGCGGACCGCGGTGAACCGCCGCGTCACCGCGATGTCGCGCTCGCCCAGACCCCGGTCGACGATCTCGTCGAAGGCTGCGCGGAGAGCGGGCAGGAGTGCCGGTCGCGTGTCGGTGGCCGTGGCGATGTCCGCCGCGAAGCGCAGGTCTTTCACCATGTACGCCGCGACGCCGCTGGGGGAGTCGTCGCCGGAGACGAGCTTCTCCCGGCGGCTCTCGAGCAGGTTCGACCCCGCGTATCCGCCGCCGAGCAGCGCCCACAGCGCGGCCGGGTCGACGTCGGAGCGGGCGGCGAGCTCCGTCGCCTCGCCGAGGGCCAGGATCGTCGCCGCCACGACCATTTGATTGCAGGCCTTGGCGACCTCGCCCGCGCCCAGCGGGCCGAGGCGCACCGGCGTGCCGCACGGGGCGAGCAGGGCGGCGGCGAGGTCGGCATCAGCGGGGGAGCCGCCGAGCATGATCGACAGGCGCCCGGCTCTGGCTCCGTCTTCCCCGCCCGAAACGGGGCAGTCCACGACCCGGATGTCGGAGGGCAGGCGCTCCGCGAGCTCGCGCACGCCGACCGGTGACGACGTCGAGCCGATCATCAGCAGGAACTCCCGCTCACCGATGCCGGCCAGCAGCCCGTCGGGCCCGTCCAGATGTTTTTCGAGCTGGGGCAGATCCGGCAGCATCACCAGCACCGCGTCGCAGGCGGTACCGAGCTCGCGTGCCGTCGCGGCCCAGGCTGCGCCGGCCTCGGTCAGGCGGGGCCGTTCGCGCCGGGCGTGCACGGTCAGTGCGCCGCGCGCACCGAGAAGGTGCTGAGCCATGGGCTCGCCCATGGCGCCGAGGCCCCAGACGCCGAGGCGGATGGATGCGAGATTCTCTTCGTCGAGTGCGCTCATGATGTCATCCTATCGGCTGGACAACTGGTTGAACAGGATTCAGTATGGTGGACGAGGATTCATGCGAGTCGTGACGGTCGCACCCGTTTCGGCAGAGGGAGAGACGACGATGTCGACGAACGAAACACTACGCGCCGTGGTCGCGGTGCCCCTGAAAGAGGAACACTGCCGCCTCATCGAGCGTCTCGAGCCGCGTGTGGAACTCGTGCGCGATGCGCGTCTGACCCACCCCATGCGAGGCCCCGCCGACTGGTCGGGCGACCCGCACCACACGCGCACGGCGCAGGAGCAGGCGGAGTTCGACGCCATGGTCGACTCGGCCGACGCGCTCTTCGGCATCCCCGATGTCGACCCCGCGGCCCTCGCCCGCACGGTCGCCGCGAACCCCCGTCTGCGGTGGGTGATGACCACGGCGGCCGGCGGTGGCGGACAAGTCAAGGCCGCCGGTCTCGACCGCGGCGCGCTCGAGCGCGTCGTCTTCACCACCAGCGCCGGTGTGCACGGCGGTCCGCTCGCCGAATTCGCGGTGTTCGGCGTGATGGCCGGAGCGAAAGACCTCCCGCGCCTCGCGCGCCAGCAGGCCGAACGACGATGGACCGACCGGTGGGAGATGCGCCAGGTCGACGAGATGACGGTCCTCGTGGTGGGGCTCGGGGGGATCGGCGCCGAGTGCGCGCGTCGCTTCCATGCCCTCGGTGCCGAGGTATGGGGCACCACCCGCTCCGGCGCCCCGGTCGACGCGGTCGATCGCCTGGTTCCACTCGACGATCTGGAGCGGGCCGTCGCCGAGGTGGATGCCATCGTGGTCACCCTCCCCGGTACCGATCAGACGCACCATCTCATCGATGAGAAAATTCTCGCCGCGGTCAAGCCCGGTGTCATCCTCGCCAGTGTCGGTCGTGGCTCGGTCATCGACGAGGCGGCGCTGCGGGGCGCGCTCGACGACGGCCGGGTGTCGTTCGCAGCCCTCGACGTGTTCGAGGTGGAGCCGTTGCCCGCGGACTCCCCGCTGTGGCGGCATCCGAATGTGCTGGTGAGCCCGCACACCGCCGCGCTCAGCAGCAAGGAGGAGGAGCGTATCGCCCGCCGCTTCGCCGAGAACGCCACGCGCCTGCTCGACGGTCAGTCGATGCGTGCGGTTGTCGATACGGTCGAGTTCTACTGACGCGTCGCCCACGGGCGGTGCCGGCACGACGGGAGGTCGCAGTGAGCGATGACGCAGCGGGCGGGGTCGCGCGGGATCCCGCGCCGGCGGTGGGGCGCAGCATCCGCCTGCTCGGTCTGCTGGCCGAAGCCCGACGAGCGCTGACGCTCACCGAACTCGCCGCGGGGCTCGGCCTGGCGAAGTCGTCGACGGCCAACCTGTGCCTCTCGCTCGAGGCCGAGCGCATGATCGAGCGCGTGCCGCTCGGCTATCGCCTCGGCATCCGCACTGCCGAGCTGGGCGGCGCCTTCGCCGCACAGTTCAATCAGGTGCGCGAGTTCTACGCCGTCTGCGAGACGTCGCCGGTGCTGGCGACCGAGCTCGTGCAGGTGGCCGTGCTCGACGACACCGACGCTCTGTACCTCGCCCGGTACGAGGGGTCGCGTTCGGTGCGGTTGGGAACACCGCTCGGTTCGCGGCTGCCCGCGGCCTTGTCGGCCACGGGCCGCGCGCTGTTGATGACGCGCACCGACGACGACGTCCGCGAGATGCTGTCGACAGGGCGCCCTCTGCCGCAGCTCACCTCGCACAGCACCATCGACGTCGATGCCGTGCTCGCCAAGATCGCTGCCGCGCGTGAACGCGGCTGGTCGGTCGACGAGGAGGAGTCGTTCCGCGGCATCGTGGGTGTCGCCGTGCCCCTCGAAGGCTGGGCGCCGGGCGACCCGCAGCTGGCGCTGGGGGTCGGCCTTCCGGTGGCGGATGCCACGTCCGAGCGCATCGCGCGCGTCGGCGCCGCGTTGCGCGAGGCCGCCCGGGCGCTGACGAATCCGTTCAGCGCGTCCCGCTCCGCCTGACGTCGCCGGCCCCGGGCGGCGCATCCGAGCCGCGCCCGCCCGCGCGCCGACCTCACCCCGCCCACCGCGCCCGCTCGCGCCCACCGCGCCCGCGCGCGCCCCGCGCCCGCTCGCGCCCCCGTCCGCGCCCCGCGCCCGCGCCCGCCCGCGCCCCCACGCCCTCCACCGCCCCTGCACGCGTTTGGGGCAGATTCCGCGTCTTGGGGCGAAAACCGCCCGCCCCAGTCGGCCGACACCGCCCCAATACGCCGTCACCGCCGACCGCCTCCCGACTTCTGTTCAACATATTGAACTCTGTACACAGGGTTGGTACAGTCGCCTCGTCGCAAGACCCCAGCCGATCGAAGGAGATGGCCGTGACCACAGCATCCACACCGACGCCGCAGCCGACGGATGACCCCGAATACGCCGCGAACCTGCGGCGCGCGACGCTCGCCTCGAGCATCGGCAGCGCGTTGGAGTACTTCGACTTCGCGCTCTACGGTCTCTCCACGGCGCTGATCTTCAACGTCCTGTTCTTCTCGCAGGACGACCCGGCCCTCGCCACCGTCGCCGCCTTCGCGACCTACGGCGTCGGCTTCCTCGCCCGACCCTTTGGTGGACTGTTCTTCGGCGTCCTGGGTGACAAGCTCGGCCGCAAGTGGGTGCTCGTCATCACGATCCTGCTGATGGGCGGTGCCTCCACGGCCATCGGTCTGCTGCCCACGTACGAGGCGGTCGGCATCCTGGCCCCCATCCTGCTCGTGATCATGCGCCTGCTGCAGGGTTTCGGCGCCGGCGCCGAGCAGGCGGGTGCCACCGTGCTCATGGCCGAGTACGCGCCGGTCAAGCGCCGTGGGTTCTTCTCGGCGCTGCCGTTCATCGGCATCCAGGCGGGAACGCTGCTCGCCGCCGTCGTGTTCAGCCTGATCTCGCTGCTGCCGGAAGGACCAGCTGCTCAGCTGGGGCTGGCGCGTGCCGTTCCTGGCGTCGTTCGTGCTCATCCTGCTCGCGCTGTTCATCCGCATGCGTCTGCGGGAGACGCCCACGTTCATCGAGCTCGAGAAGAGCGAGCAGATCGCTGAGCGTCCCATCCGCGACATCTTCACCCGCGGCCTGCCCGGAGTCATCGTCGGCATCGGCCTGCGCATGGCCGAGAACGGCGGCTCGTACATGTTCAACACCCTCGCGTTGACCTTCTTCGTCGCCAGTGTCGGCGGTCAGGCCGACCGCAGCCTGCTCACCTGGGGTGTCACGCTGGGCTCGCTCATCGGCATCTTCTCGGTGCCGCTGACGGGGGCCCTCTCCGACCGCATGGGTCGCCGCACCGTCTACCGTGCGGGCGCGCTGTTCATGCTGCTGTTCACCTTCCCGGCGTGGTGGCTGATGTCGCTGGGCAACTACCCGATCACCATCGCCGTCATCGCGATCGGCATCGGTGTCGCGGTCACAACTCCATGCTCGGACCCCAGTGCGCCATGCTCCCCGAGCTGTTCGGCAACCGCCACCGCTACCTCGGCGTCGCGATGGCGCGTGAGATCTCCGCCGTTCTCGCCGGTGGTCTCGCCGGCGTGCTGGGCGCGTACATCATCGCCGTCAGCGATGCGAACTGGCTGCTGCTGGCCATCTACATGGCGACGCTCGCGCTGATCACCACCGCCTCCACCTTCCTGGTGCCCGAGACCCTGCGCCGCGACCTCACCCGCACCGATGACGCGATCAAGGTGTCGCGTGAAGAGGCCGGCGAGGGCGTGGATGCCACCACCGTCACCGTCCGGACCATCCGATGACCGGCGGGTTCCCCCTCACCGGCACCCCCGCACTCGCCTCGGGGTCCCGCCTCGGGGTGCGCCGCACCCTCGCCGGGGGACGCGCCGGGGTCGGTGCCCCGGTGGTCCTGCACGGGCCGGATGCCGCCACCGTCGGACGCCCCGCCGACGGCGGCACGTCGGCACCTCGCACGCAGACGCGCACCCCGGCGGGTCGAGGGGAGTGCGCCGGCGTCCCGGTGGGGGCGCCGGCGTCGCTTCCCCGTTCGACCCGCGATCCCGTGCACGGTCGGCCGATCGTCGTCGACCTCGGTACGACGGCGGTGCTCTGATGCGTATCGCTCGCGTGGTCACCACGCACGGTGTCCAGACCGTCCGCGTCGCCGAAGACGGACGTTACGTGCCGATCGACGACCCGTACGCCGCATTCGCGGCGGGTGCGGAACCTCGGGATGCCGCTGGCCCCGTCGAGGGAGAGCTCACCGCCCCGTGCGCGCCGACGGTGGTCGTCGGCATCGCGCAGAACGGTCCCGGTCACGCGTCGCCCGTGCAGGCGTGGCTGAAGAGCCCTCGAACGGTCGTCGGTCCCGCGACGGCCGTGCGTCTGCGTCGTGACGCCGGTCAGACCGTGGCCGAGGCCGAAGTCGCCGTCGTCATCGGGCGTGGTACGACGGGACTCACGGCCGGCAACGCGCACGAGTACGTGCTCGGCATCACGGCCGTGAATGATCTGTCGAGCCCCGACCGTGCCGCCGCCGACCCGCGCAATTTCGAGTCGAAGTCGGGGGTGGGGTACACCCCGCTGGGGCCCTGGATCGACACGACGCTCTCCCTCGACGACGATCTGCCGATGACGCTGCGAACTGCCGGCGAGACCCGAGCCGAGACGTCCGCCGGCCGACTGCCCATGACGCCGCGCGAGTGTCTCGCCTACGTCGCGGGGTGGTCGACCCTCGGCGCCGGCGACGTCGTCATGATGGGCGCCCCGCACTCGCAGGCCACTGTCCGTCCCGGTGAGCTGATCGAGGTCGTCATCGGAGACCTGCACCTGGCCACCCCCACCTCCTGAGCGACCTCGATCGGCGGCGGCCCGCCGCCATCGGCGACCTCGACCTCGACGACGGCGGTGCGCCCCCACCGGATGCCGCTGAGGGGCCGTCCGGGTCGCTTACGGCGGGGTCTGCGGCTGCGAGCCGCGCTCCCCACGGCGCGGCACAGCCGGTGCGAGGGGGTGGCCGCCGTCGTTCACGCGCCCGCCTGCGCGTCGATCGACGTCGGCGGGATCATCACGCTCATCGCACCGACCCCGGCTGCCACGGCCGCTTTCGCAATCGCCGCCGACGCGTCCGGGTCGGCAGGCGTGGGCGCGCTCCGCGAGAGCCGGAAGGGGTGTCGAGCGCCGCCTCGTCGGGAGGCTGCGGCGTCAATGCTTCTTGTAGCCGGCGTTGCGGCCCATCGAGAACAGGGCGCCGACGGTGCCGACGAGGCCGATCGTGGCGATGCCGCCGATGACCCAGAGCACGACGTGTGAGAAGAAGCCGCTGTCCATGATTGTCCTCCGGGTCGGTGTGGCACATCGATCCTACCGGCGCGCGAGGGGGCTTTCCGCCCGCGCTCGGGGGAGCCGTTCGTCACGCGGGCGTGTCGCTGGTAGACTTCCCGGGAACTTCGGCGAGGGATTGCCGCGCACCTGTCGGTGCACGTGGCATCCGTGATCGACGCGGTGATGCAGGCTCCCCGGCTTTCCTCACGCGCTCGCGTTCGAGTCGAATCCAGACCACACAGGCGCGGGCCACGTCCCGCGCACGAGCTGCGGGCCGCGTGCTCGCGAGGAGAACATCATGTCGGAAGACAACAAGGTCGTCGCGGAGCTCCGCGAGAACTTCGGCAAGGGCTTCGCCCGTCGCCTCCGCGCCGCGGGCAAGATCCCGGCCGTCATCTACGGTCACGGCACCGAGCCCCAGCACGTCGCGCTGCCCGGCCACCAGGTCGCGCTGCTCATCCGTCGCGCCAACGCGCTGCTCGACCTCGACATCGCGGGCAAGAGCCAGCTGGTGCTCGTCAAGGACGTGCAGAAGGACCCCGTGCGTCAGATCATCGAGCACATCGACCTCATCGTCGTGAAGAAGGGCGAGAAGGTCCAGGTCGACGTGCCCGTGATCGTCGTGGGCGAGCCCTTCTCCGGCACCATCGCCAACCTCGACAACGCCACCGTGTCGCTCGAGGTCGAGGCCACCCACATCCCCCAGAACATCGAGGTCGACGTCGAGGGCGCCGAGGACGGCACGCAGATCACCGCTGCCGACCTGAAGCTGCCGCAGGGCGCCACCCTCGTCACCGAGCCCGAGACCCTCATCGTGGGCGTCTCGGTTCCGCTCGACACGATCGCCGCCGACGCCGAGATCGCCGAGGCCGACGCCGAGGTCGCCGAAGAGCAGGCCGAAGACGCCGAGGCCAACGAGGGCGACGACAAGTAATCCCGGGCGGGCTTCGCTCGCCGACCACGAGGGGGCGCGTTCTCGCGCCCCCTCGTTCTCATTCCCCGGGTCGTCACGGCCCGCTCACCCCGCGCGGACCCGGTTCGCCCTTCCGGAAGGATGGATGCCATGGCAGACACCTGGCTCATCGTCGGTCTCGGCAACCCCGGCCCGCGCTACGAGGCGACGCGGCACAACATCGGTCAGATGGTCATGGACGAGCTCGCCGCCCGCCGGCGCGAATCCTTCCGCGCCCACAAGGCCAACGCGCGCGTCGTCGAGACGTGGCTGCGGCCGGGGGCGGCGAAGCTCGTGCTCGCCAAGCTCAACTGCTTCATGAACGTCTCGGGCGGGCCCGTCGCATCCCTCGCCCGCTTCTACGGCGTCGAGGCCGACCGCGTCGTCGTCGTGCACGACGAGCTCGACATCCCCTACGACACGATCAAGCTGAAGATCGGCGGCGGCCACGGCGGACACAACGGCGTCCGCGACATCGCCAAAGCGCTGAGCACGGCCGATTTCCCCCGCGTCCGCGTGGGCATCGGTCGTCCCGTCGGTCGTCAGGACCCCGCCGACTGGGTGCTCGATCCGTTCGGCTCGGCCGAGCGTCAGACGCTCCCGATCCTGATCTCGGATGCCGCGGATGCCGTGGAGCTGCTCGTCGACGAGGGCGTGATCGCCGCTCAGCAGCGCTTCCACGCCCCGCGTTCCTGAGGGTCGCGGTCCCTGGCGGGGTCTGCGAGCCCGTCGATGCTCGCGTCTCGATCCGATCCGCCGGCCCCGGCCATGCGGAGGTCGACATGCCGGGCGGGGGTCCGTCACCCACCGCCCACCTTCGACCCTGTCATCTCACGACGAGACCCCGGCCTCGAAAGGCCGGGGTCTCGTCGTGAGACTGACTGTCACATCGTCGAACCGACTCCGGCGGCCGCCCCGACGCCCAGGGCGGTGATGACGACGATTCCACCGAGTACGGCGATGACGATCGCGGCGATGCCCCACCCGCGCCCGCGGTTCTTGATCGCGGCGACGATGCCCTGGATGAATCCCCAGAGGCCCAGGATGCCGTACACGGCGAATGCGGCGACCGAGAGTCCGGCGACCGCGATCGCGGTCTGCTCGGCCCCCGGGGGAAGCGTGTTCGGATCGAGCTGGCCGGTCGAAGTGTCGGCGTACTGGGCGATCTCCGCCGTCTGCAGACCCGCGACGAAGGCGAGGATCGCACCGATCACCACGCCGAGCAGGGCTGCGACGAAGGCGATGATGCCGAGCTTCTTCGACACCGGTGCGCGGTGCCCCGGTGCAAAGGGGGGTGCGTTGTATCCGGCGGCTGCGGCGTGCGCATCGTTGCGCGTCGGGGGCGGGTCGTACGGCTCCGGCGGCGGCGGGGTGGTGCTCACGAGATGCTCCTCTGGTCGTCACGGGCAGAAGCTGCCCGGATCGGCGTGTAGTGGGTGCGGTGCGCCCGTTGCCGCGAGTGTAAAGACGTTCCGGGTGCGACCTCGCGGGGCTGGACGCGCCCCCTACCGGCGGGGTAACGCACTCACACCGGGGTGACGCCGCTCGTCGTGACGGCAAGGCCGGCCATCAGGCCGACGGCGGTGAGGCCCCCGAAGACGAAGGGGCCGAGCGCGGAGACGACGATCGCGGCGATACCGGCGCCGCGCCCCGAGCCGAGAGCCGTCGCGACGATTCCGAGAACGAGCGCCGCGATGCCGATGACGCTGCCGGCCCAGAAGGCGACTTCGCCGACGAGCACGACGTCTCGCACGGGCGACAGCACACGCCAGTCGAAGGGGCCGGCGGAAAGCGTTTCGAGACCGGGCGCCGCGCCCCGGGCGGTGCGGAAGGCCGCGAAGCCCCCGACGGCGGATGCCAGGACGGTGGCCACGATCGACAACAGCAGCGCCGCGGTCCCGAGCGGGCGCCGGCGGCGGCGGGAAGGCGGGGGAGTCAGCAGCGTCCCGACGGGCGGCGCGACGTGCGGCGCAGCGAAGACCGGGCCGTCCGGCGTGCGGGGGGAGGTCATGCGGTCACTCTACGAGACGCGGGCGCCGCCGCAGCCGGCCCGATGTCGGAGGCCCCGCGTAAACTCATCCGAGTGACAGTTCCCGGGATCGTGCGCGCCCTCGAGCAGGCTGAGTCGTACCGTGGGGCCGCTTCCGCGGCATCCGCCGACCTTTCTCTCTCCCTCGTCGATGGCCTCGACGCCCCCGTCATCGGCGGGCTCGTCGAGCGGCGGCGCGCCGCGGGCCAGCCCGGCGCCGTGCTGGTGATCGCCCCGACGGGACGCCGCGCCGAGTCCTTGGGGCCGGCCCTGGATGCCGTGCTCCCCGGTGCTCATGTGCTGCATTTCCCCGCGTGGGAGACCTTGCCGCACGAGCGCCTCAGCCCCAGCCCCGAGACGGTCGGTCGGCGCCTCGACGTGTTGCGCCGGATCGCCGCCTGGGACGGGGAGACGCCGCTCATCGTGACCGCGTCGGTGCGCAGCGCGCTGCAACCCCTCGCCCCCGGCCTCGGCGACGTCAAACCCGTCGAGCTCGTCGTCGGCGGTCGCGGGCACGAGCTCGAGACGGTGACGACGCGCCTGGTCGAGCTGGCGTATCACCGCGTCGACATGGTGTCGCGCCGAGGCGAGTTCGCCGTGCGCGGCGGCATCCTCGATGTCTTCCCGCCGGTGGCCGACCACCCGTATCGCGTGGAGTTCTTCGGCGACGAGGTCGACCAGATCCGCGCCTTCTCCGTCGCCGATCAGCGCTCGCTCCCGGGCGAGGTCACCACGGTCACCCTCGTGCCCAGCCGCGAGTTGCTGCTCACCGCCGAGGTGCGGGCGCGCGCCGCCGAGCTGCGCGACGGCTACCCGGGCCTGCGCCAGCTGCTCGAGAAGATGGCCGAGGGCATCCCGGCAGAGGGCATGGAGTCGCTCATCCCGGTACTCATCGACGACCTCATCACGCTCGTCGACTATCTGCCTGGCGGCAGCGCCGTGGCCCTCGTCGACCCGGAGCGCTCGCTCGCGCGCGCGACGACCCTCGGCGACACCAACCGCGAGTTCCTCGAGGCCGCATGGTCGGCGGCCACCGCGGGTGCCGACACCCCGGTCGACCTGGACTCCGGCGACTTCGTCACGCTCGACGACCTGCACGAGCGGGCCGGCGGCCGCGGCGGCGTGTGGTGGCAGTTCAGTGCCTTCGACTCGGGCGCGGCGGATGCCGAAGACGAGGGTCTCGTCGTCGGTGACGACTCCGCCCACCGCATCAAGGCCGACGCCGTGCCGTCGTTCCAGGGCAACGTCGACGGTGCCACGGCGCACGTAGGTCAGCTCCTCAGCGACGGGTGGTCCGTGGTCGTCACGGCATCCGGCCCCGGCATGGTGGATCGCGCCCGCGACGTTCTCGCCGAGCGGGGGATCGCCGCGCGCCGCGTCGACGACGTGCGCACCGTTCCCGAGCCGGGGGTGGCGCACGTCGTGTGCGCACCGCTCGAGCGCGGCTTCGAGCTGACCGAGGCGAAGTTCGCCGTCATCACCGAGACCGAGTTCTACGGGCGGTCGGTGAGCGGCGACAACCGGGGCGTCAAGAAGCTCGCGTCGCGTCGGCGCAACGTCGTCGACCCGCTGCAGCTCAAGCCGGGCGATGTCGTCGTGCACGCCACCCACGGCATCGGCAAGTTCATCGAGCTGACGCAGCGCGAGGTCTCCAGCGGCGGGCGCAACGCGGTGAAGACGACGAAGGAGTACCTCGTCCTCGAGTACGCGCCGTCCAAGCGCGGGTACCCGGGCGACAAGCTGTTCGTGCCCACCGATCAGCTCGACCTGCTCTCCAAGTACGTCGGCGGCGAAGCGCCGACGCTGTCGAAGATGGGCGGCAGCGACTGGGCCGCGGCCAAGGGGCGCGCGCGCAAGGCTGTCCGCGACATCGCGGTCGAGCTGGTGAAGCTGTACTCGGCACGCATGGCATCCAAGGGCTACGCTTTCGGGCCCGACACCCCGTGGCAGCGTGAGCTCGAAGAGGCCTTCCCGTTCGCCGAGACGCAGGATCAGCTGCAGACGATCGACGAGATCAAGGCCGACATGGAGAAGCCGATCCCGATGGACCGCCTGCTCTCGGGCGACGTGGGCTTCGGCAAGACCGAGGTCGCGGTCCGCGCGGCGTTCAAGGCCATCCAGGACGGCAAGCAGGTCGCGATGCTCGTACCGACGACGCTGTTGGTCAAGCAGCACCTCGAGACCTTCGCCGAGCGTTTCGCGGGTTTCCCGGTGACCGTGCGTCCGCTCTCGCGCTTCCAGAGCGACAAGGAAGCGAAGGCGACGCTCGCGGGCCTGACCGACGGCACCGTCGACATGGTCATCGGCACGCACCGCATCCTGACCGAGAAGGTCATCTTCAAGGATCTCGGGCTGATGATCATCGACGAGGAGCAGCGGTTCGGCGTCGAGCACAAAGACGCGCTGAAGAAGCTCAAGACCAACGTCGACATCCTCGCGATGAGCGCGACGCCCATCCCGCGCACGCTCGAAATGGCCGTCACCGGTATCCGCGAGATGTCGACGCTCGCGACGCCGCCCGAGGATCGGCATCCGATCCTCAGCTACGTCGGTCCCCGCAACGACAAGCAGATCGCCGCCGCCATCCGCCGCGAGCTGCTGCGCGAGGGACAGGTGTTCTACGTACACAACCGCGTGTCGTCGATCCAGCGGGTCGCCGCGCACCTCGCCGAACTCGTGCCCGAGGCGCGCATCGTCGTCGCCCACGGGCAGATGGGGGAGCACGCGCTCGAGCAGGTCGTCGACGACTTCTGGGAGCGCCGCGCCGACGTGCTCGTGTCGACGACGATCATCGAGACCGGTCTCGACATCTCCAACGCGAACACGATCATCATCGACCGCGCCGACAAGTACGGCCTGTCGCAGCTGCACCAGCTCCGCGGGCGCGTCGGCCGCGGGCGCGACCGCGCGTACGCGTACTTCCTGTACGACGAGATGAAGCCGCTGTCCGAGACCGCGGCAGACCGCCTCGAGACCATCGCCGTCAACAACGACCTCGGCTCCGGCATGCAGGTCGCGCTGAAAGACCTCGAGCTGCGCGGGGCGGGAAACCTCCTCGGCGCCGAGCAGGCCGGTCACATCGCGGGCGTCGGGTTCGACCTGTACCTGCGCATGATCGGCGAGGCCGTGTCGACGTTCCGCGGAGAGGACGTCGACGGTCCCACCGAGCTGCGCCTCGAGCTGCCGGTCGACGCGCGCCTGCCCGAGTTCTACATCGACAGCGAGCGGCTGCGCCTCGAGGCGTACCAGAAGCTGTCGGCCGCGGCATCCGCCACGGCCAAGGACGACGCGATCGACCTCGTCGTCGAAGAGCTGCGCGACCGCTACGGCGAGCCGCCGGCCGAGGTCGAGGGGCTCATCGCGGTCGCGCGCCTGCGCCGGCGCGCCGCGCAGGCCGGTCTCGCCGACGTCGTCGCAATGGGCTCCAACCTGCGCATCGCCCCCGCGAACCTGGCGGAGTCCATGCGCGTGCGCCTCCAGCGCCTGTATCCGAAGGCGAAGCTGGTGGCGGGAGGGGATGCCATGGTGGTGCCGCTCCCGCAGGACGCCGACGATGCCAACCTCATCGCCTGGGTGCGCCAGCTGCTCGATGCGCTGTGGCCGCTCGCCGTCGAGAAGACGGTGGAGACGGCGAAGGCCTGAGCGATGCCGCGGGCGATGACGCCTGACGAGAGCCCGATCGACTGACCGTCGATCGGGCTCTCGTCGTTCAGCCGCATGTTTCCGGGACTTCACGCGTGCGACACGCCCGGGATGCGGTGCGGATTCGACCGATCGTGGGATCGCACGTAAGTTATTACTTGTTCGCCCCACAGGGGAGAGCGGAGCGGCCGGAAGGCCCCGCGTCCTCTCAAGTGGTGAGCCGCCCCGAGACCTGCGCTGGATGGTGTAGAGTTTCGGTTCTAGTCATTCGACCGGTTTTCACGACGTTGATCTTTTGATAGGTCCCACGGTGAGAGCCAGAGGGTCGAGTGGTCTCGTATTGAAGTGAACTGCCTCATGGGTTGGTCGAGATGACTGTTTCTGTGGGTGCGTCCGTTCCTTGAGAACTCAACAGCGTGCACTTGTCAAATGCCAATTTATTCCTCGTTGGTCTTCGGACTGCGAGAAATTCCTTTGGATCAAAGACCAGCCCTTTTGGGGGTTGGCGATGGATAGTCAGTAATGATTTATCTCTTTGGTCAGTTTCAAACTCGCGGCGGCATCGTTTTCCCGGTGTTGTTTGCATTTTTTCTTTTACGGAGAGTTTGATCCTGGCTCAGGATGAACGCTGGCGGCGTGCTTAACACATGCAAGTCGAACGGTGAAGCCAAGCTTGCTTGGTGGATCAGTGGCGAACGGGTGAGTAACACGTGAGCAACCTGCCCTGGACTCTGGGATAAGCGCTGGAAACGGTGTCTAATACTGGATATGAGGCGTGATCGCATGGTCATGTTTGGAAAGATTTTTCGGTCTGGGATGGGCTCGCGGCCTATCAGCTTGTTGGTGAGGTAATGGCTCACCAAGGCGTCGACGGGTAGCCGGCCTGAGAGGGTGACCGGCCACACTGGGACTGAGACACGGCCCAGACTCCTACGGGAGGCAGCAGTGGGGAATATTGCACAATGGGCGGAAGCCTGATGCAGCAACGCCGCGTGAGGGATGACGGCCTTCGGGTTGTAAACCTCTTTTAGCAGGGAAGAAGCGTGAGTGACGGTACCTGCAGAAAAAGCGCCGGCTAACTACGTGCCAGCAGCCGCGGTAATACGTAGGGCGCAAGCGTTATCCGGAATTATTGGGCGTAAAGAGCTCGTAGGCGGTTTGTCGCGTCTGCTGTGAAATCCCGAGGCTCAACCTCGGGCCTGCAGTGGGTACGGGCAGACTAGAGTGCGGTAGGGGAGATTGGAATTCCTGGTGTAGCGGTGGAATGCGCAGATATCAGGAGGAACACCGATGGCGAAGGCAGATCTCTGGGCCGTAACTGACGCTGAGGAGCGAAAGGGTGGGGAGCAAACAGGCTTAGATACCCTGGTAGTCCACCCCGTAAACGTTGGGAACTAGTTGTGGGGACCATTCCACGGTTTCCGTGACGCAGCTAACGCATTAAGTTCCCCGCCTGGGGAGTACGGCCGCAAGGCTAAAACTCAAAGGAATTGACGGGGACCCGCACAAGCGGCGGAGCATGCGGATTAATTCGATGCAACGCGAAGAACCTTACCAAGGCTTGACATACACCAGAACACCGTAGAAATACGGGACTCTTTGGACACTGGTGAACAGGTGGTGCATGGTTGTCGTCAGCTCGTGTCGTGAGATGTTGGGTTAAGTCCCGCAACGAGCGCAACCCTCGTTCTATGTTGCCAGCACGTAATGGTGGGAACTCATGGGATACTGCCGGGGTCAACTCGGAGGAAGGTGGGGATGACGTCAAATCATCATGCCCCTTATGTCTTGGGCTTCACGCATGCTACAATGGCCGGTACAAAGGGCTGCAATACCGTGAGGTGGAGCGAATCCCAAAAAGCCGGTCCCAGTTCGGATTGAGGTCTGCAACTCGACCTCATGAAGTCGGAGTCGCTAGTAATCGCAGATCAGCAACGCTGCGGTGAATACGTTCCCGGGTCTTGTACACACCGCCCGTCAAGTCATGAAAGTCGGTAACACCTGAAGCCGGTGGCCTAACCCTTGTGGAGGGAGCCGTCGAAGGTGGGATCGGTAATTAGGACTAAGTCGTAACAAGGTAGCCGTACCGGAAGGTGCGGCTGGATCACCTCCTTTCTAAGGAGCATCTGGCGTCACAGTCTGTGGGTTGTGGTGTCCAGGCGCCAGGTCGGGACCGAATGTGTCTCGCTGGTTAGCTCATGGGTGGAACATTTGACGAGGCCTCATTGGTGGGGGTTTCTGCTGAGTACATCACTTCGGTGGTCGGAAAGGTGGGGGCTCTCGGTGGTGGGGCATGCACGCTGTTGGGTCCTGAGGGGCCGGGCGCTGATCGCGCTAGTCGGAAGGCTGGTGGTGGTTGGTGTGTGTTCCTCTGGGCCTCTTTTGTGCCTGCCGGTTGGTGGGTGTGGAGGGGGTTCCGCCCGTACTTTGAGAACTACACAGTGGACGCGAGCATCTTCCATGCAACTCTTCGGGGTTGTGTGGTGAAGATGATCTTAAAGATCATTAGTCAATTTTTTGACGATTCAACTCATGTGATTTCAAGTCTTTAAGAGCAAACGGTGGATGCCTTGGCATCTGGAGCCGAAGAAGGACGTAGCAATCTGCGATAAGCCTCGGGGAACTGATAAGCGAGTTTTGATCCGAGGGTGTCCGAATGGGGAAACCCCGCCAGGGCGCGTGCGTACCTGGTGACTCCCGCCTGAATATATAGGGCGGGTAGAGGGAACGTGGGGAAGTGAAACATCTCAGTACCCACAGGAAGAGAAAGCAACAGCGATTCCGTGAGTAGTGGCGAGCGAAACCGGATCAGGCTAAACCTTATGCGTGTGATACCCGGCAGGGGTTGCGTGTGGGGGGTTGTGGGACTTTTCGGATTGTTCTGCCGAGCAGTCGACGTGACAAGAGGGTATAGACGAACGGTTTTGAATGGCCGGTCATAGAGGGTGCGAACCCCGTAGTCGAAATGCTTGTTCTTGGCGTGAAGAGTATCCCAAGTAGCACGGGGCCCGAGAAATCCCGTGTGAATCTGTCAGGACCACCTGATAAGCCTAAATACTCCCAGATGACCGATAGCGGACAAGTACCGTGAGGGAAAGGTGAAAAGTACCCCGGGAGGGGAGTGAAATAGTACCTGAAACCGTTTGCTTACAAACCGTTGGAGCCTCCTTAGTAGGGGTGACAGCGTGCCTTTTGAAGAATGAGCCTGCGAGTTAGCGATACGTGGCGAGGTTAACCCGTGTGGGGTAGCCGTAGCGAAAGCGAGTCTGAATAGGGCAATTCAGTCGCGTGTCCTAGACCCGAAGCGAAGTGATCTATCCATGGCCAGGTTGAAGCGACGGTAAGACGTCGTGGAGGACCGAACCCACTTAGGTTGAAAACTGAGGGGATGAGCTGTGGATAGGGGTGAAAGGCCAATCAAACTTCGTGATAGCTGGTTCTCTCCGAAATGCATTTAGGTGCAGCGTTGCGTGTTTCTTGCCGGAGGTAGAGCTACTGGATGGCCGATGGGCCCTACAAGGTTACTGACGTCAGCCAAACTCCGAATGCCGGTAAGTGAGAGCGCAGCAGTGAGACTGTGGGGGATAAGCTTCATAGTCGAGAGGGAAACAACCCAGACCACCAACTAAGGTCCCTAAGCGCGTGCTAAGTGGGAAAGGATGTGGAGTTGCTTTGACAACCAGGAGGTTGGCTTAGAAGCAGCCACCCTTGAAAGAGTGCGTAATAGCTCACTGGTCAAGTGATTCCGCGCCGACAATGTAACGGGGCTCAAGCACGCCACCGAAGTTGTGGCATTGACATTTTTGGTAGGCCTTCGTGGTCCAGCCGTGTTGATGGGTAGGAGAGCGTCGTGTGGCGAGTGAAGCGGCGGGGTGACCCAGCCGTGGACGCTACACGAGTGAGAATGCAGGCATGAGTAGCGAAAGACGTGTGAGAAACACGTCCTCCGAAAGACCAAGGGTTCCAGGGTCAAGCTAATCTTCCCTGGGTAAGTCGGGACCTAAGGCGAGGCCGACAGGCGTAGTCGATGGACAACGGGTTGATATTCCCGTACCGGCGAAGAACCGCCCCAGTCAATCCAGTGGTGCTAAGAGTCCTAGCTCGGAATGTTCCGGATCCCTTCGGGGTGATGGTCGTCCGTGTGAACGCTCGACCCCATGCTGGTGCGGCTAGCGTATTAACAGGTGTGACGCAGGAAGGTAGCCCAAGCCAGGCGATGGTTGTCCTGGTGCAAGTGCGTAGGCCGACTCTTAGGCAAATCCGGGAGTCATGCAGGCTGAGACACGATGCGGATAAAAAGTGGGTGATCCTATGCTGCCGAGAAAAGCATCGACGCGAGGTTCAAGCCGCCCGTACCCCAAACCGACTCAGGTGGTCAGGTAGAGAATACCAAGGAGATCGAGAGAATCGTGGTTAAGGAACTCGGCAAAATGCCCCCGTAACTTCGGGAGAAGGGGGGCCATCCACTTATTAGGACTTGCTCCGAAAGGGTGTGGTGGCCGCAGAGACTAGTGGGTAGCGACTGTTTACTAAAAACACAGGTCCGTGCCAAGTCGCAAGACGATGTATACGGACTGACGCCTGCCCGGTGCTGGAAGGTTAAGAGGACCGGTTAGCCGCAAGGCGAAGCTGAGAATTTAAGCCCCAGTAAACGGCGGTGGTAACTATAACCATCCTAAGGTAGCGAAATTCCTTGTCGGGTAAGTTCCGACCTGCACGAATGGCGTAACGACTTCCCAACTGTCTCAACCGCGAACTCGGCGAAATTGCATTACGAGTAAAGATGCTCGTTACGCGCAGCAGGACGGAAAGACCCCGTGACCTTTACTACAGCTTGGTATTGGTGTTCGGTGTGGCTTGTGTAGGATAGGTGGGAGACGGTGAAGCATTCACGCCAGTGAGTGTGGAGTCATTGTTGAAATACCACTCTGGTCACTCTGGATATCTAACTTAGGACCGTGATCCGGTTCAGGGACAGTGCCTGGTGGGTAGTTTAACTGGGGCGGTTGCCTCCCAAAATGTAACGGAGGCGCCCAAAGGTTCCCTCAACCTGGTTGGCAATCAGGTGGCGAGTGTAAGTGCACAAGGGAGCTTGACTGTGAGACTGACAGGTCGAGCAGGGACGAAAGTCGGGACTAGTGATCCGGCAGTGGCTTGTGGAAGCGCTGTCGCTCAACGGATAAAAGGTACCTCGGGGATAACAGGCTGATCTTGCCCAAGAGTCCATATCGACGGCATGGTTTGGCACCTCGATGTCGGCTCGTCGCATCCTGGGGCTGGAGTAGGTCCCAAGGGTTGGGCTGTTCGCCCATTAAAGCGGTACGCGAGCTGGGTTTAGAACGTCGTGAGACAGTTCGGTCCCTATCCGCTGCGCGCGTAGGAAGTTTGAGAGGATCTGACCCTAGTACGAGAGGACCGGGTTGGACGAACCTCTGGTGTGTCAGTTGTTCCGCCAGGAGCACCGCTGATTAGCTACGTTCGGGATGGATAACCGCTGAAAGCATCTAAGCGGGAAGCCGGCCTCAAGATGAGACTTCCATGCCCCTTGTGGGTGAGAGGCTCCCAGCCAGACTACTGGGTTGATAGGCCGGATGTGGAAGCGTAGTAATACGTGAAGCTGACCGGTACTAATAAGCCGATGACTTGATAACACACCTGTTTTTGGTGCTTGCGTCCACTGAGTGGTTCTCGATGTACGGTCGAGAACAACAACAATGAAACAATCGTTGTTGGTTTACGAACACATCAATAGTGTTTCGGCGGCCATAGCGAGAGGGAAACGCCCGGTCACATTCCGAACCCGGAAGCTAAGCCTCTCAGCGCCGATGGTACTGCAGGGGGGACCCTGTGGGAGAGTAGGACACCGCCGGACTTCCTTTAACGAAATGGCCACCCAACGCTGGGTGGCCATTTCGCATTTACGGACACAATCGCCGGGCAGCGGATACCCGGCACAACCCCGCGCGCGAGGGCGGGTGGGCCCTCCGCCCCACCCGCCGCGAAGTACTGTCGAACGGTGAGCGACTTCTCTGGACACCTCCCGGGGAGCCGCGCATACCGGCGACTGCTGATCGGACTCTTCTTCGGCGGTGTCGCGACTTTCGCGCAGCTGTACGCGACCCAGGCCGTGCTGCCGGTCATCGCCGCAGACGTCGGAGCCTCTCCGTCGGGCGCGGCGCTGACGGTGTCGGCATCCACTCTGGGGCTTGCCGTCGCCGTCATCCCCTGGTCGATCGTCGCCGACCGGGTCGGCCGGGTGCCGGCCATGGCCATCGGCCTGATCGCCGCAACCCTTCTCGGCGGCATCACTCCGTTCGCGCATGATCTCGGCATCCTGCTCGCCCTTCGTCTGCTCGAGGGCGCGGCGCTCGGGGCGGTACCTGCCGTCGCGCTCGCGTATCTGAGCGAAGAGGTCGACGCGCGCCACGTCGCCGCGGCGGCGGGGTCGTACATCGCGGGCACCACGGTGGGCGGGCTGACCGGCCGCGTCGTCTCGGGGTGGGTCGCGGAGCTGGCCGGATGGCGGTGGGGCGTGGCATCCGTCGTCCTGCTGTGCGTGGTGGCGGCGGTGCTGTTCCTGGCGCTCGTGCCGGCCGCCCGGGGTTTCATGCCGGGCAGATTCCGGTCGACGCCGGGGCCATCGGTGCGGCGTCGGCTGTGGCTGAACCTGCGGTCACCGGTTCAGCTCGCCCTCTACGCACAGGGCTTCCTGCTGATGGGGGCGTTCGTCGCGGTCTACAACTACCTCGGCTTCCATCTGAGCGAGCCGCCCTTCTCGCTCCCGCCCGTGGTGATCACGCTGCTGTTCCTGGCCTACCTGGCGGGAACGGTGTCGTCCCCGCGCGCGGGAGCGCTGGCGGTTCGGCACGGTCGGCTCCCCGTCCTGCTGGCGTGCGCTGTGGTGATGACGGGTGGTGTCGCTCTGATGTTCGTCCCGGCCACGGCGGCGGCGGTCGTGGGACTGGTCGCCTTCACGGCGGGATTCTTCGGCGCGCACGCCGTGGCATCCGGATGGACGCCGGTCGCGGCGGACCCGCGGGCTCGCGCCCAGGCGTCGTCGCTGTACTACTTGGGCTACTACGCCGGTTCGAGCGTCTTCGGGTGGGCGCTGGGCCTGGTCTTCGGCTCGGCGGGGTGGGGATGGTTCCTCGGGGCGGTGCTCGCGATGTGCGTCGTGGCGATGGGGCTCGCCTTCGCCGCCCTGCGGCCCGTCTCACCCTGAGCGGAACAGTCCCGGTTTTCGTCGTTCAGGTCAATGCCTCCGTGCGTTGTCGGTGCGACCGACTAGCGTCGATGAAGACGTGAGGGAGGTCGGGAGTGGACGATGCCGGCGAGCGCAGCATGACGGACGATGAGAGGGCGGAGTCGGTCGCGGTCGATGCCGAAGAGGTGGTCGAGACGGTGACCGAGATCAGTTACGACGAGCAGCGCTATCCGGCACGCCCGCGGCGATTGCGCCCGCGCGACCAGTTCCGCGGCGGTACGCTGCGTCGTTTTCTCACCGACCCGCGCAATGCCAACGGTCTGAACCCGTCGTACGTCGAGTGGCTCGTCCGGCAGTCGATGCTCAAGGACGCCGACGTCTTGAGCCGACAGTTGTCGGGGCAGCCGTCGATGTGGCGGAACCCGTACGCGCGTCCCGACGCCCGGCGGGCGATCGAATCCACCGACGTGTGGTTCACCGCATACCCCATCTCGCTCATCACCCGGCCGGGGGAGTCCTTCCTCGACGCCCTCGGTGACGAGGCGCTGTGGGAGGCCTTCGAGTGGGTCGGCATCAACGGCATCCACACCGGTCCGGTCAAGCGGGCGGGCGGGATCACGGGATGGCAGGAGACTCCGAGCGTCGACGGGCACTTCGACCGCATCAGCACCCAGATCGACCCCGAGTTCGGCGACGAGAACGCTTTCCGGCGCATGGCGGACATGGCGGAGGCGCACGGTGGCAGCGTGATCGACGACATCGTGCCCGGTCACACGGGCAAGGGGGCGGACTTCCGCCTCGCGGAGATGGCCTTCAAGGATTACCCCGGCATCTACCACATGGTCGAGATCCCCCGCGAGGACTGGGAGTTGCTGCCCGACGTGCCCGCCGGACGAGACTCGGTCAACCTCGATGCCGAGACCGAGCGCGAGCTCAGCGCACGCGGGTACATCATCGGCGAGTTGCAGCGCGTGATCTTCTACACGCCCGGGGTGAAAGAGACCAACTGGAGCGTGACGGCGCCCGTCGTCGGTGTCGACGGTCTCGAGCGCCGGTGGGTCTACCTGCACTACTTCAAGGAGGGTCAGCCGTCGATCAACTGGCTCGACCCGACCTTCGCGGGCATGCGTCTCGTCATCGGCGACGCACTGCACTCCCTCGGCGATCTGGGGACGAGTGCACTCCGCCTGGACGCGAACGGCTTCCTCGGGGTGGAGAAGAGCGCGGAGGGGCTGCCGGCGTGGTCGGAGGGGCACCCGCTCTCGCACGCCGCGAACCACATCATCGCGGGCATGGTGAGAAAGGTCGGCGGCTTCACCTTCCAGGAGCTCAACCTGACGATGGAGGACATCCGCGACACCGGTGCGGTCGGGGCCGATCTGTCGTACGACTTCGTCACGCGTCCGGGCTATCATCACGCTCTCGCCACGGCGAACACGGAGTTCCTGCGGCTCGCGCTGAACACCGCGCTCGAGACCGGGGTCGAGCCCGTGCAACTCGTGCACGGCATGCAGAACCACGACGAGCTGACCTACGAGCTCGTGCACTGGGCGACGACGCACCGCGACACGGTCTATCCTTTCCGTCACGCCGAGCACACGGGAGGGGAGATCGCCGAGATGGTGCGCGCGGACCTGACCGAGAAGCTCACCGTCGAGGCCGATTACAACCTCGTCTTCACGCAGAACGGGATCGCCTGCACGACGGCATCCCTCATCGCCGCCACCCAGGGGAAGGCGACGCTCGGCGACATCACCGACGCCGACGTCCCCGCCATCCGCGACGCGCACCTGCTGCTGGCGAAGTGACAACTCGTGGCAGCCCGGGGTGTTCGCCTTGTCGGGGTGGGATCTCACCGGCTCGCTGACGCTTCCCGCCGACGAGGTGCGCCACCTCATCTCGTCGGGTGACACGCGTTGGATCGAGCGAGGCGCCCACGACCTGCTCGACGTCGCTCCCGAGGCGGCGTCATCGGTCTCGGGGATGCCGCGGGCGCGGTCGCTCTACGGATCTCTCGGTGATCAGCAGGCGGACCCGGAATCGTTCCTGTCGGGGCTGCGGGACGTGCTCCGCATCCGCGGCGAGCACGGTATCGCCATCGCCTCGCAGGTCGACATCCCGCAGGTGGGTCACCCCAGCATGCTCGTTCTGGTGCACCGACTCGACGGCGGCGATCGTCGTGCGGACGATGCGCCGCTGCAGATCACGGTGCTGAATTTCTCGGGCGAGACCATCGAGGGCACGGTGCGCTCGGAGTATCTCGTGCCGCAGAGCACCGCGGTGGATGCCGCAACGCGCGAGGTCGTCGGTCGTGTCGACGAGCTGCAGAGCTTCTCGCTCGAACTCGGCCCGTACGCGGGACTGTTCCTTCTGCTGGAGGCCCCCGAGAGCGACGACTGAGCCGATGTCGGGGGCCGGGCGTAGCGTGAACGCATGCCCGCCCCCGTCTGTCTCGTCGACGCGTGCACCGGAGCGGTGATGCCCTCCGCGCCCGTGGCGCTGTGCGCGTGGCACGCTGCGGTGAGCGCGGACTGGGTCACCGCGCACGACGGGGTGACCGACGTCCTCCCGGCACCCTGCCGACTGTGCGGATCGCGGCTGGGGGTGCGATGGCCGAGCGGGTGGCTCTGCGCGGTCTGCGAGTGGCGGATCGGCGACCCGGTCGACGACGAACTGCCCCCGCCCCGCGTCGATGTCGTCTACTACCTCCGGTACGGCGACCGGATCAAGATCGGCACGACGGCGCAGCCCCGCCGGCGACTCGCCGCCATCTGGCACGATGAGCTGCTCGCCTTCGAACGCGGCGACCGCATGGTCGAGAGGCGACGGCATGCGCTCTTCGCCGAAGAACGGTTCGAGCGCACGGAATGGTTCCGGCGATCGCCGGCCCTCGACGCGCACGTGGCTTCCCTGGCTGCCGGAGTCGATGATCCGTGGGCGCTGTTCGCCCGATGGACGAGTGAGGCGATCGCGAGGCGGGGCTGAGGAACACTCCCTCCCACAGGCGGCAAGCCCCCGTCTCCGGTCCCGCGTCGCGTCTACCGTGGGAGGACACGACGCGGAAGGTGATGCAGCATGGGCTTTCTCGACCGACTCTTCGGTTCCGGTGACGACACGCCGCCGCGAACGTCGGCGGCACCTCGACCGACCGCGAGCGACTCGCGCGACGCCGACGGGCGCTACGCGCCGCCGCCGGCCGGGGGCGGTGCGCCCGTGGCATCCGGGTCGGACGAGGACCGGCAGGCGGTCGAGCGCTATCGGTACCTCCTGCGGACGGCCCCGCCGGAGACCGTGGAGCAGGTGCACGCCGAGGCGTTCGGCAAGCTGACGCCGGCACAGCGTCAGCAGGTGCTTCAGGATCTGTCATCGGGGCTGGCGCCGTCCGAGCGCCCCGCGAACGACGACCCCGCGACGCTCGCCCGCGCGGCGACCCGCGCGGAGTACTCGCAGCCGGGCTTCATGGAGCGCACGTTCGGCGGGAGATCCTTCTCGGGCGGCCCGGGCTTCGGCTCGATGCTGGGCGCGTCGATGCTCGGCACCATCGGCGGCTACGTGGTCGGATCGGCGCTGGTCGGGGCGATGTTCGACCCGGGCTACGACGCCGGGTACGCCGACGGCGCGGCGACCGAGGCCGGGACGGGGGAGATGGGGGCGACGGATGCCGGCGCGGTCGACCCGGGCGCCGGCGGCGACGTCGGGGCGGACTTCGGCGGCGATCTCGGCGGGGACTTCGGGTTCTGATCCGCCGGGAGCGCCCGCGCGGGGTTCGCCGCGGACGGGCGGGTATGTGGCATCCTCGTCGGGTGCCTCTTCTCGCGCTGACGGGTGGGATCGCCTCGGGCAAGTCCACCATCGCGATCGCCCTCGCCGCCCACGGAGCCGTCGTCGTCGACGCCGACGCCATCGTGCGGGAGGTGCAGTCGCCCGGATCGGCTGTCCTCGAGGCGATCGCCGGCGAGTTCGGCGCCGACGTCGTCCGCGCCGACGGTTCGCTCGACCGGCCCGCGCTCGGCGCACGGGTCTTCGGCCGGCCCGACCGGCTCGCGGCGCTGAACGCCCTCGTGCACCCCGCCGTCCGGACGGAGTCGCAGCGGCGCTTCGACGCCGCGTTCGCCGCGAATCCGGATGCCGTCGTCGTCTACGACGTGCCCCTGCTCGCCGAAGCGCGTGCCGGTGACGCGTGGGACCTCGTCGTGGTCGCGCACGCGCCCGTCGAGGAGCGCGTGCGACGGCTCGTCTCGATCCGTGGCCTCAGCGAGGCCGACGCGCGCGCCCGCATCGGCTCCCAGGTGAGCGACGAGGAGCGCCTGGCGCTCGCCGACGTCGTGATCGACACGAGCACGACACTGGAGGCCACGCGGCGGCAGGTCGACGAGCTCTGGGAGCGTGTCGCCCGCTCCTCGTGAGGCTGCCCGGGCGCCCTCCGCTCGCGCACGGCGAACACAACCCGACCCCGATGTCGGAGGCCCCGCCTACGCTGGAATCATGCAGGCAACGCGTTCCGTCCGCCCCTTCGAGGTCGTCAGCGAATACTCGCCGTCCGGCGACCAACCCCAGGCGATCGCCGATCTCGCGGCGCGCATCAACGCCGGTGAGACCGACGTGGTGCTGCTCGGCGCGACCGGTACCGGAAAGTCGGCGACGACGGCCTGGCTGGTCGAGCAGGTGCAGCGCCCGACGCTGGTGCTCGCGCACAACAAGACGCTCGCGGCCCAGCTGGCGAACGAGTTCCGCGAGCTCATGCCGAACAACGCGGTGGAGTACTTCGTCTCGTACTACGACTACTACCAGCCCGAGGCGTACGTGCCGCAGACCGACACCTTCATCGAGAAGGACTCCTCGATCAACGCCGAGGTCGAGCGACTGCGCCACTCGACGACGAATTCGCTGCTGTCACGGCGCGACGTCGTCGTGGTGTCGACCGTGTCGTGCATCTACGGCCTCGGTGCGCCCGAAGAGTACCTGCGCGCCATGGTCGCCCTGCAGGTGGGGGAGCGCTACGACCGTGACGCGCTCATCCGCAAGTTCATCTCGATGCAGTACAACCGCAACGATGTCGACTTCTCGCGCGGCAACTTCCGCGTGCGCGGCGACACGATCGAGATCATCCCGGTGTACGAGGAGTACGCGATCCGCATCGAGATGTTCGGCGACGAGATCGAGGCGCTGTACACGCTGCACCCGCTGACCGGCGACGTCATCGAGAAGATGGATTCCGTGCCGATCTTCCCCGCCTCTCACTACGTCGCCGGCACCGAGACGGTGCAGCGCGCCATCGGCACCATCGAGCACGAGCTCGAGGAGCGGCTGAAGGAGTTCGAGTCGCAGGGCAAACTGCTCGAGGCGCAGCGCCTGCGCATGCGCACGACCTTCGACCTCGAGATGCTGCAGCAGCTCGGTTTCTGCTCGGGCATCGAGAACTACTCGCGGCACATGGACGGCCGCATGCCCGGCGACCCCCCGCACACGCTGCTGGACTTCTTCCCCGACGATTTCCTGCTCGTGATCGACGAGTCGCACGTGACCGTGCCGCAGATCGGCGCGATGTACGAGGGAGACGCCTCGCGCAAGCGCACGCTCGTCGAGCACGGCTTCCGACTGCCCAGCGCCATGGACAACCGCCCGCTGCGGTGGGATGAGTTCAAAGAGCGCGTCGGCCAGACCGTCTACCTCTCGGCGACCCCCGGACGCTACGAGATGGGCATCGCCGACGGCGTCGTCGAGCAGATCATCCGCCCGACCGGCTTGGTCGATCCCGAGATCATCGTGAAGCCCTCCAAGGGACAGATCGACGACCTGCTCGAGGAGATCCGCGTGCGCGTGGAGCGTGACGAGCGTGTGCTCGTCACGACCCTGACGAAGAAGATGGCCGAGGAGCTCACCGACTTCCTCGGCGAGCACGGCGTGCGCGTGCGCTATCTGCACTCCGACGTCGACACCCTGCGCCGCGTCGAGCTGCTGACCGAGCTGCGGGCGGGCGTGTACGACGTGCTCGTCGGCATCAACCTGCTGCGAGAAGGACTCGACCTCCCCGAGGTGTCGCTGGTGGCGATCCTGGATGCCGACAAAGAGGGGTTCCTCCGCAGCGGCACCTCGCTCATCCAGACCATCGGCCGCGCCGCACGAAACGTGTCGGGTCAGGTGCACATGTACGCCGACAAGATCACCGACTCCATGCGCAACGCGATCGACGAGACCGAACGCCGCCGGGAGAAGCAGATCGCGTACAACACCGAGAACGGCATCGACCCGCAGCCCCTGCGCAAGAAGATCGCCGACATCACCGAGGTCCTGAACCGGGAGGCCACCGACACCAAGAAGCTCCTCGCTCGCAACGACAAGGCGAGCAAGGGCAAGTCGCCGACACCGTCGTTGCGGCGCACGGGCATCGCCGCCGAGGGCGCCGATCAGCTGGAGTCGACCATCGCCGACCTGACGCAGCAGATGCTGGCGGCAGCGGCCGAGCTCAAGTTCGAATTGGCCGGGCGGCTCCGCGACGAGGTGCAGGACATGAAGAAGGAGCTGCGGGCGATGGAGCGGGCCGGGCACGCCTGAGCCCGAACGCGATCATGGATCAACGGGTGACTCTCGTGACCCTGGGCGTGCACGATCTCTCACGCGCGGTCACGTTCTACGAAGCTCTCGGCTGGGAGGCGCACACGGCATCGGTCGGCGGCGAGGTGGCGTTCTTCGACGCCGGAGGGATGGTCGTCGCGCTCTGGGGCCGCGACAAGCTCGCAGAGGACTCCGGCGTCGTCGACCCCGGCGGGTGGGGTGGTGTGACGCTCGCGCACAATGTCTCGGAGCCCGCGGAGGTCGATGCGATCCTGGCGGTCGCCCGCGCGGCGGGTGCGATCGTGGCGCGGTCTGCGGCGCCGACGCCGTGGGGCGGATACTCGGGCGTCTTCGTCGACCCCGACGGCCACCCGTGGGAGGTGGCCGTCAACCCCGGCTGGCCCTTGGATGCCGACGGGCGGCCGCAATTGAACTGAGCCGTCCGTCAGACGACGTACCCGAGTCGATCTGAGGAGGGCGGCGAACGAGAGCGCTTCGCCGCCCCGGAGGTCGCGTGAGGCCGGCTGGATCAGGGGCAGTGCAGCAACGGCTTCGGGCCGGAGCGGTCCACGCTGTGCTCGGCCATCGGATGACCGCACAGGGGGCAGGGACGACCCGTGCGGACGGGCTCGGGCGTCGTCTCGTAGGGTCCGACCGAGGCGGGTCCGGCCACGCGGATCAGTCGGGTGTTGAGGTACTGGTACCAGCCGCCGGCTTCGCGCACACGCTCTCGGAGCGGCGGGCGATCGGCATCCTTTCGTGTCATGATTATTAGTGTACTAACGATTTGGAGGGATGGCGCATGCAAGATCCGCTCGCGCTCGAGAATCAGGTGTGCTTCGCCCTCGTCACGGCGGCGCGCAACGTCGTATCCATCTATCGGCCCGTGTTGGAGCCGCTCGGTCTCACCCATCCGCAGTACCTCGTGATGCTGGCGCTCTGGGAGCAGTCGCCGCGATCGCTCCGTGCGCTCGCGGCGGAACTTGCCATGGAGCCGGCGACGTTGTCGCCACTGGTTAAGCGACTTGAGGCCCAGGGGCGGGTGGTGCGTTCCCGCCGCGCCGACGATGAGCGAGTGCTCGACATCGGCCTCACCGACGAGGGCCGCGCGCTGCGCGAGGCCGCGCTCGCGGTACCCGGCCAGGTCATGGCGCGAGTCGGCGTCGACGAGCCGGCGCTGATCGCCCTGCGAGACGGTCTGGCACCCTTCGCGGGCAGCCTCCGCGAACGGGAGTGACGGCCCCTCGGAGCCGCCGCACCTTCGCACATCCGTGCGCTCGCGGCGAACCCGGGACCGATGTCGGAGGCCCGACCTAGACTTAACACGTGCCGATCGTTCCTGTTGATACCCCCTCGTCGTCCGCCGTTTCCGGTGCCAGCGCAAAGCCCGGCGCCAATGGAAAGCTCACCGTGCGGGGTGCGCGCGTGCACAACCTCAAAGACGTCGACCTCGACATCCCCCGCGACTCGCTCGTCGTCTTCACCGGTCTGTCGGGGTCGGGCAAGTCGAGCCTGGCGTTCGACACGATCTTCGCCGAGGGCCAGCGGCGCTACGTCGAGTCGCTCAGCGCGTACGCGCGGCAGTTCCTCGGGCAGGTCGACCGCCCCGACGTCGACTTCATCGAAGGGCTGAGCCCCGCCGTCTCGATCGACCAGAAGTCGACGAACCGCAACCCGCGCTCGACGGTCGGCACGATCACCGAGATCCACGACTACATGCGTCTGCTGTGGGCCCGCATCGGCGTGCCGCACTGCCCCGACTGCGGCGCCCGCATCCAGCGTCAGACGATCCAGCAGATCGCCGACCAGCTCATGGAGCTTCCCGAGCGCACGCGCTACCAGATCGTCGCTCCGGTGGTCACGCAGAAGAAGGGCGAGTTCGTCGACCTCTTCAAAGAGCTCAGCGCGAAGGGGTACGCCCGCGCGGTCGTCGACGGTGAGCTGATCCAGCTCGCCGAGCCCCCGACGCTGAAGAAGAGCTACAAGCACGACATCGCCGTGGTGGTCGACAGGCTGGTGGCATCCGGAGACAACCTCAGCCGTGTGACCGACTCGGTCGAGACGGCGATGGGGCTTGCCGGCGGCATCATGCAGGTCAATTACGTCGACGAAGAGGGCGACGACGCATGGCAGTCGTTCTCCGAGAAGCTCGCGTGCCCCAACGGCCACCCGCTGCAGCTCACCGAGATCGAGCCGCGCACGTTCTCGTTCAACGCCCCCTTCGGTGCCTGTCCCGTCTGCTCGGGCCTGGGAACGCGCATGTCGGTCGACGTCGACCTCATGCTCGGCGACGAGGAGCTGTCGATCCGTGACGGGGCGATCCTGCCGTGGACCACGCAGGGCAAGGGTCTTTTCCAGTACTACGAGCGTCTCCTCGAGGGCCTCGCGCGCGACCTCGACTTCTCGCTCGACACACCGTGGAACAAGCTGTCGAAAGACGTTCAGCAGGCGGTGCTGCGCGGCGAGAACTACAAGGTCACGGTCAAGTGGAAGAACCGGTACGGCCGCGAGATGCGCTATTCGTCGGGCTTCGAAGGTGTGGTGCCGTACATCGAACGCCAGTACCTGCAGGCCGAGTCCGACGCGCAGCGTCAGCGCTGGTCGGAGTACCTGCGCGAGGTCCCGTGCGCGGTGTGCGACGGCGACCGCCTCAAGCCCGAGGTGCTCGCCGTGCTCGTCGACGGCACGTCGATCGCCGCGGCCTCGCGCATGAGCCTCGCCGACGCGCGCGAGTTCTTCTCGCAACTGACACTGACCGATCGCGAGGCGACCATCGCCGCGGCCGTGCTGCGAGAGATCCGCGCCCGCCTGGACTTCCTGCTGCAGGTGGGGCTCAACTACCTCAGCCTCGGCCGCGCGGCCGGAACCCTCTCGGGCGGCGAGGCTCAGCGCATCCGCCTGGCGACGCAGATCGGTTCCGGACTGACCGGCGTGCTGTACGTGCTCGACGAGCCCTCGATCGGACTCCACCAGCGCGACAACCGGCGCCTCATCCAGACGCTCGAGACCCTCCGGGACCTCGGCAACACCCTCATCGTCGTCGAGCACGACGAAGAGACCATCCACGCGGCCGACTGGGTCGTCGACATCGGGCCCCGGGCCGGCGTCGACGGCGGCAACGTCGTGCACTCCGGACCCCTCGCCGAGCTGCTGGACGACGAGCGATCGCTCACCGGGGCCTACCTCTCGGGTCGTCGCGCGATCGAGGCGCCGAAGAAGCGTCGCAAGATCGACAAGAAGCGACAGATCACGGTCGTCGGCGCGCGCGAGAACAACCTCCAGAACGTCACGGTCGACTTCCCCCTGGGCGTCCTGACGTCGGTCACCGGCGTGAGCGGGTCGGGCAAATCGACGCTGGTGAACGGCATCCTGTACGAAGTCCTCGCGTCCAAGCTGAACGGCGCGCGTCGCGTGCCCGGCAAGCACACCCGCGTCACGGGTCTCGACAACCTCGACAAGGTCGTGCACGTCGACCAGGCGCCCATCGGCCGCACCCCGCGCTCCAACCCGGCGACCTACACCGGCGTCTTCGACCGCATCCGCAGCCTCTTCGCGGAGACGCCCGAGGCGAAGGTGCGCGGCTACCAGGCCGGGCGCTTCAGCTTCAACGTCAAGGGCGGCCGCTGCGAGGCCTGCTCGGGCGACGGCACGCTGAAGATCGAGATGAACTTCCTGCCCGACGTCTACGTCGACTGCGAGGTCTGCCACGGCAAGCGGTACAACCGTGACACCCTCTCGGTGCACTACAAGGGCAAGAACATCGCCGAGGTGCTCGAAATGCCGATCTCGGAGGCGGCGGAGTTCTTCGAGCCCATCCAGGCCATCCACCGCTACCTCAAGACCCTCGTCGACGTGGGCCTCGGCTACGTGCGGCTCGGACAGTCGGCCACCACCCTGTCGGGCGGTGAGGCGCAGCGCGTCAAGCTCGCCACCGAGCTGCAGCGTCGGAGCAACGGCCGCTCGATCTACGTGCTCGACGAGCCCACGACAGGTCTGCACTTCGAAGACGTCTCGCTGCTTCTGAAGGTGCTCAACGGTCTCGTCGACAAGGGCAACTCGGTCATCGTCATCGAGCACAACCTCGACGTCATCAAGAGCAGCGACTGGGTGATCGACCTCGGGCCCGAGGGCGGCGCCGGCGGCGGCACGATCGTGGCCACCGGCACGCCGGAGCAGGTCGCGAAGGTCGAGGGCAGCCACACCGGCGCCTTCCTCGCCGAGCTGCTCGAGACCGGCCGCACGGGGACGCAGCGCAACGCGCCCCCGCTCGACGCGGACGACGCCGAGCGGGAGCTCGTGAGCGCGGCGGGCTGAGCCATGGCATCCCGAGAACGGATGTCGCAGCTGCCCTACCGTCCGAAGGCCGGTGAGATCCCCACCAATCCGGGGGTCTACCGCTTTCGCGACGCCGAGGGCCGCGTGCTGTACGTCGGCAAGGCGAAGAACCTGCGGGCGCGCCTGTCGAACTACTTCGCTCCGCTGTACTCGTTGCACGAGCGCACCCGTCGAATGGTGACGACCGCGGCGAGCGTCGAGTGGACGGTCGTTCCCAGCGACATCGACTCGCTGCAGTTGGAGTACATGTGGATCAAGGAGTTCGATCCGCCCTTCAACGTGCGCTACAAGGACGACAAGTCGTACCCCTTCATGGCCATCACCCTGGCCGATGAGGCGCCGCGGGTCATCGTCACGCGCAACCCCAAGATCCGCGGGGCGAAGTACTTCGGGCCGTACCCGAAGGTGTGGGCGGTGCACGACACGATCGACCTGATGATCAAGGTGTTCCCGATCCGCACGTGCAGCGACTCCTCGTACAAGAAGGCGATGGCATCCGGCCGGCCCTGCTTCCCGGGGCAGATCGGCCGTTGCGGCGGACCGTGCTCGATGAAGGTCACGATCGAGGAGCACCGCGCGATCGTCAACGACTTCGTCGCCTTCATGTCGGGTGGCGACCAGCGCTTCGCGAAAGAATTGACGTCTCGCATGAAAGAGGCGTCCGCGGCGATGGACTACGAGTCGGCCGCGCATTACCGCGACCGCCTGCAGGCCATCGACGCCGTGCTGGGCAAGAGCGCCCTGGTACTGGCGTCCGACACGGATGCCGACCTGTTCGGCATCGCCGAAGACGAGCTCGCCGCGACCGTGCAGCACTTCGTCGTGCGTGGGGGCCGCGTACGGGGAGTGCGGGCCACGACCATCGAGAAGGAGATCGACATCTCCGGAGCCGAGCTCGTCGATCAGGTTCTCCAGCGCACGTACGGCGATGCGGATGCCGACGACATCCCCCGTCAGGTGCTCGTCCCCGAACTGCCCGACGACGCCGACCAGCTCGAGGACTGGCTGCGAGAACGGCGCGGGCGGCCCGTCACCCTCCAGGTCGCCCAGCGGGGGCGCAAAGCCGACCTGCTGAAGACGGCGACCCTCAACGCACAGCAGGCGCTCATGCTCCACAAGACGCGCCGCACGAGCGACTACGTCGCCCGGTCACAGGCCCTCACCGATCTGCAGGAGGCCCTCGGCATGACCGAGGCGCCGCTGCGGATCGAGTGCTTCGACATATCGCACCTCTCGGGCACCAACGTCGTGGCATCCATGGTCGTCTTCGAAGACGGGCTGCCCCGCAAAGACCAGTACCGCTCGTTCGGTGTCGCCGAGACCACGGACGACACCGATTCGATGTACCAGGTGCTCACGCGACGTCTGGCGTACCTCGACCGTCCGGAGGAGATCGAGCCCGAGACCGTCGGCGGTGCGATCGTGGCCGCACCGGAGTCCGCTGAAGCAACGGCCGACGGGGAGGTCGTGACGGCGCGGAAGCGTCCGCGCTTCGCCTACCGGCCCCAGCTGCTCGTCGTCGACGGCGGTCAGCCGCAGGTCGCGGCGGCGGCTCGTGCACTCGCCGATGCGGGCCACGAGGAGATCGCGCTCTGCGGGATCGCCAAGCGCCTCGAAGAGGTCTGGCTGCCGGGGGAGGAGTACCCGGTCATCCTGCCGCGGACGTCGGAGTCGCTGTACCTGCTGCAACGTCTGCGCGACGAAGCCCACCGCTTCGCCATCGTGCATCAGCGCAAGCGTCGTAAGCGCGACATCACCAGCGTGCTCGCGGAGGTCCCGGGGCTCGGCGAGGCCCGCATCAAAGCCCTGCTGCGGCACTTCGGATCGGTCTCCGCACTGAAGGAAGCCAGCGCGGAGGAGATCACGGCTCTGCCCGGCATCGGCCCGACCCTCGCCGACGCGATCCACGCGCACCTGGCTCGGTAGGCTGGAACGACACGACGGGAGGCTCACGCGCATGGATCCGGCACGCGATGAACCAGGCGAGGTGCTGATCGTCACCGGGATGTCGGGGGCCGGGCGATCGACGGTCGCCAACGCCCTCGAAGACCTCGACTGGTACGTGGTCGACAACCTGCCGCCGCAGATGCTGCGCCCCCTGCTCGAACTCACCGAGCTCGCCGGTGGGGCCGTGCCACGGGTGGCGGTGGTCGTCGACGTCCGCGGTCGCTCGCTGTTCAGCGACCTCCCCGAGGCGATGCGCACGTTGCAGGCGGGCCGTCAGGTGCGCGTCGTCTTCCTGGATGCCAGTGACGCCGTGCTCGTGCGCCGGTTCGAGGCCGTACGCCGACCGCATCCCCTGCAGGGCGACGGAACCATCCTCGACGGCATCCGTCGCGAGCGGGAACGGCTCGCACCGTTGCGCGAGGCCGCCGACGTCGTCATCGACACCTCGGCGCTGAACGTCCACCAGCTGTCCCTGCGCACGGTGGCGCTCTTCGGGGAAGAGGGCGCGGCCCGGCACACGATCACCCTCATGAGCTTCGGCTTCAAGTACGGCCTCCCGCCCGACGTCGACCTCGTCGCCGACATGCGCTTCCTGCCGAATCCGTTCTGGAACGAGAATCTCCGCCCGCTCACCGGCGAAGATCCCCAGGTGCGGGAATACGTGCTGGGCCAGACGGGCGCGTCGGACTTCCTCGACGCGTACGCGGCGGCTCTGCGACCGGTGTTGGAGGGCTATCAGCGCGAGAACAAGCGCCATTCCGTGGTGGCCGTGGGGTGCACGGGCGGCAAGCACCGCTCGGTCGTGATGGCGCGGGAACTCGCTGCACGTCTGGCCGACGTGCCCGGGGTGGCGGTGCGAGTGGCTCATCGAGACCTCGGTCGCGAGTAGGCTGTACCGTCGTCCCCGCCGCCCCCACCCGAGGAGAACCGTGCCGCTGACCGCCGACGTGAAGGCCGAACTCATCACCGTTCGCGACCCGCGCCCGACCGCGCGCGTCGCCGAACTCACGGCCCTCCTGCGCTTCTCCGGTGGTCTGCACTCCATCGCCAACCGCGTCGCCGTCGAGGCCGAACTGGACTCCGACATCCTCGCGCGCCGCGTCGCCCGCGACCTGATGGAGCTCTACGGCGTGCGTCCCGAGCTGCACCACGTGCAGGGCTCCGGCGGGCGCACCGGCGGCCACTTCGCCGTCCGCGTCATCGAGGCGGGGGAGACCCTCGCCCGTCAGACGGGTCTGCTCGACCAGCGCCGCCGGCCCGTGCGAGGGCTCCCGAACAAGCTGACGACCGGTTCGCGCCCCGACCTCAGCGCCATCTGGCGCGGCGCGTTCCTCGCGAGCGGGTCGCTCAGTGACCCGGGTCGTTCGGCGGCCCTCGAGATCTCGTGCCCGTCGTCGGAGGCCGCGATGGCGCTCGTCGGCGCGGGGCACCGCATCGGCATCCCCGCCAAGGCCCGCGAGGTGCGCGGCGTTCCGCGCGTCGTCGTGCGTGACGGCGAGGCCATCCGCGGCGCGCTCTACGAGATGGGCGCCCGCCGCACCGCGGGCGAGTGGGACCAGATGCGTCAGCGCCGAGAGGTGCGTGCCGGCGTCAACCGTCTCGTCAACTTCGACGACGCGAACCTGCGTCGATCGGCGCAGGCCGCGGTGGCCGCGTGCGCCCGTGTCGAGCGCGCACTCGAGATCCTCGGCGACGAGGTTCCCGATCACCTGCAGCAGGCCGGCGAGCTGCGCCTGGCGCACCGCGACGCCAGCCTCGACGAGCTCGGCCACCACGCCGACCCGCCCCTCACCAAGGACGCCGTGGCCGGCCGCATCCGCCGACTGCTGGCCATGGCCGACAAGAAGGCCGAGGCCGACGGCATCCCGGGCACCGAGGCCGCCGTGCCGGTGGGCGCGGACGACTGACGTCCCCGGGGCGGGGTTGCCCGGCATCCTCCCGCCGTCGCGGAACGCGCGACGCGCCCGGGCGGGCTATCCACCGTCATCCGGGGAAGCAACCCCGATGCGCCGTGGTTAGCCCTCAGTAGGATGAACTCGTCACCCTCGCTGCTCGATTCCTCGGCACGTCGTCACGGCGAAGAGGTCTCGGCAGCGCCCGATTCGGAAGTTGAGATCATGGCGAAGTACACGCTGCCCGAACTGCCCTACGACTACTCGGCGCTGGAGCCGCACATCAGTGCGACCATCATGGAGCTGCACCACAGCAAGCACCACCAGACCTACGTCAACGGTGCGAACACCACTCTCGACCTCCTCGCCGAGGCGCGGGAGAAGGGCGATTTCGCGAACATCAACCGCCTGCAGAAAGACCTCGCGTTCAACCTCGGCGGTCACACGAACCACTCGATCTTCTGGACGAACCTCTCGCCCAACGGTGGTGACAAGCCCACCGGAGACCTCGAGTCCGCGATCGACGACCAGTTCGGCTCGTTCGACGCCTTCCGCGCCCAGTTCACCGCCGCCGCCCTCGGCGTGCAGGGTTCGGGTTGGGCGGGGCTGTTCTGGGACTCGATCGGCGAGAACCTCGTCATCCAGCAGTTCTTCGACCAGCAGGGCCAGATCGTCGCGGGCACAGTGCCGATCTTGCTCCTCGACGTCTGGGAGCACGCGTACTACCTCGACTACAAGAACGTCCGCGGCGACTACGTGAAGGCGTTCTGGAACATCGCCAACTGGGATGACGCCCAGAAGCGCTTCGCCGCGGCCCGGGAGAAGACCTCGGGTCTGCTGGTACTGTCGTAAACGGTGCGGCGTCCCGGTGGGACACCTCACCGGGACGCCGTTGTCCGCCAGCGAACACCGCAATCACGCGCATATCGCGCACAACTGATTCAGGAGAAATTCCGTGACCGTCAAGATCGGAATCAACGGCTTCGGCCGTATCGGACGCAACTACCTCCGCGCGGCTCTCGCGCAGGGTGCCGACCTCGAAATCGTGGCGGTGAACGACCTCACCGACAACAAGTCGCTGGCGCACCTCCTCAAGTACGACTCCGTCGGCGGCGTGCTGACCGAAGACGTCTCGTACACCGCAGACTCCATCACCGTCGGCGACAAGACCATCAAGGTCTTCGAAGAGCGCGACCCGGCCAACCTCCCCTGGGGCGAGCTCGGTGTCGACATCGTCATCGAGTCGACCGGTCGCTTCACCAAGGCCGAAGACGCCAAGAAGCACATCACGGGCGGCGCCAAGAAGGTCCTCATCTCCGCACCCGCCACGGGCGACGACGCCACGATCGTCATGGGCGTCAACGAAGAGACCTACAACCCCGAGACCGACGTCATCATCTCGAACGCGTCGTGCACCACGAACTGCCTGGCGCCCCTCGCGCAGGTGTTCCACGAGGCCTTCGGCATCGAGCGCGGCTTCATGATGACCGCGCACGCCTACACCGCAGACCAGAACCTGCAGGACGGCCCGCACAGCGACCTGCGTCGTGCCCGCGGTGCCGCGATCAACATCGTGCCCGCCTCCACCGGTGCCGCGAAGGCCATCGGCCTCGTGCTGCCCGAGCTGAACGGAAAGCTCAGCGGCTCGTCGTACCGCGTTCCGGTCCCCACCGGCTCGATCGTCGACCTCACCATCGTCACCCCCACCGAGGGCCTGACCGCCGACCAGATCAACGAGGTCTACAAGAAGGCCGCTGCCGAGGGTCGCCTCAACGGCATCCTGCAGTACACCGAGGACCCGATCGTCTCCAGCGACATCCAGGGCAACCCGCACTCCTCGATCTTCGACGCCGAACTGACCAACGTCAGCGGCAACCTGGTCAAGGTGTCGTCGTGGTACGACAACGAGTGGGGTTACTCGAACCGCCTCGTCGACCTGACCGAGTACGTCGCCGAGCGCCTGTAATCCTTCATGGCTCTGCGCACCCTCGATTCGCTGGGGTCGCTGGCCGGCACGCGTGTCATCGTCCGTTGTGACCTGAACGTCCCTCTCAAGGACGGCGTCATCACGGACGATGGCCGCGTGCGCGCGTCGCTGCCGACTCTCAACGCACTGATCAACGCCGGCGCGCGTGTGGTCGTGTGCTCGCACCTGGGCCGCCCCGATGGGGCGCCCGACCCGAAGTACTCGCTCGAACCGGTCGCTCAGCGCCTGTCCGAGCTGCTCGGCCAGCCGGTCGCGTTCGCGCGCGACACGGTCGGCGAGTCGGCTCAGGATGCCGTCGCCTCGCTCGAGAACGGTGAGGTCGCCGTCATCGAGAACCTCCGCTTCAATGCGGGCGAGACCTCGAAGGACGAGGGCGAGCGTCAGGCGTTCGCCCGCGAGCTCGCCGCCCTCGGCGACGCTCTCGTGTCCGACGGCTTCGGCGTCGTGCACCGCAAGCAGGCGAGCGTCTACGACCTCGCGCAGCTCGTGCCCTCGGCCGCGGGTCTGCTCATCCAGAAGGAGCTCGAGGTCCTCGACCGACTGACCGAGAACCCCGAGCGCCCCTACACGGTCGTGCTCGGCGGCTCGAAGGTCAGCGACAAGCTGGGCGTCATCGAGCACCTCCTCCCGCGCGTGGACAAGCTCCTCGTCGGCGGCGGCATGATGTTCACGTTCCTCGTCGCCGAGGGCCACAAGGTCGGCTCGAGCCTGCTCGAGCAGGACCAGATCGACACCGTGAAGGGCTACCTCGCCACGGCGAAGGAGCGCGGCGTCGAGATCGTCCTCCCCGTGGATGCCGTCGTCGCGGCGTCGTTCTCCGCCGACGCCGACCACGTCGTCGCCGACGCCGACAAGCTGGAGGACACGTCCTTCGGCGCCTCCGGTCTGGGTCTCGACATCGGCCCCCGCACGGCGGAGCTGTTCGCCGAGGCTATCCGCGGTTCGCGCACCGTCTTCTGGAACGGCCCCATGGGCGTGTTCGAGATGAAGGCGTTCGAGGCCGGCACCAAGACGGTCGCGAAGGCCCTCACCGAGGTCGACGGCCTCAGCGTCGTCGGCGGTGGCGACTCCGCCGCGGCCGTGCGCCAGCTCGGCTTCTCCGACGACGAGTTCGGACACATCTCCACCGGCGGCGGTGCCAGCCTGGAGTTCCTCGAAGGCAAGAAACTCCCCGGACTGGAGGTCCTCGGATGGGTGTGACCAGAACCCCCCTCATCGCCGGCAACTGGAAGATGAACCTCGACCACCTGCAGGCGGTCGCGTTCGTCCAGAAGCTGCACTGGACGCTGAAGGAAGCGAAGCACGAGAACGGCAGCGTCGAGGTCGCGGTGTTCCCGCCGTACACCGACCTGCGCACCGTGCAGACGCTGCTCGATGCCGACAAGATCGAATTCGCGCTCGGCGGGCAAGATTTGTCGGCACACGATTCCGGTGCCTACACCGGCGAGATCTCGGGCCAGTTCCTCGCCAAGCTCGACGCGACGTACGTCATCATCGGGCACTCCGAGCGTCGCCAGTTCCACCACGAGACCGATGAGGTCATCGCGGCGAAGACCCAGGCGGCACTGCGTCACGGCCTCGTGCCCGTGATCTGCGTCGGCGAGACCAGCGAAGACCTCGAGAAGTTCGGCGCCAGCGCCGTTCCCGTGGGGCAGCTCGAGGTCGCCCTCGAGGGCGTGTCGGCGGACGCCGACATCGTCGTCGCGTACGAGCCCGTCTGGGCCATCGGTTCCGGTCAGGCCGCAACTCCCGACCAGGCTCAGGAGGTCTGCGCGAAACTTCGCGCGGTCGTCGCCGACAAGCTGGGGGCCGACGCCGCCGCACGCACGCGCGTGCTCTACGGCGGTTCGGTGAAGTCGAGCAACATCGCCGGCTTCATGCGTGAGCCCGATGTCGACGGCGCCCTGGTGGGTGGCGCGAGCCTCGTCGTCGACGAGTTCGCGGCGATCATCCGCTTCCAGAAGCACGTCGGCGTCTGACGCCACCGGATGCCCGCGGCGACGAGCCGCGGGCATCCGTGCGTCGGGACACCCGCCCCCTATACTTGACGCTTGTGCGGTCGACAGTGCCGCGCGCGAAAGGCTTTCGACAGTGCAGATTCTCGAGTTCGTCCTGCAGGTGCTGCTGGGTGTCACCAGCCTCCTGCTGACCCTGCTCATCCTGCTCCACAAGGGTCGCGGTGGCGGTCTGTCCGACATGTTCGGCGGCGGCATGAGCTCCGCCCTCGGCTCGTCCGGACTCGCGGAGCGCAACCTCAACCGTTTCACGGTCGTCCTGGCGCTGGTGTGGTTCGTCACCATCGTCGGACTCGGCCTGCTGACCAAGTTCGCGGAGCTCTGACATGGCCACTGGCGGCAATGCGATCCGCGGCTCCCGCGTCGGCGCGGGCCCGATGGGCGAACAGGACCACGGCTTCCACGCCGATCGCGTGGCGGTGTCGTACTGGGACGCACTCGGCAACGAGACGGTGCGCTACTTCGCGGCGGGCATCCCCGACGACGAGATCCCCGAGACCATCGACTCCCCGCACTCCGGTCTTCCCGCCGGTCGCGACAAGGCGAACCCGCCGGCTCTGGCCAAGGCGGAGCCGTACAAGACACACCTGGCCTACGTGAAAGAGCGCCGAAGCGACGAAGAAGCCGCCTCACTGCTCGACGACGCGTTGCAGCAGTTGCGCGAGCGCCGCGGTCAGTGACGTCGAAGAGGGCCGGATGCCATGGCATCCGGCCCTCTTCTCATCCAGCCGTCCACGGCACGGGCTCACCGCACGGGGCTGCGGGTGATCAGCTTCGTCCAGGGGCCCGGCGGGACATCGTCGTCGTCGACGAACGCCCAATCGACGCGGTCGCCGTCGCCGTCGAGGTCGGCGAAGCCGAGGCATCCGTTCAGCGCCGGTGAGACGTCCAGCCCCGCCCCGTTGAAGCGCGTGTTCGTCGGACGTCGATCGTCGTCGCCGAACACGTACGCGGCGTCACGGTACTCGCCGGGTCCGGCATCCTGGATCTGCCCGTAGCAGACCCGTCCGTCGCGGTGCAGCACGACCCAGCGGTTCTTCATGAGGCTGATGTCGGGGTCGTCGACCGCGGACGCGTAGAGCGGGTCGGCGGCCCAGGGCACGACCTCACCTCGGGTGGCGAAGCCGGTTTCGTCGTTGAGGTCGTCGAACGGCAGGTCGAGGTAGAAGGGGTTCTCGCGCGGGGTCATGCGCGTCGGGAAGTAGTCCGCCTCCGCCGTGCGCGGCTCCGTCCGGCATTCCCCGTCGGCCTCGATGCCGTCGCATCCGCCGTAGGAGCCCAGCCAGTCGGAATCGTAGGTCGAGACCCGCTGGCTGCCGTCCGCCGCGCCGGGGTCGAACACCTCGCCGACCCAGAACGTGGTGGCGACGATGTCGGTGTGCCAGGGATAGCCCGTGTCGGGGCGGGGAGATGGCATCCCGGCGCAGGCGGGCAGCGCGACGGCGACGACCACCGCGAGGGTGATCGTCGCCGTCGGCCGGTGGCGCCGCGTCATCCGGAGACGGTGCTCTCGGTGGGCCGGAAGACCTCGACCGGGCCGGCGGGCGGCTCCCCCGAGGTGTCGGCGGTGGATCGCGTCACAGCGCCGGCCGCCGGCAACGGCGGGGCGCCGGCGCTGTCGTAGAGCTGCAGGTCGTCGGTGCGCAGGGTTCCGTCGGCGAAGATCGTCAGCGCGAAACTGATTCCGTCGTAGCCCGCCGGGATGGCGGGGGTCGTCCAATCCGCCTGCGTCCACGCGGTCGCCGAACCGAACCACGGGCTCGACGTCCAGTACGTCCACGCGCCGCTCGAGGCGCGGAGGTAGACCGCGAACTGGGTGACGCCGCTGGAGAGGTACCACTCGCGCAGGGTGTACGTCCGGCCGGCGGTCACGGTCGGCGCGCACTGTCCGAGATCGAACTGGGGCAGCAGCTTCGCGTCGCCGTCGACGTAGTCCGACATGGTGATGCCGCTGGCGATGGCCCCGGTATGCGCCGGAGACCCGGTGCTGAACACGGGGGAGTTGCTGCCGTATCCGCCGCGCATCCAGCAGTCCGGCGCACCGACCTCCAGGCTCGGGTTCACGATGCCGTTGGTCGCGCCGGTGGGCGCGGGGACGGCGGGCCCGCTCACGACCGGTTTCGCCGCGCCGCCGATGACGTCGCCGACCGTGCGCACGACCGTCCCCACCGCCTGGCGCGTCTTGAGCCACGTCAGGAAGCGCGAGAAGACGGCCGGGGTGACGGCCAGGTCGCTGCAGGCGTCGGCGCACACGTCGTGGAAGGTGTACTGCACCCACCCGCCGCCGTTGCGTTCGGCGTTCGTGACGCCCGCCTTGAGATCGTCGAGCGTCCAGGTGGCATCCACCTGATCGAGCGCCCGCAGAGCGAAACGATCGGCGGGCGGGGTCGACTCGGCGAAGGAGCATTCCGGGCAGCCGAAGCGGCTGCGGATGTCGCCGAGAAGCCGTGCGCTGCTGTAGCCGCAGGACGCCGCCGCCTTCTCGACCTCGGGGGTGCTGGATGCGAAGGGATAGGCGAAGCTGCGTACGACGAAGCCCCACGACGTGAGGTTCTTGCGGTCGGTGCAGATCTGCCGCTTCGCCTCGTCGACGCTGACCTGTGCGAGGTCGGGGTGGTTCACGGTGTGGCCGCCGATCTCGTGACCGGCGTTCTTCAGCGACGTGAGGTCGGCGCGCGTCATGTGACTCGCGGCGCCGATGAAACCGGACGGCACGTAGAACGTGGCCTTCATCCCGTTCGACCGCAACGCCGGGAGCGCTTGCAGCTGATTGGCGTTGGCATCGTCGAACGTGAGACTCACGATCGTGCGGGTGGCGGCCGTGGCGGGCGGGGCGGGCGCGACCCCGATGAGACCGCCGAGGACGGCGGCGACCGCCGTCACGACGGCCAGGGGGCGGCGGACCCGTCGCGCCGCGACCGACGTCGGGGGGTGCGGAATCCGGATGCGCATCACACCACACCCCGGAACGTCGCCGCGCCCGCCAGGGGCATGGCATCCGACCCCAGCCGCTCACGCGAGAGCAGGTCGGCGGCGACGCGCATGATCGTCGAGGTCAACGACGTGTGCGGTTCGTAGCCGACGAGCGCGTGGGCCTTGGTGTTGTCGGGGACACGGCGGCGCATGTCTTCGAAGCCGGGCGCATACGCGCGCTCGTACGGCACCAGCTCGACCGTGCTGCGACTGTCGAGCGTGCGGATGATCTCGTGCGCGAGGTCGAGGATGGAGATCTCGCGGGCGCCCCCGAGGTTGTACGCCTCGCCGCGCGCTCGCGGGTCGCGCTCGATCGCGACCATCGCGGGGACGACGTCTTCGACGGCCGAGAAGCAGCGCGTCTGCCGCCCGTCGCCGAAGACGGTGAGGGGTTGATTGCGCAGGGCCTGACCGACGAGGTTGGGCAGCACCATGCCGTACCGCCCGGTCTGACGCGGGCCGACCGTGTTGAACAGTCGCACGATGGACACGTCGAGGCCTTCTTGATCGCAGTAGGCCTTCGCGAAGGCTTCGTCGATCCCCTTCGCACCCGCGTACGTCCAGCGCGAGAGGAGGGGATCGCCGAGCACCCGATCGGAGTCCTCGCGAAGGCGGTCGGCGGTGTTCTTGCCGTAGACCTCGCTCGTGGACACCAGCAGCACGGATGCCTGGTGCTCGATCGCGGCGGTCAGCACGTTCTCGGTGCCGTGGATGTTGATGCGCAGACCCCGCAGCGGCTGCTCGACGATCAGCTTCACCCCGACGGCCGCCGCGAGGTGGAACACCCGGTCGCACGATCGCATCGCCTGTCCGACGGTGGTGGGGTTGAGGATGGAGCCGTGGATCATCGTCAGGCGCGGGTTGTCGGCGACGCCGGCGAGATTGCGCGCCGAGCCGGTGGAGAGGTCGTCGAGCACGACCACCTCGTCGCCGAGGTCGAGCAGATGCTCGACGAGATGGCTGCCGACGAACCCGGCGCCGCCGGTGACCAGGGACGTGCGGCCCGTCCCGCGGCCGGGGTAGATCGGCACGCTCACAGCAGCACCCGCCCCGCGATGTCGGCGCTGCGGTAGGTGCCGTCGACGACGACCGTGTCGGCATCCAGCCATCCGAGGTCGCTGTCGTGGTGCCGGGTGTGCACGAGCACGACGTCGGGGTGGAACGCGCCGGGATCGGCGAGCGAATCGCGCTCCCTCCCGGATACGAGGTGGATGTGCGGCGCGTGCGTGTCGACGTACTGCACCTCGGCGCCGAGGTCGGCGAGCAGGTCGATGATCTCCAGCGCGGGCGATTCGCGCAGATCGGCGACGTCGGGCTTGTACGTCACGCCCACGACGAGGACCCGGGCGCCCAGGGTGCCCTTGCCGGCTCGTCCGAGCACGTCGCGGATGCGCTCGACCACGCGGCGAGGGCGCGCGGCGATACGCGTCATCGCCTCGGTGATGACGCCGGCATCTACGTGCAGGGCCTTCAACTGCCAGAGCAGATAGTGCGGATCACACGGGATGCAGTGGCCGCCGACGCCCGGACCCGGGTAGAACGCCATGAACCCGTACGGCTTCGTGCTCGCCGCTTCGATGACCTCGGTGACGGGCACGTCGAGTGCGCCGCAGATGTCGGCGAACTCGTTCGCGAGCGCGATGTTGACCGCGCGGAAGGTGTTCTCGAGCAGCTTCGTCATCTCGGCCGTCGCCAGGCTCGACACCCGGTGCACGCGGTCGGCGTAGCGGGCGAGCAGGCGCGCGCCCTTCTCCTCGCACGCCGCGGTGGCCCCACCCACCACGCGGGGGACAACCTCCTGGGCGAAGCCGACGTTGCCCGGGTCGATGCGTTCGGCGCTGAAGGCGACGAAGACGTCGACGCCGACCTCCATCCCTCGTTCGCGCAATGGCCGTTCGACGAGATCGCGCGTGCAGCCGACGTAGGTGGTGGAGGTGAGCATGACGAGTTGCCCGGGCCGCGCGGCGGCGACGACGGTGGCGCACGCCGCGCGGAGTGCGGTGAGATCGGGTACCTGGCGGGCGTCGACGGGCGTGGGGACGCACACGACGACGGCGGCGGCGCGCGACAGCTCAGTGACGTCGCCGGTGAGACGGAAGGCGGCGGGGGCGCGCAGGGCGACGTCGAGTCGCTCGCGGTCTGAGTCGATGAGGTCGGCGCCGCGCGCAGCGATCGTGCGGAGGCGGCGGGACGAGGCATCCACCGCGATCACGCGCGATCCGCTGGCGTGGTAGGCGAGCGCCGTCGGGAGTCCCACGTAGCCGAGTCCGACGATGGCGACGTCGTAGTCGAAGGCGGCGGTGGGGGGCGGCGGCGGGGACGGGGCGTCCCACAGATCGGCCCGGACATCGAGTGTGGACATCTTCATCCTCCAGAGTGCAGGTACCGGTGGCCCCTCGCTTCGGGGCGCCGGACGATTCGGGTGCGGTGCGGGCGGCGCGTGCTGGTCGCGCCGATCCACCGCTCACCCTCATCCCGTCTCTCGCCGAGGGTCAAGGATCGGGCACCGATCATGCGGGTCACCGCGCGCGGCCGCGATTCGTGCGGGAAACCGCAATGCCCGTGCGGTTCGAGTGGCACGCGTGCGGGGGACGCGCCGCGTACGGTCGAGCCGAGACCGCGATCGGGGAGGATGCCATGACCCACACCGCCGAGGGGACGCCGGCGTTTTGTCCGTCGCCCGCGCCGGTCGTCGCGTCGCGGCTTCAGCGGGGCGGGGGCGCGTGAGCACGCTCGCCGCGCTCCTTGTCGCGGCCTGCACCATCGGCGTCTCCACCCTCGTGTGGGGGGCGGTGGCGCTGTGCCGCCTCGCCGCCGCGGGACGCAAGGACTCGGGGCTGCTGACGCCGTCGATGTACTTCCGGCCGGAGGAGGTCGCGGTGCTGATTGCCGCCCACGACGAGCAGCTCGTCATCGCCGACGCCGTTCGCGCCGCCCGCGCCCTCGTGCCCGCGCAGAACGTCTTCGTGGTGTCGGACGGCTCCCACGACGACACCGTGGGTCGGGCGCGCGAGGCCGGGGCCACGGCGTGGGATCTCGTGCCCAACCGCGGCAAGGCCGGTGCCATCCGCGCGGGCCTCGCGCACTTCCGCATCCCGGATCGCTTTCCGCTCCTGCTGCTGCTCGATGCCGACTCGCGGCCGCGGCCGGACTACCTGCGCACGGGCCTGCCCCTGTTCACCGACGACGAGGTCGTGGCCGTGGCCGGCCGCGCGACGACCGCGACGGATGCCATGGCGGGCGGCATGGGGCGGTTCTTGACGTCGTACCGCGAGCGCACCTACGTCTTTACGCAGTACGTGCACAAGTTCGGTCAGGCCGCGCGTGCCGCTGACGCGGTGGCCATCGTGCCCGGGTTCGCCAGCATGTATCGCACCGACGTCCTCGACCGCATCGACATCGATGCCCCGGGTCTGTCGATCGAGGACTTCAACATGACCTTCGAGGTGCACGCCAAGAGGCTGGGGCGCATCGCCTTCCGTCCGGACTGCGCCGTCGCCGAGACCCAGGATCCGGCGATCTTCCGCGACTACTCCGCGCAGATGCGGCGGTGGAGTCTCGGTTTCTGGCAGACCGTCCGCCGCCACGGTCCGCGGCGCGGGCTGTTCTGGTCGTCGGTGGGTGTGTTCGCCCTCGAAACCGTCGTGTCGAGTCTCGTGCTCGCCGCGATCCTGCCCATGCTGCTGCTCGGGGCGATAGCGGCGTCGGCGAGTGTCGTGCTGTCGGGTGAGGCGGCGGCGACGGCGGCAGCGGTCGCCGCGTTCCTGCCCGTCATCCCCCTCGCCGCCGGGTTCCTGGCGGCGGACGCGGCGATGACGGTGTTCGTGTGCGCGGTGTCGCGCACGCGTCCGCATGTCTGGATGCTGCTCTACCCGCTCATGCGGGTATGGGATGCCGTGCTGTGCCTGCGCGCGCTGCTCGCGGCGCTCGGACGTCCCTCCGACGGGCGGTGGCGGAGCCCCGATCGACGCGCGGCGCTGTCCCACGCCCCGCTCTCCGCCGTCGACGGCCGGTGAGGCCGGGCGCCCGGCATCCGGATTCTAGGAGCGCGTCGCGCCGTGCAGGAGGGCGACCAGCTGCACGCGCGAATTCACGCCCAGTTTGCGATAGATGCCGGTCAGGCGCAGCTCCACGGTGCGCAGCGAGATGAACAGGGATGCCGCGATCTCCCGGTTGCGCAGGCCGCGGCCCACGAGAGCGACGACCTCGCGCTCTTGCGAGGTGAGGGTGCGGCTCCTCTCGTTCGTGCCCGAGGGCGGGGTAGGGAGCGGGGGATCGCTCGACGGAAGGCACCTTTCGCGTGCCGCCGCCAGCCGGACGCGCTCGTACGGCGCGTCGTCGGTGCGCAGGATCGCCTCCGCCGCCCGGAACGCGGCGGCCCCGTCGGCGTCGCTGCGGCACACGGCCCGCGAGCGGGCGACGGCGATGGTGGTCCACCGGCGGGGACTGCGCGCCGACGCCGCTTCGAGATGGGCCAGCTCGACGCGTGCCTCGGTGCGCAGGCCGCTCAGCCAGAGCGCTTCGACGAGGTCGGCGTCGGCGCGCAGGAACGAGGGGTCGTCGACGGGAACCGCTTCCTTGGCGGTGCGGAGGGCGGTGACGGCATCGTCGAAACGCCCCTCGGCCAGCGCCGTTCCGCCTTCGATGACGGCGAACCACGGCAGCAGCGTCGGGGTCCCCTCGCGCCGACACAGGTCGCGTCCCTGTCGAACGAGGTCGGCCGCGCCCGGACCGACGGGATCGAGCGCGGCGGCACTCGCCAGCACGAGGATGTTCGCCACATCGGGCGCGCGGCCGGGAAACCACTCCCGCCGCCAGTCCGCGACGGCTTCGCGCGCCGCGGCCGGATCGCCGCCGCGCACCTCCGTCGTCACGAGCAGGCACCCCACCTGGTCACGCCAGAACGGCGCGAGCCGCGGCGTCTGATCGAGGAGCACGCGGATACGTCGGCGGACGAGGGCGTACTCCTCGCGCATGATCCCGACACTCAGTTCGATGAGGGTCTGCTCCAGGGAGGCCGGAGGAGCGGCCGCTGCGGAGCCGACCCCGGTGTCCACGGTCACGGGGAGGACGACGTCGGCCCCCACCTCTTCGAGGAGCCGCGCGACCAGCGCGCTCTCGACCGAGGCCAGACCCCTCTCGACCGCGATCTCGAGCAGCGTCCGCGCTCGGGCGGCCTCCCCGCGCCAGAGGTGCAGTCGCGCGCTCTCGCACAGCAGGCGTTCCACGGCACGGGGATCGTCGAGCTCGGCGGCGACGTCGAGCATGGCGTCGTCGACGACGTGATCGGTGGCCGCGGTCGCCCGGAGCCACGCGAGCGCGGCACGTGCACGCACGGCGGGCTCGCTCGATGTCCCGGCTCGCCGGAGGTAGAACCGCGCCCGCACGTCGTCGCCCTGGAGCACGAGCGCCTCGCCGAGGTCGACGAGCAGACGGCAGCGCGCTGCGGCGTCGAGTGGGCCGGCCAGCGCGCGTTCGGCGAACTCGACCGCCGTCGACGGCTCTCCCGTCTGGGCGAGGTCGACCGCGGCGACGAGCAGACGCTCGCGGTCGATGCCGGGGTCGGCGAAGCTCTCGTGCCAGAGCACGGTCGCCGGGTAGGCGCCCGCGTGTTCGGTGGCGGCGCGCGCGTGCAGCCGGTGTCGCTCGTCCGCGCTCAAAGCGCTCAGGTGTCGGAGACGGCGTGCGGGATCCGCGATGCGTGCGAGTTCGCCGTGGACGTCGACGAGGCCGTCGTCGATGAGCGCGTCGACCTCGACGCCGAGGGCCGCGGCCGCCCCGCGCAGGCGGTCATGGCCGAACACGGGAGCCACCGACAGCAGATCCATGACCGCGGCGACCGCGGGGTCGCGCACGAGCGTGTCTCCGGCGCCGCGTCGGCCGGCCGCGTCGTCCGCCAGGCGCAGCGGGAAGGGGAGAGGGACATCGCCCACCGTCTCGCGGGGCGTGAGGCGCACGCGGGCGAGAAGCCCGGGGTGCCCGCCCGTGCTCGCCACGACGTTACGGAGGACGGCGGGGGCGGCATGCGTGCCCAGCACCGCACGGGCGAGCTCGAGGGACTCCTCCACGCCCAGCCGGCCGATGACCTCCCGCCGCATCCCGGCGAAATCGGATCGCCCGCCCAGCGGCCCCGAGGTCGCGATCACGTGCAGACCCGTGCCGCGGAGTCGACCGAGGACGTACGAGAGCACGGTGACACTCGCGCCGTCCAGCTGGTCGATGTCATCGACGACGACGACATCGGGTTCTTCGCGCACGAGCTGGAGCGTGCGGCTGAGGTGTTCCGCGAGAAGGTGCTCGGGCCAATCCCCGCCGCGATCCAGAAGAGCGTCGACGGCCGCTCGGCGTTCTCCGCCGAGGCCCGCCGCCACGGCGGACAACCCCGAATAGGGCCACATGCGCTCGCTCGGGCTGGCCACCACCACGACGGCATCGTGGCCGGCGGCGATGTGGCCGGCCAGCGCCGACTTCCCCACACCCGGTTCGCCGGTGAACAGGCAGGCACCACCGCCCGCGGACCCGATCAGCTCGTCGGCGATCCGGTTCTCGCGCGCGCGACCAAAAAATGGCATCCGGACGCTCCCTCGTGCGTCGGCCGGAGCAGGGATACGGATCCCCTCCCGGGCAGATGCCCCCCGTCGCCAGGCTAAGCGGCGGTGTCCGCGCAGGCAAGGGTGCTTCTCCCCTCGGGCGGAGGCGAAAGAAGGGGGCCCGGATGCCGTCGGCATCCGGGCCCCCTAGGGGTCCCTCGCTCAGTACTCGCGGTCGATGAGCTGCGGCGGCACCTGATCGGCGGCGACCTCGTCGACGAAGAAGGCCGTACGACGGCGCCCCTTCGCGCCCGCGGCGGGGACGCTCTGGTAGCTCGCTCCGGCCAGGGCGAGGCCGAGGGCGGCGGCCTTGTCGGCGCCGGCGATGACCATCCACACCCGCTTGGAGCTGTTGATCACGGGCCGTGTCAACGACACCCGGTCGCTCGGCGGCTTCGGCGACTCGCGCACCGGCACGGTCGCCCGGTCGGTCACCGAGATCTCGGGACGATCGGGGAACAGCGAGGCGATGTGCGCGTCGGGACCGACACCCAGGAAGCAGATGTCGAACGACGGCCAGGGACCCGTCTCGCTGCGGTCCGACGGCGCGAACTGCGCGAGCTCGTCGGCGTACGCGATCGCCGCGGCATCCAGGTCGACCCCGTCGTCGCTCGAGGCGACGGAGTGGATGTTCGCGGCGGGAACCGCGAGGTGGTCGAGGAACGCCTCGCGCGCCTGCTTCTCGTTGCGGTCGTCACTGTCGCGCGGCACGAACCGTTCGTCGCCGAACCAGAAGTGCACGAGCGACCAGTCGATGTCGGCGACGCGCTCGTCGCGCGCGGCCGCCCGCAGCACCGCCCCGCCCATCGTGCCGCCGGTGAGGCAGATGTGCATGCGCTTTCCCTCGGCGACGCGCTTGACGATGCGATTCACGAATCGCGTCGCCACGTACTCGGCCAGCGTGTCGGCGTCGGGCTTGATGATGACGCGCTTGGCCGCGCCGCCGTCGGTCACGACCCGCTCTTCTCGCGCGCCGCATGCAGCAGGTCGTGCCCGGCGGTGATGACGCGACCGTAGAGCAGGTCGGGGTCGAGTCGGCGCAGTTCCTCGGCCAGGCACTCGCGCAGCGTCCGCCGCGGGAAGGCGAGGTCGTGCGTGGGCTGGCCGGGCTGGCTGAGGATCGCCACCCCCGCCTCCGGACGCTCGAGCAGCGTGTCGCCGCTCGCGCGCGTGAGGCGCACCGACTTGATGCCGCTGGCCCACTCCTCGGCGGGGAGGTAGGCGTAGTCGACCGGGGCGTCGAGCTTCATCCCGAGCCAGGCGGCGAGCAGCGCCGTCGACGGGGAGTCCGATGCGCCGCGCACCTCGATGGCGGTGACGGGCTCGTACGGCGGCTGGTCGAGAACCGCCGCGAGCTGCTCGCGCCAGCGGGTGACGCGCGTCCATGCGAAGTCCGTGTCGCCGGGGGCGTAGTGCTCCCCGAGCTCGGCGACCCACGCGGCCGGGTCGGCCTGGGAGGAGGCGTCGGTGATGCGGCGCTGGGCGATGCGCCCGATGGCCGAGCGCGCCGGGTCGGCGGGAGCCTCGGCGGGCCACCACGCGACGACGGGGGCGTCGGGCAGCAGTAGCCCCGTGACGAGGCTCTCCGCATTGGAGCCGGCGGCACCGTGGGCGCGCAGCACCACGACCTCACTCGCGCCGGCGTCGCCGCCCACACGGATCTGCGCGTCGAGGCGCGGCTCTTCGTCCTCGTCGCCGAACAGCACGGCGATGACGCGCATCGGGTGCTCGCGCGAGGCGTCGTTCGCGGCCTCGATGACCTCTTCTTCGGCGCCGTGGTGCGTGACGATGATGAGCGTCAGCACGCGCCCGAGGGCGACGGCACCGCCCTCTTCGCGGACGCTGACGAGCTTCTTCGAGATCGCGCTGACGGTGGTGTCGGGCAGGTCGATGATCACGGGCGCCTCCACGTGCGGCCATCGCGGGCCAGGAGCTCGTCGGCGGATGCCGGCCCCCACGACCCGGGCGAATACTGTTCCAACGGACCGCCCTCGGCGGCCCAGAACTCCTCGATCGGGTCGAGGATCTTCCAGCTGAGCTCGACCTCTTCGTGCCGCGGGAACAGCGGCGGGTCGCCGAGCAGCACATCGAGGATGAGGCGCTCGTAGGCCTCGGGGCTGGCCTCGGTGAAGGCGTGCCCGTAGCCGAAGTCCATGGTCACATCGCGCACCTGGGTGCCGTCGCCGGGGACCTTCGAGCCGAAGCGGATCGTCACGCCCTCGTCGGGCTGCACGCGGATGACCAGCGCGTTCTGCCCCAGCTCCTGCGTCTGGCTCTGCGAGAACAGCTGCTGCGGCGCGCGCTTGAACACCACGGCCACCTCGGTGACGCGGCGCCCGAGGCGCTTTCCGCTGCGCACGTAGAAGGGCACGCCCGACCAGCGGCGCGTGTTGATCTCGAGCTTGATCGCCGCGTACGTCTCGGTGACCGATTCGGGATTCATGCCGTCTTCTTCGAGGAAGCCCAGCACCTCCTCGCCACCCTGCCAGCCGCCGGCGTACTGACCACGAGCAGTCGCCTCGGCGAGGTTCTCGGGCAGGCGCACCGCGGCGAGCACCTTCTCTTTCTCGGCGCGCAGGTCGGCGGCGTTGAAGCTGATGGGCTCTTCCATCGCCGTGAGCGCGAGCAGCTGCAGCAGGTGGTTCTGGATGACGTCGCGCGCCGCGCCGATGCCGTCGTAGTAGCCCGCGCGACCGCCCACGCCGATGTCTTCGGCCATCGTGATCTGCACGTGGTCGACGTAGTTGCGGTTCCAGATGGGCTCGTACAGCTCGTTCGCGAAGCGCAGCGCCAGGATGTTCTGCACCGTCTCTTTGCCGAGGTAGTGGTCGATGCGGAAGATCGAGTCGGCGGGGAACGCGCTCTCGACGACCTCGTTCAGCTCGCGGGCCGAGGCGAGGTCGTGGCCGAAGGGCTTCTCGATGACCACGCGGCGCCAGCCGGTCGTGTCCTCGGACGAGTCGCCGACGAGCCCCGACGCCTTGAGCTGAGTCGTGACGAGCGGGAAGGCCTTGGGCGGGATCGACAGGTAGTACGCGTGGTTGCCCATCGTGCCGCGCTCGGTGTCGAGCTTGTCGACCGTGTCGCGCAGACGCTGGAAGGCCTCGGGATCGTCGAACTCGCCCTGAACGAAGCGAATGCCCTGCAGCAGCTCCTTCCACGTCTCCTCCCGGAATTCGGTGCGCGCGTACTTCTTGACCGAGTCGTACACGACCTCGGCGAAGTCCTGGTCCTCCCAGTCGCGGCGCGCGAAGCCGACCAGGGCGAACCCCGGGGGCAGAAGGCCGCGGTTGGCGAGGTCATAGACCGCCGGCATGAGCTTTTTGCGCGAGAGGTCGCCGGTGACGCCGAAGATCACGAGGGCGCTGGGCCCCGCGATCCGGCTCAAACGGCGATCCTCGGGATCGCGCAGGGGATTGTGACCCGGTGTGATCTTTACGACCATGTCTTACTGTGCCGCCTCGAAGAGTGAGAGCACCTCGGCCTGCGGGTCGGTCAGCGTCAGCGTGACGACGGGACGGCCGTGACCGTCCGCCAGCACGCTCGCGTCTCCCGCGGCCTGTGCCTGGATGAGTTGTCCGAACGTGAACGGTCGACCGGGGATCTCGAGGTCGACGTCGGTGCGTTCGAGGATTTGGAGGAAGACACCGGTGGCGGGTCCTCCCTTGTGGTACTGGCCCGTGGAGTGCAGGAACCGGGGACCCCAGCCGAAGGTGACGGGGCGACCGGCGTCAGCGGCCACGAGCTCGCGAAGGCCGACGAGCTGCGGGAGCTCGAGGCGGTTCACGTAGGCCTGGATGCCGATGTAGCCATCGGCCGGCACTTGCGCGTACAGCGCCGCGAGGACGCTCGCGACGGTACCGCCGGCCGCCAGAGCCGGGTCGGACACGCGCACCTCGACGCCGTCGGCGACGAACGCCGGGGCGGTGGGGGCGGGCTGCGCGTCGAGGAGACCGCGAGCGGCCTCCTTCGCCGACTCGACGTCGGGCTGGTTGAAGGGGTCGATGCCGAGCAGTCGTCCCGCGATCGCGGTGGCGTACTCCCACACGACGAACTGCGCGCCCAGCGAACCGCTGACCAGCACCTCGTCGGTGTGACGTTCGAACAGGTGGAATGCCTGCGCGTCGTCGACGAACCGCACGATCTGCAGATCGTCGGGCGTCGCTTCGACCTCCGGCGAGACCGGCAGCAGCACGACGGGAAGGATGCCGGAGCCGTCCTTGCCCGTGGACTCGGCGACGAGCTGCTCGATCCAGTCGGGCAGCCCGATGATGTGCGTGCCGTCGGTGATCAGGCCGAGCTTGTCACGACGCCGAGCGCCCCCGCCGGCGATCGCGGCGGCGAGCACAAGTGCGGGGTTCTCGGGCGAATCGATCGCGACCTCGAGCAGGGTGGCATCCGCCTCGTCGAGGAGCTCGTCGATGTCGACGCCCGCGAGCCCCGTCGGGACCAGGCCGAAGGCGGTGAGCGCCGAGTAGCGGCCACCCACGTCGGGGTCGGCCGTGAAGACGCGGTAGCCGTCGGCACGCGCCGACGCCTCGAGCGGCGAGCCGGGGTCGGTCACGACGACGATGCGCTCGGTGGGATCGATGCCGAGATCGCGGAACGCGGCCTCGAAGGCGCGCTTCGCGGAATCGGTTTCGATGGTCGAACCGGACTTGCTCGACACCACCAGCACGGTCCGCGCGAGCCCGCCGGTCTCGGCGTCGCCGTCGATCGCGGCGAGCACCTGGCCGGGGGCGGTGGAGTCGAGGATGACCAGCGGCACGCCGGCCGTCTGCGCGATGACCTCGGGCGCGAGCGACGAGCCGCCCATCCCCGCGAGAACGACGCGGGTCACGCCCTGCGCGACGAGCTCGTCGCGCAGGGCGGTGATCTCGGGCACGAGCGGGCGCGAGACGGAGACCGCCCGCACCCACCCGAGACGACGAGACGCTTCGTCTTCCGCGGCCGGGCCCCACAGGCTCGCATCGCCGGCGGTGATGCCCGACGCGATCAGCGAGCCGGTCAGGCCCGGCAGCTCGGCCTGAACGACCGAGCCGACGCGACCCGTGACCTTGACCGCGAAGCTCACTTCGCGGCCTGGGCGCTTCCGGCTTCGAGGGCGGTCTTGACCGTGTCCTGCAGTTCGTGCCACGAGGCGATGAACTTCTCGACACCCTCGTCTTCGAGCGTCTGCGTCGCGTCGGCGACGTCGACGCCCGCGGCGGCGAGACGGTCGAACACCTCGTGGGCCTCGGCGTAGGCGCCGGTCACGGTGTCACCCGTGATGACACCGTGGTCGAAGGTCGCTTCGAGGGTCTTCTCGGGCATCGTGTTGACGGTGCCGGGGGCGACGAGCTCGGTCACGTAGAGCGTGTCGGGCAGCGCCGGGTCCTTCACACCCGTCGAGGCCCACAGCGGACGCTGGACGGTGGCACCGGCATCCAAGAGCTTCTTCGCGCGGTCCTCGGCGAACTTCTTCTCGAAGAGCTCGTACGCGAGGCGTGCGTTGGCGATGCCGGCCTTGCCCTTGAGCTGGGCGGCCTCGTCGGTGCCGAGGGCGGCGAGACGCTTGTCGATCTCGGTGTCGACGCGCGAGACGAAGAACGAGGCGACCGACTGCAGGGTCGAGATGTCGTGACCGGCGGCCTGCGCCTTCTCGACACCCGCGAGGTACGCGTCGATGACCTCTTCGTAGCGCTCGAGGCTGAAGATCAGCGTGACGTTGACGGAGATGCCGGCACCGATGACCTCGGTGATGGCCGGAAGGCCCGCCTTGGTCGCGGGGATCTTGATCAGCACGTTCTTGCGGTCGACCCGCGCCGACAGGTCTTTCGCCTGTGCAACGGTGCCCTCGGTGTCGTGGGCGAGGTCGGGGGAGACCTCGATCGACACGCGGCCGTCGACACCGTCGGTGGCCTCGAAGACGGGCAGGAAGATGTCGCACGCGTCGCGGACGTCGTCGGTGGTGATCGAGAAGATCGCCTCGTCGACATCGGCGCCGGCGGCGGCGAGTTCCTTGACCTCGCCCTCGTAGGCCTCGCCCTTCGAGAGGGCGCCGGCGAAGATGGTCGGGTTGGTCGTGACGCCCGAGACGTTGCGCGACTCGATGAGCTCGGCGAGGTTGCCGGACTGGATGCGCTGACGCGACAGGTCGTCGAGCCAGATGCTGACGCCTGCGGCGGCGAGGTCTGCGGTGGGAGTGCTCATGTCGTTAATCTCCTCGGATTACTTCTTGGCCGCGGCGAGCGACTCGCGGGCGGCCTCGACGACGGCCTCGGCCGTGATGCCGAACTTCTGGAACAGGGTCTTGTAGTCGGCCGACGCACCGAAGTGGTCGATCGCGACCGAGCGGCCGGCGTCGCCGACGATGCCGGCCCAGCTGAGGGCGGAGCCGGCCTCGACCGACACGCGCGCCTTCACCGACGACGGCAGAACCGACTCGCGGTACGCCTCGTCCTGCTCGGCGAACCACTCGAGCGACGGGGCCGACACCACGCGGGCGTGCACGCCCTCGGCGGCGAGGGTCTCGCGGGCCTGGACGGCCAGCTGCACCTCGGAACCGGTGGCGATGAGGATGACGTCGGGCTCGCCGCCTGCTGCTTCGGCCAGCACGTAGGCGCCCTTGACGGCACCTTCGGCGGAGGCGAACTCGTCACCGGATGCCGCGCCCTCGCCGCGGGCGAAGACGGGGATGTTCTGACGGGTCAGCGCGATACCGGCAGGACCCGCGGTGCGGCGCAGCATCTCGAGCCACACGACACTGGTCTCGTTGGCATCCGCGGGCCGCACGAGGGCGAAGTTCGGGATGGCGCGGAGGGTGGCCAGCTGCTCGATCGGCTGGTGGGTGGGTCCGTCTTCGCCGAGGGCGACGGAGTCGTGCGTCCAGACGAAGATGGTCGGGATGTTCATCAGGGCGGCTAGACGCACCGGCGGGCGCATGTAGTCGCTGAAGATGAGGAACGTGCCGCCGAACGGACGGGTGGGTCCGTGCAGGACGATGCCGTTGAGGATCGCGCCCATCGCGTGCTCGCGGATGCCGAAGTGCAGCACGCGGCCGTAGGGGTCGCCCGACCACTCGTGCGTCGACCACGACGAGGGAATGAAGCTCTTTGCATCCTTGATCGTCGTCAGGTTCGATTCCGCGAGGTCGGCCGAACCGCCCCACAGCTCGGGGAGCGAGGCTGCGAGGGCGTTGATGACCGTGCCGCTCGCCGCACGGGTCGAGACGTCTTTACCGGCCTCGAAGGCGGGAAGGGCATCGGCGATGTCGGCGGGGAGCTCGCGGGCCTGCAGGCGGTCCCACAGCTGCTTGCGCTCGGGGTTCGCGGCGGCCCACGCGTCGAACGTCTCCTGCCAGGCGGCCTTCTCGGCCTCTCCGCGCTCGACGAGCTGACGGGTGTGGGCAATGACGTCGTCGGCGACGGCGAAGTGCTGCTCGGGGTCGAAGCCGAGCACCTCCTTGGTGGCCTTCAGCTCGTCGGCACCCAGAGCGGAGCCGTGGATCTTGCCGGAGTTCTGCTTGCCGGGCGAGGGCCAGCCGATGATCGTCTTGAGGATGATGAGCGAGGGCTTGCTCGTCTCGCCCTTCGCGGCCTCGATGGCGGCGTGGAGCTCGGCGACGTCTTCGACGTACTCGCCGGTCTTCTTCCAGTCGACCGTCTGCACCTGCCAGCCGTAGGACTCGTAGCGCTTCGCCACGTCTTCGGTGAAGGCGACGTTGGTGTCGTCTTCGATGGAGATCTGGTTGGAGTCGTAGATCGCGATGAGGTTGCCGAGCTCCTGGTGGCCGGCGAGCGAGGAGGCCTCGCTCGTCACGCCCTCCTGGAGGTCGCCATCGCCGGCGATCACGTAGACGAAGTGGTCGAACGGGCTCTCACCGGCCGGGGTCTCGGCATCGAAGAGACCGCGCTCGTAGCGGGCGGCGTAGGCGAAGCCGACGGCGGATGCCAGTCCCTGGCCCAGCGGGCCGGTCGTGATCTCGACGCCGTCGGTGTGGCCGTACTCGGGGTGGCCGGGGGTGAGCGATCCCCACGTGCGCAGCGCCTCGAGGTCTTTCAGCTCGAGGCCGAAACCGCCGAGGTAGAGCTGGACGTACTGCGTCAGCGAGGAGTGACCCGCCGACAGGATGAAACGGTCACGACCGGGCCAGTGCGTGTCGGCCGGGTCGTGGCGGAGGACCCGCTGGTACAGCAGGTACGCCGCGGGTGCGAGCGACATCGCGGTTCCGGGGTGGCCGTTGCCCACCTTCTCGACGGCGTCGGCCGCCAGAATGCGAGCGGTGTCCACCGCGCGCCGATCGATGTCATCCCATTCGAAGTCCGACAAAACGGTGCCTCTCTCGATCTGCGCCCGTTCACGGCCGACGTCCGCGCTCACCACCGTAGGAGTGGGAGGGGGGTGGGGGTGTCGTCGCGGGGCGCGCGTTCATCGTCAGCATAGCGAGAACGACGGCGGCTGTTGTGGATCGTGACGGGGGTCGACAGGCGGCCGGGCGTGTGGTGCGGATGCCATAGAATCGGTGAGGATCATTACGCTCTACCCCGGGGGACGATGGACATCTCGACGACGTCGCACGTCATTGCGACGACCGATCGCCGCTCCGTCGGACGCACCGTCCGGGCCTACGTCGCGCTGACCAAGCCCCGCGTCCTCGAGTTGTTGCTGGTCACCACCGTTCCGGTGATGATCCTCGCGCAGGGCGGCCTGCCCGACCTGTGGCTCATCTTCGCGACGGTCATCGGCGGATCGCTGAGCGCCGGTTCGGCGGCGGCGTTCAACATGTACCTCGACCGCGACATCGACGCGCACATGCAGCGCACCGAGAACCGCCCGCTGGTCACCGGCGAGGTCTCGCCGCGCGGTGCCGTCGTCTTCGCGTGGACGCTCGCCGCCGTCTCGACGGTGTGGCTCTGGGCGTTCACCAACCCTCTCGCGGCCGGTCTGTCGGCCGCGGCCATCTTCTTCTACGTCGTGATCTACACGATGATCCTCAAGCGCCGTACCGAGCAGAACATCGTGTGGGGCGGCATCGCGGGCTGCTTCCCGGTGCTCATCGGCTGGTCGGCCGTCACGGGGTCGCTCTCGTGGGCGCCGTTCATCCTGTTCGCGCTCGTCTTCCTGTGGACGCCGCCGCACTACTGGCCGCTGTCGATGAAGTACGCCGCACAGTACGAAGAGGTCGATGTGCCCATGCTGGGCGCGACCCGAAGCGGCTCGCAGGTGGGCCTGCAGGTCATCCTCTACGCGTGGGCGACGGTGGCGTGCTCGCTGCTGCTCATCCCGGTCGCCTCCATGGGCCTCGTCTACAGCGTCTCGGCGCTGGTTTTCGGCGGGTGGTTCATCTACGAGTCGCACCGCCTGTACTCGCGCGCCGTGCGCGGTGGGGAGCCCCGCCCGATGCGTGTGTTCCACGCGTCCATCACGTACCTCACGCTGCTGTTCGTCGCGATCGCCGTCGACCCGCTGCTGCCGTTCTGAGCTGATCCGCGAGCGCCCGTCCCTTCGGGGGCGGGCGCTTTCGCGTGCGGCGTCGTTCCGGGCGGCGACGGGGGTGGGTGCCGTCCAGATCCCGGATGCCACGCGCTGCGGCATCGACGACCGATGTGCCGCGATCCGAGGGCGAGCGTGCGGGTTGCTGCGCGGGGACTCGGGGAGCGGAGGAGATCCCGCGACGGGGGACGGGGTCGCGATATCCCTCGTCCGCTCCGCAAAGCTCCTCCGTCGGGGAGCCGTGGCGAGCGGGAACGCGAAAGCGCCCGCCCCGGTGGGATCGGGGCGGGCGCTTCCACGTACGGGATCAGCGACGCGGGGTGTCGTCTCCCGCGTCGAGCCGGGGCTCGTCGTGGCGCGCGGCGGAGGCGGCCTGCGGCGGGGCCGTCGCGGTCGACGGTGTCTCGACGTCGGCATCCTCGACTGCCAGGGGAGCGGCGGAGGTGTACGGAGCCGGCGCAGGCTCGAGAGCCGTCTCGTCGTCGCTGTTCCAGTCGATGGTCTCGACGGCGACGTCGGGGCGGCGGGTCAGGGCGCTGGCGGCGGCGAGGGCCAGCACGGCCACGATGCCGACGGCACCGGCGCCGAGGACGGCGGCACCGACGACGACCCAGGACTGGCCGACGTAGACCTGCACGACGGTGGCGTTCGGGTCGTTGAGAACCTGCTCCATCGCGTTGATCCCGTTCAGGACGATCGCGAGCCCGCCGATGATGGCGGCCAGGGATGCGACGACGAGCACCCAGAACGGGATGCTGGTCAGCAGACGGGGACGAGTCTTCATGGGGAGTACTCCTTGTCGTTCCGACCCGGGGGAGTCGGACAGCGTCACCCGACGCGGTGGCATCGGGTGGGTCACGGGCGGCGATCACCCGGATCACCAGCCTGTCTCATCCGCCCTCACCGCTCCTAGGGGTCGCCGATGAAAGCCCTATGAGCGTATAAGGGCGTCACACGCCTTCCGGGCGGCGGGGGCGTCAGCCGCGTACCGAGGCCGTTTCGCGCGGAACGACCCGCCCGGTCGCGACGACGGGCCGCTTCAGGCGCAGCACGACCACCGTCATCGTCGCGGCGGCCAGCGCTGCGAGCACCATGTGCGTTCCGACGGCGATCTCGGGCAGGCCGTTGCGGGCCTGATAGAGACCGACGGCGATCTGCACGAGTTCGACGGCCAGCAGCGCGACGGCCCAGCGGCGCACATCGAGACGCAGGCGCCGCGCGAACACGGCGACGACGAGCGTGAGGGCGAACAGCGCGTACCCGGGCCACGCGTGCACGTGCTCGAGCACCTCGGCGTTGAAGCCGTTGCGCACCGACGCCTCGTCGCCGGAGTGGGGTCCCGCGCCCGTGGTGAGCACGCCGAACACGATGGTCAGCGCCAGCACCGCCGTGGTCGCGTGCACGAGACCGGCGAACCACCGGGGGGCGGCGAGCGTGCGGGGCCCCGCCGGCTGGTACATGCGCACGAGGAACGCCGCGCACACCGCGACGAGCGAGACCGAGGCGACGTAGTGGAATCCGACGATGAACGGGTTCAGTCCCGTGAGCACGGTGATGCCGCCGACGACGGCCTGGGCGACGATGCCCAGCAGCACGACCAGCGAGAGCACGAAGAGCACGCGGCGCTCGCGACGCATGCGCCACACCAGCACGACGACGGCCAGGGCGAGGATGCCGACCAGCCCGGTGAGGGTGCGGTTGCCGAACTCGATGATGCCGTGGATGCCCATCTCGGGGGTGTTCACGAGCGAGTCGGGGGTGCAGCGGGGCCAGGTCGGGCAGCCGAGCCCCGATCCGGTCAGACGCACGGCGCCGCCGGTGGCGATGATGAGCACCTCGGCGACGAACGACAGCCAGGCGAACACGCGCACTCGCCGGTCGACGTCGGCGGGCAGCCACGCGATGACGCGCTGCAGGGGCGCCGGAACGCGTGACGGGGCGGTGGGGGACGAGGCGGAGGGCATGCGTGCGGCTTCCTGGCATCGAGGCGGCCCCGGCGTACCCGGCGTGCGGGGGAGCGGTGCTGCCATGCCGGGAGCGGGTGTTGCCTGTAGAATCGAAGGGTCCGGGTGCAGCGCTCACGCGATCCGCACCACAGACAGTCTAGGCGCGCAGCCAGCGCCTTCGAGCGGGCCCACCAGCGACATTCCTGGGACTTCGTCCGGAGTCCGGAATGCCGGGGCGGATGACACCGTTGGAGCCCGAGAAGGAGAGTGATCACCATGTCCGATGTCCTCATCGACCGACCCGAGCTCGAAAGCCTGGGGCAATACGAGTTCGGCTGGCACGACACCGATGCCGCCGGCGCGATCGCGCAGCGCGGGATCAACGAGGACGTCGTGCGCGGCATCTCCTCGTTGAAGTCCGAGCCGGAGTGGATGCTGAAGACGCGCCTCAAGGGCTACCAGCTCTTCGGTCGCAAGCCCATGCCCACGTGGGGCGCCGATCTCAGCGAGATCGACTTCGACAACATCAAATACTTCGTGCGGTCCACCGAGAAGCAGGCGCAGACCTGGGAAGACCTTCCGGAAGAGATCCGCAACACCTACGAGAAGCTCGGCATCCCCGAGGCCGAGCGTCAGCGCCTGGTCGCCGGCGTCGCCGCGCAGTACGAGTCCGAGGTGGTCTACCACCAGATCCGCGAAGACCTCGAGCAGCAGGGTGTCATCTTCATGGACACCGACACGGCGCTGCGCGAGCACCCCGAGTTCTTCGAGGAGTACTTCGGCACCGTCATCCCCGCCGGCGACAACAAGTTCGCGGCGCTGAACACGGCGGTGTGGTCGGGCGGCTCGTTCGTCTACGTCCCGAAGGGCGTGCACGTCGAGATCCCGCTGCAGGCGTACTTCCGCATCAACACCGAGAACATGGGTCAGTTCGAGCGGACCCTGATCATCGCCGACGAAGACAGCTACGTCCACTACATCGAGGGCTGCACCGCCCCGATCTACAAGAGCGACTCGCTGCACTCGGCCGTGGTCGAGATCATCGTGAAGAAGAACGCCCGCGTGCGTTACACGACGATCCAGAACTGGTCGAACAACGTCTACAACCTCGTCACCAAGCGCGCGGTCGCCCACGAGGGCGCCACCATGGAGTGGGTCGACGGCAACATCGGCTCCAAGGTGACGATGAAGTACCCCTCCATCTACCTGATGGGCGAGCACGCCAAGGGCGAGACCCTGTCGGTCGCCTTCGCCGGTCCCGGTCAGCACCAGGACGCCGGCGCGAAGATGATCCACATGGCGCCGTACACGCAGTCGTCGATCGTGTCGAAGTCGATCGCCCGCGGCGGCGGTCGCGCCGGCTACCGCGGCGAGGTGCGAGTGGATGCCAACGCGCACCACTCCGCCAACACGGTGCGCTGCGACGCGCTGCTGGTCGACACCATCTCGCGCAGCGACACGTACCCCGCGATCGACATCCGCGTCGACGACGTGCAGCTCGGCCACGAAGCAACCGTCTCGAAGGTCAGCGAGGAGCAGCTCTTCTACCTGCAGTCGCGCGGCCTGCCTGAAGACGAGGCCATGGCCATGATCGTGCGCGGGTTCATCGAGCCCATCGCGCGTGAACTGCCCATGGAGTACGCGCTCGAACTGAACAAGCTCATCGAGATGGGCATGGAAGGATCCGTAGGCTAAATGTCGACTGCGACGCAGACCCCCGCAGCCGCCGCGGAGGGTCACATCGACCCTGCCGCCCTCGTGGCATCCGTCGTTCCGGTGCAGACGCGCTCGGAGCGGGCGACCTCGTTCGACCCGGCCGATTTCGGCACGCCGACGGGCCGCGAGGTCAACTGGAAGCTCAGCCCGATCGACCGGCTCGCGCCGTTGTTCGCCGATGAGGCCGGACCGACCGGCGTCATGCGCGTCGAGGTCGAGGCACCGGCCGAGGTGCAGCAGTCGCGCCTCGCCGCCGGTGACGCCCCGCGCGGCGAGCACTTCCGTCCCGAAGACCTGACCGCCGCCCTCGCCTGGACGCACGAGAGCGAGGCGCCGTTGCTGCGGATCCCCGCGAACGTCGAACTCGACGCGCCCGTCGTCGTGCGGCTCACCGGCACCGGTGGCCTCGCGCACGCCCATGTCGTGATCGAGGCGCAGCCGAACTCGCGCGGCACCGTCGTGCTGCGACACGAGGGCACGGCCCAGCACGCGCAGAACGTCGAGATCATCGTGCGCGACGGCGCCGACCTCACCGTCGTGTCGGTGCAGAAGTGGGATGACGACGCGATCCACGCCTCCGCCCACCAGGCCCGCGTCGACCGGGACGCGAAGCTGACGCACGTCGTGGTCAGCTTCGGCGGCGGTGTCGTGCGCGTGAATCCGTCGGTCGAGCTGGCGGGTGCCGGGTCGGAGGGGCGCCTGTACGGCCTGTCGTTCTCCGACGCCGGCCAGCACCTCGAGTCGCAGGTGTACCTGCACCACAAGGGACCGCACACGGTCGGCGACGTGCTCTACAAGGGGGCTCTGCAGGGCGCCAGCGCCCGCAGCGTCTGGATCGGCGACGTGCTCATCGGACCGGATGCCACGGGCACCGACTCCTACGAGGCCAACCGCAACCTCGTGCTCACCGACGGTGCCCGCGCCGACTCGATCCCGAACCTCGAGATCGAGACCGGTGACATCCAGGGCGCGGGCCACGCCAGCGCCACGGGTCGTTTCGACGACGAGCAGCTGTTCTACCTGCAGGCCCGCGGCATCGCCGAAGACGAGGCGCGTCGCCTGGTCGTGCTCGGCTTCCTCAGCGAGATCGTCCAGCGGATCGGCATCCCCGAGCTCGAGACCGAGCTGACCGAGGCGATCGAGCGCGAGCTGGCCGAGGGAGCTGCCGCGTGAGCGCCTCCCGCGCCTGCGCGCTGAGCGACCTCGTGCAAGACGAAGCACACCGCGTCGAGATCGACGGCGTCGCGATCGCCGTCGTGCTCGACGGCAACGGCGACGTGCACGCGATCGGCGACGTCTGCACCCACGGCGACATCTCGCTCTCGGACGGCTTCGTCGAGGGCGAGACGCTGGAATGCTGGGCGCACGGCTCGGCGTTCTCGCTCAAGACCGGTCGCCCGCTCAACCTCCCGGCCTTCGAGCCGGTGCCCGTGTACGAGGTCGTGATCGACGGAGACGACGTGCTCATCGATCCGTCCGTCACCAAGGCGACGGCCTGAGCCTCGCCACCACGACCCAGATTTACGTAAGGAAACCCATGTCTGTCCTCGAGATCCGCGACCTCCACGTGACGGTCGAGACGGAGAACGGTACGACCCCGATCCTCAACGGTGTCACGCTGACGCTGCGCACCGGTGAGACCCACGCCATCATGGGCCCCAACGGCTCCGGCAAGTCGACCCTGGCGTACACGATCGCCGGTCACCCCAAGTACACCGTCACGAGCGGCTCGATCATGCTCGACGGCGAAGACGTGCTCGAGATGAGCGTCGACGAGCGCGCCCGTGCGGGTCTCTTCCTGGCGATGCAGTACCCGGTCGAGATCCCCGGCGTCACCGTCACCAACTTCCTGCGCACGGCCAAGACGGCCATCGACGGGGAGGCTCCGGCCATCCGCTCGTGGACGAAGGACGTCAAGGGTGCCATGCAGAACCTGCGCATGGACGCGAAGTTCGCGGCCCGCAACGTCAACGAGGGCTTCTCGGGTGGCGAGAAGAAGCGCCACGAGATCCTGCAGCTCGAACTGCTCGAGCCGAAGATCGCCGTGCTCGACGAGACCGACTCCGGTCTCGACGTCGACGCGCTGAAGATCGTGTCGGAGGGTGTGAACCGCGCCAAGGAGCAGACCGACCTCGGTGTGCTGCTCATCACGCACTACACCCGCATCCTGCGCTACATCCGGCCCGACTTCGTGCACGTCGTCGTCAAGGGCAAGATCGTCGAAGAGGGCGGCCCCGAGCTCGCCGACCGTCTCGAAGAAGAGGGCTACGACCGTTTCCTCGAGGCCGGTACGCCGGTCGACGCGTAAGATCGTTACATGACCGCAACCCTCGCGCCCGAAAAGTACGACGAGGTCACCGAGGCCCTGAAAGACGTCATGGACCCCGAACTGGGGATCAACGTCGTCGATCTGGGACTCATCTACGACCTCGCGTGGGATGACGAGAACGACGCCCTCGTCATCCACATGACCTTGACGTCGGCCGGCTGCCCCCTGACCGATGTGCTCGAAGAGCAGACGGCTCAGGCCCTCGACAACGTCGTGGACCGCTTCCGCATCAACTGGGTGTGGATGCCGCCGTGGGGTCCCGAGCGGATCACCGACGACGGCCGTGACATGATGCGCGCCCTCGGCTTCGCGATCTGAGGCTGAGTCCCGACCGCGGCGGACGAGTGATGTGTGCCCGCGATCTGAGATCGAGTCCCGAACGCCCGTCCCTCCATGGGGCGGGCGTTCGCCTTTTCCGGGTGCGGGGGCCCACGCCCGTGTTTCGCTGTCTGACGCCGTGATTCCGTGGCATCCGCAGCCCTCAATAGGCTTTGCAGATGAGCGTTCCTCCGTTGCAGGCCCTGCCGCTCGAGCTCCTGCGTCAGCGTTCGAGCACGAAGTGGCGCTCGTACGGCGACGACGTCATCCCGATGTTCGTGGCCGAGACCGACTTCGCCCTGGCGCCCGCGATCACCGCGGCGCTGCAGCGCGCCGTCGAGATCGGCGACACCGGATACACCCCGCCGCGGCCGGGGATCGACCTCGACTTCGCCGACTACGCCGAGCGCCTGTGGGGCTGGCGACCCGACACGGCGCGTATCCGCTGGACGGGCGACGTGATGATGGGCGTCGTCGAGGTGCTGCGCGCGGTGACGGCCCCCGGCGATCGGGTCGTCGTCACTCCTCCCGTCTACCCGCCGTTCTACGACACGGTGGAGGAGGCCGGTGCCGTGGTCGAGCGGGTGCCGCTGGTCGACGACGGCGAGCGGTGGTCTCTCGATCTCGACGGCATCGAACGAGCGCTGGCCGACGGCGCGCGGTCGGTACTGCTGTGCAACCCGCACAACCCGACCGGTACGGTGCACTCCCGGGAGTCGCTCGCCGCCCTCGCGCGCCTCGCGCACCGTTACGGTGCCACGGTCGTCAGCGACGAGATCCACGCGCCGCTGACGCATGCGCCCGCCGTGTTCACCCCGTTCCTGGATGCCGCGCCCGAGGCGGCGGCGGTGGGGTACACCGTGACCAGCGCGAGCAAGACCTACAACCTCGCGGGCCTGAAGTGCGCCGTGATCGTGACCGGCTCCGAGGAGACGGCCGCGGTGGTGCGGGCTCTGCCGTGGGAGGTCGAGTGGCGGGCCGGGCTGTTCGGCGTGATCGCCAACCGCGCAGCGTTCGCGCCCGACAGCGACGAGTGGCTCGAGGGGCTGCTGGCGGCCCTCGATCACAACCGCCGGTTGCTGGCCGACCTGTTGGCCGAGCACCTGCCGCTGGCCCGATACCGGACCCCGGATGCCGGCTTCCTCGCCTGGGTCGACGTCTCGGCCTACGGGTGGGGTGACAATCCCGCGCCGTTCATCCGCCGCGAGGCGAAGGTCGCGCTGCACCACGGACCGCTCTTCGGCGAAGAGGGCGTGGGGCACGTGCGCATCAACGTCGGGTGCGACCCGGAGGTGCTGCGCGACGCGGTCGAGCGGATCGGTCGTCTCGCCGTCGCGGCCGGTGCGGACGCGGGCGGATCGCCCATCGTCGAGAGGTCGCTCGTGGCATCCGAAGATAGGTAAGGGTATCCTTATCGAGTGATCACCGCCACGCGCCCCGCCTACCGCCCGTACGTCGCGACGGTGAAGGCCGCGCAGCGGCTGTCGCCGCACTTCGTGCGCGTGACCTTCACGTGCCCCGACTTCGACGTCTTCGGCACCGATCGCCGTGATCAGCGCGTCAAGCTCGTGCTGCCCGGGGCCGATGGGCGCGTCTGCGACATCGGGCAGGACGATCCGGATGCCATCGCGAACGGCGAGTGGTACACCCGGTGGCGCGATCTGCCCGATGAGGAGCGGATGCCGTTCCGCACCTACACCGTGCGACGCATCGATCCCGATGCGCTCGAGCTCGACATCGACTTCGTCGTGCACCACGACGCGGGTCCGGCGGGGTCATGGGCGGAGGCGGCGACGGTCGGCGACCAGCTCGTCGTGGTGGGCCCCGACGCCCGCAGCCCGGAGTCGGCGCAGGGCATCGACTTCCACCCCGGCACGGCGCGTCGCATCCTGCTCGCCGGCGACGAGACCGCGGCTCCGGCGATCTGCGCCGTGCTCGAGGGGCTGGAGCCCGGCCTCGACGTCGACGCGTTCATCGAGGTGCCGACCATCGACGACGCCCTGACGGTGCGCTGCGGCGACGCGCGCGTGCACTGGTTGGCGCGCAGCGACCGCCCCCACGGGGAGGCCCTGATCGAGGCCATCGAGGGGTGGACGACGGCATCCTCCGACGTGCTGGCGCGCGCGGCGGCGCCGCGTCCGCAGGTTCTCGAAGACATCGACCTCGAGGTCGAGCTGCTGTGGGACAGCCCCGACGACGCCGAGGGTGAGTTCTACGCGTGGATCGCGGGGGAGTCCTCGACCGTCAAGCTGCTGCGTCGCATGCTGGTGTCGGGGTGCGGCGTCGACCGCGGCCGCGTGGCCTTCATGGGGTACTGGCGCGCGGGTCAGGTCGAACGGACGGCCTGACACCGGCACCCTGCCCTGGATGACGACAAGCCCCGGCCGCGGCCGGCGCTTGTCGTCGTTACTCGAGCGTGTCAGCGGGTGTGCGCCTGCGCGGTGGCGCTGCGCGTGCGCGGCCGTCTGCACCTCCCGGGCGGGCTATACGTGCGAGACCGTCTCCGCCTGCTCGGGCTCGGTGACGGTGTGGTGGCGGCCGATGGGGATGACCATGGGACGCCCGGTCAGCGGATCCGGTACCACGCGGCTGTCGAGGCCGAAGACGCTTCGCACCGTCTCTTCGGTGAGGACCTCGGCGGGGTCCCCCGCGGCGATCACCTGACCCTGCGCCATGGCGACGAGGTGGTCGGCGTAGCGCGCGGCGAGGTTCAGGTCGTGCAGCACCATGGCGACCGTCGTGCCCCGCTCGCGATTGAGGTCGGTCAGCAGGTCGAGCACGTCGATCTGGTGGCTGATGTCGAGGAACGTGGTGGGCTCGTCGAGCAGCAGCACGTCGGTCTCCTGCGCCAGAGCCATGGCGATCCACACGCGTTGGCGCTGCCCACCGCTCAGCTCGTCGACCGGACGATCGGCCAGGTGCGTGACGTCGGTCGCCTCGAGGGCTCGGGCGACGGCGGTGTCATCGGCGCTCGTCCACCGCGACAGGGCGCCCTGGTGGGGGTGTCGGCCACGGCTGACGAGGTCGGAGACGGCGATGCCGTCGGGGGCGATCGGCGACTGCGGCAGCAGGCCGAGCACGCGTGCGACCTGCTTGGTCGGGAGTCGGTGGATGGCCTTGCCGTCGAGGAGCACCTGACCGGACGACGGGGTGAGCAGCCGCGCCATCGCCTTGAGCAGCGTCGACTTGCCGCACGCGTTGGCGCCGACGATCGTGGTCACCCGGCCGGCGGGGATTCGAAGGTCGAGGGAATCGACGATGGTCCGGTCGCCGTAGCCGAGGGTGACGCCCTCGGCCGCCAGGGAGCGCTCGATGGTCATAGCGTGGTACCTCCGGATCGACTGCTTCGAACGAGCAGGTAGATGAGATAAGGGGCGCCCAGCACGCCCGTGATGACGCCCACCGGCAGTCGCGTGCCGAAGGCGAACTGCGCGCAATAGTCGGCCACGAGCACCAGGAGTGCCCCCACGAGGCCCGCCGGCAGCACGGGGGAGCCGACCGGGCCGAGCAGGCGCACGGCGATGGGGCCGGCGAGGAACGACACGAACGCGATGGGGCCGGCGGCGGCCGTGCCGAAGGCGAGCAGACCGACCGCCGCGACGATCAGCAGCACCCGACTGCGCTCGACGGGGAGGCCGACGGCCGCGGCCGTCTCGTCGCCCATGCGCAGGATTTCGAGACGGTGCGCGAGCACCAGGAGGACGGGTGCGAGCACGATCACGGCACCTGCCACGGGCAGCGCGCGGTCCCAGGTGGCGTCGTTGAGGTTGCCGGTGATCCAGCGCATGGCGGCGGGGAGGTCCCACTCGGCCGCGCGTGAGATGACGTACGAGACGACGGCCTGGCACATGGCGGCGACGCCGATGCCCACGAGGATGAGGCGCGCCCCCGAGCCGCCCTTGCGGTAGGCGAGAAGGTAGATCGACAGGGCGACGGTGAGGGCGGCGGCCATGGCCATGACCGACACGGCGGTCTCGCCGACACCCAGCACGACGATGCCGATCACGGCGGCGGCGCTGGCGCCGGTGTTGATGCCGATGACGTCGGGGCTTGCGAGGGCATTGCGGAGCATCGACTGGAACACGACTCCGCCCATGCCGAAGCACAGGCCCGTCAGCAGGCCCGTGACGGCGCGCGGCAGGCGCAGCTCGCCGACGGTGAAGGACGCACCGGGCACACGCTGACCGATCAGTACGCCCCAGACCTCGGCGGGGGAGTATACGGTCTGGCCGAGCATGAGCGAGAGGACGAAGGCGGTCACGACGGCCGCGGCCAGGATGCCGGTGACCACCGCCCACCGCGTGCGACGGCGGCGGCGCCCTGCCCGCACGAGGGTGGCGGCGTCGACCGCGGGCGTCGGGAGGAGGTCGGTGCTCACAGGGCCCTCATCTTCTGGCGGCGCACGAGGGCGATGAAGAACGGCGCGCCGATCAGAGCGGTGACGATGCCGACCTCGATCTCTTCGGGACGCGCGATGACACGGCCCACGACGTCGGAGACCGTGAGCAGGATGGCGCCGCCGGCCGCGGACACGGGCAGGAGCCAGCGGTGATCGACCCCGACGATGAGCCGGCAGATGTGGGGGACGACGAGACCGACGAAACCGATGGGACCGGCGACGGCGGTGGCCGCGCCGCACAGGATGACGGCTCCCGCCGATGCGGTGAGGCGTGCGGTGCGCACGCGGGCGCCCAGGCCCGCGGCGAGTTCGTCGCCGAGGGCGAGGGTGTTCAAGGCGGAGGCGCTGAGCAGGCAGATCACGAAGCCCACGACGAGGAAGGGAAGCACCTGACCGATCGTGTCGGGGGTAGCGCCTCCGACACCGCCCACCTGCCAGAACCGGAAGACGCTCATCACGTTGATCCGGGGCAGCAGGATGGCGCTGATGAGCGAGCTGAAGGCGACCGCGGTGACCGCGCCCGCCAGCGCGAGCCGCAGAGGGGTCGGGCCCCCGCGGCCGAGGGAACCGATCGCGTAGACGAAGACGGCTGCGGCGCCCGCACCGATCATGCCGGTCCAGATGTAGCCCGAAGCGGAGCTGAGGCCGAAGAACGCGATACCGGTGACGATCGCGAGCGACGCGCCGCCGTTGATGCCGAGGATCTGCGGGTCGGCGAGCGGATTGCGGGTGGCTCCCTGCAGCACGGCCCCGGCGACCGCGAGGGCGGCACCGACGAGCATGGCCAGGATCGTGCGAGGGACGCGCTTGCCGACCGCGGCCGCCGACGCGGTATCGGTCGACCCGGTCAGGCCCGCCCAGATGTCGGCGAACGCGACGTCGCGCGCGCCGAAGGTGACCGAGAGCACTCCGGCGACGAGAAGGGCCGCCACGAGCACGACGAGCCAGAGCACGCGTCGCCGCCCCCGGGCACGCGAGCGCGTGACGCCGGGGGCGGTCGAGGCCGGAGCGAGAACGGTCATCGCGCCGAGGAGTGCCGCTGCGGCATCAGGAGCCGGCCTTCTCCGAGGCGGCGCCCACGAGGTCGATGTACTCGTCGCCGTAGGACGTGCCGATCGACAGCGGGCTGGGGTTGGCCGCCGCGGCGATGGTGGTGTCGTCGGTCAGAGTGGCGAAGGCCCCGGACTTGATGGCCGGGATGCGCGACCACAGCGGGTCGGCCTGCAGCTGAGCGAGCAGCTCGGGTGTGCCGTAGCCGACGATGACGTCGACATCGGAGAAGGTCTCGATGTTCTCGGTGCTCTGCGTGAACCAGAAGGTCGCGGCATCCTTGCTGGACTCCTCGACGGCCGACGACGGGGTGAGCCCGAGCTCGGTGAGGTACGCGGCGCGCGGGTCGAGCGTCGAATAGTAGCCCAGCGTGCTGAGGTCGGTCGGGTCGAGGTAGGTGAAGAGCGTCTTCTTGCCCGCAAGGGCGGGGTAGTTCGCGGACGCGTCGGTGACGTGCTTCTCGAGGTCGGCGATGAGCTCCTCCGCCTGCTCCTCGCGGCCGAGGGCCTTGGCATCCGTCAGGGTCATCTCCTGCCACGAGGTGCCCCAGGCGACCTCGGGGAACGCCACGACGGGGGCGATCTTGCTGAGGGTGTCGTACTGCTCCTGCGTCATGCCGGAGTAGGCGCCGAGAATGACGTCGGGCTGAGCGTCGGCGATGGCCTCGTAGTCGAAGCCGTCGGTCTCATCCATGAGGGTCGGGGTCTCGGCGCCGAGCTCGTCGAGCTTGTCCTTGACCCAGGGGAGCAGGCCGTCGCCGTCTTCATCGCCCCACGTGACCTTCGGCATGGCGACCGGTACGACGCCGAGGGCGAGGGCGGCCTCCTGGTTGCCCCAGCTGACGGTGACGACGCGCTCGGGCTGGGCCTCGATCGTCGTCTCGCCGAAGGCGTGGTCGATCGTCACCGGGAAGGAGCCGCCGGCGGACTCGGTCGAGCCCTCCTCGGCGCCCGGTGCGGCGGAGGTGCCAGCGCAGCCGGTGAGGACGAGGGCGGAACCGGCGGCGAGGGCCACCAGAGCGCGGAATCGGGACACGAAGAGCCTCCTGCGTGTTAGGTAAGGATAGGCTTAGTTTAGGTCAGGCATCGGGTGAGAACGCAAACCCGGATGCTGATCGCCCGGGCGTTCGTCTCGACGCCGAGACAACGGCATCCGGGCTGTTCGGCGACCGTCGGAGGCGGCGGAGGGCCGGTGGAACGGGGTCTCGGCGACGAGGCTGTCGGCGGGCTCGCAGGGGCGCCTCTTATACTGGGTGGCTGGCCTCTTCGGCCGGTTCCCCTTCCCCGACTGAACGGACGTTCGCTGTGCTCGCCGTGCACGACCTCGAGATCCGCGTGGGCGCCCGCGTGCTCATGTCCGACGTGGCGTTCCGCGTCTCCGACGGCGACAAGATCGGCCTCGTCGGACGCAACGGCGCGGGGAAAACCACGCTGACCAAGGTGCTCGCGGGCGATCTGCTGCCCTCGAACGGCAGCGTCGACCGGTCGGGCGAGCTCGGCTACCTGCCGCAGGACCCGCGCTCGGGAGATCCCGAGATGCTCGCGCGCACGCGCATCCTCGACGCCCGTGGGCTCGGTTCGCTCGCCCTGGGCATGCACGAGGCGTCGCTGGCGATGGCCGACGATGACGCCGCGGTGGCGGCGAAGGCGATGAAGAAGTACGCCCGGCTCACCGAGCAGTTCGAGGCGGCCGGTGGGTACGCGGCCGAGGCCGAGGCGGCATCCATCGCCCACAACCTCTCGCTGCCCGACCGCATCCTCGACCAGCCGCTCAAGACCCTCTCGGGTGGTCAGCGCCGACGCATCGAGCTCGCGCGCATCCTCTTCTCCGACGCGCAGACGATGATCCTCGACGAGCCGACCAACCACCTCGACGCCGACAGTGTCGTGTGGCTGCGCGAGTTCCTCAAGGGCTACAAGGGCGGGCTCATCGTCATCTCGCACGACGTCGAGCTGGTGGGAGAGACGGTCAACCGCGTCTTCTACCTCGATGCCAACCGCCAGGTCATCGACGTCTACAACATGAACTGGAAGAACTACCTGCGCCAGCGGGTGGCCGACGAGGAGCGCCGCAAGAAGGAGCGCGCCAACGTCGAGAAGAAGGCGACCGCGCTGCAGCTGCAGGCCGCGCGCTTCGGCGCCAAGGCGTCGAAGGCCGCCGCCGCGCACCAGATGGTCGCCCGTGCCGAGAAGATGCTCTCGGGCCTGGATGACGTCCGTCAGGACGAGCGGGTCGCCAAGCTCCGCTTCCCCAAGCCCGCGCCGTGCGGCAAGACCCCGCTCATGGCATCCGGTCTGTCGAAGTCGTACGGGTCGCTGGAGATCTTCACCGACGTCGACCTCGCGATCGACCGCGGCTCGCGCGTCGTCATCCTGGGTCTGAACGGTGCGGGCAAGACGACGCTGCTGCGCATCCTCGCGGGCGTCGACAAGCCCGACACCGGGCAGCTCGAGCCCGGCCACGGCCTGAAGATCGGCTACTACGCGCAGGAGCACGAGAACCTCGACGTGCACCGCTCGGTGCTCGACAACATGATGTCGGCCGCGCCCCACATCACGGCGACCGAGGCGCGCAAGGTGCTGGGGTCGTTCCTCTTCGTCGGCGACGACGTGCTCAAACCCGCGGGCGTGCTCTCGGGCGGCGAGAAGACGCGCCTCTCGCTCGCGACGCTGGTGGTGTCGTCGGCCAACATGCTGCTGCTCGACGAGCCCACGAACAACCTCGACCCCGCCTCGCGCGAGGAGATCCTCGGTGCGCTCGCGCACTACGAGGGCGCGGTCGTGCTCGTCTCGCACGACGAGGGTGCCGTCGAGGCGCTGAACCCCGAGCGCGTGCTCATCCTCCCCGACGGGGTGGAAGACATCTGGGGCCGCGACTACGCGGATCTCATCACGCTGGCCTGAGCGCAGGGCCCGGACCGAGCGCAGCCGAGACCGAGATCTCGCTCTGCCCTTGCGGATGCCGGAGTCCTGGCATCCGCGAGACTCAGCGGGCGTCGAGCAGCGCGTCCTCGTCGTCGGCGTCGTGGTCGCGCGGGCGTTTGCGCGACCGGTGCAGGGCGACCGGGTCGACCCGTCGGCGCTCGGTCGGCGCCTTCTCGCGAGCCGGGGCCGGGAGCTCCTCATCGTCGTCGTCGTCGCCTTCGCGGCGCAGACGGCGCTCGTTCACGATGACGTAGCCGATGAAGGCGAAGCCCATCACGGCGAACAGGATCCATTGGATCGCGTACGACAGGTACGGGCCCGGGTCGTCGCTGGGGGGATCGACGGGTTGGGGCGCCGTCGCGGGCGCGGGCGACTCGGACACGAGCAGACCGTAGGCGCCGGGCTCGATCGGGCCGGTCTGCTCGGCGACGAGCCCGAGGTTGATCGTGGGGACCTGTCCCGCCTCGGCGGAGCGGCCCGAGGTCGGCGCGGCCTCTTCGGGACGAAGGCGCACCTCGACCGTCACGTCGCCCGGCGGAGGCGCGGGGATCTCGTCGGGCAGGGACTGCCGGTCGCCGGGGGCGAGCCATCCGCGGTCGACGAGGAACGTGCGCCCGTCGATCAGTTGGAAGGGCACGAGCTGCTCGTAGGCGGCCGATCCTCCGTGCGCGCGGTTGCGCACGAGCAGTTGGTCCTCCGGCAGGTAGCGGCCCTCGAGGCGCACCGGGCGCCATTCGTCGGTCGGGTCGAGCGTCGCCCCGGGGGTGAGCAGCGTCTCCAGCGGCACCGCGGGCTGGTCGTAGTTGTTCGCGACGAGCTCGAGCTGCTCGGTGCGTTCGGCGTTGCGCGAGAACTGCCAGTGCGAGAGGAACGCGCAGGCGACCGCGAAGAGGATCGCGACGCCGATGTACATCGCCCAGCGCGCGGCGGCGGGGGTTTCGCGCACGCTCACGGGCGGTCTGGCGTCGACGCGCGCTCCGCGATCGCTCACGTCGTCTGTCTTCGCCACATCTCCCAGGGTACGTCGCTCAGGCCGCGGGCGCGCTCACGCCGGATCGGCCGCGAGGGAGCCGACCTCGACGGGGAAGTCGCGCGCCGTCAAGAACTCGCGGAGGTACACGACGTGCTCATCGCAGGCGACCCACGTCTTGCGTCGGTCGACGGCGTGGATACGAGGATTGCGCCACCGCAGGGCCCAGACGGCCTGGTCACGGCATCCCGCTCGTGAGCACTCGGTCTGTTCGGGGGTCACGCGTCGTTCTCGCGCGGCGGATCGATGCGGGGTGTCTCGGCGATGCGGATGACGACGGGGGCATCGGATGCCGTCGGCGCGGTCGGTGCGGCACGCGGCGCCTCGATGGCGCGTTCGGGGTCGATCCGCGTGGTCTCAGCGGCATCTTGGCCCACGTTGGCGACGATGACGGCGATGTACGGGAGGAAGATCGCGCCCGCGGCGAAGACGAAGGTGTACCAGCCGTAGGGCGTGACGACGGCCATCGCGATGAAGCATGCGATGCGGATCCCCATCATCAGCATGTACTTCGCGAAACGACCATCGGCGTCCTCCCGGGGAGCCGTGGGGAGCGACGTCGCAGACTGGGCGCGGTTTGTCTTCACAGTGGTCTCAGGGTACGCCCGTCTCGGCGGGGTGCGGCGCGTTCGGGCGGCCGTCTTCTCGACGTCATGACAAGCCGTCCGAGAACAGCGATGCGGGTGCCGCCCACACAGGCGGCACCCGCATCGCGGCGTCGTGGTGTCAGGCGCCGTAGCGCACGTCGGACCCGCCCGTGGTGGCGATGACGATCGCCGTGAAGACGATGAGCAGGATGCCGAGTCCGAGGCTGATGTATCCGATCAGCACGCCCGACAGTGCCATGCCGCGTCCGCGTTCTCCGGTCGTCTTGATCTGCTTCAGCGAGATGTGGCCGGTGATGATGCCGACGATCTGGCCGATGACGGGGATGACGAACAGGCCCACCAGTGACGAGACGAGCGCCACGATCGCCAGCGGGTTCACACGGGGAGTCGCGCCGTAGCCGTACGCGGGCGCGTTGTAGCCCTGCTGGCCGTAGCCCTGCTGGCCGTAGCCCTGCTGCCCGTAGTCCTGCTGGCCGGAGGGCGGCGTGCCGGTGCCCGACGCCGACGGGGCGGGGGGCGGGGAGAAGGGCGCGCCGTAGGGCGGAGCCGGGGGCACGGGGGAGTCCGACGACGTGGCCGAGGTGCCGGATGCCGCGGGAGCCTCGTACGGGGGCGCGGGAGGCACGCCGTCGTTCGCCGGCCGCGACGGCGCGTCGGGGCCGGTCGGCTCGGGCGCACGGCCGTACGGGGAGGGGTCGTTGGTGCGGTCGTCGCTCACAGGATGCCTTTCGTCGTGCTCCCCTTCAGCGTTTCAGCGGCGCTCGCCCCCTGTCAAACCACCCGTCACGAACACTCTCCGCTTTCACCCCGCGGTGCGGGCGCGATCGGTGCACGTCGTGCTCGCTAGGCTGGGCCGGTTACGTCCCCGCACGCACAGGAGTGTCACCATGTCCCAGGACCGCGTCGTCGTCGTCACCGGAGGAAACCGGGGCATCGGTCGTGCCATCGCCGAGCGTTTCGTCGCCGAGGGGTGGAAGGTCGCCGTCACCGCCCGCTCGGGTGAGGGGCCCGAGGGAACGCTGACCGTTCGCGCCGACGTCACGGATGCGGCCGCCGTCGACGCCGCTTTCTCGCAGGTCGAGGCCGAACTCGGTCCGATCGCCGTGGTCGTCGCCAACGCCGGTGTGACCAAGGACACCCTGCTGCTGCGCATGAGCGAAGACGACTTCGACAGCGTCGTCAGCACCAACCTCGGCGGTGCGTTCCGCGTCGTCAAGCGCGCGTCGAAGGGCATGCTCAAGGCGCGTTGGGGGCGCGTCATCCTCATCTCCAGCGTCGTGGGGCTCTACGGCTCGGCCGGGCAGGTCAACTACGCCGCCTCCAAGAGCGCACTCGTCGGCTTCGCCCGTTCCCTGACGCGCGAGCTCGGCGGTCGCGGAATCACCGCGAACGTCGTGGCTCCCGGCTTCATCGAGACCGACATGACCGCCGAACTGCCCGCCGACACGCAGGCCGAGTACAAGAAGAACATCCCGGCAGGGCGCTTCGCCTCGCCCGACGAGGTCGCCGGCGTCGTGACATGGCTGGCCGGCGACGGCGCGGCCTACATCTCCGGCGCCGTCATCCCGGTCGACGGCGGTCTCGGTATGGGGCACTGACACACCTCGCGTCGTCGCCGCGAGGGCGCGCTGCGCAGATGCCGTCGCCGCGAGCGTCCTTCGCCGTGCGGTGCATCCGGCCGGTCCCGCGCGCGGCGCGCGGCACTCGATTCTCGTCGTTCGACGCCCGTTTCTCGTCGCCCGACGCGCGTTCCTCCTCGCCCGGCGCGGGCCGTTCATCTCACCGCGGCGACCAGCTTCTTCGAGAACTCCGCGGGCTGCGAGAACTGCGGCCAATGGCCCGAGCCCAGGTGCACCACCTCGACGTCGTCGAGGCGACCGAATTCGGCGGCGTAGGCGCCCCAGTCGGCCAGCACGCGCGGCAGGGCCTCGGCATCGAGCTGACCGGACAGGATCGTCACCGGAATCGCGAAGCGTCGGTCGTCGCCGAGCGTGACGGGTGAGGTGGGCACCCGGCCCGGGACGTCGACCACCTGCTTCGCGGTCCGGCGGCGGGTGTCGTCGTCGATGTCGGCGACGTCGTCGGCGTCGAAGGAGTCCCACCCCGGGAAGTGCACGACACCGTCGTCGACGGGGAACTCCGAGATCATGGCGCCCGGGTGCGGCACGATCGTGTCGACCAGGATGACGCGTGCGACGCTGTCGGGTCTGCGGTCGGGCCGCGCCCCAGGCGACGTTGCCGCCGCCCGAATGCCCGACGAGGACGACCGGGTGGTCGAATCGATCGATCTCGGACGCGACCGCGTCGACCCAGTCGTCGATCACGAGGTCGCCGACGGCCGGCCCGGGCAGGCTCAGCGGGTGCGGTCGGTGCCCCGCCGCTTCGAGGGCGGGGATGACGGCGTCCCACGACGACGCGGTGAGCCAGAGACCCGGTATGAGGATGATGTCCATGCCGGGATGGTAGAGCGGGGTCCCGACATCGGGAAGCGGGGTGTGGGACGGGTCCGGGGCGCTGCGACGGGCCCGGGCCCGGGGCGTCGGGCTCCGGGCGGATCGGGTCAGCGCGGGAGCAGCGGGATGACCTCGGCCAGGTCGACGGCGCCGATCACGAGGTCGGCGCGCTCGCGTACCGCGGGTTTGGCGTTGAAGGCCAGACCGAGACCCGCAACGGCCATCATCTCGAGATCGTTCGCGCCGTCGCCGATCGCGAACGTCAGCTCCCGGGGCACGCCGTGCTGGGCCGCCCACTCCTGGAGCGTCTCGGCCTTGGCCGTGGCATCCACGATTCCTCCGTCGACCTCGCCGGTGAGGACGCCGTTCGACGCCGCCAGCCTGTTGGCGCGCCAGAGGTCGACGCCCAGGTCGGGTGCGACGGTGTCGAGCACCTCGTGGAACCCGCCCGAGACGACTCCCACCACACCGCCGCGCTCGTGCACGGCCGCGATGAGCTCGCGCACGCCCGGAGTGGGCTCGATGCGCGCGATCGCGCGGGCGAAGGCATCGGTGGAGACCCCGGCGAGAGCGTGCACGCGCGAGCGCAGGCTGCTGGCGAAGTCCACCTCGCCGCGCATCGCGGCCTCGGTGGCCGCGGCGACCTCGGCGCCGCGGCCGGCTTCGTCGGCGAGGAGTTCGATGACCTCGTTGCGGATCAGGGTGGAGTCGGCGTCGAGCACGACGAGGAAACGGGCGGGCGCAGGCACGCGCTCGACCCTAGCGGGTCGGGAGGAGCCGCATCGCGCACTCGGGCGTCGACGGCCGCGCCGATGGGTCTCAATGTCTTCCCACGTCTTCCGCGGCTCGCACGTCGGCGGTCGCGCGTAGGCTCGTCCGGTACCCCAGACCTTCAGAAGGGACTCCTCCATGGCCGATGTCGAGAGCTTCACCCTGGACCACACCGCCGTGCTCGCGCCCTACGTCCGCCTGATCGGCACCGAGGCGGGGCCGCGCGGCGACGTCATCTCGAACTTCGATCTGCGTCTCGTGCAGCCGAACGAGGGCGAGATCCCGACCGCGGGTCTGCACACCATCGAGCACCTGCTCGCCAGCCTCGTGCGCGACCGCATCGACGGCCTGATCGACATCTCGCCCTTCGGATGCCGCACCGGCTTCCACGTCATCATGTGGGGCGAGCCCGACGTGGCCGCCCTCGTCGACGCCATCAGCGATTCGCTGCGCGCCATCGCGGAGGACGTGCAGTGGGAAGACGTGCCCGGAACCGACGCATACAGCTGCGGCAACTACCGCGACCACAGCCTGCACAGCGCCCGCGAGTGGTCGAAGGCCGTGCTCGAGAAGGGAATCTCCCGCGACGCGTTCGCGCGCGTCGGCGTCTGACCCGCGCCCTCCCGCGTGGTGGCGTGATCGCACACGTCTCAGGATGCCGAAGAGGCGGTGACCCACTCGGGCACCGCCTCTTCTGGCATCCGCGCATCCTGGCATCCAGGACCCGGCGCGATGTCACGCGTGGACGTGCACGTCCTTTCCGACGACGGTGATGCCCGTCTCGGTGACGGTGAAGCCGCGGGCCACATCGCGGTCACGGTCGACGCCGATGGTGGCGCCGGGCTCGAGCACGACGTTCTTGTCGAGGATCGCGCGGTGGATGCGCGCTCCCGCACCGACCTGCACGCTGTCGAACAGCACCGAGTCGGTGATGGTGGACCCGCCTCCGGCGAGGGCCCACGGGCCGACGACGCTGTGCTCGAGGTGTGTTCCTGAGAGCACCGAACCGAGCGAGACGATGGAGTCGATCGCGTTGCCGATGCGTCCGACCGAGTCGCGGACGAACTTCGCCGGCGGGGCGTTGAAGGTCTGTGAGTAGATCGGCCAGTCGTTGTTGTACAAGTTGAACACGGGCAGCGTCGAGATCAGGTCCATGTGCGCGTCGTAGAACGACTCGATCGTGCCGACGTCGCGCCAGTACGACCGGTCGCGCGGCGTCGACCCCGGCACGTCGTTGCGCTGGAAGTCGTAGACGGCGGCCTCACCGCGGTTGACGAAATAGGGGACGATGTCGCCGCCCATGTCGTGCGCCGACGTCGGCAGTTCGCCGTCGTGCGTGACGGCCTCGACCAGGGCATCGGCGTCGAAGATGTAGTTGCCCATCGACGCGAGCACCTCGTGCGGCGCGTCGGACAGTCCCGCGGGGTTCTGCGGCTTCTCGAGGAACTCGCGGATCCTCGTCGGGTCTTCCGGGTCGGTGTCGATGACACCGAACTGGTTCGCCAAGCCGATGGGCTGACGGATGCCGGCCACGGTGGCGCGCGCGTCGGACGCGATGTGCGCGTCGAGCATCTGCTTGAAGTCCATGCGGTAGACGTGGTCGGCACCGATGACGACGACGATGTCGGGCTTCTCATCGCGGATGAGGTTCATCGACTGCAGGATCGCGTCGGCGGAGCCGGAGAACCAGCGCTTGCCGAGACGCTGCTGCGCCGGCACCGAGGCGACGTACGCACCGAGCATCGGCGACATGCGCCAGGTCTGCGAGATGTGGCGGTCGAGACTGTGCGACTTGTACTGCGTCAGGACGACCAGTTGTCGAAGCCCCGAGTTGATGAGGTTCGAGATCGCGAAGTCGATCAGGCGGTACTGACCGCCGAACGGGACGGCGGGTTTCGCGCGATCGGCCGTGAGGGGCATGAGTCGCTTTCCCTCGCCGCCGGCGAGGATGATTCCGAAGACCTTCGGCGCTGCAGGCATGGCACAACACTAGGGGTCACGAAGGCGTGCGGGAACACGTTCCCGGCGCGCCGTCCGCTGTACTACGGTTCGTCTCATGCGCGTCGACATCGTGACCAAGGAGTACCCGCCGGAGATCTACGGGGGAGCCGGGGTCCACGCCACCGAACTCGTCAAGGCGCTCCGCGCCGAGGGCACCGAGGTGCAGGTCCGCGCGTTCGGCGCGTCACGCGAGGAGGCCGACACCACGTCGTACGGCGTACCCGCTGAGCTGTCCTCCGCGAACGGCGCGATCCAGACCCTGGGCACCGACCTCGAGATCGTCTCCGATGTCGCGGGTGCCCACGTCGTGCACTCGCACACCTGGTACGCGAACTTCGCCGGGCACCTGGCATCCCTTCTCCACGGCATCCCGCACGTGGTCACCGCCCACAGCCTCGAACCGCTCCGTCCGTGGAAGGCCGAGCAGCTGGGCGGCGGCTACGCCGTGTCGAGCTACATCGAGAAGACCGCGTACGAGGGTGCCGCGGCGGTCGTGGCGGTGAGCTCGGGGATGCGCGACGACATCCTGCGCAGCTACCCGTCGCTGGATCCCGACAAGGTGCGGGTGATCTACAACGGCATCGACACCGCGTCGTGGCATCCGGTGTCGGATGACGCGTTCCTCGCGTCGCAGGGAATCAATCCGTCGCGTCCGTCGGTCGTCTTCGTCGGACGCATCACACGGCAGAAGGGGCTGCCGTACCTGCTGCGCGCTGCCGAGCTGCTGCCGCCGGAGGTGCAGCTCATCCTGTGCGCGGGCGCGCCCGACACTCCTCAGATCATGGCCGAGGTGCAGGAGCTCGTGCGCGGGCTGCAGGCGACCCGCGACGGTGTCGTGTGGATCGAGAAGCTGCTGCCGCGAGATGAACTGTGCGCGATCCTGACCTCGGCGACGACATTCGTCTGCCCGTCGGTGTACGAGCCGCTCGGAATCGTCAACCTCGAGGCGATGGCGTGCGGTGCCGCCGTCGTCGGCACGGCCACCGGGGGCATCCCCGAGGTGGTCGTCGACGGCGTCACGGGTCGTCTCGTGCCGATCGAGCAGGTGCAGGACGGCACCGGCACGCCCGTCGACCCCGAGCAGTTCGTGTCGGACCTCGCCCGCGTGCTCACCGAGGTGGTGACGGATGCCGACACCGCCCGCGCGTACGGAGAGGCGGGGCGTCAGCGGGCCATCGACGCCTTCAGCTGGGCGGCCATCGCGAAGGAGACGGCGGCGCTGTATGCGGAGGTCGCGGCGAAGTAGGGCGCGCTGCGACGGTGCGCCGGCGGCGTCGCCGCCGATCGTGTCTCGGCCCTCCACAGCGGGCCGCGTGGCATCCGGTCGCCCGGGGTCGGGCCAGTAGGCTAGCGTCATGCCGCAGGTGCTCGAGTTCTCCGATGTCGTCGTCCGCCGCAACGGTCGGGACATCGTGTCCCACCTCGACTGGACGGTGTCGGATGACGAGCGCTGGGTGGTGCTCGGACCGAACGGCGCCGGCAAGACCACCGTGTTGCAGCTGGCCGACACGCTGCTGCACCCCACGTCGGGCGCGGTGACGATCCTCGGTGAGCGTCTCGGTCGGACCGACGTATTCGAGCTGCGTCCGCGGATCGGGTTCGCCTCGTCGGCGATGGCGCGTCGCGTGCCGCCGGAGGAGACGGTGCTCGACGTCGTGCTGACCGCGGCGTTCTCGGTCGTCGGGCGATGGCGCGAGGACTACGACGACATCGACGAGCGCCGCGCGCTGCGCGTGCTCGCCGAGTGGAAGCTCGACCACCTCGCCGACCGCACCTTCGGCACGCTCAGCGACGGCGAGCAGAAGCGCGTGCAGATCGCGCGTGCCGTGATGACCGATCCCGAGCTGCTGCTGCTCGATGAGCCCACCGCCAGCCTCGACCTCGGTGCGCGTGAAGAGCTGCTCGGGCTGTTGTCGGGCTATGCGCAGGCGCCGACGACGCCGGCGATGGTCATGGTCACCCATCACGTCGAGGAGATCCCCGTCGGCTTCACGCACGTGCTGCTGCTGCGTGACGGCGAGGTCGTGGCATCCGGTCCTCTCGACGAGGCGCTGACGGCCGAGAACCTGACGGCGACGTTCGGACTCGAGATCACGCTGACGCACGAAGCCGGGCGCTACGCGGCGCGGGCGGTGTAAGGCGGCATCGAGTGCCGCGTCTCCTGCTCGGGGCGCGCTGACCGAGGCTCTGCGCCGGGCCTGATAGACTCTGTCGTTGGTGCCTCCGGCGCCGCAGACTTTGACGTCCTGGCAGAATCCAGGGCACCACTTCTCAAAGGACCTCCCATGAAGACTGACATCCACCCCACGTACAAGGCCGTCGTGTTCCGCGACCTCGGCTCGGGCGACACGTTCCTCACGCGCTCGACCGTCTCGAGCGACAAGACGATCGAGCTCGACGGTGTCGAGTACCCCGTCATCGACGTGGAGATCTCGTCGGCTTCGCACCCGTTCTACACGGGCAAGCAGCGCATCATGGACTCGGCCGGTCGCGTCGAGAAGTTCAACCAGCGCTTCAAGAACTTCGGCGGTCGTTGATCCTCAGCGGATCCGCTTCGAGAGCCCCTCGTCCTTCGGGACGGGGGGCTCTCGTGTTTCGCGGGGCTCTGCGAGCAGATGGGGTGCGCTGCGGGCGTTACAGCGGTGCCGGACGCGGACCATGCGGATCTAGTTCACCCGAACGCTCGAAAAGACCCAGGTCTGCGCGGCGATCCGTCCACATGCGCTGGTCGCGGCGGACCTCGTCGACGACAGCGGAGTCGATGTCGACGACCGCCAGGCCTTCGCGCCCGTCGACGGCGGTGACGCGATGGCCGAGCGGGTCGAAGACGGCCGAGCCGCCGATGAACCCGCTGGGGGCTCCGACCAGCCCGCTGTAGACGACGTACATGCTGTTGTCGAGGGCGCGCGCAGCCAGGTGAAGGTCGCGTCGGCGTTCTCCGCCCGGGAAATACGCTCCGCTGTTCAGGTAGACCGTGGCTCCGGCGGTGGCGGCTGTCGCGGCGTGCTCGGGAAAATTCGCGTCGTAACAGACGGACAGGGCGAGGTCGACGTCGCCGAGCCGGAACGAGTACCCGCCCGCGCCCGGGGTGAAGAGCTCGCGCTCGGAAGCATAGAGGTGTTGCTTGGCATAGGCGGGCAGCGGGGGCCTGCCGGGGGCGATGACGAGGTCGGTCAGCGTGCGGTGCGCGCCTCGCTGAAGTGCGGTGTTCACGACGGCGATGACGCGGGTTTCGTCGACGGCGTCCTGCAGGGGGCTGAGCCACCCGAGATCGTCGAGGCGCGGCAGGACGCCGGCGAAGACGGTGTCGTCATAGCCGGTGAGGAAAGCCTCGGGGAAGAGGATGACGTTCGCACCGGCGGTCGCGCTGTCGCCGACGTAGCGCGCAGCCTGAGCGACGTTGCGGCCGATGGCGCCGGGGACGGCCTCGGCCTGCACGGTGGCGATGCGGACGGTCACGGAATCAGTGTGGCAGGGGCGTGGACGGTCACGGAATCGGTGTGGCGGGGGCGTGGACGGTCACGGAATCGGTGTGGCGGGGGCGTGGACGGTCACGGAATCGGTGTGGCGGGGGCGTGGACGGTCATGGAATCGGTGTGGCGGGGGCGTGGATGGTCGCGAAATCGGTGTGGCGGGGGCGCGCGGATGGACACGCGGTCAGTTCGGCGAGGCGCGGACGGGGGCGTACTCAGAACGGCGGCGGGTCGGTGCCGTATCTGCCGCCCAAGGGAGAGACCCAGACGGTGTCCTCGCCGGGCGGGTGGTCGATATCCCACCGACTTTCGTGGCGCAGACGGTGGTGATGTCGGCACTTCGGATCGAGGTTGTCGTCGTCGGTGGTTCCGCCGTCCGCCCAGGCGGTGCGGTGGTCTATGTCGCACTCCCGAGCGGCGCGACCACACCCGGGGAAGACGCAGGTGGGCGAGGTCACTCCGAGCCACCGGCGAAGAGCCGTGGGCACGCGGTAGGCCTTCCGGTCGAGCACGAGCGGTGCGCCGTTCACGGGGTGGGTGAGGAGTCGGATCCAGGATGTCGCCGAGCCCGCCAAACGCCGAGCCGTGTCGAGGTCGATCGGTCCGTAGCCCTCGAGCACGGCGGGCTCCGTGCCGCGGCCGAGAAGCGTCAGCGCCGGAATGGTGACGACGACGGTTGCCGGCGGAGCGGACCGGAACGTGCGTGGCGCATCGAACGGCGGAGGCGCGTGGCATCCGTCGGTCTCGGGCGGCGGATGCGCGGCCGACGGCTCCGCCGGTGGGCTCTCCGTCATCGTCACGAGGTCGGCGAAGGCGTCTGCCCGTAACTGCGCGAGCGTGCGAGATTCGTCGGGGGCCGCACGAAGATGCCGTGCGGCGCGGTCGAGTCGCGACATCACGGCGCGAGCGCGGTCCCCCGGGAGCAGCGCATGAAGCGACGCCATGCCGTCGAGCTCGGCCGTCATCCACACGCCGCGGTCCTGAGCCGCGCGACGATGACGGCTCTCGATCGACTCGGCATGCACGCGCTCGCGAATCGCCCGGGCGGCCACCGCGAACGTGGCCGGAGGCAGCACCAGCGCGGACGGGCAGGCCTCCTCGTCGAAGCGATCGAACGTTTCGTTGTCTCCCGCTGGGAGGGTCGACGCGAGTCGGGCTGCGTCGACGGCGTGCTTCTCGGAGAGGCGTCCGTCGCCGAAGGCGGCCCACAACCGCGGGCACCCCTCGGCCAGGGTGCGCGCATGCGCGGCGCGTGTACGGACGGTCTGCTCGGACAGGTGAAGGCGCACCGCGATCTCGGCGACGGCGGCACGTTCGGCCAGGTCGATGCGGTCGCGACGCACGGCGCGCGGCGTGCGGCCGCGAGGATCCTGCCGGGCGCAATCGACCGTGGGATCGGGGCCAACCCAGGGCGTCGGGTCGAACGCGGCATCGTCGAGGATCGCCAGGATCAGGCGGTACTCGTCGGCGGTCGCTCGCCGTCGATCGCGTACGACGCACTCGAGATGTCCGAGCCGCGCGTCGAGATCGACGACCGAAGCGACGGCCTCAGACAGCGGGTTCGCACAGTCATCCGGATGCCACAGCGCGGCGTCGTCGAGCGCATCGTGTTCGTTCGCGCGTTCGTGGTCGAGGCGCCCGTCTGCGGTGAATGGTGAGTCGGTGGACGCGAGCGCCGCAGTCCCGTGCCGTTTGTGGGCGCTCTCGCGGAAAGCCGCCCACTCCGCGTCGAGATCCAGCTCGTTCTCGGTGGGCCAAGGCGCTCCGTCGCACGCCCGGAACACCGGCCGGGGCCGGTCGGCGGAGCGTGCGGTGCGGGTCATGGAAGAACGCTATCGGCGACCTCCGAAATTGCGCCGGGAGCGTGCGATGCGCGCCGAGCGCCGTCGAGAGGGTCGGCTATCCGGTCTGCCGGATGTCGCCGGGCGCAATGCCTTCGGCGGAGATGCCCCACTTCGGCGAGGGATTCCGGACCGGACGGCGCTGTCTAGGCGTCTCTCATGTCGACGGATGGGCCGTGTTCTGTAGAGCGGGGCGTCGCGGTATCCGGGTGTCCGGCGCCTCTGCGGATGGTTCACATTCCGTCGGGCGGGTGTCGCGGTCTCCGGGTGTTCGGCATGTCAGTGGATGGTTCACGTCTCGTCGGGCGGGGGTGCCGTGGCATCCGGGTGTTCGGCGCCTCTGCGGATCGTTCACGCCCGGTAGGGCGGGGCGCCGTGGCATCCGGGTGTCCGGCGCCTCTGCGGATGGTTCACATTCCGTCGGGCGGGGTGCCGTGGCATCCGGGAGGCCCGCGGTTCAGCGGATGGGCCACGCTCCGTCGAGCGGGGCGTCGCGGTATCCGGGTGTCCGGCGCCTCTGCGGATGGCTCACATTCCGTCGGGCGGGGGTGCCATGGCATCCGGGTGTCCCGCGGTTCAGCGGATGGGCCACGCTCCGTCGAGCGGGGGAGCCGTGGCATCCAGGCGTCCGATCTTGACGAAGTACTCGGTCAGACTCGCGGCTTGAGCGCGGGCCCACGCGATCTGGCGGGTGTGGAGTTCGTCGAGGGTGGGTGGCATCCACGGTCCGAACTTCTCGGCGAGGGCCAGGGCCACGCGGCCGGCGGCCACCGCGTCGGCGCAGGCTTCGTGCGCGGCGTCGAGCGAGACCGCGTAATGCTCGGCGACGACCGACAGGGTGCGCTTGCCGCGACGATAGCGGTCGTAGGTCTTGTCGACGACGAGCGGGTCGATGACGGGAGAGGGCGCGTGGATCGGTGCCACGCCGTGACGCACGGCCTCGTTCTTGAGCATCGAGAAGTCGAAGGGCGCGTTGTACGCCACGACGGGAATGCCGGCGGCGAACAACGCCCCCAACGCCTCGACGACTTCGGCGACCACACGAGGCGCCGGAGCGCCGTCGGCGCGCGCCCGCTCCGTCGAGATGCCGTGAATGGCGGCGGCGCCGGCCGGGATCTCGACGCCGGGATCGGCCAGCCAATCGCGCGCGTCGACCACGTTGCCGTCGGCGTCGAGCACGCCCACGTGGGCTGAGACGATGCGATCGTTCTCGACGTCGATTCCGGTCGTCTCGAGGTCGAACACGCCGACGAGGCGCGCCCAATCGGGCGTCTGGAAGAGGGGGAGCGGCTCGGCCTGCCACGTGGTCATGTCGTCACCGTAGAACGGGGCTCCGACATCGCCGTCGAGGCGCGCAGAACGGGGTGGATGCCGGGGCTCGAGCACATGGAGGGCGGGCCTGGGACGAACGGTAATGGATGCCGGGGCGCGAGCGGCGAGAAGGCGGGCGTGCGGAGAGGGGAACCGTATGCCGGGATGCGCGGCTGCGAGGTGTGGAGCGTCGCGACGGGGACGGGATGCCGCGGGGTGAGCGGGTGCAAGGTGTGGAGCGTCGCGACGGGGACGGGATGCCGCGGGGTGAGCGGGTGTGAGGTGAGGCGTAGGGAGATGGGAACCGTATGCGGGGGTGTGGCGCCCGCGCGGGGGAGGGGTGGGGTGCGCGGAACCGCCCAGAACGGGGGTGAACGCGCGCGGTGAACACGTGGAAGGGGGCGAGCAGTTGCAGGGGCTGGATGCCGGGGTGCAGGACGATCGCGCGCTGAAACGGCGGTGTTCGCCGGGACGGGACACCCGCTAGCGACCGCGGGAGGCCGTGAGCGCAGGAGATTCGGGCGGTTGCGGACACGGCCCACCGGCGACGCGACGGGGAGGGCGCGACCGGCACGCGGCATCCTCCGCTCCGCCGATCTCCTGCGTTGCGGGCCCGGCCCACCGGCGACGCGACGGGGGAGGGCACGACCGGCACGTGGCATCCTCCGTTCCGTCGGTCTCTTGCGTTGCGCGCCCGGTCCACCGGCGACGCGACGGGGAGGGTGCGACCGGCACGTGGCATCCTCCGTTCCGTCGGTCTCCTATGTTGCGGGCCCGGCCCACCGGCGAGGCGCCCGCGGACGCGGCGATGTCGGAGGCCCCTCCTAGACTCGATTCCATGCCCAATCCCTACGCCGACCGCCTCGCCGCGATCCCCGTCGACCGCCGTGAGGCCGGGGTACTGGGCGGTACGACGGCCTACTGGGTCTACGGTGACGACGACGCCGACACGACGATCGTGGCGGTGCACGGGTTCCGCGGCGAGCACCATGGACTCGATCCGGTCGTGGCGCACCTGCCCGGCATCCGGGTCGTCTCGCCCGACCTCCCGGGCTTCGGCGAGTCGGCCCCCCTGCCGGGTCGCGCGCACGATCTCGGCACGTACGCGCGCTGGCTGCGCGCGTTCGTCGAGACGGTGGCTCCGCAGGCCGTCGTGCTCGGCCACTCCTTCGGCTCGATCGTCGCGGCGGCGGCGGTGGCGGGCGGACTGGCGACGCCGAAGCTGATCCTCGTGAACCCGATCGGGGCACCGGCGCTCGAGGGGCCCCGCGGCATCCTCACCCGCCTCGCGGTGTTCTACTACCTGGCCGGGGCGAAACTTCCGCGCGCGCTCGGCGAGGGGCTGCTGCGCAACCGGCTCATCGTCCGCGTGATGAGCAACGCCATGGCCAAGACCCCTGATCCCGAGCTTCGACGCTTCGTGCACGAGCAGCACGACGAGTACTTCTCGCGCTTCGCCGACCGCGACGTGCTGCACGAGGCGTTCGTGACGAGCGTGTCGCACGACGTGCGCGAGTTCGCTCCGCGCATCTCGCAGCCGACGTTGCTCATCGCCGCCGAGAAAGACGACATCACCCCCATCGAGGCCGAGCGGCACCTCGCGACGCTGTTTCCGCATGCCGAGCTGGTCGAGATCCCCGAGGTGGGGCACCTGATCCACTACGAGACGCCGCAGGCCGCGGCAGAGGCCATTCGGAGGTTCCTGGGGTGACGAAGGCCCGCCGACGCCACGTCGGTCGGTGGGCGCCGACGATCACGGCCGTCGTCGTCATCGTCGGGGGAGCAACCGGCGGAGCGACGATGCGGGTCGCGATCGGCTGACGCGCCACGAGATGCCGGCGGCGACGAAGGTCCGTCGCGGCCCGTCGTGTCACTCGAGCCCGTCGAAGCACCCGACAGCTCTCGCTCGTCAGGCGGGTGCCTCCGCCTTGCGCTTGCGGTACGCGTTGACGTTCATGCGGTTGCCACAGTTGCCGGCGTCGCAGTAGCGCTTGGAGCCGTTCTTCGAGAAGTCGACGTAGACCCCGTCGCAATCGTCGGCGTCGCACACGCGCACGCGGGCGTACTCGTCGGCGCGGATCACGTCGACGAACGCCAGCGCCGACTCCACGAGGATGCGAATCGCCAACGGATCGTCGGGGTCGCTGGCGTGGATGTGCCAGTCGAGACCGTCGTGCCGCACCAGCTGGGGCAGCGCCCGACCGTCGGCGAGCATCGCATTGACCAGCGGCACCGCCCCGTCGCGATCAGTGCTCCACAGTTGCAGCAGGCGGGGACGGATGCCGCGCACCGCGGCGAGCTCGCGTGCGTCGCGCGTGCGCGAACCGGTGTACCCGTGCCGCTCGGTGAACGCCTCCAGATCGGCGACCTCGACAAGGGTGTCGACACCGCTGACGTCGGTCTGCGGCAGCGTGTTCACCAGTTCGACGGCAGCACGCAGCACCAATTCGGTGTCACGGATGAAGACCATGTTGACTCCTGACAGGTGCGGCCCGTACTGTCACGAGTGTAAACGCTCTTCACTCCTGACAGCAGGCCCGCATGACCACGTCGTCCGTCACCCTTCCGCGCTCCACCCGCCACGGCTCTGGAGCCGTCACCGGCCTCCTCATCGCCGTCGCTTCCGCGCTGGCGTTCTCGTCGAGCGGCCCGTTCGTCAAGCCGCTGCTCGACGGCGGCTGGTCGCTCGGCACGGTGCTGCTCGTACGCATGAGCTGCGCCGCGCTCCTGCTCTCACCCGCGCTGATCATCGCCATCCGGCGTCAACCCGGATTCCTGCGTCGCCACGGCCTGCTCATCGTCGCGTTCGGTCTCACCGCCGTCGCCGGATGCCAGCTGTTCTACTTCGCCGCCATGCAGCGGATGCCGGTGGCCGTGGCCCTGCTCATCCAGTACATCGCCCCTGTGCTCATCGTCATCGCCGTGTGGGCGCGTACACGGCGCGCACCGTCGAAGGCGGTGCTGATCGGCTCGGTCGTCGCCATGGCGGGCCTCGTGCTCGTCGTCGACATCAGCGGCGCCCGCTTCGACCTGCTCGGGACCGTGTTCGCCCTGTGCGCCGCAGTGTGCGCCGCCGCCTACTTCGTCATCGCCGGCCGCGCCGGAGACGACCTCCCCCCGCTCGCCCTCGCCTCCGGCGGCCTGCTCATCGGCGCCCTGGTCATGGGAGTGCTCGTGGGCACCGGCATCCTGCCCTTCGCCGCCCCTTCGATCACCGTGTCGCTCGCGGGCTTCGAGGTTCCCGGCATCCTGCCCCTGCTCTGGGTGGGTGCGGTCGCGACGACCCTCGGCTACGCGCTCGGCGTCATCGCCGTGCCGCTGATCGGGTCGCGCCTGGCCTCGTTCGTCGGACTCAGCGAGGTGCTTTTCGCCCTCGGTTTCGCCTGGTTGCTGCTGGGTGAGACCCCCGCGCCGGTCCAGTTCGTGGGCGGCGCGCTGATCCTCGCGGGCGTGGTGCTGGTGAAGATGGATGCCGGCAGCCCGGCCGAACAGAAGACCGAGACGGCGAGCATCCCGGTGGTGCCGGCGCCGTAGAGTCGCGGCGCCCCCGTGGTCGAGCGGGCGTCCGCGCGTGCACAACGGCAGGGGAAACGGGCGACACGCCGGGGGTGGAGACCGTGTGGCGGCGTGTCGCGCGAAAGTCCTGCGGTTGTGTCCGGGATGCCGCTGGCGCCGTCGGGCCTCGTCAACGGCCGCTGCCCGTGCACAGCGGCGGAGGGAAGGGGCGACACCCCGGGGGCGGAGACCGTGTGGCGGCGTGTCGCGGGAAAGTCCTGCGGTTGTGTCCGGGATGCCGCTGGCGCGGCCGGGTCTCGTCAACGGCCGCTGGTCGTGCACCTCGGCTGTCGGCTGTGCACAACGGCAGGTAAAGGGGCCGACACGCGGCGGCTATGCGCCGGGCGGCGGCGTGTTGCGGGAAAGTCCTGCGGTTGTGTCCGCGGTGCCGCTGGCGCCGCCGGGCGTCATCGACGGCCGCTGCCCGTGCACAACGGCTGCCGGCTGTGCACAACGGCAGGAAAAGGGGCCGACACGCCGCGGCTGTGCGCAGGGCGGCGCCGTGTCGCGGAAACGTCCTGCGGTTGTGTCCAGGATGCCGCTGACGCCGAGCCGCGGTGTGAGCAGTGACGTGCTTAGCGATCCGGCACCGGCCCGTCGGTGGAGGAGGCCGCTACACGCCGTCGCGCGCCAGCTCCATCAGCGGGCCGACGCGATACCCGATCACCTCGCCCATGACGAGCGACGTCTCGGTGCGCTCCACGCCCTCGATCGCGAGGATCCGGGCGTCGGTGTCGAACAGATGCTGCGTGTCGCGGCAGGCGACGCGCACCAGCAGGTCGACCTGACCGCTCAGGCCGTGCGCCTGCAGCACCTCGGGCACCTTCGCCAGGTCTTCGCGGATCGCCGGCAGCTCCGCCTGGCGCACTGTGACCTGCAGGAACGCCTCGATCGGAAACCCCAGCGCCTCGGCCGACAGCGTGCGCTCGAACGAGAGGAAGACGCCCCCGCGCTCGAGGCGGCTCATGCGCGCCTGGACGGTGTTGCGCGAGAGTCCGAGCTTCTCGGCGAGCGCGACGACGGTGGCGCGCGGATCGGCGGACAGGGCGCGGAGGAGGTCGAGGTCGACCGCGTCGAGCTTGCTCATGATGCGAAACATTAGCAGCGTCGAGACCGAGCGCAATGGGCACTGTGCTCAACATGACGTCGAGGTCTTGAGCGGGGTGCGTTCCGAGCGTACCGTCGCGCGTGTCGGCACCGCAGCCGACGCCCGGACCGCCGCGGCTCTCAAAAGGAACCCCGGCCGCACCTGGAGGGATGACGATGACGTACACCCAGACCTCGCCGGATCACGGAGCCGCGAACCCCGCCGGCGACGTGGCCGACGCCGCCCGAGTGCTCGAGCCCGACGGCACACGCGTGCCCGACGCGGCGCTCGACCCGTGGATCGCCGACCTCTCGCCCCACGATCTGCGCGCCCTGCACCGCGACATGGTCCTGACCCGTCGAGTGGATGCCGAGGGCGTCGCCCTGCAACGCCAGGGTCAGCTCGCGCTGTGGGCACCCTGCCGCGGACAGGAGGCCGTGCAGGTCGGAACCGCCCACGCGCTCGCCCCCGGCGACTTCGTGTTCCCGAGCTACCGCGAGCACGGCGTGCTGCTCGGCCGCGGCGCACGACCCGCCGACTACGTGCTCGCCTGGCGCGGCGAGGAGCACTCGGCCTACGACCACACGACCATCAACGCCGCTCCTCCCCAGATCATCATCGGCGCGCAGTCTCTGCACGCGACCGGCTGGGCGATGGGTGCTCAGCGCGACGGCTCCACCGACGTCGCCGTCGCCTACTACGGCGACGGTGCCACCAGCCAGGGCGACGTCAACGAGGCGATGGTGTTCGCCTCGTCGTTCCGGGCCCCGGTCGTGTTCGTCTGCTCGAACAACCAGTGGGCGATCTCCGAGCCCGTCACCGTCCAGGCGAAACACCCGATCGCGGGCCGAGCGCCGGGTTTCGGCATCCCCAGCATGCGCATCGACGGCAATGACGCCCTCGCCTGCGTCGCCGCGATGCGGTGGGCGCTCGACCGCGCCCGCCGCAACGAGGGTCCTTCGTTCATCGAGGCGGTGACCTACCGGATGGGACCGCACACCACCAGCGACGATCCGACCCGTTACCGCGATGCCGACGAGGTCGAAGCATGGACGAGGCGCGACCCGATCGCGCGCCTCGAGGCGTACCTGCGCGCCGAGGGGATCCTCGACGACTCGGGACTGGCCGAGGTCGCCCGTGCCGCCGACGCGCTCGCCGCCGAGGTGCGCGCCGCGTGCATCGGTGCGACCACGCGCGATCCCGCGACGATGTTCGACCACGTGTACGCCGAACCGCACGGTCCGCTCGAGAGACAGAAGGCGGAGTACGTGGAGTACCTGGCGGGGTTCGAGAAATGACCGCGCTGACACTTCGCGCGGCGCAGGCTGCCGGCCGGCCGGGCACCCGCGGGATCGACGAGGGGGTCTCGCGATGACCGCGCTCACGCTCGGCGCCGCGATCAACGCCGGCCTGTCGAAGGCCCTCGAGACCGACGACAAAGTGCTGATCATGGGCGAGGACATCGGCAAGCTCGGCGGCGTCTTCCGCGTGACCGACGGCCTGCAGCAGCGCTTCGGCGCACAGCGCGTCGTCGACACCCCGCTCGCGGAAGCCGGCATCGTCGGCACCGCCGTGGGTCTCGCGCTCCGCGGCTACCGGCCGGTCGTCGAGATCCAGTTCGACGGCTTCGTCTACCCCGCCTTCGATCAGATCGTCTGCCAGGTCGCCAAGCTCCACTACCGCAGCAACGGGCGGATCCGGATGCCGTTGGTCATCCGCATCCCGTGGGCCGGGGGTGTCGGAGCGGCCGAGCATCACTCCGAATCGCCCGAGGCCTACTTCGTGCACACCGCCGGCCTCCGCGTCGTCGCCGCCAGCACCCCCCAGGACGCCTACGTCATGCTGCAGCAGGCCGTGGCATCCGATGATCCCGTCATCTTCTTCGAGCCCAAGCGCCTCTATCACGCGAAGGGCGAGGTCGATCTGGATGCCGACCTCGCCGACGCCCCGCCGATGCACCTCGCCCGCGTCGCCCGCGAGGGCACCGACGCCACGATCGTGACCTACGGTGCGCAGGTGCGGACGGCTCTGGACGCCGCGCTCGCCGCGGAAGACGAGGGGCTCTCGCTCGAGGTCATCGACCTGCGTTCGCTCTCACCGATCGACATGAACACGGTCGCGGCATCCGTCCGCAAGACCGGGCGCGTCGTAGTGACCCATGAGGCCGCCCGCGAGGCGGGGGTGGGGGCGGAGCTCGTCGCGAGCATCACCGAGCAGTGCTTCGAGTACCTCGAGGCGCCGCCGCAGCGCGTCACCGGGCACGACATCCCCTACCCGCCGTCGAAGCTCGAGAAGCATCACGTGCCGGATCTCGATCGGATCCTCTTCGCGGTCGACCGTGTGGTGGAGCGCGGGACGGCTCCCTCGGCGGCGAGCGCGGCGGCGATCGAGGGAGGCGTCCGATGATCGCGGAGTTCCTGCTTCCCGACCTCGGCGAGGGGCTTCCCGAGGCCGAGATTGTGCAGTGGCACGTGGCCGAGGGCGACGACGTCACCCTCAACCAGACCATCGCCGAGGTCGAGACGGCCAAGGCCATCGTCGAGATCCCCTCGCCGTACACGGGGACCGTGCAGGGACTGCACGCCGCCGCGGGCGACGTCGTCGCGGTCGGATCGCCGTTGGTGTCGTTCGCGGTGGAGGGGGCGGATGCCGTGAGCGCGGCGCCCGCGGGAACGGCCGAGGCAGCAGCGGGCAAGGCCGAGGCGGAGACGGGGGAGCCCGCTACGGGCTCGACCCAACGTCCTGCGGAGTTCCGTTCCGACGCGTCCCGGCTGGAGACCGCCGAGGCGCAGCCCGGCGCGGGCGTGGCGCGTGGCGCGGCCGAGGTGCATGGCGCGGGCGTGGTGCATGGCGCGGGCGTGGTGCATGGCGCGGGCGTGGTGCGTGGTGCGGCCGAGGCGCAGCCCGGCGCGGGCGTGCGTGGCGCGGGCGTGGTGCGTGGCGCGGCCGAGGTGCATGGCGCGGGCGTGCGTGGTGCGGTCGAGGCGCGTGGCACGGCCGAGGGGCGTGGTGGCCCCGACGGTCGCACGACGGCGTCGGCAGCGGGCGACCTGGAACGCGCCACGCCCAACCTCGTCGGATACGGCGCGGCGCCCGCGTCGGGGAGCCGACCCCGGCGACGCGCGCGCTACAGCGGCACCGCGGTCGTCGAGAGCGACCACGCCGTGCGCGAAGCGGCACCCCACGATGTGCTGCACACCGGACCGATCGAGATACCGGGGGAGCGTCCCCGGTCCACCCCGCCCGTGCGCAAACTCGCGAAAGACCTCGGCATCGACCTCGTGCTCGTCGCCGCGGCCCATCCCGGAGAGGCGGTGACCCGCGCGCACGTCGAGGAGTTCGCGTCGCGTGAGCCCGCGGCATCCGGTGTCTCTTCGCAGACGTCGGAGGGCCGCCCGACGGCGAGGGATGTGTCCTCTTCCGCATCGACGGTCGGCCCGATGGAGGCCCGGCCGTTCTCTCCTTCCGCGTCGACGGTCCCCCCGGCCGTGCCCGCAACGCCGCTCCGGCCCGGTCAGGACCGCGCCGCGCGCGTCACGCGGACGCCGATCCGCGGCGTGCGCAAGCACACGGCGGCGGCGATGGTGCGCAGTGCCTTCACCGCTCCGCACGCGACGACCTTCCTGACGGTCGACGTGACCGCGACGACCGAGCTGCTGGCATCCCTGAAGTCCGATCGAGCCCTCGACGGGCACAGGATCGGGGTGCTCGCGATCGTCGCGAAGGCGGTGTGCCTCGCGCTCGGGCGTACTCCCGCGCTGAATGCGGAATGGGACGACGCGGCGGGCGAGATCGTCGCGCACCACTACGTCAACCTGGGCATCGCCGCGGCAACCGAGCGCGGGCTGGTGGTGCCCGTCATCGCGGACGCCGACGCCCTGCCGCTCGTCGACCTCGCCGACGCGATCGCCGATCTCGCCGCGACCGCCCGCGCAGGACGCACCGCTCCCTCCGCCATGACCGGTGGAACGTTCACGATCACCAACGTGGGCGTGTTCGGAGTGGATGCCGGCACGCCCATCCTCAACCCCGGTGAGGCCGGAATCCTCGCCGTCGGCGCCGTACGCCGTACGCCGTGGGAGCACGACGGCGACATCGCCCTGCGCGATGTGCTCACCCTCAGCCTCTCGTTCGACCACCGGCTGGTCGACGGTGCCGAGGCGGCGCGTTTCCTCACCGACGTGGCCGGGGTGCTGCGCGAACCCGGGAGGGCCATGCTGCTGCGCTGAATCGCGGCGTCGGGCCCCGGCTACGCGGCGCGGCTCGAGGCCGGCGCGGACCGGGTGCCGGGGGAGTGGTCGCCCTCGGCACCTTTCCGCCGGACGGCGTTACGGGGGGTCTCAAAGACCCGGACCGTGGCTCCGGGGCCGGAACCCGCTCGGCGCCGCCGGCGCGAGCGGACCGCTCGGTCCAGACGGCGGAAGGGGATGTTCCCCCGCCCCGTCACGCCGTCAGGGCGGCCAGCGCCATGCGCGCCAGGGCGGGGCGCACGCGCGCTGCCGGAACGCCGCGGACACTGTGCGGTGTGGAGTTGATGAGCCCGAAGCAGGCCAGCGCCCGCACGCGGCGTTCGGCCGGGGTCTCGGCATCCGGGAACGCAGTGGCGAGGGCGTCGGTCCACACGGTGACGTAGGCGTTCTGCAGGCGCCGGACGGTGCGACGGTCGGCGTCGGAGAGGCGGTCGAGGTCGCGGTCCTGCACGCGGATGACGTCGGCTTCGGCGAGCGCGAAGGCGACGTGGAAGTCGACCAGCGCGCGCAGCACGGCATCCGGGTTCTCGGGACCGTCGGGGAGGGATGCCGTGTGTGCACTGCTGCGGGGGTTGTCGGCGACACGCCGGTCGCGGGTGGCCTGGGACGGCGTGTCGTCGTGGATGTCTGCCCTTGTGCTCGTGTCGCGGGGGTGGCCGGCGATGTTCGGGGCGAGTGCGTCGGGGTGTGGCGGCGGTGCGGGGGCGGATGCCGTGTGTGCACGGCTGCGGGAGTTGTCGGCGACACGCCGGTCGCGGGTGGTCTGAGACGGCGTGTCGTCGTGGATGTCCGCCGTTGTGCTCGTGTCGCGGGGGTGGCCGGCGGTGTTGGGGGCGAGTGCGTCGGGGTGTGGCGGCGGTGCGGGGGCGGATGCCGTGCGTGCACGGCTGCGGGAGTTGTCGGCGACACGCCGGTCACGGGTGGCCTGGGACGGCGTGTCGTCGTGAATGTCTGCCCTTGTGCTCGTGTCGACGGGGTGGCCGGCGATGTTCGGGGCGAGTGCGTCGGGGTGTGGCGGCGGTGCGGGGGCGGATGCCGTGTGTGCACAGCTGCGGGAGTTGTCGGCGACACGCCGGTCGCGGGCGGCCTGGGACGGCGTGTCGGCGAACACGTCTGCCGTTGTGCTCGCGGCGACGGCGCGCCCACCCCGCAGCAACCGCTCGCTGACGTCGACGAGGATCGCGCCGAGCAGCGCCTGCTTGCTCGCGACGTGCCGGTAGACGGCGGGGCCGCTCACCCCGGCCGCTTCGCCGATGTCGCCGAGGGTCACGCCGTCGAACCCGCGCTCGGCGAACAGACGCGCGGCGGCGGCGAGCAGCGCCGTGCGGCGCTCCGCCTTGGCGCGGTCGCGTGCGGTGCCGGCGGGGGTCGGTGCCGGCGTCGCACTGGGACGCGCCGGGCCGGTCCCCGTTCGCGGGTCGTGGCCGGCTTCCGCCTGGGGCGCGTGGCCGGCGCCCGGCACGGGCTCCCCGCCGGTGCCCGTCCGGCGCGCGTGGCCGGCGCTCGGCGGAGACTCCCCGCCGGTGCCCGTTCGGGGCGCGCGGTCGGTGCTCGGCGGAGGCTCCCCGCCGGCCCCCGGCACGGGCTCCCCACCGGTGCCCGTTCGGGGCGCGTGGCCGGCGCCCGCTCCAGGCTCCCCACCGGTGCCCGTTCGGGGCGCGTGGCCGGCGCCCGCTCCAGGCTCCCCGCCGGTGCCCGTCCGGGGCTTTTCGTTGGCTCTTGTCATCGGCATCCGCTCGGGCTAGCCTGGCATCTCAGTTAGCCAACATTAACTGAAACCCCACCCCGCGGGAACGACCCCGACGGGAACGACGGTGCCGTCGACGACGCGGCGCCGAGACGGAGCCGCCATGAGCACAGCACCGGTCATCGAGACAGCGTCCGCCGTGCCCTCGCGCGCCGAGGCAGCCGCGACACAGCTCGAGCTCGCCGCTCAGCTGCGCGCCATCCTCGCCCGCGCCGCCCGCGGAGGGTCGGACACCGCGCGCGAGCGCCACACGGCCCGCGGCAAACTCCTCGCGCGCGAGCGCATCGACCGGTTGCTCGACGAGGGGAGTCCGTTCCTCGAAATCGCCCCGCTCGCCGCCCACGGCCTTTACGACGGGCAGGCGCCCGGCGCCGGGGTCGTCGCGGGGATCGGGCTCGTGCACGGGCGTCACGTCATGGTGATCGCCAATGACGCCACCGTGAAGGGCGGGGCGTACTTCCCCCTCACCGTGAAGAAGCACCTGCGCGCGCAAGAGATCGCGCGCGAGAACCGCCTGCCCTGCGTCTGCCTCGTCGACTCCGGCGGCGCCTACCTGCCGATGCAGGACGAGGTGTTCCCCGACCGCGACCACTTCGGCCGCATCTTCCGCAACCAGGCGCAGCTGTCGGCCCTCGGCATCCCGCAGATCGCCGCCGTCATGGGCTCGTGCACCGCGGGCGGCGCCTACGTTCCCGCGATGAGCGACGAGAGCGTGATCGTGCGCAACCAGGGCACGGTGTTCCTCGGCGGTCCGCCCCTGGTCAAGGCCGCGATCGGCGAAGACGTCACCGCCGAGCAGCTCGGCGGCGGCGACCTGCACGCCCGGCGCTCGGGGGTGGTCGACCACCTCGCCGACGACGACGAGCACGCGCTCGAGATCGTCCGCGACATCGTGCGCACCCTGTCGCCCACCCCGGCGCCGATCTGGCACGTCGAACCCGCGAAAGACCCCGTCCGCCCCGCGGAGGACCTCTACGACATCGTCCCCTCCGACATCTCGCAGTCCGTCGACATGCGCGCGATCATCGACACCCTCGTCGACGCCGACTCGCTCCACGAATTCAAAGCGCTGTACGGCGACACGGTCATCACCACCTTCGCGCGCCTGCACGGCCACCCCGTCGCCATCATCGCCAACGACGGCGTGCTCTTCCGCGAATCCGCCCTCAAGGCCGCGCACTTCATCGAGCTCGCCGACCAGCGCGGCATCCCCCTGCTGTTCCTCCAGAACATCACCGGGTTCATGGTGGGCCGGGATGCCGAGGCCGGCGGCATCGCGAAAGACGGCGCCAAGATGGTCACCGCCGTCGCCTCCACCCGCGTTCCTAAGCTGACGGTCATCGTCGGCGGGTCGTACGGCGCCGGCAATTACGCGATGTGCGGGCGGGCCTACGACCCGCGGTTCCTCTGGACCTGGCCGTCGAGCCGCATCTCGGTCATGGGCGGGGCGCAGGCGGCATCCGTGCTCTCCACCGTGACGCGCGATCAGCGTGCCGCGCGCGGCGAGGAGTGGACGGATGCCGACGACCAGGCGTTCCAAGCACCGATCCGCGAGCGGTACGAACAGCAGGGCAGCCCGTACTACGCCACCGCCCGGCTCTGGGACGACGGTGTCATCGACCCCGCCGACACCCGCACGATGCTCGGGCTCGCCCTCGACGTCGTCAGCCGGGTGCCGCTCGCAGACCGCGGCTTCGGCCTGTTCCGGATGTGAGCGGGGTGAGGGAGATGATCGATTACGCCGTGCCGGGCTCCGTCGCCGCCCCGCGCCCGGGCTCGGACGGGCCGCCCCCGGGCCCCCGCGCCGGCGCGGGCCACTTCACTGCGCCCCGCCTGTTCTCGTGCGTGCTCGTCGCCAACCGCGGCGAGATCGCACGCCGCGTGTTCCGCACGCTCCGGCGTCTCGGCATCCGTTCCGTCGCCGTCCACACCGACACGGATGCCGATGCGCCCCACGCTCGCGAGGCCGATCACGCTGTGCGGGTGCCCTCGTACCTCGATGTCGACGCGGTGGTCGCCGCCGCGATGGCGACGGGGGCGGATGCCGTGCACCCGGGCTACGGCTTCCTCAGCGAGAACGCCGGCTTCGCGCGGGCGTGCGCGGCGGCGGGCATCGTGTTCGTCGGTCCGGGCGTCGAGGCGCTCGAGGTCATGGGCGACAAGATCCGCGCGAAAGAGCACGTCGCGCGGCATGACGTGCCGACGGTGCCGGGGTTCTCGGCGGCAGGACTCTCCGATGCCGAGATCGCCGCCGAGGCCGACCGCGCGGGGTACCCGTTGCTCGTGAAACCGTCCGCGGGCGGTGGGGGAAAGGGGATGACGGTCGCCCGCGGTCGCGACGACCTCGCCGACGCGCTCGCCACCGCCCGTCGGGTCGCCGCCGCAGCCTTCGGCGACGACGCGCTGCTGCTCGAGCGACTGCTGGAGCGCCCACGCCACATCGAGGTGCAGGTGCTCGCCGACGCGCACGGCACGACGATCTCGCTCGGCGAGCGCGAGTGCACGCTGCAGCGGCGACATCAGAAGGTCATCGAAGAAGCACCGTCGCCCGTGGTCGACGCCTCCGCGCGGGCCCGCCTGGGTGAGGCCGCCGTCGCCGCCGCCCGCAGCGTCGGCTACCTCGGCGCGGGGACGGTGGAGTTCCTCACCGCCGGAGATCGCCTCGACGAGCCGTTCTTCATCGAGATGAACACGCGCCTGCAGGTCGAGCACCCCGTGACCGAGCTGGTCACGGGCATCGACCTCGTGGAGCAGCAGCTGCGGGTCGCCGCGGGCCTCGCGCTCGACCTGCCGCAGATCCGGCTCGACGGGCACGCGATCGAAGCCCGGGTGTACGCCGAGACGCCCGCGCGCGGCTACCTCCCCGCCACCGGCACGGTGAGCCTGTGGCATCCGGGAACCGCCCGCGTCGACAGCGCCGTCGAGACCGGCAGCGTGATCAGTGCGCTGTACGACCCCATGATCGCGAAAGTCATCGCGCACGGGCCCGACCGCGAGACCGCGCTCGCCCGCCTCGACGCAGCCCTCGCCGACACCGTCGTGCTCGGCGTCGATACGAACATCGCCGACCTCCGGGCCCTGCTGGCAGACCCCGCCGTGCGCGCGGGGGATCTCGATACCGGACTGCTCGACCGCCGGGGCACGCCCGAACACCCGTCGCCGACGCCCGCCGCGCTCGCCGCGGCGGCGCAGAAGGTCGTGGATGCCGAAGCCCCGGCCGACGGTACGGTGTGGGGCCGCGTCGGTGCCTGGCGTGCCGGGGGAGCGCACACCGGTCGCACGGTGTGGCTCGAGGACGACGCGGGGCGCGTGTACGCGACCGAGCCGGCGCCGGGTGACGCGGTGGTCGTGGGCGGCCCCGAGGAGTTCTGGGTGCACGCCGACGGCGCAGCCCACCGTGTGCGCGTGGTGTCGCGGCGCGATGCGTCGGCGCGCCGCCGCGCCGCGACGGGGCGCGCCGAGGGAGCCGTCGATCCCGATCTCGTCGCGCCTCTTCCGGGAACCGTCGTGGCCGTGCACGTCTCCGACGGCGACGCCGTCGACGCCGGTGCCCGGGTCGTGACGATCGAAGCCATGAAGATGGAGCACACCGTGGCCGCGCCGCACGCCGGCACCGTGCGACTGCGCACGACGGCGGGTGCGCAGGTCGCCCGCGACGCGGTCGTCGCGACGGTGACCCCCGACGCCCAGGCCGCTGAGCCCCAGGTCCCTGAGCCCGAGGTCCCTGAGCCCGAGGTCCCTGAGCCCGAGGTCCCCGCGCCCGAGGTTCCCGCGCCCGAGGTCCCTGAGCCCGAGGTCCCCATGCCCGACGTCCCCGCGCCCGAGGTCCCGGCGCCCGAGGTCCCGGCGCCCGAGGTCCCTGAGCCCGAGGTCCCTGAGCCTGTCGAAGGGTCCGGCACCCCCGCGCACCTCGCACCGCACGACATCGCCGGCATCCCGGCATCCACCCCATCCCACAAGGAGACCCTCTCGTGAGCATCGACAGCCAGCAGGCCTTCACCGACGACGAGCGCGAGCTGAGCGCCATGGTGCGCGAGTTCGCCGACGAGGTGATCGCGCCCCGCTCGTACGACGCCGACCGCGCGCACGAGCTCCCCCTCGACATCGTCGAGCAGATGGGCGAGATCGGCCTGTTCGGCCTGCCGTTCCCCGAAGAGGTGGGCGGACAGGGCGGCGACTACGCCAGCCTGTGCGTCGCGATCGAGGGCGTGGCGCGCGTCGACCAGTCGCTCGCCATCACGCTCGAAGCCGGAGTGGGCCTGGGCGCCATGCCGCTGTACCGCTACGGCACCGTCGCGCAGAAAGAGAAGTACCTGCCCGACCTCGTCGCCGGGCGGGCGCTCGCCGGATTCGGCCTGACCGAGGCCGAGGCCGGCAGCGACGCCGGAGCCACGCGCACGACGGCGCGGCTGGACGGCGACGAGTGGGTGATCGACGGGTCGAAGCAGTTCATCACCAACTCCGGCACCGCGATCACCCGTTTCGTCACGGTCACCGCGGTCACGGGTCGCGCCGGCGACCGGCCTGAGATCTCGGCAATCATCGTTCCGAATGGCACGCCCGGGTTCACCGTCGGCCCCGCCTACGACAAGGTCGGCTGGAACGCCTCCGACACCCACCCCCTCACCCTCGACGGCGTCCGCGTCGCCGCCGACAACCTGCTCGGCGAGCGCGGGCAGGGCCTGAAGAACTTCCTCCGCACGCTCGACGAGGGTCGCGTCGCCATCGCCGCCCTCGCCACGGGAGCTGCCGAGGGCTGTCTCGAAGCCGCCGTCGACTACGCACGCAGCCGCACGGTGTTCGGCGAGCGCCTGTCGACGCGGCAGAGCATCCAGTTCCTGCTCGCGCGCATGCACGCCCGCGTGCACACCGCCCGCCTCGCCTGGGTGCACGCCGCGCGCCTGTGCGACGCCGGCAAGCCGTTCTCGGTGGATGCCGCGGTCGCCAAGATGACCGCGAGCGACGCCGCCATGGCCAATGCGCGCGATGCGACGCAGGTATTCGGCGGCAACGGGTTCATCAACGAGTACCCGGTCGCCCGGCACTACCGCGACTCCAAGATCCTCGAGATCGGCGAGGGCACCACCGAGGTGCAGCTCATGGTGATCTCGCGCGCGCTGGGACTCACCGGTACCGTTGCCGCATGATCGAGCAGCGCGGCCTGTTTCTGGAGGAGTTCGTCGTCGGCGAGCGCTACGCGCACCGGCCCGGACGCACCGTCACCGACGCCGACAACGTGCTGTTCACCACCCTCACGATGAACACCCAGGCCCTCCACCTGGATGCCGCTTACTCGGCGACCCAGCCCTTCGGCCGGCCGCTCGTGAATTCGATGTGGACGCTGTCGACCCTCATCGGCCTGTCGGTCGCGCAGCTGACGCAGGGCACGCTCGTCGCCCAGCTCGGCCTCACCGATGTCAGCTTCCCCGCGCCGCTGTTCGTCGGTGACACCCTCACGGCCGAGACCGAGGTGATGTCGGTGCGGCCCTCGGCATCCCGTCCGGGCCAGGGGGTGGTCGTGCTCGCGCACACCGGTCGGTCGCAGAACGACGAGGTGGCTGTCACCGCCACCCGAACGGTGCTCGTGTGGACGAAAGACGGCGCGGCGTGAGCGGCGCGCAGCCCGATGCGCGCGCCTTCGCTCCGGGGCCCGCGCTGCTGTTCGTCCCGGGTGATCGGCCTGAGAGGCTCCCCAAGGCCCTCGACCGGGCGGATGCCGCAATCCTTGACCTCGAAGACGCCGTCGCCGGGCACGCCAAGACCGTCGCGCGCGAGGCGATGATCGCCGCCGATCCTGACCCCGACCGTGTCATCGTGCGCGTGAACGGGCCGAAGACCCCCGACTTCACGCGCGATCTCGCCGCACTGGCAGAGACCCGCATCCGCACGGTCATGGTCGCCAAGGCCGAGGACCCGGCATCCCTCGCCGCTCTCGAGGGGTACGACGTGATCGCGTTGTGCGAGACCGCCCGCGGAGTGGCGAATGCCGAGCACTTCGCGGCGCTGCCGCAGGTCGTCGCCCTCATGTGGGGCGCCGAAGACCTCGTCGCAAGCCTCGGGGGCACCTCCAGCCGGTTCGCGGACGGGACCTACCGCGATGTCGCCCGCCTCGCACGGGCTCGGGTGCTGCTGGCCGCCGGCGCCGTCGGCAAGCGCGCGATCGACGCCGTCCACGTCGACCTTGACGACCTCGACGGCCTGGCGTCGGAGGCTCAGGATGCCGCCGCCTCGGGGTTCGTCGCCAGCGCGTGCATCCACCCGGGGCAGGTCGAGACGATCCGCGCCGCGTACGCCCCGACGGCGGAGCAGCTGCGGTGGGCACGTGGAGTGCTCGCGCAGGCCGAGGAGGGCGCGTTCCGGTACGAGGGGCGCATGATCGACGAGCCCATCCTGCGCCACGCGCGGTCGCTCGTCGCACGGGCGAGGAAGTAGCGGGCCTGCGAGGCGGTGGCTGAGCCTGTCGAAGCCGCCGGGTGCGCGCGTGGTCGTGGGGAGGTGGCTGAGCGTGTCGAAGCCGCCGGGCGCGCGCGTGGTCGTGGGGAGGTGGCTGAGCCTGTCGAAGCCCCAGGGGGCGCGCGTGGTCGTGGGGGAGGCGGCTGAGCGTGTCGAAGACCCAGGGAAGCCGCGCCGGCCTAGCCGGCGACGCCCGCGTACGCGAGCATCTCCCAGGAGTCGCCGTCGAGGCGGAACGTCGTCGCCGAGCAGTTCGGCAGCCGCTCGCCCTCGCGGGGGAACTCCCCGGCGGTGGCGAACATGATGACCTCGCGGATCAGCGCGCCGTGCGCGACCGCGATGACGTCGACGCCGTCGGGTGTCTCGGCGACGACCTCGGCCAGCGCGGCGAGCGCGCGTTCGCGTACCACCGGCCACGACTCGGCGTTCGGCACGTCGGCGGCGTGCCACGGGCCGTACGTCTCGTAGAAGGTGGGGGCGTCCATGCCCTCGGCGTCGCCGTAGGAGCGCTCCTGCAGTCCCGGCATCCGTCGGCTGACCGTCGTTCCGAGCGCCGCGGCGATCACATCGGCGGTCTCGGCCGCGCGCGACAGGTCGCTCGAGACGATGACGACGTCGTGCCCCGCGTACTCGGCGGCGAGACGCTCGGCGAGCTCGCGCGCCTGCGCGCGACCGGTGTCGTTGAGGGGGATGTCGGTCGAGCCCTGGATGCGACCGCCGGAGTTCCAGTCGGTTTCGCCGTGGCGTACGAGGGTGAGGATCGTCACGCGTCGAGCCTAACCCGGGGTGGCATCCGTGGTCCCGGCGGAGACGGGGCGCGACCCTCGCGCCCGGGGACGTCATGGCGCGAGCGGCGTGGGGAGCGGAGGAGATGGGGGGAGGGGAGGATGCCCGGCGGCGGTTCATCCTCCGCTCGCCCCTCGTCCTCCGCTCGTGACACCGGACCGCGCGGACGCCGAGAACATTCCGGGCAGCCGCTCGGCCAGTGCCTGTCAGGCGTCGGTCGTGGCGCCGCGCGCGGGAGCGGCGTCAGAGCAGTCCGGGCAGCCGCTGCGCCAGCGCCCGCAGCGCGTCGGTCGTGCCGCCGTCGATCTTGACCGTCGCGCGCTGATCGGCCCGTGTCTCGCCGCGGTTGATGATGACGACCGGCAGGCGCTTGCGCCGTGCGCGCTCGACCAGCCGGATGCCCGAGTTCACGACGAGCGACGACCCCGCCACGACGAGCGCGCCGCTGGTGTGGACGAGCTGCTCGGCCTCGCGGAACTTCTCCACCGGGATGTACTCGCCGAAGAACACGACGTCGGGCTTGAGCGTGCCCCCGCACACCGAGCACACCGGCACGATGAAACCGTCGGCGGATGCGGGTGTCACATCGCCGTCGGGACCCAGTTCGACGTTGTCGGGCAGGGTGATCCACGGGTTGTCGGCCTCGACCCGCTCGGCGAGGTCGCGCCGGTCGAAGACCTGGCCGCACTGCAGGCAGCCCACCCGGCGCATGGTGCCGTGCAGCTCCACGACCCGTCCGCTGCCGGCGCGCACGTGCAGTCCGTCGACGTTCTGCGTGACGACGCCGTTCGCGACCCCCGCGGCCTCGAGTTCGGCGAGGGCGTGATGCCCGTCGTTGGGTTCGGCGGCGGCGAACACCTTCCACCCGAGATGACTGCCCACCCAGTAGCGCCGGCGCGCGTCGGCACTGGCGAGGAACTGCTGCGCCGTCATCGGCGTCCGCGTCGGCGCACCCTTGCCGCGATAGTCGGGGATCCCCGAGTCGGTCGACACGCCGGCGCCCGTCAGCACCGCGATCCGGCGGCCGGCGAGCACCTCGACAGCCCGATCGATGGATGCCGAGAACCCGGCATCCTTCGTCGTGTCGGTCATGCACACCTCCGTCGCATCGAGTCTAGAGCGGGGCGCCGACACCCGAGGCGCGATGCGCGCCGCGCGGCTCGGGCATCCCTGCGGTTCGTGCGGACACCGGGGCGAGTGTGCCCGACACCCGGGCCGTCTTCGCCGGCGTCCGCGTGCCGGGGACACCGAACGGACGGGGGCGCTCGACGCGGGCGGGGCGAGGCGAGGGGGAGCGCGGCTGGCACGATGGGACGATGCCCGTCATCCCCCTCGACTCCGCCGACGACCCGCGCCTCGCCGACTACCGCGACCTCACCGACGTGTCGCTGCGGCGCGTGACCGAGCCCGCGGGCGGGCTGTACATCGCCGAGTCGTCGAAGGTGCTCGACCGGGCGCTCCGCGCCGGCCACCGCCCACGGTCGGTCCTCGTGCAGGAGAAGTTCCTCGCCGACGCGCTCGCTCTCGTGGGGGAGGATGCCGAGGTGTACGTCGTCCCGGCCGAGATCGCCGAGCAGGTCACCGGATACACCGTGCACCGGGGGCTGCTGGCATCCATGCATCGCCCCGCCCTGGCATCCGTCGCGGAGGTCGTGAAGGACGCCCGTCTCGTCGTGGTGCTCGAAGACATCGTCGACCACACCAACATCGGTGCCGCCTTCCGCTCGGCCGCTGCCCTCGGAGCGGATGCCGTGCTCGTGACGCCCCGGTGCGCCGACCCGCTCTACCGGCGCAGTGTGCGCGTGAGCATGGGCACCGTCTTTCAGGTGCCGTGGACGCGGCTGCCGGAATGGTCGGATGCCGCGCCGCTGCTGCACGACGCGGGGCTGCACCTCGCGGCGCTCGCGCTCTCGGACGACGCGGTCACCCTCGACGTGTTCTCGGCCGCGGGTCATGAGCGCGTCGCCCTGCTGCTCGGCGCCGAGGGCGACGGCCTCTCGCGCCGCGCGCTGGACGCCGCCGACACGGTCGTCACCATCCCCATGGCCGGGGGAGTGGACTCGCTCAACGTCGCCGCGGCGAGCGCCGTCGCGCTGTGGGAGTTGGGGCGCGGGCGGCGCTGAGGCGGGCGCACGGGTCGTCGCCGAGGACTCAGGCCGCGTCGATGGGGTAGATGTCGCGGTACAGGCGCAGCCGACCTGCGCGATGCGAGGGTCGCGGTCTGTCGTGCGTGCGCTGCGGCGCTCTTCTGTCGTGCCGGCGTGCGGCCGCTCCCGGCCGACCCTCGACCTCGGCGCGGGAGGTGTTACCTGACCGAAACACCCGCGTCACCCATTCGGCAAGCGTCAATGCGTCAATAAGTCATGACACATTCACGTCGGTCGCCGGCCGTCCCTCGGTCCGGTGATCGCAACGCTCGACGGAAGGACCGAACATGGCCGTGACCCGCCCGACGAAGGACGACGTGAGGGCGTTCGCGCAACGCTTCCGCTACGACTACGACGAGTCCGAGGTCCACGAGCTGCACGCTCTCGCGGTCGGCGGGCTCGCCAGCTACGACGTGGTCGATCGGCTCTACGCGGCGCACGTCGAGGTCGAACCGCCCGTCCGGGAATCCCACCGCCCCCGCGACGAGGACAACCCGCTCGGGGCCTGGTATGTCCGCACCGAGATCGCTCCCACCTCCGGGGGAGTCCTCGACGGGCGCACGGTCGCCGTCAAGGACAACATCGCGGTCGCCGGCGTCCCGATGACGAACGGCTCGCGGACTCTTGAGGGCTACGTGCCCCGCGAGGATGCGACCGTCGTCACGCGCGTCCTTGCGGCGGGAGCGACGATCCTCGGCAAGGCGGTATGCGAAGACCTGTGCTTCTCCGGGTCGAGTTTCACCTCGTCCACCGGGCCGGTGCGCAATCCCTGGGACCACGGGCGCACGACGGGCGGATCCTCCAGCGGCAACGCCGCGCTGCTCGCCTCGGGAGAGGTCGATCTCGCGATCGGCGGCGACCAGGGCGGCTCGGTGCGCCTCCCGGCATCCTTCTCGGGCGTCGTCGGACACAAGCCGACTTTCGGCCTCGTCCCCTACACCGGAGCCTTCCCGATCGAGCGGACGATCGACCACCTCGGCCCGATGGCCCGCACCGTCGAAGATGCCGCGCTGCTGCTGTCCGTGCTCGCCGGTGCGGACGGGCTCGACGCGCGTCAGGCGGAGGCTTTCCGTGGTCCGGGAGATCTCTCGACCATCGGCGCCGGAGTCTCGGGGCTGCGGATCGGCCTCGTCACCGAGGGATTCGGCATCCCGGGCCTCTCCGATCCCGAGGTGGACGACATCGTCACCGCGGCGGCCGAGGCGCTGTCCGCGGACGGTGCCACGGTCACCCGCATCAGCGTTCCCGAGCACGCCGACGCCGGCGCTCTGTGGGGTGTCATCGCGACCGACGGGGCGACGTACCAGATGCTCGACGGCAATGGCTACGGCCTGGGTGTCCCCGGCTATTACGACCCGCACCAGATGGAGCACTTCGCGCGGGGCAAGCTCGAGCGCGGTCACGCGCTCGCGGAGTCGGTCAAGGTGACGGCCCTGACGGGCGCTTGGGGGCTGCACGGCCTCGGCGGTGCCTCGTACGCCAAGGCCCAGCGCCTCGTGCCGTACGTGCGGGCCGGGTACGACGCGGCGCTGGCGCAGGTCGACGTGCTCGTCATGCCCACCGCCCCATTCACCGCGCTCGAGCTGCTGGAGGCCGGCGACGATCGCCCCGAATACCTCCGCAAGGCGCTCAGCATGATCGGGAACACGGCGCCCTTCGACGTCACCGGACACCCCGCCACCTCGGTGCCGGCGGGCTTGGCATCCGGTCTCCCGGTCGGACTCATGGTCGTCGCGCCGCGCTTCGACGATGCGCTCGCCCTGCGCGTGGCCGCCGCCGTTCAGGCCCGGTGCGGCACTCTGACGCCGCCCGCGCTGGCCCAGCACGCCTGAGACACCCCCACCTCACCCCTTCCACGCAACCCCTACAGGAGAAATTATGAGCACTCACTCCGAGGTCCTGGCCGTTCCCACGGTCCGCACCGCGAGCACGGCCGTCCGCGTCCTCTGGATCGCCGGCGCGGTCCTCGTCGCCGTCGCGGCCTCCTATTTCGTCGGAATCGACCAGGGTGTCGTGTCGGTCTTCGGATCCGACACGCACATCCACGAGATGATGCACGACGGCCGCCACCTGCTCGGCTTCCCGTGCCACTGAGGACGGATGTTATGAGTGCGGAGTCGCGGATTGTCCTCGCCGGCGCGGGTGCCGGCCTCGTCGCCGGCCTGCTCGGTGCGGTGGTGTCGCTGATCACCGTGGAGCCGTCGCTGTCGGCCGCGATCGACTACGAGTCGATGCGGTCGGCGGCCGAGGCGGCGATCGGCACCGGAACCGCGACCGGCGGCCATCACCACGGTGCGATCGACCTCGCGGCGGGCGGCAGTGAAGAGGAGGTCGTGCCGCGCGCGGTGCAGGCGAGCGTCGGCGTCTTCCTGTCGGTGGGGCTGTTCGGGATGGCGATGGGTCTTCTCATCGCCGTCGCCGCGTACGGGCTGCAGAAGGTGGTCCCCGACCTGTCCGCCCGCCGGGCGGCGCTCGTCGCGGGAACCCTCGCTCTCATCGGCGGGTTCCTGGTGCCGTACGCGAAGTACCCGAGCAACCCTCCGGCGATCGGCTCGCACGACGACCTCGTCGCTCGGACGCTCGCGTGGTATTCGATGTTCGCGATCTCGGTGTTCGCCATGACGATCGCCGTCGTGGTCGCTGCCCGGCTGTCCGCCCGATGGGGATGGTTCGCCGCCATCGTGGCCGTCGGCGTGGGGTACCTCGTCGTCGTGCTCGCGGCCGCGGCGTTCCTGCCCTCGGTTGCACAGATGGTGGGGGCGGCGTCGGAGATGCCGGGGCCCGTCATGGACGGCGACGACATCGTGCTCGACGGTTACCCGGCCGCGGTCATCGGCGGCTTCCGGCTGGGGTCGCTGCTGGTGGCGACGACGATCTTCGGCGGCGCGACCGTGCTGCTGGCCGCGGTGCTCGGATTCCGGGGGCGCGGGCGTGGTGCCGCCGTCGCCACGCCGGGCACCGCTTCGGGTGAGCTCGTGCCGGCGCGGTGAGTGTCGTCGACGGGAGCGCCGCCCGCGCGGAGATCGTGTTCGTCGTGCAAGCGACGACCGCGTCCCAGCTGCGGGCGGCTTTTCCCGCGTCGGACGACGAGCTGGCGGCATCCGGCCTCCAGCTGTGTCGAAGGTCGTCGCTCCATCCGGGGCGCCACGAGGTGCTCTCGGCGCCCGAATCGACGTGCGTGCAGACCGTCGCCGCGCTCGGCTGGTCGGCACCTCGCATCGTGACCGACCTGCGCGACGGGGGCGCCGGCGAGTGGCGCGGCAGAGACCTGGCGTCGCTCTCACCCGATGAACTCCAGCGCTGGCGATCCGGGGAGGCGCCCCCCGGCGGGGAGTCCGTCGACGATCTGTGCGGGCGCATCCGTCGCGTCATCGCGGGGGTCGGTGGCGGGCGATACGTCGCGGTCGTTCCGCAGGGAGTCGCGCGCGCGGCCGTGCTCGTCGCACTCGGGCTGCCGGCGTCGAGGATCTGGCGGATGGATGCCGAACCCCTGGCGGCCGTCGCCGTCGCGCGCCGATCGGATGGCGAGCTTCGATTGCGGCTGCGGACGGTATGAGCGTGCGGCGGGGAGGTGCCGTCGCGCCTGACGGCGATGAGTCCGCGGCGGGCGGTAGACTCGCGGCACCAGGACGGCGACGAGGAGAAGAGGGAGAGCATGGATGCCGATAGCGTGTTCGACTCGCTCTCGAGTTCCGTCCGCCGTGACATCCTGACCTTCCTCTCGACGCACGGCGACGCCAGTGCGGGCGAGATCGCCGATGCCATCTCCGACGTCGGGCGGACGGCGGTGTCCACGCATCTGAGGATCCTTCGTTCGTCGGGCCTGGTCAGCGAGCGTCGTGCCGGCAGGCAGCGGTTCTACTCCCTCGATCGCGAGGGTTCGGCGATGATCGCCGTCGGGTACTTTCAGGCGCTGATGAACAGTGCACTCGAGCAGGCCGAGGGCGAGACGCTCGCGGCGCCCTCCCTGTCGGCCCCGCCCGCCGCGCGGGCTCGACGCGCCGGCTGATCGACGCGCGTGTCGAGCATCGTCCTCACGGCGACGCGCGACGTGGCGTTGACGCCCGAGGCTGTTTTCGAGACCCTCGGCGGCTGGTTGTTCGACGCGTCGTTCGAACGGCTCGAGGTCGGCCGGCCGATAACGTTGACCGTGCCGTTCGGGGGTGCGGCGTCGGGCTTCACCATCTTCGGGCGGATCAGGCGGATCGTCTGGGGACAGTCGATCGTCATCGAGCACTCGCAACCGTGGCGCGGCGTCGTGCGTCTTCGCCTCACGCCCCTGCCGACCGGTGCGCGCGTGACGATGATGTGCGACGTCGATGACGCCGGCGTCGACTGGATGGTCCGCCGCGCCGGCATGCCGTCATCCGTGCCGGACAGCGCGCGGGGGCGCCGCTGGGGCCTGTTGACGACCAAGTCCGGATCGGGTGCGGTGTTCGCCCTCGGCACCGAGAATGCGGCGCTGCTGGCGATCGACGAACTCAACGCGGCGAGCGCGAGCGGCGAGAACGACCTCATCGTCGGAGACGACGGGACGGATCCGGCGATGGCGGCTCTCGAAGCCGAGCGCCTCATCGCCGCGGGGTGTCGGATCATCGTGGCCGCCGTGATTTCGGCAAGCTTCACGGCCGTGCAGCAGGTCGCGCGTCGCCACGGCGTGCTGGCGGTCCATTCGGTGCTCAACGAGGGCGGCCGCCCGGCGCGTTCGGCGCTGCGACTCGGTGAGCGGCCGGCGCACCAGCTGCGGGCGGCGCTCACGCCGCTCATGCGCGAGACCGGCGGGTCGCGCTGCTACATCGTGGGGCACACGTACTCGTGGTCGCGCTCCGCGGCTCGCGTCGCGCGAGGAATGCTCGCGGAGCGGGGAGCCTGCGTGGTCGGTGAGGCACGCCTCCCGTTGCGCCACCCCGACTACATGCCCGTGGTCGAGCGCATCCGGCGGTCGGGTGCCGACCTGGTGATCTCGACCCTCGTCGGAGACGACGAAGTGCGTTTCGAGCGCGCCAGCCACGAGCTCGGACTTCGATCGACCGCCACCACACTGTCGCTCGTCCTCGACGAATCGACCCGCGAGCACATCGGGGCTGAGCAGAGCGCGGGGCTCTGGGCGGCGATGGGGTATTTCGAGGCATCGTGCTCTCCGGTCAACCGGGCGTTCGTCGCCCGCTATCGCGATCGCTTCGGTGCCTGGGCGCCGCCGTTGTCGAGCATGTCGGAGTCGGTCTACAGCACGATCCTGCTCCTCGACCGCGCCCTGGTGACCGAACCGGATGCCGCGCCCGCGGCGCTCGTGCGGGCGGTGCGCCGCGTGCGACTGGAGACGCCGCGCGGCTTGCTCCGCTTCGGTGACGAAGAGACCTACGCGTCCACGACCCGCGTGGCCGTCGCCGGGCAATCGGGCTTCCATCTGCTCTGAACCCACATTTGTGTCGGGCGTGTGAAGTTTTCCGCGCGATGCGATGTCGCCGCTTGACGGCCCGGACCGATGCGCGTTCTGTATATAACAACGTGTCAGTACGTGTTGACGCAATGACACGAGGGGGATATTCCGTCCCCGTCTGATCGAGAAAGAGAGCGAGATATGAACGGAGTGTTCGACCTCGCCGGCACCGACGGAATCGGCCCCGTCGTCGTGCCGGAGAGCGAGCCTGTCTTCCGCAGCGAGTGGGAGAAAGCCGTCTTCCCGATGTTCGCGATGTGCTTCCGTGCGGGCTTCTTCGGCGTCGACGAGTTCCGGCACGGGATCGAACTCATCGACCCCGTGGTGTACCTCACGTCGCCGTACTACGAGCACTGGGTGCACACCGTCGAGCATTACGGCGAGAAGCGCGGCGTGCTGGATCTCGAGGAGCTGGACCGCCGCACCGCGTATTACCTCGCGAATCCCGACGCCCCTCTGCCGGAGCACGCCGACGACCCCGAGCTGCTCGCGTTCGTCGAGGCCGTCGTGAAGGCCGGCGCCACCGCGAAGCGCGAGTCCGAGGCACCGGCGGCCTTCGCGGTCGGAGACCTCGTCCGCGTCGAGCGCGACGCGCCCCAGGGGCACACCCGCCGAGCGCGCTACGTCCGCGGGGCGGTCGGGGAGATCGTGATGGCTCACGGGGTCTTCATCTACCCCGACACCGCCGGCAACGGCCTGGGTGAGGCGCCGGAGCACGTCTACACCGTCAAGTTCACCGCCCAAGAACTCTGGGGATCCGGCGCCGATCAGCCGCGGGACTCCGTCTATTTCGATGTCTGGGAGCCGTACATCGAGCTCGTCGAGCGCAAGGGAGAAGCCGCAGCATGAGCGCACACATCCGCAGCCGGGAAGAGATCGCCGCGCGCGTGAAGGCGCTGGAGTCGATGTTGATCGACAAAGGCATCATGACCACGCAGGCGATCGATCGCATGGTCGAGATTTACGAGAACGAGGTCGGCCCCCAGTTGGGCGCTCGTGTCGTCGCCAAGGCATGGGCGGACCCGGAGTTCAAAGCCCGCCTGCTCCACGACGCGTCGGAGGCCTGCGCAGAGTTGGGCATCAGCGGCCTGCAGGGCGAGGACATGGTCGTAGTCGAGGACACCCCCGAGGTGCACAACGTGATCGTCTGCACGCTGTGCTCCTGCTACCCGTGGCCCGTGCTGGGCCTGCCGCCGAACTGGTACAAGGACCCCCAGTACCGCGCCGCGATCACGCGCGAGCCGCGGAAGGTGCTCAGCGAAGCGTTTTCGTACGATCTGCCGACTGACGTCGAGGTACGCGTATGGGACTCCAGCAGTGAAATGCGGTACTGGGTCCTCCCGCAGCGCCCCGCGGGCACCGAGGGATGGTCCGAGGAGCAGCTCTACGAGCTCGTCACGCGCGACTCCATGATCGGTGTCGGAACAACGAAGAGCGCAGAGGACGTGGCATGACGCCGGTGCTGCCGTCGCCGTACGTCGACGAGAGCGATCTGGAACGGGATCGTCGCCTCGTCGAGGAGCTCGTGTGCGACCTGCCCGGCGGCTCGCCCGATCAGCTGTCGTTCGAGAGCCCGTGGGAGATTCGCGCGTTCGCTCTCGCCATCACCGCCTACCACGCCAAAAAGTTCGACTGGGAGCAGTTCCAGGGCGCGTTGATCGCTTCCATCTCCGAGTGGGAGGCCCGGGGCGGTGATCGCGAGAGCGAGCCCTGGTCGTACTACGCCCACTGGGTCGTCGCTCTCGAGGACGTGATGGTGCAGGCCGGCGACCTCGATCCCGCGGCGCTCGATGCTCGCACGGCCGAGGTGCTGGCCACCCCGGCCAACAGCAACCACCACGAGGCCCACCCGGAGCCGATCGCGATCGATCCCGCGCGCTGACTGTCGTGGTGAACGAGGGGGACGCGATCGCGTCCCCCTCGTTCCGCGTTCGCCGGGTGAGAGCCTGGCGCGAGCGCGGCGCGGAGCTGGGCGGGTCGGGTGCCGTCAGCGTCGAAGCCACGCCCTGGCGCTCGCCCGGAATGTGTCCGGCTGCTCGATCCAGGGGTAGTGGCCGCAGTCCGCGAGCATCGTCAGGCTGGCGCCGAGAGCGTCGGCGTAGGACCGCACCGGTGCCACGCCCGTCAGCAGGTCGCGGTCGCCGCCGATGACGAGCGTGGGCGGCAGATCCGCGCCGAGGATACGTCCGGCAGCGTCGGCGGGAATGTCGCGGAACCACGCGTGTGCGGCATCCCGGTCCAGCCGTCCGACGCGGGCGTGCGCGCTCTCGCGGGCTGTCCAGTGCGCGTACGACGCCGGAGCCTGGCGCAGGAACTGCTCCTGGAAGGATGCCGGGGTGTCGGCGTCGTTTTCGGCGAGCGCCCGGTAGCCCGCGCGGACCTCCGGATCGGCGTCGGTGAGGAGGGCCTCGGCATCGGATGCCGTGCCCGTCAGCCATGACGCCGGCGGGGTGATGAGCGCGAGCGAGCGGACGCGGTCGGGGTGTCGGACCGCCGCCGCCAGTGCGAGCCGCGTGCCGGCGGAGTGGCCGACGAGGTCGACGCGGTCGAGACCGAGCGCGTCGGCGAGGAGCACGACGTCGTCGGCATCGGTCCACCACCCGCGCGAGAGACCGCCGGTGGTCAGCGTGCCGCGTGGATGCAGCACGAAGAGCGACCGGTCGTCGCCGAGCCCGGCGAGATCGCCGAGGTACTCCACCCCGCGGCACGGCCCGCCGGGGAGGACGATCGCGGGCTCGCCCATGGAGGTGCCCAGCGACGAGGCAGCGAAAGGCAGATCGGCGAGGCTCACCGTGCCAGCTTCGCATGCGCTTTCCAGCCGAGCGGTGCGGTACCGTGCGGAAGCAGTCGACTCGAGGAGCATCCCGATGAGCATTGCGTTCCTGCTGACCACGCTGGTCGTCGTCGCCACACCCGGCACCGGTGCGGTGTACTCCATCGCCGCGGGTCTCTCGCGCGGATCGCGTGCCGGTGTCAGCGCGGCCTTCGGCTGCACGCTGGGCGTCGTCCCGCACATGATCGCCGCCATCACGGGCCTTGCCGCCATCCTCAACGCCTCCGCGATTGCGTTCCAGACCATCAAATGGCTGGGCGTGGCGTATCTGCTCTACCTCGCATGGCAGGTGTGGCGCGATCGTTCGCTCATCGACGTGGATGCCGACACCACCCCCGTCTCGTTTTGGCGCGTCATCCGCACGGCGGTGCTCATCAACCTCCTCAACCCGAAGCTCACGATCTTCTTCTTCGCGTTCCTGCCGCAGTTCGTCCCCGCGGGGGAGGCGGACGGCACCTGGCACATGATCGGTCTGAGCCTGGTGTTCATGGCGCTGACGTTCCTCGTGTTCGCCCTCTACGGAGTCTTCGCCGCCGCGATGCGCGCCCAGGTCATCACGCGCCCGAAGGTCATGGCGTGGCTCCGCCGCACCTTCGCGGCGACGTACGTGCTGCTCGCGGGGCGTCTGGCGTTCGAGAGCCGCTGAGTCCACGGCATCCCTCGCCCCTGTCCCTCGGGAACGGGGATGCCATGACTTCCGCGCTCTGGCCCGCTCACCGCCGCCGCACGCCGATGAGCAGCGTCAGCAGGTACGCCCCGCCGAGGGAGAGGGTGACGAGACCGACGGGAGCGGCGATACCCGCGAGACCCAGCGCGAGCGCGACGAACTGCGCGGAGGTGAGGAGGAACGCCCCGGCACCGATCGCCGGGATGAGCCCCGTGCCGGGAGCGAGGCGCCGGGCGACGTGAGGAGCCGCGAGCGCGACGAACGCGAGCGGACCGGTGTTGGCGGTTACGACCGCGGTCACGACGACGGCGAGAGCGATCAGCGTCAGACGCAGGCGCACGACGGCGACGCCGTGAGCGGTGGCGACGTCGTCGCCGAGATCGAGGCTGCGCAGCGATCGGGTGGTGAGGAGCGCGGCGGCGCCGACGAGCACGAGGATCACCACGCTCGGCACGAGGCTCTGCCACGACACGCGGGTGAGCGAGCCCGCTCCCCAGAGGCCGACCGACATCGCGTCGCCCACATCGGCACGCGTCACGAGGTAGGCGTTGATCGATCCGAGGGCCGCGGCCACGGCGATGCCGACGACGATGAGGCGGAACGTCGACAGCCCGCCCCGATACGCGAGCGCCGTCACCAGCGCGGCGGTGAGCAGACCGCCGAGGGATGCCGCGGCGGCGATCGGCCAGAAGCCCTTGGCTCCGAGCAGGATCATCGCGATCGCCACGCCCGTGAAGGCGCCCACGTCGATGCCGACGAGGTCGGGGGAGCCGAGCGGGTTGCGGGTGAGGCGCTGAACGATCGCGCCGGCGAGGCCCAGGGCGGCACCGAAGACGACCGCGGCGATCGCCGTCGGCAGTCGCCACTCCATCAGCACGAGTCGTTCGAAGTCGCTACCGGTGCCCAGGGCCAGGGCGAGGAGGCGGTCGGGGGAGATGGGGTACTTCCCGAGCGTGAGGCTGAGGATCGCGAGCGCCACAGCGCCGAGGAAAAACCCGACCGTCACGAGGACGACGCGGCGCGTGGCGCGGCGGCGCGGGGGCGCCGGGCGGGCGGTGTCGGCGACGACGCTCACAGCCCGCTCACCTCCCGACGGCGGACCATCGCGATGAGCACCGGTGCCCCGACGACCGCGACGACCACGCCCACGGGGATCTCTCCGGGGGCGGCGATGAGCCGCCCGATGACGTCGGCGACGAGCACGAGCGCGGGGCCGGCGAGCAGCGACGTCGCGAGGATCCCGCGTTGGTCGGGGCCGACGACCCAGCGCATCGCGTGCGGCACCATGAGGCCCAGGAAGACGATCCCGCCGGTCAGGGCCGTCGCCCCGCCGGCTGTCAGGGCGATGGCGACGACAGCGGCGCCGCGCACCCAGGCGGCCCGCGTGCCGAGCGCGGTGGCGAGTTCGTCGCCGAGCGCGAGGGCGTTGAGGCCGGGCGCGCACACGAACGCCAGCACCACCCCGGCGGCGATCACGAGGCCCATGACCCGGGCCTCGTCGTATCCGGTCGCCACGATCGACCCGAGCGCCCAGTTGCGCACCGCCGTGAACGCCGTGCTGTCACGCAGGGAGATCGCCGTCGACAGGCCGCCGAGGATCGCCGCGATCGCGACTCCGGCCAGAAGCATGCGCGCTGAGCCGCCCGGGCGCCCGGCGCGCCCGATGGCGAGCACGACGGCGGTGGTGAGCAGGGCACCGGCGAAGGCCGTCCCGGCCACGGCGGAGGGCGAGGCGATGCCCCACACGGCGGCGGCGAGCGTCACGGCGAACCCGGCGCCGGCACTCACGCCGACGATTCCCGGCTCGGCGAGGGGGTTGCGCGACACGGCCTGGATCAGCGCTCCGGCGACGGCGAATCCGGCGCCGGCCAGGATTCCGACTACGGTTCGCGGCAGACGCAGTCCCCAGATGACCGCGGCCTGATCGGCGGTTCCGGGTGCGATGATCGCATCGGCGAACGCGGTGACGGAGATCTCCCGGCCTCCCAGCATCAGGCTCAGGCCCACCGCGACGACCAGCGCCACGGCGAGCAGCGGCAGCGCCACCCGGCGCCGGTGCTGTGCGGGCGGCATCCGGCGATCATGCCGTGCGGGCATGCGGGAGCGTGTCATGTCTCCGGGGTCCTTCCGATGCTCCCCCTGCGGCACGACCCGCAGCCCGAGCGAGACGGGAGAAATCTGTGCCTCAAATATCGACGTCGAAGTCGTCGGCGCCGTCGGCCGACCCCGTCGACGTGAGCAGCGCGGCGAAGTGATCGAGTCGTTTGGCGTCGATCACGCTGTTGCTCACGCCGCGCTTCCAGTAGCCGAAGACACGGAGGTCGGCCTTGTCCATGCCGGCCGCGATGCACCGCGCGCGCAGAGCTCGCATGTCGTCGCGCTCTCCGGCCGCCCACAGCACTGAGTCGATCGGTGCGGTGACGTCGGCCACGGCAGTGATGCGCTCGACGGTGACTCCGGGCACCGCGGGCAGCTGGCTCAGCACGACCTCGTCGAGGCTGGGGGAGCGCACGCGTCCGCGGCTGCCGTCGGGCCACGCGGCGAGGATGGAGGCGACAGCGGGAAGCGCGGAGTCATCAGCCACGAGTTCGATCGGGCGTCCGTCATGAGGGGGAAGCAGGTGTGTGCGCGGACCGATCACGCGAACGCGGTCGCCGGGGCGGATGCCGCTGAGCCACGCCGTCATCGGGGTGCGATGACCGTGGCGCACCACGTCGACTTCGATCGTGCGCGGCGCCTCGAAACGGCGGACCGTGTACACGCGCGAGACGAGCGCGGTGTCGTCGTCGAGCGCGGGGACCTCGATGCGGATCGCTGTGTTGGGTTTCGCCCACTCCGCCGCCTCCGGCTCGCCGCCCAGATCGATCGTGACGCGCGTGACGAGCGACGACACCTTCACGGCTTCGCGAACGAGCGCCATCTCGTCCACTAGACCGTGGGCGTGTGCGGTATGGGCGATCACCTCGCGCTGGGTCTGGGTCAATCGCAGCTCGCGGCTCATGGGGTCCCCTCGTTCGTCGCCCGGTCACCTCGACGACTCGCGGGCGTCGATGTCTCTAAGGTTAGGCTAACCTATCCCGCGGGGCTGGACGAGCCGCGCGCCGGCCGCCTCTCCCCCCGCCGTAGTTCGCCATCCGAAGGAGTTCCATGTCTCTCGCCCGCTTCCTCCGTCCGGCCCGCGCGGTCGCCACGGCCGCCGCCCTCGCGGTCAGCGCCGCGCTGCTGTCGGGCTGCGCCACGGGCGCCGCCGACGCCGGCAGCACGCCCGCATCGACCTCGGGCGGGTTCCCCGTCACGGTCGACCACGCTTACGGCGAAGCCAGCATCCCCGCCGCTCCCGAGCGTGTTGTGACCCTCGGCTGGATGGAGGCCGACATCGTCACGGCGCTGGGCGTGGAACCTGTCGCGACCTCGGCGTTCCCCTTCGACACGTCCGGCATCGCCCCCTGGCTCGCCCCGAAGCTCACCACGACACCCGCGCTCATTCAGACCGCCGCCGCCGGTGCCGACCGCGCGCCTCTCGACCTCGAGGCCATCGCGGCACTGGACCCCGACCTCATCGTCGCAACCTCGTACGTCGACCTCGAGGCGAACTATGCCGCACTCTCGGCTATCGCGCCGGTCGTGGGCCCCAGCGCGAAGAACATCCACCACCTCGATTGGAAGGTCGAGGCTCCGCTCATCGCCGAGGCCCTCGGCACCTCGGATGCCGTGCAGCCGCTCATCGACACCGACGCAGCCGTGTTCGCCGAGGCGGGCGCGAGCCACCCCGAGCTGAAGGGCCTGACCTACACGCTGTCGCTCGGGACCCCCAACGCCCTCAAGGTCGTCAACGACCCCGAGGACGGCAGCGTCCGCGCCTTCGACGCGCTCGGCATGACGTTCAGCACGACCGCGGCCGCCCTTCCCTCCCTCGATGACGGCTCGGGGGCCGCGGGCCTGTCATTCGAGACCGTCGACAAGGCGGACGCCGACCGCATGTACATCGCCTTCCTCAGCGCCGACGTGAAGACCGCCTGGGAGAACAGTGCCGTCTACCCGACGCTGTCGGCGGTCGAAGACGGTCACGTCGTCGCCCTGACGATGGTGCAGATCGCGGCGCTGCGCAATCCGTCCCCGTTGAATGCGTCATACGCGTTGAGTGCGATCGCAGGCTCGTGACGCATCGGTGAGGTCCGTCCCCGGGCTCGTCCGACCTACGCCGCTCTTTGCTGACCCCCGTCGAAATCGGGGGTCAGGAGGGGCGTGGACGGAGAGTGCGGGCCGGATCTCACGGCGTCGAGATCGCGATGGTCACACCGGCGTCCCCGGCGAGGCCGCGGCATCCTGACCCGGCGCGAGGGTGATGACGGGCAGCGGCTCGGGACGCTTGGCCTGGATGTGGTCGCCCGACGACTGGTGCCGCAGGCGCCGCAGCACCCAGGGCACGAGGTACGACCGCGCCCACACAAGGTCTTTCTCGCGCGCGGCGCGCCACGTCGTGGCGGTCACGGCCTCGGGTTGCTGCGGCTGGAGGTCGTTCGGCACGTTGAGCGCGCGCAAGACCATCCGGGCCACCTCGTGATGGCCGAGGGCGTTGTAGTGCAGCCGATCGTCGTCGAAGAAGCGCATGTCCTGCACCTCTTTCAGCCCCCACTGATCGGCGACGACGCAGTCGTGGGCGTCGGCGATCGCGCGGATGTTCTCGTTGTAGATCGCGACCTTGCCCCGGATGCCACGGAACACGGGCGTGAACTCGGTGTCGATCCCCGTGAAGACGACGACGGTGGCGTTGTCTCGGCGCAGGCGGATGACGGCATCCTCGAACTGCTGGGCGACCGCGTCGGGATCGGAACCCGGACGGATGACGTCGTTGCCGCCGGCGGAGAACGTGATGAGGTCGGGCTTCAGCGCCAGCGCGGGCTCGATCTGGTCGGCGACGATCTGCCCGATCAGCTTGCCGCGGACGGCGAGGTTTGCGTAGGCGAAGTCGTCGACCTGCGCGGCGAGCACCTCGGCGACGCGATCGGCCCACCCGCGGTGGCCGCCGTCGGGCAGAGGGTCGCCGATGCCCTCCGTAAACGAGTCGCCGAGGGCGACGTACCGGCGCCAGGGGTGCGGGCCGGGGTTGTCGGGCGAGGGCGAGGTGCGGGGCGAGTGCGGATCGAGTGTCATCGAAACCTCCGACCTCCAGGCTAACCCCGGCCTCCGACAGTGCCGACGAGGGCATGGGGGGCTCGCGCCGGTGACCCCGCAGAAACGCGATTCGCGCGCAGAAACGCGCTGTCATCGCGTTTCTGCGCGTGAATCGCGTTTATCGCCGATGGGAGGGCGGAACCATTCACAGGGCGACGCCGGCCCGCGGCAGAACCGCCTATCGTGGATGTTCGCGCTCGCGAGGGATGGAGGTTCGATGCTGGAAGAAGAAGCCCGCACCCCGAACCTTCCGCCGTCGCCGACGGGGACGGATGCCGCGAAACCGGCGCGCATCGCCAGTCCCGGTCCCGTCGCATCCCCGGCGCGCATCGCGAGCCCGGGCCCGGTCGCCAGTCCCGGCCTCGTCGCGGGCCCGGTTGCGAGCCCCGGCTCGGTCGCGAGCCCCGGCCCGGTTGCGAGCCCCGGCCCGGTTGCGAGCCCCGGCCCGGTCGCGAGCCCCGGCCCCGTCGCGAGCACGCTGCCCACGGCGTCCGCGCCCGTCACCGCCCCCGCGGCGCCGGACGTCGCGTCCGCGCCGGTCCCCGCGGCATCCCCCCTCGCCGACCCGGCGCACGCCACCTCCCCGATCGCCGACCACCCCATCGCCGGTGACGCGCCCGCGCCCATCGACGGCGTCGAACCCCACTTCGGCTCCTTCGCCGCCGAACACCTGTCGCCGTCGTTCCCGCAGCGCGCGCCGTGGGGCACCGCCCAGCGCCTGCGCGCGTGGCAGGCCGAGGCGCTCGACCTGTACTTCGGTCTCGACGGACCCGACGGCGAGGGCAAGGGACCCCGCGACTTCCTCGCCGCCGCGACCCCCGGCGCCGGTAAGACGACGTTCGCCCTGCGTCTCGCGTCCGAGCTCATGCGCCGTCGCGTCGTCGACCGCATCGTCGTGGTCGCCCCCACCGAGCACCTCAAGACCCAGTGGGCCGAGGCGGCCGCACGCGTGGGCATCCGTCTCGATCCGTTCTTCTCCAACCGTCACGCCACGCCCTCGCGGCAGTACCACGGCGTCGCGGTCACCTACGCGCAGGTCGCGGTGAAGGCCGAGGTGCACCAGCGCCTGACGATGGATGCCCGCACCCTCGTCATCCTCGACGAGGTGCACCACGGCGGCGACGCCCTCAGCTGGGGCGACGCCCTGCGCGAGGCGTACAGCCGCGCGACCCGCCGCCTGCTGTTGTCGGGAACGCCGTTCCGCAGCGACACCGCGCCCATCCCGTTCGTGGAGTATCACCCGAACGCCAAGGGCATCCGCCTCTCGCGCACCGACTACGCCTACGGCTACAAACGCGCCCTCGAAGACGGCGTCGTGCGCCCGGTCTTCTTCCTCGTCTACGCCGGCCAGATGCGCTGGCGCACCAAGGCGGGCGAAGAGATGGAGGCCCAGCTCGGCCAGGACAACACCAAAGACATCACGTCGCAGGCTTGGCGCACCGCGCTCGACCCGAACGGCGACTGGATCCCGGCCGTTCTCCGTTCCGCCGATCGTCGCCTGACCGAGGTGCGCGAGACGGTGCCGGATGCCGGGGGCCTGGTCATCGCGACCGACCAGACCGCGGCGCGGGCGTACGCCGCCATCCTCGAAGACATCAGCGGCGAGAAGGTCACCGTCGTGCTCTCCGACGAGGCCGAGGCCTCGGGCCGCATCGAGACGTTCTCGAAGGGCACGAGCCGCTGGATGGTCGCCGTCCGCATGGTGTCGGAGGGCGTCGACGTTCCACGCCTCGCCGTCGGCGTCTATGCCACGAGCGCTTCGACGCCGCTGTTCTTCGCGCAGGCCATCGGCCGTTTCGTGCGCGCTCGCCGTCGTGGTGAGACGGCGAGCGTGTTCCTGCCGAACGTGCCGCAGCTGCTCGCCCTCGCCGGTGAGATGGAGGCGCAGCGCGAGCACGCCCTCGACCGCGACAGCGACGCGGACGACCAGTGGAACGCCGAAGAAGACCTGATGGATGCCGCCGAGCGCGAAGACAAGGCCTCCGACGCGCTCGAGCAGGAGTTCGAGTATCAGGCGCTCGGCTCGCTCGCCCACTTCGACCGCGTGATGTTCGACGGGCAGGAGTTCGGTCAGCTCGCCGTGCCGGGAACCATCGAGGAGGAGGAGTTCCTCGGCATCCCGGGTCTGCTCGAACCCGAGCAGGTCCACGAGGTGCTCATGTCGCGCGCGACCCGGCAGTCGCGGCATCGCTCCACGCGTGAGGCGACCGAGAAGGAGAACGGCGTCGAACCGCCGAGCGTCGACGACGGCGGGCTCCCGGCACCGCTCCACCGCACGCTGAAGGAGCAGCGGCAGCTGCTGAACACCATGGTCGGCCTGTACGCGCGTCAGAGCGGCGAGCCGCACGGTCTCGTGCACGCCGAGCTGCGGCGCATCTGCGGCGGTCCCGCGGTGTCGCACGCGACCGTCGCGCAGTTGCAGGCGCGCATCGACGTGCTGCGCAAGCGCGTGCACTCCTGATCGTCCCGGGGCCATTTCGCGTGCCCGAAACGCTGGCACCGTGACGCGGCATCCGCGTCTTTCCAGGCTTCGGAGGCCCGAAATGCTGTCAGTTTCGATCGACGCGCCCGGGGGAGCGCGGTCGCCTCATTACGGTTGTGGGCGACCCGAAGGAGCCCCAGTGACGACCCTTGCCACCCCCACCGCTCGCGACCGCCGCCGCTGGGCGCGCTATCTCGTCGACGAACGCGCCGAGGCACGCGTGTACCGCGAACTGGCCTCGCGTCGCACCGGCGAGGAGCGCGACATCCTGCTCGCGCTCGCCGAGGCCGAGGGGCGCCATGAGCAGCACTGGATCGAGCTGCTGGGGGAGAAGCCCCAGCGACTCCCGCAGCCCGGCATCGGAACGCGCATGCTCGCGTGGATGGCCCGCCGTTTCGGCTCCATCTTCGTGCTCGCGCTCGCGCAGAACGCCGAGGCCCGTTCGCCCTACGCCGATGAGCCGTACGCGACCGCCGCGATGGCCGCCGACGAGCGCGTGCACCACGAGGTCGTGCGCGGGCTCGCCGCCCGCGGCCGCCGCCGCCTCTCCGGCACCTTCCGCGCCGCCGTGTTCGGCGCCAACGACGGCCTCGTGTCCAACCTCGCGCTCGTCATGGGTGTCGGGGCGACTGGCGTCGCCCCGAGCTTCGTGCTGTTCAGCGGCATCGCGGGCCTGCTCGCGGGAGCCCTGTCGATGGGCGCGGGGGAGTTCGTCTCGGTGCGCTCGCAGCGCGAGCTGCTGAAAGCCACCGAAGAGAGCGACTTCGCCGACTCGGCCCTGCCCCACCTCGACCTGAATGCCAACGAGCTCGCCCTCGTGTACCGCACGCGCGGCATGGATCCGGATGCCGCACTGACCAAGGCCCGCGAGGTGGTCACGGCCGCGCAGTCCGGCACCGCCCCGGCGGCCGCCGCCCCGGGGGAGAGCGCGCACGACGTCGTCGGCAGCGCGTGGGGCGCGTCGATCTCGAGCTTCCTGTTCTTCGCGTCGGGTGCGGTCGTCCCGGTGCTGCCGTGGATCTTCGGCATGAGCGGCGTCGGCGCGGTCGTGCTCGCTCTCGTACTCGTCGGCATCGCCCTCATGGCGACCGGCGCCATGGTGGGGCTGCTCTCGGGTGCCTCGCCGCTCAAGCGCGGGCTGCGCCAACTCGCGATCGGCTTCGGCGCCGCCGCCATCACCTACGTGCTCGGCCTGCTGTTCGGAGTCTCCGCGGCCTGACGAGCGCCGCCGCCGCGGCGCGGGCGGTAAGAGCGGCTCGACCGGCGGCAGCGACTCGACCGGCGGCGCCGCCGAAAAACGCTCTTTGCGTCGAGACACGTCGCGTCGTGGCGTTTCCCAAAGCGAACGGCGTTTCTCGCGCGCGGGGGCGCCGGCGCGGCGGGGCTGCCGACGGCGACTCGACCGGCGGGGGCGCCGGCGCGGCGGGGCTGGCAACGGCAACTCGACCGGCACTGCCGCCGAGAAACGCTGTTTGCGACGAGACACGCCGCGTCGTGGCGTCTTTCAGAGCGAACGGCGTTTGTCGCGCGCGGCGGCGCCGCTGCCGCCGGCGGCGGCGCCGCTGTCGCCGCGGGGCCGGTGCCGCGGCGGGGCCGGCGATAGCGGCGGGGCCGGTGCCCCCATCGAGAAACGCCGTTCGTGACGAGACACGCGCCGTCATGGCGTTTTTCAGAGCGAATAGCGTTTCTCACGCGCGTCGCCGGCGGCGGCGCCGCGGCGGGTCCGGCGCCAGCGGCTCGGTCGCCGCCGCCGCCGAGAAACGCTGTTCGCGATGAGACACGCGGCGTCGTGGCGTTCCCGGTCGCGAACGGCGTTTCTCCCACGCGGCGGCGCCGCTGTCGGCACCAACGCGCGGCGGCGGCGCCGCTGTCGGCGCTGGAGCGCCGCTGCCAGCGCCGGAGCGCAGAGGCGCCGAAGTACGGGGCCGGCGTCAGCCGCGCGTCGCCGCCGCCACCCGTGCGGCCTCGCGCACCGCGCCGACGTTCTTCCGACCCGCGCGTGAGCCCGCGAGTTTGGCCGTGATGTGCTCGCGCACCGTCACGGGGTCGTACAACGCCGGTGCCTCGGGCGACACGAAATGCGGCAGCGGTGCGATGACGGCATCCGCGTTCCCGTCGTGGAAGAACGCCGCCGACCGCCGCCGCTCGATCGTGCCGTCGATGACGGGCGGCTTCACCCGGTGCAGCGTCGACAGCCACTTGTCGTTCGTGAGGCGCGCGGCCACGTCGCCGAGGTTGACCAGCAGAGCGCCTTCGGCGGGCGCCACGTCGTTCCACGAGCCATCGAACCCGAGCACCTGGAGCCCCGCCACCCGATCCGCCCACAGCACCGTGACCAGACCGAAGTCGGTGTGCTCGCCCATCCCCGTCAGCTCCGCGCCGAGCTCGATCGACCCCGGCGGCAGGGCGTAGTTGTTCATCCGCAGCACGTCGATGGAGTGACCCGTGATGCCGTCGAAGAAGTCGTCGGGCACCCGCAGCGCCGCCGCGAACACCCGTGTCAGCGTCCGGGCCACGCGTCGCGCTTCGTCGTAGTACGCGGTCACGGCCGGCTCGAAGGTCGAGGCCTCATCGGGCCAGGTGTTCTCGGCGTAATCGGCGGGCGTCGCGGTCGTCCCCGGATACTCCCGCCACGACGTCCCCACGTTGAACGCCTCGAAGAAGTCGTTCATCCGCGTGACGGGGTCGACGCCGAGGCTATAGCTGAGCGACTCGCTCTTCGGCGGGCTGTACCCCCGGTTCTCGGCCCCCGGTCGCACGTACCGCTTCTTCTCGTCCAGCGGCAACGCGAAGAACGCGTCGAGCGCCGCCGTGAAGTCACTCAGAACCCCATCCGGGATGCCGTGCCCCACCACCTGCATGAATCCGACGGTGCGGCACGCGTGATCGACGGCGGCGACGACCGCCGCGCGCGCATCGGGCGAGCCGGGGCCCTCCCACGCGGAGATGTCGATCGTGGGCACACGGAAGGAAGGCATGCTCCGACGCTAGGCGGGGCGTGTCACGCCGGTGTTTCGCGGGAGTCACGCGCGCGTGGATGCCGGGAGGCCAGCGCGGATAGATGGATGCCGCGGAGCCCGGCACGAATGGGCCGGGAGCGGGTGACGCCGCCGCGGGCGGGCGTGCGGGGCGGCCACGAGCGGCGTGGGCCCAACCCCGAACGGGTTCGCGGCCGACCCGCCCGCAGATAACGAAGAAGGCCCCGGGATGAACCCGGGGCCTTCTTGTTCTGTGCGCGAGGGGGGACTTTCCCCACCGCCCCTCCACCCGCCGCTACGCGGCGCGCGGAGCCTCCGGCGGCGTGGGCCCAACCCCGAACGGGTTCGGGGTTATAGGTCAGGAATAGTGGATGAATCCTCGATCTAGCCGCGTGATTCCGGGGTAGAACGGGGATCGGTATGGTCCGCGACCCTTAGTCGTGGACCTTCCCTCGAATCAGGGCTCGTGCGTGGTATGCGGGTCGAAGCTGGTGAAGAACGGACGACACCCCTCAGGAACGCAGCGGTGGCGGTGCCGGCCGTGCGGGTCCTCCACTATCCGTCGGCGCCCTGACGTTACCCGCCGCGAACAGCTGCACCGGTTCCTGACCTGGCTGATGGGCAAGGCCTCACAGGCCGAGCTCGCCAGCTCCCGCAGCGCCCGCTCGTTCCGTCGCGACACCGCGTGGTGCTGGGCCCTCGAGCCGCGCCTGCCCGTCACAGGCGAAGTACACGAGGTGATCCTGGTCGATGGGATCTGGATCGAAACGTGGTGTCTACTCATCGCCCTCACCACCACCAACACCGTCGTGGGATGGCAGTGGGCCGCCCGCGAATCGGCTGCTGCCTGGGGCGCGCTGTTCGAGAGCATTCCCGCCCCGACGGTGGTGGTCACCGACGGCGGCTCCGGGATCCGTTCCGCCCTCGCCCTGCACTGGCCCGCCACCGCCATCCAACGCTGCATCTTCCACCTGCAGCTGAACGTCACCCGCGAACTGACAAGGAACCCGCGCCTGCGCGCCGGCAAAGACCTGCGCCAGATCGCCCTCGCCCTCAGCGGCATCCACACCGTCGACGACGCCATCACCTGGCGCCTCACGCTGGAAGCCTGGTGGAAGACCTACGGGCACCTCCTGCGCGAACGCACCCTCTATGACAACGGCCACTTCGGTTACACCCACAAACCGCTCCGCAAAGCCTGGGCGATCTTGCACCGCGTCGCCGAGAACGAACACATGTTCACCTTCATCCGCCACGACGCCCCGCGCACCACCTCACGCCTCGAAGGACTCAACGCCCAGATCAGGCACCTCCTTCGCCATCACCGGGGCATGCCGATCCAGCATCAACGCCGCGCCGTCGAATGGTTCCTGCTGCTGCACGAAGTCCCCATCGACCACGCCCACAGCTACGCCCACGCCCCCACAACGCCAACCCCGCACGAGGACGCCACCATCGACCTCGAGGACCCCACCCCAACCCTCTACGACAACGGCCTCGACGCCACCGAAGGCCTCTGGCTCAGAACAGGATGGGCAGGACGAGGATGACACGCCCGACCCCATCCACTATTTCTGGCCTATAAGCCCCGCCTCGCGGCCGCCCCTCCCGCAGATAACGAAGAAGGCCCCGGGGATGAACCCGGGGCCTTCTTCGTTCTGTGCGCGAGGGGGGACTTGAACCCCCACGCCCGTTAAAGGGCACTAGCACCTCAAGCTAGCGCGTCTACCTATTCCGCCACCCGCGCATCTGGGTGAATTGTCGCTTGCGCAACGAGGAACGACATTACCACGCCGCGAAGCCCGACTCGAACCAGCGACGCAGCCCGGGCGCGTCCGACCGCGCCACCCACAGCGGACCCCGGTCGTCCATCGGCCGGCCACCCGTCCTCCCCAGGGCGCGCGGCGAGGGAACCGAGGGACATGCGACGGGAGTCGTCCTCGCGTCCCGGTACGGTAGTGCGCATGTCCGAGCCCGAAAACGTCGTCCCCGAGGTCGCGCGCATCGCGTCCGACCTCATCCGGTTCGACACCTCGAACTACGGCGGAGGCCGCTCCAACGGCGAGCGCGAGGCGGCCGAGTACGTCGGCGCCTATCTCGAAGCACTCGGGCTCGACACCGACTACTACGAACCCGTCGCGCGCCGCACGAACGTCTGCGCCCGCGTCCCCGGCCGCAATCCCGACAAGCCCGCGCTCGTGCTGCACGGCCACCTCGACGTCGTGCCCGCCGTCGCCGACGACTGGAGCGTCGATCCCTTCGCCGGCGAGATCCGCGACGGCATCCTCTGGGGCCGCGGAGCGGTCGACATGAAGAACATGGACGCCATGATCCTCACCGCCGTCGCCGACCTGCTGCGGGCGGGCGAACGGCCCGAGCGCGACGTGATCGTGACGTTCTTCGCCGACGAGGAGAACGGTGGCGTCGAAGGCTCGGGTCGGGTGGTCAAGGACCGTCCCGAATGGTTCGCCGGGGCCACCGAGGCCATCAGCGAGGTGGGCGGCTATTCCATCGCCGTCGGCGACCGGCGCGCCTACCTGCTGCAGGTCGGAGAGAAGGCGCTGCTGTGGATCAAGCTGGTGGCCCGCGGCCGTGCCGGCCACGGGAGCCGCCTGCATCCCGACAATGCGGTCACCCGTCTCGCCGAAGCCGTCGCCGCCCTCGGGCGCACCGAGTGGCCCATCCGGCTCACCGACACCACCGCCGCCCTGCTGGCGGGATTGGCCGAGATCACGGGTGACCACGCGGGCGATCCTGACGCCCTCGCGCGGCGTACCGGCGCGGCGGCGAGCTTCGTCCAGTCCACCCTGCGCACCACGACGAACCCGACGGGCCTGACCGCCGGCTACAAGCACAACGTGATCCCCGATCGCGCCGAGGCGCTCATCGATGTGCGGGTGCTGCCCGGCACCGAGGAGGCCGCCCTCGCCGACGTCCGTCGGATCGTGGGCGACGGCGTCGACATCGAGATCGTCCATCGAGACGTCGGACTCGAGGTGCCCTTCGCCGGCGACCTGGTCGACGCGATGGTCGCGCAGCTCGGTCGCCACGACCCGGGCGTTCCCGTCGTCCCCTACCTGCTGGGCGCGGGGACCGACAACAAGGCCCTCTCCACCCTCGGAATCTCCGGTTACGGATTCGCGCCGCTGCGACTTCCCGCCGATCTCGACTTCACCGGAATGTTCCACGGTGTCGACGAGCGCGTCCCCGTCGACGCGCTCGAGTTCGGTCGACGTGTTCTCGCCGACCTCCTCCGGACGTACTGAAGGACCGCATGCATATCTTCGAGGTCATCATCCTCGGGCTCGTTCAGGGCCTCACCGAATTCCTCCCCATCTCTTCCAGTGCGCACCTGCGCATCGTGGGCGAGTTCCTCCCGTCGCAGACCGACCCCGGCGCGACCTTCACCGCCATCACGCAGATCGGCACCGAGCTCGCCGTGCTGATCTACTTCCGCGCGAAGATCGCCCGCGTCATCTCGCGGTGGTTCCTTTCGCTCAGCGGCAAGGTGCCGCGCAACGACCCCGACGCCCGCATGGGCTGGCTCGTGATCATCGGCACCATCCCCATCGCCCTCCTCGGCGTGCTGCTGCAGAGCCTGATCCGCGACAACTTCCGCAGCCTCTGGATCACCGCTGTCGTGCTCATCGTCTTCGGCATCCTGCTGGGCCTCGCCGACCACTACGGCAAGCGCCGCCGCGACCTCGACGACCTCACCTACCCGCACGGCATCGCGTACGGATTCGCCCAGGCCCTCGCCCTCGTTCCCGGCGTCTCGCGGTCGGGCGCCACCACCACGCTGGGCCGCGCGCTCGGCTACAAGCGCACCGCCGTGGCCGAGTACTCGTTCCTGCTGGCGGTGCCCGCCGTGTTCGCTAGCGGACTGTTCGAGCTGTACAAGAGCTTCGACGAAGGCACCGGCCCCTACAACCTGGGCGAGACGGCCGTCGCGACGGTCATCGCGTTCGTCGTCGGTTACCTCGTGATCGCCTTCCTGATGCAGTACCTCAAGCGCGGCAGCTTCCTGCCGTTCGTGATCTACCGCGTGGCGCTCGGCATCCTCGTCATCGTGCTGCTGCTGCTCGGTGTCGTTCCGGCCGAGTCGGCCATCATGGCCGGCTGACCGCCCGTCTCACTCCACCGGCGCCGAGCCCTACGGAGTCGGATGCCACGGCATCCGTCGTTCCGCGGGGCTCGGCGCCGTCGTTCCTGCCGTAGCGCGCGGAGCCGGGTCCCCCAGCGTCCGTCCTCCCCAGGGCTCGGCACCGTCGTTCCCGCCGAGACGGCGGCGAGCCTGCGCGCGAGCGATTGGCAGCGAGCGGCCGACGTGCTCGTCCTCGTTCGGCACCACCGGCCGGCGGCCCAGTCCGCCCCGCAGCGGCAGAGCGAAGGCCCGCCCCCGATACGGGAGCGGGCCTGTCGGCATCCGGGATCAGAACCCGATGGCCGCCCGGTAGCGCGGCTTGTGTCCGGTGCGGATACCGGTGACGCTCGGCTTGTTCTCGTACACGCCCGCGCCCCAGTTGCCCTCGACGAGCACGGGGCCGTCGGGGCCGACGACGATGTCCCAACCGACGTACTGCACCTGGGGCACGACGCGGGCGACCTGGTCGACGAACGCCGTGACCTCGTCGATCATCGGCAGCTGGAAGTCGGCGATGCGCACGCCCGAGTCGGGGTGCACCTCGTGCACGTGGCCGTGCGAGTCGTAGCCGGCCCCGAGGGCGTGACCGTTCTCGTCGAGCATCGTGTAGAAGCCGCCGAAGGTCATCTGGTCGCTGACGGCGCCGCGGCCGAACTTCTGCGCCATCGCGAGGATGTGGGTCTTCTGCCCGTCGAAGAACGCTGTCACGCGCGTGGTGTTCACGGTTCCGGGGCAGACGGCAGCGAGGTCGTCGTGCTGGCGGATGACCTCTTCGACGAGGATCTCGCCCCGCTCGAGCAGGCCACGGTGGAATGCGCCCCAGTCCTCGACCTCGGCGGCGTGGTAGCGGTGCACGCCGGTGCCGGCCTGACCGACCGGCTCCTTGGTGACGATGGTGCCGAGGCGCTCGGTGAACGCGCGCAGCTCGTCGGCGTTGTCGGCATCCACCACCATCCAGTCCCGGCGCAGGAACTCGCTGAAGCGGCGGTCGAAGGCCACCTTGTCTTGGAAGATGCCGCGGAAGTCGGGGTGGTCGTACTTCTGCGAGATCTGGTTCGACACCGGGTGCGTCATGTAGGTCGCACGCTCGGCCGGGGTGAGGATGGCGAAGTCGTAGTCGATGTAGTCCTGGAACCCGACGTTCTTCACGCCCGCCTGGAAGAGCATGTCGGCGACGACCAGCGGCATGGCCTTGCCGTGCTGGGCCGACGCCTCTTTGGCTCGTTCGATCACCGAGCCCACATCGATGCGGCGGGCGCGATCGGCGAGGTAGCGCAGACGGGTGACGGGGGAGAAGCCCTGGCTAGGCATGCACGCTCCGGGGTCGGGGATGACGGACCCCGTTAGTCTAGATGCGTGACCTCCACGCTCCCCGCCCGCACGCCCGGGGCCGGGGGAGTCGCCCCGGTGGCCCTCCTCTCCAAGGCCGCGCTACGGCGCAATGCGTCGCGGGCGGTGGGCGGTGACGACGACGTGCTCGCTGCCGACGGCTGGGGCCACGGTGCCGAGTGGGTGGCATCCGTGCTGTCTGAACAGGGCTTGGATGCCGCCGGCCTCGACGCCGCGACACTGTTCGGTCTGCCGGGCTCCGACGCGCGACCGGTGCTGTCGCTGCGCGGCCGCGCGTTGGGTACGAAGCCGCTGCTGCGGGGCGAGGGAGTGTCGTACGGGTACACGCACCGCGCGGCGGACGACACCACCGTCGCCCTGGTGACGGGGGGCTACGCACAGGGCATCGTGCGTTCGCTGGGGAACACCGCCACCGTCGCGATCGACGGGCGCCGCCACCGGATCGTGGGCCGCGTGGCGATGGACGTCTGCGTCGTCGACGTCGGCCACACGCCGGTCTCCCGCGGGGCGGAGGTCGTGTTCTTCGGCGATCCGGCGCGCGACGAGCCCTCCCTGGCGGAATGGACGGATGCCACGGGCTGGAGCGCAGCCGAGATCGTCGCCGTCGTGGGCGCGCGAGCCGAGCGCCGGGTGTCGGCGTGAGCGCCGAGTATCGCGTCGACCTGGGCGCCTTCCGTCAAAACCTCCGCCGCGTCCGCGAGGCCGTCGCCCCGGCGGCGCACATGCTCGTCGTGAAAGACGATGCGTACGCCCACGGTCTCGAGACGCTCGTTCGCGAAGCCCGGGACGAGGGCGTGCGCTGGTTCGGGGCGTTCGATGTCGCCACCGGCGCGGCCGTGCGGGCGATCACCGGCCCCGACGCGCGCATCTTCGTCTGGCTGATCGGGGGCGCCGACGACCTGCGCGCCGGCGTCGCCGCCGACCTCGATCTCGGCATCGGCGACGAGGCGCTCCTCGACGACCTCGCGGCTCTCTCAGCCGCTCCGGCCCGCCTGCACCTGAAGATCGACACGGGCCTGCACCGCAACGGCATCCGTCCGGAGCGCTGGGATGCTGCGCTCACACGCACCGCCGAGCTCGTCGGTCAGGGCCGAGCGGTTCTCGAGGGGATCTGGTCGCACATCTCGGAAGCCTCGGATGCCGACGACGACGACGCCCGCGCGCTCTTCCTCGCCGCGCGCGACGCGGCGCGCGCCGCCGGCCTCGTGCCCCGTTACTCGCACCTCGCCGCCAGCGCCGCCGGATTCGCTCGCGGAGAGTTCCGCGAAGACCTCGTGCGCGTCGGGGCGTTCTCGTACGGCATCCGTCCTGCCGGAGGCCCGGGCGAGGCGGAGCTCGGCATCGAGCCCATCGCGGCCCTGGTCGCCACGGTCACCGCCGTCGGCCCGGCGGGCGTGCATCTCGACATCGGCAGCCTGCACGGGCTCCCGAGCGCCCTGAGCGGTCGGTTCGATGTCGCCACCCCGGCGGGGCCGCGCCGCGTGGAGGCGATCGGTGCGACCTCGACGGCCGTCGCCGTGTGGGACGACGCGCGGGTCGGCGACGAGATCGCCGTCTTCGGGCGGGGAGCCCTGCGAAGCGCGACGGACCTCGCCGAGCTGATCGACACCATCGGCGAAGAGATCGCGTTGCGCGTCTCCCCGTCGATACCCCGGGTGTACCGGGGCTGAAACGCAGAACGGGCCCCGCCTCACTCGCTCAGGGAGTGATCGGGGCCCGTTGCCGACGGAGGGCTCAGTCGGCGGAGGTGAGGCGTGCCGTCTCGTCGTGCCACGAGGTGGCGACGCTGCGGAGCTTCTCTTCGTACTTGCGGCCGTGGTGAGCGCAGAACAGCAGCTCGCTGCCGTTCACCTCCGCGGCGATGTAGGCCTGTGCGCCGCAGGAGTCGCAGCGATCCGCCGCCGTCAGGCGGTGGTCGAGAACAGTCGCGTCGGGTGCAGTCGTGGTGGTCATCTCGGGTGCCCTCCTCATGTGGTCGTGGGCGAGTCTCCATATACAACCACGCGGATGTTTCCCCTATGCCGCGCCTTGATCACATTTCGCTGTGCGCGTACGGTGGCCCAGGCCCGCTGTGTGTCTGGCAGGCGATGTCGGTGGCCCCGATTACGCTGGCTAACCGTGACGTCCGAGTACTCCGCCCACCACCTGCAGGTCCTCGAGGGTCTCGAGGCCGTGCGCAAGCGCCCCGGCATGTACATCGGCTCCACGGACTCCCGCGGCCTCATGCACTGCCTCTGGGAGATCATCGACAACTCCGTCGACGAAGCGCTCGCCGGTCACGGCAGTCGCATCGACATCGTCCTCCACGCCGACGGCAGCGTCGAAGTCCGCGACCGCGCGCGCGGCATCCCTGTCGACGTCGAGCCGCGCACGGGTCTCACCGGTGTCGAGGTGGTCTTCACCAAGCTCCACGCGGGCGGCAAGTTCGGCGGCGGCTCGTACGCGGCATCCGGTGGTCTGCACGGTGTGGGCGCGTCGGTGGTGAACGCGCTGTCCGAGCGCCTCGACGTCGAGGTCGACCGCGGGGGCAAGACCTACGCGATGTCGTTCCACCGCGGCGAGCCCGGCCTCTTCGCCGGCGACGGCCCCGACTCGCCCTTCACCCCGTTCGAGCGCAGCAGCGAGCTGCGCGTCGTGGGCAAGGCTCCTCGCGGCGTGACGGGCACCCGCATCCGCTACTGGGCCGACCGGCAGATCTTCACGAAAGACGCCGCCTTCGGCCACGACGAGCTCGTGCAGCGGGTGCGCCAGACGGCGTTCCTCGTGCCGGGGCTCGAGATCGTCGTGCTCGACGAGCGCGCCGAGAAGCATGTCGAGACGAGCTACCGTTTCGACGGCGGGATCTCGGAGTTCGCCGAGTTCCTCGCCCCGGATGCCGCGGTCACCGACACCTGGCGCCTCACCGGCACCGGAACCTTCACCGAGACCGTTCCGGTGCTGCAGCCGGGCGGATCGATGGTGCCCACCGAGGTGCAGCGCGAGTGCGCGGTCGACATCGCGGTGCGGTGGGGCACCGGCTACGACACCACCTCCCGTTCGTTCGTCAACATCATCGCCACCCCCAAGGGCGGCACGCACCAGCAGGGCTTCGAGCTGGGCCTGATGAAGGTTCTCCGCGCGCAGGTCGAGCAGAACGCCCGCAAACTCAAGGTCGGCAACGACAAGATCGAGAAAGACGACCTGCTCGCAGGGCTCACTGCCGTGTTGACGGTGCGTCTGCCCGAGCCGCAGTTCGAGGGCCAGACGAAAGAAGTGCTGGGCACTCCCGCGGTGCGGCAGATCGTGGCATCCGTCGTGCAGAAAGAGCTCGCGGCACGCTTCGCGTCGGTCAAACGCGACGACAAGACGCAGACCGCGCAACTGCTCGAGAAGATCGTCTCCGAGATGAAGGCGCGCATCTCGGCGCGCACGCACAAAGAGACGCAGCGGCGCAAGAACGCGCTCGAGTCGTCGTCGCTGCCGTCGAAGCTCGTGGATTGCCGCTCGAACGACGTCGACAACTCCGAGCTGTTCATCGTCGAGGGGAACTCCGCGCTCGGCACCGCGCGCGACGCCCGCAACAGCGAATACCAGGCGCTGCTGCCGATCCGCGGCAAGATCCTGAACACGCAGAAGGCCTCGATCAGTGACATGCTGTCGAACGCCGAGTGCGCGTCGATCATCCAGGTGATCGGCGCGGGGTCGGGGCGCTCCTTCGATCTCAGCGCAGCGCGCTACGGCAAGATCATCCTCATGAGCGACGCCGACGTCGACGGCGCGCACATCCGCACCCTGCTGCTGACACTGTTCTTCCGGTACATGCGGCCGCTCGTCGAGGCCGGCCGCGTGTTCGCCGCCGTCCCGCCGCTGCACCGCGTCATCGTGATGAACCCCGGCTCCAAGCCGAACGAGACGATCTACACCTACAGCGAGCAGGAGCTGCACGCGCTGCTCGCGCGCCTGAAGAAGGCGAACAAGCGGTGGCAAGAGCCCATCCAGCGGTACAAGGGACTCGGAGAGATGGATGCCGACCAGCTCGCCACCACCACGATGGACCGTGCCGGCCGCACCCTGCGGCGCGTGCAGGTGGAGCACATCGAGCGGGCGGCGGAGGTGTTCGACCTGCTGATGGGCAGCGAGGTCGCACCCCGCCGGGAGTTCATCATCGACTCGAGCGACCGCCTGGCGCGCGAGAGCATCGACGTCTGACCGCACCGCCGCACGGGCCCGCTCGGTGCGGCGGTGCGCACGCGCCACGGGACGTGGGCGATACGCCGCGCCGCCGCCGTTTCGTGCCGGCGCGCCGCTGACGATCGCCCCGCGGCCGTGCCCGGGCGTCACCGCCGCACGGCCGCGCCCGTGCACAATGGCAGAGATCCCGCACGACACGCCGCGACGCCGGCGTCTGCACCGGCGTGTCTCCCACAATCCCCGCAGCTGTGCACGGGCACCGCGACCGCGGGGCCTCCCCGCAGCTGTGCGCGGGCACCGGGGCCGCGGGGCATTCCCGCAGCGCCGCCGCGGGCACCGCCGCCCCCGTGCACAACGGCAGAGGTCATACCCGACACGCCGCGTCGACGGCGTCTGCACCGGCGTGTCTCCCACAATCCCCGCAGCTGTGCACGGGCGCCGCGACCGCGGGGCACCCCGCAGCTGTGCACGGGCGCCGCGACCGCGGCGACGCCCGCCGGCTCGGGCTCAGCGCACGACGGTGCCGATGGCGCCGACGACGGCGTCGAGCGGTTGGCCCGACGCGTCGCGCTTCGCGCCCGGCTCGGGCAGCGTCCGCATGGACCCGTCGCTGCCGACCGCGCGCGGCTCGGTGCCGATCCATGCGAGCACGAGCGCGTCCTCGCCGCGAAGCAGACGCTGCGCACGCACACCGCCCGTGGCACGCCCCTTCGCCGGGAATTCGGTGAAGGCTGAGACCTTCGCGCTCCCGGCATCCGTTCCGGCAAGCGCCGCCGTGGAGCCGGCGACCGTCACCACGACCGCGTCGAACGACGAGGCCCCGACGACCGCGAAGGCGATCACGCGCGCGCCGTCCGACAACCGGATGCCGGCCATGCCTCCGGCGGAGCGTCCCTGCGGCCGGACCGACGAGGCGTCGAAGCGCAGCAACTGCGCGTCGCTGGCGACGAAGACCAGCTCGGCGTTGTCTCCCGCGGGCGCGGCGCCCACCACCCGGTCGCCGTTGCGCAGCGCGATGATCTCGATCTCGTCCTTCGCGCCCAGCTCGCTCGCAGCGACGCGCTTGACGACACCCTGCTCGGTGCCGAGGGCGATCGTCGGACCACCGGTGAGGGGAACGAGGGCGACCAGCTGTTCGCCCTTGCCGAGCGGCAGATACTGCTCGACCTTGATCCCCGCGGCCATCTGTACCGAATTGGCCGGCACGGACGGCAGGTCGACGGGGGAGAAGCGCACCAGACGCCCTGCCGATGTCACCGCGCCGACGTCGCCGCGCGTCGTCGTGTCGACCGAGGACCGGATCGCGTCGTGCTTCGAGCGGCGCGTCGGAGCCACCACACCCCCGCCCGGTGCGTCGGCGACGAGCTCGGCGCGCACCATGCGTCCGGTGGCCGAGAGGTAGACGCGGCACGGGGCGTCGGCGATCTGCAGGTCGGCGGCGGCCGCGGCCTTCGCCGACCGCGGTTGCACCGGCCCGCCGTTGAGCAGCATCGTGCGCCGCGGGGTGCCGTACGCCTCGGCAGCGGCATCCAGTTCCTTCGCGACCTGCTGGCGCAGCAGCGTCTGGCTGCCGAGCAGCTCGACGAGCTCGGCGATCTCGGCGTTCAACTGGTCGCGCTCGGCCTCGAGCTCGATGCGCGAGAACTTCGTCAGGCGCCGCAGCCGCAGCTCGAGGATGTACTCGGCCTGCGCGTGCGACAGATCGAAGACCTCTTGCAGACGCGTGCGTGCGGCCTCCCCGTCATCGGAGGAGCGGATGACCTGGATGACCTCGTCGATGTCGAGGATCGCGATGAGCAGACCCTCGACGAGGTGCAGGCGCTCGCGCTTTCGCGCCAGGCGGTACTCGCTACGCCGCGTGACGACGCGGATGCGGTGATCGAGGTACACGCGAAGCAGGTCGCGGAGCCCGAGCGTCTGCGGCTGGCCGTCGACGAGGGCGACGTTGTTGATGCCGAACGAATCCTCGAGCGGGGTCAGGCGGTAGAGGTGCTCGAGCACGGCCTTGGGGTCGAACCCGGTCTTGATGCCGATGACGAGACGCAGACCGTGGTGGCGGTCGGACAGGTCGGTGACGTCGGCGATGCCCGTCAGCTTCTTGGCCTGAACGGCATCCTTGATCTTCTCGATGACGCGCTCGGCGCCGACGAGGTAGGGCAGTTCGGTGATGACGATGCCGGTGCGTCGCGGGCCGAGCGACTCGATCGACGCCTTCGCGCGCGTGCGGAAGGTGCCGCGACCGTTGGTGTAGGCGTCTTTGATGCCGTCGAGGCCGACGATGATGCCGCCCGTCGGCAGGTCGGGTCCGGGGACGAACTCCATGAGCTCTTCCACCGTGGCATCCGGATGCTGGAGCAGATGCGTCGCCGCGGCGACGACCTCGACGAGGTTGTGCGGCGCCATGTTCGTCGCCATACCGACCGCGATACCGGTCGCGCCGTTGACCAGCAGGTTGGGGAACGCCGCCGGCAGCACCTCGGGCTGCTGGAACTGTCCGTCGTAGTTGGGGATGAAGTCGACGACGTCTTCGTCGAGGTTCTCGGTCAGGGCGAGGGCGGGGGGAGCGAGGCGCGCCTCGGTGTAGCGCGAGGCCGCGGGGCCGTCGTCGAGCGAACCGAAGTTGCCGTGACCGTCGACCAGGGGTACGCGCAGCGTGAAGTGCTGCGCGAGACGCACGAGCGCGTCGTAGATCGGGGCGTCGCCGTGGGGGTGGAGCTTTCCCATCACCTCGCCCACCACGCGGGCGCTCTTGACGTGCCCGCGGTCGGGCCGCAGGCCCATCTCGGCCATCTGGTAGAGGATGCGCCGCTGCACGGGCTTCAGTCCGTCGCGGGCGTCGGGGAGCGCGCGCGAGTAGATGACGGAGTAGGCGTATTCGAGGAACGACCCCTGCATCTCGGTCGAGACATCGACGTCTTCGATGCGCTCGGCGACGGCGGACGACGCGGAGGAAGAGGAACGGGAATCGGGCATGTGAAGGGCCTCGGGTCGAGCGGGCGTCCGGGACGGACGGGGATCGGGCGTCGTGTGGAAGACTTGCCCCGATGTCACTCAGCCTACCGGCGGACCCGCCGCGTTCCCGGAGCCTCACCGGTGTGCTGGCGCAGTCGATCGCCGCACTCGAGGGCGCGTCGCACTGGCTCCCGCCGGCCCGCAGCGTGATCGTCTTCCTCGTCGACGGCCTCGGCGCCCACAACCTCGCCGCCCGCCGCGGTCACGCGCGCTTCCTCGCGGCGGCCGGCGGTCGGCGCGATGTGGCCCGCACCGTCTTCCCGTCGACGACGGCCGCCGCCCTCACGAGCCTGCTCACCGGTGTCGATCCCGGCACCCATGGCATCGTCGGCTACCGCACGCGAATCCCCGGCACCCTGAGCGCACCGAACCAGTTGCACGGGTGGGAGACCGACGGACTGGACCCGCTCACCTGGCAGCGGGCGGAGCCGCTCTTCGCCGAGCGTGCCGGCCGCGCCTTCGTGGTGTCGAAACCCAGCTACACCGGCACCGGCTTCACCGAGGCCACGCTGCGGGGGGCGTCGTTCTTCCCCTCCGACGACCTCGACGAGCGCGTGCGCATCGCCGCCGACCTGGCCGCACGGCATCCGGGATCCGTCACCTATCTCTACGCCCCCGAGCTCGACACCGCGGGGCATCGCGACGGGTGGGAGTCGGATCGCTGGACCGACACCCTCGAGCGCGTCGACGCCGCCGCCCGGCGACTCGCCGGCCTCATCGACGCGCGCACCGGTGTGCTCGTCACCGCCGATCACGGCATGGTCGACGTGCCCGCGCACAAGCACGTGCTGCTGCGCGCGGGCAATCCCCGGCTCGACGGCGTCGCCCTGCTCGGCGGGGAGCCGCGCATGCTCCACCTCTACGCGGAGGAGGGGCGGGCGGATGCCGTGGCCTCGACGTGGGCGCAGAGCGAGGCAACGCGCGCCTGGGTCATGACGCGCGACGAGGCGATCGGCGCCGGGTTGTTCGGCGCGGTCGACGACGAGGTGCGCCCCCGCATCGGCGACGTCCTGGTCGCTGCGCGCGGACGCACCGCGTACTACGACGACCGCGAGCCCGACAAGCGTCCCCAGAAGATGGTCGGCCAGCACGGATCGCTCACCGATGAGGAGCGCACGGTCCCGCTCCTGCGTCTGGGTGCGTTCGCCTGACGGTGCCGGATGCCGGGCGCCCGGCATCCGTTCCGCTCGCCGCTCCGCCGCACGGTGACGATGCCGTCACCGCCGCGGCATCCGCTCGAGGGATTCAGCTCTCGTCGGAGCGGGCTCCGAAGACGATCTCGTCCCATGACGGCATCGACGGTCGGCCTTTCGCGCGTCGCGCCGGGTCGGGCTGCGCACGCTCGGGCTCCGGCGCCGGCGGCTCGGGCTCGGCGACGTATTTCGGCTCGACGGCGTCGAACAGTGCGACGGGGGGACCGACCGGACGCAGCTCGGGCTCCGTCTCGGTCGTGCCGGGGAGCGGCTCGCGCTGACCGCGACGGCGCCGGAGCGCCTCGAGCAGGTCGGCCGTCTCCGACGACGTGACGGGGGCGTCGGGGGCGCGCTTGATCGCCGCGGCCTGCACGGCGGGGGCGACCGGGCCGGTGGCCTCGACCCCCGGTTCGTCCTCGATATCGAGGCGGCGCGGGCCGAAGGATCCGCTGTCGAAGCGGGACTCGTCCTTCTGCACGCTGTCGAGGGCGCGCAGACGGGGGATGAGGCCCTCGGGCAGCGAACCCTGGCGCGAGAGTTGGATCGCGTCGGCGTTCTGCGGCGAGAGGGTGCTGCGGCGCGGATCGAAGCCCCATCGCGCGTCGTGGTCGATGCCGTTGGCGGTGAACTCGAGCTTGACCATCCAGCTCGTGCCCTCCTTCCAACTCGTCCATCGCTCGGCCGAAGCGCCGGCTTCGGCGAGTTTCGCGCGCACCGCCGCGCCGAAGGTGATCGGGGCGTCGTGCTCGAGCGTGCCGCCGAGCAGCACCGGCACGGCCAGCGCTTGGCTGACGACGTGCTCGCGCTCGGCGAGCACCGGACCCTCGAAGCGCTCGATGTCCTCGACGCGTGCGTTCAACAAAGACGCCACCTCGCGGGCCGACATGCCGGCTCGGATGTGCGCCTGGATCTCGCGGGGGCTGGGACGCGGGGCGCGGTCGTCGTCCTCGCGGTCCCGGCGGGCACGGCGCGCTTCGGCGCGCAGTACCTCGTCGAGGGGGAGGGCGAAGCGCTCTCCCGCCTGGGTCGCCACGACGAGGACGTCATCCTCGGTTCCGATGACTTTGAGCTGTTCCATGCGAAACACCCCTCCGATCTGCGGTCAGCGCCCATGCTGACATGCGCGCGGCGCGCATCACGGAATATCGCGGGCGCGCCGCGAGTTTCACGCCTCGCCCGACATGCACACGCCCGCAAGAGCATTTGCTTATCGAAGACGTGTCATGCAAACTATGGCCGCCCGATCGGGCACCCGATGGGGCACAGCACCACGAATTCCGGAAGTTGAGACCTGCACGCATGGCAACCGATTACGACGCACCGCGCAAGACCGAGGACGACAGCGAGTCGATCGAGGCCCTCAAGGAGCGCGTGCCCGACAAGGCGTCGGGGTCGATCGACAACGAGGATGCCGACAACCCCTCGGGCTTCGAACTGCCCGGCGCCGACCTCTCCGACATCGAGCTCGACGTCGTCGTGCTCCCCGCTCAGGAAGACGAGTTCACCTGCATGAACTGCTTCCTGGTGAAGCACCGCTCGCAGATCGCGGAAGAGAGCGGCCCCGGCTTCATCTGCCTGGAGTGCGCAGCCTGACCTGAGCGCGCTGGATCGCCGCCACCAGGCGATCCGGCGTGCGGGTGGAGATCACCCATGACGGCGTCGGGTCATCGGGATCGATGACCGGCACCACGACGATGCCGTCGATGCCACCCCGGATGACGTGCCACGCCCGACGGTCGAGACCACTCCCGCGGGCCGTACGCGCCTCTTCTGCGACGACACCCGACGGCGAACCGAGCAGCGCGACGGGGATGTGCGCACGCCCGGCACGCAGCTCGCCGCCGCTCACCTCGACCACGGGCGATACGGCGAGCAGGCCCGCGACGATCGCGACCGACACGACGAGTCCGATGAACAGGGCGAGCGTGGTGTCGAGCGGGGAGAACACCACAGCGGCCATCGGCCCGCACACGGCGGCGGCCGCCAGAGCCCACAGGGATGGACTCAGACGCTCGCGGTACTCGATTGCGGTGCGGATGCCGCACCCCCTCTTCTGCATTACCCTCGTGGGGTGACCGAAACGGTGGATGTCCTCATTGTCGCATCCGAGTCCCCGCTCTTCGCCCACCCGGGCGACGCCGGGGCCGACCTGACGGCTGCCGAAGCCGTGCGGCTGGAGCCCGGTCGCCGGGCTCTCGTGTCGACGGGCGTGCGGATCGCGCTGCCGGAGGGCCACGCGGCGTTCGTGGTGCCGCGCAGCGGCCTGGCGGCCAAGCACGGCATCACCATCGTCAACTCTCCGGGGACGATCGACGCGGGTTACCGCGGCGAGATCAAAGTCGCGCTGCTGAACACCGACCTCGACGAGGCCTACGACATCGCGGTCGGAGACCGCATCGCCCAGCTCATCGTGATGCCCGTCCCGCCCGTGCGCTTCGTCCCCGTCGACGAACTTCCCGACAGCGTGCGCGGCGACGGCGGTTTCGGATCGAGCGGATACCAGAGCCTGCAAGGGAGCACCCGATGACCGACGACGAGACGCAGACCACCCCCGAGGTGGAACAGGCGGCCGGCCCTGCGGCGCCGCCCGTCAAGAGCGCGCCCATCGACCGTGAGAGCGCGGGCCCCTTCGACGAGTCCGAGGCGAACCCGGTGCGCCCCTACATCGACCTGGGCGGCATCAAGATCCTCCCGCGCGAGGGCCTCAACCTCCGCCTCGAGGTCGAGGAGCAGACCAAGCGCATCGTCGCCGTCGGTCTCGACTACGCCGACTCGACGCTGCAGGTGCAGCCCTTCGCCGCCCCCCGCACGAGCGGCCTCTGGGAAGAGACGCGCGAGCAGATCCGTCAGCAGGTGAAGCAGCAGGGCGGTCGCGTCGAGGAGCGCGAGGGTCCGCTCGGCCCCGAGCTGCTCGCCGAAGTGCCCGTCACGGGCGGCGCCGACGCCGATTCGAAGCGTCTGGCGAGGTTCGTGGGTGTCGACGGTCCGCGGTGGTTCCTGCGCGGCGTCGTCGGGGGAGCGGCGACCAGCGACATCGAGGCCGCGGCCGCGGTCGAAGACCTCTTCCGCTCCATCGTCGTCGTCCGTGGATCCTCGCCGATGCCGCCGCGCGATCTGATCCCGCTCCGGATGCCGGCCACCCCCGGCACCGCATGAGCGACGACACGACCAGGCCGGGGCCCGACGGCGACCGGGTGCCGCTCGATCCCCCCTCCGCCGCCGACAGCGTCGGTGCGGCGCTGGGCAACGCGGCACGGCGCGCGGGGCTCGACCCCGCGGCGCACGGCTCCACCGGAGCGGCCGTGTGGTCGGCGATGGGGGGAGTGCGCGGCATCCTCGAATCGGTGCTGCCGTCGCTGGCGTTCGTCGTGCTGTTCACCCTCACGATCGACCCGGAGACGCGCCAGGGCAACCTCTGGCTGAGCCTCGGGGTGTCGGTCGGACTCGCGGTCGTGTTCACCCTCGCGCGGCTGATCGCGAAGTCGCCGCCGAGCGCCGCGATCGGCGGCCTGCTCGCCACCGCCGGTGCCGCGGTGCTGGCGCTGGTGACGGGGCGCGGGCAGGACAACTTCGTCTTCGGCTTCTTCACCAACGGCGCCTACGGCACGGCCTTCCTCGTCTCGGCGCTCATCGGCTGGCCGCTCATCGGCCTGGCCGCGGGCTACCTGCTGGGCGAGGGCACGCGATGGCGGGCGGACCGCCGCAAGCGTCTGGCTTACACCTGGCTGTCACTGGCGTGGGCGGCGCTGTTCGCGGCGCGGCTGATCGTGCAGCTGCCGCTGTATTTCGCGGGCGACGTCACCGCGCTGGGCACGCTGAAGATCGTCATGGGCTTGCCGCTGTTCGCCCCGATGCTCGCGGTGACGTGGCTCGTAGTGCGTTCTCTCTCACCTCGCCGCGAGTCCTGATATTATCTTGACATCAAGATAAATCCGTCCGTCCGCACGGTTAGGTCGACCTTCCTGGAATCGGCTCCGCCACGCGGGGAAGATGGACGACAGCGGGCCGACGCCTGCGCATTCGCCGACGAAGGAGACGATCGTGTCCACGGTTGACAGCTTCGGTGCCAAGAGCACCCTGACAGTCGGCAGCACCGACTACGAGATCTTCCGTATCGACACGGTCGCCGGTCACGAGAAGCTCCCCTTCAGCCTCAAGGTGCTGCTGGAGAACCTGCTTCGCACCGAAGACGGCGCCAACGTCACGAAGGAGCAGATCGAGGCCCTCGGCTCGTGGGTGCCCACGGCCGACCCCGACACCGAGATCCAGTTCACGCCCGCGCGCGTGGTCATGCAGGACTTCACCGGTGTTCCCTGCATCGTCGACCTCGCCACCATGCGCGAGGCGGTCACGGCGCTGGGCGGCGACCCCAACAAGATCAACCCGCTCTCGCCCGCCGAGATGGTCATCGACCACTCCGTCATCGCCGACCTCTTCGGCAGCGAGAACGCGCTCGAGCGCAACGTCGAGATCGAGTACGAGCGCAACGGCGAGCGGTACCAGTTCCTGCGCTGGGGCCAGACGGCGTTCGACGACTTCAAGGTCGTCCCCCCGGGCACCGGCATCGTGCACCAGGTCAACATCGAGCACCTGGCCAAGGTCATCTACGACCGCACCGTCGACGGCGTGCTGCGCGCCTACCCCGACACCTGCGTCGGCACCGACTCGCACACCACGATGGTCAACGGCCTGGGCGTGCTCGGGTGGGGCGTCGGCGGCATCGAGGCCGAGGCCGCGATGCTCGGCCAGCCGGTGTCGATGCTCATCCCGCGCGTCGTCGGCTTCAAGCTCTCGGGCGAGATCCCCGCCGGCGTGACCGCGACCGACGTCGTGCTCACCATCACCGACATGCTCCGCAAGCACGGCGTGGTCGGCAAGTTCGTCGAGTTCTACGGCGAGGGCGTCGCCTCGGTGCCGCTGGCCAACCGCGCCACCATCGGCAACATGAGCCCCGAGTTCGGCTCGACCGCCGCGATGTTCCCCATCGACGACGTCACGCTCGACTACCTGCGTCTCACCGGCCGCGACGAGCAGACCGTCGCGCTCGTCGAGGCGTACGCCAAGGAGCAGAAGCTCTGGCACGACCCGGCCCGTGAGCTCGTGTTCAGCGAGTACATGGAGCTCGACCTCGGCACCGTCGTGCCCTCGATCGCCGGTCCGAAGCGCCCGCAGGACCGCATCCTGCTCTCCGAGGCCAAGAACCAGTTCGAGAAGGACATCCTCAACTACGCCGGCGGCGCGGTGTCCGACTCGGTCGTCGACCTCGAGGTCGACGGCACGTTCCCGGCATCCGACCCGGGCTCCGTCCCCGGCGAAGAGCACGAGCACGTGACCGAGAGAGAGGTGCTGATCTCCTCCGGGCACCCCGCCAACGCGTCGAATCCGGTCAAGGTCACCACGCCCGAGGGCCAGTCCTACCTGCTCGACAATGGTGCGGTCACCCTCGCGGCGATCACCTCGTGCACGAACACGTCGAACCCCTCCGTCATGATCGCGGCCGGCCTGCTCGCCAAGAACGCCGTCGACAAGGGCCTGAAGCGCAAGCCGTGGGTCAAGACGACCCTCGGCCCGGGCTCCAAGGTCGTCACCGACTACTACGAGAAGTCCGGCCTCGACAAGGCGCTCGAGGGCCTCGACTTCTACACCGTCGGCTACGGCTGCACGATCTGCATCGGCAACTCCGGCCCGCTGATCGAAGAGGTCTCCGAGGCGATCAACGAGAACGACCTCGCCGTCACCGCCGTCCTCTCGGGCAACCGCAACTTCGAGGGTCGCATCAGCCCCGACGTGAAGATGAACTACCTGGCATCCCCGCCGCTGGTGGTCGCCTACGCCCTCGCCGGGTCGATGAACTTCGACTTCGAGACCGACGCCCTCGGTAAGGACCAGAACGGCGACGACGTCTTCCTCAAGGACATCTGGCCCGCGCCCGACCAGGTGCAGACCATCATCGACGCGTCGATCTCGCGCGAGCAGTTTATCCAGCAGTACGCCACCGTCTTCGAGGGGGACGAGCGCTGGAAGAACCTGCCGACGCCGACCGGCCCGGTCTTCGAGTGGGATGCCGACTCGACCTATGTGCGCAAGGCTCCCTACTTCGACGGCATGTCGATGGAGCCGTCGCCGGTCACCGACATCACCGGTGCACGCGTCATGGCCACCCTGGGCGACTCGGTCACGACCGACCACATCAGCCCGGCCGGCAACATCAAGGCCGGCACCCCGGCCGCGCAGTACCTCACCGAGCACGGTGTCGCGCAGAAGGACTTCAACTCCTACGGCTCGCGCCGCGGCAACCACGAGGTCATGATCCGCGGCACGTTCGCCAACATCCGCCTCAAGAACGAGCTCACCGCGGCGGTCAACGACGGCACCGTCGTCGAGGGCGGGTACACCCGTGACTTCACGCAGGAGGGCGGCCCGCAGTCGTTCATCTACGACGCGAGCAAGAACTACCAGGATCAGGGCATCCCGCTGGTGATCTTCGGTGGCAAGGAGTACGGCTCGGGCTCGTCGCGCGACTGGGCGGCCAAGGGCACGAACCTGCTCGGCGTCAAGGCGGTCATCACCGAGAGCTTCGAGCGCATCCACCGCTCCAACCTCATCGGCATGGGCGTCGTGCCGCTGCAGTTCCCGGCCGGCGAGAGCTGGAAGTCCCTGGGCCTCGACGGCACCGAGATCGTCTCGATCGAGGGCATCGAGCAGCTCAACGAGGGCGTCACGCCCAAGACCGTGAAGGTCACCGCCGAGCCGAGCGAGTTCTCGCCCGAGGGCAAGCAGACCATCACGTTCGACGCCGTGGTCCGCATCGACACCCCCGGTGAGGCCGACTACTACCGCAACGGCGGCATCCTGCAGTACGTGCTGCGTTCGCTGGTCTGATCCCGCACGCACCGTCCGAGCGCCCGTCCCGATCCGTCGGGGCGGGCGCTCGCGTGTCGCCGAGACCGTCGCATCCCCTCGAAAAACGGTCGCCGCCGGCAGAAACGCCCCGTGCCCGCGTTTATCGCCGCAACAGGCGTTTATCGGTGCAGCGAACTTCGGTGCGGCGCGGTCTCGTCGGCGCAGCGGACGTTTCTCGCGCGCGGGCCGGTGCTGTGCGGTTTCGTCGGCGCAGCGGGCGTTTCTCGCGTGGGCGATCGGATGCCAGCGCGCACCGCTGCGAGACCGCCCCGCAAGCCGTTGCCGGGCCGCTGTCAGCCCCCGAGACTAGAATCGACAGATGCGCAGGCCTCTGCGCGCACCGCACGAGAGGAGTCGTATGGCTCTGCTGCCCGGCATTCACGGACCCCGCAATCTCGACGCGCTCACCCCCGACCAGCTGCGTCAGCTGGCCACCGAGGTGCGTTCGTTCCTCGTCGAGAACGTCGCCCGCACCGGCGGACACCTCGGGCCCAACCTCGGTGTCGTCGAGCTGACGATCGCCCTGCACAAGGTGTTCGACTCGCCGTCAGACCCCATCATCTTCGACACCGGCCACCAGTCGTACGTGCACAAGATCCTCACGGGCCGGCAGGACTTCTCCGAGCTCCGCTCTCGCGGCGGTCTCGCCGGCTACCCGCAGCGCTCTGAGAGCGAGCACGACGTCGTCGAGTCGTCGCACGCCTCGAGTTCGCTGAGCTGGGCCGACGGTGTGTCCCGCGCGTTCCACCGCACCGGGCGCCGCGACCGTCACGTCGTCGCCGTCGTGGGTGACGGCGCCCTGACGGGCGGCATGACGTGGGAGGCGCTCAACAACATCAGCGACGACAACGACCGCAACCTCGTCATCGTCGTCAACGACAACGGCCGTTCCTACGCCCCGACGATCGGCGGCATGGCGCGCTACCTCAACCGGGTGCGCACCAACGACGCGTACCGCACGCTGCACCGCGGCTCCGACACGCTTTTCCGTCGTCTCGGGCCCGCCGCGCGCGCGGTCTATCGGGGTGTGCGCGGAGGAACGCACGGCTTCCTCTCGCGCTTCACCAACAACGAAGCGCTCTACAGCAACCTCGACATCAAGTACCTCGGCCCCATCGACGGCCACGACTTCGAGTCGCTCATCGAGACCCTCGAGCTGGCGAAATCGTACGGTGCGCCGGTCATCGTGCACGCGATCACCGACAAAGGCAGCGGTTATGCCCCGGCCATGAGCGACGAGGCCGACCAGTTCCACGCCGTTGGCAAGATCGACCCGATCACCGGCGAGGCACTCGGTGCGGGCGGCGGACTGCAGTGGACCGACGTCTTCGCCGAAGAACTCGTGACGGTCGGCGCCGAGCGCCACGACGTGATCGCGATGACCGCGGCGATGCTGCGTCCCACGGGTCTGCAGCAGTTCGCCGAACGCTTCCCCGAGCGCGTGTACGACGTCGGCATCGCCGAGCAGCACGCCGTGGCATCCGCCGCCGGTCTCGCCTTCGGTGGCCTGCACCCCGTCGTCGCCATCTACGCGACGTTCATGAACCGCGCGTTCGACCAGGTGATGATGGATGTCGCGCTGCACAAGGCCGGCGTCACCTTCGTGCTCGATCGCGCCGGCGTCACCGGCCCCGACGGCCCGAGTCATCACGGCATCTGGGATCTCGCGATGCTGCAGTTGGTTCCCGGCATCCGCATCGCCGCCCCCCGCGACGCCGCGCGCCTGCGCGAGGAGTTCCGCGAGGCCACCGCCGTCGAAGACGCGCCCACGGTGGTCCGCTACCCGAAGGGCAAGGTGCCCGCCGACCTCGAGGCGATCGAACGCCTGCCCGACGGCGTCGATGTGCTCGCCCGCGGCGGCGGAGAAGACGTGCTGCTGATCGGCATCGGCCCGATGGTGCACCTCGCGATGGAGGTCGCCGAGCGGCTCCGCGCGCAGGGCATCGGGGCGACGGTGATCGACCCGCGCTGGGCGATTCCGGTGCAGCCGTCGATCGTCGACCTCGCCCGCGAGCACCGCCTCGTCATCACCATCGAAGACGGCATCCGCGTCGGCGGCGTCGGCACGCGGGTGCGCCAGGTGCTGCGCGAGGCCGGCGTCGACACGGCCGTCGACGAGCTCGGCATCCCCGACGAGTTCATCGACCACGCCACGCGTGAGCAGATCCTCGAAGACGCCGGCCTGACGGCATCCAAGATCGCCCACGACGTCGTCGCCCAGGTGCTCGGCACCCGCATCCCCGTCGCGCGGCAGACGCCGACCGGCTCGATCCCCACGATGGACGAATGGGAGAAGTCGCGCCCCTGAGCCGCTGACGAACGGGCCGGGATGCCGACATCCCGGCCCGTTCTTCGCGCCCGCGCGTCACCAGAACAGGGGATGCCACGAGAACAGGCCGGACAAGCTGGCATCGCTCTCTTCTCGGTGCACCGGCCTGCTCTCATGACCGGTCGAACTTCCCGCGCGTCTCCGCCGCCTAGCGACCAGAACAGGGGATGCCACGAGAACAGGCCGAACCAGCTGCTATCGCCATGTTGTCGGCGCACCGGCCTGTTCCCATGACGAGGGCCGGCACGAACGACGGCGGCGCCGCCCCCGGAGGAGCGGCGCCGCGTAGCGAGCCGGATCAGTCGCCGATGCCGCGGATGGGCGGGTGGTGGAACGTGTCGCCGAAGGCGCGCTCCGACGCCCCCTCGCGGTCGAGGTAGGGCGACGCTCCGCCGTCGATGAAGGGCCAGCCGGCGCCGAGGATGAGGCACAGGTCGATGTCCTGCACCTCGGGGACCACGCCCTCGTCGAGCATGATCTTGATCTCTTGCGCCAGACCGTCCTGCACGCGAGCCAGGATCGTCTCGGGCGCCACCGGGGTCTTGCCGGTGACGAGCACCTTCTGCGCGGCTTTTGTCCACCCGGTCACGCGGCCGCCCTTGTCTTTCTCGACGACCTCGGGCAGCGCCGCGAGCTCGTGGAAGTTCTCGGATGCGAAGAACCGGTCGGGGAAGGCGTGCGCCATGGTGTCCTGCACATGGGCGGCGACCTTCCAGCCCACGAGGTCGATGAGCTGGAACGGTCCCATCGGCAGGCCGAGGGGCGCGAACGCCTTCTCCACCGTCGCGATGGGGGTGCCCTCGTACACAGCTCGCGCTGCCTCGCCCATGACCTTCGCCAGGAGGCGGTTCACGACGAAGCCCGGGGCATCGGCGGTGAGCACCGCGTTCTTGCCCAGGCCCTTCGCGACCACGAAGGCGGTGGACAGAGCCGCGTCGCTCGTGGCATCCGTCTTGACGACCTCGATGAGCGGCATGACCGCGACGGGGTTGAAGAAGTGGAAGCCGACGAGGCGCTCGGGGTGCTGCAGCACGGAGCCGATTTCGGCGACCGAAAGCGACGACGTGTTCGTGGCGAGGATCGCATCCTCCGCGACGATTCTCTCGATCGCGGAGAACACTTCCTGCTTGACCCCGACCTCTTCGAACACCGCCTCGATGACGAAGTCGCAGTCCGCGAACTCGGTGCGGTCGGTCGTCCCGTGCACGAGGGCCCGCAGCTGATTGGCGGTGTCGCCGTCCAGGCGGCCCTTCGCCTCGAGCTTGCCGATCTCCTCGTGAATGGATGCCACGCCCTTGTCGACGCGACCCTGATCGAGGTCGGTGATGATGACGGGCACCCGCAGCTTCCGCACGAACAGCAGCGCGAACTGCGAGGCCATGAGTCCGGCACCGATGATGCCGACTTTCGTGACCTTCTTCGCCAGCGTCTTGTCGGGTGCTCCGACCGGACGCTTCGCGCGCTTCTGCACGAGGTCGAACGCATACATGGATGCCGCGAACTGGTCGCCCGTGATGAGATCGGCGAGCGCTTCGTCTTCGCGGGCGAACCCCTCGGCCTTCGTGCCGTTCTTGGCCTTGTCGAGGAGGTCGAGGGCGACGTAGGGAGAGCGGGGGACGGTGCCGATCTTCGACTCGAGCATGCCACGGGCCATCTTGATCGCGATGGGCCACTTCGTCAGGCGCTCGAGCTTGCCCGGCTCGTTCTTGCGCTCGACGCGCACGCGGCCGGTCAGCACGCCGTCGGCCCACCGCAGCGAGTCCTCGAGGTAAGAGGCCGCCGGGAAGATGGCATCCATGATCCCGAGGTCGAAGGCCTGCTGCGGCTTGAGCATGCGGTTCTGCTTGAGCGGGTTCGAGATCACGACCTCGAGCGCGTTCTCGATGCCGATGAGGTTCGGCAGCAGGTAGGCGCCTCCCCAGCCGGGGATGATTCCGAGGAATACCTCGGGCAGCGCGATCGCCGCTGCCGAAGAGTCGACAGTGCGGTAGGTCGAGTTCAGCGCGATCTCGAGACCGCCGCCGAGGGCGAGGCCGTTCACGAACGCGAACGAGGGCACACCCAGGTCGGACAGCGAGCCGATGACCTGATGCCCGCGCTGCGCGATGAGCCGCGCGACCTCTTTCGACGGGAGCTTCGCCACGTCGGAGAGGTCGGCGCCGGCGGCGAGGATGTACTGCTTGCCCGTGATCGCCACCGCGTGGATCTCACCCGCGTCCGCCCGCTTCTTCAGCGTCGCGAGGGTCTCGCCGAGCTCGGCGAGGGTCGCGGGCCCGAGGGTGTTCGGGCGGGTGTGGTCGCGGCCGTTGTCGAGCGTGATCAGCGCGAGCACGTTGCCCGATGGCAGGCGCACGTCGCGGACGGGGGAGTGGGTCACCACCTCGTCGCCGGTGAGGGCGTCGAGGGGCGAGAAGTCGATCGTCGAGTAGTCGGTCACTTGCGCTTCTTCTTTCCGTCGAAGAACGGGTTCTCCCAGATCACCGAGCCGCCCTGGCCGAGGCCCACGCACATCGCGGTCAGGCCGTAGCGCACGTCGGGTCGCTCGGCGAACTGCGCGGCGAGCTGGATCATCAGGCGCACACCGGATGCCGCGAGCGGGTGGCCCAGGGCGATCGCGCCGCCCCAGGGGTTCACGCGCGGATCGTCGTCGGCGATACCGAAGTGATCGAGCAGCGAGATCACCTGGATGGCGAAGGCCTCGTTGAGCTCGAACAGGCCGATGTCGTCGATCGTGAGACCGGCCTTCTTCAGGGCCTTCTCGGTCGACGGGATCGGGCCGATGCCCATGATCTCGGGCTCGACGCCGGCGAAGGCGAACGACACCATGCGCATCTTGGGCGCGAGGCCGAACTCCTTCACGGCGCCGGCGCCGGCGAGCAGGCTGATCGTCGCGCCGTCAGTAAGAGGCGACGAGGTCCCCGCGGTGACGCGGCCGTGCGGACGGAACGGCGTCTTGAGCGTGGCGAGGCCTTCGAGGGTCGTCTCGGGGCGGCGTCCCTCGTCCTCGGTGGCGAGGCCCCAGGCGCCGTCGGCGTTCTTCACAGCGACCGGCACGAGGTCGGGCTGGATCTTGCCCGCCTCGTACGCCGCCTGCACCTTGTGCTGGCTGGCGACGCCGAAGCGGTCGGCGCGCTCCTTCGTGAGGTGCGGGAAACGGTCGTGGATGCGCTCCGCCGTCACGCCCATGTTCAGGGCACCCGGGTCGACGAGCTTCTCGGCGACGAAGCGGGGGTTGGGGTCGACGTTGCCGCCGATGGGGTGACGACCCATGTGCTCGACGCCGCCGGCGAGGGCGAGGTCGTACATGCCGACGCCGATCGAGGCACCCATGGTGGTGACGCTCGTCATCGCGCCCGCGCACATCCGCTCGATCGCCAGGCCGGGAACGGTCAGGGGCAGTCCCGCGAGGATCGCCGCCGTGCGTCCGAGGGTCAGCCCCTGGTCACCGGTCTGCGAGGTCGCGGCGATCGCCACGTCGTCGATCCGGTCCTTCGGCACGTCGCCGTTGCGCTCCATCAACCCGATGATCGCCTTGACCACCAGGTCATCGGCGCGGGTGTTCCAATACATGCCCTTTTCGCCGGCGCGCCCGAAGGGTGTGCGCATTCCGTCGACGAAGAAGACGTCCGTCATCTCGGCCACTCTGCCTCCTATGTTGGGGTTGGACCCAGCCTAGGAAGGGCGGTTTCGCGCCGAAGAATCGGTTGTCCGAACCTACGAATCCGCGCCGGGCGCCTCATCGACGGTGTTGACGGAAGCTACAAAGCTATCCGCGATCACCTGTGCAGTCTGGTCAACCTGCCAGGGGCGCGCGCCGAGCTCGGAGAGGGCGGCACCCACCGACTCCGCCGAGATCTCCGCCGGGGGCGCCCACGCCACGCGACGCAGCGTCTCGGGCGTCAGCAGGTTCTCGGTCGGCATCCGGAGCTCCTCCGCCCGCGCCTCGACGGCGGGGCGGGCCGCCTTGAGCCGGCGATCGGCCTCGGGGTTGCGATCGGCCCAGGCCCGCGGGGGCGGCAGGGTGTCGCTCGGCACGCGATCGGGGGGAAGCTCCGTCGACTCACGGCCGGCCACGATCGCGTTCCACCACCGGTCGAGCTGCGTGCGGCTCGCGCGCCCGTTGAACTCCTTGACCCCGGCCAGCGCCTGCTTGCTCGCAGGATCCGCCAGCACCGCCGCGACCAGGGCGCGGTCGGGCACGAGGCGTCCGGGAGCGACGTCCTGCTCGCGCGCGAAGTCCTCGCGGGCCTGCCAGAGGGAGCGGGCGACGGCCAGCGCGCGACGCCCGCGCACCGCGTGCAGTCCGCTCAGGCGGCGCCACGGGTCGTCGCGGGCGGGCTTGGGCAGGCGGTCGAGGACGGCCTGGAACTCCTCCCGGGCGAACTGCGTCTTGTGCTGCTCGTCGAGCTCCGCGGCGAGCACGTCGCGCACGTCGATGAGATGCTCCACGTCGAGGGCGGCGTACTCGAGCCAGGATGCCGGCAGCGGCCGTGTCGACCAGTCGGCGGCCGAGTGCGCTTTGGCGAGGGTGATCCCCAGGGTGTGCTCGACGACGGCGCCGAGGCCCACACGCTCATGACCGAGCAGGCGCGAGCCCAGCTCGGTGTCGAAGATCGACGGCGGCTCGAGCCCCCGCTCGCGCAGCGACGGCAGGTCTTGGCTGGCCGCGTGGAACACCCACTCGGTGTCGCCGATCGCCGCCTGCAGCGGGGCGAAGTCGTCGATGGTCGACGGGTCGAACAGGAAGACGCCGGCCCCACGGCGGAACACCTGGATCAGATACGCGCGCTGCGAGTAGCGGAAGCCCGACGCCCGCTCGACGTCGACCGCGACCGGGCCGCTCCCCGCGGCGAGGGTCTCACAGGCGGCGAGGAAGCCCTCGGCATCCTCGATGACGATGTACTCAACCACGCGGGGGCCTCCGGGCTCCGAGAACAGCGACGCCCTCCGACCCCGGGGGGAGGCCGGCGAGCATGCACACGAGCTCCGCCCACGCCTCCAGGTGCGGGCGGAAGGGACCGCGCGGCGACCACGACGCGCGAAGTTCGATCTGCGACCCCTCGCCCTGCGCGGCCAGCGCGCCGAAGCCGGTGGAGAGGGTCTTGGTGGCGGTGCCCGACTCGGAGTGCCGCTTCGCGCCTCGCGAGTCCAGAGCGTCGATGAGCCACGACCACGCCACCTCGGCCAGCAGGGGGTCGACGCCGATCTCCGGCTCGAGGGGGGCCTGCGCGAAACAGACGACGCGCCACGCGCCACCCCAGGGCTCGGGCTCCTCGGGATCGTGCAGCAGGATGAAGCGCCCCGTGCCGAAGGGCGAATCCGTCGCGTGCTCCTCGGGGCGCACGTCTCCGGCCAACGCCAGCGAGAACGGTGCGAGACCCGCCGGGGAGGGGATCTCACGGACCACGAGGTCTTCTCGGAAGCTCGTCGCGCGCATCTCGTCGGCGGTCCGCGCGAAGGGGCTGGCGGCCTCCGCCGGGCGCTGGTCACTCACGGCCACAGACTAGAGTGAGGCCTCGATGAACGGTCCCAGGCGCGCCGCAGGTCTGCGCGCAACGCAGCGCCGCGCCACCGGCATCCCGCTCGCCCTCTCGGTGCTCACCGTCGCGCTCGCCGCGTCGTCCGCCGCCCTGACCGCGGTGTCGCTGCGCGTGGCCCGGACCGTCGTGCGCCCCGCCGGACGTGTGCCCGACACCCGCATCGTCGGTCTCGACGCCGCCGCCCAGACCATCACCCTGGCGCGCACACCCGATACGGCGCTGCCGGGCCGGTACGGCCTCTTCACGGTCGGCTCGGTCGACTACCTGCGCCTGGGGTCCATCGTGGGTGGCGACGACGACACCGTGACCCGCAAGCTGCTGACGCACGTCGCCGCCGACGGCGACCTGGCTCCCGAAGCGGCGTTCAGCGGGTGGTACTACGACCGGCCCGACGATCTGCACCGCCCGTTCCGCACGGTCGAGATCGAAACCGGGGTCGGCCCGTGCCCGGCGTGGGAGTTCCCCGCCGCCGCTGACACCGACGTCTGGGCCATCCAGGTGCACGGCCGGGGCACGACGAAGGCCGAGGCGCTGCGGGCGGTGCCCGTCTTCCACGACCTGGGGATCACGAGCCTCGTCGTGTCGTACCGCAACGACGGCGAGGCCCCCAGGAGCCCCTCGGGCACGTACGCGCTCGGCGCCACCGAATGGCGCGACGTGGATGCCGCGATCGGCTACGCGCGCCGTCACGGCGCTCGGCGCATCATCCTCATGGGGTGGTCGATGGGCGGAGCCCTCGCCCTGCAGGCGGCATTCGAATCCCCGCACGCCGATGTCATCGCGGGTCTCGTCCTCGAATCCCCGGTCGTCGACTGGCGCACCGTGCTGCGTTTCCATGGACGCCTCATGCGGCTGCCCGCGCCCGTCATCGCCGTCGCACAGAGCGCGATCGCCTCGAACTGGGGAGCGACGGTGCTGCGCAGCGGCGAGCCGATCCCGCTCGACCGGCTCGACGGCGTCGCCCGCGCGCGCGAGCTGCGGCATCCGATCCTCGTGCTGCACAGCGACGACGACGGGTTCGTGCCCTCCGACGCATCCCACGCCCTCGCCGCCGCACGGCCCGACCTCGTCACGATGGAGACGTTCCAGGTGGCCCGCCACACCAAGCTCTGGAACTACGACGAGACGCGCTGGGTCACCGCCATCACCGACTGGGTACGCGCCCGGGGGCTGACGCGCGGCTGATCCCGGATGCCACGTCGGTGCGGCTTCAGCCCATCCGGTTCGGCGCCGCGCGCCCAGATGTCTGTGGTTCGGGGCGGGATCGGCCGGTCGGGGCGGTCGTTTCGCGCCCCAAGGCGCCAAGTCCGCCCCAAACCCGACGAGGCGAACGCGCGCCCCGTCGGGCGTGAGGATGCCGAGGCTCAGGCGGCGCGCTTCGCGCTCACCTGGCGCTTCGCGCGCATCAGCATCCCGGTCATGCCCGCGATGCGCAGCGGACTCACCGCGCGGGTGAGGCCGATGCTCTGCGGGAAATCGTCGGGAACGGCGAGCACCTCATCGGCGCTCAGACCGGTCAGCCCCTGCGCGAGGATGCTGGCGAACCCGCGCGTCGTCGGCGCCTCCGCCGGCGCGGTCGCGTGCATCGCCACGGTGTCGTCGGCATCGACGGTGACGATGATGTACACGGGCGACTGGCACTCGACGACGCGTTCGCGCATCTCGGGATGGTCGGCGTACTCCGCCGGCACCTCGGGCAGTTCCTGGGAGAACTCCAGCAGCAGCTGCAGCCGGTCGGGCTCGTCGAGCTCGAGGAACTCGTCGCGGATCGCGGCGAGGGTGGCGGGGAGGGCGTAGTCGGACATCACCGTCATCCTCCCACGCCCGCGGCCGTCAGGCTCGGGATGCCGCCGCCCGGCGGACGAGATCACACGATCGGTCCGACAGGACACGTCTTCGGCGGCGCGGATCGCGTGACCTCGAGCCGAGCGTGCGACCTCGGCGGGGGGCCAGGCGGAGCGGGCTCAGCGCCCGGGAACCTCGCCGGGCTCGGAACCCGAGACGATCGGCACGCGCACCGCGCTGCCCCACTCGGTCCAGGAGCCGTCGTAATTGCGCACGTCGTCGAAGCCCAGCAGGTGCTTGAGCACGAACCACGTGTGGCTCGAGCGCTCGCCGATGCGGCAGTACGCGACGATCTTGTCGCCGTCGGCGAGGCCCGCGCCATCGCGATAGATGGCATCCAGTTCTTCGCGCGACTTGAAACCACCGTCCTCGGCGACGGCCTTGCCCCACGGGACGCTCTGCGCGCTCGGGATGTGACCGGCCCGCAGCGCCCCCTCTTCGGGGTAGGCGGGGGCGGTGGTGCGCTCACCCGAGTACTCCTCGGGGGAGCGCACGTCGATGAGCGGGTTGCCGAGGTGGGCGAGCACGTCGTCTTTGTATGCGCGCAGGAGCGAGTCGTCGCGCTCGACGACGGGGTAGTCGGTCGGTGTCACGTCGGTCTTGTCGGTGGTGAGCGGCCGCCCCTCGGCGGTCCACTTATCGCGGCCGCCGTCGAGCAGGCGCACGTCTTCGTGGCCGAAGAGCGAGAACACCCACAGCGCGTACGCGGCCCACCAGTTGTTCTTGTCGCCGTAGATGACGACGGTGTCGTCGCGGGAGATGCCCTTGCGGCTCAGCAGCTTCGCGAAGCCCGCGCCGTCGACGTAGTCGCGCACGACGGGGTCGTTCAGCTCCGTGTGCCAGTCCACTTTGACGGCGCCCGGGATGTGCCCCGTCTCGTAGAGGAGCACGTCTTCGTCGGACTCGACCACGACGAGACCCGGCTGGCCGAGACGTTCCTGCAGCCACTCCCCGGTGACGAGCCGCCCGGGCTCGGCGTACGCGGCGAACTTGGACGAGGTGGTGTCGAACTCGACGGTCACGGGAACTCCTCGGTCGGGGCTGTGGATGCGGCGGCATAGGCTGGACACCGCACCTTCGACCCTAGATCCGCCGCGTCGGGGCAGGCACCCTCTTGTAAGACTCGGACACAGGACGACCATGACTTCGACTCCCGCCACGACCGGGCTCATCCACCTCACCGAGCGCGAGCCTGCGGTCACGGGCGCCGAGATGGTCAGCGCCCTCGTGCCCCCGCCGCAGTTCGACGGGGCGACCTTCGAGTCGTACCGGGCGGATGCCGCCTACCCCTCGCAACAGGAGGCGAAGGAGCTGCTGCAGGCGTTCGCGGGCACGCAGGCCGCCCCGGCGAAGAAGGGCGGGTTCTTCCGCAGGGCGGAGAAGGCGGCGCCGGTCAAACCCGGCGTCTATCTCGACGGCGGATTCGGCGTCGGCAAGACCCACCTCTTGGCGTCGATCTACCACGCCATGCCCGCCCGTCGGAAGTACTTCGGCTCGTTCATCGAATACACCGCCCTCGTCGGCGTGCTCGGCTACGCCAAGGCGGTGGAGTTGTTCCGCGGCTCTGACCTGCTGTGCATCGACGAGTTCGAGCTCGACGACCCGGGCGACACGATGGTCATGACGCGTCTGCTCGGCGAGCTCGTGGCATCCGGGACCCGACTCGCGGCTACCTCGAACACCCCTCCCAACGCGCTCGGCGAAGGGCGCTTCGCGGCGCAGGACTTCCTGCGCGAGATCCAGTCGATGGCCGACAGCTTCCGTACGATCCGCATCGACGGCACCGACTACCGCCAGCGCGCGATCGACGGCGCGGCCCGCGTGCTCGCCGACGACGAGTACCGCCAGGCGGTGGATGCCGCCTCCGCCGGGGGAGTGGCATCCGATGACGCCTTCTCCGACCTCGTGGGCCATCTCGCGCGCGTGCACCCCTCGCGCTTCATCCGCCTCATCGACGGCGTCACCACGATCGGCCTGCGCGACGTGCAGGTGCTGCACGACCAGTCGGCGGCGCTGCGTCTGGTCGCCTTCGTCGACCGGGCCTACGACGCGCAGATCCCCATCCGCGCCACCGGCGCTCCGTTGAGCAGCGTGTTCAGCGACGAGATGCTCGCCGGCGGGTATCGCAAGAAATACCTGCGCGCCGTGTCGCGCATGGTCGCGCTCACGCATTCTTGACCCGTTCATCAGCGGCATCCAGTTTCGCGAAACGCACTGTTTACCTCCGTGAGGTCGCTGTAACGTGCACGAAACACGAGGCGAACGGCGGCGGTAACCGGGGGTCGGAACACTGAAGGGACCCGACGCTTTACCTGCGTCCCTGCAGAGAGGTTCCCTCCGAGATGGATCAAGGCAACACCGCATTCATCCTGATAGCAGCCGCCCTCGTGCTGCTCATGACGCCAGGACTCGCGTTCTTCTACGGCGGTCTGGTCAAGGCCAAGAGCGTCATCAGCATGATGATGATGAGCTTCGGCGCCATGGGCCTGATGGGCGTGCTGTGGGTGCTCTACGGCTACTCCATCGCCTTCCCCACCACCGCTGAGGGCACCACCCAGGTGCCGTGGGCGATCGACTTCACCAACTTCAGCCTCGCCGGCGTGCTCGAAGCGCCCGAGGGTGCGGCCTACCCGCCGCTCGCGTTCGTCGCGTTCCAGGCCACCTTCGCCATCATCACTGTCGCCCTGGTCTCGGGTGCCATCGCCGACCGCGCCAAGTTCGGCGCGTGGATGGTCTTCGCGGCCATCTGGGCGACGGTCGTCTACTTCCCCGTCGCCAGCTGGGTGTTCAACTTCGGCCTCGCCGAGGACGGATCCTTCGCGTACGGCGGCTGGATCACCCACGGTCTGCAGGACGTCTTCGGCGTCGGCGCGATCGACTTCGCCGGTGGTACCGCGGTGCACATCAACGCCGGTGCCGCCGCCCTCGCTCTGGCCCTGGTGCTCGGCAAGCGCGTCGGCTTCCAGAAGGGCGCGCACGTTCCTCACAACCCGCCGTTCGTCCTGCTGGGTGCGGGCCTGCTGTGGTTCGGCTGGTTCGGCTTCAACGCCGGCTCCGAGCTCGCCGCCGACAACACCGCCGCCCTCGCCTTCGTCAACACGATCGCCGCTCCCGCCGCTGCCCTGCTCGCGTGGCTGATCGTCGAGAAGATCAAGGACGGCAAGCCCACCTCGGTCGGCGCCGCCTCGGGTGCCGTCGCGGGTCTCGTCGCCATCACCCCGGCCTGCGCTTCACTCGACCCCATCTGGGCGATCGTGCTCGGCCTCATCGCCGGTGCCGTCTGCGCCCTGGCGATCGAGCTGAAGTTCAAGCTCGGCTTCGACGACTCGCTCGACGTCGTCGGCATCCACCTCGTCGGCGGTCTCATCGGCACCCTCTACCTCGGTATCTTCGCCCGGGGCACGGGCCTCATCGAGAGCGGCTCGATCAACCAGCTGCTCGTGCAGGCCATCGCCGCCTTCGCGGTGCTGATCTACTCGTTCGTGCTCGCCTTCGTCATCGGCTTCGCGGTCGAGAAGACGATCGGCTTCCGCGTCAAGAACGAGGACGAGATCGCCGGCATCGACACCGTCGTGCACGGTGAAGAGGGCTACGTGCTCTCCGACACCCGCGGCTGACCCGCTTTACCCCGAACGGGGCGTCACCGAGGAATCGGTGGCGCCCCGTTCAGTGTGTCGCCCGCTCACGCATCGGACGGCATGGTCTCCACGCGCTGCCAGACCCCGAAGCGGCTGCCGCTCGGGTCGGAAAGATGAGCGAAGCGGATGACGCCGGTGTCGATGATGGGTCGTACGACCTCCGCTCCCGCCTGCACCGCCGCGTCGACGATCGCCCGGATGTCGGTCACCTCGATGTAGAACACCGCCCATGCCTCGGCGCCGATGTCTGCGGTGTTCCACAACCCGCCGGCGTTGCCGTTCACGGGCGCGTAGTCGCCGTCGGCCGCACCGAACTCCCACCCGAACACCGATCCATAGAATCGCCGGGCCGCCTCGGGGTCGGGGGTGCCGATCTCGACGTAGTTCGCGGGGTTCACGCTCGTCGACTCACTCATGTCGCCTTCGTCCTGTCTCTCTGCGGCTGCGCCGGATGCGCAGCCCTGGCGAAGACGAGCGTGAAGCCTCCCACCGTGAGAGGGTCAAGTGCACGACGTCAACCGATGGGGATGTTCACCTCGGTCATCCACTTCGACGGGTCGAGCTGTCGTCCGGGACCGACCACATACAGGTTGAACGGGGGCCCGACGCGGCGCAGTCCGCGGTGAGCAATCCATCGACCCACCTCTTCGAGCGCGGACTCGATGCCCTCGTAGGGACCCCGGTGCGTGGTCCACGCCACGCGCTGCGGGGGAAGGTCTGCAACGGAGAACCCGTTTCCACGACCGAGGGGGCCGTCGTACTCGCGCCATACAGCCATCTCGACGTCGTCGTCGCGGTACTCCTCGTCGTAGTAGGTCGAGCCGACCGTCGCGCCGAGGCGGTCGGCATCCACTGCGCCAGGCGTGTTCAGGAAGTCGCTGAAGTCTGCCCAGAGTTCATGTTCCGCCGGGTACGACGAGACGGTGCGCCGCAGAAGGAGCACACGCGCACCCGGGACGGTCCGCTCGCCCACACGTCGCGGGGCCGCCAGGACGGAATCCGCCAGCGCGAGCGCGAGTCGTCGTTGCACGGCCAGATCTGCAACCGTTCGATCGAGCGACGCGACATGGGCGTCTAACCGTGCCCGCAGCGTTTCGGGATCTGCGAAGAGCGGCAGCAGTTCCGCGATCAGCGTGATGCCGCATCCGGCGTCGCGGAGGTCACGGATGCGACCCGCGACGCGCAACTGGTCCGGTGAGTAGCGGCGGTAGCCCGACGAGCGGTCCACCTCGGCCGGCGGCAGGAGGCCACGCTGGTCGTAGTGTCGCAGCATCCGCACGCTGAGGCCGGCGTATCGCGAGAAGTCGCCGATACCGAGCAGGGGTTCCGAGGCGTTCTTCCGGTCCATCGGTCAAGTCCCGTGGCGTGGTGTTATTCCGTTGTTTCCTGATGGTGGGTGATGGTCAGGCGGTGAGGTAGAGCTCGGGGCGTGCGGGTTCGACGGTCTCGTGGAGGGTGTGGACCAGTTTCCGCATGGAGATGTCGGAGAAGTAGCGTCGTTCGCCATAGGACCATTCCTCGTGCTGCTCTTGCAGGACGGCGCCGATCAGGCGGGTGACGGAGTCGCGGTCGGGGAAGATCTGCACCACGTCGGCGCGGCGTTTGATCTCGCGGTTGAGGCGCTCGATCGGGTTGTTCGACCACACCTTCTGCCAGTGCTCCCGTGGGAGCGGCGCGAACGCGGTGAGGTCGGGTTCGGCGGCTTCGAGCATCGCTGCGATGTCCGGGAAGGAGCTGCGGAGGCTGTCGATGACGGCCTGGTACTGGGCGAGCACGGCCTCCGTCGTGGTCTGCGCGAAGATCGTCGAGATCAGCGCGTTGACGGGCTTGGAGCGCGCCGAGCCAATCTTCTGAGTGACGTTACGGGCGAAATGGACCCGGCATCTTTGCCACCCGCTCCCGGGCAGGATCGCCTTGACCGCAGCCTTCAGCCCGGCATGGGCATCGGAGGTGACCAGGGTGACGCCGAGCGAGTCGGTGGCGGTGGCGACCTTCAGGCCGCGGTCTCGCAGGCCGCGGAGGAACTCGGTTCAGAAGTCCGTGGTCTCCGCGTCTCCGAGCGCCATGCCGAGGATCTCCCGGCGGCCCTCGCCGCTGACACCGGTCGCGACGACGAGGGCTTGCGAGACGACCCGGCCGCGGACCCGGACGTCGAGGTAGGTGGCGTCGAGGAACAGGTACGGGAACCAGGTGTGATCGATCCGGCGGTGCAGGAACTCATGCACGGCCTCGTCGATCTCGGAGCAGATCCGCGACACCGTCGACCTCGAAATCCCGGTGTCGTTGCCGAGGGCGCGGACGAGCTGGTCGACCTTCCGTGTGGACACTCCGTCGATCCAGGCTTGGCAGATCACCGCGTAGAGCGCCTTATCGACCCGGCGCCGCGGGGACAGCAGCGACGGGAAGAACGACCCTTCCCGCAGCTTCGGAATCGCCAGGTCGACCTCCCCGGCGGGCGTGGCGAGCGTCTTGGGGCGTGTGCCGTTGCGGCGGGTGGTACGTTCCGGGGTGCGCTCGTGCGGGGCTGCACCGATCTTCACGGTCGCTTCCGCGTTGATCAGGTCCTGCAGGCCGGCTTGCAGCATCCGACGGAACACGTCCGAGTGGGCGAGGTCAGGGTCGGCGAGGACTTCGCCGATGAGGGTCGTCAAGGCAGACTGGTTGTGGGTCATCGTGGGATTCACTTCTTTGCTTCTTGCCGGAAACAACTGGGTATCCCACGGTGGCCCGTCATTCGTCTACGACGACGACGACCCCGCGGGAAATGACACCACGCTACGAGACTCACCCGGTCCATCGAGTCGCTCACGGCCCGATTATGGTCAACCGCTCGTCGGTACGATGACAGCCGTGTCCGCGGAGCACGCGGACCATGAGCCTCGCCGGCGCCGAGGCGTCGGTCGATACCGCAGAAGATGCACCGCGTCCCTATGGTGAAGGCATGGGAACTGCTTCTCGCATCGTGTCAGCGCTCATCGACCTCGCACGCTCCTCGTTGTCGGGGCCGCGGCCGAAAGCTCACGGCTCACCTGAGAAGACGTCGGCGAACGCGGGGCGGCGAGCCTCTGCGCCGGCGGGACGGCCGACGTTCCGGGGTGCGTCCGCCTCGGCTCGCCGCGAGCGTCCTCGCCCGAACGCCGCGCCCGATAACGCATCCGATGCGGTGCCGACCGGCCTGGCGACCGTCGAGATCGACCCTCCGCGGCGTCTGACGCTGACGTACGCCCCCGAGCGCGACAGCGCGCCCGACGGCGGCGAGATCGTCTGGACGTGGGTGCCGTACGAAGAGCGCGACGGCCGCGGCAAGGACCGCCCCGTGCTCGTGATCGGGCGGGCGGATGCCAGCCGCTCGTACGCCGTGCGCCTGACCAGCAAGCCGCACGACGGCGATCGGCAGTATCTTCCGCTCGGTGCGGGGGAGTGGGACCCGCAGGGCCGCCCCTCGTGGGTCGACGTCGATCAGCTCTACCTGGTGCACGACGCGGGTATGCGCCGTGAGGCCGCGGCACTCGACCGCACGCGCTTCGACGCGGTGGCCGCGGCATTGGCGGCGCGGTACGGGTGGGTGAGGGGCTGAGGGGGCGTCACCCGCCCGCGTGCAGCGCGTCACGGGCAGGTGAGGGGCGGAGCGGATGCCAGCATCCCAGGGGGACGCGCCGAGAGCCGGCGCGGCGGCCGCGGTACGGCCGCGTGCGGCGGTGGAACGACGAAGCCCCCGGCGAACCGGGGGCTTCGTTTCGGTGGGCGATACCAGACTCGAACTGATGACCTCTTCCGTGTGAAGGAAGCGCGCTACCAACTGCGCCAATCGCCCGCATCCCGAACGGGACTCATCGATCGTACCGGATGCCGAGAGGTGGTTCTGACCATGAAGGCAAGACACACCCGGGCCGCGCGTGGTTTTGCGTGACCGCTCAGATCGGGTAATGTCTTACGAGTGCTCGGGGCAAGCCCCGGGAACGAAATGCGGATGTAGCGCAGTTGGTAGCGCACAACCTTGCCAAGGTTGGGGTCGCGAGTTCGAGTCTCGTCATCCGCTCGAGTGGAGGGATCTCCGTCAGGGAAACCGATGGAGCATCACGACACGTGGGTCGAACCACACACGGTGGCGTGGCCGAGCGGCTAGGCACCGGCCTGCAAAGCCGTTTACACGGGTTCGAATCCCGTCGCCACCTCACCTCACAATAGAACAGCCTGTATAGGCGCGATTGGCGCAGCGGTAGCGCGCTTCCCTGACACGGAAGAGGTCACTGGTTCGATCCCAGTATCGCGCACCGAATGAAACCCCCGGCTTGCCGGGGGTTTTTGGTTTTCCCGCGGCCGACGTGACCGGACCGGCGCGGCGCCCCGCCCGCGACCGAGTCCCTGCAGATGCAGGCGGCGAACACCAAGACGCCGGCGCCTGCCGTGCGGTGTCGAACACCAAGGCGCCGGCGCCTGCCGTGCGGCGTCGACCGCCGCCTCGTCGAGAGCGGGGAGCCGCCACGCTCGACTCGGCGCGTGCGGGGTTGTCGCGCTGACGCGGGCGCTCGGCGAGCAGGCGTCGACGTCCGCCCGTCCCCGTCGCGGGGTGCGCGCGGCGGCCCTCGTTCCTGTTCGACTCGCCGCGTGCGAAGGCGGCGGCAGGTGAACCGGCGGCGCGTCACACGATCGCCGCGGCCGGAGCCGGCGGGAGAGTGGTCGCCCCCGCCGCCAGTAAGGGGGGCTGCGGAGTGCCTGGCGGCGGGGACACTTAAAAGGTATCCCATGTCCGCCAAATGGGGGACATGAATCCGTACATCTTCGTGCGCTCTTCAGACGATGTTGAGCTTGCGCAGAGCTGCGCACAGCTTCGACGAGTCCGCGACCACGACTCGGCTCGACGCGGGCCAGACGACTCCGCATCCTCACCGAGCGGTCGTCGGCGGCGGAGCAGGCCGTGCGGTGAGGAGCTCGCGGCAAGCGCTCGACTCGAGGGGGAATCGTCCCCGCCGCTGCTGGAACGGGTGTGGGGTCTGACCGTGCGGCGGGGACACCACGAACGTAGAGGACGGGGGAGCCCCGAAATCGCTCTCCGACCGATCCTTGCCATGCTCTTGCGTGTTCCTTGCGGCGCCCTTGACCCTCAGGCGGTGCCGTCGTCCAGATGCGGCTCGCCCTGCCGGTGCCGCCCGTCGACGGCGCAGTAGCCTGACGGACATGACTGTTCCCGACACCCTGTGGCGTGAGATCGCGGCATCCCCGTTCGTCTCCCTCGGCACGTACCGACGCAACGGCGCCCTCGTCGCCGTACCGGTGTGGATCGCGCGCGACGGTGACGAGCTCGTCGTCACCAGCGAGCGGGCGACGGGCAAGGTCAAACGCCTCCGCAACGATGGCCGCGTCACGCTCCGACCGTGCAGCCGCATGGGTGCTGTCGAGCCGGATGCCATCACCGTCGAGGCCACCGGCCGCATCGCCGGCCCCGCCACCGACGATGCGCGCGCCGACACCGCGCTGCGCCGCAAGTACGGGCTGCAGTATCGGGCCATCCTGGGAGTCGAAGCCTTCGTGCGACGGCTTCAGCGCAGACCCGGCGACCGCGTCATCGTCCGTATCTCGCGCGCCCCGTAGCGAAACACCGCCGAACGAAGCGGGCTATCCACGAAGCGACACCCCAGCAAGGGGGTTTGCCGCGCTCGTCCGTCCGCGAGACAGTACAGACAAGACAGCGGTCAACGCCCCCGAGTTCCGCGTTCGAATTCTCGCCTGGAGATGCGCACACGGTGGCGGCCCGATGGAGGCGTCATGGGCAAGTTCATCTACGACGGAGATGTGAAGGTCGACTTCGAAGACCGCCTCCTCGCCCATCTCCAGGCTGTGATCATGGCGAAGGTGCGGCGTGGTGAAAGCTTCCCCTTCACGTGGAAAGACGACCTCAGCACGGGCGGAGGACGCACGACGGTCTACATCCACCCCAACGTGTCGCTCGTCTTCAAGTACCACGGCAGCCGATCGCCGCAGATGAGTGCCGCGTGGCTTCACGCACTGACGTACAACGCCAACTCGGGCCGAGGGTTGTACGTCGTCCCCGAACCCGACGAATTCGCTCCCCGCGAGGGGTCGCGGCGTGACGAGATGGTGTTCCGCGAGGTGCCGAACGAGCAGGCGCCGGCGTAAGCGGGAATTCGCGGAGTCCGTTGCGGTTGACACGAGCATGAGCGACTGGACGCTGGCCAAGCCCTTCTTCGAGACGGATGCCGTGGCCCACCTGGCGACCCTCATGCGTGACGGGTCGCCGCACTCGGTGCCCCTGTGGGTGGGCGTCGAGGGGGACCGGCTCGTGATCTTCACCGAGGTCGATACGTTGAAAGACCGCAATCTGCGGCGCGACCCCCGCGTGGCGATCTCGGTCACCGGCGCCGACAATCCCTACGCGATGGCCTTCGTGCGCGGCGACGCGGTCGAGCGGATCGACGGCGACGACGCGTTGCCCTACGTCGACCGCATCTCGGCGCTCTACACCGGCGCCCCCTACGGAATGCGCGAGGGCCTCGCCGTCTGGTTCATCGAACCGCGCAAGGCCTGGGCGCGCACCTACGAGGACTGAAGCGGGCTGCGACCGCCGCCTCACCGCCCGCGTCACCGGCCGAGCGGCAGCACGCCCAGCAGCAGGATGAGCGGCGCGATCACGGCGCCCAGCACGATGAAGCGGCTCCATTTCACCTCGACGCCGGCGGCGACGAGACGGTCGTGCCACAGCAGTGTCGCCAGCGACGCCCACGGCGTGACGATGGGCCCCGCATTGACCCCGACGAGCAAAGCGGCCAGGCGCGCGGGGGAGCCCGCGACCGACTCGAGCGCAAGGTACGCGGGCAGATTGTTGATGCCGTTGGCCGCGAGGGCGCCGACGCCCGCGAGCTGCCAGAGCGAGGGAAGGTCCTCACCCGTGCCGGCCAGCACCGCGGTGACCTGCCCGATGCCCAGCGACTCGAGCGCTCCGACCGCGAGGAACAACCCGCCCGCGAACACCAGCAGCGACCAGGGCACGAGCCGGATGCCGAGCGCCCGCGGCGCGCGCCACGCGAACACGGCCACGAGCACGATCGCGGCGCCGAGTGCCGGCATCCACGGTTCGAGCCCGACCACGAGCAGCGGGAGCAACGCCAGCGTCACGACGCCGGACACACGGAGCAGGACCCGATCCGAGACGGTGGGAGAGGCGGCATCCGGATACGTCTTCGGCAGCTTCGGGAGGAACGCCACCGTCAGCACGACGACCGAGACCGCGATCGCGATGAGCGCCGAGGGGCCGAGCAGGGCGAGGAATGCGATCGGGTCGTGCCCGCCGCCCAGGGCCTCGGATGCCAGCAGGTTGGTGAGATTCGACACCGGAAGCACGAGGGAGGCGGTGTTGGCCAGCACGACGGTGACGAACGCGAAGGGCAATGGGTCGAGCTTGCGCGCGACCGCCATGGAGACGACCACCGGAGTCAGCAATACCGCGGTGGTGTCGAGGGAGAGGAACGCCGTCGCCACCGTCGCCAAGGCCACCACGAGCACCCAGAGCCACACCGTGCGGCCCCGCGCGATGCGGGCCAGGCGTGCGGCGACGACGTCGAAGAGTCCCGCCTTGGATGCCAGCTCGGCCACGACCGTGACGGCGACGACGAACAGCAGGATTGGCCACACGCGATCGGCGACCGCGACGGCCTCGTTCGCGGGGAGGGTGCCGGTGAGCAGCGCGACGATCCCGAGGATCCAGAGCACGCCGCCGATGATGGCCAGAGTCACCGCTCCACTATGGGGCACGTGCCGTGCGAACGAGACCATGCCCGCCCGGTAGCCTGGAATCGACCCCTTCAGGAGATGTGCTGTGACTGATTTCCCCGCCGATGGCTTCGCCCTCTTCCCCGACCGTTCGGTCGTCGCGCTGCGCGTGAACGGAGAGCTGAAAGACCTGGCCACGACCGTGACCGCCGACGACGTCGTCGAACCGGTCACGATCGACAGCGCCGACGGCCTTTCGATCCTGCGGCACTCGACGGCGCACGTGCTCGCGCAGGCCGTGCAGCGTGTCAAGCCCCAGGCGAACCTCGGCATCGGCCCGCCCGTCACCGACGGCTTCTACTACGACTTCCAGGTCGACGAGCCCTTCACCCCTGACGACCTCAAGGTCATCAAGAAGGAGATGGAGCGCATCGTCCGCGAGAACCAGCGGTTCGTGCGTCGCGTCGTCACCGACGACGAGGCCCGCGCCGAGCTCTCCGACGAGCCGTTCAAGCTCGAGCTGATCGGCCTCAAGGGCGGTTCGGCCGAGGCCGCCGAGGGCGCGTCGGTCGAGGTCGGCGCCGGCGAGCTGACGATCTACGACAACGTCACCCGCGACGGCGAGACCGCGTGGAAGGACCTCTGCCGCGGACCCCACGTGCCCGGCACGCGTCTCATCGGCAACGGCTGGGACCTCACCCGCATTGCCGGCGCCTACTGGCGCGGCAGCGAGAAGAACCCGCAGCTCCAGCGCATCTACGGCACCGCGTGGCCCACCAAAGACGAGCTGCGCGCGTACCAGCATCGTTTGGAAGAGGCCGCCAAGCGCGACCACCGCAAGCTCGGCAAAGAACTCGACCTGTTCTCGTTCCCCGACGAGATCGGCCCCGGACTCTCGGTGTTCCACCCCAAGGGCGGCATCATCCGCTACGAGATCGAGCGGTACATGCGCGAGCGCCTGCTCGCCAGCGGCTACGAGGTCGTGAACACCCCCCACATCACCAAGGGCGACCTGTTCATGACCAGCGGTCACCTGCAGTGGTACGCCGACGGCATGTACCCCCCGATGGTGCTCGACGAGGTCGTGGATGCCGACGGGCACGTGTCGCGTGAGGGCCAGGAGTACTACCTGAAGCCCATGAACTGCCCGTTCCACAACCTGATCTTCCGCTCGCGCGGGCGCAGCTACCGCGAGCTGCCGCTGCGCCTCAGCGAGTTCGGGTCGGTCTACCGTTACGAGAAGAGCGGCACCCTCTCGGGCCTCACCCGTGTGCGCGGGATGACGCAGGACGACACCCACATCTACGTCACCGCCGACCAGGTGAAGGGGGAGCTGACCCACAGCCTCGACTTCGTGCTGCAGACGCTGCGCGACTACGGCCTGAACGACTTCTACCTCGAGCTGTCGACCAAAGAAGACGGCAACCCGAAATTCATCGGCGACGACGCCCTCTGGACCGAGGCGACCGAGACGCTGCGCGAGGTCGCCGAGGCCTCCGGTCTCGAGCTCGTGCCCGACCCGGGTGGAGCGGCGTTCTACGGCCCGAAGATCTCGGTGCAGGCGCGCGACGCGATCGGCCGCACGTGGCAGATGTCGACCATCCAGCTCGACTTCAACCAGCCCGAGCGCTTCGAGCTCGAATACACCGGCCCCGACGGCGAGAAGCACCGCCCCGTCATGATCCACCGCGCCCTCTTCGGCTCGGTCGAGCGCTTCTTCGCGATCCTGCTCGAGCACTACGCCGGCGCCTTCCCGGTGTGGCTCGCGCCGGTGCAGGTCGTGGCCGTCCCTGTCGCCGCCGAATACGGCGACTACCTGCAGGGGATCGTCGCCGATCTCAAGACCAAGGGCGTCCGCGCCGAGGCCGATCACAGCGACGACCGCATGCAGAAGAAGATCCGCACGCACACCACGCAGAAGGTGCCGCTCATGCTGATCGCCGGCGAGCAGGACCGCTCCAACGGCACGGTCTCGTTCCGCTTCCGCGACGGCACGCAGCTCAACGGCATCCCCGTCGGCGAGGCGGTGGCGCGCATCACCGGCGCGATCTCGGCGCGCACGCTCGTCAACACCGCCGAGGATCTCGCGTGACGAGCGATCCGGATGCCGCGGCCGCGGGCTCGTCGCCGGTGACCGGTGCGACGTCCGCCGTCGGCGGGTCCGGATCGGCGAACCCCGACGCGGAGCTCGTCGACGCGATGACGATGGGCGGCGTTCCCGACGAGTTCCAGCGCCTGTGGACGCCCCACCGCATGGCGTACATCTCGGCGGGACGCGAGCCGATGGAGAAGAACTGCCCGTTCTGCGCGGCGCCCGACAAGAGCGATGAGGACGGGTTGATCGTCGCGCGCGGGCGGACGGCCTACGTGCTGCTGAACCTCTTCCCCTACAACTCCGGGCACCTGCTCGTCTGCCCCTACCGTCACATCGCCACCTACGACCAGGCGACCGACGAAGAGGTGGCCGAGATCGGAGCTCTCACGCAGCGCGGAATGCGGGTGCTCCGTGCGGTCTCACGCTGCGATGGCTTCAACCTCGGCATGAACCAGGGAGCGATCGCCGGGGCCGGAGTCGACGCTCACCTGCACCAGCACATCGTGCCGCGGTGGGCGTCGGATGCGAATTTCTTCCCGATCATCGCCAAGACGAAGGCGCTCCCGCAGATGCTCGGCGACGTGCGGCGCACGGTCGCGGAGGCCTGGGGGAACTGACGGCGGTCGGCGCTTTCGCCACGGAGTACAGAAAGCGCTTGACAGGGGCCGTAAAACGACGGCAGAATCGCCTGCAAGCGGATTGTGAGCGATAACACCGGTGTTGTCGCCCCGCGATGATGCGTCTCGGTGTCTCTGTGAACAGGGCGCCGGCGGGCCGAGTACCCCCCTGCTTGGCGACGCGCCGTCGCGCGCCCGAGGTCGGTTCCGGCGGCCCACGGCGCTCGGCGTTCCCCCACCCCGGATCGCCTCGCGGCGACCCGGCACAACGGAAGGTAATCCCCATGTCCCGGACGACGACGTCCCGCATCACGGGTCGAGGATGGAGCGCGTGCGGCGCGCTGCTGGCATCCATCGCCCTCGGCCTCACCCTCTTCGGCGCTGCCTCTCCCGCCTCGGCAGCCGCGCCGGTGGGCACGGGCACGAACCAGGAGATCCGAAACCAGCAGAACACCCTCTGCATGGACGACTACGCCTTCAACACCCAGCCCGGCGCGGAGGTGCGTCAGTGGACGTGCCTCGAGGGCCAGAACCAGCTGTGGGCGATCACCGACCTGGGCAACGGCTATGCCGAGATCAAGAACAAGCACAGCAACCTCTGCCTCGACAACTTCAACTTCGCCACCGCCCCCGGTTCCGAGGTGCGGCAGTGGACCTGCAACGGCGCCGACGTGCAGCAGTGGCAGCTCACCGACGTCGGCGGCGGCTGGACCGAGATCCGCAACAAGTACAACAACCTCTGCGTGACGAGCGACGCCTCACCCGTCGACGGCGTGCTGCTGGCCCAGCAGACCTGTAACAACTCCGGCGTGCAGCGCTGGCGTCTGACCGACCCGAACGTGTCGAAGATCACCTGGAGCCTTTCGCGGTCGGCCAACCCCACGGAGGACGAGGCCGATGCCTACGCCCGCATCACCGACGCGATGAACCGCGCCGTCGCTCGCTACAACAAGTTCAACAACACGTGGCGGCACCTGACGGTGGAGTACGCGCCCTGGGTGCAGACGGCTGACGCCAGCATCAACGGCAACATCCGCTTCGGCTCGAACCGTGGCTTCATGCAGGAGGGCACGGCCCTTCACGAGATGTCCCACACCGTCGGTGTCGGCACCGCCGGGCACTTCCAGGGCAAGTGCGACGCGCAGGACTGGCCCTCCGCCCTTCCCCTGCTGCGCACATGGGACGGCCCCGATGCTCGGATCAACTGCGGCGGCAGCCACTTCTGGCCCTACGGGCTGAACTACTCGAACGAGTACAACGAGACCAACTTCGACCGCAACGTGCGACTGGTGCAGGCGATGCACCACGACGGCCTCTGATTTCGTACACCGCGTGACCGACGCCGGTCCCGTCGAGTCGCCCCGAACGGGCGGGTCGGCGCGACCGGCGTCGCCGTGTCAGCGCACCTGGCGCACCGAGAACTGCAGTCGAGGGTGGGCGTAGGCCTCCTGCGACTCGATGAGGCGGAGCTCGCGCGAGCCCGCCTCGTACGTGTTGCTGAGCAGGTCGAACACACTGGATGCCGTGCGAGCCAACGCGTCGGCGGCGTCACCGCCGCTGCGGCGGTAGTGCGCCGTGAAGAGGGCGGCGGTCACGTCGCCCGAGCCGTTGGCCTTCATGGGGATGAGCGGGGTCTGAACGATCCACGCGCCGGCGTCGTCGACGACCATCATCTCGATGGTGTCGGGCTCGCGGTCGGGGCGCTCGACGCTTGTGGCGAGTATTGTGCGGGGGCCGCGGGCGCGGAGAGCATCCGCCGATTCCAGGGTGGATTCGATGCTGCCGGGCTCCGTGCCCGTCAGGAAGCCGAGTTCGAACTGGTTGGGGGTGAGGATGTCCGCGACCGGCACGACCCGCTCGCGCAGCAGCTCGGGGATGGCCGGCGCGACGAAGCAGCCCGACTTGGCATTGCCCATGACGGGGTCGCAGGCGTACACGGCATCCGGGTTCGCCTTCTTCACCCGCGCAACGGTGTCGATGATGACGTCGGCGATGCCCTCGCCGCCCTGGTACCCCGAGAGCACCACGTCGATCTCGGGGAACACCCCGCGATCCTCGATACCGGCGATGACGGCGGCCACGTCGTCGGGCGAGATCAGCGGGCCGCGCCACGCGCCGTAGCCGGTGTGGTTGGAGAAGTTGACCGTGTAGACGGGCAGAACCTCGACGCCGATACGTTGGAGGGGGAAGACGGCGGCGGAGTTGCCGACATGCCCGTACGCCACGGCGGACTGGATCGAGAGAACCTTCATGCCTCGATCCTTCCACCTCGCGAGCCCGGGCGACGCGTCCCCGCGGCGGCGGCGATGTCGTCGGCGAGGGCCGCCGCGGACGCCTCGTCGAGGTCGTGCACGGTGAGGCGCAGGAAATCGCCGGCGGGGGCGGGGGAGAGGAAGAACGGATCGCCCTCGCGCACCAGCCAGCCGCGGCGCATGAGGTCGTCGCGCACGGACGCCGCCGGCACCGGCAGCGGCACCCACAGGTTGAGTCCGTCGCCCGGGGTGGTGGGCAGTCCCCGCTCCGTGAGGCTCCGGGCGAAGGCGGCGTTGCGCGCGGCGTAGTGCACGGCCGCCCTCTCGATGTCGGCGCGCACCTCGTCGTCGGTGACGAGCGCGAGCGTGAGGCGCTGCAGGATGTGACTGACCCACGTGGTACCGGGGGTCAGGCGCACGGCGAGCCCGTCGGCGGTGTCGGGATCGGATGCCGTGACGGCGAGGCAGGTGTCGGGTCCGAGGAATTTCGACATCGACCGGATGCGCGCCCAGCGCTTCTGCGTCGGGCCGATGACCGAATGCAACGGTGACCGGGACAGCAGCGAGAAGTGGTCGTCTTCGATGACGAGCACGTACGGGTGCTCGGCGAGGACCGCGCGAAGAGCGGCGGCACGTCGCTCGCTCAAGCTCGCGCCCGTGGGGTTGTGCGCGCGCGGTGTGCAGATCACGGCCCGCACCCCCGCCTCGAGGGCGGCGCGGAGGCCGTCGACCGTCATGCCCTCGGTGTCCACGTCTACCGGGACGGCGCGGTAGCCGCCGGTGCGCACGGTGTGCAGCGCCGAGAGGAAGCAGGGGTCCTCGAGTGCGACCGCGTCGTCGCGTTGGAGGGCCTGAGCGAGCAGTCGCTCGATCGCATCGCTGGCGCCGCTGGTGACGGTGATGCGCACGTCGTCGTGGGGGAGCTGATCCGTCATCCACGCCCGCGCCCACGCTTCGAGACCGGGGTCGATGACGGGCTCGCCGTACAGGACCGGCCGCGCCGAACGGGCGAGCGCGGCGGTGGGGTCGGGGATGCGGGCGGGGTCGGGGTTGCCCGTGCCCACGTCGCGCAGCACGGTGTCGGGCGCGTACCCCTCTTGCGCGACCGCCGCGCGATCGGCCACTCGCGTGCCGCCGCGCCCGCGCGTCTCGACCAGACCCGCCTGCGCGAGCTGTCGGTAGGCGGCGACGACGGTGTTGCGGTTGACGCCGAGGTCGACGGCCACGGCGCGCACCGAGGGCAGAAGCGTTCCGGGAGCGAGTTCGCCGCGTTCGATGCGGGTGCGCAACGCGGAGGCGATACCGGATGCCGAGTTGCCGGTCATGTCGATGCTCATACGCCCCCTCTCGCGTGCTCCCAGCTTATGTCCTCAGCCATGCTACGGTTTGGCCTAAGCCAAATGAATCGCGCCCCGAAGCGCGGAACGTCGCGCCGCCGGGCGCGGAATGGAGTGGACATGACCGACACCGGAACCGCCCGCGTCAAGCGCGGCCTCGCCGAGATGCTCAAGGGCGGCGTGATCATGGACGTGGTCACCGCCGAGCAGGCTCGCATCGCCGAAGACGCCGGCGCCGTCGCCGTCATGGCGCTGGAGCGCGTGCCCGCCGACATCCGGGCCCAGGGCGGCGTCGCCCGCATGAGCGACCCCGACCTCATCGACGACATCATCGCGTCGGTGTCGATCCCCGTCATGGCCAAGGCCCGCATCGGCCACTTCGTCGAGGCGCAGATCCTGCAGGAGCTCGGTGTCGACTACATCGACGAATCCGAGGTGCTCTCGCCCGCCGACTACGTCAACCACATCGACAAGTACGACTTCACCGTCCCGTTCGTGTGCGGCGCCACCAACCTCGGCGAAGCGCTCCGCCGTATCACCGAGGGAGCGGCGATGATCCGTTCCAAGGGCGAGGCGGGCACCGGCGACGTGTCGGAGGCGACCAAGCACATCCGCACCATCCGCGGTGAGATCAACGCCCTGCGCGCCAAGACCAAGGACGAGCTCTACGTCGCCGCGAAAGAACTGCAGGCGCCCTACGACCTCGTCGTCGAGATCGCCGAGACCGGCACGCTCCCTGTCGTGCTCTTCACCGCGGGAGGGGTCGCAACCCCCGCCGACGCCGCCATGATGATGCAGCTCGGCGCCGACGGCGTCTTCGTGGGCTCGGGCATCTTCAAGTCGGGCAACCCCGCCCAGCGCGCCGCGGCGATCGTGAAGGCAACCACCTTCCACGACGACCCCAAGGTCGTCGCCGAGGCCTCGCGCGGGCTCGGCGAGGCGATGGTGGGCATCAACGTCGCCGACCTCCCCGCCCCGCACCGCCTCGCCGAGCGTGGCTGGTAAACCGCGCGTCGGCGTGCTCGCCCTGCAGGGCGACGTGCGCGAGCACCTCGCGGTGCTGACCGCCCTCGGCGCCGACGCACGACCCGTGCGTCGGCGCGAGGAGCTCGCCGCCGTGCAGGGCCTCGTCCTCCCCGGCGGCGAGTCGAGCGTCATCGACAAGCTCGCCCGCGCCTTCGGCCTGTTCGACCCCATCCGCGCCGCGATCGCCGACGGCATGCCGATGTACGGCACGTGTGCCGGCCTCATCCTGCTTGCCGACCGCATCGACGGCGCCATCGCGGGCCAGCAGACCTTCGGCGGCCTCGATGCGCGCGTCGCCCGCAACGTGTTCGGGAGCCAGACGGCCTCGTTCGAGACCGACCTCGACGTCCCCGCCCTCGGCGACCCGCCCGTGCACGCCGTCTTCATCCGCGCTCCCGCGGTGGTGGAGTGGGGTCCGGATGCCGAGCCCCTGGCATCCCTCCCCGATGGGCGCGTCGTCGCCATCGAGCAGGGCGCGCTGCTCGGCACGGCGTTCCACCCCGAATCGACCGGCGAGACGCGCTTCCACCAGCGCTTCCTGGCCCGTGTGCACGCGCGGAGCGGCGCAGACGCGCCCGCGTTCTAGACTGGAAGCTATGTCCGGACACTCCAAATGGGCCACGACCAAGCACAAGAAGGCGGTCGTCGACGCCCGCCGCGCCAAGTCGTGGGCCAAGCTCATCAAGAACATCGAGGTCGCGGCCAAGCTCGGCGGCGCCGACCTGCAGGGCAACCCGACCCTCTTCGACGCCGTGCTCAAGGCCAAGAAGACCTCGGTCCCCAAAGACAACATCGACCGTGCCATCAAGCGCGGAGCCGGTATCGGCGGCGAAGCGGTCGAGTACGCCTCGATCATGTACGAGGGCTACGGCCCCAACGGTGTCGCTTTCCTCATCGAGTGTCTGACCGACAACAAGAACCGGGCGGCGGCCGAGGTGCGCACCGCCCTCAGTCGTAACGGCGGCACGCTCGCCGACCCCGGCAGCGTCGCGTACAACTTCAGCCGCAAGGGCGTCATCGTGGTCCCCGCCGAGGGCACCAGCGAAGACGACGTCATGCTCGCCGTCCTCGAGGCGGGCGCCGAAGAGGTCGAGCCCCACGGTGAGGGCTTCGGCGTCATCACCGAGGCGAGCGACCTGGTCTCGGTCCGCAGCGCGCTTCAGGATGCCGGCATCGAGTACGACTCCGCCGACGTCGAGTTCGTCCCCTCGCTGAAGATCGAGGTCGACGCCGACACCGCCCGCAAGGTGTTCCGCCTCATCGACGCACTGGAAGACAGCGACGACGTGCAGAACGTCTACACGAACTTCGACCTCACCCCCGAGGTGCAGGCCGAGCTCGAGAACGACGAGTAAGGGCGCGCCCTTCACGACGACACGGCCCCTGCGCATAGCGTGGGGGCCGTGTCCCGTTCTCTGCGCGTTCTCGGCATCGACCCGGGCCTGACGCGGTGCGGCATCGGCGTCGTCGACGTCTCGCCGAACCGCACGGCCTCGCTCGTGCACGTCGGCGTCGTGCGGTCGGAGACGTCGGATCCGATCGAGAAGCGTCTGGCGGCCATCGCCGCCGGCATCCGCTCCGTGCTGCAGGAACACGACCCGATGGTCGTCGCCGTCGAGCGGGTGTTCGCGCAGAACAATCGGCACTCGGTCATGGGAACCGCGCAGGCGAGCGGCATCGCCCTGCTGCTCGCCGCCGAGCACGGCATCCCCGCGGCCACGCACACGCCCAGCGAGGTCAAGGCCGCCATCACCGGCTACGGATCGGCGGACAAACTCCAGGTGCAGACCATGGTCGCCCGGGTCCTGCGCCTGGACGCGCTGCCGCAGCCCGCGGATGCCGCCGACGCCCTCGCGATCGCGCTGTGTCACGCCTGGCGCGGGGGAGCGGCTCCGGCATCGTCCGATTCGGCGCTGACGCCCGCCCAGCGCGCGTGGAGGGATGCCGAGAAGCGGCGTTCTCCACAGCCACGTGTCGCTCGAACGCATGTACGAACGGGCGCGTAAGCTGGCCGCATGATCTCTTCGCTGCACGGCACGGCGGCCCACGTCGCCGACGATTCGCTGGTGGTCGTGGTGGGGGGCGTCGGCTTCTCCGTCGCCGTGACCGCGCAGATGGCGCGCACCGTGCACGCGGGGTCGGAGGTGCACCTGCACACGAACCTCATCGTTCGCGAAGACGCCCTGTCGCTCTACGGGTTCGAGAGCCGTGAAGAGCTGACCGTGTTCACGCAGCTCATCAGCGTGACCGGCGTCGGGCCGAAGTCCGCGCTCGGGGTGCTCTCGTCGCTCACGGTGCCGCAGATCGCCCAGGCCGTGGCCGACGACGACGACGCTCCGTTCCGCCGGGTGTCGGGCATCGGCCCGAAGACGGCGAAGCTCATCGTCGTGCAGCTCGCCGGCAAGCTCGCCGTCGTCCCCGCCGCCGCCCCGGCGGCCGTCGCCGCGCACGGGCAGGTGCCGCTGCAGGTGACGCAGGCCCTCGTCGGCCTCGGGTGGACCGAGCGCACCGCGGCCGAGGCCGTGGCATCCGTCGCCGAGAACGCCTCCGACGCCGACCGCGCGTCGGTGCAGGCGCTGCTGCGCCTGACGCTGGCCCTGCTCGGTCCCGCACGCAAGGAGACCGTGGGTGGCTGACGTCCGCGACGCCGGTACGCCCGACGACGAGACCGAACTCGCGATCGAAGGGGCTCTGCGCCCCGTCTCGCTCGCCGAATTCGTCGGACAGCACAAGGTGCGCGGCCAGCTTCAGCTGCTGCTCGACGCCGCGCGCATCCAGCAGCGCTCGCCCGACCACATTCTTCTGTCCGGCCCTCCCGGCCTCGGCAAGACCACGCTCGCGATGATCGTCGCGCACGAGAGTGGCCGTCCCCTGCGCCTCTCGAGCGGTCCGGCCATTCAGCACGCGGGTGATCTGGCTGCTCTGCTGTCGTCGCTCACGCCGGGTGAGGTGCTGTTCATCGACGAGATCCACCGCATGGCGCGTTCCGCCGAAGAGATGCTGTACCTCGCCATGGAAGACTTCCGCATCGACATCATGGTGGGCAAGGGCGCAGGCGCCACCAGCATCCCCCTCGACCTGGCCCCGTTCACCCTCGTGGGCGCCACGACACGCGCGGGACTGCTGCCCAATCCCCTTCGCGATCGCTTCGGCTTCACCGCCCACCTCGAGTACTACGAGCCGGAAGAGCTCGAGCAGGTCGTGTCGCGTTCGGCATCGATGCTCGACGTGGGACTGCCTGCCGCGGCGCGTTCCGAGATCGCGCGACGGTCGCGCGGGACGCCGCGAATCGCCAACCGCCTCCTGCGCCGCGTCCGCGACTATCTCGTCGTCCACGGCCCCTCGGCGGGTGCCGACGACGGTCACGCCGATGTCCGCACGGTCAACGCCGCGCTCGATCTCTACGACGTCGATGCCATCGGTCTCGACCGTCTGGACCGGGCGGTGCTCGACGCCCTCGTGCGCCGGTTCCGTGGGGGACCGGTCGGCCTCAGCACCCTCGCCGTCACGGTGGGCGAGGAGGCCGAGACCATCGAGTCCGTCGTGGAGCCGTACCTCGTGCGCATCGGATTCATGGGTCGTACGCCGCGCGGTCGCGTCGCCACGCCCGAGGCCTACGACCACCTCGGTGCGCCCCACCCCGACGGCCTTCTCCGGTTCAGCCAGGGCGTATGACCTATACTCGGCGGGGGATTCCCCGACCCTCGCAAGGCAGTGCCGCACGGCGCGCCTGATCTGAAAGGTGCACCGCCTCCATGGATAGCTTCCCCCTTCTGATTCTGCTGGCCGGTCTGCTCGTCTTCATGTTCGTGAGCTCGCGCCGCCGCATGAAGAAGCAGAAGGCCGAGCAGGAGAAGAAGGCCCGCGAGACCGTTCCCGGCGCCGAGGTGCTGCTGCAGGGTGGCCTCTACGGCACCATCGTGGAGTACGACGGCGAAGACCTCGACAAGCCCGCCCTGGTCGAGATCGCCCCCGGCACCGTCATCAAGGTGCACAGCCAGGCCATTCTGCGCATCGTCGACCCGGCCGAAGGAGTCGTCACCGAAGACGAGTTCATCGACGCCGAAGAGGCCGAGGCCGAGTACGTCGCCGGCGTCGCCGACGGCGACACCAGCTCGATCAGCGACGACCAGCGTGCGGCCCGTCAGCGCGCCGTCGACCCGGAGCGCGACGACAAAGACCGCCCTGCGGTCTGATCGCCCCCCTCTTTCCGTTCACCGCCGCACAGAAAGCCGACTTCGTGGCGCCCTCTACCCCTGTCCGTCATGCCTGGCGCGTGTTGACCGGATTGCTCGCCATCACCGGCGTGCTCTTCGGTATCAACGCCCTGGGCGTGCACGTCTTCAACGCCAGTTCCTGGACCCCCGATCTCGCCCTCGACCTCCAGGGCGGGACGCAGATCATCCTCCAGGCCCAGACCACCGACGGTGCCGCGCCCGACAGCGAACAGCTGCAGCAGGCCGTCACGATCATCCGCCAGCGCGTCGACGCGTCCGGCGTGGGCGAGACCGATGTGGCGACCGAGGGCGGTCGCAACATCGTCGTGCAGATCCCCGGTCAGGCCGATGAGGCCACGCGTGAGCGCATCCAGAGCTCGGCGCAGCTGCAACTGCGCCCGGTGCTCTTCACGGGCGCGCAGGCCACCTCGTTCGTCGGCGCGGACGGCAACTCCACGCCGTATCCGACGCCGGACCCCGCGCTGCCGGCGACACCGACCGCCTCGCCGACCAATGCGAGCGACCCCGCGTACATCACGCCGGCGCTCCAGGCGCAGTTCCTCGCCTACGACTGCGCCAACCCGCCGTCCAACCCCTCCGAGGCGCCCGCGGATCAGCCGATGATCACGTGCGGTATCGAGGACGGACAGAAGTACATCCTCGGCCCCGTCGAGCTCAACGGCACCGACATCTCCGACGCCACCAACGGCCAGGAGCAGAACACGGGCCGCTGGGCCGTCAACCTCGTCTTCAACGACCAGGGCACCCAGAAGTTCGGCGAGATCAGCCAGCGCCTCGTCGCGCTTCAGGCGCCGCTGAACCAGTTCGCCTTCGTGCTCGACGGCTCGGTGCTGTCGGCCCCCGTCATGCAGGGCACCATCCTCGACGGTCGCCCGAGCATCACCGGCAGCTTCACCCAGGAGTCGTCGAAGGCCCTCGCCGACCAGCTGAAGTACGGCGCGCTGCCGCTCAGCTTTACGGTCGTCAGCTCCGACACCGTCTCGGCCACCCTCGGTTCGCAGCAGCTGCAGATCGGCTTCATCGCGGGTCTGATCGGTCTCGGTCTCGTCGCGATCTACTCGCTGATCGTCTACCGCGCCCTGGGCACCGTGATCATCGCCTCGCTCGGCGTGATGGCGGTCCTGACGTACGTCGCGCTGTGCATCCTGGCGTGGCGGGCCGGCTTCCGCCTCTCGCTCGCCGGTGTCGCAGGTCTGATCGTGACGATCGGCTTCACCGCCGACTCGTTCATCGTCTACTTCGAACGCATCCGAGACGAGCTGCGCGACGGCAAGTCGATCACCGCGGCCGTCGAAGACGGCTGGGCCCGCGCGAAGCGCACGATCTACATCTCGAAGTCGATCAACATCCTGGCCGCCGTCGTGCTGTACATCCTCGCGGATGCCACGGTGAAGGGCTTCGCCTTCACGCTGGGCCTCACGACCGCGATCGACATCCTGATCTTCGTCCTGTTCACCCACCCGGTCATGCAGCTGCTCGCCCGCACGCGCTTCTTCGGCTCCGGGCACCCGCTCTCGGGTATGGACCCGACCGCACTGGGCGCCGTCTACCGTGGTCGCGCGCAGTTCCGGGCGCCGGTCGTGGACGCTCCGCGCGTGCAGCGCTCCCGCGGGGAGGCGCAGCGCCGTCAGACCATCGCGGAACGCAAGCAGGCGGAGCTCGCCGCCGCCGGCCGCGGCGATAGCCGCTCCACGAAGGAGGGAGACAACTGATGCGCTCCATGTCGCAGCTCGGCAACGACCTCTACTCGGGCAAGACCTCCTTCCCGTTCGTGCAGCGTCGTCGCCTGTGGTTCATCATCGCCGCGGTGCTCGTCATCGGTGCGGCCCTCGTGCCGCTGTTCCGCCCCGTGCAGTTCTCCATCGAGTTCACCGGTGGCGCGCAGTTCACGGTGTCGAACCCGGCGTCGCTCGATCAGTCCCTCGCGACCGACGCCGTCGCGTCCGTGCTCCCGGGTGCCACCACGCGCGTCTCGACGATCAACGACCAGGCCGTGCGTGTCCAGACCGACCAGCTCGACAACGACGAGGCGCAGGCCGTCTCGGCCGCCCTCGCCACCGCCTACGACGTTCCGACGTCGGAGATCACGAACTCGTTCATCGGCCCGACCTGGGGCAACGACGTCACCCGGCAGTCGCTGTGGGGTCTGTCGATCTTCCTGGCGTTGACCTTCCTCATCCTGGCCATCTACTTCCGCACGTGGAAGATGTCGGTCGCAGCCATCATCGGCCTCGTCGACGTGCTCGTCATCACCATCGGCGTGTACGCCGTGTTCGGGTTCGAGATCTCACCGGCGGCCGTCATCGGCTTCCTCACGATCCTCTCGTACGCGCTCTACGACACCACCGTCGTCTTCGACAAGGTGCGCGAGAACACCAGAGAAGACGGCGAGATCTCGGGCCGCACCTTCGCCGAGTCGGTCAACCTCGCCGCCAACCAGACCCTCATCCGCTCGATCAACACCACCGTGGTCGCGATCCTGCCGGTCGGCGCGATCCTCTTCATCGGTGTGCCCCTCGGCGCCCGGACGCTGAGCGACATCTCGCTGTCGATCTTCGTCGGAACGATCGTCGCGGCCTACTCCACGCTGTTCGTCGCCGTGCCGATGTACGCGCTGCTGCGCGAGAAGGAGCAGCCCGTCGCGCAGCGCGATGCGCGCGTGCTCGCCGCGCGTGAGAAGGCAGGCGTCCCGGCCTGACCAGGAGCGACGTGATGACAGGTGGGGCCCCGGCGTGAGCCGGGGCCCCACCTGTCTGGGCATAGACTTGACCGACCGGCCACAGGGAGGGGTGGAGATGACCGAGACCGCTTCCGCTGCGCCGCCGCCGTCCTCGCTGCGCCGCCTCGTTCCGCGCATCTTCTCGCGCGCCGCGCGCCGCGACGACGTCGACAAGCTGCTGCGCACCGTCCGCACGCACCACCCCAAGGGTGACCTCGCGATCATCGAGCGCGCCTACGCCGTCGCCGACAAGGCGCACGACGGACAGAAGCGTCAGAGCGGCGAGCCCTACATCACGCACCCGCTCGCGGTCGCTCAGATCCTCGCCGAGCTCGGTCTGGGTCCGAAGGCCATCGCCGCCGCCCTGCTGCACGACACGGTCGAAGACACCGGCTACCCGCTCGACGAGTTGGCCGCCGATTTCGGTGACGAAGTCGCCATGCTCGTCGACGGCGTCACGAAGCTCGACCGGGTCAAGTACGGAGACAGCGCTCAGGCCGAGACCGTGCGCAAGATGATCGTGGCGATGTCGAAAGACATCCGCGTCCTGCTCATCAAACTCGCCGACCGTCTGCACAACGCGCGCACGTGGGGGTTCGTCCCGCCGCACAAGGCCGCGAAGAAGGCCACCGAGACGCTCGAGATCTACGCGCCCCTCGCTCACCGCCTCGGCATCCAGGCCATCAAGAGCGAGCTCGAAGACCTGTCGTTCGCGGTGATGCACCCCAAGCTCTACGCCGAGATCGAGAGTCTGGTCAAGCAGCGCACCCCGCAGCGCGAGCAGTACGTGCAGAACGTCATCGACGCGGTCGACGCCGACCTTCGTGAGCTGCGCGTGCGGGGCCGCGTCATGGGCCGGCCGAAGCAGCTGTACTCGGTGTACCAGAAGATGGTCGTGCGCGGCCGTGAATTCGACGACATCTACGACCTCATCGGCATCCGGATCCTCGTGGGCACCGTCCGTGACTGCTACGCGGTGCTCGGGGCGATCCACGCGCGGTGGACTCCGCTGCCGGGGCGCTTCAAGGACTACATCGCCACCCCGAAGTTCAACCTCTACCAGTCGCTGCACACCACGGTCATCGGCCCCGGTGGCCGCACCGTCGAGATCCAGATCCGCACGCACGAGATGCATCAGCAGGCCGAGTTCGGCGTCGCTGCGCACTGGAAGTACAAAGAGCGGATGGCCGGCGGCAAGGCGGATGCCAAGGCCGTCGACGCCGACATGGCCTGGATCGCCCACATCTCCGACTGGCAGGCAGAGACCGCAGACCCGGGGGAGTTCCTCGACTCGCTGCGCTTCGAGATCGGCGCCAAAGAGGTCTACGTCTTCACCCCGAAGGGACGCGTCGTCGGGCTCCCCACCGGGGCGACGCCCGTCGATTTCGCCTACGCCGTGCACACCGAGATCGGGCACCGCACGATGGGGGCCAAGGTCAACGGTCGTCTCGTGCCGCTGGAGTCCACGCTGCAGAGCGGCGATGTCGTCGAGGTGTTCACGTCGAAGAACCCCGACGCCGGCCCGAGCCAGGACTGGCTCGGCTTCGTCAAGAGCACGCGTGCGCGCAACAAGATCCGCGGCTGGTTCACGAAGGAGCGTCGCGAAGAAGCCATCGAGCAGGGCAAGGACTCCATCGCCCGCGCCATGCGCCGGCAGAACCTGCCGCTGCAGCGGCTGATGAGCCAGGACTCCTTCACCGAGGTGGCCCGACTGTTCCACTACGAGGACGTCTCGGCGCTGTACGCGGCGGTCGGCGAAGGCCACGTCTCCACGCAGTCGGTGATCGAGAAGGTCACCGCCCTCGTCAGCGTCGAAGAGACCAACACCGGCCCGATCGACATCCCCGTCGGGCGCAGTCGCGCCCCGCGCGGCGGCGACTCCGGCGTGCTCGTGCGCGGAGCTCCCGACATCCTCGTCAAGCTCGCCAAGTGCTGCACTCCCGTGCCCGGCGACGAGATCGTCGGATTCGTCACGCGCGGCAGCGGCGTGTCGGTGCACCGCGGCGACTGCACGAACGTCAAGGCGCTGAAAGAAGAGCCCGACCGTCTCATCGACGTCGAGTGGGCGCCGACCACCAAGAGCGTGTTCCTCGTGCAGATCCAGGTCGAGGCGCTGGATCGCTCGGGCCTGTTGAGCGACGTCACGCGAGTGCTCAGCGAGCACCACGTGAATATCTTGTCGGCCACGGTCTCGACGACGAACGACCGACTGGCGCTCAGCAAGTTCGTCTTCGAGATGGGCGACACCGTTCACCTCGACCGCGTCCTGAACGCCGTCCGCCGCATCGACGCCGTCTACGACGTCTACCGCGTCACGTCGTCCTGACGGGGTCGTCACATGCGAGGCGGAGGGTGTGCCCCTGTGCCGGCGGGGCACGGCTCATGAACCGATCTTCGCCGCGGTCACCCGGTGCGCTACGCGTGACGGGCGTCGACGCCGCCACCTGCGGCGTCGCACCCCGCCGTGGTCGCGGCGCCGGGGTCGTGGCATCCGTTCGCGATCGCCGCCGTCTCGCCGCCAAGGACAGCCCCCGCGCGTCGCGCGTGCGGAAACCGCGGATGCCACGCGAGCCACGCCTCGGCGGCGCGCTTCGTCAGCGGGTCGGTGGAGGCCCACGACCGTGCGAGCGCGAGGTCGACGTCGTCGTCGGAGCGCGCCAGGTCGACGAGCGTCCGCTCCGGGGTCGTCACGTGCACGCCGGCCACCCGGCGGACATCGCCCGGGTCGAGGCGCACGTCGTGGTACACGGTGCGGGCGTCGGAACGCGTCCGCACCCGCGTCGCACCGGCTCGCTGCACATGGTGCGGTGAAGGCTCCGAAGCGAGCGCGCCATGGATCCACGCGGCGCTGCGCCGCACGGCCGCCCAGCGTTCACCCAGGAGGGGGCGCAGACTGCGCGCGCGCATCCAGGGCGTCTCGGCCGCGTCGGCGGGCATGAAGCCCTCACCCAGCGGGACCAGCAGCCCGTCGAGACACGCGGCCGACAGCTCGGCGAGCGAGAGGCGTTCGTCGGCGAAGAACAGGAAGGGCGACACCATCCCGCCAGTGTGGCGGGGCGATGTCGCCCGTGACGCCGCAGCGTCAGACCTGTGGAGAACCCGCTCAGCCGCCGAGGGCGCGCAGCCAGGTGCGGCGAGCCTCGAGCGCCTCCCGCGCCTGAGCCGCGGCGCGCTTGTCGCCGCGCGCCTCGGCCTCGGCGACCTCGGCCTCGAGCTTGTCGATCGCATCGGTCAGCTGGCGCGTCATGTCGTTGGCGCGCGCCTTCTGTTCGGGGTCGTTGCGCTTCCAGTCGGCGTCTTCGCGCGTGCGCACGCTCTGCTCGATCTTGCGCAGCTCGTCGTCGAGCGCCCGCTCCTTGTCGCGCGGGAAGATGCGACCGATCTCGTCCCACTGGCGCTGGATGGCGGTGAGCTTCTGACGGGCGGTCGCGAGGTTCTTCTCGTCGACGATCGGCGCAGCCTCGTCGAGGAGTGCGCGCTTCTGCTCGATCTTCTCTTTCGACGCTTCGTTCTCGGCGGACTCGCGCTCGATGCGCGCCCCGTACAGGGCGTCGCCGGCGGCCTTGAACCGCGCCCAGAGCGCGTCGTCGACCTTGCGGCCGGCACGCCCCGACGCCTTCCAGGCGTCGAGCAAGTCGCGGTACGCCCCGATCCCGTCCTCACCGCGTGGTGCGAGGGCCTCGGCGCGCTCGACGAGACGCGTCTTGGCTTCGCGGGCGGCCTTGTGCGTCTCGTCCAGGGAGGAGAAGAACTCGCGACGGTGACGGTCGACCGTCGCGCGTGCGTCGCGGAAGCGGCGCCACAGCTGCTGGGCGGTCGACTTCGACAGGCGCGGGCCGTTCTGCTGGTGGGCCTGCCACCGGTCGAACAGCGCCGTCATGTCGGCGGTCATCTGCTTCCACTGCACCGTCTGCGGGTCGCGGGCGGCGAGCGCCTCGGCTTCTTCGACGATGACCGTGCGCTCGCGCACGGCCTCTTCGCTCGCCTGCTTGGCGGCGGCGGCTTCGCTCTCGCTGGCCTCCGCCAGCTCGGCGGTCAGGGCGTCGACGCGGGCGATGAGCGCGGCGAGGTCGCCCACGGCGGCCGCACCGTCGAGCTTTCCGCGGAGGGCCTTCGCGGTCGAGCGCAGATCGGATGCCGATGCGCCGCCGCGGCGGTGACGGGTCTCGAGCAGCGTGACTTCGCCTGCCAGGTCGGAGAACTTGCGCTGGTAGTACGCCAGCGCCTCGGCGGGGGTGCCGTCGGGGTACTGCCCGACCTCGCGCCACTCATCGCCCTCGCGGACCGACACGGTGCCGTCGTCGTCGACCCGTCCCCAGGGCAGGGTGGTCGTCTTGGATGCCGTCGCGCCCGGGGGTGGTCCGGGCAGACGCGGGCCGGGGCGGGCCGCCGGCTGTGCGGGGGCGGGCGGGGCGTCGCTCGTCGCGCCCGAGGCGGGCTCGGCGTCGGCCGCGGGCTCGGCCTCCGGCGTGCTCTCCGCGTCGGCGGGAGCCTCGGCGTCGGGTGCCGTGTCGGCCGCGGGCTCGGCCTCACCGGCATCGGCGGGTTCTTCCTCGGCGGAAGTGCCACCCTCGGACGGGGCGTCGACGTCTACGTCGGTGACGGACGCGGCCTCGACGGCCGATTCGTCGGTCGTCGCCTGGTCGGCGTCGGGACCGGTGGCCCCGGCGTCGGCCTCGATCGTGGAAGGAGCGTCGACCTCGGCGTCGGTCGCGGCGTCGCGCGGGTCGGAGGTCTCGGGGGTGGAAGCGGAAGACACGGATAGCACCTCATCGCGGCAGAACCGCCTGGGGGAGAAGGACCCTCCGAGCCTAGTACGACCGGCCGCACCGGCACAGGATCAGGGTGCCGTCGTCTCCGTGGCATCCGGAGCCGGCGTCGCCGGTGCATCGGTCGCCGGCGTGCTGGGCGCGTCGGTCGTGGGAGCGGTGGGCGTGGTGGACGGCACGGGCTCGGGAGCTCCCGGACCCGCGACGAAGTACGCCGTCTGCGCACCGACCGCACCCAGGATGACGACCAGTCCGACCACGACGGCGGTCACGTTGTCGCGCGTGCGGCGGCGGAACTGCCGCTGGTGCAGCTCCACTCGCGCCGCATAGGTGCGGGCGCGTTCCCGCTGCTCTCGCGTCTGCCGGTCTCTCCCGCGCGTCGCCACATCGACCTCCTCCGCCCGTCCGGGCGACTCGATCCTACAAAGCCCCCGTCCTTCGCCCGCGATAGGCCGGAGGCCGCGCCGACCCGATGTCGGGGGCCCCGGTTAGCCTGGACCGGTGACCGCTTCTTCCGCGCTCTTCCAGGGCCAGACGCCGCTGGCCGTGCGCATGCGCCCCGTGAGCCTCGACGAGGTCGCCGGTCAGGGGCACCTGCTGCGGCCGGGCTCTCCGCTGGTCACGCTCGCCACGACCGACTCGTCGTCATCCGGGTCGGCCGTCTCGGTCATCCTGTGGGGGCCGCCCGGCACAGGCAAGACGACCCTGGCCCAGGCGATCGCGCGTTCGTCGGGGCGGCGGTTCGTGGAGCTGTCGGCGATCACCGCCGGCGTCAAAGACGTGCGCGAGGTCATGCAAGAAGCACTGACCCAGCGCGATCTCTACGGGCAGTCGACCATCCTGTTCCTCGACGAGATCCACCGCTTCACCAAGGCCCAGCAAGATGCCCTGCTGCCGGGTGTCGAGAACGGATGGGTCGTCCTGATCGCGGCCACCACCGAGAATCCATCGTTCTCGGTCATCTCGCCCCTGCTCTCGCGGTCGCTGCTGCTCACCCTGCGGCCCCTGGGTGACGACGACCTCGGCGCCCTGGTGGACCGGGCCGTGACCGACCCCCGCGGTCTCGCCGGTCGCGTCGTGCTCGACGACGATGCGCGCGCCGCCCTCGTGCGCCTGGCATCCGGCGACGCTCGTCGGGCACTCACCGCCCTCGAGGCGGCGGCCTCGGTCGCGGGCGACGACGCGAGCGCGGCGGTGCCGGGCGTCGACGACGACGAATACGAAGACGAAGACGACGCGCACGACCCGGGGCCGTTCACCGGCGACGGCACCGAGGTTCCTGTCATCACCGAGGACCACATCGCCCAGGCCGTCGACCGCGCGCTGCTGCGCTACGACCGTCAGGGCGATGAGCACTACGACGTCATCAGCGCATTCATCAAGTCGGTTCGGGGGTCCGATCCCGATGCCGCGATCCACTACCTCGCGCGCATGATCGAGGCCGGCGAAGACCCGCGTTTCATCGCCCGGCGGCTGGTGATCTCGGCGGCCGAAGACATCGGCATGGCCGACCCCCAGGCGCTGCAGATCGCCGTGGCCGCCGCCGACGCCGTCGCCTTCATCGGTATGCCGGAGGGGCGCATCCCGCTGGCCGAGGCCACCGTCTACCTCGCCACCACCGCCAAGTCGAACGCCGCCTACAACGCCATCAACGCCGCCATCGCCGACGTGCGCGCGGGCGGCTTCGGGCGCGTGCCGATGCACCTGCGCGACGCGCACTATCCCGGTGCCAAGCGGCTCGGCCACGGCAGGGGCTACAAGTACGCGCACGACAGCGAGATCGGCATCGTCGCGCAGCAGTACCTGCCCGACGAGCTGCGCGGACGCCGCTATTACGAGCCCACGAACCATGGCGCCGAGCGCGATGTGTCCGCCCGGCTGGAGAAGATCCGCCGCATCCTCGACGGGCAGTGACGCCCTCGGCTGGTTCTTGACGGCCTCTGCTATCATGAATCGGCTCGAAACAGGGTTTTCGGGCATCCCCTCCTTCCAGTGATCACCTTCCGGTGCGCCCCGGCGTGCGCCCCGGACCGGGCGGAAGGGGGCGATACGCCCGCGAGCCGCGAAAGGCGCGGCCGCGTCATCGGAAGGAGAACTTCGTGACCACGAAGTCTCAGGACCGCCGCAAGGTGCGTCTGTCGCGCGCCCTCGGCGTCGCGCTCACCCCCAAGGCCGCCCGCTACCTCGAGAAGCGTCCCTACGCTCCCGGCGAGCACGGCCGCACCAAGCGCAAGGCCGACAGCGACTACGCCGTGCGTCTGCGCGAGAAGCAGCGTCTGCGCGAGCAGTACGGCATCCGCGAGAAGCAGCTGCGCATCGCGTTCAACGAGGCCCGCCGCACCGACGGCCTGACCGGTGAGAACCTGGTCGAGCTGCTCGAGATGCGTCTGGACGCCCTCGTCGTGCGTTCGGGCTTCGCCCGCACCACCGCGCAGGCTCGCCAGCTCGTCGTGCACCGCCACATCCTGGTCGACGGCCAGCTCGTGGACCGCCCGTCGTTCCGCGTGAAGCCGGGTCAGCAGATTCACGTCAAGCCCAAGAGCGAGGGCCTCGAGCCCTTCCAGGTCGCCGCCGCCGGCGGGCACGCCGAAGTGCTGCCCCCCGTTCCGGGTTACCTCGAGGTCGACCTCTCGACGCTCCAGGCGAAGCTCGTGCGTCGCCCCAAGCGCGCCGAGGTACCCGTCACCTGTGACGTGCAGCTCGTCGTCGAGTACTACGCCGCCCGCTGACACCAGCGAGCACACGAAGGGCGTCGGGGTTCCCCGGCGCCCTTCGTCGTCTCCGCTCGCCAGACGGCTGCGATGCCGAACCCCTGCCGACCGCGACGGGGGAGCGCCTCCGACCGAATGCATGGCATCCACCCGGTCACCGGTTGCGCAGCGCACAGGGGCCCTCGCCTACGATGGGGGATGCCGCGAACGCGGCGTCGTATCGAGGAAGAAGTGGTGATCGTGAAAAGCCTCGTCTGGTTCGCGTTGGGTATCGCCGGTGGGTTCGTCGCCGCCCACCTCGTCAACAAGGACCCCCGCGGGCAGGAGCTGTTCGCGCAGCTCGACGCGCGCATCGGCGAGTTCACCGACCACATGAGCGACGCCTATCACCAGCAGGAGACCCGCCTGTCGGAGATCATCGACGACGCCAAGGGCGTCGCCGCCTCCGCCGTCGACCGGGCCTCCGAGGCCGTCGGCGACGCCGCCGCCGCGAAGACCGCCGCCACCTCGTCCGACTGACCTCCCCGGCATCCGGCCCCCGACGCCCGGGGGCCGTCACCGCACGCGCACCGAAAGACCCGCCATGAAAACCGCCGAGATCGCCCAGCGCTTCCTCGACTTCTTCGAGAAGAAGAACCACACGATCGTCCCCTCGGCCTCGCTCGTCACCGACGACCCGGCCCTGCTGTTCACCGTGGCGGGCATGGTGCCCTTCATCCCCTACCTCAGCGGTGTCGTGCCGCCGCCGTACCCGCGTGCGGCCGACGTGCAGAAGTGCATCCGCACCAACGACATCGAGGAGGTCGGCAAGACCCCTCGTCACGGCACCTTCTTCCAGATGCTCGGCAACTGGTCGTTCGGCGACTACTTCAAAGAAGACGCGATCCGCTTCGCGTGGGAGCTGCTGACCGCTCCCGAGGCGGAGGGCGGCCTCGCCTTCGACCCGAAGGACCTCTGGGTCACGGTGTACGAGGAGGACGACGAGGCGCACGAGCTGTGGCGCCGTCTGACGCACCTTCCCGAGGAGCGCATCCAGCGTCTCGGCAAGGACACCAACTACTGGTCGACCGGGCTCCCGGGCCCCGCCGGCCCCTGCTCCGAGATCTTCTTCGACCGCGGACCCGCGTACGGCATCGACGGCGGCCCCGCCACCGACGACGACCGCTACGTCGAGATCTGGAACCTCGTGTTCATGCAGTACGAGATCACCAACGTGCGCTCGAAGTACGACTTCGACATCGTGGGCGAACTCCCCGCCAAGAACATCGACACCGGCATGGGCCTGGAGCGCATCGCGTTCATCAAGCAGGGCGTCGACAACATGTACGAGACCGACCAGGTGCGCCCCGTGCTCGATCTGGCGGCGAAACTCGCAGGCAAGTCGTACGGCGCCGAATCGCACGACGACGACGTGCGCCTGCGCATCGTCGCCGACCACGTGCGCTCGTCGCTCATGCTGCTCGCCGACGGCGTCACCCCCTCGAACGAGGGCCGCGGCTACATCCTCCGCCGCATCATGCGTCGCGCCATCCGCTCGATGCGCCTGCTCGGCGTCGAGGGCGCCACCTTCCCCGAGCTCTTCGCCGCGTCGCGCGACGCGATGAAGGAGTCGTACCCCGAGGTCGAGGCCGACTACGCACGCCTCTCGGCCTACGCGATCGCCGAAGAGCAGACGTTCCTGCGCACGCTCGCGGCGGGGTCGGCCATCCTCGACCAGTCCGTCGCCGAGGCGAAGACCGGCGGCGGGACCACCCTGTCGGGCTCCGAGGCGTTCCTTCTGCACGACACGTACGGTTTCCCGATCGACCTCACGCTCGAGATCGCCGAAGAGGCGGGTCTCACCGTCGACCGCGGCGCCTTCGATCAGCTCATGCAGGAGCAGCGCACCCGCGCGAAGGCCGACGCCCGCGCCCGTAAGGGTGCCATCGCCGACCAGAGCGCCTACCGCGAGTTCCGCGCGCTCGGCGAGACCGTATTCACCGGGTACACCGAGCTGCAGACCGAGTCGACCGTCCTCGGCATCCTGGTTCAGGGTCAGGGCACCGACCGGGCGTCCGAGGGCCAGATCGCCGAGATCATCACGGCCGAGACCGCTCTCTACGCCGAGTCGGGCGGTCAGGTCGCCGACAAGGGCGTCATCGTCGGCCCCGGCTACGAGCTCGAGGTGCTCGACGTGCAGCGCCCCGTTCCGGGCCTGGTCAGCCACACCGTCGAGGTCACCACCGGCGAGGTGTCGGTCGGCGCCCCCGCGACCACCGTGGTCGACGCTCTGAACCGCCACTCGGCCCAGCAGGCGCACACTGCCACGCACCTCGTGCACGCGGCCATCCGCGACACACTCGGCAAGACCGCCACCCAGACCGGGTCGCTCAACCGCGCCGGCTACATGCGCTTCGACTTCAGCTGGGGCTCGGCGCTGTCGCCCGAGACCCGCACCGAGATCGAAGACATCGCCAACAACGCCGTGCGCGACAACCTCGAGGTCACCACGCGCGTGATGTCGCTCGACGAGGCGAAGGCCGCCGGCGCCATGGCGCTGTTCGGCGAGAAGTACGGCGACACCGTGCGCATGGTCGACATCGGCGGCCCGTGGTCGCGCGAGCTCTGCGGCGGAACGCACGTATCACGCAGCTCCGAGATCGGTCTGGTCAACCTCGTCGGCGAGCAGTCGGTGGGCGCCTCGAACCGCCGCGTCGAAGCGCTGGTGGGCCTCGACGCGTTCCGCGACCTCGCCGCCGAGCGTGCGATCGTGTCGCAGCTCAGCACGAGCCTGAAAACCCCGCGCGACCAGCTCACGTCGCGCATCGCCGAGCTCGCCGCGAGCTTGAAAGCCGCGGAGAAGAAGATCGCCGCGTTCGAGGCGCAGGCCCTGACCGGGCGCCTGCCGCAGCTGGTCGAATCCGCGAGCACGGTCGGCACCGTGCGCGTCGTCGCCCAGAGCCTCGGCGAGGGCGCGTCGGCCGACGACGTGCGCTCACTCGCGCTGCAGGTGCGCGACCGTCTCGGCACCGACCCCGCCGTCGTCGCGCTGGCTTCGGTGACCGGCGGTCGGGCCACGGTCGTCGTCGTCACCAACGACGCCGCTCGCGAGCGCGGTATCGCCGCCGGCGCTCTCGCCAAGGCCGCCGCGGGCGTGCTCGGCGGTGGGGGAGGCGGTCGACCGGATGTCGCACAGGGCGGTGGAACGGATGCCGCGGCCCTGCCGCAGGCGCTCGACGGCATCGTCGCAGGCGTTCGGGCGACCACCGCGTGACGACGTTCCGGCGCGGCATCCGGCTGGGGATCGATGTCGGGCGCGCGCGCGTCGGCGTGGCGCGCTCGGACCCGGACGGGGTGCTCGCCGTTCCCGTCGAGACGGTTCCTCGCAAGGGCGAGCCGGTCCGGCGCATCGCGGCCCTCGCGGCCGAATACGAGGCGTTCGAGGTGCTCGTCGGTCTGCCCCTGAACCTCCGGGGCGAGGACACGCCGTCGACGACCGACGCGCGCCGATTCGCCGAGGCCCTCGCGGCGTCGCTCCCGATGCCCGTCCGACTGGTCGACGAGCGGCTCAGCACCGTTTCGGCGCACGGTGTGCTGAGAGAAGCAGGGCGTTCCCAGCGGGATTCTCGTAGCATTGTGGACCAAGTCGCCGCTGTGGTGCTGCTGCAGCAGGCGCTCGACGTGGAGCGACAGTCCGGTGCCCCGGCCGGACCCGCCGTATCACCGGGACAGGAGCCCGCCTGACATGCCCGAGAACCAGCCGCCCGAGAGCGATCCGTTCGCCGACCTCTACGGGCGACTGCCCGACCCGCGCACCACAGCGCGAGCCGATGACGCGCCGCCCTCGCGCAGGGCCGCCCGCGAAGCCCGTCGCGCCGAGAACGGCACGACCGACGTCGGCGACACCGCACGGAGGTCGCCGGGTGCGACGTCATCGACGCCCTCGCCCGCATCGCCCAGCGGGGCGCCCACCCCGGGCCGACCGGCTCGCGCCGAGGCGGCACCCCGCAGCGCCGCAGCCGCTGCGGACTCGGCCCGCTCGAGCGCGGATGTTTCGGGTGCCGCTGGCGCCCCCGCGGCCGGCGGCACCCCCGCCGGTGCCGGCCGTCGCACCGCCGCTGACAGCGACGCCCCCGCCGGTGCCGGCCGTCGCACCGTCGCTGACAGCGGCACCCCCGTCGGTCCGCGCCGCAGCGTTGCTGCCGCGGCCGAGACCCGCCCGGCACGCGAACCCGCACTCGTGGGCGCCGGTTCCGCCGGGGCCGCCGTCGCGTCGACACAGGGTGCCGTGGCATCCGGATCTCTCGAGCAACTCTTCACCGGCCAGACCACGACGCACGAGATCGGTCACGCCGCACCGGAGCCGACGCGCAGGCGACGTCGCGTGGGGCCGTGGATCGCCCTCGCGGTCGTGGTGCTGCTCGTCGGCGGCATCGCCGGCGGCGGTCTCGCCCTCTGGAACACCTACGGCGAGCGGGTGCAGGCGTTCTTCGGCGGCGACGAGCCCCTCGACTACGAAGCGGGTCAGGCCACGGGCGAGACGCGCGTCACCATCGTCTCGGGCGACACCGGAGCGTCGGTCTCGCCGAAGATGTTCGAGGCGGGCGTGACCAAGGCGTCGAACTCGCTCTACAAGTACATGGTCGACAACAACGTCGCCTTCACCTTCCAGCCGGGCGTCTACAAGCTCCAGCAGCAGATGACCTCCGAGGCCGTGCTGCTCGCCCTCCGTCAGCCCGAGAACCGTCTGAACTACTCCGTGCAGCTGCGCGAGGGTCTCACCCTGGCACAGTCGCTCGACCTCATCACGGAGCAGCTCGGCATCGCTCGCGCCGATCTCGACGCGGCCGTCGCCGACCCGTCGCAGTACGGCGTACCGGCGTCGACGCTCGAGGGATGGATCTTCCCGGCCACCTACGACTTCGACGAGGGCGTCACCGCACAGCAGGTCATCGACACGATGGTCGCGCGCACCGTGCAGTCGCTCGACGCGGCCGGCGTGCCCGAGGGCGACCGCGAGCGGATCCTCATCATCGCGTCGATCATCGAGCGCGAGGCGCGCAGCAGCGAGGACTTCTACAAGGTGTCGCGGGTGATCGAGAATCGCCTGCAGCCCACCAACCAGGAGACCTTCGGCAAGCTCGAGATGGACTCCACCGTGCAGTACGGCGCGGGCGAGATGGGCAGCGGGTCGGTGAGCACCTCCGAAGAAGCCCGCAACAGCGACAACCCGTGGAACACCTACATGTACCCGGGTCTGCCCATCGGCCCCATCGCGAACGCCGGCGATCTCGCCATCGACGCCGCGATGAAGCCGGCCGACGGTCCGTGGCTGTACTTCGTCACCGTCAACCTCGACACCGGCGAGACCGTCTTCACCTCCACGCTCAGCGAGCACGAGCAGGCCGTCGCGCAGTGGCGGGCGTGGTGCGCCGAGAACCCGAACTCGGGATGCTGACCGACCGCACGCGCCTCGCCGTGTGGGGCGACCCGATCGCGCACTCGCGGTCGCCCCGTCTGCACGCCGCGGCCTACGGCGTGCTGGGGCTCGACTGGGACTACGAACGCCGTCAGGTCGGTGAGGCGGGGTTCGCGAACGCCCTCACCGATATGGATGCCACGTGGCGGGGCCTGTCCCTCACCATGCCGTTGAAGCACGTTGCGGCGAAGACGGCCGTGTCGCTCGATGACGCGGCGCGGTTCACGGGCGCGGTGAACACCTACCTGCTCACGGACGACGGTCCCCGCGGCTTCAACACCGACGTGGGGGGACTGGCGCGCGCGCTGCACGAGGCGGGAGTCGCCGAGCCCCGCGCCGCCCGCATCCTCGGCGCGGGTGCGACGGCGACCTCCGCCGTCCTCTCGCTGAAGGAACGGGGTGTCCGGCGTGTCGAGGTCGTCGCGCGGCGCCCCGAGGCGGTGGCGTCGCTCGCGCAGATGGGCGAGGCCGTCGGCGTCGAGGTGGTCGGGTCCTCCTTCGCCAACGCCGAGACGCCGGCGCCGGTCGACGTGACGATCGCGGCCCTGCCGGGGAACGTCGATGCGGGTCCCGGCATCCGCCCCTTCGCCGAGAACGGCGGACTGCTGGTCGATGTCGTGTACGGCACCTGGCCGACCGCGCTCGCGCAGGAATGGATCGCGGTCGGCAACGAGGCGATCAACGGCCTCCCGATGCTGCTGCACCAGGCCCTGCTGCAGGTGCGCGTGTTCGTCAACGGCGACCCCGGCAGACCGCTCCACCGCGAGGATGCGGTGCTGTCCGCGATGCGCACCGCGCTCGTGGGAGACTAGACGAATGCTTCGCGTTCTCACGGCCGGCGAGTCCCACGGCCCCGAACTGATCGCCCTCATGGAGGGGATGCCGGCCGGCGTGCCCGTCTCGTCCGCGCAGATCCGCGCCGAACTCGCGCGTCGTCGCCTGGGGTACGGCCGGGGCTCGCGCATGAAGTTCGAAGAAGACGAGCTCACGCTCTCCACCGGCATCGTGCACGGTTTCACCATCGGCAGCCCGATCGCGCTGCGCATCGGCAATACGGAGTGGCCGAAGTGGACCGAGGTCATGAGCCCCGAGCCGATCGAGCTGTCCGACCGCTCGCGCGGCCGTGGCGCCGCGCTCACGCGCCCGCGACCCGGGCACGCCGACCTCGTCGGCATGCAGAAGTACGGCTTCGACGAGGCCCGCCCGATCCTCGAGCGCGCCTCGGCGCGCGAGACCGCGGCGCGCGTCGCCCTGGGTGCCGTCGCCCGGTCGTTCCTCAACGAGCTCGGCATCCGCCTGGTCAGCCACACGCTCTCGATCGGCCCGGTGCGCGTGCCCGACGACGCGCCGTTCCCCGCGCCCGACGACGTCGACCTGCTCGACGCCGATCCGTTGCGCTGCTTCCACCCCGAGACCAGCGCCGCCATGGTGGCCGAGGTCGACGACGCCAAGAAGGCCGGTGACACGCTCGGCGGCATCGTCGAGGTGCTCGCCTACGGCCTGCCGCCGGGGCTCGGCTCGCACGTGCAGTGGGACCGCCGACTCGATGCCCGGCTCGCGCAGGCGCTGATGAGCATCCAGGCGATCAAGGGCGTCGAGGTCGGCGACGGCTTCCTCACCACGACCCGTCGCGGCTCGCAGGCGCACGACGAACTCTTCGCGACCGGCGACGGCATCACGCGCTCGTCCGATCGCGCGGGCGGCACGGAGGGCGGCATGTCGACCGGCACCGTGCTGCGCGTGCGCGCCGGCATGAAGCCGATCGCCACCATCCCCAAGGCCCTGCGCACGGTCGACGTCGCCACCGGCGACACCGCCGCGGCCCACCACCAGCGCTCCGACGTGTGCGCCGTACCGGCGGCCGGCGTCGTGGCCGAAGCCATGGTCGCCGTCACCCTCGCCGACGCGATCCTCGAGAAGTTCGGCGGCGACAACATCGTCGAGACCCGCCGCAACGTCGAGACCTACCTCGCGAACCTGCCCGAGACGCTGCGCACGACCGACGCGTCCGACGCGGCGCTCCTCGCGCATGACCTCGCCTGAGTCGGTATCCGACGCGGTGCCCGGTCCGGCCGTCGTCCTGATCGGACCGATGGGCGCCGGCAAGACCAGTGTCGGCCGCCGCGTCGCGCGGGCGCTCGGCACGCCGTTCACCGACACCGACAAGCTGGTCGTGCGCGATCACGGGCCCATCCCGGCGCTCTTCGTCGCCCACGGCGAGCCGCACTTCCGCGCCCTCGAACGTGACGCGGTCGCCGAGGCGCTCGCCCGCGGCGGCGTCGTCGCACTCGGCGGCGGGGCCGTGCTCGACCCCGTGACCCGCGAGCGCCTCACCGCGCACCGCGTGGTGCTGCTCACGGTGGCGCCGCACGTCGTGGCATCCCGTATCCACGGTGACGAGCGTCCGCTGCTGGGCGGGGAGGACCCCGTCGCCCGCTGGCAGCGCATCTACGACGAACGCCGGTCGGTCTACGAGCGGACCGCCGACATCACCTTCGACACCTCGTCGGGACCGCTCGTGCGCGTCGTCGACGACATCGTGGCCTGGGCACGCCGTGTGCCGGCCGGAGAGACGGCATGACCGACACCACCACCATCAGCGTCGCCGGTGACTCCGGCTACGACATCACGATCGGTCGCGGCCTGCTGGCCTCGCTCGGCGAGAAGCTGCCGGCGGCGGCGCAGAAGGTGCTGGTGGTGCACCCGCCGACCCTCGCGAAGCAGGCCGAGGCCCTGCGCGCCCAGCTCATGGGCGATCGCCAGGTGCTGCTCGCCGAGATCCCCGATGCCGAGGCCGGTAAGCGCGTCGAGGTGGCGGCGTTCTGCTGGCAGGTGATGGGGCAGGCCGACTTCACCCGCACCGACGTCGTCATCGGCTTCGGCGGGGGAGCGGTCACCGACCTCGCCGGTTTCGTGGCGGCGACCTGGCTGCGCGGCGTCGCCCTCGTGCAGGTGCCGACGACCGTGCTCGGCATGGTGGATGCCGCGGTGGGAGGGAAGACCGGCATCAACACCGCCGAGGGGAAGAACCTCGTGGGCGCCTTCTGGCCCCCGATCGTGGTGGTGTGCGACCTCGACCTGCTCGACACGCTGTCGAAGAACGAGGCGACCGCCGGCTTCGCCGAGGTGGTCAAGGCCGGGTTCATCTGGCATCCGGAAATCCTCGATCTCATCGAGGCCGACCCCACCGGGATCGTCGACCCGCGCGGTGATGCGTTCCGGCGCTGCGTCGAACTCGCCATCGACATGAAGGCGCGTGTGGTCGGCGAAGACCTGCGCGAGGCGGGGCTTCGCGAGGTGCTCAACTACGGACACACCCTCGGCCACGCGATCGAGCACGCCGAGCGCTACCGCTGGCGTCACGGTGCCGCGATCTCGGTGGGTATGGTGTTCGCCGCCGAGCTGTCGCGCCTCGCCGGACGGCTGTCGGATGACGTGGCTCAGCGTCACCGCACGATCCTCGAGTCGCTCGGGCTGCCGACGACCTACCGGGCGGGGGCGTTCCAGACGCTCAAGGCCACGATGCAGCGCGACAAGAAGAGCCGCGGCGCGATGCTGCGGTTCATCGTGCTCGACGACCTGGCACGTCCGACGGTGCTGCAGGCGCCCGATGAGTCGCTGCTGTTCGCGGCGTACCAGGAGGTCGGGGCGTAGCCTCGGCGGCCTCGCACGGCAGCGCGAACCTCGCAGGATCGGCCGGGACGTCGGGAAGATCTGCGACGTTGTGACAGCAATCGGCGCTCCGGGCACCGGATGCCGCGTCATCCGGTCCCCGGTTCCCTAACCGAAGCGCCCGGATCTCGACGTATTCGCCCCGGGGACGGCGGGTGGCGCCGCGGTCGCGAGAGGCGCAACGCCCCCCACTCATACGCGGAACGGCCCCGCCTTGATGCAAGGCGGGGCCGTTCCGCGTACCGGATCAGACCGAGACGCTCTCGCGACGCTCGGCGACGAGGCCGAGCCGGTCAGTCGGGACGTCCTTCGTCTCGCGCGCGGTGAGGGCGCTGACCGACGCGATGATCGCGATCGCGGCGGTGAAGAGGCTGATGACGACCCAGCCCCCCGCGCCGCCGCCACCGAGGGCCGCGACGATGCTGGGCGCGAACCCGGCCATGAGGAAGCCGAGCTGCGTGCCGATGGCCATGCCCGAGAAACGGACGCGGGTACTGAACATCTCGCCGTAGAACGACGGCCACACGGCGTTGGCCGCGGCGTATCCGCAGGAGAACGTCAAGATCGCGAGACCGAAGGTGAGCAGGTCGTTCCCGGCGCCCATCGACAGCATGTAGAACGGCATGAACGCCGCCGACGACAGGGCGCCGTAGATGAAGACGGGCTTGCGGCCGACCCGGTCGGCGAGCTTGCCGAACAGCGGCTGCGTGAACAACGCCACGACATTGGCGACGACGACGAGCCAGAGCGTCACGCTAGCGGCGAGGCCGACCTCTTTGCCGTACGCGATCGCGAGGGTGCCGAACACGGTCGAGACCGCGGCGATGAAGGCGCAGAAGATCACGCGGAGCACATCGCGCCAGTGGTTCTTCAGCAGCGGGACGAGCGGCATCCGGGCGATCTGTCCCGTCGCCTTCGCCTGCTCGAACTCCGGCGTCTCGTGCAGGCTCCGGCGGATGAAGAACGCCACCACCACGACCACCGCGCTCAACCAGAACGGCACGCGCCAGCCCCACGAGAACTTGATGTCGTCGGGGAGGGCGACGACGGGGATGAAGACGAGCGCCGCGAGGATCTGCCCGCCCTGGGTGCCGGTCAGGGTCCACGAGGTGAAGAACGAACGGCGGCCGTCGGGCGCGTGCTCGAGCGTCAGCGACGACGCCCCGGCCTGCTCACCGGCGGCCGACAGGCCCTGCGCGAGGCGGCACAGCACGAGCAGTGCGGGGGCGAACCACCCGATCTGCGCGAAGCCGGGGAGGCAGCCGATGATGAAGGTCGACAGGCCCATCAGGAGCAGCGTGAACATCAGCACCTTCTGGCGGCCGATGCGGTCGCCGAAGTGACCGAGGATGATCGCGCCGAACGGACGCGCGATGTAGGCGAACCCGAAGGTCGCGAACGACATCACCAGAGCCGCCTGGTCGCCCGAGGGGAAGAACACGGTCGGGAAGATGAGGGCGGCGGCGGAGCCGAAGAGGAAGAAGTCGTAGTACTCCACGGCGCTGCCCATGAAGCTGGCGGTGGCCGCCTTCACGGGGGTCTTCCGCGTCGTTGCGGTGGTGGTCATGGGCAAGGGCTCCTTAGCGGGCGAGGGCCGGATCGACGGGGCTGTCGGCGGCGACGAGATCGAGGAAGTGGGCGGTCATGCGGTCGGGATCGGGTCGCGTCCCGGTGATGAGGGCGAACGCGTCGACGGCCTGGTGGACCGCCATGCGCCCGCCGCTGAGGGTGCGGCAGCCGCGCTCGCGCGCGGTGACGAGGAGTTCGGTGTCGAGCGGCCGATACACGATGTCGGCGACCCACAGGTCGGGGCGCAGCAGCGCGGCGTCGAGGGGGAGCCCCGGGTGCTCGGCCATGCCGACGGGCGTGCAGTGCACGAGACCGTCCGCGTCGGCCAGGATCTCGGCGAGCTGCGGAGGTGCCGCGGTGTCGACGGCGGCGAGGGGATGCCGGGCGGCCAGATCGGCTGCCAGCGCTCCGGCTCGCGCGGGGTCGAGATCGACGATGCTGAGACGCGCGGTACCGAGTCGGAGCAGCGCGTCGGCCACGGCGGAACCCGCCCCGCCGGCGCCGAGCTGGACGACGTGGCGGGTCTCGGCATCCGGAAGCCCGTCGGTGAACGCGGCGGCGAAGCCCGTGGTGTCGGTGTTGTAGCCCACGCGACCGGCGGGGGTGAAGAGCACCGTGTTGACAGCGCCGAGGGCGGCGGCGACCGGATCGATGCGGTCGAGGTGGGCGAGCACGCTCTGCTTGCAGGGGTGGGTGACGTTGACGGCGTCGTAGCCGAGACGCTCGGCCCACGCGAGCACCTCGCCGATGCGATCGGGGTCGATGCCGAGGGCGGTCAGGTCGAGCGGGCGGTAGACGTACGTCAGCCCGAGGGCCCGTGCTTCGGCCATGTGCATCGGCGGCGTGAGCGAGGGGAGGACCCCCGTGCCGATGAGGCCGACGAGGTACGGGTGCGCGTCGATCACGGTACTCCTTCGTTTCCGCGAGCCGGTTATGTACTAACCGGTACGTTCAGAGGAAACCACGGCGAGGGCGTGGTGTCAACGATGCGTCGGGATCCCCTTCGACAGAGGTCCGAGGGCGGCGTTGCCCATGCGCCCGCGTCGGCGATGCACAACTCCGGCATATCGGGGCATTGCGCGAGCCCTGAAGCTTCGGGGGCGGGGAACTTATGAGATGTGCAGCTACGAACACCACCGGCCGATGAGCAGCAAACCCGCCGGCGACGGCGAGGCCGGGGAGCGCGCACGGTGAGGCCGGGGAGCGCGCGCGGCGCCGAGCGGTGCACAACTCCTGCAGAAGGGGGCTCCGAGTCAGCCGTGACCCCGCACGATCCCCAACAGCAGGAGTCGTGCATCGCGGGGGCGGTGGGTCGGTCGACGGGGCAGCGCCTTCACGTGCCGGTGGTCAGGCCGCCGGAGCCGTCAGCCAGCCGACCACGACATCGCCGATCACGCCGCGGAGGTGGGCGCGACGGTCGGGGGAGGACAGGTCGACATCGAAGAGGTGACCGAAGGTGTACTGGTTGGCCACCTGGAAGACGCAGTACGAGCTGATGACGAGGTGCACGTCGATTGCATCGACGTCGGAACGGAACACGCCGGCGGCGCGACCGCGTTCGAGGATCTCGTCGAGCAGACTCTTCGCCGGCTGTGACAGCGTGCGCAGGCCCTCGATCTGGCGGATGAACTCGCCGCGGTGGATGTTCTCGATCGCGACGAGGCGGATGAAGGCGTCGTGGCCGACGTGGTGGTCGAAGGTCAGTTCGGCGAGGGCGCGGATGGCATCCACCGGGTCGGCGTGATCGACGTCGATCGAGCGCTCGGCCTCGCGGATGCCGCGGTAGGCCTCCTCGAGCACGGCCCGGTAGAGGCCCTCTTTGCCGCCGAAGTAGTAGTAGATCATCCGCTTCGTCGTGCGGGTGCGCGCGGCGATCTCATCCACCCGGGCACCCGAGAACCCGTCCTCGGCGAAGACCTCGGTGGCGACGGCGAGGAGTTCCGACCGAGTCCGTTCGGCGTCTCTGCGTGCCTCGGCCATTCGGTCAGACTAGTGGACCCACTTTGTACCAGATGGTACATTCGGCGCCCATGAGGACCTCGATGGCGACCGTCTGTATCAGCGGCACCCTGGCCGACAAGCTGCACGCGTGCGCGGAGGCCGGCTTCGACGGCGTCGAGATCTTCGAGCCCGACCTGCTCGCCGCCCCCGAGAGCCCCGAGGAGATCGCCGCGCTCGCCGCGCGCCTGGGCCTCGGTCTCGACCTCTACCAGCCGATGCGCGACGTCGAAGGCGTCGACGAGGAGACGTTCGCCGCGGTCCTGCGTCGCGCCGACGCCAAGTTCCGCCTCATGCGGCGTCTCGGCATCGACCTGGTGCTGTGCTGCAGCAACGTGGCGACCGCCACCATCGACGACGACGCCGTGTCCGCCGACCAGTTGCGGCGCCTCGGCGACCTCGCCGAGGGGTATGGCATCCGCATCGCCTTCGAGGCCCTCGCGTGGGGCCGCTTCGTCGACGACTACCGCCGCGCGTGGCGCATCGTCGAGCTCGCCGACCACCCCGCCGTCGGGGTGTGCCTCGACTCGTTCCACATCCTGTCGCGCGGCCACGACCCGGCCGCCATCAGCGGCATCCCGGGCGAGAAGATCTTCTTCGTGCAGCTCGCCGACGCCCCGCGCCTGAGCATGGACGTCCTGTCGTGGAGCCGGCACCACCGCCTCTTCCCGGGCGAGGGCGACTTCGACCTCGCCGACTTCACGGCACGGATCGTGGATGCCGGATACGCGGGCCCGTGGTCGCTCGAGGTGTTCAACGACACCTTCCGCCAGACCGACGCCCGTCGTACGGCCCGGCACGCCCGCCGGTCGCTGCGGTGGCTCGAGGACGCGGTCTCACGTGCGCTGCCGGCCTCGCCCGACGGCTTCGAGATGCTCCCCGACTCCGCCGCCCCCTCCGGCGTCGACTTCGTCGAGGTCAAAGCCGAGGACACCTCGACGATCGAGGAACTGCTCGGCCAGCTCGGCTTCACCTCGCGCGGACGCCACCGCACCAAGCCCGTGACGCTGTGGACGGCGGGGGATGCGCGCGTCATCCTGAACGAGCAGCACGCGCGCGGGTGGGAGCCGCGGCTGGCGGCCATCGGCCTCGAGGTCGACGACGCCGAAGCGGTCGATCTGCGCATGGGCGAGCTGCGCGTACCGCGGGCCTACCGGCGCACGTACGCGACCGAGGAGCGCCTCGACGGCGCGGTGGCGCCCGATGGCACCGAGGTGTACTGGGCCCAGGCGGCCGACGAGGGTGATCCGGCCTGGGTCGCCGAGTTCGAACACGGCGAGCCGCTCCGCGAGAGCGCCGTCACCGGCGTCGACCACGTCAGTCTGAGTCAGCCCTGGGATGCCATCGAAGAGGCGACCCTGTTCTACACAGCGGGCTTCGCCCTGCGCGTCGACAGCAGCACGGAGGTGCCCGGCCCGCGAGGTCTCGTCGCCAGCCGCGTGCTCGTCGCGCCGGGAGGGACCGTTCGGCTGCCGCTGAACGTCGCCCCGCCGATCCTCGCCTCCGAGCGGGCCGGCGCAGCCCTTCCGCAGCACGTCGCCTTCTCGTGCGACGACGTGCGCGAGGTCGCCCGCACCGCCCGCGACCGCGGCTTCGCTCCGCTGGAGATGCCCGGCAACTACTACGACGACATCGCCGCCCGCTTCGAGCTCACCGACGCCGAGGTCGACGAGCTCCGCGACCTGCACCTCGGGTACGACCAGGATGCCGCGGGCGCCTACCTCCACTTCTACACGCGCACGATCGGTGAGGTGTTCTTCGAATTCGTGCAGCGCGTCGACGCGTACGCGGGGTACGGCGCGGGCACCGCACCCGTGCGCCTCACCGCGCAGGGACGGCGCTGATAACGTGCCGGGAATGACCACGCCCCGCCGCCTGCTGCTCGTCAACGGTCCGAACCTCAACCTGCTCGGCACCCGCCAGCCCGAGATCTACGGCTCCGACACCCTCGCCGACGTCGAGCGCGTGACGACCGCAGCCGCCGCCGCGCACGGGTTCGAGGTGCGCGCGCTGCAGAGCAACCATGAGGGCGTGCTGATCGACGCCATCCACGCCGCGCGGCTGGACTGCGCGGGAATCGTCATCAACGCCGGAGGGCTCACGCACACCTCGGTCGCGTTGCGCGACGCCCTGGCATCCGTCGCCCTTCCCGTCGCCGAGGTGCACATCTCGAACATCAAGGAGCGGGAGGAGTTCCGGCACTTCTCGTACATCGAAGACGTCGCCGCGGTGCACGTCGTGGGCGAGGGCGTGCAGGGCTACGCGCGGGCGGTCGACCTGCTCGTCGAGGTGATCGCGGGGCGTGCCGACGGGTGAGCGGCCGGTAGTCGAGGTGATCGCGGGGCGCGCTCAAGGTCGCGGGGCCCTGGCGCGGCGCGGTGTCCACACGGTCGACCGCGTCCGAGGGAGGCATCGCGTAGACTCGGTCGCTGGGTGTGCGCCGGAGCGCCGCCTCTCCTCACACGAAACGGAACACGGGCACTCATGGCATCCACCGCAGACATCAAGAACGGCGTCGTCCTCAGCATCGACGGTCAGCTCTGGAGCGTCGTGGAGTTCCAGCACGTCAAGCCCGGCAAGGGCGGCGCGTTCGTGCGCACCAAGCTCAAGAACGTCATGAGCGGCAAGGTCGTCGACCGCACGTTCAACGCCGGCGCCAAGGTTGACATCGAGAACGTCGACCGCCGCGACTTCACCTACCTCTACAACGACGGCGAGGGCTTCGTCTTCATGGACGTCGCCGACTACGACCAGATCACCGTGGGCGCCGCCACCGTCGGCGACGCCGCCAACTTCCTGCTCGAGAACCAGCAGGTGCAGATCGCGCTCAACAACGGCAACCCGCTCTACGTCGAGATGCCGCCGTCGGTCGTGCTCGAGGTCACCTACACCGAGCCGGGCCTGCAGGGCGACCGCTCGTCGGCCGGCACCAAGCCCGCCACGGTCGAGACCGGCTACGAGATGCAGGTTCCGCTGTTCCTCGAGACCGGCACGAAGATCAAGGTCGACACTCGCACCGGCGAGTACCTCGGCCGCATCAGCTGACGTTGTCCGCCCGCACCAAGGCGCGCAAGCGCGCCCTCGACATCCTCTTCCAGGCCGACGTGCGCGGCGAGGAGCTCGCGATCATGCTGGCCACCGAGGCCAAGCGCGCGGCATCCGAGCCCGACCGCCAGGCGTCGTGGCTGTACGCCCGCGACATCGTCGACGGTGTCATCGATAACCGTGACGCGATCGACGAGCAGATCACCACGTTCGCCAAGGACTGGTCGCTGCAGCGCATGCCCGCCGTCGACCGTGCCCTGCTGCGCATCGGCACGTGGGAGATCCTCTACAACGACGAGGTCCCGACGGCCGTCGCCATCGACGAGGCGGTGGAGCTCGCGAAGGAGTTCTCGACCGACGACTCCGGCTCGTTCGTGCACGGCGTGCTGGCGCGGATCGCTCGCTCGTCCTGAGCGCTGCACCTTCGCTGCGACGCGGCCTCGGCTCTTGGCCGGCGGCCGCGTCGCGGCGTTTGCGGGGACCGCGAGGTGCGGGGGCCGACGCGGAGACGGCGGCGCCGGGAGCTGCGGTTCCGGCCCGCAGCGACGCGCTGCCGGCACTCATAAACGCGATGCGCGGGCGCAAACGCGCCGCCCACGCGTTTCTGCGCGCCGATGCCGTTCATCGACGAGGGGTTCCGCGGCCGGGCGATCGGGCGCCCGGCCGGATGTCGGAGGTCTGCGACAGGATGCTGTGGTGACTTCGTGGCGTGACCTCCTCCCCGCGGGCGCGCCGGTGGCGTTCGAGCCCCTCGCCCTCGGCATCGAGCTGCGCCAGCGCGAGGCATACGACCCGGCCCGGTGGGAGGCTCGCGCCGTGGCGCCCGTCACACCCCGCATGCTCGCCGCACGCAGCGACGACCTGCAGCTGGTCGCGCGTCCCCTCGTGCGAGGCGCGCGCGACGGCTGGATCCGAGCGGATGCCACGTGGGATGTCGTCCGTCGATCCTCCGGCCGCTTCGATCCGGCGCATGTGCGCTGGTTCGCCGAGCTGCACGCGCTTTCCCAGGCCCTGCGCACCGCCGGGCCGTTCGCCGCCTCGGGTGACACCGTCGCCCTCGACACCGTGGACTCGCCCCTGCTGTGGCCGCATCTGGCCGCGGCGGCGGATCTCGGCATCCCCATCGTGTCGATGCACGCGCAGCAGCACGTGCGCCTGGGCAGCGCGGCGGTCGCCCGGGTCGCCGTCGACGCGGTCGGCGGGGGATCACTGCGCGTCTCGGCCGACATCGAGATCGACGGGCACCGGGTGGATGCCGCCCGAGTGCGCGCCATCGGCACGTCGGGGCTGTTCGCGTTCGAGCTCGATCGAGATCCGGTGCCGCTCGTGCTCGCCGCCGTCGACCTGCCCGCGCCGCTGCCCGTGCTGCTGGGCGGCCGGGTCGTCGAGGTTCCGGCGGGCGAGGCGGCGGACTTCGTCGCGCAGGTCTACCCGCGGTTGGCGCGTCGTGTGCCGCTCTCGGTGGGTGCGGGCGTTCCGCCGCCGCCGCCGGCCCGACCGACCCTCACGGTCGAGGTGTCCTACCTCGACGGTGACGAAGTGCAGTACCGCCTCGATTGGGTGTACCCCGGGGGACACCGCGCCGCCTGGGACGACGACGGGGAGCACCCCGATCGCGACGACCGCGCCGAGGCGCAGATCGGCGAACGTTTCGAGATGGCGTGGCGTGCGGCATCCGATCTGCCGGTCGAGCCGCGGGCGCACCTGCGCGATGTGGATGCCGTGGTGTTCAGCGCGCACGTGCTGCCCGCGATCGACGTGCTCGACGAGGTGCGGGTGCGCATGCGCGGCACCCGGCCGACGTTCCGCGAGCTGCGCGGTGACCCGTCGCTGCGCCTCACGACGGTGGAGTCGCCCGACCGCGATTGGCTCGACCTCGGCATCGCCGTGACGATCGACGGCCGACTCATCCCGTTCGGCGTCCTGTTCACGGCGCTGTCGCGCGGGCGCACGCGCATCAAGCTGTCCGACGGGGCGTGGTTCTCGCTCGCGCACCCGGCGCTGCAGCGGTTGCGCGAGCTGCTCGAGGAGGCAGCCGCGCTCGACGAGTGGGAGACAGGTCCGCGCGTGCCGCGCACGCATCTCGCGCTCTGGGCGGAGTTCGAAGACCTCGCCGATCAGTCCGACGCGGCGGTGGAATGGCGCCGGCTCGCCAAGGCTCTGCGCGACGTCGCCGACGTGCCCGAGGTGGCGTCGCCGCCCGGTTTCCTCGCCGACCTGCGTCCCTATCAGCGCGAGGGCCTGTCGTGGCTGGCGCTTCTGCACGCTCACCGGCTCGGCGGCATCCTGGCCGATGACATGGGGCTCGGTAAGACGCTGCAGCTGCTCGCGCTCATCGCGCACACACGGTCGCGGGGCGATGCGCGGCCGTGGCTCGTGGTCGCCCCCACATCGGTGCTGCCGACCTGGCGCGCAGAGGCCGCACGCTTCGCTCCCGACCTGAGGGTCGCCGTCGTCGACGCCACGTCCAAGCGGCGAGACAGCCCGATCGCCCAGATCGCCGAGGACGTCGATCTCATCGTCGCGCCGTACGGGGTCGTGCGAACGGATGCCGACGAGTTCGCCGCGCCGCACTGGTGCGGCGTGGTGCTCGATGAGGCGCAGTTCGTGAAGAACCCCGCCACGCGCATCCACCGCGCCATCGCGGCGCTGCGCACCGACGCGGTCTTCGCCGCCACCGGCACGCCGATCGAGAACGGCCTCGACGACCTGTGGGCTTTGCTCGCGCTGACCGCGCCGGGGCTGTTCCCCTCGATACGGCAGTTCCGCGAGGACTACACCCGCGCGATCGAACGACTGCCCACCGACGCCCCCACCGCGCTGTCAGCCGCCGCGACCGGTGCGCACCGCGACAAGACGCTCGAGAAGCTGCGTCGTCGGGTGCGGCCGTTCCTGTTGCGCCGCACGAAAGACGTCGTGGCATCCGATCTCCCCGCGAAACAGGAGCAGGAGATCGCGGTACCCCTGCGCCCCGCGCACCAAGCGGTATACGACCGGGTGCTGCAGCGCGAGCGGCAGAAGGTGCTCGGCCTGCTCGACGATCTCGACCGGCAGCGCTTCATCGTGTTCCGCTCCCTCACGCTGCTGCGCATGCTGGCGCTCGCGCCCGGCCTCGTCGACGAGCGTGACGCGCACCTCGGCTCCGCCAAGCTCGACGTGCTGCTCGACCGGCTCGTCGAGGTCGCTGCCGAGGGGCACCGCGCGCTGGTGTTCAGCCAGTTCACCTCTTTCCTCGACATGGCGGCCGAACGACTGGATGCCGCGGGCCTGGCGTACGCGCACCTCGACGGCAGCACGGCGCGGCGTGGCGAGGTGATCGCGGGGTTCCGCGAGGGTGACGCGCCCGTGTTCCTGATCAGCTTGAAGGCCGGAGGGTTCGGTCTGACTCTCACCGAGGCGGAGTACGTGTTCCTGCTCGACCCGTGGTGGAACCCCGCCGCCGAGGCCCAGGCCGTCGATCGCGCCCACCGGATCGGCCAGGACAAGAGCGTGTTCGTCTACCGGCTCATCGCCGCGGGCACGATCGAAGAGAAGGTGCTCGCGCTGCAGCGTCGCAAGGCGGCCCTGTTCGGTGCGGTGATCGACGACGACGACGCCTTCGCGGCTGCTCTCGATGCCGCCGACATCCGGGCGTTGCTGGGGCCGTGACGTCGAGGGCCTCGCGCGGTCAGAACAGGCCGTCGAGCACCGCCCCCGCGGGATCCAGAGCGTGGTCGGCCGTGACGTCGAGGGCCTCGCGCGGTCAGAACAGGCCGTCGAGCACCGCCCCCGCGGCATCCAGAGCATGGTCCGTCGCGAACACGATGTTGACCACGCCCTTCACCGTCGCCTCGATATCCATCACCTGAAGGAACCCGTCGCCGACCTCGGCCAGCGTGTGCGGAGACGTCTGGCCCAGCTCGTCGTAGCCGATCTTCAGGGTGGTGAGCCACTCCGGGGTCAGGCCGAACATGACCGCGTACGGAAGCAGGCGCTCGTTCACCGCGAACCGTTCCACGGCGTCACCCGCCTGCTGGCGTGATCCCGCGGGCGACTGCAAGACCCGCAGTCGATCGGCCTCGGCGAGCGTCAGGTACTGACGGATGCCGTCAAGGTGCTCTCGCCGGGGCGTCGCCGCGGGTGTGAAGCGACGCGCGAGACCCCGCGGAACGACGGCGAGCGCGACGAGCGCCAGGGCCAGCGCTGCGACACCGACCCCGAAGGCGGCGGGTGCGGGTGCCGTCGACAGGAAGAACCCGACCCCGAGGACGAGGAGCGCGCTGCTCCATCGGATCACCGACCGACCGGGATGCCATCCCCTCAGGAGGCCCTCGCGCTGGAGGCGGCGTCCGCGCTGGGCGACGAACGCACGGACGCCTCGCGCGATCCGGCGTCGGTCGCGAGACAACCGGCGGGAGTACCCGCTGGGTGTCTCCGGGCCGCACACCACCTCGAGCAGACGACGTTCGTCGTCGGTCAGAGTCTCGGGGGCGATGACCTGCACCGCCATGCTCTTGCGTGAGACGCCGTTCTCGGTCAGCAGGTGGACGCGACCGCGCACGACGAGGTCGACGAGACCGGCCGCGACCGCGCGACGCTCCTGTCCCGCGAGGATGGCGTCGTCGACGACGGTGGCTCGCGGGCGCGGCGCGTACTCCACCACCAGCGAATGCGGCAGACGCAATGAGCGCACCCGTACGACGATCGCCGCGACCACGAGCGCGGTCGCCACCGCGAGGAGCACGAGCGCACCCGCCATCTCGTCATCGTACGATTCCCGCACCGCGCCCACCGCCCACCCAGGCACCCCCGCGTAGACTCGACAGGTTCCGTCCACGACACAGGAGCGACATGAAAGTCACCGGCCTCGGCCACGCAGGCATGTTCATCGAGACGGCGGGCGGCAGCATCCTCTGCGACCCCGTCATCGGTCCGAGCTTCTTCGGCTCGTGGTTCCCGTTCCCCGACAACCGCGCCCTCGACTGGGAGCGCTTCGGCCAGGCGGACTTCCTCTACATCTCGCACCGCCACCGCGACCACTTCGACCCGGCACTGCTCGAGCGCTACGTGTCGAAAGACATCCAGGTGCTCCTGCCCGAGTACCCCACCGACGACCTCGAGCAAGACCTGATCGCCCTCGGCTACACGAACCTCGTCCGCACCGAGGCCGGTGTACCGCTGCAGTTCGGCGACCTGAAACTCATGGTGACGCCGCTGCGCGCCCCCTCCGACGGCCCCATCGGCGACTCGTCGCTCTCGGTCGACGACGGCACGGCATCCATCCTCAACCAGAACGACTCGCACCCCCTGGATCTGGAGAAGCTCTTCGACTTCGGCAAGCCCGACGCGTACTTCACCCAGGTCTCGGGCGCCATCTGGTGGCCCATGGTCTACGACCTGCCGCAGGATGCGAAGCAGAACTTCGCGCAGCTCAAGCGCGACGCGCAGAACAAGCGCGCGATGTACTACATCGAGAAAGTGGATGCCGAGCACGTCTTCCCCATGGCGGGCCCGCCGATGTTCCTGCGCGAGGCGCTGTTCCGCTACAACGGCACGGGCCTCGAGAACGACTCGATCTTCACCGATCAGCGCGAGTTCCTCGCCCACATGAAGCAGCAGCGCCCCGACCAGAAGGGCTACCTGTTCCTGCCCGGCACGGAGGTCGAGGTGCAGGGGCCCGACGTCACCGTCACGCAGACGCTCTACACCGACGACGAGATCGAGCGCGTGTTCGGCGACAAGTGGAACTACCTCGCCGAGCAGCGCGACAGCCGCCAGGGCGAGATCCAGGCCGAGGAGGCCTCGCGCGCCGAGATCCTGCCGCCGGCGGAGATGCTGGCGGCGATCAAGGAGTGGTGGGAGCCGCTTCTGCGTCGCGCCCGCACCATCCGCAACGGCGTCGGGGGAGCGGTGCGTTTCCGCATCGGCGAGCTCGACCTCGTCGTCGACTTCCCCAAGGCGAAGGTGCGCGAATACGCCGGCGAGGAGTGCATCTACTGGTACACGATTCCCGCCGACCTCGTGTCGACGAACATCCGCGACCACGAGATCGACTGGTCGAACTCGATCTTCCTGTCGATGCAGTTCGAGGTGGGCCGCTCGGGCAAGTTCAACGAGTTCCTCACCACGTTCCTCAAGTGCCTCTCGCGCGACCGCATCGAGTACGTCGAGAACTGGTACGCCGAGCAGTCGGATCAGACCGAGGACGCCGAGATCGACGGCTGGACCGTGCAGCGCCGCTGCCCGCACCTGCGCGCCGACCTGACGAAGACCGGCAAGATCGAGAACGGCGTGCTCACCTGCTCGCTGCACGACTGGAAGTGGGACCTCGCCTCGGGCCGCTGCCTGACGACCACCGGTCACCCGATCCGCTCGACGCCCAGCGGGGAGCGCGCCGCCGCCGAGCGTGCCACCGCCGAGGTCGCCGCGGGCTGAGCCCACGGCATCCGCTCGCCCGTCGTCCGCGCCGGTGACCGCCGGAGGACGAGGGACGAGCGGAGGACGGATGCCGCGTGGCGGCCCTCCCGTCGCCCCGAGCCCTCCGCTGGTCACCATCGCGCGCGCCCGCCCCGATGGAGAGGCCCCCGTCACGCCCGTTCGTCGCGCGCCGCACGGGCTGCGACGGTGCCCCCTCGCTCCCGAGGGAGCACCCATGTCGCACATCACACGTGAGGCGGCGTGGCCGCGATCGTCGCGGCGCTCATCGGACGCATCCCCGTCTTCTTCGGCGCCCCCGAGGTAGCGCCGCTCATTCGACTCATCCCCGTCTTCTTCGGCGCCCCCGAGCTCGCGCCGCTCGTCGGCTGGGAGGTTGCCGCCGGTGTGTTCCTGGCCCGTGGCCTGGCCCGTGGCCTGGCCCGCCGACCCCGAGAGGCCACGGCTCCCCGGCGAGCGACCGGCGCCGCACGGCCCGGCATCCACGCATAAACGCGATTCACGCGCATAAACGGGGGGAGATCGCGTTTCCGCGCGTCGATCGCGTTTATGCGCACATCACAGGTGCCCCGGATGCCACGACCTCGACGCCGTCACACGATCGAGGCCAGAGCATCCCGACGAGCGCCCGTCGGCGCCGCACCACGTATAAATACGATTGGCGCACATAAACGCGGGGAGATCGCGTTCATGCGCGCCGATCGCGTTTATGCGCACACTGCGAGTCCCCCGGATGCCACGACCCCGACGCCGTCACGCACCTCGGCCCCGACGCACGCCACACACGCCGCGCCGCACCACCCGGCATCCGCCCGGCGCACCCGCTAAGATTGCTTTCGAACCACAGCAACCTTTAACCCCGTCCCGTGAGGCGGAGAAGGGAGCAGCGGATGAGTACGCGCACCGTCATGCACGATGCCGATATCGCCCGCGCTTTGACGCGCATCTCGCACGAGATCCTGGAGTCCAATAAGGGACCGGAGGGACTCGTCCTCCTCGGCATCCCGACCCGCGGGGTCACTCTCGCCGAACGCATCGCCTCGATGATCGGCGAGTTCGGCGGCGCACAAGTCCCGGTCGGCGCGCTCGACGTGACGATGTACCGCGACGACCTGCACCGCAACCCCACGCGGGCACCGCGCAAGACCGAGATCCCCGCCGGCGGCATCGACGGCAAGACCGTCGTGCTGGTCGACGACGTGTTGTTCTCGGGCCGCAGCATCCGCGCCGCGCTCGACGCCCTGCAAGACATCGGGCGTCCCGCCGCCGTGCGCCTCGCGACGCTGATCGACCGCGGCCACCGCCAGCTGCCGATCCGCCCCGACTTCGTGGGCAAGAACCTCCCCAGCGCCCGTGACGAGCGCGTGAACGTGCGCCTCGCCGAGACCGACGGCGTCGAAGAGGTGACGATCGAGTCATGAGGCACCTTCTCGACACCCAGCACCTCTCGCGCGACGAGGCCCTGACGATCCTCGACGTCGCCGAAGACATGGCCGACACCCAGCGCCGCGAGGTCAAGAAGCTCCCGACGCTGCGCGGCAAGACCGTGGTCAACCTCTTCTTCGAGGACTCCACGCGCACGCGCATCTCGTTCGAGGCCGCAGCCAAGCGCCTGAGCGCCGACGTCATCAACTTCTCGGCGAAGGGCTCCAGCGTCAGCAAGGGCGAGTCGCTGCAGGACACGGCGCAGACGCTCCAGGCGATGGGGGCGGATGCCGTCGTCATCCGCCACGGCGCGTCCGGAGCCCCGCGCACGCTCGCGACCTCCGGTTGGATCAGCGCGGGCGTCGTCAACGCCGGCGACGGCACGCACGAGCACCCCACGCAGGCGCTGCTCGACGCGTTCACCATCCGCAAGCGCCTGTTCGGCGACCACAGCCGCGGCCGCGACCTCGACGGCATCCGGGTCACCATCGTCGGCGACGTGCTGCATTCCCGGGTCGCACGGTCGAACGTGTGGTTGCTGCGCACTCTCGGCGCCCACGTCACGCTGGTCGCCCCGCCGACACTCGTTCCGCAGGATGTCAGCGGCTGGCCGGTCGAGGTCGACTACGACCTCGATCACGCCATCTCCACAGGCCCCGATGCGCTCATGATGCTCCGCATCCAGCTCGAGCGCATGTCGGCGGCGTATTTCCCGACTGAACGGGAGTATTCGCGCCGTTACGGGCTCGACGCGCGACGTCTGGAGGCCCTGCCGACCGATAGCATTGTCTTGCACCCCGGTCCGATGAACCGAGGTCTGGAGATTTCCGCCGAAGCCGCCGATTCGCCTCGTTCGACGGTGCTCGAACAGGTCACGAACGGCGTCTCCGTGCGGATGGCCGTGCTCTACCTGCTGCTCGCGGGCGAGCGCCCCGACACCGAGAAAGAGGACCTCCGATGAGCCACGCCACCCCCCAGACGCTTCTGGTGCGCGGCGCGCGCATCGAGGGTCAGGATGCCACCGACCTCCTCGTCCGTGACGGCGTCATCGCCGAGACCGGCACCGGCCTGTCGCACACGGGCGCCACCGTCGTCGACGCCGACGGACTCATCGCCCTGCCCGGACTGGTCGATCTGCACGTGCACCTGCGCGAGCCCGGGTTCGAGGCATCCGAGACCGTGCTCACCGGGTCCCGCGCCGCCGCGGCCGGCGGCTTCACCACCGTCTTCGCGATGCCGAACACCTCGCCCACCGCCGACACCGCCGGCGTCGTCGAGCAGGAGCTCGCGCTCGGCGAGGCCGCCGGGTACGTGCACGTGCAGCCGATTGGGGCCGTGACGGTCGGGCAGAAGGGTGAGCGGCTCGCCGAACTCGGCGCGATGGCCGACTCCCGCGCCCGCGTGCGCGTGTTCAGCGACGACGGCTTCTGCGTCTTCGACCCGCTGATCATGCGCCGGGCGCTGGAGTACGTGAAGGCGTTCGACGGCGTGATCGCCCAGCACGCGCAAGACCCGCGGCTCACCGAGGGCGCGCAGATGAACGAGGGCGTCGTGTCGGCCGAGCTCGGCCTGACCGGCTGGCCGGCCGTCGCCGAAGAGTCGATCATCGCCCGCGACGTGCTGTTGGCCGAGCACGTGGGCTCGCGCCTGCACGTGTGCCACCTCAGCACCGCCGGCTCGGTCGACATCATCCGCTGGGCCAAGAAGCGCGGGGTGAACGTCACCGCCGAGGTGACCCCGCACCACCTGCTGCTGACCGACGAGCTCGTGCGCGACTACGACGCCCGCTACAAGGTCAACCCGCCGCTGCGCCGCGAAGAAGACGTGATGGCCGTGCGCGAGGGCCTGGCCGACGGCACGATCGACATCGTCGCGACCGACCACGCCCCGCACCCCGCCGAGGCCAAGGCCTGCGAGTGGGCCGCGGCGGCGAACGGCATGGTGGGCCTCGAGAGCGCCCTGCGCGTCGTCCACCACGCCATGGTCGACACCGGCCTGCTGGAGTGGACGGACGTCGCCCGCGTGATGTCGGCGGCCCCGGCGCGCATCGGTCGCCTCGACGGCCATGGCACGCCGGTCGCCGTGGGGCAGCCCGCGAGCTTCACGCTGTACGACCCGCGCCCCTCGCGCACGTTCGGCCTCGACGACCTGCGCGGCCGCAGCAAGAACTCGCCGTACCTCGGGCGGGAGCTGCCCGGCGAGGTCCGCTGGACCGTGCGCGCCGGCATCCCCACCGTCGTCGACGGCGCGCTGCTCGACGCCCCCGGAGCGCTCGCGTGAGTCGCGAGGGCGCCCTGCTCGTCATGGCCGGTGTGGCCGTCGTGCTGCTGGCCCTGCTCGCGTGGGCGTGGGTGCGACGAACGCGGCGCGATGCGCGCTTCACCGCCCCGGTGGGGGAGCTGCCCGCGGACGCTGTCGAGACGGCGGTGTTCCCGGGGCTCTACGTCGCCACGACCCGTCACGACGAGCCGCTCGAGCGTCTCGCCATCAAGGGCCTCGGCTTCCGCTCCCGCGTCGACGTCACCGTCACCACGGCCGGCGTCGCCCTCGACCTTCCGGGCCAGCCCCGCATCGCGCTCACCCGCGACCGCCTGGTGGATGCCGCCCAAGCCACCGTCGCCATCGACCGCGTGGTCGAGCCGGGCGGCCTGACGCGCGTCAGCTGGCGCATCGACGACGACACGGTCGTCGACACCTACCTCCGTCCTCAGGATGCCTCGGCGAAAGCCCTCGCCGACGCCATCCGTCCCCTCATCACCACGACAGGAAGCGACGCATGACCGCCCTGATCCCTTCCGCGCGCCTGACGCGCGACCCGGCCGTCCTCGTGCTCGAAGACGGCACCCGTTACACCGGCCGCGCGTACGGCGCGCGCGGCGAGACCCTCGGCGAGGTCGTCTTCGCCACGGGCATGACCGGCTACCAGGAGACGATCACCGACCCCTCGTACGCGGGCCAGATCGTGCTGCAGACCGCCCCGCACATCGGCAACACCGGCGTGAACGACGAAGACCCCGAATCCCGCCGCATCTGGGTCGCCGGCTACGTCGTGCGCGACCCCTCGCGCATGGTGTCGAACTGGCGCGCCAACCGCTCGCTCGACGACGCGCTCGTCGAAGACGGCATCGTCGGCATCTCCGGCATCGACACCCGCGCGGTGACCCGCCGCATCCGCTCCTCGGGCAGCATGCGCGGTGGCGTCTTCTCGGGCGAGGCGGCCGATCTCGATGCCGACGAGCAGCTGCGCCGCGTGCGCGAAGCGCCGGGCATGGCGGGCCGCAACCTCTCGGCCGAGGTCTCGGTCACCGAGGTCGAGGTGACCCCCGCCACCGCCGAGCGCATCGGCAACCTCGCCGTGCTCGACCTGGGTGTGAAGAAGTCGACGATCGACAACCTCGCCGCCCGCGGGTTCGACGTGCACGTGTTCCCGCAGTCGGCGACGATCGACGAGATCCGCGCCATCGAGCCCGTCGCGGCCTTCTACTCCAACGGCCCCGGCGACCCCGCGGCATCCGACCAGCACGTCGAACTGCTGCGCGCCGTGCTCGGCGACGGGCTGCCCTTCTTCGGCATCTGCTTCGGCAACCAGCTGCTGGGCCGCGCACTCGGCTTCGGCACGTACAAGCTGCCGTTCGGCCACCGCGGCATCAACCAGCCGGTGCTCGACAAGACCACCGGCCGCGTCGAGATCACCTCGCAGAACCACGGCTTCGCCGTCGACGCCCCCCTGAACGAGGTCGTCGACAGCCCGAACGGCTTCGGCCGCGTCGAGGTGAGCCACATCGGTCTCAACGACAACGTCGTCGAGGGTCTGCGCGCCCTCGACATCCCCGCGTTCAGCGTGCAGTACCACCCCGAGGCCGCCTCGGGCCCGCACGACGCCAACTACCTGTTCGACCGCTTCCGCGAGATGGTTCTCGCGACCCTTCGACAGGCTCAGGGCACCGCCCTTCGACAGGCTCAGGGACCGGACGCTGCGGCTCAGGCCCCGAACGACGCTCAGGACTCGACCCAGGAAGACACCAATGCCTAAGCGCGACGACATCAACTCCGTCCTCGTCATCGGCTCCGGCCCGATCGTCATCGGTCAGGCCTGCGAGTTCGACTACTCCGGCACCCAGGCGTGCCGCGTCCTGCGTGAAGAGGGGGTGCGCGTCATCCTCGTCAACTCCAACCCGGCGACGATCATGACCGACCCCGACTTCGCCGACGCGACCTACATCGAGCCCATCACCCCCGAGGTGATCGAGTCGATCATCGCCAAAGAGAAGCCGGATGCCGTGCTCCCCACCCTCGGTGGGCAGACGGCCCTGAACGCGGCGATCCAGCTGCACAAGCGCGGCATCCTCGAGAAGTACGACGTCGAGCTCATCGGCGCCGACTTCGACGCGATCAACCGCGGTGAGGACCGCCAGATCTTCAAGGAGCTCGTCATCGAGGCGGGCGCCGACGTCGCGGCATCCGTCATCTGCCACACGATGGACGAGCTCCTCGCCGGTGCCGAGAAACTCGGCTACCCGTTGGTGGTCCGCCCCTCGTTCACGATGGGGGGCCTCGGCTCGGGCTTCGCGTACGACGAAGCCGACCTGCGCCGCATCGGCGGCGCGGGCCTGCACGACTCGCCCACCAACGAGGTGCTGCTCGAAGAGTCGATCCTCGGGTGGAAGGAATACGAGCTCGAGCTCATGCGCGACACCGCCGACAACACGGTGGTCGTGTGCTCGATCGAGAACGTCGACCCCGTCGGCGTGCACACCGGTGACTCGATCACCGTCGCCCCCGCGCTCACGTTGACCGACCGCGAGTACCAGCGGCTGCGCGACATCGGCATCGACATCATCCGCGCCGTCGGCGTCGACACCGGTGGCTGCAACATCCAGTTCGCCGTCGACCCGAAGACGGGCCGCATCATCGTCATCGAGATGAATCCCCGCGTGTCGCGTTCGAGCGCGCTGGCGTCGAAGGCCACCGGCTTCCCGATCGCGAAGATCGCGGCGAAGCTGGCCATCGGCTACCGCCTCGACGAGATCCCCAACGACATCACGAAGGTGACCCCGGCCAGCTTCGAGCCCACGCTCGACTACGTCGTGGTCAAGGTGCCGCGGTTCAACTTCGAGAAGTTCCCCGCCGCCGACACCACGCTCACCACCACCATGAAGTCGGTGGGCGAGGCGATGGCGATCGGCCGCAACTACACCACGGCCCTTCAGAAGGCGCTGCGTTCGCTCGAGAAGCGCGGCTCCAGCTTTCACTGGGGCGAGGAGTCGCGCTCGGTCGACGAGCTGCTCGAGATCGCGAAGACCCCGACCGACGGCCGCATCGTCGTGCTGCAGCAGGCTCTGCGCAAGGGCGCCACGCCCGAGCAGGCGTTCGACGCGACGGCGATCGACCCGTGGTTCATCGACCAGATGGTGCTCATCAACGAGGTCGCCGCGTTCATCGGCGCGGCTGAGGACCTGGATGCCGACACCCTCCGCGTCGCGAAGGAGCACGGTTTCAGCGATGCCCAGATCGCCGAGATCCGCGGCCTCGACGAGGCCGAGGTGCGCGAGGCGCGTTACGCGCTCGACGTGCGCCCGGTCTACAAGACCGTCGACACCTGCGCGGGGGAGTTCCCGGCTCTGACGCCGTACCACTACTCCTCGTACGACGCCGAGACCGAGGTCACCCCCTCCGACCGCACGAAGGTCGTCATCATCGGCTCCGGACCCAACCGCATCGGCCAGGGCGTCGAGTTCGACTACTCGTGCGTGCACGCCTCGTTCGCGCTGTCGGATGCCGGCTACGAGACCGTCATGGTCAACTGCAACCCCGAGACCGTGTCGACCGACTACGACACCTCCGACCGCCTGTACTTCGAGCCGCTGACGCTCGAAGACGTGCTCGAGGTGCTGCACGCCGAGAGCCAGTCGGGCACCATCCTCGGCGTCGTCTGCCAGCTCGGCGGTCAGACGCCGCTGGGCCTGGCGAAGGGCATCGAGGCCGCCGGTTACACCATCCTCGGAACCAGCCCCGAGGCGATCGACCTCGCCGAGGAGCGCGAGCTGTTCTCGCGCCTGCTCGACGACGCCGGCCTCGTCGCCCCCCGCAACGGCACCGCGATCGACGTCGAGGGCGCGGTCACCGTGGCCGAGGAGATCGGCTACCCCGTGCTCGTGCGTCCGAGCTTCGTGCTCGGCGGCCGCGGCATGGAGATCGTCTACTCGACCGAGGCGCTGCGCGACTACTTCGTGCGCGTCGCCGACCAGGCGATCATCGGTCCCGGACTCCCGCTGCTCGTCGACCGCTTCCTCGACGACGCGATCGAGCTCGACGTCGACGCGCTGTACGACGGCACCGACCTCTACATCGGCGGCGTCATGGAGCACCTCGAGGAGGCCGGCATCCACTCCGGCGACTCGTCGTGCACGCTCCCGCCGGTCTCGCTCGGTCGCACCGAGGTCGACCGCGTGCGCGAGGCGACGCTGGCGATCGCGAAGGGCGTCGGCGTCCGCGGCCTATTGAACGTGCAGTTCGCGATCTCGGCGGGCGTGCTCTACGTCATCGAGGCGAACCCCCGCGCCAGCCGCACCGTGCCGTTCGTCTCGAAGGCGCTCGGCATCCCGCTCGCCAAGGCCGCCAGCCGCATCATGGCCGGCAGCACGATCGCCGAGCTGATCACCGAGGGTCTGCTGCCCGCGCAGGACGGGTCGCGAGTGCCGCTCGACGCGCCCGTCGCCGTGAAGGAGGCCGTGCTGCCCTTCAAGCGGTTCCGCACCGCCGACGGCCACACCGTCGACAGCGTGCTCGGACCCGAGATGCGCTCGACCGGCGAGGTCATGGGCATCGACCGCGACTTCCCGACCGCGTTCGCGAAGTCGCAGGAGGCGGCCTACGGCGGCATGCCGACCTCGGGCACCGTGTTCATCTCGGTCGCCGACGCCGACAAGCGCGCCGTGATCCTGCCCGCGCACCGCCTGCAGGAGCTCGGCTTCGAGCTCATGGCCACCGAGGGCACGGCCGAGATCCTCGCGCGAAACGGCATCCGGGTCCAGGTCGTGGAGAAGTACTCCGAGACGCAGGGGTCGGGCCAGCAGAACGTGGTCGACCTCATCAACGCGGGGCAGATCGACATGATCGTCAACACGCCCAGCGGCGGTTCGGCGCGCGCCGACGGATACGAGATCCGTGCGGCCGCGGTCGCCGCCGACAAGGCCCTCTTCACCACCATGGCCGTGCTCGGCGCGGCCGTCAGCGCGCTCGGTGCGATGAAGGACGGCTTCGCCGTCCGCAGCCTGCAGGAGTACGCCGGCGATCGCGCAGGCCGTCTGTGAGCGAGACGTTCGGTCAGCGGCTCTCCGCCGCGCTCGACGCCCACGGCGCCCTGTGCGTCGGCATCGACCCCCACGCCGCACTGCTGTCGGCGTGGGGGCTGGATGCCACGGCCGACGGCGTGCGCGAGTTCGGCCTGCGAGTGGTCGAGGCGGCAGCCGGCCGCGTCGGCGTGGTGAAGCCCCAGGTGGCGTTCTACGAGCGATACGGCTCCCGCGGGTTCGCCGCCCTCGAGGACGTGATGGCCGCCGCCCGCGCGGCGGGCCTGCTCGTCATCGCCGACGCCAAGCGCGGCGACATCGGCACGACCATGCAGGGGTACGCCCACGCGTGGCTCGAGACCGGTTCGCCCCTCGAGGCGGATGCCGTGACGCTGGCGCCGTACATGGGCGCCGACTCGCTGCGCGAGACGCTCTCGTTCGCGGTGCGCCACGGCAAGGGTGCGTTCGTGTTGACGGCGACGAGCAATCCCGAAGCTCGTGCGCTACAGAGCGCCATCGTCGACGACGCCCTCGCCGTGGGCGACCACGAGTACGTCGCGGCCCGCGTCGCGCACGACGTCAATGAGGCGAACATCGGCGCTCCCGGGGCGTTCGGTTCGATCGGCGTCGTCGTCGGCGCCACCGTCGACCGGGCGGCGTTCGGCCTGGGCGATGTGGCACTGGCGGGCATGCCGATCCTCGCGCCCGGCTTCGGGGCGCAGGGCGCCGAGCCCGCCGACCTGCATCGGCTCTTCGGCTACGTCGCGAAGGCGGTCGTGGCGAACGAGAGCCGGAGCATCCTCGCGGTCGGCCCCGACCGCCTGACCGCCCGCATCGAGCAGCGCGCCGCGCTCTACCGGGAGACCCTGCATGGTTGACGTCCGCCGCCCGCCCGAGGTCGACCGCGCCGCAGCGTCCCGCCGCGCCGTCGAGGCGCGCCGCGAACGCGCCGCGCTCAAGCGCGATGTGTCGAGCCGTGTCATCTCGCCGCAAGAACTGCTGCGGCGCGGCCTCGCCGACCCGCTGTCGTCGGCGGGCGCGATGCGCGTCACCGAGTTCCTCACCGCGATCCCGGCGATCGGCGAGAGCAAGCGCGACCGCATCCTCGCCTCGCTCGGCATCTCACCGGTCAAGCGTCTCGGCGGTCTCGGTACGCGTCAGCGCGACGCGCTGCGGGCTTTCCTCGACAGCCGTTGGCCCGAGCCGGGTCCCCGCGAAGGACGCAGCCGCCTGATCGTGCTGGCCGGGCCCACGGCCGTCGGCAAGGGCACGGTGGCCGCGCACATCAAGCAGAACTACCCGCAGATCCACCTCTCGGTCTCGGCGACGACGCGCAAGCCCCGTCCCGGCGAGGTCGAGGGCCAGCACTACTACTTCGTCGACGACGCGGAGTTCGACCGCATGGTCGCCGCGGGGGAGCTGCTCGAGTGGGCGGTGGTGCACAACCAGAACCGTTACGGCACGCCGCGCGCGCCGATCGAGCGCGTGCTGGACGCGGGCGGCACCGCCCTGCTCGAGATCGACCTGCAGGGCGCTCGTCAGGTGCGCGCCGCCGACCCGTCGGCGACGCTGGTGTTCCTCCTCCCGCCGAGCTGGGACGAGCTCGTCCAGCGTCTCGTCGGACGGGGCACCGAGGATGCCGAGGAGCGCGCGCGCCGCCTTCGCACGGCCCGGGTCGAACTCGCCGCGCAGAACGAGTTCGACTATCGCGTCGTGAACGAAGACGTGGCATCCGCCGCTGCCGAGGTCGTCTCCCTCGCCGCCGCGCAGCGCTGACGCGGGTCTTCTGCAGGTTCGGGGCGGATTACGCGTTTCGGGGCGTGCGTTTCGCGCCCCGAAGGGCAGAATCCGCCCCGAACCGGGGATACCAGGTCACCCCCACATGGCCGGAGCGAGGCCGCTCGCGCGCCCATGCCGTCGATGTCGGGCGGCCTCCCTGACGGACGAAACCCGCCCCGGACCGTGAGAGCCCGACCCACCCGACGCCCCTCCGCACGCGCCGTGCCGGCGTCGGCTAGAATCAGAGGATGCTTCGGCGCTTCCGGCGCCGCATCCACCCCATCCCGCCGAACCAGGAGGTTCCCCATGGCCGGACGTGACAAGGGCATCATCGACCCGCCCATCGACGCTCTGCTCGACAAGGTCGACTCGAAGTACCAGCTCGTCATCTACGCGTCCAAGCGCGCGCGCCAGATCAACGACTACTACTCCGATCTGCACGAGGGAAACCTCTTCGACAACGTCGGCCCGCTGGTCGACTCCACCGTCGAAGACAAGCCCCTCACGATCGCGCTGCACGAGATCCACGAAGACAAGCTGCGCCTGCGCGCTGCGGAGTGATCCACAGCCCCGCACTCTCGTGATCTGTTCACAGATGTGACGATGCCCCGGGCGGCTCATCGCCGTCCGGGGCATACTTGTGCCCATCCCCGCTCGCTCACCCTCGGAGTCACCTTGACCGACCTGCGCCTGTTCACGTCCGAGTCCGTCACCGAAGGACACCCCGACAAGATCTGCGATCAGATCTCCGACAGCATCCTCGATGCCATCCTCACCGACGACCCCACCGGGCGCGTCGCCGTCGAGACCCTCGTCACGACCGGGCTTGTGCACGTGGCGGGTGAGGTGTCCACGAGCGCCTACGTCGAGATCCCGGCGATCGTGCGCGACGTGGTGAACCGCATCGGCTACACCTCGAGCGAGACCGGCTTCGACGGCGAGTCGTGCGGCGTGTCCGTGTCGATCGGGGCGCAGTCCTCCGACATCGCCGCGGGCGTCAACAAGGCGTTCGAGCAGCGCGAGCGCGGTTCGGTCGACCCCCGCGACCTGCAGGGCGCCGGCGATCAGGGCATCATGTTCGGCTTCGCCACCAACGAGACGCCGCAGCTCATGCCGATGGCGATCTGGACGGCGCACCGCATCGCCGAGCGCCTGGCCGCCGTTCGCACGAGCGGAGCGTTGCCGTTCCTTCGCCCCGACGGCAAGACGCAGGTCACGCTCGGCTACGACGGCCTCGTGCCCCGCACCGTCGACTCCGTGGTGCTCTCGACGCAGCACCACCCCGACATCTCCCAAGAAGACCTGCGCGCGCAGGTGCAGGCCGAGGTCATCGACCCGGTGCTCGCCGAGACGGGACTCGACCTTCCCGACGTCAAGTACTACATCAACCCGGCCGGGCCGTTCGTCATCGGCGGCCCCAAGGGCGATGCCGGTCTCACCGGCCGCAAGATCATCATCGACACCTACGGCGGGGCATCTCGTCACGGCGGTGGCGCCTTCAGTGGCAAAGACCCGTCGAAGGTCGACCGCTCCGCCGCCTACGCCATGCGCTGGGTCGCCAAGAACGCGGTCGCGGCGGGCCTCGCCGACCGCCTCGAAGTGCAGGTCGCGTACGCGATCGGCAAGGCCAACCCGGTCGGTCTGTACGTGGAGTCGTTCGGTACCGCGCACGTGGCCGACGACGTGATCGTGGGCGCCATCCGCGAGGTGTTCGATCTGCGCCCCGCGGCCATCGTCGAGCAGCTCGACCTGCTGCGCCCGATCTACGCGCAGACCGCCACGTACGGCCACTTCGGGCGCGAACTGCCCGCATTCACGTGGGAGCGCACCGACCGCGTCGACGAGCTGCGCGCCGCCGCCGGTCTCTGACCGTGCGGGCGGGCGTCGTGGGTTGCGGCCGCGGCGGCATCTCGACGGCGCCGCGTTCTCGGCGTTCCGACGGTGCGGGGCGGCCGTCGGCGACGAAAGAGGCGCGCTCGTGCGGTCGCTTCCGGGCCGCGTGGCGGCGTGGCACCGAGTCGGCGCGCGAGGGGCGCCGATCGGGCTCCAGCGGCGCGGCATCGCGCCCTGACGCCGGCCGCGCACCGTCGGCGCACTCCTCCGGCCGCGCACCGTCGGCGCACTCCTCCGGCCGCTCCCGGCCCGGGTCGCGCTGCGCGTGCGACCCGGCGCCCGTCGGCGGCGGCGTCGAGAGCGGCCCTGTCGCAGACGGCGGGCGTTCGTGAGCGAGCGTCGCGTCGCGCGGGTGCAGCTCGAATCACCCGTGCCCCAGCTCGACCGTCTGTTCGATTACGCCGTTCCGCACCCCCTCGTCGCCGACATCGCACCGGGCGTGCGGGTGAAGGTGCCGCTGCGCTCCGCGGGGCGCATGATGGACGCCTTCGTGGTCGACGTGGTCGCCGACGACGGCACGGAGCGACCGCTGTCGTCGGTCGAGGCGGTGGTGTCGCCGACGCCGGTGCTGCCCCGACGTCTGTACACGCTCGCGCGGCGCGTGGCCGACCGCGCCGCCGGTTCGGTGAGCGATGTGCTGCGCCTCGCCGTGCCCAAGCGCATGGTCCGCGCCGAGAAGGCGTGGGCCGCCGCTCCGCCGCCCGAGCCGCCCGAGGTGGGACCCGCCGCCCGCGAGCGCTCCGACGCGCTGCTGCAGCCCTACCCCGGTCTCGCCGATGCGCTCGACGCGCGACAGCGCATCGCGCTCGATGCGCCCGCGCGGCCGCACGCCGAGCTGCCGCGCGGCGCGTGGGCCGACCTGCTCGCCGCGTGCGCGGTGCACACCCTCGCGCAGGGGCGCAGCGCCGTTCTCGTCGTCCCCGACTACCGCGACCAGGCGCAGCTGCTCGCCGCCCTCGGTGAGCTCGTGACCCCGGATGCCATCGTGCGCGACGACGCCGACCAGTCGGGCCCCGCGCGCTACGCGCAGTATCTGCGCACTCTCGCACCCGTGCCCTGCATCGTCGTGGGCCGCCGTTCCGGGGTGTACACGCCCGCGCACGACACCGGTCTCGTGGCGATCTGGGACGACGGCGACTCCCTGCTCTCGGAGCCGCTCGCCCCCGGCGTGCACGCACGCGACGCCGCTCTCGTGCGCCAGGAGCTCGAAGGGTCGGCCCTCGTCTTCGCCGGCCACACCCGCACGACCGACGTGCAGCGGCTGATCGATGTCGGCTACGTACGCGAGATCGCGCCGGCACGCCGATCGAGCCCCCGTGTCGTGCTCAGTGCGACCCGCGAAGGCGAGCAGCGGCAATCACGCGTTCCGTCGTCGGCGTTCGCCGCCGCGCGCGAGGCGTTGCAGCACGGTCCCGTGCTGGTGCAGGTCGCCCGCCCCGGTTATGCGCCGTCGCTCGTGTGCGCCGACTGCCGCCGCCCCGCCCGGTGCCCGCACTGCGCGGGGCCGCTGCGCGCCGCCCGCCCCGGTGCGACGCCCGTATGCGCCTGGTGCGGACGCAGTGCACACGCGTGGACGTGCGGGCACTGCGGCTCGGCGAAGCTGCGCATGGCGTCGTCGGGCAGCGAACGCACCGCCGACGAGCTGGGCCGCGCCTTCCCGAACACCCGGGTCATCGTCGCCGACGGCGCACACCCCGTCGCCGAGGTCGACCCCCATCCCGCCCTCGTCATCGCCACCCGCGGCGCCGAGCCGATCGCCCGCGGCGGGTATCGCGCCGTCATCCTGCTCGACGGCGACCGGATGCTGCAGAGCGAGGCCCTGCGCATCGGCGAGAGCTGTCTGCGCTGGTGGTCCAATGCCGCCGCCCTGGCGGCACCCGGCGCCCCCGTGCACCTGGTCGGCGTCGCCGGCCCCGTCGCCCGCGCCCTCGCGACGTGGACGCAGCCCGCCTACGCCCGCGCGGAGCTCGCCGACCGCGCCCCCCTCCGCATGCCCCCGGCCGTGCGCGTCGCCGGCATCGACGGACACGCGCGCAGCGTCGACACCCTGCTCGCCTCGCTGCGTGAAGCGGTGCCCGAGCTCGACGCCCTCGCCGTCCTCGGCCCGGTGGACACGTCGCAGACGCCCGAGATCGCGACCTCGCGCGCTCTCGTACGCTTCGACTACGCCCACGGTCGGGCCGTCGCCGAGGCTCTGCGCGCGGGTGTCGTCGCCGACGCCCTGCGTGCGCGCAAGCCCCGCAAAGACCGCGGTCCGAAGCCGCGCAGTACGCTCAGAGTTCGTCTCGACATCCCCGAGCCCGATCTGTGAGCGGTGCCCGCACCGAGCCGGCGCAGCCCGCGTCCGGCGAGAGAACGCCCCGACCCGCCTGAGGAGAACCATGCGCCTCGTCTTCGCCGGCACGCCCGCCGTCGCCGTCCCCTCCCTCCGCGCGCTGGCGGCCGGCCCGCACGAGGTCGTCGCCGTCGTCACCCGCGGCGACGCACCGCTCGGACGCAAGCGCGTGCTCACCCCGTCGCCGGTCGCGCAGGCCGCGGACGAGCTCGGCATCCCGATCATCAAGGCCGACCGCCTCGACGCCGACGCGACCGCCGAGATCGCCGCCCTGGCACCCGAGCTCGGCGTGATCGTCGCGTACGGCGGACTCGTGCGCGAGCCGCTGCTGTCGACTCCCGCGCACGGCTGGATCAACCTGCACTTCTCGCTCCTGCCGCGCTGGCGCGGCGCCGCGCCCGTTCAGCGCGCCCTCATCGCGGGCGACACCGTGACCGGTGCGAGCGTTTTCCAGTTGGTGGCCGCCCTCGACGCGGGCGACGTCTTCGCCGAGGAGCGCTACGCGGTCCCCTCCGGCGCCACCACCGCCGACGTGCTCGAGGACCTCGCCGGGATCGGCGCGCCGCTACTGGCCCGCGTGGTCGACGACATCGCCGCCGGCACCGCGATCGCCCGCGCGCAACAGGGTGAACCCACGCTCGCTCCGAAGCTCACCCTCGAAGACGGCGCCCTTGACTTCGCGCAGGATGCCAGGAGCCTCCTGCACCGCATCGCCGGTGTCACCCCCGAGCCCGGCGCCCACACCACGCTCGACGGCGCGCGCTTCAAAGTGTTGCGCGCCGCCCCGAGTGATGCGCCGCCGCTTCCGCCGGGGCGCGTTGCGGCCTCCGGAAAGAGCGTGATCGTCGGTACCGGCACGACGCCGCTCCGCCTCGAGACGGTCCAACCCGCGGGCAAGGGCGCCATGGCCGCCGGAGATTGGTTCCGCGGCCTTCGCTCCGACGAGCCGGTGCTCGGCGCATGAGCGTGCAGGGAGCGCGTGCCGTCGCCTATGAGGTCCTGCGCGCCGTGTCGGGCGACGAGGCATACGCCAATCTGCTGCTGCCGCACGCCATCGTGCGGGCGAAGCTGGATGCCAAGGACGCAGGTCTCGCGACGGAACTGACCTACGGCACGCTGCGTCGGCGAGGCACCTACGACGCGATCATCGCCGCCGCGGCCGATCGCACAGTGGACCGCATCGACCCGAACGTGCTCGACGCGCTCCGCCTCGGCGTGCATCAGCTTCTGTCGACGCGGGTCGCCTCGCACGCGGCGGTCAACGAGTCGGTGGAGCTGGCGCGCCGCCACGGCGGCGGCAAGGGGGCGGCGGGCTTCGTCAACGCCGTGCTCCGCCGTGTCTCGCGCGACACGCCCGGAGAGTGGATGCAGCGCATCGCCGCCGGCGCGCGCAGCGACGACGAGCGCATCGGCCTCACGACCTCGCATCCCGTGTGGATCGTGCGTGCCCTCCGGCGCGCCCTGACCGCCGAGGGCCGTGTCGAAGAGCTGGGTGCGCTGCTCGAGGCCGACAATGTCGCTCCCCGCGTGGCCATGGTCGCGCTGCCGGGGCTCGCCGAGGTCCCCGACGACGCCGCCGCGGCGCGTTTCGCCCCGACGGCGTTCACGACCCGTGGGGGAGACCCCGAGAAACTCATCCGCGCCTCCGACGGCCGGATCCGCGTGCAAGACGAGGGGTCGCAGTTGGCCGCCCTCGCCCTCAGCCGGGCGGTGCCCGTGCGAGAGGGGGAGCGGTGGCTCGACCTGTGCGCCGGCCCCGGGGGCAAGACCGCCCTGCTCGCCGCCGAGGCGCTCGCTCACGGCGCGACCCTGGACGCCAACGAGATCGCGCCGGCGCGCGCAGGGCTCGTGCGCCAGGCCGTGGCATCCGTGCCGCTCGACGTCGAGGTGAGCGAAGAAGACGGGCGCGAGCGCGCGGCCCGGATGCCGGGGGAGTACGACCGCATCCTGGTCGACGCCCCGTGCACCGGCATCGGCGCGTTGCGGCGGCGGCCCGAGGCGCGGTGGCGCAAGACGCCGTCCGACGTGCCCGACCTGACGGCGCTGCAGCAGGAGCTCGTGCTGGCGGCGTTCCAGGCGCTCGCACCCGGTGGCGTCGTCGCCTACGTCACGTGCTCGCCGCACCTCGCCGAGACCTCCGGCGTGCTGGCCGAGGTCACGCGCGAGCTCGGCGACGCGGTCGAAGAGCTCGACGCCCGTGCGGTCGTGCGCGCGATCGCCGTCGCTGAGATCGACCTGCCCGAGCAGGCCGACGGATCGCTGCGCGCCCAGCTGTGGCCCCACCGCCACGGCACCGATGCGATGTCGATCGCGCTGCTGCGCAAGCGCTGACCCGCCCTCACCTCGGATTCCCGCGCCCGGTTCGCGCCAGTCCGCGACACGCCGCGTCCGGCGAGCGAGGTGCGGCGTGCCGACGACACCGACGATCGGAGGCGGGCAGCCGAGCGCCCGCGCGGTGGACGCTCGCCCGCGCGGGGTGGACGCGCGCCCGCGCGGGGTGGACGCTCTCCCGCGTGGGTCGGACGCTCGCCCGCGCCGGGTGGACGTGCACCCGCGCCCATAATGGTCGGGTGCCTACCGACGCCCCCCGCATCAACCCGAGCATCCTCGCCGCCGACTTCGTGAACATGGAGGCCGAGCTCGCGCGCATCGCGGGCGCCGATTTCGTGCACGTCGACGTCATGGACAACCACTTCGTGCCCAACCTCACGTTCGGGCCGCAGATGGTGGGTCGCATCCAGGAGACCAGCCCGGTGCCGCTGGACGTGCACCTGATGATCGACGACCCCGACCGCTGGGCTCCGGTCTACGCCGAGCTGGGCGCGGCATCGGTCACCTTCCACCTCGAGGCCGCGGCATCCCCCGTGGCTCTCGCTCGCCAGCTCCGGTCGATCGGCGCGCGCGCCGGCGTCGCGGTGAAGCCCGGCACGCCCGTCGAGAACCTGTTCGAGGCGCTGAACGAGTTCGACCAGATCCTCGTCATGACCGTCGAGCCGGGCTTCGGCGGGCAGTCGTTCATGCCCGAGACAATGCCCAAGCTCCGCGCCCTCGCTGACGAGGCCAAGCGGCGCGGTTCGAGCGTCTGGCTGCAGGTCGACGGCGGCATCGGTGAATCGACGATCGCGCAGGCCGCCGAGGCCGGTGCCGACACCTTCGTCGCCGGATCCGCCGTGTTCGGCGCCGACGACCCCGACCGCGCGATCCAGTCGCTCCGCGCCTCGGCCGCGCGCCACCGCCACTGACGCGCGCCGTCGGCGTTCGCGTCCTCCCGTCGCCCCCGCCCGCCGCCGCCCCCACGCATAAACGCGATCCGCGCGCAGAAACGCGCTCTCCCCGCGTTTCCCCGTGCAGGAAGTGTTTCTGCGCGCCCGGCACCCGGCATCCGGATGCCCCGACCTCACGGCACCGCCCGCGGCCACGCCGCACCGCGCACTAGGCGACGTCGCCCGGGGCCCCATGCACGCCGCGGCTCTGCCGCCCCGGTGTCGCCCCCACGCATAAACGCGATCCGCGCGCAGAAACGCGCTCTCGCCGCGTTTCCCCGTGCAGGAAGCGTTTCTGCGCGCCCGGTACCCGGCATCCGGATGCCGCGACCCCACGGCCTCGCCCGGGGCCGCGCCGCGCAACGCACCCCACGCCGCCGCCCGGCGCCCCATGCACGCCGCGGCTCTGCCGCCCCGGCGTCGCCCCCCCCGCATAAACGCGATCCGCGCTCAGAAACGCGCTCTCCCCGCGTTTCCTCGTGCAGGAAGCGTTTCTGCGCGCCCGGCCCCCGGCACCCGGATGCCACGACCCCACGGCGCCGCCGGGGGCCGCGCCGCACCGCGCGCCCCACGCCGCCGCCCGGGGCCGCGCCGCGCAACGCACCCCAGCCGCCGCCCGGCGCCGCGCCGCACCCCGCACTCCACGCCGCGCCCGGGGCCGCGCCGCACCACGCACTCCACGGCCCCGCCGGGGACCGCGCTGCACCACCGGCCCCCCGGCAGCGCCGGCCCGCGTCGCCCCCCGCGGCACCGTCCACCCCCGCCGACCCGATACCCTGGATGCGTGAAGACCTTCGACGACCTGTTCGCGGAACTCAGCGCCAAGGCCGTCGAGCGACCCGAGGGGTCGGGCACCGTCGCGCAGCTCGACGCCGGCGTGCACGCCATCGGCAAGAAGATCGTCGAAGAGGCCGCCGAGGTGTGGATGGCCGCCGAGTACGAGTCCGACGCTGCGGCCGCCGAGGAGATCTCGCAGCTGCTGTACCACCTGCAGACGCTCATGCTCGCGAAGGGCCTGTCGCTCGAAGACGTCTACCGACATCTCTGAGCCCGCGCCCCGCCCCGCTCACCCCAACACGAAAGCCCCCGTCATGCTGCGCATCGCCGTGCCGAACAAGGGGTCGCTCGCCGAGACCGCCGCCGAGATGCTCTCGGAGGCCGGGTACACCGGACGACGCGACTCGAAAGACCTGTACACCGTCGACCCCGTCAACGAGGTCGAGTTCTTCTACCTCCGTCCGCGCGACATCGCGACCTACGTCGGCTCCGGCGCGCTCGACGTCGGCATCACCGGCCGCGACCTGCTGCTGGATGCCCGCATGCCGGGCGCGCGCGAGGTCGAGTCGCTCGGTTTCGCGGGCTCGACCTTCCGCTTCGCCGGCCGCCCGGGCCGCTTCACCGATGTGAGCGACCTGCAGGGCCTGCGCGTCGCGACGGCGTACCCGGGCCTGGTCGACGCGTTCCTCGACGAGCGCGGTATCGCCGTCGACATCGTGCCGCTCGACGGCGCGGTCGAATCGGCCGTGCAGCTCGGAGTGGCGGATGCCGTGGCCGACGTCGTCTCCACCGGCACGACGCTGCGACAGGCGGGGCTCGAGATCTTCGGCCCCGTCCTGCTCGAGAGCGACGCCGTGCTCATCGCCGGCCCGAACGAGGTCGAAGGAACCGAGACGCTCCTGCGGCGTCTTCGCGGCGTGCTCGCCGCGCGTAAGTACGTGCTCATCGACTACGACCTGCCGGCCCACCTGGTCGAGCAGGCGATCGCCGTGGCGCCCGGCCTGGAGTCGCCGACGATCTCGCCGCTGCGCGACCCCGAGTGGGTGGCCGTGCGCGTGATGAGCCCGCGCCGAGACGTGAACCGCGTCATGGACGAGCTGTACGCCATCGGTGCGCGCGCCATCCTCGTCACCGAGATCCTCGCCGCGAGGCTCTGATGACCCTCGCGCGTCGCGTCATCCCGTGCCTCGACGTCGCGGCCGGCCGCGTCGTCAAGGGCGTGAACTTCCTCGACCTGCGCGACATGGGCGACCCCGTCGAGCTCGCCGAGCTCTACTTCGAGCAGGGCGCCGACGAGGTCACCTTCCTCGACGTCACCGCCACGGTCGACGAGCGTTCGACCACCTACGACGTGGTGCGCCGCACCGCGGAACAGGTGTTCATCCCGCTCACCGTCGGCGGGGGAGTGCGATCGGCCGACGACGTCGCGCGCCTGCTCGCGGTCGGCGCCGACAAGATCGGCGTGAACTCCGCCGCGATCGCCCGCCCCGCGCTGATCGGCGAGATCGCCGACCGGTTCGGGGCGCAGGTCGTCGTACTGTCGCTCGACGTCAAGCGCGCGGCATCCACCCCCTCCGGGTTCGTCGTGACCACACACGGTGGCCGCACCGAGACGACGCTCGACGCCCTCGAGTGGGCGCGCGAGGCCGTCGAGCGCGGCGCGGGTGAGCTGCTGGTGAACTCGATCGACGCCGACGGCACCAAGCAGGGTTTCGACCTCGAGCTCGTCCGCCTCATGCGCCAGGTCGCCGCGGTCCCGGTCATCGCCTCGGGCGGCGCGGGGGAGCTGGAACACTTCGCCCCTGCCATCCACGCCGGCGCCGACGCCGTGCTCGCGGCATCCGTCTTCCACTCCGGGCAGCTGACTGTCGGACAGGTGAAAGAGGCGATGGCCGCCGAGGGGATCGAGGTGCGCCGATGAGCGTCGACCGCGTGACCTACAACGCCGACGGCCTGGTCCCCGCCGTCATCCAGCAGTTCGACTCGCGCGAAGTGCTCATGATGGGGTGGATGGATGCCGAGGCCCTGAACCGCACCCTCACCACCGGCCGCGTGACGTTCTGGTCGCGCTCGCGTCAGGAGTACTGGCGCAAGGGCGACACCTCGGGCCACTTTCAGCTGGTGAAGGGTGCGCGCCTCGACTGCGACGGCGACACCCTGCTCATCGAGGTCGACCAGATCGGCGCGGCCTGCCACACCGGCGACCACACGTGCTTCGACGCCGACGATCTGCATCCGGTCGTGGGGGAGCGCTGATGCGGCGCGCCCGCTCCACGGCGGTGCTGGGCATGCTGTTGGCCGGAGCGGTCGGTGTCATCGCGTCGACGCAGACGTGGATCGACGTCACCCTCGACGACGGCGCGCAGCAGACCCTCGCGGTCGCGGGCGCCGAGGCCTTGCCGGTGCTCACCCCGCTCAGCCTCGCGGCGCTCGCGCTCGGGGCCGCTCTCTCGATCGTCGGTCCGGTGCTGCGCTACGTCTTCGGCGTGCTCGGCGCGATGATCGCCGTCCTGACCGGCGTCGGAACGGCCCAGGTCGTCTTCGCGACACCGGTCTCGGCGACGGCGGCCACCGTGACCGACGCCACCGGCATCTCGGGAACGGATGCCGTCGCCTCGCTCGTGACGGACCTCTCGCTGACACCGTGGCCCGCCGTGACGCTGCTGGCCCAGGTGCTGCTCGCCGCCGCGGCCGTCTTCACCCTCGTCACCGCGCGTCGCTGGACGTCGGGAGCGAGCCGCAAGTACCGCACGGCCACCGAGGCGGGGGCCGACACGGGTCGCCCGCACGACGCGATCGACTCGTGGGACGACCTCTCCCGCGGCGACGACCCCACGGCCTGACGACCTTGTCGTCGGCCAGGGCGACGGCCGCGCTCGAGAGTTGTACGCGAGAAACGCCATCGGCGTGCAGAAACGGCACGAGCGCGCGTGTGTCGCCGTCGATGGCGTTTCTCGGCGGGAACGGCGCACGCCTCCGCGCCGGAACCGCGCACGCCTCCGCGCGGGAACCCCGCACGCCTCCGCATGGAATCCCCGCCCGCGCCGGCGCCGCCGACCTCGCGACATCGAGACGTCGACGCCGGGACCGGCCTCGCGTTTCGATAGACTGATCGGACGCTTTCCCCCGCGCCCGCGCGCGACTGTAAGGAGCCCCATGAGCAACCCCATCGGCGATCCCGGCCACGGACACTCGCCCGCCGCCTGGACGGCCGTGATCATCATGCTCGTCGCGATCACGCTCGGCACGCTGTTCTTCTGGTTCGACATGCCGGTGCTCGTGTGGGCGTCGGTCGGTCTGCTCGTCGTCGGCGCGATCGTGGGTTGGGTCATGACCAAGGCCGGTTACGGCGCGAACGGCGCGAAGTCCAACCCGAAGGCGCACTGACCGTGCTGGCCGATCTCACGGCCGGAGCGGTTGAAGATGCCGAGCAGCGCGCCGAGACGCGTTCGCTCGCCGACGTCGAGCGCGACGCCCTGGCGCAGACGCCCGCGCGAGACGCGCTGGCCATGCTCGCCCCCGCCGACCGGGTGAAGATCATCGCAGAGGTCAAGCGCGCGAGCCCCTCGCGCGGCGACCTCGCCGCGATTCCCGACCCCGCTCGTCAGGCGCGCCTGTACGAAGAGGGCGGCGCTTCGGCCATCTCGGTCCTGACCGAAGGACGCAAGTTCAAGGGAAGCCTCGCCGATCTCGAGGCCGTGCGCGCCGCCGTGAGCGTGCCGGTGCTGCGCAAAGACTTCCTCGCCACGCCCTACCAGGTGCTCGAGGCCCGTGCCTCCGGCGCCGACCTCGTGCTGCTGATCGTCGCGGCGCTCGATCAGAAGACGCTCACCGAGCTGTACGCACTCTCGACCGAGCTCGGTATGACGGCGCTCGTCGAGACGCACTCGGCCGACGAGCTCGAGCGCGCCAAAGATCTCGGTGCGAAGCTCATCGGCGTCAACGCCCGTAACCTCTCGACGTTCGAGCTCGACCGCGACCTGTTCGGCTCGCTCGCCGACCGCTTCCCGGGCGACGCCGTCAAGATCGCCGAGTCCGCCGTGCTCGCGCCCGCCGACGTCGCCCACTACCGCGCCGCGGGCGCCGACGTCGTGCTCGTGGGCGAGGCCCTCGTCACCGGCGACCCCGTCGCCACGCTCCGCGCGTTCCTCCAGGAGGGTTCATGACCACGCCTCTGCGCGACCAGCCGACGAGCCTGCGGGCGCAGAAGGGGCCGTTCTTCGGCGACTTCGGCGGCCGGTACATGCCCGAGTCGCTCATCGCCGCCATCGACGAGCTGACCGAGGTCTACGAGTCGGCCATGGCCGACCCGGCTTTCCACGCCGAGCTCACCGCACTGCTGCGCGACTACGCGGGCCGGCCCTCGGCGCTGACCGAGGTGCCCCGCTTCGCCGAGCACGCCGGCGGTGCCCGCGTCTTCCTCAAGCGCGAAGACCTGAACCACACCGGCTCGCACAAGATCAACAACGTCCTCGGTCAGGCCCTCCTCACCAAGCGCCTCGGCAAGACCCGCGTCATCGCCGAGACCGGCGCCGGCCAGCACGGTGTCGCCACCGCCACCGCAGCCGCGCTGTTCGGTCTCGACTGCGTCATCTACATGGGCGAGGTCGACACCGAGCGTCAGGCCCTCAACGTCGCGCGTATGCGCCTGCTGGGCGCCGAGGTCGTGCCCGTCACGACCGGGTCTCGCACCCTGAAAGATGCGATCAACGAGGCCTACCGCGACTGGGTCGCCTCGGTCGAGACGACCAACTACATCTTCGGCACCGCCGCCGGTCCGCACCCGTTCCCGGCGATGGTCCGCGACTTCCAGAAGATCATCGGTGAGGAGACGCGCGCCGAGTTCCTCGAGCGCCTCGGTCGGCTTCCGGATGCCGTGTTCGCCTGCGTCGGCGGCGGATCCAACGCCATCGGCATGTTCGACGCCTTCCTCGACGACCCGAGCGTCGCGCTGTACGGCGTCGAGGCCGCCGGCGACGGCGTCGACACCCCGAAGCACGCGGCATCCATCGGTCGCGGTCGCCCCGGCGTCCTCCACGGCGCGCGCACCTACGTGCTGCAGGACGAAGACGGTCAGACCACCGAGTCGCACTCGATCTCAGCCGGCCTCGACTACCCGGGCGTCGGCCCCGAGCACGCGTGGCTCGCCGACCTCGGTCGCGCGCAGTACATACCGGCGACCGACGACGAGGCGATGCAGGCACTGCGCCTGCTGTCGCGCACCGAGGGCATCATCCCGGCGATCGAGTCCGCCCACGCCCTGGCCGGAGCCCTGCGCATCGGTCGCGAGCTGGGTCCGGATGCCGTGATCGCGATCAACCTGTCCGGTCGCGGTGACAAAGATATGGACACCGCGGCGCGCTACTTCGACCTTTACGACGCCGAGCACGCGCCGGAGGTGGCGGAGGGCCGGGGCCAGACGCGTGCCGCCGAGGCCGTGGCATCTGCTGACGGCTCACCCGTCGACGTCGTGCCGGGGCCCGACGCCGCAAGTGGCGCGGGGGTCGAGCTGTGACCTCGCGCGTCTCGGCGGCCATCGACGCCGCCCACGCCGAGGGCCGCGGCGCCTTCGTCGGCTACCTGCCCGCGGGATTCCCCGATGTCGCCACCAGCATCGAGGCGGCCGTCGCCCTCGCCGAGGCGGGTGTCGACGTCATCGAGCTCGGCCCGCCCTACAGCGACCCCGTGATGGACGGTCTGGTCATCCAGGAGGCGACGCAGACGGCACTCGCGAACGGGTTCCGCATGCGCGACCTGTTCACGATCATCCGCGAGGTCACGGCGCGCACCGACGTTCCCATCCTCGTCATGACCTACTGGAACCTCGTCGAGCAGTACGGGGTCGATCGCTACGCCGACGAGCTCGTCGCTGCGGGCGGCGCGGGTCTGATCACGCCCGACATCACCCCTGACGCCGGCAGCGCGTGGATCGCGGCGAGCGAGCGTACGGGACTCGATCGTGTCTTCCTCGCCGCCCCCACCTCGTCCGACGAGCGCCTGAAGATGATCGTCGAGGCCTCCACCGGCTTCGTCTACACGGTCTCGACCATGGGGATCACAGGGGAGCGGGCGCAGCTGGATGCCGCCGCCCGCGGCCTCGTCGAGCGTCTGCGCACGTTCGGCGTGCAGCACGCGTGCGTGGGCATCGGCATCTCCAACGCCGATCAGGTCGCGGGCGTCGTCGACTACGCCGACGGCGCGATCGTCGGCACGGCGCTGGTGAAAGCACTGCGTGACGCCGGGGTCGACGGCCTGTCGACGCTCGCGCGCGAGCTGTCCGCGGGCACCGCGCGCCGCGCCTAGACTCGTTCGCATGACGTTCGCCCTCTCGAGCGCCGCCTCCGGCGTGCTCGCCAGCATCCCGAGCCCGACGATCTCCTACGTCGATCTCGGTCCGCTCCGCATCCACTTCTACGCCCTGTGCATCGTCGCGGGCATCATCGTGGCGATCCTCCTCACCAACGCGCGCCTGACGCGTCGGGGCGCCGAGAAGTGGGTCGTCATCGACATCTGCCTGCTGGCGGTTCCGCTCGCGATCGTGGTGGCACGCATCTACCACGTGGTCACGCATCTCGGCTTCTACTTCGGTCCGGGCTCCAACCCGTGGAACATCACGCAGCCGGGTTCGGTGTGGGCGATCTGGGAGGGCGGCATCGCCATCTACGGCGCCCTGATCGGTGGCGCCATCGGTGCGATCCTCGGCTGCAAGTGGACCGGCATCCGGTTTCTGGACCTTCGCCGACGCCGTCGCCCCCGGCCTCATCATCGCGCAGGCGATGGGCCGCTTCGGCAACTGGTTCAACCAGGAGTTGTTCGGTCAGCCCACCGACCTGCCGTGGGGTCTCGAGATCGCCGCGGGCAATCCGGCCATCCCCGTCGGACTGCCATCCGGCACGCTTTTCCAGCCGACCTTCCTCTACGAAGTCGTCTGGAACCTTCTCGGTGCCGCTGTCATCCTGTGGGCCGGTAAGCGCTTCGGGCTGCAGTGGGGAAAGCAGTTCGCGATCTACCTCGTGTGGTATTCCGCGGGCCGTATCGCCTGGGAATCCATCCGTATCGACCCCAGCGACATCATCCTGGGTCTGCGCACCAATGTCTGGGCCGCCATCTTCGGCGTCGTGCTCGGCGTCGTCATCTTCCTCGTGCAGTCGCGTCGTCACCTCGGTCTGGAGCCGTCGCCGTACGTGCCGGGGCGCGAGAACACGGCTGCGGGGGCTGTAGACTCAGGCGACCCCTCTGACTTCGTCGATGTGAGCGAGCCGCCCGCGACGAGCAGCACCGTCGGCACCAGCGCCACAAGCAGCTCCGCGACGAACTAATACCTGGGCCGACGTCGTCCCATCCCGAAGCATCAACGTGAGGACGGTTGATATGGCTTCCAGCCTGCGTTCCGACACCGTCGGAGGCTCATTCCCGGCCCGACAGGGAATGTACGACCCGTCGTTCGAGAAAGACGCCTGTGGCCTCGCCATGGTCGCCACTCTCCGCGGCGAAGCCGGTCACGACATCATCGATCTGGCGCTGACGGCGCTGCGCAACCTCGAGCACCGCGGTGCCATCGGCTCCGACGCGGGCACCGGTGACGGTGCCGGCATCCTGACCCAGATGCCCGACGCGTTCCTGCGCGCCGTCGTCGACTTCGACCTGCCGCCGGTGGGGGAGTACGCCGCCGGCATGGTCTTCCTGCCTCTCGGCCACGACGAGCGTGCCGCGATGAAGAGCGGGATCGAAGAGATCGCGCGCCACGAGAACCTCGAGGTGCTCGGCTGGCGCGGGGTGCCCGTCGAACCCGAGAACCTCGGCAAGCTCGCGTACGACGCGCGACCCGCCTTCGAGCAGCTGTTCGTCTCGCGCCCCGCCGTCGGCGATCAGCCCGCGCTGTCGGGCATCGCGCTCGATCGCCGCGTGTACCGGTTGCGCAAGCGCGCCCGCCGCGAGCTCGAGGCCTACTTCGTCTCGCTGTCCAGCCGCACGCTCGGCTACAAGGGCATGGTCACGACGCTGCAGCTCGAGCCGTTCTACCCCGATCTGCAAGACGAGCGCTTCGCCTCTGAGCTCGCCGTCGTGCACTCGCGGTACTCGACCAACACCTTCCCGTCGTGGCCGCTCGCGCAGCCGCTGCGCATGCTCGCGCACAACGGTGAGATCAACACCGTCAAGGGCAACCGCAACTGGATGCGCGCCCGTCAGTCGCAGCTCGAGTCCGAGCTGATCGGCGACGTGCGCCCGCTGCTGCCCATCTGCACCGAGGGCGCCAGCGACTCGGCATCCTTCGACGAGGTGCTCGAGCTGCTCACGCTCACCGGGCGCAGTCTGCCCCACGCCATCATGATGATGGTGCCCGAGGCCTACGAGAAGCAGGCGACGATCGCCCCCGATCTGCGTGCCTTCTACGACTACCACTCCATGCAGATGGAGCCGTGGGACGGCCCCGCCGCGCTCATCTTCACCGATGGGACGCTCGTGGGCGCCACCCTCGACCGCAACGGTCTGCGTCCGGGCCGGTGGACCGAGACCACCGACGGCCTCGTCGTCATCGGGTCCGAGACCGGTGTGCTCGACTTCGCGCCCGAGCGCATCAAGCGCCGTGGGCGCCTGCAGCCCGGTCGTATGTTCCTCGTCGACACGGCCCAGCGCCGCATCGTCGAAGACGAAGAGATCAAGGCCGAGCTCGCCGCCCTGCAGCCCTGGCAGGAGTGGCTCGACAAGGGCCGCGTCAAGCTGAGCGAGCTGCCCGAGCGCGAGCACATCGTGCACCCGATCGCCTCGATCACCCGCCGCCAGCGCACCTTCGGCTACACCGAAGAAGAGGTGCGCATCCTGCTGACCCCGATGGGTCAGGGTGGTGCCGAGCCGCTCGGCGCCATGGGCAGTGACGCACCGGTCGCGGTGCTCAGCGACCGCCCGCGCCTGCTGTTCGACTACTTCTCGCAGCAGTTCGCCCAGGTGACCAACCCGCCGCTCGACTCGATCCGCGAAGAGGTCGTGACCTCGCTGTCGCTGGGCCTCGGCCCCGAGCGCAACCTCCTCGACTGGGGCCCCGAGCACACCCGTACGGTGACGCTCGACTTCCCCGTCATCGACAACGACGAGCTCGCCAAGATCCAGCACATCGACACGGCCCTCCCGGGTCGGTCGTCGGTGACGATCCGTGGCCTCTACCGCGTCGAGGCCGGTCACAAGGGGCTCCAGAAGCGCCTCGTGCAGATGTGCTCCGAGGTCGACGCGGCCATCGAAGACGGCGCCGAGTTCATCGTGTTGAGCGACCGCGACTCCAACAAAGACCTCGCTCCCATCCCGTCGCTGCTCATGCTCGCGGCCGTGCACCACCACCTCATCCGCAAAGAGACCCGCATGAAGGTCGGTCTCGTGGTCGAGGCCGGCGATGTGCGCGAGGTGCACCACGTGGCCACCCTCATCGGCTACGGCGCCTCGGCGGTCAACCCGTACCTGGCGATGGAGACGGTCGAGTACCTCGTGCGCGCCGGTTTCATCACGGGCGTCACGCCCGAGAAGGCCGTCAAGAACCTGATCTACGCGCTCGGCAAGGGCGTGCTCAAGATCATGTCGAAGATGGGCATCTCGACCGTGTCGTCGTACGCGGGCGCCCAGGTGTTCGAGGCGGTGGGCCTGTCGCGCGAGTTCGTCGACGCCTACTTCACCGGTACGGAGTCGAAGCTCGGCGGTGTCGGGCTCGACATCATCGCGGCCGAGAACGCCGCGCGCCATGAGTACGCCTACCCGCAGGATGCGGCCGCCCGGGCGCACGAGCGCCTCTGGACCGGCGGCGAGTACCAGTGGCGCCGCGACGGTGCCCCGCACCTGTTCAACCCCGACACGGTGTTCCGCCTGCAGCACGCCACGCGCGAGCGCCGGTACGACATCTTCCGCGAGTACACGCAGCTCATCGACGACCAGGCGCACGAGCTCAAGACGCTCCGCGGGCTCTTCGGCCTGCGCACGGGTCTGCGTCCCGCGGTGCCGATCGACGAGGTCGAGCCGGTCTCGGCGATCGTCAAGCGGTTCTCCACCGGCGCGATGAGCTACGGCTCCATCTCGCAGGAGGCGCACGAGGTCCTCGCCGTGGCGATGAACCAGATCGGCGGCAAGAGCAACACCGGCGAGGGCGGCGAAGACGTCGACCGGCTCCTCGACCCCACGCGGCGCAGCGCCATCAAGCAGGTGGCATCCGGTCGCTTCGGTGTGACGAGCCTCTACCTCACCGAGGCCGACGACATCCAGATCAAGCTCGCCCAGGGCGCCAAGCCCGGCGAGGGCGGTCAGCTGCCGCCGACCAAGGTGTACCCGTGGGTGGCGCGCACGCGTCACGCGACCGCGGGCGTCGGGCTCATCTCACCGCCGCCGCACCACGACATCTACTCGATCGAAGACCTCAAGCAGCTCATCTTCGACCTCAAGCGCGCCAACCCCAAGGCCCGTATCCACACCAAGCTCGTCAGTCAGTCGGGCATCGGTGCGGTCGCGGCCGGTGTGGCCAAGGCGCTGAGCGACGTCATCCTGGTCTCGGGGCAAGACGGCGGAACGGGTGCGAGCCCGATGAACTCGCTCAAGCACGCGGGCACGCCGTGGGAGCTGGGCCTCGCCGAGACCCAGCAGACGCTCATGCTCAACGGCATGCGCGACCGCGTCGTCGTGCAGGTCGACGGTCAGATGAAGACCGGACGCGACGTCATCATCGGCGCCCTGCTCGGCGCCGAGGAGTTCGGCTTCGCCACCGCGCCGCTGGTGGTCTCGGGCTGCATCATGATGCGCGTGTGCCACCTCGACACCTGCCCCGTGGGCGTGGCGACGCAGAACCCCGTGCTGCGCTCGCGCTTCACCGGCAAGGCCGAGTACATCGTCAACTTCATGGAGTTCATCGCGCAGGAGGTGCGCGAGTACCTCGCCGCCCTCGGCTACCGCTCGATCGACGAGATCGTCGGGCGCTCGGAGCTGCTCGATGCGAATGAGGCGATCCAGCACTGGAAGGCGCGCGGTCTCAACCTCGCACCGATCCTCGAGGGACCCCGTTTCGCCGACGACGAGCCGCGCCGCCACGCGCGCAACCAGGACCACGAGCTCGAGGACCACTTCGACGTGCAGCTCATCGAGCGCGCGCAGGACGTCATCGCGCACGGCGGCCAGCTGACGGTCGACCTGCCGATCCGCAACACCGCCCGTGCGGTGGGGACTATGCTGGGCCACCACGTCACCAAGGCGCGGGGCGAGCACGGTCTGCCCGAGAACTCGATCGACGTGCGCCTGACCGGCTCGGCCGGGCAGTCGTTCGGCGCCTTCATGCCCGCGGGCATCACGCTGCGCCTCGAGGGCGACTCGAACGACTACGTCGGCAAGGGCCTGTCGGGCGGCACCATCGTCGTGCGCCCGCCGCGCGGGTCGTCGTTCGCGGCCTCCGAGAACGTCATCGCCGGAAACGTCATCGGCTACGGCGCCACGCAGGGACAGATGTTCCTGGGCGGTGTCGTGGGCGAGCGGTTCCTCGTGCGAAACTCCGGCGCCACGGCCGTGGTCGAGGGCGTGGGCGACCACGCGCTCGAGTACATGACCGGTGGCCTCGCCGTGATCCTCGGCGCCACGGGCCGCAACCTCGGCGCCGGCATGTCAGGCGGACAGGCCTACGTCTACAAGCTCGACCGCGACCTCGTGAACCGCGAGGCCATGGCATCCGGTGAGCTCGTGCTCGGCACCCTCGGATCCGGGGATGCCGAGATCCTCCGCGACCTGCTCGAGAAGCACGTCGCCGAGACCGATTCCACGCTCGCTCGTCGTCTGCTCGACGACTTCGAGGCCGAGGTGGACAATTTCGTCCGGGTGCTGCCGCGTGACTACGCCGCTGTGCTGCAGACCCGCCAGGAGGCGGTCGCCGAGGGGCTCGACCCCGACGGCGACGTCGTCTGGACGCGCATTCTGGAGGTGACGGGTGGCTGACCCGAAGGGCTTTCTCAAGACCACGGAGCGCGAGCTCCCCAAGCGTCGACCGGTGCCCGTGCGCATCATGGACTGGAAAGAGGTGTACGAGCCGGGGGATTCGGCCGTCATCCGTCGCCAGGCCGGTCGCTGCATGGACTGCGGCATCCCGTTCTGTCACAAGGGCTGCCCGCTCGGGAACCTGATCCCCGAGTGGAACGACCTGACGTGGCGCGGCGAGGGCCGCTCCGCGATCGAGCGCCTGCACGCGACGAACAACTTCCCCGAGTTCACCGGACGCCTGTGCCCCGCGCCCTGCGAGAGCTCGTGCGTGCTCGGCATCAACCAGCCGGCCGTCACGATCAAGCAGGTCGAGGTCTCGATCATCGACGAGGCGTTCGCCAACGGCTGGGTCGAGCCCGAGCCGCCGGAGCGTCTGACGGGCAAGACCGTCGCCGTCGTGGGCTCCGGCCCCGCCGGCCTCGCCGCGGCCCAGCAGCTCACGCGCGCCGGCCACACGGTCGCGGTGTTCGAGCGCGACGACCGCATCGGTGGTCTCATGCGTTACGGCATCCCCGACTTCAAGATGGAGAAGCGCCACCTCGAGCTGCGCCTTCGCCAGATGCAGGCCGAGGGCACGCGCTTCCGCGCCGGCGTCGAGATCGGCAAGGACATCTCGTGGAGCGATCTGCGGGCGCGCTATGACGCTGTCGTGGTGGCCACCGGCGCCACGGTGCCGCGCGACCTGCCGATCCCGGGCCGTGACCTCGACGGCGTCCACTACGCCATGGAGTACCTCGTCGAGGGCAACAAGGCCGTCGCGGGCGACCAGATCCCGCAGCAGATCACCGCAGAGGGCAAGCACGTCGTCGTCATCGGCGGTGGCGACACCGGCGCCGACTGCATCGGCACCGCGCACCGCCAGGGTGCGCTGAGTGTGACGAACCTCGCGATCGGCAAGCAGCCGCCGTCGGAGCGCCCCGCCGAGCAGCCCTGGCCGATGATGCCGAACCTGTTCGAGATGGCATCGGCCCACGAAGAGGGCGGGGAGCGCACGTTCCTCGCCTCGACCGTGGAGTTCCTCGGCAATGCCGCGGGCGAGGTACGTGCCCTGCGGGTGGCCGAGACCGAATACGTCGACGGCCGTCGCGTGCCCAAGAGCGGCACCGAGCGCGAGATCCCGGCCGACCTCGTGCTCATCGCGATGGGCTTCACCGGTCCGGAGCGCGAGCACCTCGAAGACCAGCTCGGGACGCAGTTCACCGGACGAGGCAACGTCGAGCGCGACGCCACGTACGCCACGACGACGCCCGGTGTGTTCGTCGCCGGTGACGCGGGCCGCGGCCAGTCGCTCATCGTGTGGGCCATCGCCGAGGGCCGCGCGGCCGCCGCCGAGGTCGACACGTTCCTCATGGGCGAGACGGTGCTTCCCGCGCCGGTGCGCCCGACCGATGTCGCCATCGGCCTCCTGCCCGCCTAAGCTGGCAAGGGCCGATCGGCCACTTCCCGAAAATCCTCACGGAGCTTGAAAACGGATGAGACGCGCCAAGATCGTCGCAACACTCGGGCCCGCCACGTCGTCGTATGAGATGGTTCGCGCCATCATCGACGCCGGGGTGGACGTCGCCCGCCTCAACCTGAGCCACGGAGACTACTCCGTGCACGACGCCAACTTCGCCAATGTGCGCAAGGCCGCAGAGGACGCCGGCCGCCCGGTCGCCGCCCTCGTCGACCTGCAGGGCCCCAAGATCCGCCTCGGCAAGTTCGAGAACGGCCCCCACGACCTGCTGCCCGGTGACATCTTCAAGATCACCGTCGAAGACATCCTCGGCACCAAGGAGATCGTCGGCACGACGTTCAAGGGCCTGCCCCAAGACGTCAAGCCCGGTGACTTCCTGCTCATCGACGACGGCAAGGTGCGCGTGCGCGTCGTCGAGACCGACGGCACCGTCGTGACGACCGAGGTCGTCGTGGGTGGTCCCGTGTCGAACAACAAGGGCATCAACCTCCCCGGCGTCGCCGTCAACGTCCCCGCCCTGAGCGAGAAGGACGAGTCCGATCTGCGCTGGGGTCTGAAGGCCGGCGCCGACCTCATCGCGCTGTCGTTCGTGCGCGACGCCTCAGACATCGTGCGCGTGCACGAGATCATGGCCGAGGAGGGGCGCTACGTGCCCGTCATCGCCAAGATCGAGAAGCCGCAGGCCGTCGACAACCTCGAGGAGATCATCGACGCCTTCGACGGCATCATGGTCGCCCGTGGCGACCTCGGCGTCGAGCTGCCGCTGGAGGCCGTGCCGATCGTGCAGAAGCGCGCGGTCGAGCTGGCCCGTCGCATGGCCAAGCCCGTCATCGTCGCGACGCAGATGCTCGAGTCGATGATCAGCAACCCGGTGCCCACGCGCGCCGAGACCTCCGACGTCGCCAACGCGGTGCTCGACGGCGCGGACGCGGTCATGCTCTCGGGCGAGACCAGCGTCGGCGACTACCCGGTGGTCGTCGTCGAGACGATGGCGCGCATCGTCGAGTCCACCGAGGAGCACGGTCTCGAGCGCATCGCGCCGCTGACCAACAAGCCCCGCACCCAGGGTGGCGCCATCACCCTCGCCGCCGTCGAGGTCGCGGACTTCGTCGAGGCGAAGTACCTCTGCGTCTTCACCGAGTCGGGCGACTCCGCCCGCCGCATGTCGCGCCTGCGTTCGACCATCCCCATGATCGCGTTCACGCCCGAGCCCGGTATCCGCCGTCGCCTGGCGCTGACGTGGGGCGTGCGCTCGACGCTGGTCGAGCACGTGTCGCACACCCGACAAGATGTTCCTGCAGGTCGACGACTACCTGCTCTCGCACGACCTTGCCAAGGTCGGCGACAAGGTGGTCGTCATCTCCGGTTCCCCTCCCGGAATCGCCGGTTCCACCAACGACCTGCGCGTGCACCGCGTGGGCGACGCCGTGCACGGCGCGGCACCCGGGTACCAGGAGGTCTGATCCCTCGCGACGCGCGCCGGTGCGAACCGGCGCGCGTCGTGGCGTTCCCCCTCGATAGGGTGGGAGCGCAACACTTGCCGGTGTGGCGGAATGGCAGACGCGGGGCACTCAAAATGCTCTGTCGAAAGACGTGTGGGTTCGAGTCCCACCACCGGTACCCGTACAGCATCCCGTGCGATCCAGGGCTTGTCGCCCTTCCAGACTTAGGATGGTTCCGTGACTGATCAAGAAGCCGTTCCCGCCAACGCCCCCGCGGCTCCGCGCCGCGTCGTCGTCGCGGAAGACGAGTCGCTCATCCGCCTCGACATCGTCGAGATCCTCCGCGACAACGGCTTCGACGTCGTCGGCGAGGCCGGCGACGGCGAGACCGCCGTGCAGCTGGCCACCGAACTCCGCCCCGATCTCGTGATCATGGACGTCAAGATGCCGCAGCTCGACGGCATCAGCGCCGCCGAGAAGCTCAGCAAGAATCACATCGCCCCCGTCGTGCTGCTCACGGCGTTCAGCCAGAAAGAGCTCGTCGAGCGCGCGAGCGAGGCCGGCGCCCTGGCGTACGTGGTCAAGCCCTTCACGCCCAACGATCTGCTGCCGGCGATCGAGATCGCCCTCGCCCGCTACGAGCAGATCATCACGCTCGAGGCCGAGGTCGCCGACATGGTCGAGCGCTTCGAGACCCGCAAGCTCGTCGACCGCGCCAAGGGCCTGCTGAACGAGAAGATGGGCCTGAGCGAGCCCGAGGCGTTCCGCTGGATCCAGAAGGCGTCGATGGACCGCCGCCTCACCATGCAAGACGTCGCGAAGGCGATCATCGAGCAGCTGGCCCCCAAGAAGGCCTGACGAGACTCGTCGTGAAATGGATGCCACCGCGGTGGCATCCATTTTTCGTGTGCGGGGGAGTGGGGTGCGGTGGCCCCGCGCGCTCAGGTGGCTGAGCCTGTCGAAGCCACCGGACGCACACGCGGGTTCCGGGCCCTTCGACGAGTTCAGGGTCCTCCCGCAACCTCGCGTCAGGCCTGGGGGGCGTCTTTGATCATGTTCGTGATCCGCACGGTCGAGCAGCGGCGACCCTGCTCGTCGGTCACGGCGATCTCGTGCACCGTGAGCGAGCGACCGAGGTGGATCGGCGTGCAGACGCCGGTCACGATGCCCGACGTCGCCGAGCGCGTGTGTGTGGCGTTGATGTCGATGCCGACGGCGAGGCGACCCGCGCCCGCGTGAAGATTCGCCGCCATCGACCCGAGCGATTCGCCGAGCACGACGTATGCGCCGCCGTGGAGGAGCCCGACGGGCTGCGTGTTGCCCTCGACGGGCATGGTGGCGACGCAGCGCTCGACGGTGAACTCGACCCACTCGATGCCCATCTTCTCGGCGAGGGCGCCCATTCCGCGCTGCTTCGCCCAGTCGAGACCGGAGGTGTTGCCGTGGGAGGTGGAAGTCATCGTCGCCTTCGTGGTGAATCGGCGCAGGCCGGGGGAGTGTCCGAGGTTCTCGTTACGCTGGAGGGGTGACGGATGCCGAAAAGCCTACTCTCCTCGTCGTCGACGGCCATTCGCTGGCGTACCGGGCGTTCTACGCCCTGCCGGTCGACAACTTCTCGACGAAAGACGGCCAGCACACCAACGGCATCTACGGCTTCCTGTCGATGTTCGTGAACCTGGTCAAGGCCGAGAAACCGACGCATCTCGCGGTCGCCTTCGACACGTCGCGGCAGTCGTTCCGCACGCAGCAGTACGCCGAGTACAAGGCCAACCGCAGCGAGTCGCCCGTCGAGTTCAAGGGGCAGATCCCTCTGCTGCAAGACTGTCTGCGCGCGATGGGCGTGCCGGTGCTGACGAAAGAAGAGGTCGAGGCCGACGACATCCTCGCCACCCTCGCCACGCAGGGCGAGGAGCAGGGCTACACCGTGCTGGTGTGTTCGGGCGACCGCGACACCATCCAGCTCGTCAACGACGACATCACGCTGCTGTACCCGAACGTGCAGGGCGTCTCTCAGCTCAAGCGCTACGACACCGACGCGGTCATCGAGAAGTACGGATTGCCCCCCGCGCAGTACCCCGAGATCGCCGCTCTCGTCGGTGAGACCAGCGACAACCTCCCCGGCGTGCCGAAGGTCGGCGAGAAGACGGCCGTGAAGTGGCTCACCCAGTGGGGATCGCTCGAAGCGCTGCTCGACAACGCCGACAAGATCACCGGCGTGGTGGGCAACAATCTGCGCGAGCACCTCGACGGCGTGAAGCGCAATCGCGCGCTCAACCGCCTGCTGCGCGACGTCGAGCTGCCCGTCGGTCCGGGCGACCTCGAGATCAAGCCGCTCGACGCGCAGGCCGTGCGCGACATCTTCGCGCGACTGGAGTTCCGCACGCTGCTGCCGCGGGTGTTCGACGCGCTCGGCGGCGACGCGGGCGAGGTCGAAGAAGCGCGGCCCACCGCCACCGCCCCGGCCCCGACGCGCCTCGACGCCGACGCCCTGGCGGCGTGGGCGGCGGCAGCCGACGGCTCCGTGGGCGTCACGCTGACCCTGGTCGGCGCCGCACCCGTGCAGATCGGGCTCGCCTCGGCATCCGCCGCGGTCGAGGCCGACTGGTCGCCGGCGGTGCGCGACGCGCTGGCCGGGTGGCTGGCATCCGATGCCCCCAAGGTGTTCGCCGACGCGAAGCCGCAGCTGAAGGCCCTCGCGAAAGAGGGCGTGACGGTGGGCGGGGTCACCTTCGACGTGATCCTGGCCGGATGGCTCGTGCGCCCGAGCTTCCCCGACAAGACGCTCGGCGACCTCGTCGAGCGCACCCTCGACGAGAAGCTCCCGGTGGCCGACCCGACGCAGCTCGTCCCCGAGACAGAGGGGGCGACACCCGGGCAGCTGTCATGGTTCACGCGACGGGTGGCCGAGGCGCAGCGCGCCGAGATGCCCGAGCGGGTCGCCGAGGTGCTCGATGACATCGAGATGCCGACGCTCACCGCCCTGGCCGACATGGAGCTCGCCGGCGTGGCCGTGTCGCACGAGAAGCTCGCCGGGTTCTCGGCCGAGTTGGGTGCCCGCGCCGACGCCCTGGCGCGCGATGCGTACGCCGCCATCGGGCACGAGGTGAACCTCGGCTCGCCGAAGCAGCTGCAGGAGGTGCTGTTCGACGAGCTGCAGTTGCCGAGAACCCGCAAGACGAAGAGCGGGTACACCACCGATGCCGCAGCCCTCGCCGATCTGCAAGAGAGCGCCCCGCATCCCTTCCTCGACCTGCTGCTCAAGCACCGCGAGGCGACGAAGCTCAAGCAGATCATCGACGCGCTCGACACCGCGACCGGCGCGGATGGACGCATCCACACCACGTACGTGCAGACCGGCAGCCAGACGGGCCGCCTCTCCAGCACCGACCCGAACCTCCAGAACATCCCGATCCGTACCGAAGAGAGCCGGCGTATCCGCGCGGCGTTCGAAGTCGGCGAGGGCTACGAGACGCTGCTGACGGCCGACTACTCGCAGATCGAGATGCGCATCATGGCGCACCTGTCGGGCGATCCGGGGCTGATCGAAGCCTTCAACTCGGGCGAAGACCTGCACCGCTTCGTCGGCGCGCGGGTGTTCGGCGTCGAGCCGTCCGAGGTGACCCCCGCCATGCGCACGAAGGTCAAGGCCATGTCGTACGGCCTCGTCTACGGCCTGTCGGCGTTCGGGCTGTCGAAGCAGCTGCGCATCGAGCAGTCCGAGGCTAAGAAGCTGATGCTGGAGTACTTCGCCCGCTTCGGCGCGGTGCGCGACTACTTGCGCGGATCCGTCGAGCAGGCCCGCCAAGACGGCTACACCGAGACGATCTTCGGCCGTCGGCGCCCGTTCCCCGACCTGACGAGCATGAACCGCGTGCTGCGCGAGAACGCCGAGCGCGCCGCGCTGAACGCGCCCATCCAGGGCAGTGCCGCCGACATCATGAAGGTCGCGCTGTTCCGTATCCGAGACGAGCTGGCATCCGCGGGACTGCGCTCGCGCGTGCTGCTGCAGATCCATGACGAACTCGTCGTCGAGGTGGCGGCGGGGGAGTGGGATGCCGTGGAGCAGATCGTGCGCGCACGCATGGCCGACGCGGCCGAGTTGACTGTGCCGCTCGACGTGCAGATCGGCCGTGGCGGCGACTGGGACGAGGCGGGGCACTGAGGCGAGGGGGCGCTGACTTCCAGCCCGCGCCGCCGTGCCGGGATCCGTCGTCCGGGGTGTGCGCGCCCGACCACGCTTCCCTAGGCTCGGAGGATGACTGACGCACAACGCACCCCCACGCCGATCGACACGATCGCGGACGCGTGGGTCGACACCCTGGCCGAGCGCGAGCCGACGCTCGCGACTTACATCGGGCGCTTCGAGCACAACGGACGCTTCGGCGACTACAGTCCCGAGGGCGCCGACGCTCTGATCGCAGACGCCCGGGCCGCCAAGGCCGCCCTCGACGCCGCGGAAGCGGTCGACCCCGTCGACACCGTCACGAAGATGGACCTCTCCCGCGAGCTCGATCTGCTGATCGAGAAGCACGAGGCCAAGACGCATCTGCGCGACCTGAACGTCATCGCCTCTCCCGCGCAGGACATCCGGTCGACCTTCGACCTCATGCCCACCGCGACCGTCGACGACTGGGCGACGATCTCGGTGCGACTCAAGGCCCTCCCGGCCGCCATCGACGGGTACGTCGCGACGCTGCGCCGCGGTATCGCCGAAGGCGTCGTGCCGGCTCGCCGCCAGGTGCGCGAGGTCGTCACGCAGATCGCGCGCTACACCGCCGACACGGGGTTCTTCGCCGAGTTCGTCGGCGACGCCGCTCCCGACGAGGGCCAGCTGCCGGCATCCCTCGCCCGCGACCTGTCGACGAACGCCAACGCCGCCCGTCTGGCGTACGACGCGCTGGCGAGCTTCCTGTCGTCGGAGCTGGCCCCGGCCGCGGGCGACTCGGATGCCGTCGGGCGGGAGCTGTACGCCCTGCACTCGCGCCACTTCCTCGGGGCCGAGATCGACCTCGACGAGACCTACGAGTGGGGCGTCGAGGAGCTCGCGCGCATGGTGGCCGAGCAGGAGGCGATCGCGAACGAGATCCTCCCGGGCGCCGGCGTCGAAGAGGCGGTGGCGTTCCTCGAGAACGACGAGTCGCGCAAGCTCCGCGGCACGGCGGCGCTGCAGGAGTGGATGCAGCGCACGAGCGACGAGGCCGTCGAAGAGCTCGGACGCACGCACTTCGACATCGCCGAGCCCATCCGCCGCCTCGAGTGCATGATCGCGCCCACGAAGGAGGGCGGGATCTACTACACCGGTCCGACCGACGACTTCTCGCGGCCGGGGCGTATGTGGTGGTCGGTGCCCGAGGGCGTCGACACCTTCGACACCTGGCGCGAACTGACGACGGTTTATCACGAGGGCGTTCCGGGCCATCACCTGCAGATCGCGCAGGCAGTGTACAACCGCGCCCAGTTGAACTCGTGGCGGCGGCTGCTCGCCGGCACGAGCGGGCACGCCGAGGGCTGGGCGCTGTACGCCGAGCGCCTCATGGAGCAGCTCGGCTACCTCGACGACCCCGCCGACCGCCTCGGCATGCTCGACGGACAGCGCATGCGCGCCGCCCGCGTGGTGCTCGACATCGGTGTGCACCTGCAGAAGCCGCGCCTCGACGGCACCGGCACCTGGGACCACGACTACGCGCTGGCGTTCATGCGGAAGAACGTCAACATGAGCGAGGAGTTCGTGCGCTTCGAGGTGAACCGCTACCTCGGGTGGCCGGGCCAAGCGCCGTCGTACAAGGTCGGCCAGCGCATCTGGGAGCAGGTGCGCGACGAGGAGCAGGAGCGCCGCGGCGCCGACTTCTCGATGAAGCGCTTCCACACCCGCGCCCTCGACATCGGCGGCGTCGGTCTCGACACGCTGCGCGCGGCGCTGGCATCCGCGTGATCTTCCGGAGGGGCATCGCCGCGGCGGTGCCCCTCCGACGGTCCGGTCGTCGTGACGTCGTCGGTTGTCGCGTCGGTCGAGCGGCTCCCTCGGCGCCTACGGCGCCTGACACCTCTCGCGATGCGGGGGAATACCCTCCCGTCCCGTAAAGTTCATGCATCCGAATGCAAGGAGACCCCATGGGCGACCGTCCCCTCGAGCTCGGGCTCGACACCTTCGGAGACATCTCGCGCGGCCCCGACGGGTCGCTGCAGTCCGACGCCCAGACGATCCGCAACGTCGTCGAGCAGGCCGTCCTCGCCGATCAGGTGGGCCTGTCGTTCTTCGGCGTGGGGGAGCACCACCGCAAGGACTTCGCGGTGACCAGCCCCGAGATCGTGCTCGCGGCCGCCGCGGCCCGCACGACGAGCATCCACCTGGGCACCGCCGTGACCGTGCTCTCGAGCGACGACCCCGTGCGGGTCTACGAGCGCTTCGCGACGCTAGATGCCGTGTCGAACGGTCGCGCCGAGGTCATCCTCGGTCGCGGGTCGTTCATCGAATCGTTCCCGCTCTTCGGCTATGACCTCGCCGACTACGAGCAACTGTTCGAAGAGAAACTCGAGCTGTTCTCGCTGCTGCGCGACGAGAAGCCCGTCACCTGGTCGGGACGCACGCGCGCAGGGCTGCAGGATGCCGATGTGTACCCGAAGACCGAGAAGGGGCTGACCGCGTGGGTCGGCGTCGGCGGGTCTCCCGAGTCGGTGGTGCGCGCCGCGCGCTACGGCTACGGCCTCGTGCTCGCCATCATCGGCGGGTCGTCGGCGCGGTTCCGTCCGTACGCCGACCTCTACCGTCGGTCGCTGCAAGAACTGGGCAGGCCGCAACTGCCCATCTCCGTGCACTCGCCCGGGCACATCGCCGAGACCGACCAGCAGGCGTGGGACGAGGCGTACGAGGGCGTCGCCGAATTGAACACCACGATCGGACGCGAGCGCGGCTGGCCGGCCTACAACCGCCTGCGCTTCCAGCAAGACGTCGGCCCCGACGGGGCGATGTACATCGGCTCGCCCGAGACCGTCGCACGCAAGATCGTCGCGACGGTGCAGGCGTTGGGGAACACCCGCTTCCAGCTGAAGTTCGCCAGCGGCTCCATCTCGCACGACCGCCTCATGTCGAGCATCAAGCTCTACGGCACGCGCGTTCTGCCGCTCGTGCACGAGATGCTCGCCGATGCTCCCGCAGGCGCCGACTCCGCCGGCATCCGGTGAGCACGACGACCGACACCATCCGGGTGTCCGAACGCCTCGACGCCCTGCCTTTCACCCGTCGCCACGGGCGGATCCTCGGTGGATCGGGGCTGGGGTGGGCCCTGGATGCCATGGACGTGGGGCTCATCTCGTTCGTCATCGCCGCGCTCAGCGTGCAGTGGCAGCTGGCCCCGACCGAGGCGTCGTGGATCGCATCGGCCGGCTTCGCCGGTATGGCGATCGGTGCGAGTGTGGGCGGGCTCCTGGCCGACCGTTTCGGTCGCCGGCACGTCTTCGCATTGACGCTGCTCGTCTACGGCCTCGCCACGGGCGCGAGCGCGCTCGTCGGGGGGCTCGCGGCTCTGCTCGTGCTGCGTTTCATCGTGGGGCTCGGGCTCGGCGCCGAGCTGCCGGTCGCCTCCACCTACGTCAGCGAGTTCGCCCCGGCGCGTATGCGCGGCCGGTTGATCGTCTTCCTCGAGGCGTTCTGGGCGATCGGGTGGACCGCCGCAGCGCTCATCGGCTATCTCGTCGTACCGGCGTCGGCCGACGGGTGGCGCTGGGCGTTCGCGCTCGGGGCGATCCCCGCGGTCTACGCGCTGATCGTGCGCTGGGGACTCCCCGAATCACCGCGTTGGCTCGCCTCGCGGGGCCGAAACGCCGAGGCGATAGTGATCGTGCGCGATCTCGAGGCCGCGGCGGGTCGCATCGCGCTGGAGGCGTCGACGGAAGGGGTCTCGGCATCAGCCCCGGCAGCCCGGCCGAGGGTGAGCGCCCTGTGGGCACCCGCGCTGCGAGCGCGCACGGCGAGCCTGTGGGTGCTGTGGTTCTGTGTGAACTTCTCGTACTACGGCGCCTTCATCTGGATCCCCACGATCCTCGTCGCGCAGGGCTACGACCTCGTGCGGTCGTTCGGGTTCACCCTCATCATCACCCTCGCGCAGCTGCCCGGCTACGCCGTGGCCGCGTGGCTCATCGAGGCGTGGGGGAGACGTGCGACCCTCGCGACGTTCCTCGCCGGCTCCGCCATCGCGGCGGTGCTGTTCGGCACCGCGTCGGGCGAGACGGCCGTCATCGCCACGGGCATGATGCTGTCGTTCTTCAACCTCGGCGCCTGGGGGGCGTTGTACGCCGCCACCCCGGAGACCTACCCCACCGCTCTGCGGGCGACGGGTGCCGGCTGGGCGGCCGGGATCGGGCGCATCGCATCGATCCTCGCGCCCCTCGCGGTGCCGCCACTGCTCGGCCTCGGCGGCGCGCCGTTGCTGTTCGTCGTGTTCGCGGCGTTCTTCGCCGTCGCGGTGGTGGCGGCGCTGTTCCTGCGCGAGCAGCGTGGGCGGTCCCTGGCGTAGGCCTGCTCGGGCTCGTGGCGGGTTCGGGCTCGGGCTCGGGCTCGGGGCGGGGTCGGGTTCGGGGCGGGGTCGGGTTCGGGGCGGGGTCGGCTTCGGGTTCGGGGCGGGACCGGCGCCGTGGGGCGGGGGATCCGCGCTCCCTCGGCCGAGAGTGCCCACCCGGCCGAAAGCGCGCCGAACGATGCGCGGGTGCACGCCCGGTCTCGGTCCCGCTGGCGCGCGGCCGGTGCCTGTGTGCCGGCATCGGGGATCGGGGCGGATTCTGCCTTTCGGGGCGGGAGATTCTCGCCCCAACCGGCGGAATCCGCCCCAATCCGGGGTGCCGGCCGCCCGGCGCGCCCCGAACGGCGGCACGCGCCCCGAACCGCACGAACGGCGGCGCGCGCCCCGAACCGCGCGAACGGCGGCACGCGCCTCGACCCGCGCGAACGGCCTTGGGCGGCAGTTCCCCTGATGCGCGCGCGTAGGCTCGGGGAATGGCATCCGTCCGCTACGTCGCGATCGGCGACTCGTTCACCGAAGGAGTCGGCGACGAGCTGCCCGACGGCACCGTGCGGGGGTGGGCCGACCTGGCAGCCCAGGGATGGGCGGATGCCGCGGGCGAGCCGATCCAGTACGCGAATCTCGCAATCCGCGGGAAGCTCATCCGGCCGATCGTCGAGCAGCAGCTCGAGCCCGCGCTGGCGCTGAAGCCGACGCATCTGTCGTTCAACGGCGGGGGCAACGACATGCTGAGGCCGCGTGCCGACCTCGAGGGCATCGTCGGGGTGTTCGAGCACGTTCTGCGCCGCTGCGACGAGGAGGGCGTGCAGCTCATCGTGCTGTCGGGGGCGAACCCGTCGGCGGGACTCCCGCTCGGGCGCGTGCTGAACGCGCGCGGCGATCGGCTATCGAGCGCGGTCGAGCAGCGCCTCGCCGCACGCACCGACGTGCTCACCGCCTACAACTGGTTCGATCGCGAGCTGGCGGGCGGGGAATTCTGGTCGGTCGATCGCCTGCACATGAACACCCGCGGACATCACCGTGTCGCCGCGCGCGTGATCTCCGCGGTGGGGCTGACTCCGCCGAGCGACTGGTGGCATCTGCGCGAGATCCCTGAGATCGAGCGCCTGAAGGGCACGGCCTACTACCGCGAGCACGTGGGCCCATGGGTGCGGCGCCGCCTGGCCGGTACGTCTTCGGGCGACGGTCGTTCCGCGAAGTTCGGCGGTCAGTGGGTCGAGCTGACGCCGGGCGGGTGATCCGGTCACCGCCACCGCCAGGATCGCTTCGCAGCACCTCGGTGTTCGCACGCCCACGACGCTCCCTCCGCGCGCACGACCAGGCCGTCGGACACCGGTCCGCGAGACGAACGCCCACACCCCGCGCATCGGATCCCGGCGCATGATGAGGGCATGACTCTCGCGCTCGTCACCGGTACATCCAGCGGCATCGGCCTGCACACCGCCATCGGTCTGGCACGGTCGGGGATCGACGTCGTCGCCACCGTCCGCGACGACTCCCGCGCCGCAGCACTGCGCTCCGCGGCATCCGAGGCGGGAGTGAAGCTCGACATTCGCTCCCTGGAGGTGACGGATGCCACGGCGGCGCGCGCGCTCATCGGAGCGGTCGGGCCCGTCGACATCCTCGTCAACAACGCCGGCCGCGGCGCCGTCGGCACGCTCGAGCAGTTGAGCGACGACGAGCTGCAGGAGCAACTCGAGACGAACTACCTCTCGGCCGCGCGCCTGACGCGTCTCGTGCTTCCGGGCATGCGCGAGCGGGGCCGCGGACGCATCGTGACCGTGACCAGCGTCGGGGGAGCGGTCGGTCAGCCGTTCGCCGACCGCGTACTGCGCGGCCAAGTTCGCCGTCGAGGGTCTCATGCAATCGCTCGCCCCGGTGGTCGCTCCGTTCGGCGTCGACGTATCGATCGTCGAGCCCGCGGCCGTGGCGTCATCGTTCACCGAGTCCGTGCATCGTGCCGCGCCCGGACCGTACGCCGACCTGCAGCAGGCATACCTCGACCGCACGTCTCAGGCGTTCGCGTCCGCCCAGCCGGCGGAGGATGCAGCCATGACGGTCGTCGAGGCCGCCACGACGTCGGCGCCGCGTTTCCGGTGGCAGACGTCCGACGCGGCGATTCGCTTCGCAAGCCTCTCACTGGGCGACCTCGACGGCTCGCGGGTGCTCGGCGTCACACGCACGTGGCTGCGCTCCGACACCTGAGGCGGCGGTAGGGGCGCCATCGGTCGGTGTCGACGCGTCCAGCGGCGACGCAGAGGAGGTGGGACGAACGCAAACTGACATAATGTGCATTATCGGCGCGACCGAGCAGGCCGAGAGTGAGGTCGACTCACCGACGTCGACGTGGCAACGACACCGGCCCCGAGTGAATGCCGCAGCGAGACCCCGGGCGGGCCTGCGGTATCCGGAGGGTCACCGTTCTGCGCGGTCCCGAGTGGATGCCGCAGCGACGGCCCCGGGCGGGCCTGCGGTATCCGGAGGGTCACCGTTCTGCGCGGACGGCGGTGGGCGGCGCGTCTTGTCGCGACCGACCGTTAGCGATAACATTTCTCCCGTTCCCCGGAACTTCCCTCGCGGCCAATGCTGGCCCTCGAAAGGATCGCAATGAAGCAGACCCTTCCTCGGCGTGCCCTCGCCACGACCACGGCGCTCGCGCTCGCGCTCACCGGCGCGCTCGTCGCCTCTCAACCAGCGGCCGCAGCCGACTCCCGGTTGGTCGCCCACTACCCCCTGACCGAGACCTCGGGAACGACCGCGGCCGACGTCTCCGGCTCGGGGCGCAACGCCAGCTACGTCGGCGGGCCCGCACTCGCCGGCGGCGAGGGCGTGCGTCTCGACGGCAGCGACGACTACGTCGACCTGCCCGACAACCTGCTCGCCGGGCTCGACTCGATCACCGTCAGCACCGAGGTGCTGATCCGCGCCGACCAGGGCACGCCGTACTTCATCTACGGTCTCGGCAACACCTCGGGCGGGGCCGGCAACGGCTACCTCTTCTCGACGGGCAACTCCTACCGGACGTCGATCGCCACGGGCAACTGGCAGACGGAGCAGACCGCCAACAGCAACGCCGACCTCCCGCGCGATGTGTGGAAGACGATCACGTACACCCTCGACGACGCGACCGACACGGCTCGCATCTACCTCGACGGCACGCAGGTGGGTCAGGCGACCGGCGTCACGACCAAGCCGAGCGCGATCGGAGGCGGGGTGACGACGGCCAACTACATCGGCCGTTCCGTGTACGACGCCGACCGCCGCCTCGCCGGCAGCGTCCGCGATTTCCGCGTGTACAACGCGGCCCTCTCGGCATCCGAGGTGGCCGCGCTCGTCCCGACCGACGCCACCCGACTGCAGCGCGACGCCGCGGCCCTCTCGCTCGGCGACCTGAGCGCCGTCACGGCCGACCTCGCCCTGCCCGCCACCGGCGTCAACGGCTCGACGATCGCCTGGTCGACGAGCAACGCCGACGTCGTGAGCGCCACCGGCAAGGTCACGCGTCCCGCCGTCGGCCAGCCCGCGGCCACCGCCACCCTGACGGCGAAGCTCACTCGCAACTCGGCCACCCAGACGAAGACCTTCGCGGTCACCGTCGCGCCGATGCCCGGTGCCGCCGAGCTCGCCAAGGCCGACCTCGACGCCATCAGCATCCCCAACGCGAACGACGTGCGCGGCAACATCACGCTTCCCGCCAAGGGATCGGTCAACGGCACCGCCATCACCTGGTCGGCCTCTCCCGCCGGCGTCATCACCACCTCGGCGGCCGGCGGCAAGGCCGCGGGTGTCGTCACCCGCGGCGGCACCGACACGAAGGTGACATTGACCGCCGCGGCATCCGGAACCTCCGTCACCCGACAGATCGAGGTCACCGTCAAGGCGGCGCCCGCAGGGCTCGACAAGGACTACTCGGCCGGCTACCTGTGGACGCACTTCGGCGTCGAGGGCGGCTACGAGAAGATCTTCTACGGCCACAGCACCGACGGTCTGCACTGGGAGAAGCTGAACGACAACCGGTCGATCCTCGCCAACCTCGGCGGTGACCTCGGCGTGCGCGACCCGCACCTCGTCCGCTCCCCCGAGGGCGACAAGTACTGGATCATCGGCACCGACCTGCACGCCGAAGGCGGCGGCGCGGGCGGATCGGGGTGGGACCAGCTGAACGCGAGCAAGAACCTCGTCGTCTGGGAGTCCACCGACCTCGTCAACTGGAGCGACCAGCGCATCGTCTTCGCCGGTCTCGACAAGGCCGGCTGCGTGTGGGCACCCGAGGCCATCTACAACGAGGCCACCGGCGAGTACTACGTCTACTGGGCTGCACGCGACCAGACCGACAACAACACCCCGGACTGGGCCCTGCGCATGTACCTGACGAAGACCCGCGACTTCGTCACGTTCACCACGCCCGAGATCTGGACGACGATGAACCCCAAGGGCGACGGCCAGAGCGGTCGCAACATCATCGACTCGACCATCGCCAAGGAGGGCGACACCTACTACCGCTTCTCGACCTCCGACTGGGACACGCTCGTCGACACGGCGCCGTCGCTCGACGGCCCCTGGACGCGGAAGATCGAGCCCGGACAGGCCGCAGCCGCCGGCATGCGCACCCGCATGGAGGGCCTGACGGTCTACCGGCTGCCCGACGGCCGCTGGTCGGTCATGGGCGACGAGTTCAGCTACTACGGTCACATCGCCGACACGCTGTCGAGCCTGAAGTTCCGTCAGCTCAGCAGTGGGTCGGGCGCCGACCAGTTCTCGTTCGACCAGACCTTCCGTCACGGGTCGGTCCTGCGCCTGTCGAAGGCGGAGGAGGCGCGTCTGCTCGCCGCCTACGGCGACCAGCCGGTCGAGCCGGAGGAGCCGCAGCAGGGCCCGATCGCCGAGTACACCTTCGAGAACGGCTCGCTCGCCGACTCGATCGGTGACGCCGACCTCACGGCATCCGGCACGGCCGCCATCGCGACGGATGCCACGAAGGGATCGGCGCTGAAGCTGACCGGTGCGACGGGCGGGTTCGCCTCGTTCCCGACCGGCTTCTTCGACGGCCGCAACACGATGACCGTGTCGATGGACGTCAAGTCCGAGCGCACGAGCGGCAACTTCTTCACCTTCGCCTTCGGCCAGAGCCAGGACCGCTACTCGTTCCTGCGGGTTCGTGGCGACGAGGCGCGCAACGCCATCACGAAGGCGACGTGGCAGGGAGAATCCGACGTCACGGGCACCATCTCGAGCGGCCAGTGGCACAAGTACGACCTCGTATACGACGGCCGAATCATGCGCATGTACATCGACGGTGTGAAGGTCGACGAGAACCTCGCGCTGAACGCCACGGTGAGCGAGCTCGGCTCGAACCTCGCCGGGTATCTGGGCCGGTCGTTCTACGGCGCAGACGGCTACTTCCAGGGCTGGTACGACAACATCCGCGTGTACAACCGTGCACTGTCGAGCATCGAGATCCTGCAGAATGCGGGTGTCGAGGACCAGCTGGTCGACGTCTCGTTGACCCAGCCCGAGAAGCTGAAGATGGCGCCGATCGTCGACAACGCGGCGCGCACGGTGAAGCTGCCGGTGGTCAAGGGAACCGACGTGACGAAGCTGGCTCCGACCTTCGGTCTGGTCCCCGGGTCGACGGCGTCGCCGGCGTCGGGCACCACGGTCGACCTGCGCTCCCCCGTCACCTACACCGTGACGACCTCGAAGGGGGCCAAGACGGAGTGGAAGATCGAAGCGCTCGTCGTCAACAGCCCCGTGCTGCCGGGTCTGTACGCCGACCCGAACATCGCGGTGTTCGGCGACACGTACTACATCTACGCCACGACCGACGGCTTCGACGGCTGGGGCGGCAAGGAGTTCTACGTCTGGAAGTCGAAGAACCTGGTCGACTGGACGCGCTCCGACAAGCCGTTCCTGACGCTCGACGGTGCCAACGGCAACGTCCCGTGGGCGACGGGCAACGCGTGGGCGCCGACGATCATCGAGCGCGACGGGAAGTACTACTTCTACTTCAGCGGCCACAACCCGACCTACGACCGCAAGACGATCGGCGTCGCCGTCGCCGACAGCCCCGAGGGGCCGTTCACGGCGGAACCGAACGCGATGATCCTCAACAATGAGGCCGTCACGTCGGGCCAGGCGATCGACCCCGCGGCGTTCCACGACCCGGTGACGGGCAAGTGGTACCTGGGCTGGGGCAACGGTTCACCCGTGCTGGCGGAGCTGTCCGACGACATGAAGTCGATCAAGCCGGGGACGTATCAGCGCATCAACGGTCTGACCGACTTCCGCGAGGGCGTCTTCTTCAACTACCGCAATGGGCTGTACCACCTGACGTACGCCATCGACGACACCGGAAGCGAGAACTACCGGGTCGGCTACGCCACGGCCACCAGCATGAACGGCCCGTGGACCTACCGCGGGGTGATCCTCGAGAAGGACCTGTCGCTCGGCATCAAGGGACCGGCCCACAGCTCGATCATCAACGTGCCCGGCACCGACGACTGGTACATCGCCTACCACCGCTTCGCGATGCCGAACGGCAACGGCACCAACCGCGAGACGACGATCGATCGGGTCGAGTTCGGCGCCGACGGTCTGATGAAGAAGGTCACGCCGACGCTGCAGAGCGTGTCGGCGCAGACGGTGCCCTCTCCGGGCCCCGAGGTCGAGACGACCGCCTCGACCCGCTGCGTCGCCGGCAAGGTCGTGCTGACGACCCAGATCGTCAACCGCGACGACGAGGCCGTCTCGGTGAACGTGACGACGCCCTTCGGAACCAAGTCGGTCGTCTCGTTGGCACCGGGCAAGACGGTGTCGCAGGCGTTCACCACGCGGCAGGTGTCGATCGCGGCCGGCTCGGTCTCGACGGTCGCCACCGCGGGCGGGCAGTCCAAGACCACCACGACGGCGTACAGCTCTCGCAGCTGCGGCTGATCTCCGGCGGGAGGCGGGCGTCGGTCTGACCGGCGCCCGCCTCTTCGTGTCCGCGCGGGCGATCGACGCCGGATCGGCGCCCGCCGGCGGCGATAGGCTGGAGGCGATGCCTCTCGATCACCCCTCCCGGTCACTCCGCGCATGACCGGCGTGCTCACCGGGTTCGCGGTCGTCGGTCTCGCCGTCGTCGTGGGCTACGTCATCGCGCGGATCGACCTGCTCGGCCCGCATGCCCGGCACGTTCTCAGCCGCCTGACGTTCTTCGTGCTGTCGCCGTTCCTGCTGTTCACGGTTCTGGCCCGGGCCGATGTGGCCACCCTGTTTTCCGCGCTGCTCCCGGTCTCCATGATCACGGCCGCCGTCATCATCGCCCTCTACGTCCTCGTCTCGACGCTGATCCTGCGCCGCCCCGCCGGCGAGACGGTGATCGGCGCCCTGTCGGCCGGGCAGGTCAACAGCAACAACATCGGCATCCCGATCTCGCTGTACATGCTCGGCAACGCCGCGTACTCCGCGCCGGTCATCCTGTTCCAGCTGCTCCTGCTGATGCCGATCGCGCTGTCGATCCTGGATGCCGCGACCTCGGGCTCGCGCAACATCGGGCGCATCCTGCTGCAGACGGCGAAGAACCCGATGCTCATCGCCTCCGCCCTCGGGGTGGGCGTGGCGCTGCTCGGCGTCGAGCTGCCTCCGATCGTCTTCGACCCGCTGCACCTCATCGCCGGCGCGTGCGTGCCGGTGCTGCTGATGTCGTACGGGATGTCTCTGTACGGGCAGCGGGTGCTGACCGAGCCGGGCCGTCGCGTCGACGTGGTGATCGCCTCGATGCTCAAGCTGCTCGCCATGCCGGCGCTGGCCTTCCTGGTGGCCACGCTGTTCGGCTTGCCCGCCGACCAGGTGTTCATCGTGGTGGTGCTGGCGGCCCTGCCGACGGCGCAGAACGTGTTCAACTTCGCGCAACGCTACGGTGTCGGCGAGATCCTCTCGAGGGATGTCGTCTTCATCTCGACGCTGGGCTGTCTTCCCGTGCTCTTCGCGGTGGCCCTGCTGCTCCCCCACACCGCGACCGGATGACTCGCGCCGCCTGAATCGCCGGGTCTAGGGTGAGACCTGTTCTCAGGTTTCACTCAGAAAGGCTCGCCATGTCTTCCGCCACCGCGTCCAATCCCGTCATCGGAGCAGTCCGTACCGCTCTCGGCGTCAGCGGCGTCCTCTCGCTCGTGATCGGCGCCTTGATCCTCATCTGGCCGGGGCGCACCGCCGAAGTGGCGGTCGCCATCGTCTCGGTCTACGTCATCATCGCGGGTCTGGTTAACATCGCCATCGGCCTGTTCTGGCGCTCTGGATGGGCGCGTCTCGGCTACATCGCGCTGGGCGTGCTGTTCATCGTCGCGGGCATCTTCTCGTTCGCGAACCTCTCGGCCACGACCGCGTGGTTCGGCGTCTTCATCGGCACGCTCGTCGGTATCCTGTGGATCATCGAGGGCGTCGTCTCGCTCACCACCCTCGGCCACGGTTCCAAGGCCCGCGCGTGGACGATGTTCTTCGCGATCGTCAGCATCGTCGCGGGCGTCGTCCTGCTCTTCTCGCCGTTGCTCGGCGCGGTCACCCTGTTCCTGCTGATCGGCGTCTCGCTGGTCGTCTTGGGCATCTTCCAGATCGTCCGCGCGATCCAGTTCGGCAAGGCCGTGTGAGACGGGGACCGGATGCCATGGCATCCGGTCCCCCCTCGCCTCAGCGGATCGGAAGGTACCGGCTCCACCAGTCGAGCACCGCGTCGAAGCGCTGCACGCGATGCCGGGGCCGACCGGCGCGCGTGAGCTCGTGGTCTTCGCCGGGGAAGATCAGCATCTCGGCTTCGGTCCCCTGCGCCTTCAGCGCCGCGTAATAGCGGGTGGCCTGCTCGATCGGGCAGCGGAAGTCGCGTTCGGAGTGCAGCACGAGGGTGGGCGTCGTGACCTGATGGACCACGGCCATCGGACTCTGGGCGGCGACCCGCAGCGGGTCGGTGCCGACGTACTCCTGACCGAAGAACGAGCCGATGTCGCTGGCGCCCGGGAAGGCGGTGGGGTCGAGGAATCCCCGTTCCACGATCGCGCCGGCGAAGCGGTGGTCGTGGGCGATGACCCACGCGGTCATGTACCCGCCGTACGAGCCGCCCATCACGCCCACCCGCTCGCCGTCGAGGCGCGGGTCGGCCGCGACGACGCCGTCGAAGAAGTCGATGACGTCGAAGAAGTCGAGGGTGCCCATGCGGCGGCGGATCGACCGCCCGTGCGCGCGGCCGTAACCGGCGCTCCCCCGCGGGTTGCTGTAGACCACGGCGTAGCCGGCGTCGACGAGCACCTGGGTCTCGTCGAACAGGTGCACGCCGTACGATGCGTACGGACCGCCGTGGATCTGCAGGATGACCGGGAACGGCCCCTCCCCCTCGGGCGTCGCCACCCAGCCGTGCACCGGGTAGCCGTCACGACCGGTGATCTCGTGCTCGACCGGCAGGACGATGCCGGCATCGCGTGCGGCCGCGCCGAATGCCGTGAGCGCCCGCATCTCGTGCCCGTCCACCACGACGAGTTCGCCGAACGACTCGGGAGAAGAGACGGATGCCACGACCCGCCCGCCCGCGACCGCGTGGCCCGCGACTTCGAGGTCGCCGCCCAGCACCGGGGAGACCCGTCCGTCGCGCGAGACGCGCAGCAGCCGCAGCCGACCGCGCGTGCGGTCCTGCACCAGCACGTCGCCCCCGTCGAACGACAGGTGGCTGCCGACCTCGCCGAGGTCGATCGTCTCGGGGTCGGTGAGCAGGCGCGGCCCGTCGGCGTCGAGGGCGAAAAGCGCGACGCCGGGCGCCACGAAATCGGTGCCCTCGTCTCCCACGTCGTTCGCGAGCAGGAACACGGCCCCGTCGGGCGCGACGTCGACCGACGCGACCGAGAGGTTCTCGGCCGTGCTGAGCACCTCGCGCTGCTCGCCGCTGTCGACGGCGATCGCGACGACGCGGTCGCGCAGGTCGCGGCGCGCGGTCTCGATCACGTCGGGCACGCCGAGCAGCTCAGCGCCGTCGGCCGACCAGACCACACCGTTCCAGCTCGTCTCGCCGTGGGTCAGCTGCACGGCGGGCGCGGGTACGACGCGCCTCTCCGGCGCCTCGAGTGCCGGTGCCGGTTCGTAGAACGGCTCGAGATCGGGAGCGGGCGCGTCGACGACGAAGACCTGCGCGGGCCGATCGAGGTAGCCGAGACCGTTCGCGTGCCACCGGATGCCGGTGATCCGGCGCGGCGGCTCGGCGGTGGCATCCCGCCCCTCGACGGTGCCGTAGCGTCCCGGCTCGGGCACGCGCGCGGTGAACGCCAGCCGCGAACCGTCGGGCGAGAACGCCAGGTCGGTCACTCCCCCGGGCTGATCGGTGACCTGCACGGGTTCGCCGCCGTGCGCGGCGACGACGAACACCTGCGCGCGGCCTTTCGCATCGGAACGGAGGAACGCCACCGTGCCGTCGTCGGGAGACAGGCGCGGAGAACGGTCGGCGACTCCACGCGTGATGCGACGCGGGGACCCCGCGGGCAGATCGACCCGCCAGAGCTGTCCGACGGCGCGATCGGCGTCGAGATCGGGACGCGAGGTCGCGAAGATCGCGAAGACCCCCGTGGCGGCGATCGCGGGCCGACCGACCCCGATCAGTGTCTGGATGTCGGTCGGCCGCATGCTCACTCGTCTCCGAACGAACCCGTGTCTCCGACGAGGCGGGTGTTGTCGGCCGGGACCGGGTCGACGGCCGCCTGAGCGACCTCGGCCGCGAATTCCGACACGTTGTAGAGCTTGCCGGCGTCTTCGCGGCGTGCCGAGATGGCGCCGGGGTTCGCCCGCTCGAGCAGGGTCGCCGTGATGGTGCCCCCTCGATCATGTCGCCCGAGACGACGGTGAAGCCGATGCCGCGCTCCTCGAGGGCGGGGATCTTCTCGCGCAGCGCGTCTTCGCCGGCCCGCTTGGAGAGGGCGACGGGCTCGTACTCGGGCATGGTCGGGGTGGAGCGGATGAAGTGCGCCTGGTGGCTGGTGACGAAGACCACGCGGGCGTCGTCCTTCAGCAGGGGCAGAGCCGTCTCGAGCACGTTGACCTGCGCGTCGCGGTTGAGGAGCAGTGCATAGTCCTCGGCCATGCCCGACTCCATGCCGCCCGAGGCGTTCAGCACGAGGATGTCGAGGCCGCCGAACGTGCGCTGCACCTCGTCGAACATCGCGCGCACCGACTCGGGATCGGTCAGATCGGCGCCGACCACGAGGGCCTCGACACCCAGCTCGCGCAGCTGCGTCGCGAGCTTCTCGGCGCGCGGCGCCTTGTTGCGGAAGTTGATGACAACGTTCGCGCCGGCCTCGGCGAAGTAGCGCACGGTGTCGGCGCCGATGCCGCGCGACGAGCCGGTGACGAGGGCGGTCTTGCCGCTCAGGGATCCGGACGGAAGGGTCTGAGACACGCGTTTCTCCTGACGATGAATCGGTTGTCGTCGGCCGACGCGGGCGCACACGACACCCGCCAGCCTATCGACCCGGCCGTCGCCGCCCGGCGATGCGTGCCGGCTGCGCGCACCGTGTCCAGGCCCGGAATGCCCCCCGCGCCGCGTGCTACGTTCGCGATCGGAGGCCCCGATCATGAACGCATCCCCCGCCGAGCGGCATCCGTACCTCTCCCCCGACGCCCCGCGCGTGCTCGCCCACCGGGGTCTGGTGAGTCCGGATGCCGCCGCACACGGCGTCGCCGAGAACTCCTTCGCCGCGGTCGCGGAGGCGCACGCCGCGGGACTCGCCTACGTCGAGTCGGACTGCCACCTCACCGCCGACGGGCAGGTGGTGCTCTTCCACGACGACGACCTCCGGCGAGTCGCCGACGACCCGCGCCGGATCGCCGACGTACGCGTCCACGAGCTCGAAGAGATCATGTCCGATCGCGGCGGCCTGATCACGCTCGCCCAGGCCCTCGACGCGTTCCCCGAGGTGCGTTTCAACCTCGACGTCAAAGCCGCGGCGGCGGCCGGGAGCGTCGGACGGCTCGTCGCCCCGCACGCCGAGCGAGTGCTCGTGACGAGCTTCTCCGATGCCCGCCGCCGGGAGGCGCTCGACGCCGCGCGGTCGGCCGGCGCTGTGCGACGACCCGCCACCTCGCCCGGTCTCGACACCGTGAGGCATCTCCTCGTCGCCCGGGCGCTGCGTCAGACGACCCGCGTGCGGGCCCTGCTGGCCGATGTGGACGCCCTGCAGCTCCCCGAGCGGCGTGGCCCGATCCGCGTCGTCACCCGCGGTCTCGTGCGCGACGCCCACGCCGCCGGCGTCGAGGTGCACGTGTGGACGGTCAATGCCGAAGACGACATGGAGCGGCTGCTCGATCTGGGCGTCGACGGACTCGTCACCGACCGCGCCGACGTCGCTTTCGCGGTGGTGAAGAGACGGGGAACGACAGCTGTCTGAGCATCGTCTGTGAAAGCCGCCGGGAGACGCGAGGTTCGAATAAAGCGCACAGGTGCAGACGTTATACATGGTGACCGACGAGAGGACCACACAATGGCAGACCGCAGTCTCCGCGGCATCCGACTCGGCGCCCAGAGCCTCCAAAGCGAAGATGGCGTCGTGTTCCACGACCGTGCACAGCACACCTACACCTGCAGCACGTGCGGACGTGACACCACCCTCACCTTCGCGGCCGACGCCGAGGTTCCCGAGGCGTGGGAGTGCCGCACGTGCGGCGCCGAGGCGCTGCTGCGCATCGGTGACGGCACCGCGACCGTCGACCACAGCGGCGACAAGGCCGCGCGCACGCACTGGGACATGCTCCTGGAGCGTCGCACCCTCCCCGAGCTGGAAGAGCTGCTCGAAGAGCGCCTCGCCTTCGTCCGCGCCCGCCGTGGCGCCGGCGGCGAGAAGCTCAGCGCCTGACGCTGACAGACGAGTTCAGACGTCGGCCCCTTCGGGGGTCGGCGTCTTTCTCGTTCTGCGAGCGCGCACGCCGACCGCGAGGCCGGCGTACAGCAGGGCGGCGAGACTCCCCCAGCCCAGCACGATCTTCACCGCGGGCCCGATGACGACGGCGGGGGTGAGACCGGTGCGCAGCGGAACGTCGGTGAGCATGTGGCCCGCCGTGTCGATGGGCAGCGCGTCGATGGTCGACCCGTTGGGCGCGATCACCTGACTGGTCCCGACGGTCGAGAGGTTCACGACCGAACGACCGGTTTCGATCGCGCGCATCTGCGCGAACGCGAGCTGCTGCAGGTTCTCGTCGGTGCCGCGGAAGTCGGCGTTGTTCGTCTGGAACATGTATACCTCGGCGCCTTCGCTCGCGCCGTCCCAGACGACGTCGTCGTAGATGACGTCGAAGCAGATGGCCAGGCCCACGTCGACGCCGTTCACGTCGATGAGCGGCGGCGCGCTGCCGGGGGTGTACTCCCGGCCGATCAGTCCGATCAGGTCGGGGGCGAAGGGCTCCCAGAAGGCGCGGTCGGGCACGTACTCGCCGAACGGCACCGGGTGGCGCTTGTCGTAGGTGGCGCCCTGCTGCCCGTCGGCGGTCCACAGCAGCGAGGAGTTGAACAGCTGCGACCCCCGCTCCGTGACCGCCGAGATGAGCAGCGGCGCGTCGACCCGTCGCGACAGCTCCCGCAGCACGCGCGACGTCGTCTCGTTCGCGGTGGGGTCGGAGTCCACCCCGCCCTCCGGCCACAGCAGCACGTCCATGTCCTGTCCGAGCAGCGGGGCGGATGCCGCGAGCTGCGCATCCAACACGGCGCCGCGGGCGCGCTGGTCGAAGTATCCCGCCGGGCCGTTGCCCTGCACCGCTCCCACGCGCATCGACCCGGCCTCGGTCGTGGGGAACTGCGGAACGGCCACGAGGGCGAGCGCGACGAGCGCCGGCGCCGCGGCGCCCAGGTGACGACCGCGATGCCGCCCTCGCGTCGGCCGAAGCCGAACGACCTCGACGGCCGCGGCGCACACGAGCACGACGAGGAAGGACAGCCCCGACATCCCCACCCACGAGGCGACCTCGGCGAACGGACCGTTCACCTGCGAGACACCGATGCGCCCCCACGGGAACCCGCCGTACGGCCACGAACCGACCACCTGCTCGCGCAGCGTCCACAGCCCGGCGACGAGAGCGGGCAGCACGATGACCCGGCCCACGACTCCCGGGGCGACCCGCGGCATCCAGCGGTAGGCCAGGGCGATGGGCACGGCGAACACGGCGGTCAGCAGCGACTCGAGGAGCGACAGCGCCACCCACGGCACGGGACCGAGGTAGCGGGCGGTGAAGAGCAGATTGACCGAGAAGAACGCCGCTCCGAAGAGGAAGCCGACGAGCACGGCCGACCAGAACCGTCGGTCGACGAGGGTGACGAGCGCGAGCGCGACCGCGGGCAGCGCCATGGGCCACCAAGCCAGCGCGGGGTAGGCGGTCACCAGCAGCAGACCGGCCACGACGGCGAGCGGAGCGGCGAATGCCAGACGTAGGAGCGGTTCGGGCGCCGCGGCCGGCGCAGCGGCGCGTCGGCCGCGGGAGGGTGCGGCGCTCATGCAGAGGTGTACGCCACGATGCCGCGGCGCACGGCATCCAGCGCCGTCCGCGCCGTCTTGGCGAGCTTGGGCTCGGCCACCAGCGAGATCTGATCGAGCAGGTCGATCGTCTGCTTCGCCCAGCGCACGAAGTCACCCGCCGCCATGTCGGCGAGGGTCAGCACACTGTCGAGCGGCAGACCCTTCGCCCACGCGTGCATCGCCGGTGCGAGACCCGACGCCGGAGATTCGGAACCGGGCAGACGGTGGTCGCGCTCGAGATCGTCGAGCTGCTGCCACAGGGTCTGCGTGGCATCCAGGGCTCCGCGGAACGCGCCGCGCGGCAGGCCCCGCTCCCCCGGGCCCGCCTCGTCGCGGCGCGGTTCGTACACCAGGCAGCAGGCGAGGGCGGCGAGCGAGGGGGCGTCGAGGCCCTCCCACAGCCCCTGACGCAGCGACTCGGCGACGAGCAGGTCGCGTTCGCCGTAGATGCGGCGCATGGTGCGGCCGGACGGGGTCAGTACGGTGCCGCCGTCTTCGTCGATGCCGACGTACTCGAGGGCCGCGAGCACCTCGACGACGCGGTCGAACACGCGCGCGACGGTACCCGTGCGCTGGTCGATCTGCTGCCGGGTCTTGTCGGTGGAGCGCTTGAGCTTCCAGTACCGCTCCGCCCAGCGCGCGTGCGCCTCGCGGTCGGGGCACGAGTGACACGGATGCCGTTGCATGCGCTTGCGCAGGGATTGGATCTGATTCTGCCGCTCGTCGCGCAGGCGCCGGGGAGCCGTCGCGTCCCGACGGTTGATCTTCTCGAGATCGCTGAGCTCGCGACGGATGGTGGAGTACTCGCGGAAGTCGCCCCGGTCGCACGTCATCGCCTGCTCGTAGCCGGCGAGCGACTCCTCGGCATCCTTCACCTGACGCGCCAGGCCCACGACCGAGCGATCGGCCTGAAACTGCGCGAACGACGACTCCAGGATCTCGCGCGCTCGGGCACGCCCGAACTGGTCGATGAGGTTCACGGCCATGTTGTACGTCGGCCGGAAGCTGGAGTTCAGCGGATACGTGCGGCGCGACGCGAGGGCGGCGACCGACTGCGGGTCGAGCCCCTCGGTGAACTGCACCACGGCGTGGCCCTCGACGTCGATACCGCGGCGGCCGGCGCGACCGGTGAGCTGCGTGTACTCCCCCGAGGTGATGGCGACGCGCGCTTCGCCGTTGAACTTCTCGAGCTTCTCGAGCACGACGGTGCGCGCGGGCATGTTGATGCCGAGGGCGAGGGTCTCGGTCGCGAAGACCACCTTGACGAGCTTGCGGCGGAAGAGCTCCTCGACGACCTCTTTGAACGCCGGGAGGAGTCCCGCGTGGTGGGCGGCCATGCCGCGCTCGAGGTTGTCGCGCCACTCCCAGAAGTGCAGCACGGCGAGGTCTTCGTCTTTGAGGGTGAAGGTCAGCTCGTCGACGATCTGCCGGATCTCGGCCCGTTCCTCGGCCGAGGTGAGCCGCACGTTCGCCCGGCGCAGCTGCTGCACGGCGGCGTCGCACCCGGCGCGGCTGAAGATGAAGAAGATCGCCGGCAGCAGGTGGTTGCGCTGCAGCAGCTCGACGACCTCGGGCCGATCGATGCGCTCGATGCGGGGACCCTGCTGAGCACGCAGCGGCTTGTGTCCGCCGCGGCGCTGATGCGCGTGACGGGGACCCCCGGCGTGGCGTTGCGAGCGGTACTCCTGCGCGCGACGGTTGTTCTCGTACCCGCCGGCGTTGCCGCCGCGGATGCGCAGCAGCTCCTGGTTGACCTGCGCGGTGGCGACCCCCGCGCGGTCGTCGAAGAGCGGCAGCAGATCACCGCGCACGAGCACATGCTGCTCGAGCGGCACGGGACGCGTCTCGCTCACGATCACCTCGGTGTCGCCGCGCACCGTGTCGAGCCAGTCGCCGAACTCCTCGGCGTTCGACACCGTCGCCGACAGCGACACCAGCTTCACCGACGGCGGGAGGTGGATGATCACTTCCTCCCACACCGCGCCGCGGAACCGGTCGGCGAGGTAATGCACCTCGTCCATCACGACGAACCGCAAACCCCGCAGCGCCGGCGAGTCGGCGTACAGCATGTTGCGCAGCACCTCGGTGGTCATCACGACGATGCGCGCCGAGGCGTTGATGTTGGTGTCGCCGGTGAGCAGGCCGACCTCGTCGTCGCCGTAGACCTCTTGCAGTTCGTGGAACTTCTGGTTCGACAGCGCCTTGATGGGCGTGGTGTAGAACGCCTTGTCGCCGGGTTCGAGCATCGCGAGGTGGATCGCGAACTCACCGACGATGGTCTTGCCGGCGCCGGTGGGAGCGGCCACCAGCACGCTCCCGCCCGTCCTCGAGGGCGTGGCATCCGGCGAGCTGGAAGTCGTCGAGCTCGAAACGCTGCATCTCGGCGAAGTCCGCGGTGTGCGGGTGCGTCGAGCGGGCGCTGGCCCGAGCGAAACGCTCGGCCGGACTGGGGGAACTCACGCGATGGGCCCCGATGCCATCTCCGCCGCGACACGACGCGCCTTGCGGCGGTCGAACAGCATCGAGAGCCCGGCCGCGGCGAAGAACAGCACGATCAGGATGCCGGCGAGCATGAGCATGCTGACCACGTCGGCCGCGGGCGTCGCGAGCGCCGAGAAGATCGTCGCGATGAGGATGGCCACGCGCCATCCCTTGAGGATCGCCTTGCCGCTCATGACGCCCGCCACGTTCAACGCCACGAGGAACACCGGCAGCACGAACGAGACGCCCACCACGATCAGCAGTTTGAAGACGAAGTCGTAGTAATCGACGGCGTTGTAGAAGTTCACGCCGCCCTCGGGGGTGAAGCCCCACATGAGTTCGATCACGTGCGGCACGATCAGAAGACCCACCCAGCAGCCCACGAAGAACAGCGGGACGGCGGATGCCACGAAGGCGACCGTGTAGCGGATCTCTTTCCGCGTGAGCCCGGGCATGATGAACGCCCAGATCTGCCACAGCCACACCGGTGCCGACAGGAAGATGCCGATCGAGAACGCGATGCGCATGCGCAGGTCGAACGCCGAGGTCACCGAGGTGAAGTTCAGCGCCGAGAAGTCGTCGCCGCGACGCTCCGCGATGACGCGGATCGGCTCGGTGATGAGGTGGATGATCGGGTCGGTGATGATGAACGCGACCACCATGCCCACCACGAGCGCCGCAGCCGCCCACATGAGGCGCTTGCGGAGCTCGACCAGGTGCGCCCCGATCGACATGCGCTTGTCTCGCCGCGGCCCCTCGGGTACGTCGATGCGCGGCGGTCCGGCCGTGGCCACCGGTTAGACGGTGGGGTCGTTCGACCTGCGCTGCTCCGGCGCCACGGTCGGAGACGTGCCGGCGTCGGTCGGACGCGGGGCCTCGGAGGACTGCGCGGCGATCTCGTCGTCGCGCTTCATCTCTTTCATCTCGCTCTTGAAGACGCGAGCGGACTGCCCCATGCTCTTCGCGAGGGCGGGAAGCTTCGCGGCGCCGAAGAGCAGCAGGATGACCGCGAGGACGACCAGCAGGTGCCATCCGGTGAGGTTGCCGAACATGAGGACTCCTCGTCGTTGTCGGGCGTGGCTCTCAGTCTAACCCGGCGACCTCTTCACAGGCCGGGAAGCGAAGCCGGTCGGTGCACCGGGGCGTTCACGACGATGTCGGCGCGTACTGCGCGAGGCCCGCCGCCGCCCATTCGGCCGCGGCTCGACGCGCGCCGGCGGGCTCGAGCAGCTCGACGTCACCGCCGCGGCGCGCGGCGAGGCGCTTGAGACTCTGCTCGTCGGCGAGGCGCAGGGATGCCACCGAGGTGTCGTCGTCGATCGGCGTGATCTCGGCCCGTTCGAGGTAATCGGCCAGCAACGGAGCCACCGCCCGAGGGAAGCGCAGACGCGCCACCACCTCGTCCTCCGACGGTGCGAAGAGCTCGGGCACCTCATCGCCGCCGTGCGCCGCCGGGATGTCGGTGACGACGGCGTCGCTCACGCGGTCGAGGTGGAACGTGCGCACCGCCTGGCGCAGATGGTCCCAGCCCTGGAGGTACCACTGGTCGTTGGCGATGTGCACTTTGATCGGATCGACCGTGCGGGTGGCCGGCTTCGCTCCGGGCGCGCGATAGGTGAAGGTCACGGCCACGCGCTCGCGTAGTGCGCGGTCGACGACGTCGCGCACCCCGTCCACGGGCCCGGGGGCGACGATGACGGCGGGTGGCGCGGCCGCCGCGCCCCGCGCGAGTTTGCCGAGGAGCCCCGTGACGAGCTCGCTGTCGCCGAACCCGGGCAGACTCCGCGCCAGCTGCAGGCCGGCCAGCAACGCCGCCGCCTCTCGGGCGGTGAGTCGCGGGGAGCGTTCGAGGCCCACCGTGTTGGTGATGGCGATGACATCGTCGCGGTCGAGCAGATCCCAGTCGATGTCGAAGAGGTCGTGCGGCAGCTGCCAGTATCCGCTCTCCCCGGGGAGGCCGATCACGGTCAGTCGCTCGACCATCGCGCGCATCTCCGCGGGCGCCACGTCGAAGTCGGCGGCCGCCTCGGCGACCGGTACCTCGCCCTTGCCCAGCAGATACGGCACGAGCTGCAGAAGAAGCGCCGCGCGATCCAGGGCCGCGACCGGACGCTCCGCGTTCACGCGGCGCCTCCGTGCAGTGCGACGGTCGCCTCGAGCCGACGCACGACCTCGGCGCGGAGGTCGGCGGGCTCCACCACACGCACCTCCGGGCCGTACGAGGCGAGCTCGTCGGCGAAGACGTGCAGGTCGACGAACGGCACGATGATCCCCTGCGGGGCCTCCTCGGCCCGTCGGGCGAGCCGCAGCGCAGCCTCGGTGCCGGGATGCACCTCGAGCAATGCCCGTTGACGGCCGGCGACGGCGTGCAGGCCCGCGAGCGCCCGCTCCCCCGCTCCCAGGCGCAGTTCCGCGGGGAAGGTGGCGCGCGTCACGGTGACATCGCCGACGATGCGCGACAACAGGAACGTGCGGTCGGCATCCATGTTCAGATCGAACCCGAAGACGTGCCACCGTGCCTCGTACTCGAGCAGCGCCAGCGGGCGGATGCGTCGCTCCCGCGGGCGCGCCTCGCCGGGACGCAGGTAGGTGAAGGTCACGACGCGGCACTGCTCGATCGCACGCTGCAGCGCGGGGAACGACGCGTCGCGCACGCGGATGCGGGGGGCGTAGCCGATGATCGGCTCGTCGACGGGGATGCCGAGGGCGCGGATCTTGCGCAGCCCGCTGCGCGCGTCGGCCGACAGCGACTCGCTCCCCCAGACGCTGCCCGCGATGTTGAGCAGCGCGACCTCGGCCGGGCTGAACGAGATGTCCTCGGGCAGGGCGTACTCCGCGGTGGGGACCCGGTACCGCGCCTCGCGGAGATCGTCGGGATCGGTGCGGTTGCCGATCGTCTCGATCGGCACACCGAGGCCTCGCAGGTTCTCCTTGTCGCGCTCGAACATCTTCTCGAGTGCATCTTTCGAAGCGCCCGTCTCGAGCTGTTCCCGGTATCCGGCGACGGAGGCGAGGATCGTGTCCTTCGTCAGACCCTGTTCGGTCGCCATCAGGGCCACGACGAGGTTCACCAAGCGCTCCTCGGGAGCACTACGGAAAGAGGCGGCGGACACCCGCCCATCCTAGGCGTCGCGAGCGGAGACACCGCCGACGAACGTCGTCGGGTCGGCCCGTCGAACAGACCGACGGGTCTCACTCCCGCGGGATCAACCCGCGGTGCCCAGGATGTCGACGACGTACACCAGGGCCGTGCCGGAGGGGGCCCGCAGGATCTGCTGGTCCTGCTCGGTCTGGTCGGCGGGCACCACGATCAGCACCTGCGACCCGACGGTCTGCCCCTCGAGGGCGGAGGCCATCGCCGGGGGCAGCACCGAGACCTGCGCCTGGCCCGGCGCGCCGTTCTTCCACGTGGAGGCGAAGGTCGTGTCGGCGCCCCAGGCGACGCCCTGCACGTGGATGACCACGGAGGAGTCGGCGGTGAGGGTCTCGCCGTCGCCCTTCTTGATGGTCTGCGAGCGCACCTCGGTCGGGGCGTTGCCCGCGGGGATGACCACACCGGGCTGCCCGTCGGGCGCGCGTACGACCGACGGCATGCCCGAATCGGCGTTGTACTGGTCGGCGCCGTCGGCGGCGGGGAGGAAGACCTTGCGCACGTCGAACAGGAAGATCGCGCCCTCACCCTCGGCGACACCGAGGGCCTGTGCGCCCTGCGCTCCGAGATCGTCGCCAGGAATGGCGACGGCGACGCGCGAGCCCTCGGCCACGCACTGCAGCAGGGGTGCCAGCGACGGGACGGCCTGCGTCAGGCGCGGCAGCGGAGTCGCCGTGGCGACGTCGGCGTCGTAGGGCGTCGCCACGAGCTCTTCGCCGGATGCGGCGTCGAATACCGTCACGTCGACGAGGGCCAGCTGCGACTCGGTGGTGATGCGCGGGCCGTCGCCCTCGATGAGGGTCGCGGTGCCCGCCTCCGACGGCACGAAGGGCGACCGCACCGATGCGGTGGGGAGCGTACCGACCTCACCCGGCGCGTCGACGACCGACGCGATCGCGTCGTCGGTGGGCGTCGGGCACGACGAGGCAGCGGATGCCGAGCACCCGACGAGGCCGAATCCGGCCAGGGCGGTCACGGCAACGAGAGCGGGGAGTCTGCGCACCGGAACAGTTTAGGCGGTCGAGCCGGGCTCCCCCGACGCGGCCCCCGCGACGGACTGCCGGACGCCCTCGGCGGACTTCTGCGCCTCGCGCACGCGCTTGCGGAGGTTCTTGTCGGTGATCTCGCGATCGCCCACCGCACCCGGGGTCCACAGCTCCACGTCTTCGTCGCCGTAGCTGGACTTCGACGCGCGACGCTTCACCTCGGGCGGGATCGCACCGGGCGCCAGACGGCGGGCGGTGATGAGGAAGCCGGTGTGCGCGACCATGCGGTGGTCGGGGCGCACCGCGAGCCCCTCGACGTGCCAGCCGCGCACCATCGTCTCGCTGGCATCCGGTTCGGTGAAGAGGCCGGTCGCGCGGATGTACTCGGCCACGCGGCTGAGCTGCGTGGCGGTGGCGATGTAGCAGAGCACCACGCCGCCAGGGGTCAGCGCGTCGGCGGCGGCGTCGATGCATTCCCAGGGCGCCAGCATGTCGAGCACGATGCGATCGACGGATGCCGGGGCCACGGCATCCGGAAGGCTCTCGACGAGATCGCCCACGATCACCTGCCACGTGGCCGGCAGCTCGCCGTGGAAGGTCTCGACGTTCGCGCGGGCGACGTCGGCGAACTCCTCGCGGCGCTCGAACGACAGCAGGCGGCCGGCGGGACCGATCGCCCGCAGGAGCCAGAGCGACAGCGCGCCCGACCCGACGCCGGCTTCGACGACCGTCGCCCCGGGGAAGATGTCGGCCTGCGCGAGGATCTGGGCGGCATCCTTCGGGTAGACGATGGCGGCACCGCGGGGCATCGACATGACGAAGTCGCGCAGCAGGGGACGCACGGCCAGATAGTCGTGCCCGGAGCTGTTGGTGACGACGCTGCCGTCGGGCTGGCCGACGAGGAGCTCGTGTTTGAGCACGCCGTTGTGGGTGTGCAGTTCGCCTTGATCGCGCAGGGTGATCGTGTGCATGCGGCCCTTCGGGCCGGTCAGCTGCACCCGGTCGCCGACCCGGAAGGGGCCGCTCAGGTGGGGGGTCTCGCTCATCGGTTCACTCGCGTTTCAGTGGGGCGGGCCAGCGCGTGCGCAGCGTGCAGGTCGCGCAGGTCGGCGGTCGTGCGGCCCGCGAGGCTCGGCCAGAGGGCGTGCGCGCCGACGCCGTCGAGCGGCACCATCAGCGGCACGCCCAGCGACACCGCGCCGCTGGCGAGAGCCGAGCGCAGGCCGTTGGGGCTGTCTTCGACGGCGACGGTGTCGCGGATGTCGACGCCGAGGACCGCCGCGGCCTGCAGGTAGGGGTCGGGGTGGGGCTTGGGCCGTTCGACGTCGTCGCCCGCGACCACGACGTCGAAGGCCGCGAAATCGATCAGGCCGACGACGGAGAGAGCCATGCGCCGCATCGACATCGTCACCAGCGCCGTCTTGACCCCGTTCGCCTTCAGATCGGCCAGCAGCTCTCGCGCCCCGGGCCGGAACGGCACACCGGTGGTGGCGAGCTGGCGCAGCACCTCGTCGGTGAGGTAGGCGATGATGTCGTCGACACCCCACGGCACGCCCGCGTTCTGCAGCAGGCGCGCGGAGTCCTCGAGGGCGAGGCCCACCATGCCGAGGGCTTGTTCGTGCGTCCACGTGCCGCCGAAGCGTTCGACCAGCGGAGTCTCGGCGGCCATCCAGTAGGGCTCGGTGTCGACGAGCGTGCCGTCCATGTCCCAGAGGACCGCGGCGGGGGCCGGAGAAGTCATCGTTCCATCGTATCGACGGCGGACGGCGGCGCCGTCCGGCCCCTCGCTCGTGCGCCTATTCTGGAAGCCAGCCCCGACGGGGCAGAGGAGGTTGCGTGGACGCACTGGGTCGCCGGATCATCGTCGCTGCTTTCGACGGCTGGAACGACGCCGGAGAGGCCGCGTCGGCGGCAGCGTCCCTGCTGCGCGCCGACGTGGAGTACGAGGTCGTGCACTCGGTCGATCCCGAGCTGTACTTCGACTACCAGTACACCCGGCCCCAGATCGGACTGGATGCCGAGGGGCGTCGCACCCTGACCTGGCCCGAGGCCACGCTGCTGCGTCCGGTCGGCCGTTCGGACGACGCCGAGATCTGGTTGCTCGTCGGTGTCGAACCCGCGCGCGCCTGGCAGGCGTTCGCGGCGGAGTTCATCGACGTCGCCCTGCGCGAAGACGTCACGGGGTTCGTCGCGCTCGGCTCGATGATGTCGGACGTGCCGCACACGCGCCCCATCTCCGTCTTCGCCGGCAGCGACAACGAGGCCGTCCGTCAGTCGCTCGGGCTCGAGCGGAGCCTCTACGAGGGGCCCGTCGGCATCCTGAGCGCCATCGGCCACGCGTCCGAGCAGGTCGGGATCCCCACGGCGAGCCTGTGGGCGAGCGTGCCGCACTACGTCGCCGGCCACACCCCGTCGCCGAAGGCGACCCTCGCGCTGCTGGAACGGCTCGAGTCGATCACCGGCATCACCGTGCCGCGCGGCGACCTCGAGGCCGAGTCACGGCAGTGGGAGGCATCGATCGACGCCGCCGCGGCCGACGACGAAGAGATGAGCGACTACATCCGCCAGCTCGAGCAGACGCGCGACACGTGGGACTCCCCCGAAGCCTCGGGTGATGCCATCGCGCAGGAGTTCGAGCGGTACCTGCGTCGCGGCGGCGAGGGGCCGGCCAAACCCGGGCGCGACGACCCGCCGCGTCGCTGACGCCCTTCGTCGACGCCGTGCCGGCGCCTGCCGTGGGCACCCCGTATGTCGGCGTGTTCGCGCGCTCCCGTTGAGCGTCCCGCCCACCGCTGCGTCGGCGCCTTGCATGCCGCTGCGCCTGTGCGCTGCGTGGCGCCGCCGGGGCGCCCCGGCCGCCGCCCGGCATCCGGAAACGCTCGAGGCCCGCCCCGCGTACGGGACGGGCCTCGAGGGTGGTGCTGTCAGCCGTGGCGGACGATGCCGAGCGGTGTCGACTCGTGGCCCTGGCCGAGCGGGTTGTCTTTCAGGATCGCGACGAGACGCTTCTCGCCGGCCTTGTCCATGGTCGAGCCGAGGATGTTGCCGCCCAGGTCGTTGATGTCGACCACGGCCACCTGCAGGTCGCCGCCGAGCAGCTTCTTGAGGCGCGCGGCGACCTCGCGAGGCCGCTCCGGGCCGAGTACGACGGCCTGGTTGTAGGGCGGAATCGTGCCGCTGGTGGGGCCGTCGATCGCGCGGGCCTTGTCGCCGGCGATGCGGTAGAAGTCGCCCTTGCGGCCCAGCGCCTTGGTGACGGCCGAGACCGCCGCGGCGACCAGGATGCGGGGCGTTCCACACTCGCGCAGCGCCATCTCCATCGTCTCGGGCATGCCCAGGCCGATGCCGTAGGGCGTGCGGGTGACGTACTTCGACAGGAACAGCGCGAGCTTGCGGGGCTTGATCGCGTCGAGCTTGTAGGAGCGGCCCTGCGTGATCGCCACGATCTTCTCGGTGACGAACAGCAGGTCGCCCGGCTGCACGGCATCCTTCGCGTATTCGAGGATGAAGGCGTCGAGGTCGTCGCCCGGCATGACGACCCGCGTGCGGATCGGAATGCGAGCGTACGAGGTGCCCTCGACGGTTCGGGTGAGCGCCTTGCCGGCGTTGGCCTCGCCGCTCATTCGAGGTAGTCCCGGAGCGACTGCGAGCGGCTGGGATGACGCAGCTTCGCCATGGTCTTCGACTCGATCTGACGGATGCGCTCACGCGTCACGCCGAACGTGTCGCCGATCTGGTCGAGGGTCTTGGGCTGACCGTCGCCGAGGCCGAAGCGCATGCGGATCACGCCGGCCTCGCGCTCGCTGAGCGAGTCGAGGAGCGACTCCAGCTGGCGCTGCAGCATCGTGAAGCCGACCGCGTCGGCGGGCACGACAGCCTCGGTGTCCTCGATGAGGTCACCGAACTCGCTGTCGCCGTCTTCACCGAGGGGCGTGTGCAGCGAGATGGGCTCGCGGCCGTACTTCTGCACCTCGATGACCTTCTCGGGGGTCATGTCGAGCTCGCGGCTCAGCTCTTCCGGAGTGGGTTCGCGACCGAGATCCTGCAGCATCTGGCGCTGGACACGGGCGAGCTTGTTGATGACCTCGACCATGTGCACGGGGATGCGGATGGTGCGGGCCTGGTCGGCCATCGCGCGCGTGATCGCCTGACGGATCCACCACGTGGCGTAGGTCGAGAACTTGAAGCCCTTGGTGTAGTCGAACTTCTCGACCGCACGGATGAGGCCCAGGTTTCCCTCCTGGATCAGATCCAGAAACTGCATGCCGCGACCGGTGTAGCGCTTGGCGAGCGAGACCACCAGACGCAGGTTGGCGCCGAGCAGGTGGCTCTTGGCGCGCTGACCGTCGCGGGCCACCCACTGCAGGTCGAGCCCGAGCTGGCTGGTCTTCTCGGCGGCCGACATGTTCGACAGCTTCTCTTCCGCGAACAGGCCCGCCTCGATTCGCATGGCGAGCTCGACCTCTTCGGCCGCGTTCAGCAGCGGGACCTTGCCGATCTGCTTCAGGTAGTCCTTGACCGGGTCTGCCGTGGCGCCGGTGATCTGCGCCGAGTAGACGGGGACGTCTTCGTCGTCGCTGGAGGAGATGACGATCGCGCCCTGGGGCAGCGCCTCGGCCGGCTTGACGGGAGCCTCGTCATCGTCGTCGTCCGACTTCTTCGCGTCGCCCTTGGCGGCGTCGTCGGAGTCATCGGCGTCGTCGCTGTCGTCGACCTCGATCTCGACGTCGTCCTCGTCATCGACGTCCTCTTCGTCTTCGAGGTCGTCGTCGGTCTTCGCCTTGGTCTTCGCCTTGGCGGGCGTCGCCTTGGCTTTGGCGGGGGCCTTCTTGGCGGGAGCCTTCTTCGCGGCCGTCGTCGTCGACGCCGTTACGGTCTCCTCGGAGTCCTCGAGCTCGGTGTCCTTCGCACTCCGGGAGCGGGTCTTGGTTGTCGTGCCTGCCACGTTTCGCCTTTCACCGGGAACGTACGTTGCACGGCCGCCGGTCGTTCTCGGACACTAGTAAGACCCTTGTCAAGTCCCGAGCCGAGGAGCGGGGGCTCCTGGTCCGGTTGACAACGGGTCAGGTTCTTCATTGTCTCACATCCTCGGACCGGGACTTGACGCGGACCGGGGATCTATGCGTAGACAACGCTCCGCGACATCCATGCATTCCCGGATGCCGGTGACCTGGCATCCGATGATCTCGGGGCGACCGCGGGATCGGCGCGAGAGGCTCAGCCGAGCTTGCCGCGGCGATCGTCGTCGCCGGGGCGCGACGCGAGGAAACGCTCCAACTCGGCGGCGAGTTCGTCGGCACTCGGCAGATCACCGGTGTGGATGATCGGCGTCGCCTGGGTGGAGCCGGCCATGTACGCGTCGTAGCGCTCCTCGAGGTTCTCGAGCATGCGCGTCAGTTCGTCGCTGGCTTCGACCTGCTCGGTGACCTTGGCGAGGAACTCGCGGTTCTCTTCGCGGAGCACCTCGCCCGAGAAGACGAGTCCGGTCGCGACGGTGAGGCTGTCGAGGGCGGCCAGAGCCGCTGCCGGGTACTCGGTGTCGCCGAGGTAGTGCGGAACGAGGAGTGCGAAACCCGCCACCTTGGCGCCCGCTTCGGCGAAGCGGTACTCCAGCAGATGCCCCGCCGTGGAGGGGACTTGCGTGTGCGGACGCCACACCGAGTGCGCCTCGGCGAGGTCGGGACGCGTGCCGCTGACGGTCGTGCCGATGGGGCGGGTGTGCGGCACCGGCATGGGGATGGCGTGGACCCAGGTGATCGACGACACCTGCAGCCCGGCGGCGAGTTCGAGGACCGACTCGGCGAACGCCTCCCAGAGGAAGTCGGGCTCGTACCCCGCGAGCAGCAGGAACGGCGCACCCAGCGAATCGTGCGCCAGCGACAGCTCGAGACGCGCGGGGCGGTAGTCGGTGAGGTGGTCTTCGACGAAGGTGATGAGGGGACGGCGAGCCCGGTAGTCGAGCAGCGTGTCGTTGTCGAAGACGACCAGCGGATTCGGGTCGAGGTCGTTGCGGAAGTACTCGACCAGGCGCGTCACCGCGCCGCCGGCGTCGGTGAACCCGGTGAGCGAGATCACCAGCGGCAGGCCCGACGGCACGGGCGGCGCCGTGGGGGCACGGTCGTACAGCGGTGCGGATGCGGGCATACGACCACTTTACGAGCGGTCGCGGATGACTCGGCCGCGGTGCGTCCCGCTGCTAGCGAACACACCCGAACCTAGGATGGATGCCATGCCCTTCCCCTCTGTGGCGTACACCGACGCCCCCGTACGCGAGTCCGACGCCGACGCGATCCTGCTGATCGTCCCGACCCTCTCGGAAGGGGCACCCGACCCCTACGGATGGGACGGCCTCGGCGCCGCGCTGACGGCGGTCGGCTTCACGGGAGCGACCGGTTCGTTCCAGCGTGTGCACGTACCGGGCGTGCAGACGCCGCTCGCTGTCGCGGGAGCGGGCACCGACCCGGGGGAAGCCGCCCTGCGGGATGCCGCGGGCGTGGGCCTTCGCCAATTGACCGGTTTCGCGCACGTGGCGGTCGAGGCGCTCATCGACGCCCCGTGGCGCCCGCTCGCCGAGGGCGCGGCCCTCGGCGGCTACCGCTTCGCCGACTACAAGAAGAAGTCGCCCAAGGCGCGGGCCGCCCGCGTGAGCGTGGCCGCCTCCGCCGCACCGTCGGAGGCCGACGTCGCGGCCGTGGCGGCCATCGGCGGTGCCGTGGCGCTCGTGAAGGATCTCGTCACCACCCCGGCCGAGTGGCTCGGGCCCGCCGACTTCGCCGACGCCGCCGTGAAGGCGGTGGACGGGCTGCCCGTCGACGTCGAGGTGCTCGACGAGACCGCGCTGCGCGACGGCGGGTACGGCGGCATCCTGGGCGTGGGGCAGGGCTCGGATCGCCCGCCCCGTCTCGTGCGACTCGACTACTCCCCCGCCGGTGCGGTGCGTCACGTCGCCCTCGTGGGCAAGGGCATCACGTTCGACACCGGTGGTCTCTCGCTCAAGCCGGCGGCATCCATGGTCGGCATGAAGTACGACATGTGCGGCGCGGCGACGGTGCTCGCCGTGCTGAAGGCCGCCGCCGAGATGCAGCTGCCCGTGCGACTCAGCGTGTGGTTGTGCATCGCCGACAACATGCCGTCGGGTCGGGCCACCCGCCCGGGCGACGTGCTGCGCACGCTCGACGGCACCACGGTCGAGGTGCTCAACACCGATGCCGAGGGGCGTCTCGTGCTCGCCGACGGCCTGGCTGCCGCGAGCCGTGAGAAACCCGACCTCATCGTCGATGTCGCGACGCTCACCGGCGCCATCACCGTCGCCCTCGGCAACCGCCACACCGGCGTCATGGGAGACGACGATGCGGTGGCCTCGTACCTGGCCGCGGCCGGCCGTGCCGCCGAGCTCGCGTGGCAGCTCCCGCTGCCCGACCACATGGTCGACGACCTCGACTCCCCCATCGCCGACCTGCAGAACGCGAAGATCGGTGACCCGGCCGGAGGCTCGCTGTTCGCAGGCCTCTTCCTCCGGCACTTCGTCGGTCGTGTCTCGGAAGACGCCGACGCCGCCCGCATCCCGTGGGTGCACCTCGATATCGCGGGTGTCGGCATGAACAAGTCGGCGCCCTTCGGATACACCGACAAGGGCGTGACCGGCGCAACGGTGCGCTCGCTCGTCGAGATGCTCGCTGCTGAGGCCGCCCGATGACCGACTATACGGCCGACGTCGTCGTCCTGGGCGGTGGAAGCGGCGGGTACGCGGCCGCTCTGCGTCTCGCCGAGCTGGGCAAGGACGTCGTCCTCGTCGAGAAGGACAAGCTCGGCGGCACGTGCCTGCACCGCGGGTGCATCCCCACCAAGGCGCTGCTGCACGCCGGCGAGGTGGCCGATGCCGCCCGCTCGGCCGCCGACATCGGCGTCGAGGTCACTCTCGGAGGAATCGACCCGGTACGCGTGCGCGCTTACCGCGAGGGCATCGTCGCCAAGAAGTTCAAGGGCCTCGAGGGGCTGATCTCCGCCCGCGGCATCCGTGTCGTCTCGGGTGAGGGCGCGCTCGAGGCGGGCCCCGCCGTGCGCGTCGGAGACGACCTGTACCGCGGCGCCGACGTCATCCTCGCCACCGGCTCCTACAGCCGGAGCTTGCCGGGTCTGGAGATCGGCGGCCGCGTGCTCACCAGCGAGCAGGCCCTCGATCTCGACGTCATCCCGGAGCGCGTCATCGTGCTCGGCGGCGGTGTCATCGGCGTCGAGTTCGCGAGCGTGTGGCGCTCGTTCGGCGTCGACGTCACCATCGTCGAGGCGCTGCCGCACCTGCTCCCCGCCGAGGACGTCTCCTCCAGCAAGGCGTTGGAGCGGGCTTTCCGTAAGCGCGGCATCGCATTCCAGCTGGGCCGACGCTTCGCCTCGCTGACGCAGACGGCGGATGCCGCGACGGTCACGCTCGACGACGGGTCGGAGCTGTCGGCCGACTACGTCCTCGTGGCCGTCGGCCGCGGCCCCGCCACTGCGGGCCTCGGATACGAGGAGGCGGGGGTCGTGCTCGACCGCGGCTTCGTGCAGACCGACGAGCGCCTGCGCACCGCCGCCGCGCACGTCTGGGCCGTGGGTGACATCGTTCCCGGCCTGCAGCTCGCCCACCGCGGGTTCCAGCAGGGGATCTTCGTCGCCGAGGAGATCGCGGGTCTCTCGCCCGTGCTCGTTCCCGACGTCGACGTCCCGCGCGTCGCGTATTCGCACCCGGAGGTGGCCTCCGTCGGGCTCACCGAGGCCCAGGCTCAGGATCGTTATGGATCCGAGGCCGTGAAGGCGTACGAGTACAACCTGGCCGGCAACGGCCGCAGCGAGATCATCGGCACGTCAGGCATCGTCAAGATCGTTCGCCGGGTCGACGGGCCCGTCGTGGGCGCGCATCTCGTGGGCGATCGCGTCGGAGAGCTGATCTCCGAGGCGCAGCTCGCCGTCGGCTGGGAGGCGCACCCCGAAGACATCGCGCCGTTCGTTCACGCGCACCCCACCCAGAGCGAGGCGCTCGGCGAGGCCTTCCTGGCCCTCGCCGGCAAGCCCCTGCACGCACTCTGACCGCCAACCGGTCACTAAGCTAGATACCGCATCCGGTACGAAGGAGACATATCCATGAGCACTTCCGTCGTCCTCCCCGCTCTCGGCGAGAGCGTCACCGAGGGAACGGTCACCCGCTGGCTCAAGCAGGTCGGTGACACCGTCCAGGAGGACGAGGGCCTGTTGGAGATCTCGACCGACAAGGTCGACACCGAGATCCCCTCCCCCATCTCGGGAGTCATCGAGGAGATCCTCGTCCAGGAAGACGAGACCGTCGAGGTCGGTGCCGTCCTCGCCAAGATCGGTGACGGCTCGGGTGCCGCGTCGTCCGACGATGCCCCGCAGGCCGCTCCGGCCGAGCAGGAGTCGGAGCCGGCTCAGGAGGCCGCGCCCGCCGAGGCCGCTCCGGCTGAGCAGGCTGCTCCCGCTGAGCAGTCCGCCCCCGCCGCCGGTGGCGACTCGACCGAGGTGAAGCTCCCCGAACTGGGCGAGAGCGTGACCGAGGGCACCGTGACCCGCTGGCTGAAGGCCGTCGGCGACGATGTCGCCGTCGACGAGCCGCTCCTCGAGATCTCGACCGACAAGGTCGACACCGAGATCCCGTCGCCGGTCGCCGGCACGCTGCAGGAGATCCTCGTTCAGGAAGACGAGACGGTCAACGTCGGCGCTGCGCTCGCGCGCATCGGCAGCGGCGCGGCCCCCGCCGCGCAGCCCGAGGCGCCCGCTCCGGCCGCGGAAGAGAAGCCCGCTGCTCCCGCCGCGGAAGAGAAGCCCGCCGCTCCCGCCGCGGAAGAGAAGCCCGCCGCTCCCGCCGCCGAGGAGAAGCCTGCTGTTCCTGCCGCCGAGGAGAAGCCGGTTGCTCCCGCTGCCGCCGCGTCGTCGAACGACGACATCACCTACGTGACCCCCCTCGTGCGTCGCCTCGCGCAGCAGCAGGGCGTCGACCTCTCGTCGGTGATGGGGAGCGGTGTCGGCGGTCGTATCCGCAAGGAAGACGTCTTGAAGGCGGCGGAGGCGGCCAAGTCGGTGCCCGCCGCGTCGTCGGCACCCGCGGCCGCGGCTTCGGCCGCCGCTCCGGCCCCCGTCGAGGTCTCGCCGCTGCGCGGCACGACGCAGAAGATGTCGCGTCTGCGCAAGGTCATCGCCGAGCGCGCCGTGGCGTCGATGCAGGCCACTGCGCAGCTGACCACCGTGGTCGAGGTCGACGTGACGAAGGTCGCCGCCCTCCGCGATCGTGTGAAGGGCGAGTTCCAGCAGAAGACCGGCGACAAGCTGTCGTTCCTGCCGTTCTTCGCGATCGCCGCCATCGAGGCGCTCAAGACGTACCCGATCATCAACTCCACGGTCGAGGGCGACGAGATCGTCTACCCCGCCCAGGAGAACATCGCGATCGCGGTCGACACCGAGCGCGGTCTGCTCACCCCCGTGATCAAGGAGGCGGGCGACAAGAACATCGCGCAGCTCGCTCGTGAGATCGCCGACCTGGCGGCACGCACGCGCGACAACAAGCTGAAGCCCGACGAGCTCGCGGGCGGCACGTTCACGCTGACCAACACCGGTTCGCGCGGCGCGCTGTTCGACACTCCGATCGTCTTCCTGCCGCAGTCGGCCATCCTCGGTCTCGGCGCCGTGGTGAAGAAGCCGGGCGTCGTGTCGGTCGACGGCAAGGATGCGATCTCCGTGCGCTCGTACGTGTACCTCGCGCTGTCGTACGATCACCGCACGATCGACGGTGCCGACGCCGCCCGCTTCCTCGGCGCGGTCAAGGCCCGCCTCGAGGCGGCGCAGTTCGAGGGCGACCTCGGCTACTGACACCGCTGACCACCGGCTCATGATGGCTGGTCCGCGCCCCCGACGGCGCGGACCAGCCATCGGTCTTTCTGCCTCACGATGGTCACGTAGTGCGCTGTCGACTCGACCGTGAGGCGCACGACGAACACCCCGCCGAAGTCGTCGATCAGCTCGATGTCGGCCTCCGCCGCGCCGGCGGGGAGCGGTTCTCGCAAATCGGCCGAGATGTCCGTGAACGAGGTCACGCAGGCGACGTCGTCGGCGCACCGGTCGACATCCGCGAAGAGGGTACGCGCGATCTCGACGGGGTCGTCGGACGGCGCAGGAGCAGAGCTGCGCGATGGGGCGGTCGAGGCGTCCTCCTCGGCCTCCCCCTGCACCGGGATGGAGGGGGTCGTCGTCGGAACCGACGCCGTCGACGGCCCCGCGGTCGGAGCCGCGACGCGGATGACACCCGCGGGGAGGCCGCCGGGGTCGGATGCCCTTTCGTGGTTCGGCTGCGGCCACAGCAGCACCGCCGCGACGATGATCAGCGCGGCGGCCGCACCGGTCATGCCGAGTCGTACCGCTGGCGAGGTGCGCCACCGCTCGCGGAGATCTCGCAGCGCCTCCTGCACGGTGAGCGCCAGGTCCGCATCGACGAGCGCGAGTACGCGCGACACCGGCGCGACGGTTTCGGGTGCGGGGGGCGGGGGCGGCTCGCCGCCGACCGGCGTCAGCGGGCCGAGGATGAGCGGCAGGGGGTCGGCGTGCTGGAAGAGACGCCTTTCCAGCGATTCCCACTCCCGCGGCGGCAGGGTGAGCACGCTTTCTCGCGCTCGCGCCAGGATGCCGCGCGTGGAGTCGTCGGACGCGTTGGCCGCGACCCTCTCGAGGACGTCGGCCGTTGCCGCGACGGCATCCGGACCGTCCCCCTCCTCCCGCACGATCGGACACCCGTCCGCCCGGAGCCACCACCGCGTGCCCACGAACGTCCCGGTCGCCCGGCGGCACCCGCGCAGGAGCGCGACGGCCGCGGTCACGGCCTCACCCGGAGCGAACGGGAGGTTGCTGCGCGCACGACGATCGAGATAGGCCTCGAACGGCTCGGCGAGAACGGATGCCGGGGAATCGCTCATTCCCCGATGGTCTCGGACCGAGGCCCCTGGCCGCGGCGTGACGACACCCGATCGGGGATGGTCGGCGTGATCAGGAGGCTGGGGAGGAGGGGGCGGCGGCGAAGATAGAATCGACCCATGGCCGCTCGCACTTCCACGCCCGAGAAGCGTCCGGGCTTCTTCTCGCAGCTCAAAACGCTCTACACCTTCACCCAGAAGGAGTACCGGTGGCTGCCGTTCCTGCTGGCGGGCATCGTGCTCGTGGGCATCGCCCTCGGCGTGCTCATCGGCTTCCTGATCCCACCGCTGGCGGTCTGGAGCATCATCCTCTGGGGTGTCACGGGCCTGCTGGCCGGCATCCTGGCCTCGATGATCACCATGACGCGTCTGTCGACCACGGCGATGTATAAGAAGATCGACGGGATGCCGGGGGCCACCGGCCACGTGCTGTCGTCGTCGCTCGGCCGCAACTGGCAGGCGTCGGAGACCCCCGTCGCGGTGAACCCGCGCACGCAAGAGGCCCTGTACCGCGCCATCGGGCGTGGTGGTGTCGTCCTCATCGGCGAGGGCAACCGCAGTCGTCTGACCCGTCTCGTGGGCGAGGAGCGCGGTCGCGTGCAGCGTGTCGCCTCGGGCGTGCCCGTCACGGTTCTCTACGTCGGTCACGGCGACGACGAGGTGCCGATCGCCAAGCTCGCCTCCTCCATCAAGGCGCTGCCCAAGAAAGTCGATCGGGCCACGATGGCCGCCGTCATCAAGCGCGTGTCTTCGGTCTCGCAGGGCCTGTCGTCCTTGCCGATCCCGAAGGGCGTCGACCCGACGAAGATGCGGTCGCCGCGACCACGCTGACCCATGACATGACGAAGGCCCCCGCCGGTGCGGGGGCCTTCGTCATGTCATCAGGTGCGGACGAGGACGGTGTCGACCGCCTTGTCGTGAAGGCCGCGTTGATCGGCGTCCCATACGACCGCGGGGATGATGAGTGCCAGGAGCACCGTGCGCACGATCGGCCGCCATACCCCCACCCATCCCCCGGCTGCCCGTTCGAGACGCATGCCCATGATGCGGTGGCCGGGGCTTCCCCCGATCAGCGGGATGAACAGGATCTGCACGGCGAAGAAGATGACGTTGGCCGCGACCGGATTCGCGAACGGGACGCCGGTCACCGGATCGGGGGTCGAGAAGAAGGCGAAGCCGACGAGCCCGGCGCTCGCGACGTCGATCAGCAGAGCGGCGATCCGGCGGCCCGGGCGGGCGATGGAGCCGCGTCCCTCGCGGGGAAGGCCGAGCCGCTGGCCCGGGTATTCGTACTCGGCGGGTGCGGTCACGGCATCCACAGTAATCGGCTCCGCGTAACATGCCGGAAACATGCGAGATATCGCCGAGACACCGGTTCTGTATAGGGTCGAGGAGGCTGGGCGAGGCCCGCCAATCCCGAATGTTCTACCTCTGGAGTCTTCATGTTCAAAGATTCGTCCGAGGTGCTCAAGTTCATCCAGGACGAGGACGTCAAGTTCCTCGACATCCGCTTCACGGATCTTCCTGGTGTGCAGCAGCACTTCAACATCCCCGCCTCGACCGTCGACGAGGAGTTCTTCACCGTCGGACAGCTGTTCGATGGCTCGTCGATCCGCGGGTTCGCGAACATCCATGAGTCGGACATGCAGCTGATCCCCGACGTGACCACGGCGTACGTCGACCAGTTCCGCGAGGCCAAGACCCTCGTGATGATCTTCGACATCTACAACCCGCGCAACGGTGAGATCTACTCCAAGGACCCGCGTCAGGTCGCCAAGAAGGCTGAGAAGTACCTCGCCTCCACCGGCATCGCCGACACCGCGTTCTTCGCCCCCGAGGCCGAGTTCTACATCTTCGACGACGTTCGTTACGAAGTGAAGCAGAACTCGAGCTTCTTCTCGGTCGACTCCGAGGAGGGCGCCTGGAACACCGGTCGCGTGGAAGAGGGCGGAAACCTCGCCAACAAGACCCCCTACAAGGGCGGCTACTTCCCGGTCTCGCCCGTCGACAAGACGGCCGACCTGCGCGACGACATCACGCTGAAGCTGATCGAGGCGGGCTTCGCCCTCGAGCGCTCGCACCACGAGGTCGGCACCGGTGGTCAGCAGGAGATCAACTACCGCTTCGACACGATGCTGCACGCGGCCGACGACATCCTGAAGTTCAAGTACATCGTCAAGAACACCGCCGAGCTGTGGGGCAAGGTCGCGACCTTCATGCCCAAGCCGCTCTTCGGTGACAACGGCTCGGGCATGCACACCCACCAGTCGCTGTGGAACGACGGCAAGCCGCTGTTCTACGACGAGACCGGTTACGGCGGCCTCTCCGACATCGCGCGCTGGTACATCGGTGGTCTGCTGGCGCACGCGCCCGCCGTCCTCGCCTTCACCAACCCGACCCTCAACAGCTACCACCGTCTGGTGAAGGGCTTCGAGGCTCCGGTCAACCTGGTCTACTCGGCCGGTAACCGCTCCGCGGCCATCCGTATCCCGATCACGGGCACCAACCCCAAGGCCAAGCGCATCGAGTTCCGCGCCCCCGACGCCTCGGGCAACCCGTACCTCGCGTTCGCGGCGCAGCTCATGGCCGGCATCGACGGCATCAAGAACCGCATCGAGCCCCACGAGCCCGTCGACAAGGACCTCTACGAGCTCCCCGCCGAAGAGGCCGCGAACATCCCGCAGGTTCCGAACTCGCTGCTCGACTCGCTCGAGGCACTGCGCGCCGACCACGAGTTCCTGCTCGCCGGTGGCGTCTTCACGCAGGAGCTCATCGACACCTGGATCGAGTACAAGATCGAGAACGAGATCCAGCCGATGGCCCAGCGCCCGCACCCCTTCGAGTACGAGCTGTACTTCGGGGTCTGATCGCCTCAGCATCACGTCGACGCCCGTCCCCGCCGTTTCGCGGGGGCGGGCGTCGTCCGTTTTCGACGCGCTCGCGTCATCAGCCCGTTCGTCAGAGGCACCCCGCGGATCTGCCGCGGATCGTCGACGTCTTCTGATCGGCTGGTCAACGATGCGGGAGACGACGGAAGTACCCCTCCCCACGACGGTGCGAGAGCGGCGTCTGCCGATTCCCTCGAGTCCGTCGAGGCAGAGGCCGTCACGCTCGCGTTCACATCGGCGGTGGCCGAGGTCCATCAGCTGAGCGGCCCGCTGACCGCAGTGCCCGAGGACACCGGCATCCCGGATCTGGAGAGCGCCGACGCCACTCCCCTGTTCGAGCGCTTCGCAGAGGGGTGAGCGCGTTCTACCCGGCTCGTTCGGCTCTCTTCTGCTCCTGGAACACCCGGATCGCTTCGTATCGTTCGGCAGAGCGCGCCTGGCGCTTGGCGGCCTCGACCTCGCGGACTTTCGGGGGCGCGGCGGTGACGAGGCCGTCGAGGAGCACACGAACGGATGCCGCGATCTCGGTCACGGCGTGATCGAACACCGCCTGGTTGGCCCGCGACGGGGTGGTGGTGCCGACGATCTTGCGCACGAACTGCAGCGCGGCGTCGTGGCACTCGGCATCCGTCGCCGGAGGCGTGAAGTTGTGCAGGGGAACGATGTTGCGGCACATGTCCGACAGGCTAGGCCGATCGCGCGACCCGCGCGAGGGGTGCTCAGCCCGCGGGGATCTCGACCAGCCGGAACCACCGGCCGAGCGGCTGCAGACGCACCAGCGTGGGCAGGAAGTGAGGGTCGCTCACGTGCCCGTCGAAGTCGACGCGGGCGTGTCCGCGATCGGCCAGCCGGTCGAGCGACCGGCGTACGCACCCCTCGACGAGAAGCTCGCCATCGGGCTGCGCACGCGAGGTGGTCTCGGTGACGACGAGCGCCGGATCCCCGTCACTGAAGACCAGCGACAGGGCCAGGATGCCACCGGCGGGGTCCACGGCGACCGACGACGCGTCGACGTCGATCTCGTTCCACAGATCCTCGTTGAGGGCGTCGGCGAAACCGTCACGGACGGAACTCCACGACTCGTGGACCCAGCGATACATGTCGGCGTGGGCCGCCTCGACCCGGGAGCGGTCGACTCCGGCGAGCGGTTGCACGCGGGAATCGGAGCGCAACGCCTCGCGCATCGTCAGCTCCACCCGCACCGGGGGGATGACCTGTGTCGTCGTCGCCCCGAGGGCGTCGGCGAAACGCAGTGACTCGTCTCCGACGTATCCCCGCGCCGCGAACGGGAGGTCGCGACAGCGCAGGGATGCGAGATGGCGCACCAGCCCGGAACCCACTCCACGTCGGCGATGCGCCGGATGCACGACCACCTCGAGCCAGAACCGATCGTCATGCACGCGCGACAGCCAGATCGCCCCGGCGCCGATGATCTCGCCGCCCTCGAGAGCGACGGCCGAGCGCGTCTCGTCTCCTCGCCAGCGGTCTTGCGCCAGTGTGCGCCCCTCCCACCAGTCGGGCGAGGCGGACAGGTCGGTCTCGGTCAGCGCGCGATAGGCCACGTCCCCATCGAAGCAGACGACCGGCGCCGCTGCGGTCAAGCGCCGAGGCGATGTCGGAGGGGCTTGGAAAGATGGAGTCATGCCGGACTCCCCCTACGCCTCGCGCCCGTGGTCGACGTCGTACGCCGAGGGGGTGCCGCTCGAGATCGACCACCCCTCGCAGACGCTCCCCGAGATGCTGGCGGCCGCGGTCACGACCTACGGCAAGAAGGTCGCGCTCGAATTCTTCGGCGCATCGACGACGTACGCCGAGCTCGGAGATCAGGTCTCACGTGCAGCCGAGGGCCTTCGCCGCCTGGGCGTGCGCGCCGGCGATCGGGTCGCCCTCGTGCTGCCCAACTGCCCGCAGCACGTCGTCGTGTTCTACGCGGCGCTCCGCCTCGGCGCGATCGTGATCGAGCACAACCCGCTCTACACGGCCCGCGAACTGCGCCACCAGTTCGAAGACCACGGCGCTCGATTCGCCGTCGTGTGGGACAAGCTGGCCGACACCGTCGCGGACTTCCCCTCCGACCTGGCGCTCGAGCACATCGTGAGCGTCGACATCACGGAGGCATTGCCGCTGGGTAAGCGTCTCGCCCTGCGCCTCCCGGTGGCGAAGGCACGGCAGGCCCGGGCGCAGCTCACCGCGGCGGCCACGTCGAAACGGCCGTCTCGCTGGAAGACGCTGTCGACGCACGGCCGCCTGTCGAAGAAGCACTCCGGGCCCCGACTCGACGACATCGCCCTGCTGCAGTACACCAGCGGCACGACAGGCACCCCCAAGGGAGCGATCCTCACACACGCCAACCTGCGCGCGAACGCGATGCAGGGACGGGCCTGGGTACCCGGCCTGCACGACGGTCAAGAGACGTTCTACGGCGTGCTGCCGCTCTTCCACGCCTACGGCCTGACCCTGTGCCTGACGTTCGCGATGAGCATCGGGGCGAAGCTCGTGCTGTTCCCGAAGTACGACCTCGACCTCGTCGTCGCCGCGGCGAAGAAGAGCCCCCCGACGTTCCTGCCGGCGGTGCCGCCGATCTACGACCAACTGGCCCGGGCGGCCGCACGGGGCACGATCGACCTGACCAGCGTGCGATTCGCCATCTCGGGGGCGATGAGCCTGCCGGTCGCGACCGTCGATCGTTGGGAGCAGGCGACCGGCGGCCTGCTCGTCGAGGGGTACGGCATGACCGAGTCCTCCCCGGTCGCGCTCGGCAATCCCATCGGCCCCTCGCGACGTCTGGGCACGGTCGGTGTGCCGTTCCCCAGCACCGATATCCGTGTCGTCGACCCCGAGAACCCCTCCGTCGACCGCGCGCTCGGAGAGGCGGGCGAGTTGCTTCTGCGCGGTCCCCAGGTCTTCCAGGGCTACTGGCAGCGACCCGCCGACACCGCCGACACGCTTCTCCCCGGCGGGTGGCTCCGCACGGGAGACATCGCGACGGTCTCGTCCGACGGGTTCGTGACGATCGTCGACCGGCTGAAAGAGATCATCATCACCGGCGGGTTCAACGTCGCGCCGAGCGAAGTCGAAGACGTCCTCGTCTCGCATCCCGACATCGATTCCGCCGCGGTCGTGGCGCTCCCCAAGCCCCGCGGCGGAGAAGACGTGGCCGCGGCGATAGTCGTGCGCGACGGCGTCGAGATCGAGCCCGAGGCCGTGCGCGACTTCTGCAAGACGCGGCTGGCCGCCTACAAGGTGCCGCGGCGCATCGTCGTCGTCGACGAGCTGCCGCGCTCGCTCATCGGCAAGGTGCTGCGGCGCGAGGTGCGCGAGCGTCTGATGTCGTGACGGTGAGGGTCACCGGGGCGTCGAGTAGACGGCGCCAGGCGGTGCGGATGCCAGGGCTCCCGGCATCCGTCCCCCGGCGACGCGAGAGCCGACTCAGCCGTAGAACAGCTTGTCGAACACCCGTCGGGCGCGTCGCGTCGCGCCGAGGTAGTCCTCCTCGACGCGCGTGGCGGAGCGCGGCGGGTACTCCAGAATGCGTCCGATCCCGTCGAGTCGCACCCGGTCAGCCGGCAGCACGTCGCTCGTCTGGCCCGAGAGCAGGGTGTTGGCCGACCGCAGGCGGCTCGCCAGGTGCCATGCCGCGGCGAGCTTCTGCCCCGCGTCGGGCTCGACGATCCCCGCGTCGACCGCGGCCGCCAGGGCCGTCAGGGTGGAGGTCGTGCGCATCGCCGGCACGGCGCGGGCATGCTGCAGCTGCAGCAGCTGCACGAGCCACTCGACGTCGCTGAGCGATCCGGGCCCGAGCTTCAGGTGGCGGGCGGGGTCGGCGCCCTGCGGCAGACGCTCGTTCTCGACGCGGGCCTTGATGCGTCGGATCTCGCGCAGGCCGTTCTGATCGGCCGACTCGGGGTAGCGCACCTCGTCGGCGAGGTCCATGAACGCCCGGATGAGCTTCACACTGCCCGCCACGCCGCGCGCTCGAAGCAACGCCTGGGCCTCCCACGACAGCGACCAGCGCCGGTAGTACTCCGCGTACGCCTCGATCGAGCGGGCGAGCGGACCGCTCCGGCCCTCGGGCCTCAGTTCGGCATCGAGGTCGAGGGGCAGGCGATGGTCCTCGGAATGCTCGCGGAGGCCCGCCACCAGCTTCAACGCGAGCTGGCTCGCGCGCTGCGGGTCGACGCCGTTCGCACGGTAGACGTACATGACGTCGGCATCCGATCCGAAGCCCATCTCCCGCCCGCCGAAGCGGCCCATCGCGATGACCGCGAAGTCGAGGTCGTCGTCTTCGGGAGGCACGACGACGCGTCGCACCGCGCGCAGCGTCGCCTGGATCGTGACCTCGGTGATGGTCGAGAGCGCGTCGGCCAGTTCTTCGAGCGAGACGGTGCCGAGGACGGCAGCCATCGCCACCCGCAGCATCTCGCGGCGGCGCAGCGCCCGAACCGACCGCATGGCGTCGTCGATGTTCTGCCAGCGGGTCTGGATCGCCCGCGCCTCTTCTTCGAGCGCTTTGCCCGAGCGGGGCCGTAGCAGCGCGTCGTCGTCGAGCCAGGCGACGGACTCGGGGATCCACTCCATCAGCTCGCCGATGTAGCGCGAGCCCGACAGCACGCGGGTGAGGCTCTCGGCCGCCCCTGCGGAGTCGCGCAGCATGCGCAGGAACCACGGGGTGTTGCCCAGCCGCTCGCTGATGCGGCGGAAGACGAGCAGGCCGTAGTCGGGGTCGACGCCGTCGGCGAACCACCGGATCATGACGGGCATGAGGTGCCGCTGGATCGTGGCCTTGCGGCTCAGACCGCTGGTCAGCGCCGCGATGTGGCGGAGTGCGCCCGCGGGGTCGCGGAAGCCGATCGCCGCGAGACGGTCGCGCGCCTGCTCGGTCGACAGCGTCCGCTCCCCTTCGGGGAGAGACGCGACGGCCGACAGGAGGGGGCGGTAGAACAGGCGCACGTGGATGTCGCGCACCTCGCGTTTGATGCTCTCCCACGCCGCCTGCACCCCGGATGCCGAGTCGGCCAGGCGCGTGGCCCGTGCGAGCACGCGCAGGTCGTCGTCTTTCTCGGGAAGCAGTGCGGTGCGACGGAGGCCGCGAAGCTGCAGACGGTGCTCCAGCAGGCGCAGGAGGCGGTAGTCGCGTCCGAAGGCCTCAGCCTCGGAGCGCCCGATGTACCCCTCGGCCACCAGAGCGTCGAGCGCCTCGAGGCTGCCGCGCTGACGGATGCGCTCGTCGGTGAGGCCGTGCACGAGCTGCAGCAGCTGCACGGTGAACTCGACGTCGCGGATGCCGCCGGGTCCGAGCTTGAGCTGACGGTTCACCTCGCCCGCGGGGATATGCTCGGTCACGCGCTCGCGCATGCGCTGCACGCCCTCGACGAAGTTCTCGCGCGCCGCGCTGTGCCAGACGAGCGGCTGCACCGCGGCCACGTACTCGGCGCCGAGCACGGGATCGCCGGCGATCGCCCGCGCCTTGAGCAGCGCCTGGAACTCCCAGCTCTTCGCCCAACGGTCGTAGTACTGCCGGTGCGAGGCCAGGGTGCGAACGAGCGCTCCCTGCTTGCCCTCGGGGCGGAGGTTCGGATCGACTTCCCACAGCGGCGGTTCGATCTCGGGGTTCGAGATGCCGCGCATGGTCTGCACCGCGAGGCGGGTGCCGATGTCAATCGCCCGTGCTTCCGACACGACCTCTTCGTCGGCCGTGCCGCCCACGAAGATGACGTCGACGTCGCTGACGTAGTTGAGCTCGCGCGCGCCGGTCTTGCCCATCGCGATGATGGCGAAGCGCGTGGCCTCGACCTGCTCGCGCGGGAACGCCCCCGGTCCGGGCGTCGACACGCGCGTTCGCGCGACGCTCAGCGAGGCTTCGAGCGCGGCCCCGGCGATGTCGGCGAGAGCGGCCGAGACGACGTCGATCGCGCCCGCCGGGTCGTCTTGCGCGAGGTCATAGGCGGCGATGCGGGCCAGCAGACGGCGGTACCGCACCCGGAGGGCGACCCACGCGGCATCCGTTGCGTCGGCGGCGAACCCGTCGACGTCACCGACGGATGCCAGCAGCTCGGCGCGCATCGTCTGCTCGTCGGGGAGGGTGAGCCCCGCCCCGGAGAGGTGGACGAGTTCGCCGGGGTGGCGGAGGTAGAACTCGGCGAAGCCGTCGGAGGCGCCGACGAGATCCCAGAACGCCCGCCAGGCGCCCGCGTCGGCGGCTGCCGCGCGCACCGCGGCGACGTCGCGACGAGCCACCTGCAGAATGGCGCGGAGGGCGCCGTCGGGGTTGGCGACGCGTTGCGCCGACTGCATGGCATCCGCCCGATCGACGCCGACAGTCTCCTGGAGCTCGCCGAGGAGGGTGTCGGCCTCGGCGAGCCGGGAGAAGCCGGTGCGAGCGAGCGCGGTGAGCGCGGTGGAGCGGTCGCCCGAGCTCATCGGTCGACCGTCAGAGTGCTTCGAGGTTGCTCGCGAGCTCGAACGGCGTCACCTGGGCGCGGTACTGCTGCCACTCGCGACGCTTGTTGAGCAGCACGTACTTGAAGACCGTCTCGCCCAGCGTCTCGGCGACGAGCTCGGACTCCTCGAGGTATTCGAGAGCGTGGTCGAGGCTCGCGGGCAGCGGCGCGTAGCCGAGAGCACGGCGTTCGGCGTCGCTGAGCGACCAGACGTTGTCTTCGGCCTCGGCGGGGAGCTCGTACTCTTCCTCGATGCCCTTCAATCCCGCCGCGAGCATGAGCGCGTACGACAGGTACGGGTTGGCCGCGGAGTCGAGCGCGCGGTACTCCACGCGGGTGGACTGGCCCTTGTTGGGCTTGTACAGCGGCACGCGCACCAGGGCCGAGCGGTTGTTGTGGCCCCAGCAGATGAAGCTGGGCGCCTCGTCGCCGCCCCACAGGCGCTTGTACGAGTTCACGAACTGGTTCGTCACGGCCGAGATCTCGCTGGCGTGACGCAGCAGCCCCGCGATGAAATGACGGCCCACCTTCGACAGCTGGTACTGCGCGCCCTCTTCGTAGAACGCGTTCATGTCGCCCTCGAAGAGCGACAGGTGCGTGTGCATGCCGCTGCCGGGCTGGCCGCTGATCGGTTTGGGCATGAACGTTGCGTACACGCCCTGCTCGATCGCCACCTCCTTCACGACCGTGCGGAAGGTCATGATGTTGTCGGCCGTCGTGAGCGCATCGGCGTAGCGGAGGTCGATCTCGTTCTGACCCGGGCCGCCCTCGTGGTGGCTGAACTCCACCGAGATGCCGAGGTCTTCGAGCATGCGCACCGAACGGCGGCGGAAGTCGTGAGCCGTGCCGCCGGGGACGTTGTCGAAGTAGCCGGCCGAGTCGACGGGCTGCGGGCGCCCGTCGGCGCCGAGCTGCGACGACTTGAGCAGGTAGAACTCGATCTCGGGGTGCGTGTAGAACGTGAACCCTGCGTCGGCGGCCTTGGCGAGCGTGCGCTTGAGCACGTGGCGCGGGTCGGCGACGGCGGGCTGGCCGTCGGGCGTGGTGATGTCGCAGAACATGCGCGCCGTCGGGTCGATCTCGCCGCGCCACGGCAGGATCTGGAACGTCGTGGGGTCGGGGTGCGCGAGCAGGTCGGACTCGTACGAACGGGTGAGCCCCTCGATCGCCGAACCGTCGAAACCGAGGCCCTCGGTGAAGGCCCCCTCGACCTCGGCCGGGGCGATCGCCACCGACTTCAGCGTCCCCACCACGTCGGTGAACCACAGGCGCACGAACTTGACGCCGCGCTCCTCGATCGTGCGCAGGACGAAATCACGCTGCTTGTCCATCGTCATCCCTCGTATCGGTGCGGTCAGCGAGCGGAGCTCGAGCCCCAGTCGTCGTTCGCTTCATCTTCGGCCCACTTCTTCGAGCGCTCCTTGAAGAGCTGCGGCGCGTTGGCCGCCTCCTCGGCGGTGTCGAAGGGACCGGCGCGGTCGATCGCGGGCGACTCGTACCCCTGCTCGACCTGGCCGGTCTCGAGGTTGTACCAGTACTTCGTGTTGTCGTCGCTCACGATGCTCCTCACATGGGTCTCGCGTCTCGGCGCGAACCGCCGGTGCTCCCCCGATCCTACTGATGCCGACCGTGCGGCTGGATAGGCTGAGGGGTATGGCAACGAATGCGTCTCGTGCGGTCGGAGTGGACATCGGTGGAACCGGCATCAAGGCCGGAATCGTCGATCTGGACGCCGGGGAGCTCATCAGCGATCGCGTGAAGGTCGCGACCCCCGCCGGAGCCGAACCCGCCGACGTCCTCACCGCGGTGCGCAAGGTGCTCGAGACCCTCGAGGCCCCCGCCGACCTGCCGCTGGGCGTCGCCTTCCCGGCCATCGTGAAGAGCGGCAAGACGCTGTCGGCGGCGAACGTGTCGAAGTCGTGGATCGGTTTCGAGGCCGAGAAGTTCTTCGAAGACGGCCTGTCGCGTGGCATCCATTTCGCCAACGACGCCGACGTCGCCGGCATCGCCGAGGTGCGGTACGGCGCGGCGAAGGGCGTGGAGGGGCTCGTCATCCTGACCACCCTCGGCACCGGCATCGGCTCGGCCATGATCTACGACGGCGTGCTCGTGCCCAACAGCGAGCTCGGGCACCTCCAGCGCGCCGGTCACAAGAAGGATGCCGAGCACTTCGCGGCGTATTCCGCGATGGAGCGCGAGGAGCTGTCGTGGGACAAGTGGGCCAAGCGCCTGCAGTGGTACTACGACTACGTCGAGTTCCTCTTCAGCCCCGACCTGATCGTCGTCGGCGGTGGCGTGTCGAAGCACTCCGAGCACTTCCTGCCGCTGCTGAAGCTGCGTGCGCCGATCGTCCCGGCGAAGCACCGCAACAACGCGGGCATCATCGGTGCGGCGTCGCTCGCGGTGCCGGTGCCGGAGGCTCTGCCCGCGGTGAAGTAGGCCCGGCCGGCGCCGTCGAATGCCGCCGGCGCCGAGAGTGCGTCACGCTCGCCGTCTGGCGAATCAGGCCGCTTCGTCGATCCGGCGCACGCTGACGGCGTTCCGCCAGACGACGGGCGCCCAGTGCCCGCCCTCGCACGGCACCTCGAGCATGATCACGCGGTCGTTGCCGCCGGTCGCCCACGCCGGCTCCCGTGTCGCGGCGCGGTTCGGCCACGTCACCCACGCCCACACCGGGCGTTTGTGTGCGTACCACTCGATGGGTCGGGCGCCCCACGTCTCGGGCTGCAGCGTGCAGGGGGCGATGGATGCCAGCACCCGCGCGACCATCTCGTCGCTGACTCTCGTCGACCCCATGCACCGGACCCCTTCCCCGGCCGTGCTCGATCGTAGAACATAACTACGACATTCGCCCGGGGCTGGACGGACGGCGCAAGCGGTTCACCCGCTCATACGAAGCGACCCTCCCGAGGCAGGGGGCCAACGGGAGGGTCGATGGGTATTCGGCGCCGATCGCCGATCGGGTTGGACGCGTCACAGCGTCGGCGTGTCGCGGTAGCGTCGCTCGCCGCCTGCCGGGCAGCACCACCCCGTGGCGTTGCCCGCCGTCTGCCGGGTGGCATCTCGGCGGCGTCCGACATGCGGCCGCCCGAGGTGTCCCCGCTCACGGCAGGGGGCGAATGGGCCGGCCTGTACGCCGGGTTCTGTCCGGGGGCCCTTCGACAAACTCGGGGCCCCGTGGACGGTCATCTCTCTCGGCGACACGTTGCCGTGCCGCTCCAGCGGCCTACCCGGGGACTCGGCGAGCCGCGTCGTCATCCCCTGTCTGGCCTTGCTCCGGACGAGGTTTACCTGGCGGGTCGTGTCACCACGACCCCCGGTGGTCTCTTACACCACCCTTTCACCCTTACCCCGACGGCCCTTCGACAAGCTCAGGGACCGATGAGGCGGTCTGCTCTCTGTGGCACTGTCTCGCGGATTGCTCCGGGTGGGTGTTACCCACCGTCCTGCCCTGTGGAGCCCGGACGTTCCTCGGCACGGGCGAACCCGTGACGCGACCGTCCAGCCGACCCATTCGCACCGCCCAGTCTACTCGGGCGACTCCGCGGCTCTCGTGCGCTCTCAGCCCTTCTCGGCCGTCTCGCCGATGCGCAGGTCGAGCGGGAAGTCGATCGGGAACGTCCCGAACAACAGCCGGCCCGCGGATGCCGCGGACTCCCGCACCGCGTCGGCCACGGCATCCGTGTGCTCGAGCGGGGTGTGCACGACGATCTCGTCGTGCAGGAAGAACGCCAGGTGCGGCCTGCGCTGGAACACCGGTCCCGACGCGGCCGCCGCGCGTGTGGCATCCACCTCGGGGAGGGCGGCGAGGCGCGCGCGCAGGTCGGCCAGCCAGGCGAGCGCCCACTCGGCGGCCGTGCCCTGGACGACGAAGTTGCGGGTGAAGCGCCCGCGGTCGCGGGCCGAGCGGCGGGCGCGGGTCTCGTCGATTCCGGATGCCGCGGCGTCGCTGGCGAGAGACTGCAGCGCTCGCCACGACTCCTCCGCGGCCGGAGACGTGCGCCCGAGCCAGGTCTGCACCACTCCGCCGTCCTCACCCGTTCGGGCGGCGTCGTCGACGAGCTGCATCGCCCGCGGGAAGGTGCGCCGCAGGCGCGGAAGGAGCCGCCCGCTCTCGCCGGTGGTCGCGCCGTACATGGCGCCGAGCATCGCGAGCTTCGCCTCGCCGCGGCTGGCGACGGCACCGCGCTCGACGATGCCGGCGTAGAGGTCGCGTCCGGATGCCGCCTCGGCCAACGCCGTGTCGCGCGCCATCGCGGCGAGCACGCGCGGTTCGAGCTGTGCGACGTCGGCGGTGACGAGCGTCCAGCCCGGGTCGGCGCGGACGGCCGTGCGCAGCGACCGCGGGATCTGCAGCGCTCCCCCGCCCGACGACGCCCAGCGGCCGGTGACCACGCCTGCGGGGACGTAGACGGGGCGGAACCGATCGTCGCGCACCCACTCGTCGAGCCAGGCCCAGCCGTTGGCCGTGTAGAGGCGCATGAGCTTCTTGTACGCGATGAGCGGGGCGACGGCGGGGTGGTCGTGCTCGGCGAGCTCCCAGCGGGAGGTGGACTGCACCATGAGCCCGACGCGATGCAGCGACCGCAGCAGCCGAGGCTGCGAGTCGAGTGAGGCCGCCGGGTCGTCCAGCGCGGCGCGCACGACGGCGGCGGTCTGCTCGATGCGGGCGGGTAGCCCTCCCCCGCGGCGCGCGCCGAGCTCGCGCTCGAGCAGGTGCTCGTGGGCGGCGCGGCTCCACGGCACGCCCGCCGTGTGCAGCTCGACCGCGATCAGTGCACCCGCCGACTCGGCCGCGCACAGGAGGCGCAGCGCTCCCGGCGCCTCCGACGACGCGATCGCGGCGACCTGACGGCGGTATTCGGCGACGGCGGCTTCGACGGTTTCGGGGATTCCGGATGCCGCGTCGCCCAGGTCGAAGAGGGTGTCGCCGTCTGCGGGCGCCGCGGTATCGGCATCCCATTCGGTGCGCGTGCGGAGACCGTGGTCGTCGGTCACCGTCCGGGCGTTGCGGAGGATGGCGTGCACGAGCCGCAGGTCCCACGCGCGGGCGACGCGGACACCCGCCTCGATCAGGCGCGGGTAGATGGCCGCGGTGTCGGCCCAGACCCAGCGCACGTCGCCGTCGTTCTCGCGTGCCGCGACGGCGGCGGCGAGGGCGTCGATGTCGATCTCGGTCGCCACGGGATGGTCGACGAGGGCGACGAGGGCCATGCGGCCGGTGGCGGTGCGTCCGACGATGACCGTGTCAGAGGCCACGGCCGCCGCTCGGTGTCATCGTGATTCTTCGGTGCGTACGAGGATCGCCCCGCACTCGGGGCAGAACACGACCTCGTCGGTCTGCGAACGGCGCACGGTCGCCAGGTCGCTGGGCGGAAGCACCATGCGGCAGGCCTCGCACGCGCCGGCACGGAGGAGGCCCGCGCCGTTGCCGCGCGACGCCAGGCGCTCGTAGAGGGCGAGCAGGTCGGTCGGAACGGCGGCGGCGACGGCGTCGCGATCGCGCCGCGCGCCCTCGAGACGCGTCGTCGCATCGGCGACGGTCGCCTTGCCCTCGGCGCTCAGTTGCGCGCCCTGCGCGTTGGTCTCGGCGATCAATGCTTCTTGCTCGGCGACGGCGGCATCCGCCGCTTCGAGGCGCTCCATCAGGGCGATCTCGGTGTCTTCGAGATCGCTCTTGCGGCGCTGCAGCGACGCGAGCTCGCTCTCGAAGCCCTGCGCCTGCTTGGCGTTCGACGACGCGGCGAGGCGCTCGGTGTCGCGCGCGATGCGGGCGTCGACGACGGCGACGTCGGACTCGAGACGCTTCAGCTCGGCGGTGATGTCGTCGCGCGCGTTGGCGCGGGCACCCAGCTCTTGCGACAGGGTCGAGCGCTGGGCGATCAACGCGCGCACGCGCTCCGCCTGGGGCGGGTTCGCGGCGACCTTCTGGTCGCGGTGGATCCGCGCGTCGAGGTCGGCGAGGTCGAGCAGTTTGCGCTGGTCGGCGGGGTCGGCGTTCACAGGTTCCACGCTACCCCGGGGGTGGGACATCGGCGGTGCTGGGTAGCCTGGATGCCCGGACCCCCGAGGAAGGAACGCCCGCCGTGCCTGACCCACTCGAGCCCCTCCACAGCCGATGACCGGCGGCATCGTCGGAAGCGTCGTCTTCCTCCTTCTCGGCGCGCTCGCGTACTCCGGTCGCTGGAAAGGCTGGATCAGGGTCCGCCGCGGGTACGGGTCGACGATGGGTTTCGCCTGGCTGTGGCTCGGTCTCGCGTTCGCGGTGTGCACCGTCGCGCTGCTGACGGAGCCGTACTCCCGTCCCGCGTTCTTCGTCCTCTGTGCGGCGGCGGCGTTCTTGCTCGTCGTCAGTCTCGTCGCGATGTTCTGGCTCCCGCGTTTCCTGCTCCCCGCATGGTTCCGCGTGCTGCGCGGAGACCGGCCGGCGGTTGGGCGTTCGCGCGACGCCCGGTAGACTCGTCGAATCCAGGGCCTTTAGCTCAGCTGGTAGAGCGCCACGTTTACACCGTGGATGTCGTCGGTTCGATCCCGGCAGGGCCCACAGCAAAACACCCCCGGAAATCCGCGGGTCTTTCACTTTGTGCGGGGTGGTCCCCCGTTCCCAGTTTCTCCTCGTGTCTCCCGGCGTCCCTGATCGCGCCGGGCGTCTGGGGTTGGTGGTCGGCCGATCCCCCACGCCACCGCGGCTCGCGACACGCCGGCGACACGCCGGTACGCCGATTCGACACCCTGTGCGATGTCGGGCCCCACTCGTACAGTGCAATCTGTGGAGAAAATCGTACAGATGTGCGAAAAAGCCGGAGATTCCGCGGTTCCTGGGAGCGCAGCGCAACCCTCAAGCTGTGGATGAAAGAGTGGACAAGCTGTGTTGTATATGGGGATGGTCGTGCGAAAACCACACTCGTGTAACTACTGACCCCTTGTGGTTCCCCCCGATGTCCGTCCCCATATGTAGCATTGAGCCTGAGAACGCAGCACGACCCCGGCACCAGTCGGGGAAGCCGAGCGGTTCGGGGTCGAGGCACCAGTTGGGAAGCCGGTCGTCCGACTCTAACACCGCAGAGCAGGAGCGCCGGTCAACCTGACCGGGGCACCTGTCGGCCTACGCGAGGCTCGTTCCTGATTGGAACTGAGATGGCTAAGAAGCCCACTCTCTCGCCCGGCAACATCACTCCCGACTCGGGCCAGTACGAGATCGTCGGCCCTCGTGGCGGGCGTACTGGTCGTGAGCGCACGTCGACTGAGGGTCACCCCCTCCCGCCGACGCCGCAGCGCGGTCAGGGCTACATCCTCGTCGACCGCACCCGGCACTGAGCATGGTTATCAAGCGGGTCAACGGCCCGATCTTTGTGACCTGCCCGAACCCGGGTTGTCGCCGTAAGCTCGGCCCTTACTCGCGGCTGAGTAGCGGTAACGCCCGCTGCGCCCACTGCGGCACGGCGTTCACCGTTCGCATCTAAGCGGTCCAGCGAGCAGAAGGCGCACTCCCTCCGGGGGTGCGCCTTCTGTCTGTCACGCGGCGTCGTTGGGTATGACCTCGAAGGTCACCATCCACCGTCCCCCAGTTACCTCATCGCGTCGGCCCACGATCCGGTAGTCCCTGATCGGTACCTTCTCGCGGACAATTTTGATGCGGCCCTGGATGTCGAGGCGTGCGGCGAAAACCGGGTCTTCTTGAGCGTTCAAGCGAATAGAGGAAATGCACGGGAACGGGACAGAGTAGTCCTCGACCACGGCAACCGTTCGGGCGTCGTAGATGGTCGAGTCCTGGTGGCGTCACAACCCGAGGACATCGAAGAAGTACACCTGGGAGTCATCCTCCGACACGGAAAAGCCGTCTCGGTACGGCTCGTCATCGACCGCGGGCGCAACGCCACGAACGGCGGCAAGGCCCGGACGGTGCCCTTGACCACCGAGGCGGCGTCGATCGTCCTGCCGCTGCTTGCGGGGCGCTCCCCCGACGATCTTGTGTTCCCTCGGCATCCGGGAACTTTCGAGCGGATAACAACTGGAAGCGGGATGTCCGCTGGAAGGACTACGGCAAGGGGCGTCGGGTCCAAGACCTCCGTCACACCGCCGCCACCCGCTGGGTGAGCCACGGCGTAGACCTCAAGACGGTGCAGTCATGGTTGGGTCACTCGTCCGCGAGCCCCGCGCCGACCGCGAGGGCGATGAGCACCGGCCACCGGTGCTCGGGACGGGTGCGGAACGCGGCGGGATCCTGCGGGCTCACGTGCTCAGGCTAGACCCGCGAGGGCGGCAGTCCGGCGCGATCCGGCCGGTCCTGGCATCCCTCTTTCCCGCTCCTCGGATGCCGCAAACTTCTCGACGTCGAACGGTCGCCGTGACCGTACGGCGAGGCGCGTCGTCGCCGCGCATCCGATGTCGGCGCGACTCGCTAGGGTGGACTCTGGTTGATTGTGCGGAGCAGACAAGGGTTGCCGCACTCGTATGGCGATTCTCTGGCATGACCTGCCAGACGACGAAAGGTCTTCCGTGACTGTTCACGACCAGGATCCGTATTCGCAGGGGCCGCAGGACAGCGACCCGGAAGAGACCGGGGAGTGGCAGGAATCCCTGCGCCAGCTGGTCCAGGCCAAGGGCCCTGCCCGCGCGCGCGAGATCATGCTGAGCCTGCTGAAGGGCTCGAAGGAACTGCACCTCAACGTGCCGATGGTTCCGACCACCGACTACATCAACACCATCTCGCAGAAGAACGAGCCCGAGTTCCCCGGTGATGAGGAGCTCGAGCGCCGCTACCGCAAGTGGATCCGCTGGAACGCCGCGGTCACCGTGCACCGCGCGCAGCGCCCCGGCATCGGCGTCGGCGGCCACATCTCGACCTACGCCTCGTCGGCGGCGCTGTACGAGGTCGGCTTCAACCACTTCTTCCGCGGCCTCGACGACCCCTCCGGCGGCGACCAGATCTTCATCCAGGGCCACGCCTCCCCCGGCGCCTACGCCCGCGCATTCCTCGAGGGCCGTCTCACCGAGGCGCAGCTCGACGGCTTCCGCCAGGAGAAGTCCGCCGCGCCCAACGGCATCCCGTCGTACCCCCACCCTCGTCTCATGCCGGAGTTCTGGCAGTTCCCGACGGTGTCGATGGGTCTCGGTCCGATCAACGCCATCTACCAGGCGATGTCGAACAAGTACCTCGCCAACCGCGGCATCAAAGACGTCGGCGACTCGCAGGTGTGGGCCTACCTCGGTGACGGCGAGATGGACGAGGTCGAGAGCCGCGGTCAGCTGCAGGTCGCGGCCAACGAGGGTCTCGACAACCTCAACTTCATCATCAACTGCAACCTCCAGCGCCTCGACGGTCCGGTCCGCGGCAACGGCAAGATCATCCAGGAGCTCGAGAGCTTCTTCCGCGGTGCCGGCTGGAACGTCATCAAGGTCGTCTGGGGCCGCGAGTGGGACGACCTGCTCGCCCGCGACACCGAGGGTGCGCTGCTCAACCTGATGAACACCACCCCCGACGGCGACTACCAGACCTACAAGGCCGAGAACGGCGCCTACGTGCGCGAGAACTTCTTCGGTCGCGACCCGCGCGCCCTCGAGCTGGTCAAGGACTACACCGACGAGCAGGTCTGGGGCCTCAAGCGCGGTGGACACGACTACCGCAAGGTCTACGCGGCGTTCAAGGCGGCGGCCGAGCACAAGGGCCAGCCGACTGTCATCCTCGCCAAGACCATCAAGGGCTACGGCCTGGGCCCCCACTTCGAGGGTCGCAACGCCACGCACCAGATGAAGAAGCTGACGCTCGACGACCTCAAGTCGTTCCGCGACGCCATGGAGATCCCGGTCACCGACGCGCAGCTCGAAGAGAACCCGTACCAGCCGCCGTACTACACCCCCGGTGAGAAGGACGAGACGATCCAGTACATGCTGGAGCGTCGTCGTTCGCTCGGTGGCTTCCTGCCCGAGCGCCGCACCACCCACGTCGGTCTCGAACTGCCCGGGGATGCCGCCTACGCGCTGCCCAAGAAGGGCTCGGGCACGCAGGAGATCGCCACGACCATGGCGTTCGTGCGTCTGCTGAAGGACCTGCTGCGGGTCAAGGACTTCGGTCACCGCATCGTTCCGATCATCCCCGACGAGGCCCGCACGTTCGGCATGGACGCGTACTTCCCGACGGCGAAGATCTACAACCCCAAGGGTCAGCACTACACCTCGGTCGACCGCGAACTGCTGCTCGCCTACAAGGAGAGCCCGCAGGGCCAGATCGTGCACGTCGGCATCAACGAGGCGGGCGCCCTCGCGGCGTTCACCGCGGCGGGCACGGCCTACTCGACCCACGGTCAGCCGCTCATCCCGGTGTACGTCTTCTACTCGATGTTCGGCTTCCAGCGCACGGGCGACGCCCAGTGGGCCGCCGGCGACCAGATGGCGCGCGGCTTCATCATCGGCGCGACTGCCGGCCGCACGACCCTGACCGGTGAGGGCCTGCAGCACGCCGACGGCCACTCGCAGCTGCTGGCATCGACCAACCCGGCGACCGTGTCGTACGACCCGGCCTACGGCTACGAGATCTCGCACATCGTGCGCTCGGGCATCGAGCGCATGTACGGCGGAAACCACCCCGACCCCAACGTCATGTACTACATGACGGTCTACAACGAGCCGTACGTGCAGCCCGCCGAGCCCGAGGGGGTCGACGTCGACGGCATCGTCCGCGGCATCCACCACATCTCGTCGGGTGAGGGCGACGGCCCCCGCACGCAGCTGCTCGCCTCGGGCGTCGGTGTGCCGTGGGCGTTCGAGGCCCAGCGTCTGCTGAAGGACGACTGGGGCGTCGTCGCCGACGTCTGGTCGGTGACCTCGTGGAGCGAGCTGCGCCGCGACGGTCTCGCCGCCGACGAGCACAACTTCCTGCACCCCGATGAGGAGCGCCGCGTGCCCTACCTCACCGACAAGCTGAAGGAGGCCGAGGGCCCGGTCGTCGCCGTCAGCGACTGGATGCACGCCGTCCAGGACCAGATCCGCCAGTGGGTCCCGCAGAACTACTGGACGCTCGGCGCCGACGGCTTCGGCTTCTCCGACACCCGCGCCGCGGCCCGTCGCTTCTTCAAGATCGACGGCCCCTCGCTCGCCGTCCGCGCCCTCCAGGCGCTGGCCGAAGAGGGCAAGGTCGACCGTGCGGTCGTCGGACAGGCGATCGAGAAGTACCGCCTGCACGACGTCAACGCCGGCACCAGCGGCAACGCGGGCGGCGAGGCCTGATCCACGTGACGGATTCCCCCGTCGGACCCGGTTCCCCCTCCACGGGCGGGACCGGGTCCGACCGGTCTTCGGGCGAGAACGTGCGTGCGGAGGCGGCCGTCGAGAAGGCCGAGACGCTGGCGTGGCTGCGCCGCATCTCGGGCGACCTCGCCACCGCCACGATCCAGCGCCTCGAAGAGACACTGCCCTGGTACGCCGAGATGCCGCCGGCGCGGCGCTCGGCCGTCGGTCTCGTCGCGCAGGCCGGCATCACGTCGTTCCTGCAGTGGTTCGAAGAACCGGCATCCACTCCGGCGATCGCGGCCGACATCTTCGCCGCCGCCCCCCGCGAGCTGCTGCGCAGCGTCAGCCTCACGCAGACCCTGCAGCTCGTGCGCGTCACCGTGGAGGTGATGGAGGAGCGGGTCGCCGGCCGCAGCGAGAAGGTGCGCGAGGCGATGCTGTCGTACTCGCGCGAAGTGGCGTTCGCCGCCGCCGACGTCTACGCGCGCGCCGCCGAAGCGCGGGGCCTGTGGGACGCCCGCCTCGAGGCCCTCGTCGTCGACTCGATCCTCACCGGCGAAGCCGATGACGAGTTGCCCAGCCGCATCGCCGCGCTCGGCTGGCACGGCCACGGCGAGGTGTCGGTGCTCGTGGGCACCACTCCCCCCCAGCTCGACGTCGATCAGGTGCGCCGGACGGCACGCAAGCTCGGGGTCGACGTGCTCATCGGCGTGCAGGGCCTGCGCCTCGTGCTCGTGCTCGGCCGCGCCGACCTGCCCGCGCGCGGCGGCGCCGAGGTGGCCGAATTGCCGTTCACCGATATCGCGAAGCGTCTCGAGCCCGGCTTCGGCTCGGGGCATCTCGTGCTGGGCCCCCCGGTTCCCGCCCTGGTCGACGCGGGTCAGAGCGCTCGCGCCGCCCTCGCGGGCTTCGCCGTCGCCCGCGCCTGGCGCCACGCCCCACGCCCCGTCGAGGCCGACGACCTGCTGCCCGAACGCGCTCTCGCCGGCGACACGGTGGCCAAGCAGACGCTCGTCGACCGGGTGTACCGACCGTTGCACGCGCACAGCGCCGACCTCGTCGCCACACTGTGGAGCTACCTCGACAACGGACGCTCGCTCGAGGCGACGGCGCGCGAGTTGTACGTGCACCCCAACACCGTCCGCTACCGCCTGAAGCGCGTGTCGGAGGTCATCGGCTGGGATGCCACGGGCCCACGCGAAGCGCTCATCCTGCAGACGGCCCTCATCCTCGGCTCGATCGGAACCGACGCCACGCGCCGGCGCGGGGTCGGAAAACGGCGACCGCCACAGCCCCATTGATGCACGGCACGCACAAAGACACGCCGCATATCTGTGTCGATATCTCCAGAAGTGGTCGCCGGATGCCTGTCAGGATGGATTCGTGATCATCGCCGTCTTCCCGGGTCAGGGTTCGCAGACCCCGGGCTTCCTCACCCCCTGGCTCGAGCTCGACGGGGCGCGCGAGCGCCTCGAGGTCTTCTCCGAGCAGTCGGGCGTCGACCTCGTCGCCGCCGGAACCGAGTGGGATGCCGATCGCATCCGCGACACCAGCGTCGCCCAGCCCCTGATCGTTGCGGCGAGCCTGCTGTCGTGGGCCGCGCTGAACGAGCGGGCCGGTCAGCCGGTCGCCGGTGTCGCGGGACACTCGGTCGGTGAGATCGCCGCGCTGGTGGCATCCGGTGTCGTGAGCGACGACGACGCGCTGCGCCTGGTCGGCCTGCGCGGGCGTGCCATGGCCGAGGCCGCGACTGCGGTCGAGACGGGCATGAGCGCCGTCGTCGGCGGAGACGAGGCGGCCGTGCTCGAGCGGCTCGAGGCCCTCGGCCTCACCCCGGCCAATTACAACGGCGGTGGCCAGATCGTCGCCGCCGGAGAGCTGCCCGCCCTCGCCGAGCTCGCCGCCGATGCGCCCCGCGCCGCCCGTGTCATCCCGCTGCAGGTGGCGGGCGCTTTCCACACGCGCTTCATGGAACCCGCCGTCGAGGCGCTGCGCACGGCCGCGGCCGACGTCACGGCATCCGACCCGACCACGCTGCTGTGGACCAACTCCGACGGCTCCGTCGTCGCCGACGGCCGCCACGCGCTCGACCTGGTCGTCGCACAGGTCGCCTCGCCCGTGCGCTGGGACCGGTGCATGGCATCCTTCGCCGAGAGCGGCGTGACCGGCATTATCGAACTCGCCCCCGCGGGCGCCCTCACCGGGCTCGCCAAGCGCGCCCTGCGCGGCACGCCCACCGTGGCGGTGAAGACCCCTGACGACCTCGACGCGGCCGTCTCACTCCTGAAAGAAGACCAGGCATGAGCACCCCCACCCTCCGCCAGCTGCAGGGCCCGGCCCACACGCGCATCTACTCCTACGGCGCGGCGCGCGGCGAGAACTTCGTGCCCAACGACGACCTCGTCGGGCCCATCGACTCCAGCGACGAGTGGATCCGTCAGCGCACGGGCATCGTCACGCGCGTCCGCGCCAATAAGGAGACGGATGCCATCGACCTCGCCGCCGACGCCGCGCGCGAGGCCGTCGAGAAGTCGGGCGTCGCACCCGAAGACATCGACGCCGTGATCGTGGCCACCATCAGCAACCCGAAGCAGACGCCGTCGGCGTCCGCCATCGTCGCCGACCGGATCGGCGCCAACCCCGCTGCCGCGTACGACGTCAACGCCGCGTGCGCCGGGTTCGCGTACGGCGTGGGTCAGGCCGATGCGCTGATCCGTGGCGGGCTCGCGAAGCACGTCGTCGTCGTGGGCGCCGAGAAGCTCAGCGACATCGTCGACCCGACGGACCGCAGCATCTCGTTCCTGCTGGGCGACGGCGCGGGCGCCGTGGTCGTCGGCCCGAGCGACACTCCCGGCATCGGACCCACCGTCTGGGGCTCCGACGGCTCGAAGGCCGACGCCGTGAGCATGAACGCCCCCCTCACCGACTTCCGCGACGGCACGGCCCCGTGGCCGACGCTGCGCCAGGAGGGCCCGACGGTCTTCCGCTGGGCCGTCTGGGAGATGGTCAAGGTCGCGCGTCAGGCGATCGAGGCGGCCGGTATCGAGCCCGCCGACCTCGCCGCCTTCGTGCCCCACCAGGCGAACATGCGCATCATCGACGAGTTCGCCAAGCAGCTGGGACTTCCCGAGACCGTCGTCATCGGGCGCGACATCGAGACCACGGGCAACACGTCGGCGGCATCCATCCCGCTCGCCACGCACCGCCTGCTCGAGGAGCACCCCGAGCTCAGCGGCGGACTCGCCCTGCAGATCGGTTTCGGCGCCGGACTCGTGTTCGGCGCGCAGGTCGTCGTCCTCCCCTGACACGTCGTCGTCGAACCCTAAACTGATCCAGGCTCGTTAGGGCCGACCCCCAAGAAACAGGAGACATCATGGCATTCACCAACGACGAGGTTCTCGCCGGCCTTGCCGAGCTCATCACCGACGAGACCGGTATCTCGGCCGACGAGGTCGCCCTCGAGAAGTCCTTCACCGACGACCTCGACATCGACTCCATCTCGATGATGACGATCGTCGTCAACGCCGAGGAGAAGTTCGGCGTCACGATCCCCGACGACGAGGTCAAGAACCTCAAGACCGTCGGCGACGCCGTGACCTTCATCACGTCGAACCAGTCCTGACACCTCCCGGTGGGGGCTGCGGCCCCCACCGGTCACGACCCATCGCCGCACCAAGGATTCTTCGCTCATGAGCACACCCCGCATCGTCGTCACCGGTATCGGTGCCACCTCGCCCATCGGCGGCACCGCCCCCGAGAGCTGGTCGGCGCTGCTCGCCGGCACCTCGGGAGCGCGCACCCTCGAGCACGAATGGGTCGAGAAGTACAACCTGCCCGTCACCTTCGCCGCCGAAGCGCTCGTGCGGCCCGAGACGGTGCTCGAGCGCCCCGTCGCCAAGCGGCTCGACCCCTCGTCGCAGCTGGCGATGGTCGCCGCGAAAGAGGCGTGGGAAGACGCCGGCTCCCCCGACATCGATCCCGATCGCCTGGGCGTCGACTTCGCCACCGGCATCGGCGGTGTCTGGACGCTGCTCGACGCCTGGGACGTGCTGCGCGAGAAGGGCCCGCGCCGCGTCATGCCGATGACGGTGCCCATGCTCATGCCGAACGCCGCAGCCGGCAACCTCTCGCTGCACTTCAACGCCCGTGCGTTCGCGCGCACCGTGGCCTCGGCGTGCGCCTCGAGCACCGAGTCGATCGTGAACGCGGTGCAGCACATCCGCGACGGCCTGGCCGACGTCGTGATCGCCGGCGGTACTGAATCGGCGATCCACCCCATCACCATCGCGTCGTTCGCGTCGATGCAGGCGCTGTCGAAGCGCAACGACTCCCCCGAGACGGCGTCGCGTCCGGCCAGCATCGACCGTGACGGCTTCGTCATGGGCGAGGGCGCCGGCGTGCTGATCCTCGAGACCGAGGAGCACGCCAAGGCGCGCGGCGCGAAGATCTACGCGTCGATCGTGGGTGGCGGCGTCACCGCCGATTCGTACCACATCACCGCCAACGACCCCGAGGGCACCGGTGCGGCGCGCGCCGTGCGCATGGCGCTCGAGATGGCCGGCGCCTCGGCCGACGACGTCACGCACATCAACGCGCACGCCACCTCGACCCCCGTGGGCGACCCCAACGAGTACAAGGCCCTGCACACCGTCTTCGGCGACCGGATCGACGAGATCCCCGTGTCGGCGACGAAGGCCTCGACCGGTCACCTGCTCGGCGGGACCGGCGCGCTGGAGGCCATCTTCACCGTCCTCGCCCTGCAGAACCGCGTCGCCCCGCCCACGATCAACCTCACCGAGCAGGACCCCGACGTCCCGTTCGCCCTGTCGGGCTCGCCCGTCGAGCTCGGCGCCGGCGACCAGCTCGCCATCAGCAACTCGTTCGGCTTCGGCGGCCACAACGCCGTCGTCGCGATCGCCTCGGTCTGATCCGAACGAACGCCCCCTGGCATCCCCCCGACGAAGATCGAGGATGCCAGGGGGCGTTCGCCGTGCCGAGCGAGGGATACGCGGTCCCGGTGCCGGGTGTGGTCACCGACCTCCGGTAATGGCGCCTCCCCCGTCGACGTCTGGGGCGCTCAGCCGACCTTGTGGAGCCAGATGATCTGCTGATCGTCGCCGGCGTGGCGGAAGGGCTCGAGCTCCTCGTCCCACGCGGAGCCGAGCGCGACGTCGAGTTCGCGCTGCAGCTCGAAGGGATCGCCCGCGGCGACCTCCATCGCGTAACGCACCCGGTCTTCACCGATGACGATGTTGCCGGTCGCATCGGTCTGGGCGTAGTGGATGCCGAGACCCGGCGTGTGCATCCACCGTCCACCGTCGCTGCGCGGCGTGGGGTCTTCGCTCACCTCGAAGCGCAGGTGCTCCCACCCGCGGATGGCGCTGGCGAGGGCCGCGCCGGAGCCGACCGGGCCCTCCCAGTAGAACTCCGCGCGGCGGCTGCCCACGAGCACGGGCTGATCGGCCCAGTCGAAGTTGACGGCGCGGCCGAGAGCGCGTCCTACTGCCCACTCGAGGTGGGGGCACAACGCGCGGGGCGCGGAGTGGATCAGGATCACTCCGCGCGAAGACGTGATCGCCATGTTCTCTCCTTCGTCAGGTACGTCTTCCCCTACGACCTGTGATGGAGTGCGGCGAGTGTTCGGTTGTCCCGGCAATTATCGCCGCTGCATAACGAAATCACAACACTGTGATTCCCGTGGTCCGGATCACGGGGGTGGGCGGTGTTCGCAAGCTCGGTGATCTGCACAGGGTCAGTGGCATCCGGTGGCTGAGGGCTGAGCTTATGCGGATCGCTGAGCGTGTGCGACGATCAGCTGAACCAGACGGCCCTGAGGTCATGCGGATCGCTGAGTACGTGCGGCGGTCAGGCGAACCAGAGGGCCCAGTACAGGGCGAAATTGCGGTTCCCATAGGCGGAGCATCCGTCGCCGGTGCCCCAGCGGGCGGCGAGGGCGGCGGGGTTCGGCTGGTAGGGCGTGTAGTTGTACAGCGCCGCGGTCGCCTCGTTGGTGATCGTCACGTCGGTGCCCCCGCACGTCGGGTCGGGCGAATAGGCGATGTAGTGCGTGCCCGGCTGCCGCATGAAGTCGGAGGCGCTGTACGACTTCAGGTCGGTCGCGCCCTGGGCGACCTGATCGGCGAAGCCGGCGGCGCCCGGATCGCAGGCGGCATCGTCGGGGCAGCGTGCCCCCATCGCCGCGCCGAGCTGCTCCGCCGTCGGGGCGCGGGCGACGCGTCCCGAGACGAGACTCTGCTCTTTCTGCAGGGTGACCAGCAGCACCTTCGCCGAGATGCCGCACGCGCGCTGCACGCGGTCGATGATCTCGGCCGCGGTGAGGTCACCGCCGTCGAAGCCCTCGCAGACCGTCTCGCCCGTCGAACTCGAGACGACCGGGTCGCGGCTGTCTACCGGCATCCTCAAGCGGGCGAGGCAGGAGTCGTTCGCGCACCGTCCGATCTGCTCGTCGAGGAAGCGCTGGATGTCGTCGGCGGTCATCGCATCGGCGTCGTAGAAATCCTCGTCGGAGATGAGCGTGCCGGGGTCGAAGCCCGTCAGATCGACGCTCTCGCGGCGTGCCTCGGTGTTCCACGCGGCGTTCCACCCCGAGACGAGCGAGACCAGCGGTACCACGGTCACGACGACGAGGGTGACGAGCACAGCCGCCAGCACGCCGAAGACGATCCGGCGACGACGGAGCACGCGTGCCCGGGTCGTGCGGCGCCGCCGCGTGGGTGTTCTCGCCACCCCTCGATCGTGCCGCACCGCGCTGACCGCGCGCTGCACATCTCACGATGTGGCGCGCCGGCCAGCGCGGTCGCGGGCGCACGGATAACCGGCGGCGTGCGGCGCTCAGCTGCGGGGCTGCGCCGGCGGGGTGGGGGCGCTGCCCTCGGCGGGCGGGGTGGGGGCCGTTCCGTCAGCCGGGGGCGCCGGCGGGGTGGGGGCGGTGCCGTCGGCCGGCGGGGTGGGGGCGGTGCCGTCAGCCGGCGGCGTGGGCTTTTCGCCCTTTCCTTCGCCCTTCGGTCCGTGTCCGGCACCGGCGGGGCCGCCCCCGGGACCGCACTCACCCGGACCGCCGCCCTCACCCGGAGCGGGAGGCGTCGGCGTCGTGCCGTCGGCGGGCGGGGTGGGGGCGGTACCGTCGGCGGGGGCGCCGGTCGGTGCGGAGCCGGGCGTGGCTGCCGGGCCCGGGGTCGGTGCGGTGCCGGGACCTGTGGACCCGCCGTCGGCGCTGGGCGCCGACGTGGCCGCGGTGAGGGTCGATCCGCCGTTGGTCTGCGCGGCGAGGGCGGCGCTTCCGCCCGTGAGGCCGGCGGCCACGATGACCGCACCGGCGATCAGTGCGGGGCGTCGCCACGACCGGCGGCGGGGCTCGGCGGTGTCGTCCAGTCGCGGCAGGGGCATGGTGGGGTTGTCGTCGTTCATGTCGTCCTCTCGGCCGGTGGCGTTCACCGGCGCTGAGACCAGACTTGGAGCCGGGACTGAAGCGAACCTGAAGCCGGATGCCGACGGGCATGCGCATACGCAAGCCATATCCGCCGTTCAGCAACCGCCCCTATCGTCGGCCGAATGTCCGCTGCCGCCCGTGTGCTCGTCGTCGACGATGACGAGACCATCCGCCTCGCCGTCTCGACGGCTCTGCGCGCCGAGGGATTCGCCACCGACGCCGCCGCCGACGGCGTCGATCTGGCGGAGCGCCTCGCGGCGTTCCGCCCCGACCTGGTGGTGCTGGACTGGATGATGCCGGGGCCCAGTGGCATCCGGTTGCTCCCTCTCGTGCGCGCCGCCGGTGACGCCGCCGTCATCATGCTCACTGCGCGCGACGAAGTGGACGACCGTCTGCGCGGGTTCGCCGAGGGAGCCGACGACTACGTCATGAAGCCCTTCACGATGGCCGAGCTCGTCGCGCGCGCGGGTGCCGTGCTGCGCCGTCGGGGGCGGCTCCCCCAGACGATCTCGGTGGGCGATCTCGTGGTCGACCCGGATGCCACGACCGCCCACCGCGCCGGAGTGGCGCTGGATCTGACGGCCACCGAGTTCCGCCTGCTGCACCTGCTCGCCGACGGGCGCGGCCGGACGCTGTCGAAGGCGCAGATCCTCACGCAGGTGTGGGGGTACGAGGACTACGACCCCAACCTCGTCGAGGTGCACCTCAGCGCCCTGCGACGCAAGATGGAGCAGCACGGTCCCCGCTTGATCCACACCGTGCGCGGGCTCGGCTACCGCTTGAGCGCGGCGACATGACCTCCACGCCGACGCTCCGGTCGGGGTCGCTGCGTCGCCGCACGATCCTGGCCGTCCTGGCGCTCGTCGCGCTGCTTCTCGTGGTGCTGGCCGTGGTGGTCGACCTCGCGCTCGGCGCCCGGCTGCGCGGACAGATCGAGGAGCGGCTGCGTGACCGGGCCGCGGCGGCTGCGTCGCTCGTCGGCACCGTCGACGACGCCGACCTCGCCGAGCGCCTGTCGTACCAGGGATTGTCGGTGCGCATCGACGGCGCGGGCGGCGACTCCGTCGTCGCGGGTCCGAGTCCCGAGCAGTTGCGCGATGCTCCCCCGGGGCCGGGCGGCGGACCCGGGCCGGGTGAGCGGTCGGCGCCGCAGCCCTCCGCCTCCAGCGACGTGCAGGTTTTGGCATCCGAGGTGTCGGGCGACGACCAGCTCGTGACGCTGCGCTCGACGCTGAGCGACGGGTCGACGCTGAGTCTCACCGCGTCCGCGGTCGGCGTCGGCGAGACGCTCGGGCAGGTGCGGTGGATCATGGCGGTCGCCTCCGTCGGAGTGCTCGTGCTGGCCGCCGGTGCCGTCACCGTCGTCGTGCGCCGGAGCCTGCGGCCCCTCGACCAGGTGTCGCAGGTCGCGCGGGCCATCGGCTCCGGCGAGCGGGAACGACGTCTGCGTCCGACCCGACCCGATACCGAGATCGGACGCGTCGCCACAGCCCTCGACGACATGCTCGACGACGTGGTGGGGGCGGAGCAGGCAGCGCGCGATGCCGAGGCGCGACTGCGGGCGTTCCTCTCCGACGCCGCGCACGAGCTGCGGACGCCCGTCGCCGGCATCCGGGCCGCCGCCGACACCCTGGTACGCGCCGATCTCGACGGGCCCGAGCGCGAGCGGCTCGCCGCGCACGTCGCTCGTGAGGCGACGCGAGCGTCGCGGCTCGTCGACGACCTACTGACGATGGCCCGGGTGGATCGGGGTCTCGAGCTGCACCGGGTCGACGCAGACCTTCGAACCGTCGTCGAGGCCGAGGCGCGTCGCGCGCCGCTCGTGCATCCGTCCCTGCGGATCCGGGCGGAGATCCCGGATGCCGCGGTGCCCGTGCACATCGATGTCGACCGTATCGCTCAGGTGTTGTCGAACCTGGTCGAGAACGCCGCACGCGCGACGGCGGGGCGGGGGTCGGTCACGTTGTCGGTCCGGACGGAGGGCCGCACGGCCCGCGTGGTCGTCGACGACGACGGGCCGGGGGTTCCGGCCGCCGATCGCGAGCGCATCTTCGAGCGGCTCGTGCGGCTCGACGAGGGACGGGCGGCCTCCGGCGGAGTCGGCCTCGGCCTGCCCATCGCCCGCGGCATCTCCCGGGCGCACGGCGGAGACGTGCGCTGCGTTCCGGCGGCGAACGGCGCGCGGTTCGAGGTGACGGTGCCGCTCAGCTGATCCGCGCGACGTCACGGCATCCGTCGTCTTCGAGAAAGACGGATGCCGCGTCGTTGGACACCTGCGCGCACACGCCCCGCTGGGGGGCGGCAGTCGGCGGGGGCGTGCACGGCGGACCGCTGCGGTCACCGGCGCCGCGGGCCCAGCGGGCGGTCAGGGGCGCGCGCGGCCGCCGACGGGCTGGCGCGTCGGAGTCGGCTGCGGGGCGATGCCGGCGGCGGTCAGGGTGAGGCCGTCGGCGCCGCTCGCGTCGTGCATCATCTGGTCGACCAGGTTGCGGTCGATCGCCGGTTCCCGGCCGCCGTAGAACTGCATGACGAGGGCGTTCGAGGCGTGGATCCACAGGCTCGCCTGACGGACGCCCTCGTTGACGGGCAACTGGAGCATGAACCCCTCGTTGCGTCGGAGCTTGTTCATCACGACGATGCGGAGGTGAGCGAGGATGCGGTCGTCGATGTCGAACGATGCGCGGTCTCGGTAGATGAGGCGTCCCACGGCTGGTCCTTTTCTGGCGCGCCAAGGCGTGCCGGTTGAGCAAGGGGCGGGACCACGCCGGGAAGCGAGGCAATGCGGGGACTTCAGTATCCCACTTCGCGAGGCATATCGGTCGCGTCCTGCCGATATATCGCGGAACTCCCGCCGAGGCCCTCGCCCGGACGGATCGAGCGTCGGCCGACCGACCTCTTGACATCCTCCAATCCGTTGTTGCATGGTTACCTAGTCAACTAATGAACCAGTACACGGAGGTCGCATGATCGACGACGGCAGAGCGCTGTTCCTCCAGATCGCCGAGAGCGTGGAGGACCAGATCGTCGACGGTTCCCTCCTCGAAGAGACTCGCGCGCCCTCGACCAACGAGCTGGCCGCCTTCCACCGCATCAACCCCGCCACCGCAGCGAAAGGAATCGCCATGCTCGTCGATAAGGGAGTGCTCTACAAACGCCGTGGGATCGGGATGTTCGTCGCATCCGGGGCGCGCGATCAGCTGCTCGGCGAGCGGCGGTCCGCTTTCGCCGACCGTTTCGTCGATCCCCTCCTCTCCGAGGCGCGCACGCTGGGACTCGGACCCGACGACCTGACCGAACTGATCCGCCAGCGCGCGGCGCTCGCCGCGTCGTCCGATCGTCCGGAGCGCTCGACCGCAGGGACCGCACGATGACCGCCGTCATCCAGGTCGAGGGTCTTCACAAGCGCTACCGCGACGCCGATGCCCTGGCCGATGTGTCGTTCTCCCTCGAACAGGACGCGATTCACGGGCTTCTCGGCCGCAACGGCGCCGGTAAGACGACCCTGATGTCCATCCTCACCGCCCAGAATTTCGCGACCAGCGGAAGGGTCCGGGTGTTCGGCGAGAACCCCTATGAGAATCCGCGCGTGCTGTCGCGCATGTGCTTCGTGCGTGAGAGTCAGAAGTACCCCGACGACGCGAAGCCTCGCCATGCTTTCGCGGCCGCGCGCCTGTTCTTCCCGAACTGGGACGAAGCCGTCGCCGGCGAGCTGATCACGGCGTTCCAGATCCCGGTCGAACGCCCGATCAAGAAGCTCTCGCGTGGACAGCTCTCTGCGGTCGGCGTCGTCATCGGAATCGCTTCCCGTGCAGAGGTCACGTTCTTCGACGAGCCGTACCTCGGCCTCGACGCCGTCGCTCGCCAGACCTTCTACGACCGTCTGCTGCGCGACTACTCGCTGCATCCGCGAACGATCGTCCTCTCCAGCCATCTGATCGACGAGGTCGCCAACCTTCTCGAACGCGTCATCGTGCTCGACGGCGGGCGCGTGGTGATGGACGAAGACACGGATGCCGTGCGTGATCGCGCGGCGACCATCGTCGGCGACGCCGCCGCCGTCGACGCCTTCTGTGCGGATCGCGACGTGCTGCACCGTGAATCGTTGGGGCGCGTCGCGTCGGCCACGGTCCTCGGCCCTTTGGCATCCGAGGACCGCCGCGCCCTGGCGGACGCTCGCCTGGAGGTGTCCCCGGTCTCCTTGCAGGAGTACATCGTCCGATCCACCCAACGGGCGGCGCACGTGCCGGCCGGTGTCGCGCAGGAAGGAGCGCTGCGATGAACCGCGCGCTGAACGTCGTCCGGCTGCAACTGATCAATCGCCAGACCTTCGTCTGGATCCCGCTCATCATCCTGTTCGGGTCGCTCGCGATCAGCCTTCTGATCTACGGCATCATCCAGTCATCGGGGGCTCGAGGCGTCATGATCAGCGGTGGCGTGCAGGCGCCGCTGTGGTATTTCGGCGTCATCGGCGCGCAGGCACTGACCCGGACGTTCCCGTTCTCGCAGGCCATGAGCATCACCCGACGGGACTTCTTCATCGGGACGCTGCTGACGGCCGTCCTCACCGCGGGCCTGCTCGCGGTGGTGTTCGTCGTCGGGGGGCTGATCGAGCAGGCGACGAACGGGTACGGGATGAACGGGTGGTTCTTCTACCTGCCCTGGGTCTGGGAGGCAGGTCCTCTCGCTGCCGGTGTCGCCTACTTCGCCCTCGCGATGCTCGCGTTCGTCATCGGTTTCTGGGCGGCGACCGTCTTCAAACGCTTCGGGTCCTTGGTGACGGTCGTCACGCTCGTGGGGGTGGGCCTCGTGGCGGTCGCGGTGGCGTGGCTCGTCACAGCGACGCGATCGTGGCCGGCGGTCGTCGACACGGTCGTGACGCTGGGGGCGTTCGGCCTCGCCGTGTGCGGCATCCTCGTCACCCTCGTTCTCGCAACGTCGTCGTTCGCGACGTTGCGTCGCGCGGTCCCCTGACACCGGATGCCGGGGCCGGGCCGCGCGTGCGGCCCGGCCCTTCGTCGTCCGGAGGGTGAGGCGACGACAGGCGTGTTGCACGCCGTGGTCGCGTGGACCTAGCCGGCCCGTCAGGCACATGGCGACCGCGGGGCACGCCCGCGCGTCGGTGCGGCGGAAGCCAGGTGTCGAGGCGAATCCCCAGCATCGGCGGCGGCGATCTCGGTATCGTCGAAGAGATCTGCGATCACCCGACCCACGAGAGAGAAAACCCGTGAGCCATCACCGCACCTCCCCCGACCAGGAGGGCCGATCTTCGAGCCCCCTCTTTCCGAGAGGGGGTGAGATCTGATGCTGGCTGCGGCCCTGACGCTCCTGGTGGGCGTCATCGTGACACTCGCGATCATCGTCGCGTGCGGCTTCTTCGTCGCGCAGGAGTTCGCGTACATGTCGGTGGACCGCTCGCGCATGGCGGCGCTGGCCGAGAAGGGCGACGCGCAGGCCAAACGCGTGCTCGCCATCACCAAGCGCACGTCATTCATGCTGTCCGGCGCCCAACTGGGCATCACCGTGACCGGACTGCTGATCGGTTATGTCGCCGAACCGCTGATCGGCGAATCGATCGGCACGCTGCTGGGCGGCGTGGGAATCGACCCGGCCGTGTCGATCCTCATCGGAACCGTCGGCGCGCTGCTGCTGGCGACGGTCGTGACGATGATCTTCGGTGAGCTGTACCCGAAGAACCTCGCCATCGCGAGCCCCGAGCCCCTCGCCCGCGCGCTGGCCGTGCCGACGCGCATCTACCTGATGCTGTTCGGCTGGCTCATCACCGTCTTCGACGTCGCCGCCAACGCCCTGCTGCGCCTGCTGCGCATCGAGCCGCTCGAGGATGTCGACGAGAGCGCCACCGCGCGCGACCTCGAGGCGATCATCGAGGAGTCGCGCCAGAGCGGTGACCTCCCCGACGACCTGTCGATGATCATCGACCGCATCCTCGACTTCCCGCAGCGCGACGTCGAACACGCCATGGTGCCGCGCTCCCAGATCGACTCCGTCACCCCCGACACCACCGTCGGCGAGGTGCGCGCGCTCATGGCCACCGGCCACACGCGCTACCCGGTCATCGGCGACGAGGACTCCCCCGTCGGCGTCGTCGAGCTCATCGACCTGCTCCGCGAGCAGCCCGCAGACGACGCACCCGTGGCCTCCGTCATGCGTGCGGCGGTCGTCATCCCCACCTCGATGCTGCTGCCCGTCGCCCTCGACCGCATGCGCCAGTCGCGCAACGAGCTGGCCTGCGTCGTCGACGAGTACGGCAACTTCGACGGCATCCTGACCATCGAAGACCTCACCGAGGAGGTGATCGGCGAGCTCTCCGACGAGCACGACGTCGAGATCGCCGAGGCGGCGTCGGTCGGTGAGGACGCCTGGAGCGTGCCGGGCGACCTGCACCTCGACGAGCTCGAGCGTCTCATCGGGCACGATCTCGCCGAGAGCGATGTCGAGACCGTGGCGGGCCTCGTGATCGAGACGCACGGCGACCTGCCGACGGTCGGCGCCGTCGTGCGCATCGACCTGTCCGAGCGTGCGAGTGAGACCGTGCAGGGCCTCGACATCGAGCGCTGGCTCGCGGTGGAGGTCGCCGAGGTCGACCGCCACGTGCCGTCGCAGCTGAACGTGCAGCTGCACGAGATCGATCGGGATGCCGAGCCCGCCGACGAAGCGTCCGCGTCGAACGAGGAGGTGGCCCGATGAACGGCTGGACCGTCGCCCTCGTCACGACCGCACTCATCGTCGCGAGCGCGTTCTTCGTCATCGTCGAATTCGCGTTGCTCGCTGCCCGCCGCCACCGCCTGGAGGAGGAGGCTGCGACCAGCGCCTCCGCCCGCGCGGCGCTGCGCGGTGTGAACGAGCTGACCGTCATGCTGGCGTTCGCGCAGCTCGGTATCACCGCGTGCACCTTCCTGCTCGGCGCGATCACCAAACCCGCCATCGATTACGCCCTCGCGCCGGTGTTCGAGATGTGGGGCCTGCCGTACGTGCTGGCCGACATCATCGCGTTCATGCTGGCGCTGATCGTGGTGACCTTCCTGCACCTCGTCATCGGCGAGATGGCGCCGAAGTCGTGGGCGATCGCGCACCCCGAGACCGCGGCGAAGGCCACCGGCATCCTGGCCCGTGCACTGACGTGGCCGCTGCGTCCGTTCCTGCTGTGGATCAACCACATCGCCAACCGCCTCGTGAAGGCCTCGGGCGTGGAGCCGGTCGACAAGGCCGCCGCGGGCGGGCAGGACGCCGACACGATCCGCGAGCTCGTCGCGCACTCGCGCCAGGCGGGCACACTCGAGCAGCAGTACTCCGAGCCGATTGCGCAGGCGATCGCCCTGGGCACGCTGACCGTGGGCGACATCGTGCGCACCGATCGCTCCCCCACCGCGGTGTCGATGGATGCCACGGTCGCCGACATCCAGGCGGTCGCCGCCTCGTCGACGCACCTGCGCATCCTCGTCGGTTCGGGTGCGGCGTCCCGCGTGGCGCACGTGCGCGATACGCTCGCCGTCGACCCGGCGACGCCGGCGCTCGACATCGCGCGGGAGCCCCTGCGGCTGGAACCGGGTGCCTCGGCGTACGACGCCCTCGCGCGCATGCGTCGCGGACGTGTGCAGCTCGCGACGGTGGTCGAGGGCGAGCGCCTCGTCGGCGTCGTGACGCTGGACGATCTGCTGCGCGAGATCCTGCCCGGGCCGGGCGAGCTGGCGGAGGTTGCGGCGCGGTAGGCGCGGTTTCGAGTTCGGGGCGGGTTCTGCGCGTCGGGGCGGGATTTCTCCGCCCCGAGCGGCGGGATCCGCCCCGAACCGTGTGGGACGGGGGTGCGATGGCTCCGAACCGCGCGAGGCGGCTGCGCGATGGCCGCGAACCGCGCGAGGCGGCCACGCTGGGCCCGAACCGCGCACCGCTCCGAACCTCGGGGGCCGTGGGCCTATCGCTCGCGCACGGGGTGTCAAGCCGTCACGGGCCCGGGGTGCAGCGGCGTACCGTCGCCCGCGTTCACCCCTCCCCTCTTTGCAAGGACTCCCATGAGCAAGATCTGGTTCATCACCGGCGCATCCAAGGGCTTCGGCCGCGAGTGGGCCGAAGCGGCCCTCGAGCGCGGCGACAGCGTCGCGGGCACGGCGCGCAACCTCGACGACGTCACCGAGCTCGTCGACGCCTACCCCGACACCTTCCTGCCGCTGCAGCTCGACGTCACCGATCACGCCGCCGACACGGCCGCCGTGCAGGCGGCGCACAAGCGGTTCGGGCGTCTGGACGTCGTCGTCAACAACGCCGGATTCGGGCACTTCGGAATGGTGGAGGAACTCGCCGAGGACGAGGTGCGCGCGCAACTCGAGACGAATTTCTTCGGTGCCCTGTGGGTGACGCAGGCGGCGTTGCCGATCATGCGTGCGCAAGGATCCGGACACATCATCCAGGTCTCGAGCATCGGCGGGATCAGCGCCTTCCCGACGGTGGGCGTCTACCACGCGTCGAAGTGGGCGCTGGAGGGGCTGTCGCAGTCGCTCGCGCAGGAGGTCGCCGGCTTCGGCATCCACGTGACCCTCATCGAGCCCGGGGGCTACTCCACCGACTGGTCGGGTGCGTCGGCGAAGCGCAGCGAGGAGATCGCGGCGTACGCCGGGGTGCGCGAGCAGGCGGCGAACCGCCCGTCGGCTGCCGACCCCGGAAAGCCGGAGGCCACGCGTTCGGCGATTCTGAAGGTCGTGGATGCCGAGAACCCGCCGCTGCGCATCTTCTTCGGCAAGGCGCCCCTGGGTATCGCCGAGAAGGACTACGCGTCGCGCCTCGAGACGTGGCGCGAGTGGCAGCCGGTGTCGGAGGAGGCGCACGGGTCCTGAGCCGACGCGTGGCATGGGGCGACGGGGTCAACGCAGGTAGGAGTCGACGACGAGTGGACCGCGGATGCCGCGGAGCACGTCGATGAGCTTTGCGAGGCCTGCCGTGTTCCAGCTCGACAGTTGCAGGTCGTGGGGCCCGAGCGGTTCGAGGCGTCCGATGCGCAGCCGCACCACCTCCCACCCGGCTGAGCGCAGCGCCCGATCCTTGCGTCGGTCGGCCTCCTCTCGGCGTCCGACGTGTTCGAGACCGTGGCGGCCGATCGTGTCGTACTCGACGGCGATCCGGAGCTCGGGGAAGACAATGTCGGGCCAGACTTCGAGATGGTCGAAGAACGGGCGGGCGACCCGGACGGCGTTGAAGCCCTCGGCGAGTGCCAGCCGGTCGCGCAGGTCGGCGCGCACGCGGTCTTCGACGGCCGAGGCGGGCTTCGGCGCGCAGACCGAGACGAAGGCCTCGCCGACGGCGACCGGCGGCGTCTTGCGGCAGAGCTTCGACGGGGGCCGAGGGCGGCGGGGACGCAGCACCGCGTTCGCCGTGATGGCCGGCGCTTCGACCGACTCGCGCATCGGCAGAGCGACGACCCGTGCGGGATCGGCCAGCTCAGCGCACTCGGGACACCAGGCGCTGCGCCGGCGCTCCCGGCCCGGCCGGTGCCGCTGCTCATGGGGCGTCGCGGCGAAGCGGTGCCCCGCATCGCACTGCCAGAGCAGGAGCACCTCGGCCGCGGGCGGGACCTGGCTGAGGGCGATCCCCGCGTTGAGATCGGGGTGGTATTGCCGGATCAAGGCGGGGTAGGCCGCCCACGCTTCACGGTAAGCGCCCACCGCATAGGGCACGTCGAGCCCCTTCGACCACTGCCGTCGGGCCCACCACGCCTGCACTCTCTCCGCCACGCGAGGGAGGCTATCGATGACCTCCGACACTGCCTGTCAGCGGAGCAGCTGCTCCCTGGGCCGCCGCCGCAGCGCGGTCTGGGTGGCGGGTCGTGGTCGGCACGAGAAGAGCCCTCCGACCAGCGTGCTTCTGGCGGAGGGCCTCGGTAGGGCGGGTGGGACTTGAACCCACGATCGTCGGGTTATGAGCCCGCTGCCTTGACCAGCTTGGCCACCGCCCCCAGCGACGACGAGCCTACCGGCATCCGTCCTGCCGTGCCGACAGCGGTCGCGTCGCCGCCGCGTCGGGCGGTCGCGGTCCGAACTCGTCGCGGTCCGCGTGAGCATGCGTGGCAGCGCGCCGCGCGGCCGCCAGACGTCTTCGCGGAAGCCAATGAGGCCGCACGCGTTCGACGAGGCCGCACGCGATCGGCATCCATCGGGTGCGTCCTCGGCGAACCCCTGCGGTCTCGGCGGAACCGGCGCTCCACCGGGCCATGCGCCGCATCGACCTCGGGATCAACGACCCCGCAGGCCCGTCAGTGCACGCGCGGCTTCTTGGGCTTGCCGTCGGCGGTGATCTGCGGGTGGTGCTTGGTCAGCTGGATGACGCCCCATGTGGCGATCGCGCCGGCGATGACGAAGCCGATGAGCGCCCAGGCGGGAGCGGTCGAGGCCTCGCCGAGCACGAGCAGGCCGATCAGCACGGCGACGATCGGGTCGATCACGGTGAGGCCGGCGATGACGAGATCGGGCGGGCCGACCGAGTACGCGGTCTGCACGAAGTAGGCGCCGACGGCGACGGCGGCCAGCAGCGCCACGAGGCAGAGCAGGGTCAGCCACTCGAAGTTCCCCGCCTGCGCGCGGCTGATCACGACCTTGGCGAGGGTCGCGACGAAGCCGTAGATGACACCCGCGGCCATGATGTAGAACAACGCCTGCGCGCGGCGGCGCACGAGCACCCAGAAGACGCCGAACACGATGACGACCACGGCCAGGATGCCGAGGATGATCAGCAGCTCCCGCTCGGTGATCAGCTTCTCGGTGGCGAAGAAGGCTGCGATGGTGACGAAGATGAAGATGCCGCCCACGCACAGCGCGATGGCGATGAGCGACTGTCGCGTCGGCTTGTGCCGTGAGACACGTGCGTTGAGGACGGTGGTGATCACCAGGGCGATCGCGCCGAGAGGCTGCACGAGGATCAGCGGGGCGACCGACAGCGCCGCCAGCTGACACACGATCGCCAGGCCCAGCATCACCGTGCCCGCCACCCACGACGGCCGGGTCAGCAACGAGGTCAGCTGCGAGCGCGAGAGGCCGCCGGTGGTCTTGCCGCCCGAGAGGCGCTCGACCTTCTGCACGCCGCGGTGCTGGTACTGCGCGCCGAACGACATGAACACCGCGCCCAGCAGGGCGAGCGGGATGCCGAGCAGGATGCGCGGGTCGCGGAAGACACCGACGAGTTGGTCGATTCCATCGGTGAGGGTGGTATCGAGCGGAATCACCCCTCGACAGTAGCCGCCGCTCCCCTGGTTAGGCTGGAGGCGTGGCCGTACTCCCGATTCGCATCATGGGCGACCCCGTGCTGCACGCTCCCGCCGCCCGCGTCGACGAGATCGACGACGAGGTGCGCCAGCTCGTCGCCGACATGTTCGAGACCATGGATGCCGCGCCGGGCGTCGGCCTCGCCGCGCCGCAGGTGGGCGTGGGTCTTCGCATCTTCACCTTTACGTACGAAGACGACGAGGGCCTGCCGTGGCGCGGTGTCGTCATCAACCCGGAGCTGTGGATCCGTCCGCTCGAGCCCGGCTACCCCGACCCCGACGAGGAGAGCGAGGGATGCCTGTCGTTCCCCGGCGAGCGCTTCCCGCTGCGGCGCTCCGAGGCGGCTCTGCTGACGGGTGTCGACCTCGACGGACAACCCGTGCGCATCGAGGTGACGGGGTGGCGTGCCCGCATCCTGCAGCACGAGTTCGACCACCTCGACGGCGTGCTCTACGTCGACCGCCTCGACGACGAAGACAGCCGCGTGGTCGCCAAGATCGCGAAGAAGCGCAAGTGGGGCAAACCCGGGGCGCAGTGGATGCCGGGAGTCGACGACATCGACGCGTGAGCGCGCGTGGCGCGGGGTCGCGGCATCTTGGATCACCGCGGGCGCGCGAGCGCTGAGGCCGTGACGGCGGATCCGCGGCGCCGGGTCGCGGCATCCTGGATCACCGCACTCGCACGAACGCCGAGGCGGTGAGAACGGGTCGACGGCCGGGGCGCGTGAGTCTGCGCGGCACCGGGCGCGCGGCATCCGGGATCAGGGTTCGATGATGTTCGGCACGAACCGGCAGAAGTAGTCGGTGATGGGGCCGTCGGACTCGCGGATGCCGACGCCGTACGCCTCGTCGTTCACGACCCATGAGCCGAGCACCGGGTGATTGCTGCCGTTGGAGCCGCGGAAGTCGGGCAGCTCGTGGTACTGCTGCCAGACGCGTTCGCGGCCGGTGCCCTCGCGGCGGTACTCCTTGCCGTTCGAGGTGACCGTGCCGTCGGCGCGGTGGACGTGGATGCCGTCGCCCTCACGGCCGAAGACCGGTTTGACGACGTAGTCCGTGAGGCCGTTCGGGCCGTCGGCGTAGGCGGGGAGCAGGTTGGGGTGGCCGGGGAACAGTCGCCAGAGGGCGACGAGCAGCAGCTTGTTGGAGAGGAACATCTTCCACGCCGGCTCGTACCACCGGCCGAACAGTCCGCGCCCGGCGATGAGCAGTGCGCCGAACTCCTGGTCGCCGACGACGCGGTCGTCGCCCGAGACGAGGTCTTCCCACGGGTACAGCTTGAAGAGGTTCCGGATGACGGGGTACTGCGTGCCGGGCTCGTCGCCCGGCAGCGCGGCGATGCTGCGCGAGGATCCCCACGGCTCGGGGACGCCGACGAACTGGCGGGCGCCATGGTGCCAGCCGATGTCCTTCATCTCGATGCCGGTGTGCTCCCACCCGGCCTCGCCGGCGAGGTCGCGCATGTAGGCGACGGTGTCCCAGTCCTCGCCGTAGATGTCGGCATCCGAGTGGGCGACGAAGAGGCGTCCGCCCTCGCCCTCGCTGAGCGAGCGGTGAAGGAGCGCGCGCCAGCGGTCGACGAGGGCTTCGTGCAGGCCGTTCCACTGGTCGGTGTCGGCGGCGACGGCGCCGGACTTGAGCCGATCCTGCAGCCAGAACCACTGCGTGACCGAGGCCTCGATGAGTCCCGTCGGGGTGTCGGCGTTGTACTCCAGCATCTTCGCGGGGCTGCCGTCGCCGGCATAGGCGAGGTCGAACCGCGCGTAGACGTCGGGTTCGTCCTGCTCGAGCGACCATTGCGCGAACTCGAACGCTTTCGTGTCGAGCCCCAGATGACCGAGTTCTCCGGATGCCAGGTAGCGCGCGGCCTCGCGGCTCATGCGGTGCAGCTCTTCGGTCTGCTTCTCGAGCTGTTCCACCTCGGGCAGGGTGAAGACGTAGGCGGCGCCGTCGTTCCAGTAGTCGACAGCGGTGCCGTCGTCGCGCACGGAGTGCGAGTAGATGAGGCCGGACTGCTTGATGGTTCGTTCCCAGTCGGGGCGCGGGGTCAGTTCGATGCGGCGCATCAGCTGCCGTGGCTGCCGTCGGAGCCGGAGCCGCCGAAGCCGCCGCGCGAGACGCTCGCTCCGTCACCGGAGATCCCGCGCGCGGCGGTCTTGCCCGCGGGCAGGGTGTCGGTACCGCCGGTGGCCGGCTGCCCCACGGCGGGGACCGTGCGGCTGTTCGAGCCGAGCGCGTAGTAGTACCAGCCGGCGCTGCCGCCGTGGTTGTTGCAGTCGTCGTCGGGCAGGCGCTTCTCGGTGGAGTTGTCGCGGCAGATCTGCGCGTAGTCCTCCGACACGTTGCTGCCCTGCCCGCAGCCGGTGAGGGAGGCGGCGAGCGCGGCGACGACGCCGACGGTGACGGTTCGCGAGGCGCGGCGGCGCGCGACGGGATGCATGCGCCGATGCTCTCACATCGTCGTTGCCTCCTCGTCCACTCGCGCCCTTCATGGCGGTGCGGGAACGACGACCTCGCGGCGGCTGCGCTGTCAGACGAGCTGGTGGTCTCAGATCAGAACAGGCACCGGCGCGAGGGTGGTCGCTATCTTGTTCGCCTCACCATGACCAGTCCTTCCACCGACCTTCCAATTGAGGCGATCTCGCCGATCGCACCACCCCGAAGTCTGCGCTCCTCGGGGACGCCGCACCGGAGGATGACCGCTCTATCGGGCCGCACCCCGGCGAAGTGATCGGCTGGGCGGTCGCGCTCAGCGTCGCAGCTGAGCGGATGCGCCGGCGCACCATCTCAGGGGCATGCCCGGCCGGTATCGGCGGCCGGCGAGCGTTGCCGGAGAAGGGGAGACGCCGGTGATGCATACGGTCTCCGGCGGCAGCTGCGAGTGCACCTCGAGACCTCACCACGGGCCTGGTTCAACCAGGATGCGCCGCTGGATAGAAGCATGATCAAGGACGCTCCCTCGCCGCGGGCTGATTCCTATCGACTACGGGTGCTTTTCATCCGACAACGGATGCAGGAGGCGACGGCACTCCCGCGGGGTACGACTGCGCAAGGCCGCACCGATCCATTCGTCGCCGCCGAGAGGGGTGTACTTGCCCACCTTGAGCGGCTTGTCTGCGCGTCGTCGACCCGCCCAGAGGTAGAGACCCAGCACGATGCCTGCGGCTGCGGTGGTAGCCCCGACCGTTTGTTCTCTCCCTGCGACGAGAAGCACCACCGCGAGAGTGAGCGCCCAGGTAGCCGTGGCCAAGACAGCTGCCCTTCGGCGGACGCGGCCTCGAGCCGATACCAATACCTGGGCGGTGGTCGTGTGCCACAGGTCCTTGTAGAGTCGGGCCTCCTGCCGCGCGTTCTCCAGATCCGTGCGATGTGTTCGTTCTTGGGACGCCTCTCTCTCCTGTCTCTCTCGCGCCTTACGCTTTCGGATGGCTTCGTCGGCGCGCGCACGGGCCTTCAGCCGAAGGTGCAGAATGCTTTTCGCGGCGTGTGTCGGCGTGTGCCATGCGTAAGTAGCCACCTGCCCTGCAAGGAAGTCGTCATCGTGGGTGTGCCCGACAGCAAGGCCCACCGGGACCGGTCGTGCTGCGATGGCCCGCACAACCTGTTCGTCGTCGAAAGCCCGAAGAGCAAACCGATCCCCACCACCACGAAGGATGATGATCGCATCGGCTCCGTCGTGCTCCTTGAGCTGTGTGACGATGGAGGCCGGCGCGTCTGGGCCCTCCGTCACGATGTGGCGGTAGGAGAAGCTGACGCCCGCGTTGTCGAGACGTGCAACGGAAGTTTTGAAGTCTTTCAGGCCGGCACTGCCGACGGGCGCCAGGACCAGAATCCGACGAGCGTCCTGGAACGCCTCGAGGCCCCGCTGACTTTTCGAGGACAGCACCCCCTCCTCCTCGAGCTTTCGCCGAACTTCGCGACGCTTGGTATGAAGAGGACCGAGCCGTCCGGCCTCGATGCGAATGGAGCTCGCAGCGAAAGCGACGGTCATGAGCTCCCCGCGAAGGGTTGGTATGCCCTCGAAACGACATACCGCTCCGGGAGCGAGTGCGGTCGGCGCGGAACCAAACAGGCGCACAGTGAGAACAGTCATCTGACGCTCGGCGTTCTGAGCGGCGACGCGAATGAGGGCGAGGCGATCCCGCCGATCGACGCTGATCACTTCGGCCTCGTCGAGGCTCAACTTCTGCGCGGGAGTCAGCAGACGCTCCAACTGCTGACGAAGCTCCGAAAGGTCCATCCGCCGATGGTGACACGAAGCATCGACACTACTGTGACGAGGCTCGTGCCGGGATCGAATGGACAGGCTCAACCGGAGGTCGTGCTGCGGCGCGTTCGCTCAGAACCACGACGCTTCGTCGTCGTGGGAGCTTCGCAGCGCCGCTGTCGGCGACGGTCACGCCGATCGCGATAATTCACCCCGCGGACGAGGTCGGACGGCTCGCCTACTCGGCTCGACAGGTCCACATGAACGATGGCCTGCGTCTCCAAGGCCTCTGCGTGATCAGGCGACCTGCAGCCGGCTATCTCCGGCGACGTACTCGATGACGAGGTCTCCCCCGACGGCCTCGACGTACTTGCGGACCGTGCTGATCCGTGCGCTGTCGAGATCGCCGTTCTCGATCTTCGAAACTTGACGCTGACCGACGCCGATCCGCTGGGCGAGCTGCTGCTGAGTGAGTCCGAGCTGCTCGCGGAGTTCGCGCAGCCGGTACGCCCGTACCTCTCCCCGCATCCGCTCTTTGTGTGCGTCAACGCGCGCGCGGTTCGCAGGACGCTTCTCGAGCAGCTGCTGCGGGGTAAGAGCCATCGCGATCACTTCCCTTTCGTCTTGTCGTTCTTCGTCGTCTTCACTCGAGCCAAATGCTCTGCGAACCGGGCGTCCGCGATCGGGATGTTCTCCCGGTACCACTTCTTCCAGTTGCCGGACTTGTCGCCCGCGACCAGCATGATCGCTTGGCGCTTCGGGTCGAAGGCGAAGAGCACCCGCAGCTCTGACGCGCCGGAGGAACCGGGACGAAGCTCTTTCATGTTCTTGTATTTAGACGCCTTCACCGTGTCCACGATGGGGCGTCCCAGCTGTGGACCGTGCTCTTGGAGGAGCTCGATGGCGGCGATGACCTGGTCGTACGTGTCATCGTCCAGTCCCAACAGCCACCCCTCGATCGGCTCGAGGTCGACGGTCCACACATTCAGAAGTGTAGACCTCTTATGGTCTGAAAGGAGGCGTGAACTGCGCAGCCTGTTCCGGCGAGCATGCCCCTCGACGGGTCAAGAGCGCCACGATCCTTGCAAGTCAGTGCAGCTGGCACGAGTAGGGCCTGTGTTCTGGGGTGTTCCACAATCCGAGCCCTCTGCGCCCCCGCAGACGTCCACCACTCCATCGCTCGCTACTCGTCAGCGCGCGGCGAAGCTGTGCAGATGCAGGTCGTCGCTGAGCGCTTCGCTCGCGAGCCGGCCGCGGACGCTGGTGCCCTGGACGTCGAGGGGCGGGCTCACCACCGCCGCGCCGAGGCGTCCGGGAGCGGCGAGCACGATGGCGCCCGACACGCTCGATTTCGCCGGGATGCCGACCGCGCGCATCCACCGCCCCGACCCGTCGTAGACGCCGCAGGTCGCCATGACCGACACGACATCGCGGGCCACGCGCTCGGGCACCACACGTCGACCCGTGCGCGGGTTCACCCCGCCGCACGCGAGGGTCGCGCCCATGACGGCGAGGGTCTCGGCATCCACCAGGGTCGCGCAGGCGCGCGCATAGACGGCCACGGCGTCGTCGGCGCCGACCCGCATCGTCCCTTCGGCGCGCATGAGGTGCGCGAGGGCGTGATTGCGGTCGCCGAGCAGGTGCTCGTTGTGCGCGACGTCTTCGTCGACGGCGAGGTCGCGTCCGGCGAAGGCGGCGAGCCCCTCGGCGATGCGCGCGTCGCGCTCGGCCGCGTCGGATCCGCGGACGAGGGATGCCGTGAGCAGGGCGCCCGCGTTGACCATCGGGTTGGGCGGACGCCCGGTGTCGCTCTCGAGCTTGATGGCGTTGAAGGCCTCCCCCGTCGGTTCGATCCCGACCCGGTCGAGGGCGGCGCCGTCGGTGTCGAGCAGCGCGAGGGCGAAGAGGAACGGTTTGACGGCGGACTGCACGCTGAAGGCGACGTCGGCGTCGACGCTGGTGCGGGTGGTGCCGTCGGGCAGCACGAGGGCGATCGCGCACAAGGCAGGGTCGGCGGTGGCGAGCTGGGGGATGCTGTCATCGACCTCGCCTTCGCTTCCGCCGTCGTCTTCGCCGTGGTCGAGGAGGCGCGAGCGCAGCGCGTCGAGGTCGTAACGATGGGGATCGGGGGTCACTCCCCCACCTTCGTCCACCGACGCTGCCGCGCCGACCGGGTTGCACGGGTCGACGTCGTGCGGCAGAACCCCGCATTATGCGCGCCGCGTCTCAGCGCCGCCAGCCCCCGTGGCATCCCTTCGCCCGCGCAATAGTGTGCGTGCAGACGGCGATCCCGCGCCGTCGTCTCGCAGCATCGCGAAGGATCCGATGAGTCACGCTCCCGACCTCTCGCTGGCGCACACGGGCGACATCCTCGGTGGGCGCTACATTTTGCGCGAGCGCCTTGGTGCCGGCGGAATGGGGCGCGTCTTCCGTGCCCGCGACGAAGTGCTGGCGCGAGATGTCGCGATCAAGATCTTCCACGCTGACGGCGCCGGCGGACCCGAGCCGTTGCGGCGCATGTCGGAGGCGCGCGCACTGGCGGCCCTCGACCACCCCTCGCTGGTCACCCTCTTCGACGCGCGGCTGGTGGGCGAGGACCACGTCTACCTCGTGATGGAGCTGATCACCGGTCCGTCGCTGCAGCGTCGGATCGAGCAGGAGGCCGTTCCGTCGCGGGAGCTGGCCGGCATCCTGGGCGATCTCGCCGGGGCGCTCGCGGTCGTGCACGGCGCGGGGATCGTGCACCGTGACGTCAAACCCTCCAACGTGCTGCTGCGTCCGCTCCACGGGGCGCCTCGAGAGGCCGAGGCCGTGCTCGCCGACTTCGGTGTCGCCCACCTCATCGACGCCACGCGGCTGACCACCCCCGGCACCGTCATCGGCACCGCCGCGTACCTCGCGCCCGAGCAGGTGCGGGGCGAGGCGCCGCAGGCGGCGTCCGACATCTACGCTCTCGGGCTGCTGGCCATCGAGGCGCTGACGCGTCTGCACCCGTTCGGCGGCGGATCGCTGCAGGAGACCCTGCTCGCACGCCTGGCCCGTCAGCCCGACGTTCCGGGGTCGCTGAGCCCACGGTGGCGATCCCTGCTGACCGCCATGACAGCCACGGATGCCGCGGCGCGACCGTCGGCGGCGGAGGTCGCGCGGCGCGCGGAGGCGCTCGCGGAAGAGGAACCGGCGCTCGTTCCGGATGCCACGCAGTATCTCGCGGGGTGGATGATGCCGACCGCACCGATTCCCGCGTCCACGGTGGCCGCCGGGGCCCTGGACGCGGGCGCGTCGACGGCGGCCACCGGGCCCATGCCCCCGGGCGGGTCGACGGCCGCCGCCGAGGCCCTTGTCACGCGGGCGTCGGAAGAGAGCGCGTCCGGGCAGATCGCTCTTGCGCCCGGCGATCGGACTGCGGCGCATACTGCGGCGTCGCGTCGCGCGTCCGCCCGCCGTCCGCGTCGCCGCGGTTGGACATGGGTGGCCGCGAGCGCCGGTGCGGCGCTCATCGTCGGCGGACACCTCGCGGCCTTCTCGCTCGGGGCGGCGCATGACGTGACGACGGATCGCGCCCGCGCCTCAACCCCTGCTCCGGCGCGCAGCGATTCGCCGCCGGTGGCCGACGACACCCCCGTCGCCACGCCCGCCCCTGTCGCGACGTCGGCACCCGTCTCGACGTCGGCACCCGTCGCATCGCCGTCGCCCGTGGTCGAGACCGACGCCACGGTACAGCCGAGCCCCGATGCGTCGACGCCGGCGCAATCAGCGCAGCCCGCGCCCGTCGTGGTCGAGCCGGTCGTCTCCCGGGCGACCGGTCCGAGCGGTGGCGGCGAGACGACCGGCGCCGCCGCGAACCCGGCGCCGCCCGTCCCCTCCGCGGAAGCGACCCGCTCTCCCGGCCGGGGAGCGCCGGAGGGCACAGGACGGCCCGACTCCCCCGGGAGGTCGGAGGACGCCGGCCCTGGCCGCGGCGTCGGCCCTTCGGGGTAGAACTGACCGCTGTCAACGGTGATGACCGACGCGGCGGCGCCGTGGTGACATCCCGAGTATGAGCGATCCTGACCGTCTCCCCGTGCCCGACCCCGCCGCCCAGAAGACCGACCGCGACGACACCTCGATCGTGCCCGATATGGAGGCCGATCCCGTCGAGCGCGAGCGACAGCGAACCGAACAGGGCGACGCGGGCGACGACGTTCCTGCCTGAATCCGTCGGCGGTTCTCGGGGCGACGGGAGCGCAAGCCCTGTCTCCGCGGTCGTCGGCGCGCAGCGGGTGAGAAGCCTGGTGGCACGTCCGCCACGGTCCGATGAAGTGCTCCCCGTCGCGATCGGTCGACCCGGGAACGACGAAGGCCCGCCTCTGACGAGACGGGCCTTTCGCTGGCTCCCCGGCTTGGACTCGAACCAAGAACCTATCGGTTAACAGCCGATTGCTCTGCCAATTGAGCTACCGAGGATCATACCCGCCTTGCGGTGGGCAACCCCACGATACTAACAGCACGCGGGGCCGGCGAGAAAATCAGGGGGCCGAAAGACGACGCTCGGGCGTGCCGTCGGGCGTCCACTGCAGGGCTTCGCCTCCATGGCCGAGACCCACCGCGTGACCCGCGTGCAGCACGAGCACATCGGCATCCAGCTCCCGGGGTGCTTCGGCGTCGTTCGTGACGATCAACGACGCCATCCCCCGCTCGTCGCGTCGGCGGGTGATCGCCGAGCGCGCCGCGGCCCGCACCTCGAGATCGAGGTTGGCGTAGAGGTCGTCGGCGACGAGCAGGCGGGGCTCGAGCACGAGAGCGCGGGCCAGGGCGACGCGCTGTCGCATCCCCGCGCTCAGTTCGTACGGGTACTTCGGCGCGGTGCCGAGCGGCAGCTCCATCTCGTCGAGGAGCGTGGCGACCCGCACCGCGAGCGCACGCGTGTTGACGCGACGGTCGCGGCTGGTGATCGGCTCCGAGATGACGTCGTGCACGGTCAGCCGCGACGGGAGCGCCGCGCCCGCGCCCTGCGGTAGGTAACCCGTGTGGAACACCCACTCGCGACGCGCGCGCCCGGGGTGGCGCGCGGAGATGCCGTGCACCCGCGCGTCTCCTCCGACCACGCCGAGGCCATCGTCGGGGTCGCCCGACAGAAGCGATACGAGCGATGTCTTGCCGGAACCCGTCGCTCCCCGCACCACGAGCGTCCGCCCCGGCAAGAGGGTGAAGGTGATGCCGTCGATGACCCGCACGCCGTTGCGAGCCAGGGAGAGGTCGTCGGCGCGGAGGACGACGTCGGTGTCGAGAGTCCGGGGCATTCCTTCATCCTCGCCCACCCGGAGAACGGATGCCAGCGGCGCGCCCGAGCAGGCCGGTTCGGTACGGTCGCGCACGCGTGGGCACGCAGCGCGTGTCGCCGCCGAAATTCCGGTCACCGTCGAGGTGGCCTGCCTCGCCGGCGTCGCATGCGCCGGCCCGCCGCAGAGGTCTCACGCGGGGGCCACGCAGCGCGTGTCGCCGCCGAAATTCCGGTCGCCGTCGAGGTCGCCTGCCGCGCACGCGGCGACCCGCCGCAAGGGGCCTCACGCGGCGACCCATCTGTGCGTGAGCCCCGGCACCCGCGTCGACGCTACGACGCGATCAACCTCTGCCGGTCGGCATCCAATTCCCGCAGGCGCAGGCGCAGCCGACGCCCCTCTTCGGAGTCGGCGGGCACGCGCTGGATCCCCCGCAGCAGTTCGTCTTTCTCGCGCTGCAGCTCGCGCACGAGCAGGCCGCGGGCGAGGTCGTTCGCCGACGCGACCGCTCCCCCTCTTCGGTGCGGGCGGGGAACTCCGCCGTGAGCAGTTCGGCCGCGAGCGACCGGAACGGCTCCCGCACCGCCTCGACAGCAGCCACCGCCCAGCCGGGCTGCGACAGATCGGTGGATGCCAGGGAGCTGCGGACGGCTTCGAGGGCGGGGTGGCCGAAAGGTAGCTGAAGCGCGCGCAGGAACACGTCGGGGTCGATCCGATGCCCGTACTGCAGGAATGCCATCATGGCGCCGCGCTCGAGGGCGACGTCGCGGGTGTTGGGAAGGGAGGCCATCGTGACCGAGACAGCAATAGGGACGGGCTCGGCGACGCGGGCGTTCTCGCGCTGCTCAGCGCGGTCGGCTCCGCGCGCGGCGCGCTCCACCGCGGCCTGCACCTCGGGCATGTCGAGGCCCAAACGGCGGGCGAGCACGCGCACGTATCCGGGGCGAAGAGAGGGATCGCGGATATCGGCGACGATGGGTGCCGCCGCGCGCAACGCGCCCGCGCGGCCCTCCACACTGCCCAGATCGAAGTCTTTCAGTCGCTGGTCGATGACGAACTCGAACATGGGGTTCTTGTTCTCCATCAACGCACGCACCGCCCCGTCGCCGCGCTGCAGCCGCAGGTCGCAAGGATCGAGTCCCTCGGGGGCGACGGCGACATAGGTCTGGGCGGCGAAGCGCTTCTCGTCGGCGAAGGCGCGCAGCGCCGCCTTCTGCCCCGCGGCATCCGGGTCGAAGGTGAAGACGACCTCGCCCGAAGAGCTGTCATCGCCCATCACGCGACGCAGCACGGTGATGTGGTCGCTGCCGAACGCCGTACCGCACGAGGCGATCGCGGTGGTGACACCGGCGAGGTGACAGGCCATCACGTCGGTGTACCCCTCGACCACGACCACCCGGTGCGAGCGCGAGATGTCGCGCTTGGCCAGGTCGAGGCCGTAGAGCACCTGCGCCTTCTTGTAGATCGGCGTCTCGGGCGTGTTGAGGTACTTCGGGCCCTGATCGTCGTCGAACGAGCTTGCGCGCGCCGAATCCGATGACCTGACCGGTCACGTCGCGGATCGGCCACACCAGTCGCCCGCGGAAGCGGTCATAGACGCCGCGCTGGCCCTGCGACACCAGCCCCGCCTGCACGAGCTCGTCGCGGCTGAACTTCTGCGTCGACAGGTGGTCGAGCAGGTTTGACCACCCCTTCGGGGCATAGCCCACGCCGAAGTGCGCCGCCGCCCCGGCGTCGAAACCGCGCTCGCCGAGGAACCGGCGTCCGGTCTCGGCCTCGGGGCTCATCAGCTGCGCGCGGAAGTACTCCGCCGCCGCCGCGTTCGCGGCGTACAACCGCGAACGGCCGGTCGTCTCGGGGGCCGCTCCCCCGTCTTCGTAGTGCAAGGTGTAGCCGACGCGCGCAGCCATGCGTTCGACCGCCTCGGTGAACGACACGTGGTCCATCGCGCGCAGGAACGAGTAGACGTCGCCCGACTCGCCGCAGCCGAAGCAGTGGTAGTACCCGACCTGGGGGCGCACGTTGAAGCTCGGCGAGCGTTCGTCGTGGAAGGGGCAGAGTCCCTTCATCGAGCCGACGCCGGCGGGCTTCAAGGCGACGCGTTCCCCGATGACGTCGGCGATGTTGACCCGCGCCTTCACCTCATCGACGTCGGCTTGGCGGATGCGGGCCATCAGGCATCCGCTCCCCGGGCGGCGCGGGCGCCGGGCGCCCAGACGCCGAGCTCGGCGGCATCCACTTCTCCGACGAGTCGGCCGTGCCACGCGATGGCGAGCTGGTCGGTGAGGCTCGCGACCTGGTCGACGACCACGCGGCGCCGCGCGGTGTCGTCGGTGGCCGCGGCGAAGTCGGGGGCGTGCAGGGCGTCGAGCGCGCCGGGGTTCTCCCACAGGGCGGATGCCAGGCGCTTGAGCACATTGCGTTGCTCGCGGTACAGCACCTTGCGGCCGTCGATCGAGACCACGGTGGCACCGATGATGCCCTTGAGCACCGCCATCTCGACCTCGACGTCGGCGGGCACGACGACGTGCGCCCGGTAGCGCGTGAGCTGATCGGTCGGGTACGCCTCGCGGGTGGCCGAGGTCGCGGCGCGCGCGAAGCGGCCGATGAGGTCGGACGTGAGGTTCTTCAGACGCGCGAGGGCGGGACGCGTGCCATCGAACGAGGGGATCCACTCCGGCATCGCCATCAGGCGCTCGAGGCCGGCGTCGAGGTCGTCGCGCACGAAGTCATAACCCACCCAGCGCTGGATCGCGTCGAGCAGACCCTCGCGGCCGACCCGGGATGCCAGGCGCGCGGGGTCGACGTACCGGTTGACGACCGCGTCTTCGAAGTCGTGCACCGAGTAGGCGATGTCGTCGGAGAGGTCCATGACCTCGGCTTCGATGCAGCGCCGGCGGGCGGGGGCCTCCCCGCGCATCCAGTGGAACACCGGCTCGTCGTCGGGGTACACGCCGAACTTCAGGCGCCCGCCCGGGTCGGGGACCGGCTCATCGGCGGTCCACGGGTACTTGCACGTGGCGTCGAGGCTCGAGCGCGTCAGGTTGAGCCCGAACGGCTCGCCCTCGGCTCCGAACACCTTCGGCTCGAGGCGAGTCAGGATGCGCAGCGTCTGCGCGTTGCCCTCGAAGCCGCCGATGCCCTCGGCCCACTCGTTCAGCGCCCGCTCGCCGTTGTGGCCGAACGGGGGGTGGCCCAGGTCGTGGCTGAGGCACGCCGTGTCGACGACGTCGGGTGACAGCTGAAGTGCGGTCGCCAGCTCGCGCCCCACCTGCGCGACCTCGAGCGAGTGCGTGAGGCGGTTGCGGGCGAAGTCGGCGGGGCTCGCCGGGCTCAGCACCTGGGTCTTGGCGGCGAGACGGCGAAGGGCCGCCGAGTGCAGCACGCGCGCGCGGTCGCGGGCGAAATCGTCGCGCTGCGAGCGATGCTTCTCGACGTGGAACCGCGCGGCATCCGCGTCGTCGTAACCGAGGGGGCGGGCGGCGGTCACCGCCACCTCACCCGCCACTGTGGTGCAGTTCTGCTGCGGCGAGCTCGCGGCCGGCCTCGTCGCCGATCTCGTGCGAGTCGAGCCAGCGGTCGGGAAGCGCCGGACGCTTCGGGGTGCCCGCGCGACCGCGCTGGCCTTCGGCCGCGGCCCCGGGGTAGGGCGCGTCGAGCTCCATCGTGGCGAGCAGCTCGTCGATCTCGTCGAGTGTCGAGGCCGTCGCCAGCGCTGCGCGCAGTTCGCCCCCGACCGGATACCCCTTGAAGTACCAGGCGACGTGCTTGCGGATGTCTCGGCATCCTCGCCCCTCGTCGTCGAAGAACTCCACCAGCAGCTCGGCGTGCCGGCGGAACGCGCGCGCAACGAAGCCGAGGGTCGCGTCGACGGGTTCGCCGTGCGCGGCACCGGGGCCGCCCAGGGCACGCGCCAGGTCGCCGAAGAGCCAGGGGCGCCCGAGGCAGCCGCGACCGACGACCACGCCGTCGCAGCTGGTCTCGTCCATCATGCGCACGGCGTCGTCGGCCGACCAGATGTCGCCGTTGCCGAGCACGGGCACGCTCGTGACCGTCTCTTTCAGCTTCGCGATCGCCGACCAGTCGGCGTGGCCCGAGTAGAACTCGCTGGCGGTGCGGGCGTGCAGGGCGATGGATGCCACCCCCGCCCCCTCGGCGATACGGCCGGCCTCGAGGTAGGTGAGGTGATCGGCGTCGATGCCCTTGCGCATCTTGATGGTCAGCGGCTTGTCGCCCGCGGCGCGTACCGCTCGCTCGACGATCTCGCGAAACAGCGTCGTCTTCCAGGGAAGGGCGGCGCCGCCGCCACGGCGGGTGACCTTGGGGACCGGACAGCCGAAGTTGAGGTCGATGTGGTCGGCGTGGTCTTCGTCGACGATCATCGTCACCGCCGCCTCGACGGTGGCCGGATCGACGCCGTAGAGCTGGATCGAGCGCGGTGTCTCCGACTCGTGGTGACGGATGAGTCGCATCGTGGTGTCGTTGCGTTCGACGAGCGCGCGCGTCGTGATCATCTCGCTGACGTAGAGACCGGCACCGTACTCGCGGCACAGCCGGCGGAACGCGGTGTTCGTGATGCCGGCCATGGGCGCGAGCACGACCGGAGCGTCGAGCTCGATGTTGCCGATGCGGAGCGTCCGCGCCGGAGCCAATGCCGTGGTCATCGTTCCATTCTCCCAGACGGTAACCGACGGCGGACCTCATCCACAGGTGGTTCGCTCAGACTTTACTTCACCCACGAACGGCGAAACCGGTGTTGCGCGAAGGTGAATCGTCCCCGGTTCTCTGCCGTTCCTCTGCGGGTGTCAGCGCCGGGTGGGCTCGTGTTTTGGAGTCAGCGTGGTTCGCGGTCTCGAATTCCTCGGGTGGGACGTCGCCGAGGGTGCGGTGTAGGCGCTGGTTGTACCAGTCGACCCGGGCGAGCGTGACCCACTCAACATCGGCGAGCTGACGGAGCGGGCCGTCGAGAAATGGGGAGTCGTCGCGGATCGCTTCGTGTGAGAACAGCCCGATGGTAGGGTCCGCGAGAGCATTGTCGTAGGCGTCGCCGGCGGATCCGATGGACGCGGCGATGCCTTCCAACGCGGGCGTCTCGGCGAAGCTGACCGAGGTGAACTGGCTGCCGGTGTCGCTGTGGTGTGCGAGTCCGTCGCCCGCGGGGCGGCTGGCCCGATCACGGCGCCAGAGCCCCATCCGCAGCGCCGTGGTGAGATCAGGAGCCCGCGCCGCATTCCGATCCGGGATCGTGGTGCGGACTCCCTGCCCGCGAACACGTCCGTTCAAGTCGAGGTGGCGCATCAGCCGGTCGACCTGCCGCGCGAAGACGTCGTGGCGTCGGCGACGGAGGAGCGCGACCATCTTCCGTCGCCCATACATCGCCTTCGCCGTCCCGAAGGTCGCCAGCAGCGCGTCGATGATGACCGCGTCCGCCAGGTCACGGTTGCTGGGGTGGGCTCGGGTCCGTGCCCGGCAGGTTTGCGCGGCGACCTGCACGCCCTGCTCGTGCAGAACCTGGCAGATCGACTCGACCGCGCGACCTCTGGCTCGTTGTTCGTCGATCAACGCGACGATCAGCGGCGTCGGGGGTCGAGTTTCCCGGCGTAGGATCCGCCGCATCCCTCAAGATCGCGTTGGCCCCACGCAGCTCCCGGCGCAACGCTCGAACTTCCTGGTTCTCCATGGAGGTCACCCGCCCCGGCCGGGCACCCTCGTCGACCTGCGCCTGACGCACCCACCGGCGCAACGACTCAGCCCCAACCCGAGGCGCTTGGAGATCGTCTCGCACGCAGCCGTGATGTTTGGGTACTCATCGAGGTGATCCGACACGAGCCGAATCGCTCGCTGCTGCTGCTGCTCCTCCTCGGGAATCCTCTTCGGCATTATCAACATCTTCCTTCCAGGCCCGAAAGGAAACGGCATCAAACCGGAGACGGTTCAGGTCATGGGTTGTCCCGATCGGTATCGGTCCGCCCACCGCTTGGCCGTCGCCGGCGCGCACTGAAAGCGCTCAACAGCCCTCCGCAGCGACCAGTCGTCCTCCATGATCAAGACAGCCAGACGACGACGCCCCTCGGGCGCCATGGGCGCGTCACCGTGAGGCACGAAGACCTCCGTGGAACGAGTGTGCGGCTGTTACCCACATCGTCCCGGAGGTCTTTGCCTTACCTCGGCTGTTCACAACGTGTCGGGGAAGCACACCCGGGTCTTGCGGAAGCTTCGGATGGCTGGCACTCTCTGGGTGACTGACCGCGCCGCTGCGATACAACAACGACGCTTCCAACCGGCGCTCTTCCATCGGGAATGGAGTTCCACTGTGTACAACATGCCTCAGAAGGCTCTTGCCGCCGGAATTGCAGCAGTGCTGGCGCTCGGCATCGGTGCGGTCGCCCCGGCTCAGGCGGATACTAGGAGCTACGGGGGCGCACAAGATTGGACCATCCCGACCGCTGCCTCTCCGGGCGTGACGGACCTACCGTTGGACGCCTTTCCGGAGGACGCCTTGAGTCCGGTCCCGCTGGCGGTTCACTCAGTATTGGCTGGTAACGCCTTCGGTGCAGTCGCTCCCGTGGTTCACGGCGTCGCCTGGGATCATGGTGCCGGTGTCGCTCGTGTGTATGCAGACAGGGATGTTTCGACAGCGTGGCCGCTGCTCTCCAACCTCACTCGTCGCTCTTCGCCGTGACTCCGACACTTTTCACGAACCGGGAGCTGAGTGATGCGACCTATTTGGTCATCGAGCGATGGCGCCTCATCGCCGGCGGCAATGATTCCTTCTCGGTCATCCCGGCCCTCGATGGCAGCTCTCTTCATCTCGAGATTGAGGATGGGCCACGAGAGTCTGACCTTCTCGATCGGGCTCCCGGGCTTTCCGAGGAGTCATTCGGTAACCTCGGTGTTCCTTACGAGGTCAGCAAGTCATCTGCCGAAGCGGCAACTCGCTATCAGACGCAACCGCCTTACGCGGCCGGTAGTTCGGCGCTGTACCGAGTCTCGAATGGGGAATGGCGCAGCTGCACTAACGGCTTCTATGTGATCGACACCGGAACTCGTGCCACGTACAACCTCACTGCTGATCATTGCTCTGATGCGATCGGACAGATGTGGTGGATCGCGAACAATGAGGCAGGAGTCACCCCGTCGCTCACTGCCGGTACGCGTCTTGGCCAATCTCTCGGCCAAGCGAATGGCGGCAACAATAATACGGATCATGAACTTCTCCGGGCCTTCAATTCTCAGGAGCCGTATGTGCTGACTGGCGGCCCGGACAACCCCGGGCCCAAATCGCCGATCCGGGGCTGGACGGCGCCTGTCGTTAATGATGTCGTCTGTTACTCAGGATCGCCGTCCGGTCTTCGTTGTGGAAACATTGTGGGAGGTACCGAGATAACCACTTGTTACAATGGCATCCCATATTGCTATTACGGTTTGACGCGCACGTACCAGCAGAATGGCCTACCGGCAGCAGGTCAGGGAGACAGTGGCGGCCCGGTCATTCAAGTGTTCGCGGGTTCTGGTGGCACGGCGCGGGTTTTCGCAACCGGTGTTGTGAGCGGCATCTATGACTACGCAGGCAAGCCTTGCGCGGGCAAACAGGGCCGGTCTTGCTCTGACCTCGTGTCGTACGCACCACTCAGTCGATTCTTCCCGAACAACCAGCAGTATGGTCTCGCGATTGTCCCTTAGCCGCCGTGGGGTTCCCGGTCGAGGAGGCGCAGCTGCTCTTGGAGCAGCGTTCCTCGCCCTACATCTCACGGGCTGTGCCGGCGTCGAGGCATGCCCACCAATCGGTTTGCTCGCGACGCTTGAGGTGCAGACAGATGCGTCAGCCCATTTGCTGTCCGCGTGCGCAGACGAGTGTCCCGGTGAGGTTTCCGCAAGTGTTCAGCGTGTAGATGACACGTCTTGGATCGTGTCGTTTGACCAGGCGCAGGAGACTGTTGAACTCGTCGTTACCGATGTAGTGGGTGGGGAAGAAGTCAGTGTGGTGGTCAGGCCCGACTGGGGCGGGACTCAAGCCGCAGGTTGCGGCAATCCGGTGCATGCTGAAGTAGATATCGGCGGTCGCGGAGTCATGTGACCAGCGCTTGATCCGATAGACGGAGCGGCAGAGACTGTTCAAGAAGGACAGCGTGAGCATCCGACGTGTCTTCGTCCTTCTCTTTCCGACGCTTCCACGGCGTTGCTGACGCCCGAATGATCGTACCCACTACGAGCAGGGGCACGCTGAGCCACGGAACACACAGAACAACGAGGCCGCCCGCCAAGAGCAACCCGAGACGGTCAGCGTGACAGACGCGAAACGGTGGGCGTAGTGTCTCAGCCACCGCCACAAGCCGACCAACGGGTCCGCGGGCGGGCTCTCGGGCAATCCGGGAAGCGTAGCGTCTGGCCGGGGTCGAACCGGAGGCGGACACCGCTGTGGAGGAAGAGTCAGGCGTCGGCAGTCGCGGATGCCTTGCGGCGCTCGCCCCACACCTGACGGGCGATCTGGCTGAACGCCTCGACCGGCTGCGCTCCACTCACCCCGTACTTGCCGTCGATCACGAAGAACGGCACGCCCGTGATCCCGAACTGCTGCGCCTGCTCTTGATCGGCACGGACCGCGGCACGGTAGCGCTGCGATGCGAGCGCCTCGCGGGCGGCATCCTGGTCGAGACCGACCTCGACCGCCAGGGCGACGAGGTCGTCGTCGCGACCCACGTGCTTGCCCTCGAGGAAGTACGCCGACATGAGCACCTCGGCCAGCTCCAGCTGCTTGCCGTTCTGCTTCGCGAAGTGCAGCAGCTCGTGCGCTTTGACGGTGTTGGTGTGCTGGAGGATGTCGAAGCGGTAGGCGAGACCGGCCTCGGCGGCGACGCCGGTCACGCGGTCGAGCATGTCGCGCGCCTGCTCGGGTGAGATGCCCTTGTGCTGCGAGAGGTAGTCGACCTCACCGCCGTGGAAGTCCTCGGGGGTGTCGGGCGAGAGCTCGAACGAGTGGTACTCGATCTCGACGACGGGAGCGTCGTCATCGGCGGCCGTGGCGGCCAGGCCGTTCTCGAGGTTGCGCTTGCCGATGTAGCACCAGGGGCAGGCGATGTCGCTCCACACGTCGATCTTGATGGCATCCGTCATATCGCGTGCAACCTTCCGGGTCGGGGATCTATTCCGTTCGCGGCATCCGTCCGTGCCGGCTCTGCTGGGTGCGAGAGCGGCTACGCCGTCGGCGCGTCCACGGCCCCGCCGAACCGCCGGTCGCGCGAGAGGTACAACCCGATGGCATCCCACAGGTGGGTTCGGCGGAAGTCGGGCCACAGCGTGTCGAGGAACACCATCTCGGCGTACGCCGACTCCCAGAGCAGGAAGTTCGAGGTGCGCTGCTCGCCGCTGGAGCGCACGAAGAGGTCGACGTCGGGCATGTCGGGCTGGTAGAGGTGCTTGCGGATCAGCTTCTCGGTCACGGCCGACGGCTTCAGCTTTCCCGCGGCGATGTCGTCGCCGATGCGGCGCATGGCATCCACGATCTCCACGCGCCCCGCCGTAATTGACGCACATCGTCAGGGTGAGGGTGGAGTTGCCCTCGGTGAGACGCTCGGCGTGCTGCAGTTCTTTGATGACCGAGCCCCACAGGCGCGGCTTACGGCCCGACCACCGGATGCGAACGTCCCACTCGTTCAATTGGTCGCGGCGGCGGTGCAGCACCTCGCGGTTGAAACCCATGAGAAAACGCACCTCATCGGGTGAGCGCGACCAGTTCTCGGTCGAGAAGGCGTACACCGACAGGTGCTTCACGCCCGCCTGGATCGCCCCGGCGACGACGTCGAGCAGAGCCGCCTCACCCGCGCGGTGCCCCTCGATGCGCGTGAGGCCCTGGCGGTTTGCCCAGCGGCCGTTGCCGTCCATCACGATCGCGACGTGCTCGGGCACCGACCCCTTCGGGTACGCCGGTGGGTACTCCCCCGTCCAGTCGAGGGGGCGGTAGGGCACGGCGTCGCGGTGCGTGAACGGCTTCGGTGTCATCGATGCGACTCCAGGTGCGTGAGGGAACGGATGCCGCGTTCCAGGTGGAACTGCGCGTAGGCGGCCACGAGGCCCGAGGCGGCCGCGACCGTGCGGCCGGGTGCGTCGTCGATGGTCTCCCACTCCCCCGCCATGAGGGCGCGGAGCATGTCGACCGTGTCACGGGCCACCCGCGGGGAGCCCGCCGGCGCGCAGGTCGAGCAGACCACACCGCCGAGCTGGGCGAGGAAGTACGGGTGATCGCCGACCGTGCCGCACCGCGCGCACTCGGTGAGCCCGGGCGCCCACCCCGAGAGGGCCATGGCGCGCAGCAGATACGAATCGAGCACGCTGCGCTCGGAATGATCGCCGCGCGCGAGCGAGCGCAGCCCGCCGACGAGCAGCAGATACTGCTGGGGCGTGGCCTCGGCCTCGTTCAGCCGGTCAGCGGTTTCGACCATGGCGCTGGCGGTGGTGTACCGGTCGTAGTTCACGACGATGTCGGCGCCGTACGACCCCAGCGACTCGGCCTGCTGAACGATGTCGAGGTTGCGTCCCTTGAACAGCTGCACGTCGGCGACCATGAACGGCTCCAGACGAGAGCCGAAACGCGACGAGGTGCGCCGCACGCCCTTCGCGACGGCGCGGATCTTGCCGTTGCGCCGGCTGAGGAGGGTGAGGATGCGGTCCGCCTCCCCGAGTTTGTGGGTACGCAGGACCACGACTTCGTCGCGGTAGGTGGGCACAGTCCATTATCGACCTCGCCCGCTGCGAGGGGCCTGCGCGGCGCACCGCCCGGCGCGCCTCGCGAACGGAACAATGGATGCCGTGGACACGCCGACCTTCGTCATCCCCCTGTGGGCGGATCTCACCGCCGTCGCCCTCGGCGGCGTGCAAGGGGCGCTGTTCGCCTCCGGCTTCCAGGGTCAGCGGCGCCTCGACCTGCTCGGGGTGGCGATCATCGGCATCCTGCTGGGAATGGGCGGTGGCCTCATCCGCGACCTGTTGTTGGGGCTGACCCCCGCGACGTTGCAGAGCAACTGGTACCTCGTCACCGCGACCCTGGCATCGCTCGTCGGTATGCTGCTGTCGGGCATCTTCCAGCGCCTCAACCGCGCGATCGTCATGCTCGATGCCCTCGTGATCGGCCTGTTCGGCGCGTTCGGCACGTCGAAGGCCCTCGCGCTCGGCATGCCGGCGGTGCCCGCGATCTTCGTCGGTGTGCTCGCGGCCGTCGGCGGCAGCGTGCTGCGCGACGTGCTGATGGGCCTTCCCGTCGCGATCATGCACGTCGGTTCGCTCTACGCGGTGGCGGCCGGCGGCGGATGCGCCGTGCTCGCCCTCACGGCGTCGTTCGGCGTGCCGCTTCCGATCGCGGCGGTGGTCGGACTGGCCGTGACCACCGTGGTGCGCGTGCTGGCGGTGCTGTTCGACCTGTCACTCCCCGAACAGCGCAAGCTCTACCGCCGCAAGGTCGCGGTCGAGACCACCGGCATCCCGATCATCCGCCCCGACGACGCGTGATCGCGCGAGGGGTCAGGAAGTGTCGCCTCCGCGGCGCCCCGGCGACACTTCTTGACTCCTCACGCGATGAGGGTGACCTCGTCGCCGATGCGGATCGTGCCGCCGCCGTCGGTGGGGAGGAGCAGGATGCCGAGGGTCGGCTCGTCCTGGCCGAACGCGGTCGTGAGCACGCGCAGCAGCCGCGCATCGCGGACGCCCGTGTCGGGGTTGGCGGTGATCGCGGCGCAGCGCTCGATGGGCTTCTGCACCTCGAACTCCACCCCACCGATCCGAACGCGTCCGCGCCAGTCGAGCTCGGCCCACGCCTCGACGCCCGACACCACGATGTTCGAGCGGAAACGCCGGTCGTCGACGGGCGCGGGCACCGCGGCATCCAGTGCGTCGACCGAGGCCGCGCCGTGCAGGGAGACGAAACCGCGGGGTCGGTCCTGAAAACGCGCGGTCACGCCGTCGCCGAGGAGGCCGAGGGGCAGGATGCCGTCGGCGTCGAGGAGCTTCGCGTCGCTGGTCGTGCGCAGGTACGCCGTGACGGCGTCGGAGAGGCGCGCGCGGCCGGACTCGCTGAGGTCGGCCGTGAGATCGATGTCGTCGACGCGAAGGCGAAGTGTGCCCGCCGCGTCGTCGAAGGTGAGGTCGACACGAGCGAGCGTGGGGAACGTCATCAACGCGAGTCCGCGGCTCTTCGGATAGGTGGCGTCCGCGGGCTCGAGGGCGTCGGCGAAACGGAACACGAGCGCGCGGTCGCCCTGCACGCGACCGTCGGACTGGATGACGAGACTCTCACGCCTCTCGGGCGTGAAGCCCTTCACGGGGTAACGGTAGAGGGCGTCGACGCGGATCACGCCTTCATCCTCGCAGGCGGAGGCTCGGAGACGGCGAAGCGCCGCCGAGGTCTGCTCGGCGGCGCTTCACACGCGGTCAGACGCCGGCGAGGGCGGCGGTGGCCTGACGCGTGCGGATGGCGCGGTTCACGCCCGACACGATCGCCTTGAGCGACGCGGTCGAGATGTCGTTGTCGATGCCGACGCCCCACAGGCGCTGGTCGTCGACCTGCAACTCGACGTAGGCGGCGGCCTGCGCGTCACCGCCAGAGCTGAGGGCGTGCTCGACGTAGTCGTACAGCGTCACGTCGAAGCCCTGCGACCGGACGATCTCGAGGAACGCGGCGACGGGCCCGTTGCCCACGGCCGAGGCCGGGTGCACCGCCTCGCCGTCGCGCAGCGAGACGTCGAGGTGCACGTCGCCCGACATGTCGCTCGACGAACGCGTCGAGAGCAGCTCGAAGCGGCCCCAGCGCTGGTCGTCGTCTTTCGACGGCAGGTACTCGTCGGTGAAAATGTCCCAGATCTGGCTGCTGGATACCTCGCCACCCTCAGCATCAGTGCGGGTCTGCACGACGCCCGAGAACTCGATCTGGAGCTTGCGGGGCAGGTCGATCGCGTGGTCGGCCTTCAGCAGGTAGGCGACGCCGCCCTTGCCCGACTGCGAGTTGACGCGGATGACGGCCTCGTACGAGCGGCCCAGGTCTTTCGGGTCGATCGGCAGGTACGGCACGGCCCACTCGATGTCGTCGATGCTCTTGCCCTCGGCCTGCGCACGGGCCTCCATCGCCTCGAAGCCCTTCTTGATGGCATCCTGATGCGAACCGCTGAACGCGGTGAAGACCAGGTCGCCGGCCCAGGGGCTGCGCTCCGGCACGGGCAGCTGGTTGCAGTATTCGACGGTGCGCTTGACCTGGTCGATGTCGCTGAAGTCGATCTGCGGGTCGATGCCCTGCGTCAGCAGGTTGATGCCCAGGGCGACGAGGTCGACGTTGCCGGTGCGCTCACCGTTGCCGAACAGGCAGCCCTCGATGCGGTCGGCGCCGGCCATGTATCCCAGTTCCGCGGCGGCCACGGCGGTGCCGCGGTCGTTGTGCGGGTGCAGCGACAGGATGACGTTCTCGCGGTGGTTGAGGTTCCGCGACATCCACTCGATCGAGTCGGCGTAGACATTGGGGGTCGCCATCTCGACGGTGGCGGGCAGGTTCAGGATGACCTTGCGCTCAGGCGTCGGCTGGAAGACCTCGAGCACCTCGTTGCAGATGCGCAGCGCGAACTCCAGCTCGGTGCCGGTGTAGCTCTCGGGCGAGTACTCGTAGTAGACCTCGGTCTGCGGGATCGTCGCCTCGTACTTCTTGCACAGACGCGCGCCCTCGAGCGCGATGTCGACGATGCCCTGCTGGTCGGTGCGGAACACGACCTCGCGCTGCAGCACGCTGGTCGAGTTGTACAGGTGCACGATCGCCTGCTTCGCGCCGGCGATGGCCTCGTACGTGCGGGCGATGAGGTGCTCACGGGCCTGCGTCAGCACCTGGATGGTGACGTCGTCGGGGATCAGGTCTTCTTCGATCAGCTGGCGCACGAAGTCGAAATCGGTCTGGCTCGCGCTGGGGAAGCCGACCTCGATCTCCTTGTAGCCCATCTTCACGAGCAGGTCGAACATGACCCGCTTGCGCTCGGGGCTCATCGGGTCGATGAGGGCCTGGTTTCCGTCGCGCAGGTCGACGGCGCACCAGCGCGGTGCGACCTCGATGCGCTTCGACGGCCACGTGCGGTCGGGCAGGTCGACCCGGATCTGCTCGTGGAAAGGACGGTACTTGTGCACCGGAGCGGACGTGGGCTTCTGGGTGTTCTTCATGATGTGTCGCTTCTTTAGATTCGTTCGGTGGGGCCGACGACGATCTCCGCGACGAGGGAGGCCCTTAGAACGAGGACTCGTCGCGGCAGCTAAGAAGAAGCAGGCCACCGAAGCGCATCCTGCGATCGTAGCAGTGTCGCGCGGGGCGCTCGACTCTCACGGCAGCAGCGCCACCTTGCCGCCGGGGTGCCCGTCCATCACGAACCGCACGGCCGCGACCGCGTCGGCGAGCGGGTAGGTACGCGCGATGGGCACCTCGAGGGCACCGGATGCCGCGAGCTCGAGCACCCGCGCGCGGGCGATGTCGCGAAAGCGTGCACTTTCAGGTCGCGAACCGGCGATCCACAGCACGCCCTCCGTCTTCGCCCGCTCGGGGTCGACGATCGTGACGATGCGGTCCCGCTCCGCGACGAGGGCGAGAGAGACCTCGAACGCCTCGTCGGTGCCGACGGCATCCCACGCGGCAGCGACGGGGGCGCCCTCCGCGGCCGCCTCGACGCGCTCGCGCAGCCCGTCGCCGTAGGCCACCGGGATTCCGCCGTACCGACGCACGCGTTCGGCCGAGAGCTCGGCATCCGGGCCCACCGTGCCGATCACGCGCACACCGAGCTCGCGCGCCTGCTGGAGCAGGCTCACCCCGACCGCGCCGGAGGCGGCGTGCAGCAGAACGGTCTCGCCCTTCCCGACGCGGGTCACCTGGATCATCTCGGCCGCGGTGGTGCCGGCGAGCAGCAGGTTCGCTGCCTCGGGGTGGGTGAGCTTCGCCGGCTTGGCGAAGACGTCGCGCGCGGGGACCGTGAGCTCGGTGGCGTACGCCCCCTGCACCCGGAACGCGACGACCTCGTCGCCCACCGCGAGAGCGCCCGAGCCGCCGACGGCATCGGGGCCGACGGCCGTGACCTCCCCCGACAGCTCGTAGCCGATCGGCATCGGGTAGGCGGCACCGGGGCGCGCTGTGGCGACGTGCTTGGCATCCGCGGGGTTGACGCCCGCCGCCCGGATCCGCACGGTCACCTCGCCCGGGCCGGGAGGCGCGACCTCTGCCTCGTCGAAGCGCCAGTCCTCGATCGGGCCCGGAGCGGGTGCCGTCCACCTCATCGCCATGGTCACGCCTTTCGTCGCGGTCGGTCGGCGCCGAGCGCAGCCCGCACCGGAAGAGTCGGGTGGGGCCCGTCAGAAGCCGAGACGCCCCAGCTGCTTCGGGTCGCGCTGCCATTCCTTCGCCACGCGCACGTGCAGCGACAGGTACACGCGACCGCCGACGAGCGGTTCGATGCCCTGACGCGAGCGGGCCCCCACATCGGCCAGGCGCGAGCCCTTCTTGCCGATGATGATGGCCTTCTGACTGTCGCGCTCGACCACGATGTTGGCGTACACGTCGGTCAGGTCGCTGTCTTCGCGCTTGGCGACGTCGTCGACGGTCACGGCGATGGAGTGCGGCAGCTCGTCGCGCACGCCGTGCAGCGCCGCCTCGCGGATGATCTCGGCGATACGGTCTTCGAGCGTCTCATCGGTCACGACGTCGTCGTCGTACAGAGCGGGACCCACGGGCATGAGCGCGAGCAGTTCGTCGCTCAGCACGTCGAGCTGATCGTTCGTGACGGCCGAGAGCGGGATGACGGCGGCCCAGTCCTCGCGCAGCGCGTCGACCTCGACGAGGCGCTCGGTGATCTGGTCGCGCGTGGCGGCATCGGTTTTGGTGACCAGCGCGACCTTCTTGGCGCGCGGATAGCCTGAGAGCGACTCGGCGATGCGGCGGTCGCCGGGGCCGACCTTTTCGGTCGCCGGGGCGCAGAACGCGATCACGTCGACATCGCCCAGCACCTGCTCGACGAGGTCGTTCAGCCGCTGGCCGAGGAGGGTGCGAGGGCGATGGATGCCGGGGGTGTCGACGACCACGAGCTGACCGCCGGGGCGGTTCACGATTCCGCGGATGGCGCGGCGGGTGGTCTGCGGCTTCTCGCTCGTGATGGCGACCTTCTCGCCGACGAGGGCGTTGGTCAGCGTGGACTTGCCGACGTTCGGTCGACCCACGAAGGTCACGAATCCGGAGCGGGTGTCGGTCATCTGTCGTTCCTCTCACGCGCCGGGGCATCGGCCTCGGCGTCTTCGTCTGCGGGGGTCTCGGCGCGTTCGACGATGACCGTGGCGATGCCGCGGTTGCGGCCGCGCGAGGCGCCGCCGGTCAGCACGAGACCCGAATGCTCGGCCGTGGCCCCGGGCTGCGGGATGCGCCCGAGCGCCTTGCCGAGCAGCCCGCCGACCGAGTCGACGTCGTCATCGTCGAGTTCGAGGCCGAACAGGTCGCCCACCTCGTCGAGGCTCAGCCGGGCGTTGACCCGGTAGCGCCCGTCGCCCAGCTCGACGACTTCGGTCGAGGGCGCGTCGTACTCGTCGGCGATCTCGCCCACGAGTTCCTCGATGAGGTCTTCCATCGTCACCAGGCCCGCCACGCCGCCGTACTCGTCGACGACGAGGCACACGTGCACGGCATCCTTCTTCATCTGCTGCAGCAGGGTCTCGGCCTTCATCGACTCGGGCACGAAGACCGCCGGACGGGCGATGCGGCGGATGGGCGCGTCACGCCAGCCCGCCTCGTCGCGGAAGCCGTACTGGACGAGGTCTTTGAGGTAGAGCATGCCCACGACGTCGTCGGCCTCGTCGTCGGCCAGCGGAACGCGCGAGACGCCCTTCTCGAGGAACAGCGACAGTGCTTCGCGGGAGGTGGCCGCGGCATCCACGCTCACCATGTCGGTGCGCGGCACCATGACCTCGCGCACGTAGCGGTCGGTGAAGTCGAAGACGGAGTGGATCAGCTCGCGGTCGTCTTCTTCGATGAGCTCGTTCTCGGCGGCCTCGTCGATGATGCTGAGCAGCTGCTCTTCCGACGCGAACGACGTCGAGTGCGAGACACCCGGTGTGACGCGGTTGCCGACGGCGACCAGACCGTGGGCGAGCGGGCCGAGCAGGATGCGCATGCCGCGCACGACCGGTGCGCCGCCGGTCAGCAACCCTCGCGCGTGCTGCCGGCCCACAGACCGGGGGCTGGCGCCCACCGCGACGAACGAGATGCCGGTCATCAGCACGGCCGCGGCGATCACCGCGAGAAGGATGTTGTCGAACATCAGCATGAACGCGGCCGCCACGAGCACGGCGGCCGTGGTTTCGGAGAGCACGCGGATAAACGACACCGCTGTGATGTGCGCGTTGGTGTCGTCGGCGATGCGCCGCAATGCTCGGGCGTTGCGGCCGGAGACGCCGAGGTCGAGCAGGTCGGCTCGCGAGGTGACTCCGAGTGCTGCCTCGAATGCCGCCATCAAGCCGCCGAAGGCGACGAGCAGGAAGGCGACGACGAGGAGCAGCGCCTCGGTCATGCGCGACGCTGGCGCTCGACGGCCTGGAATCCGGCGATGAGTTCGCGCTGCAGACCGAACATCTCGCGCTCCTCGTCGGGTTCGGCGTGGTCGAAACCGAGCAGGTGCAGCAGACCGTGGGTCGTGAGCAGGATCAGCTCGTCTTGCGTGGAGTGCTTCGCGGCGACGGCCTGCGTCTCGGCCACGGCCGGGCAGAGCACGATGTCGCCGAGCAGGCCCGCGGGCGTCGGGGCGTCTTCGGAGCCGGGACGCAACTCATCCATGGGAAAGCTGAGCACGTCAGTGGGACCGGGCTCGTCCATCCACTGCACGTGGAGCGACTCCATGGCACCCTCGTCGACGAGCACGATGGCGACGTCGGCGTCGGCGCTGACGTGCAGCTCGGCCAGGTTGTACTCCATCAGACGCAGCAGCACCTGCTCGTCGATCTGGTGGTCGGACTCGTTGTTGATCTCGATCGTCATGAGCGGCTTCGTCTCGGGAGGTGATCGCGGGGACCGGCGGCGCCCTGGCCGCGTCGCTCCGCACGGGTGGCGAATTCGGAGGCTTCGTCGCGCTCGCGGCGCGCGGCGAGGCGTTTCTCGTCGTACTCGCTGTAGGCGTCGACGATGCGCCCGACGAGCGAGTGGCGCACGACGTCGTCGCTGGTCAGGCGCGAGAAGTGGATGTCGTCGATGTCGCTCAGCACGCGGGTGACAAGCCGCAGACCCGAGGCACCCTGGGGCAGGTCGACCTGGGTGATGTCGCCGGTCACGACCATGCGCGTGCCGAAGCCGAGGCGGGTGAGGAACATCTTCATCTGCTCGGGCGTGGTGTTCTGCGCCTCGTCGAGCACGACGAAGGAGTCGTTGAGCGTGCGACCGCGCATGTACGCCAGCGGCGCGACCTCGATCGTGCCCGTGGCCATGAGCTTGGGGACGATGTCGGGGTCCATCATCTCGTTGAGCGCGTCGTAGAGCGGACGCAGGTAGGGGTCGATCTTGTCGGTGAGGGTTCCGGGCAGGAACCCGAGCCGCTCGCCCGCCTCGACCGCCGGGCGCGTGAGGATGATGCGGTTGACCTCTTTGCGCTGCAGCGCCTGCACGGCCTTCGCCATGGCGAGGTAGGTCTTGCCGGTACCGGCGGGACCGATGCCGAACACGATGGTGTTCTCGTCGATCGCGTCGACGTACTCTTTCTGGCCGGCGGTCTTCGGTCGTATCACCTTGCCGCGCGACGAGAGGATGGCCTCGCCCATCACTTCGGAGGGACGCGGGCCCCCGTCGGAGCGCAGCATGCGGTTGGAGCTGGACACGTCGGACGGGTCGAGACCCTGTCCGGAACGCTTCATCGACAGCAGCTCGTCGACGAGCCCGCGAGCTGCCCGCACCGCGTCGGGCGCGCCCGACAGGGTGATCTCGTTGCCGCGCACGTGCACGTCGACATCGGGATGCTCTTTCTCGACGACGCGCAGCAGACGGTCCTGCGGGCCGAGGAGCTGCACCATGGCCACGCCGTCGACCTCGATGCGGTCGGAGACGGTCTCTTCGGGGAAATCAGCCACCCAGGCTCTTTTCGTTCAGGCCACCCGCGAGGACGTGGGCGTGCACATGGAAGACGGTCTGACCGGCGCCCTCGCCGGTGTTGAAGATCAGGCGGAAATCGCCGTCGGCGTGCTCGGCGGCGACGGCGTTTGCAAGGCCCACGACCTCGGTGAGCAGATCGGGGTCGCCCGCGGCCAGCTCGACGACGTTGCGGTACTGCGACGTCTTGGGGATGACGAGCAGATGCACCGGCGCCTGCGGTGCGATGTCGCGGATCGCGAAGGCGTTCTCGGTCTCGGCGACGATCTCGGCGGGGATCTCGCCCTGCAGGATGCGCGTGAAGATCGACGGTTCGCTCATGGCATCCAGTCTAGTGAGGGCCTCCGACACCGGGGCGGGCGCGCCGGCGAGCGGTGGCAGGCATGGGCGAGAGGATGCGAGCCGTGGCGTCGGCCGCGGCGGCGCTGCTTCTCTCGGCGTGGGGCGGATTCGCCGGTTGGGGCGGGTCTCGCCGGTTGGGGCAGGTCTCGCTGTTCGGCGCAGGATCCGCCCGCCCCAAGGCGCCGATTCCGCCCCGAACCCGGGGAACGTCTTCGTTCCGCGATCCGCAGACGCGCCGACGGGTCGCGCCGCCCCCGACCGCGCGAGCCGCTCGCCCCGCAGCGCGTGAAGCCGTGCGCGTCACCAGCGCCCGTGCGCCGCCGACAGCACCGAGAGGGCCGCAGCGCCCGCGGTCGAGGTGCGCAGCACCGTGTCGCCGAGGCGCACGAGCCGGGCGCCCGCGTCGGCCAGCGCCGACAGCTCCTCGGGCGCGATGCCGCCTTCGGGACCGACGATCAGCACCACGTCGCGCTCGTCCGACGGGTCGGTCGCGACAGCCGTCAGCCGAGTGGATGCCGAGGGCTCCAGCACGAGCACCAGCGCGGTCTGCGCGAGGGAGACCAGGTCGGCCGTTCGTGCGACGCCCCCGACCTCGGGTATCCACGCGCGGTGCGCCTGCTTGGCGGCCTCGCGCGCGATCGTCTGCCAGCGGGCGATGCCCTTGTCGGCCTTCGCATCCCACCGCGAGACGCTGCGCGCGGCCTGCCACGGCACGATGGCGTCGACGCCGAGCTCCGTCGCGGCTTGCACCGCGAGCTCGTCGCGATCGCCCTTGGCCAGGGCCTGCACGAGCACGAAGCGCGGCGACGGGGCCGGGCGTTCGTCGCGCGCCGTCACAACGACCTCGACCTGCTTCGGGCTGGTCGCGCTCACCGTGCCGTCGAGCCAGACGCCGCGACCGTCGCCGAGCGTCACCGCTTCGTCGACCCGCACACGCCGTACGCTCGCGGCGTGGTGCGCCTCAGCGCCCGTGAGCACCACGGTGTCGCCCGGCTGAGCGGATGCCGCCTCGTCGGTGACGAAGTGCAGCGCCATCGTCAGTGCCGGAAGCGGTCGCGGAACTTGCTGAACATGCCCTGCTGGTGCTCGGCGAGCCGCGGCTTGGGGGCCTTCGTGCGCTTCGCGAACTCCTCGATGAGGGCGCGTTCCTTGTGGTCGAGGCGTGTGGGTGTGACCACGTGCACACCGACCTTCAGGTCGCCGCGCTGACTGCCGCGCAGTGGCGTGATGCCGCGGCCCTTGATGGTCAGCACGTCGCCGGACTGCACGCCCGGACGCACCTCGAGGTCGACGCTGCCGTCGAGAGACTGGATGGTCGTTGTGGCGCCGAGGATGGCATCCGGCATCGAGACCTCGAGGGTCGCGACGAGGTCGTCTCCTTCGCGGCTGAAGGCGTCGTGCGCCTCGACGGTGATCTCGAGGTAGAGGTCGCCGTTGGGGCCGCCGGCGGGGCCCACCTCACCCGACCCGGGCAGCTGCAGGCGCAGCCCCGACTCGACGCCGGCGGGGATGTCGACCGACACGGTGCGGCGGGCGCGCACGCGTCCCTGGCCCTGGCAGGTGCCACAGGGGTACGGGATGGTCGTGCCGTGGCCCTGGCAGACGGTGCAGGGGGCGCTGGTGACGACGTTGCCCAGCAGGCTGCGGACCGAGCGCTGCACGTGACCGGAGCCGTGGCAGATGTCGCACGTGACCTCGCTCGTGCCGGGCTGCGTGCACGCGCCCTGGCACGTCTCGCACAGCACGGCCGTGTCGACCTCGAGGTCGCGGTGCGTGCCGAACACGACATCGCCGAGCTGCAGGGTGACGCGCACGAGGGCGTCCTGTCCGCGCTCCCGGCGCGACCGCGGACGCGGGCCACGACCTCCGCCGCCCTGGGCGCCGCCGAAGAACGTCTCGAAGATGTCGCTGAAGCCGCCGAAGCCGCCCGCTCCCCCGCCACCGAAGGGGCCCTGATCGCCACCCATGTCGTAACGGCGGCGCTGCTCGGGGTCGCTGAGCACGTCGTAGGCGTGCGTGACGAGCTTGAATCGCTCCGACGCATCGTCGCCGGGGTTCACGTCGGGGTGCAGTTGGCGTGCCAGGCGTCGATACGCCTTCTTGATGTCTTCGGGGCTGGCGTCGCGTTCGACGCCCAGGACCTCGTAGTGGTCAGCCACAATCGCCTTCCTGCCCGCTCGCGCGGGGTCGTTCGGGTGGGATGCTCGTCAGCGCGCGCTGTCGTCGTCTTCGAGCATGCGGGTCAGATAGTGCGCGACGGCACGGACCGCCGCGAGGTTCGAGGAGTAGTCCATGCGCATCGGTCCGAGCAGGCCCACTCGGGCGCCGCCGGTCGAGCCGTCGTACCGGCTGGCGAGCACGGAGGCCTCGACCAGACCGAACGGCTCGTTCTCCCGGCCGATGCTTGCCGACAGTCCCTTGTCGTCGGCCACCATCTCGCTCATCAGTCGCAGCAGGGTCACCTGCTCTTCGATGGCCTCGAGCAGAGGGTAGATGCTGCCGCGGAAGTCTTGCTCGCGCTTGGCGAGCGTGGCCGCGCCCGCCATGACGAGGCGGTCTTGACGGAACTCTTCGAGCTCCTCGCCCACGATGCGCAGCACCGCGTCGGCGATGGCGTCGAGGGCGACGCCCGGGCGCGGTCCGGCGGCGACCGCGTCGGCCACCCGCTGGACGCAGTCGGCGACGCTGCGCCCCACCAGCACGGCGCCCACGCGGGCACGGAGTTGGATGATGTCGGCTTCGGTCGGCTCGGCGGGCACGAGGGCGATGCGCTGCGAGACCCGGCCGGTGTCGGTGACCAGGATGACGAGCACACGGGGCCCGCCGAGGGCGACCAGCTCGACGTGCGTGAGGTTGGCGCGTGCGAAAGAGGGGTACTGCACGATCGCGACCTGGCCGGTCAGTTGCGTGAGCGCGCGCACGGTGCGGGCCAGGAGGTCGTCGAGATCGCCCGCTTCGTCGAGGAACGAGGTGATGGCGCTGCGCTGCGCGCTGGAGAGCGGGCGCAGCTCGGCGAGATGGTCGACGAAGACGCGGTAGCCCTTGTCGGTGGGTACGCGCCCCGACGAGGTGTGCGGGGCGACGATGAGCTCCTCGTCTTCGAGCAGCGCCATGTCGTTGCGGATCGTCGCGGCTGACACACCGAACGCGTGACGGTCGACGATGGCCTTGCTGCCGACGGGCTCGCGCGTGTCGACGTAGTCCTGCACGATTGCGCGGAGCACCTGAAGGCCGCGTTCCGACACCATGCGCTGCTCCTCCCGTTTGGCACTCGGCTCGACTGAGTGCCAATTCTACGCGATGGGTGCGACACCGCGTCGGGGGCTCGCTGCGCGTCTTCCGCCCCCCTCAGCGGCGCAGCGCGGCGTGCTGCTCTCGGGAGGAACGCTCCGCCGGGCGCGGCGCTTCCGCGAGAAACGCTCCGCCGGGCGCGGCGGTCTTCCGAGAAACGCTCCGCCGGTTGCGGCGCTTTCGCGAGAAACGCCTCGCCGGTCGCGGCGCCTCCGCGAGAAACGCCTCGTCGTAGAGGAAACGGCGCGACGCGGCGTTTCTGCCGGGCGATCGCGTTTCTCGGCATCCCGGTCCCCATCCCGCCGTCGGCGACTGCGCGCGCGGTCACGTCGAGTCGAGGATGCGGCGCGCGGGGCGCGCGCGGTCGCGACAAACGCTCCGCCGGTCGCGACGCCTCCGCGAGAAACGCCTCGTCGTGGAGGAAACGGCGCGACGCGGCGTTTCTCTCGGGCGATCGCGTTTCTCGGCATCCCGGTCCCCATCCCGCCGTCGGCGACTGCGCGCGCGGTCACGTCGACTTGGGGATGCCGCGCGGCGGGCGCGCGCGGTAGCGACAAACGCTCCGTCGGGCGCGCGCGGTCACGAGAAACGCTTCGACGGGCGCGGCGCTTCCGCGACAAACGCCTCGCCGTGGAGGAAACGGCGCGACGCGGCGTTTCTGCCGGGCGATCGCGTTTCTCGGCATCGATCTGCGCGTCCCGCCGCCGGCAGATCCTCGAACGGCCGCTCCGGCCTCGGGATGCTGCGCGACGGCCGCGCGACGTCGCGGGAAACGCTTCGACGGGCGCGAGCTCGGGTGCGGCGACCGGAGGGCGAGGGCTTCGTGAGAAACGCTCCGCCGCCGAGGAAACGGCGCGACACAGCGTTTCGTCCGCGCGATGCCGTTTCTCGGCGATCCGCGGGAGACCGCGGCCCCGACGCGATCGCACCGGGCGACTGCGACGCCGACGCGACCGCTCCGGGCGACCGCCCTACTCTGTCAGCGCCCGCACCACGGCATCCGCCAAGAGGCGTCCTCGGCGCGTGAGCACGATGCGCCCGCGCACGGCATCCGCCCCCTCGACGAGTCCGTCGGCGATGAGGGATGCCACGGCCTTGCGCCCTGCGCCCTGAATCTCGGATACCGCCAGGCCCTCGCGGATGCGGCTCCGCAGCAGCACCGACTCGAGGCGCCGGGCCGTCTCGTCGGGCCGTTCGCGGGCGGCGGCGGGTGATTCGCCGGCGGCGAGTCGCTGCGCGTAGGCGGCGGGGTGCTTGACGTTCCACCAGCGCAGGCCGGCCACATGGCTGTGCGCGCCGGGCCCGAAGCCCCACCAGTCGGTTCCGCGCCAGTAGGCGAGGTTGTGTCGCGAGCGGTGGGTCACGCCCCGCGACCAGTTCGACACTTCGTACCAGTCGTACCCGGCGGCGGCGAGCAGATCGTCGGCCAGCTCGTACATGTCGGCCTGCAGGTCGTCGGAGGGCTGCGCCACGACACCCGAGCGGATCTGCCGGGCGAGCTTCGTGCCGTCTTCGACGATGAGCGCGTACGCCGAGATGTGATCCGGCTCGAGCACGATCGCCGCCTCGAGTGACGCGCGCCAGTCGCCGAGCGACTCCCCCGGTGCGCCGTAGATGAGGTCGAGCGACACGTCGAGGCCTGCGCGGCGCGCGGCGGCGACGGCGGTCGCAACGTTGGCGGGGTCGTGCGTGCGATCCAGAGCGGCGAGCACGTGCGGCCGGGCCGACTGCATGCCGATCGACACACGGGTCACGCCGGCTGCGGCGAGGGTCGCCATGACGGCGTCGTCGACGGTGTCGGGGTTGGCCTCGACCGTGACTTCGGCGCCGTCGGCGATGCCGAACTCGGCACGCACGGCATCCAGCATGCGAGCCAGATCACCGGCCGGGAGCAGCGTCGGCGTCCCACCCCCGAAGAAGACGGTGGATGCCGTGCGCCGGCCGCCCGCGACACCCATGACCGCACCTGCCAGGCGCACCTCGGCGACGAGCGTGTCGGCGAAGTCATCTTGCCGCGCGCCGCGGAGCTCGCTCGCGGTGTAGGTGTTGAAGTCGCAGTAGCCGCATCGCACCCGGCAGAACGGGACGTGCAGGTAGACGCCGAAATCGGTGGCGTTGTCGATCGGCAGGTCGCCGGGGAGGCGACCGTCGGCGGGAGCGGGGTCTCCGAGCGGAAGGGGACCGCCCATCAGGACGTGTACAGCGGCGAGATCGCGCGCAGATACCGCGCGAACAGCGCCTTGCGGCGGCGGCGCACGCGGCTGGTGAAGAGCTTGTAGGTGGGCGCGGTCGGACGATCGAACGCGCGCACGACGAACCAGACCTCGTCGTTGTCGCGCCATTCGAGCGAGAACAGCTCTTCGCCGCTGACGATGGAGTGACCGACGGTCCCGAGGATGAAGCCCACGCGGCGGGGCTCCTCGAAGACGGAGATGACCCGCAGCTCGGCGTCGGCGCGGTGACCGTCGACCTTGCCGTGCAGTCGGACGCCCGTGCCGGGGCTCACGAACGGGGTGCCGTCGGCGGCGAAGCGCTGTTCGGCCTCGAGGCGGCTCGGGGCGACGGGTGCGCCCTCGGCGTCGAAGCCGACGCCGGCGTAGCCCTCTCCGGAGGCCGGCCGCACGTCGGTGATGCTGAGCTCCTCGACGCGCAGCGGCGCCCACGACAGCAGCAGCTCGCCGGCCGCGGCGAAGCGTTCCTCGCCGCTGCCGATACGCCAGGCGTCTTCGGCGGGCACGGAGTGCTCCGGCGGATACTGCATCAGATCGGGCGCCTGAGTCGCACCGACTGCCGCGTAGTCGACCGTGTCATCGGTGAAGTTCTGCCGTCGCATGATCCACCCCTCTCGGTTGTCGTGCGTTACTTCTTGGCTTCGACGTCGCCCGACAGCGCCGCGATGAAGGCCTCTTGCGGCACTTCGACGCGACCCACCATCTTCATGCGCTTCTTGCCCTCTTTCTGCTTCTCGAGCAGTTTGCGCTTGCGGGTGATGTCACCGCCGTAGCACTTGGCGAGCACGTCTTTACGGATCGCGCGGATGGTCTCGCGCGCGATGATGCGGGCGCCGATCGCGGCCTGGATGGGCACCTCGAACTGCTGGCGCGGGATGAGCTTGCGCAGGCGCTCGGCCATGAGCGTGCCGTACGCGTAGGCCTTCTCGCGGTGCACGATCGAGCTGAACGCGTCGACCTTCTCGCCCTGCAGCAGGATGTCGACCTTGACGAGGTCGGCGGTCTGCGATCCGGCCGGTTCGTAGTCGAGGCTCGCGTAGCCCTGGGTGCGGCTCTTGAGGTGGTCGAAGAAGTCGAACACGATCTCACCGAGGGGCATGTGGTAGCGCAGCTCGACGCGGTCTTCGCTGAGGTACTCCATGCCGAGCAGGGTGCCGCGGCGCGACTGGCAGAGCTCCATGACCGTGCCGACGTAGTCCTTCGGGAGCAGGATGCCGACCTTGACGATCGGCTCCGACACCGAGGCCACGCGCCCGTCGGGGTATTCGCTGGGGTTCGTGACCGACACGGTCTCGCCGGTGTCGGTGGTGACCTCGTACGTCACCGACGGGGCGGTGGTGATGAGGTCGAGTCCGAACTCGCGCGAGAGCCGCTCGGTGATGATCTCGAGGTGCAGCAGGCCGAGGAAGCCGGCGCGGAAGCCGAAGCCGAGCGCGACGGAGGTCTCGGGCTCGTACTGGAGCGACGCGTCGGACAGCTTGAGCTTATCGAGCGCTTCGCGCAGTTCGGCGTAGTCGCTGCCGTCGATCGGGTAGATGCCCGAGAAGACCATGGGCTTCGGGTCGGTGTACCCGGCGAGGGCCTCGGTGGCGGGCTTGCGCTGGTTGGTGATGGTGTCACCGACCTTGGACTGGCGCACGTCTTTCACGCCCGTGATGAGGTAGCCCACCTCGCCGACGCCGAGACCCCTGGTGGGGATCGGCTCGGGGCTCGAGACGCCGATCTCGAGCAGCTCGTGCGTCGCGGTCGTGGACATCATCTGAATGCGCTCGCGCGGCGACAGGGAGCCGTCGACCATGCGGACGTACGTGACGACGCCGCGGTAGGCGTCGTAGACGGAATCGAAGATCATCGCGCGCGCCGGGGCGTCGGCCGTGCCGACGGGGGCGGGGATCTTGTCGACGATGAGGTCGAGCAGTTCTTCGACGCCCATGCCCGTCTTGCCGCTGACGCGCAGCACGTCGGCGGGGTCTCCCCCGATGAGGCCGGCGAGCTCGGCAGCGTACTTCTCGGGGTCGGCCGCGGGCAGGTCGATCTTGTTGAGCACGGGGATGATCGTCAGATCGTTCTCGAGCGCGAGGTAGAGGTTGGCCAGCGTCTGCGCCTCGATACCCTGGGCCGCGTCGACGAGCAGGATCGCGCCCTCGCACGCGGCGAGCGATCGGCTGACCTCGTAGGTGAAGTCGACGTGGCCGGGCGTGTCGATCATGTTGAGGGCGAACGTGCCGTCGGCGGTGGACCACGGCATCCGCACCGCCTGCGACTTGATCGTGATGCCGCGCTCGCGCTCGATGTCCATGCGGTCGAGATATTGCGCGCGCATGTCGCGGTCGGCGACGACGCCGGTGATCTGCAGCATGCGGTCGGCCAACGTCGACTTGCCGTGGTCGATGTGAGCGATGATGCAGAAGTTGCGGATCTGCTCCGGCGGAGTGGCAGACGGCTCGAGGGGCTTCAGGGCGCGCGGTGACATGTTCCGTCGATTCTACGGTGGCCCGCCGACATCGCCGTCCCCGGATGCCCAGGCAGGTGGCATCCCGCGTCCCGCACGCGACTCATTGGGCGCGAGATCACGTGATCTGGACGAGACCACACGTCAATTCGTGCGATCTCGCCGAATGCACGTGATGTCGTCGGAGCGTCGGAGCGTCGGAGCGTCGGAGCGTCGGAGCGCCGGAGTGCCGGGTCCAGGGGGATGCTGCGCTCGTAGGGTGGATGCCATGGCGGTCCAGGTCGTGCTCGTGCACGGCATCCGCACGTCGGCAACGATGTGGCGAGCGCAGCTCGTATACCTCGCAGAGCGGGGCACGACGGCGGTCGCCGTCGACCTGCCCGGTCACGGCACGCGCCGGGGTGAGCCGTTCACCCTCGACGAGGCGTTCGAGACCATCGATCGGGCGGTTCGGGATGCCGCCACCCGCGGCCCCGTGCTGCTGGTGGGGCACTCGATGGGCGGGCTGTTGTGCATCGAGTACGTCGGGCGGGAGGAAGCGCCGCCGGTCGCCGCCCTCGTCGCGGCGTCGTGCACGTCGATCCCGCGCGGCGCGGGACTCGCGGCCTACCGGTTCTTCACGCGGCGCTTCGACAGCCTCCCCGACCGCGGTCTCGGGCTGACCAATCGCGTGCTCGATCGCACGCTGCCGCCGGAGACGCGTCCGGACTTCGGAGCCGGCGGGTACGCCTTCGACGCGCAGGACACGGCGCTCGCCTCGCTCTCAATGCTCGACCTGCTGGCATCCCTTCGACGGATCGAGATCCCGCTGTGGTTCGTCAACGGCCAGTGGGATCAGCTGCGTATGAACGAGAAGCTGTTCTTGTCTGTGGCCCGTCATGCGGAGCTCGTCGTTGTGCCCCGCACCACCCATCTCGTGACCGCAATGCGGCCCAGGGTGTTCAACGCGGTGCTGAACGTGGCGCTCACCACGGTGGAGGCGTGTTGCTGATAGACTCGGCTCTTGGCTTGCGTGTGGGGTTTTTCCCGACCTCCACGATCGCCGGTGCGGCGTCCCTCTACCGCTCGCCCGGCACTTCCAACACCCATTTCAAACGAAAGACCGTCGACGTGGCGAACATCAAGTCGCAGATCAAGCGCAACAAGACCAACGAGAAGGCGCACGAGCGCAACAAGGCCGTCAAGAGCGAGCTGAAGACGCACGTGCGTCGCACCCGCGAGGCCATCCTGGCCGGTGACAAGGAGGCTGCCGAGAAGGCCCTCCTGTCGGCGACCCGCAAGCTCGACAAGGCCGTGAGCAAGGGTGTCATCCACCAGAACCAGGCCGCGAACCGCAAGTCGGCCATCGCGAAGGCGGTCGCCGCTCTCTGAGCCGCCCGACTTCTTCGACAGCCCGTCCCGCTTCGGCGGGGCGGGCTTCGTCGTTTCGGAGGCGCTTCCCCGCCGGAGCCGGCGCCATCGAGCGCGCATTCTACGCTCACCGGCCAGGTGGGCCGTCTCCGGCCGTCTGACGTCGGGTGACCGGCGACAATCGAGCGATGCCGACAACATCCGCAGACCTGACCGCCGTGCGACCGGGCGTCGATCCCCGCGTCACAGCCCTGATACTCGAGCACCGCGGGCTGACGCTGCGCGGCTGGCAGTGGGATGACGGGGCGCCCGCCGTGGACGCACCTCGGGTGCTTTTCGTCCATGGCTTCAGCAGCACATCGGCGGGTTCGACGCAGCTTTTCGTGCAGGCAGCGCGGCACCTCGTGTCGCGGGGCGCCGTGGCGCGATCCTACGATCGTCTCGGGCAGGGGGTGAGCGACGGCGACTTCTTCGAGATCACCGTGCGCGACGAGGTCGACCAGGTCGTCGCGATGATCCGCGAGACCGCGGGTGACGGACGTGTGCACGTGGTCGCTCACAGCCTCGGCGGGGTGGAATCGGCCCTCGCCGCGGCGCGGGAGCCTGATCGAGTGGCATCGGTGACGCTGTGGTCGCCGGCGGGAGTGGTGGTCGACGACATCACCGTGCACGACCGCGTCATGGGCGAGCCGCTTTCGGCGATGCGGGAGCGCGGCTTCGTCGATCTCGGGGGCATGGCGGTGGGCCCGGCGCTCGTCGAAGACGTGCGCGATGGCCTCGACGTCTATGGACCGGTCGCCGCGTACACGGGGCCTGTTGACGTGATGCACGGCTCGGCCGACGAGGTGGTGCCCTTCTCGTACGGGCAGCGGTACGCCGATGCGATGCCCGGCGGCACGATGACCCTCGTCGACGGTGCCGATCACGGGTGGTCGTCGCTGGCGTGGCGCCGTCTGCTGTTCGACGCGCTCGACCGGCGGCTGGACGCGACGGCCTGAGGGTGCGCACGCAGCGGGCGTGGCGTCGTCGGTGTGACGCGCTCGACCGGTGGCTGCACGCAACGGTCTGACGGTGCGCACGCAGTCGGCGTGGCGTCGTCTGTGTGGCGTGCTCGACCGGTGGCTGCACGCGACCGCCTGAGGGGGCTCCCGTGCATCCGGTGCGATGGCGGGATGCCGTGCACCCGCGGCCGTCGAGCCGGGGTCGGCCCGGCGGATCAGTCGCCGTAGGGCGCGCGGGTGGCGATGATCGTGATCATGCGTTCGAGGGCGAACACGGGGTCGCGCGATGCGCCCTTGACCTCGGCGTCGGCGCGGGCGGTGGCGTGGATGGCCATGCCGAGCGTGTTGCCGGTCCACCCGACGAGGTCGCGGCGAGCCCGGTCGACCTGCCAGTCCTTCATGCCCAGCCGCTGGGCGAGCATCGACGACGACTCACGGGTGCCGGCGACGCGCGCCATCGTGCGCAGCTTCATGGCGACGGCGGCGACGAGGGGCACGGGGTCGGCTCCGGATGCCAGGGCGTGCCGCAGCGCGAGCAGCGCGGGCCCGTACTGACCGGCGATGGCGGTGTCGGCCACGGTGAAGGCGGAGGTCTCGACGCGGCCGCCGTAGTAGCGCTCGACCGTGCGCTCGTCGATGTCGCCGGGTACGTCGGCGATGAGCTGCTGGCAGGCGGCGGCGAGCTCGGTGAGGTCGTCGGCGAAGGCGGAGACGAGCGAGCGCAGGGCGACGGGGGCGATGCGCTTGTGCGCCGCCTTGAACTCCCCGACGGCGAAGTCGAACCGGTCGGAATCGCGCTTGACGGCGGGGCACGCGATCTCGATCCCGCCGCCCTGGCCGGATCGGATGCCGTCGAGCAGCTTCTTGCCGCGCACGCTCGCCCCGGTGTGCCGGAGCACCACGGTCGCGCCGTCTTGCGGGTGGGCCAGGTACGACACAGCCTCGGTGAGGAAGGTGTCGCTGCACTTCTCGACCCCGGTTACACGGACGAGCCGGGGCTCGCCGAACAGCGACGGCGAGGTGACGCTCAGCAGGGTGCCGGCGGCGTAGTCATCGGCGCGGATGTCGGTGACCTCGAGGCTCGGGTCTTCGCTCTTCAGCATGGCCCGGATGCCGGCCGTCGCGCGCTCGGCGCAGACCTCTTCGGGACCCGAGACGAGCACGATCGGCGCCGGCTGGGGGCTGCGCCACGACACCTGCGGGATGGCCGACTTCGCCTTCGCGGGGGCTGCGCGTCGAGGAGCCGGAGTCACTCCCCCAGCCTACCGACCGGCTCCGACATCCCGTCTCGGAGGGTCCCGAGCGGGCGACGCGGTAGACGCGGTCGACGCGCCGAGCCACGACGCCGTCGTCGCCCGTTCCCGCCAGAACGTGAGGCCGCCGTCGGCGTCGATCCACAGGGCCAGCGCCCCGTCCTGATCGGTTCGCCCGACCGTCGCACCGAGCGCGGTCAGCATCGAGAGCAGTTTCGCCGTCGGGTGACCGTAGGTGTTGTCGGCGCCGACGCCGATCAGACCGACGGCGGGATGCAGCGCCCGGTACAGTCCGGCATCCTGATCCGCGCTGCCGTGGTGCGACACCTTGACGACCTGCACGCGGGGGACGTCGACGCGCGCGCGCAACGCCGCTTGCGACCGTTCGCCGAGGTCTCCGAGCAGCACGGTGCGGGGGAAGCCCACACCGGCGACGTCGATCGCGACGCTCGCGTCGTTGCCGGGCGCGGCACGGGGAGGCGGCCCGAGAGCCTGCCAGCGGGTCGCGCCGAGCGTTCCGCTCGTGCCGGTCGTCGCTTCCTGCAGCCGGGCGCCCGCGGCCTCGAAGCGATCGAGCAACCGCTGGTCGGCAACGCCGTCGATGGGACCGTGCACGACAAGGGCCGCGTGCCCGATGACGGCGGGCGAGCCTCCGACGTGGTCGAGATCGAAATGCGTCAGAACGAGCAGGTCGAGTCGCTCGATGCCGAACTGCGTCAGACAGCGTGCGAGAGCCTCGGGCTCGGGACCCGTGTCGACCAGGGCGACGGCGGTCCCGGAGCGCCACAGGGTCGCGTCGCCTTGCCCGACGTCGCACATCGCCACCTGCCAGGCCGATGGCACGGTCAGCGGCCCCGCGACCGTGCGCACGGCGGTGCTGCCCAGCACGAGTCCCGCCACGACGGCCATCGCCACGGTGGCCACGCCGACGAGGCGGGGCGCACTCCGAGGCCGCACCACGACGAGAGAGATCGCCGCCCCGACGAGCGCGAGCATCGCTGCGCCCGTCAGTCCGTCGGGCCAGGGGAGGTTCTGCGCGCCCACCGATGCGCTCGTGTGCGCCACCGCGGCGATCCACGCCGCCGGTACCCACGCCAGCGCCGTCAGCCCGTCGCGCAGCCAGGGGAACGGCGCGATGCAGGCGAGGGCTCCGGCGATGGTGGCCGGAGCCGCCGCCGGGTCGGCGACGATATTGGCGGCGATACCGAGCAGCGGCACGTGCGGATCGATCAGCACGACGAGCGGCCCGCAGACCAGCTGCGCCGACGTCGGCACCGCAATGGCCAGGGCGAGGGCGCGTGGCATCCATCGCTCGAGTCCGCCGGCCAACGGGCGCGCGAGCAGGAGCAAAGCAGCCGTCGCCGCGGCCGAGAGCGCGAAGCCCAGGGAGCGCGCCAGCCACGGATCGAGCACCAGCAGCACGGTGACCGCGAGCGACAGCACCGCGATGCCCACGGCGGGGCGGCCCAGCGCCAGCGCGAGCATCGCGACCGATGCCATGGCCGCCGCTCGCACGACGCTGGGTTCTGGTGTGACGAGGGCGACGAAGGCGGCGAGCACGACGAACGCTCCGACGACGCGGAGCCCCCGCGAGGCCCCGCACAGCGCGAGAAGGGCGAAGGCCGCGCCGACGACGATCGCGCAGTTGGCACCCGAGACGGCCGTCAGATGAGACAGCGACGAGGCGTTCATCGCGGCTTCGGTCGCCGGGTCGAGACTCGACGTATCGCCGACGGCGAGTCCCGGTACGAGCCCCGCGCCCGGCTGCGGCAGACCTGTCGTCGAGGCGACGAGTGCGTCGCGCAAGTTCTCGAACCACGCCCAGACGCCGCCCGGTTCGGTGGCCGAGTCGATGTCGCCCGCGCGGACGATCAGCGCCGCCCGCTCCCCCGGGTCGGCGGGGATCGCTCGGCCCGACAGCGCCACGACGCTTCCCATGCTCGCCCGCGTCAGCGCGGCTCTGCCGTCGGCGTCGACGAGCACGCGGGCGGGGATGGCGCCGGCCACGGTCGCATCGCCCGCGCGCACCGTCGAGGCCACCGCATCGAACCACGCTCCCCCGTCTGCCGAGCCGTCGATGCGCCCGGTGACCGTCACGTCGAGCTCGAGGTGCCGACCACCGTCGGCCTGCAGCGCGGCGATCTGCGACCGGACGGGAGCGAGGGATGCCACCGTGCCCGCCGTGGCGGCGGCGCAGGCCAGCGCGACAGCGGCGACGGCGATCGCCGGATGCCGCCACCGCACCAGGACGACGGTGGCCAGGCAGGACAGGAGGCCGCATGAGACGGCGAGGAGGATGGCATCCGGGATCGACGTCGCCACGCCCGCGCCGACCCACGTCGCCGCCGCGACGGAGACCGGCCGCAGCGCCCGGCGCCGCAGCGCCTTCACACCCGCACCAGGTCGCGGAGAGCCGCCAGCATCTTCTCGCCGAATCCGGGCACGGACTGCAGGTCGTCGACGCTGGTGAAACGGCCGTTCGTCTCGCGCCACTCGATGATGCGGTCGGCCATCGCGGGACCGACACGGGGAAGCGTGTCGAGCTCTTCGCGGGTCGCCGTGTTCAGGTCGATCAACCCGTCGCCGGCGGCACCGCCCTGCGCGTTGCCGGACGGCTCCGCCCCGACCACCGGTACGACGATCTGCTCGCCGTCGGCCACCTGTCGCGCGAGATTCACGGCATCACGGGCCGCGTCATCGGCGAAGCCGCCCGCCCGCGCGATCGCGTCGGCCACCCGGTCGCCCGCATCAAGGCGGTACAGCCCCGCCGCGCGCACGGCCCCCGCGACGTGGACGAACAGGCCGGCCTCGGCGGGCAGGAGCGGTTCAGACGATGCCGTCGACACGGGCTCGACGACCTGCGTCCCCGTCGCGCCGCGCAGCATTCCGATGCCGATCGTCACCGCGAACGCCAGCAGCACCAGCACGATGACCGCGCCGATGCCGAGCCGCGTGCGCGGCGGCAGGCGGTCGCTGGCTCCGTCGGTCGGGGGTGTCTCGGTCACGGCACGAAGCTAGACAGTCGTGCGCGTGCGCCGTCGTCGACACCGTCCGATCCGTGGACGCGCCGAAGGATCCGAGACGCGGGGAGGAGCCGCGCCCAGCCTGATGTCCGAAAACTCCCGGCATCCCCTCGTCGATGACCGGGCTCGCGAGGTCTACGCGCACCTCCGCAGCACCGTGACGAACGACGGATGCCACGCCCCCGACCCTCCGCAGAGAGCCGGCCGACGTGGCATCCGGTCGTCGACGCTTACTTCGTCGAGAAGCTGACCACCTTCGGCGGGCGCACGACCGCGCGGACGATCTCGCGGTCGCCCAGCGCTCGGCGCACCTTCTCGTCGGCCCGGGCGAGCTTCTCGAGCTCGTCGGCGCCGATCTTGGCCGAGACCTCGAGGGTGCCGCGCACCTTGCCGTCGATCTGCACGACGGCCACGACGTTGTCTTCGACGAGCAGAGTCGGGTCGGCCTGACGCCAGGTCGCAAGACCCACGAAGCCGTCGTAGCCGAGCGTCTGCCACATCTCTTCGGCCGTGTGCGGCGCGAACAGGTCGAGGGTCATCGCGATGACCTCGGCGGCCTCGCGCACGGCGGGGTCGCTCGCGCCGGCCGCGCCGTCGATGGTCTTGCGGGTGACGTTGACCAGCTCCATCAGGCGCGCGACGACGACGTTGAACTTCGTCTGCTCGACGAGGTTCGGCGCCTCGGCCAGCAGGCGGTGCGTCGCGCGGCGGAGCGCCTTGTCGCCCTCGGCCCACACGACGTCGGTCTCGCTGTCGACGTCGTGCGCGATGCGCAGGGCGCGGGCGAGGAACTTCGCCGCACCGGTCGTGGAGACGTCGTTCCAGTCCTTGTCGTCCTCCACCGGGCCGGCGAAGGCGAGGGCCACGCGCAGCGCGTCGGCGCCGTGGGCGTCGAGCTCCTCCTGGAACAGCACGAGGTTGCCCTTGCTCTTCGACATCTTGGCGCCGTCGAGGATGACCATGCCCTGGTTGATGAGGCTCGAGAACGGCTCGGTGAACTCAACCAGCCCCATGTCGAACAGCGCCTTCGTGATGAAGCGCGCGTACAGCAGGTGCAGGATCGCGTGCTCCACACCGCCGATGTAGAAGTCGACCGGACCCCACTTCGCCGCCTCGCGACCCGAGAACGCCTCGGTCTCGCTGTTCGGCGACAGGAAGCGCAGGTAGTACCACGAGCTGTCGACGAAGGTGTCCATCGTGTCGGGGTCGCGCAGCAGCGTCTGACCCGTCTCGGGGTCGGCGACCTGCACCCACTCGGTCGCAGCTCCCAGCGGCGAGGTGCCCTTGGGCTTCAGGTCGAGACCCTCGACAGAGGGCAGCACGACCGGCAGCTGGTCGGCCGGCACGGGCGTGATCGACCCGTCTTCGCCGTGCAGCATCGGAATCGGCGTTCCCCAGTAGCGCTGGCGCGAGATCAGCCAGTCGCGCAGGCGGTAGGTCTTGGCCGCACGGCCGACGCCCTTGGCCTCGAGCTCCTCGATCATGCGGGCGATCGCGTGACGCTTGGACAGTCCGTTCAGCGAGCCCGAGTTCATCATGCGGCCGTCGCCGGTCAGGGCGATGCCGGTCTTGACCGGGTCGAGATCGTCGATGTCGCCGAACGGGTCGATCGGCACACCGTCGTCATCCAGCTCGATGACCGGGATCGCACCCGTGACGGGGGCGTTCGTGTCGACGACCACCTTCACGGGCAGGTCGAACGCGCGGGCGAAGTCGAGGTCGCGCTGGTCGTGCGCGGGCACGGCCATGACGGCGCCGTGACCGTAGTCGGCCAGCACGTAGTCGGCGGCCCAGATCGGCAGCTTCTCGCCGTTGATCGGGTTGATCGCGTAGTGGCCGAGGAACACGCCCGTCTTGGGACGGTCGGTCGCCTGACGCTCGATGTCGGTCGCGCGCTGCACCTGCGCGAGGTACGCCTCGAACGTCTCGCGCACGCCCTGATCAGCGGATGCCGCCAGCTCGGCCGCGAGGTCGGACTCGGGCGCCACGACGAAGAACGTCGCGCCGTGCAGCGTGTCGGGGCGCGTGGAGAAGACCGTGATCTTCTCGTCGCGGCCCTCGATCTCGAACTCGATGTCGGCGCCGACCGAGCGGCCGATCCAGTTGCGCTGCATCTGGATGACCTTGCTCGGCCAGAAGCCCTCGAGCTGGTTGAGGTCGTCGAGCAGGCGGTCGGCGTAGTCGGTGATGCGCAGGAACCACTGCGTCAGCTTCTTCTTCACCACGACGGCACCGCTGCGCTCGGACGTGCCGTCGGGCAGCACCTGCTCGTTGGCGAGCACGGTCTGGTCGACCGGGTCCCAGTTGACCAGCGCGTCCTTGCGGTACGCCAGGCCCTTCTCGTACAGCTTCTGGAACAGCCACTGGTTCCAGCGGTAGTACTCGGGGTCGCTGGTGTGCAGCACGCGGCTCCAGTCGAACGAGACGCCGTAGTCCTTCAGGCTCGCCTTCTGCTGGGCGATGTTGGCGTAGGTCCACTCGACGGGGTCGGCGCCGCGCTTGATGGCGGCGTTCTCGGCGGGCAAACCGAACGAGTCCCACCCGATGGGGTTCAGGACGTTGTAGCCGCGGTGGCGCCAGAAGCGCGCCACGATGTCACTGTAGAGGTAGTTCTCGGCGTGGCCCATGTGCAGGTCGCCCGAGGGGTACGGGAACATCGCGAGCACGTACTTGCGGGGGCGGGTATCGTCGTCGCCGCCGGCGCGGAACGGGTCTTTCTCGGCCCACGCCTGCTGCCACTTCGCCTGGATGGCGTGGGTGTCGAAGCCACCGTCGCGGGCGTCGGGTGCGGAGTTCTGAGACACGGAAAAGCCAATCGTGTGAGTCGGGAGGCCGCGAGGCCAGCGTCCAGGCTATCGGAACCGCGCGTCACCACCCGGGCGGCACCACGGCCCCGAGGGCCGCGAGCGGGGCGCGCGCCTTGATGCCGACCTCGGCGACCTCGGATGCCGCGGCCGACCGCCACGTGATCCCTCCCCCGGCGCCGACCCAGGCGGCATCCGGTTGCGCGACGATGCTGCGGATCACCATGGCGAGATCCGCCGCCCCGTCGTCGCCGATCCACCCGAACGCCCCCGAGTACAGACCCCGCGGGGCGGCCTCGAGATCGGCGAGGATGTGCATCGCCGACTCCTTCGGCGCGCCGGTCATGCTGCCGGCCGGGAAGGTCGCGTCGAGCAGCGCGCCGATCGTCGTGCCGGCCGTCAGCCGACCCGACACCTCGCTGACGAGCTGGTGCACGTGCGGGTAGCTCTCGACCTCGAGCAGCCGGTCGACGCCCACCGTCGACGGCTCGCACACGCGAGAGAGGTCGTTGCGCATCAGGTCGACGATCATGACGTTCTCGGCCCGCTCCTTCGCATCCGTCCGCAGGTCGTCGGCGAGGGCCGCATCGCGCGCCGGATCGGCCGCACGAGGGCGGGTGCCCTTGATCGGGTGCGTGTGCACGGCACCGCCGCGCACCTCGAGGAAGCGCTCGGGCGATGCGCTCACCAACGTCGTCTCCGCGATGCGCACGAAGCCGGCGTGGTGCGAGGTCGACGCCCGGCGGAGCCGCCGGAACACCGCCAGCGCATCCGTGGGCCCGGCGACGGTGAAGCGCGTGGTGAGGCACAGCTGGTACGCGTCGCCCTCGCGGATGCGGTCGCGGCACGCGGCGATGAGCTCGGCGTAGCGTTCGGGGGTGACGCGGGCGGATGCCACGCCGCGGTCGTCGGCGGGGGCGACGTCCCGGGGCGCGGGGGCGTCGGCGATGCGCTCGGCGAGGGCCGGGTCGCCGATGGCGTACGCCTGCCGCGACGCGTGGTCGAAGGCGAGCATCGCGTCGACGCGCAGCCACGACCCCTCGCCCTCGTACGTACGCCAGCCGACCCATCCGCCGCGGAACGGACCGCCTTCGCCTCCACGGGCACCGGATGCCGCGGCATCCTGCTGCATCGGGCGGGACGACGCGTCGAGGTGCCCCGTGCCCATCCAGCTCCACCCGGCGGTGGCGGCGGGCCCCGCATCGAGCCAGAAGGCTCCCGGAGCGTCGGCGAACAGGTGCAGGAACGCCGCCTCGGGATCGACCCACGCGGCGCGGGTGAACGAGGGGGCGGAGTGCGGCACGCTCCCAGGCTAGGGGTGCGTGACGGCTCTAGGCTGACGGGGGTGAACGAGATCCTCACGTGGCTGCTCGACGTCGTCCAGAACGTCGACCCCGTGCTGCGCACCGTCATCGCCGGTATCGCGGTCATGCTCGAGACGAGCGTGCTGGTGGGTCTCATCGTTCCCGGCGACACGATGGTCATCGTGGCGGGGACGGCCGTCGGGTCGCCGCTCGAAGGCGTGGTGCTCGCCGCAGCCGTGGTGCTGGGCGCGCTGCTGGGCGAGAGTTTCGGGTTCTGGCTCGGACGCTACTTCGGTCCTCGCATCCGCGCGTCGCGACTCGGCCGCAAGCTGGGCGAGCGCAACTGGGACCGCGCCGACCGCTATCTCCGGCGCCGCGGCGGCCTGGCGATCTTCCTGTCGCGGTTCCTGCCCGTGCTGCACTCGCTCGTGCCGCTCACGGTGGGGATGAGCGGCTACAGCTACCGGAGATTTCTCGCCTGGACCACCCCGGCGTGCGTCATCTGGGCATCGCTGTACATCTCGGTGGCGGCGACCGCCGCGGGAACCTATCGCGAGCTCGCGGATCGCCTTCATTACGCGGGGTACATCTTCGTCGGCATCCTCGTGGTCTTCCTCGTGCTCGTCTTCGTCGGCAAGAAGCTCATCGAGCGGGCGGAGCGCCGACATCTCGCCGAAGACGAACAGAACCTCGAACACGCGGACGGTGACGTGAAAGACTGAGGCGGATGCCTCGTTCTTCCCGCTCCACTCGCGTCAAGGTGCTCTGGTTCGCCCGTCTCGAACGCCGCTTCCACCGCTGGCGCGAGCGGCGCGCCCGCGCGCGCGGCCTGCGGCCCTCCGTCGTGGGCTTCCCCGGCTACGGCACCGAGGAATGGGTCCGCGTCCTCGGGCGGGTGCTCATCGCCCCGCCGCAGAAGCGCACGTCCACCGGCGAGTTCGCCAGCCTCCGCGGGTGGCGCAGTTTCGCGGCGGTGCCGGTCGGCATGGCCAAGGTCGAGGTGGTCATCGACGGCGTCACCCACCGCCTCGCGGCCGATCGCGGCGGCGTCATCGACGCGAAGCTCCCCGCAACGCTCGCGCCCGGGTGGCAGACCGTGACGATGTCGGTGGAGGGCAGCGAACCGACCGAGACGCGGGTCTTCATCGTGGGGGCCGACGTGCGTTTCGGCGTCGTCAGCGACATCGACGACACCGTGATGGTCACCGCCCTCCCCCGCCCGCTGCTCGCGGCCTGGAACTCGTTCGTCGTCGACGAGCACGCGCGTCAGCCCGTGCCCGGCATGGCGGTGATGCTCGAACGGCTCTCGCGCGAGCACCCCGGCACCCCGGTGATCTACCTCTCGACCGGCGCGTGGAACGTCGCGCCGACGCTGACGCGTTTCATGCGCCGACACCTGTTCCCGTCGGGGTCGTTCCTGCTCACCGACTGGGGGCCGACGCACGACCGCTGGTTCCGCAGCGGCCGCGACCACAAAGAAGTGAGCCTCCGCCGCATTGCGCAGGAGTTCCCGCACGTGAAGTGGCTGCTCGTCGGCGACGACGGTCAGCACGACGATGCGATCTACACGGGCTTCGCGATCGAACGGCCGCAGAGCGTCGCCGCGGTCGCCATCCGCCGCCTTCTGCCCGCCGAGGCCGTTCTCGCCGGTGGACGCACGGTGGTCGACGACCACTCCGCGGCCGAGGTGCCGTGGGTGACCGGCTCCGACGGCGCGGCGCTGCTCGACCGGCTGCAAGACGTCGGGGTCGTCTCGCGCGACGCCTGACCCGCGCACGGCCGGCCCGCACGGATGCCGCCGGCGCACCCGGCAGGGCGCGATGTCGGAGGGGGCGCGTACGGTGGAAGCATGTGCGGTCGATTCGTCGTGGCCAATGTGGCATCCGAGCTCGTGGGGGTGCTGCGCGTCGATGTCGAGGCCGACGAGCTGCCCCCGCCCTCGTACAACATCGCACCGACCTCGCGCGTCGGCATCGTGCTCGACTCGATCAAGAGCGAGCCGCCCGTGCGGCGGCTCGAGGTCGCCCGGTGGGGGCTCGTTCCCGGGTGGGCGAAAGACGTCAAGATCGGCGCGCGGGCGTTCAACGCCCGCTTCGAAGAGGTCGAAGACAAGCCGATGTTCCGCAACGCCCTCATCAAACGGCGCGCGGTGATCCCGGCATCCGGGTACTACGAGTGGAAGACCACCGACGCGGGCAAGACGCCCCATTACATCCATCCGGCCGACGGCTCGCCGCTGTTCTTCGCCGGGCTCTACGAGTGGTGGAAAGACCCCGCGCTGGCCGACGACGACCCCGCTCGATGGGTGTTGAGCTGCACGATCCTCACGCGCGACTCCATCGGGCGACTCGGGTCGATCCACGACCGCATGCCCCTGTTCATGGACCCCGACTTCGCCGACGCCTGGCTCGACCCGACCACCGAGAACGTCGGTGACATTTTGGATGCCGCGATCGACGCCGCCCCCGATGTCGCCGAGACCCTCGACGACCATGTCGTCTCGCTCGCGGTCGGCAACGTGCGCAATGATTCCCCCGACCTCATTGAAGCGGTCGAGTGAGCACGCTGGTCGACACCCCCACGCTGACCCGCGCGGAATGGACCGCTGCCGCGGCCGCGCACGCTGAGCGCGCCGACGCGCTCACCGCCGACCATCGGGCGCGCGCGAGCCGCGCCGAGAAGCACCCGGTCGAGGACTTCCTGTTCACGTACTACTCGTACAAGCCCGCCATCCTCCGGCGCTGGCATCCCGGGCCCGGCGTCGTGCTCGCCGACGCGCACGAGCGCGCCGGCTGGCGGTGGTACGTCTCGCACGGCGAGGGCGTCGAGGTGGATGCCGCGCGCTTCCGCGTCGAGCGCGGATCGCTGTACCGCGGGGTCGTCAACCTGCTGCGGGCGACGCGCGACCGTCCGGCGCAGTTCGGTTGCTTCGGTCTGCACGAATGGGCGATGGCCTACCGCGTCGACGATGTGCGCCACGCCGTGCCCCTGCGACTCGGACGCGACGGCACCGACGCGGTCGTCGAGGCGCACGAGCTCAAGTGCACGCATTTCGACGCGTTCCGCTTCTTCACGCCCGACGCCGTACCGCGCAACCGTCGGCTCCTCTCGCGCGACGAGCAGGCCGAGCACGAGCAGCCCGGCTGCCTTCACGCCGGCATGGACGTCTACAAGTGGGCGGTCAAGCTCGGCCCGCTCGTACCGGGCCCGTTGCTGCTCGACGCGTTCGCGCTCGCGCGCGACATCCGCACCCTCGACATGGAGGCGTCGCCCTACGATCTCACCGCCTGGGGGTACCGCTCCGTGGCCATCGAGACCGCCGACGGCAAAGCCGAGTACGTCACCCGTCAGCGGGCTCTGAGCGAGCGCGGACAGCTGCTCCGCCGGGCCGTGATCGACGCCGTCACGGGTACCGGCGACACGCCCGGCGGCGCCGATTTCTTGCCGTCGCGAACTGTGTTGTAAGCTCATGGAGTTGCCTCGAACGGGGCGGAAAACAAAACATACGGGCCTGTGGCGCAGCTGGTAGCGCACCTGCATGGCATGCAGGGGGTCAGGGGTTCGAGTCCCCTCAGGTCCACCCAGAAAGAAAGCCTCCGCTTCGGCGGGGGCTTTCTTCGTTCCGGCGTGGCGCGCGGCTCCGGGTCTCTCACAGGCTCCAACACCTCGCAGCGCGACGAGGTGTTCAGGCTCGTCGACGCCTCCCGCACCGCGCACGCCGGAATGGCGCGGCATCCCTCCCCGTCATGCCCGAAGGCGCGGACGCCCCTCGACGCTAGAGGGACGTCCGCGCGGGCGGGGTCAGCGCGACGCGACCGGCACGCGGGTCTTCGTCTGCTGCGCCTCGCGCATGACGAGCTCGTCGTCGAGCCAGTTGGGCGCCTTGTTGCGCAGCGCGAAGATGTACACCGCAAGCGAGGCGGCGATGATGACCGTCACGTACACGATGAACAGCGGCACCTGCTCGGTGGACTGCGCTCCGGCGTACAACAGGGGCGCCGTGCCGCCGAACAGCGAGTTGGCGAGCGCGTACCCGAGGCCGACGCCGAGCGCCCGCACGTGGGTCGGGAACAGCTGCGCCTTCACGAGCGCGTTGATCGAGGTGTATCCGGTGAGGATGACGAAACCGCCCAGCAGGATGGCGAAGGCCGCGAACTCGTTCGTCTGCTGCGGGAGCATCGTGATGAGGAACCAGGTGTAGACAACTCCGCCGACGCCGAAGAAGACCAGGAGCGACTTGCGGCCGACCTTGTCGCTCAGCCACCCGCCGAGCGGCTGCATGAGCATGAGCGCCGTGAGGGCGATGAGGTTGATGACGGTGCCGGTGACGACGTCACCGCCCGAGAACGCCGTCTTGACGATGTTCGGGCCCGTGACGGAGTAGGTGTAGAACGCGACCGTGCCGCCCGCGGTGACGGCGAAGCAGAGCAGCAGCGGACGCCAGTTGTTCACGAGCAGGTCGCGCATCGAGCCCGAGTCCTTCGACCGGCCCGACTTCGTGTCGGCGATGACGCTCTTCTCCAACGACTCGTCCATGGTGCGCCGCATCCAGAAGACGGCGACCGCGGCGACGCCGCCGATGGCGAAGGCGACGCGCCAGCCCCACGACGTGATCGCTTCTTCGTCGAGGGTCAGCACCATGATCAGCAGCGTCGTCTGCGCCAGCACGTGGCCGCCGACGAGGGTGACGTAGTGGAACGACGACAGGAAGCCGCGTCGGCCCGGCATGGCGGCCTCCGACATGTAGGTCGCGCTCGTGCCGTACTCGCCGCCGGTCGCGAACCCCTGCACGAGACGGGCGAAGACGAGGATGACGACAGCGCCGACGCCGATCATCTCCGCTGTGGGAGCGAAAGCGATCACCAGCGAGCAGAACGCCATGAGCGAGACCGAGACGGTGAGTGAGAGGCGGCGGCCGTACCGGTCGGCGAACCTCCCGAAGAACCACGACCCGATCGGACGCATGAGGAAGGTCACGGCGAAGATCGCCCACACGTAGATCGTGGAGTTCTTGTCGTCGGAGCTGAAGAACTGCGACTCGAAGTACACCGCGAACACCGAGTAGACGTACACGTCGTACCACTCGACGAGGTTGCCCGCCGAGCCCTTCAGGGTGTTCGAGATCGAGCGTCGGAGGCTCGTCGGAATCGTCGTGGTGGTGGCCGGTGTCGTCGTCGTTGACATGAAGGATCCGATCGGTCGATGGACGCGTTGTCGTCTCGCATGCCGTCGGACGGTCCCGGCGACGGCGACGAGGCGTATGCAGACATCCTGGTGGGGTCGCCACCGCCAGCGACGGATCCTTACGTGCGCCTTACATTCGGATCCTTCCGGCCGCCCGGTTCGACGCACCGGCATGCCTACGATGAAGGCATGCACGTACTCGTCGCGGAGGACGACGGCTCCGTCGCCGCAGCCCTCGTGTCGGCGCTGCAGCGCGCCGGGCACAGCTGCACGCGCGTCGCCCGCGGCAGCGACCTACTGCTGCGCCACCACGACGCGCACATCGTGCTGCTCGACCTGGGCCTGGAAGACATGGACGGCCTCGACGCCCTGCGCCGGTTGCGGGCGGTGAGCCAGGTGCCCGTGATCGTCGTCACGGCCCGCGGCGACGAGCGCTCCACCGTGAAGGCCCTGTCCCTCGGCGCCGACGACTACCTCGTCAAGCCCGTGCGCCTGCACGAGCTGCTGGCGCGTCTGGTGGCCGTCACGCGGCGGTACACCCCGCCTGACGAGCCGATGAGAGTGCTCGCCGGGAGCATCGACATCGACATCGAAGCCCGGCGCGTCACCGCGGGCGAGCGCGAGGTGTCGCTGACCCCCAACGAATTCGGCATCCTGGTCTCGCTCGCCCGTCGCGCGGGGCAGATCGTCACGCGCAGACAGGTGCTGGATGAGGTGTGGGGCGACGCGTACGCGACCTCGTCGCGGTCGTTCGACGTGCATCTCGGCCAACTGCGCCAGAAGCTGCCCGAGGCGACCATCACGACCGTCCGGGGCGTCGGCTATCGCTTCGAGCACAGGCCATGAAACTGCGCGTGCTGCTCCCGCTGCTGGTGTTCGGGTTGATCACCGTGGTCGCGGTGCTCGCCCCGGTCGCGCAGTCGATCGCCGATTCGCGGACGCAGCAGCTCGCCCTGCAGCGCACCGCCGCTCTCGACCAGGTCGTGCAGCGTGCCCGCACCGCGCTCGTCCAGGGCGATGTCGATGGCCTGCAGACGTACCTCGAGCGGTTCCACGCGGTGTACGCCGAGTCCGTCCTGGTGCTCGACGAGGGCGGGGATGCCGTCGCCTCCGCCGGCGACCTCGTGCGCGACGAGCGGGTCGACGAGCTCGTCACCGCGGCATCCCGAGCCCTTCCCCAGCTCTCGCTCCCCCGCGTCACACCGTGGGCGCCCAGCACCGCCCTCGTTGCCGTGCCGGTGATCGCTGCGGGCGACCTGTCCACCGGTGTCGTGGTGCTGCGCGTCGACCTCCGGGGTGCGCAGACGGACGTGCTTCGCGCGTGGGCCCTCATCGCCGTGACCGGAGTGCTGCTGCTCAGCGCGCTGATGGGCGCGTCGCTGCTGTGGACGCGCTGGATCCTGCGGCCGGTGCGCGCCCTGGACGCCGCCGTCGCCGACGTCACCGCGCACCGCGACCCCGCTCTGCTGCATCCCACCGGCCCGCCCGAACTGCGCCGGCTGAGTCGCGCATTCCTGACGATGACGGAGGAGGTCGAGAACAGTCTCGAGCAGCAACGCGGTTTCGTCGCCGACGCGTCGCACCAGCTGCGCACGCCGCTGGCCGCGATCCGGCTCCGCGTCGACGGTCTGCCGCGCGAGGGGGAAGCCGCAGACGATCTCGCGGCGGTCGACGACGACCTCGATCGCCTCGAACACACGGTGGAGCGGATGCTGACGCTCGCCAACGCCGAGCACCGGGCGTCGGCGCAGTCGCAGGGGCGCGACGTCGCCCGCGACGAGGGGGCGCCGCGGGAGTGCACGGTCACCGTCGCCGAGCTCGTGGCGCGGCACCGCGAAGGCGTCGAGGCGGCAGGCCTCCGGCTCGTCGCCGAGGCGGGACCGGCGGTGACCGTTCCGTGCGGACGCGCCGACCTCGACGAGATGGTTGACGTGCTGCTCGACAACGCGACGAAGTACGCCGGCGCCGGAGCGACCGTGCACGTGAGCCTCGCCCAGGATGCCGACGGCACCCGGCTCGCGGTCGACGACTCCGGGACGCGGCTCGCCGACGACGACCTCGCCCGCATGGGAACGCGGTTCTGGCGGGCCGGGCGCGACGCGACGCAGACCGGCTCCGGGCTCGGACTGGCCATCGTCGCCCAGCTGATGCGCGCCGCCGGCGGACGGCTCGACCTCGACCGCTCCGCTTGCGGGGGCCTCGCCGCGCGTCTCGTCTGGGAGCAACCATGACGGGGCTGACCCGACGCGGGTTCCTCCACGCCGGCGTGGTCGCGGGCGGCCTGGCTCTCGCGGGCTGCGCCCCCGCCCCGCCCCGCGTTCTCGTCCTCGGCTGCGGCGAGGCGGGAGGCAGTTACCTGCAGTTCGGCGAGCTGCTGAGCTCCGTCGCTCGCGACGACGGGGGCGTCGCGATCACGGCGCTCGCCACCGAGGGCAGCGTCGAGAACCTCGCCCTGCTCGATGCCGGACGAGTCGACCTGGCGCTCTCGCTCGCCGACTCGGCTGCGGCGGCGAGCACGCGCGCCGACCTCGTCGCCATCGGTCGCGTGTACCAGAACTACCTGCAGTGCATCGTGCGCTCAGCCGATGGGATGACCTCGCTCGGCGATCTGGCGGGCCGGACCGTCTCGCTGGGCGCGTCCGGATCGGGGGCCGCGGCCACCGCACGTCGACTTCTGGATGCCGCGGGTCTGACAGCGACGCCGGAGGCCCCCCCTCACCGTCGAACGGCCGTTCCGTGACGCGATCGACGACCTCGAGCGGGGCCGCATCGACGCCCTCTTCTGGTCGGGCGGTGTGCCGACGCCCCAGATCGCCGAGCTCGCCGACCGCACCTCGATCCGCGTGCTCGACACGACGCCGGTGCTGCCGGCACTCCTGCGCCGCTACCCCGACGCCTACGTGTCGACCACGATCCCCGCGGGCGTCTACGGCGCAGACGCGCCCGTCCCCGCGATCGGTGTCGCCAACCTGCTGCTCGCCCACCCCGACCTCGACGACGACCTCGCCCGGCGGCTCGTCGACGTGCTCATCGACGACGCTGCCCGTCTCGTGCCGCCCGGCTCGCTCGGCATCCAATATCTGACGCCGGCGAGTCTGATCGACACGGTTCCGGTGGCGCTGCACCCCGCCGCCGAGCGACGCTACCGCGAGCGGTACGGCTGACGACGCTGGCTGATCCGGCGTGCGCCGCGCGGGTGCCCGCGCGAGATGCCGCCCTCGCCGGGACAGCCGCGACGACGAACGCCCCCGGCTGGAACGGCCGAGGGCGTACGAAGCGGGTGTATCAGTCGGCCGTCGCCGGCGTCGGGATCTCGAGGGGCACGACGGGACAGTCTTTCCACAGGCGCTCCAGGCCGTAGTAGACGCGCTCCTCTTCGTGGAAGACGTGCACGACGAGGTCGCCGAAGTCGAGCAGCACCCAGCGGGACTCCTGACGGCCCTCGCGGCGCAGACGCTTGTGGCCGGCCTCGAGCAGTTTCTCTTCGACCTCGTCGGCGATCGCGGCGACGTTGCGCTCGTTGCGACCGGTGACCAAGAGGAAGACGTCGACGAGGGGAAGCGGCTCCGACACGTCGAGGGCGACGAGGTCGTCGCCGCCCTTCGCGTCGGCGGCGAGGGCGGCGATCTGCGCCATCTCTTTGCCGTTGGTGGTGGCGGTCATCGGAAGACTCCTGTCGTGAAGGCGAGGCCGAGAGTGACGGCCACCCCCAGTGCGAGAACGCCCGTGGTGATGATGAGGGCGATGAGGAGCTTGCTCCCCTTCTCGGGTGCCGGGGGGCGGATGATCTCGCCGGGTTGCTTGACGGTGCTGATCGCGGCGCTCGCGGCGATCGGGGTTGGTGACGAGGCGGCGGGGAGTTCCCCGTCGAGGAGGACGGCGTCGGCGTCGCGTCCGTCGGTGGTGCCGGGGGCGTGCCCGACGGAGCCGAGCCCCTCGGGAAGGTCGAACGTGCCCGTGATCATGATCTCGCCGGTGGCGTTGACGGGGCCGACGAGCGGCACACCGGCCGGCGTCTGCGACAGGATCAGGGAGTTCGGGGTCGAGACGGTTCCCGTCGCGCCCGTGGTGCGGGACAACAGCTGGTCGAACGACGCGGGCAGAGTGACGTCGGGCGTCGCGCCCTCGAGCAGCTCGGAACCGAGCGCGGGATTCACGACCGACGCCGCGGGGGTGTCGACCGGCGCGGGCTCCTCTGCCGCCGCCGGGCGGAAGATGGCCGGCAGCGACGATTCGTCGTGCGTCGTCGAGGTGCCGACGAGTGAGGGAGAGGGCTCGAGGTCGGGGCTGATGACGGGCACGGATGCCGTGCGGATCTTCTCCTGCGCGCGCGCCTGCCGGCGCGTGAGCCCGGCGACGCCCAGGTCTGCGGAGGCATCGGGGTACGACCCGAAGGCGGCGGGCGACGCGGAATCGTCGGTCGGGGCGGGACGCTTCGCGGAGGCGGCGCCCATGCGCGGCGCGTGGGTGGACGGCTGTTCGCCGGGCGTCTGCCGCGCATCGGCCCCGGGCACCGCCTCGATGACGGACGGCGCGTCGGCCTGGGCGGCGGGGGCCTCGGGTGCGGGGGCCTCGGGCTCGGGTGCGGGGGCCTCGGGCTGGGGTGCGGCGGCGGGGGCCTCCGCAGCGGGTGCCTGGGGCTCGGCGGCGGGCTCGGCCTCGGCTGCCTGCATCTGCGGCGTGATGATCGGCGTCGCGCCGGTCTGACGCAGCTCGCGCAACTGACGGCGGGTCAGGGCGGGCGTCTCGGGGGTGTCGGGAGTGCTCATGCCTTGCTCCGGTAGAGATGGTGCTTCGCGATGTACTGCACGACGCCGTCGGGCACGAGGTACCACACCGGGTGTCCTCGGCGCACGCGGGCGCGGCAGTCTGTGGACGAGATCGACAGGGCGGGGATCTCCAGTTGGCTCACGTTCTCGGAGGGAAGGCCCTCGGTGTTCAAGACGTGCCCGGGGCGGGAGACGGCGACGAAGTGCGCCAGATCCCACAACTGCTGATGGTTGCGCCAGCTCAGGATCTGCGCGACCGCGTCGGCGCCGGTGATGAAGAACAGCTCGGCACCGGGGCGCTGCTGTTTCAGGTCGCGCAACGTGTCGATCGTGTAGGTCGGGCCCGCGCGGTCCACGTCAACCCGGCTCACGGTGAACTGCGGATTGGATGCCGTCGCGATCACCGTCATGAGGTAGCGGTGCTCGCTCTCGGTGACGTCGTCTTTCTGCCACGGGCGGCCCGTGGGGACGAACACCACCTCATCGAGGTCGAACGACTGCGCGACCTCGGACGCAGCGACCAGGTGACCGTGATGGATGGGATCGAACGTCCCACCCATGACCCCGATGCGAGGGGCGCGCGTCACCGACATATGGTGGGCCTCAGTGGCCGTGCGCCTCGGGGACGGGAGTGCCGTGCTTCTGCGTGTAGGCCTCGGCCTTGTGCGCGTGACGGTTGGCCACGTTGCGGTACGACAGCGTGACCAGGCTCAGGCACACGAAGACAACGAACGCCACGGCACCGATCCAGAACGTCTCGGCCTGCACGTTGCCGCCGTGGTGACCGCCCTCTTCAGCGGCGTGGGCGAGAAGCGTGGCGAAAGTCATCAGTACTCCGTTCGAGTGGTCTGCGCGGCGCGCAAAGCCATTTTAGGCGGTCAGGCGCGGACCTGGCCGTCGCCGCGCCCGAGCCACTTGGTGCTCGTCAGCTCGGCGAGACCCATGGGGCCGCGGGCGTGCAGTTTCTGGGTCGAGATGCCGACCTCGGCGCCGAAGCCGAACTCGCCCCCGTCGGTGAAGCGGGTGGACGCGTTGACGAGCACCACGGCCGAGTCGACCTCGGCGAGGAAGCGGTCGGCCGCGGCCTGGTCGGCGGTCACGATCGACTCGGTGTGGTGGGTCGAGAAGCGGCGGATGTGGGCGAGAGCGTCGTCGAGATCGTCGACGACGCGTACGGCGAGGTCGAGCGTGCCGTACTCGCGAGCCCAGTCGTCGTCGGTGGCGGCGACGACGCGCTCGTCGTGCGCGCGGGTCGCCTCGTCACCGTGCACGGTGACACCGGCATCCGACAGGGATGCCAGCAGCTCCGGCAGCAGACGGTCGGCGGCCCCGCGGTGCACGAGCACGGTCTCGACGGCGTTGCACACGCTCGGACGCTGGGTCTTGGCGTTGAGGACGATGTCACGGGCCCAGTCGTCGCGGGCGGTCGCGTCGAGGAAGACATGCACGACACCCGCACCCGTCTCGATCACCGGCACCGTGGACTCGGTGACCACGGTCTCGATGAGCCCGGCGCTCCCACGGGGAACGAGCACATCGACGAGTCCGCGGGCGTTCATGAGGGCGCGGGCTCCCTCGCGACCGAAGTCGTCGACGCTCTGGACGGCCTCGGGCGAGACCCCCTGCGCCTGCAGGGAATCGCGCATGACGGCGACGAGCACCGCATTGGTGCTCTGCGCCGCCGATCCCCCGCGCAGCACGACGGCGTTGCCGGAGCGCAGCGCCAGCGCGGCGATGTCGACCGTGACGTTGGGCCGCGCCTCGTAGATCGATCCGACCACACCGAACGGCACCGCGACCTTCTGCAGGCGCAGCCCGTTGGGCAGGGTGCGCTCGTCGAGCACGCGCCCGACCGGATCGGGCAGCACGGCGACGTCGCGCACGGCGGCGGCCAGCGCGGCCACGCGCTTGTCGTCGAGACGTAGACGGTCGAGCAGCGCCTCGCCGATGGCATCCGCCCGACCGCGTTCGAGGTCTTCGGCGTTGGCCGCGACGATGTCGTCGGAGCCGGCGATCAGCGCGTCGGCGACGGCGAGCAGCAGCGCGCTCTTCTGCGCGGAATCGAGCAGGGCGATCTCGCGCGCCGCGTCTTTCGCCAGACGCAGGCGCTCGTCGACGGAGGCGGCGATGACGGTCATGCGCTCAGTGTACCGGCGCGCCCACGGCACCCACGGGACCGGTGGCGAGGGTGACAGGATCGGGGTTGGGGGCGAACCACGTGCCGACGGACTCGCCGGCGAGGGCGGATGCCACCAGATCGGCGCTCGTGACGAGCACGCCCACACCGGCGGTCGAGGCGAGCTTCGCGGCGGAGGCCTTGGTGGCCGCTCCCCCGGTGCCCACGCCGTTGACGACGCCCGCGCCGAACTCGAACTCCGACAGGTCGTGACCCCACTCCACGTCGGTGATGGGGCGCGCACCCGGCTCGCTCGGGGGGCGGGTGAAGAGCGTCTCGATGTCGCTCAGGAGCACCAGGGCGTCGGCGCCGATGAGCTGGGCGACCAGGGCTGCGAGGCGGTCGTTGTCGCCGAAGCGGATCTCGTGGGTCGCGACGGTGTCGTTCTCGTTGACGATCGGGAGGATGCCGAGACCCAGCAGGCGCTCCATGGCACGCCGGGCGTTGGAGCGGTGCGTGGCGTTCTCGAGGTCGCCGGCGGTGAGCAGCACCTGACCCGCGAGCAGACCGAAGCGGTCGAGTGATGTCTGATAGCGCCACATGAGCACGTTCTGGCCCACGGCGGCCGCGGCCTGCTGAGTGGCCAGGTCGTTCGGGCGTCCCCCGAGATCGAGCAGCGGCAGGGCGGTCGCGATCGCACCCGACGACACCAGCACCACCTCGGTGCCGGCGCCGTGCGCGCGCGAGAGCGCCTCGACGATGGTGTCGATGCGGTGCGCGCCGTCGCCGCTGATCGACGACGAGCCCACCTTCACCACGACGCGGGCCGCGCCGGGGATGTCGGCGCGGGTCTCGGCGGTCACCGGGCGTCGTCCTCGTCGGCGAGCACCGTCGAGTCGCCGTCGGGGGTGATGCCCGCGGCGCGCGCGGCCCGACGCTCGGCCTCGAGTTCGGCGCGGGCCGCCGCCTTGGCATCCATCCGCTCGTGGTACTGCTCGCGGCGCTCCGAGGAGGTGCGGCGAGAGTTCTGCACGAGCCGCGGGTCGGTGCCGCGCGGGGCGGTCATGAGTTCGGCCGCCGAGGTGAGCGTGGGCTCCCAGTCGAAGACGATGCCGTCGCCGGGGCCGATGACCACGGTGGCGCCGGCGACCGCACCGGCCTTGAACAGGCCGTCTTCGACGCCGAGGCGTGCGAGACGGTCGGCGAGGTAGCCCACGGCCTCCTCGTTCTGGAAGTCGGTCTGCTGCACCCACTTGACGGGCTTCTCGCCGAGGATCCGGTAGACCGGGCCGTACGTCCCGCCCTCGACCTTGATCTCGAAGTCTTTCTCGGCACCCTTCGGGCGGATGACGATGCGCTCGGTCGGAGCGTCGTCGATCGTGGCGGTGCGGTGCTGTTCGACCACGTCGGCCAGCGCGAACGTCAGCTCGCGCAGACCGGAACGGCTGACCGTGGAGATCTCGAACACGCGGAAGCCGCGGGCCTCGAGATCGGGGCGCACGAAGTCGGCGAGCTCGCGCGCCTCGGGGACGTCGACCTTGTTGAGCGCGACGATCTGCGGGCGCTCGAGCAGCGGCGTCTGCCCCTCGGGCACCGGGTAGGCGCCGAGTTCGGCGAGGATGACGTCGAGGTCGCTCAGCGGGTCGCGTCCCGGGTCGAGGGTGGCGCAGTCGAGAACGTGCACGAGGGCCGTGCAGCGTTCGACGTGGCGCAGGAACTCCAGGCCCAGACCCTTGCCCTCGCTCGCGCCCTCGATCAGGCCGGGAACGTCGGCGATGGTGAAGCGCACGTCGCCGGACTGGACGACGCCGAGGTTGGGGTGCAGCGTCGTGAAGGGGTAGTCGGCGATCTTGGGGCGCGCCGCCGACACGGCGGCGATGAGGCTCGACTTGCCCGCCGAGGGGAAGCCCACCAGCGCGACATCGGCGACGGTCTTGAGCTCGAGGACGACGTCGCCCTCCCAGCCGGGGGTTCCCAGCAGCGCGAAGCCGGGGGCCTTGCGCTTGGGTGACGCCAGCGACGCGTTGCCCAGGCCGCCGAGGCCGCCCTGCGCGGCGACGAAGCGCATGCCGGGGGTGAGCATGTCGACGAGCACGGTGCCGTCGGGGTCTTTCACGACGGTGCCGAGCGGGACGGGCAGCTCCTGGTCTTCACCGAGGGCGCCCGAGCGGTGGTCGCCCATGCCGAAGCCGCCGTTGCCCGCCGAGCGGTGCGGCGAGTGGTGGTACGACAGCAGCGTCGTGACCTGCGGGTCGGCGACGAGCACGACGTCGCCGCCGCTGCCGCCGTTGCCGCCGTCGGGACCGGCCAGAGGCTTGAACTTCTCACGGCGCACCGAGACGCAGCCGTTGCCGCCCTTGCCCGCACGCAGGTGCAGGGTGACGCGGTCGACGAAGGTGACCATGGCGGGTCCTTCCGGGTGTGGCCGGCGAGGCCGACGAGAAAAAGAAGAGGGGGTGGGCAGCGCCCACCCCCTCGTGCGCCGAAGCGCGGGAATTACTCCGCTGCGGCGGTGACGATGTTGACGACCTTGCGGCCGCCCTTCGCGCCGAACTGGACCGCACCGGGGGCCAGGGCGAACAGCGTGTCGTCGCCACCACGGCCGACGTTGGCGCCGGGGTGGAAGTGCGTGCCGCGCTGGCGGACGATGATCTCGCCGGCGAGGACGACCTGACCGCCGAAGCGCTTCACGCCGAGGCGCTGTGCGTTGGAGTCACGACCGTTACGGGTGGAGCTTGCGCCCTTTTTGTGTGCCATCTCTGCGTCTCCTGGCTCTTACTTGATGCCGGTGATCTTGACGCGCGTGAGGTCCTGACGGTGGCCCTGGCGCTTCTTGTAGCCGGTCTTGTTCTTGAACTTCTGGATCACGATCTTCGGACCGCGCTCCTCGCCGAGCACCTCGGCCGTGACCGAGACCTTCGCGAGCTTGTCGGCGTCGGTCGTGACCGCGTCGCCGTCGACGAACAGGACGGCGGGCAGCTGGATGCTCTCGCCGATCTTCGCCTTCTGGCGGTCGAGCACGACGACCGTGCCGACCTGGACCTTCTCCTGGCGGCCGCCGGCGCGCACAACTGCGTAAACCACTTCACACCTGTTTCATTCGGGAGCGCGGGGCTCCGGTTGTCTGATGACGTTGGGAGGGTCTGATGACCCAAGTCTCGGTGCGATCCGGCCGACGAAAGTCAGCGGGGTCACGCTCCCGTAGGGCGGACGCGACGCACCAAGGGTCAAGTTTAGCTCACCGGGCGGCATCCGGCAAAAGCATCCGACCCGCGTGTCGATCGTAGGATCGCGGGATGGCGATCCTCATCGATGACCCGCAGTGGCCTGCGCACGGACGCCTGTGGGCGCACCTGGTGAGCGACAGCGACCTCGACGAGCTGCACGCCTTCGCCGCCGCGACGGGAATCCCCCGCCGCGCGTTCGACCGCGACCACTACGACGTGCCCGACGAGCGCCATGCCGATTTGGTCGCGGCCGGCGCCGAGCACATCGGCGGCAAGGAGCTCGTGCGTCGTTTGCGTGCCTCGGGCCTGCGCATCACCGCGCGGGAGCGCCGGGGCGGCGTCTGAGGGAATGCCGCGGCCGTCGGCGCTGGCTGCGCCCGCCCAGCGCGGGGCGCGGCCGCGCGGCGGGGCACCGCGGCGCGTCGGGGCACCGCTGGCCGCGATAAACGCTATCCGCGGGGGGAAACGCGCCGACGATGTGTGTTCCCCCGCGGATGGCGTTTATCGACAGATGGACGCCACGTTGCGGCATCCGTCTGTCCTCACGGAACGGCTGAGGTGCCGGCATCCGTCGTCCCATCGAGGGGACGCCGGACCCCGGCACCTCGCACGCCTCTTACGCCTCGGAGGGCGGCTGCGCGTTGACCGGGGTGCCGGTGAGGGCGGCCGTCGTGACGCGGCGGCGCGAGCGCCCCTGACCGGGCGCCTTCGGCTCGGGGAGCGCCTCGAGCACCGATTCCAGTAGCGCGTCCTTCTCGGTGCGCGGCGCCTTCGGCTCGCGCTTCTTGCGCGGACGCTTCTCGCGCGCCGGGGCCGGCGCCTCGTTCTCGGTCTTGGCGTCGAGCACGGCCTCGACGGATGCCACGACAGCCGCCTCGACGACGGCGGGGTCGTCGATGCTCGGCTTGACGGTGGATGCCGCGATCTGCGCGAGCGCCGACTTCACGCCCTCGGTGATGACGTGCGTGCCGCCGTTCGGGGCCGCCGCGGCGCCGTTCTGGCCGCCGTTCGCGGTGGATGCCGATGCGCCGTTCGTCGAGCCGCCGTTGCCTCCGCGTCCGCGACGGTTGGAGGAGCCGTTGCCGTTTCCGCCACCGTTCGGGGAGCCGGTGGGCCGGTGCTTGACCACGGGGTCGTGGTGCACGACGACGCCGCGACCGGCGCACACCTCGCACGCCTCGCTGAAGGTTTCGAGCAGTCCGAGACCGAGCTTCTTGCGGGTCATCTGCACGAGACCCAGCGAGGTCACCTCGGCGACCTGGTGCTTCGTGCGGTCGCGGCTGAGGCACTCGATGAGGCGGCGCAGCACGAGGTCGCGGTTGGACTCGAGGACCATGTCGATGAAGTCGACGACGATGATGCCGCCGATGTCGCGCAGGCGCAGCTGGCGCACGATCTCTTCGGCCGCCTCGAGGTTGTTCTTGGTGACCGTCTCTTCGAGGTTGCCGCCCGAGCCGACGAACTTGCCGGTGTTGACGTCGACGACGGTCATGGCCTCGGTGCGGTCAATGACGAGCGATCCGCCGGAGGGCAGCCAGACCTTGCGGTCGAGGGCCTTCTCGATCTGCTCGGTCACGCGGAAGGCGTCGAACGGGTCCTGCTCGCCCTCGTACTTCTCGACCCGCTCGAGCAGGTCGGGCGCGACGCCCTGGAGGTAGCTCGAGATCGTCTGCAGCGCTTCGTCGCCCTGGATGAGCATGCGCGTGAAGTCCTCGTTGAAGACGTCGCGCACGATCTTGACCAGCAGATCGGGCTCGGAGTGCAGCAGCGACGGGGCCTGGATCGTCTTGACCTGGCTGGAGACGTGCTCCCACTGCGAGGTGAGGCGCTGCACGTCGAGCGTCAGCTGCTCCTCTGTCGCGCCCTCTGCCGCCGTGCGGACGATGACGCCCGACGACTCGGGCAGCACCTCTTTGAGGATCTTCTTCAGGCGGGCGCGCTCGGTGTCGGGGAGCTTGCGCGAGATGCCGTTCATCGTGCCGTTGGGCACGTAGACGAGGTAGCGGCCGGGTAGCGAGATCTGGCTCGTCAGGCGAGCGCCCTTGTGGCCCACGGGGTCTTTCGTGACCTGCACGAGCACGCGGTCGCCCGACTTGAGCGCGAGCTCGATGCGTCGCGGCTGGTTGTTGGTCTCGACGCCGTCCCAGTCGACCTCGCCGGAGTAGAGCACCGCGTTACGACCGCGGCCGATGTCGACGAACGCCGCCTCCATGCTGGGCAGCACGTTCTGCACACGGCCGAGGTAGACGTTGCCGATGAGCGAGGCGTCCTGATTGCGGGCGACGTAGTGCTCGACGAGCACGTTGTCTTCGAGCACGGCGATCTGGATGCGACCGGCCTTGGAGCGCACGACCATGACGCGGTCGACGGCCTCGCGGCGTGCGAGGAACTCGGCCTCGGTCACGACGGGGCGACGGCGTCCGGCCTCGCGGCCGTCACGGCGACGCTGCTTCTTGGCCTCGAGACGCGTCGAGCCCTTGATGCGCTGCGGCTCGGTGATGACCTCGACGGCGCGCTGGCGAACGGGCGCGGCGGGCGCGTCGTTCTGCTCGACGGGGGCCGCATCGCTGCCGCCGCGGCGGCGGTTGCGGCGGCGGGCATTGGCCGACCCGCGCTCGGCGGGGCCGTCGTCGTCGCGGTCGTCGCGGTCGAAGTACGTCTCGCGGGCGGGGAGGGGCGGCAGCTCGGGCGCGTAGAAGTGCAGCGCCGTCGTCACGGCCGAGACGAAGTTCTCCGGCAGCAGTCCGAGCGAGACCGCCGTCGGGCGCGCCGGCTTCTGCGGCTCGGCGGGGACTTCGGGCTCGGCGGCCGCCGCGGGCTCGGACGGAGCCTCGGTTGCGGCGGCAGCCTTCGTGTCCGTGGTCGACGCCGGCTCGGCCGAGGCGTCGGTGTCGGACTCCGTGGCGGCCGTCGATTCGCTCGCCGCCGCGTCGTCGGCACCGGATGCCACGGGGGCGACCTCGGCATCGACGACGCTCGTCAGGGCTGCGTCGTCGCCCGCGGGCAGGTCAGCGGCCTCGACCGCCGGTGCGCCAGCGGCTTCGGACGCCGCGTCGGACGACGGAGCATCCGTCGCCGCCTCGGCGTCAGCGGATGCGGGGGCGTCACTCTCTGCGGGCGTCGTCGCGTCGTCGGCGGCGGGCGTCTCGTCGCCGCCGGCCGGTGCGGCATGGGCCGCGAGCACCGCGGGCTCCTGGGTGTCGTCGGCAGCGGCCTCGACGGCATCCTGAACCGCCGCCTCTTCCTCGTCGACCGAGCCGGCATCGGTGTCGGCCGGAGCCTCCGTGGGAGCCGTGGTGTCGGGCGCCTGTGCGTCGGGGGTGTCGGGCGTCGTCTCGTCGGCGGGGGTCTGATCGTCGGTCACATCGGCCATATCGGGGTTTCTCCCTGGCGGGCGACACCGCGCGTCGCCCGACGAAATCTCATGCGGCGCCGCACCCGGCGGGGCCGCGAACTCATTCGGTCTGCAGCAGGCCTGTGGCGCGTGCTGCGAAGGGCGGTCATCGCCCGAAGTCTTCTGGTGATGTTCCTGCAGCGCGGCCGCGGTCACATCAGCCTTCATTATCGCACGGACCGGCGTCACGACCAGCGGACGCGTCCGTTCGCCGTCCGCGGAACGCCCTCGGCGCTGCCGTCCGGTGCGGATGCCGCGCCCTCAGCGACCCCGAAACCGCGCGGTGGCAGGATTGCGGCATGAGCGAAACCGTCACCCCTCGTCGCCCGATCGTCGTCGCGGTCTGGCTGATCTTCGCCGGCGTGATCGGCTGGTGGGCGGCGTTCTCCCTGACGATGGAGCGCTTCCACCAGCTGCAGAACCCGGGCGAGGCGGCATCCTGCGACTTCAGCGTGCTCGTGCAGTGCTCGACCAACCTGCAGTCCGCGCAGGGAGCGGTCTTCGGTTTCCCCAACCCGATCATCGGCCTCGGCGCGTGGATCGCCCCGATCGTCGTCGGAGCCGCGCTCCTGGCCGGTGCCCGATTCGCGCGGTGGTTCTGGGCCCTGTTCTGGCTCGGCTTCGCCTTCGCCCTGTCGTTCGTGATCTGGCTCATCGCGCAGAGCCTGTTCGTGCTGTCGACCCTGTGCCCGTGGTGCATGGTGACGTGGTCGGTGGTGATCCCGTCGTTCTTCGTCGTGACGCTGCACGTTCTGCGCGAGGGCGTCCTCCCCGGCGCGCGGGTCCGCGAGGTGGCGGACCGCCTCTTCGTGTGGGTGCCGCTGATGACGATCGTCGCGTTCGCCGTCGTCGCGGTGCTGGCGCAGGTGCGCCTGAACGTGCTCGCGCAGTTCTGATCCCGCGGGTTCGACGGCCGAGGTCCCTGAGCCTGTCGAAGGGACCGGTCTCACGCGCCGGGCCCGAATTCGGCGGTCTGCGCGAGCTCCGCCCGCCCCGGGTGCGACTGCCCTGACACCGACTTCGTACCCACAGCCCCCCGCGACATCGGAGGCCGTGCACAACCTCAGCGATGTGCACGAACTCCGCCCGATGGCCCCGGATGCCACTGATGTGACGCACATCACTGACTTTGTGCGCGGACTCCTGGAGGGTCGGCCTCCGCTCAGGGCCTCAGCGATTCCCGCCGGCCACCCTGCGCACCGACGAAGGCCGTCACCCTCATGGGGTGACGGCCTTCACGGCATCCGGGGTCAGGCGAACCAGATCGCGAGCTCGCGCTCGGCGGACTCGACGCTGTCGCTGCCGTGGACGAGGTTCTGCTGCACCTTCAGGCCCCAGTCGCGGCCGAAGTCGCCGCGGATCGTGCCGGGGGCGGCGGTGGTGGGGTCGGTGGTGCCGGCCAGCGAGCGGAAGCCCTCGATGACGCGGTTGCCGGCGAGGCGGATGGCGACGGAGGGGCCGGAGAGCATGAACTCCAGCAGCGGCTCGTAGAACGGCTTGCCCTCGTGCTCGGCATAGTGCCGGGCGAGGGTCTCACGGTCGGGCTCGACGAGGCGGATGTCGACGAGGGCGTAGCCCTTCGCCTCGATGCGGGCGAGGATCGCACCGGTCAGTCCGCGGGCGACGCCGTCGGGCTTGACCAGGACGAGGGTCTCTTCGGTGGCCATGGGTCATTCTCCGTTCGAGAGGTCGGGGTCAGCGGCGAACCGGGCGTTGCGTCGGTCGAGCGCCGCTCCCTTGATCGTCGCATACGCCCACATGCCGCCGAAAATGACGGCGACCACCGCCAGCGCCGGCACGAGGAAACCGCCGAGCAGGAGCAGGACCTGCAGGCCCCATCCGGCGAACAGCGCCCAGCGGTGCCGGAGCATGCCCGATACCGCGACCATCGCGACGGCCATCACGACACCGCCGACGATCCCCCACCACGGCTCGATGCCGAACGGCAGCGCCTTGAGGCCGTACACGACGAGCCCGCCGAGGAAGACGACGATCGACTCGAAGCCGAGCACGACGGCGCCGAGCGACTCCAACGCTCCGCGCTGACGACGGGGGCGTGGAACCCGGGGCTCGCGCGGACTCACGCCTGCCACCCGGCCTTCCAGTCCTCGAGCTCCGACAGGCGCAGCGCCTCCCCGGCGAGCACGACGCTTCCCGCGATCACCACGGCGCGGCGGTCGGACTCCGCGGCCCACGAGCGCGCGGCGTCCGCGGCGTCCTCAAGGGTGGGGTGCACGGTGACAGGCAGATCCGCGGCCTCGGCGACGTCGGCGATCGCGTCGGGATCGGTGGCGCGGTCGCTGTCGGGCGCGGTGGCGAACACGCGCGCCACGGCCGGAACGAGCGCCGACACGATGCCGGCGGCATCCTTGCCGTCGAGGATGCCGACCACGGCGCCCCACTCGTCGATGTCGAACGACTCGTCGAGCGCGGCGACCAGCGCGCGAGCGCCGTGCGGGTTGTGGGCGGCGTCGACGAGCACGGTCGGAGCGGTGCCGACGAGCTGCAGGCGCCCGGGCGAGGTGGCGGTGCCGAGGCCGTCGGCGACGACGTCGGCGGCGAGGGGCTGCGTGCCCCCGCCGATGAGCGATTCGACCGCGGCGACGGCGAGGGCGGCGTTGTGTCCCTGGTGGGCGCCGTACTGCGGCAGGTAGACCTCCGGGTAGCTTCCGGCCACACCGCGGACGGTGAGCTGCTGCCCGCCCACCGCGAGCGTCTGCGCCTCGAGACCGAACGCGGAGCCCTCGACGGCGAGCGTCGCGCCCTCCTTCTCGGCCCGGGCGCGGAGGACGCGCAGCGCCTCTGCGGGCTGCTCGGCCGAGACGACCGCGGCGCCCGGCTTGATGATCCCGGCCTTGACGGTGGCGATCTCGGCGACGGTCGAGCCCAGCCGGTCGACGTGGTCGATGTCGATGGGGGTGAACACGGCGACGTCGCCGTCGGCGGTGTTCGTCGAGTCCCACTCTCCGCCCATGCCGACCTCGAGCACGAGCACGTCGATCGGCGCGTCCGCGCACGCGACGAAGGCCAGCACCGTCAGCAGCTCGAAGAACGTCAGCGGAGCGTCCCCGGATGCCGCGAGCTCGGCATCCACCATGTCGACGAACGGCTGGATCTCGTCCCACGCGTCAGCGATCGCGGCATCCGACACGGGCTCGCCGTCGATGAGGATGCGCTCGGTGAACCGCTCAAGGTGCGGGCTGGTGAACAGGCCCGTCCGAAGCCCCATCGCGCGCAGCAAGCTCTCGATCATGCGGCTCGTCGAGGTCTTGCCGTTCGTGCCGGTCACGTGGATCACGCGGTACGTGCGCTGCGGGTCGGCGAGCAGTTCGAGCACGCGGCGCGTGCGCTCGACGCGCGGCTGCACCCACTGCTCGCCCTGACGCTCCAGCAGCGCGCCGTAGACGGCGTCGGCCCGGGTGCGGTCGCTCATGCGGTTCCTCCGATCCGGGCGACGGCCACCGTGACGGCGCCGGCGTTCGCGTAGGTCTTGGCGGCGATCTGCGTCTCGTACTCGGCGGGCAGGGCCGCGCCGCGCTTGATGAGTCGGCCCTGCGGACCGGCCAGCACGACCGCCTCCGCCAGGGTCTCGGATGCCACACCCGCGACCTCGAACGCCTGGGCGACGGCCTGCGCGTCGGCGTCGTCGACGAACGTCAGCGACAGGAAGATGCGGTCGCTCACGTCGAAGCCGGCGGCCTTGCGGGTGTCCTGGATGCCGCGGATCATGTCGCGCGCCAAGCCCTCGGCCTCGAGCTCGGGGGTGGTGACGGTGTCGAGCAGCACGAAACCTCCGCTCGACAGCACCGCGAGAGCTTCGCCTTCGGGGCGACCGGCGGTCTCGACGACGAGGTCGTACTCGGCGGGCTCCAGCGGGATGCCGCCGGCGACGACCCGACCGTCGACCTCGCTCCAATCGCCCTCGCGGGCGGCCTTGATGGCCTGCTGAACCTGCTTGCCGAGGCGCGGGCCCGCGGCGCGCGCGTTCACCGAGAGGCGGTGGGTGATGCCGTACTCCCCCGCCGTGCCTTCTTCGAGGGCGACCTGCTCGACGGCCTTGACATTCAGCTCTTCGCGCAGGATGTCGTCGAACTGCGCCAAGCCCGTGGCATCCGGGGTCACCACCGTCAGACGCGGCAGCGGCAGGCGCACGCGCTTGCCCTCCTTCTTGCGCAAGGCGTTGGCGACGCTGGAGACCTCACGGACCGTGTCCATCGCGGTGCGGATGTCTGCCGCCGCGGGGAAGACCGACGCGTCGGGCCAGTCCTCGAGGTGCACGCTGCGGCCGCCCGTGAGGCCCTGCCACACGCGCTCCGAGACGAGCGGGATGAGCGGGGCCGCGACGCGCGTCAGCGTCTCGAGCACCGTGTACAGCGTGTCGAAGGCCTCGCGGCTCGACGGATCGTCGGTCACGCCCACCCAGAAGCGGTCGCGCGAGCGGCGGATGTACCAGTTGGTCAGCACCTCGGCGAAGTCGCGCAGGCGCTCGGCCGCGGTCGTGGAGTCGAGGCCCTCGAGGTCGGCGGCGACATCGCGCACGAGGTCGCCGGTCAGCGCGAGGATGTACCGGTCGAGCACGTCGGTCGAGTCGGTGCGCCACTCGGCGGTGTACCCGCCGGGACCCGAAGCGTTGGCGTAGGTCGCGAAGAAGTACCACGCGTTCCACAGCGGCAGCAGGAACTCGCGCACGCCCGAGCGGATGCCCTCCTCGGTCACGACGAGGTTTCCACCCCGCAGCACGCTGGACGACATGAGGAACCACCGCATGGCATCCGACCCGTCGCGGTCGAAGACCTCGCGCACGTCGGGGTAGTTGCGCAGCGACTTCGACATCTTCTGCCCGTCGTTGCCGAGCACGATGCCGTGGCACGAGACGCCGGTGTACGCCGGGCGGTCGAACAGCGCGGTCGAGAGCACGTGCATCACGTAGAACCAGCCGCGGGTCTGCCCGATGTACTCGACGATGAAGTCGGCCGGGGCGTGCTCGTCGAACCACTCGTGGTTCTCGAACGGGTAGTGCACCTGCGCGAACGGCATCGAGCCCGAGTCGAACCACACGTCGAGCACGTCTTCGATGCGGCGCATCGTCGACTGACCCGTCGGATCGTCGGGGTTGGGGCGTGTGAGGTCGTCGATGTAGGGACGGTGCAGGTCGACCTCGCCGTCGGCGTTCACCGGCAGGCGGCCGAAGTCGGCCTCCATCTCGGCGAGCGAGCCGTAGACGTCGACGCGCGGGTGGTTCGGGTCGTCGCTCTTCCAGACCGGGATCGGCGAGCCCCAGTAGCGGTTGCGGCTGATAGACCAGTCGCGCGCGCCCTCGAGCCACTTGCCGAACTGGCCCTCCTTGACGTTCTCGGGCACCCAGGTGATTCGCTGGTTGTTCGCCAGCAAGTCGTCCTTGATGTCGGTCACGCGCACGAACCAGCTCGACACGGCCTTGTAGATGAGGGGGTTCCGGCAGCGCCAGCAGTGCGGGTACGAGTGCTCGTACGACGCCTCGCGCAGCAGCCGGCCCTCCTGCTTCAGCAGGCGGATGAGGGGGCGGTTGGCGTCCAGCCACAGCTCCCCCGCGACGTCGGTCACGGCCGAGAGGAACCGGCCGCCGTCGTCGAGCGAGATGATCGTCGGCAGGCCCGCAGCATCCGCGAGGCGCTTGTCGTCCTCACCGTAGGCGGGAGCCTGGTGCACGATGCCCGTGCCGTCCGAGACGGTGACGTAGTCGTCGACGAGGATCTTCCAGGCGTCCTGCGTGCCCCACACGGAGGCATCGGCGTAGTAGTCGAAGAGGCGGTCGTAAGAGACGCCCTCGAGCTCGGCGCCCGAGATGGTCGTCTGCACGGCCGCGCGGGCGGCATCCGCGCTCTCGTACCCGAGATCCTTGGCGTAGTTCGCCAGCAGATCTTCGGCGAGCAGGTAGCGGTGCGCGACGGCTTCGAACGCCTCGTCGGGCGTGCCGTCGGGGGTCGTGTGCACGTCGGCGGCGCCGTTCGGCCCGCCCTCGATGACGGCATAACGGATGCCGGGGCCCACCGCGAGAGCGAGGTTCGTCGGCAGGGTCCACGGCGTCGTCGTCCACGCGAGCGCCCGGACGCCGGTGAGGCCCAGCGCCTCGGCCTTCGCGCCGACGAGCGGGAAGGTGACGGTGACCGAGGGGTCCTGCCGCATCTTGTAGACGTCGTCGTCCATGCGCAGCTCGTGCGTCGACAGCGGCGTCTCGTCGCGCCAGCAGTACGGCAGCACGCGGTACCCCTCGTAGGCGAGGCCCTTGTCGTGCAGGGTCTTGAACGCCCAGAGGACGCTCTCCATGTACGTGGTGTCGAGCGTCTTGTACCCGCGCTCGAAGTCGACCCAGCGCGCCTGACGGGTGACGTAGTCCTGCCACTCGCGCGTGTACTCGAGCACCGACTCGCGGGCCTTGGCGTTGAAGGTCGCCACACCCATGGCCTCGATCTCGTCTTTCTCGGTGATCCCGAGCTGCTTCATGGCCTCGAGCTCGGCCGGCAGGCCGTGCGTGTCCCACCCGAAGACGCGGTCGACCTTCTTGCCGCGCATCGTCTGGAAGCGCGGGAAGACGTCCTTGGCGTACCCGGTCAGCAGGTGCCCGTAGTGCGGCAGGCCGTTGGCGAACGGCGGGCCGTCGTAGAACACCCACTCCTCGGCGCCCTCGCGGTTCGCGATCGAGGCGCGGAAGGTGTCGTCGGCCGCCCAGAACGCAAGAGTGTCGTTCTCGATCTGGGGGAAGCGAGGGCTGGGGACGACGGATGCCGTCGCGGCGGCGCCCTGCGCGGTCGCCGGGGCCGTGGCATCCGAGGAAGACGCGTCGGCGGCGGGGCCGAAGGATGAGGGGCGTGGGTAGGTCATGTCACTCCGCGGGTCGAGGTCTGCTCGCCGGGACGATCCATGCGGACCGCGGTACCACCCTGCATTGCGCCGGACCCTTCGACGAGCTCAGGGGCCGATGCCGCTCTCACTGCGGCTGTGACGGGCCTGCCCCGCGCGGTTCTAGTGATTCGGTCCTCGAGCGTGTCGAAGGACCGGACGTTCTTCCGCGAGCTCCCCGGTGATGGCCGGATCGGTGCTGATCACTCCAGTCTACGCGGTCAGGGCGACGCGCCGGGGCCGAGGCCGGCGGCGTCCAGCAGCTCACGGGTGAACGGATGCCGCGGCGCGGTGAACACGGTCGCAAGCGGGCCCGCGTCGACGACCCGCCCGTCCTTCATCACCAGCACGTCGTCGGCGATCGCGGCCACCACGTCGAGGTCGTGCGTGACGAAGACCATCGCGAGGTCGCGCTCGGCCTGCAGCGCCCTCAGCCGGTCGAGGATCCGCGCGCGCACCGTCGCATCCAGCGCCGACACCGGCTCGTCGAGCACGAGCAGGTCGGGCGAGACGGCGAGGGCGCGGGCGATGGCGACGCGCTGGCGCTGACCGCCGGACAGTTGGGCGGGTCGCCGCCCGGCGAAGGCGGCTGTGAGCCCCACCTCGTCGAGCAGCGCCAAGACGGTGCGCCGCCGGTCGGAGCGTGCCACCCCCGCCGCGGCCACGGCCTCGGTGAGCGTGCGGCCGACGCTCCATCGCGGGTCGAGCGCGCCCCACGGATTCTGCTGCACGAGCTGCACACGCCGCCGGTCCGCCCCGCGGGCGATCGACACGCCCCACGGACGTCCGTCGAAGACGAGCTGCCCCGCGTCAGCCGCGGTCACCCCCACCACCATGCGCGCGAGCGTCGTCTTGCCCGACCCCGACTCCCCGACGACGGCGAGCGTGCGACCGCGACGCACCTCGAACGACACGTCGTCGACGGCGACCCGATCGCCGAACCGCTTGCTCACCCGCGTGGCCGTGAACAGAGCCGCATCGGTGCGCGGGGCCCGAGCGAGCGGTTCATGCGACACGGCCGTGACGAGTTCGCGGGTCACCGGATGCCCGGGGGATGCCAGCACCTCGGCCGTGACGCCCGTCTCGACCACACGCCCGTCATGCATGACCACGATGCGATCGGCCACCCGCGCGACGGCGCCGAGGTCGTGACTGATGAAGACCACGGCCACCCCGTCGTCGGCGATGCGGCGCACGAGGTCGAGCACTCGCGCCTGCACCGTGGCATCCAGGGCCGTCGTCGGTTCATCGGCCACGAGAACCGACGGCGTCGCGGCGAGTGCCGAGGCGATGAGCGCGCGCTGGCGCAGTCCCCCGGAGAGCTCGTGCGGGTACTGCCGGGCGCGCAGGTCGGGCTCGGGAAGCGAGACGCGTTCGAGGTTTCCGCGCACGCGTGCGGCGAGGGCTGCGCCGCGGACGGAGGGGTCGTGGATGCGGATGGGCTCGGCCACCTCGGCGCCGATGCGGCGCAGCGGGTCGAGCGAGACGAGCGCGTCCTGCGAGACCAGGGCGATGCGGCGGCCGCGCAGAGCACGCCACTGCCTCTCGGTGGCCGCGCGGACGTCGACCCCGTCGACCGAGAGGGCGTCGACGGCGCTCGTGAGGCCGTCGGGCACGATGCCGAGCAGAGCCCGCGCGCTGAGCGACTTGCCGGCGCCGGACTCCCCCACGATCGCGACGCACTCCCCCGGCGCGACGTCGAGGTCGAGGCCGTCGACGATGGCACCTGAAGGGCCGGCGATGCGCAGGCCGCGGAGGTGGAGACCGGACGCGGGCGGTGCTTCGCGGCGGGCGGCAGCGGCTCCCCCGGCGCGCGGCGGGGTGGCATCCGCGGCCCCCGCCGTCGGCGGAGCGTCTGTCGCATCGGCATCCCTTTCGTTCACGCGCCGTGCGGCGTCGTCTGCGCCGGGCACCCCGGCATCCCGCCCGCTCATGCCCCGCGCTCCTCGGTCCGCGCGCGCAAGGTCCGTCCGACCACGCTCATGCCCCACGCTCCTCGGTCCGCGCGCGCAAGGTCCGCCCGACCACGCTCACGCTGACCACCGTCGCGGTGATCGCCAGCCCCGGGAACACGGCGACCCAGGGCGCCTGCAGCAGCAGGTTGCGCCCGGCCGACAACATGAGCCCCCACTCGGGCGTGGGCTCGGTGGGGCCGAGGCCGAGGAAGCTGAGACCGGCGGCGGCCAGGATGCTGGTGCCCACCCCGATCGTCGCGAGCACGCTCACGGCCCCGAGAACGCCGGGCAGCACATGCCGTACGTGCACGAGCACCGCGGGCACGCCGCTGATGCGCGCGGCCTCGACGTACTCGGCGGCGGCGAGCGTGCGGGTCTGCGCCCGCGCCAGGCGGATGTACACGGGCACGGCGGCGATCGTCACCGCGAGGGCGACATTCGTCGGCCCCGGTCCGAGCACCGCCACCACGAGTAGCGCGACGAGGAACTCGGGGAACGCCAGAAGCACGTCGACGATGCGCATCGCGACGGTGTCGACGAGACGGTGGGCGACCGCGGTGAGCGAGCCGGTGACGACCCCGATGGCGAGAGCGAGTCCGGTGGCCAGCAGGCCGATCCCGACCGAGCGTCCGGCGCCGAAGACGACGCGCGAGTACACATCGCGTCCGCTCTGGTCGGTGCCGAACCAGTGCGCCGCGCTCGGCGGCTGCAGCGCCGCGCGCACGTCGGTGAGGAGCGGATCGTGCGTCGCCACCAGCCCCGGAGCGACAGCGGCGAGGGCGATGATCGCGAGCACCGCGCCGGCGACCGAGAGAGCGACCGTGCGACCGCGTCGGCGCGTCCGGCCGCGGCTAGGAGCGACGCTCACGAGGCCACCGCCGACCGCACCGCGACGTCGTCGACGTCGCCGCCCCGCGTTGCCGCACCCGCCCCGACGACGCTCACGCCGGCGCCCCCGCGCGCACGCGCAGCGCCGCCGGCGCGCTGCGCGGTCGCGGATCGATGAGCGGCACGACCAGGTCGACCAGCGTGTTGACGAGCACGAAGACGAGCGCGCTCAACATGATCACGCCCGTGATGACCGGCAGATCGCGGTCGGTGATCGCCGTGAGCGTCACGCGCCCGATCCCGGGTCGCGCGAAGACCGTCTCCACCAGCACCGCACCGCCCAGCAACGACCCCACCAGGTACGCCGCCAGGGTCACTCCCCCCACGCTCGCGTGGCGCAGCGAGTGGTGCAGGCTCTCGCGAAGCGGTCCCGCCCCGCGGGCGCGCACCGTCAGCAGGAACGGCTCGCGCTCCGCCGCCTCGACCCCGTCGCGCAGCACCTGCGACAGCAGCGCCGCGACCGGCAGGGCGAGGGTCACCGCCGGCAGCACGATCGCGGCGGCATCCCGTGCCCCCGACACCGGGAACCACCCGAGTTGGAACGAGAACACGCTCAGCAGCACCAGGCCCGTCCAGAACACCGGCGACGACAGCACGACGAGTTCGACCCCGGATGCCACGGCCCGCCCGGTGCGCCCCCGCACGAGCAGGGCGGATGCCAGTGCCAGCACCACCGCGATCACCAGCGCGAGGGCCGAGAGCTGCAGCGTCGGTCCGAGTTGACGGCCGATGACCTCGGCCACCGGGAGCCGGAGCTGGTACGACTCCCCCAGGTCGCCGCGCACGAGCCGTCCGAGGAACGCGCCGTACTGCTCGACCACGGGTCGGTCGAGCCCGAGGTCGGCCCGCATCCCGTCCTTGACCGCGTCGCTCACCTGGGCCTGCGGCCCGAGCATCACCTCGACCGGATCGCCCGGGATGATCCGGAACGCCACGAACGCCAGCGTCGCCGCCCCCCACAGCACCAGGACGACGGATGCCACGATTCCGCCGAGGCGACTCAGCAGAGCGCGAGGGCGGGGTCGTGGCATCCGAGGGTCCGAGCTCAGCCGACCGAGGCGGTGGCGAACAGCGGGCGACCGTACAGGTCGAACGTGAGGCCGGTGACATCGGGGCGCACGGCGCTGATGAGCGAGGGGCTGTACAGCGGCACGATGGCGGCGTGCTGGGCGTTCCACTGCTGCACCTGGGCGTACACGGCGTTGCGCGCGGCCTGGTCGGTCGTCGACGCGCCCTCTTCGAGCAGCGCGTCGAGGGCCGGGTCGCTCACCTGCGAGGCGTTCTGGAAACCGTCGGTCTCGAGGTGGCTGCGCAGCAGATCGGCGTCCACGCCCGAGAAGCCCCAGTCGGTGACGTCGAACGTCTTGGGACCGTACTGCTCGTTGTACGCACCGGGCTCGAGCACCTCGCGCTGCAGGTCGAAGCCGACCGCCTTCAGGTCGCTCTGCACGGCGTTGGCGAGGGCGGCGCGGTCGTCGGGCACCGGGGTCCAGGCGATCCAGCGAGCCGTGAGGCGCTGGCCGTCCTTGGTGCGGACGCCGTCGGCATCCCGTCCCGTCCAGCCGGCCTCGTCGAGCAGGGCGTTGGCGGCGGCCTGGTCGACGGGCCACGAGTTCTCGAGACTCGCGTCGTAGCCGGGGGTGGTGGAACCGAGGATGCTCCACGCGCGGGGGTACTGGCCGAAGAAGATCTCCTGCACCGCGGTGTCGACGTCGATCGCGCGGGTGAACGCCTGGCGCACCTTCTCGTCGGCGAAGACGCCGTACTTCTCGTTGAGGAAGAGCGAGTAGGGCAGGCCCGGGTACTCGAGCGACTCGACCGTGGCGTCGGCGGGCACCTGGCTGACGAGGTTCGGCGGGAGGTTCGTCACGACGTCGGCCTGGCCGCTCGACAGCGCGCCCACGCGCACCGACGCCTCGGGCAGGATGTCGACGCGCAGCGTCTGGAAGCTCGGCTTCCCGGCGCCGTCGGGGCCCCAGGTGTAGTCGTCGTTGCGGGTGTACACGATGTCCTGGTCGGGCGTGTACTCGGTCAGCTCGAACGGGCCGGTACCCACCGTGACGCCGGGTCCGCCCGCGGCGAGCTGATCGGCCTTCGTCTCGAGCACGGCGGGTGAGTAGAAGCCGAGCAGCGCCGTGCTGGCCGCCTGCAGGAACGGTGCGTACGGCTGCGTGAAACGCACGCGCACGGTGTGGTCGTCGACCACGTCGGTGCCGGCATAGAGCTCGCCGCCGAGCACGGATGCCGCCTGCGCCGACGCCGTCTCCGGGTCGGCGATGCGGTCGAAGTTCGCCTTCACGGCCGCCGCGTCGAACGGCATGTCGTCGTGGAAGGTGACGTCGTCACGCAGCGTGAACAGGTAGCTCGCGCCGCCGTCCTCGACCTCCCACGAACTCGCGAGCCACGGCGAGAACGAGCCGTCGGCCTCCTGGAAGACGAGCGAGTCGAGCACGGCGCGCTGCACCATCGCGGTGACGTCGAGCTGACTGGTCTGGGGGTCCATCTTGCCGGCCGAGAGGTTCGCGCCCTCGATCGCCCAGACGATCTCGCCGTCGCCCGCGGCTTCGGGGTCGGAGCCGGCGCACGCCGACAGCGACAGGGCGGCGACCGCGGCGACCGCCACCGTGGAGAGCACGCGGCGGGAAAGCTGTGAAGGCATGACGAAACCTCGAAGTGTTCGGTGGGGAAGCCTCAGCCTACCCGCGTTCCTGGACCGCGTGCGGAAAGTCGGGATCCCCGCGCGCCCACGAGCGCCGCCCCACCCGTGCACAACCTCCGCGATGTGCACAGACTCCGTCGGCATCCCGCGCGTCCCGCCGACTTTGTGCACATCTTTCACCTTGCGCACAGCGCGGGCTGTGCGCGCGCCGTCCCACCCGTGCACAACCTCCGCGATGTGCACAAACTCCGTCGGCATCCGCACCCTGCCGCTGACTTTATGCACATCTCTCACCTTGCGCACAGCGCGGGCTGTGCGCGCGCCGTCCCACCCGTGCACAACCTCCGCGATGTGCACAAACTCCGTCGGCATCCCGCGCCTCCCGCTGACTTTGTGCACACCACCGACCTTGCGCACGTCGCCGGACGCCGAAACCCCCGGCGCACCCGTGCGATTCACGCGCGATGAAGACCTTGCGCCACCGCCTGCATGATCTGCTCCTGCACCTCGGGCCATCGATGCACCACCAGCTCGTAACTCACGCGGATGACGCGGAAACCGAGCAGCATGAGCGCTGCATCGTGCCGGATGTCCTCCGACCGCTGTCGGCCGACATGGTGACCGCCGTCGGTCTGCACCACGAGTCGTTCCCCGATAAGAAAGTCCACGCGGTGACCCTCGATCCATATCTGCGTCCGAATCGGCAGGCGGAGCCAGCCCAGGCGCGTCACGAAGTAGGTCTCCAGTCCCGAGTCCGCCCAGGGCGTCACCTCCTGCGCGAGGCGCCGCGCGACGCCGACCCAGGGAAGTCGCTCCAGCCTGGGCCGGTCGACGAGTCGTTTGTTGAGCGCCGACTCCCACACCGCGCGGGCTTGTTCGTAGGGGCGGCACGCGGCGACGGTCATCAGCACGTTCTCTATGCCGTCTTCGAGAAGATCAGGATGCCGAGGAACGATCGCGCGCTGCCAATGCACGACCGCTGTCGTCGCGGCGATCTTCCCCCGCCCGGGATGGGCGACGTGCGGCTGGGGTGGACGCTCGTGCACCCAGAGTCCGAGTCGTTCCGCGGCCGTGACGCAGGACAGAACGGTTCCGGTCCTCGCCGCCGCGACCAGGTACTCGTCGGCGCCGGGGCTCGCGATCCAGTCGCGCCGCACTCGTGCCACGAGACCGCGTGAAACGGCCTCCGAGACCTGGCGACGCCCGTGGCCTTCCCGTACGAGTCGCGTGGGTCGGGCCACGCCGCCCAGCTCGGCGACGCGGTCGGCGACGGCGCGTACGCGATCGATCTGCATGACCACATGCTCCGCGACCGCCGCGCGCGCGAGGACGCATCCCGTCGCTTTCGGGGACAAGGTCGGCCTGTGGAGGACGGGTGAGGTCGTGGGCGCACCCGCGCACAACCTCCGCGATGTGCACAAACTCCGTCGGCATCCTGCCCCTCCGGCTGACTTCGTGCACATCACCGACCTTGCGCACACCCGGGACGCGCCGACAACGACACGCGCGCCCCGCACAACCCCCGTGCCCCGGACGCGACGAGCCCGGCCCGATACGATGGATGCCATACCCATCAGGCACGCTCACACAGTGCCGCCCATATCGCTCGAGGAGTATCCCCATGGCCACCATTCCCGATAAGCCCGCCCTGGAAGGCCTCGAGCAGAAGTGGGATGCCGCGTGGAACGAGCGCGGCACGTACGTGTTCGACCGTATCCGCGCCGCCGAGGCCGGTCGTCAGGGCGTCTACTCGGTCGACACGCCGCCGCCGACGGCATCCGGAAGCCTCCACATCGGCCACGTGTTCTCGTTCACGCACACCGACGTGAAGGTGCGCTTCGAGCGCATGCGCGGCAAGACGGTGTTCTACCCGATGGGCTGGGACGACAACGGCCTGCCCACCGAGCGCCGCGTGCAGAACTACTACGGCGTGCGCTGCGACCCCTCGCTCCCCTACGAGGCCGACTTCACCCCGCCGTTCGCGGGCGGCGACAACAAGAGCGGCAAGGCCGCCGACCAGGTGCCCATCAGCCGCCGCAACTTCATCGAGCTGTGCGAGCAGCTCACCGTCGAAGACGAGAAGCAGTTCGAAGACCTGTTCCGCGAGCTGGGCCTCAGCGTCGACTGGACGCAGACCTACCGCACGATCTCGGACGACTCGATCCGCACGAGCCAGCTGGCGTTCCTGCGCAACATCGAGCGCGGCGAGGCGTACCAGGCGCTCGCGCCGACCCTGTGGGACGTGGACTTCCGCTCGGCGATCGCCCAGGCGGAGCTCGAGGACCGCGACCAGCCCGCCGCCTACCACCGCGTGGGCTTCGTCAAGACCGACGGATCCGGCGACGTGTTCATCGAGACGACGCGCCCCGAGCTGCTCGCCGCGTGCGTCGCGCTCGTGGCCAACCCCGACGACGAGCGCTACCAACCCCTCTTCGGCACAACGGTGCGCACCCCGCTCTTCGACGTCGAGGTACCGGTGCTCGCCCACCCGCTCGCGCAGAAGGACAAGGGATCGGGCATCGCCATGATCTGCACCTTCGGCGACGTGACCGACATCATCTGGTGGCGCGAGCTCGACCTTCCCAACCGCACGATCATCGGCAAAGACGGTCGGATCGTCGCCGAGGCTCCCGACGTGATCGTGACGGATGCCGCGAAGGCGGCGTACGACGAGCTCGCGGGCAAGACCGTGTTCAGCGCCAAGAAGCGCATCGTCGAGCTGCTGCAGGAGTCCGGGGCCATGGAGGGCGCTCCCAAGCCCTTCACTCACCCGGTGAAGTTCTTCGAGAAGGGCGACCGGCCGCTCGAGATCGTGTCGACGCGCCAGTGGTACATCCGCAACGGCGCGCGCGACGCCGAGCTGCGCGAGCGTCTGATCTCTCTCGGGCGCGGAATGTCGTGGCATCCGGACTTCATGCGCGTGCGCTTCGAGAACTGGACCAACGGCCTCACCGGCGACTGGCTCGTGTCGCGCCAGCGCTTCTTCGGCGTGCCGATCCCGGTCTGGTACGCGCTGGATGAGAACGGCGAACGCGACTACGACCGCGTGCTCACGCCCGACCTCGCATCGCTCCCCGTCGACCCGACCACCGACGTGCCCCCGGGCTACACCGAGGAGCAGCGCGGTGTCGCGGGCGGCTTCGACGCCGAGCGCGACATCCTCGACACGTGGGCGACCTCGTCGCTCACCCCGCAGCTGGCCGGCGGCTGGCAGCGCGACGAGGAGCTGTGGAACCTCGTGTCGCCGTTCGACCTGCGTCCGCAGGGGCAGGACATCATCCGCACCTGGCTCTTCTCGACCATGCTGCGAAGCGCCCTCGAAGACGACCGGAGCCCGTGGTCGGATGCCGCGATCTCGGGCTTCATCGTCGACCCCGACCGCAAGAAGATGTCGAAGTCCAAGGGCAACGTGGTCACGCCCGCCGACATCCTGAAGCAGCACGGCTCGGATGCCGTGCGCTACTGGTCGGCCTCGAGCCGCCTGGGCACGGATGCGGCCTTCGACCCGCAGAACCCGACGCAGGTGAAGATCGGCCGGCGCCTGGCGATCAAGCTGCTCAACGCGGCGAAATTCGTGCTGTCGTTCCCCGTGCCCGAGGGCGCCGAGGTCACGCACGCGCTCGACGCGTCGATGCTCGCGACCCTGGATGCCGTCGTGCGCGACGCCACCGCGGCCTTCGAGGCCTACGACCATGCCCGCGCGCTGGAGATCACCGAGTCGTTCTTCTGGACGTTCTGCGACGACTACCTCGAGCTGGTCAAGGAGCGCGCCTACGACCAGACCGATGTCGGTCAGGCCTCGGCGGCTCTCGCCCTGCGCACGGCGCTGTCGACGCTCGTGCGCCTGTTCGCGCCCGTGCTGTCTTTCGCCGCGGAAGAGGTGTGGTCGTGGTTCGAGGAGGGCTCCGTGCACACCGCCGCGTGGCCCGAGCCGAGCGGCATCGAGGGCGACCCGGCCGTGCTCACCGCCGTGAGTGCCGCGCTGATCGGCATCCGTCGGGCCAAGACCGAGGCCAAGGCCTCGCAGAAGACGCCCGTGACCTCGCTCACCGTGGCAGGACCGAACGTCGAGGCTCTCCGCCTCGCCGAGGGCGACCTGCGCGCCGTGGGGCGCATCGAGACGATCTCGTTCGCCGAGGCCGACACCACCACCATCACCGACATCGTGTTCGCACCCCAGGAGGCCTGATGCAACTCGGAACCCGTTGGACCGCCCGCGAGCAGCCGCCGAAGGCCGTTCCCGAGGCGCTGCACGCCCAGATCGCCGCGGTCGAGGCCGCGCTCACGCCCGACGGGCTGAGCGCCCCCGCTCCGCGATGGACGCTGACCTTCCTCGAGGGGCGCCCCGTCGCCGAACTCGACACCGGAGTCATCGTGACCCAGGATGCCGCGGGAGAGGTCGTCGTGCGCTACGACGACGACGCCGAATTCGCCTGAGCCGCGCTCACCACGGAGCCCGCTGCGCCCTTCGGGGCGTCAGCGGGCTTCGTCACGTCCGGCTCCCGCACCGCGATCCGCCGCCCCGGCCGAAAGCCCTCCCCCGGCCGAAAGCCCTCCCTCCGCCGAGATTCCTCCCCCCGTAACCGTCGCCCCTGCTCGTAGGCTGGAACGATGACGGATGCCGTGACCAATCCCCTCCTCGCGCCGCCCTCGCTCCCCTTCGATCTGCCGCCCTACGGCCGCATCCGCGCGGAGCACTACCTGCCGGCGTTCCGCGAGGGGTTCGCCGCTCAGCGCGCCGAGGTCGACGCGATCACGGCGCAGACGAAGCCCGCGACGTTCGAGAACACCCTCGTCGCGCTCGAACGCAGCGGAGAACTGCTGGGGCGCGTGTCGCGCACGTTCTACACGGTGACGGGTGCCGACGGCACTGCCGAAATTCAGGCGATCGAGGAGCAGCTCGCGCCCCTCATGTCGGCGCACCGCGACGCCATCCAGCTCGACGCCGCACTGTTCGCCCGGATCGCCGCCGTGCACGCCCAGCTCGCCGACCTCGAATTGGATGCCGAGAGCCGGTACCTCGTCGAGAGGTACCACCGCGAGATGTCACTGGCCGGTGCGGGGCTCGACGACGAGCAGAAGCAGCGCCTGACCGACCTCAACCAACGTCTGTCGGTGTTGACCAACACGTTCGAGAAGAACCTCCTCGCCGATACGAACGATCTCGCCGTGGTCTTCGACACCGCCGCGGAGCTCGATGGTCTGAGCGACGGCGAACTCTCGGCCGCCGCACAAGCCGCCACGACGCGGGGTCTCGACGGCCGATACGTCGTCACTTTGACCCTGTACACCGGCCACCCGTATCTCGCGTCGCTGACGAATCGCGAGAGCCGCCGCCGCCTGCTCGAGGCGTCGCGGTCGCGCGCCGCGCGGGGCAACGCGCACGACAACCGCGCGGTGCTGCGCGACATCGTGCGTCTCCGCGCTGAGCGTGCCGCCCTGCTCGGCTATCCCTCGCACGCCGCGGCGGTCCTCGCCGACCAGACCGCGGGGTCCCCGGATGCCGTGCACGACCTCCTCCGCCGGCTCGCCGCTCCCGCCGCCGCCAACGCCCGCAGCGAAGAGGCCACGCTGCAGCGGATCGCCGATGCCGATGGCATCCGGATCGACGCGCACGACTGGGCGTTCTACACCGAGAAGGTCCGCGCCGAGCGCTACGAGCTCGACCGCGCGGCGCTGCGACCGTGGTTCGAGGCGGAGCGCGTGCTGCGTGACGGTGTTTTCTTCGCCGCCGAGCAGCTGTACGGCGTGACCATCGCGGAGCGCCACGACCTGCAGGGCTACCACCCCGATGTTCGCGTGTTCGAGGTGCGCAACGCCGACGGCGGCGAGCTCGGACTGTTCCTGCTCGACCTGTACACCCGCGACACCAAGCGCGGCGGCGCGTGGATGAACTCGATCGTCACGCAATCGGCCCTCCGCGGCACCGCGCCGGTCGTGGCGAACAACCTCAACGTGAACAAGCCCGCGCCGGGCACCCCGACCCTTCTGACGCTCGACGAGGTCACGACCCTCTTCCACGAGTTCGGCCACGCGCTGCACGGCCTGTTCGCCACCGTGACGTACCCGCACTTCGCCGGCACGGCGGTCCATCGCGACTTCGTCGAGTTCCCCAGCCAGGTGAACGAGATGTGGATCCTCTGGCCTGAGATCCTCACCCACTACGCGCGGCACATCGACACCGGCGAGCCGCTTCCGGCCGACGTCGTCGAGCGGCTGCACGCCTCGGAGGCGTTCGATCAGGGTTTCGCGACGAGCGAGTACTTGGCGGCATCCTGGATCGACCAGGCATGGCACCGACTCTCCGTCGAGGAGGCGTCCGCAGACATCGACGTCGCCGCATTCGAAGCCGCGGCTCTCGCCGATATCGGCCTCGACAACCCGGCCGTTCCCACCCGTTACGCGTCGACCTACTTCGCGCACGTGTTCTCGGGCGGGTACAGCGCCGGGTACTACTCGTACATCTGGAGCGAGGTGCTCGACGCCGACACGGTCGAGTGGTTCCGCGAGAACGGTGGCCTCACCCGCGCGAACGGTGACCGGTTCCGTCAGCGGCTGCTCGGCGTCGGCGGTTCGGGCGACCCGCTCGCGGCGTACCGCGATTTCCGGGGACGGGATGCCGAGATCGAGCCGCTGCTCAAGCGACGCGGGCTGACCGGCTGAGGTCGGCCGCGGGCTCCGGGGCCTGAGGCGCGCTCGGCGGGTCAGCTCCCGACGGTGCGCTTGAAGCCGATGTGCGAGTCGGCGAAGCCCAGTCGTGTGTAGAAGCGATGGGCGTCGACCCTCGCCGCGTCGGACGTCAGCTGCACCAGCGACGTTCCGGTGGCGGGGGCCGCGACGTGCACCACCCACTGCATGACGGCGCTGCCGATGCCTCCGGAGCGCCGACTCGATGCCACGCGCACGGCTTCGACCAGCAGGCGCGTGGCGCCCCTTCGAGCCATGCCCGGGATGACGGTGAGCTGCAGCGTGCCCACGAGCGCCCCGGTCGCGTCGTCGACGACGAGGAGGTCGTTCAGCGGAGCGTCGAGCACGCTGCGCAGGGCGGCCTCGTAGGTCGCCGCGTCCGCGGTGTCGGCCCGGTCTCCGCGCGCGGCGCTGATGGGGTCGTCGGCGAGAAGCGCCATGAGAGCGGGCAGGTCAGTCGGCGTCGCCCGCCGCACGGTGAGGGCGCCGGCGCGTGCGGTCAGGGTGGCGGGCAGGGCGAGATCGGCGAGCACGCTCCCATTCTGCCGTGCACGATCGGGCAGGGTCGGACCGCGCAACGGACGCGATCGCCGGCGCCGTCGAGAGGGCGACGCACGGTGTGCCGGCGTCGCCGCTCAGGCGCTCCGACGCTTCTGCGCGAGCACGATGGTCGGCTGGGCACCGTCTTCGACCGCCGCCCGGGTGATGACGACCTTCGCGATGTCGTCGGACGAGGGCACGTCGAACATGATGGGACCGAGCACGTCTTCGAGGATCGCGCGAAGGCCGCGCGCGCCGGTCTTGCGGGCCACGGCGAGGTCGGCGATGGCACGCAGCGCGTCGTCGTCGAACTCCAGTTGCACGCCGTCGAGCTCGAACATGCGCTGGTACTGCTTGACGAGCGCGTTGCGCGGCGCCGTGAGGATCTCCATCAGCGCGTCTTGGTCGAGGGGCGAGACGGATGCCACGACGGGCAGGCGGCCGATGAACTCGGGGATCAGACCGAACTTGTGCAGGTCTTCGGGAAGCGCCTCGCTGAAGAGGTCGGGCGCGTCCTCTTTGCGGTGCAGCGGTGCCCCGAAGCCGACGCCGTGCTTGCCGACGCGGGCCGAGATGATCTCTTCGAGCCCGGCGAAGGCGCCGGCCACGATGAACAGCACGTTCGTCGTGTCGATCTGGATGAACTCCTGGTGCGGGTGCTTACGACCGCCCTGCGGGGGCACCGAGGCGACCGTGCCCTCGAGGATCTTAAGCAGCGCCTGCTGCACGCCCTCGCCCGACACGTCGCGCGTGATGGAGGGGTTCTCGGCCTTACGGGCGATCTTGTCGACCTCGTCGATGTAGATGATGCCGGTCTCGGCGCGCTTGACGTCGAAGTCGGCGGCCTGCAGAAGCTTGAGGAGGATGTTCTCGACGTCTTCGCCGACGTAGCCGGCCTCGGTGAGCGCCGTGGCATCCGCCACCGCGAACGGCACATTGAGGCGCTTCGCGAGCGTCTGCGCGAGATACGTCTTGCCGCACCCGGTCGGACCGAGGAGCAGGATGTTGCTCTTGGCGATGTCGATCTCTTCGGCCCGCGCCTCGGCCGGCTGCAGGGTGCCGTGGGCGCGCACGCGCTTGTAGTGGTTGTAGACCGCGACGGCGAGGGCGCGCTTGGCGGGCTCCTGGCCGACGACGTACTCCTCGAGGAACGAGAAGATCTCGCGAGGCTTGGGGAGGTCGAACTCGGCGACGTCGCCGGCCGACGACTCGGCCATGCGCTCTTCGATGATCTCGTTGCAGAGTTCGACGCACTCGTCGCAGATGTACACGCCGGGTCCGGCGATCAGCTGCTGCACCTGCTTCTGGCTCTTGCCGCAGAAGGAGCACTTGAACAGGTCGGCGCTCTCACCGATGCGTGCCATGCCGGTTCCTCCCGTCACCCGGCCTCCGCCGGTGTGTTACCCGAGCCTAACCCGAGCCCACGACATCCGAGGGCATTTGCGCGCGCCGCGGCGACATGATCGCCGACGGCGGACACGAAGCGCCGCCAGGTGCCTCGGTGCGGTCGGGCTTCGGCGCGGTCGGGCTTCGGCGCGGTCGCGGCCGCGCCGGGCCGCGGCCCGCCCCTCTATACCCGCGAGACGGCATCTCGACGACGCGCCGATTGCACGCTGCAGCCGATTCGTCGGTGGGATGCCGTCTCGCGATCGGCACCGCGAGCGAGCGAGCCACCCGTGCACGACGAAGCCCCGCAGACCGAAACGGGTCTGCGGGGCTGGTCGGGGCGCGAGAGCGTCAGGCGGTGAGGGCCGCCGGAACGCGCTTGCGGGTCGTGAGCACCTGGTCGACGATGCCGTACTCCATCGCCTCGGCGGCGGAGAGGATCTTGTCGCGGTCGATGTCTTTGTTGATCTTCGCGACGTCCTGTCCGGTGTGGCGGGCCATCGTCTCTTCGAGCCAGGTGCGCATGCGGAGGATCTCCTGCGCCTGGATCTCGATGTCGGATGCCTGGCCGTGACCGGCCTCGCCCATGGCGGGCTGGTGGATCAGGATGCGGGCGTTCGGCAGGGCGAGACGCTTTCCGGGTGCGCCGGCGGCGAGCAGCACGGATGCCGCGGAGGCGGCCTGTCCGAGCACGACCGTCTGAATCTGCGGCGAGACGTACTGCATCGTGTCGTAGATCGCCGTCATGGCCGTGAACGAGCCACCGGGCGAGTTGATGTACATGATGATGTCGCGGTCGGGGTCCTGCGACTCGAGAACGAGCAGCTGGGCCATGACGTCGTCGGCCGAGGCGTCGTCGACCTGCACGCCGAGGAAGATCACGCGGTCTTCGAACAGCTTGTTGTACGGGTCCTGGCGCTTGTAGCCGTAGGCCGTGCGCTCCTCGAACTGGGGCAGGACGTAACGGCTGCTCGGCATGTGGGCTGCGGCGCCGCCGAAGGTGGGGATGTTCATGTCGGTGTCCTATTCCTCTCGGCTCAGGCCGCGGTCCCGCCGCCGCCGGTGACGTCGGTGGCGTGCTCGCGCATGTGGTCGACGAAGCCGTACTCCAGGGCTTCTTGAGCGGTGAACCAGCGGTCGCGGTCGCCGTCGGCGTTGATCTGCTCGACGCTCTTGCCGGTCTGGTTCGCGGTGATCTCGGCGAGACGGCGCTTCATGTCGAGGATGAGCTGCGCCTGCGTCTGGATGTCGCTCGAGGTGCCGCCGAAGCCGCCGTGCGGCTGGTGCAGGAGCACGCGGGCGTTGGGCGTGATGTAGCGCTTGCCCTTGGTGCCGCTGGTCAGCAGCAGCTGGCCCATCGACGCCGCCATGCCGATGCCGACGGTGACGATGTCGTTCGGCACGAACTGCATCGTGTCGTAGATCGCCATGCCGGCCGTGATCGAGCCGCCGGGCGAGTTGATGTAGAGGTAGATGTCCTTCTGCGGGTCTTCGGCTGCGAGCAGCAGGATCTTCGCGCAGATCTCGTTGGCGTTCTCATCGCGCACCTCGGAACCGAGCCAGATGATGCGGTCCTTCAGCAGCCTGTCGAAGACGCTCGTTGCCATAAGGGGTTCGGGCATTGGTGCTCCTCTTCCGTGATCTGCAACGAATCTACCGGCGCGTTCCGGGGCGGGATGCCGTGTTCGCCGCGGGCGGATCAGCGCGGTTCGTCGGCGATTTCTCGCGCGTATCCGGTCACCGAACGGGTATAGCGCGGCAGATGCGGAGCGAGGGCCTGAAGGGCGATGGATGCCGCCCGCTCCCGCTCCCCGCTCGACACGAGCGCGAGGGCGTAGAAGGCGGCCGTGGCGTCGTGCAGTGCACCGCGCGGTTCGCGCTCGTACTCCTCGCGGAGGAGCGCGAGGGCCTCGTCGGTCTTGCCGAGATTGCGGATCGTGCTCGCGAGCTGAATGGTCGCCTGCGTACGTCGATCGTCGTCGAGGCCGAGCGCCAGCGCACGGCGGTAGAGCGGTTCCGCCTCTCGCTCGAGCCCGGCCGAGTCGCGGGCGCCGGCGCGCTCGAACAGTGCGACCGCGTCATCCGCCGGCCGCTCTTCGGCCAGCGCGTCGATCCGCGCGATGACCTCGGCCGGGCCGAGCCCGCCGTCGGCCCACACGGCATCCACTCTGTCCTGCCAGTCGCCCATCGACCTGCCCACTCTTCCTCTCATCGTCGATTTCCGGCGCCCCCACCACGTCGCTGACTTGCGGCGTATGCACGCGCGAAGCCCCGCCGCACGCGCATTCGGCGCAAGTCACCGTCCCGGAGGCGCCGACACCCCCGCATCCCGCTGACTTGCGGCTTGTGCACGCCGAAAGCCGTTCCGCGCGAAAATTCGGCGCAAGTCACCGTGTCGGCGCCGTCCACGCCTCCGCGCCACCGCCACGCCGGGCAGCACCGACACCTCCGCATCCCGCTAGCTTGCGGCTTGTGCACGCGGAGAGCCCTCTCGCGCGGACATGCGGCGCAAGTCACCGTCCCGGAGTCGCCGACGCCGCCACCTGAGCGACGACCACCGACAGCAGAACCCCGGGACGACGAAGGGGGCGGATGCCGCAGCATCCGCCCCCTCGTCACGACTTACTCGCTGTCGGCGGCCTTCTTCTTGGCCGGCGCGCGCTTCTTGGCGGGGGCCTTCTTGGGGGCCTCCTCGGCGGGCGCCTCTTCGGCGTCGATGACGGCGTCGGCGTCGGCCGCGGCGTCGGCGATCTCCTGCGCCTCTTCGACGACCTCGTCCTCGGCGTCGGCGGGCTCTTCGCCCTCGACGGCGACGAAGCCGGTCAGGTCGACGGGCTTGCCGTCGGTGTCGACGACGGTGACCTTGCCGAGCGCGATCGCGAGGGCCTTGTTGCGGGCGACCTCACCGACGAGCTGGGGCAGCTGGTTGCCCTGCTGCAGTGCGTTGACGAAGTCCTGCGGCGCCATGTTGTACTGCGCGGCTGACTGGATCAGGTACTGGGTCAGCTCGTCCTGCGACACCTGCACGTTGGCGTCTTCGGCGATCTTGTCGAGGATCATCTGGGTGCGGAACTGCTTCTCGCTGGCCTCGGTGACCTCGGCGCGGTGCTCGTCGTCTTCGAGACGGTTCTCGCCCTCGAGGTGGTTGTGTACCTCGTCTTCGATGAGCTGCGGCGGGACGGGGATCTCGACGGCGTCGAGGAGAGCCTCGATGAACTTGTCGCGCGCTGCCGCGCCCTGCGTGAATACGGACTGCTGCGACACGCGCTCGCTCAGCGACTCGCGCAGCTCGCCGATGGTGTCGAACTCGGATGCCATTTGGGCGAAGTCGTCGTCGGCGTCGGGCAGCTCGCGCTCCTTGACGGCCTTGATGGTGACGGCCACCTCGGCCTCTTCGCCGGCGTGCTCGCCGCCGACGAGCTTCGAGCGGAACGTGGTCTCTTCGTCGGCGGTGAGCGACTCGATGGCCTCGTCGATGCCCTCGAGCAGCTCGCCGGAGCCGATCTCGTACGACACGCCCTCGGCGCGGTCGATCTCGTTGCCATCGATGGTGGCGACCAGGTCGAGCTCGACGAAGTCACCCGTCTTGGCGGGGCGGTCGACGGTGACGAGCGTGCCGAAGCGGGCGCGCAGACGGTCGAGCTCGGCGTCGATGCCGGCTTCGTCGACCTCGGCGGCATCCACGGTCACGGTGATGGTGTCGTAGGCGGGGAGCTCGAACTCGGGGCGCACGTCGACCTCGACGTCGACGACCAGGTCGCCGGAGAAGTCCTTCAGCTCGGGGAGCTCCACGATCTCGGCGCTCGGGCGACCGATCACGCGCAGCTCCTGCGCCTCGACGGCCTCGCGGTAGAACCCGTCGAGACCCTCGTTGACGGCGTGCTCGATGACCGCGCCGCGGCCCATGCGCTGGTCGATGATGGGCGCGGGCACCTTGCCCTTGCGGAAGCCGGGGATCTGCACGTCTTTCGCGATGTGCTCGTAGGCGTGGGCGATGCTCGGCTTGAGCTCGTCGGGCGAGACCGTGATGTGGAGCTTGACCCGGGTGGGGCTGAGCTTCTCGACGGTGCTGTTGACCATGCGGTTCGTTCTCCTCGTGTGGCCCGCGCGCACGCGGGGGCCGGCTAGGCCTGTGGTCTGTGGGGCCGTGACGTCGGGGCGACAGGATTTGAACCTGCGGCCTCCCGCTCCCAAAGCGGGCGCTCTACCAAGCTGAGCTACGCCCCGGGGCGGCGCGCGGCACGCGCCGACGAAACGACCGCTGAAAGTCTAGTCGATCGGCCTGAGGGCGCAGGTCTCGGCACACAGGAACGGATGCCGAACGACGCGGCTCGGGTTCGCACCACCCGCGCGCGTGTCGTAGAGTGGTTGAGTTCGAGTTCGTCATCCCCCTCAGGATGCCGAAATTCGGGGCTGTAGCTTAGTGGTAAAGCCTCTGTCTTCCAAACAGATGATGCGAGTTCGATTCTCGTCAGCCCCTCCATATCTTCAGAGTCGGTCGCTGCACCCACAAGCGCCGTCGGGCGGAGTTGGCTCATCACGGACGCGGCGTTGCACCTGCCGATCGATGCGGATGCCTCGCCGCGCGATCATGGCCGGATGGCACGCATCAGGTCTGTTCCGCCTAGCGGGCGACCGCGATCACCGCCAGGACGAGGAACACACCGAAGAGTGCGGTGATACCGCCCCAGATGAGGGTGGCCCGCCACTTCGAGGACGAGGCGCACCACACCGTGCCGAGTGCGAGGGCGGACAACATGGCGCAGCCCGTGACCAGCGTCCACGTTCGAGCGATCCCCTGGATGTCGTCGGCGCCCAGCATGGCGGCGGCGTAGACGACGAACACCGCGATCGAGGCGACCAGGAACACCGCGCCCCAGGCGAACCCGACGACCACGCCCCACGGGCGCCAGTCGTCGACGAATGGTCCTGCTTCGATTGCCTTCCGTACCTTCTCAGGCAGTTCCCGATCGGACGGGAGGAGGCTCAGCGTGCGCACCCTCTTCTCGTCCGCCCCCAGCCCGCGCACCATGCCCGCGTAGGCGGAGAGCTCGTCGCGCCGCGCTCCCTCATCGAGCCCGATGGCGTAGCGTCCCGCTTGATCGAGGTGGCCGAGCGAACGGTAGACCCGGACGATGTCGGCGCGGGTCGTCGCGTCGGCGGGGTCGTTGCGTAGCCTGACTTTCAGCGCTCCCATGGCCTCCCGGTCGAGGGGAGGACCGCCGGTCACCGTCTCCTCCGGCGCAGGTCGCGAAGCCATGAAGACAGTATGGCCGGGCGCCACCGACACCCGCACTGCGTCTTGGCGACACCCCCGAGAAGCTCACCGCGTGACGCGGAAGGACTCCGGCAGCACGACGTTGTCACCGGCACCCGCGAAGAAACCCGCCACCTGTTCCGGGCGGTACCCGGCGATGCCGCAGCCCACCTCGGTGACGAGGAAACGCAACTCGGGGTGCTCGGCGGCGAAGGCGACGAACCGCCGCGCCTGCTCCTCGAACACCGCGAGGCCCGACATCGTGTCGATCCCGTAGGACTGCCCCTGCAGCCCCTCGCCCTGGCCCCACACGGCGCCGAAGCGGTCGTACGCGAACCGCGCCGCGCCCCCGCCGTGCGCGCCGGAGGCGTTGGATCCGAAGACGAAGATCTCGCCCGGCTGCAACGACGTGATGTGCATGGCGTGAGCCTACGGACGCCGTCGCAGGTCGCAAGGGGGTTCACTCGTCGGCGACCACCGCCTCACGGTGCCGCTCACTGTGGGCCAGGTAGGTCTGCGCGTTCCGCAGGATCTTCTCCCGCTCCTCGTCGGTGAGTGCCCGCCGCACCTTGGCGGGCACGCCGGCGACGAGCGAGCCGGCCGGCACCACGGTGCCTTCGAGCACGACCGCTCCCCCGGCCACGAGGCATCCCGATCCGATCTCGGCGCCCGAGAGTACGACGCTGCCCATGCCGATCAGCGACCCGTCACCGATGGTGCACCCGTGCACGACGGCGTTGTGACCCACCGACACGTCGGCCCCGATGCGCACCGGTCGTCCGGCGTCGACGTGCACGGAGACGTTGTCCTGGAGGTTGCTGCGCGGACCCACGTGAATGGGCGCGCTGTCGCCGCGGAGCACCGCGTTGTACCAGACGCTCGCACCCTCGCCGAGGTGCACCTCGCCCACGATCCGGGCACCGGATGCCACGAACGCGGTCTCGGCGACGACAGGGGTCGCATCGGGGAGGGCGAGCACGGCGGCATCCGGGGCGATCGTCATGCGCCGACCCTACCCGGGTGCACGACATGGCCCTCGACGAAGGTGAGGATTGCCTATTCACCAGGTATTTAGCCGAGCCTCATCTTGCTTGCGGAATGCTCCCACGTGAGTAGCGTTGCATCCATCGAGACTTCGAACGTCGCCTAAGGAGCAAAAATGAGCACCGTTCAGACCCCCGCCGCCACCACCGTCGACCCGACCATGGCCGCCGGCACCGCCCAGTTCCTCTCCCCCGTCGTGATCGGCCTCGAGGCCCTCGTCGTCAACGGCAAGCAGGCCCACTGGCACGTGCGCGGCTCGAACTTCATCGGCGTGCACGAGCTGCTCGACACGGTCGTCGCTCACGCGCAGGACTGGGCCGACCTGGCCGCCGAGCGCATCGTCGCCCTGGGCCTGCCGATCGACTCGCGTCTGTCGACGGTCGCCGCCAAGGCCAAGGCCACCGAGGTGCCCGCGGGCTTCGCGCAGTCCGACGTCGTCATCCGTGCCGTGATCGCTGACATCGACGCCGTGCTCGTCGACATCGAGGCCGCGATCGAGGGCCTCGACGAGATCGACATGTCGAGCCAGGACGTCGCCATCGAGATCAAGCGCGGCCTCGACAAGGACCGCTGGTTCCTCTTCGCGCACCTCGCCGCGTAAGCGTTCTCTTCCCCGACGGGGGCGGTGCTTCGGCACCGCCCCCGTCGTCGTCTGTCCGCGCATCGTACGCGTGAGGGGTCAAGGATTGTCGCCGAGCGGACTCCTAGGCGACAGTTTTTGACCCCTCACGCGTGAAGACTCACGCGCTGTGGGTCATGCGACCGGCGAGAAGGGTCGTGCGTACGGGCATGGCGCGGAGGGACCGTTCGTTGGCGGTCAACGGATCCGCGTCGACGATGACGAGGTCGGCCAGGGCACCGGGCGAGATCTCGGCCGGAGCCGTCGACCCGCCGGCGGTGGATGCCGCGATCGCCGTGCCGATGTCGACCCGCTGATGCGGCTGCCAGGCGTCCCGCCCGTCGCGCGTGCGGAACACCGCCGACGCCATCGCCGCCCAGGGGTCGAAAGGTGCCACCGGGGCGTCGGACCCGAAGCGGACGTTGGCGCCGCTGTCGACCAGCGCCCGCAGCGGGTAGGGCTGCGCGGACTGCTCGGCCCAGATGGCATCGGTCATGTCGCGGTCGTCGAGCGCATGCTCGGGCTGCACGCTCGCCGCGACCCCGAGGCGGGCGAAGCGCGGGATGTCGGCGTGCGCGACCAGCTGTGCGTGCTCGATGGTGCCGACCGCGCCGGTCAGCGCGTATGCGTCGAGCGCATGCGCGTTCGCGATGTCGCCGATGGCGTGGATGGCGCACTCGAGCCCGGCTGCCGTCGCCCGCGTCATCATCTCGACGAGCTCGTCGGGCGCGACCGTCAACAGACCGTGGTTGCCGACATCTCCCGGGTAATGGTGCGCGCAGGCGGCGGTGCGCGTACCGAGCGACCCGTCGGTGATGGCTTTCAGCGGTCCGACACGGATGAGATCGTTCACCGCACCGCGCACGAGATCGCCCGTGCGCAGCCCCTCGGTGATCGCCCGGTCGAGGTCCTGCGGATAGGTGCCGTACGAGACGCGCAGCGCATCGAAGCCGCGCGCGGCCCGGCGCTGCCACGGCTCGTCGTTCCACGTCATGTCGAGATCGACCATGCCGACCACTCCGCGGGCGGCCGCCGCGCGGGCCATGCGCTCCACGGCACGATCTGCGATCTCCGGTGCGACGGCATTGAGTCGCCGCGAGATCTCGAACGCGTCCTCCTCGCGCAGCACACCGGATGCCACCGGCTCGAAGCCCTCGCGGCGGAACGCGGCGCTGTTCAGCCACACGCTGTGCACGTCGGCATTGATGAGGTACGTCGGCACGTCACCGGTCGCCGCATCCAGCGTCGCCAACGCGGTCTCGTCAGGCCAGAGGCCGTCGCGGAACCCCGTCCCGACGCGGCACCCGTCGCTCACCGGCGCCGCGCCCATGACTGCGGCGGCCTCACGGGCGGACGACACGTCGCCGAGGGGCACACGATCGGCGGCCAGTGCCCACTGGATCGCGTGCACGTGGTGGTCCCAGAGCCCCGGGAGCAGCCACCCGCCCTCGCCGTCGACGACGAGACCGGTGGGTCGCAGGTTGCCGGTCGGAGCGATGTCGACGATGCGGCCGCCGGCGAGGACGATGTCGACCGGCTCGTCGGTGGGGAGGAACTCCCTGCCCGGACCGGCGACGCGCACCGCGCGGATGAACCCCGCGTTCTCGCCGATCACGGGCGCACCCGGGCGTCGGCGGAGCGGCGCATCTCAGCAGCGAGCCCCACGCGCCCCTCAGCGGTGAGACCGTCGATGATCGTCTCGACCACCTCGGGCGAGCGGTTCTGGCTCAGCTTGCGCTTCGCCGTGACGCGCGTCGGCGTCAGCCGGAAGCCGACCGTCCCCCGTTCGAGGCGCTCGACGAAGGCCGCGTCGTTCGGCAGGGTGTACAGCCCGCGGGCGTCGTCACCGTCGCCCTCGAAACGGTCGACCAGGCGGTCGAGCACCCGGAGGTTCTCGTCGGGCGTCAGCAGTTCGGGGATGCCGCTCAGGTGCGCCGACACGAAGTTCCACGTCGGCACGGCAGCGACGTCGCCGTACCACCGCGGGGTGATGTAGCCGTGCGGCCCCTGCACGATGACGAGCAGTTCGCGATCGCCCAGGCCCAGGATGAGATCGTCGGGTTTGCCGACGTGCCCGACGAGGGTGAGGTCGTCGCGCTCGTCATCGAGCATGACGGCGTAGTGAGAGGCGACGAGTCCGTCGTCGGTCTGGCTGACGAGAGTGACCCATGGGTTGAGGTCGATGAGACGGCGGATCTCGCCGACGTCGGTCATGGCGAAGCTCGGGTTCTGACGCACCGGATCAGCCTAGAACGGCTGTGCCGGCGGCTTCGACGGGCTCAGGCACCCCGCGCGAGGTTCCCGAGCCTGACGAGCGGACCGTGCGCCCCGCTGAGCCACCCCCGAGCGAGTCCCTGAGCCTGTCGAAGGGACCGGGCCCCGGAGTGCCGGCGGCTTCGACGGGCTCAGCCACCCCCGCGCAAGGTCCCTGAGCCTGTCGAAGGGACCGGGCCCCGAGTCACGCCTGGCAGTTCGGGCACCAGTAGAGCTTGCGCCCCGCGGCCTCTTCCATCAGTACCGTCGTGCCGCACACGCGGCACGGCAGGCCCGCGCGGTGGTAGACCCAGTGCCGGTCGTCGCGATGGGCCATGGCGCGGCGGTACGCCTCGGGGTCGAGGTCGTCCATCGTCATCATCTGTCCGGTCTCGACGCCGATCGGCAGCAGCCGCGCCCAGTCGCGCCAGATGCCGCGCACCACTTCTTCGGGCACGTCACGGCCCGGCGTGTGCGGGTTCTGCCGCGCGCGGAACAACAGCTCGGCGCGGTAGACGTTGCCGATGCCGCTGACCACCGCCTGATCCATCAGCAGCAGCCCGATGGCCGTGGGTTTCTTCTTCACCGTCGCGGTGAAGCGCTCTTCGCCGTCGGTGACGTCGTCGACCAAGGGGTCGGGCCCGAGCTTCGCGATCGTGGCCACGACCTCGTCGGGCGTCTGCAGCACGCACGCCGTCGGGCCGCGCAGATCGGCACACGTCTTCTCGGTGAGCAGGCGCAGGCGCACCGCCCCGACGACCGGCGGCGGCCACTCGGTCTGCTCCTCGAGCCCGGTGGTCTGCTCCGACATGCGCACGCGCGCGCGCCGCGGAGCGCCGATCGAGCTCAGGGAGTTCTCGCCGGCGGCATCCATGATCGGGCCGTCGTCGAGCACGGTGCCGCGCTGGTTGGTCTGGCCCATCCGCCCGTTCGACGACGCGATCGTCGCATCGACCGAGACGTCGCCCGAGAAGTCCCACGCGCCGTACATGCCGAGGTGCACCCGCAACCAGACGTCGCCGTCGAAGCGCAGGAACATCTGCTTCGCCACCGCGCGCACCTCGACCGCCTCTCGCCCGTCGATGACCGCCGCGCCTTCGACGAACCGGCCCTGGGGACTGGATGCCGCGACCGTGCGGCCCACGATGTTGCGCTCGAACTGCCGCGCGATGCGGTGGACGGAATGCCCTTCGGGCATCAGCCTGCCTCGGGGTCGAACGAGTCGCTCGCGTCGGTCATGGTGTTCTCGGAGCGGCCGGCGCGCGGGTCGGGCAGCAACGCGCCGTCTTGCTCGTAGGCGGCGAGCTGTCCGATGCGGCGCGCGTGGCGTTCCTCGCCCGAGAAGGGCGTGGCGATGAAGCGGTCGATGAACGACGCGGCCTCGTCGAACGTGTGCTGGCGAGCGCCGATCGAGATCACGTTGGCGTCGTTGTGCTCGCGGGCAAGCTCGGCGGTGGAGATGTTCCACACCAGAGCCGCGCGAACGCCCTGCACCTTGTTGGCGGCGATCTGCTCGCCGTTGCCCGAGCCGCCGAAGACGACGCCGAGGGCCTCGATGCCTTCGGCCTGGTCGCGGACGACGGCCTGCGCCGCGCGGATGCAGAACGCGGGGTAGTCGTCGAGGGCGTCGTACTCGATCGGCCCGTGGTCGATCACCTCGTGCCCCTGCGACGCGAGGTGGTGCTGGATCTGGGTGGAGAACTCGAGACCGGCGTGATCGGTGCCGATGTGGATGCGCATGCGCTCATCCTATTGACGACCGCCGACATCACGGGCGGAATGACGATGCCGCGCGCCCACTAGGCTGCGATCGGAGCGGCGAGCCGCTCGGCGTGCGATGTGCGCGTTTGCAGACGAAGAAAGCAGAACCTCATGCCGGTCGAGCAGCATGCGAGTCCTGTCATTCCGCCATTCGGTGACCTGGGCGAACTCCGCTTTTCTCTTGCGGTGCAGGAGCGCTACCGCACGTTGGCAGAGCTGCGTGCCCTCGTCAAGCGAACGGTGTCCACGTCGAGACTGTGGCTCGATGCGGGCCTCCTGGGTGCGACCGCTGTGCTGTCAGCGATCACCCTGACAACGGGTCTGCCGGCACCGAGTATCGGGGCGTTCATCCTCCTGCTCGGATACGGCGTACCGAGGCTCCTGCTCGCTCGTCAGGCCCTCAATGCCTACGCCGTCCTCGCCGATGATCCCGTGACAGTTCTGGCCCCGATCGAAAAAGAGAGGTTGCCGCTCCCGCTCCACGCCCCGGCCGATGCTCGCACACTCGGCGAGTTGGACAGAATGCTCCGACCATCGACGTTCCTCATCTCCCTCCGCGGAGCCTCTGTCATGCTGGTGTGTTTCTGGATCGTTGCGCTGGTGAATCTCGGCTTCATCACCGTCTCACTCGCGACGAACGGCCCGGAGATCGGCAGAGTCGCGGCGGTCCAGATGCTCGTCGCGACGCTTGTCCCACACGTCGTCGCTTCGCTCTTCGCCTGGGCCAATCAGCGACACGTCAACGCGATCTTCGATCAAGCGCAGCGCGTACTGGCTGTCGGCCACCTTCCGGCCGGCGACCTCGACCCAGAGGGCGCTATCCGACTCCTCGCGAACGGCTCCGCGTCGATCGACCCCAAACGACTCTTGAGGACGGTGCGTCCACGGCGGAGAACATCAAACCGCCCGCCCGCCCTCCCGGTCGCTGTGTTCGGAATGGGCGTGCTGATGGAAGTCCTCACCCTCTCCTTCGCATTCGCTCCGCCGCTGTGAGGGCAGTCCACCGCCCCCGCTCGGAGACGATGCCGCCCGCCCCGCGAGGGGCACGGGCGGCATCGCAGAAGGTCAGGGCCGAAGACCCGCCGCGACCGGCTTGAAGCCGGCGCGGATGTTCTCGCAGCACCCGGGGCGGCACACGTCGTACCAGGGGCCCAGGTCGGTGAGCGACGGACGCTCGGCCTTGGGGGTGCCCTTCAAGCGCTCCTCGACCAGGTCGATCAGACCCGAGACGTACGCCGGATCGATGCCGGGCGTCGGGGTGCGCACGGCCTTGATACCGGCTTCTTCTGCGGCCTCCATCGCCTCGGTGTCGAGGTCCCAGAGCACCTCCATGTGATCGCTGACGAAGCCGAGCGGCACGATGACGACGGCCTCGGCACCGCGGCCGGGGAGCTCGGCGATGACGTCGTTGACGTCGGGCTCCAACCACGGCTGGGTGGGCGGGCCTGAGCGCGACTGGTAGACGAGCTCCCATTCGACGTCGGCGACGGCGGCGGCCACCTCGGCCATGACGAACGCGGCGACGGCCTTGTGCTGCGCGGCGTACGCCCCGCCCTCGCCGAAATCGACATCTCGCGGGCCGGAGCGCTCGGCGTCGGCGGTGGGGATGGAGTGGGTGGAGAAGAGCACGCGGATCTTCTCGGGCGCCGTGCCCTCGGCGACGAAGGCCGACACGGCATCCGTCACACCCCGAACGAACGTGGTCACGAAGCCGGGGTGGTCGAAGAACTGACGCACCTTGTCGATGGTCACCGTCTCGCCCAGCCCGGTCGCCTCGAGCACGCGCGCGTAGTCCTCGCGGTACTGACGGCAGCTCGAGAACGAGCTGTAGGCGCTCGTCGCGATCGCGATGAGGGTCGTGTCACCGGCCTCGGCGGCTTCGGTGACGGCCTCTTCGAGGTAGGGCTCCCAGTTGCGGTTGCCCCAGTACACCGGCAGACCCAGGCCGCGCTTGGCGATCTCCGCCTCCAGCGCCGCCTTGAGCTCGCGGTTGTGCTGGTTGATGGGGCTCACACCGCCGAAGTGGCGGTAGTGGTGGGCGACCTCCTCGAGCCGCTCATCGGGGATGCCGCGGCCGCGGGTCACGTTGCGCAGGAACGGGATGACGTCGTCCTGCCCCTCGGGACCGCCGAAGCCGGCGAGGAGGATGCCGTCGTAGGCCACCGGCGTCTCGACCCACTTCGGGCCGGACTTCGCCGCGGGCGACGCGTAGAGGACGGTGTCGGTGGTGGAATCCGTGTCGGTCGTGCTCACGCACTCATCCTCCCACCTGCCCGATGGGCCTGGACGCGTGGTATCTCGTCACTAGGCTTATGTGGTTGTCATCGTCGCCGACGGCGTCCGTCGTCATCCGCGCCACCCGCATCGTCCGCGTCGATCCGCCCCTCATCCCCGGGAGAACGCCAGTGCCAGGAGAGAACCTCACCCGCATCGAAGCGCAGGAGCGACGCGCGATCGTCGACACCCGCGCGTACGACGTGCAGCTCGACCTCACCCGCGGAGACGAGGTGTTCGCCTCGCGCACGACCGTCACCTTCACCGCGACGGAGGGGGCGTCGACCTTCATCGACCTCATCGCCCGCACCGTTCACTCCGTGACGCTGAACGGCCGCTCGCTCGACCCCGCCGCCGTGTTCGCCGACTCGCGTATCGCGCTCGAGGGTCTGGCATCCGAGAACGAGCTCGTCGTCGAGGCAGACTGCGAATACACCAACACCGGTGAAGGCCTGCACCGCTTCGTCGACCCCGTCGACGGCGAGGTCTACCTCTACTCGCAGTTCGAGGTGCCCGACTCCCGCCGCGTGTACACGGTGTTCGAGCAGCCCGACCTCAAGGCGGAGTTCACGTTCTCGGTCACCGCACCCGCGCGCTGGAAGGTCGTCTCCAACTCCCCCACGCCCGAGCCGGTCGCCGTCTCCGACGACACCGCCCGCTGGGACTTCCCCGCGACCCCGCGCATCTCGTCGTACATCACCGCGCTGGTGGCCGGTCCGTACGAGGCCACCTACAGCGAGCTGACGAGCGCCGACGGCCGCGTCATCCCTCTCGGCGTGTTCGCCCGCAAGAGCCTCTGGCAGTACCTCGACGCCGACTACGTCTTCGAGAAGACCCGCCAGGGCTTCGCGTACTTCGAGGAGAAGTTCGGCTTCCCCTACCCCTTCGCCAAGTACGACCAGCTGTTCGTGCCCGAGTTCAACGCGGGCGCCATGGAGAACGCCGGCGCGGTGACCTTCACCGAGACCTACGTCTTCCGCTCCAAGGTGACCGATGCCGTCAAGGAGCGCCGCGTCGTCACGATCCTGCACGAGCTGGCGCACATGTGGTTCGGCGACCTCGTCACCATGAAGTGGTGGAACGACCTGTGGCTGAACGAGTCGTTCGCCGAGTGGGCATCGACCATTGCCACCGCCGAGGCGACCGAGTGGGAGGCGGCCTGGACCACCTTCAACGCGATGGAGAAGACCTGGGCCTACCGTCAGGATCAGCTCCCCTCGACTCACCCGGTCGTCGCCGAGATCAACGACCTCGAAGACGTGCAGGTCAACTTCGACGGCATCACGTACGCCAAGGGCGGTTCCGTCCTGAAGCAGCTGGCCGCGTGGGTGGGCATCGAGCAGTTCTTCGCCGGCGTCGCCGCCTACTTCCAGAAGCACCAGTGGTCGAACACCGAGGTGGGCGACCTGCTCGCAGAGCTCGAGACCACGAGCGGTCGCGACCTCGGCGACTGGGCGAAGAAGTGGCTCGAGACGGCGGGCGTGAACACCCTGGCGCCGCTGATCGAAGAGGGCGCCGACGGCACCATCTCGCGCTTCGCGATCGTGCAGACCGCGCCGAGCGACTACCCGACCATCCGCCCGCACCGCCTGGGCATCGGCTTCTACTCGCTCACCGACGCGGGGGCGCTGGAGCGCGTGCACCAGGTCGAGCTCGACGTCGACGGCGACCGCACCGAGGTCGCGGAGCTGCGCGGCATCCGTCGCCCCGATCTCGTGCTGCTCAACGACGACGACCTCGCCTACGCCAAGATCCGGCTCGACGAGCGGTCGCTGGCCACGGCGATCGCGCACCTCAAGGACATCTCCGACCCCCTCGCCCGCTCGCTCGTCTGGGGCGCGGCGTGGGATCAGACCCGGGATGCCGAGGCCTCGGCGACCGACTACCTCGACCTCGTGCTGCGCAACATCGGCTCCGAGACCGAATCGACCACGGTGCGCACGACGCTCGCGCAGCTGCAGCTCGCGGCCAACTCCTACGTTGCTCCCGCGACGCGCGACGCGGCTCGTGAGCGCGTCGCCGATGGCCTGTGGGAACTCGCCCAGTCGGCTGAGCCCGGGAGCGACAGCCAGCTGCAGTTCGTCACGGCGTTCGCGTCAGCGGCATCCACCCCGGCGCACGCCGAGACGGTGCGCGCCCTGCGTGAGGGCGACACCGCGCTCGAGGGACTTGAGATCGACACCGATCTGTCGTGGCAGCTCCTCATCGCGCTGGCCTCCGCGGGCGTGGCGACCGAGGCCGACATCGAGGCCGCCCGGGCCGCCGACAACACCGCCAAGGGCGGTGAGTTCGCGGCGACCGCTCTCGCAGCGCTCCCCTCGCGCGAGGCGAAGCAGAAGGCGTGGAGCTCGCTGATCGACTCCGCCGACGCGCCGAACACCATCGTGCGCGCCACCGCCGCCGGCTTCACCCACCCCGCGACCGTCGACGCGCTCACCGACTTCGTCGAGCCCTACTTCGCGATGCTGCTGCCGATCTGGGAGTCGCGCAGCTATCAGATCGCGCAGTACCTCATCGTGGGGCTCTACCCGGCGGGGCTGGCGAACACGGCGCTGCGCGACGCGACGCGCGCGTGGCTGTCGCAGCACGCCGACGCCGCTCCCGCGCTGCGTCGTCTCGTCGGCGAGAACCTCGCCGGTGTCGAGCGCGCCCTCGCCGTGCAGGAGCGCGACGCGCAGTAGGCACCACCCGTCGGATGCCCTCTCCCCTCCGGGAGGGGGCATCCGTCGTTCGCGAGGATCATCCTCTCGTCGCGTCGGGGTCATCCCCGCGGAGGACGACCCGGCCGGGGGCCGCTTCCTAACGTGGAGGCATGATCGTTGCAGACAACCTCACCAAGAGATACGGCGCCAAGACCGCGGTCGACGGCGTCTCGTTCACCGTCGCGCCCGGCCGGGTGACCGGCTTCCTCGGTCCGAACGGCGCAGGCAAGTCCACGACGATGCGCATGATCGTCGGCCTCGACCGGCCCACCGCCGGGCGAGTCACCGTCGGCGGCCACGACTACCGGCACCTGCGCTCCCCCCTCACCGAAGTCGGTGTGCTGCTGGATGCCAAGGCCATCCACACCGGACGCTCCGCCCGCAACCACCTGCGCGCGATGGCCGCGACCCACGGCATCGGCCGTGCCCGCGTCGACGAGGTCATCGAGCTCACCGGCATCGGTTCCGTCGCCGGAAAGCGCGCGGGCGGCTTCTCGCTCGGCATGGGCCAGCGCCTCGGTATCGCCGCCGCCCTCCTCGGCGACCCCCACACGCTCATCCTCGACGAGCCGGTCAACGGCCTCGACCCCGAGGGCGTGCGCTGGGTGCGCCAGTTCGTGCGTCACCTCGCCGCGGAGGGCCGGACGGTCCTGCTGTCGAGCCACCTCATGAGCGAGATGTCGCAGACCGCCGACCATGTGATCGTCCTCGGCCGGGGGCGGGTGCTCGCCGACGCGTCACTGGCCGACCTCGTCGGTTCGTGGACGACGACGACGCTGCTCGTCCGCTCACCACGGCTGTCCGACCTCGTCGCCGCCCTCCAGATCCCGGATGCCACCGTCTCGGCGCTCGAACCCGGAGCGGCGCAGATCACCGGGGTCACGGCCCAGACCATCGGCGACCTCGCCGCCCGGCACGGCATCCCCCTCTACGAACTCACGCCGCGCAGCGGCTCGCTCGAAGACGCCTACCTCGCCCTGACCGACGACTCGGTCGAGTACAAGACCAAGGAGATCGCATGACCGCCCTCGCCTCGTCGCCCACGCGCGCCGACTACCGACTGAGCTTCGTTCACCTGCTGCGAAGCGAGGCGATCAAGGTCCTGACGTTGCGGTCCACCTGGTGGTCGCTGGGCATCACCGCCGCCCTGTCGATCGCCGTGTCGCTCCTGATCGCCGCCGCCGCGAGCGACTTCCAGGGATTCGCCGCCGTGAACGTCGTTCTCATGCCCACGCAGTTCACGATGCTCGTCGCCGGAATCCTCGGTGCCATCGTCATCACCGGCGAGTACTCCACCGGCATGATCCGTTCGACCCTCACCGCCCAGCCCCGCCGCGGCGCGGTGCTGCTGGCCAAGGCCGTCGTCGTCTCGCTCGTCATGGCCGCCACCACCGTGGTCACCTATGCCGCGGCGATCATTCTGACCGCGCCGATGCTGAGCACCGGGATCGACTGGTCGGACCCGGCTCAGTCGACCGTGCCGCTGCTGTTCGGCGTGCTGTCGATGGTGGTGTTCACCCTCCTCGGACTCGGCCTCGGCTTCGCCATCCGCGCCGGCGCCGGCGCGATCGCGGCGACGGTGGGGGTGCTGTTCGTGCTCCCCATTGTGGTGTCGCTGTTCACCTTCGGTGGCCCGAACTGGCAGTGGCTCGTCGAGCTGGGGGCCTACCTCCCCTCCAGCGCCGCGTCGGAACTGACCACCCCGGGCGCCGAGATCGGTGCCGACCTGATGACCCTGCTCGCGTGGGCGGCGGGCCCGCTGGTGCTCGGGTGGGTGGCGCTGCGCTTCCGCGACGCCTGACCCCTCCTCCCCCGCCTCGTCCTCGGACGGATGCCTCGACGCTCAGCCGGCGCCGAGGCATCCGTCGTTACTCTGGATGCGATGTTCGTTCTCGCCGAAGCCACCCCCACCCCGTCGCCCGCCATCACGTCTCCCGCCGATTTCGCCCATCTCGACACCTGGACGTGGATCGGCGGCCGCCTGCTCGAATTCGGCGGCACGATGCTCCGGGTCGTCGGAATCATCATCGGTGTCGCCGTCGCCGCCTGGATCCTCCGCGTGGTCATCCGTCGCGTCGTCGACCGCATCGTTAACGGCGCCAAGGTCAAGGCGCGGGTCGACGACACCCAGGCGCTCGACCGGTCGCCCCTGAGTGCCGTCCGTCTCGTGCAGCGCACCCGCACGCTCGGGACGATCCTGCAGAACATCGTCAACGTCATCCTCGTCATCGTGGCGCTCGTCTGGATCGCCGGGATCGTCGCCCCCGACGCCCTGGCATCGCTCACGTTGCTGACGGCGGCGGTCGGCGCCGGTCTCGGCTTCGGCGCGCAGAACATCGTCAAAGACGTGCTCAACGGCATCTTCATCGTCGCCGAAGACCAGATCGGCATCGGCGATGTCGTCGACCTCGGTCTCGCCACCGGCATCGTCGAGTTCGTGAGCGTGCGGATCACCCACGTGCGCGACGTCAACGGCACGCTCTGGTACGTGCGCAACGGCGAGATCACCCGCATCGGCAACATGTCGCAAGGCTGGTCGCGCGTCATCATCGACCTGGCTGTCCCCGTGGATGCCGACCTCGACGACGTCGAGAAGGCGATGCTCGACGCCGCGAAGGCGATGGCGAAAGAGACCAAGTGGCGCTCGCGCATCATCGAGCAGCCCGAGATCTGGGGTCTGGAGTCCATCGGCGGCGACGCGCTCGTCATCCGTCTGGTGATGAAGACGCGTTCGAGCGCGAAAGACGACGTCGCGCGCGAACTGCGCGCCCGCCTCAAGCGCGCGATCGACGAGCTCGGTATCGCCCTGCCGCACCTCAACTCGATCGTGTTGACCGGAGCCGAGGGCGCGCAGAGCGTCCGCGGTGCGCATCCGCCGAAGACGAAGGAGACACCCGTCGCCTCGGATGCCGCCCGACCGGTGTGGAAGCCCCGCCGGCGCAGCAAGCCTCTCGCCTCCGCCACGCCCGACGACGATGCCGATCCCGCACCGCGGAAGAAGACGATCCGCGACGCGGCGCCCACCACGACGGTCGATCTCCCCGCTGCCGACGCGCCCAAGCCGACACCCCCGGCCGTCCGCGCCGACGAGGACGGCACGACATGAGCGAGCCGGTGAGCTTCTACGACCAGGTCGGCGGCATGGACACGTTCCGCCGTCTGGTCGACACGTTCTACCGCGGGGTCGCGTCCGACGAGGTGCTCAAGCCCATGTACCCCGAAGAAGACCTCGGCCCCGCGGCCGAGCGCCTGACGCTCTTCCTCGCGCAGTACTGGGGCGGGCCGACGACCTACGGCGAGACGCGTGGGCACCCGCGGCTGCGCATGCGCCACATGCCGTTCCATGTCGATCCCGATGCCCGCGACCGCTGGCTCCGGCACATGCGGGTCGCCGTCGACGAACTCGCACTCCCTCCGGCGTTCGAAGCGCCCCTGTGGGACTACCTCGAGCGCGCCGCGCACGCCATGGTGAACACGTTCGAGCCGCGCGGCATCGGGCCCGAGCAGAACGGTCGTCACGACACCGGGCTGCCGCTCCGCTCAGCCGACTGAGGTCCGCCCGCGGTATCCCGCCGCTGGCTCGGCGCGCCCGACTCGGCCACCCGCGACTGGCCGCGGGCACGGCGCCCGACCCGGCCACCCGCGACTCGCGGCCGGCACGGCGCGGGCTCAGCGGCCGAGGAAGTCGCCGAACCCCGGCAGGTCGAAGTTCGACAGACTCTCGCCGAAACCGCTGATCTGGTCGCCGGCGCCGCTCACGGCATCCTGAGCCCCTCCGGCCCACTCGCCCGCGGCGCCGAGGTCGACGCCCTCGGCGAGGCTCGCGAGATCGACCCCGGATGCCAGACCCTCCAGGTCCACACCCTCCGCGAGGCCGACGAAGTCGACGCCCATCTGGCCCGCCTGGGCGAGCAGCGGCCCCGCGACGGCGCTGACGACGGCTCCGCCGGCGACTGCGGCCAGGAGCCCGCCCGCTCCGACGACGCCCGCACCGATCAGCCCACCGCGGCCGGCACGCGCGAGCAGGGTCGACATGCGCCCCGGCCGTGCGGCCTCCGCGCGAGCCGCCGTGCGCGCGAGGTCGTCGGCGCTGTCGGAGCGCGGGCGCTCGTGAGGAGCCAGGTCGGCATCCATCCGCTCCCGCACGTGCGCGCGCTGCGCGGGCGTCAAGCGCGCGAAGGCTTCGCGGTGCATCTGCTCGACGCGGTCGGGGTCGGCCGTTCGCAGCAGGTAGTCGTACCGGGCGATCGCGGCGCGGTCCTCCGACGAGAGGCGCGAGGACGAACCGGATGCCGCGGGCGGAGCGTAGCGCGAGGTCGGCGGCGCGGTTCGGGGCGCGGGCGTGGGGGCGTCGGCTCGGCGGTCGCCCTTCACGGCGTCCGCCGCCGAGCGCACCATGTCGCGCCAATCCTTTCCGCCGCCGGCTCCTGACGGGCGAGCCGACGACGACGAAGACGACGCCTTGTCGACGGCCTTTGAGGCGAGCGAGATGAGACGGGACAGAGAGACCATGGAAGACCTTTCGACGGGCAGCACGCGGCTGCGACGTCAAGGTCTCCTCCGCCCGGACCGGACCGACGCACCCGGAGACCAACGGTGGCCTCGTGATGACGGATGCATCGCGACGGGAGTACTCCCCTTGCGTGCTCCAGCGTATGGCGGCCACCTATGCGCTCGCTGGATCAGCTCCCGGTGGCACGGACGGGCGTGAGCCCCGAGCGCACCGGACCGCGCACGAGCACGTGACCGCGCGCGAGGGTCACGCGCGTCCATGCCCCGCTCGTGCGCACCGCCGCCGACTCGCCACCGGCGATGAACCCCAGCGCGAAGGCGGCGAAGGCGGTGCCCAGCGGCAGACCGCCCAGCGCCTCGTCGGCCTGACCCCACACCTGAGCGCGCACGACACGCACCACGTCCTCGCCGGCGTCTGCGGGCAGGGCGTCGGCGACGGCGGCGACGCCGTACTGGGCACGGGATGCCAGGACGGCGGCGTCGATGGCATCCGTCTGCTCCCACCCCCCGCGCGGCGGCGAGATGCCCGCCCACGCCGGTGACGTCGCCGTCTCGGGCAGCACGACAGCCTGGGCGTCGTCGGGAGCGGGCAGGAGGGCCGCGGCATCCACGACGAGATCGCACTCGAGCTCGGGATCGATGGCCGACACCCGCAGCCCCAGCACGGTGGGGGTGGTGTCGAAGAGGCCGCGCGGGGCGAGGGGCGCGGCGGTGGTGACGAGAACGCCCGCGTCGGCGCGCAGGCGCACCGTGCCGTCACCGAGACGGATCGCGCGGGACGCGAAGGTGAGCAGGTCGGCTGCCGCCTGCGGATCGAGGAACAACAGACGCGCGGACACCCGCCCTAAACTACCAAGCGGTGCGGACCCGTCGTACCGGAACGGAGTCAGCGTGACCGACGCCCTCGATCCCGTGGCGTCGTTGCTCGCCGTGCTCGACCTCCGCGATGCCGGAGCCCGCACCACCGAAGACATCTTCACCGGCGTGTCGCAGCCCATGCCGTTCGGCCGCGTCTACGGCGGGCAGGTGCTGGCGCAGTCGATCGTCGCGGCCTCACGCACGCTGTCGCCCGAACGCACCGTGCACTCGATGCACGGGTACTTCCTGCGCCCGGGCGATCCGGCCGACGGCATCACGTTCTCGGTGGATCGCATCCACGACGGCCGCTCGTTCTCGACGCGGCGCACGCAAGCGTTTCAGGCGGGCGTGCCGATCTTCTCGATGATCGCGTCGTTCCAAGACGACGACCCGGGCCTCGAGCACGCGGAGCCCATGCCCGACGGCATCCCACAGCCGGAAGACCTGCCCGCGTTCGACATCGAGGGTCTTCACCCGCTGAGTCGCCGCATGTTCTCGGAGCGGCCGGTCGACGTGCTGCACGTGCCGTCTCCGCTTTATACGTCCGTCGAGGGACCCCACGTACCGCGCCAGGCCGTGTGGATGCGCACGCGTCGGGCCCTTCCCGACGATCCCGCGATCCACCGCGCCGCCCTCGCCTACCTCAGCGACCTGACCATCCAGGAGTCGATCCTGCGCGCGCACGGCGTCGCCTGGAGCACGCCGGGGCTGAAGGTCGCGAGCCTCGATCACGCGATGTGGTGGCACCGACCCGGTCGGGTCGACGAGTGGCTGCTCTACGTGCAGGAGTCGCCCACCGCGCGCGGCGGCCGAGGCCTGTCGACCGGGCGAATCTACACGCGCGAGGGCGTGCTCGTCGCCAGCGTCGCGCAGGAGGTCATGGTGCGAGTTCCGCGCGACTGATCCCGGATGCCGCCGTCGCGCCGGGGATGCCGCCGTCACGCCGGGGATGCCGCCGTCACGCCGGGGATGCCGCCGTCGCGCCGGGCGAGTGAGTTCGGGCGGGGCCTGATCGAGGACCCGTCGGTCACGTCGCGGGTCACCGCATCCCCGTCGAGAAACGCGATCCACACGAGGAAACGGGACGACGAAGCATTTCTCCCCGCCGACGGCGTTTCTCGGCGGGAACGGATGCCGCTCCGACGACCCACGAATGCGCGGCGCACCCCCGCGGCATCCCGCGCGGGTCAGCCGCGAGCGGAACGTCGGCGGTAATGGATGGGGTCGCCCACATAGGGCGCCCAGGCTGAGCGTTCGCGCTCGTTCCAGCGGATGGGGCGCCCGCTGGCGGTGTCGACGAGCACGACGACGACGGTGGCGCGGGCGTACAGCACCGGAGCGGAGTCACCCGCGGGGCTGAAGACCTCGAAGCAGATGTCGGCGCTCGACCCGCCCATCGCCCCGATCCACATACGCACATCGAGGGGACGCTGGCTGTATGGAACCGGACGGAGGTACTCGATCTCCTGGTGAGCGATGAGCGTGGCACGGTCGCCACCGCTGTCGAGCACGTCCATGTCGAAGACCGCGGTGGGCAGAGGCTCGCCCTCGCCGTCGCTGAACCAGAACGCGCGCAGGCGCGCCTCTTCGAGCAGCTTCAGCATCGAGGTGTTGTTGACGTGACCGAGGGCGTCGAGGTCGCCCCACCGCAGCTGGATCGGCACATGCACCCGCTCGGGTCCGGCCGAAACCGGACCCGAGCCGGGAGCCACGGGGGTGTCAGTCACGCGTGAGCTTGCGGTACGTCGATCGCGAGGGATTCGCGGCATCGGCGCCGAGGCGCTCGACCTTGTTGGCCTCGTACGCCTCGAAGTTGCCCTCGAACCAGTGCCACTGGTCGGGGTGCTCCTCGGTGCCCTCGTAGGCCAAGATGTGCGTCCGCGATGCGGTCGAGGAACCACCGGTCGTGAGTGATGACCACGGCGCAGCCGGGGAACTCCAGCAGCGCGTTCTCGAGCGAGCTCAGGGTCTCGACGTCGAGGTCGTTCGTCGGCTCGTCGAGGAGAAGCAGGTTGCCGCCCTCTTTCAACGTCAGCGCGAGGTTCAGACGGTTGCGCTCACCGCCGGACAGCACGCCCGCCTTCTTCTGCTGGTCGGGACCCTTGAAGCCGAACTTCGACACGTAGGCGCGCGAGGGGATCTCGGTCTTGCCGACGGTGATGATGTCGAGCCCGTCGGAGACGACCTCCCACAGCGTTTTCTCGGGGTCGATGTTGGCGCGCGACTGGTCGACGTAGCTGATCTTGACCGTCTCGCCCATCTTGAGCGTGCCGCCGTCGAGGGGCTCGAGGCCCACGATCGTCTTGAACAGCGTCGTCTTTCCGACACCGTTGGGGCCGATGACGCCGACGATGCCGTTCGGCGGCAGGTTGAAGCTGAGGTTGCTGATCAGCGAGCGGTCGCCGAAGCGCTTCTCAAGCTTCTTGGCGTCGATGACGATGCTGCCCAGGCGCGGACCCGCGGGGATCTGGATCTCATCGAAGTCCAACTTGCGCGTGCGCTCGGCCTCGGCGGCCATCTCCTCGTAGCGGGCGAGGCGTGCCTTGGACTTGACCTGGCGGCCCTTCGCGTTGGAGCGGACCCACTCCAGCTCTTCCTTCAGGCGCTTGGCCAGCTTGGCGTCCTTCTTGCCCTGGACGTCGAGGCGCTGCGCCTTCTTGTCGAGGTAGGTGGAGTAGTTGCCCTCGTAGGGGTAGAGGTGACCACGGTCGACCTCGGCGATCCATTCCGCGACGTTGTCGAGGAAGTACCGGTCGTGGGTGATGGCGATGACCGCACCCTTGTACGCCTTGAGGTGCTGCTCGAGCCACAGGACGCTTTCGGCGTCGAGGTGGTTGGTGGGCTCGTCGAGAAGGAGCAGGTCGGGCTTCTGCAGCAGCAGCTTGGCAAGGGCGACGCGGCGGCGCTCACCACCCGAGAGGGGCACGACCGAGGCGTCGGCAGGCGGGGTGCGCAGCGCGTCCATCGCCTGCTCGAGCTGGGAGTCGAGGTCCCAGCCGTCGGCGGCGTCGATCTCTTCCTGCAGGGTGCCCATCTCGGCCAGCAGCGCGTCGAAGTCGGCGTCGGGGTCGGCCATGAGGGCCGAGATCTCGTTGAAGCGGTCGAGCTTGGGCTTGATGGCGACGCCGTCTTGGATGTTCTCCAGGACGGTCTTGGTCTCGTCGAGCTCGGGCTCCTGCATCAGGATGCCGACGGTGAAGCCCGGGCTGAGCCGCGCCTCGCCGTTGGAGGGGTTGTCGAGCCCCGCCATGATCTTGAGGATCGTCGATTTTCCGGCGCCGTTCGGGCCGACCATCCCGATCTTCGCACCGGGGAGGAACGACATGGTGACGTCGTCGAGGATGAGCTTGTCGCCCACAGCCTTGCGGGCACGGACCATGGAGTAGATGTATTCGGCCATAACCCGTCCAGTCTAGGGGCGGCATGCCACGCGGGCCGACGTGCGCCGGCGACCGGTCACCAGTCGATCGGGCGGGTCTGCCCGATCAGGCATCCGCCCGACGACAGACCGGGGAGCACCGCCGTGACGGGGTTCCCGATCGAAGGTCCCACCTGGCCGACGAGACAGTCGTCGCCGAGGCGCACCGAGAACTCGATGCTCTCCGCCGCATTTCCGATGGTCGACTCGTCGGGCGTCACCTGCATCGCACCCTTGTCGAAACCTGCCGCTGTGAGGGCGTCGATGTAGGCCCGACCGGCGACCGGCTCCGGTCCGCCCCACACCGTCGAGACGACCTGGGTGAAGGACGGGAGGTTCTCCGAGGCGCTTCCGCCGGGAACGAGTGCCGCGGATGCCGAGGTGGCGGACGGTGTCGCGGCATCGGTCGGGGCGGACGATCCCGACGACGTGTCGGCGGTCTCGCTCGGCGCGGGCGCGGGCTGCTCCCCCGTGCAGCCGGCGAGGGCGAGCACGGCCGCGAGGGTCAGAGCGGCGACGGGGCGACCGAGGGAGCGAGACACGCGTCCGAGTCTACGGAACGCCGCGGCCGCGCCCGATCGGCCGCCCCTGGGGCGCTGATCAGAACGGTGTCTCGTCGCCCGACGAGATCGCCTCTGCGCTCGGACCCGCACCGACCCCGACGACGATATCCGCCGACTCCGCCGGCGCGCCCGGTACCGACCAGGCCGCGTCATCCGGCGTCGCACCGTCTGCGGCACCGGCGGAGGCGGGAGCGGTCCCCGCCTGCGCATTCGGCTTCGGAGTTCGTTCGAATCGCGTCGTGCCCCAGCGCAGGTCGTGTCCGATGGCGTCGGCGACGACATCGGCGCTCACCCCGCGTTTGGTCTCGGTCTCCCATTCCCGGAGGCGGAGCCGCCCGCTCAACACGACGCGCTCGCCCTTGTGCAGGGACCGCAGCGCATTGGCGCCGAGTTCGCCGAAGACCGATATCGCGTAGTAGTTCGTGTGCGCGTCGACCCACTCGCCGCGTTCCCTGTCGAGCTTGCGCTCGCCGACGGCGAGGCGGAACGCGGCGACGGAGCCGCCGCCGCGCGTAGACCGCTGCTCGAGGTCCCCGACGATGTTGCCCACGAGGGTGATGTGATCGCTCATGATGTGTCCTCTCGGTGATGTGCGCTCCGGCATCCGTGTGCCCGACGGATGCCGGAGCACGCTCAGGATGACCTTCGATCCCCCTCCCGCGCCGCCCCGAGAACCGCTTCGGTGGACAACCGGTGCCTCTTCGCAACTGGGGAGAACGGCGTGGCTGACGCCCGGATCCCGATGTCGGAGGTTGGTTCTACCGTCATCGACATGAGCACCGCACTGTGGAACGACCTCGCCCCGGCCCCGCGCCCGGCCGGGTGGGGGGCGGCGACCCATGTCGCCGCGGGCCTGTGGCGCATCGCCGACCCGAGGGGTATCGTGGTCGGCCACATCCGCGCGGTCGCGGCCGACGGCGACTGGCGGTACGCGGCCGAGCGGTTCCACGCGGCATCCGGTCGCTTTCGTCGCCTCGGCGAGTTCTGGTCGTCGAGCGATGCCCTCGAATGCCTGCGCTACGCCCGGTGAGGTGTCGACGCGGCCGAGGTCAGATCACGGTGGCGAAATCCTCACGCGCCGGACTCGTGCGTCCGCCCCTCACGTCGTCCCACGCCAGGCGCAGCACGTCCACGGCTCTTTCGAGCGTCGCCGGAGGCGCGGTGAAGGGAACACGCAGCCGTCGATCGTGGCCCCCCTCGACCGCGAACCGCGAACCCGCCGACAACGCCAACCCGCGTGCGCGGGCGTTCATGACGAGCGGAGTGCTCAGGGGTTCGCCGAGTCCCACCCAGAGCGACACTCCGCCGTCCACGTCGGGAACCTCCCACCCGGGCAGCTCCCGACGCAGCGCGGCCGCCAGGGCGTTACGGCCCTCGCGCAGCAGAGCGCCCCGTTGGCGGGAGATCTCGTCGAGCCGCGGCACGAGACGCGTGGCGATCGCCTGCTCGATCTCCGGCGTGCCGAGGTCGTGCACCGGCCGGCCACTCGCGAGGCGTCGCACGATGTCGGGTGCGGCGCGGATCCAGCCGACTCGCAGGCCGCCCCACACCGTCTTGCCGAGCGAGGCCACGCGGATGATGCGCTCATCGTCGGGAAACGGAGCCGGCCCGGTCTGGCGATCGATATCGAGCTGGGCCGTCGTCTCGTCGAGCACGAGGAGCGTGCCGGCAGCCTGCGCGCCCGAGACGAAGGCCGACACCTCCCGCGACGTCATCGTGCGACCCGTCGGGTTGTGGAAGTCGGGCATGAGATACGCGAGGGTCGGCAGGGCGCGGGTGAAGCTCTGGGCGGCTCGTTCGACGTCCCACCCGGCGGAGCTGTCGACCGGTACGCCGATCAGGCGGGCACCGACACGGCGGAAGGCATCGGCGGCGTGCGGATAAGTGGGCGTCTCGAGCATCACGCGGTCAGCCCGGCTCAGCATCACGGAGGCGATGAGGTGGATGGCGCTCTGCGCTCCGGTCGTGACCAGGATCTGCTCCGGCGATGTGAGCATGCCCCGCGACGTATAGTGCGTGGCGATCGCGGCCCGCAGGGTCGTGTCGCCGACGACGTCGTAGCCGATGCGCGCGACCAGCGCGGGTGCGTCCTGCATCGCTTCGGCGATGACCGCGGGCAAGCCGGGCCACGCGGCCGGACTCGCCTGCTGCAGGTCGATCGATACCCCGGCGCCGTCGAGACGGCCGGGGTCATTGCGACGCAGCGGCAGCGTCACGCTGCCGCTGCCGCGCAGGCTCTCGATGTGGCGAGTGTCGCGCAGGCTCCGGTACGCCGCCGCCACGGTGGTGCGGCTCAGTCCCAGCGCCGCGGCGAGCTCGCGCTCGGCGGGCAATGCCGTCGACGGGGCCAGACGGTTGTCGAGGCAGAGGAGCCTCACGCCATCGGCGAGCGCTTCGTAGGCGGGACCAGTGCCCCGCCACCCACCCAGGGCGGAGGCCAGGGCGCGTGCGGAGATGCGCGAATCCATGGGGCCACATTAGCCCAATTGGCATCCTGTCGAATGTCCAATCAAATGATTGGATTCACTCATGCTCTCCCGGATCACCCGCCTTCTCGTCGGACTCGTGCTCTACGGCGTCGGCTGCGCACTGACCGTGGCGGCCGGTCTCGGCGTCGACCCCTGGACGGTCTTCGCGCAGGGCCTCTCGCGCGTCACGGGCGTGGGAATCGGGTGGATCACCAACATCGTCGGCCTCGCCGTGCTGCTGCTCTGGATCCCCCTGCGACAGAAGCCCGGCCTCGGCACGATCGCCAACATCCTCCTGGTCGGCACGAGCATGCAGATCGCCCTCGGCGTGCTCCCCCACCCCGACCAGCTCTGGCTCCAGGCGCTGCTGCTGGTGTCGGGCGTCGTGCTGGTCGCCGTGGCATCCGGTCTCTACATCGGCGCGCAGTACGGTCCCGGGCCGCGCGACGGCTTGATGACGGGGCTGCACGGCCGCTTCGGATGGCCCATCTGGGCGTGTCGGCTGCTCGTCGAAGGATCGGTCCTCGTGCTCGGGTGGCTTCTCGGCGGAACCGTCGGCGTCGGCACGGTGGTCTTCGCCCTCGGCATCGGACCGCTCGTCCACCTCGCGATGCCGATGCTCTCCTTCACCACACCCGCACCGCGCGCTCGGCGACTCGCGCGCGCGTGAGGCGACGCCTGTGGCCCGGGCGCGCCGACGGGACCCCCGCCCATCCGGTGTCTCCCGGGTGGGCGGGGAGGTCGGCTGCGCGCGAAGCGGGCTCGACGGCACGCCCGAGCTGGCCGCGCGCGAGTCAGGGCATGACCGCACGACCCAGCCGGCCGCGCGCAAGGCAAGGCATGACCGCACGACCGAGCCGGCCGCGCGCAAGACGGGGCCCGACCCCACGACCGGGCCGGCCGCGCGCAGAGCGGGGATATCCGCACCAAGTCGGCCACGCGCAAGGCGGGGCCCGAACCCCACGTCCGAGCCGGGCGCGCAGGCCCGGCCGCGAGGCGCCGACGACCCGCCTCAGTGCTCGCGGAACTCCGGGCGGTCGCTTCCGGGCTTCAGGTGCGAGTGCAGGGCGTTCTTGGCGATCTCCATCGACGGGTAGACGCCCAGCCGCTCATCCTTGCCCGCCATGTGCACGCTGTAGCCCTCGGCATCCTGCTGGATCTTGCCGACGACGCCATTGGGTCCGTACGCCACCCACAGTCGATTGGTCACGGTGTCAGACATGAGTGCTCCTTCGCTCTCGTTGGCCGGGACGATACGCCAGCGTGCAGCGGCGCGCCAGGGGCTGGTGCTGACGGCGCGGGACGACCGATATCCTGGGGGCGACCCCCAGTAGCTCAGTGGATAGAGCAGCGGCCTTCTAATCCGCCGGTCACACGTTCGAATCGTGTCTGGGGGACCAGACCCCATGTCGGAGCCCCTCACTAGGATGTGGGGATGGTAAATGCCTCCGAGAACGACCGGCTCGTCTGGATCGACTGCGAGATGACGGGCCTCGACCTCGCGGTCGACGAACTCGTCGAGATCGCCGTCGTCATCACCGATTTCGAGTTGAACGTCCTCGACCCGGGTTTTCAGATCGTCATCAAGCCCGACGACTCCGCGCTGGCGAACATGGGCGAGTTCGTGACCGAGATGCACCGCTCGTCCGGTCTGCTCGACGAGATCCCGAACGGCGTCAGCCTCGCGGATGCCGAGTTCCAGGCGCTCGAGTACATCCAGCGGTTCGCACCGGTGGAGGGCAAGGCTCCCCTCGCCGGCAACACCATCGGGACCGACCGCATGTTCCTCGCCAAGTACATGCCGCGTGTCGACCGGTGGCTCCACTACCGCAACGTCGACGTCTCGAGCATCAAAGAGCTGTCGCGCCGGTGGTACCCGCGCGCCTACTTCCAGGCGCCGGCGAAGCACGGCGGCCACCGGGCTCTCGCTGACATCCGCGAATCGATCCGCGAGCTCGCCTACTACCGCGCCGCAGTCTTCGTGCCGCAGCCCGGGCCCACGAGCGATGAGGCGAAGGCCGTCTCGACGGCGGCCGTGTCGTCGTTTGCGCTCGACGTATGACATAATCGTTCAGTTGTCTGCTGCGGCAGACACATGGTGGCTATAGCTCAGTTGGTAGAGCACCGCGTTGTGGTCGCGGGGGTCGCGGGTTCAAGTCCCGTTAGCCACCCCACACCCATCGAGAGCCCGGCGGAGACGATCCGCCGGGCTCTCGTGTTCCCGGCTCGCGGCGGTCCCCGGCCCGTAGAATCGACCGTGGATGCCGTGTCCCGCCGACGTCATCCGTTTCTCACACTCCGGGAGGCCCGCGTGCAACACGCCGACAGCCCGCTCGTGCTCGACCACGAGGCTTTCGAACGACTCGTGGTCGATGAACTCGACCAACTCCCCGACGACATGGTCGAGGGACTCGACAACGTCGTGTTCGTCGTCGAGGACCGGCCCGAAGACGGCTCCCTCGATCTGCTCGGCCTCTACGACGGGTGGGCCTTGACCGAGCGCGACCGGTACGGCGTGGGCGAACTGCCCGACCGCATCATCGTGTACCGCGAGCCCCATCTCGCGGCGTGCGCCGACGAAGACGAGCTCCGTGACGAGATCCACACCACACTCGTGCACGAGATCGCCCACTTCTACGGCATCGACGACGGACGACTGCACGAACTGGGATGGGCGTGATGGGCGCACTCGCAACCCCTGACCTCGACTCCTCTCTCGAGCACGACCTGTCGCAGCAGCCCCCGGCAGCGTGGCAGACGGTCGTCTGGAACGATCCCGTCAACCTCATGAGCTACGTCACCCACGTCTTCCGCAGCTATTTCGGTTTCGACGCCGCCACCGCCCATCGGCTCATGCTCGCCGTGCACCACGACGGACACGCCATCGTCGCCCGCGGACCGCGCGAGGTGATGGAGGCCCACACCCAGGCCATGCACGACTACGGTCTCTGGGCCACCGTCAGGAAGGACCCGTCGTGAGCGAACGCATCGTCGTGCTCGAGATCAGCGGCCTCGAAGCACTCCATCTCGCCGGCATCGTCGGCCAGTTCCGCGACCTGCTCACCGCGTCGCGGTCGACCGACGACCCCGCCGTGGCGCGTCTCACGCCCGACGCCTACCCCGACGACGACTCGGCGAGCCGTGAGTTCCGACGTCTCACCGGCGGCGATCTGTTGGAGCGACGAGGACAGGATGCCGAGACGGTGCTGCGCACGCTCGGGATCGACGGTGCCGACCTGGATCCGGCGAGCGACCCCGACGCCACGATCGCCGTCGCCCTCGGCGAAAGCGAGGCCCAGGCCTGGATGCGGACGCTCTCGGCGGTGCGACTCGTGCTCGCCACGCGGCTCGGCATCCAGACGGAAGACGACCACGAGCCGGACGATCCGCGTTTCGGCGTCTACGACTGGATCGGCTACCGTCTCGACGGACTCATCACGGCACTCGACCGCACCTGAGCACGCCCGTCACGGGATGCCGACGACCACCGTCGCAAGCGATGCGGGGTCGTGCGCGTCGATGTGCGCCTCTTCCTGGCGTGCCCACCGGTCCCAGTGCGGACGATACGTGTCGCCGTCGCGATCAAGGGCACGGGTGCGCCGTGACGACGTCGGCGCATCCACCCACACCGAGACGTCGGCCAGCCGGGCCACCTCGGGGGTCAGCAGCCCGGCGCCCTCGACGAGCAGTGGAAGTGACGGGTCGACTGCGTGCGCCTCGGCGCGCGCGCCCTCGTCCCAATCCCACCGCTGCCAGACGCCGATGAGGCCGCGGGCGTGAGGGCGGAGAATCATCTCGCACGCGTATGCCGCACCGTCGGCGAGTCCGTCCCAGCCCGGGTAGACGTCGTCGAGGGCCACGAGCTGCACGCGGCCCGAGCCCGGCCACTGCGCCACGAGGCGCCGGGCGAGCGAGCTCTTCCCGGCGCCGCTGCGCCCGTCGAGCACGACGACGGGATTGGGAGCCGTGACCGCGATGATGCGCTCCGCCACCGCGGCGACCGCCGCGGTGAGCGCATCGTCGACGGCGTCGGCGTTACTTCTTGAGGGCGCGGATGACACGGCTGAGCGCGCGACCGGCGACCCACGCGAACGGGATGCCGACGGCGAGCAGCGACACGAGGTTCGGGTCGAAACGCAGGTCGTCGCCGCGGCGGATGTACGCGCCGAGCGGCAGCGTGTATCCACCGCCGCCGCCTCCGCCGTTGCCCTGCTCGTCGGAACCGCCGCCGTACCCGGCCCAGACGAGGGCGACGGGGACGATGCGCACGCCGTCGACGTCCTGCTGCTCGCCGTAGGCGGCGGTGACGCCGAACTGAGTGGACTGCTTGCCGAGTTCGAGTGCGATGTTGGGCATGTCCCCACCGTAGCGGCGCCGCCCCGCAATCGGTGAGGGTGTTGCGTCCTGTCTCGGCGCGTGCGACGCGCCGCGGGCATCAGTGGTCGTATGACGGCCGCGGGTTCGTCGGCAACGCTCCCCCGCCCCGCGACGGACCGAGAAGCGACCCGCGGGTGACCGCCCCGCGCCCGAACCGCGCCGTCGCACCGTCGAGCGCGCCCTCGACCCGTCGCCACTCGGCGTCGTCGTCCCACAGGGTCGCCGCCATCGCCGCCGGCTTCAGCTTCTCACCGCGTACGCCGACGAGCCGCACCGCCTGGCGCCGGTCGATCGAGTCGAACAGCTCGATGGCCGCGTCGCCGATCCGCTGACCGACCGAAGTCGGCTCGGGAAGGGTGCGGGACCGACTCAACGTCGTGAAGTCGGAGAACCGCACCTTGATCGAGATCGTCGACGCCTCGTACTGCTGCGCGCGCAACCGCGCGCCCACGCGATCTGCGAGACGCCGCAGCTCCACGTGCAGGGTGCGCGTGTCGGAGATGTCGGCGTGGAACGTCTCTTCGTGACCGACGCTCTTCTCGGCGCGGCCGGTGTGCACCTCTCGCGCGTCGATCCCCCGCGAGAGGTGCCAGATGCGCTCCCCCATCGCCGCTCCGAGCACCTGGTCGAGCGCGTGCCGGGGCGTGTCGAGGATGTCGGACACGAACCGGATGCCACGGGACTCCAGTGCTTCGGCCGCCTTCGGCCCGACGCCCCAGAGCGCGCGCACGGAGCGGGGCCGGAGGAAGGCCTCGGTGTCGGCTGCGGCCACGATGAGGAGCCCGTCGGGCTTGGAGATCGTCGAGGCCATCTTGGCGACGTGCTTCGTCGCCGCGACCCCGATGCTGCATGTCAGCCCGGTCTCGGCCTTCACCCGCGCCCGCAGGTCGCGCGCGATGGTTCCGGGACTCCCCCACAGCCGACGCGCGCCCCGCACGTCGAGGAACGCCTCGTCGATCGAGAGGGGTTCGACCAGGGGCGTGACGTCGTGGAAGATGGCCATGACCTGCCGCGACATCTCGGTGTAGCGGTGGTACGGCGGGTTGACGACGATCGCCGTCGGGCACAGGCGCAGCGCGATCGACACCGGCATGGCGGATTTCACCCCGTAACGCCGCGCCTCGTACGAGGCGCTCGAGACCACCCCGCGCCCCTCGGATCCGCCGATGATGAGGGGCTTGCCCGCCAGCGACGGATCGTCGAGCACGGCGACCGACGCGAAGAAGGCATCCATGTCGACGTGAAGGATGCCGGTGCCGGTGTCATCGGCATCGGGGCGCGAGACGATGCGCCCCGTACCGTCTCCGCGTCCCATGGCATCCATTCTCCCCCGCACCTCCGACATCGGGCCGGACGCCCGGAGCCTGTCGGGCCCAGGACCCCGCAGCCCACCCCGGCGTGTGACGATCCCGGCGCTTCGCGCGAACTCCGCCGGACGCCCATCGAGCCGTCCGAGGTGGCGTTCGTGCACGCCGCGGCGCCGCGCGAGGGGGACGTGCGCGGCGCGAGGGGGCGTACGCGGCGCGAGGGGGCGTACGCGGCGCGAGGGGGCGTACGCGGCGCGAGGGGGCGTGCGCGGCGCGAGGGGGCGTGCATGGCGCACGGCGGGAACGACGGATGCCACGACCCTAAGCCGCAGCGTGCGGCCGGGGTCGTGGCATCCGGTGCCTTACTGGGCGGCGGCGCGCTCCAGGACGAGCTCGCGCACGCGCGCGGCGTCGGCCTGACCCTTCATCGCCTTCATGACGGCGCCGATGACGGCGCCGGCGGCCTGCACCTTGCCGTCGCGGATCTTCGCGAGCACGTCGGGCTGCGCAGCGAGGGCCGTATCGATCGCGGCGATGAGCGCACCGTCGTCGGACACGACGGCGAGGCCGCGGGCGTCGACAACCTCTTGCGGGGTGCCCTCTCCGGCGATGACGCCCTCCAGCACCTGACGGGCGAGCTTGTCGGTGAGGGTGCCGGCGTCGACGAGCTGCTGCAGGGCGGCGACGTGCGCGGCCGACACGAGGTCGGCGGCATCCCGTTCCTGGGCGTTCGCGATGCGGGTGATCTCACCCGTCCACCACTTGCGCGCGGCGGCGGGCGCGGCACCGGCGGCCACCGTCTCGGCGACGGCGTCGAGCAGACCGCCGTTGGCCACGTCTTGGAACTCCAGGTCGGTGAAGCCCCACTCGGTCTTGAGGCGCCGACGACGAGCGGCGGGCGGCTCGGGCAGAGCCGCGCGCAGCTCCTCGATCAGCTCCGGCGCCGGAACGACCGGCAGCAGGTCGGGCTCGGGGAAGTAGCGGTAGTCGTCGGCATCGGATTTCGGACGACCCGGGGAGGTGCGCCCGGTGTCTTCGTGCCAGTGCCGCGTCTCCTGCGTGATGGTGCCGCCCTTGGCGAGGATCGCGGCCTGCCGCTGGATCTCGTAGCGCACCGCGCGCTCGACCGAGCGCATCGAGTTGACGTTCTTCGTCTCGGTGCGGGTGCCCAGCTTCTCCTGGCCGCGCGGGCGCAGGGAGACGTTCGCGTCGCAGCGCAGGTTGCCGCGCTCCAGACGCGCCTCGGAGATGCCCAGAGCGCGAACGATGTCGCGGATCGTCGCCACGTACGCCTTCGCCAGGTCGGGGGCCGCGTGCTCCGCACCGAAGATCGGCTTGGTGACGATCTCCACCAGCGGCACGCCCGCGCGGTTGTAGTCGACCAGCGAGTACTCGGCGCCCTGGATGCGACCGGTCGAGCCGCCCATGTGGGTGAGCTTGCCGGCATCCTCTTCCATGTGCGCCCGCTCGATCGGCACGGTGACGATGGTGCCGTCGGCGAGCTCGACCTCGACCGAGCCCTCGAACGCGATCGGCTCGTCGTACTGCGAGATCTGGTAGTTCTTGCCCAGGTCGGGGTAGAAGTAGTTCTTCCGCGCGAACCGGCTCGACGGCGCGATCGAGCAGCCGAGGGCGAGGCCCAGGCTGATGGAGGAGCGGATGGCCTCCTGATTCACCACGGGAAGAGCCCCGGGAAGGCCCATGTCGACGGGGGCGACGAGCGTATTGGGCTCGGCGCCGTGGTTCGCCTCGTTGGCCGGGTTGGGCGCCGACGAGAACATCTTGGTGGCGGTGTTCAACTCGACGTGCACCTCGAAGCCGAGCACGGGCTCGAACCGCTCGAGTGCCTCGTCGAAGTCCATGAGTGCGTCTTTCGCCATCAGAGCGACGCTCCATTCGTCAGAGAGGGGGCCTTGTCGAGCAGCGGTCCACCCCACTGGTCGATGAGCAGCGCCTCCAGCGCGGCGCCGACACGGTAGAGGCGCGCGTCTTCACGGGCGGGCGCCAGGAACTGGATGCCGACGGGCAGGCCGTCTTCGTCGGCCAGGCCGCTCGGGATCGAGATCCCGGGGACGCCGGCGAGATTGGCGGGGATGGTGGTGATGTCGTTGAGGTACATCTGCAGCGGGTCGTCGATCTTCTCGCCCAACCGGAACGCCGTGGTCGGCGCCGAGGGCGTCGCGATGACGTCGACCTGCGCGAAGGCGGCGCCGAAGTCCTGCTGGATGAGGGTGCGCACCTTCTGCGCGCTGCCGTAGTACGCGTCGTAGTACCCGGCCGACAGGGCGTACGTGCCGAGGATGATGCGACGCTTGACCTCGGGACCGAAGCCGGCATCGCGCGTGGCGGCCATGACGTTCTCGACGGTGGCCGCGCCCTGCGGGTTCACACGGAGGCCGAAGCGCACCGAGTCGAACTTGGCGAGGTTGCTCGACGCCTCGGCCGGGAGGATGAGGTAGTACGCGGCGACGCCGTACTCGAAGTGCGGGGCGCTGATCTCGACGATCTCGGCCCCCTGCGCCTCCATGGCGGCGAGGGCCGCCCGGAACGAGGCGGTCACGCCCGCCTGGAAGCCGGTGCCGTCGAGCTCGCGCACGACGCCGACCTTCAGTCCCTTGAGCACCTGACCGGTGGCACCCTCGCGGGCGGCGGCGGCGAACGACGGCCACGCGTCGGCGAGCGACGTGGAGTCGTTGGGGTCGTGCCCGCCGATGACGTCGTGGAGCAGCCCCGCGTCGAGGACGGTTCGGGTGACCGGGCCGACCTGATCGAGGCTGGATGCCAAGGCGATCGCGCCATAGCGACTGACACCGCCGTAGGTGGGTTTGATGCCGACCGTGCCCGTGACGTGCGCCGGCTGGCGGATCGAGCCGCCGGTGTCGGAGCCGAGGGCGAGCGGCGCCTCGAAGGCGGCGACGGCCGCGGCGGAGCCACCGCCCGATCCGCCCGGGATGCGGTCGAGGTCCCAGGGGTTGCGGGTCGGCCCGTACGCCGAGAACTCGGTCGAGGAGCCCATGGCGAATTCGTCCATGTTGGTCTTGCCGAGCGGCACGAGGCCTGCGGCGCGCGAGCGCGCGACGACCGTGGCGTCGTACGGCGACATGTAGCCCTCGAGGATCTTCGATCCGCTGGTGGAGGGCATGTCGGTCGTGACGAGCACGTCTTTGACCGCGAGCGGCACGCCGGCCAGCTCGTGCAACTGCTCGCCGGCGGCGCGGCGACGGTCGATGTCGGCCGCGACGTCGAGAGCGTGGTCACTGACGTGCAGGAAGGCGTGCACGTCGCCGTCGACGGCGGCGATGCGGTCGAGGTGCGCCTGCGTCGCCTCGACGCTGGAGATCTCGGATGCCGACAGCTTCGCGGCCAGCTCGGCCGCGGTCAGACGCGTGAGGTCGCTCACTGTTCCTCCCCCAGGATCGCGGTGACCCGGAACCGGCCGTCGGCCTGATCGGGCGCGTTCTGCAGCACCTGCTCGCGCGTGAGCTGCTGCTGCACGACGTCGGGGCGGAAGACGTTCTCGAGCGGGATCGGGTGGCTCGTCGCGACGACCTCAGGGGTCGCCACCTCGGACACCTTCGCGATGTTGTCGACGATGGCATCCAGCTGGCCGGTGAGGCTGTGGATCTCCTCGTCGCTCAACTGGATCCGGGCGAGCACACCGAGATGGCGCACGAGATCAGGAGTGATTTCAGACACTCGTCGATTCTAGTTCGCGAGCCGTCGCCGCTTCGGACGGGACGAGACGAGCGGGGCGCGCAAGGGGTGTGGACAAGCCCGGCGGTGTCGAAACGGCACGCCCTAGGCTGGCGGGGTGACGAGCTTCGACCCGCCTCGACCCTGGACCTCGAGCTACGCCGCGGGGGTCCCCGCCGATCTGGAGCCCCAGAGCGGTTCGCTCATCGATATCGTCGACGCCTCGGTGCGCGACTATCCCGACGCTCCCGCCCTCCAGTTCTTCGGGCGCGAGACCTCCTACGCCGAGCTGTCGGATCAGATCGCTCGCGCCGCTGCCGCGCTGCAGGCGCGCGGCGTGCGGGCCGGAGACCCCGTCGCCATCGTCCTGCCGAACTGTCCGCAACACATCGTCGCGTTCTACGCGGTGCTGCGGCTGGGCGCGATCGTCGTCGAGCACAACCCGCTGTACACCCCGCGGGAGCTGCGCAAACAATTCGAAGACCACGGCGCGAAACACGCGATCGTCTGGAGCAAAGTCGTGGCGACGGTGCAGGAGTTCCCGGCCGACCTGCGCGTGGACACCCTCGTGTCCGTCGACGTGACGCACGCGATGCCGTGGACGACGCGCCTCGCCCTGCGTCTGCCCGTGACGAAGGCGCGGGAGTCGCGTGCCGCCCTGCACGCCAAGACGAAGGGCGCGATCGACTGGGACGACGTCGTCCGTCACGCGGCCCTCGACCCGTCGCACCCTCGGCCGGCGGCGGAAGACCTCGCCATCATCCAGTACACGAGCGGAACGACCGGAACGCCGAAAGGCGCCATGCTGACGCACGCCAACCTGCTCGCCAACGCCGCGCAGGCGCGGGCGTGGGTACCGCAGATCGTCCGTGGCGAGGGCTGCGTGGTGTACGCCGTGCTCCCGATGTTCCATGCCTACGGCCTCACCCTCTGTCTGACGTTCGCGATGTCGATGGGCGCGCGTCTGGTGCTCTTCCCGAAGTTCGATCCCGACCTCGTGCTCGCCGTGACGAAGAAGCACCCCGCGACCTTCCTGCCGCTCGTGCCGCCGATCGCCGACCGCCTGCTGAAGACCGCCCAGGAGCGCGGTGTGTCGCTCGCGGGCACCGACGTCGCCATCTCCGGTGCGATGGCCCTGCCGCACGATCTCGTCGTGCCCTTCGAGGAAGCCACCGGCGGGTATCTCGTCGAGGGCTACGGGCTGAGCGAGTGCTCCCCCGTCCTCATGGCGAATCCCGTGGCCGACAATCGCGTGGCGGGCACAGTGGGCCTTCCCCTCCCCGGGACGGAGTGCCGGGTCGTCGACCCCGACGACCCGCACACCGACGTCGAGCGCGGCGAACTGCTCGTCCGCGGACCGCAGGTCTTCTGGGGCTATTACGGCAAACTGGAGGAGACGGCCGCCGTCTTCGTCGACGACTGGTTCCGCACCGGCGACATCGTCACGATCGACGAGGCCGGCTTCGTCCGCATCGTCGACCGCATCAAGGAACTCATCATCACCGGGGGCTTCAACGTCGCCCCGACCGAGGTGGAGAGCGTGCTGCGGCAACACCCGTCCGTCGCGGACGTCGCCGTCGTCGGACTTCCCGACGAGCACTCGGGTGAGCAGGTCGTGGCCGCCGTCGTGCCCGTCGACCCCGCGTCGTTCGACGCCGAAGCCGTGCGGGCGTTCGCGCGCGGCATCCTGACCCCGTACAAGGTGCCCAAGCGTCTCGAGGTGGTCGAAGACCTCCCGCGATCGCTCATCGGCAAGGTGCTCCGCCGGCAGGTGCGCGACCGACTGCTGTCGTCATGACACAACGGTCGGCCGGGAGACCCTGACGGACTCCCGCCACTCGCTACGGTGGACGTTCCGGCCCGACCAAGACCTCTGGGGGATCTCTTGACCATGACTCGTGCGCCGTTCGCGCTCGCCACCGCCGCTGCCCTGCTCCTGCTCGCCGGATGCTCGGGGGGCACCTCGACCACGACCGACGCGGCGCCCGCCGAGTCCGTCGCTCCGACGCCGGTCGCCTCGGCATCGGCCTCCTCGACGCCCGAGTCCGGCACCGACGCGACGGGACAGTCCAAGGTCGACGCCTGCCAGATCATCATCGCCTCGTTCAACGACGTCGTGTCGACCAGCCAGTCGATGGACTCGGCGGACCCCCAGGGCAATCTCACGCGGTTCCAGGAGCTCAGCGAGAAGGTGCAGGGTGACTTCGCGCAGATCACCCACGCCGACGTCGCACCGGCCGCGCAGAAGGCGAGCGCGCAACTCGACGAGTACGCCGCGTTCCTCGCGAGCGTCACGGCCGACCCCGGCAAGCTCGGCGAGCTCAGCACACAGGTCACGGCGCTGCAGCAGAGCTTCACCGAGGCCGGCACGGCCTGCCAGGGCTGACGACGAACGAGGGGCAGGAGCGGAGGTCACTGCCCCCCGTCTGCGCGCAGGCGGGGGCGACACGGGCGGAAGCCACTGCCCCCCGTCTGCGCGCAGGCCGAGGCGAGACAGGGCGCAAACCCCTGCCCCTCTAATCGGCGCGGGCGTGGCCCGCACCGCGGCGCTGTCCGACTCAGTCGGTCTCTGTCGCAGGTGAGCCACCGTCGACGCTCTCGGCGTCGTCGACACTCTCGGAAGCGCCTGCGTCTCCCGCGTCGAGGGCCGCCGGTCCCTGCTCGACGAGGATGCGGAACTGCGCGGCATCCAGAATGCGGAGCCCCAGTTCTTCGGCCTTCGCGAGCTTGGAACCTGCGCCCGGACCGGCCGCGACGAAGTCGGTCTTCTTGGACACGCTCGACGCCGCCTTGCCGCCGGCGGCGAGGATGGCCTCTTGCGCGCCCTCGCGGGTGTATCCCTCGAGCGAACCCGTCGCGACGATCGTGAGCCCGGCGAGCACGCCGCCCGCCGCGGCCGCAGCCCCGGGGCCGGGGTGGCCGGGGATGGCGAAACGCACACCCGCCGCCTGCCACCGCTCGACGATCTCGCGATGCCAGTCGACGTCGAACCAGTCGATCACCGCGTCGGCGATGATGCCGCCGACGCCCTCGACGGCCGCGAGCTCGTCGCGAGAGGCTGCGCGAATGGCATCGAGCGAGCCGAACCACTGCGCGAGGGCACGCGCGGCGACCGGACCGACGTGACGGATGTTGAGCGAGACCAGCAGGCGCCACAGGTCTTTCGACTTCGCCCTCTCGAGTTCGGCGATGAGCTTCGTCGCCTGTTCCGAGGGCCGCACCTCGCGGAAATCCTTGCGGATGCCACGGCGCCGCCGCTCGGCCGCATCGAGGTCTTCCGAACCCGGCGGGTACGACGAGGGACCGAGCTTCTGGAACGGCGCCCGTCGCACGAGCTCGCCCGTGCCGGGATCGACCTTGCGCTCGCCGGTCTCGGAGTCGCGCACGACGACTTCGATCGGCACCAGTTGCTCGATCGTGAGGTCGAACAACCCGGCCTCTGTGTCGAGCGGGGGCCGGTCGGGCACCTCGGGCTGCGTGAGAGCCGCCGCGGTGACCTCGCCGAGCGCCTCGATGTCGAGCGCTCCGCGGGATCCGATGTGTTCGACGCGTCCGCGCACCTGCGCCGGACACGACCTCGCGTTCGGGCACCGCAGATCGATGTCGCCCTCTTTGGCAGGTCGCAGGGGTGTGCCGCACTCGGGGCAATCCGCGGGCATGACGAAGGCCCGCTCGCTCCCGTCGCGCAACTCGACCACGGGCCCGAGGACCTCGGGGATGACGTCGCCCGCCTTACGCAGCACGACGGTGTCGCCGATGAGGACGCCCTTGACCTTCACGACGTCTTGATTGTGCAGGGTGGCCTGTCGCACGACGCTGCCCGCGACCTTCGCCGGCTCCATCACCGCGAACGGGGTCGCCCGGCCGGTCCGCCCGACCGACACGACGATGTCGAGCAGCTTCGTGTTCACCTGCTCGGGCGGGTACTTGTATGCGATCGCCCAGCGCGGGGCGCGACTGGTGGTGCCCAGTTCGTCGTGCAGAGCGAGCTCGTCGACCTTGACGACGACGCCGTCGATCTCGTGCTCGACATCGTGACGGTGTTCCCCGTGGTGCGCGACGAACGACAGCACCCCGTCGATGGTCGATTCGACACGGCTGTAGGGCGAGGTCGGCAGGCCCCACGACGCCAGCAGCTCGTAGACCTCGCTCTGCGCCGCCACCGGCGGGTCGGGCCAGGCGCCGATGCCGTGCACGTAGAGGGCGAGCGAGTCGATGCGGGCGAGTCCGGCCTCGAGCTCGAGGCCGGACTTCTTCTCGATCTGCTGGCGCAGCCCGCCGCTCGCGGCGTTGCGGGGGTTGGCGAAGGCCGGGAATCGACGTGCGGCGGCGGCCTCGACCTTCTCTTCGTCGAAGACGCGGCCGCCCCGTCGCCCGGCGGCACGCTCGCGCGCCTCGGCCACCGCGCGATCACGGTACTCCCCCTGCAGGCGGTTCAGGTTCTCGAACTTCGCGACCGGGATGAACACCTCACCACGCACCTCGACGAGCGACGGGTGCCCCTCACCCGACAGCTGTCGCGGCACTCCCGCGACGCGGAGGGCGTTGTCGGTGACGATCTCGCCGACCCGACCGTCGCCGCGCGTCGCGGCCGAGGTCAGCAGACCGTTCTCGTAGCGCAGGCTGATGGCCAGCCCGTCGATCTTGAGCTCGCTGAGCCAGTGCACCTTGCGCCCGGCCGCGGCCTCGGTCTTCACGGCCCAGTCGCGCAGCTCGTCGTGCGAGAAGACGTTGTCGAGGCTGAGCATGCGCTCGGCATGCTCGATCGTCGCGAGATCGGTCGCCTCGGCCGCGCCCACCGACAGGGTCGGGCTGTCTTGCCCCTGCAGTTCGGGGTACAGGCGTTCGAGGGCCTCGAGCCGGTGCATCCACCCGTCGTAGGTCGCGTCGTCGACGAGTTCGGCATCCCGGCCGTAATACGCCTCGCGGGCGTCGACGATGCGCTGCGTGAGAGCGGCCGCCTCGACGCGCGCGTCGTCGAGGATGAGGTCGGGAAGCTGGTCGGGGGAAGTCACCGTCTCAGCTTAGAGACGGGGTCCGACATCGCCTGAGGGCCTTGCGACCGTGTCGGACCCGCCCCGACGGGCACCGCCACCTGAGAACGGAGAGCTCAGGCCTCGACCGGCACTGCCGACACCGTACGGTCGATCGTGAACTGCCCGATCACGCGGGTGCCGTCGTAGAGCACCGCGGTCTGCCCCGGGGCGACGCCGTCGAACGGGCTGTCGGGCCGAACCGTGAGCAGCCCGTCGCTCAACGATGCGGTCGCCGGCACCGGGTCGGCATGCGCGCGGATCTGCGCGTCGCACGCGAACTCCGTCGCCGACGGCGCACGGCCCGCCCACGTGAACCGCTCCCCCGCGATCTCGGCGCACGCGAGCGCCTCTTTCGGACCCACCACGACGGTGTTGTTCACCGGCCGCACCTCGAGCACGAACCGCGGCTTACCATCGGCGGCGGGGACGCCCAGCTGCAACCCGCGGCGCTGACCGACGGTGAAGGCGTGCGCACCCTCGTGCGAGCCGACGACGGCGCCCGTGCGATCGAGGATGTCGCCGCGCTCGGCACCCACCTTGTCGGCGAGCCAGCCGCGGGTGTCGCCGTCGGGGATGAAGCAGATGTCGTGGCTGTCGGGCTTCTGCGCCACCGAGAGCCCCCGCTCCTCAGCCTCGGCGCGCACGAGCGCCTTCGACGGCGTGGAGCCGAGCGGAAAGTACGTGTGGGCCAGCTGTTCGGCGGTCAGGACGCCGAGAACATAGGACTGGTCCTTGGCGTTGTCGGAGGCCCGGTGCAGCTCCCGCCCGTCCGGGGTGTCGATCAGGGTGGCGTAGTGGCCGGTGCACACGGCGTCGAAGCCGAGCTCGATCGCACGTTCCAGAAGGGCGGCGAACTTGATCTTCTCGTTGCACCGCATGCAGGGGTTGGGGGTGCGACCGGCGCGGTACTCGGCGACGAAGTCGTCGATCACGTCGTCGCGGAAACGCTCCGAGAAGTCCCACACGTAGAACGGCATGCCGAGCTTGTCCGCCGCGCGGCGCGCGTCCATGGCGTCTTCGATCGTGCAGCATCCGCGGCTGCCGGCCCGCAAAGTTCCTCCCGCGCGCGACAGCGCGAGGTGCACGCCGACCACGTCGTGCCCCGCCTCGACGGCGCGGGCCGCCGCCACCGCGGAGTCGACGCCACCGCTCATCGCCGCCAGAACTCGCATGCGTCCAGTCTACGAAGCGCGGCCTGAACGGGCCCCGGATGCCACGGCCCGGGCGTACGCGTCGGGAAGGCGGGCGAGCACGGCGTCGACGTCGGCTTCCGTCGAGGTGTAGCCGAGGGTGAAACGCAGCACCGAGCGCGCCGCGCGGTCGTCGAGGCCGAGCGCGAGCACGACGTGCGAGGGCTCGGCGACGCCGGCCTGGCACGCCGACCCGGTCGAGACCGCGATCCCCGCCATGTCGAGCAGGAAGAGCAGCGTCTCGCCCGCGGCATCCGGGAACAGCACGTGCGCGTTGCCGGGCAGGCGCTCCGCCGGATCGCCGAGCAGTCGCGCCGCGGGGATCGAGGACCGGATGCCGTCGATGAGGCGCTCCCGCAGGGTGGTGAGCCGTGCGGTCTCGGCGACGCGCTCCGCCTCCGCGACCCACGCGGCCGCGGCGAACGCGGCCGCTCCCGCGACGTCTTGCGTGCCCGCGCGCAGGCTCCGCTGCTGACCGCCGCCGTGCACGAGCGGCGTCAGACGCGCGTGCCGCGACACCACGGCGGCACCGACCCCGACCGGGCCGCCCACCTTGTGCGCCGACACCGACATCGCCGCCAGTCCTCCGGGCAAGCTTCCGCCACCGCGCCAGCCGGCGAAGTCGACCTCGACATGTCCGAGCGCCGAGACGGCGTCGAGATGCAGGGGAACGCCCGCCCCGGATGCCGCCGAGGCCAGGCCCGCGGCATCCTGAAGCGTCCCGACCTCGTTGTTGGCCACGAGCGCCGTGGCGACGGCCGCCCCGGGCAGGGCTGTGCAGAAGGCGTCGAGATCGATCCGGCCGCGCTCGTCGAGACGCACGGCGCGCACCGCCGCGTGCTCGGCCGACGCCAGCCACGCCACGACGTCGAGCGTCGCGTGATGCTCGCCGTCGGGCAGCACGACGGCATCCGTTCCTTCCGGGCGCGCCCACCACAGGCCCTTGAGCGCGAGGTTGGCCGCCTCGGTGCCGCCCGAGGTGAAGACGATCTCGATGGGCTGGCAACCGAGGACCACGGCGAGCTGATCGCGCGCGTCTTCGAGCAACCGCCGCGCCGCTTGGCCCGCGCCATGGATGGACGACGGATTGCCGAGCACCTCGTGCGCGGCGAGCCACGCCTCACGCGCCTCTGCGCGCAACGGCGTGGTCGCTGCGTGATCGAGGTAGACCTGCACCGTACGCCCCCTCTCGCGCTGTCCGCGGCCTTCACTACCCTAAGACGCATGGTCCGACCCGAGCCCGCCCTCGCAACCCGCCCCGCTCTGCTGAGTCCCGCATTCGACGACCTCGGCGTGCGCCTCGGGCCCGACGGGGGCACGCTGCGCGTCTGGTCGGAGTCGGCCGAGGCGATGCAGCTGTTGATCTTCGACGACGTCGACCTCGACTGGGCCACCGACACGATCCCCCTTGCGCCCGTGGGCGGCGGCGTCTTCGAAGCCACCACCCCACTGCTGCGTCCGGGGGCGCGCTACGCGATCCGCGTCGGCGGACCGCACGGCGCCGGTCACACCTTCAACCCGCAGTCGCTTCTCATCGAGCCCTACTCGCGCGGGCTGGTGTCGGGCAGCTTCGGCGATTGGCGTTCGGTCGTCGTCGACGGCACCTTCGACTGGGGCACCTCGACCAAGCCGCGCGTACCGCTGGATCGCACCGTGATCTACGAGGGCCACGTGAAAGGACTGACGAAGCGGCATCCGTTCATCCCGCCGGCCCTGCACGGCACCTACGCGGGCCTGGCGCACCCGGCGATGATCGAGCATCTGCTCTCGCTGGGGGTGACGAGCGTCGAGCTCCTCCCCGTGCACGCGTTCGCCACCGAACCGCGCCTGCTGCACCTGGGGCTGACGAATTACTGGGGCTACAACTCGCTGAACTTCTTCACCCCGCACGCGCCCTACGCGACCGCCGCCAACCGCGCCGAGGGGCCGGAGGCCGTGCTCCGCGAATTCAAGGGCATGGTCAAGCTGCTGCACGAGGCAGGGCTCGAGGTCATCCTCGACGTCGTCTACAACCACACCGCCGAAGAGGGCATCGGCGGACCGCGCACCAGCTTCCGCGGCATCGACAACCGCGCCTACTACCGCCAGACCGCCGAGGGCGCCTACATCGACGAGACCGGCTGCGGCAACGCGGTGAACACATCGACCGATGCCGCCGCCCGCCTCGTCCTCGACTCGCTGCGCTATTGGGCGAACGAGGTGCAGATCGACGGGTTCCGCTTCGACCTGGCCGTCACCCTGGGCCGTGACGAGCGGCATTCCTTCACCCCCGACCACCCGCTTCTCCGCGCCATCCGCGATGATGCCGCGCTGTCGGAGACCAAGCTCATCGCCGAACCGTGGGACGTCGGAATGGGCGGCTGGCAGACCGGCAACTTCGGCGACGGGTGGCTGGAGTGGAACGACCGCTACCGCGACCGCGTGCGCAATTTCTGGCTCAGCGACATCGATTACGCGCGTCGCGCCGACACCGCACCGGTCGGCATCGGCGGCTTCGCCACGCGACTCGCCGGTTCGTCGAACACCTTCAGCGAAGACCGCGGGCCGCTCGCGAGCGTCAACTTCGTCACCGCGCACGACGGGTTCACCCTCAACGACCTCGTCTCGTACGACGTCAAGCACAATCTCGGCAACGGCGAGCAGAACCGCGACGGCGCCGACACCAACCGCTCGTTCAATCACGGGGCCGAGGGTCCGACCGACGACGAGCGCGTGCTCGCGACGCGCCGCAGGGCCATGCGCAACCTGATGGGCACGCTCCTGCTGTCGGCGGGGGTGCCGATGATCACCGCCGGCGACGAGATGGGCCGCACGCAACGCGGCAACAACAACGCCTACTGCCACGACTCGGCACTGACCTGGCTGTCGTGGGAGCTGTCGCCGTGGCAGCGCGACCTGTTCGCGCACACCCAGCGCCTGCTGCAGGTGCGGCGCGAGAACCCCGCGCTGCGACCGAAGCGCTTCGCCCGGCTCGGGGAACGCATCCCGTCGGCCTCGGTCATGGAGTGGTTCGACGAGCACGGCCGGACCATGTCGAGCGACCGGTGGAACGACCCCGCCCACCGCACACTTCAATACCTGGCGACGTCGACACCGGAGCACGAGGAGCCCAACCGGGTGCTGCTGGTCATCCACGGGACGGAGACCCCGACCGACATCGCGCTCCCCGACATCGACGATGCCGTGTTCGTCGAACTCTGGTCGAGTGCCGACGAGCGCCCCTCCGACGCTCGCGCGACATTCGCTCCCGGCGACGTGGTCGCCGTCGAGGGCGCGTCGATGCGGCTGTTCCGCGTCGACTGATCGGCGCCCGCTGTCAAGGCCGCACAAATCGATGCGGCAACGTCGGTGGCCCACGGTAGGTTCAAACCGTGGCCACCACGACGACTCCCTCGCCCGAGCTGCCCTGGCGCAGCGCCGCCTCGATCCCCGTGCGTCCGGTCAAACCGACGCCGACGTCGCGACGCGTGGTCACCCCGCGCATCCCCATGGCCCTGCCTCACCCCAGCGTGCCCGGCGGAGCGTTCCGCCCGTCGGCCTACGTGGGCGAAGCAGTGCCGTTCACGGTGACGGCTTTCCGCGAGGGGCACGACCGCATCGGCGTCAACGTGCGCCTCTTCTCCCCCTCCGGCGATGAGTCGCTGCACCGCTTGAGCCCCATGAACGACGGTTTCGACCGCTGGTCCGTGCTCATCGCCCCGCTCGAGCAGGGCGTCTGGCGCTTCCGCTTCGAGTCCTTCGCCGACGACTTCGCGACGTGGGAGCACGCCGCCGAGCTGAAGATCGCGGCCGGTGTCGACACCGCTCTCATGCGGGAGATGGGCGCGCAGCTCTTCGATCGCGCGCGCGGTGAGAAGAAGCGTCCGGGCACCGACAAAGACGCCCTGTACGAGGCTGCCCGCGCTCTGCGCGACCCCGACGTGCACGACGACGTCGCACTGTCGATCGTGCGCGACCCCGCGATCGCCGCGCTCTTCGCCGCGCGTCCGATGATGGGCCTGGTCTCGGTGGGCCGCGATGCCGAGCTTCTCGTCGAGCGCGAACGCGCCGGCGTGGGCGCCTGGTACGAGTTCTTCCCGCGTTCCGAGGGCGCCACGCGCGCCGACGACGGTTCTGTCGTCAGCGGCACCTTCCGCACCGCGATCGACCGCCTGCCGGGTGTCGCCGGCATGGGCTTCGACGTGCTCTACCTGCCGCCGATCCACCCGATCGGCGAGACCAACCGCAAGGGACCGAACAACACCCTCGTCACCCAGCCGGGCGACCCGGGCTCGCCATGGGCCATCGGTGGCGCCGCCGGCGGCCACGACACCGTGCATCCCGACCTCGGTACGCTCGACGATTTCCGGGCCTTCGTCACCGCGGCGCGCGACAACGGCATCGAGGTGGCCCTCGACCTCGCCCTGCAGGCCTCCCCCGACCACCCGTGGGTCGCCGAGCACCCCGAGTGGTTCACGACGCTCCCCGACGGCTCGATCGCGTTCGCCGAGAACCCGCCGAAGAAGTATCAAGACATCTACCCCGTCAACTTCGACAACGATCCCGAGGGCATCCGTGCCGAGGTGCTGCGCGTGGTGCGCCACTGGATCGCGCAGGGCGTGACGATCTTCCGCGTCGACAACCCGCACACCAAGCCGCTGCAGTTCTGGGAATGGCTGATCGCCACCGTCAGCGCCGAGGAGCCCGACGCGGTGTTCCTCGCCGAGGCGTTCACGCGGCCCGCTCCGCTGCAGGGTCTGGCCATGGCCGGATTCCAGCAGAGCTACACGTACTTCACATGGCGCAACACCAAGGAAGAGCTCGAGGAGTTCCTCGGAGCACTCGCGCACGAGACGGCCGACTTCCTGCGACCCAATCTCTTCGTCAACACCCCCGACATCCTCACCGAATACCTGCAGTACGGCGGACGTCCGGCCTACAAGATCCGCGCCGCGATCGCCGCGACCGCCGCGCCGACCTACGGTGTCTACGCGGGCTACGAACTCATCGAGAACGTCGCCCGCCCCGGGTCGGAAGAGAACATCGACAACGAGAAGTACGAGTACAAGTTCCGCGACTGGGACCAGGCCGAAGCCTCGGGCGCCTCGATCGCGCCGTACCTGCGCATGCTCAACGCCGCCCGTCGCGACCACCCCGCGCTGCGCCAGCTGCGCAACCTCGAGGTCCACTGGAGCGACGACGACGCCATCCTGGTCTACTCCAAGCACCTGCCCGCGGAGCTGTCGCCGACCGGCGCTTCCGACACCGTCATCGTCGTGGCGAACGTCGACCCGCACTCCGCCCGCGAGACGACCGTCCACCTCGACACGAGCGTCTTCGGTATCGAGCCGGGCACGTCGTACGACGTCGAAGACCTCGTGACCGGCCAGGTGTGGATCTGGGCCGACCACAACTTCGTGCGTCTCGACGCCTTCAACGAGCCCGTGCACATCCTGCACGTCAAGGAGAACCGATGACCATGCTTCCCCCCGAGATCCTGGATGCCGTGGCCCACGGTGCTCACCACGACCCGCACAGCGTGCTGGGTGTGCATGAGACCGGCGAGGGATGGGTGATCCGGTCGCGGCGGCCGCTCGCCCGCGAGGTGATCGCCGAACTCGCGAACGGAGACACCGTCGGCCTCGAGCACGTCCGGGGTGGCATCTGGGAGGCGCGTGTCGAGTCCTTCCCCGGGGCATACACGGTGCGAGCGAGCTACGACGGCGCCGAGCACGTCGCCGACGACGGCTACCGGCACGCGCCCTCGATCGGCGAGCTCGACCTGCACCTCGTCTCCGAGGGGCGTCACGAAGAGCTGTGGCGTGTGCTGGGGGCGCACGTGCGCGAGCTCGACGGCTCCCGCGGCGTCGCGTTCACCGTGTGGGCCCCCGACGCCCGCGCCCTGCGTGTCATCGGCGATTTCAACGGCTGGGACGGCGCGGGCAACGCGATGCGCTCTATGGGCGGCAGCGGCGTGTGGGAGCTCTTCGTCCCCGGCATCGGCGCGGGCACCCGCTACAAGTTCGAGATCCTCACCCGCGGCGGCCAGTGGATCGAGAAGGCCGACCCGATGGCCCGTCTTGCCGAGGTGCCGCCGGCGACCGCATCGGTGGTCACCGAATCCGACTACACCTGGTCCGACGATGCGTGGATCGAGCATCGGTCCACCACCGCACCGATCGATCGGCCCATGTCGATCTACGAGCTGCACCTCGGTTCGTGGAAGCAGGGGCTGTCGTACCGGGATGCCGCCGACGAGATCATCGACTACGTCGGCGCCCAGGGGTTCACCCACGTCGAATTCCTCCCGCTCTCCGAGCACCCGTTCGGCGGTTCGTGGGGCTATCAGGTCTCCGGCTATTACGCCCCCACCAGTCGTTTCGGTGACCCCGACGACCTGCGCTACCTGATCGACCGCCTTCACCAGGCGAATATCGGCGTCATCATGGACTGGGTCCCCGGTCACTTCCCCAAAGACGACTTCGCGCTGGCGCGCTTCGACGGCGAGGCGCTGTACGAGCACCCCGACCCTCGTCGCGGCGAGCACAAAGACTGGGGCACGCTGATCTTCGACTACGGCCGCAACGAGGTGCGCAACTTCCTCGTGGCGAACGCGCTGTATTGGTTCGAGGAGTTCCACGTCGACGGCCTGCGGGTGGATGCCGTGGCATCCATGCTCTACCTCGATTACTCCCGCAACGACGGCGAGTGGGCGCCCAACCAGTTCGGGGGACGCGAGAACCTCGAAGCCATCCGCTTCCTGCAGGAGGTCAACGCGACCTCCTACAAGCGCTATCCCGGCATCGCGCTCATCGCCGAGGAGTCCACCAGCTTCCCGGGCGTGACCGCGCCCACCTCGGCTGCGGGCCTGGGCTTCGGCTTCAAGTGGAACATGGGCTGGATGAACGACTCGCTTCAGTACATCGGGCGTGACCCCATGTACCGCTCGCATCACGAGGGCGAGCTGTCGTTCTCGTTCGTCTACGCGTTCAGTGAGAACTTCATCCTGCCGATCAGCCACGACGAGGTCGTGCACGGCAAAGGCAGCCTGTTTGGACGCATGCCCGGCGACCACTGGCAGAAGCTCGCGAACATGCGCGCCTTCCTCGCCTACATGTGGGGTCACCCCGGCAAGCAGCTGCTGTTCATGGGCCAGGAGTTCGGGCAGATGTCGGAATGGTCCGAGTCGCGCAGTCTCGACTGGTGGATGCTGGACCAGCCGGCGCACCGGCAGCTGCACGACTTCGTCGCCGAGCTCAACCGCGTCTACATAGACCAGGCCGCGCTGTGGTCACGCGACCACGACGGCGCAGCCTTCTCGCGTCTGGGCGCACCGGCGTGGAACCCGAACGTCCTCGCCTTCGCCCGCCGCGACCATCACGGCAACACCGTCGCGGTCGTCTGCAACTTCTCGGGCGTCCCACTGGGCGACTTCCCGCTCGACCTGCCCGAGGCGGGCACCTGGACCGAGGTGCTCAACAGCGACGCCGAGGTGTTCGGCGGTTCCGGCCAGGGCAACCTCGGCGCCGTCACGACCGATGGGCGCGGCAGCGCGACGCTGACCCTCCCGCCGCTGGGCGTGCTCTGGCTCCACCACCGCGCCGGCGCCTGACCTACCACGCGAACCACGAATGCCCCGTCCGAGGACGGGGCATTCGTGCGTGTGCGGCGCTGTCGCGCGGGATCAGAAGAGCAGCGATGCCAGGCGGGTACGCGCACGAATGACGCGAGGGTCGTCGTCGCCGATGAGGCCGAACAGCTCGAGCAGCCGCTCGCGCACGGGTGCCCGCTCCTCGGCGGGAAGAGCCGCGAACAGCTCCAGCAGGCGCCCGAAGGCGTCGTCGACGTGCCCTCCGACGACGTCCAGATCGGCGACGAGGAACTGCGCCTCGATGCCCGTGGGTTCCGCGGCGGCCGCTGCGCGCGCAGCCTGCAGATCGGCTCCCTGCACACGGTCGAGCAGGCGCACCTGACCGAGACCGGCACGCGCATCGGCGTCTCGGGGGTTCTCGACGAGCGCCTTCTCGTACGCGGCGATCGCGCGGGCGTAATCACCTTCTTCGATGGCGGCGAACGCCTCGGCGTGCAGCGGCGGCAGGGCCTCCTCCGCGGGCGTCTCGCCGGCCGGAAGACCGTCGATGGGAACCGTGCCCGTCACGCCGTGCTGGGCGGCGAGCTGCAGCAGCTGCGCGAACACGTCGCGCACCTGCTGCTCGGGCACCGCGCCGGTGAACAGCGGAACGGGCTGCCCCGCGACGAGCGCGAGCACCATCGGGATCGACTGCGCGCGGAAGCCCTGTGCGAGCTGCGGGTTGGCGTCCACGTCGACCTTCGCGAGCACCAGACGGCCGCCGAGCTCGGTGACGACCTTCTCGAGCACGGGGCTGAGCTGCTTGCACGGTCCGCACCACTCCGCCCACAGGTCGACGACGACGGGCACGGTGCGCGACAGTTCGAGGACCTCACCGAAGGTGGCATCCGTCACGTCGAAGACGAGCGGAGTGGCACCGCCGTCTTGAGCGGTCGCGGGGGCGGCGGCGGGCGCGGGATTCTGCGGGCGGTTGCGCAGCGACGAGAGGTCGACGGCACCGCGCATGACGGAACCGGGGGCGGGAGTGCTCACGGGGACACCTTCGCTTCGAGGAGGCTGGATCGGTAACCGAGCAGACGGATCTGATCGTCGGACCCCTGGCCGGGGACGTAGAAGAAGACCTGGTCGGAATAGGTCGTGGTGAATCCGGTCGCCGACTGATCGACACCGGTCAGCGCCTTGACCGCGGGGTTGTTGTCGAGCTTGATGACCGCGTCGGCGTTGGTCGGCTTCGCGGTGTCGCTCTCGTACACGTTCACGGCGACGATCGCACCGCTGTCGAGGGTGGCCAGCGCGATCGGCGCGGCCGGGCCCGCGGAGGCCGAGAAGCTGATCTCGGCGGTGCCCGCACCGGTCTGGTTCAGCTCGTCGGTGCGCTTGGTCTTGTTGTCTTGGATCGCGGCGAGCAGCAGGTCGTTGGCCGTGTCGAAGGTGGACCACGACGCGCTGTTCTGTCCGTTGTTGATGATGTCGGCGTAGGCCGCCGCCACTTTCTCGGGCGCCAGCACGAGGAAGTTCGAATCGGGTGAGACCTGCGTCGCACCGACGTATTCGGCCGCGAGTTCGGGCAGGTTGGTGGATGCCTCGAGGTTGCCGACGTAGGACGCCTTGTACGGGGCCCACGGGTTCTCCTGCGTCATCATCATGATCGTCGTGGTCGGTGTCGCGGCATCCGCGGACTCGACGACGGTCATGAGCGTGCGCGGCCACGTGCCCGTGGTCTGCGGCAGGACGATCTGCACGGGTTCCGCCGGGATCGCCGGAAGGGCGGCACGGTCGGGGATGGCGGCGCGCAGCGTGTAGTTGGTCTGGCGTTCGGCCAGCGCAGGTCCGGAGAGACGCTCCGCGACGGCGGTGGCGTCGAGAGCGGCGTCGGCCTGCGCCACCGTCGACGACACGCGCGAGACGATGCGCTGCGCCTGTGCTTCGGTGACGGCGGGGGGGAACTGGCCTTCGGGGACCACGACGGTCGGGGTCGGGCTGGGCGACGCGGGAGCTGCGAACTGCGGCCAGGCGTCGGCGGAGCAGCCGGCGAGGAGCGCCACCGAGACACCCAGAGCGGGTACGGCCACCAGGGCGCGTCGCCCACCGAGGGCGCCGCGGACGCGCGAACCGCGTCCGGCAGGGCTCTGGCTGATGACGCCCTTCGCGTCGCCGTCGCCGTCGACGGTGGAGATCGGTTCGGTCACGGGGAGGGGCAGACCCTTGCGCCGCGGACGTCGCGATCGACGCACGTGGCGGATGCCGAGCAGGTACAGCACGAGCCCTGCGAGCAGCGCGATGCCGCCGCCGACGATGAGGGGGCCGGCCCAGGGGGTGGAATCGTCGATGGGCCAGGTCACGCTGACGTTGGCGGGCGCGGGTGCGGTGCCGTCGGAAGCGATCAGAACGCTCATCTCCCCGGGGAGCTGCAGCGTGGCCGACAGCGTGCCGGTCTGCTCGTACTCGTCGAGCCAGAGGTCGGAGTCGACGGGACTCCGGCCGGCCACTTCCGCCGTTCCCGTGGCGGAGGGCCCGACCTCGGTCGTCTGGACCACTCCCTCGCCGTCGACGGTCACGGCGGTGTAAGAGGTGTCGGACAACCAGGCCTTCACGTCGGCCGTGCGGCCGTAGGCGGCGAAGACCTGCCCGTCACCCTCGACCCGGAGCGTCTGCGCACCCGGAACGCTGGTGAGGAGGGCGCCGTCGATGAGCGTGTACGCGGTCGTCCCCTCGGTCTGCACGGTCGCCGAGGTCTCGGAGGGCCCCTGGAACACCGTCCTCTGGGCGATACCGGCACCGATCATGACGGCGGCGATGACGAACGCCACCACAGCCCAGACGAATCTCACGCTTCACACCATCCCCACCGGCGGCTCGGGCCCACCGAAGAATCGACGTTTCAGACTATCCGAGGGCGGCTGAAAGTTCGCGGCGAGGCCCGTCGCGCGCGGCCGCGGGCGCGCACGTCAGTATCCTGACGTCACGGGCACGAACGCCCGGCTGAGGCGGGAGTCTGTCGGGATGAAGATCCACAACCCATTCCGGGTCGCACTGCTGGCCACGCTCGGCGTCGGCGTCGGCCTGCTTCTGATCGGCAGCGTGCAGAACCTGTCGACGATCCTCCTGTACGTCGGCACCGCGCTGTTCCTCTCGCTCGGCCTCGACCCCGTCGTGTCGTTCCTGGAGAAGAGGGGCCTGCCCCGTTGGGCGGCGGTGCTCGTCACGATCCTCGGCGTGCTCGGCATCTTCGCCGGCATCATCGTGATGGTCGTGCCCATCATCGTGGGCCAGATCACGCAGCTCGTCGTGCAGGTGGAGCAACTCCTGCAACCCGATCGATGGAACGAGGTCGTGCGACAGGTGCAGGACTGGGCCTCCCGCACCCTCCCCTGGCTCCGCCTCGACGACGTCTGGGCGGGTGTGCAGCAGTGGATCTCGACCCTCGACGTCGGCTCCATCTCCACGATGGTCGGCAACAGCATCCTCACCATCGGCGGCGCGGTGGCGGCGGGCCTGGGCGGCGCCTTCATCGTGCTCATCCTGACCATCTACTTCACGGCATCCACCCCGTCGCTGAAGTCTGCCGTGTACCAGCTCGTGCCGGCGTCGAAACGTGCGCGCTTCATCGAGCTCGCCGAGAAAATCACCGACTCGGTGGGCTACTACGTCATGGGCCAGGTGAGCCTCGGCGTCATCAACGGCGTGCTGAGTGCCGTCTTCCTGTCGATCATCCAGGCGCCGTTCCCGGCCGTGCTCGCGGTGATCGCCTTCTTCTTCTCGCTGATCCCCCTCGTCGGAACGCTGACCGGCTCGACGATCATCGTGCTGACGTGCCTCATCCCGGGCCTGGGGTCGCCGACGATCGCGATCATCGCGGCGGTCTACTACCTCATCTACATGCAGATCGAGGCGTACATCATCTCGCCGCGCATCATGAGCCGCGCGGTCTCGGTGCCGGGGTCGGTGGTCGTCATCTCCGCCCTCGCCGGCGGTGCGCTGCTCAACCTGCTGGGAGCGCTCATCGCGATCCCGGTCGCCGCGAGCATCCTCATCATCTACCGCGAGGTCATCATCCCGCGGCAGAACGAACGCTGACCTCAGCCGACGACGTCGCCGTCCCACTCGGTGGGCAGCGGAAGAGCGTCGGGGTTCACCGCTGCAACGATCTCGGTGAGCACGCGACGGGTCTGGGTCTCGCCCACCCACAGGTGCTTGCCGCCCTCGACGGCGATGAGGGTGGCATCCGGAACCGATGCGAAGCGCTCGCGCGCCTCATCGGGGCGCAGGTAGTCGTCGAACTCGGGGACGAGCACCACCATGCGCCGCGCCTCTCCGGCCCAGGCCGCGACCTCTTCGGCGGTGGCGCGGTGAAGCGGCGGAGACAGCAGGATGACGCCTTCGATGTCGTGGTCGCGACCGTACTTGAGGGCCAGCTCGGTGCCGAACGACCAGCCCACCAACCACGGTCGCGGCAACCCCCGCTCGCGGGCGAAGTCGACGGCCGCGGCGACGTCGAAGCACTCGTTCGCTCCCCCGTCGAAGCTGCCCTCGCTCGTGCCGCGCGGCGACGTCGTGCCGCGGGTGTTGAAGCGCAGCACGGCGAGGTCGGCGAGGGCGGGCAGGCGCCCCGCGGCCTTGCGCAGGATGTGGGAGTCCATGAAGCCGCCCGCCGTCGGCAGTGGATGCAGCGTCACGAGGGTTGCGACCGGCTCTCGCTCGGCAGGCAGGGCCAGCTCGCCCACGAGGGTGAGCTCGTCGACCGTGTGCAACTCGATGTCTTCGCGACGTGCGGGCAGCAGAACGGGTCCGCGAATCTCCATCAGGCGATCCTCCAACAGTGAGTGTGCCAGTGGCGGCGCGCCGCCAGGTCGGCGGCGTCGCCGAGCACGCCATCGGCCCGCCACACCACCAGATGCGCGGTCCCGGCGGAGACGGCGCGCCCGCAACCCGGGCAGACGTAATCCTTCTGCGCCTGCGGCGCCGAGAGGGGTTGCACGGTCCATTCCGTGCCGCGGCGCACTTCTGTGCGCTTCCACCCGGCGATCAGGCGGTCGAGCGAATCATCGCCGCGATTCGCGTCGGGGCGGCGTTTACGGGAGCGGGGCATGGATGCCACTCACCACCAGTGGTTGCTCGTCCAGAACGCGTAGGCGCCGGCCCAGCTGCCATAGCGGCCCGTCGCGTACCCGGTGGCCCACCGCAGGTTGTCGACCGGGTCGTACCCGTTGCCGGGCACCTTGCTGCACGGCAGCGCTTGCACGAGCCCGCATGCCCCCGGACGAGCGGTTCGTCGCATTGGGGTTCCACCCGCTCTCACGGCTGACGATGTAGTCGACGTAGCCCATGTCGGACTCGGCGATCCCCGCCGCGGCCATCCATTCTGCGGGCGCTCCGCCACCCGAGTAGAACAGCGGCCCGGAACTACTCGCCGACGACGAGGAGTCGGACTCCCGCGAACGCGTGGGCGTGGGGGTCGGAGTCGGGGTCGGCTTCGGCTTGACGTAGACGTTGTAGCTCGAGCGGTCGAGCTGCGGCGACTGCTTCTCACCGGCGACCGACACCGCCTGCGCGTCGTCGAGACCCTCGGCGTACAGGGTGACCGTGCGGGGCACGTCGGCCTGCGCGGGCGAGAGGGCCGCGCCCATCGGCCCCACGTAGGCCGCGGCGAAAAGGACGGCCGCACAGGCGCCGAAGGCACCGACCACACCGCGGCGGCGGGACCACCGGGGCGTCGACCGCCGCGTGATCACCGGAGGGATCACGTCTACCCCGGTGTCGCCTCGACGGGCGACACGGGACGATGAGCGTACGGGGCGCGAACCGGAAGTCACAGTGCCGTCGAGTCTACCGAGGCGCCGCGGCGAGTGTCATCCGCGCTCATCCGATGGCGAGCATGACGTCGACGACGGAGTCGAGCACTGCATCGACCTGGGCCTCGCGGTACCCGCCCCGCTGCATGCGGAACGCGACCGAGCGCACCTGCTCGGGCGTCACCGGGTCACCGGCGGCGAGGTAGCGCGCCACCCGGTCGGCGACGACGTCGACCTCGTCGACGCGGTAGCCGTAGCGCAGGATGCCGACCCGCTCGAACCGGGCGCCACGGGGGCGTCGCAGGCGGTCGAGCACGACCTGCGCCGTGTCGCGCGTCTCGGCGACCCAGGCGCGTGCACCGAGGTTCGAGAGCGCGTGCTCGCGCTCGCGCGCGGCGAAAGCGTCTTCGACGCGGCCCAGCGCAGCATCCACGGCCGGCACGGAGTAGCCGCCGCGCACGAGGGGGAAGGCCGCGGCGCGCACCTCCGACGAGCGGAGTGCGCCGACGTCGTCGTTCTCGAACACCTCGCGCGCACGGGCGAGGAAGACGTCGACGGCGCGTTTCTCGTACCCTTTCGCGCGGCCGGAATCCGGGAACGGCGTGGCAGCGACCTGATCATGGATCGGCGTCTCGGTCATGACACTCCCAACGGGGTGAGGAGGTAGTACGTCACCAGTGCGGCGGTGGCCGACGGCAGGATGGAGTCGAGGCGATCGAGCACCCCGCCATGACCGGGCAGCCACGAACTCATGTCTTTGATGCCGAGGTCGCGCTTGACCATCGATTCACCCAGATCGCCCACGGTGGCCGTGGCCAGCACGACGGCGCCGAAGACGAGTCCCGCCCACCACGGGATCTGCAGCATGAACATCGCCAGCAGTGCGCCCGCGACGAGGGCCGCGACGCACGCGCCGGCGAAGCCTTCCCACGTCTTCTTGGGGCTGATGCGCGGGGCCATCGGATGCCGCCCGCCCCGCCCGAACGTCAGGCCCGAGACGTAGGCACCGGTGTCGGCGGCGACAGCGAGGATGATGAACGCCAGCACCCACCATTCCCCACGCGGCTGTGCGAGCAGCACCATCGCCATGCTCGTGAGGAAGGGCACGTACAACTGCACGAAGCCCGCGACGAGCACGTCGCCGATGACGTCGATCCGCGCGCGACCGTCGGACGCCGCCATCTGCGCGATCACCCGCCAGACGACGACCACGACCACCGCGCTCAGGGCTGCGATCCAGTGCACCCAGGGCTGGAGAAAGAACCCGCTGAGCAGCACCAGCGACCCCGTGAGGAGTTGCGGGACGACGTCGACACGGCGTCCCGCGACCTGCAGGGCACGGGAGAACTCCAGCACCCCGAGCACCATCGCCGCGCCCGCGAAGAACACGAACAACCACTTGACGAAGATGAGCGAGGCGATCAGCACCGCGCCGATGCCGACGCCGATGATCGTGGCGACGATGAGGTCACGACCCGTGCGCTGTTTGAGCCGTTCGTTCGCCTGCCCGAACTCCGCGCGCGCGTGCGCGATGTGCTGTTCGGCGTCGGTGCGCATCGCGCGCAGCTGCGACTCGATGGCCGTCACCCCCTCGCCCGTCATCGGCGAACGGCGTGCCGCCGCGTCCCGACGGGAACCGGGGGGATCGACCGGCTGACCTTCGCCGGCCTCAGGGGCGTCGGGCATGCGGGTCAGACCTCGAGCAGCTCTGCCTCTTTGCGCTTCAGCGCCTCGTCGATTAGGTCGACGTGCGTGCGCGTGATGCCGTCGAGCTCCTTCTCGGCGCGGACGAGCTCGTCTTCGCCGACATCGCTCTTGAGCGCGTCGAGGTCGTCCTTGGCCTTGCGGCGGAGGTTGCGCACCTGCACCTTGGCGTCTTCGCCCTTGCCGCGCACGATCTTGACGTACTCTTTGCGGCGGTCCTGCGTGAGCTCGGGCATGGTGACGCGCACGATGGTGCCGTCGTTGGTGGGGTTCACGCCGAGGTTCGGCATGTCGCGGATCGCCTGTTCGATGGCCTTCAACGCCGACTTGTCGTACGGGTTGATGACGAGTGTGCGGGCCTCGGGGTTGTTGAGCGAGGCGAGCTGCGCGAGAGGCGTCGGCGATCCGTAGTAGTCGACGAGCACCTTCTGGAACATCTGGGGGTTCGCGCGCCCGGTGCGGACGGTCGCGAAGTCCTCCTTGGCGGCCTCCACGGCGCGATCCATACGCGCTCCGGCATCGGCGAGGACATCGGCGATCACGGTGACTCCATTCGTTGGGACTGACTTCTCAGTCTAGTCGCGTGCGGGCCCGGCACCCGGGCCCGCACGGCGCGTCACGCCGTGACCAGGGTGCCCATGGTCTCGCCCAGCAGCGCCTGCGTGACGTTGCCGGCGGGCTCCATGCCGAACACGCGCATGTCGATGCCGTTGTCCATGCAGAGGCTGAACGCGGTGGAGTCCACGACCTTCAGGCCCTTCTGCAGAGCGTCGCGGTAGGTGATGTGGTCGAGCTTCTCGGCGGAGGAATCGGTGCGCGGGTCGGCGGTGTAGACGCCGTCGACGCCGTTCTTCGCCACGAGCACCTCGGTGGCGCCGATCTCCAGCGCACGCTGGGCGGCGACGGTGTCGGTCGAGAAGTACGGCAGCCCCGCGCCGGCGCCGAAGATGACGACACGGCCCTTCTCGAGGTGGCGCACGGCACGACGCGGGATGTAGGGCTCGGCGACCTGGGTCATCGAGATGGCGGACTGCACGCGCGTGGCGGCACCGGCCTGCTCGAGGAAGTCCTGCAGGGCCAGCGAGTTCATCACCGTGCCCAGCATGCCCATGTAGTCGGCACGGCCGCGGTCCATGCCCCGCTGGCTGAGCTCGGCACCCCGGAAGAAGTTGCCCCCGCCCACGACGATCGCGATCTCGACCCGGTCGACCGCGGCGGCGATCTCGCGCGCGATCTGACTCACGACATCCGGGTTGACGCCCAACTGGCCTCCCCCGAACGCCTCTCCCGACAGCTTCAGCAGTACTCGGCGGCGCTTGCTGGCCTCATCGATCACGTGTGGTGTCCTCTCGTCTTGAACAAACTATCCCCCGCTCGTTTCCGGCGCGCGTCCGCAGCGCATCCGGGCAGGGAAAAGGCCCGGGATGCCGTGGCATCCCGGGCCTCATCATGTACGGGTTACGCGCCGACCTTGAAGCGGGCGAAGTCGGTCAGCGTGAGACCGGCGTCGGACGCGACCTTGGCGACGGACAGCTTGTTGTCCTTCGCGTAGTCCTGGTCGAGCAGCGAGACCTGCTTGAAGAACGCGTTGACGCGGCCCTCGACGATCTTCGGCAGCGCGGCCTCGGGCTTGCCCTCGTTGCGGGAGATCTCGGTGACGATCTCGCGCTCCTTCTCGACGTCGGCCTCGGGCACGGCGTCGCGGGTGAGGTACGAGGGGTTCGCGAACGAGATGTGCTGCGCGATCGAGCGCGCCGTCTCGGCGTCGTCACCGGTGTAGGCGAGCACCACGCCGACCTGCGGGGGCAGGTCCTTGCTGGTCTTGTGCAGGTAGACCTCGAACTTGTCGCCCGAGATCGTGCGCACGCGACGCAGTTCGACCTTCTCGCCGATGATCGCGGCCTCGTCGGAGATGAGCTGCTCGACGGTCTTGCCGTCGGCGTCGGCGGCGAGGGCGGCCTCGACCGAGTCGGCACCGGCGGCGGCCGCGGCATCGACGACCTTGTCGGCCAGAGCGATGAAGCGGTCGTTCTTCGCGACGAAGTCGGTCTCGCAGGCGAGCTCGAGGAGGGTCACGGATCCGTCGTTCTCGCGAGCGGCGACGAGGCCCTCGCTGGTCGAACGGTCGGCGCGCTTGGCGTTGCCCTTCGCGCCCTTGAGGCGCAGGATCTCGACGGCCTTCTCGACGTCGCCGTCAGCCTCTTCGAGCGCCTTCTTGGTGTCGACCATGCCCGTGCCGAGCTGCTCGCGCAGCGCCTTGATGTCGGCGATCGTGAAGTTTGCCATGGTGTGGCGGTCTCCTTGTCGTTTCGGTTCTGAATGTGAGCCCGGCGGGGCCGTGCGCCGCCCTCGCGTGAGGGGGCCGTCACGACCCCGCCGGATCGTAGCCTGTGCGGGTGACGCGCCGCTCACGCGATGGTGAAGCGGACGTCGCGCGGCTTACTTGCTGTCGGTGGCCTCGGCGTCGGCGGCCGGAGCCTCGGTCGCCTCGGCCGCGGGGGCCTCGGCCGCGGGGGCATCGGCCGACTCGGCCGCGGGCGCCTCGGTGGTCTCGGCGGGGGTCTCGAGCAGTTCGCGCTCCCACTCGGCGAGGGGCTCGGCGGCCTCTTCTTCACCGGCGGGCTGGTGACGCTGGATCAGGCCCTCTGCGGCGGCGTCGGCGATGATGCGGGTGAGCAGGCTCACCGAGCGGATCGCGTCGTCGTTGCCGGGGATCGGGTACTGGAACTCGTCGGGGTCGGCATTGGTGTCGAGGATGCCGATGACGGGGATACCGAGCTTCTTGGCCTCGTCGACGGCGAGGTGCTCGCGCTTGGCGTCGACGACCCAGATGGCCGACGGGGTCTTCTGCAGGTTGCGGATGCCGCCGAGCGACTTGTGCAGCTTGTCGAGCTCGCGCTTCTTGAGCAGGAGCTCCTTCTTGGTGAAGCCGCTCTCAGCCGGGTTCTCGTAGTCGAGCTCCTCGAGCTCCTTCATGCGGGCGAGGCGCTTCGACACCGTCTGGAAGTTGGTGAGGAGGCCACCGAGCCAGCGCTGGTTGACGTAGGGCTGGCCCACGCGCGTCGCTTGCTCGGCGAGGACTTCCTGCGCCTGCTTCTTGGTCCCGACGAAGAGGATGGTGCCGCCGTGCGCGACGGTCTCCTTGACGAACTCGTACGCCTTGTCGATGTACCCGAGCGACTGCTGCAGGTCGATGATGTGGATGCCGGAGCGCTCCGTGAGGATGAAGCGCTTCACCTTCGGGTTCCACCGGCGGGTCTGGTGTCCGAAGTGGACGCCGCTGTCGAGCAGCTGGCGGATGGTGACGACGGCCATGGTCGTACTCCTGTTTCTGGGCGCTCTCGCGCCGTGGTTGTGGTTGTTCGCGTCGGACGGTCCGCCCGACGAGCCTGGTGCCCGGCGCACACCCGCCACCCGCCGGAGCGGAGGACCATGGGGTGTGGATGCCACGCGATGCACTGTCTCGGAAGACTGTGCGATGCGCTCTGGGCACGCGGAGTCATCCCGACATGCGGGATGCGTCCCCCAGCATACAGGACGCCTCCTCCCCGACGCGTGTTCGTCCCCCGTCGTGCCCCGCCATCCGGTTCCCGCTCGTGAAGGCGTAAGACTTCCCCGGTGATCACGGCACCGTTGCGCTCTCTCGCCCTCATCATGGCGCTCGTCCTCCCCATCTCCGACCCGCTCTCGACTCTCGGATGGGTGTGGCCCGTCGAGCAAGTGCGTATCGTGCGTCCCTACGAAGCGCCCGCGCACGCATACGGTCCCGGACACCGAGGCCTCGACCTGGCATCCGGAACGCTCGTACGCTCCCCCGCTGACGGACACGTCGCGTTCGCGGGGTCGGTGGCCGGTCGGCCTGTCGTGACGATCGATCACGGCGGCGGGCTGGTGACGACGCTCGAACCCGTCGTCTCCGACCTGGCCGTCGGCGACGTCGTCGCGCGGGCGGCGGTGGTCGGGCACCTCGGCCAGGGTGGGCACACCGCACCCGGCAGCGTGCATTTCGGGGTGCGCCTGAACGGCGAGTACGTCAATCCGCTGCGGCTGCTGGGCGGAGTCCCACGCGCGGTGCTGCTGCCGTGCTGCTGAGGGGTGTTCAGTTAATCCTCACGGCGGCAGCTCGGTCGAGTCGAGCGGTCAGCTGACGGTGTTGCCGCTGCCCTCGACGACGGCCGAACCGACGCGGCCTCCGGAGCGCACGACGTTGTCGTCTCCGCGCACCCTGACCGCCGGGATGCCCGACGCCGCCTCGGTGACGGTGCGGTCGCCCGAGATCTCGAGCCGCCCGATCGCCGCCGCCGACCTCACCGTGCCGTCATCGCCCTGCACGACGACCTCATCGGCACCGGCGATGTCGGCGCGGATGCCGTCTCCCGCGACGCGGAGTGTGCCGATGGTCGCGCCGGAGGCGTCGACGGTGAGGCGGGAGCCCGACACCACCAGCTCGATGCACGTGCCGGTGACGCGGAACGTCTGCGCCGTCCCCGACACGTTCTGACTGCCGCCGTCGGAGCAGTCGCGGGTTTCGGCGGCGGTGGGAGTGGCGGGCGATGCCGGCGAGCCGGGTCCGGTCGACGAATCCGTGGTCGGGCGGGCGGTCTCGCCCACGCTCGGAACCCCCGTCGCGACCGGACCCGGGAGGGTGATGGAGATGCAGCCCGCCAGGGTTACGGTGAGAGCCGCGACGCCGAACACGGCGGGCACACGACGGAGGCGCATGCGCATACCGTAGGCGTCGGCAGCGATCTCCGTCAGGGGGGGCGCATCCCCCTTCTTGCCGGGAGAGTGTGCGGAACGGTGGACGCGGAGCGGCGGCTAGACGGCGAGACCGCGTGAGATCCCCGCCGCCAGCTCAGGCGCGCGGGTGCGCCAGGCGATACGCCTCGCGCAGACGCTCGGCTGAGACGTGCGTGTAGATCTGGGTCGTGCCCAGACTCGCGTGGCCCAGGATCTCCTGCACGGCACGCAGGTCGGCACCCCCGTCGAGCAGGTGCGTCGCCGCGGAGTGGCGGAGGGCGTGCGGTCCGAGCGCCTCGGCGCCGACACGCGGAGCGAGCGTGCGCGAGACGAGGGCGTGCACCGCCCGCGGCCCGAGTCGCGCCCCCTTGGCCCCGAGAAAGACCGCCCGTCCGGCGTCCGGCGCAGGGCGCACGGACCCCACGGCGGCCCGCACCACCTGCCCCTCGTCCGGAATCCGCGTGTGAGCGCGCGCTTGGAGCACGGGGCGTGAGCGCACGAGGTAGGCCTGCAGCGCCCGCTCCGCCGGAAGCCCATAGGGCACGACGCGCTCCTTGTCGCCCTTGCCTCGGAGGCGGAGCGTCCGGCGCTCGTGGTCGACGTCGTCGAGGTCGAGACCGCAGACTTCCGACACGCGTGCGCCCGAGCCGTAGAGCACTTCGAGCAGCGCGTGGTCGCGGAGAGCCAGCGCGTCTCCCCCCTCGGCGAGGGCTGCGGCATCCGTGAGAACCGCGTCGAGCGCGTCGGCCGTGGCCACAGCCGGAAGCGTCCTTCCGCGCTTGGGCGACACCATGCGCAGCGAAGGGTCGTGCGTCAGGAGCCCCTGTTCCACCGCCCACCCGAACAGTCCACGGACGGTCGAGGCGCGCCGCGCCGCTGTCGCCTTCGACTGACCGGCTTTGGTCGCCGCCCACTGCCATTCGCGGAGGTTCTCGACCTCGACGTCGGACAGTGGACGGTCGCCGATCGCCGCCACGAGCGCGGCCAGGTCGGCTCGGTAGGCGCGCACGGTCGCGGGAGAAAGTCGTCGCACGTCCGCGACGTGGGTGAGGTAGGCCTCGACGGCCTCCGACGTGCGCATACCCCCAGCCTGCCCTGATGCCGCCGGATCGCCGGGGGCACGCGCCGGGAGATGTCATCGGCACACCGTCTCGCCCGACCGCGCGGCTCCCGACCACGCGTGACCCCGCCGCCGTCGTGTGGATTGCGCGACACCCCCACCGACGGATCACCCCGCCCGCCGCCGTCCGGACGGATCGCGCGCGGCCGTGCGCCATCACTCCCTCGTCGTGGCGACGCCCATCTCCGAGGATCAGCCCGTTCGCCGCCGTCCGGACGCATCGCGCGCGGCCGTGCGCCACTCCGCCGCGTCGTCAAGAGACCCCCATCACCGACGAATCACCCCGCTCGTCGGCCTCCTGACGCATCGCGTGCGACCGTGCGCCACTCGCCCGCGTCATCGCGCGTCACCCTCCCCTCGAGCTCGGCGAAGCCCAACAGGATCGCCGCTTCATCCGGAGCGAGCCCGCTCCGGCGCGCGACGTCGGCGGTCGAGCGCGCGCTGCGCGGCGACAGCGCATCCAGCAAGCGCGTGGTCGTATCGGTGTGCGCCTGCTCCCCCGCAGGCGGCGGCATGTCCCCCGCACCGAGCATCTCGAGTACGTCGTTCGACGACGTCACGCACACCCCGTCGAATTCGCGGAGGACGCGATGGCACCCCGCCGAGGCAGCGCTGGTCACCGGTCCCGGAACAGCCCCGAGGGCCCGACCCAGTGTCGCTGCGTGAGCGGCGGTGTTCAACGACCCGCTTCGCCAACCCGCCTCGACCACCACGACAGCGTCCGCCATCGCCGCGATCAGACGGTTGCGGCTCAGGAACCGCCACTTCGTCGGCGCAGCACCGCACGGCGTCTCGCTCCACACCGCTCCCGTCGCCGCGATCTGCGCGAGGAGGTTCTCGTGGCCGCGCGGATAGGGACGATCCACGCCGCCCGCGAGGAAGGCGACGGTCGAGGCGCCCACCGACAGCGCCGCCCGGTGGCAGGCGCCGTCGATGCCGTACGCGGCCCCCGAGACGATCGCGACTCCCGCCCCGCCCAGCTCGGCCGCGAGGTCGGCCGCCACGGTCTCCCCGTAGGCCGTCGACGCCCGAGCACCGACGAGAGCCACGGCCGGGCCGCGGGCCGGTACCGTCGTGCCCCGTCGCCACAGCGCGATCGGCGCGTGAACGCCGAGGTCGTCGAGACGGGTCGGCCACTCGGAGTCACCCGGTACGACGAGCGCCGCTTCGCAGCGCCGTGCCGCGTCGAGGGCGGCCTCGATCGCCGCGGGCTGCAGGCGCGGCATCCATCGAGACCGCGCCGAACGCAGCTCGGCGTCGCCGCTGCTCAGAGCGTGCCGGAGCGCATCGACCGCACCGTGCGTCGCGACGAGCGCCCCGGCGACACCGTCACCCGGTTCGACGAGCACGCTCCACACCGCGCGGGCGTACGCCTCTTCGGCGGCGGCACCGTCGGGCCCGCGGAGGCCCCTCAAAGCCACCGCCGCCGTAGCGGAATTGAGACGGATCATACGTTCGCCCCCTGCCGAAGGCTGATCGCCCGACCCACGTCCTCGAGGCGCAGCTGGTCGTGCCCGGCGATGTCCGCGACGGTCCAGGCGACCCGCAGCAGACGGTCGTACCCCCTCAGGGTCAGCGCCCCGCGACGCAGGGCCACATCGAGCGGGCGGAGCACCTCGGGCGGCGGTGCGGCCGCACCCCGCAGCCAGGCGCCGGGCACATCGGCGTTGCGCCGCCAGGCAGTGGAGGCCCACCGGCGAGCGGCCCGGTCCCTCGCGGCGTCGACCACGCGCCGAGCGGCGGCGGTCGTCACCACCCGTGCATCCGCCTCCTGCCGGGCCGATGACACACGCTGCAGCCGCAGGTCGATGTCGATGCGGTCGAGAAGGGGCCCCGACAGCCGTCGGGTGTAGCGACGGATCGCCTGCGGGGCGCACTCGCACACCGCGCCCCGGACGCCGGAGAGACCGCAGGGGCAGGGGTTCGTGGCGATGACGAGCTGGAAGCGCGCGGGAAACGTCGCCGCCGCGCCCGAGCGGTGCACGTGGATCGTGCCGCTCTCGAGGGGCTGGCGCAAAGCGTCGAGCACGGAGGCGGGGAACTCACCGCCCTCGTCGAGAAACAGCACGCCCTCGCTCGCCCGGGCGATGGCGCCGGGGCGGACGACGCCCGATCCACCGCCGATGAGCGCCGCGGCCGTCGCGCCGTGGTGCGGGCTCTCGAACGGCGGGATACGCGACAGGCGCGTCACCGGCTCGCCTGCGAGCGAACGGATCGAGGCGACCGAGAGCGCGGCGTCGTCATCGAGCGGCGGCAGGATGCCGGGCAGCCGGCGCGCGAGCATGGTCTTGCCGGCCCCCGGTGGCCCGCTCATCAGCAGGTGGTGGCCGCCGGCGGCGGCAACGACGAGGGCGTCGACCGCCTCGGGCTGTCCGACGACGTCTGCGAGATCGAGTGGCGCGTCGTCGGCGCCGTCGGCGATCGGCGCCTCAACCGGTGCCAATTCCGCGGCCTCCGTGCGTCCACCGTGCCATCGCACCACCTCGGCGAGGCAGGCCGCGGCGTGCACCTCGACGCCGTCGACGAGGCGTGCTTCGGCCGCGTTGGCGGTCGGGACGACGACCCTCGTGTGACCGGCGCGGTGCGCGGCGACCACGGCGGGCAGGACGCCCGGTACGGGCCGCAGTCGACCGTCGAGACCCAGCTCGCCGATGTGCACGGTAGAGGCGACACGCGCGGCATCCATCTCCACGGAGGTCGCCAGCGCGGCCACCGCGATCGCCACGTCGAAACCGGCACCGCGCTTCGGAAGGCTCGCGGGCGAGAGGTTGACCGTGATGCGGCGCTTCGGCAGATCGAGACCACGGTTGGTGCAGGCGTTGCGCACGCGCCGCCCGGCCTCACCCAGCGCCTTGTCGGGGAGTCCGATGATCGAGAACTCCGGCGTCTGCGACGACACGTCGGCCTCGACCTCGACGAGGTCGCCGCGCAACCCCGACAGCGCCACCGCCCACGTGCGCGCGACGGTCACAGGGCATCCTCGAGATGCTCGAGCCGAGCGGTGGCCGGGTCGGCGCCCGTCAGTCCGATCGCATCCACGCGAAGCCGTCGGCCGCGCGCCAGGTCGGGGTGGGCGGCGAGCCACGCCATCGCCAGGCGCCACAGACGTGTCGCCTTGCGCTTGTCGATCGCCTCGAACGGATGCCCGTAGTCCTCGCTGCGCCGAGTCTTCACCTCCACGACGACGAGCGTGCCGTCGCGCTCCGCGATGATGTCGATCTCGCCCTGCGGGCATCGCCAGTTGCGGGCGATGATGCGGTAGCCGTCGCCGATCAGGTGGGCGACGGCGCGGTCCTCCCCGGCTCGGCCGAGGTCGTCTTTCGCTGCCATGCCCGAGAGCGTGGCATCCGCCTCACTCGGCCCGTCCGCCGGATCGACTCATCCGTGGAGAGCCCAAGAAATTCGCCCCTGGGGAGAAGCCTCAGTTGTCGAGCGACAGCTCGTCGGGAAGCTGGAAGTCGTGACGCGAGAGCTCCTCGACGTTGACGTCTTTGAACGTCAGCACGCGCACCGACTTCACGAACCGATCGGCGCGGTAGATGTCCCACACCCACACGTCGGTCATCGAGATCTCGAAGTAGAAGTCGTGCTCGGTGTCGCGCCGCACGACGTTGACGTCGTTGGCGAGGTAGAACCGACGCTCGGTCTCGATCACGTAGGTGAATTGGCGCACGACATCGCGGTACTCGCGGTACAGGGCCAGCTCGAGTTCGCGGTCGTAGTCCTCGAAGACGTCGTCATCCATGGTCTTTCCATCCTAGGCGCGCCCCACGGCACGGGCCGCACGGTGACGGACGCCCGGGCGCGTCTCCCCCACCGGCGGGACGCACGGACGCGGAGGCGGGACGCCGGGGTCAGAACAGCGTCGGCGCCGCGGCGATCGCCCACGAATGCCGGTGGTGCACGCTCATGCCGTGCGCGGTGATCGCGTCGCGGTGGTCGAGGCTCGCGTAGCCCTTGTTGCGCGCCCAGCCGTAGGCCGGCAGGTCGTCGTGCAGCCCCGTCATGAGCGTGTCGCGCGCGACCTTGGCGATGACGGATGCCGCGGCCGCGCTCGCGCAGTCGCGGTCGGCCTTGATGACGGGCTTCACGGTCAGACCGGACTCGCCCGCCGGCGTGATGTAGTCGTGGTTGCCGTCGAGGATGACGAGGGCCTCCTCGGGCACCACACCGTGCGCGCGCAGATCGGCGATCGCACGGACCGCGGCGAGCCCGAGGGCACGGATGATGCCGATCTCGTCGATCTCGACCGAGCTCGCCCACCCGACGGCACTGTGCTGCACGAAAGCAGCCGCCCGCGCCGCCACCTCGGGACGACGCGCCTCGGGAACGAGCTTCGAATCCCGCAGCCCGTGCGGCACGCGCTTGCGCGAGCGCGATGGGTCGATGACGGCCGCGCCGACCGCCACGGGTCCCGCGAGCGCACCGCGACCGACCTCGTCGCACGCGATGACGATCGCGTGCTCCTTCAGCACGCGACGCTCGAGGGTCAGGGTCGGTTCGATCACTGCTCGGCCGGCGCGGGAACCCCCGCGAACACCTCGTGGTGGAAGTCGATCAGCCCGAACCGCGTGAACGGCCAGGTGATGAGGAACGCCCGGCCCACGACGTTGTCGACGGGCACGAACCCCTTGCTCGGCTGATCCTGGTTGTAGCGGGAATCGCGCGAGCTGTTGCGATTGTCGCCCAGCACCCACAGCGACCCGTCGGGCACCGTCACGTCGTACGGCACCGGCTCGGGCGCGGTGGCACCGGGGGCGAGGCGCACGTACGGCTCTTCGATCGGCACGCCGTTCACGGTCGTCTGGCCGAGCGCGTTGCAGCACACGACGTGGTCGCCCGCGGTGCCGATCACACGTTTGATGAGGTGGTCGTCGCTGTCGGGGGCGGACAGGCCGAAGAGCGAGAGCACCCAGTCCGCGCCCTCGACGACCGGGGAGCGCTCCTCGACCGGGCTCGCCGGGAGCCATCCGCCCGGATCGCGGAAGACGACGACATCGCCGCGGGAGTACTCGCCGAAGCGCGGGGTCAGCTCGTCGACCAGGATGCGGTCCTTGATGAGGAGCGTGTCCTCCATCGACGCCGACGGGATGTAGAACGAGCGCACCACGAAGGTCTTCACGAGGAACGACACCAGCAGCGCGATGGCGATGATGACGATCAGGTCGCGGAAGAATGCGCCCCACCCGCGGCGGCGTCGCTCGGGAGCGGCGGAGGCCGTGGCATCCGGGGTCGAGGCGGTCTGGTCGCTCATGTGTTCCTTCACCGGGTTCGTCGCACGCCGACAGAACCGCACAGACCAGGGTCGCACACCCGGATGCCGCGCGACGACAGGGCCGCCCCCGAAAACGCCGAACGCCCCGCGGGTGAAACCCACGGGGCGTTCGGGAGGGAGCGGACTCAGCGGTCGCGCTTCTCCTTGATCTTGGCCTTCTTGCCACGCAGGCTGCGGAGGTAGTACAGCTTCGCGCGACGCACGTCACCGCGGGTGACGACCTCGATGTGGTCGATCACGGGGCTGTGCACCGGGAAGGTACGCTCGACGCCGACCTGGAAGCTGACCTTGCGGACGCAGAAGGTCTCGCGCACGCCGTCGCCCGAGCGGCCGATGACGACGCCCTGGAAGACCTGGATACGCGAACGGTTGCCTTCGGTGATGTTCACGTGCACCTTGACGGTGTCACCGGGAGCGAAGGCGGGGATGTCGGAGCGCAGCGAAGCCGCGTCGACGGAGTCGAGGATCTGCATGATCGTCACTTCCTGCGACCGCCACAGGTCGATCGCACGATAAGAGGGAAAAGGATGAGGCGTACCCGAGGCCGCGAATGCGACGTGACTCCCCTGAGGCAGAGCCGGTCAGGGCACAATCGACTATTCTGCCACGCCCGGGCCGCCCGGCCAAAACGGGCTCAGTCGGGTCGCCGGCTCTCGGGGACCACGATGACCTCGCCCCCGACCGGCGGCTGCGACCGTTCGCGCGTCGGCGGGATGTACGCCGTGCCGTCGGTGCTGTGCAGCACGGTCACCGCGCCGCGCGCCTCGTTCCAGAGCTGCGCGAGCGACGACCAGAACAGCAGCAGTGCGCCGACGATCGACAGCACCAGCAGCGGGAAGAACACCCGCGAGTCGAAGACACCCAGCGCGACGATCACCAGCTGCCACACGCCGACACCCGCCAGGTCGCGCCACGACACCGCGCGCGTCTCGCGCACGCTGGCTCGACCCCGGATCAGCAGGACCAGCACGAGCTGCGACACGAACACCGCGGGCACCGCGACGAACAGCCACAGAAGCGCCCACCCACTGCCGCCCGAGAACACGATCCATCCGACGAAGAGCCACAGCGGCAGCACGAAGGCGGCCGGGAACAGCCAGCGGAGGAAGAGTCGGCGCAGCACCATGACCCGATGCTACGGCCCGCCGATGTGCGGCACCTTTGAGAACGCCATGCCGCGGCAGCACCCGACCCGCGGACATCCATCGGGGAGAATGGGGGTTCGACGAAAGGGAACCACCATGATCGAACTGCGCACCCCGGCCGAGATCGACGCGATGCGCCCCGCCGGACGCTTCGTCGCGGAGGTGCTGGCCACGCTGCGCGACGAGACCAAGGTGGGCACCAACCTGCTGCACCTCGACCGCCGGGCGCACGACATGATCCGTGCCGCGGGAGCCGAGTCCTGCTACATCGACTACCACCCGTCGTTCGGCGCGAGTCCGTTCGGCAAGGTGCTGTGCACCTCGATCAACGACGCGGTGCTGCACGGGCTCCCCCACGACTACGCCCTGCGCGACGGAGACCTCGTCACGCTCGACTTCGCGGCATCCGTCGACGGCTGGGTGGCCGACTCGGCCGTCTCGTTCGTCGTCGGCACCGCGCGCGACGAAGACCTCGCGCTCATCGACACCACCCAGCGGGCCCTCGCAGCCGCCATCGAGACCGCCACCGTGGGCAAGAAGATCGGCGACATCTCGGCCGCCATCGCCGCCGTCGCCCACGCCGAGGGCCTGTCGATCAACACCGACTTCGGCGGCCATGGCGTCGGCCGCACGATGCACGGCGATCCCCACGTCGCCAACGACGGCAAAGCCGGCCGCGGATACCCGCTGCGCGCGGGCCTCGTCGTGGCGCTCGAGCCGTGGTTCCTGCACACCACCGACGAACTCGTCACCGACCCCGACGGGTGGACACTGCGCAGCGCCGACGGCTCTCGCGGCTCGCACTCCGAGCACACCGTCGCGATCACGCCCGACGGGCCGATCGTGCTGACCGACCGCTCGTTCCTCGGCGTCGACTGACGGAGGGTTCCGGATGCCGCGGCCTCGACGTCGCGGCATCCGTCACACCCGCGCCGTGCGGCGTCGAACGCCCGCAGCTGCGCGGCGGTGTCTCCGGGCCTCGACGTCGCGGCATCCGCGTCATCCCCGGGCCGTCGGCGTCGAATGCTCGCGATCGGCGCCTTCTCGCAGAGCCCGCGAGGAACGCCCCGAGAAAAGAGATCTCCAAGACCGAAGATCTCGGATGCCGCTATCGGGCGCAACTGCCGCCGAAGAACGGCGCCGCGGACCCAGCCGGGCCGTGGGGCACCGCGAGGTCAGTCGGCGAGCAGGTCGGGACGTCGCTCGCGCGTGCGCATGAGCTGCTGTTCACGCCGCCACGCGGCGACCGCGCCGTGATTGCCGCTCAGCAGCACCGGCGGCACCTCGCGCTCGCGCCAGACGGCGGGCTTGGTGAACGACGGATACTCGAGCAGGCCGTCCTCGTGCGACTCCTCGACGAGGCTCTCGGGGTTGCCGACGACGCCGGGGATGAGCCGGCCGATCGCCTCGACCATCGCCATGACGGCGACCTCTCCCCCGTTCAGCACGTAGTCGCCGAGGCTGATGAGACGCACCTCGCCGAGCTCACCGGCGTAGTCGAACACCCGCTCGTCGATGCCCTCGTACCGGCCGCACCCGAAAACGAGGTGCGAGGCGGTCGAGAGTTCGCGCGCGGTGGCCTGCGTGAACCGCTCGCCGGCGGGCGACGGGAAGATGATGACGGGACGCTCGGGGGCGTCGCGCACGATGCCGTCCAACGCCTCTCCCCAGGGCTCGGGCTTCATCACCATGCCGGCTCCCCCGCCGTAGGGGGTGTCGTCGACGGTGCGATGGCGGTCCCGCGTGTGCTCGCGCAGATCGTGCACGTTCACGTCGAGCAGACCGCTCTGCCGCGCCTTGCCCAGCAGCGACACCTCGAGGGCGTCGAAGATCGTGGGGAAGATCGACACGATGTCGATGCGCACGTCAGTCCTCGCGGGTGGCGGTGTTCTCGTCGCCCTCGGTGTCGATGTCGGCGGCGCCCGCCTCGTCGGTGTCAGCGGATGCCGCGCTCTCGCGCTCCGGCTCGTCACCGTCGTCGCTGGGCAGATCTTCGAACAGGCCCGCGGGCGGGGTGACGACCACGCGACCGCCGGCGATGTCGACCTCGGGCACGATGGCGCTCACGAAGGGCACGAGCACCTCGCGGTCTTCGCCCGAGGGGCGAACGATCAGCAGGTCTTGCGCGGGGAAGTGGTCCACCCGCACGACGCGGCCGATGACGCTCCCGTCGCGCACGACGTCGAGGCCCACGAGCTGGTGGTCGTACCAGGCGTCGTCTTCGGCGGGCGCCGTCTCGGTGTCCTGGTCAATCCACAGGATCGCCTTGACGAGCTCTTCGGCGGCGGTGCGGTCGTCGACGCCTTCGAAGAAGACAACGGGGTGGGAGTTCATCCAGCGGAACTCGCGGACCGTCAGCTCGCGGCCGTGCCACGGCGAGGATTTCGGCACCTGCAGGGTGAACGTGCTGCCCGACACGAAACGACCGTCGGGATCGTCGGTGTACAGCTCGAGCTTGAATGCGCCCTTCAGGCCGTGGGCCTTGACGAGGCGTCCGACGCGGAGCTGGGTCTTGGCGGGCTGTGCGCCCGCGGTGTCGCCGGCCGCCATCAGTCGTCGGCGACGTCGACGCGCACGCGGCGACCGTCTGCGAGAGCGGTGATGAGCGTGCGCAGCGCCTTGACGGTGCGTCCGCCGCGCCCGATCACGCGACCCCGGTCATCGGGGTGCACGCGAACCTCCAGCACGTCTCCGCGGGGAGAGGTGCTGGAACGGATGGTCACGGCATCCGGGTGATCGACGATCCCCTTGACGACGTGTTCGAGCGCGGCAGACAGCACGGGGATTACTCGGCCGAGGTCTCGGCGGCGTCCTCAGCGGGCGCCTCGGCGGGAGCGTCGGCCTTCTTCTCGGCCTTGGGCTTGACGACCGACTTCTTCGAGGCGTCGGCCTCGAACGCGGCCTTGGGCTCGCGCACCTTGACGGTGGAGACGGCGTCCTTGTCGCCCTTGAACTTGCCCCAGTCGCCCGTGAGCTTAAGGATGGCGGCGACCTGCTCGGTGGGCTGCGCGCCGACCGAGAGCCAGTACTGCGCGCGGTCCGAGTCGACCTCGATGAGCGAGGGCTCCTCGGTCGGGTGGTACTTGCCGATCTCCTCGATGACACGACCATCGCGCTTGGTGCGCGAGTCGGCGACGACGATGCGGTAGTAGGGCGCGCGGATCTTTCCGAGGCGCTTGAGACGGATCTTGACAGCCACGATGACTCCAAATGATGAAAACGAACGAACCGAACGCCTGGAGAGTGGGGTGCACACCCGGCGGAAGCTCAAAAGGGTGGACCGACACTGGATAGAGGGTCGAGTGGCGGGTCCAGCCCTCTATTCTGCCAGATCCTCGCGCCCCGCCGTGACAGGTGAAGCGAAACGACACGGTGCGTCGCGCAGCGTAGCGGAACGGCACCGCGAGAGGGCGCCGTGCGAGACTGAGCCGCATGAGGCTGCCGTTCGCTGCATCGATGCGTTCGTCCGTGGGTCTGGAGTGGGAGCTCATGCTCGCCGACCGCGGGACCGGCGATCTGGTCGCCCGCGCACCGGAGATCCTGGAGCATCTCGAGGACAAGACCGCGCTCGAGCGTTTCACCGTCACCGGCGAGTTGCTGACGAACACCGTCGAGGTCACCAGCGGTGTCGGCCACACCGTCGCCGAGGCCGTGGACGACATCGGCGACGCCATCTGCGCCCTGCGCGAAGAGACCGAGCCCCGCGGGATCGAGATGCTGTGCGCCGGAAGCCATCCGTTCGCCCAGTGGTACGACCAGCAGGTCACCGACAAGACGCGCTACCACACCCTCATCGAGCGCACCCAGTGGTGGGGTCGCAACATGATGATCTGGGGTATCCACGTGCACATCGGCGTCGACGACGTCGAGAAGGTCATCCCGATCGTCAACGCACTGACCGTCTTCCTCCCCCACCTGCAGGCGCTGTCGGCATCCAGCCCGTTCTGGGCGGGCGAGCGCACCGGATACGCGTCGAACCGCGCGCTCGTGTTCCAGCAGCTGCCCACGGCGGGGCTCCCGTGGCAGCTCGACACCTGGGGTGACTTCGAGAACTACCTCGACGACATGGTGCGCACGGGCGTCATGGCGGATGCCAGCGAGGTGCGGTGGGACATCCGTCCGGCGCCGAAGTGGGGCACGGTCGAGATCCGCGCGTGCGACGGCATGTCGACACTGCCCGAGCTCGCCGCCGTCGCCGCCCTCGCACAGACGCTCGTCGAGCACTTCTCGCGCCTCATCGACGAGGGCCGCGAGCTCCCCGGCATCCCGCCCTGGTACGCGCGCGAGAACAAGTGGCGCGCCGCGCGCTATGGACTCGACGCGCGGGTGATCGTGGACCGCAGTGGTACGCAGCGCCCGGTCGTCGAACACCTGCGCGAGACGATGGAAGAGCTGGCCGACGTCGCGCTCGAGCTGCACTGCGCGAAGGAGTTCGCCAGCCTCGAGACGATCCTGGCCACGGGCGGCAGCTCCGCGCGGCAGATCGCGGTGGCCGAGGCCGCCGACGGCGATCTGCGCGAGGTTGTGCAGCACCTGATCCGCGAGTTCCGCGGCGGTCCCACGCTGCGCGAGCACCTGGCCGCCCTCCGGGTCTGATTCGACGCTCGCTCATAGCCGGGCGCTCGTAGGATCACGGAATGATCTTCCGACGCCGCGCGACGGCTCTTTCGTTCGCGGTGCTGTCCGCCGTCGCCGCGGCGATCCTCTCGGGGTGCACGGCCGAGCCGGTCACCGCGACGCCGACGTTCGCAGGGCCGCCCCTAGCCGCGCCGGCACGGGGGGCTACCGCATCTCCGGTGTCGTCGTCGGCTCAGACGGCGACCGAGCACGTCGTCACGCTCGGGGACTCGATCATGTCGGGGTTCGGTCTTTCGCCGCGCGACGCATGGCCCTCTCTGCTGGCCGAGCGCGCGCGCATCTCGGTGACCAATCTCGCGTGCCCGGGGATGGGGTTCGTCGTGCAGGGCGACTGCGGCACGCCGTACTCGGGACTGATCCCCGCGATCGCCGCGCTTCAGCCCGATCTGCTCATCGTGCAGTCGTCGAGCAATGACTTCTGGTTGGACTCCGACGAGATCTCGGACGACACCGTCGACACCATCGAGACCCTGCATGCCGCGGCGCCCGCCGCGCGCATCATCGCGCTCAGCACGATCTGGAACGACGACCCGGAGGTGCCCGACGACACCGCGGTCACCTCCGAAGCCCTGCGCGACGCCGTCGAGTCGGTCGGCGGCGTGTACATCGACCTCGGTCAGCCCCTGGCCGGGCACCCCGACTGGCTGCAGCCCGACGACGTGCACCCCACGGCGCGCGGGCAGCGGGCGATCGAGCAGACGGTCATGTCGGCCCTGCAAGACGCCGGCGTCTTGCCCTGAGTCTGTGCGCGGTCAGCCCTTGCCGAGCATCTTCTGCAGCTCGGCGAGGTCGGCCTCGCTCGGCATGGCCTGACCGCCCAGGCCGAAGCCCGATCCCGTCGCCGGAGCGGCCGCGGCGATGCCGGCGTTCTCGGCGGCGCGCTTGGCCGGGTTGCCGGAACGCGAGCCCTTCGCCTTCTGCTGCTTACCGCGCTTCGACGAGGCACCGGGCTTGCCGCCCACCGGCCCCATGCCGGGGATGTTGGGCACGCCACCGCGGGCGACGGTCTTCATCATCTTGGCGGCCTGGTCGAAACGCTGCACGAGCTGGTTGACGTCGGTGACGGTCATGCCCGAACCGCGGGCGATGCGCAGACGCCGCGAGCCGTTGAGGATCTTGGGGTTGCGACGCTCCGCCAGCGTCATGGAGCGGATGATGGCCTCGGTGCGGTCGATCTCGCGCTCGTCGAAGTCTTCCAGCTGCTGCTTCATGTTGCCCATGCCCGGGAGCATCCCGAGCATCTTCTTCATGGAGCCCATCTTCTTCATCTGCTGCATCTGCTGCAGGAAGTCCTCGAGCGTGAAGGTGTCGGTGGCGAACTTCTCGGCGACCTTCAGCGCCTCGGCCTCGTCGAAGGCCTGCTGCGCCTGTTCGATCAGGGTGAGGATGTCACCGAGGTCGAGGATGCGGGATGCCATGCGGTCGGGGTGGAAGGGCTCGACGTCGTCGAGTCCCTCACCGGTGGACGCGAAGATGATGGGGCGTCCCGTGACGGAGGCGACAGAGAGGGCGGCGCCACCGCGGGCGTCACCGTCGAGCTTCGACAGCACGACACCGGTGAAGTCGACGCCGTCTTGGAAGGCTTTCGCCGTGTTGACGGCATCCTGACCGATCATCGTGTCGATGACGAAGAGAACCTCGTCGGGCTGGGTGGCCTTGCGGATGTCGGAGGCCTGCTTCATCAGCTCGGCGTCGACGCCGAGACGACCGGCGGTGTCGATGATGACGATGTCGTGCTGCTGGCGCGTCGCGTGGGCGACGCCGTCACGGGCGACCTTGACCGGATCGCCGACGCCGTTGCCGGGCTCGGGCGCGTAGATGGCGGCGCCGGCGCGCTCGGCGACGACCTGCAGCTGGTTCACGGCGTTCGGACGCTGGAGGTCGCACGCGACGAGGAGCGGGGTGTGCCCGTCTTTCTCGAGCATCTTGGCGAGCTTGCCGGCGAAGGTCGTCTTACCCGACCCCTGAAGACCGGCCAGCATGATGACGGTCGGGGGGTTCTTGGCGAACTGCAGTCGGCGCTGTTGACCACCCAGGATGCCGATGAGCTCGTCGTTGACGATCTGCACGACCTGCTGCGCGGGGTTCAGGGCACGGTTGACCTCGTCGCCGAGGGCGCGTTCGCGCACCGCGGCGGTGAACTCCTTGACGACGGGCAGGGCGACGTCGGCGTCGAGCAGGGCACGGCGGATCTCGCGTACCGTCCCGTCGACGTCGGCGGGCGTGAGCTGGCCCTTCTTCCGGAGGTTGCGGAAGGTCTCTGTGAGCCGGTCGGAGAGGGTGCCGAAAGTCGCCATGATGAGACGAGTTTACGCGGGCGCCGCGCACGGCGCTGCCGCCCGTGCCCGCCGCCCCATGCGAGGCCACGGCCCGGGAAAGCCGCAGCGATCCGCACGACCTGCGCCCGATGATCTCGGATGCCACTCACCGGACGTGAATCGCTGAGGTTACGCACCCGACCCGAACCCGCTGTCCGGCGCAACCTTTGCGATCTGCACAACCTCAGCCCGATGAACCTGGATGCCACTCACCTGCCGCGGATCGCTGAGGTTACGCCCGCGACCGAACTCGCTGCGCGGCTACGTCTCCGATCGCTCAGCGCTGCCGTCGGCTCAGACGAGGGCGAGCGCCTCGGCGAGCACCTCGTCGAGCGGACGCCCCGCCGCGGTGCGGTCCGCCCACGACCAGACGGCGGCCAGCACGGCGGCCGACAGCGCGCCCGCGCGGACCTCGGCGAGCAGCCGCGGCATCCCTTCGCGCGAGAAGCGCGCCGCGACGTGATGCTGCAGACGGAACTGCCGCACGGCGCGATCGCGGTCGAGCTCGGCGGCGATGTCCATGGCCTCGGCGTTGGTGATGGCCAGGGCGAGGGCATCGGGCGTGAGGCCCCGGCCGATCGTCGACAGGGCGACGACGACCTCGACGCCGTCGTGGAGGAGAGCGACGCTCGCGGCGACCTGCTCGTCGAAACCCGACCACAGCACGTCGCTCTTGGCCGCGAAGTAGTTGAAGAAGCTGGAGCGACTCACTCCGGCGCGGCGCGTGATGTCGGAGACGCTGGTGGCGTCGTACCCCTTCTCGAGGAAGAGCTCGCATGCCGCCTCCGACAGCACCTCGCGGGACGAGGCGCGGGGGCGTCCGCTGCGGGGCTCGGGGGTCACTGCCCCAGACTAGACGGCCGACACCGGTGTATTGTTGGACGCAATCCAACATCGGAGGCCGTCGATGATCGACATCCACCTCGCGGGGCTCGCCCCGCTGTACGTGCCCTACCTCGACGGGTGGGCCCACCAGCGTCGCATCCATTCCGAGGTGGTCGCCGACGAACGCCCCGACACCCTGCTGCTGCTCGAACACGAGGCCGTCTACACGGCGGGCAAACGCACACAGGCGCACGAGCGTCCCGACGACGGCACACCCGTCATCGACGTCGACCGCGGGGGCAAGATCACCTGGCACGGCCCGGGCCAGCTCGTCGGCTACCCGATCGTGCGCCTGCCCGAACCGATCGACGTGGTCGCGCACGTGCGCCGGCTGGAGGCGCTGCTCATCGACGGCCTCCGCGAGCACGGCGTCGACGGCTTCCGCGTCGACGGCCGCAGTGGCGTCTGGGTGAAGCGTCCGCTCGGCGTCGACAAGGTCGCGGCCATCGGCGTGCGCGTCGAGAAGGGCGTCACCATGCACGGCTTCGCGGTCAACTGCGACAACAGTCTCGCCGCATTCCGGCGCATCGTCCCCTGCGGGATCACGGATGCCGGAGTCACGACCGTCAGCGAGGTGGTCGGCGCCGATGTCTCCCCCGCCGACCTCGTCCCGGCCATCGAGCGCGTCTTCCGCGCCGAGTACGCGGCGGTGGCGGCGTGAGCGCCTGCGGGACCGGCAACGCCGGGGCCCCGGCATCCACCGCTCCGAACGGGCGGAAGCTCCTGCGCCTCGAGGTGCGCAACGCCGAAACCCCCATCGAGCGCAAGCCCGAGTGGATCAAAACCAAGGCCAAGATGGGCCCGGAGTACACGGCGCTGCAGAAGCTCGTGAAGGGCGAGGACCTGCACACCGTGTGCCAGGAGGCCGGCTGCCCGAACATCTTCGAGTGCTGGGAGGACCGCGAGGCGACCTTCCTCATCGGCGGTTCGCAGTGCACGCGCCGGTGCGACTTCTGCCAGATCGACACCGGCAAGCCCGCCGACTACGACCGCGACGAGCCGCGCCGCGTCGCCGAGAGCGTCACGCGCATGCAGCTGCGGTACGCCACCGTGACCGGCGTCGCCCGCGACGACCTGCCCGATGAGGGCGCGTGGCTGCACGCCGAGACCGTCCGCCGCATCCACGCCGAAAATCCCGGTACGGGGGTCGAGATCCTCGCGACCGACTTCTCGGGCAACCCCGCTCACCTCGAAGAAGTCTTCTCGTCGCGGCCCGAGGTGTTCGCCCACAACGTCGAGACGGTGCCGCGCATCTTCAAGCGCATCCGCCCCGCCTTCCGCTACGACCGTTCGCTCGGGGTGCTCAGCGCCGCGCGCGATGCCGGCCTCATCACGAAGTCGAACCTCATCCTCGGTATGGGCGAAGAGCCCGAGGAGGTCGTGCAGGCCCTCGAAGACCTGCACGAAGCCGGCACCGACATCATCACGATCACGCAATACCTCCGCCCGACTCCGCGTCACCTGCCGGTGCAGCGCTGGGTGAAGCCGGCGGAATTCGTGGAGTTCAAGGAAGAGGCCGAGCGCATCGGCTTCCTCGGTGTGCTGGCCGGTCCCCTCGTGCGTTCGTCGTACCGGGCGGGGCGCCTGTGGGCGCAGTCGATGGTGTCGAAGGGCCGCGAGATCCCGCCGCACCTCGGGCACCTCGCGAAGGACATCGCGAACGCCGACGCCGGTTTCGCGCAGGCCGTGTGACGCCGCACCGGCCGCGGGCCGGCCGTGATCGCGGCCGGTGCGCCGCGGCATCCCTCTCTCGCCGGAGCTCGCACGGCGCCTCGGTATCGCGTCAGACGGCGCCGGGCTCAGACCGGCCAGATGTAGGGCAGGTCGTCGGGCACGTCGCCGAACCGCGGCACGTAGAACTCCGCGTCCTTGCGGATGAGGTTGGACCGGTGCGCCCGATGGAACGCCTCGTCGCCGAGCCAGGGCGGCAGATCGAGCTCGTGCTGAGCGACCCCGTCGACGTCGGGTGCGAAGACGCGGATCTTCTCGCGGACGGTGTCGCTGCGCCCCTGCGCGATCCACTCGTCGGTCATCACGAGACCGTAGGAGACCAGACCCGGCAGGTACCCGGCCCACATCTTCGCCGCCGGGTGGTTGCGCCAGCCGTGACCCGGAACGGTGAGAGCCCGCAGCAGCTGGAACGTCTCGACGCGCTGTTTGCCCAGCCGCTTCGCGTCGAGCGCCCGCGCGGAGTCGACGAACGAGGGGTAGGGCAGAAAGGTCTGCACGGGTTCAGTCGGCGCTGGTGACCGACTGCACGCGGCCGTCGGACGCGAGATTGACCAGCAGCACGTCGTCGGTCGCGTCGGGGTCGAGCGCGTACTCGAGCACCGCGAAGGGGTCGGCTCCCCCGTGCTCATCGGCGAGGATGGTCATGCTCATCAGCTGCAGGGCCTTGATGACGTCGATGTGCGTGTCGCCCGAGACGTCGGTGAGCAGATCGTCGAGCTCGTCGCCGAGCGTCGCCTGCTGCTGCAGGATGTACTCGGTCACCTCGCTCGTGCGGGAGTCGAGCTCGTTCACCATGGCGTTGCGGGCGGCGAGATCGATGGCCTCGAGCGACGACACCATGGATGCCGCGACGTCGAGCGCCTCGGCAGACACGTCGTCTTGATCGGGCGCGGTCAGATCGACGGTGACGCTCTGGTCGCCGAACTCCACGTTCTCACTCCAGAAGATCGACCCGTCGGGGCCCGACTCGAGGAGTCCGAAGAAGTCGTGCTCGATGGCCATGAGTCCATGTAAGCAGTCCGCCCCGGCTTCGGGAAGACGACCCGCCCGACCCGCCGCGTGCGGTATGCGTCAGTCGACGAGCGAAGCCGCGAACACGTGCGGGGTGAAGCCGGTGAGGTCGCCGATGCCCTCGCCCTGCCCGAGGAGCTTGACGGGGATGCCGGTGAGCTCCTGCACCGCCAGGACGAAGCCGCCCTTCGCCGATCCGTCGAGCTTGGTCAGCACGAGGCCGGTCACGCCGGCGCTGTCGAGGAACGCCTGCGCCTGCATCAGGCCGTTCTGACCGGTCGTGGCATCGAGCACGAGAAGCACCTCGGCGATCGGCGACTGCTTCTCGATCACGCGCTTGATCTTGCCGAGCTCGTCCATGAGCCCGCCCTTGGTGTGCAGGCGCCCGGCGGTGTCGACGAGCACGATCTCGGTGCCTGTCTCTTTGGCGTGGGCGACGGTCTGGAACGCGACGGATGCCGGGTCCTGCCCCTCGTGCTGGGGGCGGACGATCGTCGCTCCCCCGCGCTCGGCCCACGTTGCGAGCTGGTCGACGGCCGCGGCGCGGAAGGTGTCGGCGGCGCCCACGACGACCGTGCGCCCATAGCGCTGCAAGAACTTCGCGAACTTGCCGATCGTCGTCGTCTTGCCCACGCCGTTGACGCCGACCACGAGCACCACGGCCGGACGCTCGGTGAGGCGCAGGGTCGTGTCGAACTTCGCGAAGTGCTCCTCGAGGGTCTCGCGGAGCATCCGCTGCAGGTCGCGCGGGTCGGTGGTGCGGTAGCGCTCGACCTTCTCGCGCAGCTCGTCGATGAGGCGCTCGGTGACGTCGGGGCCGAAATCGGCGGTCAGCAGCGCCGTTTCGAGGTCGTCCCACGTCGTCTCGTCGATCGTGGGCTTGACGAACAACCCGCGCAGCGCGCGGCCCAGCGACCAGGAGTTCTCAGCCATTGCTTCAGCTTACGGGCGCGGCTTCGGCCCGGCTCGCCGCCCGGTCGCCGACGCGCTGTCCCACGACGGCGGACACCCCGTCCTGCCGCATGGACACGCCGTAGAGGGCGTCGGCGATCTCCATCGTGCGCTTCTGGTGCGTGATGACGATGAGCTGACTGCTCGCCCGGAGCTTCTCGAACACCCCGAGCAGCCGCCCGAGATTGGCGTCGTCGAGGGCCGCCTCGACCTCGTCGAGGATATAGAAGGGGCTCGGACGCGCGGTGAAGATCGAGGTCAGGAAGGCGACGGCGGCCAACGAGCGCTCGCCGCCCGAGAGCAGGGAGAGGCGCTCGATCTTCTTCCCCACGGGTCGCACCGACACCTCGATCCCGGTGGTCAACGGGTTGTCGGGGTCGGTGAGCGAGATGCTGCCGGAGCCCCCCGGGAAGAGGATCGGGAAGATGTCGGTAAAGGCGGCCCGGGTGTCCTCGAACGCGGCGACGAAGATGGTCTGCATCCGCTCGTCGAGGTCGGCGATGATCGTCTGCAGGTCGGCGCGGGTCTGCTGCAGGTCGGCCAGCTGTTCGGTGAGGAAGGCGTGGCGCTGCTCGAGCGCGGCGAACTCCTCGAGCGCGAGCGGGTTGACCCGGCCCAGCTGCGACAGCTTGCGCTCGGCATCCTGAAGCCGACGCTTCTGGGCGGCACGGTCGAAGGGATCGCCCTCCGCGTCGTTCGGCACGAGCTGGTCGGGACCGTACTCCGCGATCAGCACGGCCTCGTCGAGCGCGAGCTCGGACTGCACGCGCTCCAGCAGGCTCGTGACGTGGAGCTTCTTCTCGTGCATCTGCAGCTCGAGACCGTGGACGCTCTCGGTCAGGCGCGCGAGACGCTCGCGGACGCGGGCCTCATCGGCGCGAGCACGGGCGAGCTCTTCGGTGATCGCGGTGCGCGCCGACTCCGCGGCCGCGAGTTCGACGCGCGCCTGGCTGACCGATCGGTCCACCGAGTCCAGGAGGGCGGGCAGCTGACCCGCCACCTCCGAGGCGATTTCTCGCTGCGCGCGGCGCAGAACCGCGCGTCGGGCCGCCTCCGCCGCGGCGGCGCGCTCGCGCTCGCGCTGCTGCTCCAGCTGGACGATGCGCGCTTCGCCCGCGCGCACGCGTTCTTTCAGCGTCTCGATGTCGAGCCGCGCACGTATCTCCGCCTCGCGGGCGGCGTCGACCTCAGCGGCCATCCCCTCGCGGGCGGACGCGTCGAGCAGCGGGCGAGGCGCCTCCCGGGCGCGCGACAGGGCCTCGTCGGCGCGGCGGGCTGCGTCCTCGGCTTCGGCGACCGCCGCCTCGGTCTGCGCGAGAGCGGCGGCGAGGCGATCGCACTCGGCGACGGCGGCCTCGTGGCGTACCGTCACGCGGTTGACCTTCTCGGCGTGCGCGGCCAACGCGGCATCGTGCTCACGGAGCGTCGACAGCGCTTGTTTCGTGCGGTGGCGCGCATCGGTCAGCGCGCGCTGTTCGTCGGAGAGGGCCTCGCGCAGCGAGTCCGCGACGACGACGATCTCGGCGAGCCGTTCCGCGGCGGCATCCCGCTCGGCCGCGAGCTCCAGCCGCGATCGGCCCGACCCGGAGCCCGCCTTCACCGTGCGCGAGGTCACGACCTCACCCGTGCGGGTGACCACGGTCACATCGCGCGCGAGCGACGGCTGCAGCAACCGGACGGCGTCGAGGTCGTCGACGATCACCGTACGCGACAGGATGCCACGCACCCCGGCGGGCGCGGTGACCACGTCGAGGGCCGGCACCGCGCCGGCCACCGTGGGGGCCGCCTCATCGGCCTCGCCGTGGGCGATGACGATCTCGACCACACCGAGATCCCCCTCGGTCGCGTCGAGCGCAGCGCGGAACGCGGCGTCGGCGTCGTCGACCAGCAGTCCTTCCGCGAGCGAGCCGAGGGCGGCGGCGATGGCTGCCTCGTACCCGGGAGCGACCTTGACGTCGTCGCCCACCAGCCCGCGCACCCCCGTGCCTCCCGCCGCGCTCAGGTCGGCGGCGGCGTTGCGCAGGTCGAGTGCGCGCCCCAGGGCCGTCGTCTGCGCGGTGAGGGCGTCGCGCTCGCGTTCGGCGGCGTGCAGGCGTTCGCGAAGGCCCGCGACGGCGGCCTCGACGTCGTTCGCGTCGCGTTGCGCCCGCTCGTACGCAGCGGCGTGTTCGGCGGTGGACGCCTCCGGCTCGACGTCGGGGTCGAGCTCGGCGCGGGCCCGCTCGGCCTCGACACGACGCTGTAGAGCGGCGTCGAGAGCCCGTTGCTGTCGCTCGACGCCGGCGCGGACCGCGTTCAGCGCCGACGTCGCGGCATCCGCCGTCCCCCGCAGGGCCTGGATCTTCATGTCGTGCTCGCTGACGAGCGCGCTCTGTGCAGCGATGTCGACGTCGAGGGCGTCGAGATCGGCCCGGGCGCGTGCGACGGCGCGTGCGGCTTCGGCCGCGGCATCCTGGGCATCGCCGAGCCCCTGCGCGATGTCGTCGATCTCGGCGCGGACGTCGTCGATCGCGGTCTGCGACACGGTGGGGGCGAAGCCCGCGGGGTCGGCGTCGTCGTCGGCGAGCAGCGTCAGGCGCTGACCCGCCAGGGTGTAGAGACCGCGCAGCCGCTCCTGCACCTGCTCGAGCGAGAAGGCCACGCTGCGCGCGCGATCGACCGCCTCGGAACGCTGGTCGTTCTCGAGCCTCTCGACGCGCTGGCGGAGTCCGTCGGCCTGTTCCTGCAGCCCGAGACGCTCCGTGTGCCGCTCGCTCTCGGCCCGGGCGGCGTCGGCGAGCTGCGTCCGCAGCCGCACGAGGTCGTCGGCGTACAGCCGAGCCTTGGCATCGCGCACCACGGCGGCGATGGTGGCCGCCTCCCGCGCGATCTCGGCCTGCTTGCCGAGGGGCTTGAGCTGTCGCCGCAGCTCGCCCGCCAGATCGCTCAGCCGGGTGAGGTTGGTCTCCATCGCCTCGAGCTTGCGGACGGTCTTCTCTTTGCGTCGCCGGTGCTTCAGGATGCCGGCGGCCTCCTCGATGAACCCCCGGCGATCCTCCGCGGTGGCCTGCAGCACCGTGTCGAGACGGCCTTGACCGATGATGACGTGCATCTCGCGCCCGAGGCCGGAATCGCTGAGCAGCTCCTGCACATCGAGCAACCGACACGTCTGCCCGTTGATGGCGTACTCGCTGGCGCCGGTGCGGAACAGCGTCCGGCTGATCGTGACCTCGCTGTAATCGATGGGCAGCGCCCCGTCGCCGTTGTCGATGGTCAGCTGCACCTCCGCGCGGCCGAGGGGGCCGCGAGTCGACGTGCCGGCGAAGATGACGTCTTCCATCTTCCCGCCGCGCAGCGTCTTGGCGCCCTGCTCCCCCATCACCCAGGCGAGCGCGTCGACCACGTTGGACTTGCCCGAGCCGTTCGGCCCGACGATGCAGGTCACGCCGGGTTCGAGCGCGAAGGTCGTCGACTGGGCGAAGGACTTGAAGCCTTTGAGCGTCACGCTCTTCAGGTGCATGTCACCCGCCTTCCCGCCCGGTCGAATTCTCGCCTCACGGTAGCCGAGAAGCCCCGGAAATCCGCGGCGGCGGGCCGGAGTTCACCGTCCGCCACGCCCGGAAGTCCGCCCTCTCTGGGAAATCGCTTGACGGATGCCGCGGACCTCCGCTAGCGTCAGGGGTCGCAACCGACGTCGAAAGGAGGTCACTTCCATGATTCGCAGCACCATCGGCTTCACCGCCATCGGCTTCACCGCCGCTCCCGCGCTGTCCGCACCCGTCACCGGAGTGACCACCGCCGTCGGCATGCCCTCCCGTCTGGGCTGATCCGTCGCGTCGAGACGCCTCAGGCGTCTCCGCCCCCCGTGAGCACGTCGCTCTGACGCGCTCCTCTCGATCCTCGGGATCCTCTTCAGCGCCCTCGCGCGCATGACACACCTCTTCCTCGGAGCCTCCGCATGAACGCCCTGTTCGCGCGCGCGCCGCAGCACACCGCGGCCGCGCCCACGTCCCCGTCCACCCCGTCGACCGTCACGTTCGACACCACCGCCTACCGCCCGCTGGGCCTGCTCGACCGACTGTCGCTGCGCCTCGGCCTGTGGCTGCTCACGCGCCATGCCGACCGCGCGCGGGCGCTCGACCATCAGGCCGTCGCCGCCCACCGCGCACGCGATGCCTTCGCCGAGCGCGAGCAGCGCGAACGCGCCTGGCAGAGCACGGCCGCCTTCAGCCGACTCCCCTTCTGAAACGGTGGGGGCGACCATCGTGTCGCCCCCACCGCCTTCTCTCTCCCCCCCCCCCCCCCCCGGACACGAAAGTCCCCTCATGACCGATCTTCCGGCCGGCATCGAGCTGCGCCCCCTGCACATCCCGGCATCCATCGACGCCCCCGACGCCGCGGACTTCCGCGAGATGGTGCGCGTGCGCAATCTCGTCTATGCCGAAGTCTCCGGCCACGACGACGCATCCATGCCGGCCGACGAACTGCTGCCCCTGTATCAGCCGCAGCCCGAGACGAAGCGCTTCGCGTGGATCGCCGTCCGCGACGGCGAGGTCGTCGGCCGCGCGGGTCTCGACCTCCCCCAGGAGGACGGCGCCCGCACCGGCAACTGGCTCGTCGAACTCCGCCGCTCCGCCTGGGGTCTCGGCATCGGTCGCGCCGCCTTCGCCGAGATCGAACGCGTCGCACGAGCGGAGGGGCGCACGATCCTGCAGTCGTGGGCCGAGCACCCCGCCGCCGACGGCCCCCGACTCGAGGCCCCCACGGGCTTCGGATCCATCCCGCGTGACCACGCGGCGAGGTTCTTCCTTGCATCCGGCTGTTCGCTCGAGCAGATCGTGCGCGTCAGCGCCCTTTCGCTCGCCGACGCACGCCCGCGCCTGGAGGAGCTTCTCGCCGAAGCGGAAGAGGCGGCGGTCGGCTATCGCGTGGTGCAGTGGACCCTGCCGACTCCCGACGAGTTCGTCGACGGCTTCGCGGCGATGAAGGCACGCATGGTCACCGACGCCCCCTCGGCCGACCTCGAGTTCGACGAGGAGATCTGGGATGCCGCGCGCCTCCGGCGTTACGAGGCCGGATATCTCGACGCCGGCCGCCACATGCTCGTCACCGCGGCGCAGCACGTCGACACCGGCGAACTCGCGGCGTTCAACGAGCTCGTCATCGGCAAGGACCGGACCGCGGCCACCAGCCAGGAGGACACCCTGGTCGTCGCGGCGCACCGCGGCCACCGCCTCGGCATGCTGGTGAAATGCGCCGGCCTGCTCGCCTGGCACGACGTCGCGCCCCACTCGCCGCGCGTGATCACCTACAACGCCGAGGAGAACCGCCCGATGCTGTCGATCAACGAACGGATCGGCTTCGCGGCGACGTCGTACGAGGGGGTGTGGAAGAAGGTGCTGGCCTGATCGCGGGCTCCCGGCATCCAGCATTATCGAGACACGGGATGCCGGCAGCCCGCCCCGGTCAGCGGACTCGCTGGCAGTGCGGGCAGAAGTGGCTCGAGCGGTTCATGAACGACACGCGCACGATCGGCCGCCCGCAGCGCGGGCACGGTTGCCCGGTGCGACCGTAGGCGTTCAGCGAGTGCGCGAAGTACCCGGCCTGCCCGTTGACGTTGACGTACTGCGCGTCGAAGCTCGTGCCACCCTCGGCCAGCGCCTTCTCGAGCACGGCCTGCACCTCGCCGAGCAGGCGGTTGACGGCGCGGGTCGAAAGGGCGGATGCCGGCGTCTCGGGGTGGATGCGCGCCGCCCACAGCGCCTCGTCGGCGTAGATGTTGCCGATACCGCTCGCGGCGGTCTGATCGAGCAGCACCCGCTTGATGCCCGAGGACGTCCGGGCCAGTCGCGCCCGGAACCGTTTCGCACTGAAGGCCGGGTCGAGCGGGTCGCGGCCGATGTGCGCGACCTGCGTGGGCACGCGGGCGAGGTCGGAGCCGCGTCCGCCCGCCGCCCCGTCTGGCGTGTCGACGAGCTCGTCGATCGCGAGCGAGCCGAACGTCCGCTGGTCGGCGAACACCACCGACAACGAGCCGTGGTCGGGGTGCTCCAGCTCGATGCGGATGCGCTCGTGACGTTCCGCGGGAGCGCCCGGCACACGCAGCAGCATCTGCCCGCTCATCCCCAGGTGCGTGACGATGGCTTCGTCGTCGGCCACCGGCATCCACAAGAACTTGCCCCGCCGCGCGGCCGCGGTGATGCGCCGCCCCGTGAGCTCCGCCTCGAAGTGGGCCGCTCCCCCGGTGTGGCGTGTGAGCGCGCGTTCGTCGCGCACGTCGACCGAGGTGATCAGCGCACCGCTGACCGCGGGTTCGAGGCCGGCACGGACGACCTCGACCTCGGGAAGCTCAGGCACGCGCGTCGAGCTCGCGCCACGCCGCGAGGGCCGCAGCCATCTCGGCCTGCTTCTTGCTGGAGCCGTTACCGGTGGTCGCGAGGTCGCCCACGGTGACCGTGGCGGTGAACCGGCGGTCGTGGTCGGGGCCCGTCGCTTCGACGCTGTAGACGGGGGCGACGAGTCCCAGCCGCGCGGCGATCTCTTGCAGGCTCGTCTTCGGATCCATCGCGGCCCCGTACCGTTCGGGGTCGGCGAGCAGCGGCTCCACCAGACGCAGAACCATGGCCGTCGCCGCGTCGGGACCCGCCGAGAGGTAGGCCGCTCCGATGAGCGCCTCCATCGTGTCGGCCAGGATGGAGTCCTTGTCACGTCCACCCGTCAGTAACTCCCCGCGGCCGAGTCGCACGTGGGCACCGAGACTGATCCGTCGCGCCACTTCGGCCAGCGCCACGGTCGACACGACGCTGGCGCGGCGCTTGGCGAGGCTGCCCTCTTCGAGCTCAGGATGCCGGGTGTACAGGCGGACCGTGACGGCCTGCCCCAGCACCGAGTCGCCGAGGAATTCAAGGCGCTCGTTGTGGGGGATGCCGCCGTTCTCGTAGGCGAAGGAGCGGTGCGTCAGGGCAAGAGAAAGAAGCTCGGGGTCGATCTCGACCCCGAGCTTCTCAGTGAGCGCTCCGCGCTCGACGTTCTTAGGCGTCACGAATCGCCGATCAGACGTCGGCGACCTTGCGGCCCTTGTACTCGAGGAAGAGCTCGGTGCCCTGCGAGTCGGTGACGACCTTCGCCTGGTGGGGGCGGCTGTAGACGACCTTGCCATTCTCGATGGTCTTGACCAGCGCGGGGGCTTCGGCCTTCCACTGCGCGCGACGCGAGCGGGTGTTGGAGCGGGAGACCTTCCGCTTCGGGGGGTTACCTGCCATGACTAGCTCTTCTCTGTCTTGGGGGCGGCGCGGTGCGCATCGCCGTCGTCTGGGGTGTACTGCTGGAGCGCTGCCCATCGGCTGTCGACAGGCGTCTGCTCCGTGTCGCCGGGGCTTTCCGTCAGCCTCTCGCCCGTGTTCGGGTCGAGCCCGGGGCAGTCCGGCTGACACACCGGCTGGAACGGAAGCGACAGGACAATGGCATCCCGGACCAGATTTTCAAGATCCACGTGGTCGTCTTGAACGTCGAAGTCACTCGCTTCGTCCCCAGGATACGCGAAAAGTTCCTGGAACTCGACTTCGACAGGCTCTTCGATGTCGATGAGGCAGCGTCCGCACACGCCCGTGGCCGTCGTGTCGACGGTGCCGGAGACGAGGATGCCCTCGTGCACCGACTCCAACCGCACCTCGAGGTCGAGCGGCTCGGCCTCGGGAACGGAGACCAATCCCTCGCCCCATTTCTCGGGTGCGGGGATCTCGAGGCTGTGCTCGCGCATCTCACCGGGCTTGCGCTCGATGTCGCGCACGGGCAGCTGGAAGGGGCCGGGTCGACGGGTTCTCACGGTCGTCCATGCTACCCGCGCGCCCCTGGACGGGGGCCGGGCGGCGCACGGCGCCTCCGCCGGTGCGGGGTGAAGTGGCGCGGAGCGCCTGCGCCGATGCGGAGAGGTGGCGGGGGCACACGTGGGGGCGCGTTCGAGGTTCGGGGCGGAGTCGTGCGCGTTCCCGGGATTGGGGCGGGTTTCGCCGCTCGGGGCATGGAATTCCTGCCCCGAACGGCCGATTCCGCCCCGAACCCGGCCAGGGCGACGCCGGAGGGTGCCGAGAACAGGGCGAGCCGCGCGCGACATAGCCTCCTCTTGGAAGCGGGCCGGTGGATGCGAGGACCGCGCGGCGGGCCGGCATCCGAGGTGCGTGCGCGTCAGATGCCGCGGGCGCCCGTGTCGAGGAAACGCGCCACTGCCGGGGGGACGTACGGCGAGACGTCGCCGCCGAGTCCCGCCACCTGTCGTACGAGTGAGCTCGACACCAGGGCGTGCGAGGGGTCGGGCAGCAGGAACACCGTCTCGACGTGCGCGAGGTCGCGGTTCACGATCGCCATCGGCGTCTCGTAGGCGACGTCGACCTGCGAGCGGATGCCCTTCACGAGAACTTTGGCACCCACGTCGGTGGCATAGTCGACGAGCAGGCCCATGCTCCACGCGGCGACGATCACGTCTCCCTCGACACCGGCCTCGGCGATGGACTGCTCGAGCAATCGCTGTCGCTCGGCGATGGGCAGCAACGCTTCTTTGCCGGGATTGTGCACGACGAGCACATGCAACTGATCGAACAGTCCGGCGGCCCGACGGATGACGTCGAGGTGACCGAGCGTGGGCGGGTCGAACGAGCCGGGCACGACGGCGATCCGGGGATCCATGCCGCCAGCCTAGCGACGCGGCCCGTCGCAGGGCCCCGCGTTCACGGCATCCACAGCGCGGCGCGCGGCGTTGCGCGCGAGCCTCGCTCAGGATGCCATCCGCTCGGGGCAGCGACAGGACGTGCGCTCCTCCGCCGGCCTGCGATGCTCCTCACCACACCATCCGCGCGCTACGGCGGCCCCGACACGCACCCATCCGCGCGCTACGGCGGCCCCGACACGCGCCCATCCGCTCCACCTGCGGCACCACACCACCGGTACGCCGCCGCGAGACGACATGCGCGCCCTCCGCGGCGACGAGCCCTCACGACTTCGCCAGCGCGGCGCGTTCTTCGACGCCGACCCGGCGCTCCAGCGCGGCCGCGAGCCCCGGATGCCGCACCAGCGCCGGATCGTCGGCGAGCAGACGCTCCCCCTCGGCGCGCGCCTCGGTGATGAGGTCGGCGTCGGTCACCACGCGCAGCAGGCGCAGCGATGAGCGCGCGCCGGATTGTGCCCCGCCCAGCACATCCCCCTCGCCGCGCAGTTCCACGTCGATCTCGGCGAGGGCGAAGCCATCGAGCGTGGCGGCCACCGCTTCGACGCGCGATCGCGACGACGTGCCCGACGACGCCTCGGTGACCAGCAGGCAGAGTCCCGGCAGGCCGCCGCGTCCGACGCGACCGCGCAGCTGGTGCAGTTGCGACACTCCGAACCGGTCGGCCTCGAGGATGACCATCGTCGAGGCGTTCGGCACGTCGACACCGACCTCGATGACCGTCGTCGCGACGAGCACGTCGATGTCACCGCGGGCGAAGGCCTGCATCACGGCATCCTTCTCGTCGGAGGGCATCTTGCCGTGCAGGATCTGCACCCGGATGCCGTCGAAGGCCGGCAACCGCGACAACAGCGCCGCAACCTGCACCACGCCCCAGCGCGTGCGATTGCTCTCACCCGCCGGGGCCGAACCGGCCGGCGCGTCGGCGGGCTCGTCGGTCTTCTCGTCGGCCGCGAGCTGGTCTGAATCGATCGCGGCGCAGACGACGAACGCCTGGCGGCCCTGCGCGACCTCTTCGGCCACTCGGTCCCAGACCCGGGCGAACCAGCCCGGCTTCTCGGCGAGCGGGGCGACGAACGACTGGATGCCGGCACGCCCGGCCGGCATGGTGCGGATGGTGGAGACGTCGAGGTCGCCGAACACCGTCATTGCCACCGTGCGCGGAATGGGCGTGGCCGTCAGCACCAGCGTGTGCGGGGAATCGCCTTTCGAGCGCAGCGCCTCGCGCTGGTCGACGCCGAAGCGGTGTTGTTCGTCGACGACGACGAACCCGAGGTCGGCGAAGGTGGTGGTGGCGCTCAGGAGCGCGTGCGTGCCGACGACGATCCGCGCCTGCCCGGATGCCACACGCAGGGCGGCGCGACGTCGCTCGGCGGCCGGCATCTGCCCCGTCAGCAGCGTGGGCATGAGTTCGGGCGCGAGGTCGGGGCCGAGCATGCGGGCGATGGAACGCAGGTGCTGCCCCGCGAGCACCTCGGTCGGGGCGATGAGGGCGGACTGCCCGCCCGACTCCGCCACCTGCAGCATGGCCCGCAGCGCGACCAGTGTCTTGCCCGAGCCGACCTCGCCCTGCACGAGACGGCTCATGGGCCAGTCGCCGACGAGATCGGCGGCCAGCTGTGCGCCGACGGTCTGCTGATCGGGGGTCAGGTCGAACGGCAGGATGGCGTCGAAGCGCTCGAGGAGCCCACCCGGCGCCGCAGGCCGCTTCGTCGCCGACAGCGCACGGACGAACTGTCGCTGCTGCAGCAGCGCCGTCTGCAGCACGAACGCCTCTTGCATGCGCAGCGTCGCGACCGCCGGCGGGATGTCGTCGTCGTTCTCGGGGCGGTGGATCTGCTCGAGCGCCGCGCGGGCCGGCAACAGCCCGCGCCGGGCCCGCAGATCGTCGGGCAACGGATCGTCGACCTCGCCGAGGGTGTCGAGCACGAGCGCGATCGTCTTCTGCACGAGCGTGCTCGGCACGGAACTGGTCGCGGGATAGATCGGGATGGGTCGTCTCGCCGTCACCTCCGCCTCGACGCGCGCCTCTTCGATGTCGTCGAACAACTCGTAATCGGGGTTGGCGAGCTGCGTCTGACGCCGGTACTCGCCCACCTTGCCCGAGAAGATGCCGCGCCGGCCGGGTGTGAGGTCTTTCAGGCGCCACGGCTGGTTGAAGAAGGTCAGCGACATGCGGCCGTCGCCGTCGCTGATGACGACCTCGAGGAGCGATCCGCGCCGGTTCTGCATGCGCCGCTCGGTCGCACTGACCACCTCGGCGACGATGGTGACGGGTTCGCCCAGCGGGAGCGACGCGATGGGCGTGAGCTCACCGCGTCGGGCGTAGCGCCGCGGATAGTGCTCGAGCAGCTCGCCCACCGTCTTGACCCCGAACGCGCGGTCGAACGCCGATGCCGTCTTGCCGCCCACGGCGCCGTCGAGCCGGGAGGCGAGCGAGAGACCAGGCATGCCCACGAGTCTAGGCAGGGCCTCCGACATCGCCGCTTCGACCTTCGCTGCACGGTCGGCGTTCGCGAAGCGCTCGGTCGCATGACGCCGTCCGGCCCCACGGCCACCGAGCCGACGGCATCCACACCGCTCGGCATCGGCGACCCTAGGCTGAGACGGTGACGCGCATCATCTCCGGCCGCGCGGGCGGCACCGTGCTCGACGTCCCCCCGAGGGGCACACGCCCCACGAGCGACCGCGTGCGAGAGTCGCTGTTCGGCGCGCTCGAGTCGGCGGGCGTGATCGACGACGCGCGGGTGGCCGACCTCTTCGCCGGCTCAGGCGCTCTCGGGCTCGAGAGCCTGAGTCGCGGCGCCGCCTCGGCCGACCTGGTCGAACTCTCGGCCCCCGCCGCGTCACTCATCCGCAAGAACGCCGAACGCGTGCGCGCCGCGGGCGTCAGCGCCGCCGCGCGGGTGCATCGCGCGAACGTCACGACGTACCTGTCGGCATCCACCGCCGAATGGGACCTGGTGTTCCTCGACCCGCCCTACGACATCGCCGATCACGACCTGACGAAGGCGCTCGTCGCTCTCGCACCGCGTCTGAGCCCGGATGCCACCGTGATCGTCGAGCGGGCGAAGCGCTCCGCCGCTCCCGACTGGGCGGCGGCCGGGCTCGAAGCCGAACGCGATCGCGCCTACGGCGACACGACGATGTGGTGGGGCCGCCCGGTCGCGACACGCTCGTGAGCCGGGCGTTCGGCAGGCCGGCCCTTCCGGCTCTGCGCCCTCCCGAGGTCGATTAGCCCCGACCGGCGTCCCAGTCGCGGTACGGATCCCAGCCCGCACGGCCCGTCCACGCCCACCCGTCGACGGTGACGGCATCGGCGCCCCGCGCCACGACGGTGCCGATGCGCCGGCCGAGAGGTTCGGCATCCGGGGCGAAGGCGACGAGGAAGCCGTGATCCTCTCCCCCGCCGAGCGCCCCCGCGGGGTCGTCACCCAGGGTCGCCGAATCGAACGCGATCGTGACCCCCGACGCGTCCGCCAGGCGGGTGGCATCGAGTGCGAGTCCGTCCGAGACGTCCATCATGGCGGTGGCACCGGATGCCGCGGCCCGCAGCGCCTCGGCCAGCGGCGGGCGCGGAGTGAGCTGACGCGACAGCGCCTTGGCCTCGGCGGGGGCGAGCGCATCGCGCGCCTCGGCGGTCAGCGCGACGGGGGAACCGTCGGCATCCGTGAAGCGCTCGAAGAGCACGTCGAGCCCGCGGGCCGCCTCGCCCAGTTCGCCGATGATGTACACGCCGTCGCCGACGCGTGCGCCGGACCGGCGCACGGGGGCGCGACCGTCGAGACTGCCGAGGGCGGTCACCGCGATCGTCAACGTGTCGGAGACCGTGAGATCGCCGCCCTCCACCGCGCAGTCGGGCGCGAGCTCGGCGCAGGCCGCGGCCAGGCCGTCGGCGAAGCCGCGCACGAACGACACCGGCGTCGCGTCGGGCATCGCCAACGCCACGAGCAGTGCGATCGGGCGGGCGCCCATCGCCGCGACATCGGCGAGGTTGACCGCCGCGGCTTTGAAGCCGAGATCGAACGGCGCCGACCATGCCAGCCGGAAGTCGGGACCGTGCACGAGCGTGTCCGTCGTGGCGACGACCCGCCCGTCGGGCACCGACAGCACGGCGGCGTCGTCGCCCGGGCCGACGGGGGCGGTGGAGGGCGGGAGGCGGTCGAGGATGCCACGCAGGATCTGCCCCTCGGACAGCTCCCCCACGGTGGTCTCACGGCTGGGCTCAGCGTCGGTCACCCCACCACGCTATTAGCCTGGACGGGTGCCCCGCTCCTCCCGCCCCCTCGCGCTTCTGGCCGCCCTCGTTCTGCTTCCGGGGCTCGCGGCATGCAGCACGACGGTCGCAATGGAACCGGCGAAGCTCGCCAATGACCCGGCCTGCGCCTCGGTCATCGCGAAGCTGCCGAAGACCATCTCGGGGCAGCAGCGCCGGTGGACCGACGCGCAGGCGACGGGGGCCTGGGGCGACCCGGCATCCATTCTGATGACGTGCGGACTCGAGCCGCCCGCGCCGTCTACCCTGCCGTGCCGCACGTTCGACGGCGTCGACTGGCTCGTCGACGAGTCGCAGGCCGCCGACAACCGGTACACGCTGACGACGTTCGGACGCACTCCCGCCCTGCAGGTCTACCTCGACTTCGATGTCGCCAGCAGCGGCGACGTCGCGCAGGCCCTGGGCCCTCTCATCCGCGACTATCTGCAGCCGACGGGTTCGGCCTGCACGGCGTTGTCCGACGCGACGGCCGCCCCGACCCCGTAGGCATCGAATCGTCGCGGGGGGCACGACGGTTTCTGCGCCCCCGGAGCGAGCACAACTGCGGAGGTCATGTACGACACGCCGTCGTCCGGGCCCGGCGCACGGCGTGTCGCCCACGAACGCCGCGGTTGTGCACGGCCCGGGGACCCGCCGGTCGGGGAGCCGCCGCCCGAGGACCTGCCGCCCGGGGTTGTCCGGCGCCCGGCGGGCACAACTGCAGAGGTTCTCGACGACACGCCGTCTCACCGACACGGCACACGGCGCGTCGTCCACGAACGCCGCCGTTGTGCACGGCCCGGGGACCAGCCGCCCGGGGGTTGTCGGGGGCCCGGCGGGCACAACTGCGGAGGTTCTCGACGACACGCCGTCTCACCGACACGACACACGGCGTGTCGCGCACGAACGCCGCCGTTGTGCACGGCCCGGGGACCCGCCACCGGGGACCCGGCACCCGGGGTTGTCCGGCGCTCGGCGGGCACAACTGCAGGGGTTCTCGACGACACGCCGTCCCACCGACACGACACACGGCGCGTCATCCACGAACGCCGCCGTTGTGCACGGCCCGGCCGCACGCACAGCCGGGCAGACCCGCCGGGCACGGCAGGGGGCGGACCCGCCGGGCACGGCAGGGGCAGACCCGCCGACCACGGCAGGGGGCAGACCCGCCGAGCCACGGCAGGGGGCAGAACCGCCCGCCGCCCGTGCGGGACTCAGGCCTTCGCGAGCGCCGCGTCGAGAAGGTCGCTGATCAGGTCGGGGTAGCTCAGCCCCGACGCGATCCAGCACGTCGGGAACATCGAGATCGGCGTGAAGCCGGGCATCGTGTTGACCTCGTTCACGTAGAACTCGGTGCCCGTGTAGAAGAAGTCCACGCGCGCGAGACCCTGCCCGCCGATCGCCTCGAACGCCTTCGCGGCGATCCGCTGCATCTCGGCCAGCTCTCCGTCGCCCAGCTCAGCGGGGCACACGAGGTCGACGCCCGGCGCATCGAGGTACTTCGCCTCGAAGTCGTAGAACTCCCGGCCCGTGACGACGATCTCGCCCGCCACCGAGACCCGCACCGGTCCCCCGTCGCGTCCGGGCAGCACGCCGCACTCCAGCTCACGGCCGACGATCGCCTGCTCGACGAGCACGAGACCGTCTTCGGCGAAGGCGGTGTCGAGGGCGGCATCCAGGTCGTCCCAGGCCGACACCTTGGTCACGCCGACGCTGGAGCCCGCCTCGTTGGGCTTGACGAACACGGGCAGGTCGAGGGCGCGCATGCGGCGCTCCCACAGTGCCCGATCGCGTGCGAGGTCGGCTCGCGTGACGGCCACCCACGGCACGACCGGCACGTTCGCCGAACGCAGCACCTGCTTCGTGACGTTCTTGTTCATGCCGATGGCCGACATGAGCACGCCGCCGCCGGCGTACGGGATGCCGAGCAGTTCGAGCAGCCCCTGCACGGTGCCGTCCTCACCGAAGCGTCCGTGCAGGATCGGCAGCACGACGTCGACCTCGCCGAGCGAGCGGGTGCCCTCGGCGTCGGTCACGGTCCACTCGCGCGACAGCGTCGAGTCGGGCAGCCGCACGCGCGTGCCGTTGTCGACCACCTCGGGCAGGGCCTCGGGACGTAGGGCGAACTTATCGGGATCGTCGTCTTCGAGCACGAACGCCCCGTCGCGGGTGATACCGACCGGGATCACCCGGAAGCGGTCACGGTCGATCGCCCGCAGCACCCCGCCCGCCGTGGCGGAACTGATCGAGTGCTCGCTGGAGCGCCCGCCGAAGAGCACCACCACCACCGGATTGGTCATTCTGCGTCCTCTCGCCCTGCGGCTGGTCGTCGTCTGTCGTCAGGTGCGGTGCGATGTCGCGCGGGTCCATCGTCCCGTCGAGCACCATCTTCACCTGCTGCACGATGGGCATGTCGACGCCGACCTGCTTCGCGAGCTGGAGCACGGGGGCCACGGATGCCAGGCCCTCGGCGGTCTGCTGCATCTGGGTCACGACCTCTTTGTAGCCGTACCCCTGACCGAGCAGCCGCCCGGCGGTGTTGTTGCGGCTGAGCGGCGACTGGCACGTGGCGATCAGGTCGCCCAAGCCCGCGAGCCCCTGCAGGGTCTCGGGCTGCGCGCCCTGCGCGACGGCGAAGTCGGTCATCTCGACCAGACCGCGCGTGATGATCGACGCTTTGGTGTTCTCGCCGTAGCCGACGCCGTCGACGATGCCGATGGCGACCGCGATGAGGTTCTTCAGCACCCCGCCGAACTCGGTGCCGATCACGTCGGTGTTCACGAACGAGCGGAAGTACGTGTTGCGGGCGCGACGCGCGACGGCCTCGGCCGTCTCGGGGCTGAGCGAGCTGATGACGGCCGCGGTCGGCTGCTCGCGCGCGATCTCGAGGGCGAGGTTGGGGCCGGATGCCACGGCGATCCGCGCCGGATCGCACTGCAGCACCTGTTCGATGACCTGGCTCATGCGCAGCCCGGTGGACTTCTCGACGCCCTTCATGAGCGAGACGATCGGCACGTCGGTGTGTTCGACGAACGGCCTGATCGCGGCGAGGTTCTCGCGCAGCGATTGACTCGGCACCGACAGGTAGATCTGCTCGGCGCCGTTCAGCGCCTCGGCGAGGTCGGTGGTCGCGGTCATGGTGCGGGGAAGGTTGATGCCCGAGAGGTACCGACTGTTGCGCTTGGACTCGGTGATCTCGGCCGCCAGCTCGGGTCGCCGTGCCCACATGACGACCGAAGCCCCGCCGTCGGCGAGGATCTTACCGAACGTCGTGCCCCAGCTGCCGGCGCCGACGACGGCGACCTTCGGCCCCACCGCGGGGAGGGCGTTCTTACGGCTCAAGGCGCCCCGTCTCGTTCTGGCCGTGCTTGGTCGGATCCCAGCGCTCCGCCGGTGCGGGAAGGCCCCGGATGCCGGACAGCATCGCCGCGACCCGGTTCATCATCGCGTCGGTCGCTGCGACGAGCGCCGACGGCTGCGGCGGCGTGCCCGCGTACGAGGAGAGGTCCATCGCGGGTCCGAACTCCACGACGACGTGAGACCGCCGCGGGAACTTGAGCTTGCCGTACCGGGGAAGGATCTCCTGAACGCCCCATTGCGCCATCGGAATGAGCGGCAGATCGCCGGCCAGCGCGAGACGCACGGCGCCGGTCTTGCCGCGCATCGGCCAGAGGTCGGGGTCGCGGGTGAGGGTGCCCTCGGCGTAGACGATGACGCCGCGGCCGTCGCGGGCGATCTGCTCGGCCGCCTTCATCGACTGGCTCGCCCCCGACGACGCGCGGGGAACCGGCACCATCCCCGTCGCCTTCAACGCCGCGCCCAGAACGGGGACGCGGAACAGGCTCTCTTTCGCCATGAACCGCGGCGCGCGGCCGAGGCGCCACACGGCCACGGCCACGACGAGGGGGTCGAACTCGGAGTTGTGGTTGGGTGCGAGCACGTACGCGCCCTCGCGCGGCAGGTTCTCGGCGCCGCGCACCTCGATACGGGCGAACAGCCCCACCGCGGGCAGGATGATCGCCGCGAGCGGCCAGAAGACGCTCGGGCGACTCGTCTCGGGCGTCGCGCTCACCGCGGTCACTCGGCGACGTCGAAGTCGGCGTCGAGGGCCGTGAGCTTCTCGAGGAACTTCTCGTAGCCGCGACGGATGATCCCGATGTTGCGCACCGTCGATTCGCCCTTCGCGGCGAGGGCGGCGATGACGTAGCTGTACCCGCCGCGCAGGTCGGGAACCTCGACGTCGGCTGCGTGCAACGGCGTCGGACCGTTGATGACGGCGGCCTGCTCGAGGTCGCGGCGCGGAACACGTCGGTCGGCGCTGGCGAGGCCCTTGGGGTGCACGACGATGTCGGCGCCCATCTTGTTGAGGGCCTCGGTGAACCCGAGGCGGTTCTCGTACACCGTCTCGTGCACCACCGATGTGCCCGCCGCCTGGGTGAGCGCGACGATGAGCGGCTGCTGCCAGTCGGTCATGAAGCCGGGGTGCACGTCGGTCTCGACCATGACGGGCTTGAGCGCGTCGCCACGGCGGAACAGGATGCCGTCCTCACGGACGTCGAACCACCCGCCGGCCTTGCGGAAGACGTTGAGGAAGGTCAGCATGTCCTGCTGGCGGGCGCCCTTGGCGAAGATCTCGCCGTCGGTCGCCAGCGCCGCGCACGCCCAGGAGGCGGCCTCGTTGCGGTCGAAGATCGCCCGGTGGTCATAGCCGTCGAGACGCTCGACGCCCTCGATGAAGATCACGCGGTTGGGCTCGTACGAGATGATCGCGCCCATCTTCTGCAGCACCGCGATGAGGTCCATGATCTCGGGCTCGATCGCGGCGTTGCGCAGCTCCGTCACGCCCTTGGCGCGCACGGCGGTGAGCAGCACCTGCTCGGTCGCCCCGACACTCGGGTACGGCAGCGTGATGTTCGCCCCGTGCAGGCCGTTGGGGGCGGTGATGCGGATGCCCTCGTAGCTCTTGTCGACGACGGCGCCGAAGGCGCGGAGTGCGTCCATGTGGAAGTTGATCGGCCGGTCGCCGATGCGGCATCCACCCAGGTCGGGGATGAGCGCCTCGCCGAGCAGGTGCAGCAGCGGACCGCAGAACAGGATCGGGATGCGCGAGGCGCCGGCGTGCGCGTCGATCTCCTCGAAGTGCGCGGCGACCGCGCCCGAGGGGTCGAGGTGCAGCGTGCCCTCTTCGTCGCCCTCGGTGACGGTGACGCCGTGCACTTCGAGGAGCGACCGCACGACCTTGACGTCGCTGATCATCGGCACGTCGCGCAGCGTACTCGTGGTGTCGCCGAGGAGGGCCGCCACCATCGCCTTGGTGACGAGGTTCTTGGCCCCCTTGACCTCGACCGTGCCACGCAGCGGACGCCCTCCACGGATCGTGAGGGTCTCTGCCGCCTCCCAGTCCGGCTGCCCGGGGGTGTGGTCTCCGGAATCGGTGACGAGTGTGCTCATAGGGGGGTGGACCTCACTTCGTTGACGAGGGGCGGCGAATCGACCCGACCGGGTCGATCGGGCTCAGCGGACGGGGAGTGTCCGCGGCCGCCATGCCTCGCGGCGCGCCTCGAACTGCGTGATCTTGTCTTCGTCACGCAGCGTGAGCCCGATGTCGTCGAGCCCTTCGAGAAGCCGCCACCTAGTGTAATCGTCGATGTCGAACGAGACCTGGAGGTCGCCCACCGTGGCGGTCTTCGCGGTGAGGTCCACGGTCATCTCGGTGCCGGGGTTCGCCTCGAGGACGGCCCAGATCTGCTCGACCTCGTCTTCGGTGATCACACCGGTGACCAGGCCTTGCTTGCCCGAGTTGCCGCGGAAGATGTCGGCGAACTTGGGGCTCAGCACGACCTGGAAGCCGTAGTCGCGCAGCGCCCACACGGCGTGTTCGCGGCTGGATCCGGTGCCGAAGTCGGGCCCTGCGACGAGGATGGATGCCGAGCGGTAGGCGTCCTGGTTGAGGACGAACTCCGGGTCCTGTCGCCAGTTCGCGAACAGCGCGTCATCGAAGCCGGTCTTGGTGACCCGCTTGAGGAACACCGCGGGGATGATCTGGTCGGTGTCGACCGCCGACCTCTTCAGGGGGGCGGCGACGCCGGTGTGCGTGGTGAACTTCTCCATGTCAGGCCTCCGACCCGGTCGAAACGGATGCGTCGGTGCGGATCAGCGTGCCCTCCGTTGTTTCGGTCCCTGAGCCCGTCGAAGGGCGGTGCCCTGAGCCTGTCGAAGGGCGGTGCCCTGAGCCTGTCGAAGGGTCGAGGTCCGCCGGGCTCGACAGGGTTCCGCGGACGGCTGTCGCCGCCGCGACCAGCGGCGAGACGAGGTGCGTGCGACCGCCCTTGCCCTGGCGTCCCTCGAAGTTGCGGTTGGAGGTCGAGGCGCAGCGCTCCCCCGGGGCCAATTGGTCGGGGTTCATGCCCAGGCACATCGAGCACCCGGCGAAGCGCCATTCGGCACCGAACGCGGTGAACACCTTGTCGAGGCCCTCGGCCTCGGCTTCGAGTCGCACGCGCGCCGAACCCGGCACCACCATCACGCGCACGTTCTCGGCCTTGGTGCGGCCCTGGATGACGGACGCGAAGGCGCGCAGGTCTTCGATGCGGCTGTTGGTGCACGACCCCATGAAGACGGCATCCACGGGGATGTCCTTCATCGGGGTGCCGGCCTGAAGGTCCATGTACTCGAGAGCCCGCTCGGCGGCGGCGCGCTCGTTGGGGTCGGTGATGTCGGCCGGGGTGGGCACGACATCCGATAGCGAGACGCCCTGACCGGGGTTGGTGCCCCAGGTGACGAAGGGCTCGAGCTCGTTCGCGTCGAGGAACACCTCGGCGTCGTAGACCGCGCCCTCATCGCTCGGGAGCGTGCGCCAGTAGGCGACGGCGTCGTCCCAGTCCTGACCCTGGGGGGCGTGCGGCTTGTCTTTGACGTAGGCGAAGGTCGTCTCGTCGGGGGCGATCATGCCGGCACGGGCACCGGCCTCGATCGACATGTTGCACATCGTCATGCGCCCCTCCATCGAGAGGGAGCGGATCGCGCTGCCGCGGAATTCGAGCACGTAGCCCTGGCCGCCGTTGGCGCCGATCTTGGCGATGATCGCGAGGATGATGTCTTTCGCCGTGACACCCGGCTTGAGCTCGCCCTCGACCGTGATCGCCATCGTCTTGAACGGCTTCAGAGGAAGGGTCTGGGTGGCGAGCACGTGCTCGACCTCGCTCGTGCCGATGCCGAACGCCATCGCGCCGAAGGCGCCGTGGGTCGAGGTGTGCGAGTCGCCGCAGACGACCGTGATCCCCGGCATGGTGAGCCCGAGCTGCGGGCCCACGACGTGGACGATGCCCTGCTCCTTGTCGCCGAGGGAGTGGATGCGCACGTCGAACTCGGCGGCGTTGCGGCGCAGCGTCTCGATCTGCGTGCGGCTGGTGAGGTCGGCGATCGGCTTGTCGATGTCGAGCGTCGGGGTGTTGTGGTCTTCGGTCGCGATCGTCAGGTCGAGCCGGCGCACGGGCCGACCTTCGGCGCGCAGACCGTCGAACGCCTGAGGGCTGGTGACCTCGTGCACGAGGTGCAGGTCGATGTAGATGAGGTCGGGCTGACCGTTCTCGCCCTTGACGACGAGGTGGTCGTCCCAGACCTTCTCGGCCAGGGTGCGAGGGTTCTCGGGAATGGTGCTCATGGTTTGCGTTTCTCCTCGGGAGGGGTGTGAGGCCCGCGACGAACTCCGCGACGAGAAAGGCCTAGAACAAGGTCTCGTCGCGGCCGCTAAGGAGGAGGCCGGCGATCCGCACCTGGTCACGATACCACCGGGCCCCTCAACGGCTCCCCCGTAACACGACGCCGCATGTTTCGGTGATGCGCGCACACGCGTGCGAGCCTGGGCCGACCCGAAGGAAGGAGCGCGCCCCATGGCCGCAGACGCCGTCACCGGATTCTCGACGCGACAGGTGCACGCCGGTTCCGCGACCGCGCCCGCCACGCCGCGGGCGACCCCCATCTACCTGACCGCGGGCTTCACGTTCAGCGACCTCGAGGAGTCGGCCGCGCACTTCGGCGCCGGCACCGGCTTCGGCTACACCCGCACCGGCAACCCGACCGTGCACGCCGTCGAGGAGCGCCTCGCCTCGCTCGAGGGCGGCGATCAAGCGGTCCTCGTCTCGAGCGGGCAAGCCGCGGTGACGGTCGCACTGCTCGCTCTGGCCGGTGCGGGCGACCACGTCGTCGTCTCGGAGCACATCTACGAGGGCACCCGCGGACTGCTGCTCGACAATCTCGCACGCCTCGGCATCGAGACGACGTTCGTCGACGCTTCCGACCTCGATGCGTGGCGGGGTGCCATCACCCCGCGCACGAGAGCCTTCTTCGCCGAGACGCTCTCCAACGCCCGGAATGACGTGCTCGATGTCGCCGCGATCTCGGCGATCGGTCGGGAGCACGGCATCCCCCTCGTCGTCGACAGCACCTTCACCACGCCGTACCTGCTGCGCCCCATCGAGCACGGCGCCGCCGTCGTCGTGCACTCGGCGAGCAAGTTCCTCGCCGGCCAGGGCGCGGTGCTCGGCGGGGTCATCGTCGACGATGGACGCTTCGACGCCGCGGCATCCGGTCACCGTTTTTCCCACCTCGTGCAGACCGACCGCCTCGGCGGGGCGAGCTACGCCGAGAAGCACGGGCCGCGCGCCCGCGGTGCGTACATCCGTGAGAGCGTCGCCCCGCGCTTCGGCCCGGCGCCGTCGCCGCTGAACGCGTTCCTCATCGGCCAGGGCATCGAGACGCTGAGCCTGCGTGTCGAGCGGCAGTCGCAGAACGCGCTGACCGTGGCCCGCTGGCTCGAGGCGCGACCCGAGGTGGAGCGCGTCGACTACGTCGGCCTGGAGTCGCACCCGCATCACGACCTCGGCCGGCGATACCTCACGCGCGGAAGCGGGTCGGTGTTCACTGTGACGCTGCGCGGCGGTCTCGAGGCCGCGCGGCACGTCGTGCAGTCGGTGCAGCTCATCACGCACATGACCCACCTCGGTGACGTGCGCTCGCTCGTGCTGCATCCGCAGAGCACCTCGCACTCCGCCCGCACGGTCGAGGAGCGCGAGCGCGCGGGCGTCTTCCCCGGCACGATCCGCCTGTCGATCGGCATCGAGGACATCACCGACATCCTCGCCGACCTCGATCAGGCATTTGCCGGTGTGCCGGCCCTCGAGCGCGAGACGGTCGTGCTGTGACCCGGCTGCAGCACTTTGGCTGGTTCCTCGCGCGCGGGTTCGGTCCGCACGGCTGGGGGCACCCGTACCTGCGATGGAACCACCGTTGGACCGAGCCGGGGCTCTACCAGGACTCCGCCCGCACGCTCGAGCAGGCCGGCTTCGACCTGCTCATCATCGAGGACGCCCCCTCGCTCGGCAGCGCCGAGACGATCGACCTGCGCGTGCGCCACGCTTTCGGCGGGCCGAAGCACGACCCGCTGCTGCTCGCGCCCTACCTCTTCGCCGCCACGCGGCACCTCGGCGTCGTACCGACGGTGAATCCGGCGGCATACCTGCCGTACACGGCGGCCCGGCAGTTCGCCACGCTCCAGCACCTCAGCGGCCACCGCCTCGGACTCAACGTCGTCACCGATACCGGCAGCGCCCGCCACTTCTCCACCGCCCCCCAGCTCGGGCACGACGCGGCGTACGACCGTGCGGAGGAGTGGCTTCGTGGCATCCGGGATCTCTGGCGCAGCTGGGGCGAAGGCGCACTCGTCGTCGACGAGGAATCGGGCGTCTACGCCGACGGCACGAGACTGGATGCCACGCGGCACCGCGGCGAGTACTTCGGTTTCGACGGGCCGCTCAACGCCATCCCGTTCACCGACGGCGAGCCGGCCATCGTGTCCCCCGGCGGGTCGGGGCGCGGGCTGGCGTTCGCCGGTCTCAATTCCGACGTGCAGTTGGCTCTCGCACCGCTCGACGAGGCGAGCATCCGGGCATATCGCGGTCGCATCCATGTCGCCGCCGAGGCCGCGGGCCGCTCGGCCGACGACATCAAGATCCTCTTCGCAATCCAGCCCGTACTGGTGTCGTCACCGGAAGAGGCCGATCGCCTGGTCGCGGCATCCGCTCATCCCTCCGACGAGGCGCTCGTCGCGATCGCGCGCAAGCAATCGAGCGACCTCGAGACCGACCTCACCGGCCTCGACCTCGACAGGCCGCTCGACCGGTCGATCTTCGGCGAGCACGTGTCGGAGGGCAGCATCAAACGGCTGGTCGGTGCACACGACGCGAACACGCCCCTGCGGACCGTGCTGGCCGCGCATGCGCGCCTGGGGCGACTGAACGACGGCTCGGGCTTCGTCGGCACCGCCGACGAGTTCGCCGACCGCATCGAAGAGCTCGGCGACTGGGGCAACGACGGCGTGCTGCTGTGGGGCGACCTGCACCCGGTCACCGTGCACCGCGTGCTCGACGACCTCGTGCCGATCCTGCGCCGCCGCGGCATTCTGCGCGAGGAGCACGTCGACGGCGGCCTGCAGGCGAACCTGCGCGCGTTCTGAGCCGCCCCTCGCGGTGGTGCGTCCCGGGTAGCCGGGCCAGGTCAGCAAGGCGTGTCCCACTCCGTGCAGATACAGCCCGCCTATCCTGCACAAAGCGGGACAAGCCTCCGACAGTCAGAGGAGGGTGTCCCACTCCGTGCAGATACAGCCTGCCTATCCTGCACAAAGCGGGACAAGCCTCCGACAGCCAGAGGAGCATGTCCCACTCCGTGCAGATACAGCCCGCCGATCCTGCACGAAGTGGGACAGGCCTCCGACAGCCAGAGGAGCGTTTCCCACTCCGTGCAGATACAGCCCGCCTATCCTGCACGAAGTGGGACACGGACTGACCCGGGGGGCGAGCACGCCGGGTCAGTCGCGCCGGGGATGCTCCACGGTCGCGGGGGTGCCCTTCTCGTCGGCGACCTCCGCCGCGGCATCCTGAGCTCCGACGGCAGAGGGCTCACGACGTGCCGCGACCAGGCTGGCGATCGTCGCCACCGCCATCGACAGGATGATCACGGCCAGCGAGACCCACGTCGAGATCTCGGGGGCCCACTCGATGTGCTCGCCGCCGTTGAGGAACGGCAGCTCGTTGACGTGCATGGCGTGGAGGATCAGCTTCACGCCGATGAAGGCGAGGATGAACGCGATGCCGTAGTGCAGGTACTTCAGGCGGTCGAGCAGGTCGCCGAGCAGGAAGTACAGCTGGCGAAGGCCCATCAGCGCGAAGAGGTTCGCGGTGAACACGATGAACGGGCTCTGCGTGATGCCGAAGATCGCGGGGATCGAGTCAATCGCGAAGAGCAGGTCGGTGACGCCGATCGCGACGAAGACGATGATCATCGGGGTGAACAGCTTCTTGCCGTTCACACGCGTGATGACCTTCTTACCGTCGTACGAGTCGCTCATGGGCAGCACGCGGCGAAGCGTGCGCACGATGAGGTTCTCTTTCTGCGTGTCGTCGTCATGGTCGCCGCCCGGGAACGCCTGGCGGACGGCGGTGTAGATGAGGAACAGGCCGAACAGGTAGAAGATCGGGCTGAAGTTCTCGATGATCGTGGCGCCGACAAGGATGAACGCCCCTCGCAGCACGAGCGCGATGATGATGCCCACCATCAGTACCTCCTGCTGGTAGCGGCGCGGCACGGCGAACTGCCCCATGATCAGCACGAACACGAACAGGTTGTCGATCGACAGGCTGTACTCCGTCAACCACCCGGCGACGAATTGTCCCGCCACCTCTCCCCCGGCGACGATCCACATCACGCCCGCGAAGATGAGCGCCAGGGTGACGTAGAACACGACCCACAGCGTCGATTCCTTCGGCGAGGGGATGTGCGGGCGCTTCAGGATGATGAGCAGGTCGGCAACCAGGATCAGGACGAGCACCGCCAGGGTGATCGTCTGGAAGAGCGGGTCGAGCTGCAGCTCCATCGCGGAGGCCTTTCGTCGGGGAAACGCTCGAGTTTATCCGCCCGGCGGGGGTGTCCGAGAGGTTATGTAACTAGATGGTCTTCGCGGGTGCTCCACACTCGGCGGACGACGCGGTCTGAGACGATCCGCTGCGGTGAGACACCCCTTCGATGAGAGAGTGCTCACGACGGCCTCGGCCGACCAGCAGAACGGATGCCATGACCGACGACGTGATCGACGACAGGGCGCTCGTGGCGCGCGCAGCCGCCGGCTCGGAACAGGCGTTCCGCGAGCTGTATCGCGCCTACGCGCGGCCGGTGTACTGGGTCGCCTTCGGGCTCGTCGGCGACGCCGCCGATGCCGAGGACGTCGCGCAGGAGACCTTCGTCGTCGCCTGGCGCAAGCTCCCGTCTCTGCGGCTCGAGGGCGCGTCGCTGCTGCCCTGGCTGGCCACCGTGTGTCGGTTGCAGGCGCAGAACCGCCTGCGCGCCCGGCGCCGCCACGGCTCGCACGCCGAACTCGACGAGCAGACCCCCGCCGTCGTCGACGTCGAGGCGCAGGTGGTGCAGGCGCAGACCGTCGCGGCGATCATTGCGGCCGTCGATCGGCTGAGCGCCTTGGATCGGGAGATCTTCCGGCTCTGCGCCGCCGAGGGCTACGGCTACGAAGCCGCGGCGGCGACCCTGGGCGTCTCGCACGGCACCGTGCGCAACCGCCTCTCCCGCATCCGATCACGGATGCGCGCCACCGCGATGGAGACGGAGACCCCATGACCACCCCCACCTTGCCCACGCTGTCCGCCGAGCGGATGGATGCCATCGAGGCAGCGGTCTTCGGCCGGATCGCCGACGAGCGGCACCGCGCGCGCCGCCGTCGCCGGAACGTCTGGACGGGCGTCGGCGCCGCCGCAGCGGTCGTGGTGATCGCCGCCGTGGTCGGCCCGTCTCTCTCGACGACGCAGAGCACCAGCGGTTCGGCCGTCGTCGGTGCGAGCGGCGCCGAGAGTGCACCGGACTTCTCGCAGCAGTACGAGCCCGGCACCATCGAGGTGATCCCCGGCCAGGATGCCGCGGGCTCCAGCGCCCTTCCGGAGGGATCGGCGGCCCGTGACGCCGGAACGCGCGACATCGTCGCGACGGGCTCCGCCACGGTCGAGGTCGACGACATCCGCGCCGCGATCGACGAGGTCACCTCCGCCGCGACGGCGGTGGGCGGATACGTGGAATCGTCGCAGCTCGGCGGCGGAGTGGCCGGGGTCCCCATCGAGGGTTCCGCGACGTCGGCCGCGGCATCCTCGGGCTACATCACCGTGCGCGTCCCCGCCGACACCCTGCAGCAGGTCATGGACGGCCTCCGCGCCGTCGGCGACGTCACGGCGACGAGCGTCAACCGTTCCGACGTGACCGAGCAGACCGTCGACCTGCGCGCGCGCGTCGCCGCCGGCGAAGCTTCGGTCGCGCGCCTCACCGAGCTGATGGCGCAGGCGGGGTCGGTGTCCGACCTCATCACCGCGGAATCGGCGCTCGCCGAGCGGCAGGCCCAGCTCGACAGCGACCGTCAGGTGCTGCAGTCGCTGGAGTCGCAGGTAGCGATGTCGTCGCTGAGCGTGCAGCTCACCGTGCGCACGGCATCCGTCACCGCCGACCCCGCCGGCTTCGGCGACGGGCTGCTCGCCGGCTGGAACGGACTGGTCGCGACGCTGAACGGTGTCGTCATCGGCGTCGGCTTCCTGCTGCCGTGGATCGTGGTGGCCGGCGCGGCATGGTCGATCGTGTGGGGCGTGCGGCGGGTTGCGCGACGGCGGCGGGAGGCTCGCGAGGGGTGATTCGCGCCGAGCGCGAATGGGGAATGGATGCCGGGGTGCCGGCGTCCGATCCGATGGGAGGCCTCGGATCCCGGCGGCAGGCGCGAGCCCCCTCTCGTTGCGCGGCGCGTGACACCCGCCGGGCAAAGTCAACCCACGCATGCGGCTCCTCGTCCTGCCCGCCGCCACAACGAAAAAGAGCCCCGACCTTCCGGTCGGAGCTCTTTTTCGTGTTGGTGACCCCAGCGGGATTCTCCCTTCGCCCCCTCCACCCGCCGCTGCGCGGCGCGCGGAGCCTCCGGGCGAGGGGGCCCAACCCGCACATGCGGCTCCTCGTCCGGGTTATAGGTCAGGAATAGTGGATGAATCCTCGATCTAGCCGCGTGATTCCGGGGTAGAACGGGGATTGGTATGGTCCGCGACCCTTAGTCGTGGACCTTCCCTCGAATCAGGGCTCGTGCGTGGTATGCGGGTCGAAGCTGGTGAAGAACGGACGACACCCCTCAGGAACGCAGCGGTGGCGGTGCCGGCCGTGCGGGTCCTCCACTATCCGTCGGCGCCCTGACGTTACCCGCCGCGAACAGCTGCACCGGTTCCTGACCTGGCTGATGGGCAAGGCCTCACAGGCCGAGCTCGCCAGCTCCCGCAGCGCCCGCTCGTTCCGTCGCGACACCGCGTGGTGCTGGGCCCTCGAGCCGCGCCTGCCCGTCACAGGCGAAGTACACGAGGTGATCCTGGTCGATGGGATCTGGATCGAAACGTGGTGTCTACTCATCGCCCTCACCACCACCAACACCGTCGTGGGATGGCAGTGGGCCGCCCGCGAATCGGCTGCTGCCTGGGGCGCGCTGTTCGAGAGCATTCCCGCCCCGACGGTGGTGGTCACCGACGGCGGCTCCGGGATCCGTTCCGCCCTCGCCCTGCACTGGCCCGCCACCGCCATCCAACGCTGCATCTTCCACCTGCAGCTGAACGTCACCCGCGAACTGACAAGGAACCCGCGCCTGCGCGCCGGCAAAGACCTGCGCCAGATCGCCCTCGCCCTCAGCGGCATCCACACCGTCGACGACGCCATCACCTGGCGCCTCACGCTGGAAGCCTGGTGGAAGACCTACGGGCACCTCCTGCGCGAACGCACCCTCTATGACAACGGCCACTTCGGTTACACCCACAAACCGCTCCGCAAAGCCTGGGCGATCTTGCACCGCGTCGCCGAGAACGAACACATGTTCACCTTCATCCGCCACGACGCCCCGCGCACCACCTCACGCCTCGAAGGACTCAACGCCCAGATCAGGCACCTCCTTCGCCATCACCGGGGCATGCCGATCCCGCATCAACGCCGCGCCGTCGAATGGTTCCTGCTGCTGCACGAAGTCCCCATCGACCACGCCCACAGCTACGCCCACGCCCCCCACAACGCCAACCCCGCACGAGGACGCCACCATCGACCTCGAGGACCCCACCCCAACCCTCTACGACAACGGCCTCGACGCCACCGAAGGCCTCTGGCTCAGAACAGGATGGGCAGGACGAGGATGACACGCCCGACCCCATCCACTATTTCTGGCCTATAAGCCCCTCGTCCTGCCACCGCCGCCACAACGAAAAAGAGCCCCGACCTTCCGGTCGGAGCTCTTTTTCGTGTTGGTGACCCCAGCGGGATTCGAACCCGCGTTACCGCCGTGAGAGGGCGGCGTACTAGGCCGCTATACGATGGGGCCGCGTCGCAACCATCTAAGTATGCATCACGATTGACGCGCACGCAAAATCGAGGCCGAGCCACCGAGATCCCGGGCGTGTCCCTGCACGGTACCGCGAACCGGCGGACGAGGGAAGAGGTATTGCACGCTGTTCACCCGACGCGCCACCGGTTGCCGCACTGCCCCGACGAGGAGTTGACTCGGACCATGCGTCTCACGAAGCACGAACATGCCGCCCTCGTCGTCGTCGAATCGGGCCACACGTTGGTCATCGACCCCGGCAGCTTCACCTCCCCGCTCGAGGACCTCGTCGGTCTCGTTGGCGTCGTCATCACGCACGAGCACCCCGACCACTGGACGCCCGAGCACCTCGCCCGCCTGCAGAAGGCGCATCCCGGTGTTCCGATCTACGGCCCCGAGGGGGTCGTCAACGCCGCCGCCGGGTTCGACGTCATCGCGGTGCATCCGGGCGATCGACTGGAACTCGACCCGTTCCACCTCGAGTTCTCCGGCGGCGAGCACGCCGTCATCCACGAGTCGATCCCCGTGGTCGACAACGTCGGCGTCCTGGTGAACGACGCCCTGTACTACCCCGGCGACTCGTACACGGTGCCCAAGCACGCGAAGGTGAAGCTGCTCGCCGCCCCGGTCGGCGCCCCGTGGCTCAAGATCGCGGAGGCGATGGACTACGTCCTCGCCGTCAAACCTGAGCGCGTCTTCGCCACCCACGACATGACGCTGTCGGTGGCCGGGAAGCAGATGGGCGACGCACGCCTCACCTGGGCGGTTGAGCAGAACGGCGGCTCGTTCGTCGACCTCAAGCCCGGCGACACCGTCGACGTCTGAGCGGGCTGAGCGACGCGCCACGGTTCGGGGCGCGATCGGCCGGTTGGGGCGGATACCGCCCGCCCCAACCGGCGAAATCCGCCCCGAAACCGGGGTAGCCACCCCTTCGCGCGCCTAACGCCCGCCCCAAACAGTCGAACCCGCCCCGAACCCGGAACGTCCGCATTGGCGGCGAAGCTGTCCGTTCGGACGCACGCCACACCGGCCCCCACGATCCGCTCGACGGACGTCCACGCGGCCCGCGAGCGCCCACGACCACGCGCCACGGTTCGGGGCGCGATCGGCTGCTTGGGGCCGAAATCGCCCGCCCCAACCGGCGGAACCCGCCCCGAAACCGGGAGAGCCTCCCCTTCGGGCGCGAAACGCCCGCCCCAACCGGCGAAATCCGCCCCAACCGGCGAAATCCGCCTCGAACAGGAACAGCCAGCCGTTCGGGCGCGAACCTCGCGCCCCAAGCGGAGGAACCCGCCCCGAACCGGAAAGACCCTGACGAGCGAGCACCAGGGGCAGAGCCGCCTCCCACGCCGCACGCGAAAACACCGGATGCCACGAGCCCTGGGGCCCGTGGCATCCGGTGTTCTGTGACGCTGTGCTTACTGCGCGTCGAGGTCGGTCTCGAGAAGGGCGACGAGCTCGTCGAGAGCCTGCTCGGCGCCTTCACCCTCGGCCTTCAGGGTCACGACGGTGCCGTGACCGGCGCCGAGGCCCATGAGCGACAGGATGCTGCCGGCGTTGAGGTCGGCACCGCCGTTCGCCGAGATCGTGACGGGGATCTTCTTCTCCTGCACAGCCTGCACGAAGAGCTTCGCGGGGCGGGCGTGGAGTCCCGAGCTGCTGGCGATGGTGGCCTGACGTTCTGCCATGGTGAATCCTCTCGATTCGACGGGGTCTTAAGCGGCGACCGTGACGGCGGGAGCGGCCTCGGCGGCAGCGACGTCCTTCGTGCTGCGACCGATGCCCTTCAGCGCGACCACGATCAGCGCAGTGACGACGGTACCCGCGATGATCGCGAGCGGGAAACCCCACACCGGGTTGATGGCGAAGAGCACGAAGATTCCGCCGTGCGGGGCGTACGACTGCACACCGATCAGCATGCTGAGACCGCCGGTGATCGCACCTCCCACCATCGAGGCGGGGATGACGCGCAGCGGGTCGGCCGCGGCGAAGGGGATCGCACCCTCGGAGATGAACGAGGCGCCGAGCAGCCACGCGGCCGCGCCGTTCTCGCGCTCGACCGGGGTGAACTTGCCACGGGCCAGGATCGTGGAGGCCAGGGCCATCGCGAGCGGGGGCACCATACCGGCGGCCATGACCGCGGCCATGATCAGGTACGGCGCGGTGTTCGTCTGGCTGGCTGCCGCCAGGCCTGTGGTGGCGAAGACGTAGGCGACCTTGTTGACGGGTCCGCCGAGGTCGAAGCACATCATGAGGCCCAGGATCACGCCGAGCAGGATGGCGCCGGCACCGCTGCCCGCGAGCGAGGTGAGGCCGTCGGTCAGAGCGGCCATGAGCGCGGCGATCGGGCGGCCGAGGAAGAGGATCATCAGGCCCGAGGCGAAGATCGAGCCGAGGAACGGCACGATGACGACCGGCATAAGTCCGCGCAGCCAGCGCGGTGCGTCGAAACGACCGAGCCACCAGGCGATGAAACCGGCGAGCAGACCGCCGATGATTCCGCCGATGAAGCCGGCGTTCATGAGCACCGCGACGGCACCGGCGACGAAACCGGGGGCGATGCCGGGACGGTCGGCGATCGCGTACGCGATGAAGCCCGCGAGCACCGCGACGATGAAGCCCATCGACGTCGCGCCGATCATGAAGAAGACCGAGCCGAGGTACTGGCCGATGCCACCGAGCGGCGAGGTGATGTCCTGGGTGGGCAGGTCCCAGAGCGAGTTCTGGATGATGACGTTCGCCGCGTTCTGCGTGACCTGGTAGCCGCCGAGCAGGAAGCCCAGGGCGATCAGCAGACCACCACCGGCGACGAAGGGGATCATGTAGCTGACACCGGTCAGCAGCCACCGCTGAATGCGGCGACCGACCGACTGCTGCGCGACCGGAGCGTCGGAGACGGATGCCGCGGCACCGCCCTGCACGCGGGCCGCGTTCGGGTTGTCGCTGGCCGCGACGGCCTCCGCGATGAGCTGCTTCGGCTGCTCGATGCCGCGCTTGACGCCGGCGCGCACGACGGGCTTGCCCGCGAAACGCTGGGGCTCGCGCACGTCGACGTCGACAGCGAAGATCACCGCGTCAGCCTCGTCGATGACGCTCTGCGGCAGGGCCTTGTAGCCGCTCGATCCCTGGGGCTCCACGACGAGCTCGACACCGTCGGTCTCGGCGCCGGCCGCGGTGAGCGCGTCGGCGGCCATGAAGGTGTGGGCGATACCGGTGGCGCACGCGGTGACGGCGACGATCTTCTTCGTCTTCGTCGCGGTACGGGCCTCGGCGCGCGTCGCGGCCGGGGCGGCGGCGGCCGCGGCGGACGGAGCGGGCTCGGCGGCCGGGGTGACGGCATCCGTGATGATGCGGACGGCCTCGCCGGGGTTCTGTGCGGCGCGCAGGCCCGACATGAAGTCGTCGCGCATGAGGCTGCGGGCGAGCTGCGACAGCACCGACAGGTGCGCCTCGTCGGCACCCGCGGGCGCGGCGATGAGGAACACGATGTCGGCCGGGCCGTCGGGCGCGCCGAAGTCGACGCCGGGCGCGAGGCGGGCGAAGGCGAGGGTCGGCTCGGTGACCGAGGCGCTGCGCGCGTGCGGGATGCCGATGCCGCCGGGCAGGCCGGTCTCGTCTTTCTGCTCGCGCGCCCAGGCGTCGTCGAACAGCTCTTGAGCGCTGGTCGCGCGGCCCTGCGCGACGACGCGCTCGGCGAGGGCGCGGATCACCGACTGCTTGTCGGTGCCCAGGGGCACGTCGAGCGTGACGAGCTCCGGAGTGATGATGTCGGACATTGTCAATGACCTCCGTGGTCAGGATGTTGCGGTAGGGGTGGCGAAGTCGGACACGACGATCGGCGCTGCCGGCAGATCGTCGGGCGTCGGGGCTTGGGTCCCCGGCAGGGTCGCGGCAGCGGCGCCGTAGGCGATGCTGCGCGCGAGACGGTCGGGGGCTGCGGCCCCCTCGAGGTCGGCCAGCAGGTAGCCGGCGAGCGAGCTGTCGCCCGCGCCGACCGTGCTGGCGACCTGGATCTTGGGGGCGAGCCCGCGCCACGCGCTGTCTGCCGTGAACAGCAGTGCGCCGTCGGCGCCGAGGGTCACCAGGGCGGATGCCACGCGGCCGGGCACGAGCTCATGCGCGCGACGTGCGGCCTCGGCGAGCACGTCGACGTCGGCGGCGGCGTCTTCACCGACGAGTTCGGCGAGTTCTTCATGGTTGGGCTTGATGAGGTCGGGGCGGGCGCTCTCGACGACGGCGCGCAACGCCTCGCCCGACGCGTCCACCGCGACGCGGGGCGCGTCGTCGCCCCAGCGCGCGCGGACGGCGTCGATGAGACCCGCGTAGAAGCTCGCGGGCACTCCGGGCGGGAGCGATCCGGCGAGCACGAGCCAGGTCGCGCCTTCGGCGGCGGCGACGACACCGGCGACGAGCGCCTCGGCTTCTGCGGGCGCGAGCTCGGCCCCGGGGAGGTTGAGCTTGGTGGTCTCGCCCGCCGGATCGGTGATCGTGAGGTTGGCGCGGGCACGACCGGCGACCTCGACGAGGTCGAGGGCGATGCCGGTGTCTTCGAGCAGCATGCGGTAGGGGTCGTGGGCGTTCACCGGAACGACGGCGCGGGCCGGAGCACCGGCGGCGGTGACGACGCGGGCGACGTTGACGCCCTTTCCGCCGGCATCCTCTCGCGACGACAGGGCGCGCTGCACCTCGCCGGGGGCGAGGGCGTCGGAGAGCACCACGGCGCGATCGGCCGACGGGTTGGCGGTCAGAGTGACGATCATGCGACGCGCACCTCCACGTCGGCGTCGGCGAGTGCCTCGGCCAGAGGGGCGGGCGGGGCCGCGTCGGTGACGAGCACGTCGATCTCGTCGAGTCGGGCGAAGCGCACGAGCAGTTCCTCTCCGAATTTGGCCGCGTCGGCGACGAGCACGACGCGACGGGCCGACTGGATGATGGCGGACTTCACGGCCGCCTCCTCGGGGTCGGGCGTGCTCAGGCCGAACCCGGCGCTGAGCCCGTTCGTTCCGACGAACGCGATGTCGGGACGCAGCTGGGCGATCGCGTTCACCGTGTGCGCGCCGACCGCGGCCGCGGTGACGCCGCGGACACGGCCGCCGATGGTGGTGAGCGAGAGCTGGTCGTCTCCGGCGAGGAGGTGGGCCGCTTCGAGCGAGTGCGTGACGACCTCGACGCCGCTCCCCGCGGTCCCGAGGGTGTCGGGCAGCATCGCCGCGACGGCGGCCGGGGTGGTGCCGCCGTCGAAGAAGATCGAACCGCGGAAGCCGCCGCCCAGCAGCGAGGCCGCCTCGGCCGCGATCGCGCGCTTCGCGTCTCCCTGGCGGTCGCGACGCTCGGTCAGCGTCGTCTCGGCCGTGCTGGCGCGGTCGGTGCTGACGGCCCCGCCGTGCACGCGGCGGAGGGAGCCGGAGGTCTCGAGGCGGTCGAGGTCGCGGCGGACGGTCTCGGTCGTGACGTCGAAGCGACGGGCGAGGTCGACGACGCTGACGCGTCCGACCTCGCGCAGTTCGCGCTCGATGAGCTGCTGGCGCTCCATTGCGTACACGGAATCTCCTTCGAAGATTCCCACACGATACAACACAGAACCACACAGGGCAACAGATTCCCACGAACGTCCCCGGCGATGCGGTGCGCGAATCGTCCTCGCGTCGGCCGGGATATCCCCGGAACGAGCCGCCGATTGTGCGTTCCGCGGGTAAGTGAGGCTATCCTTACCCACGGTCCGCCGTCGGGCCCACGCCACACGATCCCTACGGAGTTCCCGGATGCCACGCGCCCGCGCCCTCGCCCTGTCCCTCGTCGTCGCGACGACCGCCGCCCTCGTCACCGGGTGCGGAGCGTCGGAGGTCGTCCCGGAGTCGTCTGCCTCCGCCGGCGAAGGCTCGACGGCGTATCCGTTCACGATCGAGAACTGCGGACGCGAGATCACCGTCGACGCCCCGCCGAGCCGCGTCGTCTCGCTCGATCAAGACTCCACCGAGATCCTGCTCTCGCTCGGCCTGCAAGACCGCGTGGTGGGCACGGCATCCTGGACCGATCCGGTGCTCGACACGCTCGCCGACGCGAACGCTGGCGTGCCCCGCCTGTCGGACAACGCCCCCTCCTACGAAGTCGTGCTGGGCGCCGACCCCGACTTCGTCACCGCCTCGTTCGGCCGCCACTTCGCCCAGGGCGGCGTCGCCACCCGCGACCGCTTCGCCGAGACCGGCATCGCCTCGTACCTCTCCCCCACGGACTGCGACGGCGACGTCAGCTTCAACGCGGGCGGCACGCGCACCACCCCCCTCACGATCGACGTGCTGTACAGCGAGATCCGCGACCTGGCGCGCCTCTTCGACGTCGCCGACCGCGGTGAGGCCCTCGTCGCTTCGCTGAAGGAACGCGCCGCCGCCGCGACCGACGGCATCGACTTCGAGGGCCACTCCGTCGCCTTCTGGTTCGCCGACACCAAGACGCCCTACATCGCCGGCGGCTACTCCAACGCCGCGCTGCTGGCATCCACCACCGACATGACCAACGTCTTCGCCGACCAGAGCGACGACTGGCCCGCCGTCGGCTGGGAGAGCATGGTCGCCGCCGACCCCGACGTGCTCGTGCTCGGCGATCTGCAGCGCGACCGCTTCCCCGGAGACCGCCTCGACGACAAGATCGCGTTCCTCGAGAGCGACCCGCTCACCAGCACGATGACGGCCGTGAAGAACAAGCGGTACATCGCCCTGCACGGCGCCGAGCTGAACCCCTCGATCCGCTTCGTCGACGCGCTCGACAAGATCCGCGCGTGGTGGGATGCCAACGGGAGCATGCTCTGAGCACCACCGTCGTCTCGCGCGCCCGGCTCGGGCGCGGCACCGCGGGTCTCGGCATCCTGCTCGCCGTCGTCGGGGTCGTCGTGCTCGCCCTGTCGGTCGGCGTCGCCGTGACGCTCGGGCCCGCCGAGGTGTCGCTGGTGAACGTGCGCGACGTACTGCTGAACCACCTGGGCGTGGCCGACATCCCCGTCAAGGCCGCCAAGAACGCCATCGTGTGGGAGGAGCGCCTCCCCCGCGCCCTCGTCGCCGCGTGCGCGGGCGCAGGCCTTGCACTGTGCGGCGTCGTGATGCAGTCGCTGCTGCGAAACCCCCTCGCCGAGCCGTTCGTGCTGGGCGTGTCATCGGGAGCGTCGACCGGTGCGGTCGTCATCGGCGTGCTCGGGATCGGCGGCGGCGCGCTGGGGCTCTCGGGCGGCGCGTTCGTGGGTGCGCTCGTGGCGTTCGGGCTCGTGCTGCTGCTGGCCCGCTTCACCTCCGGCGGCACGTCGGGTGTCATCCTCGCCGGTGTCGCCGGCACGCAGTTCTTCTCGGCGCTGACCTCTCTCGTGGTGTTCGCCGTGGCCGACAGCGACGAGACGCGTGGCGTGATGTTCTGGCTGCTCGGCTCGCTCGAGGGCATGCGGTGGGACGACGTCGCGCTGTGCGCCGGGGTCGTCGTCGTCGGCGGCGTGCTCTGCACGGCAGCGGCCCGCGCCCTCGACGCGTTCACCTTCGGCGACGACGTCGCCGCCTCTCTCGGCATCCCGGTCGCTCAGACCCGGATCGGGCTGCTGGTCGTGACGGCACTCATGACCGCGGCACTGGTCAGCGTCGTCGGTGCGGTCGGTTTCGTCGGCCTGGTCGTGCCGCACGCGGTGCGCCTGCTCGTCGGCCAGCGCCATGCGCGCGTCGTGCCGCTCGCCGCCGTCGTGGGCGCGGTGTTCATGGTGTGGGTGGATGCCGCCACCCGCACGCTCTTCGCGCCCACGCCGTTGCCGGTCGGTGTGGGAACGGCGATCGTCGGCGTCCCCGTCTTCGTCGCCCTGCTGCTGAGACGGAGGGGCCGCGCATGACGCTGGAAACCCGTGAGGCGCGCTGGACGCGCGGCGGCGCGCTGGTCGTCGACGGCGTCTCCGTCCACCCCGAGCCCGGGACGACCGTCGGCCTGCTCGGCCCCAACGGGTCGGGCAAATCGTCGCTGCTGCGTCTGCTGCAGGGAGCCGCGCGCCCCGACGCCGGCGAGGTGCTCCTCGACGACCGTCCCCTCGCCTCCTGGCGCCGACGAGACGTCGCCCGCGCGGTGGCGGTGGTGACGCAGCACGCCGAGACCGACGCCGACATCGTCGTCCGCGACGTGGTGCGCCTCGGTCGCACGCCCCATCGACCCGTCTGGGGCGGGTCCACCACGGGCGACGAACAGGCGGTCGACGCCGCGCTCGCGCGGGTGGGCCTGACCGACAAAGCCGATCGCCTCTGGCACGCGCTTTCGGGCGGCGAGCGTCAGCGGGCGCAGATCGCGCGCGCCCTCGCGCAGGAACCGCGCGAGCTGCTGCTGGACGAACCGACCAACCATCTCGACATCCGCCACCAGCTCGAGATCCTCGCGCTGGTCTCAGCGCTCCCGGTGACGAGCATCGTCGCGCTGCACGACCTCAATCTGGCGGCGACCTACTGCGACAGCGTGCTCGTGCTGCGCGAGGGCAGGGTGGTGGCGGCGGGAGCGCCCGCCGACGTGCTCACTCCCGCCCTGATCGCCGACGTCTACGGTGTGCGGGCTCGGGTGATTCCGGATGCCGCGACGAGTCGCACGACGATCCTGTTCGACGGTCCGCTGGACGGCTGAGGTCGTCCCTCGCCCGGCCACACCGCACGGGCGCATCCGTCAGTATTCGGTGACGGTGATCGTGAAGGCGACCGTCGCGCCGTCGGGACCGGTCACGGTGGCATTCGTGCTCCCGATCTCGCGCACGATGAAACCCGGGCGGAACACCGCGCCCTCGGACGGACCGCCCGGTGAGAACTCGGCGATCGCGACGTCGGCGGTGGTGCCGGTCCACTCCGCCTCGGTTCCGTCCGCAACGGCCAATACCAGCGACGTTCCCCGGATGACGCGCACGTCGGTGCCCGCGAGATCGGCGGGGACGACGGTCGTCGGCGGCAACAGCTGATCCGCCGCCGAGGCGGACGGAGCCGCAGAGCCCTCGGGGACCCCGCCCGACGTGCCCTCGGATGTCGTGGGCGCGCACCCGGCGATGAGCAGCGGCAGGGCGGCGGCGAGGGCGACGGTGCGGATGCGCTTCACGAGGACCTTCTTCCGGCGAGGGCGACCTCGGACCGGCCGCTGCTCGGATGCTATCCCGCCCGCCGACGCGGACGTGGAGATCGCGCCGTGTCGACGGCGTATCCGAGCGTCAGTCCGTGTCGCCGGCATCGGCGGGGTCGTGCAAGGGGATCTCCAGCGACGTCGTGGAGGTGCCGCCGAGTCCCAGCAGCCCGGTCGGCGACGCTGCGGGCGGGTCGTCGTCGGGCAGGAGCTCGGCCCGCGTGCGCGGTCGCGCCGGCTCGCCGGGCAGGCCGGCCCACTCGCTCGGTTCCTCGGGCCGTTGAACGAAGAGTCCCATCGACCCATTGTCGCTCGTGCGCGCCCAGCGGGTAGCCCGCTCGCCCGCGCCCCGCGGGTAGCCCGCTCGCCCAGGTAAGCAAGCTACCCGTCGCGCAACGGCGCGGCGGAGTCGACGGCCGAGACAGCATGGTCATCGCGTACGCCGCAGCGGCGATGAGCAGCCTCACCCGCATCAGTTGTACGGAGACCGGTTTCCGCGACGAGAACCACCTGCAGGCGAAGGCGGGCACCACTTACCTGTTCCAGGTGACCGATGACGCGTACGACGCGGCATCCACCGACACCGCGTCGCTGTGGATCCGGGCCAGCGCGCCGATCTCCAACCTGTCCCCCGCAACGGCTTCCTCCGTCTCGGTGCCGAGCACGGTGACGGGGTCGATCGCGAAGGTCGACAACAACTGGTACGAGCCGTACGCCGGGATGTGCGGCGACGGATTCGCCACCCTGCTGGGGACGCGATGGTACGAGTACGTCGCCACGGGCACGACCGGTGTGCGTGTCGACCTGCGCGACAGTTACTACGACGCGGATGCCGTGGTGTGGGCGTCCGACGGATCGGTCCCCACGTCGGTGCTGACCTGCCCCGCGCAGCAGCGGGGCGACGGCGGCGCCACGGGCTTCTACGAGAAGACCAACGCGTACGCCGACTTCGCGGTGGAACCCGGCAAGACCTACTTCATCCAGGTCGGCGGCTGGAACTTCAGCGTCGGCGACTACGTGATGAAGCTCTCCACCTATCAGCTCCCGCTTCTGACCCAGATGCCGACGCCCAAGATCACGGGCACCGCGCAGGTCGGTTCGACGCTCACTGTGAACCCGGGCACGTGGGACGAGGGCACCACCCTCACCTATCAGTGGATGCGCGGCAACGGCAGCTACATCTTCGGTGCGAAGGGCACGACCTACACCGTCGGGGCCGCCGACGTGGGCACGCAGATCACCGTCGCCGTCAGCGCGACGAAACCCGGCTACTCCCCCGCCCGCAAGACGAGCGCCCCCACGGCCGTGGTGGTGAAGGGGACGCTCAGCGGCGCGACGCCCACCATCACGGGCACGACCAAGGTGGGATACACCCTGACCGCGCGCGCCGGCACCTGGGCCCCGGCGCCTGTCGCACTGAGCTACCAGTGGTCGCGCAACGGCGTCGCCATCTCGGGCGCGACCTCGAGCACCTACAAGTTGACGTCATCCGATAAGGGCAAGCGCATCACCGTCAAGGTCACGGGCACCAAGACGGGCTACACGACCCTCGCGAAGACCAGCGCGGCCACCGCCACGATCGGCTGACGGTCCCTGACCGGGCGCTCGCCGCTTCGCGCTCGACGCGGGGCGGCGGGCGTCGCCGTTTGGCGCCGCGGGCGGCCACGGCCGCCGCTTCGGGTCGGACGCGGGGCGGCGGGCGTCGCCATTCGGCGCGGCGGGCGGCCACGGCGGGCGGCGAGCGTAACCGGCGCGGTGCCCGGGCGTCCGCGCGCGGGCTCGTCGGCGTCACCGGGCGGAGCGGCCGACGCTTGTGTGCGGAGTCGCGAGCGGGCCCGCAGATGCGTGCCCCTCAGCGGACCGCTGGCGTGGCGAGCGCGTTCGCGGAGCTCGCACATGCCGGCATCCCGAATCGATCTCGCTCACGCCGAAACGAAAGCCCCGGCCTGTCACGCTGTGCGTGATGACCGGGGCTTTTCGTCTTGCTGGGGTACCTGGACTCGAACCAAGAACAACGGAACCAGAAACCGCCGTGTTGCCAATTACACCATACCCCAAGGCTGTGAGCCGTAACTCGTGCCGAGGATCAAGCTTACGTGAGAGCGGGGCGCCTGCCAAATCACGCCCCGCCCGCGCGCGTCGCTCGCCGGAGAGGCGGCCTCAGCCGAGGTGGGCCACCAGCGCGTTCAGCCGCGTGAGCGTCTCGTCTTTGCCGAGCAGCTCCATCGACTCGAACAGCGGCGGCGACACGCGACGGCCGGTGAGCGCGACGCGCGGCGGCCCGTAGGCGACGCGGGGCTTGAGACCCAGCTCGTCGACGAGGGCGGTCGACAGGGCGGCCTGCACGCTGGCAGCGGTGAAGTCGTCGACGGGCTCCAGAGCGCGGACGGATGCCGTGAGCACCTCGGCCGCGTTCGCGGGCAGGCCCTTCAGCGCGTCCTCCGCGTAGTCGACGCTCGACACGAAGAGGAAGCCGAGCATGCCCGGCACCTCGCCGAGCAGCTGCACGCGCTCCTGCACGAGCGGGGCCGCGGCGGCGATGATCGCCCGGTGCTCGGCCGACGGCTCTTCGGCGATGAGGCCAGCACCGGCGAGGTAGGGCACGATCCGGGCGGCGAAGTCGTCGGCATCCAGCATCCGGATGTGGTCGCCGTTGATCGCCTCGGCCTTCTTCTGGTCGAAGCGCGCGGGGTTGGGGTTCACATCGGCGATGTCGAAGGCGGCGATCATCTCGTCGAGCGAGAAGACGTCGCGGTCGCTCGCGAGCGACCAGCCGAGCAACGACAGGTAGTTGAGCAGCCCCTCGTGGATGAAGCCCTTCTCGCGCTGCAGGAACAGGTCGGCCTGCGGGTCGCGCTTCGAGAGCTTCTTGTTGCCGGTCTCACCCAGCACCAGCGGCATGTGGCCGAAGCGCGGGATGAACGTCGTGACCCCGGCATCCACCAGGGCGGAGTACAGCGCGAGCTGGCGCGCGGTCGAGGGCATGAGGTCTTCGCCGCGGATGACGTGGGTGATGCCCATGAGAGCGTCGTCGACAGGGTTCACGAACGGGTAGAGCGGCACTCCCCCGGCGCGCACGAGCACGAAGTCGGGGAAGGAACCCGCGGGGAAGGTGACCTCGCCGCGGATCAGGTCGACGTAGCTGAGGTCGTGATCGGGCACGCGCAGGCGCCACGCGGGCTGACGCCCCTCGGCGCGGAAGGCCGCCTTCTGCTCGTCGGTCAGGTCGCGGTCGTAGTTGTCGTAGCCGAGCTGCTTCGCGCGCCCGTTCGCCTCATTGCGCGCGTCGATCTCTTCGGCGGTCGAGTAGCTCTCGTACACCGCGCCGGCCGCGACGAGCTTGTCGAGCACCTCGCGGTAGATCTCGTGGCGCTCGGACTGCCGGTACGGCGCGTGCGGGCCGCCGACCTCGACGCCCTCGTCCCAGTCGAGGTTCATCCACCGCAACGCGTCGAGGAGCTGCTGGTAGCTCTCTTCGCTGTCGCGCGCGGCGTCGGTGTCTTCGATGCGGAAGACGAGCGTGCCGCCGTTGTGCCGGGCATAGGCCCAGTTGAACAGGACGGTGCGGATGAGACCCACGTGCGGCAGGCCCGTCGGAGACGGGCAGAAGCGGACGCGAACGTCGGCGCCGGAGGCGGTCGTGGTGCGGGGATCGGGCGTGGCAGACATCCCCCCGATCCTACCGGCGGGCGCTCTCCCGCCCCGAAGGGAGGGGATACTCGGCGAGCACCTCACCGATCACCGTGAGCGCGACCCCGACGGCGGGCACGTTCTCGGCCCCGCGGGCGGTTACCACGTGCAGCGTGCGAGCCTCGGCATCCGGAAGACGAGGAGCCGCGATCCCCGTGAGGAGGGGGAAGGATGCCACGGCCATGCGCGGCAGGATCGCCACTCCCACGCCCTGGGCGACGAGGTTCTCGACGGCGATGTAGTTGTCGGTCTCGAACGCGATGTCGGGCACGAATCCGGCGCGGGCGCACGCCTCGAGCAGGTGACCGCGACACTGGGGGCACCCGGCGATCCACCGCTCCCCCGCGAGGCGCGACAGATCGATGGGCCCGTCGGCCGCCGGGTGGTCGACGGGCAGGACCAGGACGGTGTCGTCCCCGCCGACCGTACGCACCGACAGCCCCGTCGCGGCGAGGTCGAGCTCACGCCGGTCGCCCGGGTAGCTGTAGGTGAGCGCGATGTCGGCGCGATCCTCGCGCACCGCCAGGATCGCCTCCGGCGGCTCGGCCTCGACGAAGCTGATCGAGACACCGGGACGACGTGCGGAGACGGCAGCGATCACGCGCGGCACGACCGTCGATGACGCGGAGGGGAACGCCGCGATGCGGATGCGCCCGGCGCGCAGGCCCCGGAGCTCGGCCAGGTCGCCCGCCGCAGCGTCCAGGGCGGTCGTCACCGCGGCGGCGTGGCGGGCCAGCACGCGCCCCGCCTCGGTGAGACGCACCCCGCGTCCGACGCGCTCGACGATCGGCATCCCGGCCCGCCGTTCAAGGCGCCGCACCTGCTGGCTGACAGCGGGCTGGCTGTAGCCCAGCGACCGGGCGGCGGCGGTGATCGACCCCGTGTCGGCGATGGCCTTCACGACCCGGAGCGAGTGCGCGTCGAGGTCGTCATCGGCATCCGTCACACGAACACATAATCAGAGGCGATGCTTTTCATGCAACACCTGGCCTGGTGCAATGACCCATCGCGCGCGAGTCTAGACCCATGAGCAGCCTCGCATCGCACTTCGCCGGCGGCCGCGACTACCTCGCCGCCTGCACCGTCGGCCTGCCCGCACGCGCCACGGTCCGTGCCCTGCGTGCGGACCTGGATGCCGCGGCATCCGGACGCCCCGACGTCGCCGCCGCGACGCGCGCCGTCGAAGACGCCCGGGCGGCCTACGCGCGCCTGGTGCGCTCCCCCGTCGGCGAGGTCGCCATCGCGTCGCAGACGTCGGTCATGGTCTCGCTCATCACCGCCTCGGTGCCCGACGGTGCCGAGGTGTTGTGCCCCGAGGGCGACTTCGCCTCCCTCGTCGCCCCGTTCGCCCGCGCCGGACGCGGCATCCGCCTGCGTACAGCACCTCTCGCGCACCTGGCCGACGCCGTGTCGACCGACACCTGGCTCGTGGCGTTCTCGCTCGTGCAGTCGGCCACGGGCGAGGTGGCGGATGCCGCGGGCATCGCCGCCGCCGCGGCCCGCGCCGGCGCCCGCACGCTCTGCGACCTCACCCAGGCCGCCGGGTGGCTGCCGGTCGACGCGACGCTCTTCGACGCCACCGTCTGCCACGCGTACAAGTGGCTGTGCTGCCCGCGCGGTGTCGGCTTCCTCACCGTGCGCCCCGACTTCGCGCAATCGCTGCGCCCGGTGCAGGCCGGCTGGTACTCCGGCGACGACCCGTGGTCGTCGTGCTACGGCACCGGCGGAACGCTCGCGGCCGACGCGCGCCGCTTCGACGTCTCGCCGGCGTGGCAGGCGTTCGTCGGTGCGGCGCCCGCCCTGACCATGTTCGCCGACGCGGACATCACCGAGTCGTACACGCACGCGACCGGTCTCGCGGCACGCTTCCGCGCGGGCCTCGGCCTCGCGCAGCCGGCGCGTGCGTCGGCGATCGTCACCTGGCCGGATGCCACCGGCGATGCGCTGGCGCGACTGGCCGCACACGGCATCACGGCCTCGGGACGCGCCGGGCGCGCGCGGGTGGCGTTCCACGTCTTCAACGTCGACGCCGACGTGGACCGCGCGCTGCGCGCTCTCGGCAGCGACGCCCCCGTTGCCGAGCCGGTCGCGCTGAGTTTCTCGATCTGACCGCCCGCGTCGGGCGCCGGTCTCGTCTCAGTCGGTGCGCACGCGCACGACCGCCGCGCCCGCGCACACCAGGGCGACGGGCAGGAACGCCCACAACGCGAGCCCCTCGTACCCGGCGACGCCGAGGATCAGTCCCGCGAGCACGGAGCCGACGGCGGCCGACGCCGTCATGATCGTGTCGCTGCGGCCCTGGCGACGCGGACGCGAGGCGACAGGGGTCGCTTCGGTGAGCAACGCGGAACCGGCGACCGTCGCGGCGCTCCATCCGAGCCCGAGCAGCACGAGGGCGACGAGCACGCCGGCCTGCGCATCGGCGAAGACCGCGGCGGTCACCAGCGCGCTCGCCAGGAGCAGCTGACCAAACAGGATGACGGGGACCCGGCCGACGCGATCGGCGAGGATGCCGAACACCGGGGACAACCCGTACATGCCGAACACGTGCAGAGCGATGGTCGTGCCGACGGCGAGAGTCACGGCATCCGGGGCCACGATGTGCGACAGATGCACCGGCGTCATCGCCATCACCGCGGCCATCGTCACGTGCGACGCGGACACGGCGAGCATTGCGAAGCGGGCCAGCCGCGGCCGATCCGCCTCGGGCGCCGCACCCGACGACACGGGCTTCTCGCGTTCGAGGCGCTGGGCGAGCAGCAGAGGATCGGGCCGCAGCACGAGCAGGTAGAGACCGAACGCGCACGCCTGCGCGGCGAACGAGAAGAGGTACGCGCCGGTGAGGCGCGGCATGCCGATGCTGGCGCCCACGAGCTCGCCCGGCGCGAGCAGCAGCGGCCCGACGACGCCTCCGACCGTGGTCGCCCAGACGACCGTGGCGAGGTCGCGACCGCGGCGCGCCGTGCTCGCGAGGTCGGTCGCCGCGAACCGCGACTGGAGCGTGCCGGCATTGCCCGCACCGATCAGGGCGATGCCGACCAGAAGCAGCGGGAAGACGCGCAGCGCAGCCGCCGCGATCACGACCGCGATGCCCAGCAGAGCCGCGAGATTGCCGGTCGTCAACGCGAACCGCCGACCGCGACGAGCCGCGAGACGAGCGAGCGGGATCGCCGTGAGCGCCGCCCCCAGGGTCACCGCGGCGGTCGCGAACCCCGAGAGTGCTTCTTGACCCGAGAGATCGCTGGCCAGGAGCGCGCCGAGCGACAGGGTCGCGCCGAAGGCGACCCCCGTCAGCACCTGCCCGGCGGCGAGCACCCGCACCGTGCGGCGCTGCGTGGCGGAGAGGTCGAGCGCCGCCGGAGCGGGCGCCTCAGGCATCGCGCGCGGTGTTGCGCAGAATACCGACGCCCTCGATCTCGATCTCGATCGCGTCGCCCGCCTCGAATGAGCCGATGCCCGCCGGTGTGCCGGTGAGCAGCAGATCGCCCGGGAGGAGCGTGAAGACCGCGGACGCGTAGGCGATGAGAGCCGGGATGCCGTGCACCATGTCGGACACCGGACCGTTCTGACGCACCTCGCCGTTGACGCGCGTGGTGATGACGGCCGCGTCGAGGTCGAGGTCGGTCTCGATGACCGGACCGACGGGGCAGAACGTGTCGAAGCCCTTGGCGCGCGACCACTGTCCGTCGGCGCGCTGCAGATCGCGGGCGGTGACGTCGTTGGCGACCGTGTAGCCGAAGATGTACTCGCTCGCGCGCTCCGCCGGGACGTTCTTGGCGACGCGCCCGATGACGACGGCCAGTTCACCCTCGTAGTCGGTCTGGGAGCTGAGCGCGGTGGGCCGCACGATGACGTCACCCGGGCCGATCACCGATGTGTTGGGCTTGAGGAACATGAGCGGCTCGGCCGGCGCCTCGCCCCCCATCTCGGCGGCGTGATCGCGGTAGTTCTTGCCGATGCACACGACCTTGGATCGCGGGATCACCGGGGCGAGCAGAGCAACCTCGGCGAGGGGCACGCGCTCCCCCGTCGTCTCGTATCCGGCGAACATCGGGTCGCCGGCGAGCACCACGAGCTCGCCGTCGTCGACGATTCCGTAGCGAATGGCATCCTGATGGCTGAATCGAGCGATCTTCACGGTGTCAGCCTATCCGCGGGCTTCCGCGTCCGCCGTGTCCCCTCACAGGCTGCTGATGCGACATCCGCAAGAAGAAGAACGGAGGGACCCCCGGGATCCGGGAGCCCCTCCGTGCGCGCGCGCCGACGGTTACGCGTCGAGGCGGTACAACCAGCCGTGCTTGTCTTCGGCGCGGCCGTACTGGATGTTCGTGAGCTCTTCGCGCAGCTCGAGAGCGAGGGTGCCCGACGGCTGCTCGTCGATGAAGTCGCGGCCCTTGAGCGTGCCGATCGGGGTGACCACCGCGGCGGTGCCGCAGGCGAACACCTCGACGATGTCTCCGGATGCCACTCCCTCGCGCCATTCCGTCAGCGAGACGTTGCGTCCTTCGACGTGGTGTCCGCGGTCGCGGGCGAGCTGCAGGAGCGAGTCGCGCGTGATGCCCTCGAGGATCGAGTCGGACTGCGGGGTGACGATGGTGCCGTCCTTGTAGACGAAGACGACGTTCATGCCACCGAGCTCTTCGACGTTGCGGTCCTGGTCGAGGAAGACGACCTGGTCGCACTCGTTCTCGTACGCCTCCGACTGCGGCAGCAGGCTGGCTGCGTAGTTGCCGCCGGTCTTGGCCGCTCCCGTGCCGCCCTTGCCTGCGCGCGAGTAGTCCTCGCTGAGCCAGATCGACACGGGCTTCACTCCGCCCTTGAAGTACGCGCCGGCGGGGCTGGCGATCAGGTAGTAGGCGACCTTGTGCGCGGGCCGCACACCCAGGAACGCTTCTTTCGCGAACATGAAGGGGCGCAGGTAGAGGCTCTGGTCGTCTCCCGAGGGAACCCACGCGCCGTCGACGGCGATGAGCTCGCGCAGCGACTGCAGGAAGTAGGGCACCGGCAGTTCGGGCAGGGCCAGTCGGCGCGCCGAGCGCTGCAGGCGACTACCGTTCTGGTCGGGGCGGAACGTGTGCACTGAGCCGTCGGCGTGGCGGTAGGCCTTGATGCCCTCGAAGATCTCCTGGCCGTAGTGCAGCACGGCGGCCGCCGGGTCGAGCGAGATCGGGCCGTAGGGCGAGACGCGAGGACGGTGCCAGCCGCCGCGGACGGACCAGCAGATGTCGACCATGTGGTCGGTGAAGCTCTGTCCGAAGCCGGGGCTGGCGAGGATGGCGTCGCGGTCGGCGGCGCTCTTGGCCGCGAGGTTGCGGGTGACGGCGAACTCGAGGGGCTCGAGTCCGGTGTCGGGATCGGTGTCGATGGTGGTCATGTGGGATCCAAAACTCTTCGTGCGCGGGGGCGATGCGGGCCGATCGGTCCAGGTTACGCCTGGACGCGGTCGGCGATGGCGTCACCGATCTGCGCGGTGGTGCGGTCGCCGTCGCGGCTCGCGATGTCGCTCTCGACCGCGCGGGTGACGCGGGCGGCTTCGTCAGCGAGCCCGAGGTGATCGAGCAGGAGGGCGACGGAGAGGATCGCGGCCGTGGGGTCGGCCTTCTGGGTGCCCGCGATGTCAGGCGCCGAACCGTGGACGGGCTCGAACATCGAGGGGAACGCGCCGTCGGGGTTGATGTTGCCCGATGCGGCGAGACCGATGCCTCCGGTGACGGCGCCGGCCAAGTCGGTCAGGATGTCGCCGAAGAGGTTGTCGGTGACGATCACGTCGAAGCGACCCGGGTTCGTGACCAGGAAGATGGTTGCCGCGTCGACGTGCAGGTAGTCTACGTCGACCCCCGGGAACTCCTGCGCCACGGCGTCGACGATCCGCTTCCACATGCCGCCCGCGTGGACGAGCACGTTCGTCTTGTGCACGAGGGTGAGCTTGCGGCGCCGGCGCTCGGCGAGGGCGAAGGCGTAGCGGACGACGCGCTCGACGCCGTAGGCGGTGTTGACGGACGTCTCGTTCGCCACCTCGTGCGGGGTGCCGCGGCGGATGGCGCCGCCGTTGCCGACGTAGGGGCCCTCGGTGCCCTCGCGCACGACGACGAAGTCGATGTCGCCCGGCTCGGCGAGGGGACCCGTCGCGCCCGGGTACAGCTTCGAAGGACGCAGGTTGACGTAGTGGTCGAGCTCGAAGCGCAGCTTGAGCAGCAGGCCACGCTCGATGTTGGCGTCTTTCAGGCGCGGGTCGCCGGGCACGCCCCCCACGGCGCCGAGCAGGATCGCGTCATGACTCGCGATGGCCTCGAGGTCGTCGTCGGTGAGCGTGTCGCCGGTCTCGAGGTAGCGCCCGGCGCCGAGCGAGAAGGGCGTCTTCTCGAACGTGACCCCCGAGCCGGCGGTGACGGCGTCGAGCACCTTCACGGCCTCGGCAACGACTTCGGGACCGATGCCGTCACCGGGGATGACGGCCAACTTCACGACACGCGACATCGCTCTCCTCAGAGCTCGGGGCACGTCACCTCGTCGACGTGCTGCGGGATCCTCCCAGGGTAGTAGCAGCGATCGCCGCAGCCACGACGATCAGCACGGCGCCGATGAGAGCCGTGACCACGACGCCCGAGTCGAAGGCGTGGGCCGCGGCGGCACGAAGCGCGTCGGCCAGCGCGGCGTCGTCGAGCGTATGAGACACGGCCACCGCTCCGGCGAGCGTCTCGCGCGACGCCTGCGCGGCTGCCTCGGACAGCCCCGCGGGTAGCACCAGATGCGAGCGATAGAAGGCGGCGAGGATGCCACCGAGCACCGCCGTGCCGAGCACGGCGCCCACCTCGTACGCGGTCTCGGACACGGCGCTGGCCGCGCCGGCCTTGGCAGCCGGGGCGCTGGAGAGGATCAATTCGTTCGACACGGTCTCGGCTGCGCCGATGCCGATGCCCAGCAGCGCGAAGGCGATGATGAGCGGCACGAGATCGGCGGTGGAGAGCGCGACCATCACGTACGCGACCACCGAGAAAGCCAGGGCGACGGGCACGACGACCCGCGGCGCGTATCTCTTGGCGACGGGCACGACGGCCAGGCCCGCGACGATCATGAGCGCAAGACCCGGCACGAGCGCGAACCCGGCGGTCATGGGCGACAGCCCCACGACGAGCTGCAGGTGCTGCGCGACGAAGTAGAGGAAGCCCACGAGGCCCACGACGCTCAGGAGGTTCACGAGGATCGCCCCCGAGAACGTTCCACGCTGGAAGAGCGTCATGTCGAGCATGGGCGAGGCCATGCGACGCTGGCGGCGTACGAACAGCCAGCCGAGGACGGCGCCGACGATGAAGAGCACGGGGGCGAGGGACAGCGGCCCCTCGACCGCGAGCTTCTTGATGCCGTAGACGATCGGCACCATCGTGGCCAGCGACAACACCACGCTGACCGGGTCGAAACGCCCGGGCGCCGGGTCGCGACTCTCGGGGACGAAGAAGGGGGCGAGCACGAGGAGCGGCACCAGCACCGGCACCGCCATGAGGAACACCGAGCCCCACGAGAAGTGCTCGAGCAGGAACCCCCCGACGATCGGGCCGAGGGCGGCCCCTGCCGAGAAGCCCGACGCCCAGATGGCGATGGCGAAGCGACGCTGGTCGCGGTCTCGGAAGATGCTGCGCAGCAAAGACAGGGTCGACGGCATGAGCATCGCCCCGAACACGCCCATGAGCGCGCGGCCGGCGATGAGCAGGGCAGCCGTGGGCGCGAACGCCGACAGGGCCGACACCGCGGCGAAACCGGTCGCGCCGACGAGCAGCATCCGCTTGCGCCCGAACCGGTCGCCGAGCGTGCCCATCGTCACCAGGAGACCGGCGAGGACGAGCGGGTAGACGTCGATGATCCAGAGCTGCTCGATGCTGGAGGGCTGCAGGTCGAGCGCGATCTCGGGCAGCGCGAAGCTGAGCACCGTGTTGTCGACCGAGACCAGCAGCACCGGCAGCATCAGCACCGCGAGCGCGAACCATCCGCGCCACCCTGCACGGGTCACTGTGATGTCTTCGGTGGGCAACGACGAGGTGAGCATTCTTCCGATCCGTTTCTAAACCGTCCAGCCGGTATAGTAACAGATACATGACAGTGCCCACCAGTACGATCGAGAAGCCATGAGCCGCCCCCCACTCGCCCGCGACGCCGTCCTCGACGCCTTCACCCGCATCCTCGTCGACGAGGGCGAACGCGCCGCGACGATGGATGCCACCGCCCGAGCCGCCGGTGTGTCGAAGGGCGGGCTGCTGTACCACTTCCACTCGAAAAGCGCACTCGAAGCAGCGCTCGTGGAGCGGCTCGAACGCCTCGCCCAAGACGACGTCGATGAGATCGAGCGGTCCGATGAGGGCGTCGTCGCCGCACACCTGCGCTCGTCGCAGAACACGGGCTCACCGCTCGACGTCACCATCTTGGCCGTCTCGCGCCTCGCGCAGAACGGCAGCGATGCCGCCTCGGCATCCCTTCGCCGTGTGCGCGAGTTGTGGGAGGAGAGCCTCCGTTCGCACACGCGCGACGAGACGGCGTTGCAGATGGTGCTGCTGGTCAGCGACGGCCTTTACTTCAACGCGGTGCTCGACCTGAACGCCGTGCCGGGGCCCCAGCTCGAGGGCGCCGATCTCGACCGGCTCATCGCCGCCGTCGTCGCCGCGACCACCTGACGCACCCGCGCCACGGCCCGAGCGCGACCGCCGAAGCAGAGCGCTCCCTCGACCGGCGACCGCGGCATCCGCTGCCGATGGGCCGTGTCAGCGCGTGGACAGCGAGGGAGGAGACTCCGCGGCGGGAGGACCGCCCGAGCGCGGGCATCCTCCCCTGCCCGAACACCCTCCGCCCCGCGAGCGGTGAACGCCTCAGCCAGACGGCCCTGGAACGACGGAGGGGGCCGCCGCAGCGACCCCCTCCCCGATGACTCGAGCCTCAGCCCTCGTCGACGATGTCGATCTGACGGAACAGGTCCGCACCGACGGCCTCGCGCATGGCGCCGAGGATCTCATCGGGCACCGGCGAGTCGACCGTGAGCACCGAGAGCGCGCGGCCCGTGGCATCCGGGGCCGCCACCTGGAGACCGGCGATGTTGATGCCCGCGTCGCCCAGCTTCTGGCCGTAGATCGCGACGATGCCGGGGCGGTCGGCATAGCGCATGACGACGTGGTGCTGCGCGATGGGCACCTCGATCTCGTAGCCGTTGATCGAGACCACCTTGGGCACCATGCGCGTGCCGGCGAGCGTGCCCGCGACCTCGAGGGTCGAACCGTCGGCGAGAGTGCCGCGCAGGATCGTGATGTTGCGGTACAGCGGGCTCTCGGCCTCGACGACAAGGCGCGCCTCGACGCCGCGCTGCTCGGCGAACAGCGGAGCGTTGACGTACGACACGCTCTCGCTGACGATGCGGCTGAAGTATCCCTTGAGGGCCGCGAGGCGGTAGACGCTCACGTCGTACGCGGCGAGCTCACCGCGCACCTCGATGTCGAGGTTCGTCAGAGCGGAGTCGGCGAGGCCGCTGAAGAACTGGCCGAGCATCTCGACGAGCGCGATACCGGGACGAACGAACGGGTCGATCGCGCCGCCGGCGACGTTCACGGCATCCGGAACGAGGTCGCCCTCGAGCGCCAGCTTGACCGAACGGGCGACCGAGACGCCCGCCTTCTCTTGCGCCTCCTCGGTGCTGGCACCGAGGTGCGGGGTGACGACGACGTTCGGCAGGTCGAGAAGCTTGCGTGCGGGGCCGCCCTCGGCGGGGGGCTCGGTCGAGAACACATCGAGACCGGCACCGGCGATCTCGCCCGTGGTGAGCGCGTCGAACAGGGCCTCCTCGTCGATGAGGCCGCCGCGCGCGACGTTGATGACGTACGCGGACTTCTTCATGCGCCGCAGCTGCTCGGCGCCGATCATGCCGGTCGTCTCGGGCGTCTTCGGCATGTGGATGGTGACGAAGTCGCTCTGCTCGAGGAGTTCGTCGAGCGAGACCAGCTGCACGCCGAGCTGCTGCGCACGGGCCGCGGTGACGTACGGGTCGTACGCGATGACGCGCATGTCGAAGCCCTGCAGGCGAGCGGCGATGAGCGCACCGATGCGGCCGAGGCCGATGATGCCGATGGTCTTCTCGAACAGCTCGGTGCCGGTGAACGAGCTGCGCTTCCACAGGCCCTGGGCGAGCGAGGCGTGCGCGGCGGGGATGCGGCGCGCCAGGCTCAGAACGTGACCGACGGTGAGCTCGGCGGCCGAGATGATGTTCGAGGTCGGGGCGTTCACGACCATGACGCCGGCCGCGGTGGCCGACTTGATGTCGACGTTGTCGAGTCCGACACCGGCGCGGGCGACGACCTTCAGCGACGGCGCGGCGGCCAGGGCCTCAGCGTCGATCTGGGTGGCCGAGCGCACGAGCACCGCGTGCGCGTCGGCCAGGGCCGAGAGCAGTGCGGGGCGATCGGTCCCGTCGACGTTACGCACGTCGAAGTCGGGGCCGAGCGCGTCGATCGTGGCGGGAGAGAGTTCTTCGGCGATGAGCACGACGGGCTTCGTCACGGGAGCGTCCTTCGAAACGGTGCTGGGGACAGCCGCGCACCATCGCACCGCCGGCGCGAACCGGGCGCGCGACCCGTGCGGGCCGTCTGCCAGCCTAGCGCGCGGGCGGAGCGGACCCCGACCGTGTGACGGCGGGCGTCGGATGCCGCGCCCGCGGGCGGTCGCACAACGCCGCGCGCGCGGAACGGCATCTCGGCGACGCGGCGTCTGCGGGCTGCAACGTATTCGTCGGCCGGATGCGATCTCGCGGCGCACGCGCGTGCGAGTCCGGACGCGGCGCCACGACACGAGCACGCGCGAGCGCCGCCGACCGCGAGCCGTTCGTTCGAGCCAACGCCAGCGCGTCGCCGACTGCGAGCCGGTCGTTTGAGCGCACACCAGCGCGCCACCGGACGCGAGCCGTCCCGCGAGGCGAGCTATCCAGCCAAGCCCGCCGTCCAGCCAAGCGAGCCGTTCCCCGAAGCGAGCCGTCCCGCCAAGCGAGCCGTCCAGCCCAGCGAACCGTCCGGCGAGGCGCGCCCGCACCGGACGGCGGACCGCCGTCAGCCGCCGTACAGCCCGTACGACGTCGTGCCGTACCCCACGATGGCGAGCCAGAACGCCGCCGAGACCGTCAGGCCCGCCAGCAGCGCGATCGCCAGCTCGCCCGCGCGGCGCCGCGCCCCGACGGCGAAGGCGATGCCGAACGCCACGAGCGGGAAGACGATCGGCAGGATGTACACGAACCAGCCCAACCCGTTCAGGCCGAGCGGGCCGTTCACCTGCTGGATCAGCAGGGCGACCGCACTCCAGACGACGTAGGCGTAGAACAGGCCGAAGAGTCCGGCGATCGTCACGATCAGCCAGGTGGGGAGGAGGCGCGTGCGCGCGACGTCGCTCATGCGAAGACTCCCAACGACAGGAAAGGCCAGGGAACGAGCAGCACGATCCCGAGGATGAGCAGCAGGAAGCGCTGCCACGTGCGCCACCCGCGGGTCAGCGCGAGCACGGCGACGAACCAGACGATCGGCGCGAGGGCGGCGCCGATCGTGAACGCGATGATCGTGACCGACGGGATGGGCAGCCCGAGGCCGTTCAATTGCAGCCCCGCGAGCAGCCACCCGACCGCGAAGAGAAGGAAGGTCGCCGCCACCATCCCGATGCCCACGAGGCCCACGTTGCCCAGCGGCGCCGAGTGCCCGGCATCCGTCTGCTCGCCCTCGGAGGGCTGATCGGGCTCCGGATGCCGCGCCGCCGGCGACGCGACCTCGGCGCGCGGCTGCAGGGGCTCCGTCGCGGGCTGCAACGGCTCAGGGCCGCGGGATGCGAGCGGTTCGTCGCGGCCTCCCACCGGCGCACCGACGTCGGTGCGCCCGGGCTCGCGCTTGTCCCCGACGTCGAGGGTCGGATCGTCGTCACCGCCCCACGAGAGGGCGTCGTCATCACGCGGAGTGCTCACGCGTCCACGGTAGCGGCGCTCCCCCGCGACCGGGCCGCGCCCCGCCGGAGGCCCCGATCCGCGGCATCCGAAACTGCGGCAACGGGAACGGCCGCGGTGCATAACGGCGGATGCGACAGCCGACACGCCGCGTCAGACGTCGCGGCACCGGCGTGTCGCCCAGTTCTCCCGCCGTTGTGCGCGGGGACCCGGAACCGTTGGGCGCGCCCGCGGACCCGGAACCGTTGCGCGCCCGCGGAGCCGTTACGCGCGGCGGCGGACCCGGAGCCGTTACGCGCGCCCGCGGACCCGGAGCCGTTGTGCGCGGCCGCGGACCCGGAGCAGTTGCGCGCGGCGGCGAATCCGGAGCCGTTGGGCGCGCCCGCGGACCCGGAACCGTTGCGCGCGGCCGCGGCCCCGTGCCGCCTTGAGGCCGTCGGCCGCACCGGCCGGGTCGGCGCACCCGCCGGGCAGCACGTGTGCGCGACCTGCGCCGGCTCCATGACGCTGGGCACCGCTGCACGGAAACGGCGAACGCCCCGGAACCGTGAGGTCCCGGGGCGTTCGTGAGGGAGAACTCAGCGCTCGGCCGAGCCCACCGCGATCGCCTGGGCGATCGCTATGGATGACGTAGCCTCCGGCGGAGGTCAGCGCGCAGCGCTGCCCTCGACGTAGTCGCTGTCCTGCTGCTTCCACGCGAACAGACCGCGCAGCTCCTTGCCGGTGGCCTCGATGGGGTGACCCTGCTCCTTCTCGCGGAGCTCGAGGAACTCGGTGGCGCCGTTGTCCTGGTCGTCGATGAAGCGCTTCGCGAACGCGCCCGACTGGATGTCGGCGAGGACTGCCTGCATGCTCGTCTTGACCTCGGGCGAGATGACACGGGGGCCCGAGACGTAGTCGCCGTACTCGGCGGTGTCGGAGATCGACCAGCGCTGCTTGGCGATGCCGCCCTCCCACATGAGGTCGACGATGAGCTTGAGCTCGTGCAGCACCTCGAAGTAGGCGATCTGGGGCTGGTAGCCGGCCTCGACGAGGGTCTCGAAACCGTACTGCACGAGGTGGCTCATGCCACCGCAGAGCACGGCCTGCTCACCGAACAAGTCGGTCTCGGTCTCTTCGGTGAAGGTCGTCTTGATGACGCCGGCGCGGGTGCCGCCGATGGCCTTGGCGTACGACAGCGCGGTGTCCCAGGCCGAGCCCGAGGCGTCGCGCTCGACGGCGATGATGTCGGGGATGCCGCGACCGGCGACGTACTCGCGACGCACGGTGTGGCCGGGCGCCTTCGGGGCGACGAGGATGACGTCGACACCCTCGGGGGCGTCGATGTAGCCGAAGCGGATGTTGAAGCCGTGCGCGAAGGCGAGCGTCTTGCCCTCGGTCAGCTTGTCTTTGATGGAGTCGGCGTAGATCGAGCGCTGGTGCTGGTCGGGCGCGAGGATCATGATGAGGTCGGCCCACTCGGCGGCGTCGGCGACGCTCTTGACATCGAAGCCGTCTTCCTGCGCCTTGGCGGCCGACTTGGAGCCGTCCTTCAACGCGATGACGACCTCGACACCCGAGTCGCGAAGGTTCTGCGCGTGAGCGTGACCCTGCGAGCCGTAGCCGACGATCGCGACCTTCTTGCCCTGGATGATCGCGAGGTCGGCGTCGTCGTCGTAGAAGATCTCTGCCATGAGGATGTTTCTCCTTGAGTCAGGTCCCTGAGCTTGTCGAAGGGACCGGGGGTTGTGGGACGTGTGAAGTTCGGGGAGTCGGGCCCTTCGACAGACTCGGGGACCGACGGGTCGGGGTGTCGGTCCCTTCGACGGGCTCAGGGACCGACCGGGTTCAGCCGCGCAGGACGCGCTCTGTGATGCTCTTGCCGCCGCGACCCACGGCGAGCAGGCCCGACTGCGCGAGCTCCTTCACGCCGAACGGCTCGATCGCCTTGAGGAAGGCCCCGACCTTGCCGGAGTCTCCGGTGATCTCGATCACCATGGCATCGGGGGCGTAGTCGACCACCGAGGCACGGAACAGATTGACCACCTCGACGACGTTCGAGCGGGTGGCGTTGTCGGCGCGCACCTTCACGAGCACGTGCTCGCGCTGCACGGATGCCGCGGGGTCGAGCTCGACGATCTTGATGACGTTGATCAGCTTGTTGAGCTGCTTCGTCACCTGCTCGAGCGGCAGGCCCTCGACGTCGACGACGACCGTGATGCGGGACAGCCCCGGCACCTCGGTGACGCCCACGGCGAGCGACTCGATGTTGAAACCGCGACGGGCGAACAGCCCCGCGACGCGAGTGAGCAGACCCGGTTTGTCCTCGACGAGGAGGCTCAGAACATGACGAGACATCTCAGTCCTCCTGCTCGGCGAAGGCCGGCGAGTGGTCGCGCGCGTACTGCACGTAGCTGTTGCTGACGCCCTGCGGCACCATCGGCCACACCATGGCGTCGGCGCTCACGACGAAGTCGATCACCACGGGGCGGTCGTTCGTGTCGAGCGCGAGCTGGATCGCGGCGTCGATCTCGTCTTCTTTCTCAACGCGGATCGCGAGGCACCCGTAGGCCTCGGCGAGCTTGACGAAGTCGGGGATGCGGCGCGTGCCGTGCCCCGTGTTCAGGTCGGTGTTGGAGTGACGGCCGTCAAAGAACAGCGTCTGCCACTGGCGCACCATGCCGAGCGAGGAGTTGTTGATGATCGCGACCTTGATCGGGATGTCGTTGATGACGCAGGTCGCCAGCTCCTGGTTGGTCATCTGGAAGCAGCCGTCGCCGTCGATCGCCCACACGGCGCGCTCGGGCTGGGCCACCTTGGCGCCCATGGCCGCGGGTACCGCGTACCCCATGGTGCCGGCGCCGCCGGAGTTCAGCCAGGCGTTGGGACGCTCGTACTTGATGAACTGCGCCGCCCACATCTGGTGCTGGCCGACGCCGGAGGCGTAGACGCCCTCGGGACCGGTCAGCTCGCCGATGCGCTGGATCACGTGCTGCGGCGAGAGCAGGCCGTCGGTGGTCGGCGTGTAGCCGAGGGGGAACTCCTCGCGCAGGCCGTTCAGATACGTCCACCACTCGGTGTAGTCGTGCGGGTGCTCGGCGTCGGCGGCGCGGAACGCGGCATCCAGGTCGACGAGCACCTCGCGCAGGTCGCCCACGATCGGCACGTCGGCGGTACGGATCTTGGAGATCTCGGCGGGGTCGATGTCGACGTGCACGACCTGGGCGTGCGGCGCGAACAGCGCCGCCTTGCCGGTGACGCGGTCGTCGAAGCGAGCGCCGAGCGAGACGATCAGGTCGCTCTCTTGCAAGGCCAGCACGGCGGGCACGGTGCCGTGCATGCCGGGCATGCCGAGGTGCTGCTCGTGCGAGTCGGGGAAGGCCCCGCGCGCCATGAGCGTGGTCACGACGGGCGCGCCCGTGGCCTCGGCGAGCACCTTCAGCTCCGCCGACGCGTTCGAGCGGATCGCGCCGCCACCCACGTAGAGCACGGGCTTCTTGGCGGTGGCCAGCAGCTGGGCCGCGGCCTGGATCTGCTTGCCGTGCGCCTTGGTCACCGGCCGGTAGCCGGGCAGGTCGATCTTCGGCGGCCACACGAACGCCGCCTCGGCCTGCTGCGCGTCTTTGGTGATGTCGACGAGCACGGGGCCGGGACGACCGGTCGAGGCGATCTCGAATGCGGCGGCGATGGCGCCGGGAATGTCCTCCGCCGACTTGACCAGGAACGAGTGCTTCGTGATCGGCATCGTGATGCCGACGATGTCGGCCTCCTGGAAGGCGTCGGTTCCCATCAGGGTGGAGAACACCTGACCGGTGATGCACACCAGCGGCACCGAGTCCATGTAGGCGTCGGCGATCGCCGTGACGAGGTTCGTGGCTCCGGGGCCGGATGTCGCGATGGCGACGCCGACCTTGCCGGAGGCCGCGGCATAGCCCTCTGCCGCGTGGCCGGCGCCCTGCTCGTGGCGCACGAGGATGTGGCGCACGTGCTCGTCATCCATGAGGGGGTCGTAGACGGGCATGATCGCCCCGCCCGGCAGACCGAACACGTCGGTCACGCCGAGCAGGTCGAGCGAGCGGACGACCGCCTGCGCGCCCGTCATCACGGGCGCGGGCGCCGTGCGCGCGGGCGGCCGGGGCACGGCCGCGGTGGGGGAATCGATGGACATAGGAGTACCTCGAGAACCGTAAGAAGGTGAGAAAGGGGGACGGCCGTCAGCCCGTGACAGCGCCTTCCGCGGCGGAACGCACGAGCTTGGAGTACTTGGCCAGAACGCCACGGGTATAGCGCGGGGGAAGAGGTTCCCAGCCTTCGCGGCGGGAACTCAGCTCGGCCTCATCGACGATCAAGTCGAGACTGCGAGCGGCGATATCGACCCGTATCAGATCACCATCGCGCACGAAGGCGATCGGACCTGCGTCGACCGCTTCGGGAGCTATGTGGCCGATGCAGAGGCCGGTTGTGCCGCCTGAGAATCGACCGTCCGTCAAGAGTAGTACATCTTTTCCGAGGCCCGCGCCCTTGATGGCCGCCGTGATGGCGAGCATCTCGCGCATGCCGGGGCCGCCCTTGGGGCCCTCGTACCGGATGACGACGACGTCGCCGGCGTTGATCTCGCCCGCCTCGAGGGCGTCCATGGCGGCACGCTCGCGCTCGAACACACGGGCGGGGCCCTCGAAGACGTTGCCGGTGAAGCCGGCCGACTTCACGACCGCACCCTCGGGCGCCATCGAGCCGTGCAGGATCGTGATGCCGCCGGTGGTGTGGATCGGGTCGTCGAACGAGTGGATGACCTTGCCGTCGACGGGGTCGGGCTCGAGGTCGCGGAGGTTCTCGGCGAGCGTCTTGCCCGTGACGGTGAGGGCGTCGCCGTGCAGCAGGCCCTCGTCGAGCATGGCCTTGAGCACGACCGGGATGCCACCGTGGCGGTCGACGTCGTTCATCACGTACTGACCGAACGGCTTCATGTCGGCCACGTGCGGCGTCTTGTCGCCGATGCGGTTGAAGTCGTGGAGCGTGAGCTCGACCTCGGCCTCGCGGGCGATGGCCAGCAGGTGCAGCACGACGTTGGTCGAGCCGCCGAGTGCCATGGCGAGGGCGATGGCGTTCTCGAACGCCTCTTTGGTGAGGATGTCACGCGTGGTGATGCCCTGGCGCAGCAGGTTGACCACGGCCTCGCCCGAGCGGTGGGCGAAGTAGTCGCGGCGGCGGTCGGCCGACGGCGGGGCGGCCGAGCCGGGGAGGCTCAGGCCGAGCGCCTCGGCGACGGAGGCCATGGTGTTGGCGGTGTACATGCCGCCGCAGGCGCCCTCACCGGGGGCGAAGGAGCACTCGATGCGCTTGAGGTCGGCCTCGCTCATGCGACCCGCGAGGCACGCACCGACACCCTCGAAGGAGTCGATGATCGTGATCTCTTTCTCGGTGCCGTCGGAGAGCTTGACCCAGCCCGGGGCGATCGAGCCGGCGTAGAGGAAGACGCTCGAGAGGTCGAGGCGGGCGGATGCCATGAGCATGCCGGGGATCGACTTGTCGCAGCCGGCGAGCAGCACGGAGCCGTCGAGGCGCTCGGCCATCATCACGGTCTCGACGCTGTCGGCGATGACTTCGCGCGAGACGAGCGAGAAATGCATGCCCTCGTGGCCCATCGAGATGCCGTCGGAGACGGAGATGGTGCCGAACTGCAGCGGGTAGCCGCCGCCGGAGTGCACGCCCTCTTTCGCGCCCTGCGCGAGGCGGTCGAGGCTGAGGTTGCAGGGAGTGATCTCGTTCCAGCTCGACGCGATGCCGATCTGGGGCTTGTCCCAGTCGTCGTCGCCCATGCCGACGCCGCGGAGCATGCCTCGCGAGGTCGTGGCTTCGATGCCGTCGGTGATGACGCGGCTGCGGGGCTTGATGTCGAACTCGCCGGTGTTCGGATTGTGCGGTGCGGGCATCCTGAAAGTCTATTGCGCGCGCGGGCACGGCCGATGCGCAACGGGCGATGAACGGCCGATTGATGGCGGTGTGCAGGAGGGGTCGGCGGGAACGACGACGGTTGCGACGGTCGCAGCGTCCCCGCCGTCGCGGACGTCAGCCGCCGTGGGCCCGACGCAGCCGCGCCACCTCCGCGAGCACGGCGACGAACGCCTCGATGTCGTCGACCCGAAGGGTGGCCGCCGTCTCTCCCCCGCCGACCCGGATGCCGAGGTCTCCCGGCCCGAGCGAGCGCAGCGCGTCTTCGTCGGTGACGTCGTCTCCGGCGAACAGCACGGCCGATGCGCCCACGCGCTCGCGCAGCAGTGCGATGGCGGAGTCCTTGCCCTCGTGCCGGAACGCGAACTCGAGGATGTCGTGGCCGGTGCGGCGGCGCCACGTGGGCGCGGCGGCCCCGACCAGCTCGTCGACGAGGCTCCGCGCGGCGTTCGCGACCTCGGCTTCCGCGGTGCGCGTGTGCACACCGAGTCCGTACTCCTTCGGCTCGATCCACACCCCGGCCATCTCGGCCGTGGCCGACGACGCCTCGCGGAAGAGCCGGTCGCGCAGCGCGAGGTCGGCAGCCGCGTCGGCGGTCGCCTCGATGCCCGTGCCCGGCACCCAGTACTGCGCGCCGTGCGATCCCGCGAGCCACACCGGCGAATCGTCGGCGTGCTCCGCGATTTCACGCAGGTGTCCGAGTGAGCGACCCGACACCAGCGCCACCACCGTGCGCGGGAGCCGGGCGAGCTCGTCGAGCACGTCGCGGGCTCCCGGCGTCATGCGCGCCGTCATCGGTTCGTCGACCAGGGGCGACAGGGTGCCGTCGAAGTCGAGGGCGACCAGCAGGGTGTCGGTGGTGGCGACGGCTTCGACCGCGGCGTCGGCGGCGGTCATTCGGCATCCATCACGTCGTCGTCGACATCGCTCGCGTCGACCTCGGCGGCGGCCGCCGCGCTCGACGAGCGCTCGTGGAACACCGACAGGGCGTCGAGGAAGCCCCGCGACCAGTCCTCGACGTCGTGCTCGCGCACGCGTCTGCGCAGCGTCCGCATGCGCCGCCCCTGCTCGGCGGCGGGCATGTCGATCGCGCGGACGATGGCATCCTTCAATCCGTCGATGTCGTGGGGGTTGATCAGCAGCGCGCTGCCCATCTCGTCGGCGGCTCCGGCGAACTCGCTCAGCACCAGGACGCCGCGGTTGTCGGTGCGGCTGGCGACATACTCCTTCGCGACGAGGTTCATGCCGTCGCGGAGCGCCGTGACGAGCATCACGTCGGCGGCGAGGAAGAGCGCCACCATCTCTTCGCGCGGGTACGACTGGTGCAGATACCGGATCGCGGTGTGCGTCGTGCTGTCGTGGTCGCCGTTGATGCGTCCCACGGTCATCTCGATCTCATCGCGCAACTGCACGTAGGCGTCGACGCGCTCGCGGCTGGGGCTCGCGACCTGAACGAGAGTGGCGTCTTCGACGGTCGCCCGGCCGTCTTCGAGCAGCTCGCCCCATGCCTTCAGGCGGTGTCGGATGCCCTTTGTGTAGTCGAGACGGTCGACGCCGAGCAGGATCTTCCGCGGGTTGCCCAGGCCCTCGCGGATCTCTTTCGCCCGCTGCTGGATCTCGGGCTTCTGCGCCAGCTCGATGTACGACTCCGCGTCGATCGAGATGGGGAACGCCTTCGCCAGGGCGACGCGCGTGCCGCCGTCGCCGTCGGGGACGAGGATGCCGCTCGCCTTGGTCTCGTACCGCAGCTGGCGCCGGACGGCGCGCGCGAAGTTGCCGGCGTCCGCCACCCGCTGGAAGCCGATGACGTCGGCGCCGAGCAGCCCTTCGAGCACCTGCTTGCGCCACGGGAGCTGCGCGTAGAGGCCGTAAGCGGGGAAGGGGATGTGGTGGAAGTAGCCGATGGTGAGGTCGGGGCGGAGCTCCCGCAGCATCTTCGGCACGAGCTGCAGCTGGTAGTCCTGCACCCACACGATGCCGCCCTCGGCGGCGACGTCGGCAGCGGCGTCGGCGAAACGCTTGTTCACCTTGACGTAAGCGTCCCACCACGCGCGCTTGTACGTCGGCGCGGCGATCACGTCGTGGTACAGCGGCCAGATCGTGTCGTTCGAGAAGCCCTCGTAGTACAGCTGCACGTCGGCGGCGGAGAGCGTCACGGGAACGAGGTGGGTGCCGTCGAATTCGAAGGGCTCGACGTCGACGTCGGCTTGGCCGGCCCACCCCACCCACGCGCCCTCGGCGCGGCGCATGACGGGCTCGAGGGCGGTGACGAGACCGCCCGGCGAGCGCCGCCAGCCCTCTCCATCGGGGGTGCGGTCGACGGGCAAGCGGTTGGCGACGACGACGAAATCGGCCTGGGTCACAGGTCCTCCTCGGGGATCTTTTCCAGGCTAACAGCGGGTCGCTTCCGGTCGAGGGGGTGGACGGCGACGCCGGAAACGCCCCACCCCGGATGACACCCGGCGGCGCGCGGCGTCTCGCCGTCGTCGCGCACGAAGCGTACGGGTGTCAAGGCGCGGCACGTCGACGCGCGCATCGATAGGTTTGTGTGCATGCGGCAGTACATCTTCGGAACGGGTCTTCTCAGCGCCATCACCGGCGGCGTCACGCTCCTGCGGGCACTCAAGAACGACGAGCCGTTCACGTGGCGCACGGCGTTGGCGTGGCTGAGCTGGGGCATCACCCTCGCGCTCGCCATCGGGTCGGTGGTGGACACTCGCCGCGCGCGCCGCGGCAAGGTCATCGCCGGCGACTCCCCCATCGCCAAGAAGCAGCAGAAGCTGCTGAAGAAGCGCCTCGCGCGCTGACCCACGACACGAGCGAACGGATGCCGCGGCCTCGAGGTCGCGGCATCCGTTCGTCGTTTTCGCGGGGCATGGCCGCGGCGGCCTGAAGCTTCGGCATCCGCCCTCAGGCCCGGGGGCTGCGCCGTCGCCCCGTGCAGGGCGCCCGTCGCGGGTCAGCGGGTCAGGATCAGCGCGTCGCCCTGACCGCCGCCGCCGCAGAGCGCGACCGCCGCCGTGCCGCTCCCCCGCCGCACGAGCTCGTGCACGGCGTGCACGACGAGGCGGTTGCCCGACGCGCCAATGGGGTGGCCGATCGCGATGCCGCCGCCGTGCGGGTTAACGACGTCGTCGGAGAGGCCGAGCGCGGCCTGGGAGCGGGCCACGACGGCGCCGAACGCCTCGTTGATCTCGACGTGATCGAGGACGGATGCCGCGATGCCCTGCTTCTCGAGCGCTCGGGCGATGGCGCGGGCGGGCTGATCGTGCAGGGAGTTGTCGGGGCCGGCGACCTGGCCCGCGGCGCCGACGACGGCGAGCACGTTCCAGCCGTGCTGCGCGGCGACCGCGCGGGTGGTGACGACGACGGCGGAGGCGCCGTCGGAGATCTGCGAGGCGTTGCCCGCGGTGATCGACCCGCCCCCGGCGAAGGCCGGCCGCAGCTTCGCAAGGGTCTCGACCGTCGTGTCGGCGCGGATGCCCTCGTCGGCGCTCACGACGACCGGGGCGCCCTTTCGCTGCGGGATCTCGACCGGCACGATCTCGGCGTCGAAGATGCCGGCGCTCTGCGCGGCGGCGGCACGCTCGTGTGAGCGGGCGGCCACGGCATCCTGCGCCTTGCGGGTGACCTCGTACCGGGCGTTGGCGCGCTCGGTCGAGGCGCCCATGCTCTCGCGGTCGTAGGCGTCGGTCAGGCCGTCGAAGGCCATGTGGTCGAGCACCTCGACCGAGCCGTAGGCGTAGCCCTCGCGGGAGTTCATGAGCAGGTGCGGGGCGCGGGTCATCGACTCCATGCCCGCGGCGACCACGACCGTGGCGTCTCCGAGGCGCAGCATGCGGGCGGCGTCGATGATCGCGGTGAGCCCCGAGAGGCAGACCTTGTTGATGGTCGCGGCGTGCACGTCCCAGCCGATCCCCGCTGCGATCGCCGCCTGGCGCGCGGCGTTCTGCCCGGCGCCGGCCTGCAGCACCTGTCCGACCAGCACGGCGTCGACCGTGTCGGCCGGGATGCCGCCGCGCTCGAGCGCTCCGCGGATCGCGGCGGCGCCCAGCTGCACGGCGGTGAGCGGCGCGAGCTGACCCTTCAGCCGTCCCTGCGGGGTGCGGGCGGCGGCGACGATGACGATGTCGTTCTGGGCGGTCATGCGGTCTGGATCTCCTCGGTGAGTCTCACGGTCAGATCGGGCTCGGTGGCATCCCGCACCTCGTCGACGCTGACGCCGGGGGCGAGCTCGACGAGCACGAGTCCATCGTGCGTCACATCGATGACGGCGAGGTCGGTGATGATGCGGTCGACCACGCCGCGACCGGTGAGCGGCAGGGAGCACGCGTCGACGATCTTCGGCGAGCCGTCTTTGGCGACGTGCTCCATCAGCACGATCACCCGCGCCGCGCCGTGCACGAGGTCCATCGCGCCGCCCGGGCCCTTCACCATCTTCCCCGGGATCATCCAGTTCGCCAGGTCTCCGGATGCCGACACCTGCATGGCCCCGAGAATCGCGGCGTCGATCTTGCCGCCGCGGATCATTCCGAAGCTCAGCGCCGAGTCGAAGAACGCCGCTCCCGGGAGCGTCGTCACCGTCTCTTTGCCGGCGTTGATGAGGTCGGCGTCCACCGCGTCCTCGGTCGGGTACGGCCCCACGCCCAGGATGCCGTTCTCGGACTGCAGCACGACGGTCACGCCCTCGGGCACGTGATTCGGCACGAGGGTGGGCAGGCCGATGCCGAGGTTGACATAGGAGCCGTCGGCGAGCTCTCGCGCGGCGCGGGCGGCCATCTCGATCCGGGTGAGGGGCATGTCACCACTCCTTCGTCGTCGCGGCGGTGGCCCCTGAGCCGGTCGGAGCGACCACTGCCGCACGAACCGTGCGCTTCTCGATGCGCTTGTCGACCGCGCCCACCTCGACGATGCGGTGCACGAAGACGCCCGGTAGGTGCACGGCATCCGGGTCGATCTCGCCGGGTTCGACGAGGTGCTCGACCTGCACGATGCACGTACGTCCGGCCATCGCCGCGAGGGGGTTGAAGCTGCGCGCGGCCTTGCGGAAGACGAGGTTGCCGTGGCGATCCCCCTTGTAGGCATGCACCAGGGCGAAGTCGGTGGTGATGGCCTCCTCCAGCACGAAGTCGCGCGGCTCACCTCCCACGGCGAAGGTGCGCACGTCTTTGGGCGGGGATGCCACGGCGATACCGCCGGAGCCGTCGTAGCGCCGCGGCAGACCGCCCTCGGCGACCTGCGTGCCCACGCCGGTCCGCGTGTAGAAGGCGGCGATCCCCGCTCCGCCGGCGCGCAGCTTCTCCGCGAGGGTGCCCTGGGGGGTGAGCTCGAGCTCGAGTTCCCCCGACAGGAACCGCCGCTCGAACTCCTTGTTCTCGCCCACGTACGACGACGTCATCTTGCGGATGCGACCGGCTCCAAGCAGGATGCCGAGCCCCCAGTCGTCGACGCCGCAGTTGTTCGACACGACCGAGAGGTCGCGCGTGCCCTGGGCGAGGAGCGCCTCGATGAGCGCGATGGGGTTGCCGGACAGGCCGAACCCTCCGACGGCGAGCGAGGCCCCGTCGGGGATGTCGGCGACGGCGTCGGCTGCTGTCGGCCAGGTCTTGTCGATCACGCGCACTCCTTCGAACAGCGTGTTCCCATGCTGCGTTCGCCGCCGCCGCCGCATCGAGCGAGTTCTTGCGATGTGGATGCCACGCGGCGTACCGTCCACATCGTGGACAACCCCGATACGCGGGGCCCGCGGAGCACCGTCCCGGGCGCCCAGGTCATCGCGCGTGCCGCGCACCTGCTCCGACTCGTCACCGCGGCCGGCGACGCGGGCGCGACCGTCGGCGACCTGGCGCACGACGCCGACCTGACCCGCCCCACCGCCCACCGCCTGCTCAACGCGCTGCGAATCGAGGGGCTCGTCGATCGCGACGACACGACCGGGCACTGGCTCCCGGGGCCCGAGCTCTTTCTGATGGGCAGCGTCGCGGCATCCCGGTTCGACGTCACCGCCGTCGCCCGCGACATCGTGCGCTCTCTCGCTGTGCGCACGGAGGAGAGCGCATTCCTCTCGGTCAGGCGGGGTGACGAGACGGTGTGCCTCCTGCGCGAAGACGGCAGCTTCCCCATCCGCTCGTTCGTGCTGTCGGAGGGGGTGCGGTTCCCGCTCGGCGTCGCGTCGGCGGGATTGGCGATCCTGGCGTTCCTCCCGCCCCAGGATGTGGACGCCTACCTGGATCGGCACCCCGAGCTCGCCGACCGCTGGGGCGCGTCGCACTCCCCCGCACGTCTGCGCACACGCATCGCCGACACGATGGCCCGCGGCTACGCCGTGAACCCGGGCCTGATCGTCGAGGGCAGCTGGGGTGTCGGTGCCGCGGTGTTCACGCGGTCCGGCGACCCGCAGTGGGCGCTGAGCCTCACCGGGGTGGAGTTCCGCTTCGGCGGCGAGCGGCTCGCGGAGCTGGGGCGCATCCTGCTCGCCCACGCGCACCAGCTCTCGACACGCATCGCCGCCCGCTGATCTGCGTCGATTAGATACCTCCGGTATATACCTGCGGTATGGTTTACGTCATGACCCGCGACGACGATCTGCAGACACTCCTGCTCGCGGTGCACGCCCTCACGCGCATCGCGGCCCTCGACACCCATAACGACGCCCCCGCCGCGCAGTGGCGCACCCTGACGCTGCTGCGCGACCACGGACCGCAGCGTCTCGGCGACCTGGCCACCCTCAGCCGGGTGACGCAGCCCGGCATGACCCGCCTCGTGCACCAGATGGATGCCGCGGGTCTGGTCGAGCGCGCCGCGCACCCGACGGATTCGCGCGTCAGCGTCGTGCGCGCCACCGCCCGCGGTCTCGAGGCGCTCGCCGTGTGGTTCGAGCAGTTCCGCGCGGCGCTGGCTCCGCACGTCGCCGATCTGTCGGAGGCGGAATGGGATGCCGTCGGCGTCGCGGCGTCCGCGCTGTCGCTGCGCGTCGGGCTGGTGCCCGTCGCCACCCTCGACACGTCACGCGAGAAGAAGGAGGTCGTCCGGTGAGCACCGACACCGCCCCCGTCACGGGCCCGGCCGCCACGCGGCAGGAGGCGCCCGCGGCATCCCGGATCTGGAAGCAGCCCGCGCAGGTGTGGGCCGTCGCCTTCGCGTGCGTCGTGGCCTTCATGGGCATCGGGCTCGTCGACCCGATCCTGCCCGCCATCGCCGAGTCGCTCGAGGCGAGCCCCGTCGAGACCGAGCTGCTCTTCACCAGCTATCTCGTCGTCACCGGCCTGGCCATGCTCGTCACCAGCTGGATCTCGAGCCGCATCGGCGCGAAGGCGACGCTGCTGGTGGGCCTCGCGCTGATCGTCGTCTTCTCGCTGCTGTGCGCCCTCAGCGGCAGCGTCGACGCGATCATCGGCTTCCGCGCCGGATGGGGCCTGGGCAACGCCCTCTTCATCTCCACCGCCCTCGCCACGATCGTGGGGGCGGCGTCCGGTGGCAGTTCGGCGGCCATCATCCTCTACGAAGCCGCTCTGGGCCTCGGCATCGCCATCGGGCCGCTGCTCGGCGGCATCCTGGGTGAGATGAGCTGGCGCGGCCCGTTCTTCGGCGTCGTCGCCCTCATGGCCATCGCCTTCGTCGCGGTGACGGTGCTGCTGCGCGGACCCTCGCCCGAGCGCACGCCGCTCGCGTTCAGCGCGCCGTTCCGCGCGCTCGGGCGTCCGGCGCTCGCGATCCTCGCCGCGACCGCGCTGTTCTACAACATCGGCTTCTTCACCCTGCTGGCGTTCTCGCCGTTCCCGCTCGGCTTCGGTGCGATGGGCATCGGGCTGACGTTCTTCGGCTGGGGCGTCGGGCTCGCCGTCACGAGTGTGTGGGTGGCCCCCATCCTGCTGCGGCGGCTGCGGCTGACCACCGTTCTGCTGATCGCGCTGCCGTTGCTCGCCCTCGATCTGCTCGTGGCGGCATTCGTCGTGGCATCGGCTCCGGCGCTGGTGGCCTGCATCGTCGTGGGGGGTCTCGTGCTCGGCGTCGTCAACACGGCCCTCACCGAGGCCGTCATGGAGGCGACCGACCTCCCCCGGTCGGTGGCGTCGTCGGCGTACTCGGCCGTGCGCTTCCTCGGGGGCGCGGTCGCTCCCCCGCTCGCCGCTCTGCTGTGGCACACCTACAACGCGGGCGTGCCGTATGTCGTCGCCGCGGGAGCCGTCGTCATCGCCGGCGCCTGCATTCTGTTCGGGCGCCGCACGCTCGCCCACATCGACGGCGCGCACCCGGATGCCGCCGACGAGGGCGCCGCCGTTCTGGTCGGAGACGCGGCGTGAGACGCAGCCATTGACCGCGCCGCACCGCGAACGACCGAGGCGCCGGATGCCGACACGTCGATCACGTGCGGCCTCCGGCGCCTCGGTGGTTTCGGTGAGTCAGCCCCAGATGGCGGCCAGACGCTCGGCCGTGGGGACGGGCGCCATCTCGTCCAGGTCGGCGAGGGTCAAGGGCACCAGCTTGCTGAAGCCGCGATCGCCCTTCGTGCTCGCCGAGGCCTCCACCGTCGAGAACGAGTACGACGACGAGACGCTGCCCGCGACGGTGGACGTCTCCACCGCCAGGTTCGACCAGGTGCCGTGCAGCGAGTTGGCGGCGACGATGGGCTGGCCGCCCTCGTACACCGGGTAGCGAAGCTGGCTCGTCTTGCCGCCGACGACGAGGGTGTTGCGCATCTCTCCGCCGCTGTTGCTTCCGGCGATGATGCCCTGGTTCGACGACTGGAAGATCGCGGAATCCTCGAGGAGGACGTTCGTGATCGTGCCGCTACCGGTCGTGGTGACGAACTGGATCGTGTCGGTGTGCGCATTGGAACCGCGCTCTTTGTAGTGCGGCGCGGCGTAGAGCCCCGAGAAGCTCAGATCGTTGACGCTGTAGCCGTCCGCCGACTTCACCTCCATGCGGTCGTACCCGACGCCCGTCACCGCTTCGGCTCCGGCGACGACCTCGACCACGTCGGCGTTCTGCACGCCGCGACCGCCGTTGGCGGTCACCAGCAGAGTGCCGACGGTGGTGTATCCGAAACCGAACGCCTCGACGTTGCGGAGCATCACCGACGTCGAGCCCATGTCGATGCCGACGATCGACACGCCCCGGACTCCGACGAAAGCGATGCCCTTGTCGCCGGCCGTCTTCACCGTGCCGACGCCGGCGCACGCGCTGACGAGGATGCGAGAGGTGCGCGACGCGTTGCCGATGTCCTGCAAGACGCCCTTCGCGCTGGAGCCGGCACCATTGCCGCCGGTGATGGTGCCCGGCGCAACGCAGATCACGACGTCGTCAGAGGTCTTCGACTCGGCGGTGATCGCCGCTGCGATCGCGGACCAAGTCGGTTTGACGTTGACGACGCGCGCGGCGTCGGCACGGGGCGTGTTCTCGGGCCAGTGGGTGCCGTCGGGGCCCACGGCGCTCACGGGTCCCGCGGGGTCCGGCGTGGGCGCAGCCGTCACCGGATCCGTGGGCTCGGGCTCGCTCGGCTCGGAGCCCGACTCGAGATCGGGGTTGGCCGTGAAGGCGACGTCGACGAGGCCGCTGGAGGTCTGGCCGATGGTGGGGAATCCGGCCGAAGACTTGTACACGCCTGCCTTCGCAGCCGTGACGATTCCATTGGTGGTCTTCGGCTCGGCGAAGAAGTTCTCGATGGCGGGGATGCGTCCGTCGTTGTCGAGCACGCTGACGGTGTAGGTGACATCGGCGTCGAGGTCGAGCTCGATCGGAACGGTTCGCCACCCGACGGCCGCGGCGGGGTTCACCGGCGCCTGCGCGAGCAGCACCCCGGTCGACGACCACACCGACGCGCTGACCACGCCGGAGTTCGACGCGTTCTGGTAGAAGCGCACGCCCGACAGGGTGCCTGACTCGGCGGGCTTGAAGGTGAACCCGACCTCGAGGGGCCCCGGGACGGGCATCGCGAGAACCTGCGGCCGGGTGCCGTCGGGGTGAACGCCGACGGGGGCGGTCACCGCGGCGACGCTGGGGGTGGCACTGCCGGCGACGAGCGCGGCGGCGGTGAGGAGAGTCGTGAGGAGCATCGTGCGCCGGCGAGGGGCGGACGAACGGGACGAAACACCGGAGACGGCGTTGGGTTCCATGGGCGCATTGTGCTTTCGGCTTGTGCTCGGGTGCGCATTGTTTTGTGTACGCCCCGCGGCGGGTGTGAATGCCAGGACCGCTGCAGGGGCAGCAAAGTCGACCATATACCCCGGCCTATTACGGGGCGATTAATAATGGACCGCGAAGACCGCACGAATCAGACGCGCGGGCGCGTTCGATCGCGCACGGAACGGGGAAAACCCGCGAGAACACGGGCGACTTCGCCGAGCGTACGACCGCGCGAAGAGGAACCGGACCCTTCCGCGTCGTGGGGCCCGCACACCCTTTGGGAACGGCGTCAGAATTTCATCCTGGACACCGCGCCTCTTTCTGCTCCAAAATCTTCTGCCGAGAACCCGCGCGAAGCGTCTGTCACGGTGTCGAGCGCGTCTGCCCCACCCGCTCGACCAGCACGTCCCGAGCCAGGGGGTGCGCGCCACGCGTCCATGCTGACGGGTGACCGAGAAGATCGGCCCGGGTGACCGATGCGATGAGATCGGAGAAAAGCGAAGATCCCCTCCCGGCCAGGGCCGTGGAGGGGATCTTCGGTGGTGGTGCACCCCCTGGGACTCGAACCCAGAACCCACTGATTAAGAGTCAGTTGCTCTGCCGATTGAGCTAGAGGTGCGTTCCGTTTCGGCCCGAAACTTGCGTTCCGAACCGAGGGATTACGTTACCAGGCATGACGCGGGCACACCAAATCGGCCGCGGATCGACCGTTATCCTTGAGCCGTGCCCCCTCTCGAAGCGCCCGCGCCGACGCTCACCGACGACCTCGCCCTCGCCCTTCGCCTGGCCGATGCCGCCGACGCCGTGTCGATGCAGCGCTTCGACGCCGCAGACCTCCGCGTCGCCACCAAACCCGACCGCACGCACGTCACCGAGGCCGACCTCGCGACCGAGCGCGCGATCCGGCAGGTCCTCGACGCCGAGCGACCCGACGATGCGGTACTCGGCGAAGAATTCGGCGCGTCGGGCCACACGACACGGCGGTGGGTGATCGACCCCATCGATGGCACGCACAACTACATGCGCGGCATCCCGGTCTGGGCGACGCTCATCGCCCTCACCGTCGACGGTGTGCCGCAGGTGGGCGTGGTCAGTCAGCCCGCCATCGGGCGCCGCTGGTGGGCCGCCGTGGGCCACGGGGCCTGGACCTCGACCGCGTCGGGCGAGACGCGTGGCATCCGGGTATCGGGCGTCGACGAGATCGGCGCCGCGAGCATCAGCTTCCAGAGCATCGAGCAGTGGGACGACGCAGGACTCCTCCCTGCGCTCGAGAACCTCACGCGTGCGGTCTGGCGGGATCGCGCCTACGGCGACGCCCTGCCGTACATGTGGCTCGCCGAGGGTCGGCTGGAGCTGGTCGCCGAATTCGACGTGAAAGAGTACGACATCGCCGCGATCGCGCCCATCGTGCGCGAGGCCGGCGGGCGGTTCACCGCCTTCGACGGCTCCGACCGGCTCGACGCGGGCTCGTCGTTCGCGACCAACGGCATTCTTCACGAGGCCTTCTCGGCCGTCCTGCGCGACGGGGCCGGCCGATGATGGGGGCGCGTCGGCGCGTGGTGTTCGCTGCGGCCGCTGTCGTTCTCACCGGCGCCGTCTCGACCGCCTGCACCGCGGCGACCCCCGATGCGGCGCCCAGCGTCGCGGAGTCAGCCGCGGGTCCGACGATCGCGCCGCCCCCGACCACGGCGACGCCCGCGTCGGAAACGCCCGACCCGACGTGCGAGAACATCATTCCCCAGGCCACGGCCGACGACTTCACGAGCCTCGGCTGGGTCAGTCAAGAAGAGCCGTTCCGCATCGGCGCGACCACCCTCGACGACGGCATCCAGTGCAAGTGGGGTGACGAGAAGATCGCGTCCGACCGCGTGCAGATCTTCGGGTGGGCACCGATCGACGAGGCCGCCGCGAAGACGGCGCGCGACGAGCTCGTCGCGTCGGGCTGGCAGGTCGAGGTCGACGCCGACGGAACGTATGTCACCGAGAACCCGGAGTGGCTGGGCGGGCGCGGCGTCGACGGTTATGGCCTGACCTACCTGTTCGGCGACGGGTGGGTGAAGCTGGCCGACACGCGCCAGAGCCTGATTCTCGTCGACGCTCCGCGCTAGCGGCGGGCGTCACCGGTACGGGTTAACCGCCGCCGCATCGCGCGCTGCGGCGAACCCCTCGTCCCACGCGTCACCGCGCGCCTCGCTCGCCCGCCACAGTTCGTCGGCGCGCAGCACCTTCTGCGCGAAGACGACCCAGTCGTTCCAGGCTGCCGTGATCTCCGGCGGAGACGTCTCCGACCCGCCGGCCACGGGCGCCCGGCCCCCGGGGGCGGAGCGCGGTGCGGCCGTCCAGGTCGTCGCCTCGGGCGTGGGCGCGAGATGGAAGGGGCCGACGTCGATGCGGAGCGCGCGAGGGTCAGGCATGACCCGACCCTAGACGGCGCGGAGCCCGCCGTCTCGGCGCCGCTCGCGTAGGCTCGACCCTCGTGGCTATCGGCTCGACCATTCACACGTTCACGGTGCAGCTCTCCGACGTCGATCGCGGCGTCTACGACGAGCTGCAGCTGCGCGTCGCCCGGCATCCGTCCGAGACCGCCCCGTACATGCTCACGCGCGTGCTGGCCTACTGCCTCGAGTTCGAGGAGGGCATCGGCTTCAGCGAGGGCGTCGCCGCCACCGACGAGCCCGCCGTGATGGTCACCGACCTCACCGGCGCCCTCGTCGCGTGGATCGAGGTCGGAGCTCCGGATGCCGCCCGCCTGCACACCGGCAGCATGAAGGCCGAGAGGGTCGCGGTCTACACGCACCGCGACCCCGACAAGGTCGCGGCCCCCTGGGCCGGCAAGCGCATCCACCGCGCCGATGACGTGCTGCTGCACAGCTTCGACCCCGGTTTCGTCGAGCGCCTCGCCGACAGCATCGAGCGACGCAGCACCGCCACCCTCACCCGCACCGAAGGACGCATCTACCTCGAGCTGAACGGCGTGGCGGGCGAGAGCGACATCCACACCCGCAGCGCCGGCTGACGAGCCACCGACGCAAGAAGCCCCCGCGCCCGCCGAAACGGGCGGGCGCGGGGGCTTCTTCGTGAAACTCGATCGTGACAACGGCTCGTGGAGCTGGGGGGAATCGAACCCCCGTCCAACGCTGGGTCTCCGCGTTTTCTCCGGGCGCAGTCTGTGCAGACGTTCTGCTCGGCTCCGACCTTTGTCACAGACACCTAAGTCGACGAGCCCAGCCTGGGAAAAGTCCCGCGTGACGTCCAGACGCCGTCACGCAGCAAGACCCCTAAATGACGCCAGGATCCGTGGCGGGGTCACACACGGTCTGACGGACTATCGGGCTCGCTTAGGCAGCGAGGGCGAAGTCAGTGCGCTTAGCATCGGCACTTATTGTTTTGCAGGGAGCGTTTACGAGATAACCCCACATCCTCGGCCCGCTTCTCGCGGGTTCGCAGGCGCTGTCGAAACCGATCAGCCCCGGGAACTCCGTGAAGGAGCGGCCGTTGTCACACTGTTGAGTTACCACGCCGGGAACCGAAGCACCCGAGCATCACAGTCTACAACGGATCGCGAGACGCAGACATTCCCGCGCGCCGGCCGACCACCGAGCCGGCTCCACAGACGACGCTCGCGGCCCCCACCCACCGTCCGGGGATGACCGAGCCCCGCATGGCGGTCGACGGGCGCAGGGGCGGCCCGGCGCCCACCTCCCGTAGGCTCACCGCATGAGCGACGTCGTCATCACCGTCCGAGGCGAGAGCAACGCCCGCGTGCGCGCGGAAGAGGCGGCCGTGCGTGTCACCGTCTCCACCGACGGCCCCGCCCGCGGGCCCGTCGTCGAACAAGCGCAGGAACGCGCATCGACCGTGCAGGACGGCCTGGTAGCGCACCTGCGTTCCGGCGAGGTGTCGGAGTGGTCGAGCGCGCGCGTATCGGTGTGGTCGGACAGACCGTGGAACTCCGAGGGCGTCCAGCTCCCCCTCGTTCACCACGCCAGCGTCGAGGTGTCGGCGACCTTCACCGATGCCGGCGCGCTGTCGTGGTGGCTGGGCGATGTCGCCGAGTCCGACGACGTGCAGGTCACGGCCGTCGAGTGGCGCCTCTCCCCCGACACCCGCGCGCGCGTCGAGCGCGAGGTCGCCGCCGAGGCGGTGCACGTGGCCGTCGAACGCGCCGCCGCGTACGCGGACGCACTGGGGCTGGCATCCGTCTCCGCCGTCGAGATCGCCGACGCCGGGCTGCTCGGCGCTCGTCCGGAGGCCCCGGCGCCGATGGGCGCGCGCCTGATGGCCGCGAGCGGCAGCGGGCCGTCGTTCAGCCTGCAGCCGCCCGAGATCGTCGTGACGTCGGTGGTGGAGGGGCGCTTCCGCGCCGAGTGACGCGACGTCGATCGGGCGCCCCACCGAAATCGCCCGACGAAGTCGTGGCGATCTGCGGCGAGCCGAGACGGGTCTACTCGCCCAGGCGGTTCTTCGTGCGCATCGCCCGCTCGGCCTCGCGCTTATCTTCGCGCTCGCGGATCGTCTGGCGCTTCTCGAACTCGCGCTTGCCCTTGGCCACCGCGATCTCGACCTTCGCCCGCCCGTCGAGGAAGTACAGCCGCAGCGGAACGAGCGTGTACCCGCCCGCCGACACGGCATGCGAGAGCTTGATGATCTCGTCTTTGTGCAGGAGCAGCTTGCGCGTGCGCTTCGCGGAGTGGTTGGTCCAGTGCCCCTGCGAGTACTCGGGGATGTGCACGGCATCGAGATACGCCTGGCCGCCGTCGATGTACGCGTAGCCGTCGGTGAGGTTCGCGCGCCCCTGGCGCAGGGACTTCACCTCGGTGCCGGTCAGGATCAGACCGGCCTCGTAGGTCTTCTCGATGGCGTAGTCGTGACGCGCCTTCTTGTTCGACGCGATGAGCTTCTCACCCTGCTCACGAGGCATGGTGCCACCTCCTCATGATCATGGGCACACGGAGCCTTACAGATTACCCCACACCCGAGGCCGGCTTGTCACGGGGCGCCGGTCGATCAGGCGCGGAGCCACCGTCGGATGGCGAAGCTGGCGCTCAAGGCGGCCAGGACGACGCCCACGACGACGATCGTGGGGATGACGATGGCCACATCGCCGATGCCGACCCACGACGTGATGAATCCGACGCGATCACGCAGGTACTGATCGACGCCGACACCCACGATCGCCCACACGGCGACGCTCGCGAGCGCCGAGCCGACGAGCGCGGCGATCACACCCTCCACCACGAACGGTGTCTGGATGAAGCGGTTCGAGGCCCCCACCAGGCGCATGATGCCGAGCTCTCGGCGGCGGGCGAAGGCCGACAGCCGGATCGTCGTGGCGATCAGCAGCACCGCAGCGATGAGCATCAGGGCAGCGATGCCGACGGCCACGTAGGTCGCCACCGTCAGTGCTTGGAACAGCGGTTCGAGGTACTGCAGCTGATCGGTGACGTCTTCGACACCGGTCTGACCGCTGAAGGCCTCGATGATGACGTCGGACTGGCTCTGGTCGACGAGGTTGATGCTGAAGGTGGCGTTGAACTGGTCGGCGGTGACCACGCCGAGGATGTCTTCGGGAAGCAGTCCTTTGGCGTTCTCGAACACCTGCTCACTGGTCGCGTACGTGTAGTCACGGATCAGCGGGGCGAGAGCGGGTCCGTCGAGCTTGGCCTCGACGGCGTCGATCTGGTCCTGGGTCGCGGCCTGGCCGGCCTGACAGGTGTCGACGTCGGACACCGTCGCGCACATCGACACCGCCACCTGGGCCCGGTCGGCCCAGTACGACTGCATCTTGCCGATCTGCATCTGCATGAGCATCGCCGCGCCGACAAAGGTCAGCGACACGAAGGTGACGAGGATGACGGAGATCACCATCGACGCGTTGCGGCGCAGGCCCGTGAAGGCCTCCGACAGGATGAGTCCGAGCCTCATGTCGTGGGTCCCACTTCGTCGCTGCGGTCTGTCTTCTTGCCGAGCCCCAGCCGGTCGGCCAGGCCGAGCTCATCGACGTCGGGGGTCGTGACCGGGATGAAACCGGTGTTCGTCCCGGGCTCGCGGAGCGGGCGCGGAGGCTCGTCGCCGGAATCCGCCGCGACGGGCACCGCGGGGGCGGATGCCGCGGGGGCCGACGCCGCGGGAGCGGACGCCGCAGGGGCCGATGCCGCGGGAGCGGACGCCGCGGCATCCGATGACGACTCCGCCCGGGGTGCGGGCGCGGCATCCGTCTGCGGGAGCGGCTCGACCGGGCCGGTGAGACCGGTGACCCTCGCGCTGCACCTCGAGCACGGCCGTGAGGGCGGCGACGGCTGCCGCGCCCTTCTCGACCTCGGGCGTCAGACGCGGGATGCTGGTGGTGTCGCCGTAGCCGCCGCCGCGCTCGTCGCGCACCAGCTCGCCGCCGCGCAGCTCGATCACGCGTCGCTGCATCTGGTCGACGAAGCCCGCCTCGTGCGTCGCCATGACGACGGTGGTGCCGCCGGCGTTGATGCGCGCGAGCAGGCGCATGATGTCGGTCGAGGTACCCGGGTCGAGGTTTCCGGTCGGCTCGTCGGCGAGCAGCACCTGGGGGCGGTTGACGAGTGCGCGCGCGATCGCGACGCGCTGCTGCTCCCCACCCGACAGCTCGTGCGGCAGGCGCTTCTCTTTGCCGTCGAGGCCGACGAGCGCGAGCACCTCGGGCACGGCCTGCTGGATGAAGCCCCGCGACGAGCCGGTCACCTGCAGCGTGAAGGCGACGTTCTGGAAGACGGTCTTGTTCGGCAGCAGGCGGAAGTCCTGGAACACCGAGCCGATCTCGCGACGGAAGTAGGGCACCTTGCGGTTGGACAGGGTGCGCAGGTCGCGGCCGAGCACGACGACGCGCCCCTCACTGGGGGTCTCCGCCCGCAGGATGAGCTGCAGGCACGACGATTTGCCCGACCCCGACGCGCCGACGAGGAAGACGAACTCACCGCGGAGCACTTCGAAGTCGACGGCGTTCAGGGCGGGCTTCGCGGTGCCGCGATACCGCTTGGTGACGTTCTCGAACCGGATCATGGCTCGACGAGCCTAGACGCGGCATCTGAGCACACCCTTGAGACGCGCCGTGTCCGGAAACGGAGAAAGCCCTGTGGATGCCGGTGTGCCGGCATCCACAGGGCTTCTCGCGAGACGGCAGACGCGTCAGTCGTCGTCGTCTTTGCGCTTGCGCCACCGGATGCCGGCCGCGATCAGACCGTCGAGGTCACCGTCGAAGACGACCGCGGGGTTTCCGACCTCGTAACCGGTGCGGAGGTCTTTCACGAGCTGCTGGCCGTAGAGGAAGTACGAGCGCATCTGGTCGCCCCAGCTGGCGGTGATGGTGCCCGCGAGCTCTTTCTTCTTGGCCGCCTCTTCTTCGCGCTTGAGCAGGAGCAGACGGGTCTGCAGCACGCGCATGGCAGCCGCGCGGTTCTGGATCTGCGACTTCTCGTTCTGCATCGACACGACGAGACCGGTGGGGATGTGGGTGATGCGAACGGCGGAGTCGGTCGTGTTGACCGACTGACCACCGGGCCCCGAGGAACGGAAGACGTCGACGCGGATGTCACCCTCGGGCACGTCGACCTCGACGGCCTCTTCCATCACCGGAATGACCTCGACCGCAGCGAAGCTCGTCTGGCGCTTGTCGGCGCCGCCGAAGGGGCTGATGCGCGCGAGGCGGTGCGTGCCCGCCTCGACCGAGAGCGTGCCGTAGGCGTAGGGCACGTCGACCTCGAAGGTGGCCGACTTGATGCCAGCGCCCTCGGCGTACGACATGTCCATGACCTTGGCGGGGTACTTGTGACGCTCGCACCAGCGCAGGTACATGCGCAGCAGCATCTCGGCGAAGTCGGTGGCGTCGTCGCCGCCGGCGCCGGAGCGGATGGTCACGACCGCGGAGCGCGCGTCGTACTCGCCGTCGAGGAGCGTCTGCACCTCGAGCTGGCCGATGACCTCTTTCAGCGACGCGAGTTCGCGGCGGGCCTCGTCGGCGGAGTCTTCGTCGTCCATCTCGATCGCGAGCTCGACGAGCACCTCGAGGTCATCGAGACGCTGCTCGATCTCGGTGATGCGCTTGAGCTCAGCCTGGCGGTGGCTGAGACGGCTGGTCACCTTCTGCGCGTTGTCGACGTCGTCCCAGAGGTCGGGGGCACCCGCCTCTTCGCTCAGGCGGTCGATGTCAGCGGTGAGTGCGTCGACGTCGACCACGGCCTGGATATCGGCGAAGGTCGAGCGCAGCGCCTGGATGTCGGCGGTCAAATCGAGTTCGAGCATTTGCGATCAAGCCTATCGTGGAGACGGTGACAGCCGACTCTCCCCGGAACGTGCTGGTGCGCTTCGCCCCGATGATCTACGGCCCCACGCTGTTGTTCTCGCTGGGCGAGGGTGCCGTCATCCCCCTCATCCCCGTCATCGCCGACCGCCTCGGCGCCGATGTCGCCCTTGCCGCACTGGTGGCCGCTGCCCTCGTCGTGGGGCAGCTGTGCGGCAACATCCCCGCCGGATGGGCCGTCGCCCGCTTCGGCGAGCGCCTCACCATGGGCACCGCCGGAATCGTCGTGCTGGCCGGGCTCGTGGGGATCGTGTTCGCTCCCTCGTTGCTGATCTTCACGGCGGCCGTCTTCCTCATCGGATTCTGCGCCGCATCGTTCGCGCTCGCCCGCCACTCGTTCATGACCACGCGCGTGCCCCTGCACTTCCGCGCGCGAGCACTGTCACTGCTGGGCGGCACGTTCCGCCTGGGGATGTTCGTCGGGCCGTTCATCTCCGCGGCACTGCTGACCGTCTTCGGCGACGAAGCGGCATCCGTCGTCTTCTTCGCCGTCTGCCAGGTCGCGACCATCCTGCTCGTGTTCTTCGGCCCCGACCCCGAGAAGGCCGTGCCGGTGGGCGCCGGCTCCCCCACCCGTCGCGAGCCCGACGCGACGGCCGACGCCGAAGACAGCGGCGAGCCCGTCACCGGCGCGATCCCCACTATCGAACGTGCCGGCGTCTTCCGGACGATGTGGCGTTACCGCGGTGTGCTCGCGCGCCTGGGTCTGGCCGCGGCATCGCTGTCGGCCGTGCGCTCGGCCCGCCAGGTCGTGCTGCCGCTGTGGGGCGTGTCGCTCGGCCTCGACGCCGGCACGATCGCGGTCGTCGTCGGCGTGTCGGGGGCGATCGACTTCGCCCTCTTCTACGCCAGTGGCCAGGTGATGGACCGCTTCGGGCGCCTGTGGGCGGCTCTGCCGGCGATGATCCTCATGGGCGCGGGGTTCTTCGCGTTGTCGTTCACGCACGATCTCGCCTCCGCGGCGATGTGGTACTCCCTGTTCGCGGCCGTGCTGGGGGTGGGCAACGGCCTGTCCAGCGGCATCCTGCTCACCCTCGGAGCGGATATCGCTCCGCCGAACGACCCGGCGGCGTTCCTCGGGTCGTGGCGCACCCTCACCGACGGCGGGGGTGCGGTCGCGCCGCTGATCGTCTCGGCCCTCACCGCGGCGGTGTCGATCTCGGTCGGAGTGGGCGCCATGGGTGTCATCGCGGTCTTGGGCGCGGTGGGTTTCGTCCGGTGGGTACCGCGGTACGTGCCGCGGGCGCGGTGAGGAAACTCTCCGGACGTCACGCCGGTGGATACGGCTGGGAATGGCCGACGAAGGTTTCCGCGCCGTAAACATTCCGGAGATCGATGGCGAATCGAGGGTCTTCCGGTAAGAATCGACGCGTGCTCGCCTCCTCGGGTGAGCGCGTCATTCCCCCCTGGATGATGCGGGCGTCGACGCCCGCAGAGAGGTGCCTTCACCGTGCCCCGAAACACCCCCCACTCCCCGCCCGTGCGCGCCCGTCGGCTCTCCGCCGTCGTCGCCACGACCGCCCTCGTCGGCGGGACGCTGATGCTCGCGCCCGCCGCCACCGCCGCGGTCGCACCCGGCGAGGCTCCGAACGACCTCGGCCTGACCGGCGCCGACGTCATGAGCCACCTGACCGAGATCTCGGAGATCAGCGAGTCGTTCGCGGGTCAGGGCTACCGCGCGTGGAACGCGCCGGGTTACGAGGCCGCCGCCGAGTATGCCGAGGAGGTGCTCGAGGCGACCGGAGCCTTCACGGTCACGCGCGACGAGTTCGACGTGCCCTACTCCGAGTTCGGCGAAGCATCGCTGACTGTCGCAGGCACCACGTACGAGGGCTCGCATTTCGACACCAGCGAGGGGCTCGACGACGAGTACACCGCAGCCCTCGCACTGCCCGCGGCCGGCGCCGACGGTCTGCGTCTCGGCTGCGAGCCGACCGACTTCGCGGCCGTCCCGGCCGGCGCGATCGTGCTCGTGCAGCGCGGCGTCTGCACCTTCGAGGCCAAGATCGACAACGCCACCGCCGCCGGCGCCGGCGCCGTCTTCGTCTACAACAACGCCCGCCCCGCGGGCGAAGGCACCACGCCGCAGGACCAGCTCACCAACGTCTCCTCGGGTCCGCGCAACACGGAGGACTCGCCGGCGGCGACCCTGCCGCAGGCCAGCGGTGAGACGCTGGCGGCTCTCATCACCGCCGCTCCTGCGGACTCACCCGTCGAGGGCACCGCCGTGATCGAGAAGGAGTTCCTCGTCGGCAAGACCTTCAACATCATCGCCGACACGAAGGTCGGCGACCCCGACGACACCATCGTCATCGGCGCGCACCTCGACGGCGTCTCCGAGGGCCCGGGCGTCAACGACAACGCCTCGGGCTCCGCGGCGATCCTCGCCCTGGCCGAGAAGATCGCGGCATCCGAGGTCCCGAACGACAAGCGCATCCGTCTCGCGCTGTGGGGCGCAGAGGAGATCGGCCTGCTCGGCTCCTGGGCGTACGTCGATCAGCTCGTCGCGGAAGACCCGGCCGAGCTCGCGCGCATCTCGGCGTACCTCAACTACGACATGATCGGGTCGGAGAACTTCACCGTGGGCGTCTACGACGCCGACCAGTCGACCTTCGAGGCACCCGTCGCCATTCCGGACGGATCGGTCGAGCTCGAGAGCATCTACACCGACTACTTCGACGCGATCGACCAGCCGTGGATCGACACCGAGTATTCGGGCCGCAGCGACTACCAGGCGTTCATCGAGAACGGCATTCCCGCGGGCGGTCTGTTCTCGGGTGCGGACGACATCAAGACCGAAGAGCAGGTGCAGCTGTTCGGCGGCACCGCCGGGGTCTTCATGGACCGCAACTATCACACAGTGAATGACACCCTCGCGAACGTCAACCGCGACTCGGTCGACATCTTCGCGCCGGCGATCGGCCACGCCGCGTACGCGCTGGCATGGGATGCCGTCGAGCCCACGCCGACGCCAACCCCCACCGCCGAGCCCACGCCGACGCCAACCCCCACCGCGGAGCCGACTGCCACGGCGGAGCCGACCCCCACCGCGGAGCCGACGGCGACTGCGGTGCCCACCGCCGGCCCCTCCCCCACGGCGACGGCCCTGCCGGGGGCGCAGCGTCCGGGCGGAGGCCTGGCCAAGACCGGCTCGGAGCTCGACGGTTCGCCGCTGCCCCTGATCGGCGCGGGCATGCTCGCCTTCGGTCTGATCGTGGCGGCCGGAACGGCGATCGTCCGCCGACGCGCTCAGCAGTAATCCTCTGGCATCACTCGACGGTTCCCCCCCGGACCGCGAACCGCCGGGGTCGCGCCTCACGCGCGGCCCCGGCGGTTCGGTGCGTCCGGGCGCGGCCGGCCGATTTGGCCCTCGCCGCCCGGCGGCCCACGATGATCCTCGAAGCGGCGAGCTGACGGAGGAAGCATGAAGGACATCGATCGTGGCGCGCTGACGCTGTCCGCCGTCCTCGCGGGGGTGGCCGGATTCGTGGATGCCGTGGGCTTCCTCGACACGGGCGGGTTCTTCGTGTCGTTCATGAGCGGCAACTCCACCCAGGGCGCCGTCGATCTGCTCCGCGGCGACGCGAGCGTCGCACTCGTCTCGGCCGGGCTGATCGCGGCGTTCGTGGGAGGTGTGGCCGTCGGGGGAATCGTCTCCGCACGCACGGCGCGGTCGCAGACGTGGGTGGTGGCCGGTGCTGCGGGCGCCGTCGCGCTGGCCGCCGCACTGTCGCTCGCCGGCACGGCGACGCTGTGGCGCGTCGCCCTCCTCGCGGCCGCGATGGGGGCGCTGAACACGCTGTTCCTCGCTGACGGACGCGCCCGCGTCGCGATCACCTACTCCACCGGCACCCTCGTGAGCCTGGGTCTCGGTCTCGCCTCCCTCGTCACGGGTGGATCGCGCGCGGCGTGGCGGCGGCCCCTGCTGCTGTGGTCGGCGCTCGTCTGCGGCGCAGTGATCGGCGGCCTCGCCCATGGGCTGGGAAGCGCGGCGGCGCTGGGCACGGCCGCGGCGGTGCTCGCCGCGGCCGCGGTCGTGGTCGCGGTGCGCGCGCGGCGCGGCTGACGGCGCAGCCCGTCCGCCGGCCTCTGCGCGCACGGCGCCATCGCGGCGAGCGCGCGGTTCACGCCGCCGGTGCCGCGCGACGGCCACATCGCGGCGAGCTGGCCGTCCCGACCTCAGTTCTCGTCGGAGACGCGGATGAGCACCTTGCTCGTCGCGCCCTTTGCGACGGCGTCGTGGGCTGCGGCGGTCTCGGCCAAGCCGAACCACGTCAGCGGCAGCCCGGCATCCGCTCCCACGGGAAGGGCCCCGGCCGCGACGGCCGCCGAGACGTCTTCCGCCGCGGCGGCGAGCGCGTCCTCCCCCACCGTGTAGAGCAGAAGACCCTGCCAGCGGACGTTTCTGGCGAAGCTCGCGCGCACTGCGGCGCTGAAGCGGTCGCCGCCGTTGTCGGCGTAGTAGCCGATCGAGCCGTGGTTCGCGATCACCTCGACATCGAGGGCGGCGTTGTCGGCGACGGCGACCTCGACGATGTGGTCGACCCCGTCCGGGGCGAACTCGCGGATGCCATCGGCCAGGGCGTTGCTCGGGTACTGCACGACGTGGTGGGCACCGGCCGCGCGGGCCAATGCCTGTTTCTCGTCGCTGCTGACGGTGGCGATGACGGTCGCGCCGGCCCACACCGCGAGTTGGATCGCGGCGTGCCCGACGGCGCCGGCGCCTCCCTGCACGAGGACGGTGCGTCCCTGCAGCGCGCCCGAGGCGAGTCGCGACGGTCCGTGCTCGTGCACGGTGAGCGCGCGGTGCGCCGTCATGGCGGGAACGCCGAGGCTGGCGCCCAGGGCGAACGAGGCGTCCTCGGCCAGCGGCACGGCGCGAGACGCCGGGATGACGGCGTACTCGGCGGCCGTGCCGGTCGGGCGCTCGTGCTGGGCGAGGTAGACCCACACCCGCTGGCCCACCGCGATGTCGTCGACGCCGTCGCCGACGGCATCCACCGTTCCCGCACCGTCCTGGTTCGGGGTCACCTCGTCCCACGAGAAGGGCCGTCCGCCCTCGCGTGCCTTCCAGTCGGTCGGGTTGACCCCCGACACGGCGATGCGCACGCGCACCTCGCCGGGCCCAGGTTCGGGCAGAGGACGCTCGACGAGCGAGAGGACGGAGGAGTCACCGGTCTGGGAGTACGTGATCGCCTGCATACAGAGGGACAAGGGGCGGGCGGCGGACCGCATTCCCGCTCGGCGTGTCGCGATGGCGCCCGCCACACTGGGGCGGTGAGCGCTCTGATCATCGGCAACGCGGTCGTCTTCTCGGACGGACGGGTACAGGATGCCGACACCATCGGCATCCGAGACGGGATCATCGTCGCGGTCGGGACTCTGACGTCGGTCCGGGATGCCGTGGGCGCGGGCGCGGACGACATCGACGCCCGCGGCGGCCTCGTGACCCCGGGCTTCGTCGACGCGCACGTGCACCTGGGCGTCGGGGCCATGGATGCGTTGCGCTGCGATCTGTCGGGCGCGGCCTCGCTCGAGGAGATCGACGCGCGCGTGCGGGCCTTCGCGGCGGACTCCCCCGCGCCGTGGGTGGTCGGCGGTGGGTGGGATCCGACGCTGTTCCCAGCCTCCGGGCCGCAGGCGACGCATCTCGACGCTCTCGTGCCCGACCGGCCCGCCCTGCTGCTGGATGCCGATCACCACGGCGCGTGGGCCAACTCGGCGGCGCTAGCGGCGGCGGGGCTCGACGCCTCGACACCCGACCCCGCCGACGGGCGCATCGAGAGGCGCGCCGACGGCCGACCGAGCGGTGCCCTGCGGGAGGGGGCGATGCAGCTCGTCGCCCGCCTACTGCCCGCCCCCGCGACGGCCGATGTGGCCCGCGGCATCCTGCGCCTGTCGCGCGACCTGCTCGGCGCCGGGATCACGGGATGGCAGGAGGCGGCGCTCGGCCCCTACGGCGGATTCCCCGACTTCACCGACGCCTACCTCCACCTTCTTCGCGAGGGCTCCCTGCGCGGACGCGCGACCGGGGCGATCTGGGTGCCGCGCGATCTGACCCCCGACGGCGTCGACGCCTTCGTCGCGCACGCCGTCAACCGCTCACGCGCCAACGCCGCGGCGGGCCTGCCGAGTGCCACGGCGAAGCTCATGCTCGACGGGATCGTCGAGACCCGCACCGCCCACCTTCTCGAGCCCTACGTGGGCAGCGACGAGCGCGGCCTGTCGTACTTCCCGCCCGCGCTGGTGCAGCGGCTGGTGCCGGCCCTCAACGCCGCCGGGATCGCCGTGCACGCGCACGCCATCGGGGATGCGGCCGTGCGCGACGCGCTCGACGGTTTCGCCCGCGTGCCCGCCGAGCATCGACGGCGCGTTCGCAATCACATCGCGCACATCCAGCTCATCCACCCCGACGACGTCGCCCGCTTCGCCGCGCTCGAGGTGACCGCCAACGCCCAACCGTTCTGGGCCTGTGCGACCGCGCTCACACGGCAGGCGACGCTGCCGGTCATCGGCGACGACCGCGCCGACGCGCTCTACGTCTTCGGCTCGTTGCACCGCGCGGGCGCGCATCTGGCGATGGGCTCCGACTGGCCCGTGTCGAACTTCGACCCGTGGCAGGGCGTGCACGTCGCCGTGACGCGCCGGCCGCCCACCGAACCGGATGCCGCGCCCCTCGGCGCCGGCGAAGCCCTCGATCTCGCAGCCTCGATCGACGCCTACACGCGCGGCTCGGCCCGACTGCTCGGGCTCCCCGGTGGGGCGATCGCCCCGGGCCGCGCGGCCGACCTCGCCATCGCCGACCGCAACCCGTTCGCGGCTGACACCGCCGGCATCCACGAGACCCGCAACGCCGCGACGATCGTCGCGGGTGAGGTGGCGGGCGGTTGACGGCCGCTTCACATCGGGGACGCGCGGCTCACGCTTAGACTGAACCCACTCGCGGGAGTGGTGAAATCGGCAGACACGCAGGATTTAGGTTCCTGTGCCTTCGGGCGTGGGGGTTCAAGTCCCCCCTTCCGCACGTTCTTCCGTTCCACCCGCACCAGCGCGACTGCTCCGACCCGACGGGACCGATGTGATCCACACCACCGCCGCTCTGCTCCCGTGGCTCGACCCCGCGACGATCATCACGAACTCGCAGCCGTGGGCTCTGCTGGTGGTCTGCTTCATCATCTTCGCCGAGACGGGCCTGCTGATCGGGTTCCTGCTGCCCGGTGACACGCTGCTGATCATGGCCGGCCTGCTGTCGCATTCGACACCCGCGGCCCCCAACGGCGTGTTCGGCATCAACGCGTGGTGGGTCGCCCTCGCCATCGGCGTCGCCGCGTTCGTCGGCGGTGAGGTCGGGTACTACATCGGCCACAAGGCCGGTCCCTCGATCTTCGAGCGCAAAGAATCGGGCATCTTCAGCAAGAAGAACGTCGAGCGCACGAACGCCTTCTTCGAACGGTTCGGCGGACTCACCGTCATCCTCGCCCGCTTCGTGCCGGTGGTGCGCACCTTCGCCCCCATCGCGGCCGGCGTCGGGCACATGCCGTGGCGCAAGTACACGCTCTACAACTTCATCGGTGCGGTCATCTGGGGCATCGGCCTCACCATGCTCGGGTACGCAGTGGGCTACATCCCCTTCATCCGCGACATCGTGACCGAGTACATCGACGTCATCCTGCTCGCCGCCGTCGCCGGCACCGCACTGTTCATCGCGATCCACTACTTCCGCGAGCGCGCCGCCGCCAAGCGCGAGGGCGCCGTGACGCACGCCGAAGCCGAGGCCCTCACGCTCGACGCCCAGACCCTCGAAGACGGCGACCAGCCCGCACGCTGAGCTGACACGGCCGCGACGACTCGGCCTGCCGCTGGCCGAGGTGCGCCCGATCCGCCGCTCGGGCCTGTAGCTGCTGCTGTCACCCGGCGGCGAGCGCCGCGATCACGAGGCTTTCGAGCTCTTCTTCTTGGCGGGCGCTTTCTTCGCGGGCGCGTCCTTCTCGGCCCGCGCCGCACGACTGCGCTCCACGCTCGCGCGCAACGCCTCCATCAGGTCGATGACCTCACCGCCGTCGTCGTCCTCGGCCTTGCCGAAGGTGGCATCGGTGTCGAGGGCATCGCCCTGCTCGAGCTTCGCGTCGATGAGGGTGCGCAGCTCCACCTGGTACTCGTCGGTGAACTCCTCGGGGTCGAAGTCCTTCGAGAAGCTGTCGACGAGGGATGCCGACATCTCCAGCTCCTTCGCCGAGATGCGCACGCTTTCATCCAGCGCCGGGAACGCCGCCTCGCGCACCTCGTCGGCCCACAGCAGCGTCTGCAGCACGAGCACGTCGCCGCGCACGCGGAGGGCTGCCAGCCGCGTCTTCTGCCGCAGCGAGAAACGCACGATGGCCGTGCGGTCGGTCTGCTCCAGCGTCTTGCGCAGCAGCACGTACGCCTTCGGCGACGACGAGTCGGGCTCGAGGTAGTAGGCCTTGTCGAGGGTGAGCAGGTCGACCTGGTCGCTGGGCACGAACTCGACGACCTCGATCTCGCGGCTGCGTTCGCTCGGTAGCGACGCGAGGTCGTCCTTGGTCAGCACGACCGTCTGCTCGCCATCGTCGTACGCCTTGTCGATGTCGCTGTACGGCACCACCTCGCCGTCGATCTCGCAGATGCGCTGGTACCGGATGCGCCCGCCGTCGGCGTTGTGCACCTGGTGCAGCGAGACGTCGTGGTCTTCGGTGGCCGAGTACACCTTGACGGGCACGTTGACGAGGCCGAACGTCAGGGCGCCCTTCCAGATCGATCGCATGGATCCAGTGAACACCGGAACAGGGGCGGATGCCGAGGGGGTTGTGTCCGCGGGCCGCACACAACTCCTGCAACACAGTTCGCGATCGCGGCCCGCAACCCCCTCGGCATCCCGAACCGCCCCGGCTCTACGCTGGGGCGATGGTGGAGCAGACGGTGCAGATCGGCGGGCGTCGCCTGCGGCTGTCGAACCTCGACAAGGTGCTCTACCCCGAGACGGGCACCACCAAGGGCGAGATCATCGACTACTACTCGCGCATCGCCCCGCGCCTGCTCCCCCACGTCGCCGACCGCCCCGTCACGCGCAAACGCTGGCCCGACGGTGTGGGCACGGCGGAGGATGCCACCGAGCCGTTCTTCGCCAAGGCCCTCGAGCCGGGCGCCCCGGCGTGGGTGCGGCGGTTTCCGATCGACCACTCCTCCGGCGCGAAGGACTACCCGCTCGTCGATGACCTGCCGACGCTGGTGTACCTGGCGCAGGTCGCCAGCCTCGAGTTGCACGTGCCGCAGTGGCGGTTCTCCCCCGACGGGGAGCGGCAGAACCCCGACAGGCTCGTGCTCGACCTCGACCCGGGGCCGGGCGTGGGTCTGCCCGAATGTGCTGAGGTCGCGCGGTGGGCGCGCGCGATCCTCCAGGACATCGGCCTGGACCCGCTGCCGGTCACGAGCGGCAGCAAGGGCATTCACCTCTATGCGCACCTCGACGGTCGGCAGTCGAGCGACGCGGCGAGCGCGATCGCGAAAGAGCTCGCGCGGGCGATCGAAGCCGATCACCCCGACCTCGTGGTCAGCCAGATGGCGAAGGCGGCCCGCCCCGGCAAAGTGTTCATCGACTGGAGCCAGAACAACGGCTCCAAGACGACCATCGCCCCATACTCCCTGCGCGGACGGGCGCACCCCACCGTCGCCGCACCCCGCACGTGGGAGGAGCTCGACGACCCCGACCTGCGCCACCTGCTGTTCACCGAGGTGCTCGCGCGCGCGGGCGACCCGCTCGCCCCCGTCGAGCGCGACAGCGGTCCCCTGCGTTCGTATATCTCCAAGCGCACGGCGGGGAGAACACCCGAGCCCGTTCCGCAGGCTCCGCACGGCGAGGCCGCGCCCGAGGGGCTCCCCCGCTTCGTCATCCAGGAGCACCACGCCACGCGCCTCCACTGGGACCTGCGGCTCGAACACGACGGCGTGCTGGTGAGCTGGGCGGTGCCCAAGGGCGTGCCCCCGACGACCGCGAAGAACAGCCTCGCCGTCATGACCGAGGACCACCCGATGCAGTACCTCGACTTCGCGGGCGAGATCCCCCGCGGCGAGTACGGCGCCGGCATCATGACCGTCTGGGACACCGGCACCTACGAGCTCGAGAAGTGGCGCGACGACGAGGTGATCGCCACCCTGCAGGGTCGCGCCGACGGTCCGCTCGGCCGAGTGCGCCTCGCCCTCATTCGCACCGAGGGCCGCGGCGAGAAGTCGCAGTGGCTGCTGCACCGGATGAAGACGGATGCCGAGGGCCGCCCGCAGGGCGAGGGAGAGCCGGTGGTCCCGCTCGACCACGGCGCGCATGCTGCCGCGTCCGTACCGGAGACCGCCACGCCCAGAAAGGAATCGTCAGCGCCCGCGACGACGACGCCGAAGCACGACTCCCCCGCCGCGCCCCCGAAGGAATCGCCAACACCCGCGAAGACGACGACATCGAAGACCCCGCACCGCTCCCCCGCCGCCGCCGACCTCCGCCCGATGCTTGCGACCTCCGCGACCCCGGGCCTCGCGCGTGCCGCCGCCGAGCGGTGGGGCCGGGCTTGGGTGGAGATGAAGTGGGACGGCATCCGGGGTCTGGGCATCTGGGACGGTGAGCGACTTCGGCTGCGTTCGCGCAACGGCAACGACCTCACCGCGACCTACCCCGAACTCACGACGGCCGACCTGGGCCTCGGCCCCGAGCCCGCGGTCGTCGACGGCGAGATCGTCGCCCTCGACGCGCAGGGGCGACCGAGCTTCCCGCTCCTGCAGAAGCGCATGAACCTCGCCCAGCCGCGGGAGATCGATCGTGAGGCCTGGCGCACCCCCGTCCAGCTCTATCTGTTCGACGTCCTCGTCGTGGGCGAGCGCGACGTGGCCGCGCTGCCGCTGGCCGAGCGGCGCGGCATCCTGGAGGACCTCGCTCGGGATGCCGCCGCCCCCGTCGTCGTGCCGCCGGTCTTCGACGACGTGGATGCCGCCGTCGCCACGAGCGGCCGGTTCGGGCTCGAGGGGGTCGTCGTCAAAGACCCGTCGTCGACCTATCGCCGCGGCGAACGGTCGGAGCTGTGGTTGAAGGTGAAGCACTCGCGCACGCAGGAGGTCGTGATCGGCGGCATCCGTCCGGGTAAGGGAAACCGTTCGGGCACGATCGGATCGCTGCTGGTCGGCGTGCCCGGCCCGGAGGGGTTGCAGTACGCCGGCCGCGTCGGTTCGGGTTTCGGCGAACAGACGCTGACGCGGCTGACCGAACTTCTCGCGCCCCTCGGCAGCGCGGACGATCCGTTCGTCGGCGTGCCCGCGGCCGACGCGCGCGACGCGATCTGGGTTCGGCCCGAACTCGTCGCCGAGGTCGAGTTCGCGGAGTTCACCCCCGGCGGCATCCTGCGACAGGCACGGTGGCGAGGGCTGCGGCCCGACAAGGACGCGGGCGACGTGGTGCGGGAGGACTCGCTCTCGAGCGGGGGGTGAGACGCCGTCGCCGGCCGAGGCGTTCCTGCAGCACGTCGTGGACTGCACGCACGACATGCTCACCCGGTGCCCGTCGTGCTCCCGCTACCCCGACACGTCTTCGCTCTCCCTCCCGTCGACACCACGGCCGGACGCGTCGTCGCTTGCTCGCGGGGGCCGAAGCCGCCCGGACCATTTCCTACGCTCAGGAACCACCCTCAGCACAGGTGGCTGAGCCCGTCGAAGCCACCGGCACCCGCCCTAACCCTGGCCGGCGCAAGGTCCTCCGCCGCGACCCGTCGGCGTTACGCGTGCCGCGAATCGTGCTCGACGTGGCCCGCGGGCTCGAGTTGGAAGGTCGAGTGCTCCACGTCGAAGTGATCGCTGAGGCACCCCTGCAGCGACGACAGGATGCCGGCGGCCCGGCCGTCAGAGAATGCGGCGTCGTCGACTATCACGTGGGCGCTGAACACCGGCGCTCCCCGCGTGAGCTGCCACACGTGCACATCGTGCACATCGACGACGCCGTCGGCACCGCGCAGATGCTCGCGGATCTCGGCCACGTGCACGCCGACCGGCGCCGATTCGGTCAACACGACGACCACTTCGCGCAGCAGACCGATGGCCCGCGGCACGATCATGACCGCGATGAGCAGCGAGGCGACGGCATCCGCCTGCGTGAAACCGGTCGTCACGATCACGACGGCCGCGACGATCACGGCCACCGAGCCGATGAGATCGCCGAGCACTTCGAGGTAGGCGCCCCGCACGTTGATGCTGCGCTTCTGCGCCCGGCCGAGCAGCCACATCGACACGGCGTTCGCGGTCATGCCGACGCTCGCGACGACGAGCATGAGCCCGCCCTGCACCTCCGCCTCGGCCGGCGCGAGCAGGCGCTGGGCGGCTTCGATCCCCACCCACACGCACAGCACGATCAGGATGACGCCGTTGGCGAGGGCGCCGAGCACTTCGGCGCGCTGGTATCCGTAGGTCTGCCGGTCGTCGGCCGGTCGGGCGGCGATAGCCGTCGCGATGAGAGCGACGACCAGGGCCGCTGCGTCGGTGAACATGTGCGCCGCGTCGGCCAACAGGGCGAGCGAGCCCGACAGGATCGCCCCGACGATCTGCACGACCATCACGGTCGCGGTCAGCGCGAGGGCCGTCGCGAGCAGCCGCCTGTTGCCGGCATCCCGGATGCCACCGGACGGCGCGTGATCGTGCATGAGTTCAGGCTAGAACCGACCTCCGACATCGAGGCGGTCGAGGGGCCTGTCGGGAATGAGAACCGCTGTCGCCTCCGAGCCGCGCACGCTGCCGCCGGCGCCGCGTTGCCGCCGCCGGCCCCGCGCTGCCGCCGCCGACCCCGCGCCCGCTTCGCCTCACCCCGCACCGCTGTCGCCTCCGCGCCGGCCCCGCGCCGCTGCCGCCGACCCCGCGCCCGCTTCGCCTCACCCCGCACCGCTGTCGCCTCCGCGCCGGCGCTTCGCGTCAGCCGCGCAGCGCCCGCACCCGCGCTTGCACGCGCCGGTGCACGTGCAACGCCGGGTAGACGCCCAAGAACACCGCCATCGGCGCCCGCAGCCGCACGTCGCGGATGTCGTGCGCCGCGTAGGTGTTCTCGAAGCGGTCGACGTACCGGCGGAAGTCACGCGGACGATCGTCCAGCCGCCGCGCCGACATCCCGGCCACCATGTCGGAGCAATACCCGATGCGGTGTCCGCCGAGGGCGAAATGGATCGCGATGTCGAGGTCTTCGTGCATGACGTCGGCGTGGTCGTCGCACAGGAACTCGCGCACGTCGCGCCAGGCCTCGGCCCGCACGGCCATGTTGCTGCCGAAGAGGAAGACGAAGTCCCCGGCGAGCTTCACCTGCAACCGCCGCAACCGGTCGTCGATCTGCTGTCCGATAGCCCGCAGGGGCAGGTCGTAGTACTCGACCGGGCCCGAGACGGCATCCATCGATCCCGTCGCGAACACGCGCGAGACCTGGGCCACCCAGTCGGGCTTAAGCACCGTGTCGGCGTCGATGCGACCGAGCACGTCGCCCGTGGCGGCATCCATCCCGAGATTGCGAGTCGGCACGAGGCCCTGACGCTCGTCTTGGCGCAGCAGACGGATGCCGGCGGCCGGGTAATCGTCGATGGCGCGCTGCACCAGCTCGCGTGTGCCGTCGGTCGATCGGTTGTCGACCACGAGCACCTCGGCCGCGGGCACGCTCTGCCGCACGATCGCCCGCAGACACCGCTCGATGACCGCTTCCTCGTTGAATGCGGGAACGACGATCGACACCGAGGGCATTGCGGTCACCACACGGGTCTACACGCTCAGAGTGACGCGAGAAGGGGCGCGAGCTGAACGAACGCCCGGGCGCGGTGCGACTCGGCGTTCTTCTCGTCAGCCGTCCACTCACCCACCGTGCGCTCGGCGTCCGCGGGCTGACCGTCGGGGATGAAGATCGGGTCATACCCGAAACCACCCGGCCCCGCCGGCGCGTTCGCCAGGCGACCCGGCCAACGGCCCTCGACCGTCTGCTCGCTCCCGTCGGGACGCACCAGAGCGATGACCGACACGAACTGCGCCGTGCGGTGCGGGTCGGCGACGTCAGAGAGCTGGTCGAGCAGCAGCGCGAGGTTGGCCGCGGCGTCTTTCTTGTGCCCGGCCCAGTACGCCGAGAACACCCCGGGCGACCCGCCGAGCACGTCGACGGCGACGCCGGAGTCGTCGGCCAGGGCCGGGAGCCCCGTGTGGACCGCCGCCGCACGCGCCTTGATCAAGGCGTTCGCGGCGAAGGTCACACCGTCTTCGACCGGCTCGGGGCCGTCGTAGCCCACGACCTCGAGGTCGGGGCGCACCGCGGCGACGATCGCCTGGAACTCCTCGACCTTGTGCGGGTTGTGCGTGGCGAGCACGACGCGGGCCATGTCAGCCCTCGAGAGCCGCGGTCTGGATGCCGCGCAGCTCGGCGCAGCCGTTCACACCGAGTTCGAGCAACTGGTCGAGCTCGCGCTTGTCGAAGGGGGCGCCCTCGGCGGTGCCCTGCACCTCGACGAAGAGACCGCGACCGGTGACGACGACGTTCATGTCGGTCTCGGCGCGCACGTCTTCGACGTACGCAAGGTCGAGCATCGGCTCGCCGTCGATGATGCCCACCGACACCGCGGCGACCGAGTCGCGCAACACCTCGGCGCGCTGGCCGATGAACTTCTTCTCGCGGCCCCAGGCGATGGCATCCGCCAAGGCGACGTACGCGCCCGTGATGGCCGCGGTGCGCGTGCCGCCGTCTGCCTGCAGCACGTCGCAGTCGATGACGATCGTGTTCTCGCCGAGGGCCTTGGTGTCGACGACGGCGCGCAGCGCCCGGCCGATCAGGCGCGAGATCTCGTGCGTTCGACCGCCGACCTTGCCCTTGATGCTCTCGCGGTCGTTGCGGCTGTTGGTCGCGCGCGGCAGCATGGCGTACTCCGCCGTGACCCAGCCCTTGCCCTTGCCGGTCAGCCAGCGCGGCACGCCGTTGGTGAACGACGCGGTGCACAGCACCTTGGTGCCGCCGAACGTGATGAGCGCCGAGCCCTCGGCGTGCGCCGACCAGCCGCGCTCGATCGTGACGGGGCGGAGCTGATCGGTGGTGCGACCGTCTTTGCGGGTCATGGGTCCTCCAGAGGAACGGAAAGGGGATGCCACGCCTCAGCGCGGCAGGTCGATGGCGCCGGTCTGCACGAGCTGCACCTCGCGCACCTCGCGGCCCATGAGGCGGTTCGCGAGGTTGACGAAGTCGTCGGCCGACGAGCCGGTGGCTTCGTAGCGGTGTCGGGGCGTGGCATCCGGACTCGCCAGCAGGTCGCGCGAGACGAGCTGACGGAAGACGTCTTTGGCGGTCTCACTGTCGCTCGAGACGAGGCTGACGTCGGGCCCCATCACGTAGCTGATCGCCCCTTCGAGGAACGGGTAGTGCGTGCAGCCGAGCACGAGGGTGTCGACGCCGGCGTGGCGCAGCGGCGCGAGATACCGCTCAGCGGTGTCCAGCACCTCGGGCGAATCGGTGACGCCCGCCTCGACGAACTCCACGAACCGCGGGCACGCCTCGGCGAAGACCGTGAGGCGTTCGTTCACCTCGAGCATGTCTTGGTAGGCGCGCGAGCCGATGGTGCCGGCCGTGCCGATCACGCCGATGCGGCCGTTGCGGGTGGTCGACATCGCGGTGCGCACCGCCGGGCCGATGACCTCGACGACGGGAACGTCGTAACGCTCCCGCGCGTCGCGGAGCATCGCGGCCGACGCGGTGTTGCAGGCGATGACGAGCATCTTCACGCCCTGTTCGACCAGGGTGTCGAGCACTTCTAGCGCGTACCGGCGCACGTCGGCGATCGGCTTGGGACCGTACGGCGAGCGGGCGGTGTCGCCGATGTAGAGGATCGATTCGCGCGGCAGCTGCTGCGACACGGCCCGGGCGACGGTGAGACCGCCGACTCCCGAGTCGAAGATCCCGATCGGCGCGTCATCCATAGGAGCCCAGCCTATCGGGCGGGGGTGGGCGAGCGCGGTGGCGCGGCGGCCCGCCGGATCTCCTGCGTCGTGTCGTGGCGGATGGGCGCGTCAAGGGGCAGCGGGCGACCCGGCATCCGAGAACCGGCGGCAATAGGCTGGCGCCATGACCCGCAGCACGGCCCTGCACACCGACCGTTACGAACTGACGATGCTCGACGCGGCCCTTCGCGACGGCACCGCCTCGCGCCGCTGCGTGTTCGAGGTGTTCGGGCGGCGGCTCTCGGGAGGACGCCGCTTCGGCGTCGTCGCGGGCACCGGCCGCCTGCTCGAGGCCATCCGCGACTTCCGCTTCGGCGACGACGAGCTGCGGTACCTGCGCGACAACCGCATCGTGGATGCCGCGACCCTCGACTTCCTCGCCGGGTACCGCTTCACCGGGTCGGTGACCGGATACCGCGAGGGCGAGGTGTACTTCCCCGGCTCGCCGCTGCTCACCATCGAGGGCACGTTCGCCGAGGCCGTTCTGCTGGAGACGGTGGCGCTCAGCATCCTGAACTACGACAGCGCCGTCGCCACCGCCGCCGCCCGCATGAGCGTCGCCGCCGGCGATCGCCCGCTGGCCGAGATGGGATCGCGCCGGGCGAGCGAACAGGCGGCGGTCGCGGCGGCGCGTGCGGCGTACATCGCCGGCTTCTCGGCCACGAGCAACCTGGAGGCGGGCCGCCGCTGGGGCGTGCCGACGATGGGCACGGCCGCGCACGCGTGGACGCTGCTGCACGACAGCGAAGAAGAGGCGTTCCGCTCGCAGATCAACGCCCTCGGCACCGACACGACGCTCCTCGTCGACACGTACGACATCGCCGAGGGCGTCCGCACGGCCGTCCGCGTGGCGGGGACCGAGCTCGGTGGTGTGCGGATCGACTCCGGCGACCTGCCGATCGTCGCGGGTGAGGTGCGGGCGCTGCTCGACGAGCTCGGCGCGACCGGCACCCGCATCACCGTGACCAGCGACCTCGACGAGTACGCCCTCGCCGCCCTCGCGGCATCCCCCGTCGACTCGTACGGAGTGGGCACGTCGGTGGCGACCGGATCGGGCGTGCCGACGGCGGGTCTCGTCTTCAAGCTCGTCGCGCGCGAAGCCGTCGACGGATCGTGGGTCGCGGTTGCCAAGGCCTCGGCGCAGAAGGCGTCGCACGGGGGCCGCAAGGCCGCGTTCCGCACGCTCGACGCGGGCACGGCGACGGCGGAGGTCATCGTCGTCAGCGACGGGTTCGAAGCGCTGTCGACGGCCGCTGAGCATCCCGACGCCCGCGCCCTGCAGACGATGCTGATGTCCGGCGGAGAGGCGGATGCCGCTGCCCTCGGTGCCGCCGGTGTGCAGGCCGCGCGGGCTCATCACGCCCGTGTGCGCGAGGAGCTGCCGGTGCGCGCCCTCGCGCTCAGCAAGGCCGATCCGGCGCTGGCGACGGAGTACCGCGAGGCCCCGTGACCCCGGGCCGCCTTGTCGGCGGGTGAGATCGCACCTTCGCTCGGGTGACCGCCGACGCGAGTCCTCCGGGCCGGTTCCGACGGCGATCTAGCGTGGGAGCTCCGTCCCGTGCCGGCTCCGGAGGTCGCCCGTGCCCCTCACGTCATCGCACCCGTCGCACGCACAGCCGTCCCGGCGCGGTCTCATCGGCGCGGCGGCATGGGCGGTGCCGGCCATCGTCGCCTCCACCGCCACTCCTGCCTTCGCCGTCTCGGGCGGGAGCGTGCCGGTGGCCAAGATCCGCCCCAGCTCCGACTTCGCCGTCGAGGACCGACGACAGTACGACGCCGCGACGAATGCCAACCGGGGCCCACTGACCGTGTACGTGCCGGGTACCTCGATCACGGTGTCGAGAGGGTCGTCAGCTGACGAGCGACTCGTAGATCTCTTTGCACTGCGGGCAGACCGGGAACTTCTCGGGGTCGCGACCGGGCGTCCACTTCTTGCCGCACAGTGCCCGCACGGGCTTGCCGGTGATCGCGGATTCGAGGATCTTGTCTTTCTTGACGTAGTGCGAGAAGCGCTCATGGTCGCCGGGCTCGATGTTCTCTTCGCGGATGAGCTCTTCGAGCTCACGATCCAGGGTCGCGAGACCCCCGCTGTCAGGACTGTCGAGAGGCGTGCTCATGGAGAGCCAGTGTAGCCGCGGACCGCGCCCGACGGTCGGGTCGTCGGGTTCAGGTCGCTTCGGCGAACTCCATGAGACGCGTCGCGCGGCGTTCGTAGATCACGGCTCCGAGGAGGATTCCCACGACGAGCACGAACGCGCCGGCTCCGACACCGACCCACAGCGCGAGCACGGAGTCGATGGTGTCGCCATCGATCGCCTGCCAGGTGAGCCAGCCGGCCGGAAGCGCTGTCAGGACCGCGCCGAGCATCACCAGGCCCTGCGCGATGACCCCGCCGGAGCCGGTGCGCTGCGGCTGCTGGAACGGGCTGTCGCCGGGTCGGGAGACGGCGTAGGGCGCGAGCACCGACGAGATGCTCGACAGGCCCAGACCGCCGAGGAACAGCGCCGCGCACACGCCGACCATCGCGGGGAAGATGGCCCACCGGCCGTGCGCGACGATGGCGAGCGGCAGGCTGACGGCCAGGATCGGGATGGCGATGAGCAGAACCGGCACGAGACGCCCCACGCGGTCGGGGATGCCGCGGATGCCGCTGGCGATGTGCATCCATAGGGCCGTGGAGTCGTAGGCGAGGTCGTTGTGCGGCAGCCAGCCGAAGAAGACCGCCATGATGGGCACCGGCAGCAGCACGGCGAGCTCGAACGGCACCCCCGCCACCAGCAGGGGCACGGTCGACACCACGGCGGCGATCGGCACGATCACGACGTTGACGATGTAGCGACGGTCGCGCAGCCAGTACGACAGGCTCCGGGCCGCGACCGCTCCTCCGGGGGTTCCCGGCAGCAGAGCGAACCATCCCAGTCCACCCCGCTCGCGTGCGGCGGCGGGGCGGCGGGTTGTGGTGAGCAGCACCCGCACGAGGGCGAACCACGCAACGGTCAGCACCGCCACCGTGGCGAGAGCGACGACGAGACTGCCCGCCGCGGCGCCGGCGGTGGGCGCGAGGCCGACCGACCACGCCGCACCGATCGGTGTCCACGACAGGATCTCGGCGGCGGAGGCCAGCTGCGTGGGCACGGCACCGCGCCATTCGAGCGACCCGAGGAACACCCCGATCGGCACCACGACGACGAGCACGGCGATCAGGTAGACGCTCACGAGTTCGCGCGATTGCCGGGGCCGCTGCACGAGCGCCCCGAGGGCCATGCTGACGCGCGCGAACAGCACGCACGTCGTCAGGCCCAGGATGACGGATGCCGTACTCGCCACCGCCGACGCGCCCTGCGCGCCCCACGCGACGGCGAGGCTCACGCCGAGGGCGAGCATGACGAGCACCGGCACGCTGAGGAATCCGGCGAGCAGCAGAGCCGCGGCGAGGGGGCGTGGTTCGGGGCCGATCACGGCGAAGCGTCTGGGGTCGAGCGGGTCGACCGAGGCAGTCACGGGCGGGCCGACCGCGAATCCGAGCGTCACCGCGGAGCCTGCGAGCACGCTCACGACCGCGGTGGTGAGACGGTCGGCCTCGGCGAGGCCCGCGGCACTCATCGCCGCGACGACGGTGGCGCCGACGAGGAGCACCACGCCGATCACTCGCCGGATCACGTCGCGCCGGTCGCCGCGGAGGGCGCCCAGCATCATCGCCAGTCTCAGGCGGAGAACGTGTGCAACCACTCGAGGCCCTCCACGTCGCCCAGCCCGCCCGACAGTTCACGGAAACGCTCTTCGAGGGTGCCTTCGCCGCGTACCTCGTCTACGGTGCCTTCGGCGAGCACCTGTCCCGACACGATGACCGCGACGCGCGAGCACACCCGCTCGACGAGTTCCATGCCGTGGCTCGAGAGGATCACAGTGCCGCCGTGATCGACGTAGGTGCGGAGGATGTCGAGGATGACGCCGCTGGAGACGGGGTCGACGGCCTCGAAGGGTTCGTCGAGCACGAGGAGCCGGGGCGAGTGGATCATCGCGCCCGCGAGCATGACCTTCTTGGTCATGCCGGCCGAGTAGTCGGAGACCGGCCGCGCGAGCGCGTCGACGAGGTCGAAGGCGCGGGCCAGGTCGGCCATACGGCTCTCGACGAGACCGCCGGGGAGTCCGCGCAGCGCGCCGTAGTACGACAGCAGCTGACGCCCGGTCAGACGGTCGAAGGTGCGCAGACGATCCGGCAGAACGCCGATGAGCTTCTTCGCCTCGCGCGCCCGCTTCTTGGCATCGACTCCGTTGATGGTGACGTCGCCCGCGTCGGCGCGGAGCAGGCCCGCGATGATCGACAGGGTCGTGGTCTTGCCGGCGCCGTTAGGGCCGACCAGGCCATAGAACGAGCCGGCGGGAACGGTGAGGTCGATCGCGTCGACGGCCCGAAGGTCGCCGAAGGTCTTGGTGATGTGGCGCAGAGTGAGCGCCGGAACCGCAGCGCCCGTCTCGGCATCGTCGTCGGCGGCCGCCTCGGCGCGGGTGGCGACCGCGTGCTCGTCGGTGTCGACGACGTCGGCATCTGCCGCGTCGGTCGTGTCTGCGGCCGCAGCGTCGGCGAGCGGCGCGTCGGTAGACGGCACGTCGACCGCCGTGGGGGCGACGACAGGCGCGTCGACGACCGACGAGTGCTCCACCGCGGCATCAGCGAGCGGCGCATCGGTCGGCGCGGCATCGGTCGGCGGTGCGGCATCCGCGGGCGGCGCATCCGTCGGCGCGTCCCCTACGCGCACATCCGGCGGAGTCGGGTCGTGCACGTCGTTCGCGGGCGCGGGATCGCCGGCGACTTCGTCGTCGGGGATCGACTCGACAGCCGCTTCGTCGTCCGTTCGAACGTCTGAGCGGGAGACGCCGTCGACCTCGAGCGGAGTGTCGGCGATGACCTCGACCTCGGATGACGAGGGCTCGGCGGATTCCGAGACGGCGACGGCGTCGGATGCCCGCCCGGGCTCGTCGACCGCGGTGTCAGGGCCGACGATCACCGGCTCTTCGACGGCGACGTCGGCGGCCGTGGGGTCTTCGGGCGACGACTCGACGCCGGCGTCGTGCTTATCGACCTCGACATCGGCGGATGCGGCGTCATCGACCGAGGTGTCGGGGCCGACGGTCACCGGCTGCTCGACGGCGACATCGGCGGGCGTCGGGTCGGCGCCCGCCTCGGCGGCTCGGTCGTCGGTCGTCGCGGCGTCGACGGCACCCGGCACCGGCAGCGGCGGGCGCGGCGGAATGACGATGTCGTCGAAAGCGATCACCGGCGCCGCCGCCGCGTGCGGAGCCGACGCCGCCTCGACACGGTCGTCGGCACTCGCGGCCACGTCGGCGGGCACAACGGCATCCGGGGCATCGTCGTCATCGCTCTGCCCCGCAGCGACCTCATCAGCGGCGCCATCCGACGCACTGTCGTCGGCATCCTTCTGCGCGGGCGCACTCGCACCTCCGTCGCCGGCGTTGCTCAGCTCTGGGGCGACCGCAGGGGCGTCGTGGGGGTCACCGTCTCGAGCTGACGTGTCGAGGCCACCGGCGCCGTCGCCCGCGTTCGCTCCCGACGGTGACGTCGGCGGCGACACGGGTTCCGCCCCGCCGCCCGTCGACGTCTGGTCGTCGGTGACCGACGACTCGGGGAACGTCATCACATCGGACGACCCGGGCGCCGCGACGGCGTGCGCCCCCGTTGTCGCGGGCGTCTCGACGTCATCGGTCGAGGCGGCCGCCACGGTGGCTGCGGTCGCGGAGGTTGCCGAGTCGCGCGGCGTCGCCGGCTTCTTCGCCGCGGAGGTGCGGGGGGCGGCCGGCCTCTTGGCCGCGGCGGTCTTCTTCGCGGCCGCAGTGCGGGCGGTGCCGCCGGCCGCCGACGTGCGAGCGGCGCCACCAGTCGTCGGAGTACGCCCGCCACCGCCCGCCGCTGCGCGCGCGGCGCTCGCGGTGCGGGGCGCACGCGGCTTGGGCGCCGGCTTGCTCGCCGCCTCGGCTGAAACCCCGGAGTTCGGCTCGCTGTCGCCCTGCGAACGCGCGGGCGGACGCTTCGACGCGGTGCCGCGCGGACTGCGCGGCTTCGGCGCTGCGGTGGCCGCGGGTTCGACGCTCGCCGCGACGCCCTCGGTCTCGGAGGAGGACGATTCGGGGAGATCCGGCAGCGACGCTGTCATCGCACCAAACTATCAACCCCCTCCGACACCACCCGCCTCTTGCCGATGCGCGCGGACCGTGCGAGGCGGTCCCGACGGCCCACCGGCGACCCGTCAAGGCACGGCCGACGCCGAGGCGCCCGGGAGAAGATGAGGTCATGGCTGAGAAGGTGCATCGCATCCATTCCCTCCCGAACGACGCGCCCTGGACGGGCGGGCTCCCGCCGGTCGGGTCGGAGGAGCATCCCCGTGCGATCCGCATGCTCGACCGCGTGCTCTCGGTGCAGCGCCCCGTGGTGCTCGCGCACCTGCGCGGCATCCGTCTACGGCATCCGGATGCAACGGTCGACGACATCCTCAAGATCCTCGAGCGCCGCTACCTCGCGGCGGTGACCACGGGAGGGGCGGCAGTCGGGGCCACCGCCGTCGTACCGGGCATCGGCACGAGTGTCACGCTCGCGTTGAGCGGGGTCGAGACCGTCGGGTTCCTCGAGGCGACCGCCCTGTTCGCGCAGTCGGTAGCCGAGGTGCACGGCGTCGCCGTCGAAGACCCCGACCGCGGGCGGGCCCTCGTGCTGGCGCTCATGCTCGGCAAAGAAGGCGTCGATCTCGTGTCGCAGCTCGCCGCGCAGGCCGCCGGTCGCGGCACGACCCGATCCGGATACTGGGGGGAGCTCATCACGAAGACGCTGCCGCGCGCCGCGGTGGGTCCCCTCGTCGACCGCTTGAAGACCTCGTTCGTGCGGCAGTTCGCCACCCGCGGCGGCGCATCATTTCTGGGCAAGGCGCTGCCCTTCGGCGTCGGCGCCGTCGTCGGCGGTACGGGCAACCACATCCTCGGCCGCCGCGTGCTGGTCAACGCCCGACGCGCGTTCGGTGCGCCGCCACTCACCCTGCCCGCCGATCTCGAGCCGCGCCCCGGCAGCGCTCCGATCGAGCGCAACGCCGTCAACGGCGTGCGCCGAGCGATCAGCGAGGCCGGACGCCTCACCGGCTCGGTGGCCCGCAAAGCCCTCCCCCGCCGACGCTCACACGACGACGACGAGAGGTCACGCGAGACCGGTGAGGGTCAGGGCGGGTTGCCCTCGGCATCCTGACCCTCTCTCATCGACACGGCCCCGCGCGCAAGTCCCGCGCGCTCGACGGGCGGGCGCGTTAGCCTCGCGGCATGGGCGACCTCCTCGATCTCCTCGCAGTGTGGATGCCGCGTCAGCGGTGGTACGGCACCAAGGGCCGCGACCCGCGTCTGACCGTCGTGGCCGACTGGCCGCTCGACGACGACGCTCGTCTGCTGCTCGTGCGCGACGAAGCGGTGCAGCCGGCCATCGTCTATCAGGTGCCGGTCGTGCGGCGCGCCGAGGGGTCGGTGCCGCCCGGCAGCCTGATCGGCGCCTGCGGCGAGGGTCACGTGTGGGCGGATGCCACGACCGACGCCGGCTTCACCGACCAGCTCTACGCGTGGGTCACCGCGGGCGGCGCGGTCGGAACGCCGGAGGACGGTTTCGTCGGCTTCACCCTCGCGCGGCCGGCGGGCAAGGCCCCGGCGCCGCGGGCGGTGGCGAAGGTGCTGAGCGGCGAGCAGTCGAACACCTCGCTCATCTTCCGCCCCGACGAGGGTGCCGACGGCATCCCGGTCATCTGCAAGCTGTTCCGGCAGGTGAACCCCGGCATCAACCCCGACGTGGAGCTGCAGTCGGCGCTGGCCGCCGGAGGGGCGCACTTTGTACCTGCGGCCATCGGCGAGGTGCAGGGGTCGTGGGTGACGCCCGAGGGCGTGCCGGTCAGCGGCTCACTCGCCTTCGCCCAGGAGTTCTTCGAGGGTGTCGAAGACGCCTGGCGGGTCGCTCTCGACGCGGCCGCGGCGGGCGAGGACTTCGCCGCACGCGCCCGCGCGCTGGGCGCCAGCGTCGCCGGCATGCACGTCGCCCTCGCCGCGGAGTTTCCGACGCGCGAACCGGATGACGCCGACCGCGCCGCCGTGGTGGGGGCGTGGGATCGCCGACTCGCCATCGCCCTGGCCGAGGTGCCGGCGCTCGCCCCCTATGCCGATCGCATCCGCGAGGTGTACGCCACCGCTGCCCGCGCGCCGTGGCCGGCGCTGCAGCGCGTGCACGGCGATCTGCATCTCGGGCAGGTGCTGCACACGCCGACCAACGGGTGGGTGCTGCTCGACTTCGAGGGCGAGCCCCTGCGCCCGATCGAGGAACGGTTGATGCCGGATGTCGCGGTGCGCGACGTCGCCGGCATGCTGCGCTCGTTCGACTACGTCTCGGGCGCCGTCGCCGACGACGACGGTGAGGCCGTGCGCGCCTGGGTCATCGCGGCGCAGCAGGCGTTCCTCGCCGGCTACGCCGAGACCGCGCACACCGAACCCACCGACGCCGACCCCCTGCTCGCCGCCTTCGAGCTCGACAAGGCGGTCTACGAGGCGATCTACGAGACGCGCAACCGCCCCGACTGGATCGGCATCCCGCTCGCCGCGATCGGCCGTCTCGCGCCGCTCGACTGACCGGGTACAGGACTGCACGCCGCCGGGCCGTGCCCCCGACGCGCGAAAACGCCACCCCGCGATCTTGCTGCGGGGCGGCGTCTTCGACGTAAGACTCGGAATCAGCTGGCCGGCATCGATCCCAGCGTGACCTCGGCGGTCTTCTGCTGGCCGCCGCGCAGGTAGGTGACCTCGGCCTTCGCGCCCGCGGCGAGCGCGCGCACCTGGGCGGTGAGGTCGATGGAGTTCGTCACGGGGATGCCGTTGAACGCGGTGATGACGTCACCCTCGGTCAGGCCTGCGGCTTGCGCGGCGCCGCCGCTGACGGCCTCGGCCACCAGAGCGCCGGTGGTGGTCGCCCCCTGCTGCGAGGCGGCATCCTGGACCGACGCGCCCAGGAGGCCGTGGGTGGCGGAGCCGTTCTCGATGATCTCCGACGAGATGCGCTTGGCGATGTCGGAGGGGATCGAGAAGCCGACGCCGATGTTGCCCGACTGCCCGCCCGACGACGATCCGCCGGCGCTCGCGATGGCGACGTTGATGCCGATGAGCTTGCCCTCGTCGTCGACGAGCGCGCCGCCGGAATTGCCGGGGTTGATGGCGGCGTCGGTCTGGATGACGGCGATCTTGATGGTCTGGCTCGCCGACTGCGACTGCTGTCCCTGACCGAAGTCGAAGCGGAACGGGCTCTCCTCCCCCGGCTCCTGCTGCTGCTGGTCGGATCCGTCGCTGGGGGCGGCCGACGACGCGACCTGGATCGATCGGTTGAGCGCGCTGACGATACCGGTGGTGACCGTGTTGGGCAGGTCGAGCGGCGCGCCCACGGCGATGGTGGCGTCGCCGACGTTGAGCTTCGACGAGTCGGCGAACTCGATGGGGGTCAGACCCGTCGCGTTCTGCAGCTTGATGACGGCGAGGTCGTAGGTGGGGTCGGTGCCCACGACGGTCGCGGCGTACACCTTGCCGTCGGAGGTGGTGACCGAGATCTTGGCGTTGCCGGTCTGGCCGTCGAGGGTGACGACGTGCGTGTTGGTGAGCACGTATCCGTCGCGGCTCAGCACGACGCCCGATCCGGTGCCGCCGCCCTGGGAGCCGGTGGCGCTGATGGTGACGACGCTCGGTACAACCTTCGAGGCGACCGCGGCGGTGGCGTTGACGTCTTGCGGGTCGTTGACGGTGATCGCGGTGGGACCTGAGACGCTCGAGGCGTTCTCGCCGCCCCAGAGGCTCAAGCCGGCGTACGTGCCGCCGAGGCCTGCGCCGCCGCCGACGAGGGCAGCGGCCACCAGCAGCGCGGCGATGCGCGGCGCCGAGCTCTTCTTGCGGGGGCCGGCGGATGCCGATTCCGGCATCACGAGCGTGGGGTGCGCGCTCGTGGCGCCCGGGCCGAAGGCCTGACCGCTGGGGGCGGCGGCGCCGGAGGGGGCCGAGGCGTAGTCGCCTGCGGAGGTGCGAGGCTGCGGCGCGGCGGTGCCGGCGGCGGGCGGGGGCCACGCGGCGGCGGCTGCAGCCGGCGAGCGCGTCGGCATGGGCGGCACGTCGGAACGCGGGGACGGGGCCGACTGCGTCTGCGCGGCCGGTGCGGTGGTCTCGTGCTGCGGCGAAGGCTCGACGCTGTCGCTGCGGTCGTTACCCTCGGGACGGTTGTCCGTGGTGTCGCTCATGGGATGCTCCTTCTTCCAGGCGCTTCTACGATGACCACGGTTGCTGTGGGTCACCTATGACAGAAGTGAGCCGCCTCTATGGGTCTAGCAGCAACGCACCGCGAAGCATTCCCCCTTGCCCTCGCGGCGGGTGCGGCATGCTGGATGCATGCACCAGCTTCCCGGCGCTTGGCAGCGCACGGCCCGCGGCGCGGGACTGCTCGCTCCCGACGGCTCCCCCGTTCCCACGATCTTCGCCGAGATGAGCGCGCTCGCCGCCTCCACCGGCGCGCTGAATCTCGGTCAGGGTTTCCCCGACGAAGACGGTCCCGAGCCGGTGCTCGAGGCGGCCCGGGATGCCATCGCCCGCGGCGTCAATCAGTACGCGCCCGGACGCGGCTTCCCCGACCTGCTGTCGGCCGTCTCCGAGCATCAAAAGCGCTTCTACGGCATCGAGCTCGACCCGCAGCGCGAGGTGCTGATCACTGTCGGTGCGACCGAGGCGCTCGCGGCGACGCTGCTGGCCCTCATCGATTCCCCCGACGACGAGGTCGTCGTCTTCGAGCCGTATTACGACTCCTACGCCGCGTGCGTCGCGCTCTCGGGGGCCAAGCTCGTGCCGGTTCCTCTGCGCTGGCCCGACTTTCAACCCGACCTCGATCAGCTGGCATCCGCCGTCACCGATCGCACGCGCGTGATCCTCGTGAACGATCCGCACAATCCCACGGGCAGCGTGTTCTCGCGCGAGGTGCTCGACGAGGTGGTGCGCCTGGCCCACCGGCACGACGCGATCATCGTCACCGACGAGGTGTACGAGCACCTGGTCTTCGACGGCCCGCACGTGCCGATCGCCACGCTCCCGGGCGCGGCCGAACGCACGCTGTCGATCTCGTCGGCGGGCAAGACCTTCTCGCTCACCGGCTGGAAGACCGGTTGGGTGACCGGCCCCGCCGACCTCGTGACCGCGGTGCTCGCCGTCAAGCAGTTCCTCACGTACGTGGGGGGCTCACCGTTCCAGCCCGCCATCGCGGTGGGCCTGCGCCTACCCGAGGAGTTCTTCGCGTCGGTCGCGTCGGAGATGGCCGCCAAGGCCGCCCTGCTGGGCACGGGGCTGCGCGCGGCCGGGTTCGACGTGTCGTCGCCCGGGGGCTCCTACTTCACCGTGGTGGATGCCGCTCCGCTCGGCGCCACCGATGCCGATGCGTTCTGCCGCGAGCTGCCTGCCCGCGCCGGAGTCGTCGGCATCCCCCTCACCGCCTTCGTCTCGCCCGCCCATCGCGCGCAGTACGCCACGCTGGTGCGCTTCGCGGCGTGCAAGAGGGTGGAAGTGCTCGCCGATGCGGCACAACGGCTGGCCGGGATGACGGTGGCGTAGACCGCCCTGACCGGGGCCGTCGGGCCTTATCGGTGACCGACGGTCGTGCGAAGTACCACGTCTACATGGTAGGTTCGGCTCGGATCCCCCATCCAGCCGGCTGTGTCGCCGAAAACCTAGGGGGAACCATGTCTCGCCGACGCCTTCACCTCGACGCCCGCCCGCCGCGCATCGTCGAGCTTTACGGTCAAGATCTGCGCTGGACCGACGCTGACCGTGGACTGCGCCTCGACGCCGACACCGCCGCCCGCCTTCACAGCGAGGGGTTCACGATGGCGACGGTGCGCACCGGTCTGTGGCGGACCAAGCAGGTCTCGCTCATCCGCTGGGCACAGCGGGATTCCGCGGGGCGCTGACGGCGGTCGCGCGCCGCATCACGATCGCCGACGGGCTGAACGCAGAGCGCCTGAGGTTCTCAGCGCGGCGTCACCCGAAAACGCCGCAGCTCGAGTGCGGGGTTCACGCGCCGCACGCGGCCGATGGCTTCTCGATCGATGTGGGCGACGGCCACATCGGTCGCCGTGCCGATCTGCGCGACGGTCACCCCTTGCGGGTCGATGACCATCGAATGCCCCACTCCGAGGGGCGGCGGGTGGTCGGCTGCGGCGACGAAGATCGTGTTCTCGATCGCGCGTGCCTGCAGCAGCGTGCGCCAGTGGTGTTCTTTGAGGGCACCGCGCACCCACTCGGCCGGCACGAGGGCCACGTCGACGCCGGCGTCGGCGAGCGTGCGCGCCACCTCGGGGAAGCGCAGGTCGTAGCAGGTCATCAGCCCGAAGCGCAGGCCGCCCGCCTCGAACGTCTGCGGCGGGGCGATCTCGCCGGGTTCCACCCAATCGGACTCCCGCTGCCCGAAGGCGTCGTACAGGTGCAGTTTGCGATAGACCGACCGGATGCCGTCGGCACCCACCGCCACGACCGCGTTGCGCACTCGACGGCCGTCGTCGGCCTTCTCGAGCAGGCCCGCCACGATGACCACGTCGAGCTCGTCCGCGAGCACGGTGAGGGCGCGCACGAACGGCCCGTCGAGATCTTCGGCGTTCTCGGCGAGCGTTTCGTCGAACGGGTCGACGAAGTAGCTCGAGTATTCCGGGAACACCACCACTCGAGCGCCCCGGGCAGCCGCGGCACGGGCGGCGGCGGCGATGTCGACCAGGTTGTCGGCGCGGGATGCGACGGGCGCGAACTGCGCGACGGCGACGCCGACCGTGTCGTGACTCATTGAGAGCTCCTCTTGCCGTGGCGCCGGACGAACAGCGGCACCACGATCCACAGTACGAGGATGACGAGCCCCAACACGACTCCGGCCGTCACGGCCGCGCTGAAGCTGACGACGACGTCGAACACGAAGACGACCACGCCGACTAGAAGTAACGACACGAGTGCGAGCGCGCCGCGCAGGGCCTCATGCGCCACGCGAACGAGCTCGGGCTTCACCTGGTGACCGAAGACCGCCCGGTGCAGCGCGACCGGCGCGAGGGCGACCACAGCGCTCAGGGCGGAGAGCCCGATGAGCCCCAGGTACAGCACCCGCTGGCCGCCGTCGAGTTCGGCGAACGACGGCTGGAACGCCAGAGCGAGCAGGAACCCGGTGAGGATCTGCGTACCCGTCTGCAGCACGCGCAGTTCTTGCAGAATCTCGTTCCAGTTGCGATCGGCTCGCTGCGCCGGGGTCTCGGGTCGTCCGTCATCGAGATCGTCGAAGGTGTTGCTCACCGGGACATTCTCTCGCGACACTCCCGGGCGGTACGTCAGGATTTGCCATGTCGCCCATCTCGGCGTAATGTTTTCTCTTGTGCCGCGGGGTGGAGCAGCTCGGTAGCTCGCTGGGCTCATAACCCAGAGGTCGCAGGTTCAAATCCTGTCCCCGCAACAAGAAGAAGGCCCCGGATCGCAAGATCCGGGGCCTTCTGCCTTTGCAGCGGATCGACGCGCAGACTCACCGCCTCGCAGAACGCGGCACTCGCAGCTCGCGAGGAGCCCGTCCTGATCTCTTACCCGACGGCGATGATTCCCGCCCTATGTGCGTCATCACCGCACAAGCTCGGGGCGCCGCATAAGCCGCCGCGACGACCGCACGCTCACCGCATCGACGTGAATGAACCATGTATGCCTGGTATTGTCTGGTCAGGATCTGAATCGGCACAGCGCGTGCGTTGAAATCGACCATTCTCCGGGGGGGGGCAGAGTGCAAAGGTGTCGATAACGCGCGCACGCCAGACGCGCTCATCGCTCCGCCCCACTCAGGCAGAAACGCTATGAGTGCCAAGCCCCACCACTTACGGCTAAGACGCAGTGCACTCGAATTATCGTGCACACTCTTGCGTATCCTCGATCGCCCTGTCAGGCGCCCCACTCACTGAAAGAACGGATTTCCGCAGTGCAACACAGCTGCCCTCCTTGGTGCAACGGGGTTCACGAGGTCGCCGACGATTTCTCCGTTTCTCACCGAAGCGAGGTGGTGGCCGTCCCCGCCATCGTCCGTTACCCCGACGCCTCCAGCATGAACGTCCAATTGGTCGCCGTGAACCTCGCGTTGGGCCTCGAGCAGAGAAGTGGCGAAACGTGGGTGTGGATCTCACCCGAAGACGACGTCGCTCGGGGGATTGTCATGAGCGCAGAGTCCGGACGCCGGCTCTCCCGCCAGCTGACATCACTGCTCGGCGAGTGCGAGCCTTCCTCACGCCATTGCTGATCAGAGAAGCGAACGCTGGAGCACAGCCTTTTCCAGGTTGGCCGAGACCCGGGGTAGGAGTCGGCAGAGATCTTCCTCGAGCACGACAGAGAGGCAGATGAGCGTCTGGAGCCGGGGATTCGACGGTGTCCCCGGGTTCGATTCCCCGTTCTCCATCTTCTGGTAGGTGAAGGTGGAGATGCCGGCACTCAGGGCTACTCGCTCTTGGGTGAGACCCACGCGGGATCGCGCCGCCTGCAGGTTACGCCCGAGATCTCGGGAGTAAGCGACCCAGGGATCTAGACCATCAGGCTTCACAGTCAGTAACCGTTCCCCGCGATCGAGGCAGGGCGCCCGGGAGCTGTGCCGTGGTCATGAACCATATTCTACCGCCGACCTGGAGGCGACCGGTCGATCGCCTAACTTCCCGCAAAACGACCGGCCGCGCCGTCCGTCAAAACGACGAAATCCCACCTCAGACAGCACTTTCGCGCCGTCGAATGATGTACCATGTACACATGGCAAAGGGGTGATTCGCCCCGCCGCTCAGCCCATAGATGCAATCGCCGCATGGCGAGTAGAACGTCCGTCATTCCCCGATGGCGGATGGCCGTTCCCATCGGGAGCGGTTGGCCCCCGGCGCCCGATGACCCCTACCTCAGCGCCGGGGGCCGCTCTTCTTGCCTCATTCACACAGCCGATCGTCAGTGGTTGTCGCGATAGCTTGATCCCGCAGCCGCGGGGGCGGCCAGAATGAGGGCGATGAGAAGCAGCACTGCTCCCCCGTCGCCGTGGTTGGGAATGGTCAACGCGCCCGCCACTGCGAACGCGATGACTGCCGTCCAGAGGACGACGGTGGCGAACGGGGAGGCCCAGAAAGGCCGATGTGCGACAGGGTGCGCGTAAGGGTGATGCATGGCTCCTCGCCTTCGAGTTGCTCTGAATGAAGCCTGTCCAGGGGGTGCGACAGGGCCGAGTCGGACACCGACGTCGACTGCGTTAATAGTATGCGGTCGTTGCGCTTCTGCCTATGCATTGCGCACAGCATTCTTTCCCTGGTACGGCCGTTGAGAAATGCCCGCGAGGCCGACGAGACAGAGTCCGACGACGCCGGCTGGAATCGCCGCGGGATCCTCCCGGTCGCCCGGCCTCGGCGGCTAGGCTGGGGTGTCGGCTCAGCCGCGTGAGTTCTGCCTCTTGAAAACTTGGATCATCGTGCTCAACATTCTCACGGTATGCACCGGAAATATTTGCCGGTCTCCGCTGGCGGCTCAAGTTCTCTCAGCGCGACTTCTGCCTTTGGGCGTTCACGTGTCGAGCGCCGGCACTCGCGCGCCGGCTGGACGCCCGATGACGCCGGAGGCGAGAAGTCTCGCCGCCGCACGCGGCGTGGGTGACGACGAGAGCGGGCAACACCGCAGTCGCCTTCTCACGTCTGATCTGCTTCGGTCGGCAGATCTCATCCTCGCGATGTCTCGAGAGCATAGACGTGCCATTGTCGAGATGGAGCCGGCGCAGCTGCGACGCGTTTTCACGATTCGAGAGTTCGCGCGTTTGACGGAGGGTGTTCCCGACGAGGAGTTCACCCGCCTCCGCGCCTCAGCCCCCACTGAGGGTGACGACGAACGGTATCGGCCATTCGACGACGTTCTCGCTGCCGTCGCCGCGCGACGCGGGTTTGTTGAAGCCCCCGCGAACGCCAGCGACGATGACGTGATCGATCCGTATCTTCAGCCGATCGACGTGTACGAGAGGTGCGGAGAAGAACTGGGCCCTGCAATCGATGCCGTCGAACGAGTCGTGAGGCTCGCGCACCGCGGCCGGTGATCCGGCCGGGCCGCGAAGATCCGACCGGCAGCACATCGTTCTGTGATGTGCTGCCGGTTCGGCTTCGCGGAGGGTTGCAGAGCTTATGAACGCTCGATGTCGCCTACCCACCAGTCCGAGATCTGTGCCATGCGACCGGCGACGCGCCCATGGTCCGCTCCCCCGCGCCACGACTCGAACGCGCCTGCGTCGACGAAGGTGGCATCCTCGACGATGATGCGCCCCTTGCGGGTGTCGAGCGACAGCGCGACGTTCCACTCGATGATGCCGGGATCGTCGCCGAGCGCTCTCAACGCGGAGAGGGCATCCGACAAATCTGCATCCGTGATCTCGTCATGCACACGGAACAGCACGATGTGTCGGAACATCTATTCGCGGATGGTGTCGACGTGGTCGCGATACCAGGCGACGGTGCGCTCCATGCCCTCTTCGAGGGAGATGGATGCCGTCCATCCGGCCTCGGCGAGCTTTGAGACGTCGAGCAGCTTCTGCGGGGTTCCGTCGGGCTTCGAGGTGTCCCACTCGGTCTCGCCGGTGTAGCCCGTGACCCGCGCGATGGTCTCGGCGATCTCGCGGATCGTGACGTCGCTGCCGGTGCCGACGTTGACCTGATCGGGTCCGTCGTAGTGCTCCATGAGGTGCAGGCAGGCGTCGGCCATGTCATCGGCGTGCAGGAATTCGCGGCGAGGCGTGCCGGTCCCCCAGTTGGTGACGCTGCCGGCGCCCGTCTGGGCGGCCTCGTCGTAGCGGCGGATGAGCGCCGGCAGCACGTGCGAACCCTTGGGCGAGAAGTTGTCGTTGGGCCCGTAGAGGTTCGTCGGCATGGCGCTGATCCACGGTAGCCCGTACTGACGGCGCACCGCCTGGGTCTGCAGGATGCCGGCGATCTTGGCGATCGCGTACGCGTCGTTCGTCGGCTCGAGGTGGCCGGTGAGCAGCGAGTCCTCGCGGATGGGCTGTTCGGCGAACTTCGGGTAGATGCACGACGACCCGAGGAAGAGCACGCGTTCCACGTCGTTCGCCAGCGCGGCGTCGAGCACGTTCACCTGGATGCGCATGTTGTCGCTGAGGAAGTCCACCGGGTAGGTGGAGTTGGCCAGGATGCCCCCGACTTTCGCCGCGGCGAGCACCACGTATTTGGGCTTCGTCTCCCCCATGTATGCGAAGACCGCGTCGCGGTCTTTCAGGTCGAGCTCTGCGGAGGTCTTGCCGATGATGTGGGCGAAGCCCGACGATTCGAGCTTGCGGACGATTGCCGAGCCGACGAGACCGCGGTGTCCGGCGACGTAGAACGTCGCGTCTCGGTCCAGTTCTTGCGGGGTGTATGCGACGCCGTCGACCGCAGTGGTCACGCGCGAGCTCCGAGAAGCTCCGCGTTGCCCCAGGTGGGCAGCTTCACGGTGTCGATCCAGTCGGCGCCGCGCTCGAGCGCCGTGACGTCGGCGTCGACCATGAGCTTCGCCAGCTCGTTGCCGTCGATGGTGGGCACCCAGCCGAGCTTGTCGGCGGCCTTGGAGGGGTCGCCGATGAGGGCGTCGACCTCGGTGGGACGCAGGTAACGCTCGTCGAACTTGACGAATTCCTGCCAGTCGAGTCCGACGTGTCCGAATGACGTCTCGAGGAAGTCGCGGATGGTGTACCCGACACCCGTGGCCAGCACGAAGTCTTCCGGCGTGTCTGCTTGCAGCATGCGCCACATGCCCTCGACGTACTCGGCGGCGTACCCCCAGTCGCGGATCGAGTCGAGGTTGCCCAGGTAGAGGTTCTTTTCCAGGCCGGCGTTGATGCGTGCCACGGCGCGGGTGATCTTGCGGGTCACGAACGTTTCACCGCGGCGCGGGGATTCGTGGTTGAACAGGATGCCGTTGACCGCGAACATGTCGTAGGCCTCGCGGTAGTTCTTGGTGATCCAGTAGCTGTAGAGCTTGGCGGCCGCGTAGGGCGAGCGCGGGTAGAACGGCGTTTCTTCGTTCTGCGGCGGCGGGGTCGCCCCGTACAGCTCCGACGTGGAGGCCTGGTAGTACTTCGTGTCGATGCCGGAGAGCCGAACGGCCTCGAGAAGGCGGATGGTGCCGGTGCCCGTGGTGTCAGCGGTGTGCTCGGGCTCGTCGAACGAAACGCGCACGTGCGATTGCGCGGCGAGGTTGTAGACCTCGTCGGGGTTGATCTCCGCCATGAGCGTCACGAGCCGCGCACCGTCGGAGAGGTCGCCGTAGTGCAAGAAGAGCTTCGCCTCGGGGTCGTGCGGGTCGACGTAGAGGTGGTCGATGCGGTGGGTGTTGAACGTCGAGGCGCGGCGAATGAGGCCGTGCACTTCATACCCCTTAGACAGGAGCAGTTCTGCGAGGTAAGAGCCGTCCTGGCCGGTGATGCCAGTGATGAGAGCGCGCTTCGTCAAGAGAAGATACCGTTCTTTGTCGATTTTTTCGGGCGAGGAGGAGTCTGTCCAGCGGCAGTGGTCAGATCCGTGAGGAGCCTATCGAAACGGTCGATCGCAGATGTTTCCTCGAGCACTCTCTCTTTGTAACGTCTGCCGTTCTCGCCGAGCCGGGACGCTTCGTCACGGTCGGACGCGAGCACTTTCACGCCGTCGAGGAGAGCGACCGGGTCGCCCGCGCCGACGACGATTCCGGCCTGCGCAGTGACAATTTCTTGCGCGGTGATGCCCGAGCTATCGGTGGCAGCCAGTACGGGGCGTCCCGACGCGAAATACGACGTCAACTTGCTGGGAACGCACATTTCCGACACACCCGGCAATTCGTTCACCAAGAGAACATCGGCCGCCTGCAGCACCTCAGAGAACGCTCCGTGATCGAGCGGCGGCATGATCTCGGTGGTCGTCGCCTCGCCCGCGATGCGGTCGACCAACTCGTCGCGCTGCGAACCGCGTCCGACGAGAACGAATCGAACCCTTTCCCCCAACCGGTGAGCAAGGCGGCCGGCGTCGACGACGTGGTGCAGCCCCTGCTTCACGCCCATGTTGCCGGTGTGCACGACGACGACCTCGTCATCGCTCCATCCATGTGATCGCCGCACAGCAGCGACGTCGACCTTCGGCATCGGGGGCAGATGCGTCCAGTTGCGCACGACCGCGGTGCGGTCGAGCGGCACGTCGAAGTCGCGGTGGACCCGCTCAGCAAAACGATCGTGGATGACGACGACCATCGTGGCCGATCGGAGGAGCCATTTCTCGATCCCCCGGATCACCCGTGCTGCCATCCCGGAACCTTGGCCGGTCTCCGCAAGCCCGAGACCGTAAAGGTCCTGCACCCAGATGACGAACGGTGTCGTCGGATGCGTGATCCGCGACCGCAGACGAACCAAAGCCGACGAGATCAGCGCGGGAGAGACGGCGACGACAACGTCTGGGCGCCCCCAGCGGGTAAATACCTGCCGCAAACCGAAGGTGACCTCGGCCGCCAAACGAGGCACAGGCGTGGGGCGAGACGGAATGAAATGACGGAGCCGGTGGACGGAAACGCCGTCGACGTTTTCGCGACGTGACCATTGCCCGTAACCTGGCGCGACTTTCCAGTCGGGATAATGAGGGTGCCCTGCGAGCGCGCGAACCGCCCGACCACGCCGGGCCAGCCCGGCGGCCATGGCACCTGTGTAGGGAGAGATTCCCGTAGTCTCCGGGGGGTAGTTCAGCCCAAAGAACAGCGTCGGCGAGGTTTGTTGCACACCGCAAAGAATACAGCCGAACGCGTTACATGACCGTTACAGGAAGGCACAAGTGAGCGACGTCCCCGTGATAGATCTCTCCCAAGCACCCGGCGAGCGGGCTGCGTGGGATCAGCCCGCGTGGAAGGTCTATCTGTGGGCCGTTTGTGAGCTACTATTCGTGACGAATCCGTGGCAGATCAGCTCGGGCCTGCGCATCCGCATTCTCCGCGGGTTCGGCGCGAAGATCGGAGAGGATGTCATTTTCCGCCCCCGTACGCGCGTGAAGTTCCCGTGGAAGCTCGTGATCGGCGATCGTTCATGGATAGGCGAGGGAGTGTGGTTTCACAACCAGGACGACATCTTGATCGGCAATGACGTCGTTATATCGCAGGAAACATTTCTCACAACCGGTAGTCACGCGCACCGGCGAGATATGGCACTGCTGACGCGCCCGATCCGCATCTCAGACGGCGTCTGGATCACCTCTCGATGCATGATTCTGGGAGGGAGCAACATCGGCCGGTCTACCTTGATCCGGCCCCTATCGCTTGTCTCGGGCGACACGCTGCCTGATGCTGAGGTGTGGGGGGGAAATCCATTGCGCTACATCCAACCACGATTTGAAAAGACATCCAGGTGACCATCACTGAGATTTCCGTAATTGTTTTGACCAAGAACGAAGAAGCCGGGCTAGCCAACACGCTACGACGGTTGAGCGACTTCGACGACCTGATTGTCGTGGATTCGGGCAGCAGCGATCGGACCGTCGAGATAGCAAAAGCTCACGGAGCGCGCGTCGTCGATTTCTCGTGGGACGGCCGTTATCCCAAGAAGAAGCAATGGTCCCTCGAACACGCCAAGCCGCGGAACCCCTGGGTCCTGTTGCTGGACGCCGATGAGTACCCCTCTCCGGCGCTGGTCGCGGAATTGCACCGTTTGGCACCGAAGCTTAGCGGGTTACCAAATGGCGCTTTTGATATCCAGCTGCTGTATCGATTCGCAGGAAAGCTGTTACGCCACGGACATGTCGTGACTAAACGATCTCTCTTGCACACGTCCCGCGCTCGCTTCCCGGAGATAGATGACCTGTCCGCTCCGGGAATCCGCGAAGTTGAAGGCCATTATCAGCCGGATTCAGCATCGCCTATCGGTCGGCTTAGCCAACGAATTGTCCACGACGACCGCGACCCCGTCAACAGTTGGTTCTCTCGCCACAATCGCTATTCCGACTGGGAGGCCCATTTGCGACTCAATGACGCTCTCCGATCACAAGTCGCGAGCAAGCGGACAAAGAAGGGCCGCGTCTTCGACGCCGTGCCCTTCAAACCCGTATTGTTCTTCGTATACGCATATATCGCACGAGCCGGCTTCCTCGATGGTCGCGCTGGGTTTGATTATGCCGCCGCCCTGTCGATGTACTACTGGCAAATTGGCGTGAAATACCGGGAGTTGCAACGCGACCAGAAGGAGCACGATGCGCCGCGCTAGTACCAAGGCAGTCTTCTATCTGGCAGTCTTACCCGCATACCGCCAGCGCTGCATGAGCATCTTGCTCGATGCAGCGCCTGAAACAGTCTTGATGTGTTCCGCCGCCCATCTTGACAGATCCGTGAGAACGGGTATTGAGAGCCGACAGTACAGGCAAATTCCTATGGTGCGGCTGTTCGGTCGAGCCTTCGTCCAGTACGGCGGCTTAATGACCGCGATGAGTGCGCGAGTACTCGTTGTCGATTTGAATCCTCGCAGCCTGACGGCCTGGATACTGCTTGCTATTCGCCGGGTGCTCAGGCGTCGATCACTCGTCTGGGGCCATCTTTTTCCCCAGGCGGGCAGCGATTCTTCGACACGAATGCTACGGCTGGCTATGCGTCGGTTGTCGAACGGTACGATCAGCTACTCGTATGCAAATAAGCGTCAGGCCGAACTCGAGATGCCGGACCGGCCCGTGTGGGTGGCGCCGAACGCAATCTATACACGAAGCGAATTGAGTCACGCACTTGCTACGGATACCGAAAGAGGGGCACTCGTCTACGTCGGCAGATTTGAACACGCCAAGAAGGTGGAGGTTCTAATCCAGGCGTTCTCGAAGTCGCGGGCCGCCGCGGAAGGGGCAATGCTACACCTCGTTGGTGATGGTTCGCAGCGTGAAGAACTATCTCAGCTCGTGTCAAGCCTTGGCCTGCTCTCATCAGTCACCTTTTACGGATGGATCCAAGACTTCGAAGTTCTAGAGGGCGTCTACAGCACAGCATTCGCCAGCACCTCACCCGGATTCGCAGGGCTTGGCCTCACACAGTCCCTCGGCTTCGGGGTTCCAATGATCGTAAGTAAAGGTGAGCCTCACTCACCCGAGATTGAGCTTTCCGAAACAGGCGGTGTCTTGTGGGCAGACGAAAGCACAGTGGAAGCATGGGTTGAAGCAATTAATCGGGCATGGGCCAGCAGAACAGCGCCACGACCGGAGTTACGGGACTTCGTAGTCGAAAGATACTCGGCCGATGCGATGGCCGAGGGGCTGTTGTTGGCGCTGGCAGACGAGAGTTACTGAGATGGACAAGCTGAACACTATCGGCCGGTCAACCCTATCCGGGTGGCGCCAATCCTTGATGCGCGCGGCGCTTCGAAAGATCTGCGTTCACGAGAACGTGCAGTACGGCGAGCAATTTAGAGTCGGGCGCGGGGCCGTGATTAGCTCACCGCACGGACTGGTCATCGGCAATTCTGTGTCAGTCGGACCGCACTCGATTGTGCAGGTGGACGGCGAGATCGGCGACTATGCACTTATTGGCATGGGAGTACAGATCGTCGGCCGAGATGATCACGCTATACACGAAGTCGGCGTTCCATATGTCCTTTCTACCTGGGTAGCCGACCGTCCCCGGAGAACACGCGACGCTGTTCATATTGGTCGAGATGTTTGGATCGGAGGACGGGCGACCGTACTCGGCGGGGTCTCTATCGGCGAGGGGGCACTGATCGGCTCCGCGGCGGTCGTCACACGCGATGTTCCCGCATACGCAATCGCTGTCGGTAATCCGGCGCGCGTTGTGGGACACCGATTCGATCCTGCCGCGCAGGCGCGTCATTCGGCCTCTCTCGATCGGCTGACCGCCCAGAATGAAGTCCGGTTCGAATGATTCGCATGGCTCGACCTAAGTTGGTTGCTGTCGCGAAAATCGCGAACTCCGCGTGGTGGCGCACCTACCTGAAACTGCGCTTTCCAGGAGCTGATGTGCACATCAAGCATTCTTGGATCAAATCATTGCGGGCTCGCCTGGCTCCAGGAACTTCCTTGACAATAACGAACTGCGTTATAGCGGGTCTGAAGGTAACTCTTAGGGACTCCCACAGCCATGCCTCCGCTGACGGCGTCCGCGTGTCCGAATCGCTGCATCTTTGGATCGACTCCGGCGGTGGAATAGACGTGCATGGCGGAACGTCAGTGGAAAGCGCACATCTAGCTTCAACAGAAGGCTGCATGTTGACGGTCGAAGCCGACTCAATGATCTCCACAGATGTCGAGATTCGAACCGGCGATTCGCACAGTATCGTCATGGATGGCTCACGAATAAATCCAGCTCGGGACGTCACCATCGGAGAGCGTGTTTGGGTTGGCGCGGGAGCGACCATTTTGAAAGGCGTGCGGATCGGCGCGGACAGCGTAGTCGCGACGAAGGCTGTGGTCACGGGTGGGCCTTTCCCCCCTGGTTCACTTATTGCGGGCACGCCCGGTAGAATCGTCCGCAACAATGTCACCTGGGTCCGCGAGAGACTCCTTCCCGAAACAGAACTGAAGTGAAAAGTCGGACAGCAGTCTGGGACCCCAATCCGTTCAATCCGTATGGCTCGGAAGTCGCCCGGTGCCTTACCGGTGGCGGAAACTCGGTAGTGCGGGTTGGGCGACAGGGCTTGTCGTTTGCGTGGCAGGGGGTGGACAGCCGATGGAAACTTCCGGCGCCCGCGCAAGGTGACCGCACATTCCGTGGTCTGCTCACATATGGGTTCGTAGTTACATGGCGGCTCATCCAGCTTCGGACGCTGAGCTGGCGACCCGTGATACTAGTAACGTGGACGAACTCGGCCTGGGAACGACTTCTACTATCCGCACTCAGCTTCACAGGAGTTCGACTCGTTGTAGTTGAACACAACCCCGTCGCCTCCCGCGATAACACGCGCGGATTCTCGCTTGCAAGACTGCTTAGGCTACGCGCAAGACGACTGGTGGTCCATAGCACTAGCTTGAGAGATTCACTGTCCGAAATTGAGCCACGCGTTCAGTCACGTATCCGTGTGGCGCCGCACCCCACTTATCTGGCATGGAAAAGCGCCCACGACACTGTGAAGCCGGTGGGCGTGGCAAACTGTGGTAGCTCCGTATTGTTCGCAGGTTCGATCCGGGCAGATAAAGGTGTGCAGTATCTGCCGGAGGTAGCCACGCGGCTTCAGGGGGTAGCTTGCGTAGAGCTGGCAGTCGGAATAGTCCCAAGCGGACTCCTGGCCCAACTTACCTCGGCGGCGAATCTCCACCTAGTTGGAGACGGTAGATCATACCTCCCTGATCGAGCGTTTTTCGAAGCATTAAGCCGCGCAAGCGTGATGGTCGCACCGTACTCCGACGTCACAACCTCAGGCACGGTCATGATGGCAGCGACAATGGCAGTGCCCGTCGTGGCATTCGAGTCGGAAGGGTTGGCGAGGGTGCCGGGCCGCGTCCACACCGTTCGGACTGGCAATGTCCAGGGCCTTGCAGACGAATGCGCGCAGGTCATAAGAAGACCGAGTCCTCTTGGAGCTGAGACCCTTGCCGCCTACGACGAATCTGCAGGCGCGGCGTGGAAAGAAGTCGCGCGCTTCGACAAGGAATAAAGATGCACGAACTAGAACCAACGCTGTCTATCATTACTATCTGCTTCAACGATATTGATGGGCTTTCGCAAACTCTGCAATCCCTTCCCGAAGAGCGCGCGGTGGACTGGGAACACATCATTATTGATGGTGGGTCTACTGATGGATCAGCTGAGATGGCGTTGCACTATGCATCCACTAGGCCCTGGGTGCGAGTGGTTTCGGAAGCCGATGAAGGCATCTACGACGCCATGAACAAGGGACTCGCCCTGAGTCGAGGTCGCTTCGTGTGGTATCTCAACGCCGGAGATCGCTCGACAGGAAAACGTTCCCTGTCCACCATCCTCGATCATCTGCAATCCACTACCGGAGTGTGGGCGATGGGACACGTCTATCACGAGGAGATTGGGCGTAGATCGACCTCACTACCGTTCGATAACTGGGCGTTCTGGACCGGACGGCAGGGCTACAACCATCAGGGTCTGTTCATGTCTAGCCGCTTTCTCCGCGCCGTGGGAGGACACAACGCAGCGAACGGCTTCGCCGCCGACCTGCATGTGCTGGCGAAAGCTGTTGCAGTCAGCAGGCCCACCGAGATCCCGATGGATGTCGCTTCGTACAAAGGGGGTGGATTCTCGTCAGCCAAGGTCGCTGGGACGCCTTTCGAGTTTCACCGGATTCGAGCCGATTTACTCGGAATTACAGGTTTCACCTCGGCTGCGAGTTTGATTTTTGCCTATCTTCAGGTCGCGCGGCGGCACGGATTTGGTATCGCGCGCCGCGAGTACGCGATACGCAAGAAAACAGCAAGTTGAAACGGTATATCAAGCCATTAGCAACACGACTTGTAGGATCGGTCATATCCTTCATCTGCGGCGTACTTTACGCCCGTATGGTCATATCGAGCTACGGATTTGACACTTACGCGGTCGCCTCACTTCTAGCTGCGATCCCCGCGCTTCTGCCCTTCGCGGACCTGGGACTGGGCGCGTCAGTAGTGAACGCATCGAGCGACTTGACTCGAGATCGAACCAATGCGCGCGCCAAGGATACCGTGGTATTGGCAGTCAGAGCTACAGTTCTGAGTGCAATCGGTTTGGCTTCTGTGGGATGTATCACCGCAGCCATCGACGCGTGGCCATCGCTACTCGGTGTGGGTGCAGCTGCATCCGATGTCAGCCTAGCTGGTGCTATCGCGCTGACCTTCGTCGGAATCGGGGTTGTCCTCGCCATGGCTGGTCGAGCATTGCAAGGTATGGGCAGGGTGAGCCAAGTTTACCTGTTGACCTCTATCGGCCCCATTCTGGGACTGCTGGTCGCACTCGCTGTCGTCTCCAGTCACCCGGCGACTGCGTTGGTGGGACTAGCGCCATTTGCGGGAGCCATCATTGCGAGCTGTCTATGCGTATTTCCTGCGCGTAGGGCGTATCCAGGCCCGATATTGAGAGACCTTTTGTCGCGGAAAATTCATTCGGGCTTGACGCGCGAGATAGTCTCGACATCTTCTTCGTCACTCATCGTAACTTTAGGAACGGTCCTCGCGTTCCAAGCAGATCGGGTCATCCTCGGCCATTTCTCCTCCGTTGACCAAGTTGGGCAATATTCTCTCGTAGCTCCCATGTACATTGCGGGATATGCCTTGCTCAACGCAGTCGGACAGAATCTCTGGCCTCATTATCGAGATCTGAAGGCACGCAGCATGATGAGCACCTCCGTGCTAAACCTGGACGTTCTGCGATCGGGGTTGTTGGCAGCCCTCGGCGGCCTCGCAATTGTGTTGGCCGGCCCGTCTATTACTTCGCTCATGACCGGCGACACCGATGTTGATGTGAACAGCGCCCTATTCTTTGCTTTCGCAGGACTAGCCATAATTCAAGGCATTCACTTGCCTAGTGCCATGCTATTGACAGATTCCGGCGGATGGCGTTTCCAGCGCAATGTGGTCATCGTCATGGCGGTCGCGAAACTCATTCTGTCTGTTCTGTTCGCACCTTCAATGGGTTCCGTTGGGGTTGTCGCCGCCACTCTCGCGTCAGTGACTATTTTGCAGGTTCCATTGACATACCTGAAGGCGAGACGCGCCGCTGCTGCTTGAAGGTACTGGAAGCCGTCGCGTCAATCTGCTTACCATTTTCTGTATTTGCGTCGTCCACTTTGATAACGAGAAGCAAAAGAATTGACCATGACAACCAATCGGCTATTCCGAGTGTCCAGGGCCGTTCGGTCGAGCCGATCACGAGCGCGGGGGCCAGAATGGACAACAGCGGTACGAGCGCTTCACGCATACGGACGATCAGACCAGTAATGAGTACGATGTAAAGGCAAAGGCCAACAATCCCCGACACATACAGAATTTCGATTAACTGATTATGCGTTGAGTACGCACTCACATAGGAGATGGCTCCGTCATCGACTTGCGCCGCCCAAGAATCCGGTCCTAAGCCAAACAGCCAAGACCCTCGCATCTGACTGAGTGCCAAATCCCACAATCCGACTCGTCCCGTAAACTCGCCTGGGTCGAGCTTCATGAACGGCAGCATCACGATAAACAAGGCACTTGCTCCGCAGACTGCCGAAGGAAGGAAAAGCCGCAGGGCATGGTTCTGCCGGCCGAGCAGGCGGTTCAAGTAGAGTAAGACGACAACGATGGCGCTCGCCAGTTGTGCTGTGCGAGAGCCAGTTGCGAAGACTGCGATAAGAGCGAAGCCGGTGAAGTATTCGCGAAATTTGTCTAGCCCGAAATACATTACGGGGATCGCCAAGGCCATCAGAAGGCCGAATCCGTTGAAGTTAAAGGCAACGCCGTTAAAGAGTGAACCAAATACGCCGCACTTGCGTGCGTCACACACGGCGCTGGCTTGGTCAGGAGACACTAGCGCCAGCACGCCACTCAAACATAGAAGAGTAGCAAGCGCGACCGCAGCCCCTTTAATAGCGCCGGCGCTCGGACGACCGAGGAGTAAGGCCACGACGGGGAGTAGAAGCGTCAACCGCGCAGTCGTTATGAAGTTCCCACCACCCAGCACTGAGCCCATACTGCTGAATACGAGAAGCATTAGATACGTTGCTGCAAGTCCATTGATCGCTACGCCGCGGCGATATTGAGCGACTACGTAGCCGAGGACTACAACGAACATCACCGGGAGGGTGAACTTGCTGAACTGTTCGGCAGCTGGAGAGAGCACCGCTACGTAACTGTCTACGCCTGAAAGAACGAGAGTACGCCCCCCGCTGAATTGGGATACGACCGCGGTGCCATTGGCAAGCATCACCGCTGTGCCGATGAGGATGTAGTTCGAGTCGAGCTCGCGCGCGCGGACGTGAGCGACGACGCGGAGGGCTACGAATAGGAGCCCTGTGACGCCCAGCGCGAAGAAGAGGATAGACACTGCTGGTGACACTAGGACTCCCCGAGAATCGACAGACGGTTCAGACCCAGGCGCATCGGCAACCGCTGTCTCGAGCGTAGCGGCAGATTGTGTTTTCGTCGGTGTCTAGTCGGCCAACGGTCCTCGAGCCGCTTGGGTCGCTGCGGCTACGCCAGCAACGTCCCAATCGAAGCGAGAACGATGTAGCCCCCGTTGTACGTGACGTGCGCGATGAGCGCGGGCCATATACGCCCCGTCAAGATGACAATCACGGAGAACGCACTTCCGAGAACGACCATCTGCAGGACGTCGGCCGGAGCAAGCGACGCGTACGAAACGTGCAGCAGGGCGAAAGCAATCGTAGAAACAATGATAGAAGCGACGGAGGAGAGTCGCAACGAAATGGTCTCGCGGAGGACGCCGTAGACCGCGACCAAAAGGGTCGCTCGAAAGAACAGTTCCTCCGCGGCTGGCCCGAAGAGAAGGGACGGAAGCACTTGAACCGCCATCCACCGCTCGGATGGGTGGTCAGCGAGAGATGCCTGCGGGAATGGGCGGCCGTCTACCTGACTGGCGTATCCCTGGCCAACTCTCAGGATGATGCCCACCGCGATTCCCCAGAGGACGTCGAGCGGATGGAACGTGCAGATGCCCCGTGGACCGTTTCGCAGAAGGTAGAGCAAGGAAGCTACGGCAAGACCGGACCAGAGTGCTATGACGGACACTGCTTGCGATGCCGCGCCGAGAGACGCACTCAGCAGCTTGGAGGCCAGTACGCCGACCCCCGCGACAAGAAGGGCGATTGCAAGTTCTCTGCTGGGCCTACGCTGACGCTTGAACTGACATCGCCGCCAATCGCCTGCGCTTGCACAAACGCGCGTATGCGTCTGCCGTGTGGCATTCGATTGTGGCGCGATCGTCTGCATAGTTCTCGATTCGACCGGGGAGGCGGTTCGTTCCCTTACAATCTAACGCTCGTCGGTTCGTCTTCGGCGTTTCAGGTGATGGATCGTTACGGGGGGGGGGGGGAGCTATGAAGGGCCTGAGACGGTTCATCTGCCGTGGACCTCTTGTTGCCGACTGCTTCGAGACACGAGCTCGTCGGCAATCAGAGAACGCCTGACCGAACGCCTCTTTTCCAGACCGCGTCAGCCCGTCCGAACCTCGATAATTGGTCGCCTTGAACGCGCCCGCACGCGCGACTCGCCCGTCCATAGGCTGCCATCGAGCGAGAAACGTCTGTTGTGGCAGACTTGAATCGCTTCCCCTGTCCGGGTTGGCACGGCTTGTCGAAGGGCACCATGGAGCTCCGTGATTTCATCCGCCTTTTTCGAAAGAACTGGCTTACGCTGGTCGCACTCACCGCGATGGGTCTGAGTGGGGCTGTTCTTTACACGGCCACTCGGACGCCTGAGTATGAGTCGGCCAGTACAATCTTTGTCTCGACACAGGCGGGCAGTAGCGCCGCTGAACTGCAGCAGGGCTCAAGCTTCACGCAAGCGCGCATCAACACATACGTCGGACTGGTGACTACGCCCGTTGTGCTCGAGCCGGTCATTGAACAGCTAGGTCTTGAGACAACACCCCAAGCGCTGGCTAGTCGGGTCCGTTCGTCCGCGGCGCTCAACTCGAGCCTGATCACGATCTCCGTTTCGGATACCGACCCGCAGAACGCAGCGAGCATCGCGAACGCCGTAGCAGCCAGTCTCTCCCGGGCCGTTCCGCAACTAGAGACCGAAGCAAGCGATGGTTCTAGCCCAGTCCGTCTATCGAGGGTCAGTGAGGCACAGCCTGCGCTCAAGCCTTCCACCCCGATTGCACCGCTCAATCTGGGCCTGGGGACTCTCCTCGGTCTGACGTTGGGAGTCGGAATTGCCTTACTGCGGGGCAGCCTCGACAACCGCGTTCGTACGCCACGTGATGCAGAGGAGGTAACAAACGCCCCTGGCATCGGCGCGATCGCTTTCGATGCGAAGGCCAAGGAACGCCCTCTGATCGTTCACGTGGACCCGCTGAGCCCGCGAGCAGAGTCTTTCCGCGCCCTCCGCACGAACCTCCAGTTCCTCGACATGGGTGGACGATCGAGCTTCGTCATCACCAGCTCCATTCCCAGCGAGGGTAAGTCGACGACGACCATCAACCTCGCCATCGCCCTGGCCGATGCGGGCAAGCGTGTCGCGCTCATCGACACGGACCTCCGTAAGCCCAAGGTTGCGGAGTACCTCGGCATCGAAGGTGGCGCGGGGCTGACGGACGTGCTGATCGGCCGCGCACAGGTCAACGACGTGATGCTGCCGTGGGGTGGCCGGAGCCTCTATGTACTGCCCGCCGGAAAGATTCCGCCGAACCCGAGCGAGCTTCTCGGCTCTGCGCGGATGGGCACGCTCATCTCAACGCTCGAGGAAGATTTCGACGTCGTTCTCTGCGACGCTCCACCGCTGCTCCCTGTCACTGACGCGGCAATCCTCGCGCGGGTAACCAGCGGGGCACTGATGGTCATCTCGGCCGGTAAAGCCACCCGTCATCAACTCACGCTGGCGACCGAGGCCCTGGGAACGGTCGGAGCGAAGCTCGCTGGTTTCGTGATGTCGATGGTGCCCACGCGCGGTCCGGATTCCTACTACTCCGCCTATGGGTACGGCTACGGCTACACCTACAGCGAACCGGCCGATGCGAGCGGCAAGGCCGCCCGGCGACGCGCGAAGCAACGAGACGCTGGCAAAAGGCGTGCCGCAGAAGCCGCTCCCCCGACCGCTGGAGAGGCCGGATTCTCGCCGCGCCGCACATCTCGCGAGGCGAACCGAGGAGACTGACCCGTGGCGGGCTCTCACTTCTTGCCGCCCCGGATGCTTCGCCTCGGACGCGTGTTCGCGTGGGTCCTTGCGTCATGGCTTCTCCTCGGTGCCGCCATGGCCGTTTGGGTGGGAGTCACGGGCGCCCTGGCGTACCAGCACCTGGCCCGCGTGCAATCGGGTGCGGCGGATACGGTCGAGGCCGTCACAACGGACCCCGCCTCCGCGGTGACTCGGCTTGAAGCGCTGGCCGACGAGACATCCGCTGCACGCGCTCTGACCTCCGGACCCATCTGGGGCCTCGCATCGCTGACGCCATGGGTGGGACCACAACTCTCCGCCTTCCAGACCGTCACAGCGTCGGCCGACGAACTCGTGACCCGAAGCTTCATCCCCCTGGCCATGGCCGCCGAAGGGGTCTCCATCGAGAGCCTCCGGCCGGCCGCAGGGCGTTTCGACCCGGGCGCACTGAGCCGACTGGCGGAGCCCGCTCATATGGCTACCGGCCCGGCGAGAGACGCCGCAGAGGCCGTTCGCGACATCGACCGCACGCCACTCGTCGGCGTTCTGGGGCGAGCGGTCGACCAGGCGGACGACGTGTTCACGCAATCCGCCACCTTCATCGACGCCCTCTCACGCACCTCGCGCCTCCTGCCCGACATGCTCGGGCAGGACGGTGAGCGTCACTACCTCGTCCTCGTGCAGAACAACGCCGAGTGGCGCTCGCTCGGTGGCATCTCGGGCAGCGCCATTCTGCTCACCACCAACAACGGAGCCGTGTCGCTCGACACGACCGAATCCGCCACGGGCCTTTCTCGGAACACGACACAACCCATCGTCGACCTGCCCGAAGACATCACGAAGATTTACGGCACAAGGCCGGCACGTTATTTCCACAATCTGACGGAGATTCCCGACTTCTCGATCGACGGTCCTCTGGCACAGGCGTTCTTCGCGCAAAAGACGGGCGTCTCCGTCGATGGCGTGATCACCATCGACCCCGTCGTGCTCTCGTACATCCTTCTCGCCACCGGACCGATCACCCTGCCCGACGGCGAAACACTGTCGTCCGATAATGCGGCATCCCTTCTCATGAACGAGGTCTACGAGCGCTACCCCGACCCCGCTCAGCAAGACACGTTCTTCGCGGCCTCGACCGGCGCCGTCTTCCACGCGCTTCTCGAAGGACGCGGCTCGGCGTCGGCCTTCATCTCGGCGCTCAACCGCGCGGGGAACGAGCATCGCCTCCTCATGTGGAGCGCCGACGCAGACGAGCAGGCGGTGCTCGCCGGAACCACGATCGCAGGCCCCCTCCCCTCCACCGACGAGCACACCGCCCGCTTCGGGCTCTACCTCAACGACGGAACGGGATCGAAGATGAGCTACTACCTCACTCCGACGACATCGCTCGCGTGGGACTCCTGTCCGTCATCCGATTCGCGCACGCAGCGCCAGCTCAGCCTGCACCTCGACCTCGCCAACGGGGCCCCCGCCGACGCAGCCACGTCGCTGCCCCTCTACATCACGGGCAACGGCGCGTACGGGACCGCCCCGGGACACGCGAAAGTGGTCGGCAACGTCTACCTCCCCGAAGGGTTCGAACTGGTCTCGGCGCAGACGACGACCGGCGCAGATTTCACGCAGGCAACCCTCGAGGGGCGAACGGTGCTGACGTTCGGTGTCGACGTGGCACCCCAGCAGACCATCGGTGTCGACGTCGTCGTCCGCGGAACGTCGACGGCATCTCACGCCGAGGCTCACGTCACCCCCACGGCCGACGCCTCCCTCGACCCGATCGTCCGAGCATCCTGCGAGAACCGCGCGGTCGCCATCCTGGAATGAGCCCGCACAGACGCGCGGGCGGTCTTTTTCCCCTGCATTCCTGTGGCATTCCCTGCCCGAACACGAGCACGAGCGGAGCGTATCCTCGCCGCGCCCTCGCTGACCTGGTTGCGAAATGTTTACGCGTCGGAAACCGACTCGGTTTGCAACGCAGACGACACTTAGGCAATACTCAGGAAAGCTCTCAACACACGAATCCACTCCCTTTTCGGTCTTGCCCGTGCATCACCGTCAAGATCAAGCGGACCGTCACTCCCCGGCATCCCAAAATCGAAAGCAGGCAGTCATGAAGCACCTCGCCAAGGCAGCGACCGCGGCCACGATTGCGGGCGGACTGCTCCTCGCAGTCCCCGCCGTCGCCCAGGCCTACGTGTCGGTCGGCCCCGACACCCAGACGTTCACGATCACCTCCAACGGCCCCGTGCCGGTCTCGGGCTTCACGCCCGGCGCTGAAACCACCTTCACCCTCGTCGGTGTCGGCGTCACCGGAGCCAACATCGCGACGGCGAACCTGCCCGTCAGCTCCGCATCGGTCACCAAGGTCGCCGACGCCAACGGCGTCGCCACGGCCACGGTCACCCTGCCCGCCAACCCCGTCGGCACCTACACCCTCGCGGTGACCGGTGCCCGCGCCGCGAACAACGGCGGTGGCACGGGTGCAGGCACCGACGCCGGCGCGGCCGGCGGTGGCAGCAACAACGCCAGTGGCAGCACCGCCCTTCCCGCCACGGGCATGGACACCGAATCGCTCCTCGGCATCTGGGTCGGTGGCGGCGCGCTCGTGCTCGCCGGCGGCGCGATCGCCGTGGGTGCCAAAGTGCGCCGGGCCCGCCAGGAGAACCACTCCTGAGGCACACGCCTTTCACGAAGGGGCCGTCTCGACTCACGTCGGGGCGGCCCCTTCGGCATTCACTCCGAGCCGACCGCCGACGCGGCGTCAAGCCACCGCCGACCAGAACCGCGGCCCGATTTACTCGACGCCATGCACACCACGACGACCGCCCCGCTCGACAACGACGGCCGCGACGACACCACTCCCCCGGCATTGCCTTTCGTGCACATGTGGAGCGACATCGACGGCACGAGCCGGCTCGACGAATCGACGCTCCGAGGTTTCGGCCTGCAGAGCGTCGGCGGCGGCGCCGACCCGCAATGGATACGACCGTTTCCCGGGGAGGTCACGGCCGTCCTCTTCGCGGCGCTCCCGGTCGGGTGGGTCGGGCAGTGGCATCCGTCCCCTCACCCGCAATGGGTCATTCCCCTTCGCGGACGCTGGTTTCTTGAAACGCAAGACGGCTCGCGCGTCGAGATGGGGCCCGGGGACATCCACTTCGGTCAAGACACAGAGTCGGCCGAGATCGACGGCACGCGGGGACACCTCTCCGGAACGATCGGCGACGAGCCGTGCCTGCAGGTGCTGCTCCAGTTCGCGACATCGCCCGCCGCACCGACACCCCACCCCTTCGGCTGAGTCCGTCAACCCGCGGGACCCCGCCGCGTCGACGCGCTTGACTGGACGCATGCCCCAGATCCCCATCGACGGCCGTGTCCTCCAGTCGCCGCGTGAACCCCACGCGGTCGACGTCGCTCCCCCGCGCGTATGGGACGAACGCCTGACGGCCGTCCTGCCGGCATCCTCTCGCCTGCTGTCGCTCTACGACGACGCCACCTGGGCCGAGGGGCCGGTGTGGTGGCCCGCCGAGCACGCGCTGATCTTCAGCGACGTCATCGGCCGCCGCACCCTGGCGCGATACGACGACGGTCGCATCGTCACGGTGCGCGACCGCAGCGACTTCGCCAACGGCAACGCGATGGACGCCGACGGCCGACTCGTGCAGGCCGAGCACGGCCGCCGCGGCATCAGCCGAACGGACGCCAACGGCACCGAGCTCCTGGTCGACGCATACGAGGGCGCCCCGCTGAACTCGCCGAACGACCTCGTCGTGGCATCCGATGGCGCCATCTGGTTCACCGACCCCACCTACGGCATCTCGGATCCGCGCGAGGGTTACCCCGCCGAACCCGCCCTGTCGCACCAGAGCGTGTACCGCTGGCGCGACGACGAGGGTCTGCGGCGCATGATCGACCTCGATCAGCCCAACGGCCTCGCCTTCAGCCGCGACGAGAAGACCCTGTACGTCGCGGAATCCCGCGCCGACGGCCTGCCCCGCGTCGTCGCCTGCAGCTGGGACGGCGAGACGCTCGGCGCCCCGCGCACCTTCGCGACGGTGGATGCCGGCATCCCCGATGGATTCGTCGTCGACAGCCGCGATTGGCTCTGGATCTCGAGCGAAGCGGGTGTCGTGATCGTCGACGAACGAGGTCAGCGACTCGGCGTCATCCCCACCCCGCACGTCGTCAGCAACTGCGCCTTCGACGCCGACGAGAAGCGTCTCTTCATCACGGGTGACAGCGATCTGTGGATGATCCGGCTCGCGTGACGCGCGGAGCAGGCCCCGCTGGGCATCACCGATCCCCCTGAGACTCCTCTCAACCACAAGAGCCGCCGGGAGAACGTCAAGACGCTTGTCCCCCAACTGGGGGACACGTATGGTGTGTTCTCAGTTCGCTCGACCCGGGGAGGTCAACCGGCGGGCTGGAGACCCCAGGGGACCAGATGAATACTTTGTTGCGGCGCGTGAGAGACGGCGTGAACGCCATCGTCTACGGCCGTTCGACGGTCACCTGCGAGACCTGCGGAACCGGTCTGCGCCCGAGCCGAGCCGTGTGGAGGGGTGCGCGGCCGTACTGCTCGGCGCAGCACGAGCACGATGACTTCGACCTCTAGGTCCATCCTGGATGCCGCGCCGTTGCGCCGGCGCCGACCCGGACACCGACGATCGCAGCCCGGCTCCTGTGTGCAGGATTTGCCCGCGACCCTCGGTCGATTCCCAACGTCTCGACAATGCAATCAAAAGACCACGCCCGAGTCGCAAGGTCTCGCAAGAAATACCCCAAGTACGTCGTCCCCCACCCGGGGCACAAATATTCTCGTGAATAGAGCCCGCACCAACCGAATTCCGGGGGCTACATGAGGAATCAGGGGATCCCGATGAAGACCACGCGCATGCGCCTTCGAGGCAGCGTCAGCACCTACCTCTACGGGAGTCAGTACGTGCGATGCCAGACGTGCGGAGCATCGGTCAGGCCCGGTCGGGCCGTATGGCGCGGCGCGCGACCCTATTGCTCAGCACGCCACGAGCACGACGACTTCGACATCTGAATGCCGCCGCCCGTCGGCGTCGCGCGGCGATCCCACCCTGCGACCGATGACGGCGCAGCCAGGGCACGAAACGCCGAGGCTGTCACCCCGGGCCTGCTCACCGCGAATGTACGCCACTGTGGATCATCGAGACCGTGTGGCCGTCCGCTCCGGTCGACGCCCCTGACAGATGAATGGTGAGCAACGTTGAGTGACGTCGAGATGGCATCCATCCCCGCCGGCCGCGTGCTGCGGGGTGACCTGCGCGGAGCGGAGCGGCGCGAGATCGTCGTCGACGCGTTCGAGATCGGCGTCTACCCCATCACCGAGGAACAGCTCGCCGAACTGCTCGGCATCCCGTCTCGTCATCCCCGTCGGCCGGCGACGCAGATCAGCTGGCTGCGCGCCATCCGCCTGTGCAACGCGCTCAGCGAATGGGAGGGACTCGACCCGGTGTACTCCTTCGACGGAGAGGTCGTCGAAGGGGATGCCGAGGCCGACGGCTTCCGTCTCCCCACCGAAGACGAGTGGGAGTACGCGTGCCGCGCGGGCTCGGTCTCGTCGGCGTACGGGCCGGTGCGCGAGGTCGCGTGGACGGCCGCCGACGGCGTCGGTCACCCGTCGGACGTCGGCGCGCGCCTGCCCAACCTGCACGGGATGTTCGACACCCTCGGCAACGTGTGGGAGTGGTGCATGGACCCCTTCGACGCCGACGGCGACAGCGACGCGCGCGTCTTCCGCGGCGGCGGCTGGTCGGACGCACCTGCGCTGGTGCGGGCGACGGCACGGCGCGGCGGGCGACCGCGAGACGCGTTCGACGACGTCGGTGTGCGGGTCGCGCGGACGCGGTGACGGCGGGGGGTGCTGGAGGCTGGTGGTCGGCGCCGGGGCCTTCGACAGGCTCAGGGGCCTCGGTCGGCACGGGCGCGAGTGGTCACCGGGCCCTTCGACGGGCTCAGGGTCCTCCGCCGGCACGGGCGCGAGTGGTCACCGGACCCTTCGACGGGCTCAGGGGCCTCGGTCGGCACGGGCGCGAGTGGGTCACCGGACCCTTCGACGGGCTCAGGGTCCTCCGCCGGGGAGGCGGCGCGGTCAGTCGTCGGTGGTTATGGCCTCGGTGAGTTCGTCCATGAAGCGGGTCACCGTCTCGAGCTCGGCGTCGTCGAAGCGGTCAGCGATCTCGCGCATCGCGCCCAGGTGCACGCCGAAGTGCTGGAAGAACTCGCGCCGCGACTTGTCGGTGAGCACCACCACGCGGGCGCGGCCGTCGGAGGGGTGCGGACGACGCTCGAGGTGCCCCGAGGCGACGAGGCGGTCGATGAGCTTCGTCGTCGACGCCGTCGAGATGCGCAGGTGCGTGGCGACGTCGTGCGGGCTCACCATCTGGCCGCGGTGTTCGCGGATCGTCAGCATGCGCAGGGTGGCGAGGTCGCTGGCGTTCATGTCCATGTCGCCCTTCATGCCGCTGTGCATGCGATCGAGGGCGTCGCTGAGCGTCTGGATGGCGCGCAGCGACTGGGTCACGGCGGCACGCCTACCAAACGTCGACACGGGGTCTGCCACGGTGGACACCCTCTTTCCGCCTGGGTATAGTCAGGCTCACATCGCTAGCTAAACTAGCAAACAGGAGGCACGATGAGCGAGACCGAGTATGTCGTCCTCCTGGACGACTTCGGAAACGAGATCGGCACCGCGCCCAAGGCGAGCGTGCACGGCACCGAGACCCACCTGCACCTCGCTTTCTCGTGTCACGTGGTCAACAGCGTCGGCCAGGTGCTCGTCACGCGCCGCGCGCTGCACAAGAAGACCTGGCCCGGCGTCTGGACCAACTCGTTCTGCGGACACCCCGCCCCCGCCGAGCCCGTGCTGGCCGCCGTGCACCGCCGCGCCGAGTTCGAGGTCGGCCTGCGCGTGCGCGACCTCGAGCTCGCCCTCCCCCTCTTCCGCTACCGGGCCGTGGATGCCAGCGGCATCGTCGAGCACGAGATCTGCCCCGTCTACGTCGCCCGCACCGACGACGAACCGCAGCCCAACCCCGACGAGGTCGCCGAGTACCGCTGGGTCGACCCGCTCGAGCTCGCCGCCTCGCTCGACGCCACGCCGTGGGCATTCAGCCCGTGGCTCGTGCTGCAGGCGCAGCAGCTCCACCTGTTCCAGACCCCACCCGCCGTGAGGAGAGCATCGTGATCGTCGCCGTCCCGTCCGCGCCCACCGCCCGGCAAGAGATCGAAGACGCGATCGAGACGGCCCTCGAACGCCTGGAGTACCGCGTCGTGCCGCTGGGTGAGGGCGCCCGCGCCCTGGCATCCGCCATCCGCCGTGCGACCACCGGGGGCAAGCGCTTCCGCCCGCTGCTCGTCGCCGCGGCCTACGACACCCTCGACGGCGACGCCGTGGCCCTGTCGGCGCTGTGGCAGGTGGCTGCGGCCTTCGAGCTGCTGCACACCGCGTTCGTCGTGCACGACGACGTCATCGACCACGACCTCGAGCGCCGTGGCATCCCGAACATCGGCGGCGAGTTCCGCCAACGCGGTCTCGACAAGGGTGCCGACGAAGACGGTGCCGCCCTGCTCGGAAACGCCGCGGGCATCCTCGCCGGCGACATGCTGCTGCACGAGGCCGCCCGCCTCGTGGCCCTGGCCGACGTGCCCGCCGAGATGCGCGCCGACCTCATGCACCTCATCGAGGATGCCGTGATCGTCTCGGCCGCGGGCGAGCTGGCCGACGTCGAGAACGCCGTCTCGGCCGGCGACGTCGACGTGATGACCGTGCTCAAGGCGACGCGCGACAAGACCGCCGTCTACTCGTTCTCGGCGCCGCTCCAAGCCGGCGCCGTCATGGCCGGCGCGAGCGACGCCGCGCTGCACGCGCTGGAACGCTTCGGCGAACGGCTCGGCCTCGCCTACCAACTCATCGACGACCTCATCGGCGCGTTCGCCACGACCGCCGTGTCGGGCAAAGACGAGGGCTGCGACCTGCGCGAAGCGAAGAAGACGCACCTCATCTCGCTCGCCCGCGAAACCGCCGACTGGCCCGAGGTGAGCGTCGCCCTCGCGCAGGCGCACACCGGTCCCGTCGCCATCCGTGCCGCCCAGGCCGCGCTCTCGGCATCCGGTGCCCGAAAGGCCCTCGAACGCATGGTCTACGAGACGCTCGAAGAGGCCACCATGATCGTCGAAGGCGCCACCCTGCCGTCGGCCTGCAAGGCCATGCTGCTCGATCTCGTCGACACCGTGGCGGAGCGCGTTCCGTGACCACCGCCCACACGGGACTCGCACTCTATTCGCAGACAGCCGACGACGCCGCCGCAGCGGTGATCAACCGCTACTCCACCTCGTTCGGCGTCGCCACGCGGCTCCTCGGCGTGCGGCCGCGCCCGCACGTGCGCAATATCTACGCCCTCGTGCGCGTGGCCGACGAGATCGTCGACGGCCCCGCCCACGACGCGGGGCTCACCCCCGAGAAGGAACGTGCGGTCCTCGACGCCCTCGAGACCGAGGTGATGGATGCCATCGCCACCGGCTTCAGCGCCAACCTCGTCGTGCACGCCTTCGCGCGGACCGCCCGCGAATGCGGCATCGGCGCCGACCTCATCGCCCCGTTCTTCGCCTCGATGCGCACCGACATCGACACCGCCAATCACGACGACCTGTCGCACGACGCGTACGTCTACGGTTCGGCCGAGGTCGTCGGACTGATGTGCCTGCAGGTGTTCCTCAACGCAGGGCTCTCGGCCCCGGCCCAGCCCGCCGCCGACCTGGTCGACGGTGCCCGGCGCCTCGGAGCCGCCTTCCAAGACGTCAACTTCCTCCGCGACCTCGCCGACGACGCCGACCGTCTCGGCCGCGACTATCTCGACGGCGCGGCCGACGACGACCGCCGCATCGAGGTGCTCGACCGCATCGACGCCGACCTCGCCGCCGCGGCATCCGTCATCCCGCACCTGCCGCCAGACTGCCGCGCCGCGGTCACCACGGCGCACGACCTTTTCGCGGAGCTGTCACGACGGCTGCGCTCCTCCCCCGCCGGCGCGCCCCGCGTCCGCGTCCCCGACGGTGTCAAAGCCACCCTCGCCGCCCGCGCCCTCCTGGGGCGTCCACCGAAAGGTCCCCGCTCATGAGCGCCCAGCGCATCGTCGTCGTCGGAGGCGGAATCGCCGGTCTCGGAACCGCGGCCCTGCTCGCCAATCGCGGACACGACGTCCACCTCTTCGAAGCCCGCGACGCGCTCGGCGGGCGGGCAGGCTCGTGGGAGAGCGACGGGTTCCGCTTCGACACCGGCCCCAGCTGGTACCTCATGCCCGAGGTGTTCGACCACTTCTTCCGGCTGCTGGGCACCAGCGCCGACGAACAGCTCGACCTCGTGCGCCTCGACCCGGCGTACCGCGTCTACGGCCCTCCCGGAAAGGGAGAGCCCATCGACATCGTCTCGGGCCGCGAAGCCGTTCGCGCCCTGTTCGAAGAGCACGAGCCCGGCTCGGGCGACAACATCGACGCCTACCTCGACTCGGCGAAAGACGCCTACGAGCTGTCGACGTCGAAGTTCTTGTACGACCCGTACTCGTCGACAAAGGGCCTGCGCGACCCCGCCCTCGTCAAGCGTCTGCCCACCCTCATCCCGCTGCTCACCCGCACGCTGTGGAACCGCGTCACCACCGACTTCCAGAACACCCGGCTGCAGCAGATCCTCGCGTACCCCGCGGTCTTCCTCGGCGGCTCGCCCTTCGAGGTGCCGAGCCTGTACCACCTCATGAGCCACCTCGACCTCGGAGACGGCGTGCTGTACCCCAAGGGCGGCATGACCGAGATCATCACGGCCATCGAGAAGCTCGCGCGCGAGCGCGGCGTGCAGATCGAGACCTCGTCGCCCGTGGACGCCATCATCACCGAGGCGGGTGTCGCGCGCGGCGTGCGTCTCGCCGACGGACGGGTGATCTCCGCGGATGCCGTGGTCTCGGGCGCCGACCTGCACCACACCGAGAACGACCTGCTCGAGGCGAAGGACCGTCAGTACCCCGAGAAGTGGTGGAAAGACAAGGTGCCGAGCCCCGGCGCCCTGCTGCTGCTGCTCGGCGTGAAGGGCGAACTGCCGCAGCTGACCCACCACACGCTGCTGTTCACCGACGACTGGCACACCAACTTCGACGCGATCTTCGGCGAGAACAAGAAGATCCCCGACCCCGCGTCGATCTATATCTGCCGCCCCAGCGCATCCGACGACTCCGTCGCCCCCGCCGGACACGAGAACCTCTTCGTGCTCGTCCCCGTGCCCGCCGACCCCGACAGCGGTCGCGGCGGCGTCTCAGGCGCCGGCGACGAACGCATCGAGAAGGCGGCCGACCGGGTGATCGCGCAGATCGCCGAGTGGACCGGCATCCCGGATCTCGCCGAACGCATCGTCGTGCGCAAGACGATCGCCCCCGAGGACTTCAAGGAAGACCTGCACGCGTGGCACGGCAATTCGCTGGGCCTCGCGCACACGCTCACGCAGAGCGCGATCTTCCGCCCCAAGAACCGGTCCCGCAAGGTCAAGAACCTCTACTACGCGGGCACGTCGGTGCTGCCGGGCATCGGTCTGCCGATGTGCCTCATCTCGGCGGAGCTCGTGGTCAAGCGCCTGACGGGCGACACCACGGCCGGTCCCCTGGCGGAACCCGCACGCGCGGCGGTCTGACATGCCCGGGCTTTACCTGGGCGCGATCCTGTTCTCGATGGTCGGCATGATGCTGATCGACTGGAAGTACTCGCTCGCGCTGCGGGTCGCTCCCTGGCGGACGGTGCTGACCGTCGTCGCGGGAACGGTGTTCTTCCTCGCGTGGGATCTCGTCGGGATCGTCACGGGCGTGTTCGTGAAGGGCGAGAGCCCGCTGTTCGTGGGGATCGTGCTCGCGCCGCACCTGCCGCTGGAGGAAGTGTTCTTCCTGCTGTTCCTGAGCTACCTGACGGTGGTGATGTTCGCCGTGTTCGAGCGGCGTTCGCGCGCACGCGCCCGGAACGCGGATGCCACGGGCTCGGGCGCCGCGGGGCGCTCGGGGTCCGACGCCGGGGGACGCTCGGGTTCTGACGCTGCAGGGCGCTCGGGTTCCGACGCTGCGGGGCGCTCGGGTGCTGAGGCCGCGGGACGCCCGGGCACCGACGCAGCAGGGCGCCCGGGTGCTGAGGGGCGGCGCGCGTGACGTATCCGCTCATCGTGCTGCCGTTCGTCGCGGTGACCGTCGTCGTCACCCTCGCGACGCTCCCGCGCCCGCGGTTCCGCGAGCGCATGGCATCCTCGGGTCTGACGGCCCTCGTGCTGGTGGGCCTCACCCTCGTGTTCGACAACCTCATGATCGCCGTCGATCTGTTCTCGTATCCTCAGGAACACCTGAGCGGGCTCGCCCTCGGACTCGCGCCGATCGAGGACTTCGCCTATCCCCTGTGCGCCGCGTTCCTGCTGCCCGCGCTGTACACACTCTTCGCTCCCCCGCCCCCGAAGGACACCGCATGACCGCCCCCGCCGCCCTCACCCCCGGCCGCGTGCTGCGGGAGCTGTTCGTGTCGTCGCGGCCGGTCAGCTGGATCAACACCGCGTTCCCGTTCGCCGCCGCCTACCTGCTGACCACCCGGCAGATCGATGCGACGCTGATCGTCGGCATCCTGTTCTTCCTCGTGCCGTACAACCTCGCGATGTACGGCGTGAACGACGTCTTCGACTACGAAAGCGACCTGCGCAACCCGCGCAAGGGCGGCACACACGGCGCCGTGCTCGACAAGCGCATGCATCCGATCACGCTGTGGGCCTCGGCGCTGACGTGCCTGCCGTTCGTGGTGTACCTCGTGCTCGTCGGCTCGCCGCTGTCGTGGCTCGTGCTGGCGCTGAGCCTCTTCTTCGTCGTGTTCTACTCCGCTCCCCCGCTGCGGCTGAAGGAGCGGCCGTTCGCCGACTCGATGACGAGCAGCATCCACTTCTTCTCGCCCGCCGTGTACGGTCTCGTGCTCGCCGGTGCCACGTGGACGCCGCAGCTCGTGTTCGTCTTCGTCGCGTTCGCGCTGTGGGGCATCGCCTCGCACGCCTTCGGCGCCGTGCAAGACGTCGAGGCCGATCGCGCCGCCGACATCTCCTCGATCGCGACCGCCCGTGGGGCGCGGTGGACCGTGCGCTTCGCACTCGTCGCCTACGCCCTCGCGGGGGTGGCGATGCTGTTCACCGCGTGGCCCGGGCCGCTGGCCGCCGTGCTGGTGGTGCCGTACCTCGTCGTCTGCTGGCCGTACCGCAATGTGACGGATGCCGACTCCGACCGCGCCACGGCGGGCTGGAACCGTTTCTTGTGGCTGAACCAGATCGCCGGCTTCGGCACGACGATGCTGCTGATCTGGTGGTGGTTCCTCAGCGCGTAGCGCGGGGCGCGTAGCGCGGGGCGCGTAGCGCGGGGCGCGTAGCGCGGGGCGCGTAGCGCGGGGCGCGTAGCGCGTAGCGCGGGGCGCGTAGCGCGGGGCGCGTAGCGCGGGGCGCGGGGCGCGGGTTGCACACCTGCACCGGCCCCGGTGGCTTCGACGGCTCAGCCACCTCCACCGCGGCTCGAACCGAGGTCCCTGAGCCTGTCGAAGGGGCCGGCACCCGCTGCGTGCTGGCACCACGCCGCCCGGTGACGTCGACGGCTCAGCCACCTGCACCGCGGCCCGAACCCAGGTCCCTGATCCACCGCGGCTCGAACCGAGGTCCCTGAGCCTGTCGAAGGGACCGGCACCCGCAGCGCGCAACAATGACGACGCCGGCGCCCCGCGGATGCGGAGCGCCGGCGTCGGTGAAGGGTGTCAGCCCGCGGGCGTGGCCTCGGGCGTCGGGGCCGGGGTCGCCGACCCGCCGCCCTGGCCTTCGGCCTCGAGGGCCAGCAGGCGCTGGACGGCCGCGGTGAGGCGCGCGTCCTGGGTGGCGAACGCGGCCAGGTCGCCGCTGGTCAGCGCGGCCTGTCGAGCGGTCAGCGCGTCGCCGGCTTCCTGCAGGGCCGCGGCGTAGTCACCGGTGGGGGCCGCCGTGCCGCCGCCTCCGGTGCTCCCGCCCTCGCCCTGGTCGCTCGGGGTGACGGTCTCGTCACCCGTGTTGGCGCCGGAATCACCGCCGAACAAGGTGTCGAGCGCTTCGCTGAGGGTGTTCTCGAACGCGATCTCGTTGCCGAAGGCGACCAGCACGCGCCGCAGCTGCGGCAGCTGGGTGTCACCCGACGACTGCACGAACACCGGCTGTACGTAGAGCAGACCGCCGCCCACCGGGAGCGTGAGGAGGTTGCCGTTGAGCACCTCCGACTGTCCCTGCTGCAGGATGTTGATCTGCGAAGAGACCGCCGTATCGGAGTCGAAGGTGTTCTGCACCTGACCGGGCCCCGGCACCGTCGTCGCCGCGTCGATGACGAGCATGCGCAAGCGGCCGTAGTCCTCGCGTTTCGTGCCCTGCGCATTGCCGGCGTTGGAGTCGACGGCGAGGTAGCCGGTGAGCACGTTGCGGGCCTGTCCGCCCTGGGATGCCGGGATGAAGCTCGTGAACATCGAGTACGACGGCTGTTCCTGGCTCGGCATCTTCATCGTCAGGTAGTACGGCGGCTGGAACGTCGCCGGGTCCTGCGGGTCGTTGGGCGTGGTCCAGCGGTTGTCCTGTCGGTAGAACGAGACCGCGTCGTCGACGTGGTAGACGCCGAGCATGGAGCGCTGCACCTTCATCAGGTCGGTCGGGTAACGCACGTGGCTCATCAGATCGGACGACATCGCGCTCCACGGCTGCAGGGACGACGGGTACACCTTCTGCCACGCCTGCAGCAGCGGGTCTTCGTCATCCCACGCGTAGAGGTCGACCGAGCCGTCGTAGGCGTCGACCGTGGCCTTGACCGAGTTGCGGATGTAGTTGATGTCATCCAGCGCGTAGGTGGGGGCCGGGTTGTTCGAATCGGCGATCGCGCGCGAGAGCGAGACGCCCGTGGAGTACGGGTAATTCGCGCTCGTGGTGTAACCGTCGATGACCCACTTGATGCGGCCGTCGACCACCGTGGGGTACGGGTCGCTGTCGAGGGTCAGGTAAGGAGCGACCTTCTGCACGCGCTCCTTGGGGTCGCGGTCGTACAGGATCTGCGAGTCGTTGTTCACGCTGTCCGAGAAGAGGATCTGCTCCGACTGAAACTTCAGCGCGTAGATGAGGCGGTTGAAGACGTTGCCGACGCTCGGTCCGCCCTCGCCCGAGAACGTCGTGCGGGTCTCGGTGCCGCCGTCGGCGCCCAACGGGTAGTCGAGCTCGATCGGGTCGGTGCCCTCGGGCGCCCCGACGATCGAGTACGTCGGCGACGACTCGCCGAAGTACACACGCGGCTCGTACTGGAGGTCGGTGAGGAAGCCGGTGCCGGGGATCGCCTGCTCGAGGAACACCGGGTCGCCGTCGGCGGTGCGCTCGTTGCCGGCGGCCGCGACCATGCCGTAGCCGTGGGTGTAGACGAGCGTGGTGTTCTGCCACGAGGCGGCGTCACCGAGCTGGCCGATGTTGAGCTCGCGCAGCGACACCACGGTGTCCTGGGTCTGTCCGCCGATCGTGTAGCGGTCGACGTCGAGAGGGTTCGTGAACTGGTAGTACGCGCGGTACTGCTCGAGCTGCCGCACGGTGGGCCCGATGATCGCAGGGTCCATGATGCGCAGCTGGGCGGTGGACTCGGCATCGTTGCGCAGCTGACCGGCCTCGGCCTCGGTGGTGGCCTGGAAGTTCTCCTTCTCGACCTTGTCGATGCCGTACGCGGCCTTCGTGCCGTCGAGGTTGCGCTGGTAGTACTGGCTCTCGAGGGTGAGTTCGTTCGGACGCACCTGGAAGGTCGTGACCGCCCACGGAATGGCCGCGCCCACCACGATGGCCGAGACCACGAGCAGAGCGGTTCCGATGAGGGGGTAGCGCCAGCGGCCGAGGAAGGCGGTGACGAAGAAGGCCAGGGCCACGATGACCGCGGCGATGGCGAGGATCGTCTGACCGGGGATGACGGCGTTCGCCGCCACGTAGCCGGGTCCGGTGATGCGCTCCGACGGCTCCACGAGGGTGCGGAAGCGATCGAGCCACAGGCTCGCACCCTGCAGCAGCAGGTAGAGGCCGGCGAGGATCGCGAGCTGGATGCGGGCCGCCTTCGAGATGCGCAGCTCCCGCTGGCCGACGCGGACGGAGCCGTAGAGGTACGACACGACGCCGGTCAGCAGCAGGCACACGAGCACCACGGCGGAGGCGAAACCGAGAGCCGCCGAGTAGAACGGCATCCCGAACAGGTAGAAACCGGTGTCGAGGCCGAACTGCGGGTCGGTGACCGAGGTGGCGACGCCGTTGACCCACAGCCACGTGGTCTCCCACTGCGCGGACGCGGCGAAGCCGGCGAAGAAGCCGAAGAAGATCGGGATGCCCCACATCGCCAGGCGCCGCAGGGGCTCGACGACCTCTTGATAGCGGTCGAGCTGCGAGCTGAGACGCGCGTACACCGGGCGCAGGCGGTAGGCGAGCTGGATGACGCCCCACACCGGCACCGCCATCGCCAAGAAGCCGACGACGAACATCACGCTGCGGCCGATCCACTGGGTGGTCAGCACGCCGGTGAAGCCCAGCTGCGCGAACCACAGCCAGTCGGAGTACAGGTTGGCGAAGACGAAGAACGCCACGACGAGCGCGGCGATCACCGCCAGCGTGATGGAGACGATCCGTCGGGAGCGGTTGGGGGGCGTGGCCTGGTTCGGCGCTGAGGTCGTGGTCACCTCTTCATCCTAGGCGCGCCGTTCTCGGGGTTCGCCGTGAATGCTACGATCCCGAGCCACACGTGGGCAGCGCGTCGAGATCGCCCCCGTCGCGCACCGTTTCGAGCACCGTCAGCGACTGCTCGAGCGTCGATGTCGAGAAGACCCGGATGCCGTCGGGCACATGGCCCACGACCTCGTTGCAGTTCGCCTCGGGAGCCAGGAAGTAGGTCGCACCGGCATCCCGTGCGCCGTACAGCTTCTGACGGATGCCGCCGATCGGACCCACGTTGCCGTCGGCGTCGATCGTGCCCGTGCCCGCGAAGTGATCGCCGCCGGTGAGGTCGCCCGTGGACAATTTGTCGATGATGCCGAGCGCGAACATCATGCCGGCGCTCGGGCCGCCCACGTCGTTCAATTGGATGGTCACATCGACGGGTAGGTCGAACGAGATGCCCAGACCGACGCCCAGCAGGTACTGCGTCTGACCGTCGGAGACGGTCTCGCGCGGGGTGACCTGCACGGAATTCGGGATGCCGCTGCGCTCGAAGCCGACCGTGACCGGGGCCCCCGCGGCATCCTGGACCTTCGAACGGATGGATTCGACGCTCGTGACGTCCGCGCCGTCGACCGACGTGATGATGTCGCCCTGCTGAAGCAGACCGGCCGAGGCGCCGGCGTCGTCGATCGTCATCACCGAGATCTGCTGCGGCACGTCGTACCCGAGCTCCCGCAGGGCGGCGGCGCTGGCCTCGTTCTGCGAATCGGTCATGAGGGCGGCGTTCTCGGTGTTGCGCTGCTCGGTGCTCTGCCCGGCCGGGAAGATGCGGTCGATCGGCACCACGGCGCGCGAACGGTCGAACCAGGCCAGCGCGAGCTCGAGCCAGGTGGGCGTCCTCTCGCGATTGCCGCTGACCTGCACCGTCAGCAGGTCGAGCTGGCCGGTGGAGGGGGAATCCTTCTCGTCGGGGACGGAGATCAGGGGCACCTCTTCGCCGTCGGCGTTCTTGGAGGTGCCGAGGGTGTCGAACACCGGCCCCGGCTGCTGGATGACGTATGCCGACGGCAGGAACGTCAGGGCGAAGAGGATGAGCGCGGCGAGGGCGATCGACCACACGCCGACGACCGTGCTGCGGCGCCACGGCTGGCGGGGAGCGGGCTCGACAGAGACGTTCTCATCGAACAGGGTCACGGTGGGGAGTCCTTTGCCGGGTCGTTCGCGCGCGGCGTAAGCGGCACGGGGCCGGGCCGGCAGATGCGGGGAAGCGTGCGACTAGCGTAGGACTCGTTCCCCCAGACCTGGCTGAAAGGCGGCCGTAATGGCAGACGAGAACCGCGGGCCCGACGACCGGAGCCCCGAGGAGGAGTTCCAAGAGCTCATGCGCCGCCTGATGTCGGGCGACACCAGCGGCATCGACCCCGAGCAGCTCTCGCGTCTGTCGGGCATGCAGATCGACCCCGCGATGCTGCAGCAGGTCATGAACCAGTTGCAGGGGGCGTTCGCCGGCACGCAGGAGGGCGTCGACTGGAGCCTCGCCGAACGGCAGGCCCTGCACATCGCCAACCAGGACGGGCTCGGGGTGACCACCGGTCAGCGCACCGATCTCGACCAGGCCTTCACCCTCGCCGGTCTCTGGCTCGGTGAGGCCACCACCATCCCCGACCTGCCGCGTCCGGCCCGCGCCGTCACCCGCGGCGCCTGGGTGAGCGCCACGCTGCCGGTGTGGCAGGAGCTCGCCGAGCCCGTCGCCACGAGCATCGCCGACGCGCTCACCGCCGCCCTCGGCCAGCAGGCACCCGACGAGATGCAGGAGATGATCGCCGGCGCCGGTCGCCTGATGCGCACGGTGGGCGGTTCGCTGTTCGCCACGCAGCTGGGGCACGTCGTCGGTCGGCTGTCGACCGAGGTCGTCGGCGGCGGCGACGTCGGCATCCCGGTCATGCCCGACGGCGACGCGGCGATCCTGCCGCAGAACTTCGCCGATTTCGGCCGCGACCTCGAGATCCCCGACGACCAGTTGGCGCTGTACCTCGCGACGCGCGAGCTCGCGCACGCGCGCCTGTTCCGTCACGCGCGATGGCTGCGCCTGCACGTGATCTCGCAGGTGCGCGACTTCGCCCACGGCATCCGTGTCGACACCGACGCCCTCGAAGACCTCGCGTCGCGTTTCGACCCGTCGCAGCCCGAAGAGCTGCGCGGCGCGCTCGAGAGCGGGGCCCTGCTGCCCGAACGCTCCGAGGAGCAGACCGCGGCCCTCACCCGCCTCGAGAACCTCCTCGCCACCATCGAGGGCTGGGTCGACGTGGTCACCGAAGACGCGACCTCCCGGCTGCCGGCCGCCGCCCGCATCGCCGAGGCGGTGCGTCGCCGTCGCGCCGTCGGCGGACCCGCCGAGCAGGCGCTCGGTTCGCTCGTCGGGTTGGAGCTGCGTCCCCGTCGCATGCGCGAAGCCGCCGCCCTCTGGCGCCAGGTGACCGACGCGGTCGGCGTCGACGGCCGCGACGCGCTGTGGGACTACCCCGACCTGATGCCCACCGCCGAAGACATCGACGACCCGGCCGCCCTGATCGCACGCCTCACCGCCGCGTCTCGCGGCGAGGCGGCCCCCGCGGATGCCATGGACGACGCGCTCGCGCAGCTGCTCGCCGAAGAGGCGCAGGGCGGGCGCTACGCGGATGCCGGCGACCCCGGCCGCACGTCGCACGACGGTTCGGACGACGCCGCGCCCGACGACGACGCTGCGCCGGGTGATCAGCGGCCGGTGTGAGACGCGAGGAGCGCGCCCGGGGTGGTGATCGCCCCGGGCGCGCCGTCGTCTTCGGGCGGGTTGCGGGACGTTGACGCGTGCGGGGTGCTTGCGGCTCCTCCCCACGCGCGGAGTCGTCTTCGAGCGGGTTGCGGGACGTTGACGCGTGCGGGGTGCTTGCGGCTCCTCCCCACGCGCAGAATCTTCGCGAGAGCTGGGGACAACGGCATCCGGGGTCGGCGCGCTCGACATGATCGGGCGATGATCCGACTCCATCCCTCCGCTCCCCCGCTCTGGCGCGACGACGGGCGCGTGCAGTTCGGCGCCCCCGCCGTGGCGACTTCCCCCTTCGTCGCCCCGTGGGTCGACGTCGTCGTCGCCGCACTGGTGACCGGCACGACGCGTGCCGAAGTACGCGCGATCGCGGGCGTGCACGGCGCAGCCGGGGGCGAGAGCGACGCCCTGCTCGACGCCCTCGCTCCCGCTCTCGCGACCAGACGGCAGCAGGCCCCCATCGCCGTGCAGGTCGCCGACGATCTGCCCGAACGCGCCATCCGCGCCGTACTCGCCGCGCTGCCCGCCCGGGCGAGCGTCTACCCGTGGGCGGGTGCGGCCGGCCCGAGGGTTCCGACCGGCACGCGGGTGCTGATGCTCGCCGCCCATCGCGTCGATCCGCGGCGCGCGGCGGGTCTCGTCCGCGACGACGTCACGCACGTGCCGCTCGCCCTCGACGGCGGGAGCGCCACCGTCGGCCCGGTCGTGGTGCCCGGCCGGACGGCCTGTCTGGCGTGCCTCGACGCGGCGCGCCATCGCGACGACCCGCACTGGCCCACGGTCGCCGCGCAATTGCTGGGGCGCCCGCGACCCGCGGTCGACGTGGCCCTCGCTGCCGAGGCCGGGCGCGCGGCCCGGTTCCTCCTCAGCGCGCCGGCCGCGGAGACGACGAGGTCGCTGCGCCTCTGCGCCGATTCGTCCCGGCGGGTCTGGGAGACGCATCGGCCGAGCGAAGACTGCCATTGCCGATCTCTTGAAGGAAGCGCGACGGCGAGCGTTCCCCTCGTCCGCGACCGCGCGACCAACTCACCGACAGCGTCCGCGCTGCCCGCGTGACACCCACGTAGGCGAGTCGACGCTCCTCGTCGACCGCCTCGAACGTCTTGGCGTACGAGATGGGCAGGAGCCCCTCGCTCACCCCCACGAGGTACACGTGATCCCACTCCAGACCCTTCGCCGCGTGCAGCGTGGCCAGGGTGACCGTGCGCGTGGTCGGTTCGTGCTGATCGCGGGCGCGTGCCTGCAGGTCATCTGTGAACGCGCGCAGGTCGGTGCCCGCCGGGGCCTCCTCCGCGAGGCGCAGCAGAGCCGCCCGGGCCTCCCACGCCTCGCGGAGCGCGCCGCCCGCCTCGGGCGGATCGTCGGTCAGCCCGACACCGCGAAGCACGTCACGCACGGTGGCGAGGAAGCCCGTCTCCATCGGCGCCACCGATGCCGCCCGAAGCGCCATGAGAGCCTGTCGCACCTCGGGCAGGTCGAAGAACTTGCGCCCGCCGAGCACCGACGCAGCCACGCCCACGGCCGACAACGCCGACAACAGCGCGGCCGACTGGGCGTGCGAGCGGTAGAGCACCGCGATGTCGTGCGGGTCGATGCCGCGGGCCAGCGAGTCGGCGATCGAGCGGGCGACCGCCGCCGCCTCCTCTTCGTCGTCGTCGAACGCCCGCACGGTGGGTGCCGGCGTCTCGACGCTGCTCGCCGCGACGAGCTCCAAAGCACCGGCGCGACCGCGCATGAGGTCGTTGGCCACCGCGAGCACGGGCGCCGTGGAGCGGTAGTTGCGTTCGAGCCGCACGACGCGCGCGCCCTCGTGCGTGCGCTCGAACTCGAGCAGGTAGCGCGCGTCGGCGCCGGTGAACGAGTACACCGTCTGGCTCGCGTCGCCGACGACGCAGAGGTCGCGTCGATCGCCCAGCCACAACTCGAGCACGCGGTTCTGCAGCGGGGAGACGTCTTGGTACTCGTCGACGGTGAAGTGACGGTACTGCTCGCGCACCGCCGCCGCGACGCGCGGCTCGGCCTCGATCATGCCCGCGCACGTGAGCAGGACGGTCTTCGAAGTCCATCTGGCGCCGCTCGTCTTTGAGCTTCTCGTACGCGCGCTGCAGCGCGACGACCTGGTCCACGCTCAGCCGCCCCACCCCCTCGGGGCGATCCGCGGCGTACTGATCGATGGAGCGCAGGGTCACCTTGCGCCATTCGATGGCGGCGGCGACGTCACGCAACGTGGCGGTGTCGGGCGCGAGTCCGACGCCGTCGGCCGCGTGCGCGAGCATGCGCACCTTGTTGTCGATGATCGACGGGGCCTGGTCGCCGGCGAGCGTGGGCCAGAAGTAGTTGACCTGCGCGAGCGCAGCCGCGTGGAAGGTCCGCGCCGACACCCCCGACACCCCGAGCGCGCGCAGACGCCCGCGCATCTCCCCCGCCGCCTTCGCCGTGAACGTCACCGCCATCACCCGCTGCGGCGAGTACGCCCCCGTGTCGACACCGTGGGCGATGCGCCGCGTGATCACGCGCGTCTTGCCCGTCCCGGCCCCCGCAAGCACGCACACCGGTCCCCGCAACGCGCGCGCCGCCTCGAGCTGATGGTCGTCGAGACCTTCGAGCGGGCCGGTCATGCGACGCCCCGGTACCAGTCGTCGATGAGGCGTCGAGCGATGGATGCCGCGCCCGGCAGCTGCACGTCGGCCTCGCCGCGCAGAGCCGCACCGATCTCGTCGCGAGTGAACCACCGCACCTCGACGATCTCCTGCCCGTCGGGGCGAGCGTCGTCGTCGTCGATGACCGCGGCTCGGAAACCGAGCATTAGCGACCGCGGATACGGCCACGCCTGCGATGACCGATACGCGATGTCACGCAGACGCACACCCGCCTCCTCTTCGACCTCGCGGGCCACCGCGTCTTCCAGCGATTCCCCCGCTTCGGCGAATCCGGCGAAGCAGGAGTACCGCCGGCCCGCCCACGCCGCGTTCGCACCGAGCAGGATCCTGTCGTCGGATCGCGCCGAGGTGACCAGCACGATGACCGCGGGATCGGTGCGCGGAAAGTGCTCTCGTCCGCACGCAGGACAGTGGCGCGACCACCCGGCGTGGCGCAGCTGCGTGCGCGCGCCGCACGCGGGGCAGAAGGGTGCGTCGCGCAGCCACCCCGCCAGCGCGACGGCGGTGGTGAGCAGCTCCGCCTCGACCTCGGCCAGGTCGCCGCCGGCGGCGCGCAGGGGCGCCCACGTGGCATCCGCGCCAAAGGGGTCGGGAGCGTCGTCCGCGAGGACGGCCAGCACGATCGCTGCCCCCTCGCCGTCGCGCCCGAGGAACGCCCACTCCCGCACGTCGGGATCGCCGTCGACGCCGACGGTCGTTGCGGTCTCCGCCTCGCGGAGCTCATCGACGCCCTTGGTCGCCGCGATCCCCGGCCCTCGGAACTCGTTGACGCCGACGGCCGTTGCCGTCTCTGCCTGGAAATCGTCCACCCCGACGGCCACCGCAGCAGCCTCGCCGAGCTCGTCGACGCCCTTGGTCGCCGCGGTCTCCGCCACGCGAAGCTCGTCCACCCCGACGAGCAGCAGGCGCCCGTCCGTGAGGGGCGCGGCATCGCGCCGCACGGCGAGGACCCGGGTGCGCGGGTCGGTCAGAACGCGATCCAGCAGATGGTCGTCCTCGCGTTCCGCGCCCGACCGGTCGACGTGCAGAACGGGTTCCGCTGCGGACGGCGAAGATGCGGAACGCGACATCGAGCACCTCTCTGACGGGTGGACGGGGCGGGCGGTCACGCCGGACCTCCCCGCTCAAGGGCGTGGCGTGGACGGAGGGGCGAGGGGCCCACCTACCCTGGGGGTCATGGCACGCTCGCCCCTCATTTTAGCCGCGTCCGCGACGACGGCCCTGCCCGGCACCGTGTTCACCAGTGCTCGCGCACTGACCGAGAACGCGGGCGGACGATTCGACGCAGCCCTCGCGCGCACCGACGACGGCCGCGAGGTGGTCGTGCGCATGCCCGCGGGCGAAGACGGTGCTCGCGACCTCGCCGCCGAGTCACGAGCGCTGCAGGCGATGACGGCCGGCGTGCGCGCCCTGCTGCCGTTCGCGGTCCCCGAGGTTCTCGGCGAAAGCGGCTCCGGCACGCAGCGCGTGCTCGTAGTCGACCACATCGAGGGGTATCGCATCGACCCCGCGCACCTGCCGAAGGGCCCGGGGTACGCCTCCGCCATCGGCGGCGCGATCGCTGCCGTGCACGCGCTGCCGGCATCCATCGTGCGCACCGACGGTCTGCCCGTGCGCACGGCGGTGCAGGTGCGAGACGACGTTCGACGCCTGCTCGATCGCGCCGACGCGACCGGCCGGGTCAGCGACGACCTCATGCTGCGCTGGCGGCGCGCGCTCGAGGTCGACGACCTCTGGCGCTTCGAGTCCGCCGTCGTCCTCGGCGGTACGAGCAGCTCCTCGATCGTTCTCGTCGACGATGAAGACGGCGTGCCGCACGTCGTCGGCATCCTCGACTGGTCCGGTCTCAGTGTCGGTGACCCCGCCGTCGACCTGCGGTGGCTGGCATCCGCCCCCGCCGCCGCCGACGACGTTCATGAGGGATACGCCGCGGCGGGCGAGCGCTCCCCCGATCCACTGCTGCGCGAGCGCGCACGGCTGTACGCCGAACTCGAGTTCGCCCGCTGGCTCGTCCACGGTCACGACGCGGGCGATGCCGAGGTCGTCGCCGACGCGGTCGCACTGCTCGACGCCCTTGCCGACGGGGTGCGCGGCGACCACATCGTGTCCGACACCCGCAGCGACATCCACGACGCGATGGCCCTCGTCGAGAGCGTGCCGCCGGTCTCGGCGCCCGGTGGTGTCGACACCTCGATGCAGACCGACGCGTACGACCCCGAGGCACTGTCACTGTACGTCGCGGCGGAACGCGACCGCGCGGCCGCGGCCGAAGCGCTCGCCAACGCGCTCGACACGCGCACGAACCCGGATGCCGACACCGGTGCCATCCACGTCGATCAACTGCCCCGCCCCGACGAGATCGACCACGATGCCACCGCCCCGGTGGACCTGGACGGCTGGACCGATCCGCCGTCGCCGACGCGGGACCCGCAAGACGCGCCCGCAGCCGGGGGTTCGCCGGAGAGCTCGGATCGGAGCCCGTGGAAGGATTCGCAGGCGCCCGACGGCGGGGAGCGCTCGGGCGACGACCGGGGGCGCTCGGGCGACGACCGGGAGCGCTGGAGCGACGACCGTGCGCAGGACCGGGTCATCGACGACGAAGAAGACGCCGCCCGCGCGAGTCGTGCGGCGCTGCGCCGCTGGGGCGTGTCGGGCGACACCGTCTGAGACGTCCCGAACACGTTCGCCGCGGGAGGGGCGGGGGCTGTCAAGCAACACCGGCTCGATCGTCCCCAACACGTCCGCCGCGTGACGGGCTCGGCCGGGCGCGGGCACCGCGCCGTGGGTCCGGTGGCGCGCCGCGCACAGGCCCGCGTCACCCGGAACCGTGCGCCGCCACCGTGACGGCGCGCGGACCCCGCACGGGTCAGCCCCGCAGCACCAGCTCATCCCCGACGTAGAACAGCGCCACGTCGATCAAGTCGAGGTCGACTCCGTGCTTCGCGTGATAGGCCTCGCGGTACAGCTCGAGTTGCAGCATGCGCGCTCGACGATCGGCTTCGGTGGCGGGCGGGCGGCCCGTCTTCCAGTCGACGATCTCGTAGCGCTCGCCGCGGCGATATACGGCGTCGAGTTTGCAGATGACGACGTGCTCCCGCCCGTCGAGCCGCGTGGTCACGAAGTCGATCTCGGTCTCGACCTCGAGGGGACGCAGGCTCGCCCATTCCGACCGCTCGAAGCATTCGCGCAAGCGTTGCAGTTCTGCGGCGTCGGCGGCCGAGGCGCCGATCTCCTCGTCGTCCCACAGACCATCGTCATCCAAACCGACACCCGCGCCCACCTGACCCGATCGCTGTTCCACCCAGGCGTGGAACAGCGTGCCGAGCCTCGTCTGCCGGTAGGGCCGCTCGGGCATTGGCCGGCGCAGGTCGTCGACCGCGCGGGCGTAGTCGGCGACGAAGTCCTTAAATTTCGACGCCGGGATCCGCGTGGGTGCCGGCGCGTGCGAGGGCCGTAGCCGGTCGGCGCGCTCGGCCAGCAGCAACTCGAGGTCGGGATCGGCGCGGACGGCGTCGTCGTTGCGCGCGGTATCGGCCGCCGCGACGGCCGCCATGATCGCTGTCCGCCGCGCGCCGAGGGGGTCGAGCGGCCAATGCAAGAGCCGACGCTCGCCGTCGTAGGGGTCGTCGCCCAGTTCGCCGAGCGCGAGGTCGATCTCCAAGGCGTCTGCGGCCTCCTCGAGGAAGACGCTCGGGCGACGGGGCCGCTTCGTCCCCGACCAGCTCGATCCCGACAGCAGCAGGTGGTCTCGGGCGCGAGTGAAAGCGACGTAGGCCAAACGGCGATCCTCGTCGAGCTGACGCGCGCGGTTGTCTGCCACGAACGCCTCGATGGCGGCCTTAAGATCTTGCTGCGTCTCGGCACCGCGCCACCCGAAGACGGGGAGCCAAGCGGAGTCTCCGCGGAACTCCGACGGAAGGATGCCGAACCCCAGCCAGCCCTTCGTGTCGCGCGGCAGTGACGGCAGCTCGTCGGTGACGAGTCGCACGACCGCGACGGCATCCCATTCGAGACCCTTCGAGCCGTGGATCGTCAGCAGCTGCACGACGTCGGACTCCGGAGGCTCCGTGCGCGGGGCGAACTCGTCGGCCTGTTCGGCGTGGTCGAGCCAGGCGAGCAGGCTGCTGATCGATCCCGATTCGTCGGCGGCGAGGAAGCCGCGGATCTCGTCGACGAAGGCGCGCAGCTGCGCCGAGGCGATGCGCGCCGGGCCTCGGGACTCGTTCGCGGCGAGCTCGATGTCGAGCCGCAACTCCGCTTCGATGAGCCTGATCACCTCGGGGATCGGCGCTCCGATGCTGCGCCGGAGCCCCGCGAACGCGGCTCCCGCTTCGCGCAGGCGTGCCCGTCCTTCGGGGGTGATCTCGGTGAGCCAGCCGTGTCCGTCGCTCTGGCGGGTGACGAAGTCGAGGGCATCGACGAGCGACGCTCGGTCGGCACCCGGCGTCGACCGCAAGCGCTCCACTACCTCGGTGTCGAGCGGCTGCAGGGCGACGTCGTGTGTGGCGAGGCGACGAGCCACTTGCGCGAGCGCGCGAAGGTCACTGAGTCCGATCGCCCACCGGGGTCCCGACAGCAGCCGGATCAGGGCGGACCCGGCCTCCGGATCGCTGATCACCCGCAGCACCGACACCACGTCGACCACCTCGGGGGTCGTCAGCAGTCCGCCGAGGCCGAGGATGCGGTGAGGGATGCCGCGTCGTCCGAGTGCGTCGCCGAAACGCACCATGTGCTTCTTGCTGCGGAAAAGCAACGCTCCGGTGGTCGCACGCCCCTCGGCGGCGCGCGCGGCGCGCACGCCCACGAACCACGACGCGACGCGATCGGCCTCGGCGTCGAGGTCGTTCTCGAACACCGTCTCGACGACGCCGACTGGCGCACCCGGGCGCGACCGGAGCGGCTCGACAGCAACCGCGGCGCGGGCGGCGAGCGGCGCCAGCACCGCGTTCGCGGCATCCAGAACGCGCGAACTGTTACGCCAACTGGTCAGCAATGAGAAATGCTGGCATCCGCCCTCCGGCGAGAATGCTGTGGGGAACCCGCCCAGGTTTCCCGCGCTCGCGCCGCGCCACGCGTAGATCGCCTGATGCGGGTCGCCCACGGCCATGACACCCGTGCCGCCGAAAAGCGTCGCGAGCAAGTCGGTCTGCACCACAGAGGTGTCTTGATACTCGTCGAGGAGCACGACACGGTATCGCGCCCGCAACTCGTCGACGACGGCCGGGTGCTCCTGGGCGATCCGGAGCGCGCCGGCGACCTGGTCGGCGAAGTCCATGACGCCGAGCCGGGCCTTCTCGCAGTCGTAGGCCGCAGCGAGGCTCGCGAGAAGCGACAGCGCCGACACCTTCGCTGCCGCGTCGCCGACCTCTTTGTAGACGTCGACCCGTGCCGATGTCGACGGGCGTTCGATAATGCGCCCGAACTCTTCGGGAAACGCGGCGAGCCGGTCAAGGTCGACCAGGTTGTCGACACCGTCGCGGGCGATCCTCAGCGCGGCGTCGATGAGCGTTCGCGGTGACTCCTGCCGCTCCTCCAGCCGGGGGTCGTCGGAGGAGAAGACGACGCGCCGCATGAGCAGCCACGCTGCGGACTCCGACAGCACCGCGGACTCGGCATCCCGACCGATACGCAGCCCGTGCTCGCGCACGATGGAGTCGGCGAAGCTGTTGTAGGTCGACACCGTCGGGCGGTGCAGCAGCTGATCGCCGTCGGGAGTCTGCTCTGCGCGCACGCCGGAATCGGCGACCAGAGCGTCCAGGGCCTCCCGCCGAGCACTGTCGCCGCGGATCCCCTCGATCGACGCCAGCTCACTGAACACAGCCAGCTTTCCCGCGGCGTGCAGGGCGGGAAGCAGGGGCAAGAGTCCTCGCGCTTCGAACTCCGACAGTCGCTGCAGTCTCTTCTGAATGCGCTCGGCCAACTCGCCGGCCGCTTTGCGCGTGAAGGTGAGACCCAGCACCTCATCGCGTCGCACGTGCCCGTTCGCGACGAGCCACACCACACGGCCGGCCATCGTCTCGGTCTTGCCGCTGCCGGCCCCCGCGACCACCAGGGCGGGGGCGAGGGGCGCCTCGATCACCGCCGTCTGCTCAGCGGTGGGAGGGAACTGCCCGAGCGCGGCCGCGATGGTCGCGGCGGAGAGCACGCCGGTCACGAGGCGCTCACCGCCGAGACCGTGTGGATGCGGCAGAGGCCGTACGAGAATTCGTCGCGGCAGTGCACCTCGTAAGGCGCGGCGAAGCGCGTGCCCCGCATGACACCCACCGCGCGCTGCACACGACCGACGAACTCTTCTCGCTGCGCGTCGTCAAACGGCTTCTGCGTGGGTTCGGCGTAGTCCTTCTTCGTCGCGCTCGGGCGCAGGACGAGCAGCTTCGCTCCCCCCGAGGGCAGGCCCGCGACCTGCTCGATCGCGCCCGACGAGAACGCGAGCTGGTACGCCGCGAGCTGGGGATTGTCGGCGACCTTCTGGTCGGTCTGGGGTTCGTTCTTGCCCGTCTTGAGGTCGACGATCACGACCTCGCCTGACGGCGTGATCTCGACGCGGTCGATGTCGCCGCTGAGCACAGCACCATGCGCGCCGGCGTCGGCCACCGGGATGGGCACCTCGAAATGCCGCTCCGCGCCGATGAGCCGGCCGCCCGCGTCGTCGAACCGGCGTAGATACGCAGCGAGCCGTCGCACGAGGTCCCGCGCACGGGTGCGCTCCGCCCGGTCCCGCCACGCGGCGTCGAAGACGAGTTCTCCCCAGCGCTCCTCGACGACCGCCCACAGATCGTCTTCGGAGCCGGATGCCGCGGTCTCGAGAGCGGCATGGATGATGGTGCCGATGCCGGCCGTCGTGCCCCCGCGGTCACCTCCGAGGTCGGCGATGACCCAATCGAGCTCGCATTCCTCGAGCGCGTGCAAGCGCGACGGCGAGACGCGCACGTCTTCTCGCTCGAGGTCGCGCAGCGGCGCCGTCGAGGTCGGCGGTGCGACGCCGTACCACTCCTCGGTCGCGGCGCCCGCCACCCCGGCGGCGGCCAGGATCGCCAGCTGCCCGGCCGCGTGCGCGCGTTCCGCAGCAGGCACGCGCGGTGCGGTCAGCGAGCGCCGGTGACGCGCGACGAGTCCTCGCAGCGACAGCGGGTGTTCGGGAATGGATGCCGCGGGTTCCGGTGTCGGGAGCATCTCGAAGAGCACACTGGGGCCGGTGTCGTCGTCGTCGACCGCGGTGACGATCAGCATGTTCTCTGCGCGGCTGAGCGCTCGCACGAACAGCCGCAGTTCGTCGTGCATCGCCGCTCGACGACGGTCGAGCATTCCCGCGGCCGGCAGGTCGGGGTTCTGCACCACGTCGGCGAGGCGCCAGGTCTCGAGCAACCCCCCGCGCAGACGCGTGTTCGGCCAGACGCCCTCTTGCACACCGGCGATGATGACGGTGTCGAAAGACGTGCCGGCGGCGGCCGCCGGGGTGAGGATGCGTACCGTGTCGACGACGGCCGGCTGCTCGATCCGGTCTTCGGCCACGTCGCTGTCGAGGACGGCACGCAAGAACGTGGATGCTTCGCCGTCGGGCTCACGCTCGGTGTACCGCTTCGCCGCCTGGAACAACGCGACGACGGCGTCGAGGTCGCGGTCGGCCTGCTCGGCGAGAGGTCCGTGCCCCCGCGCCGCCTCGCGCCACGTTCGGGCGAGGGAGCTGCGTTCCCACGCCGTCCACAGCATCTCGTGCGCGGTGGCGCGTGAAAGCGATTGCACGTGCAGCGCGGCGAGGGTCTCGCCGACCCGGATCGCCCGTCGCGCCTCGCGACTGTCGACGCCCGCGAGCTCGAGCGGGAAACGCACGCCCGAGACCAGCAGTTCCGTCGCGGAGCGCACTCCCCCGACGGAGACTTCCGCGTGTCGCAGGGCGGTGCGCAGCCGCCGCAATTCAATCGGGTCGAGACCGCCGAAGGTTCCCAGCAGCGCGTCGACGACGTCGTCGGGCGACCACTCGGCGGGGTCGGTCATGCCCAACTCGACCAGCCGCACGAGATCGCGCACGGGACGTTGCGTGCCCAACGCCAGGCCGGGTCCGCTGGCTCGAGCCGGGACTTCGCGCGCTGCCAGCTCGGACTCGAGTGTGGCGACTTGCCGCGAGTCGTGGGCGATCACCGCGCACGAGCCCCACGGAACGCCCTCGAGCACGTGGCGCTCCCGCAGGAGCCGTGAGATGGCGTCGATCTCTTCGGCGGGCGATCGGAGCAGGTACGTGCGCACCGAGCCCATCGCCGGCGCACCGACCGGGGCACGACGATGCGCCACGACGCCGGCGGCACCGATTCGGGATGCCACCTGCCGCACGAGATCGATCTGCTCGGGCGTTCCCCGGTGCGGCGTGCCGAGCGCGATCGTCGTCCCGAGCTCGCGCGTCAGTCGGGCGAAGTTCTCGGGGGTCGCGCCGCGGAACGCGCCCGAGCCCACGTCGGGGTCTCCGAAGGCGACCACACCGATGCCGAGCGCGCGACAGGCCCTCAGGAGGTCGATGCCGCCCGGGGTCAGCTCTTGCGCATCGTCGACGAGGATGCACCGCAGGTCGGCGAACCGACCGAGCAGGTCGCGGTCGGATCGTGCGTCGTCGAGCACCGCTCCGGCCTCACGGGCCAGATCGGCGGCGTCGCGGTGTGCGCCGCGCATGGCCGCACGCACCGCGCGGTACTCGTCGGAGAACGATGCCAGGGACGCCCAGACGGGGACGTCGAGGTGCTGCGCCAGGTCGGCGAGATCCGCCGATGACACCCCGAGATCGGTGCACTCGGCGAGGAAGGCGCGCAGATCGCCGCGGAAGCCGCGCGTCGCACGGATGGCCGGGCTCAACCACTCGGGCCAGCGCGAGACGCCGCCGACCTCGTCGAGTGCGTCGCCCTCGAGCAGGTCGCGGATGATCTGGTCTTCGTCGCCGCCCGTGAGTAGTTGCGGGGGCTCGGCGCCGCGCCGCACCTCGGCGCCGCGAACCACCTGGAACGCGAACGATGCGACGGATCGGGCGAGCGCCCCCGAGGTCGCGCGCCCCACGGCGAGGGCGAGCGGGTCACGCAATGCCGTCGCGGCCGGCCTCGTCGGAGTGAGCACCAGCACGTGGTCGGGGTCGACCCCGGATGCCACGAGCTCTCGCACCCGCGCCAGCAGCGTCGTCGTCTTGCCGGAACCGGGCGCTCCGACGACGACGCCGCTCACCTCCGCCGCCCATTCGACCACCACCCGCTGATCGACATCGAGGACGGCTCCGAGCAGGGGGGACGCCTCGGCTGTCATGGCGTCCGGATTCTGCATGCGTCCACGCTAAACCGCACCTCCGACATCGCCTCCCCGCCCCTCCGGCAGCCTCCACCCCGAGCGGATGTGGAGGAGCGTTCGCCGTCCGCGAAGCGCCGCCCCCGCCGGGTCGGGGGGCCGCGAGCCTGCCCTAGAGTCGAAGGACGCGCCGGGCCGACCGTGGCCCGCGGGGAAAGGACGCATCGTGGAGATCCGCATCGGCATCACCAACACCGGCCGCGAACTCAACTTCGAGACGAACGAGAGCTCCGACGCCGTCAAGACCGCCGTCGCCACGGCCCTCGACAACTCGGCCAGCCACGTCACCTTCACCGACGTGAAGGGCAACTCCTACCTCGTCCCCACCGCCAACCTCGCGTTCGTCGAACTGGGCACCGAAGAGTCGCGTCGCGTCGGCTTCGTCGCCTGAGCCCACGACCGTGCAGATCCTGCTCGGGCTGATCCTCGGCGCCGTCATCGGCCTGGCGGCGCATTTCACGCTGCCGCATCGCGAGGTGCGCGGAGCCGCGCTGGCGCCGCTCGCCGGCGCGGCGGCCGCGGCCGTGGTGTGGACGGCGCTCACCTGGATGGGGTTCGGCGTCGACGCGCCGGTGCTGTGGCTCGTCGCGGTGCTCGCACCGGCCGCGACCGTGTTCGCGCTGCTTCCGCTTCTTTCCCGCGCGCGCCTCTCCCGCGACGCCGCCGATCGAGCACGCCTCGGGTTGTGACCTCCGCGCGTCGCCCGCGACGGACGCCAGCACATCTTCCGCGGGCCGGGTCCCGCCTGTTCCGCCTGCGCGGCGGACGCCGCTGAACCCGCACGCGCGGCCGATCCCGCCGACCCCGCACGCGAGCCGGACGCCACTGCAACCTCCGGGGGCACGCTCCCGCCGCCCCTGCGCGCGAGCCGGATGCCAACGCAACCTCCGCGGGCATGCTTCCGCTGACCCCGCACGCCGAGCCGGCTGCCGCTGCCCCCGCACGCCGAGCCATCTGCCGCCGAGGCGGGCGAGTGCCACGCAAGATGCACGCGGGCGTGTACCGCTGCCTAGGCCGCGAGCCCCATGGCATCCATGCGCCGTGCGTGCGCGCCCATCAGCTCGCTGAACACGGGTTCGACCTTCGCCTCTTCGGCGCTGTCGAGGTGGCCGTGACGCAGCGCCGCGCGGGCGACGAGCAGGGTGTCGCCGACGAGGCGTCGACCCCACAGGGCCAGCAGCCAGCGCCACTCCTCGTCGCTGTCGATGGCGGCCGCGAGGATGTCGACGATCGCCTGCCGATCGTCGTCGGCTTGCAGGATGCGGGCGACGCGGCGGCCGGTGTCGCCGTAGCTCGACGACAGAGCGAGGTAGAAGTCGTCGAGGAGCCCCGCCGTGATGTGCACGGTGAGCATGGTCTCTTGCGGGCGCACTCCGTGGGTGTTGCGCCGGAACGCGTCGAGCGACTCGCGGAACGGCAGCATCAGCTGCGTCGGATCGGCGCCGCGGTCGCGGATCAGCGCGACGAGCTCCTGGTGCTTGATCAGCGCCGCCCCGGCCGCTCGCGAGAGCGATTCCTTCTCGGCGAGCTCGGGCGTGAGGGCGATCAATTCGCTCAGCGTCTCGAAGAAGCCCAGTTGCAGATACGCAGCCTGACCGAGGAAGGTCTCGACCTCGGGCGCGAGCTCGGCGAAATCGACGCGCATCGCCTCGCCGAGGTCGCCGCGGGAGCGCAACTGAAGTGTGCGGCCCACCGGGCGCTGACGACGACGGAACCACGCGAACACGTACGACAGCCTAGGCGTCGGGGGCGTCGGAGACACGCCGGGTAGAGTGGTCGGGTCCCGGCACTGGATCGGGACCCCGCGCCTGTGGACGAGTGAGGGCGTGGATCCGACTCCCCAGGCGGTCTCTCGCCGCCGGAACAGGCACGCTCATGACGACATTCGCCGAGCTCGGCATCGACCAGGACATCGTCGATGCCCTGGCATCCAAAGGCATCGTGGATGCCTTCCCCATCCAGGAGCAGACCATCCCCCTGGGCCTGCCCGGTCAGGACATCATCGGTCAGGCCAAGACCGGTACCGGCAAGACGTTCGGCTTCGGCATCCCCGTGGTGCAGCGTCTCGGGCCGAACCCCGAGCCCGGCGTGAAGGCGCTCATCGTGGTGCCGACCCGCGAGCTCGCCGTGCAGGTGTACGAAGACATCGACATGCTTACCTCGAACCGCCCCACCAGCGTCGTCGCGATCTACGGCGGCAAGGCGTACGAGGGTCAGATCGACCAGCTGAAGGCCGGCGCGCAGATCGTCGTCGGAACCCCCGGTCGTCTCATCGACCTCGCCAACCAGCGCCTGCTCGACCTCTCGCACGCGACCGAGGTCGTGCTCGACGAGGCCGACAAGATGCTCGATCTCGGCTTCCTCGCCGACATCGAGAAGATCTTCTCGAAGGTCCCCGCGGTGCGTCACACGCAGCTGTTCTCGGCCACCATGCCGGGGCCCATCGTCGCCCTCGCGCGCCGCTTCATGTCGAACCCGATCCACATGCGCGCGAACGACCCCGACGAGGGTCTGACGCAGGCGAACATCAAGCACCTCGTCTACCGCGCCCACTCCCTCGACAAAGACGAGGTCATCGCCCGCATCCTGCAGGCCGAGGGTCGCGAGAAGGCCGTCATCTTCACGCGCACCAAGCGCGCTGCGCAGAAGCTCGTCGACGAGCTCGGCGACCGCGGCTTCAATGCCGCAGCGGTCCACGGCGACATGAGCCAAGAGGCCCGCGAGCGCTCGATGGCCGCCTTCAAGGCCGGCAAGAAAGACGTTCTGATCGCCACCGACGTCGCCGCGCGCGGCATCGACGTCAACGACGTCACACACGTGATCAACCACACGATCCCCGACGACGAGAAGACCTACCTGCACCGCGCGGGTCGCACCGGCCGCGCCGGCCGCACGGGCATCGCCGTGACCTTCGTCGACTGGGACGACGTGCACAAGTGGGCGCTCATCAACCGGGCCCTGGAGTTCGGCCAGCCCGAACCCACCGAGACCTACTCGTCGAGCCCGCACCTGTTCACCGACCTCAACATCCCCGAGGGCACGAAGGGTCGCCTCGTCACCGCCCCGAAGGCGGCCCGCCCCCCGCGCCGAGAAGAAGAGCGAGGGTCAGGATGCCGAGGGCACCCGCGCCCCGCGTCGTCGCCGCCGCGGCGGATCGTCGTCGGCCGAGGGTCCCGCCCCCACAGGTGACGCCACCCCACGCGAAGAGGGTGGCGCCGGCACGCACGATGGCGCCGGCAAGGAGCACCACGACGGCAACGCGGCCCCGCGTCGTCGCCGTCGTCGCCGCGGCAGCGGCAGCTCGGGAACGCCGACGGCTCCCGTCGCCTGACGCTTTCACTTCGAGACGGCGCCGATCCCCGCGGGGTCGGCGCCGTTCTCGCGTGCGGGGGGCCCGATGCTCAGGGGAAGACCGGCGCCGTGCCGCGCCCGAGGGTGAAGATGCGCTCGACCATGGCATCCGCCGTGGTGTTCTCCCCCGGCACGTTCGGCTTGCCGAGGCCGTGATAATCGCTGGATCCGGTGACGATGAGGTTGCGCTTCACGGCCAGTTCGGCCAGCATCGCGGTCGGCTCCGGCAGGTTCTCGCGGTGCGCGAGTTCGAAGCCCGCGAGTCCCGCCGCCAACATGGCCTCGAGCACGCTGTCGGGCAGCAGGGCCCGCCCCGCGGGGTGCGCCACGATCGGCACGCCGCCCGCACCGACCACGAGTTCCACCGCGGTCACGGGGTCGGGGGCGTACAGCGCGACGTAGTAGTCGCCCGACGGGTGCAGGATGCCGGCGAACGCCTCGGTGCGGTCGGCGACGATTCCGCGCGCGACGAGCGCGTCAGCGATGTGCGGACGTCCGACGGTCGCACCGTCGGTGGTCTGCGCGACGATGTCGTCCCAGGCGATGTCATAGTCGTGCGAGATCCGCTCCGCCATGATCTGCGCGCGGTCCAGACGCGACGAGCGGATGCGATCGGTCATCGCCCGCAGCCCCTCGTGGTCGGGGTCGACGAGGTAGGCGAGCAGATGGACGCTGCGCCACCGGTGACGCGCCGACAGCTCCATGCCCGGCACGAACGTCATCCCGAGCGAGGTCGCCGCCTCCGCCGCTTCCGCCCACCCCGAGGTGGTGTCGTGATCGGTGAGAGCCGCCGTGTGCAGACCGTGCCGGTGGGCCGCAGCCATGACCTCGGCCGGGGGTTCCGTCCCGTCGGAGTGCGACGAGTGCAGGTGCAGGTCGCTCGGCCCGGTGAATCGACGAACGTGCGGCACCCGTCGAGCGTAGCGCCCCCCGTCCCGACCGGACGGCGCTCACCCGGTCGGCTACGCAGGCGGCATCCGGTCGATGTCCGTCGATCTCACAGATGTCTGACCTAAGGTCGGGTGCGTGCGTCGACTGCTGGGTACCCTCGTCGCGCTTGCCGTCGCGGCGGGCGCCGCGGTGCTCACGTGGCCCTCGGCGTTCGGGCTCGAGCGCACGTTCCCCCTCGCGCAGGTGATCTCGTTCCGCGCTCCGCTGGCGGCCGCGCTGCTCGCAGCGACACTGCTCATGCTGCTGTTCGCCCTCATCCGCCCCCTGCGGGCCCTGGCCCTGGTGCTCGCCCTCATCCTGGGCGTATCGGGCGGCATCAATGTCGCGATCCTCTCGCAGCGCGGGCTCGGGTCGGAGGACCTCCCCGAGAAGACCGCGACGAGCCTGCGCGTCATGACGTGGAACACGGCGGGTTCTGCGACGTCCGCCGAGTCGATCGCGCGCTTCGCCGTCGGCATGCAGGCCGATGTGGTCACGCTCCCCGAGACCACGATCGACACGGGGGCCCAGGTGGCCGAGATGATGCGCGACATGGGCCAACCCATGTGGGCGCACCACGCGGAATACGGCGAGTACGGCATCACCGGGTGGGATGCCACCTCGACCACCGTGCTCATCCGCCCCGAGCTCGGCGACTACTCCGTCATCCAGTCTTCGCTCGACGGTTCGAGCAACACCTCCACCGTCCCCAGCGCGGTGGCGATGCCCACCTCCGGCGACGGACCCATCATCGTCGCCGCGCACGCGGTCGCCCCCCGCCAGGAGTACATGACGCAGTGGCGCAGCGACCTGCAGTGGCTGGCCGATCAATGCGCGAGCGACAACGTGATCCTCGCCGGTGATTTCAACGCGACCCTCGACCACATGACGGGCATGGGCGTCGACGGCGGCACCCTTGGACGCTGTCACGACACCGCCTCCGAGAGCGGAAACGGCGGCGTCGGCACCTGGCCGACCTATGCGCCCGCGATTCTCGGCGCGCCCATCGACCACGTGATGGCGACGCCCGACTGGACCGTCTCGGGCTCGGTCGTGATGCGCTCGCTCGACGGCTCGGGCAGCGATCATCGGCCCATCGTCGTGCAGCTCGAGCGCACCGCGGGCTGACCCCGACCGCAGCGACGTGCTCGAACCGTCGGCCGATCGGATGCCACGACCCACCGGACGACGAGCCGCCTGAGGCCGTCGACGAACCGGATGACGCCTCCTCCCCCGCCCGGGCGGCGAGGCCGTGCGCGCGTTCCCCGTGCACCCGCCGCGATGCGGTGCGAGACTGGAACGATGGATGCCCCCTCGACCAGCGACACGACCGCGCAGACCGCTGAGCCCCAGGCCGACGCCGCCGAGCTCGATGCCCCCAGCAACCGCAAGGCGCCGTTCCCCGGCGGCTTCCTCGAGACGATCTCGACCGGCTGGGCCGAGCACCCGGCCTCGCTGCCCGAGCCGCGCGAGCAGGCGGCATGGGCCGCCCGACGGCGCGAGCGCGTCTCGCGGGCGTTCCCCGGTCAGCGCGTCGTCGTCCCGGCCGGCGCGCTGAAGCAGCGCAGCAACGACACCGATTACCCCTTCCGCGCGCACTCCGCGTTCTCGCACCTCACCGGCTGGGGCAGCGACGCCGAGCCCGACGCCGTCCTCGTCTTCGAGCCGCGCGACGAGGGCCACGAGGCCGTGCTCTACTTCCGCGAGCGTGCCGACCGCACGACCGCCGAGTTCTATTCGGATGCCACGATCGGCGAGTTCTGGATCGGCCCCCGTCCGGCACTCGACGGCGTCGCCGCCGATCTGGCGATCGCGACAGCCCACCTCGACGACTTCGCCGCGACCGACGACGACCGCACGGTCGGTGAAGACGACGCGGTCACCCGCTTCGTCTCCGAACTGCGACTCGTCAAAGACGAATACGAGCTGGCCCAGCTGGCTCTCGCCGTCGAGGTCACGGGCCGGGGCTTCGACGACATCGTCGCCGAACTCCCCCGCATCATCGAGCATCCGCGCGGCGAGCGCGTCGTCGAAGGGGTCTTCCATCAACGCGCCCGCTCCGACGGCAACAGCGTCGGCTACGACACCATCGCCGCCTCCGGCCCGCACGCCTGCTACCTGCACTGGACGCGCAACGACGGCGCCGTGAAGCCCGGCGACCTGATCCTCGTCGACGCCGGCGTCGAAGTCGACAGCCTCTACACCGCCGACATCACCCGCACGCTTCCCGTGTCGGGCACGTTCACCGACATCCAGCGCCGCATCTACGAGACGGTGCGCGAGGCGGCCGATGCGTCGTTCGCCGCCGCGAAGGTCGGCGTGCCGTTCCGGCGACTGCACGAAGCCGCGATGGAGGTCATCGCCGCCCGCGTCGCCGAGTGGGGCCTGCTGCCCGTGACCGCCGAAGAGGCGCTGGACGCCGACACCGGCGGCCAGCACCGTCGCTACATGGTGCACGGCACCAGCCATCACCTCGGCATCGACGTGCACGATTGCGCGCAGGCACGACGCGACATGTACTACGACGGGCTGCTCGAACCGGGCATGGTCTTCACGATCGAACCCGGACTGTACTTCCAGATCGACGACCTCACCGTGCCCGAGGAGTACCGCGGCATCGGCGCCCGCATCGAAGACGACATCGTCATGACCGCCGACGGCCCGGTCAACCTGTCGGCGGGGATCCCGCGCACCGCCGACGAGGTCGAGGAGTGGATCGCCCGGCTCTCGCGATGAGCTTCACGCCGCCGGCGGCCTTCACCACGCGGCCGACCCTCCGGGGCACGTTCGGCATGTGCGCCTCCACGCATTGGACGGCGACGGCTACCGCGCAGGCGGTGCTCGAGCGCGGCGGCAACGCGTTCGACGCCGCCGTCGCGGGCGCGTTCGTGCTGCACGTGGTCGAACCGCACCTGAACGGCCCCGGCGGAGACCTCGTCGCGCTCATCCGTCCAGCCGGCGCGGATCTTCCCGTCGTCCTGATGGGCCAGGGACCGGCGCCCGCGGGTGCGACCATCGAGCACTTCGTCGCGCGCGGCCTCGACCTCGTTCCGGGCGCCGGCGGGCTGGCCGCCGCTGTTCCCGGTGCGGTCGACGCCTGGTTACTGCTCCTGCGCGACCACGGCACCTGGGAGCTCGCCGACGTGCTGGCCTACGCCATCGGCTACGCCCGTGACGGGCACCCGCTCGTCGCGGGCGCCGCCGCCACGATCGCGAGGGTCGCCGACCTGTTCGCGGAGCACTGGCCGACGTCGGCGGAGCGATGGATGCCAGACGGCTCCCCGCCCGCGCCCGACACCCTCGTGCGCAACCCCGTGTGGGCCGACGTGCTCGAGGGTCTCGTCGGCGCGGGCGGCGCCGACCGCGAGGCACGGATCGACGCCGCGCGAACGCGGTGGATGACCGAGGTGCTGCCCGAAGCCGCGGCGTTCATCCGCCGCCCGCATCGGCACGCCGACGGCGGCGACCACCCCGGCATCCTGACCGCTGACGACCTGGCATCCTGGCGCGCTGACTACGAGGCGGCGGAGACGGTGACGTTCCGCGGGTGGGGCGTCTTCAAGGCCGGCCCCTGGTCGCAGGGGCCCGCGTTGCTGCAGACGCTGCGACTCATCGAGCATGCCGCCGACGAGCATCTCGATCCCGCGACCGCCGACGGCGCTCACCTGCTGCTCGAAGCGCAGAAGCTCGCGTACGCCGACCGCGACGCCTGGTTCGGCGACAGTGACGGTGCCGTCTCCGCCGACGCGGTGCTCGCCGACGACTACATCGCTCAGCGGCGAGCACTCATCGGCCGCGAGGCGTCGCCGCTGCTGCGCCCGGGCTCGCCGGACGGTCGCTCACCGCAGCTCCCGCCGCTGCGCACCGACGCGGCCGTCGCCGATGGGTCGACGGGCGAACCCACCGTCGACCGCTCGGGGCAGACGCGCGGCGATACGTGCCACATCGACGTGATCGACCGCTGGGGCAACGCCATCTCCGCGACCCCGTCCGGAGGGTGGCTGCAGTCCTCGCCGACCGTGTCCAGCCTGGGCTTCTGCCTCGGCACACGGCTGCAGGCGACGTGGCTCCTTCCCGGGCATCCCGCATCCCTCACGCCCGGGCGTCGTCCGCGCACCACGCTCACCCCGACCCTGCTCACGCGCGGCTCCGAGGTGATCGCGATGGGCTCGCCGGGCGGCGACCAGCAGGATCAGTGGCAGCTGCCGGTGATCCTGCGGATCCTGGTCGGCGGTTACACGGGCCAACAGGCGATCGACGCCCCCACGCTGAACACGACCGCCTTGATCGATTCGTTCTGGCCGCGCACCTGGACCCCCGCCGGGGTCACCGTCGAAGACAGAATGGATGCCGGTGTCGTCGCCGCCCTCGAAGCGCGCGGTCACCGGGTGCGTCTGACCGGCGACTGGTCGCTCGGCCGTGTCACCGCCGTCGGCCGTGACGCCGACGGCATCTTGTGGGCCGCCGCCAACCCGCGCGGCGCGCAGGGATACGCCGCCGGGCGCTGACCGCGCGACCGTCCGCGGGCGAGCGGTCTGGTGAACTCCAGCGCGTTATCCACAGGGCCGCAACGGGCGTGGCGGCGCTTTCATTAGCATCCGGTCATGTCTTTCTCCGTCCAGGCCGATGAGGCCATCGGCATCGCCGAACGCGTGCGTCTCGCCCTCGACGATGCCCTCGATCGTTCGGCGGCGCTGCGCGACGCGGTCGACGCCCTCAGCGACGCGCTCACCGGACTCTCGCCGGCGCGCGACGCGTTCGACGAGGTCACGCGCGCCCGGGTCGACCTGTCGCGCGGCATCGTGTCGCTGGGTCGGTCGGCTCTGACGACCCCTCCGTGCGGTCGTCCTCACCTACGTGGCGGCCGACGACGAGATGGCGTCCACGACGTCACGGGCCGACGCCGGCGCCGCACTCTTCGACCCGTCGCGATTCGGTCGGGGGCCTCTGTGACCCTCTCGCTCGACGACATCCCTCCGTGTCCAGCCGACCCCGAACAACTCCGCCGACTCGCGGCGTCCCTCGAGGCCGCGGGTTCCGCCACGCGTCTGGCGGCCGACCACGTGCTCTTCTCGTGGGGCTTGCTTCCCGGCGTCTACCGCGCCCCTGAGGCCTCCGAGTTGCAGCAGAGCCTGCGCCAGCTCAGCCCTGCCGCCGCCGAGATCGACACGGGTCTACGCCGCGCCCGAGCGGCGATCGAATCACTGGCAGAGGATCTAGAGGCAGCCAACCGTCGACGCGACGCCCTGATCGCACGACGTGAGGAGCAGGCGGCCACCGCGGGTCTCGCCTTCCCCGAAGCGAGCGACCCTTTCGGCCGCCGCCTTCGCGACATCGAGCAGGCCGACCGCGAGCGCGCGTTCCGTCGCGACTGCGCCCAACTCGTCGAGGAGTGGGACGCCGCGGGGCGCGCGTGCGCCGCGGCGCTCCGCGCGATCCCCGATGTGTCGTGGACCCTCACTCGCGACCTCCCCGCCGATGAATCCCTGCTGGCCACCCCGTCGAGGTCCGTCCTCGACGACGCCGTGCTCCCTCTGCTGCACCGTCTCGCCCGGAGAGGCGGCGCGAACGCGGCGCGCCTGCTGCGTGAGCACCCCGAATGGGCCGACATCATCCGGCGCGGCCGGCCCGAGGCGGTAGCGACGTGGTGGGCGAGCCTTTCCCCCACCGTCGCCGCCGCACTGGTCGCGGGCCTTCCCGCCCTCATCGGCAACCTCGACGGCGTCGCTCTCGCCGACCGGGTGGCCGCCAACCGCGCTCGCGCGGCGGGTCATCTCGCCGACCTCGCTCGTCGACGGGAGGAAGCGATCCTCACGGGGCGCCGGCCGGTCCTCCGCTCCGATCCCGATCTGTACGCCACCCAGGCGCGCATCGCCGCGATCGACCGTGAGATCGCCTACTTCAGGGGCGTGCGCGACGGCACGAAGCAGCTCTACGCGTGGGATCCCGGCCACGGCTCGCTCATCGAGATGTCGGGCGACCCGTCGACGGCGAAGGCCGCGCTGTTCGTCGTGCCGGGCACGAACACGACAGCCGACTCCTTCTACGGCGAGGAACCTGTTACGCGGTTCGCGGAGTGGCAGTCCGCTCAGGCATCGGGAACGGTGGTGTCTTTCACGGTGATGACCGGCCCCATGCCGCAGCTCAGTCTCCTCATGCTCGACGGACCGCAGCTCAACACCTTCGCCGCGGCGCGGGCACCTGAGTACGCGGCCTTCGTGCGCGGTGTTGAGGCTGCTCGCGCTGACCTCTACACCGTGAGCTACGAGCACTCATACGCGGGTGCTATCGGCAGTGCCGCTGAGGCATACGACGGAACCGTGGATGCCAGATTCATGGCCGCCGCCGTGGGGGCTGTGGGTCCTTACGAGCCCTCGCCCGGGACCGACTACTACGCGGCACAGGGTCCCGATGACATCAACCGCTATTACGCCGGGCAGCGGATGGGATACCTCGGCTTCGACGTCCCGCCCGAGCAATTCCGCGGTGTACACATCGTTGATACTGGGCTCCCGGGATCCAGCATGTGGAAACTGGCAGGAGCATCGCCACTCGTGGTGAAGGACAGCGTCGAGCACCACAACGCTCTGATGAGCGACGACGAAAGAGTGAATGGCAACGTGCTGCGTTTCGTGAAGAAGATCTTGAAGGAGGCGACTGCGTGGGACGGAAATTGACTGCGGCTTTGCTTTTGCCATTGACGCTCGGACTTGGAGGATGTGGTTTGAACGCACCAACCTATGAAGCGGTTCGCGATGAAGTGACGTCTTCCCTAGACCGGATCGTGGCGGTCGTCCCCAACCCGAAAGAAGTCGTGCCACAGCCTGGAAGCGATCCTTACCCCTGCGACAATCCTCTGCTCCTGAGCAGACATCAAGGAGCGTTCTTCACCGGACATTGGTTCGTCTATGTCCCGGAAGACTTCGACATCGACTTGTTCATCGAATCATTGCCGGGTCTGCTCGGCGACGACTGGGAAAGGGTCGATCCGCAAGTCAGTGTTTCCTTCTCCAACGTAGACGTGCTGTACAAGCCGCTTGGCCTCACCGTCAGCGTAGAAGACGCGTTATCCGACGGACGCCCCGCTTTGGAACTGCTCGCTATCTCACGCTGCGGCACCCTGACAGGCGAAGAAACAACTCCTGTACCGTCGGCGCCGCCCACCTCCGATCCCCTGACCTGACGGGTCTCGATTCCCGACCCACCCCGCGAGCAGTGGGCACTCGCTAGACATCAGGTCGCGGCCACAAATGCTGGTCTCACACCCCGCGCACGAACTCCCCCACCGCGCCCGCCAGCCCCGCACCGATCTCCTGCGCCGGTCGCCGCGCGCCCTTCACCTCGAACGAATGATTGCCGTCGGCCACCCAGTGCACCCGGGCGTTCTGACACGACTCGATCACCTCGTCGAACTGCGGGCGAGGGTGGATGAACGGGTCGTTCTCCCCCTCGACGAACAACTGCGGCGCCGCGATCGCGGGCAGGTGCTCGCTGCGGGGTTTGTCGGGCCGCCCGGGCGGATGCAAGGGGTAGCCGAGGTACACCAGCGCGGCCGGCGCGATGACCTCCTCGGCGCATGCGACGGATGCCATCCGCCCTCCGTACGACTTCCCCGCCGCAATCCACGGTCCCGGCGCGGCCACCGCCAGCCACGCCTGCACGCCCCTCCACGTGGCCACGGCGTGGGCGGCGGGTCCTGGCATCCGTCGTCCGGCCTCCACGTAGGGGAAGACGAAGCGCAGCACGGAGACGCCGTCCGCGACCAGTGCGTCCGCGAGCCCCTCGAGGAAGGGGTGCTCCATCCCCGCGCCCGCACCGTGGGCCAGCGCGATCGTCGCCCGTGCCGAGGGCGCGAGCGACCAGAGGCCCGACACCTCCGAAGGACCCGTCGGCAGCGCGACGGCGATGCGGACCGGCTGACCGCTCACGAACCGGTGGGCGCGTGCTCCGACCCGCCGCGAGACTCGTCGTCGTCGCCGCGCGGAGCGGGAGTCGGCGAGATGCGCTCGCCGTAGCGGGGCGGCTCCTCGTCAGCGGGAGGAGCAGCCGGAGCCGGCGGACGCGGCGGCACTACCGGCGCCTCAGAACCCGGGGCCACGCGTTCGCCGTACCGCGGCGGAGCGGTCTCGGCCGCCGCGGGACGCGACACGACCGTGCGCTGCGCGCCCGAGGGGCCGACGATCCCCCGCGCCTTCTGCAGGCTCGACGCTGCGACGCACACGTCGTAATGATCGGCGGCGACCTGCATCACCGACGCGAAATCGCGACGACGGCGCACGATCGAATAGGTCCCGAGGCTCAGCAGCATCCCGAGCGCCATACCGACCAGCAGCACGCCGATGAACGCCGAGATCTGCACCGTCGGAGTGCCCAGCACGAAGATGAAAGCGAACAGCAGACCGAGCATGAGCCCGTTGAGGGCCCCGGAGCGGGCGGCGGTGGCGTACCCCAGCTTCCCCGTGATCCGTTCGATCGAGCGGAGCCCCGAGCCGACGATGGCGATGTCGCGTGCGGGCACCTCGCCGGCGATCAGGGACGAGACGGCCTTCTGCGCCTGCTCGTATGTCGGGAACGACGCGACCTTCTCGCCGACCTCGTCGCGACCGGCTCCCGGTCTCTGCGCGAACATACTCATTTCACCATCCTGTCACGCACATCTGGGGGGTTCCGAGGTGTTGCGCATGAGCCGCGGACTACGCTGGTCCGGTGAGCACGCAGAGGGTTTTCGTCGCCCGCTTGGCGGGCTGCACGGTGTTCGACCCGGCGGGCGACCGCCTGGGGAAGGTGCGTGACGTCGTGGTGATCTACCGCGCGTCGGCCGCGCCGCGCGTCGTGGGCCTCGTCGTCGAGATCCCCGGGCGTCGACATGTGTTCGTGTCCATCGGGCGCGTGACATCGATCCAGGCCGGTCAGGTCATCACCACCGGTCTCATCAACGTCCGCCGCTTCCAGCAGCGCGGCGGCGAGGTGCGGGTCATGGCCGAGATGCTCGGCCGCCGCGTCAGCCTCGTCGACGGTTCGGGCAGCGCTGTCATCGAAGACGTCGCCATCGAGCGCAACCGCCTCGGCGAATGGGACGTGGGCCAGCTCTTCCTGCGTCGCCCCCGCACGAGCGCATCGCCGTTCGCGAAGGGCGCGACGACGTTCGCCGCCTGGAGCGCGGTCCGCGAGAACCAGACGCCCGGCGAGGCCCAGTCCGCCGAGCAGCTCGTCGCGACCTACTCCGAGCTCAAGCCCGCAGACCTCGCCAACACCCTGCTCGACCTTCCCGAAGAGCGCCTGATCGAGGTCGCCGAGGAGCTCAGCGACGACCGCCTCGCCGACGCCCTCGAAGAGATGCCCGAAGACGAGCAGGTGCACATCCTCGAGCAGCTCGGCGACGAACGTGCCGCCGACATCCTGGATGCCATGGAGCCCGACGACGCGGCCGACCTCCTCGGTCAGCTGCCCGAGTCCCGCTCCGAGCAGCTCCTCGAGCTGATGGAGCCCGAAGAAGCCGACGACGTGCGCGCGCTGCTGCAGTACGGCCCCGACACCGCGGGCGGTCTGATGACGCCCGAACCCATCGTGCTGTCGGCGGATGCCACGGTCGCCGAGGCCCTGGCCCTCATCCGGCGCCACGAACTGCACCCCGCGCTCGCGGCATCCGTGTTCATCACCCTGCCGCCGTACGAGACACCGACGGGCCGCCTGCTCGGCACGGTGCACTTCCAGCGGATGCTGCGCTACCCGCCGCACGAGCGTCTCGGCACGATCATCGACGACACGCTCGAGCCGGTACCCGCCGACGCCACCGCCGCCGAGGTGGCGCGCCTGCTCGCGAGCTACAACCTCGTCTCGCTGCCGGTGGTCGATCAGGCGCACCGTCTCGTCGGCTGCGTGAGCGTCGACGACGTGCTCGACTATCTGCTGCCCGACGACTGGCGCACCCACGACAGCGACGATCCCCACCCGAAAGCCACGGTCAGGCCGACCCTGACGCAGAGCATTCCCACGCAGATCCCGCAGACCCCGAGGAGGCGCTGATGGCACGCAACAACAAGACGCCCGCCCTCGATGCGCCCCGCGGGCGTACCGGTGTGCTGGCCCCGCGCGCGCCGCAGCCCTCTCGGGATCGTTTCGGACGCTTCACCGAGTGGGTGGCCCGCGCCATGGGGACGCCGACGTTCCTGCTGTCGTTGACCCTGTTCTGCGTGCTCTGGATGGGGTGGAACTCGATCGCCCCCGAAGACTGGCGCTTCGACTCCGCCGCGATCGGCTTCACGGCGCTGACGCTGGTGCTCTCCCTGCAGGCGTCGTACGCAGCCCCCCTCATCCTCCTCGCGCAGAACCGTCAAGACGACCGCGACCGTGTACAGATCGAGCAGGACCGCCAACGCGCCGAGCGCAACCTCGCCGACACCGAGTACCTCGCCCGGGAGATCGTGGCACTGCGCATGGCGGTGCGCGACCTGACCGACGAGGTCATCACGAAAGACACCCTGCGCGCCGAGCTCAAGGCCGCCCTCGAACGCCTCGACGACAGCGACGAGCACAGCCGGGCGACCTCGTGACCGCCGAGCTCGCCGAACGCGTTCGCGCGGCCGTCGCGGCCGTCACCGACCCCGAACTCCGCCGGCCCCTGGGCGAACTCGACATGGTGCGCGCCATCGACGTGCACGGTTCGACCGCCGACGTCGCTATCGCGCTGACGATCGTCGGCTGCCCGGCCGCTGATCGCATCGAACGCGACGTTCGGGATGCCGCGGCCTCGGTCGCGGGGATCGACGCGGTCGACGTGCGGGTCGGCGTGATGTCGCCCGACGAGCGCAAAGCGCTCACCGAGAAGCTCCGGGGCGGCCGGGCGAAGCGTGAGATGCCCTTCGGCCCCGATTCGCTCACCCGGGTCATCGCGGTGACCAGCGGAAAGGGCGGCGTCGGCAAGTCGACCGTCACGGCCAATCTCGCGGTCGCCCTCGCGGCGCGGGGGCTCCGCGTCGGACTGGTGGATGCCGACGTGCACGGCTTCTCGATACCGGGTCTGCTGGGGCTCGTCGACGCCGACGGCCTGCCCCCGGCCCCCACCAAGCTCGACGACCTCATCCTCCCGCCCGTCGCCTACGGCGTGAAGGTCATCTCCATCGGAATGTTCCTGCGCCGCCCGGGAGAGGATGCCGCGGGCGCCGTGGCGTGGCGCGGTCCGATGCTGCACCGCACCGTGCAGCAGTTCCTCACCGACGTGTTCTTCGGCGACCTCGACGTGCTGCTTCTCGACATGCCTCCGGGCACCGGAGACGTGGCGATCTCGGTCGGACAGCTACTCCCCCACGCCGACGTCCTGGTCGTCACGACACCGCAGGCGGCCGCCGCCGAGGTAGCCGTCCGGTCGGGGCTCGTGGCCCGCCAGACCGGGCAGAAGCCGATCGGCGTCATCGAGAACATGGCCGCCATGACCCTCCCCGACGGAACGGTGCTCGATCTCTTCGGCGCGGGCGGCGGCGAAGAGGTGGCCCGCGCGCTGTCGAGCGACGGTGACGAGGTGCCGCTTCTGGCATCCGTTCCCCTCAGCCCCGCCCTGCGCACGGGCGGCGACGACGGACGCCCGGTGGTCATCGCGCAGCCCGACGACCCGGCCGCTCGCGCGATCGACGCCGCCGCGGCGGCGCTGTCGGTTCGCCCGCGCGGCCTCTCGGGCAAGCCGCTGCGCCTCAACGTCTGACGGGGGCTCGCCGCGTCGCCCGTCACCAGAACAGGACGTTGCATCGAGAACAGGCAGCGTCGGGCCTGATCGCCCTGTTCCGGTGACATCCCCTGTTGCCGTGACACCCCCTGTTCCGGTGACACCAGGAGCGATGCACCCACGGCATCCGAGCTCGCAGAGCCGCCCGTCACGCTGCGGTTGCGACCGGTCGAGCCTCTACCGGGTGACCTTGGGGGGGGGAGCCTGCGTCAGGTCGCTTCGTCGTCGAACGGGGGACGCTCGCCCGCCAGAAACGGCGCCGTATCCGGCTTCTCGCGAGCCGCGAGGGCCGCGGCGCCCGCCGCGCGCATTGTCGCGGTGGGGGTGTCTTCGAGCAGGGCTTCGCGGATGATGCGGCGCGGGTCGTACTGGCGCGGATCGAGCTTCTTCCAGTCGACGTCGTCGAACTCGGGGCCCATCTCGTCACGCATCCGCGACCGCGCGCCCTGCATCGTCTCTTTCGCGCGCTTGGTGAACTTCGCCAGCGCTTCCGCGTAGCGCGGCAGACGCTCGGGGCCGATGATCACCGCGGCGATCACGCCGATCAGCATCAGCTTCTCGATCGTGAGGCCGAAGAACATGGCACCAGATTACCGGCCGCGCCTGGGGGGCCCGCACCGATCGGCCGTCTAGCCTGAATGATGGAGGTCCACGTGAGCGGTCAGCAGGCGAACGAGCGGTTCGTGCAGGAGTCGACGGTCGAGCCCGAGCACATCGCTCGGGCACGGGCGCACGCCCTCGAACTGGGAGCCGCGCCGATCAGCGCGGCGGTCGGCGCACAGGCGGCCGTCATCGCCGCGGCATCCCGTGCCCTTAACATCGTGGAGGTGGGCACCGGCGGCGGCGTGTCGGGGCTGTGGCTGCTGCACGGCTCGCCTCGCGCCACCCTGACGACGATCGACAACGAGCCCGAGCATCTCGGCGCCGCCCGTTCCGCGTTCGTCGACGCGCGCATCCCCGCGGCGCGGGCCCGTTTCATCACCGGCCGGGCGTCGCACGTTCTGCCGCGCATGAACGAGGCGTCGTACGACATCGTCTTCATCGACGCCGACCCCGAGGGCGTCATCGAGTACGTCGAGCACGGTCTGCGCCTCGTCCGTGCGGGCGGTACGGTTCTCATCCCCCGGGTGCTGGCCAACGGCGCGGTGGCCGACCCCGTGCGTCGCGACGCCGTCACGACGGCGTACCGCTCGCTCATCCAGGAGATCCAGTCGTCGCCCGCGGTCATCGGTGCGCTCTCGACGACGGGTGAAGGCCTCTTGCAGCTCACCACGCGCCCCGCCGACGCCTGAGCGCGAAGCACGGACCCCTGCGCAGTTCCGCTCGATCGGACCCGCGCGCCCGTCCTCACCGAGTCGTTGCGTCAGCCCACGACACGGTGACGAGCGCCCGCTCTCGACGCAGCTTGCCGAGCCCACGGAAGCGACGCGGCCCGCCGGGCGCCCCACCCTGCGCGAGCCCGATGACTGTCCGCAAACGCGAAAGGCCGACCCCTCTCGGAGCCGGCCTTCGCACGTTGATGGTCGTCACGCGGTGACGACGCCACCCAGGACGTCGTAGAGTTCTTTCGCCTCGGCGTCGTTGACGGAGACGACGAGTCGCCCCCCACCCTCGAGCGGCACCCGCACGATGATCAACCGACCCTCCTTCACGGCCTCCATCGGTCCGTCACCGGTACGCGGCTTCATGGCTGCCATCGCGGCCCCCTTCTCGTGATTGCTCTCCGGCTAGTTTAGTCGGTCGTCGGCGCGACCCGCCGTCACGGGCGTTCGCCCGGATACCAGGAGGTCAGGGGATCTGCCAGTACGTGTTGCCCAGCGCGTACATGTTGTAGATCCACCACCACTGCCCGACGAGGGCGAGGGCGAGCACACCCAGACGCCACGGGAGCGACCGCGCAGCGGCGAACGCGCCCCAGAGCGGCGACGCGGGAACCAACAGGCGGAACACACTCGACTGCGGGAAGAACACCAGCAGGAGGTACACGAGGTAGCTCGCCGACCACAGGCGCACCTCGATGCCGAGCTTCTTCACCTGAGGCAGCAGCAACAACGCGGCCGCCACCCCCACCACCAGCAGGAACAGGAAGATGTACCCCATCTCCGGCCCGAGGCCCCACTGCGTAAACCAGAATCCGGCAGCCCGGGCGAACCCATCGACCGGGACGAAGCCGGTCTCGCCGCCCAGCCAGTTGCGGCGCCAGGCGAGCTCCGTGGCGAGGTAAGCGCCCGGATCTCCGGTGACGGCGCCGGCGATCCACTGCCATGAGAAGCCGACGAGCGTGGCCAGCGCGCCCAGCGCCACGATGTGCACCACGTCGCGCCGCGGCAGCGCTTCTGCGCGCCGGCGGAGGAAGCGATGGATGCCGTACAGCCCGAGGAACAGCGCGAACGCCAGGATGCCCGGGCGGGTGTACCCCATCGCGGGCACGAGCAGGTAGAGCCAGCCCCACCGTCGGCGCTGCACGCACAGAATCGCCAGGAAGAGCAGGAAGAGGAAGAGCGTCTCGGCGTATCCGACCTGGAAGAGGCCAGCCAGTGGGCCGCAGGAGAAGAACACGACGGCCCACATCGCCGCGCCGGCGCCGATGCGCTCGCGCAGCATGGCGTACAGCACCACGCAGGCACCGTAACCCGAGAGGAGGGAGATCACCACGGCCCCCGCGCCCCACGACCCGAGGAAGAACCCGACTGCGGCAGAGAGGACGGGATAGAGCGGCATGAACGCCCAGGCGTTCTCAGCGACATGGCCGGCGTCGGCGAGCGGCAGCTGGGCGGGGTAGCCCGAGACGGCCACCGTCCAATACCACTGCGCGTCCCAGCCGATCGCGAGCTCCGACAGCGACGGGGCGACGCCGAAGCGTGACCCCTCCGCCGAGAGCGCGGCGGCGAAGACGAAGAACGCGGTGGTGACAAGACGCGCGATCACGTAGACGACGGCGATCCGCGCGGCGATCGGCAGGCGCGTCCAGCCGCGCTCGGCAGAAAAGACGGTGGCGGGGGCGGTCACGACGCGCTCAGCCACGCGCGGAGTCCGCGCTCGACCTCGTCGATCTGCGAGACCGGCACGCGCTCTTCGTCGTGGTGCGCGAGGTGCGGGTCGCCGGGGCCGTAGTTGACCGCCGGGATGCCGAGGGCCGAGAAGCGCGCCACATCGGTCCAGCCGTACTTGGGCTGGGGCGTCGCGCCGACGGCATCCACGAACTCCTTCGCGAGCGGTGCGTCGAGACCGGGGCGTGCGCCCTCGGCGATGTCGACGATGTCGATCTCGAAGCCCGCGAACACGTCGTGGACGACCTGCGAGGCACCGGCCGCGTCACGGCTCGGAGCGAAGCGGTAGTTGACCTCGACCTCGCAGGCGTCGGGGATGACGTTGCCCGCCACCCCGCCGGTGATGCGCACGGCGTTGAGCCCCTCGCGGTAGACGAGACCCTCGACCTCGATCTCGCGGGCGCGGTACTCGGCGAGACGGGCGAGGATGGGGGCGGCCTTGTGGATGGCGTTCTCGCCGATCCAGGAGCGCGCACTGTGCGCGCGGACGCCGTCGGTGCGGATCAGCGCGCGGAGCGTGCCGTTGCAACCACCCTCGACCTCTCCGTTGCTGGGTTCACCGAGGATGGCGAAGTCGCCCTCGAACAGATCGGGGCGGTTGCGTGACAGACGACCGAGGCCGTTCAGCGAGGAGTCGACCTCCTCGTGGTCGTACCACATCCAGGTGATGTCGACCGCGGGATCGGTGAGCTCGGCGGCGAGCTTGAGCTGCACCGCGACGCCGGCCTTCATGTCGACCGTGCCGCGTCCCCAGAGGAACGCCTCCCCGTCGATCTCGCGGTCTTCCACGGGCAGGTTGCGGTTGATGGGCACCGTGTCGATGTGTCCGGCGATGACCACCCGACGGCTGCGACCGAGCGATGTGCGCGCCACGACGGTGTCGCCGTCACGGATCACCTCGAGGTGGTCGTAAGCCGAAACGGCGGCCTCGATGGCATCCGCGAGACGCGTCTCGTCGTCGGACTCGCTGTGGATGTCGCAGATGGCCCGAGTGAGGTCGACGGACGAGGCGGTGAGGTCGAGCGCGAGCATGCCCCGATCATTTCACACGCGCCCACGCCGGTAGCCTGAGGGTGTGAGCAACGAACGACGCATCAGCGCTGCCGGCCTCTCCACCCGAACGACCGACGGGACGGTGCTCGACGCCTGGTTCCCGAAGCCGGTTCTCGGCACCGCCGATCTGGATGCCGAGCGGGCGGCGCTCGAGGCCTCCGCCGGTCCCGATGAGCGGCGTGGTGTCATCGTCGAGACGGTGTCGCTCACCATCGACGCCGACGCCGCGCCCGCCTCCACCGTCGACGCCTACCTGCGCCTGCACGCCCTGTCGCACCTGCTGGTGCGTCCGAACGAAATCAACCTCGACGGCATCTTCGGTCACCTGCCCAACGTCGCTTGGACGAACGCCGGGCCCGTGCACCCCGACGATGCGGCGCGCCTGCTGCCGCAGCTGAAGCGTCACGGCATCGAGCTGCAGGGTCTCGACAAGTTCCCCCGCCTCACCGATTACGTCCTCCCCGCGGGTGTGCGCATCGCCGACGCCTCGCGCGTGCGTCTGGGCGCCCACCTCTCCCCCGGCACGACCGTCATGCACGAGGGCTTCGTCAACTTCAACGCCGGCACGCTCGGCTCCTCGATGATCGAGGGGCGCGTCTCGCAGGGCGTCGTGATCGGTGACGGCACCGACATCGGCGGCGGTGCGTCGATCATGGGCACCCTCTCGGGCGGTGGGACGCACCGCGTCTCGATCGGGTCGCGGACACTTCTGGGCGCCAACGCCGGCATCGGCATCTCGCTCGGCGACGATTGCGTGGTCGAGGCCGGGCTCTACGTCACCGCCGGCACCAAGGTGAAGGTCGGCGACGAGACGGTCAAGGCCGTCGAGCTGTCGGGCCGCGACGGCATCCTGTTCCGTCGCAACTCCCTCACCGGCGCCGTCGAGGCGTCTGCGCGGGCGGGTGTCGGCGTGACGCTGAACGAGGCGCTGCACGCCTGAGCCCGCGTCGCTAGGAACTGCCGGGGCGCCCGGCCCACCCTGCGCGAGAAACGGCATCCCGAGCGAGACACGCATTGGCGCGCCGTGTCTCACTCGCCGGAGCGTTTCTCGATGTTCGGGCGGCCAGCGCTTTGCGCGAGAAACGGCATTCCGGGCGAGACACTCGCCAATGCGTCGTGTCTCACTCGCTAAAGCGTTTCTCGGCGCATCTCACGCGCCCCAGCTTTTCTCGGCGCATCTCACGCGCCGGAGCGTTTTCCGGCGCCGGCGCGCCCGGCCCACTCCCGCGAGAAACGGCATCCCGAGCGACACACACGCCGTGTCTCACTCGCCAGAGCGTTTCTCGGCGCAGCTCACCCGCCGGAGCGTTTTCCGGCGCCGGCGCGCCCGGCCCACTCCCGCGAGAAACGGCATCCCGAGCGACACACACGTCAACCCGCCGTGCCTCACTCGCCAAAGCGTTTCTCGATGCACCTCACCCGCCGGAGCGTTTCCCGGCGCCAGGGCGCCGGCCCACTCTCGCGAGAAACGGCATCGCGAGCGAAACACCCGCCAATGCGTCGTGTCTCACTCGCCAGAGCGTTTCCCGGCGCCGGCGCACCCGGCCCACCCCCGCGAGAAACGGCATCCCGAGCGAAACACACGCCAACGCGCCGTGTCTCACTCGCTAAAGCGTTTCTCGGCGCATCTCACGCGCCCCAGCTTTTCTCGGCGCAGCTCACCCGCCGGAGCGTTTCTCGGCGCCGGCGCGCCCGGCCCACTCCCGCGAGAAACGGCACCCCGAGCGAGACACGCCACGACGCGCCGTGTCTCACCCGCGGGAGCGTTTCTCGAGCATGGAGACCGTCGCGCAGAGCGAACGCCCCGCCCCTCGCGAGAGGGACGGGGCGTTCGCGGCACGGGTCAGAGCCCGGGATAGTTGCGCTCGGCGGCGCCCGTGTAGAGCTGCTGCGGGCGGCCGATCTTCGTCTGCGGGTCGGTGATGGCCTCGCGCCACTGGGCGAGCCAGCCGGGCAGGCGACCGATCGCGAACAGCACGGTGAACATGCGCGTGGGGAAGCCCATCGCCTTGTAGATCACACCGGTGTAGAAGTCGACGTTCGGGTAGAGGCGACGCTCCTTGAAGTAGTCGTCTTCGAGGGCGATCTGCTCGAGTTCCTTGGCGAGGTCGAGCAGCGGATCGCTGACGCCGAGGGCTTCGAGCACCTCGTCGGCCGACTCCTTCACGAGCTTCGCGCGCGGGTCGTAGTTCTTGTAGACCCGGTGGCCGAAGCCCATGAGCTTGACGCCCTGTTCCTTGTTCTTGACCCGCTCGACGAAGCGCTCGACGCTCTCGCCAGAATCGCGGATGCGGCCGAGCATCTGCAGCACGGCCTCGTTCGCGCCGCCGTGCAAGGGGCCGGAGAGGGCCTGGATGCCGGCGGAGATCGACGCGAACTGGTTGGCGCCGGTCGACCCGACGAGGCGGACGGTCGAGGTGGATGCGTTCTGCTCGTGGTCGGCGTGCAGCATGAGCAGCAGGTCGAGCGCCTTGGTCATCACCGGGTTGACCTCGTAGATCTCGCTCAGCACACCGAAGTTGAGCTTGAGGAAGTTGTCGACGAAGCCGAGCGAGTTGTCGGGATACAGGAACGCCTGCCCGATGCTCTTCTTGTGAGCGTACGCCGCGATGACGGGGAGCTTGGCGAGCATGCGCACGGTGTTGAGCTCGACGTGCTCGGGGTTGTGCGGGTCGGACTCGGCCTCGTAGTACGTGGACAGCGCGGCGGTCGCGGCCGACAGCACCGACATGGGGTGCGCGGTCGGAGGCAGCGACGAGAAGAAGCGCTTCAGGTCTTCGTGCAGCAGGGTGTGACGGCGGATGCGCTCGTCGAACGAGGCCAGCTCGGATGCCGAGGGCAGTTCGCCGTAGATGAGCAGCCACGCGACCTCGAGGTAGGTGCTGTTCTTCGCGAGCTGCTCGATCGGGTACCCGCGGTAACGCAGGATGCCCTGGTCGCCGTCGATGTAGGTGATGTCCGACTTGGTCGACGCGGTGTTGACGAACCCGTAGTCGAGAGTCGTGTGTCCGGTCTGCTTGGTCAGCGAGGCGATGTCGATGCTCGGCACGCCGTCGGTACCTCGCAGGACCGGGAATTCGGCGGTCTTATCCCCCACCGAGAGAGTGGCCTTGTCCTGCTGCGTACCCGCGTCGCTCACCGCGCCTCCTTGCGATTCTCGTCGCCCGTGTGGTCGATCGCGGGTCTGATGCTCCCGCGGCACTCGACCGTTGGATGCCACGGGTGTGCCATCCGGGTCGGCACGCGCGCGGATGTGGCCCGAGCGCATGCTTTTACAGCCTAGTAGTCACGAAGACGTACAGATGACACCACCAAAGGATGCCCCCATCGAATGGAGGGATCCTCCTGTCAGCCGCGTCCGGCGTCAGGACGTCAGCCGCTCCGCCGCCGCCGCGATCCGCTCGTCGGTCGCCGTGAGCGAGAACCGCACGTGGTTCGGGAAGTGCGTGCCGTAGAAGTGGCCCGGACCGACCAGGATGCCGAGATCGGCCAGACGTCCGACGCTCTCCCAGGCATCACGCCCCTCGGTGGCCCACAGGTACAGACCGGCCTCGCTGCGGTCGATCGTGAAGCCCGCAGCCTCGACGGCGGGCTTTAGGACCGCTCGGCGGCGCGCGTAGCGCTCGCGTTGCACCGCGACGTGCGCGTCGTCGCCCAGCGCGACGGTCATCGCGCGCTGCACGGGTGCGGGCGGCATGAGGCCGAGGTGCTTGCGACCGGTCAGCAGGCGCGCCACGAGCGATTCATCGCCCGCGAGGAAGGCTGCGCGGTAGCCGGCGAGGTTCGACTGCTTGCTCAGCGAATAGACCGACAACACGCCGGTGAGATCGTCGCCCACGACCGCCGGATCGAGCACGCTCGGCACCCGCTCCCCGTCCCAGGGCGCGTCCCACCCGAGCTCCGCGTAGCATTCGTCGGATGCCAGGACGGCTCCAAGCTCGCGAGCCCGGGTCACGGCATCCGTCATCTCTGCGACCGACAGCACACGACCGTCGGGGTTGCCGGGCGAATTGACCCATACGAGCCGCGTGCTCTCGGGCCACTCGGACGGATCATCGGATGCCACGGGCTCCGCACCGACGAGGCGGGCGCCCACCTCGTAGGTCGGGTAGGCCGCACGAGGATGCACGACCGCGTCGCCAGGGCCGAGGCCGAGCAGCAGCGGCAGAAGCGCCACCAGCTCTTTCGAACCGACGGTCGGCAGGACGTTGGCCGCGGTCAGACGGGGAACACCCCGGCGCCGGGCGTACCAGTCGGCGATCGCCTCTCGCAGCGCGGGGGTGCCGGCCGTCGCCGGGTAGGCGTGCGCATCGGTCGCATCGGCGAGGGCTGCGGCGACGACGTCGGGCGTCGGGTCGACGGGCGAACCGATCGACAGGTCGACGATGCCGGCGGGGTGGCGCCGCGCGCGCTCCGCGTAAGGGGCGACGGCGTCCCAGGGGTAGTCGGCGAGGTCGGCGACGCCCACGGGTCAGTGGCTCTGCGGGGGGAGCTCTGCGACGACGGGGTGGTCTTTGGCGATCACGCCGACCTTGGCGGCTCCGCCGGGCGAGCCGATGTCATCGAAGAACTCCACATTGGCCTTGTAGTAGTCGGACCACTCTTCGGGCAGGTCGTCTTCGTAGTAGATGGCCTCGACCGGGCAGACGGGCTCGCACGCACCGCAGTCGACGCATTCGTCGGGGTGGATGTAGAGCGAGCGTTCACCCTCGTAGATGCAGTCGACGGGGCACTCGTCGATGCAGGCGCGGTCCTTGACATCGACACACGGGAGGGCGATCACGTAAGTCACCCGCTCAGTCTAATCGCGCCGGGGGACCCGGCCCCGCCGCGGCGGCGCGCGCCTACGATTCGGCGGGTCGCCGAGCCGCGTCGATCTTCGAGAAGTCGGGCCATAGGGCCACCAGCACCATGAGCGCCGGGCCCACCACCGTCCACACCAGCGGAACCCACTCCGTTCCCGCCGTCGGTGCCGCCACGATCGCCGATCCGCCGGGTCCGACCTGCGAGAACAGGTAGGTCGCCGCGGTGATGCCGAGTCCGCCGGCGAGGGCGTTCACCCGGTCGCCGGTCAGCGTCCGCAGGGCGATGAGGAGTGCGGCGCTGCCGACGGTGGCGAGGATGAGCCCGACCGGGATCGGCCCGAGAAGGTACGCCTGACCGACCGTGCCGGCCGTGCCGTAGAACACACCGATCGACAGGGCGACGACCCAACCGACCACGCGCAGGATGCCAGAACTCACCGCGTCAGTGTACGGGCGGCGGCGATGGCGCGGCTGTGAGCGTCGGGCTCTCGCGCGGGTGAGGGTGTGGTGAAGTCGCGTGACGCGATGGTCGACCTCTCGCAATCACGCCGCCCAGCCCCACATCCTCAGCAGCGCGGCAGTCACGGCCGCGGCCGCGACGACGACGAGGAAGGGCGCCCGCGCCCACAGCAGCAGCGCCGCCACGCCCACCGCCGGCACCCGCGCATCGACAATGACCGCGGCGCCGGCGGCGAGGGTCTGCACCACCACGAGCGCCGAAAGGAGCGCGACCGTGAGCAGGTCGGCGATCCGCGCGGGGCGCGGTGCCTCGAGCCATCGCGCGGGCAACAGGTAGCCCACCGCCTTCAATGCGACGCAGATGACGGATGCCAGCAGCACCGCGTTCCACAGGGTCATGGCATCCCTTTCTCTTCGCGCGTGCCGGAAACGGCGGGCGCAGGCCGACGTGGATCGAACAGCCCCACGACGACGGCGACACCGGCCGCGGCGATGACGGGGATCCCGGGCATGAGCACGGGGGTCAGGGCCGCGGCGACGACGGCTGCACCCGCGGCGACGGCGAGCGGCTGACGCCCGCGCAGGCGGGGCCAGAGCAGGGCCAGGAACGCCGCGGCCGCGGCGGCGTCGAGACCGTAGGTCCGCGGGTCACCGAGCACGTCACCCAGCAGGGCGCCGACGAGCGTCGACAGGTTCCAGCCGACCCAGATCGCGATGCCGGTGACCCAGAAGCCCGCCTGACGGGCGCGCGGGGTGTGTTGCGAGAGGCCCACGGCAACCGACTCGTCGATGGTGAACTGCGTCGCCGCGGCCTTCCGCCAGAACCCGTCGCCGACGACCGGCGCCATCCGCATCGCGTAGGCGGCGTTTCGCACCCCGAGCAGCGCCGCCGATGCGATCGCCGCGGGTGCCGCCGCAAGACCGCCCGCCGCGATGACGCCGACGAAAGCGAACTGCGAGCCACCGGTGAACATCAGCAGGCTGAGCACGCACGTCTGCCAGACGTCGAGACCGGACGCCACCGCCAGCGCGCCGAACGAGATCCCGTAGGCGCTGGTCGCGAGGGCGACGGCGAGGCCCTGGCGGGAGGCGACACCCTCGGGTGTTCGGTGGAACGAACGCATGGTCATCATCGTGAACGAGCGCGCGGCGTTCGTCAAGTCGAACGAACGGTGAGCATAATGAACGCATGACGGATCTCGGAGATCGGATCGCCGCGACCCTGCGACGCGAGCGCGAGCGTCGCGACCTCAGCGTCTCGGAACTCGCACGAAGAGCCGCGGTGTCCAAGGCGACCGTCTCCCAGCTCGAGAACGGTGGCGGCAACCCGAGCGTCGAAACGCTGTGGGCGCTGGCGACCGCGCTGGAGATCCCCTTCGCGATCCTCGTCGACGAGGGCGTGCGCTCCCCCACCCTGATCCGCGCGGGCGAAGCGGCCACGGCGGTGCCGTCGTCGGCATCCGACTACCTCGCCGTGCTGCTGTCGGCCAGTCCGCCGCACGCGCGCCGTGACATTTACCTGCTGAGTGCGGAGCCGGGCTCGCCACGGCTGTCGGACCCTCACCCGCGGGGCACCGTCGAGCACGTGGTGATGGTCACGGGTCGGGGCCGGGTGGGCCCGGCCGACGACCCGTACGAACTCTCCCCCGGCGACTACCTGTCGTACCCCGGCGACGCCCCGCATGTCTTCGAAGCGCTGACCCCGGGCATGAGCGCCGTGTGCGTGGTCGAGTCGCGCTGACGACCGGCGGGATCACGTACCCACCCGCGGGGCTCGGGACACGACGCAGGAGGGACATCTGCGGCCGGACCGGGCGGGGCCTCGGTCGCCGGACTCCGGCGTTGCGTCCGGCGGACGATGCACAACTCCTGCACAGGTGTCGCCGCGCCCACGTCTTACCCAGCGAGCGACGGATCTGCAGGAGTTGTGCACGCTCGCCGGCGCCGACAGAACGCGGGAAGATCGTCCGCAGCCGACCTCGATGAACGGGCCGGGCGGTGCTGTGGCCGCCAGATTCCGGTGATGCGATCGGCGGACAGTGCACGACTCCTGCGACGGTGTCGCCGCGCCCGCATCTCACGCACCGCGCGACGGATCTGCAGGAGTTGTGCACGCTATCGCCGGCGAGGCCCGTATCGACGCGGCCCCGAGGGCCGACTATCGTGCGGAGCATGTCCCGCGTCTTCGGCATGGCCTTCTCGTCGGTCTACCCGCTGTACCTCGCCAAAGTGGAGCGCAAGGGGCGCTCGAAGGACGACCTGGATGCCGCCATCCGCTGGCTCACGGGCTTCGACGACGCGACGCTCGCCGTGCACGCCGAGGGGACGACGACCTTCCGCGAGTTCTTCGACGCGGCGACGCTCAACCCGCACGTCGATCTGGTGACCGGGGTGGTGTGCGGCATCCGGGTCGAGGACATCGAGGACCCGCTGATGTACCGCATCCGCGTGCTCGACAAGCTCGTCGATGAGCTGGCGAAAGGGCGACCGCTCGCGAAGGTGCTGCGGGAGCCGCAGCCTGCGGCGGCTGAGGGCTGAGAGTACACGGGTCCGCCGCCCGCGAGGAGATCCCTGGGTCGACGCTGGAGCCGGAAGCTTCGACGGGCTCAGCCGCCTCCCGTGCGGGGGTCCCTGAGTCGCGCCGGTGCCGGCGGCTTCGACAGGCTCAGCCGCCTCCCGTGCGGGGTCCCGGGTCGCGGCCGGAGCCGGGGGCTCCGACAGGCCGGCCACTGCGCGCGGCGGGAACGCGGAACGGCCCCGCCGAGCGTGGGCTCGACGAGGCCGTGACAGGCGGTAACGCTTACGCGTTGGCATCCTGACGCTTCAGGCGCGAGGCGGCGCGGCCGCGCTCGGTCGCGTCGAGCACGACCTTGCGGATGCGCACCTTCTCGGGCGTGACCTCGACGCATTCGTCGTCGCGGGCGAACTCGAGCGACTCCTCGAGCGTGAGCACGCGTGGAGGCGTCATCGACTCGAAGGAGTCGGAGGTCGACGAACGCATGTTCGTGAGCTTCTTCTCTTTGGTGATGTTGACGTCCATGTCGTCGGCGCGGGAGTTCTCGCCGATGACCATGCCCTCGTAGACCTCTTCGGTCGGCTGCACGAAGAAGCTCATCCGCTCCTGCAGGGCGATCATGGCGAACGGGGTGACGACGCCCATGCGGTCGGCGACGATCGAGCCGTTCTGACGGGTCGTGATCGAGCCCGCCCAGTCGTCGTAGCCGTGCGAGATGGCGTTGGCGATGCCGGTGCCGCGCGTGATCGTGAGGAACTCGCTGCGGAAGCCGATGAGGCCGCGCGAGGGGACGACGAACTCCATGCGCACCCAGCCGGTGCCGTGGTTGGTCATGTTGTCCATGCGGCCCTTGCGGGCGGCCATGAGCTGCGTGATCGCGCCGAGGTGCTCTTCAGGGGCGTCGATGGTCAGGTGCTCGAAGGGCTCCTTGAGCTTGCCGTCGTCGCCGCGCTTGGTGACCACCTGGGGCTTGCCGACGGTGAGTTCGAAGCCCTCGCGGCGCATGTTCTCGACGAGGATGGCGAGCGCGAGCTCACCGCGGCCCTGGACCTCCCAGGCATCCGGGCGTCCGATGTCGACGACCTTCAGCGAGACGTTGCCGATGAGCTCGCGGTCGAGGCGGTCCTTCACCATGCGGGCGGTGAGCTTGTGGCCCTTCACCTTGCCCATGAGCGGCGAGGTGTTGGTGCCGATCGTCATCGAGATCGCGGGGTCGTCGACCGTGATCGCCGGGAGCGCCCGCACGTCTTCGGGGTCGGCGATGGTCTCACCGATCGTGATGTCGGGGAAACCGGCGATGGCGACGATGTCACCGGGGCCGGCGTCTTCCGCGGGGAAGCGCTCGAGCGCGCGTGTCTTGAGCAGCTCGGTCACGCGGGCGTTGCTGGTGGTGCCGTCGGCACGGACCCAGGCCACGGTCTGGCCCTTCTTCAGCGTGCCGTTGAACACGCGCAGCAGCGCGAGGCGGCCGAGAAACGGCGAGGAGTCGAGGTTGGTCACCCACGCCTGCAGCGGCGCCTCGTCGTCGTAGGCCGGAGCCGGGACGTGCTCGAGGATCGCGCCGAAGAGCGGCTCGAGGTCGTCGTTGTCGGGCAGCGCGCCGTTGGCGGGACGGTTGAGGGATGCCGCGCCCGCACGGCCCGAGGCGTAGACCACCGGCACGTCGAGCAGGGCGTCGACGTCGAGGTCGGGCACGTCGTCGACGAGGTCGGACGCCAGGCCCAGCAGCAGGTCGTGCGCCTCTTCTTCGACCTCGGCGATACGGGCGTCGGGCCGGTCGGTCTTGTTGACGAGCAGAATGACGGGGAGCTTCGCCTCGAGGGCCTTGCGCAGCACGAAGCGGGTCTGGGGCAGCGGGCCCTCGGACGCGTCGACGAGCAGCACGACGCCGTCGACCATCGACAGCCCGCGCTCGACCTCGCCACCGAAGTCGGCGTGGCCGGGGGTGTCGATCACGTTGATCGTGACGGGCACGTCGGTGTGGGCACCGTTGTACTCGATCGCCGTGTTCTTGGCGAGGATCGTGATGCCCTTCTCGCGCTCGAGGTCGTTGGAGTCCATCGCGCGCTCCTCGACGTGCGCGTGGTCGCCGAACGAGCCGGTCTGGCGGAGCATGGCGTCGACGAGAGTCGTCTTGCCGTGGTCGACGTGCGCGACGATCGCGACGTTACGGAGGTCAGGACGAAGGGCGTGCGCCATGGAGGGTCTCCAGGAAAATTCGGGGTGGCGCCCGGAATCGGGCTGACCCAGTCTACCGGGCGGCTGCGACACTGCCTGGCAGGCAGCAGAAAGGGGTGGAATTCCCGCGGACCCGCCCTGCGGACCCCGCCTCGCGTCACCACAGGAGGGAGCCTTCGTCTGCGCCTTCCGTCGCGGATCCCTCGACCGGGTCGCACGACAAGGGGGCGGCATCCTTCCGAATGCCGCCCCCGCGAATGGTCTCGGTCAGGATGCCGGGGTGTCGCGCAGCAGTTCGTGACGCAATTCGCGACGCGCGGCCTGCACTTCCACATCGGGCACCGGGATAGCCGCGATAAGTCGCTGCGTGTACGGCTCCTTGGGCGCGCGCAGGATCTCGTCGCGCGTACCCTGCTCGGCGATCTTGCCGCGGTTGAGCACGACGATGCGGTCCGCCATGGCATCCACCACCGCCAGATCGTGGCTGATGAACAGGCACGCGAAGCGGTGCTCCTTCTGCAGCTCGCTCAACAGCTCCAGCACGCGCGCCTGCACGGAAACGTCGAGAGCGCTGGTCGGCTCGTCGGCGACGAGCAGTCGCGGCTGCAGCGAGAGTGCACGGGCGATGCCCACGCGCTGCTTCTGCCCGCCCGAGAGTTCGTGGGGGTACCGGTTGCGGTAGCTGCGCGGCAGACGCACCTCATCGAGCAGCTTCTCGACCCGCGCGTCGAGCTCGGCGCCCTTCGCCTCGCCGGCGAGCAGCAGCGGCTCGCCGATGGATTCGCCGATCGGCAGTCGTGGGTTCAGCGACGACGACGGATCCTGGAAGACGATTCCCACACGCCGGCGCAGCGACTTGATGAGCTTATGCGAGCCGCTGGAGATGTCGACCCCGTCGACGACGAGGCGCCCGTCGGCGATGGGCTGAAGACCGATCGCCGCGCGGCCGATCGTCGACTTGCCGGAGCCGGATTCGCCGACGAGACCGACAATCTCGCCTTCGGCGATGCCGAGAGTCACGTCGTCCACGGCGCGGAACGCGGCGACCCGCCCCTTCTTGCCGTACTCGATCGATACGTTTTCGAGCTGCAGCACGGGGTGAGCGATCTCCGGGGCCGCAGCCGCCAGCGCGATCGTCTCGGTACGAGCCGGCCCCTCCGCCACCGCGTGGGCGAGAGCCTCGACCACGTCGACGGTCGCTTCGCCCTCCAGCGTCTCGCCCAGGCGGGGCACGGATGCCAGGAGCTCCCTGGTGTAGGCGTCCTTCGGCGACCCGAGCACCTGGGCAGCCGGGCCCTGCTCGACGATGTCGCCGGCCTTCATTACGACGATCCAGTCGGCGAGGTCCGCCACCACGCCCATGTCATGGGTGATGAGCAGCACGGCGGAGTCCAGACGGTCCCGGAGGTCGCGGATGAGGTCGAGGATCTCGGCCTGCACGGTCACGTCCAGGGCCGTCGTCGGCTCGTCGGCGATGAGCAGCGCGGGCTCGAGGCTGATCGACTGCGCGATCATGGCGCGCTGACGCTGGCCGCCGGAGAGCTGGTGCGGGTACGACGCGAACGCCTTCGCGGGGTCGGGCAACCCGACCATCTCGAGCAGCTCGAGCGCGCGCGCCTTCGCCTGCGTCGGAGCGATGGGCGTGTGAGCGCGCAGAGCCTCGATGATCTGCGAGCCCACGGTCAGCACCGGGTTCAGCGCGGTCATGGGCTCCTGGAAGATCGCCGCCACCTCGGGACCACGCAGCTGGCGCATCTGCGCCGTGGAGAGGCCGTTCACCTCCCGGCCGTTGACCTTGATGCTGCCCGTGACACGGCTGTTGCGAGGTAGCAGGTCGAGCACGGCCATCGAGCTGACGCTTTTGCCCGAACCCGACTCTCCGACGACCGCAACAACCTGTCCGCGCGCGATCGAATAGGTCAGGTGCTTCGCTGCGGGGACCCACACATCGTCGACGGCGAAGTCGACGCTGACATCGGTCATCTCCAGGGCCGGGACGCCGGCCTTCTCGGTCGTGCTCATGAGGTTGTCCTCTCGTTCCCGCCGAGCGGGAGGGAGTGATCGGGGAATGAAAGAATCGGAGGATGCCACGCCAGACGTTCCGCTCGACGTTCACCCGTGTCCTGTGCGGAATCGTGTGGGCGATCATCGCCGCGGTGGCTGTCGGTCTGCTCGTGACCCCGGCCGTGACCGACGCGCCCGCGCTGATCCTGCTCGGCGCGCTGGGCGCGGCCGCCCTGGTCGGCGGCGTCCTGTGGTCGCCGTCGGTGTCGGTCGACGACGACGGCGTGCAGGTCGACAACATCGCCCTGCGCTACCGCGTGCCTTGGGCTGCGCTCGTTCACGTCGATACCCGCTACGCGCTGCAGCTGCACACGCCCGGTCGACGAATCGCCGTGACCGCCGCGCCGGCGCCCGGTGCGGCCGGGTCGCTGCGCGCCGCGCGCGCACATCGCCGCAGCGAAGAGGCTGCCACGCCGCAGATCCGACCCGGCGAACTGCCGAACACCGACTCCGGACGCGCGGCCGACATGGTGCGCACACGCTGGCACGCGCTGCGCGACGCCGGACGCATCGAAGCGGGCATCGCTGAGCGCACCCCCGTCGCCGTCACGGCTCGTGTCGGCAACGTGGTGCTGCTCGTGCTGGGCGCGGCCGGACTCATCGCCGCGATTGCGGTCGCCTGAGGACCACGCGGACACGGTCGTCATGACGACGGCGTCTCCGGGTGCACCCGCGCCTGCGTGCTCGCCGGGGCGGTGACCGAGGGGCCGGCCTGCTCCTTAGTGCGCCGCAGCGAGAAGCGCTTCTGCCGCGGGTCGAACGCGTCACGCAGACCGTCACCCACAAAGTTGACGAGCACGGCGAGCAGCACGATGAAGACGGCGGGCCACCAGAACAACCACGGACGGGTCGAGAACGCCGACTGGTTGTCGGAGATGATCAGACCCAGCGAGACATCCGGCGGACGCACACCGAGCTGCAGGTAGCTCAGCGCCGTCTCAAGGAGGATGGCGGATGCGGCGAGCAGCGTCGCCGCGACGATCACGACGCCGATGGCATTGGGCAGGATGTGCTTGAAGATGATGCGCGCATCGCTGGCACCGGCCACACGGGCGGCTTCGACGAATTCGCGCTCTCGAAGCGACAGGAACTCGGCGCGCACGAGCCGGGCGATCGTGGTCCACGAGATCATGGCCAGGAAGAACGCCAGTGGCACGACGCCCAGTCCGCCGGTCGCCCGACCAACGACAGCACCGATGACGATGATCGGAAGGACGATGAAGACGTCGGTGATGCGCATGAGCACGGCATCCACCCATCCGCGGTAGTACCCCGCGAGGGCGCCGATGACGGTACCGACGGTGGTGCCGACGATGCTGATGACGAGCATCACAAGGATCGAGTTCTGAATACCGCGCATCGTCATAGCGAAGTAGTCGATGCCGATGCGGTCCTGCCCGAACGGGTGGTCGCCCAGAACGAAGGGGAACACCGACAGCGTCGGCGCACCTCCGTTGTTCTGGGGGTTCAACGTCGTGTAGTCGTACTTCCACCAGCCGGGAATCGGACCGAGCCCGATCGCCGAGATGGCGAAGGCGGCGAGAAGCAGGAACAGGACACCGGAGACGACGGCGATCTTGTTCGCGAGGAAGCGTCGAAGGACGAGGCGTCCCTGGCTGACTCCGACCGTGTTTCGCTCGTCTGCGGGAGCCGGCGCGTCGACGTTCGCGGGCTCGGGAAGCATCTGGGTCATGCGGAGACCTCCGGGAATCGGACGGCGGCGATCATGCGACCACTCGCACGCGGGGGTCGAGCGCCGCGTAGGCGAGATCGGCCAGGAAGTTGAACACGATGGCGGTGACAGCGATCACGATGAAATAGCCCATCACGGGGTTCACGTCGACGCGCTTGATGGATGACACGAAGAGTTGCCCCATACCGGGGATGGCGAAGACCTGCTCAGTGATCACCGCACCACCGAGAAGTGCGCCGACATCGGTCGCGATGAGCGTAACGATCGGGATGAGCATGTTCCGCAGACCGTGGCGCATGATGACGGTGCGTTCCGGCAAGCCCTTGGCGCGGGCGGTGCGGATGTAGTCCTGGTTCATCACCTCGAGCATGCCGGCGCGGGCGTACCGCGTGTATCCGGCGAACGAGATGAGAAGGAGCGAGATCGTCGGCAACAGCAGGTGCGTGAACGTATCGATGCCGGTGATCCACATGTCGCCGTTGAACCCAGGGGTCGCCGCGCCCACCGTCGCGATCGGGCGGCCGTTGATGCGGGGGTTGTTCACGTACTGCGGCCAGGACTGCATGTAGCGGTCGAGAACGACAAGAGCGAACGCGAAGAAGGCGACGATCGCGCCGATCCTCGCCGTCATACCGCGATCGGGGGCACCGACCAGGTATCCGGTGATCAGTCCCACCGCGACGGCGACGACCATGAGGATGATGATCGTCCAGACCGTGGAGATGTCGAACAGACCCTGCAGCACGAAATACGCGACGTACGAGATCGCACCGTTCGCTGCCGCGACGATCAGTGCGCGGCGGTTCGACAACCCCGAGATGAGCCCGGTGGTGATGACGACGACGCCCGCGATCAGCAGCAGCAGACCCACCGGGCCGAAGCCGGGGTTACGGAACCAGTCGGTGACGTTGAAGTACACCAGCAGGGCCACGGTGGCGGCGGCCGCCGTGCCGGCGACGATCGCGCGACGGCGCGGCGACCCGCCGATCATGGCCTGCCATACGACCGCCGCGACGACCGCGAGCAACACGATCACCCAGACGGGGATGGAGGTCGCGGATTCAAGGAAGCTGTTGAATCCGAGCGCCAGGAATTCCTTCAGAAGCACGGCCACCAGGAACGACGGCAGCGAGAACAGGAAGAAGCTGAGCAGCGTGATACCGAAGTCGAACCCGCTGTACTGACGGAGGGCGGACACGATGCCGACCACGACGCCGAGCACGATTGCCAGCACGAACGACGCCGTCACGAGTTGGAGGGTGGATCCCACCGCGGTGGGGAGAATGTCCAGAACCGAGGCATTGCTGATGGTCAGACCCAGGTCGCAGGTGCCTGCGAAAGGAATCAGGCAGCCGGCAGCTCCGCCGAGCCACAGGAAGTAGCGCAGAGGCGCGGGGACGCTGAGGTCGAGCGCGGCCACGCGCGCAGCGATCAGTTGGTCGCGGTTTGCAGCGGTGCTGTCTCGCAGGTCCTGCAAGGGGTCGCCGGCGTTGGCGGCCAGTACGTACATGATGAATGACGCGGCAAGGAGAACCAAGATCGAGACGGCGATGCGCCTGAGGATGAATCCGACCATCGCGGAAGGTCTTCTTTCGATCGGGTGACGAGCGCCAAAACGGCGCCCTGGAAAGGATAGTCGCGAGCGCAGAGAAAGGGCTCTGCGCGCACGCGAAATGAGGCGCCGGAGCCGAGCGACTCCGGCGCCTCATGGAAACTCAGCAGGTCATCAACCTGCCAGCGTCCACTCCTGCGCGTTCCACACGATGCCCGTCTGACCGCCGAAGTAGTCGACGCCCGTCACGGAACCGTTGTCAGCGAACAGACCCGGCGACTGGAAGAGCGGCAGACCGTAGAAGTCCTTCGCCGTCGCCGTGTCGATCTGCACCTTGATGTCGGCGAGCTTGTCCGCGTCGACCGTCACCTGGCTCTCGTCGACGAGGGCGTCGACGGCGCTGTTGCTGTAGTTGTTGTAGTTTCCGCCACCGCCGGTCTTGAAGATCTGCGGAAGAGCGGCGTTACCGGCACCCGGTGAGACCCAGCCGAAGATCGACGCGTCGTAGCTGCCACTGCCGAGCAGCGAGCTCCAGTCGGGCGAACCGGCGTCCTCGATCACGAAACCGGCCTGCTGAGCCGACTGCTGGATGGCGCGGAAGCTGTCGACACGGTTCGGGTTATTGGTGTTGTACAGGATGCGCACCGTGGGGGTCGCACCATTGAGAAGCGCCTTGGCACCCTCGATGTCGGGCTCGGTGAACGCATCGTAGCCACTGGCCGCGACGGCGGTGGAGTACTGGTCGCCATCGGTGGGGAGGAAGATCTGCGAGTTCAGGACCTCGGCGTCGGGGTTGACCGGCGTGATGATCGACTCGAGGATCTGCTGACGCGGGATGGTCTTGAGGAAGGCCTCACGCACGTTCGCGTCGGCGAAGACCCCGCCGAAGCTGAGGTCGACGTGGTCGTACGCGAGCTGGTTGCCCGAGTGAACCGTGGCGTTCGCGTTCTCGAGAGCGGTCAGCGTGTCGGCGGAGGCCTGCGGCTGGATGGCCTGCACCTCGCCGTTCTGGAGCGCCGTCACCTGCGCGTTGGAGTCGCCGATGAAGCGGATGATCAGCTGGTCGTACGCGGGCGACATCTCACCCTTGTAGTTCGGGTTCTTGCCGAGCGTGATGCTCTGCTCCGGGGTGAAGTCGGTCACGATGAAGGGACCGCTGGCCACGAGCAGGCTCTCGTCGGTCGGCATGGCCGTGACGTCGTAGCCCGTGTTCCAGAAGTCGGCCGCGGCCTTGAGCGTGGCGTTGGGCACGACGGGGGCGGCGGTGTCGCCCTTGGGCAGCGACTTGAGCAGCTCGATGAAGTCGGCCTCAGAGACGCCGGCCTTCTCGGCGAGCACGTGAGCGGGCTTGCCGATCGGGTTGACGAGCTCGTAGTCGACGTAGGGGGTCGCATAGGTCAGCGTCATCGACATGTTGTCGTCGCCGATCTCGGGGAACGCGGTCGTGTCGAGACCCGCGGTGCTGCCGGCGAGGCTGAAGTACTGCGTACCGCCGTTGGTGACGTCGCCGGTGGAAGGGTCGAGGATGGCGTCGTTGTAGTAGCCCGAGTTGATGGCCCAGTTCACGAGCATGTCATCGGCGTTGATGGGCTCCCCGTCCGACCAGGTCAGTCCCTCGTTGATGGTGTACTTCACCGTCAGCGGGTCCTCGGACACGGTCTCATAGGTGCCGAAGTCGGTGTTGGCCAGGACCGAGAAGTCCTTATCGAGGCGCTGGAAGCCACCAAGGCCGAGTCCGCCGCTCACACCGGTCAGGTAGCCGACCATGCCGTTGGTGTCGAGGTTGGCCTCGGGGGTGTCGCCGTTGAACGAGGTGAACGCGTTGGTCGTGGCGATCGTGATGGTGCCACCCGTGTTCGACTCGCCTTCGGGCGTGGCCGTGGTGGTGCATCCGGCAAGTGCGAGGGCCGCGACTGCGACCCCTGCTCCCACCGAGAGGGCGCGCATGCGCCGGGTCTTTTCAGACACTTTGCCTCCAGTGCAAGGTTGACGAGCACCCCGCCGAACCGTGCGGCCGGGGGGAGCCGTGGATACCGAAACGATAGATACGCGTCACCGGATGGTCAAAACATTTGGATGTTTCGTTACAGACCTTTAACCTCGCACGCGCTGATTCGAGCATTTTGACAATCCGCCATCACGTCGCCCATGGATTTCCTATGGCCCGCCGAGCGGTCGACTGTCTATCACGGAACGATTACGCAGTGGCGGTGTTGAATGGCTCACATGTCACGGCAGCCCTCAGCCGACCCGTCATCATCCTCGTTATCGTCCTCATCGACGATCCACTGTTTCCCCACGCCTATCGGCCGCTCCGACGGCTATGCACGTCGGCGGCTGGCGTGGGAGGTCGTCATCGTGCTCCTCGTGAGCGTCGGCCAGTCCGCGATCTACTCCGTCGTGTCGTTCGTCCGCGCGACGACGCGCGCCCCCATCTCGCAGCAGCAGACGCAGTTGAACCCCTCCCGCAGCGCGGAACCCCTCTGGGATGCGATCTACCAGTTCCTCGACATCTTCTTCTCGCTCATGCTGGTGGCGCTGGCGATCTACCTGCTGTGGGAGCCGGCCACCAACGCGCTCCGGCGGATCGGCCTCGACTTCCGTCGCTTCGGGTCCGATGTGCTGCGCGGGATCGCGCTCGTCCTGCTCATCGGCGTTCCGGGCATCGGGGTGTACGCCGTCGGTCGGGCCATCGGCCAGAGCATCACGGTCGTTCCCGCACCGCTCGATTCGTCGTGGTGGGTGATCGCGCTGCTCGTGCTCGCCGCGCTGCGGGCGGGACTGACCGAGGAGGTCATCTTCCTCGGGTTCCTCTTCGACCGCCTCCGTCGTCTCGGATGGTCGTGGACGGGCGTCATCGTCTCGACGGCGCTGCTGCGCGGCAGCTACCACCTGTACCAGGGGTGGCCGTCGGCGCTCGGCAACGTCGTCATGGGCCTGGTGTTCGGCTGGTGCTACAAGCGGTGGGGTCGTGTGATGCCGCTCGTCGTCGCGCACACGATCATCGACATCGTCGCCTTCGTCGGGTACCCGCTCGCTGCGGCGTGGTGGCCGGGGATCTTCGCCCCGCCCACGCCGTCGCCGTCGCCCACCGGCACGCCGTAGCGACCGAGCGTCAGGACTGCGGTGCCGTCCAGGTCCAGAACGCCGGCGGCACGCCGTCGGGCTCCGACGTGTAGTCCACTCCCCCGACGCCGTCCGCGGTGACCACGGCACCCGTGCGCTCGAGCAACGGCAGGCCCGCGAACGCGGCGAAGAGCGACCGGTCGATCTCCTTCGCCTCGGCGAGCACGTCCACCGGGTCGGTGTGCACCGTGAGATCGGAGAACAGCTCGTCGGTGTTCGCACCGTCGATGCCCTCCGCGAGACGGTCGCGCGCCGACCGGTAGAGGCTTTCGTCTTCACCGACCCACGCCAGAGTGGCATCCGGGGTGTCCTCCGCGGTGGCGGCTCGCACGGCGATCCCCGCCCGTGCGCCCATCGACACGAGGCGAGGGAAGACCTGCGACGACACCTCGTCGGTGGAGTCGTAGGCCACGCGCAGCACGGCGGCACGGTCACCGAGCGCGTTGCGCGCGGCATCCACGTCGCTTCCCGTGCCCGGCGCACCGTTGCCCGCGATCAGATCGGCATACAGCTGACCCGTCGCCGTCGACGACAGGAACGATTGCAGCGGCTGCGCGTCGGAGCGCATCGGGCCGAGCACGTCGCTCACGATCGAGGAACGGTCGGTTGCCAGCGTCATGGCCTGGCGGAGATCGGATGCCGTGCCGTCGGCGTACCGCAGGTGGAGCGTCTGCGTCGTGGGGCCGACCTGCACCTGGTACCCGGCCTCGGTGAGCGTCGCATGCTCCGCGACGTCGAGATCGCCCACGTTGGCCACGTCGACGACGCCCGCCTCGATCGCCGACAACTGGGCGGCGCGGTCGGGGAAGAATCGGACGGTCAGGCCTTCGAGCGCGGGGAAGTGCGCACCCTGGTAGTCGTCGCGCCGCGTCAGCGTCAGGGAGTCGGCGGTCGACTCGGTCACCGTCCACGGTCCGGCCGAGACCACGCTCGCGGGGTCGACGGGGGTGCCGGGCACCACGTCGAAGCCGGTGTTCCACGCCTGCGCCGCCGCGGCGAGTACGGGGTTCGGCTCGACCGGCGCGGAGGGGTCTCCCTTGGGAACGGTGAGGATTGCGGTGAGCAGGTCTTTCACGTTCACGCCCGCCCGCTCGGCGACGACGTGCACCGGCCGATCCAGCAGCCACTGGCGGTTCCAGTCGGCGAACGGCTCGTCGTAGGTGAGGGTGAGGGTGTCGTCGGCCCGGTCGAGACTCGGACGCGAGGTGCGCGCGTTCGGGTCGGCCGGCATCGCGGTGTCGAAGTATCGCGTTCCCGAGACGATCTGGCCGGCCGCGTCGTAGGTGGCGTCGTCGAAGAAATGCGACGACACCGCCCAGCCGAACAGGAGGTCGTCGAGGGTGACGGGGGTGCCGTCCGACCAGACGCGATCGGGGAACAGTTCGTAACTGACCTTGAGCGGGTCGCCCTGCACGCGGGTGATGCGGCCCAGGCCGTTGTTCGGGACCACCTGCAGGTCGCCGTCGAGCGACCCCAGCTTCTCGTCGAGCAGCGAGGCCACGGCGCGGTTCGCGGCGGTGTCGCCCGCGGCGCTGGAGGCGTTGAAGCTCGTGAGCGAGCCGACCACCCCGACGGTCAGTGTGGTGGGCGGTGCCTCCTGCTCGGTCTCGGGCGCCGGCTCCGGTGCCGAGCACCCGGCGAGCACGATCCCCGCCGCGGCGAGGAGGGCGATCACGCGCCCCGCGCCTCGGCGTCGTCGAATGGGGCGAGGGTCCTCGTTCAAGCCGTGGTGCACGAGGGGAACCTTACTAAACGCCCCCTGGGGGAATCCGGGGTGGGCCCGCGCCGAAGCGCCGCGGCGACCGCTCTCGAGGAACGGTCGCCACGGGCGACTGCGCCTCAGGCGAACGCCTCGGGAGGCGGGCATGAGCAGACCAGGTTGCGGTCGCCGTATGCCTGGTCGATGCGTCGAACCGGGGGCCAGTACTTGCCGCGGATGAGCGAACGCACGGGGTACACCGCGGTCTCGCGCGAGTACGGGTGCTCCCACTCCCCCACGACGACCGTCTCGGCCGTGTGGGGCGCGTTGACGAGGGGGTTGTCGTCGGCGGGCCACTCGCCCGCGGCCACGGCGATGGCTTCGTGCTTGATCGCGATCATGGCATCCACGAAGCGGTCGAGCTCGGCGAGATCTTCACTCTCGGTCGGCTCGACCATGAGGGTGCCGGCCACCGGGAACGACATCGTGGGCGCGTGGAAGCCGTAGTCGATGAGGCGCTTGGCCACGTCGTCGACGGTGACGCCCGTCTGCTCCTTGAGGGGACGCAGGTCGAGGATGCACTCGTGCGCGACGAGTCCGCCCTCCCCCGCGTAGAGCACCGGGTAGTGCTCGCGCAGGCGCGTGGCGATGTAGTTGGCCGAGAGCACCGCGGCGGCGGTTGCCTGACGGAGCCCCTCGGCGCCCATCATGCGCACGTACGCCCACGAGATGGGCAGGATGCCGGCGGAGCCGTGCGGAGCGGCCGACACGGGGCCGCCGTCGAACACGCCGCCGGCGTGATCTGCCCGCTGCGAGAACGGGTGCGAGGGCAGGAACGGCGCGAGGTGCGCCTTCGCCGCGACCGGGCCCACACCGGGTCCGCCGCCGCCGTGCGGGATGGCGAACGTCTTGTGCAGGTTGAGGTGCGACACGTCGCCGCCGAGGTCGCCGAACCGCGCGAAACCGAGCAGCGCGTTGAGGTTGGCGCCGTCGACGTAGACCTGCCCGCCGGCGTCGTGCACGGCCTGGGTGATCTCGAGCACGTCGTGCTCGTACACGCCGTGGGTGGAGGGGTACGTGATCATCAGCGCCGACAGGGCGTCGGCGTGCTGTGCGATCTTGGCGCGCAGGTCGCCGAGGTCGACGTTGCCGGCCTCGTCGCACGCGACGACGACGACCTTCATCCCCGCGAGGATCGCGGACGCGGCGTTCGTGCCGTGCGCCGACGACGGGATGAGGCACACGGTGCGCTCGGTGTCGCCGTTGGCGCGGTGGTAGCCGCGGATGGCCAGCAGCCCGGCGAGCTCACCCTGCGAGCCGGCGTTCGGCTGCAGCGACACCGCGTCGTACCCGGTGACCTCGGCGAGCCAGCGCTCGAGCTGGTCGATCATCTCGAGGTACCCGTGCACGTCGGCCTCGGGGGCGAACGGGTGCACGCGCGAGAACTCGGGCCACGACACCGCGGCCATCTCGGTCGCCGCGTTCAGCTTCATCGTGCACGAGCCGAGCGGAATCATGCCGCGGTCGAGCGCGTAGTCGCGGTCGGCGAGCGACTTGAGGTAGCGCATCATCGCCGTCTCGCTGCGGTGCGCGTGGAAGACGGGGTGCGTCAAGAACTCGTCGTCGCGGTGAAGGGTCTCGTCGACGCCGCGCAGGGCGACACCCTCGGGCAGTTCTTCGGTCGAGACCCCGAACGCGTCGAGGACGGCGGCGATATCGGCATCCGTCGTCGTCTCATCGACCGAAACGCCGACCGTGGCGTCGTCGACCCACAGCAGCTGGTAGCCGCGATCGCGAGCGCGGTCGACGACGTCCTGCGCGCGGCCGGGAACGTAGACGCGCACGGTGTCGAAGAAGGCGTCGCCGGCGAGGTGCAGGTCGAACGAAGCGAGGGCGGATGCCAGGGCGTCGGCCTTCTGCGCGACCCGCGCCGCGATGCCTTTGAGCCCCTGCGGGCCGTGGTAGACCGCGTACATCGCCGCCATGACGGCGAGCAACACCTGGGCGGTGCAGATGTTCGACGTCGCCTTCTCGCGGCGGATGTGCTGCTCGCGCGTCTGCAGCGACAGGCGGTAGGCGGGGTGGCCCACGGCATCCTGGGACACGCCGACCAGGCGACCCGGAAGCTGGCGCTCGAGCCCCGCGCGCACCGCCATGTAGCCCGCGTGCGGACCGCCGAAGCCGAGCGGCACGCCGAAGCGCTGACTCGTTCCCACCACGACGTCGGCGCCGAGAGCACCGGGCGAGCGCAGCAGGGTGAGGGCGAGCAGGTCGGCCGCGGCGACGACGAGGCCGCCCTGCGCGTGCACGGCTTCGGCGACGAGCGAGAAGTCCCACACGCGACCGGTGGCGCCGGGGTACTGCACGAAGGCGCCGAACGCCTCGGGCAGGTCGCCGTCGTAGGTCGTCTCGACGATGCGGATGCCGACGGCCGCGGCGCGGTGGTGCAGCAGCGCCTTCGTCTGCGGCAGTGCGTCGACGTCGACGAGGAAGACGTCGGTCTTCGCCTTCGACGCGCGGCGGGCGACGAGCATGCCCTCCACGACCGCGGTGGACTCATCCAGCATCGAGGCGTTCGCCGTGGCGAGGCCCGTCAGGTCGGTGACCATCGTCTGGAAGTTGATGAGCGCCTCGAGGCGTCCCTGCGAGATCTCGGGCTGGTACGGCGTGTAGGCGGTGTACCAGGAGGGGTTCTCGAGCACGTTCCGCGCGATCACCGACGGCGTGAAGGTGTCGTAGTAGCCGAGACCGATCAGGGGGCGCGCGGAGCGGTTGGCCGTGGCGAGCTCGCGCAGCTCGGCCAAAGCCTCGGCCTCGGTGGCCGCGGGAGGGATCGAGCTCGTCGCACGGGGCTGCACGTGGATGGATGCCGGGACGGCGGTCTCGACGAGCGCCTCGACGCTGTCGTACCCGACGACCTCGAGCATGCGCGCCTGTGCGTCGGGGCCGATGCCGATGTGGCGATCCGTGAAAGCGGCCGGGGTCCCGGCATCCGTGCGGGAGGGAAGGACGGAGGTCATGCGGTGAGCTCCTCGTAGGCGGCACGATCGAGCAGATCGCCGGGCAGGTCGCCCTCGAGGCGGATCTTGATGAGCCACCCGCCGGCGAAGGGCTCGGCGTTGACGAGCGATGGGTCGTCGACGACGGCGTCGTTGACCTCGACGACGGTGCCGGACAGCGGCGCGTAGAGCTCGCCGACCGACTTGGTCGACTCGATCTCGCCGCACACGTCGCCCGCGCTGACCGCGGAGTCGGCGCCGGGGAGCTCGACGAACACGACGTCACCGAGCTTCTCGGCGGCGAAGTCGGTGATGCCGACCGTGGCGATGTCGCCGTCGAGGGCGATCCACTCGTGCTCGGAGGTGTAGCTGAGGGCGGTGAGGTCGGTCATGCGTTTCTCCGGTAGAAGGGAAGGGCGGTGACGGTCGCGGGAATGCGGGTTCCGCGCACGTCGATGGTCAGTTCGGTGCCGATTTCGGATGCCGCGGGCGCGACGAACGCCATCGCGACGGGGTGGCCGAGGGTGGGGCTGAGCGCGCCGCTCGTGATCTCGCCGACGACGTCGTCGCCGTGCAGCACGGTGTATCCGGCGCGGCCCGCGCGGCGGCCCTCCGACACGAGACCCACCAGCACGGGGGCATCGGCGGGTCCGGACGAGAGGCCGTCCTTTCCGATGAACGCGGGCTTGTCGACGGCGACGACGCGTCCGAGGCCGGCTTGGGCGGGGACGATGTCGCGCGAGAGCTCGTGGCCGTACAGGGGCATCCCGGCCTCGAGGCGCAGGGTGTCACGCGCAGCGAGCCCGCACGGAACGAGCCCCGCGTGCTGTCCGCTCGAGAGGACGGCATCCCACAGGGCGCCGGCCTGACCGGTGGGGATCATGAGCTCGTACCCGTCTTCGCCGGTGTATCCGGTGCGGGCGATGAACAGCGATGCCTCCTGAAAGGTGCCCTCGGTCCATGCGTAGTAGCCCAGCTCGTCGAGCGCGGTGCCGGTGATCTCCACACCCGGGGTGGAGCTCAGGATGGCGCGAGCCTCGGGGCCCTGCAGGGCGATGAGGGCGTAAGAGTCGGTGACGTCTTCGACGCGGAGGCCGGTGGAGCCGGCGACGACGGCGAAGGAGCGGGGCGCGGCCCCTTCGACAGGCTCAGGGACCTCGGTTGCGGCGTCAGCAGAGGTGGCGTCAGCAGCGGCCGTGGCGGACGCGGAGGCGCCGGACGCGGAGGCGGCGGTCGCGGAGGCGGCGGCCGCGGAGGCGGCGGTCGCGGACGCGGCGGTCGCGGACGCGGCGGTCGCTGAGCCTGTCGAAGCGTCCGACGCCGAGGCCCACGTGCGCTGCGCCGCGTCGAGCGCCGCCGCCACGGCATCCCTGTTCCCGGCGTTCGAGATGACCAGGAAGCTCTGCGGCCCCGTGCGGTAGACGATCACGTCGTCGACGATGCCGCCGCTCGCTGCCAGCACGAGCGAGTACTTCGCCTTGCCGACCTTCATCGTCGACAGGCGGCCTGCGAGCACGTGATCAAGGAATGCCGCGGCCCGCGGGCCGGTGACGACGAACTCGGCCATGTGCGAGATGTCGAAGAGCCCGGCCGCCCGGCGCACGGCGTGGTGCTCGGCGAGGTCGGAGGTGTAGCGCACGGGCATGTTCCACCCGCCGAAGTCGGTGAACGAGGCACCGAGGGCTTCGTGCCGGTCGTGCAGCGGCGACGTGCGCGGTGGAGCGGGGGTTTCGGTCATGAGTTCTGCCGTTCGCGGTGACGGACAGACGCCGGTCGGCGCCTGAAGAACTCCCCCTCTGTCATGGGCCTGAGAGTTTCGCCGCGTTCTCACGCGGCTTTCACCGTCGGCGGATCCGGCGCGGTGCACCCGGATCACTTTCCAGAGTGGCCCGATCGACGCGGTACGCGTACCTGAGAGATTGGCGGGGAGGCTTGCTCCTTCGGTGCCCGGCTGCGTGCGCCGGAGCTCTCCCGCATCGATCATGGGGCCGGTGTGGACTTGTGCGGTCAGCCTACCGGAGCGGTGGGTGGGGCACAGCCCCTGACCCAGCGCGGTCCACCGTCGGCGACGCCCTATCCGCGGCCGGGCCGAGACTCCTCCGGAACAAGGGAGCGTGGGAAGAACGACACGAGGCTCATGCTCACTCACGCCGGAGAGCGCCCGCGACATCGATCGAGGAGCGGTCAGCCCCGGGGCGAGCCTCGTCGACTCTCACCCGGGTGAGGTCAGCCGCGCGTGCAGCTTCCGGACGCCACCGGCGCCGACAGCGCATCGATCTGCGTCAAGACCGGCTCCAGCTCGACCGGCGTCATGGCGTACCCGACGTTGTCGTCGGTGTCGGAGCGCGCGAACACGAGACCGGCGACCTCGCCGCTCGTCGTGAGCAGCGGCCCACCCGAATTCCCCGGGCGCACGATCGCGGCGAGCGCGTAGATGTCGCGCGCCGACGACGACGAGTCGTAGATGTCGGGAACGGGCACGGTCCCCTCCGACAGCACCTGAGCACTCCCCGAGCTGAAGGGGCCACCGCCGGGATAACCCTGCACCACCGCGGAGGATCCGACGCCGAGGGTCGATGCGACCGGGAGGGGTGCGGCATCCAGCCCGTCCACCGCCACGACGGCGATGTCGTCGATCGGGTCGAAGTAGACGACGCGTCCCTCACGGGCGGGGCGTCCGGGCAGTTCGACGACGGGGGTGTCGACACCGGCGACGACGTGCGCATTGGTGACCACACGATCGGATGCCACCACGAAGCCCGACCCGCTCGAGGTGACGCCGCACGCGTAGGCGGTGCCCGAGATGCGCGCGACCGACTGCGCCGCCTGCGTCAGCGCGGGGTCGTCGAGTGCGATCTCGGGCGTGCTCGGCACGGGGCCGATCTGGATGAGCTGCCCGAGGCGCGGAATTCCCTCGGCGAACACGGTCCCTCGGAGCTCGGCGAGCGCGCCCCGCACGGGGGCCGGCGTGAGGTCGTCGATCGTGCGCACCACGGTCGAGGATCCCAGCGCCGCCGAGACGACGGGAACGCCCGCGGGGGTCAGCGAGCCGGCGACGAACGAGATGGCGAGCGCGGCCGCCGCGGTGTTGACGAGCCCGCCGAGCAATCGCTCGGGCACGCGGAGCTTGATGCGGTCGGCGCCCCGGCGGAAGAATCCGCCGACAGCGGTGCCGAGCCCCGACCCGATCAGCAGCAGCAGGATGCCGGTGACGACCATGGCGGGACCGCGCCACGACGGCGACGTGACCCACTGTCCGACGAACGGGGTCGCCCAGTACGCGGCGACGGCGCCGAGAGCGAGACCGGCGAAGAAGCCGATCGTGGCGAGGAACCCGCGCGAGAGACCCGTGATGAGCGCGATCACCAACAGGGCGATCAGAACGATGTCGATGATCGGCATCCGACCTCCTGAATCCGATCCCCACGCTAGGCCGCACGTCTGGGAGAACCCTTTCGACGCGCTGACGGCGGCGGCCCCCGTGCGTTCGACGATTCGGGGCGGATTCCGCACGTTGGGCGATGCGTGCCCAGGCCGTGCGCTCGCGCCTCGGCCCGGTTCGGGGCGGATTCCGCACCTCGGGGCGGATTCCGCACGTCGGGGCGGGCCATTTCCGCCCCAACCGGCGGAATCCGCCCCAAGCCGCTCCGCGGCGCGCCCTCGAACCCGGCGATCCGCACCGGATTCGCCCTTCAGGTCGAAATGACACTAAGATCGGAGCCGGAGATATGGTCACCATGACACGAACCCCCCAGCCCGAGCCCCGTGACGCCGACGTGCGCGTCGCGGTGTCCACCGTGATCTTCAGCGTCCGCCGTGACGCGCACGACGAACCGGTGCTCTCGCTCCCGCTCGTCCGCCGCACGCGCGACCCGTTCGACGGCCGGTGGGCACTGCCCGGCGGCTGGCTCGACTCGACCGAGGAGCTCGACGTCGCGGCATCCCGAACCCTCGCCGAGACCACCGGACTCACCCCGAGCTATCTCGAGCAGCTCTACGCCTTCGGCGCCGTCGACCGCTCCCCCACGCGCGTGGTCTCCATTGTCTACTGGGCGCTGCTGCGCTCCGACGAGGTCGACGCGCAGGTCGCGGCCCACGCGCGCAGCGGCGACGCCCCCGAGAACGTCGAATGGTTCGACGCGACCGACCTGCCGACGCTCGCCTTCGACCACAACGACATCGTCGAGTACACGCTGTGGCGCCTGCGCAACAAGGTCGGCTACAGCCGCATCGCGCACGGCCTGCTGCCCGACGAGTTCACCCTCGCCGACCTCCGCGAAGTGAACGAGACCATCCTCGGCAAGCGTCTCGATCCGGCGAACTTCCGCCGTCAGGTCGACACGTCCGACACGCTCATCCCGACCGACCGCTTCCGCACCGGAAGCCACCGCCCCGCACGTCTCTACCGTTACAACCGCGATGTGGAGCTCGCCGACCGCGGCCCGCTCCCCTCCCGTCACTGATCGGAACGCCCATGGCCGCCACACCCCTCACCCTGCAGCCCCGCCCCGCGATCGACCCGAGCGTCGACCACGCCATCCAGGCGATCGTCGCCGGTGCCTCCACCGACGCCACCTGCACCACCGACCTCGCCGTCGGCCCCTGGGACTTCGACACCCGCCCCGGCTACGGCCCGGGCTCGTCGATGGGCGACGTCATCCCCACCGGCGCGCCCCGCCAGGGTGAGCTGCCGCAGGATTACCGCGATGCGTCCGACGACGAGCTCGACGCGCGCGTCCGCGCGGCCAAGCAGACCCTCGGCGATCGGGTCGTGGTGCTCGGGCACTTCTACCAGCGCGAAGAGGTCGTGCGCCACGCCGACTACGTGGGCGATTCGTTCCAGCTCGCCAACGCCGCGCTCGAGCACCCGCAGGCCGAGGCCATCGTGTTCTGCGGCGTGCACTTCATGGCCGAGACCGCCGACCTGCTGTCGACGCCCGAGCAGGCCGTCATCCTGCCGAACCTCGCGGCGGGCTGCTCGATGGCCGACATGGCCGACATCGACCAGGTCGAGGAGTGCTGGGAGCAGCTCGCCGACGTGCTGGGCGACCTCGAGACCCCGGATGCCGAGGGTCTCGTGCCCGTCATCCCGGTGACGTACATGAACTCCAGCGCCGCCATCAAGGGCTTCGTCGGCCGTCACGGCGGCATCGTCTGCACCTCCTCCAACGCACGGACGGTGCTGGAGTGGGCGTTCGCGCGCGGCCGCCGCGTACTGTTCTTCCCCGACCAGCACCTCGGCCGCAACACCGCGAAGGCGATGGGCGTGCCGCTCGAGCAGATGCCGATGTGGAACCCCCGCAAGCCCCTCGGCGGCTCGACCGAGGCGCAGATCGCCGACAGCCGCGTCATCCTGTGGCACGGCTTCTGCTCGGTGCACCGCCGCTTCACCGTCGACCAGATCGACAGGGCGCGCGCCGAGCACCCGGGCGTCCGCGTCATCGTGCACCCCGAGTGCCCGATGGACGTGGTGGATGCCGCCGATGAGGCCGGCTCGACCGATGTGATCCGCAAGGCCATCGCCGCCGCGACCGAACCGACCACCTTCGCCATCGGCACCGAGATCAACCTCGTGCAGCGCCTGGCCGCGCAGTACCCGCAGCACGAGATCTTCTGCCTCGACCCGGTCGTCTGCCCCTGCTCGACGATGTACCGCATCCACCCCGGCTACCTCGCCTGGGTGCTGGAGTCGCTCGTCGCAGGTGAGGTCGTCAACCGCATCACCGTGCCGGCCGACGTGGCCGATCCCGCCCGGGTCGCCCTCGAGCGCATGCTCGCGGCCAAGCCGAACGGCGCCGTGAAATGACCACGGTCGTCGTGGTGGGCAGCGGCATCGCCGGTCTCACGGCGGCGTTGCACGCGGCGGAGAACGGATGCCGTGTCACGGTCGTGACCAAGGGCGCACTGCACGACACCAACACCCGCTGGGCGCAGGGGGGCGTCGCCGCGGTGACCGACCCCGCCGACACCGTCGCCTCGCACGCGAACGACACGATGACCGCCGGCGCGGGGCTCAACGACCCCGCCGCCGTGGACGTGCTGGTCGGCGAGGGTCCGCAGCGCATCGCCGAGATGGTCGCGCGGGGCGTCGCCTTCGACCGCGCGGCCGACGGTGAGTTCGCGCGGGGGCTGGAAGCCGCCCACGCCGTCGCCCGCGTGCTGCACGCCGGGGGTGATGCGACGGGCGCCGAGATCCAGGCGGCGCTCGGCGCCGCGGTGCGCTCGGCCGGCATCGTCGTGCGCGAGCACGCGCTGCTTCGCGACCTCGTACTGCGCGACGGAAGGGTCGCGGGCATCGATCTCGACGGCGGCGAGCGCCTCGACGCCGACGCGGTGATCCTCGCGACCGGCGGCGCCGGGCAGCTCTATGCCCACACGACCAACCCCGCGGGCGCGACCGGCGACGGGATCGCCGCCGCCCTGCGCGCGGGCGCGGCCGTCGCCGACCTCGAGTTCGTGCAGTTCCACCCCACAGCGCTCGCGGTCGGGGCGCCGTTCCTGGTGTCCGAGGCCGTTCGCGGCGAGGGTGCGACGCTCGTCGACGACGCGGGTCGACGGTTCTGCTTCGACGCGCACCCCGACGGTGAACTCGCCCCGCGCGACGTCGTGGCCCGCGCCAACGCCCGCGCCATGGCGGCTCAGAACGGGCACCCGGTGCGCCTCGACGCCACCGCGCTGGGCGCGCAGCGCCTCGCCGCGCGCTTCCCCACCATCGACGCCGCCGTGCGCGAGCGCGGTCTCGACTGGGCGCGTGAGCCCATTCCCGTCACTCCCGCCGCGCATTACCTGATGGGCGGTGTCGTCACCGACCTCGACGGACGCACCACCGTGCCGGGGCTGTACGCGGCGGGCGAGACCGCGCGCACGGGCGTCCACGGCGCGAACCGGCTGGCATCCAACTCCCTGCTCGAGGGCGCCGTGTTCGGCGCGCGGGCGGGCGATGCCGTGGCGCGCGGCGGCGACGCGGGCACCGGCCGGCGTCCCGCCGTCGCCCCGGTCGCAGAGCCCGCCCCCGAGCCCGCCGTCGAGCCCGCCGCCGACGCGCCGGTGTTCTCGCGCGCGGCGCTGCAGCAGCTCATGTGGGCCGAAGCCGGCCTCGTGCGCGACGCTTCGGGTCTCGACCGCGCCGCCGGCGTGCTCGCCGCCTGGAGCGCCGAACACGCACCGCGCTCCATCGAAGACGCGAACCTGCTCCTCGTCGCCACCCACGTCGTCGCCGCCGCCCGCGCGCGCGGAGTCTCGGTCGGGGCGCACTTCCGCTCCGACGCCCCGGATGCCGAAACCCCGGCATCCACTCCCCTGCCGCAGGAGGCCCTCGCATGCTGACCCGAGCCGCCATCGACCGCGTCGTCGCCGCTGCGCTGGAGGAGGACGCACCCTGGGGCGACCTCACCAGCGAGACGCTCATCCCCGCATCGACCACGGCGCGCGCCGCCCTCGTCGCGCGTGTCGACGGTGTCTTCAGCGGGGCAGCGGTCTTCGCCGCGGCTTTCACCCTCACCGACCCGTCGATCGTCGTCGAGCAGCGGGTGCTCGATGGCGCGCGCTTCGCGTCGGGTGACACGCTGGCCGTGGTCGCCGGTCCCGCACGCGCGGTGCTGACCGCCGAGCGCATCGGCCTGAACTTCGTGCAGCGCATGTCGGGCATCGCCACGCTCACCAGCCGCTACGTCGCCGAGGTGGCCCATACCGGGGCCCGCATCGCCGACACGCGCAAGACGACGCCCGGCCTCCGCGCGGTCGAACGGCAGGCCGTCCGCGACGGCGGCGGCCACAATCACCGCTTCTCGCTGTCGGACGCCGTGATGGCGAAAGACAACCACCTCGCGGTGCTGACCGCTCAGGGCATGTCGGTCACGCAGGCGCTCGAGAGCGCCATCGCGCGACTGCCCCACACCACGCACGTCGAGGTCGAGGTCGACCGCCTCGACCAGATCGATGCCGTGCTCGCCGCCGGGGTCGGCACGATCATGCTCGACAACTTCTCGCTCGACGACCTGCGCACCGGCGTCGCCCGCATCGCCGGCGCCGCGCAGGTGGAGGCGTCGGGTGGGGTCACGCTCGACACCGTGCGCGCGATCGCCGAGACCGGCGTGGACGTCATCTCGGTCGGTGCGCTCACGCACTCGGCGCCGTCGCTCGACCTGGGCCTCGACATCCGTATCGAGACGGCGTGACCCTCTACCTCGACAACGCCGCCACCACCCCCGTGCGCCCCGAGGTGCTCGAGGCGATGGCGTCGTACCTGACGCGGTTCTTCGGCAACCCGTCGAGCCATCACGAGGTGGGCGAGGCCGCGGCATCCGCCCTCGACGACGCACGGGCGCGCGTCGCCCGGGTGCTCGGGATGCGCGCGGGCGACGTCGTCTTCACCTCCGGTGGTACCGAATCCAACAACGCGGCGATCAAGGGGCTCGTGCTCGGCTCGGGCAAGAGACATCTGGTCACGACGGCGATCGAGCACGAGTCCGTGCTCGCCTCCGCCGATTACCTCGCGCGGCTGCACGCCGTCGACCTCACGCACGTCCCGGTCGACGCCGCCGGCGTCCTCGACCCGCAGACCCTCGCGGCCGTCCTGCGCGACGACACGGCTCTGGTCAGCATCGGGTACGCCAACAACGAGACCGGCACGATCCAGGATGCGGCCGCTCTCGCGGCCGTCGCCCATGAGCGGGGTGTGCCGCTGCACCTCGATGCGGTGCAGGCGGCCGGGTGGCTCCCCCTCGCCGGGCTGGGGGCGGATGCCATCACCGTGGCCGGCCACAAGATCGGCGCCCCGAAGGGCACCGGCATCCTGGCCGTGCGCGGGCGCCTGCCGTTCGAGCCGCTGCTGCACGGCGGCGGGCAGGAGCGCGGGCGCCGCTCGGGCACGCCCGATGTCGCGGGGGCCGTGGCCATCGCCCGCGCCCTCGAACTCGCCGACGCGGAACGGGTCGACGAGGCCGCTCGGGTCTCGGCGCTGCGCGACGCCTTCATCGCGCGGGTGCTCGCGCTCGTGCCCGGCGCCCGACTCACGGGCCACCCGACACGGCGACTCCCAGGCACAGCGAGCTTCGTCTTCCCCGGCACGAACGGCGAGACCGTCCTGCTCGAACTCGAGCGTCGCGGCATCGTCTCCTCCAGCGGGTCGGCGTGCGCCGCGGGCAGCGACGAGGCGTCGCACGTGCTCCTCGCCCTCGGCGTCGCGCCCGACGACGCGCGCACGGCGGTGCGTTTCACGCTGCCGCACGGGCTCACGGCATCCCTCGACCCGGTCGCCGACGCGGTCGCCGAGGCGGTTTCCGCCGTAGGATCGCGCGGGTGAGTCCTCGCGCGGTCACCGTCATCGTCCCCGGTTTCGATGTCGCCGGGTACGTCGAGGAGGCGCTCGATTCGCTCCGCGCGCAGACGCATCCCGACTGGGCGGCGGTGCTCGTCGATGACGCGTCGACCGACGAAACGACACGCATCTTCGCCGACGCCGCGGCCGCCGATCCACGCTTCCGCGTCGTGCGCCACGACACGCAGCGCGGTCTCGGCGCCGCCCGCAACACGGGCCTTGCACTCGCCGACACTCCCTACATCGCCTTCCTCGACGCCGACGACCGGATGCGCCCCGACGCCCTCGCGCGGCTGACCGCCACCCTCGCCCGCACGGGCAGCGACTTCGTGGTCGGGGCGTACGTGCGTCTGCGACCGGATGCCGAGGGCTCCGGCTACACCGCCGGCGAAGTGCAGCCGTGGGTCGCCGCCGCCACCGACCCGGCACGCGAACGGACCACACTGGCGGCGCACCCGGCGGCATCCGGGAACATCGTCGCGTGGTCGAAGGTGAGCCGGGCCGACTTCTGGCGCGCGCACGGCCTGCGCTTCCCCGAGGGCTGGTACTACGAGGATCAGGTGCTCGCGCAGCGCATGTACACGGTCGCGGCGACCTTCGACGTGGTGCCCGACGTGGTCGTCGAATGGCGCCAGCGCCGCGACGGCGGCTCGATCACCCAGCGCCTCGCCGAGCTCGACGTGCTGCGCGACTACCTCGACGCCCTCGGCGAGGGCATCGCCCTGCTGCGCGCGGCCGGGGCCGACGCGGCGGTGCACGAACGCGGTGCGCTCATCCGCACGCTCGACCTGCCCCCGCTGCTGCGCATCGCCGAGACGCACCCCGACCCGGCGTACCGCATCGCGCTCGAGACGTTCCTCGAGACGCTGCCCGCCTGAGGAGCCGCCTGCCCCGGGTCCCCCGGGTCCCCCGGTCCCTCGGCTGTGACTTGCGGCCTGTGCCCGCCCCGCCAGCCCCCGCGCGAACACCCGCCGCAACTCAACACAGACCCACCCCAATGAGGTGGCTCGCGGCCCGTGCACACCGCACCAACCCCCGCGCGAACACCCGCCGCAACGCAACCCACGCCAACCCCGGCGCCGATGCTGACTTGCGGCCTGCGCACACCCACCCAGCCCCCGCGCGAACACCCGCCGCAACTTAACGCACACCCAGGCCGACCCCGATGACTTGCGGCCCGTGCACACGGCATCAGCCCCCGCGCGAACACTTCCCGCAACTCAACGCACACCCACCCCGGCGCCGACGCCGATGACTCGCGGCCCGTGCACACCGCGCCCACCCCCGCGCGAGCACTTCCCGCGAGTCAACGCTCGCCCACCACACGGCGGCGATGACGCACGCAGCGCGCCAGGCGCACATCGAGCTGGGGATGCGGCGAAGATGCGGGCGGAGGGACGCTTACGCCGGCGCCTCGTCGGCGCGACGGGCGGGCAGCGCGGCGCGCGCGAGGCCCGCGGCGTCGAGTTGCTCTTCGGCCAGCACGAACGACGCGGCGAGCTGCTCGGCGGCGAGACTCGCGTAGAGGCCACCGGCGGCCAGCAGTTCGCTGTGCGTGCCCGACTCGACGATGCGTCCGGCATCCACCACATGGATGCGATCGGCCCCGATGACCGTCGACAGTCGGTGCGCGATCGACAGGGTTGTGCGCCCGTGCGACGCGGTCTCGAGCGCCTCTTGCACGATGCGCTCCGACACGGTGTCGAGGGCGCTGGTCGCCTCGTCGAGCAGCAGCACGGGTGGGTCTTTCAGCAGCACGCGCGCGATGGCGATGCGCTGCTTCTCGCCACCCGACAGGCGGTAGCCGCGCTCGCCGACGACGGTGTCGTAGCCGGCCTCGAACGACGCGATGACGTGGTGGATGTTCGCGGCGCGGCACGCCGCTTCGATCTCGTCACCGGTGGCATCCGGACGCGCGTAGCGCAGGTTCTCGCGCACGGTGGCGTGGAAGAGGTAGGTCTCCTGCGAGACGATGCCGATCTCGTCGATGATCGACGCGCGATCGAGGGAGCGCACGTCGGCGCCCGAGAACATCACCGCGCCGCCCGTCGCCTCGTACATGCGGGGCGTCAGGTAGAGAATCGTCGTCTTGCCCGCGCCCGAGGGACCGACGAAGGCCACGTGCTGCCCCGGCTCGACGGTGAAAGACACGCCGTCGAGGGTGGGCCGCGCCTGGGCGGGGGCGTCGGGATACCGGAACTCGACATCACGGAACTCGATGCGACCGAGCGGGCCGGGCGCCGCGGTGACCGGCATCGCGTCGGGCACGTCGACGATGGCCGGTTTCAGGTCGAGGTACTCGAAGATGCGGGCGAACAGCGCCGACGACGTCTGCACGTCGAGCGCCACGCGCATGAGCCCCATGAGGGGCATGAGCAGACGAGCCTGCACCGTCGTGAACGCGACGATCGTGCCGGCGGTGATGGCGCCGGCGCCACCGCCGATCAGGTACCCGGAGACGAGATAGATGATCGCCGGCACGCTCGACATGATCACCTGCACGACGGCGAAGAACCCTTGCCCGCTCATCGCCCGGCGCACCTGCAGATGCACCTGGTTGTCGTTCTCGGCGTCGAAACGCGCGGACTCGGTACGCTGACGATTGAACGACTTCGACAGCAGGATGCCGCTGACGCTCAGGGTCTCTTGCGTGATCGCCGACAGCTCCGACAGTGATTCCTGCGTCTCACCCGCGATGCGCGCACGAACCTGCCCGACGCGCCGCTGCACGAAGATGAGGAACGGCATCAGCGCGACCGCGATCAGGGTGAGCCGCCAGTCGATGAGGATCATCGCGACCAGCGATGCGATCACCGTGACGGCGTTGCCGAGGATGCTCGTGACGGTGTTGGTCAGCACCCCCGACACGCCGCCGACGTCGTTCTGCAGGCGAGATTGAATGACGCCCGTCTTCGTACGGGTGAAGAAGCCCAACTCCATGGACTGCAGGTGGTCGAACAGGCGCGTACGCAGGTCGCCGGTCACCCGGTTGCCGACCGTGGCGGTGAGCCAGGTCTGGCCCACGTTGAGCGCCGCCGAGAGGAGGAACAGCGCGATCATCACGCTGACGAGGACCGCGAGAAGCTGCAGGTCGGGACTCGATCCATCGTCCGGGAAGAGGGCGTCGTCGAAGATGCGCTGCACCAGCAGCGGCGGGATGACCGCGACCGCGGCACCCACCACGACCAGGACCGCGGTGAAAGCGATGCGCCAGCGGTACGGGCGGAACAGCTCGACCACACGTCGGCCCAGGTTCGCGACGCGCGGCGCCTGCGCGTTCTGCCGACGCTGGACGTCGACGTCCACGCCGCGGAACATGCTTCCGCCCACACCACCCGCGTTCATGCGGGCCAGCCTACGTCCGACCACCGACACCGGCTTTGAAACAGGTGCCGCGGGAAGGCGCCGGGTAGAATCGGTCGCCCGCCCTCTGCGGCATCCCTCCCCCAGGTTTTTCTCTCGACGTCGGAATATCTCGACGCCCCTCGCCGTTCTCGCCCTTCGCAGTCACCCCCGTGGCGCCACGAAGCCCCCCGTACGAATAGGACCTCGTCATGGCCGCCACCGGCACCGTCCCCACCGCCTCGACCAGTGCCGCACCGGCCACCGGCGTCACCGCCGCGCAGAGTCGCGTCATCTGGCTGCTGCTGACCGCCGCGTTCGTCGCGATCCTCAACGAGACGACGATGAACGTCGCGATCCCGTTCCTCATCCGCGACCTCGGCATCACGGCCGTCGCCGCGCAGTGGCTCACGACCGCGTTCATGCTGACCATGGCCGTCGTCATCCCGATCACCGGGTTCCTCCTGCAGCGCTTCACGACGCGGCAGGTCTTCATCACGGCGATGTCGCTGTTCTCGGCGGGAACGCTCGTCGCGTTCCTCTCCCCCGGGTTCGAGCTGCTCGTCGTCGCCCGCGTCATCCAGGCGTCGGGCACCGCGATCATGATGCCGCTGTTGATGACCACGATCATGACGATCGTGCCGCCCGCTCAGCGCGGGCGCATGATGGGCCGGGTCAGCATCGTCATGGCGCTCGCACCCGCCATCGGACCGACGATGTCGGGCCTGGTGCTGCAGTCGCTCGGGTGGCACTGGATCTTCGGCATCGTGCTCCCGATCGCCCTGGTCGCGCTCTTCGTCGGCGCCCGATGGATCCACAACCTCGGCGACACGCGCAACGCGCCGATCGACATCACCAGCGTCATCCTCTCGGCGTTCGGCTTCGGCGGGCTCGTGTTCGGCCTCAGCCAGATCGGCGGCGGACACGGCGGCGACGCCGGTGCGGCCGACGCGTCGATCGTCACGCTGGTCGTGTCGCTCGCCGTCGGCGTCATCGGGCTCGCGGCCTTCGTCTGGCGCCAGCTGCGCCTGCAGCGCACCGACTCGGCGCTGCTCGACCTGCGCGTCTTCCGCTCGCGCAACTTCACCCTGTCGGTCGCCCAGCTGGGCGTGATGTCGCTGGCGTTCTTCGGCGCGATCACCCTGCTTCCGCTCTACCTGCAGACGGTGCTCGAGAAGACGCCGCTCGAGACGGGACTCGCCGTGCTCCCCGGCTCGCTCGCCATGGGTCTCGCGGGTCCCGTGATCGGCCGCATCTACGACCGCTTCGGCACGCAGATCCTGCTCGTGCCCGGTGCCGTCATCGTCAGCGCCACCCTGTGGTTCTACACCACCGTCGGCACCGACACGTCGTTCGTGCTGCTCATCGTCGTGCAGACGGTGATGATGATCGGTCTCGCCCTGTCGTTCACGCCGCTGTTCACGGCATCCCTCGGCTCCCTCGAACCGCGGTTCTACTCCTACGGCTCGGCGATCGTCGGGACCGTGCAGCAGGTCGCGGGCGCCGCGGGCATCGCGTTGCTCGTGACGGTGATGTCGTCGGTCTCAGCCGCATCAGGCACCGGTCTCGAGGCGGATGCCGCGGGCACGCGGATGGCGTTCCTGATCGCGGCGATCATCTCGGTGCCGCTGATCGTCGGCGCGTTCCTCATCCGCAAGCCCGCCGATCACCTCGAGGGTGGGGCGCCAGTCGCGCACTGACGCGGGGAGGTGGCGGCACGACGCCTCGCGCTCCTCGCGCCGGAAGCGTCTCGTTCAGGATGCCGCGGTCAGAGCGAGCACGAGCCGCCGCCGCAGCACTGCGATGCGGGCCGCGCCTCGTCGTCGGCTTCGACGGCGGGGGCACCCAGCAGCGTGATGAGCGGCTTCTCGGCGGGCTTCGTGTCAGACGCGGTGTCACCAGACATGCGCTCCATGCTACGCCGGCGCGCGCCGACGGGGGCCGGACGCCGCCGCTAACCCCGGGCGGCGGCATCCGCAACCCCCGTCCCGGGCTCGACCCCCGTTCCTAGCGTGGATGCGACCCCGATCGAGAAAGAGAGAGTCGACCCATGACCGATCTCAGCGGCAAGCGCATCGCCTTCCTGGCCACAGACGGATTCGAAGACAGCGAGCTGACCAGCCCGTGGGAGGCCGTGACCTCCGCCGGCGCCGAGGCCGTGCTCGTCTCGCCGAACGACGGCAGCATCAGCGGCGAGAAGGGCCACGAGCAGAAGGTGGACCTGTCGGTGTCCAGCGCCTCGGCGGGCGACTTCGACGCGCTGGTCCTGCCCGGCGGCGTGCAGAACGCCGATGACATCCGCATCGTGAAGGATGCCGTCTCGTTCGCGCGTGACTTCTTCGACCAGCACAAGCCGGTCGCCGTCATCTGCCACGGCGGCTGGATCCTCACCGAGGCTGACGTGCTGAAGGGCCGCACGCTCACCAGCTACCCCACCCTGCAGACCGACCTGCGTAACGCGGGCGCGACCTGGGTCGACGAAGAGGTGCACGTCGACCAGGGCCTGGTCTCGAGCCGCAACCCCGACGACCTGCCCGCGTTCAACGCGAAGCTCCTCGAAGAAGTCGCCGAGGGGAAGCACTCGGGCCAGACGGCCTGATCCCCGCGCGACGAAGGGGCCGCGGACTGCTCGTCCGCGGCCCCTTCAACGTGCGTGATCAGCTGCAGGTGTACGCGACGCTGTTGACCTCGTGGATGCCGGGCCCGAGCTCCGCGCAATTGCCGACGAACGAGAACGCGATCATCATGACCACGATGATGACGACCACGGTCGCAAGCGTCAGCACGGCGCCGATGATGATGCCGACGACCGCCGGGGTGTTCCGGTAGCCGGCTTTCTTCGACTGCACGAGCGCGACGATCGAGATGATGAGCCCGATCACGTTGAACGGGATCGATGCGATGAGGCCGACGATTCCGAGGGTCTTGCCGGGATAGGTGGTGGCGGGCGGCTGAACGGTCATGGGTGCTCCTGGTGGTGGCGAGGTGGGCCGTCGCGTTCACCATATTGCGCAACACCTGTCCGGCGCACGCACTGCTACCGGTCAGGCAGCAGGCCCCTGACACGACGGGCACCACTGCCCGCCACCCTTCGTACCGGGAATGTCCTCGATCAGGCCGTCGCAGTCGGGGCAGGGCTCGCCCGTGCGTCCGTGCACGCGCATCGACGCGACCTTCGCGGCCTTCTGGTCCGCGATCGGCACTCCGCGCCTTGCGATGACGGCCGACGTCAGGGTGTCGTGCAGCGCGCTCCACAGGCGGGTGATGTCGTCGTCCGTCAGCGACGCCGCGTGCGCGGTCGGCGACAGCCGCGCGGCGAAGAGGATCTCGTCGGAGTAGGCGTTGCCGATCCCCGCAAGGGTCTCCTGCTCCTGCAGCAGCGCCTTGAGCTGCTTCCGCCGGTGTCCCAGCGCCGCGGCGAGCATGTCGCGGGAGTAGCCCGGGTCGGCGGCATCCGGTCCCAGCTTGGCGACCGAGGGCACCTCGTCGGCGGCGCCGACGACGTGCAGCTGCAGGGACAGCCACTCCCCGGCATCGGTGATGCCCAGGATGCCGTGCGCGAAGGCGATCCGGGCGATCACGGCCGCGACGGGCGCGGTGTCGTCGTCCGCCTCGGGCGCGGAGTTCCACGTGGCCCAGCCGGCCCGGCCGAAACCCAGCCCCAGGTGCACGCCGTCGAGATCGAGGTCGATGTGCTTGCCGTGCCGCGTGACGGCGGTCACCGTGCGGCCGACGAGCTCGTCGAGTGGGCGCGCGCGGGTCTTCAGCGCCCGCCCCTCGATCAGTTCGACCCCCGTCACCTCGCGCCCGGTCAGGCGCTCGCGCAGGAACAGCGCGAGCGCCTCGACCTCGGGGGCTTCAGGCACGGGCCACCGCGATCAGGACTCCGACGGCGCCGGCGGCGCGGTCGGGGCGGGGTACGAACGCGTCGACGCGGGCTCGCCCGTCTTCTGCGCCTGCGCGAACGCGTCCGCGACGACACGGCCCTGGATGATCTGCGTCAGATCGATGCCGGTGGCCGCGCGCACGGCCTCGAACGACGAGCGCAGGCCGGTCGCCGATTCGGCCGCGAGGTGGCCGCTGGCTCCTTCGCCGCCGAGCACCGTGATGTTGCCGACGCGGTCGTAGCCCTTGGCGAACTCGGCCATCATCGGCACGAGCGCCTCGAGCGCGCGCTGGGCGAGCAGAGCCTCTTGGTTGTGCGACAGGGCCTCCGCCTCGGCGCGGATCGCCTCGGCGCGCGCTTCACCGGCTAGGCGCACGGCCTGCGCGTCGGCTTCGGCGCGCACGCGCACGGCGGCGGCCTCCTGCTCCGCGATCTCGGCACGCGCCTGGGCGGCCTTGATCTGCGCGTAGGCCTCGGCGTCGGCTTCCTTCTGCCGCTGGTACAGGTCGGCGTCGGCGACGCGGGAGACCTCGGACTCCAGGCGGGCCTGCGTGTTCTGCGCCTCCTGCTGCAGAACGGCCTGGCGGCGCTCGGCGCGGGTCAGCGCCTCGGCCTGCTCGGCCTCGGCATTGGCGCGGCCGACCTCGGCCTTGGCCGCGGCGCTGTTCTTGTCGAGCGCGGTCTGCTCGATCAGGTTCGCCTCGTCGGTGGCAATCTGACGCGCGCGGATCTCGCGCACCGCGTTGATGCGGGCGACCTCGGCCTCGCGCTTCACACGCTCGACCTCGGTGGCGCCGAGGGCCGCGATGTAGCCGTTGCCGTCGGTGACGCCCTGGATCTGGAACGAGTCGAGGATGAGTCCCTGCGACGACAGGTCGCCCTTGATGCCCTCGGCGATCTGGTCCGACAGGCGCTGGCGGTCGCGCATGAGCTCTTCGACCGTGAGGGTGGCCACCACTCCGCGCAGCGCGCCCTCGAGCTGCTCGGTGGTGAACTGCTCGATCGCCTTGTCTTGCGAGGCGAAGCGCTCGGCGGCGCGGCGCACCGATTCGGGATCGGAGCCGATCTTCACCAGCGCCACACCGCTGACGTTCACGGTCACGCCGTTCGACGACTGCGCGGTCGGCTCCATCTTGATCTGGCGCGCCCGCAGCGAGATCATCTCGCCCCGCTGCGTGAGCGGGTTGACGATGGCGCCGCCGCCGGTGATGACCGTGATGCGCGACGACTCGCCGTCGGCGCTCTTCTGCCGCTTACCGACGATGACCAGGGCCTCGTCGGCCTTCGCGACGCGGTACCACCCGCGGATGACGAGGGCGAGCACCGCGATCACGACGATCGCGACCACCACCACGATCGCGACGATCAGTCCGACGGCTCCTAATGCGGCGAGTTCCATGCTTCTCCTTCGACAGGCGCCGGCCAGGCGGCGCGGGGAATTCCTCCCAACCTAACGGGGGGCCCCGCGGCCCTGTCCACCCTCTGCACGCACGATCCGCGTCCCGCGGGGGTGGGGAGGAGCGTACCGTTGGGGGTGAGGCGGCCCGAACCGCCGAAGAGAGGTCACCACATGAAGATCGTCTCGTCGCAGGACTGGCGCGATGCCATCCGCTTCGACGCCCCCGTCCTGGTCGCCGACGTCGTACCGGGCGACGCCACCCGCTGCGTCGCCTGCGGCGCCGATGGCCCGCTGTACGAGCGCACCGAGCTCTGGGCGGTCAAGCACCGCCACCCCAAGCATCACGGCGGTTTCGTGCGCTTCTACTGCGAGACGCACAAGCCGGCGGCCGCTCCCCCGCCTGCCGCCGCGCCCGTCGCGAGCGCCCGCGCGCGGGCCGCTGCGGCGCCTCGCGCGCAACGTCGCACCACCTCCCCCAAGCCCACGCCGATCACCGATCGTCCGACGCGGACGATGTGCCCCGACTGCTTCGTCGAGGTATCCGTCCACGGCGACTGCGGCATGTGCGGCGCGCAGGTCGTCTGACGCCGCCGACACGACAGAAGAACCGCCCCGGGGATCACCCCGGGGCGGTTCTGTCATCGCAGTGGTCTCAGCGTGCCGAGATCGTCCACCCGGCCTCGTGCGACGCGCCCGGGTCGAGCGACACCACGCCGGTGTCGAAGTCATAGGCGTCGTCGTTGAAGGCGTCGGGGGCGCAGGTCATCGGCTCCACGGCAAGACCGGCGCGGTGCCCGGGCGTCCCGGGCCCCGCCGGCAGGTCGGCGGTGTGGATCTGCACCCACGCGCACTCGCCCGCCCAGCTCATCGCCACCCCCGTGCCCGACGGATCGGTGACGACGACGCTCGCGCGGCCGTCGGCATCCCGGATCAGACCGGTGTACGCGTGGTCGATCTCGACCGCACCGAGCACCCGCTCGTCGCGGAAATCGAAGCGTTCGGCGTCGACGGCGACGGATGCCAGGGCCACCGGCGACAGCCGGTCGGGCGTCACCTCGAGCACGGTGTCGGCCGGCAGGGTCAGGCTCCATTCGTCCAGGGTCGCCGGGCCCGCGACGAGGTACGGGTGCGGGCCGGTGCCCCACGGTGCCGGCGTGTCCGACAGGTTCGTCGCGCGCACGGTCTGCGTGAGACCGTCGGTGCCGAGGCGGTAGGTGGTCGAGACGACGAGCCACCAGGGGTACCCCGCCTGCGCCGTGATGGTCGCCGTGAGCGTCGCCGCGTCGTCCGACGCATCGGTGACGTTCCAATCCGCCCACGAGAGCAGCCCGTGGAGTGCGTGCCCGCGGTTCGGCTCGGTCAACGCGAGCTGGTGCTCGACGCCGTCGAAGCGGTGGATGCCGTCGACGACGCGATTCGGCCAGGGCGCGAGCGTCGTACCGCGGTAGGCGGGACGCAGTTCGTCGGCATCGAAAGAGACGACGAGATCGCGACCCTCGTAGGTCAGCGAGCGGAGGGAGGCGCCGACGCTCGCGATGGCGGCCTCGTAGCCGTGGGCACGCAGGACGACGGGGGTGCCCGAGACGAGCGTGGGCGTCTCGGTGGGAACGACAGTGGTCATGACGCCATTATCGCGGTCTCGGCAACAAGCTCGCGGCATCCTGGATTCGCGCGGCCGCCGCGAAGAACGACGAATGCCCCGACCGCGGACGATCGGGGCATTCGGGGAGGGCGACTTACTTGAAGGCGTCCTTGACGTTCTCGCCGGCCTGCTTGACGTGAGCCTTGCTCTGGTCGGTCTGGCCCTCGGCTTCGAGGCGCTCGTTGTCGGTGCCCTTGCCGAACGCTTCCTTCGCCTTGCCGGCGATGTCTTCAGCGGCGTTCCTGATCTTGTCGTCGAGTCCCATGGCGGCTCCTCCCGTGTGGTCCTCGGGTATTTCCCGATGCCTTAACGGTAGGTCGAGGCCCCCGCGCGCGACGGGGGGCTTGAATTTCCTCTCGGCCTGAGGCAACGCCGCGGGTTAGGTTCGAGATGTGCGCCCCTCGTCTGCTCCCGTCCTCGTCAGCGTCGAGGCTTTCGCATGAACACCCTCGCCGACTTCCACGAGCTGCTCGACGATGCTCCCCGCGAGCCGCAGAGCAACGGTCGCGCCGGCCGCATCGCCCTCATCGTCTTCCTCGTCGTGACGTTCCTGGTGCTCGGCGGCAGCGGCGGATACGTCTGGTGGGCGTCCTCGGCCGCCCTGCCGGCCCCGATCGTCACATCGCAGGCCCCGGTCGCGGCCCCGGGGCCGGCGGCATCCCTCGTCCTGCCCTCCGACGGCGAGATGCTGATGAGCGTTGAAGGCGGCGAGGCCTACCTGGGTCCGGATGCCGCGGGCTCCTTCGCATCGTCGGGCGGCAACGACGCGCGGCCCATCGCCAGCATCGCCAAGCTGATCACCGCCCTCGTCGTGCTCGACGCCCACCCGCTCGACGGCCCCGGCGACCCGGGGCCCACGATCGCCTTCACCGAAGCCGACACCGACCTCTACGACCAGTTCTACGTGCAGGGCGCGGTCATCGCGAAGATGCCCGACGGGCTGCGCCTGTCGCTGCACGACTCGCTCGCGACGATGCTGCTGCCCTCGGCGGCGAACTACGCCGTGGCCAACGCGCGCTGGGCGTTCGGTTCCGAGAGCGCGTACGTGCAGGCGGCACGGTCGTGGCTGAGCGCGAACGGTCTCAACGACACGCGGATCGTGGATGCCACCGGCATCGACGACCGCAACACGAGCACGCCGAGCGATCTCGTCGCCCTGGGCCGCATCGCCGCGGCGAACCCCGTCGTCGCGTCGATCGTGCGGACGCCCTCCATCAGCGTCGAGGGTGCCGGTTACGTCACCAACACCAACGACCTGCTGGGCACGCTCGGCATCACGGGCATGAAGACAGGCAACCTCGGCGACGGCACCTTCAACCTGCTGTTCACCTCGACTCTCGACGTCGGAGTGGGAACGCCCCTCACCATCACCGGCGTCCGCATGAGCGGCGCGACGCATGACAGCACCGACAGCGACGTTTCTCGGCTTCTCCAGAGCCTGCAGGACGGATTCCACGAGGTCGGCCTGGGCACGGTCGGAGACGAGATCGGTTCCATCTCCACCGCATGGGGGTCGACGGCGTCGCTCGTGCTGGCGAAGACGACGGCGCTGCGCACCTGGTCGGACACCCCCATCGCGGCAGAGCTGGTCACGTCGACTCCGCAGGACTACGCCGACGGCGAGGTCGTCGGCACGGTGACATGGTCCGCGGGCCCGCAGACGGCGTCATCCCCGGTGAAGATCGCCGGCGAGATCGATGAGCCGACCCTGTGGTGGCGTCTGACGCACCCGACCGAGTTGGGCTGACGCGCGCCGCCGTGCGGCTGCTGCATCGTGAGGCCGACCCTCGCAGCGACGCGGGCGGTAGCCTCCTTGCTGTGTCCCAGAAGATCCCGTCTCGATCATTCGGCAGCCACCTGGCGTTCTTCCTCGTCTTCACCGCGCTATTCGCGGCCGGCGGAGTCCTGACCTTCATCGCCGCGCCGCTCTTCGGTCTCACGCCGCTGCAGTGGGGCATCGCGCTGGTGATCACCCTGTGGGTCGGAGTGTCGGCGGCGTGGGAGCTGCGGTGTATGCTCCTGGCGCGACGGTCGAGATCATCCTCTGCCGGACGGTCGGCGGGTTGAGTCGCACGAGATGATCAGGACCGTGGGCCGAGCTCTCTCAGCAGCCGAACGAGCGCGTCTTCGAAGCGGTCGGTGGTGAGTGAGAGAGAGCGCGTAGCGGCCTCGGCAAGGGAACTCGGCTTCCACGAACCTCGCAGGGCGGGGTGACCGCGCAAAAGCTTCTCGCGCTTGTCGTAGATCGATTTCCAGGGCGATCCTGGCTCGCCCCAGGACGGAACGTCGTCCGCGTTCATGTCGGCGCATTCGGCGAGTAGTCGCGGGTTTAGATTGACGAAAGATCCGTTCATCAGGGCATCGACCACAGCATCCTCGTCGTGCAGGTCGACCGATTCGTCATCGTCGTCGCTTTCGCCCGAGAAAGCTAGGAACGCAAGATGGGTGGCATCGGTCTCCATCCAGGCCGCTTCGTTCAACAGACCGGCGAAGCGCTCCGCCGGGAGCGGAAGGTCGGGACCGATTGTGGTGTCGATCGCCCGTAACAGCGCCACCTCGGTTCGCAGGTCCGCCAGGAGGTGGCGCACCTCTCGCCTGAGATCCGCCGATTCGGAGGCCTTCATCGGATGTTCCGAGAGCAACTCCGACAATCTCGGACTCGTCAGTGCCTCAATCTTCCTGGCTGCCAACAGCGCCGCTTTGCCGTGCGCAAGCACGTCCTGCTTCCAGGAGGAGAGAAAGGCGCTCGACTCCCGGTGTTCTTGCTCAGAGGCGAGATCGCGGGACTGTTTACTCGCTACTCGAGCCACGTAGACCGTCACCGCGACAGCCGCGATCGATAGCAGCGCGGCGACGGCGGAGGAGATCGCGGACAGCGCCTCGACCCAGCTCACGTCTTCGGAGACGGGCGCAGGCGCGCCCGGGGAAGGTGCGATTGAGCCCGTAAGCAAGATGAACACGGACATCATGCTCTCACGCAGGTTCGACGGCCCGGAGGGTGACGGCGAGGCGAAGACTGCGGGGCGTGAGCGCGAGCGGCGTGGCGACTGAGGTCACTCAGTTGTTGAAGCGGAACTCCACCACGTCGCCGTCCTGCATGACGTAGTCCTTGCCCTCGAGGCGGGCCTTGCCCTTCGCGCGGGCCTCGGCGACCGAGCCGAGCTCGACGAGGTCGGCGAACGAGATGACCTCGGCCTTGATGAAGCCCTTCTCGAAGTCGGTGTGGATGACACCGGCCGCCTGCGGTGCCTTCGCGCCCTGCGGGATCGTCCAGGCACGAGCCTCCTTCGGACCGGCCGTGAGGTAGGTCTGCAGGCCGAGGGTGTCGAAACCGATGCGGGCGAGCTGGTCGAGGCCCGACTCGTCCTGACCGGTGGACGCCAGCAGCTCGGCGGCATCCTCGGGGTCGAGGTCGATCAGCTCCGACTCGATCTTGGCATCCAGGAACACCGCCTTCGCGGGCGCGACCAGGGCCGCGAGCTCGTCTTTCTTCGCCTGGTCGGTCAGCACGGCCTCGTCGACGTTGAAGACGAAGATGAAGGGCTTCGCGGTCAGCAGACCCAGCTCACGGATGGGTGAGAGGTCGAGACCGGATGCCGAGAGGAGCACGCCGCGCTGCAGAGCGTCCTGCGCGGCCTTGGCGGCATCGAGCACCGAGGGGTCGAGCTTCTTGCCCTTGACCTCCTTCTCGTAGCGCGTGATCGCCTTCTCGAGCGTCTGGAGGTCGGCGAGCTGCAGCTCGGCGTTGATGGTCTCCATGTCGCTGGCGGGGTTCACCGCGCCGTCGACGTGCACGACGTCGTCGTCGGCGAATCCGCGGACGACCTGGGCGATGGCATCCGCTTCACGGATGTTCGCGAGGAACTGGTTGCCGAGCCCCTCGCCCTCGCTCGCGCCGCGTACGATGCCGGCGATGTCGACGAACGACACCGCAGCGGGCACGAGACGCTCGCTGCCGAAGACGTCGGCGAGCTGCTGCAGGCGCACATCGGGAAGATTCACGACCCCGACGTTGGGCTCGATGGTGGCGAACGGGTAGTTCGCGGCGAGCACCGAGTTCTTGGTCAGAGCGTTGAAGAGGGTCGACTTTCCGACGTTGGGAAGGCCGACGATTCCGATGGTAAGAGCCACGGGAGTCCAGGTTACCCGGCTCGACGCGCCGCCATCGCGTCAGGGCCGCCGCGCGCGGAACGTGTGGGTCACGTAGGGAAGGGCGACGGTGCCCCCATCGGCGAGCTCGGGGAGGGATGCCAGCACCCCGTCGACCGCGGCATCGATGCCGGCGCGCTTCTCGGGGCTCGCCGTGATGATGTCGCTGCGCGAGACGACGAGGTCGCGCAGCTGGGGCAGGGTGATGCTCCGCTCCCATCGCCACTCGCGGTGCTCCAGCTCGGCGAACGGCTCGGCGACACGCGGCCCCGTCGTCGCGAGCAGAACCTCGGCGTTCGAGCCGCCCATCGCCGCGGTGAGACGCCGCACCCACTCGACGCCGTCGTCGCGGATGTTCCAGATCAGCCCGAGCGCACCGCCGCTGCGCAGCACGCGCGCGATCTCGCGCGAACCCGGCTCGACATCGACCCAGTGCCATGCCTGTCCCGTGACGACGGCGTCGAGCCCCGCGTCGGGCAGGGGTAGCCGCTCGGCCGTTCCCGCGAACGTCGGCACGCCGCGCACGTTCTCGCGCAGGGCCGCGAGCATGTCGGCATCCGGATCGATGGCCACCACGTCGGCGCCGAGCTCGACGATGGCGCGGGTGAGCTTGCCGGTGCCCGCACCGACGTCGGCGACGCGCACCGACCGACCCGGCTCGCGCACCGGCTCGAGCAGCCACGCCACCGCCTCGGCGGGATACCCCGGACGCCCGGACTCATAGGCGGAGGCCGCCTGCCCGAACGAGGTCGACTTCTCGCGATCGGTCATGCGCCGACCCTACGCCGCACCTCCGACATCGCCGTCTCGCGCCGGTCCCGATCGCGCCGCGACGTCCTCGGCGGACACGACGCGGGAAGCCTGCTCGCTACCCGGCGTCGACCCGGTGCTCGATCCACGACGAGGCCGGTCGCCTCCTGCCTCGTGTCGATCGCCCGCGTGATGCTGCGTCGGGCCGCCCCGCTCCGGATGCCGCCGACACCGGCGCGCCTCACCGTCTCCCCGCCTTGGCGGGTGAGGGTGGAGGCGTGGCACTGGACTTCACCGCGATCGACTTCGAGACGGCGAACTCCAGCGGCGCCTCCGCGTGCGCCGTCGGCCTCGCCCGGGTGCGCAACGGCCGCGTCGTGTCTACCGCAGCCTGGCTGATCAAGCCGCCGGCCGGACACGACCACTTCGCGCCGATCAACGTCGGAATCCACGGCATCGAACCGTCTCACGTCGCGACCGCCCCGTCGTGGAGCGAGCAGCTCGCACGCCTGACCGCATTTGCCGGCGCCGATGTGCTGGTCGCCCACAACGCCGGCTTCGACATGTCGGTGCTGCGTCGCGCGTGCGCCGCCACCGGCGACGACTGCCCGCCCTACCGCTACCTGTGCAGCGTGCAGATGTCGCGCAAGACCTACGCGCTGGCCTCTTATCGCCTGCCGCTGGTCGCCGCCGAGGCCGGATGCTCCCCCTTCGCGCACCACGACGCGCTCGCAGACGCCGTGGCCTGCGCCGAGATCACCATCGACTGCGCCCGGCGCGCGGGCGTCGACGACGTGCACGACCTCGCCGCGCACCTCGGCGTGCGGGTGTCGCAGATCGCGTCGGAGCCGGTGGAGCGCGCCGTCGCCTGAGCCGTTCGGCGGCGTCATCACGCCGATGTCGGAGGTCTGATACATGCTGGGGCCATGGATGCCATCGCCCTCCTCCTCGTGATCGTCGCCCTCGCCGTCGGGGTCGCCGTCGGCTGGTTCGTCGGGTCGTCGCGGGCCACCGTGCGCGCCGCGGTCGAGCAGCAGACGCTCGCGTCCCGCGCCGCCGCGGCCGAGACGGCGCGCGCCGGCGTCGAGGCCCAGCTCGACCACCAGGTCGCGCTCTATCGCGAGCTGGCTGGTCAGTCGCGGGCCGATCAGGCCGCGCGTGAAGAACGAGAACGCCGCGATCAGACGGTGCTGCGCGCGCTCGACCCCGTCCGCGAGACGCTCGACGCGATGCAGCGCAAGGTCGACGGTCTCGAGCGCGATCGCGTCGAACAATACTCGGCGCTGAGCGAGCAGCTACGGCAGTCGCGCGAGGCCGACGAGGCCCTCCGCGCCACGACCGAATCCCTGGCATCGGCCATGCGCTCGGGGGCCACGCGCGGCGTCTGGGGAGAGACGCAGCTGCGACGCGTCGTCGAGGCGGCCGGCCTCACCCGCTACGTCGACTTCGACCTGCAGACGGCGATCTCGAGCGATGCCGGCGCGGGCCGCCCCGACATGGTGGTGCGCCTCCCCGGCGGCAAGTCGCTCGCCGTGGATGCCAAGGTCCCCCTCGACGCGTACCTGCAGGCCAGCGCCATCCCGGTCACCGCCACCGGCGACGAGGGGTCGCGGCGCGCAGCGCTGCTGACGAAGCACGCGCGCGCCGTCCGTGCCCACGTCGACGCGCTCGCGAAGAAGGCTTACTGGGCGGGCCTGACGACGAGCCCGGAGTTCGTCGTCTGCTTTCTGCCGAGCGAGTCCCTGCTGGCGTCCGCACTCGACGAAGACCCGACGCTCCTCGACTACGCCTTCACGCGGCGCGTGGCACTCGCCTCACCCGTCAATCTGTGGGCCGTGCTGAAGACCGTCGCCTTCACGTGGACCCAGCAAGACGTCTCCGACGAGGCACGCACCCTCTTCGCCCTCGGCACCGAGCTTTACGAGCGCGTCGGTGTGCTCGCCGGCCATGCGGGCGACCTTCGCCGGGCGATCGAGAGAACCGTCGACAGCTACAACAAGTTCGCCGGATCGCTCGAGACACGCGTCCTCGTCACGGCACGCAAGTTCCCCGGGATCGATGAGACGAAGCTCGACGCGGTGGCGGCTCCCGCCCCGCTCGATGCCATGCCGCGTCGGTGGACGGCTCCCGAGATGCTCGAGCTCGGCTCGGTGGAACCGCCGACGGGGCTCAGAACGCCGAACGAGGGGATGCCGGTCTCCCATGCCGTCGCAGACCTGGGCGGGGTGCGCGAGCGCGCCGGATGGGTGGAGGAAGGGCGTTCCGACGAGGAGTGAACGGCCGATCAGCCCCTCGGCTCGTCACGCCGCCGCTCCCTGAGCGACACGTCTCAGCGCCGCCGAAGCGACACGGCATACCGCCGCCGCCGAAGCGACGAGTTCCACGGCCGCTACCGGGACAGGACATACCGCCGCCGCGATACGTCCCACCGCCGCTACAGCGATGAGACGAACCGCCGCCGAAGCGACACGGCACACCGCCGTTACGGCACACAGAACCCGAAAGGACACGTCGCGACGACGACGCGTCGAACGGCCGGGTCAGGCGCCGCCGGGCACCCAGCTCAACAGGCTGACGACGGCGGCGGAGACGCCGACGAAGGCGCCTACCATCCACCATGCGCTGACCTCGTGGCCCTCCGCGCGACGAACGCGCAGCAGAACATCAGGTCGGCGGGCCGGGTCGACGGCGCTGGCGATGACCGCCTGAGCACCTGTCTGAGGTGCGGTCTGGTTCGTCGGAGCTGTAGTCACGGACGATCCCCCTTCGGGTCTCGGAAGCACACAGCGTCACCGTTGACACCGAGAACGATTCTGCCAGAGTCCCGTTCCGCGACCGGTCACGCTTGCGTCACGACACGCCCGGCTGTATCTGCACGTGCTGCAGCACCCGCCCACGTTTCCGGCAGCGCGGGCCCCGTGTCACCCGACGCACCCGCCCGCAGCCTCCTCCGACGCCGACAACCCGCGCCACCCGCCTGCCGGGCCATTTCACACCGAGACGGCACCCCGCCGACAGGCACCCCGCCGACGAGACGGTTGCAGCCGGCAACCGACGTGTCGGCGAACTCCCGTCGATCGATGCCCAGATCGCGGCCGACGCCGCGCGCCGCCTACCGGCCAGGTCTCACAGCCACTTCGAGGTCAGGTGCTCCGACGAGATGCGGCGCAGCGTGCCCGATGCCCCGCGCAGCACGACGCTCTCGGTGTAGAGGAAGTCGCCCTCGCGGCGGACTCCCTGCACGAGCTGGCCGTCGGTGACGCCCGTGGCGACGAAGATCGTGTTCTTGCCCTTCACCAGCCCGTCGGCCTCGTAGACCTCACCGTCGACCTGAAGACCGGCGTCGCGGCCCTTCTGCTTCTCGTCGTCGGTGCGCGGCACCAGCACTCCCTGGATGTGCCCGCCGAGCGCCTTGATCGCGCAGGCGGTGACGATCCCCTCGGGGCTCCCGCCGATACCGACGCACATGTCGGTGCGCGCGTTGTGGCGAGCCGCGTTGATGCCGCCGGCGACGTCGCCGTCGCTCATCAGGCGGGTACCGGCACCGGCCTCGCGAATGTCGGCGATGAGCTGCTCGTGGCGGGGCCGGTTCAGCACCGAGACGACGATCTCGTCGACGGGCTTGCCCAGCGCTTTGGCCAGCAGGCGGATGTTCTCCCCGATCGGAAGGCGGATGTCGACGACGCCGACACCGGCGGGACCCGTGACCAGCTTGTCCATGTAGAACACGCTCGACGCGTCGAGCATCGACCCCTGGTCGGAGACGGCGATCACCGACAGCGCATTCTGACGTCCGGCGGCGGTCAGCGACGTGCCGTCGATGGGGTCGACGGCCACGTCGCACTGCGGTCCGCGTCCGTTGCCGACACGCTCGCCGTTGTACAGCATGGGGGCGTTGTCCTTCTCGCCCTCGCCGATGACGATCGTCCCGTCGAAGTTGACCGTGCTGAAGAAGGCACGCATCGCGTCGACAGCGGCGCCATCCGCCGCCTCCTTGTCGCCTCGTCCGATGAAGGGGACGGCGCGAATGGATGCCGCCTCCGTCGCCCTCACCAACTCCAGCGCCAGGTTGCGGTCGGGGTGCAGAGGGCTCATGTCGGCAGTCAGGCTCACCATGGGGCCACTGTAGCCAGGGACGCGGCGACAATCGCTTCTTTTGCCCCGCCGTGGGGCGAAGGAATCGCGGTTTTTAACAGATCGGCAGAAGTGGGCCGTTCCTGTCGCGCGCGCACCGTCACGATCCGACGCCTTCGCTAGGCTGACGTTGTCCCGACAACACCAAGGAGCACCTCCATGCCCGTCGCCACTCCTGAGCAGTACGCCGACATGCTCGACCGCGCCAAGGCCGGCAGCTTCGCGTACCCCGCGATCAACGTCTCGAGCTCGCAGACCATCAACTCGGTGCTCCAGGGCCTGACCGAAGCCGGCTCCGACGGCATCCTCCAGGTCACCACCGGCGGCGCAGACTACTTCGCCGGCCACACCGTGAAGGCCCGCGCCACCGGCGCCCTCGCCTTCGCGAAGTACGTCACCGAGGTGGCCAAGAACTACCCCATCACGGTCGCCCTCCACACCGACCACTGCCCCAAGGACGCCCTCCCCGGCTTCGTCCTGCCCCTGCTCGAGGCCTCCGAAGAAGAGGTCAAGGCGGGGCGCAACCCCATCTTCCAGTCGCACATGTGGGACGGATCGGCCGTTCCCCTCGACGAGAACATCGACATCGCGGCCGAACTTCTCCCCCGCATGAAGAACATCAACGCCATCCTCGAGATCGAGGTCGGCGTGGTCGGCGGCGAAGAAGACGGCGTGCAGCACGAGGGCTCGAACGACGCCCTGTACACGACCGTCGCCGACGTCACCAAAGCCGTCGAGCGCCTCGGCCTCGGCGAGAACGGCCGCTACATCTCGGCCCTCACCTTCGGCAACGTGCACGGCGTGTACAAGCCCGGTGGCGTCAAGCTGCGCCCCGAGCTGCTCGGCGAGATCCAGGAGGGCATCGCCGCGAAGTTCGGCACCGGCCCGAAGCCCCTCGACCTCGTCTTCCACGGCGGCAGCGGCTCGACCGACGACGAGATCGCCCTCGCCGTCGCGAACGGCGTCGTCAAGATGAACATCGACACCGACACCCAGTACGCCTTCACGCGCTCGATCGCGGGCTACATGTTCTCGAACTACGAGGGTGTGCTCAAGCTCGACGGCGAGGTCGGCAACAAGAAGCAGTACGACCCCCGCGCCTGGGGCAAGGTCGCCGAGTCGGCGATGGCCGTGCGCGTGGTCGAGGCCACGAAGCAGCTCGGCTCCTACGGCCAGTCGAAGAGCTGATCACCCGCTCCCCCACGAACGCCCCGGCCCTCGGCCGGGGCGTTCGTCGTTTCCGGATGCCACGTCCACGCGCCCACGCACACTCCCGGCCCGAGCCCATCCGCGGGGCCCGTGTCCGACATGCCGCACGCCGGGCCCTGGCAACGGCGTGTCGCCTGTGACATCCGCCGTTGCGCACGCCCCGGCAGCCGCGCGACACCCCGACCGTCAGCTGCGGTACATCTCCAACACCGTCTGCGCGCCCTCCGGCGACGACACGACCTCGATGGCATCCCCCGCCCGCACCTCGCCGGCACGTCGGACGCTCAGGTACGCACCGAGGCGCCCCTCGTCGGAGAAGCGCTTCACCCAGCCCCGGCCCGCGGCACCACCCACCCAGCGCGCGAATGTCGCACACGGAGTGCGGGGCATCGTCACCTCGACCTCGACGGTGTCGCCGATGCGCCACACCTCGCCGATGCGCGCGCCGTTGACGTCGAGGCCCTCGACGCGCAGGTTCTCACCGAACCACCCCGCGGGCAGCTCGCGGCCGAGCTCGCCCTCCCAGAATGCGGCGTCCTCGTGGGCGTAGGCGTAGACCGCCTTGTCCGGACCGCCGTGATGCTTGCGACTCGCCTGCACGTCAGCTCGCACGCCCAGTTTGCCGACGCGGACAGCACCCGCGAGCGGGCGTTTGTCGATGGCGGTCACGCCGACCGATCCGGCATCCGGATGCAGGGTGTGAACGGCGCAGACGGCGACGAGATGAGGCATGCGACGATGCTAGAGCGTGCTCACGCGCATCCCCGACCACCCGCGCATCCCCGGCACGGCGACCGGCGCCCACGGAGGGAACCGCCCTGGCGGACCCTCTCCCGGTTCCCGCGGCGTGGGAGCCCGCCCTACGGCGAGTCGAACGCGCGCCGCATCACCACGCGATCGCCGTCGAGCGTGCGGATCTCGACCGCGTCGATGTCCGCGGCGGCCAGGTCGGTGCCGGCGCTCAGCTCGGTCGTCGATCCCGGCCCCGCTCGCCATGTGGACAGCACGCTCGTCGAACCCGCGTCGTCGGTGATCGCCAGAGCGTACGGCCAGCCGCCGGGCGGGGCGTCGAGCACCTGTCCGGTGTACTGACACACGAGGTCGATGCGGGTTCCCCACGGCACCGAGGTGAGCTTGACCGACGCTTCCAACGGCGCACCGCCCACGTCGTCGAGGGCGTAGACCGACCCCGTCGACGTCGTCGCGCCCCCGATGGCGATGACGCTCGGCACGGCGATCGCGACGAGGGCGATGGATGCCGCAAGGGTCCACGCCGTGACGCGGCGAGCGCGCCGGCGACGCGCGGTCCGCACCACTCGTTCGCGAAGGGCGGGGTCAGGGGTGGGCAGGGCGACCGGGCGGGTCTCGGCACCCAGCGCTCGCGCGCGGTCCGCCGACAGGCGCGACAGCAGCCCCGGGGTCGGCGCCAACTCGGCGACGGCCGCGCGGCACTCGGCGCAGACGGCGAGGTGCGCTTCGAACTCCGCCCGGTCGGCCGGACCGAGCGCCCCGAGGACGTAGGCGCCGTCCGAGGTCGAAAGACGTTCGTGGTCGGTGTTCATCGGGTCACCCCCCTCTCCTGCAGGGCGAGTCGGAGCGCGCGCACGGCGTAGTGCAGGCGCGACTTGACGGTTCCGGCGGGGATGCCGAGTTCTTCGGCCGCCTGCGCCACACTGCGCCCGCCGTAGTAGGCGCTGACGATGACGGCACGGTGGTCGGGGGTAAGGGTCGCCAGCGCCTCCTCGACCAGCAGCGCGTCGAACATGGCATCCGTATCGTCGTCGCGCACCCGGTCGGGCACTTCGTCGACGGGGAGCTCGTGGCGGCGGCGAGCGCTGCGCGCCTCGTCGATGACGATGTTGCGCGCGACGGTGTACATCCATGAACGCAGCGACGAGGGATCGTCGTTCATGACGCGCGGAGTACGCCACGCACGAAGTAGCGTCTCCTGCACCACGTCGTCGGCGCCGGCGTGATCCCCGGTCAGACTGACGACGTAACGCCACACGGGCACGGCGTGCGCGTCGTACAGCGCCGTCAGCTGCGTCTGCTCGTCGCGCACCATGCCCCCTCCGCGTGTTCGAGAACCGTCTCAGGAGAACACGGGATGCCGGCCCGCCCGGTTCAGTTCGGAACGCTGCCGATGATCGCGGTCATGAACTGCTGGTCGCCCGCCAGGGCCAGGGTCACGCAGACACCGGCGATGAGGGCGGTCGCGACGAAGCCGGCGATCGGGATCCAGAAGGCGACCTTGCCGCGTTTCAGGCGTCGCCAGGTGAGCACGGCGGTCAGCAGCCACCCGATGCCGTAGACGAGGGCGGCAGCCGCGCCCCAGACGTATCCGCTCTGCAGGTTGGTGTAGGCGGCGTCGACGCCCAGCACGTTCGCGGCGGACTCCGCGTAGCGGGGGAAGTCGAGAAGCTGCCCGATGGTCGACACCGTCGACACGAGCCCGTACGCGAGCAGGCCGCCCGTGATGATGCGGTCCCAAAGGGGTCCGCGCAGCGCTCCCGGGCGAGCGCCGTCGACCGGGGCGGGCGCCGGCTGTTCGGGCTGCGGCGCGACGCCGGCGTCGAGCGCCTCGGTCACCTCGGGCCGCTGGATGCGCGCACGCTGCTCCTCGGGGGTGGCGTACTCGCCGTACTGCGGGCGCGGACGAGCCTCGCCGTTGCCGGTCGTTGCCTCGCTCACGCCCGACCCCGCCCGCCGAGCGCGCGGCTGTCGCGCTTGCCGCTGGCATCCTGACGCAACTCCTTGGGGAGCGAGAAGATGAGGTCCTCTTCAGCCGTACGCACCTCTTCGACGTCGCGGTAGCCCGCTCCGGCGAGTTCTTCGAGCACCTCGGTGACGAGCACCTCGGGAACCGAGGCGCCGCTGGTCACCCCGACGGTCTCGACGCCTTCGAGCCACTCCTGCTTGACCTCGTCGACGTAGTCGACGCGGTACGCGGCCTTGGCGCCGTGTTCGAGGGCGACCTCGACGAGCCGCACGCTGTTGGAGGAGTTCGCCGAGCCCACGACGATCACGAGGTCGGCGCCGACAGCGACCTTCTTGATGGCGACCTGGCGGTTCTGCGTGGCGTAGCAGATGTCGTCGGAGGGCGGGTCCTGCAGCTGCGGGAAGCGCTCGCGCAGACGCCGCACCGTCTCCATGGTCTCGTCGACCGAGAGCGTGGTCTGCGAGAGCCACACGACCTTCGACGGGTCGCGCACCTCGATGGTGTCGGCGTGGTCGGGCGAGTTGACGACGGTCACGTGCTCGGGCGCCTCGCCGGCGGTGCCCTCGACCTCCTCGTGACCCTCGTGGCCGATCAGCAGGATCTCGAAGTCGTCGCGGGCGAAGCGCACCGCCTCGCGGTGCACCTTGGTCACGAGCGGACAGGTCGCATCGATCGCCTGGAGTCCGCGATCGGATGCCGCGGACACGACGGCGGGCGAGACCCCGTGCGCGCTGAAGACGACGTGCGCTCCGGCGGGGACTTCGTCGACCTCCTCGACGAAGATCGCGCCCTTCTTCTCGAGCTCGGTCACGACGTGGATGTTGTGCACGATCTGCTTGCGCACGTACACCGGCGCGCCGTAGCGCTCGAGCGCCTTCTCGACGGCGATGACGGCGCGGTCGACACCGGCGCAGTAGCCGCGGGGAGCGGCCAACAGCACCTTCTTGTGACCCTGGACGGGGATATCCTGGAGCCGCCCGCGTCGACCCGGGATACGGGGAACGGGCAGGTGGACGGCAGGTGAGCTCACCCCTCGATTCTACCGGGGTGCCCCTGGACGCCGGCCGAACCGCGCACCTCGACCCTTCGGAGACCATGACCTCGTTCCAGCCCGAGACGATCGCGGGTCAGGCTCCGCCCGCCGACAGCGTCCACCCCCGCGACTCGCGCACGGACGCGCCGACCTCGGTCTCCCGCCTGAACGACACCATCCGCGGGTTCATCGAGCGCTGGGGGTCGGTGTGGGTCGAGGGCGAGATCACCTCGTTCAACCGCCGCGGCGGCAACGTCTTCGGGCGTCTGAAAGACCTCGGCACCGAGTCGACGGTGGCGTTCCGCATCTGGTCGAGCACGCTGAACCGCCTGCCGAAAGACCTCAAGGTCGGCGACCACGTCGTCGCGTGCGTCAAGGCCGACTACTTCCCGCGCACGGGCGACTTCTCGTTCTCGATCTCGGCGATGCGCCACGTGGGGCTCGGAGAACAGCTCGAGCGTCTCGAGCGCCTGCGCGTGCAGCTGCGCGCAGAGGGCCTGTTCGACCCGGTCCGCAAGAAGAAGCCGCCCTTCCTCCCCCACTGCATCGGGCTCATCACGGGCGAGAACTCCGACGCCGAGAAAGACGTGCATCGCAACGCCGAGCTGCGCTGGCCCCGCGTGCGCTTCCGCACCCAGCACGCCGCCGTGCAGGGCGACCGGTGCGTTCCCGAGACTCTCGCGGCGCTGAAGATCCTGGATGCCGACCCCGAGGTCGACGTGATCGTCATCGCGCGCGGCGGCGGGGATCCGCAGACGCTGCTCGGCTTCAGCGACGAGCGGCTGCTGCGGGCCGTCGCGGCGGCATCCACCCCGATCGTCAGCGCGATCGGCCACGAGAACGACCGACCCCTCCTCGACGAGGTCGCCGACGTGCGCGCCTCCACCCCCACCGATGCGGCCAAGCGTGTGGTGCCCGACGTGAGCGAGCAGCGGGCGCTGGTCGCACAGCTGCGGGCGCGCCTGACCGGGCGTCTCACGCAACGAGTGCTGCACGACATCGCCCAGCTCGAGCAGGTGCGCTCCCGTCCGGCGCTGCGCACCCCGCACGCGATGCTCACCTCCCGGGCTCAGGAGCTGTGGATGCTGTCGAACCGCGGCCGTGACATCGTCGACCGCCGTATCGAGGGCGAGCGGCGCCGCGCGAGCGAGCTCGGCGCGGGGCTTCGCGCGCTCTCGCCTCTGGCCACACTCGCCCGCGGGTACGCGATCGCCCAGCTGCCCGACGGCACCGTGCTGCGCGACGCGGCGCAGGCCCCGGCCGGCACCGCGCTCCGACTCACCGTCGAAGAGGGAACGGTGGCCGCACGGTCGGAGGGCGGTGTCCCCGACGCGGTTCCGCACGGGAAGGCCACGGCCGGCCGCGTTCCGGCGGACCGCTCCGACTCCGCGGCATCCGTAGATCGACCGCTCGACGACGAAGCACCCGGCGACCGAGTGTCGGAGGGCCGCGCCTAGAATGGATGCCATGACCGCGACGACACCCGGCCCCTCCGCCGACGTCGCGTCCCTCTCGTTCGAGCAGGCCCGCGACGAACTCGTCCGCGTCGTCGCCGAGCTCGAGCAGGGCGCACCGACGCTCGAAGAGTCGCTGGCCCTGTGGGAGCGCGGCGAGAAGCTCTACGCCCGCTGCGAGGAGTGGCTGCTCGGCGCCAAACGTCGCCTCGATGCCGCACGCGGCGAGGGAGACTCCTGATGGCCCGCGTCGTCGCCCACCTCGGTCGTCCCGAGACCCCGCAAGAGACGGCCGACCGCAAGGCGGAGTCCTCTCGGCGGTACCGGTCGAGCAAGACCTTCCGCAACCTCATGGCGGCGATGCTCGTCACCATCGCGGTCGTGTTCGTCGTCGTCGCCGCCGTCCCGCGCGGCGAGCCGGCTCCGCGGCCCGAACCCGACGTCACCGCGCTGGCCGCCGATCTGCAGGCCGAGCGCGGGCGCCCCGTGCTCACGCCGTCGCTCGGCGAGGGGTGGCGCGTCAACCTGGCGACCACCGAGGGCGTCGGCGGCACCGAGGCGTGGACGATGGTCTACGTCCGTTCGGGCGAATCCGGCTTCCTCCGCGTCGCGCAGGGGTTCGATGCAGATGAAGCGTGGGTGGGGCAGGTGCTCGACGGCACCCGCAGCAGCGAGACGAACGAGATCGACGGCATCACCTGGAACGTCTACCGTCCGTCGAACCCTTCGGGCACGGGCAACATCGATTACGCGCTGGCCACCGAGGCCGGCCCCGACTACGTCCTCGTCTACGGCGACGCGGCACCCGAAACGGCGGCCCTCGCGGCCGCGTCCGTCACCACTCAGGTCGAGCAGTTGAGAGAGGTCCCGTGAGCGAGCGCATGACCCCGCGTCAGGTGTGGCAGCAGATGGTGGAAGGAAACCAGCGTTTCGTCGCCGGTCAGCCCGCCCATCCCCGTCAAGACGTGGAACGTCGCGCCGAGCTCGCCAGCTCGCAGCACCCCACCGCGGCGCTGTTCGGATGCTCCGACTCGCGGCTGGCCGCCGAGATCATCTTCGACGAGGGCCTGGGCGACCTGTTCGTCGTGCGAAACGCCGGCCAGGTCATCTCCGACTCGGTGATCGGAAGCCTCGAGTATGCCGTGGGCGTGCTCGAGGTGCCGCTCATCGTCGTCCTCGCGCACGACGCGTGCGGAGCCGTCGGCGCCGCCATCGACAGCACCGGTCTCGACGCCCCCACCCTGCCGGCCTACATCTGGCGCCAGATCGCCCCGATCGTGCCCGCCGTGCGCCGCGTGCAGCGCGCGAGCGCCGTCGACGGCCACCTGCCCGAGCGGGTCGACCCCGAACAGGTCGGCCGCGAGCACCTGCGCCACACCGTGGGCGAGCTGCTGCGCGCCTCGGAGCTCATCAGCGAGGCCGTCGCCGACGGTCGCACCGCCGTCGTGGGCGCCAACTACCGCCTCGACGAGGGAGAAGCCTTCCCCGTCGTCATCGTGGGCGACGTCGACGACGCGCGCGTCGAAGCCGTCCACAGCTGAGAACCACCGAACGACAGACCTGGAGGAACGACGACGTGACCGACATCGAGTACCGCATCGAACACGACACCATGGGTGAGGTGCGGGTGCCCAAGGACGCCCTCTACGCCGCGCAGACACAGCGCGCGGTCGAGAACTTCCCCATCTCCGGGTCCGGACTCGAGTCGACGCAGATCGCCGCCCTCGCACGCATCAAGAAGGCCGCCGCCCTCGCCAACAAGGAGCTCGGCACCCTCGACGCCCAGATCGCGGATGCCATCGCCCAGGCCGCCGACGAGGTCGTCACCGGGCGCCACGACGCGCACTTCCCCGTCGACACGTACCAGACCGGCAGCGGCACCTCGTCGAACATGAACATGAACGAGGTGCTCGCGACGCTCGCGACCGGCATCCTCGGTACGCCCGTTCACCCGAACGACCACGTCAACGCCTCGCAGTCGTCGAACGACGTCTTCCCCACCTCGGTGCACATCGCCGTGACGCAGGCCCTCATCACCGACCTCGTCCCGGCGCTCGATCACCTCGCCGCCGCCCTCGAGGCCAAGGCCGAGGCGTGGAAGGGCATCGTGAAGTCGGGCCGCACCCACCTCATGGATGCCACGCCGGTCACCCTCGGCCAGGAGTTCGGCGGCTACGCCCGCCAGATGCGTCTCGGTATCGAGCGCGTCGAGGCCGTCCTGCCCCGCGTCGGCGAGGTGCCCCTCGGCGGCACCGCGGTCGGCACCGGCATCAACACCCCGCTCGGCTTCCCGCAGAAGGTCATCGAGCTGCTCGCGGCAGAGACCGAGCTGCCCATCACCGAGGCGAAGGACCACTTCGAGGCGCAGGCCAACCGCGACGGTCTCGTCGAGGCATCCGGCGCCCTCCGCACCATCGCGGTCTCGCTGACCAAGATCAACAACGACATCCGCTGGATGGGTTCGGGCCCCAACACGGGTCTGGGCGAGCTGCACATCCCCGATCTGCAGCCCGGCTCCTCGATCATGCCCGGCAAGGTCAACCCCGTCGTCCCCGAGGCGACCCTCATGGTGTGCGCGCGTGTGATCGGCAACGACGCCACCGTGGCCTGGGCCGGCGCCTCCGGCTCGTTCGAGTTGAACGTCGCGATCCCCGTCATGGGTACGGCGCTGCTGGAGTCGATCCGCCTGCTGTCGAACGCCATGCGGGTGCTCGCCGACAAGACCATCGACGGGCTCGAGGCCAACGTCTCGCGCGCCGAAGCGTTCGCGGGCATGTCGCCCTCGATCGTGACCCCGCTGAACAAGGTCATCGGCTACGAGGCCGCGGCGAAGATCGCCAAGCACTCGGTCGCCAAGGGCATCACCGTCCGCGAGGCCGTCATCGACCTCGGTTACGTCGAGCGCGGCGAGATCACCGAAGAGGTGCTCGACGCCAAGCTCGACCTGCTGTCGATGACCCACCCGGGCTGAGCACCACGACGACCGTTCACGACGCCGAGGCGCGCCATAATCGGAGGATGAGCCGCACGACGAGACCCGTCTCGACGCGCGTGCGACTTCTCGGCGCGATCCTCGGCGTCGTGCTGCTCGGCATGATCCTCGCCGGCGGTGTGACGTTCCTCGTGCAGAGCGACCGTGTGATCGCCAACGCCGAGCGCCAGCTCGACGGCTTCGTGACGACGGCGTCGACGAGCAGTCAGGATGCCGCCGACCTCGCCGCAGCCGTGATCCCGGGTCGCACCGACGGCACCCTCGCCCTCGCCGGCACGCAGGTCCTCGCCGGCACGCCGTCGCCTCCCGGCCTTCGACTGGCCGACGACGCCGAGCTGGTGGCATCCCTCGCTCAGGCGGTCGCCGACGGACGCCTGCGCGGGCGGCTCGACAGCGACCAGGGACCGGTGCTGTACGCCGCGGTCGAGGGGCGCGGTGGCGCGATCGTGCAGGTCATCTCCGTCGACCAGCGCATGGAGCTGGTCGCGCTCTCCAGCGTCACCTACGGCATCACGGCGCTGGCCGTGCTCGTGCTGATCGGGGTCGCGGGCTATTTCGTCACGGGCCGCCTGTTCTCGCCGCTTCGCCGTCTGCGGGCCACGGCCGACGCGATCACCATCGACGACCTCGGCACGCGCCTGCGCGCCCACGGCAACGATGAGATCTCCGACCTCACGACCTCGGTCAACTCCATGCTCGATCGTCTCGCGATGTCGGTCGAGGCACAGCGGCAGTTGCTCGACGACGTCCGGCACGAACTGAAGACGCCCATCACGATCGTCCGGGGGCACCTCGAGATGATGGACCCCGCCGACCCGCACGACGTCGTCGAGACGCGCGACCTCGGTATCGCCGAGCTCGACCGCCTGTCGCGTCTCGTCGCCGACATCGACGCCCTCGCCGACATCGAGACCGGGGCGTTGTCAGCCGCCGTCATCGACGTCGGAGCGCTCACCGACCGGGTCGCCGAACTCGCGGGAGCCATCGCGGGTCACACGTGGAGCGTCGAGCAGCGCGCGCGCGTACGCATCCGCGGCGACGCCGACCGTCTGGTGCAGGCATGGGTGCAGCTCGCCGACAACGCGGCGAAGTACACCCCCGACGGCAGCCCCATCGAGATCGGAAGCACCGCAGACGCCGGCACCGCGCAGCTGTGGGTGCGCGATCACGGTCCGGGCATCCCGCCGGCGGCCCGTCATCGGGTCTTCCGCCGCTTCGACCGCCTGTCCACGCGGCGCGGGGTGGAGGGCTCGGGTCTGGGTCTGTCGATCGTGGATGCCATCGCCAAGGCGCACGACGGACATTGCTCGATCTCCGACACCCCCGGCGGTGGAGCCACGCTGACGCTGCACATCCCCCTCACCGGGTCCCAGTCCCCCGCCCGCCTGCCGACGCCCGTGCGCGCCGGCGACGTCGTCATGCAGAGAGAGGCCACCGGATGACCCGCATCCTCATCGCCGAAGACGAGGAACGCATCGCCTCCTTCGTGGCGAAGGGACTCGAATCCGCGGGCTATCAGACGCTGATCGTCGACGACGGCGCCGACGCGCTCGAGACCGCCCTCTCGGGCGAGGTCGATCTGGTGCTGCTCGACGTCGGGCTGCCCTCGCTCGACGGCTTCGAAGTGCTGCGCAGTCTCCGGGGCCAGGGCTCGTCGCTGCCGGTCATCATGTTGACCGCCCGCACGAGCACGCGCGACACCGTCGACGGACTCGACGCCGGCGCGAACGACTACGTCGCGAAGCCCTTCAAATTCGACGAGCTGCTCGCCCGCGTGCGCTCGCGGCTGCGCGAACCGGTCACCGTCGGCACGATGACCATCGGCCACGGCGACGTCACGCTCGATGTACTGGCGAGGCGCGCCACGGTCGGCTCGCGGGAGATCGACCTGAGTGCCCGCGAGTTCGCGCTGGCCGAGGAGTTCCTGCGCCACGCCGGTCAAGTGCTCAGCCGCGAGCAGCTGCTCAGCCGCGTCTGGGGAATGGACTTCGACCCGTCATCGAACGTCGTCGACGTGTACGTGCGGTACCTGCGCGCGAAGGTGGGGCCCGGCCATATCGTCACCGTTCGCGGCGCCGGCTACCGCTGGGAGTGACGACGACCTCGAAGACCCGAAAAACCCCCGGCGGGGGGAACCGGGGGTTTTCAGGGAGACGCGTCCGGTGGTCTTCCGGCTCACCCGAAGAGCGGTGACCTGCGCGTGACGTGTTCTCTTGTTTCCATGGGGGAACCGCCGAGGCGGTGACGAGGTTTCCCTCGCCGACAGAATCAACAATGGCGGTCGTTTGTGAGAAGCCGGGGAGCCGAACATGAGAAACCTCTCATGTAGGCGGAACGCGCGCGAGCGACGTCGGCAGACGGCCTTCGACGGACACCTCCCGCCACTCGCGCCCGCCGCTCCGATCCCGTCTACGACGGCGACGGAGCCGTGCGCCCGAGCCCGCATCCGCAGCAAGAGGAAGGGCCGGGATGCCACATCCCGGCCCTTCCCCCACCTCGGCGCTATGACAGCTCGCCGGCCTCCAGGAGGTCGGTGACGAGCGCGGCGATGGCGGAGCGCTCGGAGCGGGTCAAGGTGACGTGCCCGAACAGCCCGTGCCCCTTCAGCGTCTCGATGACCGACGCGACCCCGTCGTGACGACCGACGCGCAGGTTGTCGCGCTGTCCGACGTCGTGGGTCAGCACGACGCGGGAGTTCTGCCCGATACGGCTGAGCACCGTCAGCAGCACGTTCCGCTCCAGCGACTGGGCCTCGTCGACGATGACGAACGCGTCGTGCAGCGAGCGACCGCGGATGTGCGTCAGCGGCAGCACCTCGAGCATCCCGCGGGCCAGGACCTCCTCGAGCACGTTGCCCGAGACGACCGATCCGAGGGTGTCGAAGACCGCCTGACCCCAGGGCCCCATCTTTTCGGCCTGATCGCCGGGGAGATAGCCCAGCTCCTGCCCGCCGACGGCGAACAACGGCCGGAACACGATGATCTTCTTCTGCTGCTGGCGCTCCAGCACCGCCTCGAGCGCGGCGCACAGTGCGAGCGCCGATTTGCCGGTGCCGGCCCGCCCGCCGAGCGAGACGATGCCGACCTCGGGGTCGAGCAGCAGATCGAGGGCGATGCGCTGCTCCGCGGAGCGTCCGTGCAGACCGAAGGCCTCCCGGTCTCCGCGGACGAGCCGGAACTGCCCCTTGCCGGTCACCCGGCCGAGAGCCGATCCGCGCTCCGAGTGGATGACGAGGCCCGTGTTGACCGGCATCCCCGCCACCGCCTCGCTCACCGCGACCTCGGTCTCGTAGAGGTCGGCGAGGTCGTCGCCCGAGACGTCGATCGTGGCGATCCCTGTCCACCCCGAGTCCATCGCCTGCTCGGCGAGGTACTCCTCGGTGTTCAGACCCAGGGATGCCGCTTTCACGCGCATCGGAAGGTCCTTCGAGACCACGGTGACCTCGGCGCCGTCCGTGGCGATGTTCATCGCGACAGCGAGGATGCGACTGTCGTTGCCTCCCGTGCGCATGCCCGACGGCAGGACCCCCGGGTCGGTGTTGTTGAGTTCGACACGGAGGGTGCCGTCGTTGCCGACGGGGACCGGGAAGTCGAGACGGCCGTGCTCGATACGGAGCTCGTCGAGGTGGCGCAGGGCCTGTCGAGCAAAATACCCGATCTCGGGGTCGTGACGCTTGCCCTCGAGCTCCATGATCACCACGACGGGGATCACCACCGAATTCTCCGCGAAGCGGAAGAACGCTCGGGGGTCGCTCAGGAGGACAGAGGTGTCCAGGACGTATGTGCGAAGCGCCGCATCGGTGCTCGCTTCGGACTCGGCGCTCTCGACGACGTGACGCTGGTCGTACGGTGCTCGTGCAGTCACAACCCACTCCCGACCCGGGTGCAGCACCCGGTTGTCACGAGTCGACCTGTGGGTCACGAGTCGCAATCCGAAGGCCGACTCGATCGGACTCCGTGTCCGATGTCATCACCGTACGACGCCGCGACGACCCCGAGGGTCGTTAACACGCCGCGAATATGACGAGTTCGTGAACAGCGCGTTCACGCGGTCGGGGGGTCACCGGATAGTTCGGATGCCGCGCTCCGCGACTCGGCCCCACCGACACACTCACGGCCCCCGCCGCGCCGCCGACCGCGACACGGACGTCTGAACCTGTCTGCCCGCGGCGCATCGAGCGTGCCCTGCGACCGCCCCTCCCCCGTTCGCGGGCCCGTGGGACGGAGCACCTCGACGCCACCGCCGCCGCGAGCGCCGACCGATCTACTGGCCGAACCGCCGGTCGCGTGCGGCGAAGTCACGGATGGCGCGCAGGAAATCGACCTCGCGCAGATCGGGACCGAGAGCCTCGACGAAATAGAACTCGGAATGCGCCGACTGCCAGAGCAGGAAGTCGCTGAGGCGCTGCTCGCCCGACGTCCGGATGACGAGGTCGGGGTCAGCCTGGCCGCCCGTGTAGAGGTGTTCGCCGATCTGCTCCGGAGTGAGGCTGGCGGCGAGTTCTTCGAGCGAGCCGCCCGACTCGTCGTGCTTGGCGATGATGGAGCGCACGGCATCCACGATCTCGCTGCGACCCCCGTACCCGACCGCCAGGTTCACGTGGAGGCCCTTGTGACCGCGGGTGCGCTCGGTGACCTCGTCGAGCACCTCCGTCAGCGCCGGCGGCAGATCGTGCGACCGACCCACGTGCTTGACCCGCCAGTCGGGCTCGTGCGAGAGCTCGCGGGCGAGCTCGGCGATGATCTCGAGCAGGTCCTGCAGCTCCTTGCTGTCGCGCTTGACGAGGTTGTCGTTCGAGAGCAGGTAGAGCGACACGACCTCGATGCCGAGGTCGTCGCACCACCGCAGGAACTCGTGCATCTTGGCGGCGCCCGCGCGGTGGCCGTGGGCGGCACTGTCGTAGCCGAGTTGACGCGCCCACCGCCGGTTGCCGTCGATCATCATCGCGACGTGGTGCGGAACGGTCGCCGGCATGCGCCGACGCAGGCGCGAGATGTAGAGACGGTACAGGGGACCCCGCCCCTCGTTCTTCCACACGCGCGCCACCCGCCTACGCTACCGCGTCGCACCCGGGACGACGCCGCGGGTTCGGGTGCCGTTCGCTGAGCGGAGGGAAAGCGCGACCGCCATGTTCCCCCGCGAGCATGGGAGCGGACGTAGTGTCGAAGGGTGACACGTCCGACCCCTGCCGACGGCCCCGAGATGCCTCAGCTGCCCCTGCTCGAAGCGGGAGCGGCGGGCGCGGCGGTCGAGCTCAAGCCGACCTGGCGCGGGTGGATCCACGCGGGCACGTTCCCGGTGGCGATCGCCGCGGGGATCGTCCTCATCGCGCTCGCGCAGGGCGGTCCGGCCAGATGGGCGTCGGCGGTGTTCATGGCGACGTCCATGCTGTTGTTCGGCAACTCCGCGCTGTACCACCGGTTCCACTGGAAGCCGACGACACGCGCGGTGTTGAAGCGGATCGACCACGCGAACATCCTGCTGCTCATCGCGGGCACGTACACGCCGATAGCGGTGCTCGCGTTGCCCACGCCCCAGACCGTGCTGCTGCTGTCGATCGTCTGGGGCGGCGCGGTGCTCGGCATCTTGTTCCGGGTGTTCTGGATCAACGCCCCCCGCTGGCTCTACGTCGCGCTGTACCTCGCCCTCGGTTGGGCCGCGGTGATGTACCTCGGCGACCTGCTCGCCGCGAACGTCGCGATGATGGTGCTCGTGGTCGTCGGCGGCCTGCTCTACACGGCCGGGGCCATCATCTACGCCCTGAAGAAGCCCAATCCGTGGCCGGGGCACTTCGGCTTCCACGAGATCTTCCACGTGTGCACCGTGCTGGCGTTCCTCTGCCACTGGACGGCGTGCCTGCTGATCGCCCTGCGGCCGGCGTATCACGGCGGCTGACGACGGGCCTACCTCGCCACCATCGCCGCACCCGCGCCGGCACCCGGCGGAACGCGGGAGAGGCCGGCCCGCCGCGGCGACGTCAGCTGCGGCGCGCCGGTGTCCGACGCGCGAGAGGCCGGCCCGTCGCGGCGACGTCAGTTGCGGCGCGTGGTCGGGTCGATGTCGTCGTCGGTCTCGCCACCCGCGGCGGCTGCGCGCGCCTGCTCCTCGGCATCCAGCTCGGCGTTCACCTCTTCGCGATAGCGCGCGCGACGGATGCGGCGCAGCATGTCCCACACCAGCAGGAACACGGCGACCCCGATGAACGCGATGGCGGCGAAGCCGAGCGGACCGGGCGTGACGATGGACTCGTCGGGAGTGGTGGCCGGGGAGGGCGTGGTCGCGAGAGCGACGATCACGGGAAACATGGAGTCCTTCGGTCCGGGCGGAAGCGCGTAGCCTGGAACTCCAGCCTAAAGCCCGGAGAGACCATGACGACGCAGGCCCAGCTCGACGATCGCTATGGGCGCACGCGCTCGCCGCGGCGGCGACTGCTGGGGTGGACGATCGTGGCCGTGCTCGCGCTCGGCGCGATCGGGTACCTCGGGTGGACGACCGTCGCCGGCAGCGCGGCGTCGGTGACCGCGACCGACACCGGGTTCACCGTGAACGACGACCGCTCCGTGTCTGCGACGTTCCAGATCACCGCACCCGTGGGCCGGCCGGTCGCCTGCGCCCTCGAAGCCCGCGACGAGGAGCACGGCACCGTGGGCTGGCGGGTCGTGGAGTACCCGGCATCCGACGAGCATTCACGTGCCTTCACCGAGACCATTCCCACCTTGTCGCTGGCGACGACGGGTTTTGTCAACGCCTGCTGGGTGCCGTAAACTCGCCGAATCACGACGCGCCCCGGCTCGATGCCGGGGCGTTCGACATATCCCCCGCCGACGGCTCGCATCGACCGCCGTCTGCGCCTCGACGAAGGAGTAACCGTGTCCAACGACGCTCAGGTGACGTTCCTCACGCAAGACGCCTACGACCGCCTCCACAACGAGCTGGAGCACCTTTCGACCACGGGTCGCGAAGAGATCGCGAAGCGCATCGAGGCCGCGCGCGAAGAGGGCGACCTCAAAGAGAACGGCGGCTACCACGCCGCGAAAGACGAGCAGGGCAAGCAGGAGGCGCGTATCCGCACGCTCCAGCAGCTGCTGAAGGATGCCAAGGTGGGCGAGGCGCCCGAGAGCCACGGCGTCGTCGAATCGGGCACCGTCGTGACCGCGGTGATCGCCGGTGGCGAAGAGAAGTTCCTGCTCGGCAATCGCGAGATCGCCGCAGACTCCGAGCTCGACGTGTACAGCGAGGCGTCGCCGCTCGGCGCCGCCATCCTCGGCCTCAAGGAGGGCGACAAGGGCTCGTACACCGCGCCGAACGGAAAGCAGATCTCGGTCGAGATCGTCAAGGTCGAGACGTACTCGGGCCAGTAACCCCCCGCACGCTTCGCGAGCCGCTCCCCGGATGCCGGGTGGGCGGCTCGCGGCGTTTCCGTTGCCCTGGCGAGTGGCCTCCGGCGTCGGCCAGACGCGCACCAGGTCCCCGCCCCTCCGGTTGGCGCATCGGGCTTCGCTGGCGCGTGTCGTCCTGGGCGTGGCCCGCGTGTGGTGCCCTGGGCCCGGCCGGCGCAGAGCGTCTCGGGCCCGGCCGGCGCAGGGCGTCTCGGGCCCGGCCCGCTCAGGGCTCGCGCCCGGCCGGCGCAGGGCGTCTCGGGCCCGGCCGGCGCAGGGCTCGCGCCCGGCCGGCGCAGGCTCTCCGGTTTGGGGCGCATTTCGCCACTCGGGGCGAGAATCTCCCGCCCCGAACGCCCGAATCCGCCCCGAACCATCGTCCGGTAGTGGCCCGAGCAGGACCGGCCCGCCGGCGCGCGTCACCACCCCGAACCATCGTCCGGTAGTGATCCGAGCAGGACCGGCCCGTCGGCGCACGACACCACCCCGGTACACGACTCGCGCACCGGTCGACGGACGACGCTGTCAGTCGGGAACGACGGTCGCGACGAACCCGGCTTCTTCGAGCGTCTCGATGACGAGCGCGCGGTGTTCGGCGCCCCGCGTCTCGACGCTCAGCTGCAGGATCACCTCGCTGATCTGCAGGCCCTGCCCATGACGGGTGTGCAGCACCTCGATCACGTTCGCGCCGACGCCGGCCAGGAGCTCCGACACGCGGGCGAGCTGGCCCGGACGATCGGGTAGCGGAATGCGCAGCGACATGTAGCGACCGGATGCCGAGAGACCGTGCGCCACCACCCGCTGCAGCAGCAGCGGATCGATGTTGCCCCCCGAGAGGATCGTCACCGTAGGGCCGCTGACCGCGATCTTCCCGGCCAGGATGGCGGCGACGCCGACGGCACCGGCGGGCTCGACGACCTGCTTGGCGCGCTCGAGGAGCACGAGGAGCGCGCGGGCGATGTCGTCTTCGGTGACGGTGACCACCTCGTCGACGTATTGACGGATGAGCTCGAACGGCAGGTCGCCGGGTCGGGCGACCGCGATGCCGTCGGCGATCGTCGGTGTCGTCTCGACCTGCATGGGGTAGCCCGCGGCGAGCGACGACGGGTACGCCGCGGAGTTGTGGGCCTGCACGCCGATGATGCGCACCTCGCGTCCCTCGGCGGCGGCACGCGCTTTGACGGCCGCGGCGACGCCGGCCGCGAGCCCTCCCCCGCCGATGCCGACGATGACGGTCTCGAGGTCGGGCATGTCTTCGACGAGTTCGAGACCGAGGGTGCCCTGCCCCACGACGATGTCGCGGTGGTCGAAGGGGTGGATCAGCACGGCACCGGTGCGCTCGGCGAACTCGGCGGCCAGGCGCAGCGGGGTCTCGACGGTCGCGCCCTCGAGGATCACTTCGGCTCCATAGCCGCGAGTGGCCAGCAGCTTCGGCACCGGAACGCCGAGCGGCATGAAGATGGTGGCGGCGATGCCCAGCTGCTGCGCGGCGAGAGCGACTCCCTGTGCGTGGTTGCCGGCCGAGGCGGCGACCACACCGCGCGCTCGCTCGTCGGCGGTGAGGCGCGACAGACGATACGTGGCGCCGCGGATCTTGAACGATCCCGTGCGCTGCAGGTTCTCGAGCTTCAGGTTGACCGGCGCGCCGAGCAGCTCGCTGAGGTGGAGCGACTCGTCGAGCGGGGTGCGCGTGATGATGCCGCGCAGAGCCTGCGCGGCATCCTCGAACTCGGCCAGGGTGGGAGTGTCGTTCATGATCTCCTTGCGCGGTTGCGCGGAACGGTCTGCCAGATGAGATCTCGGGATGCCAGGGCTTCGCCCTCGTGCTGCCACGCCTTCTGGCTGAGGTAGACGGACACGACGTTGACGAACGCCGCGAGGGGAACCGCGAAGAGGGCGCCGGCGATGCCCCCCACCATCGCGCCGCCGGCGACGACGAGGACGACCGCGAGCGGGTGCACCTTGACCGCCGATCCCATGAGGATGGGCTGCAGGATGTGGCTTTCGATCTGCTGCACCGCGAGCACGACGATGAGCATGAACAGGGCGATCAGCGGGCCGTTGTAGACCAGCGCGATGAACACGGCGAGGGCACCGGTGGCGACCGCGCCCACGAACGGGATGAAAGCGCCGAGGAAGACGAGGACCCCGATGGGGATCGACAGCGGGACGCCGAGGAGGAAGGCACCGAGGCCGATGCCGATCGCGTCGATCGTGGCGACGAGCAGCTGTGTGCGCGCGTAGCTCTTGACCGTTCGCCAGCCGGCGCGGCCGGCGCCGTCGACCGCGGGGCGAGCGGCGCGCGGGAACAGCCGCGTCGTCCACCGCCAGATGCCCCCGCCGTCGGCCAGCAGGCACAGGAGGATGAAGAGGGTCAACAGCAGTCCCGCACCGACGTGGCCGAGCGTCGTGCCGATCGCCAGGGCGCCGGTCCACAGCACCTCCGCCTGCTGCTGCAGGAACGTGCCCGCCTGCTGCAGACCGTCGTCGATCTGTCGCGAGCTGAGGTGCAGCGGGCCGTCGATGAGGTATTGCCGGAACTGCTCGACGGCCTGAGTGGTGCGCACGCGTACGGACCCGAACTCACGGGTGATCTGCCAGACGGCGAGCCAGATGAGGCCCGTGATGATCGCGATGGTGCCGAGCACCGTCACAACGATGGCCAGCCACCGCGGCCAGCGATGACGGATGAGCAACGAGAAGCCCGGCCATACCAGCGCTGTCACGAGGATCGCCACCAGCAGCGGGATGACGAGCAACTTCAACTGGATGACCAGGAAGACGACGACGGCGAGAGCCGCCGCGATGACCAGCAGGCGCCAGGCGTAGGCCGTGGCCTGGCGCAGCGCCGGTGGGATCGGCGGCTGCAGGTCGCTCGAGACGGTACGCCGCCTCAGGGCGTCGAGCAACGATCCGCGGGGTTCGGGATCGGCGCCACTCATCCCGCCAGCCTACCGCCGCCCTTCGGCATCGTCGTTCGCGGGCCGATGTCGGGGGTCGCGGCTAGCGTGAAGGACATGACCTCGACCTTGCGCCGTGCCGAGGCGCGCCGCATCGCCCTCGCCGCTCAGGGATTCGCGCGGCCGCGCCCCGAGGCGGTCGGAACGCGGCAGATCTCCGCCGCGCTGCGCCGCATGCGCGTCCTGCAGATCGATTCGGTCAACGTCTTCGCGCGCTCCCACTACATGCCGCTGTTCGCCCGTCTGGGAGCGTACGACACCGCTCTGCTCGACCGTCTCGCCTTCTCGCGTCGACCGACGTGGGTCGAGTCGTGGGCGCACGTGGCGTCGCTCGTCTCGGTCGACGACTGGCCGCTCCTGCAATTCCGCCGCGACGACCTGCGCCGCAAGTACGGCAGCGACGCGTGGGCAGAAGCCAACGCGCCCCTGCTGCAGTGGCTCCGCGATGAGTTGGCCGCCCGCGGGCCGCTGCGCCCGGCCGAGATCGACCACGACGCTCGCAGCGGGTCACGCGGCTCGTGGTGGGGCTGGGACGATGTCAAGAACGGTCTCGAGCGCCTCTGGCTGTTCGGCGAGGTGGCGATCGCCGGGCGGCGGGGCTTCGAGCGCCGATACGCCCTCGCGTCCGACGTGCTGCCGGCCCCCGCGCTCGAAACGACGGTTCCCCGCGCCGAGGCGATCACCGAGCTCACGCGGCGGGCGGCTCTCGCCTACGGCGTCGCCACGGCATCCGATCTCGCCGACTACTGGCGCATCCGCGACCGTCCGGCGGTGCTCGCCGGCATCCGCCAGCTGGTCGACGCGGGAGAACTGATCCCGGTCGAGGTCGACGGGTGGCAGATCGCCGGCCGCCCGGCGAAGGCATGGCTGCATCGCGAGGCGGCGCGCCCGCGCCGGGTAGACGCCGCGGCTCTGCTCACCCCGTTCGACCCCGTGGTCTGGTACCGCGACCGCGCCGAGCGCCTCTTCGATTTCGACTACCGCATCGAGATCTACACGCCCGCGCCCCGACGCCGGTTCGGCTACTACTCGCTGCCGGTTCTGATCGGCGACGACGTCGTGGGCCGGCTCGACCTCAAGGCCGACCGCGCGTCGAGCGCCCTGCGCGTGCAGTCGGCATGGTGGGAGCGGGGGGCACCGCCGGATGCCGCCGACCGTGTCGCCGCGGAGCTGCTCTCGGCTGCGCGGTGGCAGGGCCTCGACCGCGTCACGGTCGCACGCTGGGGCGACGCGTCGGACGCCATCGCCGGCGCTCTCGCGGCCGAGAGACACGACCACCCCGACGGTCGGGCGAACTGACGCGCCCCCTCCGCCGCAGCGGAGGGGGCGTTCGATCAGAACTGCACGCGAGGTGGTTCCGCGATCGCGGCACCGTCGACGACTTCGAAGAACTCCCGCTCATGGAAGCCGAGCTGGCGGGCGAACAGATTGTTGGGGAACACCTTGATCTTGGTGTTCAGCTCTCGTACACCGCCGTTGTAGAACCGCCGCGACGCCTGGATCTTGTCTTCGGTGTCGACGATGGAGTGCTGGAGCTGGAGGAAGTTCTGGCTCGCCTGAAGCTGCGGGTACGCCTCGGCGACGACGAACAGCGACTTGAGCGCCTGCTGCATGTGTCCCTCGGCGACACCGGCCTCGGCGGGGCTCTGGGCCGACAGTGTCTCGGCGCGGGCTCGGGTGACGTTCTCGAACACGGCCTTCTCGTGCGCCGCGTATCCCTTCACCGTCTCGATGAGATTGGGAAGGAGGTCAGCACGGCGCTTGAGCTGCACCGTGATGTCGCTCCAGGCTTCGTCGACGCGAACGTTGAGGGCGACCAGGGCGTTGTAGGTGGCCCAGAGATAGATCCCGGCGATCACCAGGATGCCGACGATCACAAGGACCGGTACGAGCCACTCCCACATAAGTCCCCACACTTCCGTTCGCGAGATTCCCCTCAGTCTAACGACCGGGTCGAGCTGCGACCGGGCGGTGGTATGGACTCCCAGGGGATCCGGATCGAGCCGGCGACAGAGCGCGGCACGGTGGTGTGCGTGCTGTACCCCCGGTGGGACTCGAACCCACACTGAAGCGATTTTAAGTCGCCTGCCTCTGCCATTGGGCTACGGGGGCCCGTCGCTCCACCGTATCGCGGTGGGCTCGGGATCATCGCCCGCCCGGAGCGTGACGTCGAGAGGTCTGCCGGTCCTCCCGCGCCGACGATGTCCCGGCAGCTCCCCGCCACCCTGGAGGGCACGTTGATGCCGGAAGAGGCTGACGGGACAGCACGCGCGGACGCGAAGACCCCCGCACCCACCCGGGCGCGGGGGTCTTCGGATGACGCGATTACTTCGCGGCGACCGGTTCGGCCTTCTTGTCGGCGGAAGCCGGGGCCGGCGCGTCGGCGGCGGGGGCCGCCGGACGCGGGCGGGCGGCGAACTCCTCGAACGCGGCGCGGGGCTGCTGCACCGCTTCGAGCGAGACGACCTCGCGGCCGTGCACGAAGTTCTGCACCCAGTCGCCGATGACCCGGAACTTGCGCTCCCACGTGGGCATGGCCAGACCGTGGTAACCGCGGTGCGCGAACCAGGCGATCAAACCGGTCAAGGCGATGTTGCCGGACTGGAACGCGCCGTTGTAGAGGCCCAGGCCGGCGACGGCACCGAGGTTCTTGTGGAAGTACTGCTTGGGCTCCTCGCCGCGCAGAACCGCCACGATGTTCTTGGCCATGAGCTTGCCCTGACGCACCGCGTGCTGAGCGTTCGGAACGCAGAAACCGCCCACGCCGCCACCCGACAGGTCGGGAACGGCCGAGACGTCACCGGCGGCCCAGGCGCCCTCGACGATGTCTTCGTCGGTGCCGACGCGCAGGTCGGGGCGGGTGCGGATACGACCGCGCTCCTCGACGGGCAGGTCGCTGCCGCGGACGACGGTGGGGTTCGCCATGACGCCGGCGGTCCAGATGATGAGGTCGGTCGGCAGCTGCTCGCCCGTGGAGAGCTCGACGATGCCGTCGACGGCGCCCTTGACCTGCGTGTCGAGGTGCACGAACGCACCCTTCTTCGCCAGGTCGGCGAGCACCCACTCGCTCGTCTTCTGCGACACCTCGGGCATGATGCGGCCCATCGCCTCGATGAGGTGGAAGTGGGTGTCGTCGAACGACAGCGTCGGGTACTGCTTCAGCAGCGACGACGCGTAGGCGCGGAGCTCGGCGAAGACCTCGATACCGGCGAAGCCGCCGCCGACGACCACGACGGTCAGCAGGCGGTCACGCTCGGGACCGGCCGGGAGCACCGATGCCTTGTCGAAGTTCGAGGTGAGACGATCGCGGATCGCGACGGCCTCTTCGATGGTCTTGAGGCCGATGGCGTTGTCGGCGATTCCCGGGATGGGGAACGTGCGCGAGACGGCGCCGGCGGTCACCACGATCTGGTCGTAGGCCTGCTCGAAGGTCTCGTCGCCGGCGATGGGCGTGATCGTCGCCGTCTTGGTCGCGTGCGAGATACCCGTGACCTTGCCCGCGATGACCGTGGTGCGCTTGAGGTGGCGACGAAGGCCCACCACGACGTGGCGGGGCTCGATCTCGCCGGCGGCGACCTCGGGGAGGAACGGCTGGTACGTCATGTACGGCAGCGGGTCGACGAGCGTGACGTCAGCTTCGCTACGGCCGAGGAGCTTCTCGAGCTTCCACGCGGTGTAGAAACCTGCGTAGCCCCCACCGACGATGAGGATTCTGGGCACGGTAGTGGTCACGATGGGAGGGACTCCTCGTTAGTGATGCGGCTCGGCTCGCGGGAGGTGCGCGCCTGTCGGGATCGCCGGGCAGCAGCACTGACGCCGAGCGCAACCATTATAGCGGCCAGCGTGGCAGCGCCGAGCGGCAACGACCCGTAGAGCACGCTATCGCGCGACGGCAGCAGAGGCGAACTCGCGTGGGGCGCCGACTCCACGGGCGGGAGGGGCGGGATGGTCACCGGGCTCGCGCTCGGCTCGGGCGCGGGCTCGGCATCCGCTCGGCGATACAGGCGGATCCACTCCGTGAGACTGCCGAGGGGGTTCTCGGTGACGGCGGCGACCGCGCTCGTCGACACCGCGCCGGCGGCATCCACCAGCCCGTAGCCGTACAGCTTGTCGGGCTTGGTCGACGCTCCGGCGGCGGGCTTCGCCGTCTGGATGAGGCGGTTCAGCACGTTGTTCGCGTCGAGTTCGGGGTGAGCTGCACGCACCAGGGCGGCGATCCCGGCGACGATGGGGGCAGCACCGCTGGTGCCGTTCCACTGCACGAGGGCCCCGTCGGCCGAGACGCCGATCAACCGCTCGCTGGGTGCGGAGAGGCCGATGGTGATGCCCTGCGTCGAGGCGCTGTTGCTCGCCGTGCCGCTCGGATCGACACCGCCCACGGCCAAGACGCCGGGGATCGTGGCGGGGGCGCCGACCCGATCGGTGCCGCTGCCGCGGTTGCCGGCAGCCACCACCACGACGACGTTCTTGTCGAAGGCGTACTCGAACGCCTCGTCCCAGCTCCGGTCCCAGTCGAGGGTGTTCGTCGTGAGCGAGAGATTGATGACGGTCGCGCCGTTGTCGACGGCCCATCTCATCGCTTCGGCGATCTGCTCGGTGAACGGCTTCGACGTCGTTGCTCCGAAGCCGACGGAGATCGACAGCAGCTCCGCCTCGGGTGCGACGCCGATCATGCCGCGGCCGTTGCCGGTGCCGCGGGCGGCGGCGAGCGAGGCGACCCAGCTGCCATGATTGGCATCCACCGCGCCGACCGGCGTGCGCCCGTCGGAGGAGCCCACTCCGGACACGTCGGTGCCGCCGACCACGGCGCCGCTGAACTCGGTGGGGCCGCGCCCGATGCCCGTGTCGATGATGGCGATCTTCTGCCCGGCACCGCGCGTGGTCTTCCACGCCTCGCGCACACCGTATTGGTCCAGCCAGTACTCCGCCGCGCGGACCGAGTCCGTCGGATCCTCGGCGACCGGACCTGCCGGGGCCTGGGGCGCAGCGGTCGCCGCGGGGGTCGCCGTCGCGCCCGTCAGCACCGCCACGAGGACGACGGATGCCACGGCGGCGACGACGCGCTTCATGCGTCGATCCCAGGGCTCTCGCACTGACAGCGCTGAGGCGACCACGTTCCGCGCTCGAGAGCACGGTCGCCGATCGGGTTGACGCCGGGTCCTGCCGCGAGTGCATGACCCGCCAGGGCGTGCAGGCACTTCACGCGGGTGGGCATGCCCCCGGCGGAGATGCCGGCGATCTCGTCGGGCTCGCCGTACGCGGCGCGATCGCGCAGGTACGCCTCGTGGGCGGCGAGGTACTGCTGCTGCAGCTCCTCGCTCTCGGCGAGCTCGTCCGAGAACTCCTTCATGACGTGGCCCGCCTCGAGCACCGACATCGCCGCGGTCGCGGCGGGGTGGGTGAGGTAGTAGAAGGTGGGGAACGGGCTGCCGTCGTCGAGGCGCGGCGAGGTCGCCACCACCGTCGGGTTCCCGCACACGCACCGCGCGGCGATGCCGACGACTCCGCGCGGAACGCGACCGAGCTGCGCCTGCAGAACGGCGAGATCGGCGTCGGATGCGGGGGGAAGCGTTGCGGTAGTCATCGCTTTCAGGGTACCCGGCCGCCCTCGTCGTTCGCCGAGGGGGTGGCGAAGGCCGACGCAGAGGCGGACACTACGGTCCCCAGGCGTGCTCCCGTGCGCGAGAACGCTCCGCGCTCAGCCCGCCGGGGTCTGCGACGCCGGGGTCGGATCGGGCACGCCGATCGTGGGCGTCGCGACCTGCGCGGCGCCGGACGCCGCCACCGAGCGGACGAGCTGTGCCATCCAATCGGTACGCGTCTGGCCGACCTCGTCGCTGACGTCGTCCTGTTCCTGCGGTGTGGACGAGGCGGGCAGGTCGTTGTCGATGAGGTAGACGATCTCGCCGGGGAAGGTGTATCCGAGCCGCTCACGCGCCTGCGTGCGGATGTACGCAGGATCGGACCACCGGTCGCGCTGCATCTGCAGGTCTTCCACCTCGGACTGGCTGATCTTGACCGCGCTCTGCAGAGCCTGGATCTGCTGCCGCTGATCCATGTACGTCCCGACCGTGGGCACGAGCACGAAGGTGCCCAACACGACGAGACCCAGCATGATGACCACGAAGCCCGAGACGCGGACGCGGGCCAGCCAGTCGCGCACGTCGACGCGGCGTTCGGGCGCTGCCCGCCGCGGCGCGCGAGCGGGCCGCGCGGAGGAGGAGCGTTTCCCCTTCTGCTGGGCGTCGGGGGTTGCGGATGCCACGGGCCGACGGGGAGGCAGAGTCGGTCGTTCCACGCCTGCTCCCTTCGATTCGTGCACGGGTGTACCGGGCGCACGCGAGTCTACGTCGCGTCGACGGACGTCCACGGGGACGCGCCGGATCCGTGGCATCCGCTCAGCCGCCCCGCGAGACGACGAAGGAGGGGGAGCCTTCCGGCTCCCCCTCCCGTGGTCGGACGATCAGCCCTTGAAGCGGGGGAACGCCGAGCGGCCCGCGAAGACCGCGGCGTCGCCGAGCTCTTCTTCGATGCGGAGCAGCTGGTTGTACTTCGCGACGCGCTCGCTGCGCGCGGGGGCACCGGTCTTGATCTGGCCGGCGTTCACGGCGACGGCGAGGTCGGCGATCGTGGTGTCTTCGGTCTCACCCGAACGGTGCGACAGCATCGAGGTGTAGCCCGAGCGGGTCGCGAGCGCGATGGCGTCCAGGGTCTCGCTCAGCGTGCCGATCTGGTTGACCTTGACGAGCAGCGAGTTGGCGACGCCGAGGTCGATGCCCTGCTGCAGGCGCTTCGGGTTGGTGACGAACAGGTCGTCGCCGACGAGCTGCACCTTGGAGCCGATGGCATCGGTCAGCTTCTTCCAGCCGTCCCAGTCGTCTTCGGCGAGCGCGTCCTCGATCGTGACGATCGGGAAGTTCGCGACGAGGTCGGCGAAGTAGTCGACGAGCGTGTCGACGCTCCACTGCTTGCCCTCGACGGTGTACACGCCGTCCTTGTAGAACTCGGTGGCGGCGACGTCGAGGCCGACCGCGATCTCCTTGCCGGGGGTGAAGCCGGCCTTCTCGATCGCGCGGATGAGGAAGTCGAGGCCCTCGCGGTTGCTGGGCAGGTCGGGGGCGAAGCCGCCCTCGTCGCCGAGGCCGGTGTTGTAGCCCGCGGACTTCAGCTCGCCCTTGAGGACGTGGTAGACCTCGGTGCCCCAGCGCAGCGACTCGCCGTAGGTCTCGGCGCCGATGGGTGCCAGGAAGAACTCCTGGAAGTCGATGCCGTTGTCGGCGTGCTCGCCACCGTTGATGACGTTGAAGAGGGGAACGGGCAGCAGGTGTGCGTTGGGGCCGCCGAGGTAACGGAACAGCGGCAGGTCGGCGCTGTCGGCGGCGGCCTTGGCCACGGCGAGCGAGACGCCGAGGATGGCGTTGGCGCCCGTGCGCGACTTGTTCTCGGTGCCGTCGGTCTCGATGAGGATCTCGTCGATGATGCGCTGCTCGCTGGCCTCGACGCCCTCGATGGCGGGGGCCGAGCTCGTCGACGACCGCGGCGACGGCCTTCAGCACGCCCTTGCCGCTGTAACGGCTCTTGTCGCCGTCGCGCAGCTCGTAGGCCTCGAACGCGCCGGTGGACGCGCCGGAGGGGACGGCCGCCCGCTGGACGATTCCGTCGTCGAGGAGCACCTCCACCTCGACGGTCGGGTTACCGCGCGAATCCAGGATCTCGCGCGCGTTGACAGCCTCGATAAGTGCCACGAAGGACTCCTCGTTGGTTCTGGGTGAAAGAGGGTGGAGCGTCGTCGGTCCGGGGACGAGTCTAGTGACCCCCTCCGACACCCGTGGGTCGCCGTGTCATCGGGAGTCGGATGCCACGGCATCCACCACGATGGCCACGGCGACGCCGTCCCATCCCTTGCGGTCGAGGGTCTGCAGCGCAGTGGCGTCGAACCGGGGATCGGCGCCGAGCATCTCGATGCCCCGGCGGGCGCCCCGCACCTTCGAATCGCCGGTGCCGGCGTCGGCGACCTCTCCCCCGCGCACGACGTTGTCGAGCACGATGACGGTTCCGGGGCGCCCGAGGCGCGCGGCCCAGTCGAGGTAGACGGTGTTCGATTCCTTGTCGGCGTCGATGAAGACGAGGTCGAACGGCTCGCCACCCTCGAGGGACGGCAGCACGTCGGCTCCCCGACCGACGACGACCTCGACACGGTCGGCGACTCCCGCGCGCTCAAAGTTGCCCCGCGCGATCTCGGCGTTCTGCGCCTCGGCCTCGATCGTGACGACCCGGCCCGCGTCACCCACCGCGCGGGCGAACCAGATCGTGGAGTACCCGCCGAGCGTACCGATCTCGAGCACGCGCCGGGCTCCCGCGATGCGGGTCAGCAGGTGCAGGAACTTCGCGTTCAGCGGGGCGACCTCGATCGGGGGGAGGTCGGCGTCGCTCTGCGCCTGCAGGGTGGCATCCAGAATCGGGTCGGACCCCACGAGGGTGTCGGTCAGAAAAGCGTCGACGTCGTCAGGAGTGGGCACGTCGCCAGCTTGTCGACGGGGCGGGGCCGGGTCAACGCCCTGGCGGCGCCGCGATCACCGTTCGCCGTGCAGGTGCGCGCGCGTCATCTCCTCGTACTGCTCGTCGGAGAGGTCGTCGAACGCCTTCGCCTCGACGCGGTCGCTGCGCATCCACCGGATCATCAGGATGACGAGGATGGGCACGTCGGCGAATTCGGCGATGAACCAGATCATGTCGCCCGCGAGGTGCTGGTCGTGCAGGGGCGAGGGCCACCACGACAGCGCCCGCGTGGCATCCGGGACGAGATCGAGCACGGAGTCGTTCAGGCGCATCAGCAGGCCCGGGACCGAGTCGATGAGCAGTTCCACGAAGGCCAGCAGGAACTCGATCGCGATGAAGGTCCCGGTGTGGACGGCGCCGAGAGCCGTCATCGGCAGCACCATCGCGAGCCCCACCAGCGGCACGACGATCCCGAGCGACGCCTCCACTGCGGGATTGACGCGCAGGATGCCGGCCAGGGGCGTGAGGAACAGACAGAACACCGCCGCGATGACGATGGTCGCGACCATCGCGTTGCCGAGGATGCGCGTGAGCCGCGATGCGAGCAGCCGTTCCCTCACCCCCGCGGGGAGGAGGTCGAGCGGGCGGCCCGCCGCGACGCCCGCGGGGATCACGAAGATGAGCAGCGCGATGCGCGTGGAGAACGCCCACCGCAGCTCCGATGAGTAAGACCCGAGGAAGCCGAGCTCGATGACGGCGTACGGCAGGAGCCCGAGCGCGAAGAAGCCGACCGTTCGGCGGACGGGCCACGACTTCCCACGACGGCGCATCCGCGCGACGGTCCCCAGGTAGGCGATGGATGCCACGAGCAGCGCGCCGATCGTGCCCGGATCGGCGCGCCAGGTGCTGAAGAAGACATCGACGGGAGGCGTGGGTGGCACGTTAGGCCGCAGAGCTATGCGTCAGCCGAGGCACCCGTCAGCCGCCAGCGCCGTCCCTGGTGCGCCCAAGGGCAACCGGCGTCCCGCGGACGCCGTTGGCGACGGGCTCCTCGGCGAGCGCGGCCCGCACGGCCGGGAGCAGCGCCTCGGCGGTGCGCCGGTAGCCCAGCGCGCTCGGGTGGAAGCGGTCGACGCTGAACATCTCCTCGGGACGCTCGGCGAACACCGGTCCGACCGCTCGCGCCAGAGCGACCACTCGCCCGCCCGCTCGGTGCACCTCAGAAGCCTGCGCCGCCGCGAGCTGCCGCGACGACCGGGCGGCGAGCGCTCGCAGCGGCTGGGGGATGGCCCGGAGTGTGCCGAGGTCGGGGCATGTGCCCACGACGACGGGGATGCCGTCGGAGCGCAGCATCCGCACGATGTCGCCGAGCTGCCCCGCGGCGCGCGCTGCCGGGACCCGGTGCGTCACGTCGTTGCCGCCGACGACGATGACGGCGATGTCGGCGCGATAGCCGTCGGGGAGCGAGCCGAGCTGCGCGGGAAGAGCCGACGTCTCGGAGCCGACCACGGCAGCGGTGCGCAGTCGCACCGGACGCCCGCGCTCACGGGCGATGCCCTTCGCCAACCGCGCCCCCAGCGTGTCGCGACGGCGGCCCGCGCCGAGCCCCGCGGCGATCGAATCGCCCAGGAGCAGGAGCTCGACGGGGCGTCCGGGGTGCTTCTTGCGTCGCCACACGCGGTCGGCGTCGAGCGCCTGCTCCCCCAGCGGTTTGCCGATGCGGCGTCGGGCGATCTCCGCCTGCCGGGTGATGACGGCGCGAAGACCCATCGCGCCCGCGCCGAGCAGCGCGAGAGCAGAGGCGGCCGTAAGGGTGACCGGACGACGACGCATGCATCGATGACACCCGCGGACGGTGAACACCGGGTGGCCGCACCGTGACGCAGGGGCGACGGCGGGCTCCCGGCATCCTGTGTTCTGGATGCCGGGAGTGCGACGCCTGGTTCGCGCCGCCGGTGTCAGCCGCGCATGGCACGGAGGCCGGCGCGCGAGCTCAGTGCGCCGTCCGCGAACTCCGCGCCCGCAGCACGAGCGCCAGCGCCAGTACCGCCGCGGCGAGCGCGATGTCGAGCATGAGCCCGGCGATGAGCTCGTCGCGGCCCGCGGCGCCGGTGAGGGTCACCACTCCGCCGATGACGATCACCCCGAACGACAGGGCGAGTTGCTGCGCGGTGCTGAACATGCCGCCCGAGAGGCCCGCGGCCTCGACCGGGACCTCGCGCACCACCAACTGCGTCAGGGGCGAGAAGATGAGCGCCTGACCGGCACCGAGCACCACCAGCGCGGGCTGGAGCCACAGACCGATCTCGCTTCCCCAGGCGACTGAGAGGGTGACCGCCATGGCGACGAGGGCGACGATCTGCACCGCGACGCCAATGACGAGAGTCGTGTCGCCCCATCTGCTCTGGATGCGCCCCACCAGGAGCGACATCGCGGCGAACACCACCGCGAAGGGCAGCAACGCCAAGCCCGCCTGCAGCGAGGTGAGGCCGCCCGCCTCGACCGCCCGGGGGAAGACGTACAGCAACGCCGAGTACCCGGCGAAGAACAGCCCCGCCGCGAGCAGGCCGAGCTGCAGCGGCCGCAGACGCAGCACGCTCGGGGGAAGGAGCGGAACGCGGCCGGAGCGCTCGATGGCATCCTGGTGCCGCCACATGCCGACGAGGGCGATCGCCGCGGTCACCAGGACGACCGCGACGGGCCACGACCAGTTCCACGCCGGCCCGAAGGTGAGGGCGACGGACGCGGCGAGGATCCCGATCCCGAGCGCCGCCGTGCCCACCAAGTCGATCGCGACCACCTCGTGCGCCCGCGAGCGCGGGGCGAGGGGCGCGAACACGATCGCGGCGACCGCCGTCAGCGCCACCACGACGAACACGGCCCGCCACCCGTCGACGGGCCCGAACGACAGCGAGGCGAGCGCTCCGCCGGCAACCTGCCCGACCGCCGCGCCGACACCGCCGCTCGCACCGAATGCGGCGATCGCGCGGGTGCGTGCCTCGCCGCGGGAGGTCGCCTGAATGGTGCCCAGCACCTGCGGGGTGCACAGCGCTGCGCCGACGCCCTGCACCACCCGGGCGACGATCAGCGTCTCGATCGACGGGGCGAGCGCGCACGCGATCGCGGAGACGAGGAACAGCCCCATGCCGAGCGTGTACAGACGGTGGCGGCCGAAGCGGTCGCCGAGGCGCCCTCCCAAAATGAGCAGCACCGCGAAGGGGATGCCGTAGCCGGCGATGACGAGTTCGAGGGCGATGTCGCCGGCACCGAAGCGTTCTCGCAGCGTCGGCAGGATCACCGTGACCGCGTTGAAGGCGAACGTGCCGACCCCCGGGCCGAGGAGGAACCCGAGGTAACGCCAGGTGGGCACCTCGACCTCATCGGGGTGCAGCGGCACCGGAGCGGCACCGGTGGAGGGGTGAGCGGAGGTGGTCATGGTGCCAGCATCCAGGGCGCAACATCCTGGTACCAGGAGTGTGCTCATCCTGGTACTGGCAGCACTCCCCTCCCACCCCGCCCGTGTCGGTGGTGCGTCTTAGGATCGCGGGAGAGAAGGGATGCCATGAGTCGCTCCGACGATGCCCGCGCCGAGTTCGCGGGCTTCCTCCGCAGCCGTCGCGCGCGCCTCCGCCCCGCCGACGTCGGCCTGCCCGACGGTTCGCGCCGCCGGGTGGCGGGCCTCCGGCGCGAAGAGGTGGCACAGCTCGCCGGTGTGGGGCTCACCTGGTACACCTGGCTCGAGCAGGGGCGCCCGATCGCGGCATCCGCACAGGTCGTCGCGGCGATCGCGCGCGCACTGCGCCTCAGCGACGACGAGCGCGACCACCTGTTCGCCCTCGCCGACCTGCCCGTCCCCGATCGGGAACCGCGTCCATGTGTCAGCACGGCGCACCTCGACCTGCTCGAGAAGCTCCTCCCCTACCCGGCGGCGGTGCAGACCGCGCGGTTCGACATCCGCGCGTACAACCGCTCGTACCGCTACCTCTTCGACGACCTCGACGCGGTGCCCGTCGACGACCGCAACTGCGCCGTGCTGCTGTTCACCGACACCGCCTGGCAGCGCTCGCACGTCGACCTCGACCACGCGCAGCGCCGCATCGCGGCTCGCCTGCGCGCAGCGTACGGGCGGCACCACGAGGAGCCGTCGTGGCAGCGCTTCATCGCCGACCTCGAAGCCCGCTCACCCCGCTTCGCCGAGCTCTGGCGCCTCGGCGACGTGGGCGGCGAGCGCAACGCGGTAAAGCATCTCGTGCACGCCGGTGTGGGCGAACTCGACCTCGAGATGTCGAGCCTGTGGATCGACGACGGCCTCGGATCGCGCGTGGTGTGGTTCGCTCCGCGCGATGCCGTGACCGGCGCCCGTCTGGAGCAGCTCGCCGCCGAGCGTTCCGAGGAGGCGCTGATCAGCGCGGTCGCGTGAGGTCACGCGTGCGGGTCACGACAGCGGCTTGAACTGCAGCGACTCCGCAGTGGTGTCGGCACCCACCGTCGCGAATTCGCCGTATCCGTCGGCCGCCGAGCGTTCCAGCAGCGCCTTCATGTTCTTCGCGCGTTGCTCGACGCGAACGCGCGCGCCGTCGGCGACGAGGCCGCTCTTCAGCGCCAGCAGGTGCGCCAGGGGGACGTCGCGGTCGTGGACGAGCACCACGGAGCGCTCGCCCTGGACCGCGGTGTCGGGCAGCAGGTCGACGATCCGCTCGAAACCGATCGAGAACCCGACCGCGGGCACCTGCTGACCGAGGAAACGCCCGATCATGCCGTCGTAGCGTCCGCCGCCGCCGAGCGAGTAGTCGACGCTCGGGTGGGCCAGCTCGAAGATCGTGCCGGTGTAGTACCCCATGCCGCGCACGAGGAACGGGTCGAACACGAGCGGCGCGTCGGCGCCGCGTGCGGCGGCGACGGTCTCGCCGAGGGCGACGAGGTGGGCGATGACGTCGTCCGGGATGCCGGTGGGCAGCGCCGCACGGATGCCGGCGTCGTCGAACGACGGCGTTCCCGCCGGACGGTCCAGGTAGGCGGCGAGAGCATCGACAGCCTCGGCGGCGGCCCCGCGCTCGCGCAGCTCGGCGACCACGCCCGAGGGGCCGACCTTGTCGAGCTTGTCGATCGTGATCAGCACTCCGGGTCGCTCCTCGGGAGTGAAGCCGAAGACGTCGAGCATCGCGTCGAGCACGCGGCGGTCGTTGACACGGATCGAACCGCCCTCGAGTCCCAGGGCGTCGAGCACGTCGAGGCTCGCGGTCATCAACTCGGCCTCGGCGCGTGCGGACGCATCGCCGATGATGTCGATGTCGCACTGCAGGAACTGCCGGTAGCGCCCCTTCTGGGGTCGTTCCGCGCGCCAGACCGGCGCTATCTGGATCGCACGGAACACCGTCGGCAGCTGCGCACGGTTGGTCGCGTAGAAGCGAGCGAGCGGCACGGTCAGGTCGTAGCGCAGGCCCAGGTCGGCGAGAGCGGCCGGGTCGTCCGCCGCGGCACGGATGCTCTCGGCATCCATCCCCCGCTTGAGGATGCTGAACGACAGCTTCTCGTTGTCGCCGCCGATGCCGGCGTGGAGCCGGTCGTAGTCCTCCATGACCGGGGTCTCGATCTCGTCGAAGCCGTGCGCACGGTAGCGCTCGCGGATGACGGCGAGCACGCGCTCGCGACGGGCCTTGTCTGCGGGGAGGAAGTCGCGCATGCCGCGCGGCGGGTTCACGGATGCCACGACACCATTGTTCCAGGGTCGGGCGGGTGGTCCCGTGCGGGGCGCTGTCGTCGAGATGACACGCGATCGCCGAGATGACGTCCTGCGCGCCGCGCTCCGGGATGATCTCGGCGATCGCGCGTCACTTCGGCGCGGGGCCGGCGCGGCTCGCCTCCGCCGCGCGGACCTCGGCGCGCAGGGCGCGCAGGCGCTCGCGCAGGGCACGCTCGGCGTCCCATCCTCGCGTTCGTCCGAGCTGCACCAGGGCGAGCAGCGCATCGCCGAACTCGGCCTCGGACGTCGGGTCGGAAAGCCGGTGCGCGGGAGCGGCGACGTCGACCTGGTCCGCCTTGGCCAGGAGCTTCTGCGCCAACGCGAGCGACGGCATGTGGTCGCTGACCCCGTCGAGCACACTCGTGCGGGAACGTTTCTCGGCGGCCTTGGCGGCGTTCCAGTGCACGAGCACTTCCTCGGGGGTGGATGCCACGGCGTCCGCGAACACGTGCGGATGACGCCGCACCATCTTCTCGGTCAACCCGCGGGCGACGTCGTCGATGTCGAACGGGTCGACGGGGTCGCCCGCCGCGATCTCCGCGTGGAACAGCACCTGCCAGAGCAGGTCACCGAGCTCCTCCCGCAGATCGTCCCGGGTGCCGGCCTCCACCGCATCGACGACTTCGGCGCTCTCCTCGAGCAGATAGGGCACGAGGTCTCGATGGCCGATCCGCTGCGTCCACGCGCAGCGCTCACGCACCGCGTGCATCGTCGCGGCGGCGTCTCGGAGGGCGTCTTCGCTCACGGCGTCTCCTTCCGCGGGCTGCGGTGTCCGGCATCCACCGGGCGCGGGGCCCCGCTGACCCGAGTATGCCCCGCCCTCCCCGACCAGGGCGCCGTTTGGGCCGAACCATGCTCGATTCAGGATGCCGGGAATCCGCGCCGCGGCGGCCGGCTCGGCGTCGGCGTCGTCCGCGATACCCGGGGTCTCGTGCGCGGAGGGCGAATTCCCGAGGTCCCCTGCGCGCCGCTCGCGCTATCGGAAACATTCGCGCCGTCGCCACGTTAAAGCGCAAATAGCGTCGAACCGCCGGCGCCCCCGCGCAGATTGTCCGGCGACGGGCAGAGGCGGCGAGCACCGCACCACTTCTCCACCGGCGTCGGCCGCGTACCACCGCGTGCCCGTGTCACGTGCGCGCAACGCGACGCCGATAATCTTGGCCGTGTGCGTGAACTGACCCCGACCGAGGCCATCGACCTCGTGGGCCGCTTCGAAGCAGGCCAAGAGCTCCCCGAACAGATGCGTGCCGACGTGCGCCTGCTCGGTTCGCTGCTCGGACGCGTGCTGCGAGAGAGCGGCTCCCCCGGACTGTACGAAGACGTGGAGCGGCTGCGCTCCGCGACGATCCAGGCCTACACAGACGAGACACCCGAGGCGTTCGAGCGCGCCGCGGCCATCGCCGATGGCCTGTCGATCGAACGCGCCGACGAGGTGGCGCGCGCCTTCACGGCGTACTTCCACCTGGTCAACCTCGTCGAGGAGCATCAGCGCGTCCGCGTGCTGCGCGAGCGTGGCGATCGCCCCTCCCGCAGCGGGATCCCCGACACCATCGCCAGCGCGTTCGAGCGCCTGTCCAGCGAGGTCGGCGAAGAGACGGCGCTCGCTCGCCTGCAGGCTCTGCGCTTCCATCCCGTGTTCACCGCTCACCCGACCGAGGCCCGCCGCCGCGCCATCTCCACGAGCATCCGTCGCCTGTCGGAGCTGCTCGGCGAGCGGGACGCCGCGGGCGAGAACGCCGCCGAGAGCCGGCGCACCGAGCGCCGCATGCTCGAAGAGATCGACACGCTCTGGCGCACCGCTCCCCTGCGCCGTGAGAAGCCGTCGCCCGTCGACGAGGTGCGCTCGGTCATGGCCGTCTTCGACGAGACGCTGTACACGGCGGTCCCGCAGGTGTACCGCCGCATCGACGACGTCCTCCAGGGCGAGCACGCGGGTTCGCGCGCTCCGATCGTGAAGCCGTTCGTGCGCGTCGGCTCGTGGGTGGGCGGCGACCGCGACGGCAACCCGTTCGTCACGGCCTCGGTCACCCGCAAGGCCGCAGCCATCGCCAGCGAGCACGTGCTCCTGGGCCTGGAGCGCACGACGCAACGCGTCGGGCGGGGTCTGACCCTGGATGCCGAGACCACCCCGCCCAGCGACGCCCTCGTCGCGCTGTGGAACCGCCTGCGCGCCGCCGACGAAGACGCCGCCGCCGAGATCGCCGAGCGCTCCCCCGAGGAGCCGCACCGCCGCATCCTGCTGCTGCTGGCGCGCAAGATCGCCGCGACCCGCACGCGCGACGCCGACTTGGCGTACCGCGATCCCGAGCATCTGCTCGCCGACCTGCGCACGGTGCAGGACTCGCTGGTCGCCGCCGGCGCCGCGCGGCAGGCCTACGGCGCCCTGCAGCGACTGGTGTGGCAGGTCGAGACCTACGGCTTCCACCTCACCGAGCTCGAGGTGCGTCAGCATTCGGCCGTGCACCGCAAGGTGCTCGACGAGCTGCGCGCCGGCGGCCCCCGCAGCGAGCAGACCGACGAGGTGCTGGAGGTCTTCCGCTCCATCGCGTACGTGCAGGAACGTTTCGGCCCCCGCGCCGCCGGCCGCTACATCGTGTCGTTCACGCAGTCGGCCGAAGATCTGGCCAACGTGCACGAGCTGGCCTCGTACGCGATGGGTCCCGGCGAAGCGCTCCCCGTCCTCGACGTCATCCCGCTGTTCGAGACCTTCGCCGACCTTCAGGCGGCTCCCGGCATCCTCGCCGAGATCGTCACGCACCCCTCCTTCGTGAGCCGACTGGATGCCACCGGCCGCCGCCTCGAGGTCATGCTCGGCTACTCCGACTCGTCGAAAGACGTCGGACCGGTCGCCGCGAACCTGGCGCTCTACGAAGCGCAGGCGAAGATCTCGACGTGGGCCGAGACGGAGGGCATCGAGCTCACGCTGTTCCACGGCCGCGGCGGCGCCCTGGGACGAGGCGGCGGACCCGCCAACTCGGCGATCCTCGCTCAGCCCCCGCATTCGGTCGACGGCCGCTTCAAGCTCACCGAGCAGGGCGAGGTCATCTTCGCCCGCTACGGCGACGCCGACATCGCGATGCGGCACATCGACCAGGTGGCAGCGGCCGTGCTCACCGCATCCTCCCCCTCGATCGAGCGTCGCAACCGCGGGGCCGCCGAGGCCTTCGCCGACGTCGCCGAAACGATGGACGTCGCTTCCCGCGAGCGCTTCTTCGCCCTGGTCAAGGCGCCCGGCTTCGCTCCGTGGTTCGCCACGGTCACGCCCATGGAGGAGCTCGGACACCTCGCGCTGGGTTCGCGCCCCGCACGCCGCGGTCTGTCGGTCGAGTCGCTCGAAGATCTTCGTGCGATCCCGTGGGTGTTCTCGTGGACCCAGGCGCGGATCAACCTCGCCGGTTGGTTCGGTCTCGGCACCGCACTGGACGCCGTCGGCGATGAGCACCGCCTCCGCGAGGCGTACGAACAGTGGCCGCTGTTCCGCACCATGATCGACAACGTGGCGATGAGCCTGGCCAAGGCCGACGAGCGGATCGCGCGTCGTTATCTCGCGCTCGGCGACCGTCGTGACCTCGCGCAGCTCGTGATGGATGAGATGCTCCTCACCCGCTCATGGGTGGAGCGGATCACGGGCGGCGATCTGCTCGAGAACAAGCCCGTGCTTCAGCGCGCCGTGAAGATGCGCAGCCCCTACGTCGACGCGCTCTCGCTGCTGCAGTTGAGGGCCCTGCGCGCCCTCCGCGACGCCGCGACCGAGTCCGAGACACCGGATGCCGAACACCAGCGGCTCTTGCTGCTGTCTGTCAGCGGAGTCGCAGCGGGTCTGCAGAACACCGGCTGAGCGACAGCTTCGATCGCGACGCGTCGGCACCCTTCGGTGGCCGGCGCGTCGTGCGTTGGCAGAGGGTTTGCGCTGGCCGTCAATCGAGTCGGCGATCCGCCGAATGACGCGACAGGCTGCGTCCGTAACGTGCGGTGAGTTGCACCATGAGATCAGGGGTCTCCCGGTCGAGCCCGAACACATAGCCGGGGAAGTCCAGTTCCCTCTGCGCCGCCCAGATCTCTTCGTGACGGTCGGGCGGGAGGATCTGCAGCGGGTCTCCCACGGCGACCCAGGAGATCGGAACGACGGTTCCCGCGGGAAGGACCGTTCGAAGGTGCACGACAGCGTTGATCCGCACTTCGCAGCGGTCCCCCACGTCGGCCCCGTTGAACACCCGTGTGCCGGTGGCGAGGAAGACCTCCTCACCGATGTCGGCGCCGGCGACACTCGCCATCGGACCGATCAGCGTGTGAGGGCCGACGTGCACCGCGTGGGTCGAGCTCGCCCGCACGAGTGCGTTCTCCATCACGATCGTGTTCTCACCGAGAACGATCCGACTCCCCTCCGCCGTCAGAACCGCCCCATGAAGCACCTGACAGCCCGCCCCCACCGTCACATCCCCACTGATGACGGCCGTCGGCGCGATGACCGCATCGGGGTGAATGCGGGGCTCTTCCCCGAGATGGCTGAATCGCATCGCCGCATCCTTCCCGTCGGTGCCGTCAGCGTAGTGCCGTCACACGCTCATGCGCGACCCGCGGTGTGAGCGGGGTATGACAAAGCGCCGGCGCGTGTCCCCTGGAGTGGTGGTGGGGGGGGTGCGTGCCGGTGCTGTGGTCGTGTGCGCGCCCGGGAAAAGGGGTGCGTAAATGCGAAATGGCCACCCAGCGTTGGGTGGCCATTTCGTTAAAGGAAGTCCGGCGGTGTCCTACTCTCCCACAGGGTCCCCCCTGCAGTACCATCGGCGCTGAGAGGCTTAGCTTCCGGGTTCGGAATGTGACCGGGCGTTTCCCTCTCGCTATGGCCGCCGAAACACTATTGATGTGTTCGTAAACCAACAACGATTGTTTCATTGTTGTTGTTCTCGACCGTACATCGAGAACCACTCAGTGGACGCAAGCACCAAAAACAGGTGTGTTATCAAGTCATCGGCTTATTAGTACCGGTCAGCTTCACGTATTACTACGCTTCCACATCCGGCCTATCAACCCAGTAGTCTGGCTGGGAGCCTCTCACCCACAAGGGGCATGGAAGTCTCATCTTGAGGCCGGCTTCCCGCTTAGATGCTTTCAGCGGTTATCCATCCCGAACGTAGCTAATCAGCGGTGCTCCTGGCGGAACAACTGACACACCAGAGGTTCGTCCAACCCGGTCCTCTCGTACTAGGGTCAGATCCTCTCAAACTTCCTACGCGCGCAGCGGATAGGGACCGAACTGTCTCACGACGTTCTAAACCCAGCTCGCGTACCGCTTTAATGGGCGAACAGCCCAACCCTTGGGACCTACTCCAGCCCCAGGATGCGACGAGCCGACATCGAGGTGCCAAACCATGCCGTCGATATGGACTCTTGGGCAAGATCAGCCTGTTATCCCCGAGGTACCTTTTATCCGTTGAGCGACAGCGCTTCCACAAGCCACTGCCGGATCACTAGTCCCGACTTTCGTCCCTGCTCGACCTGTCAGTCTCACAGTCAAGCTCCCTTGTGCACTTACACTCGCCACCTGATTGCCAACCAGGTTGAGGGAACCTTTGGGCGCCTCCGTTACATTTTGGGAGGCAACCGCCCCAGTTAAACTACCCACCAGGCACTGTCCCTGAACCGGATCACGGTCCTAAGTTAGATATCCAGAGTGACCAGAGTGGTATTTCAACAATGACTCCACACTCACTGGCGTGAATGCTTCACCGTCTCCCACCTATCCTACACAAGCCACACCGAACACCAATACCAAGCTGTAGTAAAGGTCACGGGGTCTTTCCGTCCTGCTGCGCGTAACGAGCATCTTTACTCGTAATGCAATTTCGCCGAGTTCGCGGTTGAGACAGTTGGGAAGTCGTTACGCCATTCGTGCAGGTCGGAACTTACCCGACAAGGAATTTCGCTACCTTAGGATGGTTATAGTTACCACCGCCGTTTACTGGGGCTTAAATTCTCAGCTTCGCCTTGCGGCTAACCGGTCCTCTTAACCTTCCAGCACCGGGCAGGCGTCAGTCCGTATACATCGTCTTGCGACTTGGCACGGACCTGTGTTTTTAGTAAACAGTCGCTACCCACTAGTCTCTGCGGCCACCACACCCTTTCGGAGCAAGTCCTAATAAGTGGATGGCCCCCCTTCTCCCGAAGTTACGGGGGCATTTTGCCGAGTTCCTTAACCACGATTCTCTCGATCTCCTTGGTATTCTCTACCTGACCACCTGAGTCGGTTTGGGGTACGGGCGGCTTGAACCTCGCGTCGATGCTTTTCTCGGCAGCATAGGATCACCCACTTTTTATCCGCATCGTGTCTCAGCCTGCATGACTCCCGGATTTGCCTAAGAGTCGGCCTACGCACTTGCACCAGGACAACCATCGCCTGGCTTGGGCTACCTTCCTGCGTCACACCTGTTAATACGCTAGCCGCACCAGCATGGGGTCGAGCGTTCACACGGACGACCATCACCCCGAAGGGATCCGGAACATTCCGAGCTAGGACTCTTAGCACCACTGGATTGACTGGGGCGGTTCTTCGCCGGTACGGGAATATCAACCCGTTGTCCATCGACTACGCCTGTCGGCCTCGCCTTAGGTCCCGACTTACCCAGGGAAGATTAGCTTGACCCTGGAACCCTTGGTCTTTCGGAGGACGTGTTTCTCACACGTCTTTCGCTACTCATGCCTGCATTCTCACTCGTGTAGCGTCCACGGCTGGGTCACCCCGCCGCTTCACTCGCCACACGACGCTCTCCTACCCATCAACACGGCTGGACCACGAAGGCCTACCAAAAATGTCAATGCCACAACTTCGGTGGCGTGCTTGAGCCCCGTTACATTGTCGGCGCGGAATCACTTGACCAGTGAGCTATTACGCACTCTTTCAAGGGTGGCTGCTTCTAAGCCAACCTCCTGGTTGTCAAAGCAACTCCACATCCTTTCCCACTTAGCACGCGCTTAGGGACCTTAGTTGGTGGTCTGGGTTGTTTCCCTCTCGACTATGAAGCTTATCCCCCACAGTCTCACTGCTGCGCTCTCACTTACCGGCATTCGGAGTTTGGCTGACGTCAGTAACCTTGTAGGGCCCATCGGCCATCCAGTAGCTCTACCTCCGGCAAGAAACACGCAACGCTGCACCTAAATGCATTTCGGAGAGAACCAGCTATCACGAAGTTTGATTGGCCTTTCACCCCTATCCACAGCTCATCCCCTCAGTTTTCAACCTAAGTGGGTTCGGTCCTCCACGACGTCTTACCGTCGCTTCAACCTGGCCATGGATAGATCACTTCGCTTCGGGTCTAGGACACGCGACTGAATTGCCCTATTCAGACTCGCTTTCGCTACGGCTACCCCACACGGGTTAACCTCGCCACGTATCGCTAACTCGCAGGCTCATTCTTCAAAAGGCACGCTGTCACCCCTACTAAGGAGGCTCCAACGGTTTGTAAGCAAACGGTTTCAGGTACTATTTCACTCCCCTCCCGGGGTACTTTTCACCTTTCCCTCACGGTACTTGTCCGCTATCGGTCATCTGGGAGTATTTAGGCTTATCAGGTGGTCCTGACAGATTCACACGGGATTTCTCGGGCCCCGTGCTACTTGGGATACTCTTCACGCCAAGAACAAGCATTTCGACTACGGGGTTCGCACCCTCTATGACCGGCCATTCAAAACCGTTCGTCTATACCCTCTTGTCACGTCGACTGCTCGGCAGAACAATCCGAAAAGTCCCACAACCCCCCACACGCAACCCCTGCCGGGTATCACACGCATAAGGTTTAGCCTGATCCGGTTTCGCTCGCCACTACTCACGGAATCGCTGTTGCTTTCTCTTCCTGTGGGTACTGAGATGTTTCACTTCCCCACGTTCCCTCTACCCGCCCTATATATTCAGGCGGGAGTCACCAGGTACGCACGCGCCCTGGCGGGGTTTCCCCATTCGGACACCCTCGGATCAAAACTCGCTTATCAGTTCCCCGAGGCTTATCGCAGATTGCTACGTCCTTCTTCGGCTCCAGATGCCAAGGCATCCACCGTTTGCTCTTAAAGACTTGAAATCACATGAGTTGAATCGTCAAAAAATTGACTAATGATCTTTAAGATCATCTTCACCACACAACCCCGAAGAGTTGCATGGAAGATGCTCGCGTCCACTGTGTAGTTCTCAAAGTACGGGCGGAACCCCCTCCACACCCACCAACCGGCAGGCACAAAAGAGGCCCAGAGGAACACACACCAACCACCACCAGCCTTCCGACTAGCGCGATCAGCGCCCGGCCCCTCAGGACCCAACAGCGTGCATGCCCCACCACCGAGAGCCCCCACCTTTCCGACCACCGAAGTGATGTACTCAGCAGAAACCCCCACCAATGAGGCCTCGTCAAATGTTCCACCCATGAGCTAACCAGCGAGACACATTCGGTCCCGACCTGGCGCCTGGACACCACAACCCACAGACTGTGACGCCAGATGCTCCTTAGAAAGGAGGTGATCCAGCCGCACCTTCCGGTACGGCTACCTTGTTACGACTTAGTCCTAATTACCGATCCCACCTTCGACGGCTCCCTCCACAAGGGTTAGGCCACCGGCTTCAGGTGTTACCGACTTTCATGACTTGACGGGCGGTGTGTACAAGACCCGGGAACGTATTCACCGCAGCGTTGCTGATCTGCGATTACTAGCGACTCCGACTTCATGAGGTCGAGTTGCAGACCTCAATCCGAACTGGGACCGGCTTTTTGGGATTCGCTCCACCTCACGGTATTGCAGCCCTTTGTACCGGCCATTGTAGCATGCGTGAAGCCCAAGACATAAGGGGCATGATGATTTGACGTCATCCCCACCTTCCTCCGAGTTGACCCCGGCAGTATCCCATGAGTTCCCACCATTACGTGCTGGCAACATAGAACGAGGGTTGCGCTCGTTGCGGGACTTAACCCAACATCTCACGACACGAGCTGACGACAACCATGCACCACCTGTTCACCAGTGTCCAAAGAGTCCCGTATTTCTACGGTGTTCTGGTGTATGTCAAGCCTTGGTAAGGTTCTTCGCGTTGCATCGAATTAATCCGCATGCTCCGCCGCTTGTGCGGGTCCCCGTCAATTCCTTTGAGTTTTAGCCTTGCGGCCGTACTCCCCAGGCGGGGAACTTAATGCGTTAGCTGCGTCACGGAAACCGTGGAATGGTCCCCACAACTAGTTCCCAACGTTTACGGGGTGGACTACCAGGGTATCTAAGCCTGTTTGCTCCCCACCCTTTCGCTCCTCAGCGTCAGTTACGGCCCAGAGATCTGCCTTCGCCATCGGTGTTCCTCCTGATATCTGCGCATTCCACCGCTACACCAGGAATTCCAATCTCCCCTACCGCACTCTAGTCTGCCCGTACCCACTGCAGGCCCGAGGTTGAGCCTCGGGATTTCACAGCAGACGCGACAAACCGCCTACGAGCTCTTTACGCCCAATAATTCCGGATAACGCTTGCGCCCTACGTATTACCGCGGCTGCTGGCACGTAGTTAGCCGGCGCTTTTTCTGCAGGTACCGTCACTCACGCTTCTTCCCTGCTAAAAGAGGTTTACAACCCGAAGGCCGTCATCCCTCACGCGGCGTTGCTGCATCAGGCTTCCGCCCATTGTGCAATATTCCCCACTGCTGCCTCCCGTAGGAGTCTGGGCCGTGTCTCAGTCCCAGTGTGGCCGGTCACCCTCTCAGGCCGGCTACCCGTCGACGCCTTGGTGAGCCATTACCTCACCAACAAGTGCTGATAGGCCGCGAGCCCATCCCAGACCGAAAAATCTTTCCAAACATGACCATGCGATCACGCCTCATATCCAGTATTAGACACCGTTTCCAGCGCTTATCCCAGAGTCCAGGGCAGGTTGCTCACGTGTTACTCACCCGTTCGCCACTGATCCACCAAGCAAGCTTGGCTTCACCGTTCGACTTGCATGTGTTAAGCACGCCGCCAGCGTTCATCCTGAGCCAGGATCAAACTCTCCGTAAAAGAAAAAATGCAAACAACACCGGGAAAACGATGCCGCCGCGAGTTTGAAACTGACCAAAGAGATAAATCATTGCTGACTATCCATCGCCAACCCCCAAAAGGGCTGGTCTTTGATCCAAAGGAATTTCTCGCAGTCCGAAGACCAACGAGGAATAAATTGGCATTTGACAAGTGCACGCTGTTGAGTTCTCAAGGAACGGACGCACCCACAGAAACAGTCATCTCGACCAACCCATGAGGCAGTTCACTTCAATACGAGACCACTCGAACCTTCTGGCTCTCACCGTGGGACCTATAAAAAGATCAACGTCGTGAAAACCGGTCGAATGACCAGAACCGAAACTCTACACCATCCAGCGCAGGTCTCGGGGCGGCTCACCACTTGAGAGGACGCGGGGCCTTCCGGCCGCTCCGCTCTCCCCTGTGGGGCGAACAAGTAATAACTTACGCGGATCCCGCCCACTCGTCCAATCCGCGGCGCCGGCCGGGCGTGTCGCACCCCGAAACCGCGAAAAATCGGGGCTGACGCAGGTTCGGCCCGCACGGGGCCTGCGGCGCCGCAGGGTCACACGAGCGACGGGATCGATGTCAGCGCCGCCGCGGCATCCGTGTGTCCCCCGGTGAATTCGATGCCGCCGAAGAACATCGCGCCGATGACCAGCGCGAACACGAACACGATCGAGAGGAAGAGCACGGCGACGCCGGCGAGGGTGATCAGAAGCGGAAGTCGGTTTGCCATGCGTCGATCCTCCCCCACGACGTCGGCCACGGGCCAGGGCTTGCGCGAGAACGACCGAAGGCCGGCACCCCCGAGGAGGTACCGGCCTTCAGTGCAGGACGCGTCAGCGACCGGAGAGCTTCTCGCGAAGCGCAGCCAGCGACTCGTCGTCGGCGAGGGTTCCCTGCGCGGGCGACTCCGACGAGAACGATCCACCGAACGAACCGGTGTCCGTCGGGTTGGCGGCCTCGGCCTCGAGGGCCTTGGTGACGGCAGCCTTGTGCGCCTCCCAGCGACCCTGGGCAGCGGCGTACTCCTGCTCCCACTGCTCGCGCTGGGCGTCGAAGCCCTCGAGCCAGGCACCCGACTCGGGGTCGAAGCCCTCGGGGTACTTGTACTCGCCACGCTCGTCGTACTCGGTGGCCATGCCGTACAGCGCCGGGTCGAACTCGGTGCCGTTGGGGTCGACCGACTCGTTGGCCTGCTTGAGCGACAGCGAGATGCGGCGACGCTCCAGGTCGATGTCGATGATCTTGACGAAGACCTCTTCGCCGACCGACACGACCTGCTCGGCGAGCTCGACGTGCTTGCCGGACAGCTCGGAGATGTGCACGAGGCCCTCGATACCGTCGGCCACGCGGACGAACGCACCGAACGGAACGAGCTTGGTGACCTTGCCCGGAGCGATCTGGCCGATCGCGTGGGTACGGGCGAACACCTGCCACGGGTCTTCCTGCGTCGCCTTGAGCGAGAGCGACACGCGCTCGCGATCGAGGTCGACCTCGAGGATCTCGACGGTGACCTCCTGGCCCACCTCGACGACCTCGGAGGCGTGCTCGATGTGCTTCCAGGAGAGCTCGGAGACGTGCACGAGACCGTCGACGCCGCCCAGGTCGACGAACGCACCGAAGTTGACGATCGACGAGACCGTGCCCTTGCGGACCTGGCCCTTGTGCAGGTTGTTGAGGAACGTGGTGCGCGACTCGGACTGCGTCTGCTCGAGCAGGGCGCGGCGCGAGAGCACGACGTTGTTGCGGTTCTTGTCGAGCTCGAGGATCTTGGCCTCGATCTCCTGGCCGAGGTACGGCGTGAGGTCGCGGACGCGGCGCAGCTCGATGAGCGATGCCGGGAGGAAGCCGCGGAGGCCGATGTCGACGATGAGACCACCCTTGACGACCTCGATCACGGAACCGGTGACGACACCGTCGTTCTCCTTGATCTTCTCGACATCGCCCCACGCACGCTCGTACTGCGCGCGCTTCTTGGACAGGATGAGGCGACCTTCCTTGTCCTCCTTCTGGAGAACGAGGGCTTCGACGTGATCGCCGACGTTGACGACCTCATTGGGGTCGACGTCGTGCTTGATCGAAAGCTCGCGCGAGGGGATGACACCCTCGGTCTTGTAACCGACGTCGAGGAGCACCTCGTCGCGGTCGATCTTCACGACGGTGCCCTCGATGAGGTCGCCGTCGTTGAAGAACTTCAGGGTCTTCTCGACAGCGGCGAGGAAGTCCTCGGCCGAGCCGATGTCGTTGATCGCGACCTGCTTGATAGCGGGAGCGGTCGTTGCGGTAGTCATGTAGTGGGTTGTCCTAGTTGGGTGTGGTGTCGGGCTCCGACTCCTGCGCCCCTCGGTCCAGTGGACCGGGGCCATCGCGCAGCCGCCCGCCGGAGGGCGAACGGATGCCACGAGTCGAAGCGAAGCGGATTGATCGTGCGATGTCACGGGACCGATCGGAATCGAGCAGGCCCACGTGTGACATCTCAGTCTAACCCACCGAGCCATCCCCGTCCGGCGCGATACGGAAAGCTCGTCATACGGCGTCGCACCGCCTCCCGTGTCACCCCGCCGATTCGCCCGGGACCGGCGCTTTTGCAGAGCCATCCACAGCACGCGCGCCCAGGTGGCATCCAGAATCGCATGCCAGGCTCCCCGTCTTGTGCCCGCCGAACGCGGGTCGGACGGTGACACCCGCGCCGTCCCCCCCTCACGTGGAACCGGTTTTATGCGCTCTGCTTCGACGCCCCCCTCCAATCGTCGCGACCGCCGCCTCGCGGCCCGCCGCACCCGTCGCCGCCCCGCCGCGACCGTCGGCGCGCTCGTTGTCGGAGCGGTCGCGGCTGCGACCCTGACCGGCACCGTGCCGGCCGCCACCGCCTCGCCCGCCGACCTCTCGTCGGCGACCTTCTCGCTCGCATCGGCGACCACCCCGATCGCCCTGGCCGCTCCCCGCGGCCCGGAGGTCGCCGAAGCGCACACGGCGCAGTCGACGGCCGCGACGTCGCTACAGGCGGCCTCTGCCGTGCAGGCCGACATCGCGGCATCCGGTCTCGACATCGGCCAACCCGCCACGATCGACACCGACGCGCTGGAACACGCCGCCGAACGCCTGCAGTCCGCATCGGTGCTGCCCGCGACCTTCCTTCCCGGACTCGCCGACGACGTGACGGCCGCGACCTCGGCGGTCGACCAGCGCGTGGCCGAATTGCGCGGAAGCCTCGACGCCGCCATCGCGAAGAAGGCGGAGGAAGAAGCCGCCGAGAAGGCCCGCCAGGAAGCCGAGGCTGCCGCCGCCGCTGCCGCGAAGGCCGCTGAAGAGGAGGCCGCGGCGCAGCGGAGCGCCTCGTCGACGTCATCGTCTTCGTCGAGCGGGGGCGGGTCGTCCGCGCCGTTCGCCACCGGCGGCGGTTCGGGCGACAACAGCCCCGCCGGCGCCAAGGCCACCGCTCGCGGCATGCTGTCCAGCCGCGGCTGGGGCGACGACCAGTTCTCGTGCCTCGAATCGCTGTGGAACAAGGAGTCGGGCTGGAACTACCAGGCCTACAACTCCTCGAGCGGTGCCTTCGGCATCCCGCAGGCCCTCCCCGGCAGCAAGATGTCGTCGGCCGGTGCGGATTGGCAGACCAACGCGGCGACGCAGATCTCGTGGGGCCTCGGCTACATCTCGGGCCGCTACGGCGACCCGTGCGGCGCGTGGGGGCACTCGCAGTCGACCGGCTGGTACTGAAACCCGTACGAAGCCCCGGACACCTCCGCGGTGTCCGGGGCTTCGTGGCATCCGGGAACGAGAGGGCGCCGCGGGTCAGCGCTTCATCGAGATGCCCGTGAAGTCGATCCACCAGCTCTTCGGCTGCTCGAAGCCGGTCACGGCTGCAGACATCGCGCGGGGGGCCGTGTCATTGACCACGAAGAGCCATGCAGCGTCCTGGGTGACCAGGTGGCCGACCTGGGTCAGCAGCGCAGCGCGCTCCGTGTCGTCGACCGTGACCAGCGCCTGATCGTAGAGCGCCTCTGCCTCGGGGTTGCAGTAGCCGAAGAAGTTCCCCTCGCACCCGAACCAGAAGCCCTTCCAGCTCGAGGGCTGCTCCAGGCTGAACGCTTGGTTGGCCGCCTGCCAGCCGGTGTCGCCCGCGCCGAGCTTGGCGTACATGCCGGAGAAGTCGACCGGCTCGAGAGTGACGTCGATGCCCACGGCCGAGAGCTGCGTCTGCAGGGCTTCGTTCATGGCCTTGGCCTGCATCGAGCCCGACCCCGCGGTGATGTAGCCGACCTTGACCGCCACGCCGTCGGGGTACCCCGCCTCGGCGAGCAGAGCCTTCGCCTTCGTGGGGTCGTAGTCGTACAGGTCATCGTCGGCGGTGTAGTACAGGCTCGCGCCGGCGAACATCTGGTGCGCAGGAACGGCCGTTCCGTGCAGCAGGTCGTCGGCGATGGCATCCCGATCGATCGCATAGTTCATCGCCTGACGGACCCGGATGTCGTCGAAGGGCTTCTCGCCCGTCATGAGCTGCCACGACCACTCCCAGTCGAAGGCGTTGCCGGTGGCGACGAATCCGGCCGACTCGAGACTGGCGAGATCATCGGGCTGGGCCGCCTCGATCCAATCCACGCGTCCCGAACGCAGCGCCGCCGTGCGCGCCGACGGGTCGGGGATGAGTTCGACCGTGAGACGGTCGAGCGTGGGGACGCGACCCCAGTAGTCGTCGTTTCGCACGAACGAGATCGACTGGTTCTGCTGCAGCTCGTCGAATCGGAAGGGTCCGGTTCCGACGGGGTGGGTCGCCTGGCCGGCGGAGCCCGACTCCTCGAGCGAGGCGGGGCTGGCGAAGTAGACGTTGTACAGGTCGGCGAGGAAGAACGCGAACGGCTGGTTCAGCGTGAACGTCACCGTCATGTCGTCGACCTTCTCGACCGAGTCGACGAAGTTCAGCACCGTGTAGTAGGTGATGAGCACCGGGTCGTAGTTCGGATCGTTCTCATTCATGTAGCGGTCGATGTTGAAGATGAGGGCATCGGCGTTCCATGCGGTCCCGTCATGGAAGGTCACGCCCTCTTGAAGAGCGAAGGTGTAGGTGAGGCCGTCATCGGAGATCTCCCACGAGGAGGCGAGCGCGGGGGCGACGCCGGCCGGGGCATTGGGGTCGGACACGTCGCGTTTGGTGAGGCCCTCGTAGATGAGGTTTCCGATCAACCGCTGCCCCTCATAGCCGGCGGTCGTGATGGCCCCGGTGTCCAGACTCGGGAAGGACGCCATCTGGGAGCCGACGACGAGCGTCTGATCGTCGTCGGCCGACGGCGTCGTGCTGCCTGAGCACGCCGACAAGGTGAGCGCCGCAGCGAGAGCGACGGCGGCGCCGAGCAGCGCCCGACGCGGTGGGGAGGTGAGGGATCGCATGGTTCTCCTGTGGGTGGAAGCCACGTGACAACGCGGCCGGGCGGGTGATGTGGGGTGTGGTGCCTTCAGGCGGCGGGGATCGGGTGCCGCGCCGCCAGAAGCTCTCGGGTGTACGGATCCGACGGCGCACGGAGCACGTCGACGGTGGGGCCCTCCTCCACCGCGCGGCCGCGGTTCAGGACGAGGAGGTCGTCGGCGATGTGTTCGACGACGGCGAGATCGTGGGTGATGAAGAACAGGGCGACGCCGAGCCCCGACTGCAGCTCGGCGAAGGTGTTGAGCACCTGTGCCTGGACCGACTTGTCGAGGGCGGAGACGGCCTCATCGCAGACCAGGAGCCGGGGCCGACCGGCGATGGCCCGGGCGATCGCGACGCGCTGCGCCTGCCCGCCGGACAGCTCGTGCGGGTAGGCGTGGGCGTAATCGCCCGACAGGCTGACCGTCTGCAGGAGGTCGTCGATGCGCGTCCGCCACTCCCGGCGAGCCACTCCCTGCGCCGCGAGCTGGAACATCATGCTCTCCCCCACGGTGGCCGTGGGGTTCAACGCGTTGCGGGGATCCTGAGGCACGAGCTGGAAGTCGCGCCGCGCCCGACGCAGTTGCGACCTGCTGAGGGCGAACAGGTCGCGTCCGCCGAGCAGCACTGTTCCCGCGTCGGGCTTCATCAACCGCATGACGATGCGTCCGAGCGTCGACTTCCCGCTGCCCGACTCTCCGACCACGCCGAGGGTACGCCCGGGTTCGAGACGCAGATCGATGCCGTGGAGGGCGGTGAAGTCACCGAACGTCTTGACGATGCCGCGACCTTCGAGAATGGTGTTCACGACAGGAGCTCACTTTCTGCGGCGACCGCATGGCCCGGGGCTACGTCGACGAGGGGTCCCCACTCCCGACGAGATCGCACCGACTCGGGCACCACGGCCAGCTGGCCGCGCGGCACCTCGACGGACGGCTCCGCAGCCAGCAGCGCACGGGTGTATGCGTGACGAGGCGCCACGAGAACGGACGGGGCGAAGCCGAGTTCGACGATCTGTCCGCCGAGCATGACGGCGACACGATCGTGCGGCTGCGACGCGATGCGCGCCGCGATGCCGATGTCGTGCGTGATGAAGAGGATCGCCGTGTGCAGATGCTCCCGGAGACCGTCGAGAAGGGCCACGACGTGCGCCCCCACCGACGCGTCGAGCGCGCTCGACGGCTCGTCCGCGACGATGAGCTCCGGCCCGCAGCTGATGGCGATCGCGATCGCGATCCTCTGACGCATTCCGCCCGACACTTCGTGCGGGTAGCACCGGATGACGCGGTGGGGATCGCGGATCTGAACCTGTTCCAGCAGCTCGACGGCGCGCCGCTTCGCCTCCGCCGTCGAGGAGACCTGCCGGTGCTGGCGCAGCGTCTCGATCATCTGCGAGCCGATCCGCCGCATCGGGTCCAGCGCGGCGTTCGGATCCTGCGGCACGACGCCGATCCGCTGGCCGTGCAGGGCCCTCAACGTGGCGCGCGATCCGGTGACCAGGTCGACGCCGTCGAAGAGGGCCGTTCCCGTCACCGTAGCACTCGCGGGCGCGAGTCCCGTGATCGCTCGGGCGAAGACGGTCTTCCCGCTGCCGGACTCCCCCAGCAGGACCGTGACCTGCCCGCGCTCGAGACCGAGCCCGATTCCGTCGATGACCGTCGATGCAGCCTTGCCGGGCCGGGGGAAGGACACGCGGATGTCGCTCGCATCGAGGACGAGGGGTACGGATGCCGCCAGACCTCCTGCCGGCACGTGCGGTGTCATCGCACTCATGACAGAGCTCCCTTCCCGGCGATCGCGTCGCGGAGTCCGTCGCCGATCAGGGGGAACAGCATCGACAGCGCGAGGATGACGACGACGGGCTCCAGGGCCAGGGCGATGTCGGTGTAGATGGCGGCCTGCATCTCGAACAGGATCGAGCCCAGTTCGGGCTGCGGTGACGGCACGCCCAGACCGATGAAGCCGAGACCGCCGGCGATTGCCACGTTCGCGCCCACGAGTGACGTGGAGTACGCGAGGACGGCAGGCAGCGCGACCGGAATGATCTGACGCACGAGGATCGTGGCATCCGATGCTCCGCTCGATCGCGCCGCGGTGACGAAGTCGAGGTCTCGCACCCGCGCCACCTCTGTCTCGGCGATCCGTGCCACCGGCGCGATCCACACGAGGGTCAAGGCCAGGATCAAGGTGCCCAATCCGACTCCGAGCGAGATCGCCAGCAGGAGAGCGAGCAGCACACCGGGGAACGCGAACAGAAGGTCGACCCCGCGCATGAGGACGGTGTTGACGGTCTTGTTCGCCAGGCCGGCGATGGTGCCGATCGCGAGTCCGAGGACGGTGGCGATCACGATCGGGACGACGCCCGCCACGAGAGAGGTCCGGATGCCGGAGAGCAGGCGGCTGAGCATGTCGCGGCCCTGCGTATCGGTGCCGAGGACGTGCCCGTCGGTGAACAGCGGCAGCAGGCGGCGCGAGAGCTCGCCCGTGAGGGGATCGGCGATCGGCAGCAGCGGAGCCGCGGCGGCGAGCGCGGCGAGTGCGATGACGATGGCGAGTGCGATACGGCTGCGCAGCGGCATCCGCCGCCAGAGCGATCGGCGCCGGAAGCGCGGCGCCGCCTCGACCGGCAACTGTCGGGGTGGGAGAACGGAGGTCACGCGCGTCCCTTTCTGATCCGTGGGTCGAGCAGGGCGTTGACGACGTCCGCGAGAAGGAGGACGACGGCGAAGATGACGGCGATCAGCAGGGCGACCGCTTGGACGAGGGTGTAGTCGCGGAGCCCGACCGACTGCACGACCAGGGCCCCCAGCCCCGGGATGCTGAAGATCTGCTCGACGAAGAGCGCGCCGCCCAGCATCGTGCCCACCTGGATCCCGAGCACGGTGATCATCGGCGGAAGGGCGTTGTGGTGCGTGTGCACGGCGATCCGCCAGGGGGCCAGGCCCCGCGCTCGAAGAGTGGGGAGCAGTTCGGAAGCGGAGAGGGTCGAGATCGAGGTCTTGAGCGAACGTGCCATCTGCGCCCCTGGCGCCAGTGCCAGGGCCAGAGCCGGCAGAGCCAGGTGGGTGAGGACGTCAGCGGGCGAGCCGTCGCCGCGCGTGCTGACTCCCCCGGCGGGGAAGATCGGCACCAGCACGGCGAACACGATGAGCAGCAGCAGGGCGACCGTGTACTGCGGCGCGGAGAGGAAGAGCGCCTCGAGGCCGTCCATACCTCGGCGCACCCCGCGCCAGCGGGAGGTCGCCAGGTTGCCCATCGCCAACGCGAGGAGGATGGCGATGACACTCGCCGTCGCACCGAGAAGCAGCGTGTTCTGCAATGCCGGTCCGATGATGTCCGCGACGGGGCGTCCCTGGCTGTAGGAATAGCCGAGATCGCCGGAGAGGAGATGACCGAGCCAGATCGCGAATTGGACGGGCAGCGGCTGGTCGAGCCCCATGACGACGCGCAGACGATCGCGCTCTTCGGGTGTGCTGTCGGTGCCGAGGATCGCCAGGGCAGGGTCCCCCGGGATCGCTCTGATCGCGAAGAACACCACGATCGCGATGAACAACGCGGTGATCACTGTCATGGCGAGTCGTCCCGCAACGAGCCGCATGAGGCGATTTTGCGCTATGGCTTTGTAGTCCATAATTGGAATTATTAGGGAAGCCGTGTTTCGCCCGGGTTTCTTGGCGATGAAAGAGTCGAGCACCGCTCGACACCACGGGGACGCCGTTAGCATCGACACGTCTGAACGACGCGTCTCGCGTCCATCCCGCCGACGAAAGGACAGAGATGGCCCTGCGGCACGCGATCCTGGCAGCATTGTCTCGGGGGCGACCTCGGACCGGGTACGACCTCAACGCCAGCTTCAACGACGTCAACGACCGCGCCTGGCATGCGAGCCCGTCACAGGTGTATTCGGAGCTGGCGAAGATGGAGAAGCTCGGACTGATCGACATCACCGAGCGCACCGAACGCGGTCGGACGAGCTACGTCATCAACGACAGCGGCCTCGATGAACTCCGCAGGTGGCTCCTGCATGATCAGCCGGATCATGGCATCCGCGACGATGCAGCGCTGCGACTGCTCAACCTCTGGGTGCTCGACCCCGCCGATGCGGACTATCTGCTCGACGCCGAAGTGACGTTCCAACGGCAACGCCAGTTCAGCCTCCGTCACCTCCTGCTCTCGTGGGACGAGGAGCGAGAAGACCCCGACAGCCCCGTGTGGCGCAGCCGCCGCGCCCTGTACACGCTGTGGCTGCGCCAGACGGACCTCATGCTCGACTGGCTCGAGGAGCTCCGGACGATGCTGCACGACCCCGTATCGCCCGTGCCCGAGCTGCTGACGGGCGCCATCCCCGCGAAGATCTGACGCTCCGACACGACCGCCCGTCTACCGGCCGACGATCGTCGCCATGTCGGCGGGCTGACGCCCGTAGCCGGGCGTGGTGAAGCGGCGCTCCCACGCGGCGTCCGGCGCGAGCAACTCCCGCCACGGCGCGACCTCGACATACAGCACGCGCAGGGAGTCCAGGGCGGCGCGATGCAACGCCTCCCCATCGGTCGAGACGGCGTCCTCGGGGACGGCGACGTCGAAATTCTTCATCATCCCGGTGCGCGAGGTGGTCTCGACGCAGACGTTGGTCTGCAGGCCCGCGACGATGAGTCGCGTGACGTCGAGGTTGCGCAGGATCTGATCGAGGTCGGTCTGGAAGAACGCGTCCCAGCGATGCTTCTCCATGACGATGTCGCCCGGGGCGGGAGCCACGGCATCCAGGATCGCGGAGCCCCACTCCTCTTCGGCCCCGATCGGCGATTCGTCCGCGGGAGCGTCACGGAGCAGTCTCCGCATGCTGGGCGTCATGTCGGCACCGTCGACCCGGGAGGTCTGCCGCGTGTAGATCACCGGCACTCCGGCGTCGCGCGCCGCCGCGAGAAGAGCCGCGCACTCGGCGACCACCCGGTCGAACTCCCAGATGGGCGGCCACCCGAGAGCGCTGCGCCGCTCCTGCTGCAGGTACATGTTCTGCATGTCGATCATGATCAGCGCGGTGCGCGAGGTCATGGCATCCCCAATCGAGTACTGTGGTTTGATAGTCCAATTCTGTTATAGAGTCTGCATGTTTCTTCAGTGTTTCCGTCACGGAGGTCAGAGTGTCCGCACCGCCGATGTCGGCGCCCCTCTCCTCCGCGAGACGTCGACGCGTCTTCGTCGTCCTCGTCGCCGCGGCCGCGCTGACGATTCTCGACGTCTCCAAGCTCGGCATCGCCCTGCCGGCGATCCAGGAGGACATGGGCGGCGACCCCGCGACCGTGCAGCTCATGCTCGTGGGCTACACGCTCGCGTACGCGGTGACACTCGTCCCCGCCGGCCGCATCGGTGACGTGCTGCGACGACGCACGGTCTTCCTGGTGGGCGCCTCGATCTTCGTCGTCGCCAGCATCGCGTGTGCGGCGGCTCCCACAGCGGAGCTCCTCGTCGCGGGACGCATCGTCGAGGGCGTGGGCGCCGGACTGCTGATGCCGCAAGTGCTCGGCATCATCCAGCGCATGTACCCGGCATCCGAGCGCGCGCGGCCTCTGGCGACCCTCGCCGCCGTTCTCACGGTCACCTCCCTGGGCGCGCCCGTGCTCGCCGGCGTCATCATGAACCTCGCCGGAGACGCGCTCGGCTGGCGGCTCCTCTTCGTGGTCACGGTGGTGGCCGGTCTCGTCGTCGTGCCCGTGGCGGCGACGATGATCGTCGAACCGCCGTCGGCGCGGCGGGCGGGTTTCGACGCCGTCGGCGCCCTCCTCCTCGGCCTCGGCGTCGTGGCAGCCATCGCGCCGCTGTCGGCGTCGTCGGGCGCGCTTCCCGCAACGCCCTGGCCGTACGCGATCACCGCCGCCGGGGTCGTCGTGCTGGGCGCATTCATGCTGTACGAGCGGCACGTGGTGCGGCGAGGCCGCGAGCCACTGATCGACCCCCGGCTGTTCGCTCTCCCCCACTTCGGTGCGGGTGTCGCCGTCTCGGGCTTCATGCACGCGGCAGCCACGGGTGGCACCCTGATCGTCACGATCGCGCTCCAGCAGGTGGCGGGCCTGTCCCCGCTGGAGACCGCGCTGTGGATGCTGCCCACCACGGTCGCCAGCCTCCTCGGCGCGTGGGTCGCCTCGCGCCCGGGCGCGACGGACGGCCCGTTGATAGCGATCGGCATCGGCGTCAGCGCGGTGACCCTCGCGGCGATCGGACTCGCGTTCGGCTTCGTGCCGGCTGCCGCTCTCCCCGTCGTCGTCGTCGCGCTCCTGAGCCTGAGCTCCTTCGGAGCCGGCGCTGCCGCTCCGGCGAATCAGGCACGTACGCTGCAGTTCGCCCCCGAGCACCGCTCGAGCGTCGCCGGGTCTCTGATCCAGTTCTCCCAGCGATCCGGCTCGGCCGTGGGGATGGCCGCGGCGCTCGTGGTCTACTACACCTTGTTCTCCTCACCGACACCGGGCGGGCAGCCGGCGGCGGGGCCCATGCTCGCCCTGCTGCTCGTCTCCGGCCTTCTCGCGATCGGCGGGATGATCGCCCTCGCGGATCACCTCCGCCACCCGGGCGGCGACCGTCGCCGCCACACGCCGAACGACGTCTCTCACGACGCGTCCCGGGGTAAGGCCCGGTCGACGACCGCGCGCACAGCGCCCCTCGTCGGGCACGGGTCTGCGGCCGAACAGTGACCGCGAGGCTGCGGAGACTCGCCGGTGCCGTCAGGCGCCGTTGCGCCGCGCGATGACGCCGGCGAGCAGCGCGTGCGAGAGCGGACCGAGCGAGACGACCATGAGGATCGTGCCCAGCACCGCCTGCTCGGTCTGCAGCAGCACTCCCCCGACCAGCAGCCCCGCGAACAGCACCGCGGAGACCACGCGGCGGATCATCCGCTCGAGGTCGCGCAGCCGACGCTCGATGCGGGGCGTCTCGACCGAGAGCGAGCCCTCTTCGAGCCGCGAGATGAGGTTATCGGCGCGACGCGGCAGACGCGCGGTCACGGCCGCGACGGCCCCGACCTCGCGGGCCAGGGCCTGGACGGTGTTGCCGCTCTCTTCACGGATCAGACGCTGGGCGTAAGGCTCGACGGCATCCCAGATGTTGAAGGCCGGGTCGAGCGCGCTGCACATTCCGCTCGTCAGCGACATCGCGCGGACGATGAGCAGGAAGTTCTCGGGCAGCTGGAACGGCAAGGAACGCACGACGTCGCCGAACTCGATCGCGAAGGCCCGGAACTCGCGCGGATCGACCTCTTGCAGCTCGGCGAACCCCATGCCGCCGAAGCGTGCGAACAGCTGCGTCATCGCGCGCTCGAGCTGGATGGTGTCGGCCGAGGGCAGCAGCACCCCGACATCGCGGATGCCGTCGACGAGGCCTTTCCCGTCGCGCGAGGCCGCGGCGATGAGCACGCGACGCAGACCCCGCCGGAGGCCCGGCGGCACGTCGCCCATCATGCCGAAGTCGATGAAGGTGAACCGCCAGGCCGGGGTCGTGGCATCCGCAGATGCGAGCGGAGTGACGAAGACGTTGCCGGGGTGCGGGTCGGCGTGGAAGAAGCCGTCGTCGAAGAGCTGGTCGAACATCACCTGCGCGAAGCGCGCGGCCACCTCGGACGGATCGATGCCGGCGGCGCGGAGCGCCTCGACGTCGGTGATCTTGATGGCGCTGACGTCTTCGAGCGTCAGCACGCGGCGGGTGGTGCGCTCCCACACCACCTCGGGGACGGCGACACCGCCCTCTCCTCCGAAATCGGCCGCGAACCGCTCGGAGTTCGCGGCCTCGTGGAGGTAGTCGATCTCTTCCAGGCTCGTGACGGCGAACTCCTCCACGAGCGCGGGCATGTCGACACGGTCGCGCACGAGCGCGACCTTGCTCAGCCACACCCCCACTTTGCGCAGCGCACGCAGATCGACGTCGACGATACGGTCGATATCGGGGCGCTGGATCTTGAGCACGACGGCGCGCAAGCCCGTCTCGGCGGCCAGCTCGTCGGTGAGGGTCGCGCGATGCGCCTGACCCAGCGACGCGGCGGCGAGGGGGCGCTCGTCGACGCTCACGAAAGCGCGCTCCAGCGGCATCCCGAGCTCCCGTTCGGCGCGGGCGCGCATCTGGGCGAACGGGACCGCGGGGACCTCGTCTTGGAGCCCCTCGAGTTCTTTCGTGATGACCGGTGGGAGCACGTCGAGGCGCGACGACATGAACTGCCCGACCTTGATCATCAGCCCGCCGAGGTCGACGGCCAGCACGTGGAAGCGGCGGGCGATGCGCTGCAACCGGCGGGTTCGGCCTCGGGCGGATATCCACCCGAGGCCAAACCGCGGCAGGAAGAGCTCGTACCACCAGGCCTGCACCAGGTAGCGCGCCGCGAAGCGCGTGATCCGCCGGTAGCGGGCCTTCATGAGGGCGTCGTCGGTCATCGGTTCTCCTGGATGCCGACGGACGCGCGGCGCACGTCGAGCTCGATCAACCTCAGCCCTGGGCGAGGATCGAGTAGAGCTTACGGCGAGCCTCGTCGAGGATCTCGACCGCCTGCTGCACCTGCTCCTTGTTGCCGGTTCGCGCGACCTGGGCGGCCGCCTGGGCGAGCTCGACACCGGCCTTGGGCAGGGCCGTCATGCGCCCGCTGTCGCGCGAACCCGCGGATTCCCACGGGGCGCTGCGTTCGGTGGTCTCGTCTCCCGCGGCCGCACGGCCCTCTGCGGTGAGCGAGTATGTCTTGCGACCGTTCGACTCCTCGGCCTGCACGAGGCCCTCGTCGGTGAGCAGCTGCAGCGTGGGATACACCGAGCCGGGGCTGGGCTTCCACGATCCGCCGCTGCGGTCCTCGATCTCGCGGATGATCTGATAACCGTGCATCGGCTGCTCGAGCAGGAGCGAGAGCACGGCGGAGCGCACGTCGCCCTTGTTCATGCGGGGCGTCGACCCGGTCTTCTGCTCGAACTGCGTGCGCAGCTGCTCGAGACCCTCGAGGATGTTGGACATCGGCCAGCCGGGGGTGTTGTTGCCACCGCGTCCGCCGAACGCGTCTCCTAGGAATGAACCACTCATGACGACCTCCTTCGCGCGGACCCGATCTGAGTCAGCGATACATAACGATATATCGCTGACGAGGATCGCGGGCGAGTGCGGAGGGAATTCTCAGTACCAGTTGACGGCCTGCGAGTGACCCCACGCGCTGCAGGGTGTGCCGTAGCCGCGGGAGATGTAGTCGAGGCCCCAGGCGATCTGCGTCGCCGCGTTGGTCTGCCAGTCGTCGCCGAAGCTCGCCATCTTGCTGCCCGGAAGGGCCTGCGGGATTCCGGTCGCCCCACCGTCGTTGTTGTAGGCCTGGTAGTTCCAGCCGGACTCCTTGGTCCACAGCGACGACAGGCACGAGAACTGGTCGCTCCCCCAGCCGTACTTCTCGCTCATGAGTTGCGCGGCGTAGGCCTTGGCCCCCTCCGGAGTGTTCACGCGGGCCAGGGCGGCGGCGGCATCCGCCTGGCGCTGCGCCTCCGCGGCGGCCGCGGCCTCGGCCTGACGCTGCGCCTCGGCAGCGGCGTCTGCGGCCGCCTTGTCGGCTTTGGCCTTGTCGAGGCTGGACTGCACCTCGTCGACGCGGGCCGTCACGCGCTCCACCTCGCTCTGGGCGTTCTGGCTGAGGGCGGGGACCAGCAGCACCGGCAGCAGATCGGTGGAACCGAGACGGTCGACGGCGTCTTCGAGGGCCGCCGTGTCGATGGTGGCGTCGCCGATCGACAGGGGAAGACCGGTGGCCGCGACATCGGCGCGCACCGCGTCGGCGCGATCGAGCGCCGAGGTGGCGTCGGTCTCGGCTTCCGCGGCGCCGGTGGTCACGGCATCCAGTGTGGGAGCGCTCGAAACGGGTACGGCCGTTCCGGGCGTCGAGAACGAGGATGCCGAGGCGTCGGGCAGCGAGAGGGGCGCGGCGACGGCGAGGCCGGTCGTGGCGACGAGGCCCAGGGCGAGACCGGCGCACGTGGCGGCGGTGACGAGGGTGCGACGGGCGCGATGGACGTGCAGGAGTTTCACATCGGAACGGAGCAAGAAGAGATCTTTCGTCGGGGCGCGCTCGTCGGGATCGAGCGCGGTCTCGTGTCGTTCGGGTCGACACAAGTCCCCGAGTGTGCGGGGCGGTTCTGAACGTTATCTCTTCGTTACCTGGATGCCGCGTGTGAGCGGCGCGTTCGACGCGGCGCCGGGCAGCCCCGGCGTCAGCGGCAGATGCGCCGGGCGCCACGGAACAAGGATCGGAACGACGATTCGGCACTCGACCTGGGAAGAGAGCGAGCAGCGCCCCGCCGGCGCACGACCCTTCGATCGGCCCGACGCCGCGGTCACCCGACATGACGAACGGGCCGACCCGAAGAGGTGAAGAAAACCTCGGATCGACCCGTCCTCACGGCCTCAGCCGTGTCTCGACCTCAGGAGCGGTGCGCCCGGTAGTAGTCGAGCAGCGACCGGGTCGACGCGTCCTGCGCGGCGAGCGCGTCGTCGTCGCCCTCGATCGCCGGAGCGATCTGCAGCGCGAGCTGCTTGCCGAGCTCGACACCCCACTGGTCGAAGGAGTTGATGCCCCAGATCGTGCCCTGCGTGAAGGTGATGTGCTCGTACAGGGCGATGAGCTGCCCCAGCACCGACGGGGTCAGCGACGGCGCGAAGATCGAGGTGGTCGGACGGTTGCCCGGGAAGGTGCGCGCGGCGACGAGCGCACCGGTCGTGCCCTCGGCCTCGACCTCTTCGGCCGTCTTGCCGAAGGCGAGCGCCTTGGTCTGCGCGAGGAAGTTCGCCAGGAACAGCCCGTGCACGTCGCGGCCGTCGTCGGCCAGCGGGTACGCCGGGTTGACGAAGGCGATGAAGTCGGCCGGGATGAGGCGCGTGCCCTGGTGGATGAGCTGATAGAAGGCGTGCTGCCCGTTCGTGCCGGGCTCGCCCCAGAACACCTCACCGGTGTCGGTGGTGACGGGCGTGCCGTCCCAGCGCACGGACTTGCCGTTCGACTCCATGGTCAGCTGCTGCAGGTAGGCCGCGAAGCGGTGCAGCTGCTGCGCATACGGCAGCACCGCGTGGGACTGCGCGCCGAGGAAGTTCGTGTACCAGACGTTGAGCAGCCCCATGAGGACGGGAACGTTCTCGCTGAGAGGGGTGGATGCCACATGCTCGTCGACGGCGTGGAATCCGGCGAGCAGGTCGCGGAACGCCTCCGGACCGAGCGTGATCGCCAGCGACAGACCGATTGCGGAATCGACGGAGTATCGGCCGCCCACCCAATCCCAGAAGCCGAACGCGTTGGTCGGGTCGATGCCGAACGCCTCGACCTTGTCGAGAGCGGTGGACACCGCGACGAAGTGGTGGGCGACGGCGTCGGTGCGGGCGGCATCCGTGTCGTCGATCGCGCCCGCGGCGCCGAGCTTCTCCCACAGCCAATCGCGGGCGAGGCGCGCGTTGGTGAGGGTCTCGAGCGTGGTGAACGTCTTCGAGGCGACGATGAAGAGCGTGGTCTCGGGGTCGAGGTCGGCGGTCTTCTGCGCGATGTCGGCGGGGTCGATGTTGGAGACGAAGCGCGCGTGGATGCCGGCGTCGGCGTAGGGAAGGAGCGCCTCGTAGACCATGACCGGCCCGAGGTCGCTGCCGCCGATACCGATGTTGACGACCGTGGTCACCTTCTTGCCGGTGACACCGCGCCACTCACCCGAGCGCACGCGCTCGGCGAAGGCGCTGAGGCGGTCGAGCACCTCGTGCACGTCGCGGTCGACCTGCTGACCGTCGACCACGAGCGCGGGCTCTGCGCCCGCGGGACGACGCAGGGCCGTGTGCAGCACGGCGCGGTCTTCGCTGGTGTTGAGGTGCGCCCCCGCCGAGCATGTCGGCGAAGCGCTCGGCCACGCCCGTCTCGGCGGCGAGCGCGACGAGAGCGTCGAGGATCTCGGCGGTCACGAGGTTCTTCGACAGGTCGACGTGAAGGTCGCCGACGGTGCGCGTCAGGTCGCGCGTGCGGTCGGCGTCGGCGGCGAACCAGCCGCGCAGGTCGGGCTCGAATCCGTCGCGGAGCGCCGAGAGGCGCGACCAGGCGGAGGTGGTGGTGGGATCGATGGGCGCAGTCACGGAGACAACGCTAGCGATCCGCGCGGGCACGCACATGACGGATGACGCCGACGGGCCGATCAATTGACGAAGCCGGCCGCGGGGAGCCGGTATTCACACGTCGCGTGTCACGCGGCGGGTCCCGGCCGTTCAGCGGTGGCCGGCTCGGGCAGAGGGATCTCGCGCCTGTCATCCCACGGCTCCGTCCACGCGAGACGGTCGAACAGTCCGTCGAGCACCATCGCGGTGAAACCCCAGAGCGTGCGAGGGCCGCGGGCGGTGTCGAGCAGGAACGCGGGACCGCGCCACTCGACCCCGTCGCGGCGCAGCACGGTCGCACCCCGACGAGCGGGGTCGAGCAGATCGGCGACAGGGGCGCGGAACACCTCCGCGGATTCGGCCGCGTCGACCGCGTGCACGGGCGTCGGCCGCGCCCACCACCCCAGCACCGGCGTGACCTCGTGACGCGAATACGCCAGCGGCACACTGTCGAGAGCGCCGAGCACGTCGACTCCGGCCGGATCGAGACCGGTTTCTTCGCGAGCCTCTCGCAAGGCCGCATCGATGGGTCCCGCATCGCCCGGATCGACGCGGCCGCCCGGGAACGCGACCTGTCCGGGGTGGGCGCGCAGCGTGCTGGCGCGCGCGAGCAGCAGCACGTCGAGATCACTGGGTACGGCGGCTGCCCGGCGCCGACTCGGGATGCCGTCCAGCACGCCGAAGAGGATGAGAACCGCCGCGGCGCGGGCTTCGCCGGCCACCGGAAGAGCGTGCAGGTCGCCGAAAGTCTCGCGGCGCGGATGACGAACGAGCTCTTCCAGTTGCGCGCGCGGGGATGGCATAGGTCGATTACACCATCGTGCGTGGCACCCAGATCAGCCGTTGCACGCCCACCCGTCGCCGTCGCCGTCGAGCTTGTAGACATCGGCACCGACGACGCGCGCGACGCCGTCGAAGTAGGACGGGCCGTTCCCCTTGCCTCCCGCGCAGTCGACATCGGAGTCGATGGGAACGCATGCGTCGGCGTAGTTCTCGTCACATCCCTCCGACCCCGACTGCTCGGCGGCGGGCGGCGCTGCGGCGACCGGTGCGGGTGCATCGTAGGTACCCACGGAGGTGACCTCCGAGACCGGCGCCCGCGTGACCGACTCCCTCACGAGCACACGCGCTGTCTCGACGCCGTCGGTCATCGTCACGCGGTAGACGGCGGTGGACTCCCCGTCGACCCCGGCGGTGGTCACGCGCGTCTCTCCGCGCATGATCGTCGGGTCGTCGACCGAGCTCTTCTCGAAGGGAACGGCCGCGACGACCGAGACCTCCGTGGTCACCGTGTGGGGCGTACGCGAGACGACCGGCTCGGGGGTCGAGCGCGCGGTGGCGCTTGCAGTGGGAGTGAGGGATGCCACGGGTTCCGCGATGGTGGGCGCGACGGACGCACGGGGAAGTGCCGCCGTGACACCGCCGGTAGCGAGGACGATCGCGGCTGCTGCGGCGGTCGCCCCGACAGCCGCCCGCCGCGAGGGGAAGCGGACCCACGTGCGTTTTCCCGTCCACAGCGCGACGATTCCGGTCACGAGAACGACGAACGCAGCGATGGCGACGACCGGCCAGAGGATGACGAGGAGGGGAAGGGCGACCACGACGATGACGATCCAGGCCCACCGCGGGAGGCGGACCCGCCGCACCGGAGGAGCGAGCGGAACGGAGCGTCGCCGACCGTTCTCGCCGACCTGATCCGTCCACGCCGCGCCGTCCCACCAACGCCACCGTGTCGCATCGGAAGGGTCCGGAAACCACCCAGGCTGCTGCCCGCTCATGACAGATCCCCCAATATGCGTCGAGCCCCCTCGCCCGACGAGTCGGCTCAGTGAAACAGATGGAGCGGCGGGTGTCCACTTCGGCGGTCATTCCGCGCACAGATGACACCGTGGCGCGGTCTCACGTCACGAACGAGGCGCGAGAGCGGGAGCACTCACCCCCCGGACGACGACGGCCAGCACGACCGGGGCGTGCCAGCCGGTGAGGTTCTGCAGCATGAGAAAAGTCCTTCCCGGTCAGCCGCGTCGGCCGGGCGCGGCGCCCGCGGTCGGGGTGGTGGCGGTGTCGACGCGGACGCCGAGCGAGACGGTCCAACCGGCGGCGTTGTCGCCGGACGTGGTGGCGAGCTCGAGCGCTCCCCCGTCGTCACCGAAGACTTTGTCGCTGTCGAGGGAGACGCGGGAGAGATTGGATGCCGACGAGGGGTACACCGGGTCGGCGTACACGACCTCGCACGCGGCCTGCGGCAGCGCGACCTGCGAGGTCGCGATCGCGTTGGACGCGTCGGTGATGGCATCCACGTTCGGATAGACCTCGAAGTGGATGTGGGGCCAGCGACCGTCGTAGCAGCCGGGGAAGATCGAGGTGAAAGAGACCACGCCGTCGGCGCCGACGACCTGCACACCTCGAAGGTACGTCTCGTTCTCGATGCCCGAGGAGTACATCGAGTAGCGCCCCTCGACGTCGCAGTGCCAGACGTACACGGCCGCTCCGGCGAAGGGCACGTCACCGTTCGCGGTGTCGTAGATGGTGAGGTTCAGAGTCATGGGCACACCCGCGGCCGTCGCGCCACCGTTGAGGCTCGAGCGGAGGTCGCTGCGGACGATGCCGGACCGCTCGAGCACGTCGGCGCCGTTGGAGCCGTCGCCCGGGTAGGGACCGGCGGTCTCGTCGGGGATCTCGCCGGCGGGCAGGGCGGCGGCGACGGTCGTCGCCGAAGCGGCGGGGGTGGCGGATGCGGTCGCACTCGGGCTCGGGCTCGGGCTCGCGGACGGTGTCGCGGTGGGCGTCGCGGTCGCTGTCGTTCCGGTCGCAGCCGGGGTGCAGGCGGCCAGGGTGACCGCTCCGGCGCTGAGGGTGAGCAGGCCCAGGATGCCGCGGCGCGAGACGAGGGTGCGGATGTCGAACGAGGCGCCCTGGTCGACGACCGGCTCGTCGGCCCGATCGAGCAACCGTCCCTCGTAGGCGGGACCGTCGGGGGTCATCTCGGTTTCAGGAATCCTGCTCATGGTCGTCTCCGGTGGTCGGGCTGATCTCGATGGCACGAGTGTGCGGGAGGCACCCTGCCCGCGGCCTGGCCGATCCTGTGCGCGAGCTATGTGTCGTGGTCCACGAACCGCCACGGCAGTTTCGTCCGCGCGGTCCGCGCGCTCGCACCCCGTGTGAGGATGAGGAAAGGGAGGAACGCCATGACAGGACAGCTGCACGCGGTCACCCTCGTGGTGAACATGCCGATCACGAAGATCGACGCCCTCGACGCGATCGCCTTCGCCGCCGACGGCGGAGTCGAGGATGCCGGCACCGCCCGCCCGCGGGTGTGGCTCGCTCCGCACGCCTGGGCCGAGGTGGAGATCCCCAAGTTCGCCGACCCGCCGCCGTTCGCGATCGACGTCTACTCCGACGTCTCGGGCGAGGTCGCCTGGGCGCAGGCGCGACGGTTGCACGCCGCCCTCGAGCGTTTCGGATGGAATGTGAGCCCGCCGCGGGCGGGCGCGCGCTGAGAGACGCGGCACCTCCCCGCCGACGTCAGCCGTCGAGGCCGGAGAGCAGCGCGCTGCGCTCCCACAGCTGACGCGCGACGACCGGGTCATCGGCGAGCCGGTTCGTCTTCGCGGGCTTGTTGTTCGCGTAGAAGCCGCCCGGCTGCCAGTCGACGCCGGGCTTGCCGAGGGCGAGCCAGGTGAGGCGTGCACCGCCCACCGAGGTGGAGGTCATGAGGCGCTGCGCGAGTGGCCCGCTGTACATCCACTTCCACGGTCCGTTCGACGTCGATCCGAAGCTCGACGCGATCACACCCGGGTGGAAGGCGACGGCCGACAGACCCCGGTCGCCGAACCGGCGGTGGAGTTCCTTGGTGAACAGGACGTTGGCGAGCTTCGCGTTGCCGTAGGCCGCGGTCGAGGAGTAGCGGCGCTCGCCCTGCAGGTCGTCGATGTCGAAACGAGGGAAGAGCTTCGCTGCGGCGCTCGAGGTCTGGATCACCGAGGCGTTCGATTCGATGAGCCGCTCGAGCAGCAGGTTGGTGAGCAGGTAGGGGGCGAGGTGGTTCACCTGGAACGTCAGCTCGTAGCCGTCGTCGGTGACCGTGCGCTCGCCGAAGATCCCGCCGGCGTTGTTGGCGAGCACGTCGATGCGCGGATACTTCTCCAACAGGGATGCCGCGAGCCCCCGCACCTGCACCAGATCGCTGAAATCCGCGACGAACGACTCCACCCCGAGGGCGCGCGCGATGCGCGCGGTCTTCTCCGGGTTGCGGCCGACGACGACCACCTCCTCGCCGAGCTGGGCGAGCTGCTTCGCCGACGCGGCACCGATGCCGTCGCTGGCGCCGGTGATGACGATGGTGCGGGTCATGGCATCCTCCAGGGGTCGAAGACGCCACGCTAACCGCGGCCCCGTCGCGACGGCCGGGGCTTGCCCTCGGCATCCGGGGTCGTCCGCGAACTCACAGCGCGCTCCCAGCCCCGAGGGACCAAAAGCGGCGGCAGAAGCGTTCTCTTGAAGGACGCCCGCCACAGGTCGTCATGACGAGAGGATACGAACCGTGAGCACGGAGTACCGGAAGACGTCGGAGGCACTCAGCCGCCTCACCGACCGCCAGTTCGCCGTCACGCAGGACGACGCGACCGAACCGCCGTTCCGCAACGAGTACTGGGACAACCACGAGGATGGCATCTACGTCGATGTCGTATCGGGACAGCCGCTGTTCTCCTCGACCGACAAATTCGAGAGCGGCTCGGGCTGGCCGAGCTTCACCAAGCCGATCGACGACGCCGCGGTCGTGGAGAAGACCGACCGGACGCTCTGGATGACCCGCACGGAGGTGCGTTCCGCCGGCGCCGACAGCCACCTCGGACACGTCTTTGATGACGGCCCCCGCCAGGCCGGTGGCCTGAGATACTGCATGAACTCGGCCGCACTGCGTTTCGTGCCCGTCAGCGAGCTGGAGGCACAGGGCTACGGCGCGTACCTGAGCCTCTTCCGCGAGACGCGCGCCTCATGAACCTCTTCTCTTTCCGCGACCGCAAAAGGAGCAACAGCATGACCAGCGGACCCACCGACACCGGCGAAATCACCCGTCGCCCCGGCACCGAGACCGCCGTCCTCGCGGGCGGATGCTTCTGGGGCGTCGAGGACCTCATCCGCCGTCAGCCCGGCGTGCTCGACACGCGCGTCGGCTACACCGGCGGTCAGAACGATCACGCGACCTACCGCAACCACCCCGGTCACGCGGAGGCCGTCGAGATCGTCTTCGACCCGACGCAGACGTCGTACCGCGACATCCTGGCGTTCTTCTTCCAGATCCACGACCCGTCGACCCTGAACCGTCAGGGCAACGACATCGGCACGAGCTACCGCTCCGCGATCTTCCCGCTCTCCCCCGAGCAGGAGAAGGTGGCCCGCGACACCATCGCCGACGTCGACGCGTCGGGCATCTGGCCCGCCAAGGCCGTGACGACGATCGAGCCCGAGGCTCCGTTCTGGGAGGCCGAGCCCGAGCACCAGGACTACCTCGTGCGCATTCCGAACGGCTACACGTGCCACTTCGTGCGCCCCGGCTGGGTGCTGCCCAAGCGCGAGGAAGCGTCGGCGTAAGTCGTTTTCCGGGGCCCGGATGCCATGGCATCCGGGCCCTTCGTCACGCCAACAGGTCGTCGAGCAGGCGTGTGACGCGACCCTTGATGTCGTCGCGGATCGGGCGCACTTCATCGAGCCCCTTGCCCGCCGGGTCGGTGAGCTCCCAGTCCTCGTACCTCTTGCCGGGGAAGATGGGGCACGCATCGCCGCAGCCCATCGTGATGACGGCGTCGGACGCCTTCACGTCGTCGGTGAGCAGCAGCTGCGGCACCTCGGCGCTGATGTCGATGCCCTCCTCGGCCATCGCGGCCACCGCCATCGGGTTGAGCGCCGCGCCGGGGGCGCTGCCGCCCGAGAGGACGGTGACGCGGTCGCCGCCGAGCGCCCGGGCGTAGCCGGCGGCCATCTGCGAGCGTCCGGCGTTGTGGACGCAGACGAAGAGGATCGTGACGGATGCCATTGCAGCACCCTGCTGCACTTCGGTGAACGGCAGGTGACGTCGGCGATGGCGGCCGCGACACCCGGCGCGCCATGAGCACTCGACAGCCCTGCAACGCGCAAGCCCCACGGGCGGAGCGGCCGGGCTCCATAGGCTCGCGGGATGAGCGGATACGACGTCATCGTTGTCGGCGCGGGGCTGGCGGGGCTTCGCTGCGCGACGCGGCTCGCCGAGGCCGGCCGTGACGTCGTCGTCCTCGAGGCGGACGACACCGTGGGTGGGCGCGAGCGCACCGACATCGTTGACGGGTTCCGCCTCGATCGAGGGTTCCACGTGCTGAACCCCGCGTATCCGACCGTTCGGCGGTGGGTCGACGTCGACGCGCTCGCGCTGCGGCGCTTCCCGGTGGCGGTCGGCGTGCGGCTCGACGACCGACTCGTGCGACTCGCGCACCCTCTGCGGCATCCGCTGTCGGTCCCCGAGACGCTGCGGAGCGGGCTCGTGCGGCCCGCGGATCTCCCTGCGCTCGCCCGATGGGCGGCGCCCACGGTCCTTTCCGCGCGTGCTGCGAAGGTCGGCCCCGACCGCGCGCTGGACGAGGCGTGGGATCGCACCGGGGTACGGGGACCGCTGCGGGAGGCGGTGCTCGAGCCGTTCCTCGCGGGCGTGCTCGCCGACGACCGTCAGCAGACCTCCGACGCCTTCGTCCGCCTCCTCGTCCGCAGCTTCGCGCTCGGGCGACCGGGCGTCCCGGCCGCGGGCATCGGGGCCCTTCCCGCACAGCTCGCCGACACCGCCCGTCGGGCCGGGGTCGGGATCCGTCTCGGGCACCGCGTGGTCTCGACGCGCGATCGCGCCCGCGGCTGGCACGTGGGCATCGAGGGACGGGATGCCATGACCGCCCGGGCCGTGGTCATCGCGACGGGCCTCGACCCCTCGCTCGATTTGCCGCTCCCCCGTCCCCGCGGTCTGCAGACGTGGTGGTTCGCCGCCTCTTCGGCTCCTTCGCACGACGCGGCGCTCCGCGTCGACGGGCGTCGGCAGGGGCCGATCGTCAACACCGCCGTCATGACGAACACCGCGCCCACCTACGCTCCTCGCGGGCAGCACCTCATCCAGGCGACGTGCGTGATGCCGTCGGGGGCGTCGGAGCACGGCATCCGGCGCCAGCTCGCCGACATCTGGGATGCCGACACCCGTCCGTGGCGCCTGCTGCGACGCGACGACGTCGTCGGTGCCCTCCCCGCACAGAATGCGCCGCTGCGGCCTCGGCGCTCGGTGCGGCTCGGTGACGGACGCTACGTCGCCGGCGATCACCGCGACACCGCGTCGATCCAGGGTGCGCTGGTGTCGGGGCAGCGGGCGGCGGAGGCGGTGCTGGCGGATCTCGCCGGCTGAACCGCGCCGCGCGTCGCGCGGTGCCTCCGCCGGCGACGTGCGTCCCGCGAGATCAGCGGTGCGGGCGGTGGCGGTTCGGGGCGGATTCGGCCGGTTGGGGCGGGCGGATTCCGCCCCGACCGGCGAAAGCCGCCCCGACCCCGATTCGGCTCTATCGTCGCGCCGCCAGCGCCCGCAACGCCTCACCGGTCACCCGCCGCGTCGTCCACTCCTCCATCGCCTCGGCACCGAGGGCGCGGTAGAAGCCGATCGCGGGTTCGTTCCAGTCGAGCACCGTCCACTCGAGCCGCGAGTACCCTCGGTCGACGCATTCCGCGGCGAGCGCGGCCAGCAGAGCAACGCCGTACCCGTTCGAGCGGTACTGCTCGTGCACGTACAGGTCTTCGAGCCAGATGCCGTGGCGGCCGGTCCAGGTCGAATAGGTGAGGAACCAGATCGCGATGGCGCGGATCTCGGCGTCCGAGCCCTCCACGACGAATGCGAACGCGCGGGGGTCGTCGCCGAACAGTGTCTCGGCGATCATGTCGGCGGTGTTGTCGACGGCATCCGGTTCGCGCTCGTAGTCGGCGAGGGCCTGGATGCAGGCGAGGATGCCGGTCTCATCCCCCGCGCGGGCGGGACGCAGGACGGCACCGTCGGTGAAAGTCGTCATGCGTCGAGGTTATCGAGAGGGGGCTGCCAGCACTCGGCGCCCCGCCGCGACGGAGACCGCACGGTCGTCAGACCAGCGGATGCCAGCTCTCGGCCGCGACGCGACGGAAGTTCCCGCCCACGACCGCCGCGATGTCGCCGTCGGCCCAGCCCCGGCCGGCGAGGGCCGCACCGATGCCGACGAAGGTCTCGGGTGGCATCCACTCGACCGGTCCCCACGCGGTGTAGCTCGCGTCGTACAGCTCGGGGCTCGTCGCCAAGACGTCGCGGAACGTCTGCCAGTCGAACGAGAAGTCGGTGCTGACGCCGACGTGGTCGATGCCGACGAGATCGACGGCGTACTCGATGTGCCGCACCATGGCCTCGAGCGTCGGGGTGTTCGGGCCGAGGAAGATGCCGACGCCGGTGATGCCCACCACTCCCCCCGTGTCGGCGACGGCGCGGGCCTGGTCGTCGGTGATGTTGCGCGGGTGGTCCCACACCGCGCGCAGATTCGAGTGGCTGAACACGACGGGGCGGGTCGACGCGGCGCACATGTCGACCGTCGCGCGCACGCCCACGTGCGAGCCGTCGGGCACCATGCCCACGCGGTTCATCTCGCCGATGAGCGAGCGGCCCCACGCGGTGAGGCCTGCGTCGGTCGTGTCGAGGCACCCGGAACCCGCGCGGTTGGCGTAGTTGTACGTCGGAGCGAGCGTGCGCACGCCCTGGGCGACGAGGGTGGACACGGCATCCAGGTCCCCGCCCAGGGGCGCGCAGTCCTCGAGGTCGAACACCACCGCGGTGTCTCCGGCGGCCGCGATTTGATCGACGTCGTCGACGGATGCGGCGAGCGCGAGGCCGTCGATCGCGCGCACCTGCGACCGGAACGCGCGGAGGAGGGATGCCGTGACGTCGGGCCCGTGGGGCGCGTACCCGACGTTGAGCGAGACGAGACCGCCCCCGGCCGGTCGATAGCGGTGGAGCTCGGCGAGATCGGCCGTCTCGATGAGCTCCACGCAGGCGTGCTGGTCCCAGAGCACGGCTCAGGCGGATCCGGCGTCCGAGGCTGCTCCGACGACCGGGGCGTCCGGACTGCCGGAGTCGTGCATCGGCGTGGTGCCTGTGCGGAGCGCCAACGCTGCACCCGTGGCACCGGGTGCCCGCGCCGGCGCGAGCCCGGCATCGAGGGCCTCGCGCTCGTCGAAGACGAAGCAGTCGCCGTCCCAGTGCGCACCGCCCTGGGCGTCGAACCACCCCAGGATGCCGCCGTCGAGCTGATACGCCTCGACGCCCTGAGCGCGCAGGTACAGCGCCGCCTTCTCGCAGCGGATGCCACCCGTGCAGAAGCTCACGACGGTCTTTCCGGCGAGCTCGTCGCGGTGGGAGACCGCGGCATCCGGGAACTGGGTGAACCGCTCGATGCGCCAGTCCTTCGCGCCCGCGAAGGTGCCGTAGTCGACCTCGAACGCGTTGCGGGTGTCGACGAGCACCACCTCGCGGCCGTCGTCGTCGGCGCCGCGGTCGAGCCAGCGGCGGAGGGTGTCGGGGCTGACCGCCGGTGCCCGTCCGTCTTGCGGGCGCACCTCGGGGCGGTCCATGCGGATGATCTCGCGCTTCACCTTCACCAGCAGCCTGCCGAAGGGCACGGCAGCCGACCAGCTCTCCTTCGTCTGCAGCGCCGCGAAACGCGGATCGGTGCGCAGGTCGGCGACGAAGCCGCGCACGGCATCGGCGGGACCGGCGAGGAACAGGTTGATCCCCTCCTCGGCGAGCAGGATCGTGCCGCGGAGGCCGGCGGCGCCCGCCCGGTCACGCAGAGACGCGCGCAGCACCGCGGGGTCGTCGATGCGCGTGAACAGGTACGCCGAGACGTTGAGGACGGATGCCATGGCATCCACCCTACGAAAGGGCACCTGCACGAGTGTCATCGCCGAGCCCAGGCGTCAAGCCGGGAAACGCGGGCGGCGCATCGCCTAGCGTGAGAGGACTCGTCCCCGGGAGGAAGCGTGCCCCAAGGCCCCGCGTCGTCGTCCGCGACCGTCTCGGTCGTGATCCCCGTCCGCGACGACGGTGCGCACCTGCGTGCGTGCCTTCGCGCGCTCGCCGCACAGACCGTCGCCGCCGACGAGATCGTCGTCGTCGACAACGCCTCCACCGACGACAGCGCCGACATCGCCCGCGCCCGCCGGGGCGCGCGTGGTGTTCTGCGGCGAACGCGGCATCCCGGCCGCGGCGGCCACCGGCTACGACGCCGCCGTGGGAGATCTCATCCTGCGTCTCGACGCCGACAGCCTCCCCGCGCCCACGTGGATCGCGAGTCTCGTCGACGCTCTCGCCGACCCGAATGTGGATGCCGCCACCGGCGGCGCCGTGTTCCACGACGGCCCGGCTTCCCGGCGCGTGCTCATGGCTCGGGCATTTCTGGGTCTCTACACGGCGTGCGCGTTCCCGGCATTGGGCCACACGCCGCTGTGGGGATCGAACATGGCCTTCCGACGGCGGGCGTGGCTCGCCGTGCGCGACAAGGTGCACCTCGATCCCGAACTGCACGACGACCTCGACCTGGCGTACCACTTGGGCGTCTCGCATCGCATCCGGTACGTCCGGGGCGATCACATGCGCGTGTCGTCGCGGACCGTCGAACCGCGACGGTTCGCAACCTGCTTCCGCCGTGGAGCGGGTACGGTCTTCGCGCACTGGCCGGCGGACTTTCCGCCCGTGCGGTGGGCGCGGGTGGCGCGCACCCGCTTCGCAGGCGGGCGGACCGCGAGCCCCCGAGTGATGGGCGGCGGCGCGTCGCCGCGACGGGGTGGCGCGGAGCACGCGAGCCGCAGCGGGGTGGCGCACTGATGGCCGGCATCCTGTTCCCGAACGTCGAGGCGCCCGATCTGCACGTGATGAGCTTCAACATCCGGCGCCGGTTCGAGCGGATCACCTGGCCGCCGGCCGACCGGTGGCCGATGCGCAAGCAACGGTTGCGCACGTTCCTCGGGGCGAATCGTCCGCATCTGCTGGGGTCCCAGGAGGCGATGCCCGATCAAGCGCAATGGGTGCAGGACTCGCTGGGCTCTGCGTACGGACGCATCGGTCTCGGACGCGGCAAGAATCGCGACGGCGAGGGAACGCCTCTCTTCTACGACCGCGATCGCATCGAGGTGGAGGATTGGGACCAGGTCATGCTCTCCGACACCCCGCACGCTCCCGGGTCGACCGGGTGGGGCAACACGATCCCGCGGGTGGCGGTGATCGCGAAACTCCGCGATCGGGCGACGGGCGCACGGTTCACATTCGTCAACACGCACTTCGACGCGTTCTCGCACCGCGCGCGCCGCCGTTCGACGACGTGGCTGCACGACCTCGTCGCCGGCGAGGGGGGACCGCTGCTGTTCACGGCCGACGTCAACGCTCACGTGCGCTCGCGCGAACTCGCCGGAATGTTCGCCGACGGACTGCTCGTCGATACGTGGGCGTACGCGCCCGCGCGGCGCACGGCCGAATGGGGCACGTACAACAACTACCGTCGACCCAAGCTCGGTGCGCGTCGGATCGATGCGCTGCTGGCGACCCCCGACGTCGGCGTGCGCGCCGTGGGGATCGACCCCCGGCCGACCGGCACCCAGTGGCCGAGCGACCACCTGCCCGTGCAGGCCGTGGTGCGCATCCCGGCCGGGGGTGCGCCGTGACCCTCCGGCCGGCTCGCTCGTATCCCCTGATGGGCGGATGCCGATGATCCGGGCCCTCTACGCCAACCTCAAGCGTCCCCCGCGGAGCGCGACCGACTGGCTCGCCGACGCGGTGCGCGCGATCGCGATCGTGCTCGTCGTGCTCTCGCTGTTCACCCTGCCCTTCACTGACTTCGCCGTGCTGTCGATGTCGCTGCCCGCCGTGATGCTCTCGCGCATGATCGGCCTGCGCTCGGGCCTGGATCTCGTGACCTGCGTGACCGTGTTCGTCGCCGCCGGTAGCAACGTGCTCGAGCTGTACCGCGCGTGGACGGGGTGGGACCTCGTCGTGCACCTCGCCTGTACCGGCGTGCTCGCCGCGGTCGCGCTGGTGCTGCTCGACGACGTCGGGGTCGTGGCCCCGACCGGCCGCCGCCGCACGCCGATCGTCGTCGCAACCATCGCGGGTCTGGCGCTGAGCGCCGCGTGGGAGATGATCGAGTGGTTCGGCTACCGCTTCATCACGGACGCCATCTTCGTCACGTACGACGACACGATCGGCGACATGATGGCCGGCGGCCTGGGCGCGCTGATCGTCGGTGTCGTCGCATCCCGGTGGCGCCTGACGCGGGACGATCGCGCAGCGCTGTAGGAGCGTCCGGCCGGGGCACGGTGCCCGATCGGCCTGGTTGCATCGCTCGATGGGGGCGGCGAGCACGTTGCTCGACCGGCCGACCGGGGCGGGTTACTCGACCGGCCGGCCGGCGGCACCGGATGGCGCCGCCGGCCGTGCCGCTCAGATCTTGCCCGCGACGTCCGTCCCGACGAGGTCGCCGTCGGGGTTCGGCTCGCTGAGCTGCTCGCCGGGGGCCGTCGACCCCTCGAGCGGCGGGAGCCCCGCCCCGACGCGGGAACCAATCTCGGCATCCACGTTCTTCCAATACTGCACGGCCCGGTCGCGGACATCGGCGCGCGTCACGCCGCCGACGTGTCCCGTGATCGTCTCGACCAGACGGTCGCGCTCCTCGGCCGACATGACGTCGCGCACGAGGGAGCCGGCCTGGCCCCAGTCGTCGTCTTCGGGATGCAGGGTGGCTGCCGAGCGGACGAGCTCGCCGTCGCTCTGCCACCCACCGTCGCCGGCGCGGCGCGGGTCGGCCGCGGGACCGCCGACGGAGTTGGGCGCGTACACCGGCACCTCGGGCGGGTTGTACTCGTAGCGCATCGCGCCCTCTTTCGAGTACGAGTGCACCTCGGTGTGCGGACGGTTCACCGGCAGCTGCTGGTAGTTCGTGCCCACGCGGTAGCGGTGCGCGTCGGCGTAGCTGAAGATACGCGCCTGCAGCATCTTGTCGGGGCTGCCGTCGATGCCGGGCACGAAGTTCGACGGCTCGAAGGCCGCCTGCTCGATCTCGGCGAAGTAGTTGCCCGGGTTGCGGTTCAGCTCCATCGTGCCGACCTCGATCTCGGGGTAGTCGCTGTGCGGCCACACCTTGGTCAGGTCGAACGGGTTGAAGCGGTACGTCTTGGCATCCTCGTAGGGCATGATCTGCACCTTGAGCGTCCAGGTCGGAAACTCGTTCCGCTCGATCGCCGCGTACAGGTCGCGGATGTGGAAGTCGGCGTCCTGACCCGCGATCTGGTCGGCCTCGTCTTGCGTGAGCGTCTTGTGACCGAGGTCGGTGTGGAAGTGGTACTTGACCCAGAAGCGCTCACCCTCGGCGTTGATCCACTGGTAGGTGTGCGAACCGTAGCCGTTCATGTGGCGCCACGATGCCGGGATGCCGCGATCGCCCATGAGCCAGGTGACCTGATGTGCGCTCTCGGGCGACAGCGTCCAGAAGTCCCACTGCATCGTGTTGTCGCGCAGGTGGCTGCCCGGCAGGCGCTTCTGCGAGCGGATGAAGTCGGGGAACTTGATGCCGTCCTTGACGAAGAAGACGGGGGTGTTGTTGCCGACGAGGTCGTAGTTGCCCTCGGTCGTGTAAAACTTCAGCGAGAAGCCGCGGGGGTCGCGCCACGTGTCGGGGCTGCCCTGCTCGCCCGCGACCGACGAGAAGCGCGCGAGCATCTCGGTCTCGGCGCCGGGCTGGAACAACGCCGCGCGCGTGTAGGCCGACACGTCGCCCGTGGTGCGGAACGTGCCGAACGCGCCGCCGCCCTTGGCGTGCACGACCCGCTCGGGGACCCGCTCGCGGTTGAACTGCGCGAGCTTCTCGATCAGGTAGTGGTCGGTCAGAGCGATCGAGCCGTCGGCTCCGACGCTCTGCGAGTGCTCGTCACTGGCGACGGGCGCTCCGTTGTTGGCGGTGGTCGGCTCGGTCATGGCTCTCCTCACGTCGTGGGCCGCGAAACGAAAGGCCCACCTCGACGCTACGCAGGGGGTCCGACATCACGGGGGTATTGCGGTTCCCGCGCGAACCACGTAGAGGGCGGGCCGTCAATCCCCCGATCAGCATCGGGCGGCCTCGACAGCATGGCGGCACCGAACGAGAGGAACGCATCATGTCGAAGGATCTGTCCAAGGGCGACCGCGTGAGCTGGGACACCCCGCAGGGGAAGACCCAGGGCGAGGTCGTGGAGAAGAAGACGAAAGACTTCCAGCACGACGGCCAGAAGTTCACGGCATCCGAAGACGACCCGGCCTACATCGTGAAGTCCGAGAAGTCCGGCTCGAAGGCCGCCCACAAGGGCTCGTCGCTCAACAAGCTCAAGAGCTGAGAACGCGGTCCCCGCCGTGCCGGGCTCCGGAGAACCACCGGATTCGAGTCGGACAGCGCCGGCCCGGCCGGCTCGGTGCGTAGATCCTCCGGAGCGCGGCACGTCGCCCGACCACCGCTGATCTCGACGGACCCGGCGCACGCTTCGACACGCTAAGCCACCGCTCTTACGCGAAGGTGCCTGAGCCTGCCGAAGGGACCGGGGCTTCGGCAAGCTCAGCCACCTGTGCCCGACACCGGTACTACCCCTTCGCGTCGCGGCGCTTGCGCATCTGCGCCAGCGCCAGCCCGAGCCGGTGGTTGCCGGCCAGCACGTCCTCGTGCCGCTCCAGGAACTCCCAGTACGCGTCGGTGAACACCGAGTCCTTGGCATCCTGAGCCGAGGGCCACCACGAACCCATCTTCTGCAGATACGCGCCTCCCGACACGTAGGGCTTGGTCGCGACGAAACCGCCGTCGGCGAACTGACTCATGCCCATGACGTTGGGCACCATCACCCAGTCGTAGGCGTCGACGAACAGCGCCAGGAACCACGCGTTCACCTGCCGCGGCGCATACCCCTGCAGCAGGAACCAATTGCCCAGCACCATGAGCCGCTCGATGTGATGCGCGTAGCCCCAGCGGTGCACCCGCTCGAGCACGGTGCGCACGGGGATCGGCAGGTCGCTCGGCATCCGCTCCCCCGAGTACCAGTACTTCTGGACCCTCTTCTCGAGGTGCAGCGCGTTGACGTGCTCGAGCTTCGGGTGCGCCCGGTACATGCCGCGCATGTACTCGCGCCATCCGATCACCTGACGGACGAACCCCTCCACGGATGCCAGGGGCGCATCGGTGCGCGTGGCGGCGGCGACCACCTCCTCGACGGTGAGCAGCCCGATGTTGAGCATCGGCGAGATGATCGCGTGGAAAAGGAACGGCTCGTCGGCCTTCATCGCGTCTTCGTACCGCCCGAAGTCGTGCAGGCGTTCGGCGACGAAGACGTCGAGCCAGTCGCGGGCGTCCTCGGGCGTCACCGGCAGCCAGAACTCCTCGGCCTTCCCCGGGTGGTCGGGGAACAGCCGGTCGACCTCGGCGATGACCGCGCGGGTGATGTCGTCGGGCTCGAGTTGCGGCAGGGGCGGGATCTCGACCCCCTTCCTCGGCAGCGCCTTGCGGTTGTCGGCGTCGAAGTTCCAGCGGCGGCCGGCGGGCTTTCCCCCGTCCATCAGGATGCCGGTGCGCCGGCGCTGCCAGTGGTAGAAGTCCTCCATGAGCGGCGTCGGGTGCTCCGCGAACCAGCCGTCGACCTCTTCTTCGGGGGTGAGGAACAGCCCGTCCGACAGCACGTCGGTGTCGACGTCGTGCGCGGCGCAGATCGCGGCGATGCGCTCGTCGACGGGGCGGTTGGGGTCGCTCATCCACTGCAGCTCGGTGACGCGGTGCGTCTTCAGCAGGCTTTCCAGGCCGGCTTTGAAGGTGAGGTCGTCATCGAGCGCGATCCGCCGCACCGTCTTCCCCTCGGCCTCGAGCCGCGCCGCCGTATGCCGCATGGCCGAGGTGAGCAGCACGATCTTGTGCTGGTGGTACGGGAGCTTCCGCCATCGCGGGGCCGACTCGATGAAGAAGAACTCCTCGACGTCGTCGTCGGTGTAGGCGGGATGCTCGGCGAACTGCTGCGTCGCGAGGATCAGCGCGGCCTTCATGCGCTCCTCCGGGCAGCGGCCGCCTTCGCGCGGCACCCGCGCGAGCAGTACAGAACCTGGTCCCACTGGTCGCGTCCGCTCCAGCGCTTGCGGTCGGTGAAGGGGCGTCCGCAATAGGCGCAGGGCTTGGAGCGCACCTCAGGTCGTGACATGACGTCATCGTCGCAAGCCGCATGTCATCGCAGCGGGGGCTTGCGCTGGCACAGGCATCGAGTGTGCGCAAGGCCCGCGCGGCCCGCACCCGACCCGTGGTCGGCTGGCGGCATGGATTCCACACCGGACAACGCCCCCGATACCGCCGATCAGCCGGACGAGCTGGAAACAGCCGACGCTCCCACCGTTCCCGACACCACCGACGACGACGGCACTCCCGTCGACAACCCCTCCGGCGGCTGACGCATCCGCGGTGAGGCGGATGACGCATTCGCGGTGACGCAGGCGACGGATCTGCGCGAACGCGGGTGAGGTATCCACGGTGACGCGGGTGGACATCCGCGTCACCGCGATGGGTGTGGTGGCCCCTCGCTCGCGGGGCCACCACAGCCGGGTCAACCCGGCAGGTCGAACTTCTCGTTCTCGCCGCCCTGCGGACGCTCCCCCGTAACCTTCGAGGTCACCAGCGCGATCGCCGTCGCCAGGCGGCCGCCCGCGCTCTCCCAGTACTCGCCGCTCAGCGCGTTGACGCGCAGCAGGGTGACTCCCGGCGACTCGGGGCCGTCGGGGAACCACGCTTCGACGGTCGTCGACCACAGGTCTGTGAGTTTCGCCAGGTCGTCGACGATCTCGGCCTCGCCCGCCAGCGAGAGCCACGTGCTGTCGGAGCTGAACGACAGACCGACCTTCGCATCGCGCCGCACGTGCTCGACCGCCGAGGCGTGCGTACCCACGATGAACCACAGGTCGCCGTCGCTCTCGGTCTCCTGCACGGTGAGCGGGTGCGCGTGCAGCGCACCGTCCTCGGCGCGGGTGGTGACCATCGCGAAGCGGAACTTCTTCAGCAGCTCGTTGAGCTTCTCGAGCTCGGATGCGGTGGATGACATGGCGTTCCTCTCGTCGGAGGCTTCAGCCCACCGCGTCGAGCGCGCCCGCCGCTACGCGTTGACGTCGGTCGCGGTGTCTGCTCTGTCACCCCGGCGGGGCCAATCGGTCGAGTTCGTCCAGGGCCGCCCGGGCGCGAGCCACGCGGGCCGGCACCTCGTCGTCCCACCACCGCGGCCCGCGCTCGCCGAGCCCGGCCTTCGCCAGCCCCACCCGATGCCGGACGTGCGCGAGCGCCGCGTCGTCGCCGTCTCGCTTGGCCGTGCGCACCGCCGAGCGCGCGCGCCCCAGGTGCGAGCGCAGTCGATCGGCCATGTCGTCGGGGAGGGCCGGATCGGTGCGCCGCCAGCGCCTTCCGTCGATGACGAGCCAGCGATCGTCGTCGACGTGCTCCGTCGAATCCTCGGATGCCATGCCCCCAGTGCAGACCACGATGCGGCCGGGCGAAACTCCCCGCCACCGTCCAGACATCCGTGCTAGCGTGAGGGCATTCGTTCTGGGACTTGCTTCATCGACGCCCGCCTCATCGTAGAGATGCCGGGCGCACGGCGCCGAGCCGTTTCCGACAGCAAGCCCACCTTCACCTATCGCGTGCCCCGCTCGACGGCTTCGGTCCTCGCGTCGCACTCGCGGAAAGTATCTGTGTCTCTGCTTCACCCCTCGCCACTGTCGTGGCGCCAGGCCGATCTCGACGTCTACGTCGCGACGGCCGGATCCGACTATGCCGGTTTCGTCGGCGCGGCCACCTCGGGCTTCGAAGCCCAGGGTCCGCTCGGCGAGAATCTCGGCATCCACACGTCCGTCGACGCGGCCCAGGCCGCGGTCGACGGGCATCGCGTACGCGGCACCGACTCGGTCTCGCGGCGTCCCCGTCCGCTCCGCACGCGCCGGAGCGGCGCCCACGGCCGCATCTGCGGCCCAACATGAATAAAGGAAGAACACGATGGCCACTGGCACCGTGAAATGGTTCAACTCCGAAAAGGGCTACGGCTTCATCGCTCCCGATGACGGCTCCGCCGACCTGTTCGCGCACTTCAGCGCGATCCAGGGCAACGGCTTCAAGGAGCTGACGGAAGCGCAGAAGGTCGAATTCGACGCCGAGCAGGGCCCCAAGGGCATGCAGGCGGCGAACATCCGCCCCCTCTAAGCTCCGCTGAAACCCGGAAGCCGGGCTCGTCGTGTTCCGCGTCGGGCCCGGCTTCCGGCGTTTGCGCAACCGGCGGCCGGAACACTCCGCCGCGCGATGCGCGGGTCGGCACGCGCCGCGCTGCGGGCGTCGGAAACACCCGCGGGAGCGTCGTCACGGTTACCGTTCGCCGTGAGGCTCCTGCACATGTGGATGTATTCCGGGGGGTCCATACGCAGGCACGTAGGGTGGGCCTCAGCCCGGGTAGTCGCCCCGGCTCCTGACTACGGTCACCCCCGACCCGAGGAGCAGTCCATCGCCTCCACCATCGTCGAGTCCCGTCTCGGCCCCGTTCGACAGACCTACTCCGGCACCAAAGAGTTCCCCCCGATCGCCAAGGCCTACACAGAGTTGTCTCAGGTCGTTCGCGAGAGCGGTCTGCTGGTGCGCACCCCCGTCTTCTACACCCTCGTCGGCGTCGCGGTCACCCTGGGGTTCGCCGGCTGCGTGACCGGGTTCATCCTGCTCGGCGACAGCTGGTTCCAGCTCTTCATCGCCGCCGCCCTCGGCATCCTCTTCACCCAGGTCGCCTTCCTCGCCCACGAGGCCGCTCACCGCCAGATCTTCGCCTCCGGCCCCGCGAACGACCGTCTGAGCCTGCTCCTGGGCAACGGCGTCGTGGGCATGAGCCGCTCCTGGTGGGCGTCCAAGCACACGCGTCACCACGCCAACCCCAACCGTGTCGGCAAAGACCCCGACATCGAGATCGACACCATCTCGTTCCTCGACGTCGACGCAGCCAAGGCCCGCGGCATCCAGCGCTGGATCACCCAGCGCCAGGGGTACCTGTTCTTCCCGCTCCTGACCCTCGAGGGCATCAACCTCTACGTTCTCGCGTTCCGCCACCTGTTCTCGCGCGAACCCATCAAGGGCCGTTGGACCGAGCTCGGCCTGCTGACGCTGCGTCACGCGATCTTCATCGCACCGATCTTCGTCTTCCTGCCCCTGGGTCTCGCCTTCGCGTTCTTCGGTGTCTCCGTCGCCGTGTTCGGCGTGTACATGGGTGCGTCGTTCGCCCCCAACCACAAGGGCATGGCCGTCATCGAAGAGGGGGCGAAGCTCGACTTCTTCAGCAAGCAGGTGCGCACCTCGCGCAACATCGGCGGAGGCTGGTGGGCCACGTGGCTCATGGGCGGCCTGAACTACCAGATCGAGCACCACCTGTTCCCGAACATGCCGCGTCCGCACCTGAGCCGTGCCCGCGTGATCGTGCGCGAGCACTGCCAGACCCTCGATGTGCCCTACGTCGAGACGACGTTGTTCCGCTCGTACGGCATCGTCATCCAGTACCTCAACCGAGTCGGACTCGCCGCGCGCGACCCGTTCGACTGCCCGCTGACCGGCGCGTCGCGCCACGTCGCGGTCGAGAAGTAAGCAGAGAACCCGTCACGACGGCGTCACTCCCCCGGGGTGGCGCCGTCGTCGTATGCGAATGCAGCGGCGTGCACATACGGTCCGGCGAGGCGGCGTGACGCCCCGGCGGTGGCGTCAATCCCGCGCCACCTCGTGCAACACGACGTCGCGCACGCTCCCGGAGTCGAGGGTCGTCGTCATCGCCGTGCAGGCGGGCTGGCGTCGGCGGTCGGTCGGCGAGCCGGGATTGAGCAGGCGCAGACCCGCCGGGGTCACCGAATCCCACGGGATGTGGCTGTGGCCGAAGACGAGCAGATCGGTCTCGGGGAAGGCGGCATCCATCCGCTTCTCCCGCCCGGTCGCCGCGCCCGTCTCGTGCACGACCGCGACGCGCACCCCGTCGATGTCGGCCCGCGCCACCTCGGGGAGCCGGGCGCGCAGGTCGTCGCCGTCGTTGTTGCCCCAGACGCCGAGCACCGGCCCGAGCGCGCTCAGGTCGTCGAAGACGGTGGCCTCGACCCAGTCGCCGGCGTGGACGATGAGGTCGACTCCGGATGCCATGCGGCGAACGTCCGCGGGGAGTGCACGGGCCCGCTTCGGCACGTGCGTGTCGGCGAGGAGCAACAGACGCGTGGGCATGCGTCCACGCTACCCACGAGCGGGCACGGGGGATCCGGCGGCGAGAATGGAGGGGTGACCTCCGCGCGCCGCTCTCCTGCCCTCGCCCTCGTGCTCGACGCCGTGCTCGTCGTCGTGTTCGCCGCCATCGGTCGCGCGACCCATGACGGCGATGTGCTCGGCCCCTTCGGTTCGGGTCTGGCGACCACGGCGTGGCCGTTCGTCGCGGCCCTCCTCGTGGGCTGGCTCGTCACGCGGGCATGGCGCCGCCCGACGGCCGTGGTGCGGACGGGGCTTCCCGTCTGGGCGATCACGGTCGCCCTCGGCATGGTGCTCAGGGCCCTGAGCGGACAGGGCGTCGCGGTGGCGTTCGTCATCGTCGCGACCCTCACCCTCGCCCTGCTGCTGCTCGGGTGGCGGGGTATCGCACGACTCGCGGGGCGTCGGCGCACGGTCTGACCTCGCGGCGTCGTGGGACGGCGCGCGCAGCTCCAGCAGCCCTAAGCCGCCGGCGCGACGGTGGTCGGTCACGAGTCGGCCCGTGATTCGACGCACCGCGCCCGGTCGGGGTGCCGGGTTCAGTCCGCGAACATGACGTCGACCTGGATCTCGGCGGCGATGCGCTCCAGATCGGCGACGAGGTCGTCGACCTCGACGTCGGGACCGACGACGACGGTGATCAAGGCCTCGAACAGGCGTCCGCCGGCCATCGCGGCATCCGTCGTCTGCGTCGACATGCGCTCGATGCTCACGCCGCGGGCGCTCAGGGCGCTGGAGACGTCGTGCACGATGCCCGGGCGGTCGTTGCCGACGACATCGAGGGTGACGCTGTGGGGCGCGGATGCCGTTCCCTCGGGCGCACCCGTGTGCACCGTTACGGCGAGGGTCGCGGACAGTCCCTCGAGCGCGGCACGCAGCGCGTCGGCGCGTTCGGCCGCGACCGAGACCTCGACGATCCCCGCGAAGGCCCCGGCGAGCTCGGCCAGTTCACTGTTCTCCCAGTTGCCGCCGTGGGTCTGGACGATCTCGGCGACCGCCGACACCAGGCCGGCACGATCGTCTCCGACGACGGTGAGCACGAGGGTGGTCATGGCCCCAGCGTAGCGAGCGGCCCTGCTACCGTGGGGTTTTCGAGGCAGGGGGTGAGTTCGTGATCGCATCACTCATCGGCATGCTCAACCTGCTGCTGGCCGCGACCGAGCTCGCTCTCACTCCCGGCGGGGGTGCGCCGTTGCTCGCGATGGCGCTGGCCGCCGCGCTGGTCGCCGCGACCGTCGTCGTCCTCACCCTCGTGCCCGCTCTCGGCGCCGGCATCGCGCCGCCGGCGCCGCGGCCCATCGACCCGTCGGCCCCGCTCGCCCAGAGCGACCCCGATGCGTCCGGCCACCCACGCCCGCGCGCTCCGGGTCTGTCGACCCGCGTCGCCTGACCCGACCGTCCCGCCGCCTCGCGGCATCCATCGGCGTTCTCGGCAGGCGACGCCGGTCGCCCGCGCGTCGATTCCTCGCGCCACGCGACCGATCGCCCCCGTGATCGCCGTACCGAATGGACGCCCGTGGACCCTTTCCTCTTTCCTCCCCTCGCCCTGCTGCTCGACCTGGCCACGCGAGCCATGCTCGCCCTGACCGCCGCCCTCGATCCGCTCGTCGGGTCGGCCGCGGCGGCGGTCGCCGTCGTCGCCGTCACTCTGCTCGTGCGACTGCTCCTCGTCCCCGTCGGGGTGTCGCAGGCGCGCGCCGAACAAACGCGTGCGCGACTCGCTCCCCGGCTGCGCGTCCTCCGGGAACGCTGGCGGAACGATCCCGAACGCCTTCAACGCGCGACGATGCAGCTGTACCGCGACGAGAACGTCTCCCCCGCGGCGGCCTGTCTGCCCCTCCTCGCGCAAGCTCCTGTCGTCGGGCTGCTGTACGCCGTCTTCCTACATCCCACCGTCGGCGGACAGGCGAACGCGCTGCTCGCCCACGACCTCCTCGGCGTTCCGCTGGGTCGGAGCCTGGTCGCGGCCCTGACGTCGGGCACGGCCGATGGGACGACCCTCGTCGTCTTCGGCTCGCTGGTGGCGGTGATCGTCTTCGCCGTCGAGCTCACGCGCCGCTGGCTGCGGCCGTCGGTCGACCCTGCGGCACCCGCCTGGACGACGACGATCACGGGGGTTCTGCCGTTCTCGACCGCGGTGGTCGCGCTCTTCGTGCCGCTCGCGGCGGCGCTGTATCTGGCCGTGACGACGGTGTGGACGCTGGTGCAGCGCGTGCTGCTGCGGCGGCGGTACCCGCTGCCGCAGGGGTGATGGTGCGGTGACGGGATGACGGAGGGGGCGTCACTCCACGGGAACCGCCTGATCCCACCGCCGTGCGCGCGACGCGTTCACCGCGGCCATCGCGAGTACGAGCGATGCCGCGGCGACGGGGAACAGCATCGCCGTCGCCACCGACACGCTTTCGGCGACGGCTCCCGTGACCGCCGACGACAGTGCCTGCGCCAGGGTGAGCGCGGAGGCGAGGAGTGTCATCGTCGTCGCGGTGCGTCCGGCCGGTGCACGGGTGCCGGCCAGGCTGAACAGGGTCACCAGCGCCGGCCCGACGCCCAGGCCCATGAGACAGAGCACGACCGTCACGGTGAGCACCGAGCCGCCCACGGAGTACGCTCCCGCCGAGGCGAACAGCAGCATCGCGAAGACGACCAGCCGCCACCGCAGCGCGAATCCCGCGGGCAGGACCGCGACCGCGAGCGCGAGCACCGCCGACCCCACCCCCATCGCGCCGTACAGCAACGCGCCGGCCTCGGGTGCGCCCTGGGCGGCCATGAACGCCGTGAGCGAGGTGAGTGTCGAGCCGAAGAACGCCCCGACGCCGAAGACGGCGACGACCAGCACGAGAAGGCGGGGATGCCGCAACGCACGCGCGGGCGCCCGCTCACCGCGCGTGGTCGCGGTCGGTACGACCCGACCCGTCGGGTGCAGCGCGAAGGCGGTGACGAAGACGAGGCTGAGCGCGGCGGCCGCGGCGATGGGCGCCCAGGGATCGGTCACGGCGGCGAGAACGCCGACGACGAACGGCCCGATGACGAAGGCCGTCTCGTCCGCGGCCGACTCGTACGCCATCGCGCGCGAGAACGTGCGTTCACGCCGCTCGGGGGCGACCCGCGCGCCGATGAGCGCCATCACGCGAGCGCGCGACATGGCTGCGGTCTGCGGTCCGGTGAGACCGATCGCGACGGCGACGCCCAGCACGATCGCGTCGGCGGCGGAGGAGCTCACGACGACCGGGAAGAGAGCGAGCAGCAGACCGTTCGCGATGCCGGTGGGCACGAGCACCCCCGACTGTCCGTGTCGGTCGGCGAGGTCGCCCAGCACGGGCCCGGCGACGACGACGCCGATCCCCACCGCGGCGGACGTCAGTCCGCCCAGGGCTACGGACTCCCGCACCGCGACGACCAGCGCGAGCACCCCGACCGTCATCATCGCGAAGGGCAACCGGGCCACGAAGGCGACGGGGAAGTACCACGCACCGGCGTGGTGGATCAGGGGGCGGTGGGCGACGACGCGCTGCGGCGCGGGGGATGTCATGGTTCGGTCTCCGGAGGCGGGGGAACGTGCCGCCTTACCGGACCGGGCAGGTAGATGCACCGTGCAGCGGGAAGATCCCGCTCCACGAGTCTACCCTCGGCGCCCGCGCGCGGTGCCGTCTCCGCCGGCCGCCCCGGACTCGACAGGCCCGCGACGCCTCGACGACGATCCCCGACTCACCCGATCAGCGCGGCGATCGCGGCGATCAGCGATGCCAGCGCCAGCACGAGCGCCAGCGCGATGAGCACGGTGTGCACGATCAGGAACGGCGTCGGCTTTCCCGCGGCATCCTTCGCCCGGGGGTCCTTCGCGACGCGGACATAGAACCGTGGCCACACGACGATGTTGAAGACGGCGTTGGCGAACAGCAGAGCGATGAGCAGAGGTTCCACCCCTCGAGCCTAAGCGCCCGCGATCACGTCGCACACGCGATGCCGCGACGTGCGAAAGGGCGCGCCTCCAGACGCGCGTCGGCGATCGACCGACCGCACTGCTCGCAGACGCCGAAGGTGCCGGATGCCACCCGCTCGCGCGCCGCCAGAATCTCGGCGCGCTCGCTCTCGGCGCCTCGGCGCAGGGCGTCGACCTGCGCCCATTCCCCCGACAGCGTCGATCCCTCGGGATCGTGCTCGTCGTCGGCGGTGGCGTCGGCGCGGTCGTGCCGCAGGCTGGCCTCGTCGTCGCGCAAGCGGCTCAGTCGGTGCTCGACCTCGCGTTCGCGGTCGTCGAGCATGCGCGTGGCGGTGACGGCATCCATGCTCCGACGCTAGCCCCTGCCTCCGACATCGCGGCTGCGGCAGGATCGGGCGCATGAGCGAACTGCGCCGTCACTGGACACCGACCGCCGTGGCGTTCCTCGTGCTGGCGGTGGCCGGACTCGTGGGCACCTGGATCTTCAACGCCTTCGCGATCGTGCAGATGCGCGATTTCGTCGGCGACCTCGTCTCGAGCGGCCCGGCGGTGTCGTCGATCACGGTCGATCTGCTGGTCGTCGCGATCGCCGGGAGCATCTTCATCATCGTCGAGGCCCGGCGGCTCGGCATGCGGTTCGCGTGGCTGTACATCGTGCTGTCGGGGATCACCGCGTTCGCCTTCACGTTCCCGTTGTTCCTGGCGATGCGCCAGCGCCGACTCAGCGCTCGGGCCGACCAGCGGGGGACCTCATGATGCCCCCGATCGAGGGGGTCTCCGACGCCCCCGTCGACAGCGTCATCCGGAGAGACTGAGACGTGCGCATTCCCGACCTCCGCGCGGTCCGCGGCAGCCTGAACGTCCGCGCCCCCCGCCGCGTCCCCCTGCTGCAGGTGGCGAAGTCCGCCGTCGCGATCGTCGCCGCCTGGCTGATCGCGGGGTGGCTGATACAGGGGCCGCCGCCGATCTTCGCCGCGATCGCGGCGCTCCTGGTCGTTCAGCCGAGCGTCAACCAGTCCTTCACACGTGCCGTCGAGCGCAGCGTGGGCGTGATCGTGGGCGTGGTCATCGCCTCGCTTCTGGGCCTGGCCTTCGGATCGCAGCCGTGGGTCGCCCTGCTCTCGGCCGGCGTCGCCCTCCTGGTGGCCTGGGCGGCGCGCATCTCCCCCGGTGCGACGAATCAGATCGCGATCAGCGCCCTCCTGGTGCTCGCCCTCGGCACCGCCACCCCCAACTACGCCCTGGACCGCGTCCTGGAGACGCTCATCGGCGCGGCGATCGGCATCGTCGTCAACGCGGTGCTCGTTCCCCCGGTGCTCGTCCCCGCCGCGCGCGAGAAGGTCGACACCCTGGGGCGCGAGCTCGCCGCCGCGATGGAGCGCCTCGCCGATGCCCTCGAGACACCGCAGACGCCGGCCTCGCTCGAGGGGCTCCTGATCGAAGCGCGCCTGCTCCGGCCGGTTCGGGATGCCGCGGCCGACGCCCTCCGCGACGGCGAGGACTCGCTCGCCCTGAACCCCCGCAGCGGACGCCACCGGGCCGATCTCGCCGCGATGGGCGACCTCCTCGAGCGCTTCAGTCCCGTCGTGACGCAGACGGTGGGCATGACCCGGGCGGTGTACGACGGCTACGAGCGCTCGATCGCCGACGAGCCCGCCGTGCGCGCGATCGCCGAGCAGCTGCGCCGCGCCGCGCACGACGTGCGCCTCGCCTTCGCGCTGGACTCCGGCGCCGATCGCCCGGTGGACGAGGCGCCGGCGCTGACCCGCCCGCTGCAGATCCAGACGCCCTCCCCGGCGCATTGGGTGCTCGTGGGCTCGATGCTGACCGACCTTCACCGCGTGCACGAGACGCTGCGCGACGACGGGTTCTGACAGATCCCGGATGCCGAGTGCACGCACTCGTCGTTCCGGTTTCGCGCCTGCGAATCTCCCCCGTCCGGGCCGCCTCGCCTGCGTGCGCTGGTTGACTGGACGCATGGGTACCGCGATGTTCCCCCTCGAAGCCGTCCTGTTTCCGCACACGCCGCTGGCGCTGCGGATCTTCGAGGAGCGCTATCTCGTCATGCTCGGCCGCCTGCTCGACGAGACGGATCCGGCCTTCGGCGTCGTTCTGATCGAACGCGGTTCCGAGACGGGCGGCGGCGACCAGCGCTTCGCCCTCGGCACGATGGCACAGCTGAGTCACGTCGTCCCCCAGGCGGGCCAGATGCAGATCGTCGCGCGCGGCACAGCACGCTTCGAGATCGTCGAGTGGCTCGACGACGCCCCCTACCCCCGCGCCGACGTGCGCACCCTGCCCGACCTGGAGTGGAACGACGCGCTGCTCCCGCTCCTCGACGAGGCGGAGAAGATTGTGCGGCGCGTCCTGTCGCGCGCGCAGCAGTTCGGAGGCACGCGGTGGGATCCCGAGGTGGAACTGTCGGAAGACCCCCTCCCCCGGGCGTGGCAGGTCGCGGCCATCGCCCCGCTCGGCGAACTCGACCAGATGGAACTGCTGCGGTCGCCGACCCTGGGCGGGCTGCTGCGGGCGACCATCGATCTCACGCTCGCGGCCGAGCCCCTGCTGGCCGACCCGGTTCCCGACGGGGTCATCGTGGTCGACGACGACGCAGACGGTTCCGACGACGACTGACGCGAATCCGCGCGTGCTTCAGCGTGCTCACGCGGACTCGCACGGATGCCGCACGCACGGTCCGCCGACACGTCGACGCTGCGTGCCGACACTGGCCCGGTATCTCGAGCACCGCGCCGCAGAACTCTCGCGCGAGACCCGGGAGCACCGCGGCTTCGGTGTCCCGGGTTCGCACATCAGTTGAGCGCGCGCACCGACGACGGGATCACGCCGTCGCCGTAGAGGTCTCGAGCGAGATCCTGCAGGGCGGTCAGCGCGACGCGCTGCGTCAGCGGTCCGTAGGAGATGCGCGCGACGCCGAGCTTCTCGTACTCCCCCGCAGAGGGCGCGCCGGGAAAGCCGATGACGCTCAGGCGGCGCTCCCCGAGCCCCTCGACCAGACGGCGCGTCGTCTCGGCGTCGAGCAGACCCGGCACGAAGACCGAGGTGGCGCCGGCGTCGAGGAAGGCGCGTCCGCGCTTCACGGCATCCGTGATCTTATCGTCGAGCGGGCGATCGCCGCCCTTCACGAACACATCGGTACGGGCGTTGAGGACGAACGGCACCCCCTCCGCCGCGCCCGCCGCGATCACGGCCTCCACCGCCGCCACGGCCTCGTCGAACGGCTTGACGCGGTCTTCGACATTGGCTCCGACGACGCCCACACCGATCGCGCGGCGGGTGGTCTCGCCGGGGTTTCCGAATCCGGCATCCAGATCGACTGTCACCGGCACGTCGACAGCGGCGACGATGCGACCGACCATGTCGAGCATGACCTCGAGGGGGATGTTCTCGCCGTCTTCGTAGCCGAAGGTCGCGGCGATGGAGTGCCCGGCCGTGGCCAGGGCCTTCGTCTCGGGGAGTGCCGCGACGGCCTGCGCCGACACGACGTCCCAGATGTTCACAACCCGCAGGATCTCGGGTGCGGTGTGCAGCTCGGCGAACGTCCGCGCCCGGTCGGCGAGGGCGCTCACGCGTCGCTCCGCGCGCCATCGGCGACGATGGCCTCGGCGATGAGCGTCTCGCCGGCACCGAAGCGGATGAAGCGTCCGATCGTCGCGGGCTGCACCAGCGCCGCCGCCACGACCGCGGCGACGTCGGCGCGTCCGACCTCCGCCTTGCCCTGGGGTGCGGTCGAGATGCGACCGGTCGGCGGTTCGGTGGTCAAGGTGCCGGGGCCCAGGATCGTCCAGTCGAGGTCGCTGGCGCGCAGGTGGTCGTCGGCGGCGAGCTTCGCGTCGGCGTAGGCGAAGAAGGCGTCATCGGGGTCGATACCGTGATCCGGCGTGGATCCGATCCACGACACCATGACGAACCGCCGTACGCCGGCCTTCGATGCCGCGTCCACCGCGCGCTGGGCGGCGTCACGGTCGACGGCGTAGGTGCGATCGGCGTCACCGCCGCCGGCTCCGGCCGACCACACCACGGCATCCGCGCCCGAGAACGCCTCCGCCATGTCGTCAACGCCGGCCTTCTCGACGTCGAGCACCAGCGGCGTCGCGCCGACCCGCTCGATGTCACCCGACTGGTCAGCGTTGCGGATGACGGACGTGGCCTCGTCTCCCCGGTCGGCGAGCAGCTGCGCGAGGTGCAGCGCGACCTTTCCGTGTCCTCCGATGATCACGATGCGTTCCATGTCACTGTCCTCCCACGTTCTCGATCGACATCTTCAGAATCACCCGGTCGGCGCGGTCGGGTGGCGCCTCCTGATCGGCATTGCCGTAGCGCTGCCCCAGGTGCACGTAGAACGCGCCCTCCGGGTCGGGCACGGTCTCGACGAGACGCCCGCGCACCTCGATGTAGCGGTAGGGCTGGTCGGGGTCGAAGACCATGAGGCTCATCGACGGGTTCTTCTGCAGGTTGCGGTACTTCTGCCGTGTCACGGTGTGCGTGAAGAGCAGGTGCTCGCCGTCGAAGTCGAACCACATCGGGTTGACCTGCACCGTGCCGTCGGGCCGGACGGTGCCGAGGCTGCCGTAGTTCGGGTTCTCGAGCAGATCGCGCTGCGCGTCGGGGATCATCCGTGTCCTTTCGCCGAGTGTGCGAGCACGACCCTACGCAGCACCTCCGACATCGACCGGCGGGGTTGACGCCTCAGCCCACGTCGCCGTCGACGTAGACCCACCGCCCGCCGCGGCGGACGAACCGACTCCGTTCGCGCAGTTCTGCGTCGATCCCATGCTGCCGCCAGGACGCGCGGAAGGTCACCGTCGCGGCATCCCCGTCTTCCTCGGCCCCCTCGATGACGAGTCCGTGCCACACGGTGCCGTCGTCGGCGACGACTTCGTCGGGACGTGTCCGCGGATGCCATGACCGCTCGAGGTGCGCCGCGTCGCCGATGACGAAGGCGGTGTAGCGCGAGCGCATCAGCCTCTCAGCGGTCGGCGCGGCCGCCCCGTCGAGGATCGGGCTGCAGCATTCGCCGAACGTTCCCCCTCCGCACGGGCACGGCGCCTGGGTGGACGGACGCACGGATGCCGAGCCGAAGGACATCCCGCCACTCTAGGCCGAGCGCCTCACGGCAGCTCGCGCACGTGCAGCAACGAGCGCACACGCAGGTTGCGTCGCAGGTCCGATCGCTGAAGGGCATCGACGACGACGGCCGCACCGATCCATGAGGCGCCGCTGAGATCGACCAGCCGCCGACTCGCCTCCAATTGCGCGCCCGTATCGACCCAGTCGTCGACGAAGATCACGCGGTCCCCCGCCTGCAGCAACGTCCGCCGCAGCCCGAGGCGGAGATGCCGGTCCTGATAATCCGGCGCGGTCGTGACCTCCCACCACGCGTCACTGTCGACGCTTTGCGCGGGATCCTTCCGCACCTCGGCGAGCCCCACGCCCAGCGCGTGCGCCACGAGCACACCGAGCAGACTACCACGCGACTGCGGCCCCATCACGACCGTCGGCGAGTCGTCCGGGAAGAGCGCCGCAAGGCTCGGGCCGATCTGCGCCACGATCGCCGGCTCACGCCACCATCCGGTGAGGTCGGCCGCGGAGGTGTCGTCGGTGCGGTCGCCGAGCCAACGGAACGTGCGGCGGAGATTCTCGCGGAGATCGGGCACGGTTCATCATGGTCGGTCCTCGCGACGCCCGCCGACCGACGGCCGCCGCCCAGGCGAGGTCCCCGGCCGCCCCCTCGATCGTGACAGGATCGCATCCGTGACCGACCGCATCATGCTCCTCGACACCGCGTCGCTGTACTTCCGCGCCTTCTACGGCGTTCCCGACAAGGTGAAGGCGGCCGACGGCACCTCGGTGAACGCGGTGCGGGGGCTGCTCGACATGATCGCCAAGCTCGTCACGACTTACGAGCCGACCCGGCTCGTCGCGTGCTGGGACGACGATTGGCGCCCGGCCTGGCGCGTCGACCTCCTGCCGAGCTACAAGGCGCATCGCGTCGTCGAGGCCGTCCCCGCCGGTACCGACGTCGAGGAGGTCCCCGACCCCCTCGAGGCCCAGATCCCCGTCATCCGCGAGGCGCTCGCCGTGCTGGGCATTCCCGTCGTGGGTGCGGCCGAGCACGAGGCCGACGACGTCATCGGCGCTCTCGCCACCTCGGCCGAGTCGCCGGTCGACATCGTCACGGGCGACCGCGACCTGTTCCAGCTGATCGACGACGCACGCGGCATCCGCATCGTCTACACCGCGCGCGGGATGAGCAACCTCGAGATCATCGACGACGCCGCCGTCGTGTCGAAGTACGGCGTGCACGCGGCCCAGTACGCCGACTTCGCGGTGCTGCGCGGCGACCCCTCCGACGGTCTCCCCGGCGTCGCCGGGATCGGCGAGAAGTCCGCGGCCTCGCTCCTCTGCGCCCACGGTTCGCTCGACGGCATCCGCGCGGCCGTGGCTGAGGGAACCGGGGGCACGCCGGCCCAGCGCGCAAAGATCGCCGCCGCTTCGGACTATCTCGACGTCGCGCCCGCCGTCGTCCGTGTCGCCCGCGACCTCACCTTCGCCCCGTTCGACGATCGCCTGGGCGACGTCGACACCGACGCCGCACACGCGCTGGCCGAGAAGTGGAACCTCGGCTCGTCGATGACCCGTGCCCTCGCCGCGCTCGCGCGCTGACGCTCAGCGCGGTCTCTCGAGCCACTCCCGTAACCGCTCGAGCGGCCACGTCGTGACGATGCGGTCGGCCGGCACCCCCGCCGCTTCGGCGCGCGCCGCGCCGTAGTCGAGCAGCGACAGCTGCCCGGGCGCGTGCGCATCCGAGTCGATCGAGAACAGGCACCCGGCGTCGATGGCCACGGCCACGAGCTCGTCGGGCGGGTCCTGCCGCTCGGGGCGCGAGTTGATCTCCACCGCGACCCCCGACGCCGCGCACGCCGCGAAGACGGCGGCGGCGTCGAACTCCGACGGCGGGCGCGTTCCCCGCGACCCCTCCACGAGCCGACCGGTGACGTGCCCGAGCACGTCGACGCGCGGATCGGAGGCCGCCGCCACCAGACGACGGGTCATCGGCGCGCGGTCCATGCGCAGCTTCGAATGAGCGGATGCCACGACCACATCGAGCTCGCGCAGCAGGCCGTCCTCCTGGTCGAGGTCACCGTCGTCGAGGATGTCGACCTCGATGCCGGTCAGCAGGGTGAAGCCGTCACCGCGATGGGTGCGGACGATCTCCATCTGGGCGCGCAACCGCTCCGGCGAGAGTCCGTTCGCCACGGTGAGACGCGGCGAGTGGTCGGTCAACGCGAGGTATTCGTGTCCCAGCCCGCGCGCGGCCGCGACCATGGCGTCGATCGGGGTGAGCCCGTCGGACCATTCGCTGTGGCTGTGCAGGTCGCCCCGCAGCTCCGCCCGCAGCGCGGCCCCGCCCACGGGAGCGTTCTCGGCACGAAGTGTCGCCAGGCGCTCGGGCACCTCCCCCGCCAGCGCCTGCTGGATGACGGCGAATGTGGACTCGCCGATGCCCGGCCTGCGACGGAGCCCGGGGTCGCGCAGCTCACCGTCGCTCAGTCCCTCGATCGCTCTCGCGGCCGTGCGGAACGCCTTCGACTTGTAGCGCGACGAGCGCTCCCGCTCGAGCAGATAGGCGATCTCGGTGAGCGCGTCGAGCGGGTGCATCGTGCGCTACTCCGCCAGGGCCTTCGTCGTCTGGACCCAGTCCCCCAGCTTGGCCGAGGCCCGGCCGTCGTCGACCGCCGCGGCGGCGTCGGCCATAGCCTCGGCCAGGCGCTCCAGGATCGGACGCTGGACCTCGGTGGCATCCTGAAACAGCCGGTACGACACCAGGCCCGCCGCCGCATTCAGCAAAACGATGTCGCGGACCGGTCCCGTCTCACCCGACAGCACCCGACGGACGACGTCGGCGTTGTGATCCGGCGACCCGCCGAGCAGATCGTCGATGTCGGCGAGAGGGATGCCGAGATCTCGCGGATCCAGGTCGTGCTCGTGCACATCGCCGCGGCTGATCTCCCACAGCCGGCTGTGGCCGGTCGTCGTCAGTTCATCGAGGCCGTCGTCGCCTCGGAAGACGAGTGCCGTCGCGCCGCGCGTGCGGAACACGCCCGTGATCAGCGGCACCCGGTCGAGGTGCGCCACACCGACCGCGTTGGCTTCGGCGCGCGCGGGATTGCACAGAGGTCCCAAGAAGTTGAAGACGGTCGGCACGCCGAGCTCGGCTCGGGTGGGGCCGGCGTGGCGAAATCCGGGGTGGAACGCCGACGCGAACGCGAAGGTGATGCCCGTGCGCTCGAGCGTCTCGGCGACCTGCTCCGGCGTCAGCGTGAGGGCGATGCCCAGAGACGACAGCACGTCGCTCGACCCGGACGCCGAGCTGGCGGCGCGGTTGCCATGTTTGACGACGGGCACTCCGGATGCCGCGGCCACCACCGCCGCCATGGTCGAGACGTTCACGGTGCCGAAGCGGTCACCACCGGTACCGACGATGTCGAGCACCTCCGCGCGCACGGGGAGCGGGACGGCCGCCTCGAGGATCGCGTCGCGGAAGCCGACGATCTCCTCGACGGTCTCGCCTTTCGCCCGCAGCGCGACCAGGAATCCGGCGAGCTGCGAGGGCGTCGCCTCGCCCGCCATGACCTGTCGCATCGCCCACGTGGACTCCGACACGCTGAGGTCGTCGCCGGCCAGCAGCGAGGAGAGCAGATCGGGCCAGGTGAAGCGTTCCGCCATGCCATGATCCTTTCACACGCGTGTCGTGCCGCCGTGTCGAGGTCGCCGTTGATCGAAGTCGGTCCGTACCGGGGATTCCTTGCGGATTCTGAGGCTTCCTCAAGTCTCGACGATGGAATAACTCATCTTCGTGATGGGAGGATCGGGCCTGCGGATCGCGCATAATGGAACGGTGACGACCTCAGCGACGTATTCCCAGGCCGTGCGTGCCGTGAAGCGACCCGACCCGGTCGCCGTGGGCACCATCGTGTGGCTGGGCAGCGAGGTCATGTTCTTCGCCGGCCTGTTCGCGATCTACTTCACCCTGCGCAGCACCTCCGCCTCCCTGTGGGCCGAAGAGACCCAGCTGCTCAACGTCCCCTTCGCGACCGTCAACACCATCATCCTGGTGCTGTCGTCGGTCACGTGCCAGATGGGCGTCTTCGCCGCCGAGCGGTACCAGCCGTACACGGTCAAGGCGAACTCCTTCTGGCGCCGCTGGGGAATGGTGGAGTGGTTCTACCTCACCTTCATCCTCGGCGCGGTCTTCGTGTCGGGTCAGGTGTGGGAGTACGCGACGCTGGTGGCGGAGGGCATGCCCATCAGCGCCAACCCCTACGCCTCGGCCTTCTACCTCACCACCGGCTTCCACGCCCTGCACGTGACAGGTGGCCTCATCGCCTTCCTGCTCGTTATCGGTCGCGCGTACGCCGTGAAGAACTTCGGCCGCAAAGAGATGACCACCTCGATCGTCGTGTCCTACTACTGGCACTTCGTCGACGTCGTCTGGATCGCCCTGTTCTTCGTCATCTACTTCCTCAAGTAAGAGAGCTGTACTCCACATGGCACGCGAGAAGAAGACTCGTCGGGCGTCCGGGCGCCGTAGCCCCCTGGCCGCCGCCGCGCTGATCGGTATCGGACTCCTCCTGACCGGAGGCGTCTACGCCGGCGCATCGGCCGCGATGGCCGCCACCTCCAGCACGCCCGTCAGCGAGGCCAACTCCGCGACCGCGGTCGAAGAGGGCCAGAAGCTGTTCCAGGCGAACTGCGCCACGTGCCACGGTCTCGACCTCGAAGGCAGCCAGCAGGGACCGTCGCTGTTCGGCGTCGGTGAGCTGTCGGTGCACTTCCAGGTCTCGACCGGTCGTATGCCGCTGCAGGCACAGGGGCCGCAGGCTCCGGTCAAGCCGGTCCAGTTCACCGACGAGCAGATCAACGCCATCGCGGCGTACGTGCAGTCGGCCGCTCCCGGTCCGCAGTACCCGACGGAAGAGCTCGTCGACGGCGAGGGCGATCTCGCTCACGGCGCCGAGCTGTTCCGCATCAACTGCGCCATGTGCCACAACGTCGCCGGTGCCGGTGGCGCCCTCACCGAGGGCAAGTGGGCGCCCGACCTCCACACCGTCAGCCCGGTCAACATGTATGCGGCGATGGTGACGGGTCCGCAGAACATGCCGGTGTTCAACGACCTCAACCTCACCCCCGAAGACAAGCGCGACGTCATCTCGTACCTGATGTACCTGCAGAAGACCGACTCCCCCGGTGGCTATGCCCTCGGGTCGCTGGGCCCGGTCTCCGAAGGTCTGTTCATCTGGATCTTCGGTATCGGGGCGCTCATCGCCCTGACCGTGTGGATCACGGCGAAGTCCAACTGACCGTCGTCTTCGACATTACGTAAACGCACGAGGAGCACCATGGCACACGAGGACGACGCACTCGAGCACGGGAGGGCTTCCTGGAAGCCCGGCTCGGGGCTCGCCGTCGCGGTTCCCGACGCCGCACAGAACCCCGGTCTTCCCGGTCACCGCCAGCGGATGACCGACAAGGATCCGCAGGAGATGAAGCGTGCGGTCCGCACGGTCTACACCCTGTTCTACGTCTCGGTCGCGGCCAGCATCTGGGCGAGCATCGCCTACATGATCTTCCCGATCGAGTCGGGCGCGATGATCGACATCCGCTACAACAACCTCTTCATCGGGCTCGGCATCGCCTTCGCGCTGCTGGCGATCGGCATCGGCACCATCCACTGGGGCAAGTCGGTCATGTCCGACAAGGAGTACATCGAGGACCGCCACGCGACCCGCGGACGCGACGAGGTCCGCGAGGGTGCGATCAACGTCTTCGCCGAGGCCGACAAAGACTCCGGATTCGGACGTCGCGAGATCATCCGCAACTCGATGTTCGCCGCGCTGGCGGCCTCGATCATCCCGGGGATCACGCTGTTCCGCGGTCTCGCGCCGCAAGACCAGGATCCGGTCAAGCTCCTCAGCCACACCATGTGGAAAGAGGGCATGCGCCTGTCGCACGACCCCTCGGGTCGTCCGATCCGCGCGGCCGACGTGACCCTCGGCTCCGCCTTCCACGTCATCCCGGAAGAGCTGGCAGGCCTCGGACACGACGAGGGCTACCTCGAAGAGAAGGCCAAGGCCATCGTCCTGCTCATGCGTATGCAGCCCGAGCAGCTCAACCCCGAGACCAACAACCTGGACTGGTCGTACGACGGAATCATCGCGTACTCGAAGGTCTGCACGCACGTCGGCTGTCCCGTCGCGCTCTACGAGCAGCAGACCCACCACCTCCTGTGCCCCTGCCACCAGTCGCAGTTCGACGTCGCCAACGGTGCGGCCGTCATCTTCGGCCCGGCCGCCCGTCCCCTGCCGCAGCTCCCCATCACCGTCGACGCCGAGGGCTATCTCGTCGCGCAGAGTGACTTCCAAGAGCCCGTCGGCCCCAGCTTCTGGGAGCGCTCATGAGTACCGGTACTCACCCCACCGAGAACGTCACGACCGAACCGGCCGTCTATTCGGGTCCGCCGCAGGCGCCCGCGGGGCGTGACGGCAAGCCGCTCGGCGGCCGCTTCGTCGGCGCCACGGCGAACTATCTCGACGAGCGCACCAGCATGTCGGGCATCGTCAAAGAGCTCGGCCGCAAGGTCTTCCCCGACCACTGGTCGTTCATGCTCGGCGAGATCGCCCTGTGGAGCTTCGTCGTCGTGCTGCTGTCCGGCACCTTCCTGACGTTCTTCTTCCAGGCATCCATGGTCGAAACGCACTACAACGGTGCGTACGAGCCCATGCGCGGCATCGCGATGTCCGCGGCGATGGAATCGGCGCTGCACATCTCGTTCGACCTGCGCGGCGGCCTCCTCGTCCGCCAGATCCATCACTGGGCCGCCCTCGTGTTCGTCGCCGGCATCGGCGTGCACATGCTGCGCGTTGTTCTTCACGGGTGCGTTCCGCAAGCCCCGCGAGCTCAACTGGGTCGTCGGCTTCATCCTCTTCATCCTCGCGATGGCCGAGGGCTTCACCGGTTACTCCCTCCCCGACGACCTGCTCTCGGGCAACGGTCTGCGCATCATCGACGGCATGATCAAGGGCCTGCCGATCATCGGTACCTGGACCTCGTTCCTGCTCTTCGGCGGCGAATTCCCCGGCACCGCGATCGTGGGTCGCCTGTACACGCTGCACATCCTCCTGCTGCCGGCGATCCTCGTCGCGCTGCTGGCGGTGCACCTCATGCTGATGATCATCAACAAGCACACGCAGTTCGCCGGCCCCGCCCGCACGAACAGCAACGTCGTGGGCTACCCGATGATGCCGGTGTACGCCTCCAAGATGGGCGGCTTCTTCTTCATCACGTTCGGTGTCATCGTGCTGATCGCGGCGCTGGTGACGATCAACCCGATCTGGAACTACGGCCCGTACGACCCCTCCCCCGTGTCGGCCGGTACGCAGCCCGACTGGTACATCGGCTTCGCCGACGGTGCTCTGCGTCTCGTGCCGCCGCACCTCGAGTTCGTGCTCTGGGGCCACACGTGGTCGTGGAACATCATCTTCCCCGTCGCCGTGCTCGGTCTGTTCATCGTGCTGGTGCTCATCTACCCCTTCATCGAGGCGTGGGTCACGGGCGACAAGCGCGAGCACCACATCGCCCAGCGTCCGCGCAACGCCGCGACGCGTACCGCGATCGGTGCCGCAGGCGTCACGTTCTACGCCGTCATGTGGGCCGCTGCATCGTCCGACATCGTCGCGACGCACTTCCACCTCACGATGGAGGGCGTCATCCACGCCCTGCAGGCCCTGCTGATCCTGGGCCCGATCCTCGCCTACTTCGTCACCAAGCGCATGTGCATCGCGCTGCAGAAGAAGGACCGCGAGATCGCCCTGCACGGCTACGAGTCGGGCCGCATCGTGCGCCTCCCCGGCGGCGAGTACATCGAGGTTCACCAGCCGGTCGATGAGTACGAGCGGTGGAAGCTCGTCGACAACGAGACGTACGAGCCCCTCGTCGTCCGCCCGAACGACAAGGGTCAGATCCCCTGGCACGAGAACGTTCGCGCCGCGGTGTCGCGCTGGTTCTTCGAGGACCGTCTCGCTCCGCTCACGCAGGCCGAAATCGACGCCGCGGTGGCTCACCAGCACCACGAACTCGACCACATCGCGCACGAGGAGGCCGACGAGATCGCCGGCGCCGATGCTCGTGCCGACGAAGACGGTCGCCCCCGCAACGCGGTCGGCGAGCGGGTCGAGGTCGAGTTCCCGGCCCCCAAGGGTCTGAACGGACCGCGCGACAAGAACGAGTAAGCGCCTCGAACGAAGCCCCGGTGTCATCGACACCGGGGCTTCGTCGTTCCCGAGGTGCGTTCCGCGCGGGCTCTCCTCGGCATGCCGTGAGAGCAACGCCGCCGCTCTGGCAGGAACCCGCGGCACTGTGGCATCCGGATCTCTCCCCCGCCGGCCCGCTTCTCTCTAACGTGGAGGAATGACAGATGCGCTGCAGTACTTCCAGAACCGCCTCGCCGTCGAGACCGACCCGTCCGATGTCTACGCTGCGCACAAAGCGGGAGAACGGTTCGTGCTCGTCGACGTGCGCGGCGAGGACGCCTGGGCGCAGGGGCGGGTCTCCGGCGCCATCCACATGCCGTACCGGCAGATCGCGGAGCGCGCCCCCCTCGAGCTCGACCGGGACACCCCCGTGGTCGTGTACTGCTGGAGCCCGGGCTGCAACGCCGGGCAGAAGGGCGCTCTCGCGTTCGCCCAGCTCGGCTACTCGGTGAAGGAGATGATCGGCGGCTACGAGTACTGGGTTCGCGAGGGACAACCGTTCGAGAACGACCTCGGGCCGTGCGAGCGCGTCTTCGACCCGACCGTGATGGTGGTGCGTCGCTGACGCGCACGTTCCCTGGCGGGCTGGAGCGGTGTCGTCTGTCCGTGGCGACGACGGATCGGTGAGCCCACGGCATCCCTCCTCCCCTGCCATAGGATGCCGGGATGCAGCACCCGCCACTCGAACCCTTCACGCACGGCTTCCTCCACCGTCCGCACGGGGTACGGCTGTACTGGGAGGCCTCGGGCAACCCGGCCGGACGACCGGCGCTATACCTCCACGGCGGCCCGGGCGGAGGGCTCGGGAAGGGCGGCTACCGTCGCCGCTTCGATCCAGAACTCCACCTCATCGTCGGCCTGGATCAGCGCGGATGCGGGAGGAGCACGCCGTGGGCGTGTGACGACCTCGGAAGCCTCGAGAACCAGACCACCGCCCACCTGATCGACGACATCGAAGCGCTGCGCCGGCACCTCGGCGTGGATGCGTGGCTCGTGCACGGCGTCTCATGGGGTTCCACGCTCGCCCTTGCCTATGCGCTGGCCCACCCCCGGCAGGTGTCCGCCATCGTGAACCTGGCCGTGACGACCGGCGGCCGGTGGGAGATCGACTGGATCACCGACGGCATCGCTCCGGTCTTCCCCGAAGCGCACGAGCGATTGCGGGAGCCACTGCGGCCGGATGAGCGGACCATCGACGGATACGCGCGTCTGCTGACAGACGACGACCCGCGGGTGCGCATCGACGCGGGTGACAGATGGGACGCCTGGGAGGCGACCCACATCTCGCTCGGCCCCCTGTCCACACCAGGCCCCCTCCACGAGGACGCCCGGCACCGTCTCAACTTCGCAACGCTGGCGACGCACTACTGGGCTCGTGACTGCTTCCTGCCGGGCGAACACGCGGTGCTTCCCCGCGCCCACCAACTGGAGGGCATCCCGGGGGTCCTCGTACACGGGCGGCGCGATATCAGCGGGCCCGCCCTCACCGCCTGGCAGCTGCACCGCGCGTGGCCCGGCAGCCGCCTCGAGATCGTCGAGGAGGATGGGCACGGGGGTCCGCGGAGCGCGGAGCTGGCCGGGGCGGCGATCGACGCTTTCGCGCGCGCCGCCCTCGGGCGCAGCGCGAGCTGAGAGCGTCTCGCGCACCCGTACTCTGCCCGAGGGGGCGGCTAGCCGGACTCGCAACCGGCCACCGCAGCCGTCGGCCGCCCATTCCATCACCCATCGGGATGATGCGGCGGTCGGCGTGCTCTCGCAGGCTCAGCGGGCGTCTACGGGTGCGCGAGGCTCGTCTCGTCCCGCCCCACCGGGGACGCGAACGCGAGCGCAAGCGCAACGGGAACGCGAGCGCTACGGGGACCTCAGCGCAAACAGGGACGCGAGCGCAACGCAAGTCGGACGCAAACGCGACCGCGAGCGCGAGCCGAGCGCGACCGCGAGCCGAACGCAAACGCGAACGCTGGAGCGTGTCGCGCAAGACGTGGCAACTCGCCGCCAGCAGGTGCCCGCCAGTGCGCCGCCGTCAGGCCGTCTCGACGTCTTCTGCAAACCAGCGAGCCGCGGAACCGAAGAACACGGGCTCCGCCGTCGCGGTGTCATCGTCGTCGACGACGTCGCAGACGACGACCGTCACGTTGTCGCGCGTCCCCGCCTCGAGTGCGAGGGCCACGGCGGACGCCGCCGCCGCGCGCGGATCGTCAGCCTCGGCGATGAGACGGGCGACATCCGCTTCGGGCACGTAGTCGGTGAGACCGTCACTGCACAGGACCCAGCGGTCACCGACCCGGGGCGGACGCTCCGCCACGGAAACGACGTCGCCCTCTGCGCCACCCAGTGACGCCGTGATGATGTTGCGTCGGGGGTGCGCCGCCGCCGCCTCGGGCGGGATGATGCCGTGGTCGACGAGCGCCTGGACGTACGAGTCGTCACGCGTCTCGCGTGAGAACTCGCCGTCGCGCAACAGATAGGCCCGCGAGTCACCCGTGTGCGCGAGGAGCAGGTCACCCGTCGTACTCAGGAAAATTCCGGTGAACGTCGTAGCCATGCCCTCGAGAGCAGGGTCGCGTTCCACGTGGGCCCGAATGTCCCAGTTCGCCTCGCGGATACGCACGAGAAGACCATCGGCGTCGAGACCGCCACCGCGCGTCGCGACGAGACGATGCACAAGGGCCGCCGAAGCGAGATCACCGGACGGACCACCGCCGACGCCGTCCGCGACGGCCGCACCCCAGGACGCCGCGAAGGCGGCGTCCTGGTTGGTGGGACGGTGGGCGCCGGCATCCGAGACGGCGGCCGTTATCAGCCGAACGGGCACAGGATCAGCGCGCGAAGTACCCGCGGTAGTACTCGTACACCCACCCGACAATCGCGACGACGAAGACCGCGAAACCGACGGGGACGAGCCAGCTGCCCACCGCGAGGCCGATCACAGCGATCGCCGCGGAGGCCGCGAGCACGATCGGCCACCACGACCACGGGCTGAACTCGCCCACCTCGGGGTCGCCGTCGTCGATGTCTGCCGTCAGGGTGTCTTCGGGCAGTTCACCGCGCTGCGCCTTGAGGACGCGCCCGATGTAGAAGGCGATCATGGTCGACATGAGACCCAGGAACGCCAGGGCAACAGTGCCGACCCATTCGACGCCGCCGTGCTGCAGCAGGCTCCAGACGGTGTAGACCGCCGCAATCAGGAACGAGAAGACCGCGAGAATCCACCAGAGGTTGGTATTGGTACGCATCGTCTTACTTGACCTCTCCAGCAGCGGCATCCACGACGGGCGCGTCCGGCGCGTCCTTCGCCGGGCCCACACCGACCGGGATACCGGCCTCGGGGTGGTTCAGGTCGAACGCGGGGCGCTCGCTACGGATACGCGGGATCGAGGTGAAGTTGTGACGGGGCGGCGGGCACGACGTGGCCCACTCGAGCGATGCCCCGTAGCCCCACGGGTCGTCCACCGTCACGCGCGGCGCCTTGCGAGCAGTGATCCACACGTTGAGGAGGAACGGGATCATCGAAGCGCCGAGGATCATCGAGCCCACCGTCGACAGCTGGTTCTCCCACGTCCACCCATCAGCCGCGGCGTAGTCGGCGTAGCGGCGGACCATGCCGTCGACGCCGAGCCAGTGCTGGATGAGGAAGGTCATGTGGAAGCCGATGAACAGCATCCAGAAGTGCACCATGCCGAGGCGCTCGTTGAGCATCTTGCCGGTCCACTTCGGCCACCAGAAGTAGAAGCCGGCGAACATCGCGAACACAACGGTGCCGAAGACCACGTAGTGGAAGTGCGCGACCACGAAGTACGAGTCGGAGAGGTGGAAGTCCAGCGGCGGCGAAGCCAGGATCACGCCGGTCAGACCACCGAACACGAACGACACGAGGAAGCCGAGCGCGAACACCATCGGTGTCTCGAACGTGACCGAGCCCCGCCACAGGGTTCCGATCCAGTTGAAGATCTTCACACCGGTCGGCACCGCGATCAGCATCGTCATGAGCGCGAAGAACGGAAGCAGCACACCGCCCGTGACGTACATGTGGTGCGCCCACACAGCCACCGACAGGGCGGCGATCGCGATCGTCGCGTACACGAGCGTCTTGTAGCCGAAGATCGGCTTGCGGCTGAACACCGGGAAGATCTCGGACACGATGCCGAAGAACGGCAGCGCGATGATGTACACCTCGGGGTGGCCGAAGAACCAGAACAGGTGCTGCCAGAGCAGAACTCCACCGTTCTCGGGGCTGTAGATGTGCGAGCCCAGCACGCGGTCGGCGGCGGCGGCGAAAATGGCCGCAGCGAGAACCGGGAACGCGAGCAGGATCAGGATGCTCGTGATGAGCGTGTTCCACGAGAAGATCGGCATGCGCCACATCGTCATACCGGGGGCGCGCATGGTCAGCACCGTGGTGATGAAGTTCACCGCGCCGAGGATCGTGCCGAAACCGCTGATGCCGAGACCGAGCATCCAGAGGTTCCCGCCGACGCCCGGGGAGAAGCTCGCGTTGGCGAGCGGCTGATAGGCGAACCATCCGAAGCCGGCCGCACCCTGCGGGGTGAGGAAGCCCGACACGGCGATGGTGGAGCCGAAGAGGAAGAGCCAGAAGGCGAATGCGTTCAGACGCGGGAACGCCACATCGGGCGCACCGATCTGCAACGGCAGCAGCGCGTTGGCGAAGCCTGCGAACAACGGCGTCGCGAACATGAGGAGCATGACCGTGCCGTGCATGGTGAAGAGCTGGTTGTACTGCTCTTTGGTCGGGATGATCTGCATGCCGGGCTCGAACAGCTCAGCGCGGATGATCAGTGCCATCACGCCACCGAGCATGAAGAACATGACGGAGGCGATCAGGTACATGTACCCGATGGTCTTGTGGTCGGTGGACGTGATCCACTTGACGACCAGGTTGCCCTTCTGCTCGACACGCGTGGTGCTGAGCAGCGCGGCTTGACGCGGCGGGAGAGTCGTCGGGCGCGAAGGGCCCGTCCCCTGGAGCGGAAGCGTCGTGGCCATGATCACTCGTTCCCTTCGGTACCGGTCGTCGTCAGGTTCTGCAGACGCGACAGGTCGCTGATGTCACCCACGTCGCCGGCACGGCGCAGGGAGTCGAGGTAGTCCTCGTACTCGGCCTCGCTGACGACCTTGACGTTGAAGAGCATGGCGGAGTGGTACTCACCGCACAGCTCGGCGCATTTGCCTTCGTACGTGCCCTCACGGGTGGGCGTGAACGACCACTCGTTGTCGCGGCCGATGTACATGTCTTTCTTGTACAGGAAGTCGATGATCCAGAACGAGTGGATGACGTCGCGCGAGCGGAGGTCGATCTTGACCGTCTTGTTCACCGGCAGGTAGAGGGTGGGCACGTCGTCGAGGTCGTACCCGTCGGAGGTCGCGATCGCCTGCACGCCCATGGAGTACACGGCGTCGGAGTTGTCTTCTTCTTCGCCGTTGTACTGGAAGTCCCACGCCCACTGCTTGCCGTAGGCCGTGATGGACACGTCGGGGTCGTCGTACTGCGTCTCGAGCGTGTTCTGGTCGCGCGCCGTGAAAGCGAAGAAGCCGACGACCAGGATCAGCGGGACGATCGTGTAGAAGATCTCGACCGGCATGTTGTAACGCAACTGCACCGGGAGGCCCGACTGGCCCTTACGACGGCGGTAGGCGATGACCGACCACAGCATCAGACCCCAGGTGATGACACCCACGGCCAGGAGCACGATCCACGAGTTGACCCACAGGCCGGCGACCATGTCGGTGTGGTTCGTCGCGGGCGTGCCGTCATCGACGAAGCCGGGCAGGAATCCGTGCAGCTGGGTCGTGGTGCAGCCCGAGAGGAGTGCGACGGACGCGATCCCGAGAGGGAGCGCTGCCCAGCGAAGGCGACGTTTGGAGGGCACAATGCACCTTTCCGGGTCGTGGATGAAGCTTTGACAGTCTACGGCAACCTCTCACGGTTCTCAGGCCATTCGTCCAGTGCCGAGACATCGAGAACCCCCGGTTTCCGCGGTGTGATCCGTGGTCCCGGGGGTTCTCGAAAGCGGCGCCGTCGAGCGGCGGCTGAGCTCAGTGGAAGCTGTCGCCGCAGGCGCAGGAGCCCTGCGCGTTGGGGTTGTCGATCGTGAAGCCCTGCTCCGAGATCGTGTCTTTGAAGTCGATGCTCGCGCCGTCGAGGTACGGCACGCTCATGTCGTCGACGATGACCTCGACGCCGTCGAAGTCGACGACCTTGTCGCCGTCGAGGTAGCGCTCGTCGAAGTAGAGCTGATAGATGAGTCCGGAGCAGCCGCCGGGCTGCACGGCCACGCGCAGGCGCAGGTCGTCGCGACCCTCCTGCGAGAGCAGGCTCTTCACCTTGTCGGAGGCGGCGGCGGTCAGGCCCACGCCGTGCTCGCGGGTCTCGGCGGAGGACGACAGAGTGGTGTCGGTCATGGCGATGCCCTTCGGGTTGATCGGTCGCGGGGACGAGTCGAGTCTACGCCGATCCCGCCCCCGTGGCCCCGTCAGATGGTGCGCTGATTCAGCCGCGCCAGAAGCAGTGCTTCCGAGACCAGGGCGTTGCGGAACGTCTCGAGGTGCAGGGACTCGTTCGGGCTGTGCGCCCGGGCGTGCGGGTCTTCGACCCCCGTCACGAGGATCTGCGCCGCCGGGAACTCGCGCACGAGGTCGGAGATGAAGGGGATCGAGCCGCCGATCCCGACGTCGACGGAATCGACGCCGTAACCCTCGGCGAACGCCGCGCGCGCCTCGCCGACGGCCCAGCCGCTCGTGTCGACGAGGAACGAGTCACCGCAGTCGATGTCGCTGAACTCCAGGTGGGCGCCGAACGGCGCGTGCGCGCGGAGGTGCTTCTCGATCGCGGCGAACGCCTCCTCGGCATCCTGACCGGGAGCGACGCGCGCGCTGATGACGACGCTGGTCGCGGGGGCGAGGGTGTTGGATGCCGACGCGACGGGGGTGGCATCCCACCCGGTGATCGTGACCGACGGCTTGTTCCAGATGCGGCTGAGGATGGAGTCGCGCCCGATCGGGCGGACACCCTCGAGGAGCCCCGACTCTGCTCGAAGTGTGGCTTCGTCGTAGGCGGGCGTCTCGGCGTCACGCACGGCGAGGCCCTCGACAGCGACCGCGCCGTCGTCGTCCCACAGGGTCGCGAGCAGTTTGACCGTGGCGAGCATGGCATCCGGAACCGCGCCGCCCATCATGCCGGAGTGCGACGCGTGCGCCAGGGTGCGCACCGTCAGGGTGAAGCGGGCATTACCGCGAAGCGACACGGTCAGACCGGGAGTGCGCTCGTCCCAGTTGCCGGAGTCGGCCACGACGATGACGTCGGAGCGGAGCACATCGGCGTTGTCGGCGAGGAACTGCGCGAACGAGCGGGAGCCGTACTCCTCCTCCCCCTCGATGAAGACGGCGAGCCCCAGGTCGAGGTCGTCGCCGAGCACCTCGGCGACGGCGCGGATCGCCCCGACGTGGGCCATGATCCCGGCTTTGTCGTCGGCGGCACCGCGTCCGTAGAGGCGACCGTCGCGCACGGTGGGCTGGAACGGTGGGGAATCCCACAGTTGCTCGTCACCGGGCGGCTGCACATCGTGGTGCGCGTACAGCAGAACGGTGGGCCGTCCGTTGCGTGCGGCGCGCGAAGCGAGCACGGCGGGCTGCCCCATCTCGTCGGTGCCGGGGATCGCGGCCCGCGCGACCTTCACGGTGTCGAAGACGCCCGTGCCCTCGAGAAGGGCCGCGACGGCGTCGGCGCTCCTCACCAGGGCGGACTGGTCGAAGGCGGGCCACGCGATCGAGGGGATGCGAACGAGCGAGCCGAGATCGGCGAGGGCTGCGGCGATGCCGGCGTCCGCTGCTTTTTGCACAGCGTCCTGCCGGGACAGGTCGAGGGTCATGCGGGTAATCTTAAATCTCCCGATCAGCGAACTTCCGAGGTCTCCGTGGCAAAGTCTCCCGCCCCCGCTCCCAACGACACCCCCGTCGACCCGACGGAGATCGGTACGGGCAAGGGGCGTGCGACCCCGTCGCGCGCCGAGCAGGAGGCCGCGCGCAAGCGCCCACTCGTTCCCGACACCAAGGAGGCGAAGGCTCGCGCCCGTGCCGAGCTGGCCGCGCAGCGCGAGAAGGCCCGCATCGGAATGGCCGCCGGTGAGGAGCGCTACCTGCCGGTGCGTGACCGCGGGCCGCAGCGCCGCTTCGCGCGCGATTTCGTGGATGCCGGATGGCACCTCGGCGAGGGCGTCATGCCGTTCATGGTGCTCGTCATCGTCGCGACCCTGATTCCCATGTCGATCTTCCAGTACTGGTCGTTCGTGGCGCTGTGGATCTTCATCCTGTTCGTCGTCGGCGACATGATCATCACCTCCATCCGCGTCAAGAAGGCCGCGAAGGAGAAGTTCGGCGAGAGCAAGCTCGAGAAGGGCCTCGGCTGGTACGCGGCGATGCGCACCGTGCAGATGCGCTTCATGCGTCTGCCCAAGGCTCAGGTCAAGCGCGGGCAGTACCCGGTCTGATCAGCCCCTCGGATCAGCCGGAACGGCGCGCCTTCGGGTGCGCCGTTTCTGTTCTCCCCGCCGGTCGGCCCGGTGGGAACCGGAGCACCGAGAAGTCGGACGCGGCGCGCGAGTCGAGTCAGCGCGGGGCGCGTCAGCGTGCGCCGGGTGGGCCGCGAGTGTGGGGCACGCGCGCAAGGCGGGTCGCGCGTGTGGGGCAAGCGCGCGGGGCGAGCCAGCACGCGCGCGACGCGTCATCACGCGCGCGGCGCGTCAGCGCCCGCCGCAACGGCGACTGCGGGGCGAGTCAACACGAGCGCGGCGCGTCATCACGCGCCGCAACGTCGACTGCGGGGCGGGTCAGCGGGCGTGAGGCGGGTCAGCGGGTGCGCGCGAGGCCGCGGTTGATCTGTCGCGCCCAGAGTGGACCGCGGTACAGGAAGCCCGTGTAGCCCTGCACCAGCGTGGCGCCCGCCGCGAGACGCTCGCGCACGTCGTCGGCGGTCTCCACTCCCCCGGCGGAGATCACGACGAAATCCGTCGGCACGGCCTCACGGACGAGTCGCAGGACCTCGGCCGCACGCACCTTCAAAGGCGCACCGGACAGACCGCCCACCCCCGCGGCTTCGACCGTCGCGGCATCCGTTCGAAGCCCGGAGCGTTCGATCGTGGTGTTGGTCGCGATGATCCCCGAAAGACCGGCGTCGACGGCGAGGCGGGCGATGTCCTGCACCTCGGCGTCGTCGAGGTCGGGCGCGATCTTGACGAGCAGCGGGGTCTCGCCCGCGGCATCCCGCACCGCCGTCAGCAGCGGACGCAGCGTCTCGACCGCCTGCAGCCCGCGCAGACCGGGGGTGTTCGGTGACGAGACGTTCACCACCAGGTAGTCGGCGAGAGGCGCGAGCAGCTTCGCGCTGCGCACGTAGTCGGTCGTGGCGTCTTCGACGGCGACGACGCGACTCTTGCCGATGTTGACGCCGATCACCGGACGCGTCCGCGAGCGACGAAGGCGGCGGAGCTTGGCCGCGGCCGCTGCCGCGCCGTCGTTGTTGAAGCCCATCCGGTTGATGACGGCGCGGTCGGCCACCAGGCGGAACAGGCGCGGCTTGGGATTGCCCGGCTGCGGCAGAGCCGTCACGGTGCCCACTTCGACATGACCGAAGCCGAGGGCCCCCAGGCCCCGCCCCATCGTGACGTTCTTGTCGAACCCCGCGGCGACGCCGAACGGCGACGGGAAGTCGAGCCCGAGAGCGTGCACGCGCTGGTCGGGCGTCGGCGCCGTGAACCGCCGAACGAGGGATGCCACCGGCTCGACGCCCGCGGCGCGGATGACGAGCGCGCCGAGGTGGTGCGCGAACTCGGGATCGAAGCGGGTGAGAACCGTGCGGAAGAGAAGGGGATACATCACCGTCAGGCTACTGGACGCCCGTCGACCTCGTCGTTCATGGGGGCGGCGCCGCGAGCGGCGTGATCGGCGCGCAACTGCGCGATGGCCGCGTCGAAATCGTCGAGCGAGTCGAAGGCCTGGTAGACGCTCGCGAATCGGAGGTACGCGACCTCGTCGAGATCGCGCAGCGGACCGAGGATCGACAGCCCGATCTCGTTCGCCTCGATCTGCGACGACCCGGTCTGCCGGATCGCCTCCTCCACCCGCTGGGCGAGCACCGCGAGATCGGCGTCGGTGACCGGCCGACCCTGACAGGCCTTGCGCACGCCCGACATGACCTTCTCACGACTGAACGGCTCGACCACGCCGGAGCGCTTGATCACGTTCAGGCTCGCGGTCTCGACCGTCGAGAAACGACCACCGCACTTCGGGCATTGCCGGCGACGGCGGATGCTGAGCCCGTCGTCGCTCGTGCGCGAGTCGATGACGCGGGAGTCCGGGTTTCGGCAGAACGGGCAGTGCACGACTACGCCTCGAAACGCGCCGTCACGGCCTCGCCGTGCGCGGGAAGAGCCTCCGCTTCGGCGAGGGTGACGATGGCATCCCGCACCTCGGACAGGGCCACGCGGTCGTACTCCACGACCTGCTGGGGCCGCAGGAACGTCGCGGCCGACAGGCCGGCGTTGTACCGGGCCTGACCGCCCGTGGGGAGCACGTGATTGCTGCCGGCGAGGTAATCGCCGAGGCTGACCGGCGTGTAGGGGCCGACGAAGACCGCCCCCGCGTTGACGAAGTCCTCGGGACGCGGGTCGGCGAGGTGCAGTTCGAGGTGCTCCGGGGCGTACGCATTGCTGAAAGCCGTCGCCTGGGCGATGTCGTCGACGAGCACGACGGCCGACTGCGGGCCGTGGAACGCCGCGGTCACGCGCTCGCTGTGACGGGTCGCGTTCACGCGCGCCGGAAGCGCTGCCTGCACGGCGTCGGCGAGAGCGGCGGAGTCGGTCACCAGCACGGCCGACGCCTGCTCGTCGTGTTCTGCTTGACTCACCAGGTCGGCGGCGATCAGAGCGGGTGCGGCGGTGCCGTCGGCTACGACGAGGATCTCGGTGGCGCCGGCCTCGGAGTCCGTGCCGACGCGGCCCGCCACGGCCCGCTTCGCCGATGCGACGAAGTTGTTGCCCGGCCCGGTGACCACATCGACCGGGTCGAGGCCGATCTCGGACACCCCGTAGGCGAACGCGCCGATGGCACCGGCTCCGCCCATGGCGTAGACCTCGGTCACCCCGAGCAGGCGGGCGGCGGCGAGGATCACCGGGTGCACACGCCCACCGAACTCGGCCTGGGGAGGCGACGCGAGCGCGACCTCACGCACCCCGGCGACTTGAGCGGGGACGACGTTCATCACGACGCTGGACGGATAGACCGCCTTGCCGCCGGGAACGTACAGTCCGACGCGGCGAACCGGCTGCCACCGCTGGGTGACGCGGGCGCCGGCGCCGAGCTCGGTGACGACCGGGGCGGGCACCTGGGCGGCGGATGCCGTGCGCACGCGCTCGATCGCGGCGTCGAGGGCCGCGCGGATGTCGGGTGCGAGGTCTCGAAGAGCCTCGTCGAGGTGGTCGGCGGGGACGCGGATGGCGTGGTCGCTCACCCGGTCGAATCGGGCGGCCTGCTCGCGCAGCGCCTCTTCGCCGCGGTGGGCGACGTCGTCGACCAGACGCGCTGCCGTGGCCAGGGCCTCGTCACGCGCGGCGTCGGCGCGAGGGACCACGGCGAGGAGCTCGGCCGGCGAGAGCACGCGGCCGCGGAGATCGATCGTGCGGAGCATGCGTCCAGGTTACCGGCCGTCTCCGCGCCCCCTCGCGCGTCGCGGGCGGCTCGCAGGCGGCGTTCAGCCGGGCACTCCGGAGCGGTGGGGAGCCGGCGGGATCACGGACGGTGAGGAGCCGAAAGACCCGCAGACGGTGAGGAGCCGAAAGACCCGCGGGCGGTGAAGAGCCGAAAGACCCGCAGACGGTGAGGAGCCGAAAGACCCGCGGGCGGTGAAGAGCCGAACACCCGCAGGCGGTGGAGACCTGAAAGACCCGCGGGCGGTGGGGAGCCCGACGGCTCGTAGGCGGTGTTCCGCCGGCGGCTCGCGGACGGCGGGGCGCCGAACTGCTTGCGGGGCGGCGCTCAGCGCCCGCCCGCGGACGCCGCGCCGTCGTCTGCTCACGGTCATCCGGTGTGGCGCCCGCGGCCGAATGGCAGACGCGCCCCTTCCGCGAGCCACCCGCGCACGGCGCGTGGCTCGCGGACGCTGATCACCCGCGGGTGACGCCGGAGACGTCGTGCAGGTAACCGATGCGGCCGTCGTCGTGACGCACCACGAACGTTTCGCCGCGGTCTTCGACGACGAGTGCCCACGCGGTCGGCCCGATGCGGAAGATCGGCGTGCCGTAATCGTCGACGACTTCGCGCTCGACGGGGGCGAGAGCCCAGAACGCCTGTGCGTGCGCGTGCTCCCGCTCGTCGTGGCGGTCGCGAACGGCATCCTCGCGTCCGTACGTCGTCTCGCTCGCGGAGCGGGCGGCGCCGTGGTCGTCGCGGTCGGAGTCGTGGCGGTGCTCGTCGTGGGTGAACTCGACACGCGGGCTCTCGTCGTGGCGGTCCTCGTCGCGGTCGACGCGAAGCGGTGCGAACACGTCGGTGTCGTTGTCGTCGGCGGTGTGTGCCGGCATCACCGACGTGCGCGGGGCGGCGTCGTCGTGCGCGAGGTCGGTCGACCCGGTGTAGCTGCCCGGGGTGGGTGCATCGGCGCCGTGGACGGTCGACTGCTCCCCCTCCTTCGCGGAGTGGTGCTCGCTCTGGCTGCGCGCCGGCGGGCGCGGCGCACGCGGGCGGGCGACGACGGGACGGATCGGCCGTGCGTTGCGGTGCGCCGGGACGTCTTCGCGGTCGCGGAAGTCCTGCGAGAACGGGGGGATGAGGGGTGCGAAGACGGTGAGGACGACACCGGCGAGCAGCACGACGGCCTCGACCCAGATGACCCACGAGCGCGTCCAGATGCCGGTCTCGCCGAAAACGACGACGGTGTCCCACACCCACGCGATCCAGACGAGCGCCGAGACGGTGAAGGCGACGGAGGCGAACTGGTCGATGCCGAGGGAGCCGACGCGGCGGATTCCCTGGGGCGAGAGGCGACGCAGCACCAGCAGGCCGACGGCGACGGTCGGCAGCGCGATCGTGGGGATCCACCACAGGCCCGACAGCCAGACGTTGACACCGCCGACGAGGACACCCGACGGCGAGTCGAGGAGGTTCGTGCGGAAGAACGAGACGAGGAACGCGACCACCCAGATACCGAGCAGTGCGACCTCGCGGATGGAGAACGGACCGACCCCGTACTGCGGGGCCCGGCCGGTGGGGCTGTCGTTCCGGTCGTGAGAACCGGAGTTGGCGTGCGCCGACGCCGGCACGGAGCGGTGCTCCGCGGCGCGCACGGCGGAGACGGGGCGGTCGCGGTCGGCTGTCTCGTCGGCGGAGGCGGCGAGACGCTCGCGATCGTCGGGCGTGATCCCGTCGTGGGGGTTCTGATCGGTCACGATGATCCTTTCACCAGGGCGCCTGAGCGCCTCGTCATCCTAGTCATGGGCCCTACGGCATCCGCTGGGCTTCCCGGGCAAATTCTGCGGGCGTCTCAGCCGAGGCAGTTCGGGCCGAGAAGGCCCTTCAGCTCCCCGAACAGATCGGCCGTCACGCGCACCGGCATCGGCACCTCGAAGACCTTCGCCGTGCCGCCCTTGTGCAGCTTCAGCACGACCTCGGTGGAGCCCGCGTGCCGTCGCAGCATCTGAGCGAGTTCGCCGACGAGCGCCTCGTTCGCGCGCTGCTCGGGGACGACCAGCGTGAGGCCGCCCGACTCGTCGAGTCCTTCGAGATCGGGCGCGAACGCGCTCTGCGCGTGGAGGTTCAACCCGTCGTCGCGCCGCGACACCCGCCCGCGCACGACCATGATCGCGTCGCCCTGAAGGATCGGCGCGAATTCGGCGTAGGTCTTGCCCATGAACATCACGGTCACCTCGCCGTTGAAGTCCTCGACGGTCACCATGCCGTAGGGGTTGCCGCTCTGCTTGGCGACGCGATGCTGAACGCTCGTGAGGAGCCCGGCCACGGTGACCTGATCGCCGTCTTGCACGTCTTCTGAGGCGAGGAGGTCGTGGATGGACGTCGACGCGTGCTTGGCCAGCGGCACCTCGAGTCCTGCGAGGGGATGATCGGAAACGTACAGTCCGAGCATCTCGCGCTCGAACGCCAACTTGTCTTTCTTCGTCCACTCGGGCCGCTCGGGTACCTTGACGACCTGCTGCGGTTCGTCCCAGAGGGAATCGAAGTCGAATCCGACCTCGCCGTTGGCCTCGCGACGCTTGTCGAGCACCGCGCCCTCGCAGGCGTCTTCGTGCACCTCGATGAGTGCACGCCGCGTCGAACCGAGCGAATCGAACGCGCCGGCCTTGATGAGCGACTCGACCGTGCGCTTGTTCGCGACGTGCACCGGCACCTTCGACAGGAAGTCGTGGAACGACGTGTACGCGGCATCCTGACGGGCGGCGACGATGCCGTCGACGACGTTGGTGCCGACGTTGCGCACCGCGCCCAGACCGAAACGGATGTCTTCGCCGACGGCCGCGAAGAAGCGGATCGACTCGTTCACGTCGGGTGGCAGCACCTTGATGCCCATGCGGCGGCACTCGTTGAGATACACCGCCATCTTGTCTTTCGAGTCGCCGACGCTGGTCAGCAGCGCCGCCATGTACTCGGCCGGGTAGTGCGCCTTGAGATACGCCGTCCAGTACGACACCAGCCCGTAGGCCGCGGTGTGCGCCTTGTTGAAGGCGTAGTCGGCGAACGACTCGAGCACCTTCCACAGGGTCTGCTGAGCGACCTCGCCGAAGCCGCGCTCGGTCATGCCGCCGAAGAAGATCTCTTTCTGCTTGTCGAGCTCGCTCTTCTTCTTCTTGCCCATCGCGCGACGCAAAAGGTCGGCCTGGCCGAGCGTGTAGCCGGCCACCCGCTGGGCCACGGCCATCACCTGCTCCTGATAGACGATGAGGCCGTACGTCGTGTCGAGGATGTCGGCCAGGGGCTCTTCGAGCTCGGGGTGGATCGGCTCGATCTCTTGCTGCTTGTTCTTTCGCAGCGCGTAGTTGATGTGCGAGTTCACGCCCATGGGACCCGGACGGTACAGCGCGAGCACCGCCGAGATGTCTTCGAAGTTGTCGGGGCGCATCAGGCGCAGGAGGGAGCGCATGGGCCCGCCGTCGAGCTGGAACACGCCCAGCGTGTCGCCGCGGGCGAGCAGTTCGTACGACGCGGCGTCGTCGAGGGCGAGGTCTTCGAGCACCAGCGGATGGCCGCGGTTGGCCTCGATGTTGTCCAGGGCGTCGTTGATGATGGTGAGGTTGCGCAGCCCCAGGAAGTCCATCTTGATCAGGCCGAGCGACTCGCACGCAGGGTAGTCGAACTGCGTGACGATCTGACCGTCTTGCTCGCGGCGCATGATCGGGATGATGTCGATCAGCGGCTCGCTGGACATGATCACGCCGGCGGCGTGCACACCCCACTGGCGCTTCAGGTTCTCCAGCCCCAGGGCGGTGTCGAAGACGGTCTTGGCCTCGGGGTCGGTCTCGATGAGGGTGCGGAACTCGCTCGCCTCTTTGTACCGGGGGTGCTCGGGGTTGAACATGCCGTCGAGCGGCATGTCTTTGCCCATCACCGCCGGGGGCATGGCCTTGGTGAGTTTGTCACCCATGCTGAACGGGAACCCGAGCACGCGGCCGGCGTCTTTCAACGCCTGCTTCGCCTTGATCGTGCCGTAGGTGACGATCTGCGCCACGCGTTCGTCGCCGTACTTCTCGGTGACGTACTGGATGACCTCGCCACGACGGCGGTCGTCGAAGTCGACGTCGAAGTCGGGCATCGAGACGCGGTCGGGGTTGAGGAAGCGCTCGAAGATCAAGCCGTGCTGGAGGGGATCGAGGTCGGTGATCTTCATCGCGTAAGCGACCATCGAGCCCGCGCCCGAACCGCGGCCGGGGCCGACCCGGATGCCGTTGCGCTTGGCCCAGTTGATGAAGTCGGCGACGACGAGGAAGTAGCCGGGGAAGCCCATCTGCAGGATGACGTCGGTCTCGTACTCGGCCTGCTTGCGCACGTCGTCGGGGATGCCGCCGGGATAGCGGTCGTGGAGGCCGTTCTCGACCTCTTTGATCATCCAGCTGCTCTCGGTCTCGCCCGGGGGCACGGGGAAGCGCGGCATGTAGTTGGCCGAGGTGTCGAACTCGACGTTGCACCGTTCGGCGATGAGAAGGGTGCTGTCGCACGCCTCGGGGTGGTCACGGAAGACCTGACGCATCTCGGCCGGCGACTTGACGTAGTAGCCGTCGCCGTCGAACTTGAAGCGCTTCGGGTCGTCGAGGGTGGAGCCGGACTGCACGCAGAGAAGGGCGGCGTGGCTCGTCGCGTCGTGCTGGTGGGTGTAGTGCAGGTCGTTCGTGCCGACGAGGGGGATGCCGACATCTTTCGACAGCTTGAGCAGATCGCCCATGACGCGACGTTCGATCGAGAGCCCGTGGTCCATGATCTCGGCGAAGTAGTTGTCTTTGCCGAAGATGTCTTGGAACTCCGCCGCCGCCGCGCGCGCGGCCTCGTACTGTCCCAGTCGCAGGCGGGTCTGCACCTCGCCGGAGGGGCACCCCGTCGTCGCGATCAGACCCTTGCTGTAAGTCTGCAGCAACTCGCGGTCCATACGCGGCTTGAAGTAGTAACCCTCCATGCTCGCCTTCGACGACAGCCGGAACAGGTTGTGCATGCCCTCAGTCGTCTCGGACAGGAGCGTCATGTGGGTGTAGGCGCCCGAACCCGACACGTCATCGCTCTGCTGCTCGGGCGAGCCCCAGCGCACGCGCGTCTTATCGGAGCGGTGCGTGCCGGGGGTGACGTAGGCCTCGATGCCGATGATGGGCTTGATGCCCGCATCTTTGGCGGTCTTGTAGAACTCGTACGCGGCGAAGGTGTTGCCGTGATCGGTGACCGCGATCGCCGGCATGCCCTGTTTGACGGCCTCTTGTACCATCGGGCCGATGCGCGCCGCGCCGTCGAGCATCGAATACTCGCTGTGCACGTGAAGGTGAACGAAGGAGTCTGCTGCCACGTATCGAGTGTACGTTCGGCCTCCGACATCGCCCCGGGATGTTCGCGGCGGACACCCAGTCGGCACCGACCTCCGCGCGCGGCTCGGCTACGGTGGGCGCGTGCCCACCCCGGATTTCATCCTCGAACTGCGCCGCCACATCGGCACCGCCCCGCTCGCCCTCGTGGGCGTGACCGCCGTCATCGTGCGCGACGACCAGGTGCTCCTCGGTCGCCGCAGCGACACCGGGCGGCTGACACCGATCACCGGCATCGTCGACCCCGGGGAGGAGCCCGCGGATGCCGCCGTTCGCGAGGCGGAGGAGGAGGCCGGCGTGCGCATCCGTGCCGAGAGACTCGCCTGGGTGCACCAGATCCCCCGGGTCACGTACGCCAACGGCGATCAGAGCGACTACCTCGACATGACCTTCGCGTGCACCTGGATCTCGGGCGACCCCGTGCCGGTGGACGGCGAGATGACCGAGGTGGGGTGGCATCCGGTGTCGAAGATCGCGGAGATCCTGGATGCCGAGATGGCGGCGCGGGTGCAGGCGGCGCTGACCGATGGGCCGACACGTTTCGTGGGCGGACGCTGACGGTCGACATAGCCGGGCGAGCGCATCAGCGAGCGCCCCGCACGACTTGCCGGTCTCAGACGCCGTCGCCGAGCACCTCGAGCGCGTGCGCCAGATCGGCCGGGTACGGCGATTCGAACGACACCCACTCCCCCGTGCCGGGGTGCAGGAATGCGAGCCGGTGCGCGTGCAGCCACTGCCGGGTCAACCCCAGCCGCGCCGACAGCGTCGGGTCGCCGCCGTAGAGCGGGTCACCCGCGCAGGGGTGTCGGTGGGCGGCCATGTGCACACGGATCTGGTGGGTGCGACCGGTCTCGAGGTGGACCTCGAGCAGGGACGCCCGTGGGAAGGCCTCGAGCGTCTCGTAGTGCGTCACGGAGTCTTTGCCGTCGGGAGTGACCGCGAACTTCCACGAATGGTGCGGATGCCGACCGATGGGCGCATCGATGGTGCCCGCGAGCGGATCGGGGTGGCCCTGCACGACGGCGTGATAGATCTTCTCGACCTCGCGCTCCTTGAACGCGCTCTTGAGCAGCGTGTAGGCGCGCTCGGTCTTGGCCACGACCATGAGGCCGCTCGTGCCCGCGTCGAGGCGGTGCACCACGCCGCGGCGCTCGGCGGGTCCGCTCGTCGCGATGCGGAAGCCGGCCGCGGCCAGCGCGCCGAGAACCGTGGGCCCCTCCCATCCGAGCGAGGGGTGCGCGGCGACACCGGCCGGCTTGTCGACCACGACGATGTCGTCGTCGTCGTGCACGATGCCGAGGTCGGGAACGGCGACCGGAATGATCTCGGGGTCGCGCTTGGGCTCCCACTCCACCATGAGCCAGCTGCCCGCGCGCAGGCGATCGGAGCGACCGACGGTGCGACCGTCGACGCTCACGCCGCCGGCGTCGGCGACGTCCGCCGCGAACGTGCGCGAGAAGCCGAGCATCTTGGCGAGCGCCTGGTCGATGCGTGTTCCGTCGAGCCCGTCGGGAACGGGAAGGCTGCGCGACTCCATGTCAGCGTGTGCCCGGCTCGGGCGACGACTCGACGTCGGCGCCGGCATCGGCGTTCCGCGACGCGCGCGTCTCACGAGTGCCGTCGAGGCGGAGCCCCGCGAGAACGAGGATCGCGACCGAGATCATCATCGAGACGATGAAGATGTCGGCGACGTTGTAGATGGCGGGCATCATCCAGGGCGTGGAGATGAAATCGACGACGTGGCCGACCGGGAACCCCGGCTCACGCACGAGGCGGTCGGTGAGATTGCCGAGGACGCCGCCCAGCAACAGGCCCAAGACGACAGCCCAGAGGCGCGAACGCACGCGGCGCACCGCCAGGAAGACGATGACGCCGGCGACGACGGCCAGCGCGATGGTGAAGATCCACGTCACGCCCTCGCCGAGCGAGAACGCCGCCCCGGGGTTTCGTACGAGATAGAACTGCAGGGCGTCGCCCAGAACCGGGACGACGCGCTCCGGGGGAAGGCTGTCGATGGCGACGGTCTTCGCCAACTGGTCGGCGGCCAGCACCAGCACCGCGAGAATCGCGATGACGATGCCGGCCGCCGCCGGACGCAGAGGAGATCGACTGCGCAAAGAGTCGTCCTACAGACCGATCGCCGACACCGGCGTCGAGCCCGAGGACGTCGCGGTGGTGTCGAGGTCGCGCAGCTGGCCCTCGATGTACGAACGCAGCTGCGAGCGGTAGTCGCGCTCGAAGTTGCGGAGTTCGGTGATACGGCCCTCGAGCGTGGTGCGCTCCTTCTCGAGACGGGCGCGCTCCTCGCGGCCCTTCTGCTCGGCCTCGGCGACGATGGATGCCGCCTGAGCCTGGGCCTCGCTGATGAGCTGATCGCGCTGGGCACGACCCTCGGCGACGTGCTCGTCGTGCAGGCGCTGGGCGAGCTCGATGATGCCGGCGCTCTGGGCGGCGGGCTCCTGGCCGGAGGTCGGCGTCGACGCGACGGGAGCGGGAGCCTCTTCGACAACGGGCTCAGTGGCCGCGGGGGCCTCGGAGGCGGGCGCCTCGGCGGGCGCGGGGGTGGCCTCACCCGACTCGTAGGCGGCGAGCTTGCTCTTCAGCTCTTCGTTCTCGGCGATCGTCTTGCGCCACTCGACGACGATCTCGTCGAGGAAGTCGTCGACCTCATCGGGGTCGAAACCCTCTTTGAAGCGCACATGCTGGAACTGCTTGGTGACGACGTCATCGGGGGTCAGTGCCATGGTGATTCCTCTTTCGAGAGCTCTGATAAGGAAGGGATGGGGGTGTCGCACCGGGGCGTACCGCTTCGGAACAGCATAGCCGCCGCCCTCCGCCGGTGTCGAAGCACCGGCGCAAGAGCGGCGGCTCTGCGCTCACACGGCTGCGAGGGAGCGGGTGACGCTCAACAGCAGGAAGCAGGCGAACATCACGATCGCGAAACCGAAATCGATGGCGATGCCCCCGATGCGGAGGGGCGGGATGACGCGACGGATCAGTTTGATGGGCGGATCCGTCACCGTGTAGACGATCTCGGCGAGCACCAGGGTGACGCCGCGCGGACGCCACTCGCGGTTGAACATCGGGATGTACTCGAGCACGAGGCGCGCGAGCAGGATCACGATGTAGATGAACAGGATCGTGCTGAGGATGGAGCCGATCAGGCTCACGACGGCCACGGCGCGTTACTGGGACGCGAAGGGCGCGACCTCGGGGTCGGCCTGCGCGATCGCACCGTCGCCGGAGACGGCGATGTTCTCGGGCGAGAGCAGGAACACCTTGCTCGTCACCCGCTCGATGCGGCCGTACAGTCCGAGCGAGAGTCCGCTCGCGAAGTCGATCAGGCGACGCGCGTCGGCGTCGCTCATCTGCGACAGGTTGATGATGACCGGGATGCCCTCGCGGAAGTTCTCGGCGATCGTCTGCGCGTCGCGGTACTGCTTGGGGTGCACCGTGAGGATCTCGCTCACGGGCCCGGCAGTGGGCTGGCGCACCACGGCGGGGCGGTGCAGCGGGGTCACCGGCGCGGCCTTCTCGACGGGAGCAGCAGTCGGCGCGGGCTGCTTGCGCGCGATGGGCTGCGGTGCTGTCTCCTCATAGGTCTCTTCCTCGTCGGCGAGGCCCAGGTACACCATCGTTTTCTTGAGGGGGTTCGACATCGCATCCTCCGTTCGCTCGTCTGGTCCGAGGCTAGTCGCGCGCAGGCCTCGGGCCCGTGATTGCGGAGCCGATCCGCAGGTGTGTCGCGCCCATGGCGATCGCTTCGGGGAAGTCGCCCGTCATCCCCGCCGAGATCCACCGCGCCTCGGGCACGACGGTGCGCACGGCGTCGGCGCACTCCCGGAGCCGCACGAACGCACGCGCGGGCTCTTCGTCGAGGGGGGCGACAGCCATGACACCGCGCAGGCGCAGAGACGGTAGTCCCGCCACGTGCACCGCGACCTGCTCGACGCCGCCCGGGGCGACCCCGCCGCGACCGGTGTCGTCGGTGAGGTTCACCTGCAGCAGGACGTCCAGCGGGGCGGTGCCGTCCGCGGCGTCGAGCGCGTCGGCGATGCGGGCGCGGTCGACCGAGTGCACGGCATCGGCGGCCGCACGCACCGCGCGCGCCTTGTTCGTCTGCGCCTGCCCGATGAAGTGCCAGGTCAGGTCCGGGATGCCGGCGAGCTCGGCGCGCTTGGCGGTGAGCTCCTGCTGGCGGTTCTCCCCCACGTCGCGCACGCCCAGCGCGTGGAGCTCGGCGACGAGGGCGGCGGGGTGGAACTTGGTCACGACGATGCGAGTGATGTCGTCGACATCGCGGTGGGCCGCGCGGGCGGCATCCCGGATGCGCTCATCGACGGCGGCGAGCCGGTCGGCCAGGGCGGTGTCCATGGGTCTCCTTCGACGACGAGAGCGGGCCCGGTGGAGACCGGACCCGCTTCGTCGGAGAGTTCGTTCGTGCTTACTTCAGGAAGTCGGGCACGTCGAGGTCGTCGTCGGCGTAGCCGTTGTCGTACGAGGTCTCGGGAACGCGCGCGGTGACGGGGGCCGGCTCCGGGCGGCGCTCGGGGGCGCGCTCGGTCGTGGCCTTCTGCTCCTCGGCCGCATCGAGGTCGCGGGCGACATCGTCGGCCGGGATCGCGGGCAGCACCGGCGCGGTCGCCGGACGCTGGGCACCGACGGGGTCGATGCGCAGCGACGGCTCGCCGCCGTCGAAGCCGGCCGCGATGACCGTGACGCGCACCTCGTCGCCGAGGGTGTCGTCGATGACCGTACCGAAGATGATGTTCGCCTCGGGGTGGGCCGCTTCTTTGACCAGCTGCGCGGCGTCGTTGATCTCGAAGATGCCGAGGTTGGAGCCACCCTGGATCGACAGCAGCACGCCGTGCGCACCCTCGATCGACGCCTCGAGGAGGGGCGATTCGACGGCGAGCTCGGCGGCCTTGATCGCGCGGTCGGCGCCACGGGCGGAGCCGATTCCCATGAGGGCCGAGCCCGCACCCTGCATCACGCTCTTGACGTCGGCGAAGTCGAGGTTGATCAGGCCGGGGGTGGTGATCAGGTCGGTGATGCCCTGGACACCCGCGAGCAGCACCTGGTCGGCGGTCGCGAAGGCCTCGATCATCGAGATCCCGCGGTCGCTGATCTCGAGCAGACGGTCGTTGGGGACGACGATGAGGGTGTCGACCTCTTCTTTCAAGCGTCCGACACCGGCCTCGGCCTGGCTCTGGCGTCGGCGACCCTCGAACGAGAAGGGCTTGGTGACGACACCGATGGTGAGGGCACCGATCGACTTGGCGATCTTGGCGACCACCGGCGCACCACCGGTGCCCGTGCCACCGCCCTCACCCGCGGTGACGAAGACCATGTCGGCGCCGCGCAGGGCCTCCTCGATCTCTTCCGCGTGGTCTTCGGCGGCGCGACGGCCGACCTCGGGGTCGGCACCTGCGCCGAGTCCCCGGGTGAGCTCGCGACCCACGTCGAGCTTGACGTCGGCGTCGCTCATGAGCAGCGCCTGCGCGTCGGTGTTGATCGCGATGAACTCCACGCCGCGCAGGCCGAGCTCGATCATGCGGTTGACGGCGTTGACGCCGCCCCCGCCCACACCGACGACCTTGATCACGGCGAGGTAGTTCTGGTTGTGGCTCATGCCGGCCTCCGTTTGTCCCCGAACCCGAAACTCTAAACCTCATGTTGAGGGTTAAAGAATTGCCCGGTATGCAATTCCTTAGCTCGAAGGTAGGTGGCGGATCCGACCCCGCCCGCCCGACACGCGGCGTGTCGGATATTCGCCGGGAAGATCAGCGGACGACGCCCGCCTCGGGCGACGTTACGTCGTATTCCTTGGCCCGATCGGGCGGGCTCTTCTGCATCAACCGGTCGAGCACGACGGCTTTTTCCGCCGAGCGATCCGCACTCCCCCACACCACCTTCGACCCCGACGCGCCCAGCGTCAGGGTGACGTCGTCGGGAGTGGATGCCGTGACGCCGGTCACCTGCGATCGCACCGCATCCGGGAGGGCGCGCATGACGCGGCCGGCCGCATGGAAGGCCGCCGACGACGTGCCCTCGGCGATCTCGAGCACCGGCTGCCCCGCCGGAGCGTCGGGGGTCGTCGACAGGGCGACGCCGGCGGCATCCACCACCGTGAAACCCGCCGCGGTCTGCATCGCCCCGATCGGTGTGCGCTCGACGACGTTCACCACGAGGTCGTGCGGCGGTCGCGCCTCGAGGGTGTAGGACTCCACGAGCGGGAAACGCACGAGGGCGGCTTTGACCGCACTGTCGTCGACGAGGGCGAGCGGCGTGCCGAGTTGCCCGCTCAGCGCCTCGGTGACGGCGGCGGCGTCGAGCTGCGAAGTGCCCACGACGTCGATGCGCTCGAGCGCGAACAGCGGACTGTACGCCGCACCCGCGGTGCCGACCACGGTAGCGAGAATTGCGGCGCCCACGCCGATCAAGATGTTGCGGCGACGGCGACTGCGTACCGTGAAGCGCTTGACCTCGGCCCTCATCACCCGTCGACGGGCCCGCGAGGCCCGCCACACGTCGCGAAGCCCCGCGCCGCCGTCGACGGACGGCTGCGCTGCGGCATCCACCGATCCGGGACGGGTGAGGGGCGTCACCGGAGCGGTCTGCTCGGCCGTAGCGGCATCCCGGGCGACCGGCCGCTCGACCCGCGGGAGGGGGCGGACGGACTCCGGCGGCTGCGGGAGGGGCGAGGGCCGCTTCACGCTCAGACCGCCGCGGCCTCGGTGCGCGAGAGCGCTTCGAGCACCTGCGGGATGATCTGGTACACGTTGCCGCAGCCGAGGGTGATCACGTAGTCGCCGGGACGAGCGATCTCGGCCGTGTAGTCGGCAGCCGCCTGCCAGTCGGGCACGTAGTGCACGTGGGCGGGATCGGCGAAGGCGCCGCTGACCAGCTCGCCCGTGACCCCGGGCACCGGGTCTTCGCGCGCGCCGTACACGTCGAGCATGACGGTGTGATCGGCGTGGGTCTCGAGCACCTCGGCGAACTCGCGGAACATCTCCTGCGTGCGGGAGTACGTGTGGGGCTGCTGGATCGCGATGATGCGCCCTTCACCGACGACGGTGCGGGCGGCCGACAGGGCGGCGGCGACCTCGGTGGGGTGATGCGCGTAGTCGTCGTAGACGCTGACGCCCTGCTGCACCCCGTGCAGCTCGAAGCGGCGGACCGTACCGCCGAAGCCCTCGACCGCGCGCGCGGCGTCGGCGAGGGAGTGACCGAGCACGCGGAGCACCGCGACGGCGCCCGCGGCGTTGACGGCGTTGTGGGCGCCGGGAACGCGCAACCGCACGTCGACGCTCTCGCCGTCGGCGGTGAGCGTGAAGGACACCGGCCCGTCGGTGCGGATGCCGCTGAGCCGGACGTCGGCTGCCGCGTCCTCGCCGAAGGTCACGACGTTCGCGTGCGTGATGCGTTCGCGGACGGCGCGCGCTCCGGGGTCGTCGGCCGAGATCACGACGGCCTCGCGCGCAGCATCCGCGAAACGGGCGAACGCCGCGTCGAACGCGTCGCGCGAGCCGTAGTGGTCGAGGTGGTCGGGGTCGACGTTGGTGATGAGCGCCACCGACGTGTCGTACAACTCGAAGGTGCCGTCGGACTCGTCGGCCTCGATCACGACGAGGTCATCGCTGCCGGTGCCGCTGGAGACGCCGAGGTCGGCGATCACTCCCCCGTTGACGAAGGTGGGCTCGATCTCGAGGGCACGCAGCGCCGTGACGATCATGCCGGTCGAGGTGGTCTTGCCGTGGGCGCCCGCGACCGAGACCAGCCGGCGTCCGCCGATGAGCCAGTGCAGCGCCTGCGAGCGGTGGATGACGTGGAGGCCGCGCTCCTTCGCCGTGACGAACTCGGGGTTCTCGGGCCAGATCGCGCCGGTGTGCACGACGGTGTCGGCGTCTCCCAGGTGGGCGGCGTCGTGGCCGACGTGGACCGTGGCGCCCTGCGCGGCGAGGTCGCGAAGCGCCGCGCTGTCGGAGCGGTCGGAACCGGAGACGCGGATGCCGCGGTCGAGGAACATGCGGGCGAGCCCGGACATCCCGGATCCACCGATTCCGATGAAGTGGGCGGAGGCGATGTCCTCGGGGATGGGGAGGCTCAGGTCGGGTCTGATCATGGCGTCTGCGAGTTTACGTCGCCCATCCTGCGCGCACGCCCCGGCACGCCCGCGTGCGCCGTCCGGGGCCCACCGTCACCAGACTCGATCGTGCGAGGGATCAGACGCAGCGCGACCCGTGGCATCCGCTCGGGTCGGCGGTGCGGGTGAGCGGCAGCGCGACCCGCGGGCGTCAGCGCGCCAGCGCCTCGTCGATGAGCGCGATCACGTTCTCGGTGCCGGTTCGGATGCCGGTGCGGCCGGCCGCGTCGCGCATCGCCGCGCGGCGGGCGTCGTCGCGCAGCAGCGGCACGATGTCGCTGCGCACGCGCTCGGGCGTCAGATCGGCGTCGGCGATGAGGATCGCCGCGCCCGCGCGCACGGAGGCGGCGGCGTTGAGGCTCTGCTCGCCGTTGCCGACCGCGTAGGGCACGTACACGGCGGGGATGCCGAGCGCGTTGATCTCGCTGACGGTCGCCGCACCCGAACGAGAGACGACGAGGTCGGCCAGCGCGAAGGCGAGGTCCATCCGGTCGACGTAGCGCACGACGGCGTAACCCTCAGCGCCCGGGTCGGGCAGGTCGGAGTTCTGTCCCGTGACGTGCAGCAACTGCCAGCCGGCGTCGAGCACGTCGCGCCACGCACCCCCGAACGCGGTGTTCAGGCGCACAGCCCCCAACGAGCCGCCGAACACGAGGAGGGTCGGCCGCGCGGCATCCAGTCCGAAGTGCGCGGCGGCCTCGGCGCGCGTGGCGGCGGCGTCGAGCTCGACGATCTCGCGACGCAGCGGCATCCCGACCTCGCGCGCGCCGCGCAGGGGCGTGCCCTCGAACGCCACACCCACGCCCGCCGCACCGCGGGCGCCCAGCACGTTCGCCAGCCCCGGCTTGGCGTTGGCCTCGTGCACGACGAACGGCACGCGCTCCCGGCGTGCGGCGAGGTACGCGGGAGCGGCGGCATACCCGCCGAAGCCGATGACGACGTCGACGCCGCGCGCGCGGATGAGGCGGCGCACGTGGGCGATGGCGCGGAGGAACCGGGTCGGGAACGCCGCGGCAGCACGGTCGGGGCGACGCGGGAACGGCACCTTGGCCACGGTGAGCAGTTCGTAGCCGCGCATCGGCACGAGACGGGCCTCCAGCCCCTCGCGCGTGCCGAGCACGAGCACCTCGGCGGCGGCGTCGCGCGCGCGAAGGCCGTCGGCGACGGCCAGGAGCGGGTTGACGTGGCCGGCGGTACCGCCGCCGGCGAGGAGGTAAGTCGTCACCGTACGACCCTAACGAGGTCGGGGGCCGGTCGGCGTGCCGGTCTCCCCGGGGAGCGCATCGCCGCGGTGGGCGCGATCTCGGTGGACGGTTCCGCACAGAGACCTGCGGGGTCCGCGCCGTCCTGCGAACGGTATCGGTTCAGCCCCGAGACCGCCCGGTACGCCCGGCGGTGCGCGCCGGGGCCGCGGCGACGGCGCGGCGATCCGGCAGCGTGCGCGCGCACGACAGCAGCACACCGCACGCGATGAGCACCGACAGCAGCGACGTGCCGCCCTGCGACATGAACGGCAGGGGGACGCCGAGCACCGGGAAGATGCGCAGCACCACGCCGATGTTCACGAGCGCCTGGCCGACGATCCACAGGGTGATCGCGCCGGCGATGATGCGCACGAACGTGTCATCGGTGCGGCGGATGATGCGGAACGCGCCGATCGCGAACAGGGCGAACAGCACGAGCACGACCACGCAGCCGATGAGGCCGAGCTCCTCGCCGATGATCGCGAAGATGTAATCGTTCGCGGCGGCGGGAAGCCAGTCGTACTTCTCTTTCGAGTTGCCGAGGCCGAGGCCGAACAGCCCGCCGCTCGCCAGCCCCCAGATGCCGTGCAACGACTGGTAGCAGGTCGAGTAGTAGCACGAGGCGTCATCGGGGGCGAAGAGGCTGCCGATGCGCTCCATGCGGTTCTCGCTGCCGACGGCCGACAGCAGCACCACGACCACCGACAGCAGAGCCGGCAGGATGAACATGCGCAGTTTGATGCCCGCGAAGAACAGCGCGCCCAGCACCACCAGCACGAGGATCATCACCGTGCCGAGGTCCTTGCCGCCGAGCACCGTGCCGATCACGAGCACCGAGACCGGCACGACGGGGATGAACACGTGCGCCCAGGAGGTCAGCAAACGACGTTTGCGGTAGAGCACCGCGCCCATCCACAGCGCCAGGGTGAGCTTGAGGAACTCCGCGGGCTGGAACTGGAAGCCGCCGATGGCCACCCAGTTGCGGTTTCCGTTCGCCGCGATTCCCAGGCCGGGCACGTACACCAGCAGCTGGAACGCCGTCGCGAGGATCAGGGCGGGCCACGCGATCCTCTGCCAGAACCTCATCGGGGCGCGACTGAGCACGAACATCAGCGGGATGCCGACGACGGCGAACACGCTCTGCTTCATGACGTGGTCGAACGGGCTCTGGCCGTTGTCGAGGGCCGAGGTGGCCGACAGCACCATCACGAGGCCGAACCCGGTGAGCAGCAGTGCGGCCGAGGTGATCAGCAGGAATTCGCTCGACACCGGCCGGAACGCCCGACCGAGCGAGACGCGGGCGATGAGTCCGCCGCGCTCGGGCTGGTCGTCGGAGGCCTGCCGGCCAGGAGGCGCCGTCGTGGTCACGCGTGTCCCCCTCAGTCGTGCGGTCGAGATGCTCCGTCGCCGTGGTCCGCGATCCACGCCCGTACCGCGTCGGCGAAGCGCTCACCGCGGTCGGAGTAGGACGCGAACTGGTCGAAGGATGCCGCCGCGGGAGCCAGGAGCACGGTGTCTCCGTCCCGGGCCACACCCGCCGCCAGCTCGACGACCTGGGCCATGACGTCTTCAGTCTCGGCGTGGTCGACCTCGAACAGCGGCACCGCCGGGGCGTGTCGCGCGAACGCCGCGACGATGTCGCCGCGCTCGGTGCCGATGACGATGGCCGCGCGCACGGCACCGCCGCGGGCGCGGACGAGATCGCTCAGGTCGACGCCCTTCAGCAGGCCCCCGACGACCCAGACGGCGCCCGGGTAGGCCGCCAGCGACGACGCGGCGGCGTGCGGGTTGGTGGCCTTGGAGTCGTCGACCCAGGTCACTCCGGCGTGCGCGCCGACGACCTGGATGCGGTGCGGGTCGAGACGGAAGCGTTCGAGCGTGTCGAAGATGTGCGCCGGGGTGGCCCCGAGCGAGCGGGCGAGGGCGGATGCCGCGAGGATGTTGGCGACCATGTGCGGCGCCGCCAGCCCCCGGGCCGCGAGGTCGGCCACCGTCGTGAGCTCCAGGGCGGAGGTCGCGCGCTCCTCGAGGAACGCGCGGTCGACGAGGATGCCGTCGACGACACCGAGGTCGCTGGGACCGGGAACTCCCAGGTCGAAGCCGATGGCGCGCGCGCCCTCCATGACCTCGGCGTCCTCGACCATCCCGCGGGTGGCGAGGTCGGCCTTGTTGTAGACGCAGGCCACGCGCGTGCGGGCGTAGACGCCGGCCTTCGCGTCGCGGTACGCGTCGGCGCCGCCGTGCCATTCGAGGTGGTCGTCGGCGAGGTTCAGGCACACCGCGGCGTGGGGCGACAGCGCGTCGTCGCCCTCCTGCAGGTTGAGGTACCACAGCTGGTGGCTCGACAGCTCGACGACCAGGGCGTCGAAGCCGCTCGGGTCGCGCACGGCGTCGAGCATCGGCGTTCCGATGTTGCCCACGGGAGCGGCGCGCAGACCCGCGGTCACGAGCATCTCGGCCGTGAGCCGGGTGGTGGTGGTCTTGCCGTTGGTGCCGGTGATGAGCACCCAGTCGGCGGGGCGCCCGTCGGGGCGTACGACCTTGTCGCGCACGCGCCACGCCAGCTCCACATCGCCCCACAGCGCGATGCCCGCCTCCTGCGTCCACCGGATGACGGGGTGGTGCGGCGGGAATCCGGGCGAGGCGATGACCACCTCGGGGGCGAACTCCGCGAGGGCGGACGGCACGGCATCCAGCGGCCCCTCGTACAGGTCGACGCCCAGCACCGGCAGGAGCCGGGCGTACTCGGCATCCGCCCGTTCGGTCGCCACGAGCACGACGGCGCCGAGTTCGGCGAGGGTGTCGGCGACCGAGAACCCGGTGACCGACAGGCCGAGCACCGCGACGCGCACGCCCTTCCAGTCGGCGTGCCAGCTGGTGAGGGAGGTGAGGTCGGTCATACGAGGGAGAGCCATTCGACGTAGAAGAAACCGATGCCCGAGACGGCGAGCAGACCGGCGATGATCCACATGCGCACGACGATCGTGACCTCGGGCCACCCGCGCATCTCGAGGTGGTGGTGCAGCGGACTCATCAGGAACAGACGCTTGCCCTTGGTCGCTTTGAAGTAGGCGCGCTGCAGGATGACCGAGCCCGAGGCGATGACGTAGACGCCCGCGATGAGCACGAGCAGGATCTCGGTGCGGGTGAGGATCGCCATTGCGGCGATCACGCCGCCGATGGCCATCGAGCCGCAGTCGCCCATGAAGACCTTGGCCTTCGGCGCGTTCCACCAGAGGAACCCGACCAGCGCGCCGACGAACGACGCCGATACGATCGCCAGGTCGAACGGGTCGCGCACCGCGTAGCATCCGGCCTGCACGGTCGGGTCGAGCGCGTCGGCGCACATCTGCTTGTTCTGCCAGAACGCCATGAGGCTGTATGCGCCCACGACGAAGATGCCCGACCCCGCGGCGAGGCCGTCGAGCCCGTCGGCGACGTTGACGGAGTTGGATGCCGCGGTGCCGATGAACGAGATCCACGCCAGGTACAGCAGCCAACCGAGCACCGGGCCGAGGGCGAAGAGCGAGAGCACCTGGATGTCGCGGAACACCGAGATGTACTCCGACGCCGGGGTCTGCCCGATGCTGTTGGGGAAGTTCAGCGCCACGATGGCGAAGGGCACGGCCACGATGATCTGCCCGGCGATCTTGCGCCAGCCGGAGAGTCCGAGGCTGTTCTGGTGGCGCACTTTCATGAAGTCGTCGATGAAGCCGACGACGCCGAAACCGAGCATGAGCCACAGCACCAGCAGTCCCGACAGCGTGGGCGGGTTGTTGCCGGCGAACGAGCCGATGAGGTAGCCGATGATCGTGCCGAGGATGAAGATCGTGCCGCCCATGGTGGGCGTGCCGCGCTTGGCACCGTGCGAGGGGTTGTGCACGTTCTCGGGCGTGCGGATGACCTGCCCCCACCCCCACCGGCGGAACCACCGGAGGAACACCGGGGTGAGAAAGAGGGTGAAGGCGAGCGAGATCGCCGCTGCTGTCAGAAGTGATCTCACGCGAACAAGTCTCCCAGACGGTCGCCGAGGTGCCGGAGCCCCGCCGAGTTGGACGACTTCACCAGCACGCGGTCACCGTCGCGCAGTTCGGTCGAGAGGTAGTCGTAGGCCGCATCGGCGTCGGCGAAGAACACGGCCTCGCCGTCCCACGAGCCTTGGGCGATGGCCTCGAGGTACATGCGGCGCGCCTCAGGGCCGATGACGACGATGCGCTGGATGCGAAGACGCACGGCCAGCAGCCCGACGCGGTCGTGCTCCTCGTCGGCGTACTCGCCCAGCTCGCTCATCGCCCCGAGCACGGCGACCGTGCGTTCGCCGGGGCCGGTGATCTGCGCGAGGGTGCGAAGGGCCGCGGCCATGGAGTCGGGACTGGCGTTGTAGGCGTCGTTGATGATGCGTACCCGCTCGGACCCGAGCGGCTGCATGCGCCACCGCTCGGCGATCTCGACCGTCTCGAGGCGGGCGATCGCGTCGGCGGCCGGCACCTCCAGGGCCGTCGCCGCAGCGATCGCGGCGAGGGCGTTCATGACGTGGTGCTCTCCGAGCACGCGCAGGGTGAGGGTGTACGCCTGCCCGTCGACGAGCAGGTCGGCGCGGGTTCCGGATGCCGAGACCTCGACGTCGACGGCGCGCACTTCGGCCCGTTCGCCGCGGCCGAACCACCGCACGCCCTGCCCGCGCTCGCGCGCGATCGGCTCCATCGCGGCCACGCGGGGGTCATCGGCGTTGAGCACGGCGAGGCCGCCTTCGCGGGTGGCCGTCACGAGCTCGCTCTTGGCGTGGAAGGTCGACTCGATGCCGCCGAAACCGCCGGCGTGAGCCATGCCGACCATCAGCACGACGCCGATGTCGGGGGTCACGAGTCCCGCGAGGTGGGCGATCGCACCGGGCGCGCTGGCGCCGAACTCGCTGACGAGGAACCGGGTGGCATCCGTCACACGCAGCATCGTCAGCGGCGCGCCGACCTCGTTGTTGAACGAGGCGCGGGGCGACACGGTCTCGCCCTCGTCGGCGAGGATGCGCGCGAGCAGGTTCTTGGTCGTCGTCTTGCCGTTGGACCCGGTGATCCCCACGATCTTCAACTCGCCGCCGGCACGCACGCGATCCACGACGTCGCGGGCGAGGTCGCTCAGGGCCGTCACGACGTCGGGGACGACGATCTGACTCACGTCGTCGTCGAGTTCGCGCTCGACGATCGCCAGCGCCGCGCCGCGATCGACCGCGGTGCCGACGAAGAGGTGGCCGTCGGTGGTCTCACCGGGTTTGGCGACGAAGATCCCGCCGGGCTCGATGAGACGCGAATCTGTGTCGACCAGGCCCGAGACGAGGGTGTCGCCGGTGTCGCCGCGGCGTGCGACCAGGCGACCGCCGAGCACGTCGGCGATGTGGGAGAGGCTCGTGGAGATCATTGCTGTGCGGACGCCCTTTCCGATGTCGCATTCGTTACCGAGACGAGACCGGCATCCGGGTGTCTCAGCCGAACTTGGGCAGTTCGGGGGTCGTGGTTCCAGAGGGAATGACCCGGTAGGTCTTGAGAACCTGCGTGAGGGCCTTCTGGAAGGCGGGCGCGGTGGCCGCCGACGATTTTACCGTCCGCGGTTCGTCGAGGTTGACCTCGACGACGTACTGCGGGTCGTCGGCGGGGGCGAAACCGATCATCGTGGTGAAGTAGGCGTCCGACTTGTAGGCACCGGTGTCGCGGTCGGTCTTCTCACCGGTACCGGTCTTGATGGCCACGCGGTAACCGGGGATCGCGACCTGGTCGGCGAGGGTTCCCTGGGTCGCGACGTTCTCGAGCATCTGCGACACCGTGCGCGCGGCATCCTCCGACACGACGCGCTCACCCTGCGCGTCGGGCACGTCGGTGACGGTGCCGTCGGCGGCGGTGCAGCTCTCGACGAGAGACAGCGGCATGCGCACTCCCCCGTTCGCGATCGTCTGGTACGCGCCGGCGAGCTGGGGCACGGTCACCGCGAGGCCCTGTCCGAAGGTGGTGTTGTAGAACGTCTGCTTGTCCCAGGTCGCCGGGTCGCGCAGGATGCCGGACGACTCGCCCGGGAACCCGACCGACGTCTGCTCGGTGAGTCCGAACTTCTGCAGGTACGAGATGCGCGTGTCCAGCGGAATCATCTCGCCGAACTTCGAGATGCCGACGTTCGAGGAGTCGATGAGCACGCCCGTGAGGGTGTAGCGGTTCTCGGGGTGCGCGAACGCGTCGGAGATGCGTGCGCCACCGTCGAGCACCTCACGAGACGACGCCGTCACGGTAGTGCCGGCATCGAAGGCCCCGCTGTCGAGGCCGATGGCCGCCGTGATCGCCTTCATGGTCGACCCCGGCTCGTTCGGATCGCCGAAGGCGGCGCTGCCGCGATCGGTCTCGGGCGTGGCCGTGGGGTCGTTGGGGTCGACGGTGGGGTACTCCGCCAGGGCCCGGATCTTCCCCGTCTTGGTCTCGACGACCGTGATGGTGCCGCGCAACGACCCGGTGTTCTGCACCTGCTCGGCGATGAGCTGGCCGAGGTACCACTGCAGGTCGCGGTCGATGGTGAGCTGCAGGGTGCCGCCGTCGACGGCGGGCTGGGTCACGACTTCGGTGCCCGGCAGCACCACACCGGATGGACTCTTCTGGAAGACGACCTTGCCGTTGGTGGATGCCAGGCAGGAGTCGTCGGCCGCTTCGAGGCCCGCGAGCGCCTGCCCGTCGCTGCCGACGAAGCCGAGGAGGTTGCCGCCCACGGCGCCGTCGGGGTACACCCGGCCCGCCTGCGGCGGGAAGCTCAGGAAGGGCAGTCCGAGGTCGGCCAGGGCCCGGTACTGCTCGGTGGAGACGGCCTTGGCGATGACCGCGTACCGAGAATCGGGGTTGTCGGCCAGGGCGTCCGCGACGATCTTCTGCACGTCGCCGGTGCTCATGCCCAGGACGGCGGCGATGCGTCCGGCGAGCTCGGGCCAGGCGGTCGTGATCTTCTCGTCGCCGTCGTACGTCTCGATGCCGTCAACGGCGAGCATCGGGTCGATCTGCACGTCGTAGCGGTTGATGCTGCTCGCCAGCGGCGTACCGTTCGCGTCGACGATGGCCCCCCGCGAGCCGTAGAGCGTGCGCGACGATTCCAGACCCATCGCCAGGGAGTCGTCGACGTGTTCGCGGGCGTTGACGACCTGGATGTCGACGAGTCGCACGACGAAGGCGACGAGCACGACCAGAACGACGGCGAGGGCGACGACGGTGCGACGCCGCGGGGACCGGGAGGTGGCTGTCGTCATGATTCTCATCGTGTCGCGGGCGTGGGCAGGCCGTCGCTGATCGCCGGGGGTGTCGCGGATCCGGCATCGGGCTCGATGGTGCCGGCGGGAGCGGTGGTCGTCGCTTCCGCCGCGGTGCCGCCCGTCTCGGTGGTCGAAGCGGACGGGTCGGTGACCAGCGGCACACCGGCGATGAGCGAGTTGCCGACGGACCCGCGCCCCTTGGCATCCACCGACGAGGTCGTATCGGCCGGCTTGTCGGAGCCGATCACCGCGCCGTCGCTCAGACGCAGGTACGTGGGCGACTCGTCGATGACCATGCCGAGGGCGGCGGCGTTGGCCGCGAGGTACTGGGGCGAGCTGAGACCCGCCGTCTCATCGAAGAGGATCTGCTTCTGATAGGTGAGTTCGCGCTGCTGCTGGGTGAGGGAGGCGATCTCGAAGGAGCTCTGCGTGGTGAGGATGCCCAGTCCCATCTGCGCGAGCACGATCACCAGCGCCCCCGTCACGGCGATGATGCCGAACAGTCGGCGCGGTACCCGTCGACGGGCGGGCGCGGGCACGACGGTGAGGCGACGCTCGCGAACGGGCGTCGGGAAGTCGGGGAGGAAGGCATCGTCGATCCGGGGGTCGATGGCCGGGGTTGCGCTCATGCGTCCTCCTGGATCCGCTCGGCCGCGCGCAGGCGCACGGGGGTGGCGCGGGGGTTGACCGCGCGTTCTTCGTCGCCGGCGAGCTCGGCGCCGCGCACGAGCAACCGGAACTTCGGTGCGTGTTCTGGCAGCTCGACCGGCAGACCGCGCGGGGCGGTGGATGCCGAGGCGTCGGCGAACACACGCTTGACCAAGCGGTCTTCGAGCGACTGGTACGACAGCACCACGATGCGACCGCCGACCCCGAGCACGCTCAGGGCGGCGGGGATCGTGCGCTCGAGCACCGACAGCTCGGCGTTGACCTCGATGCGCAGGGCCTGGAACACGCGCTTGGCGGGGTGACGTTCGCGCAGCACCGCGGCGGGCGTGGCGTTCTGCAGCACCTCGACGAGCTGAGCGGAACGCTCGAGCGGCGCCTTCTGACGCGCGGCGATGATGGCGCGGGCGTAGCGTCCCGCGAGCTTCTCTTCGCCGTAGCGCTCGAAGATGCGGCGCAGGTCTCCCTCGCCGTAGGTGGCGAGCACCTCGGCAGCGGTGACGCCCTGGGTCTGGTCCATGCGCATGTCGAGCGGGGCGTCCTGCGCATAGGCGAACCCGCGCGACGCCTCGTCGAGCTGGAGCGACGACACACCCAGGTCGAACAGGATGCCATCGACCCTGTCGACACCGGCGGACGCCACGGCCTCGGCTATGCCGTCGTAGACGGTGTGCACGAGGGTCACGCGGTCGCCGAAGCGAGCCAGACGCTCCCCCGCGATGCGCAAGGCGTCGGTGTCGCGGTCGAGGCCGATCAGGCGCGCCCCGGGGAAGCGCTCGAGGAACGCCTCGGAGTGCCCGCCCATGCCGAGCGTGCCGTCGACGAAGACGGCGCCCGGCTTCTGCAGTGCCGGACCCAGCAGCTCGGCGCAGCGCTCGAGCAGGACGGGGGTGTGGATGTCGCGGATGTCCATGATGACGGGGGCCGATCCTTCGGCTCTGATCCCCACCCGCATCGACCTGGCGCCGGGGAAGTGCGTCAGGGCGTGCGGCTGGGCATCACAGCCGGAGGGTCAGAACAGTCCCGGGATCACCTCCTGCTCCATCTCGGCGTATGTCTCTTCGTTGCTCGCTGCGTAGGCGTTCCAGGCCTCGGCGTCCCAGATCTCGGCGTGCGCTCCGACGCCGGTGACGACGAGCTCGCGCCCGAGACCGGCGTAGGCGCGCAACGCCGGGGGGACGGTGATGCGGTTCTGGCTGTCGGGCTTCTCGGCGCTGGCCCCCGAGAGGAACATCCGCAGGAAGTCGCGTGCCTGCTTGTTGCTGAGCGGCGCCTCGCGGATCCGCTCGTGCACGCGCTCGAACTCCTCGGTGCTGAACACGTAGAGGCAGCGGTCCTGCCCCCGGGTGATCACCACTCCGGCGCCGAGATCGTCACGGAACTTCGCGGGCAGGATGACGCGCCCTTTGTCGTCGAGCTTGGGGTTGTGCGTACCGAGCAGCATTCGGGCGTCCACCCCCTTCGTCCGGCCAGCGAAGTTTTCCCCACTTTACTCCACTACCCTCCACTTGGCTATCGATAAGAGGGATCTTCCGCCCGGGACCAGCGGTGTGTACTGTGTCGCTGCGCCTCTCCCCGGCATCCGAGAAGCCCGGAATTCCGCGGGTTCTCCGCCGCGCCGAACCGCCGGCGTCTCGTCGGTGGAGGAAAAGGGAGGGATGCGCGCCGTCCCCACCCCGTCGTCGCGGAGGGAGTGCACGCCGCCGACCGCGCCGCGTGGATGCCAGGACCCCGGGCGCACGAAAAAGCACCGGCTCCGAAGAGCCGGTGCGATGTCGTTGCAGGCGGGTTTAGGGGTTCTCGCGGCGGCGGTCCCACCGTTCGTTCATGCGGTCCATGAACGAGGAACCCGATGCGCGAGGAGCGCGGGGCTTCGTGCCGGATGACGTGGACGAGGCGGTCGCGACGGTGCCCCGCGTGGGCGTGACGGCGAAGACCACGCCGCCGACCATGAGGACGAAGCCGAGGACGCCGATCGCGATGCCGAGGAAGCCCGTGTTGAAACCGATGGACACGCCCACGACCAGCGCACCGAGACCCGCGAGCACCATGATGGAGCCGAGGACGATGTTGCGGTAGCTGAGGGCGCGACTGGGGGCCGTCACGACATCGGTGTCGTTACTCATGAGATGGCGTTCCATCTCATCCAGCAGACGCTGCTCCTGTTCGGAGAGTGGCATGCATCCCCCTCTATTCTTCGGTGTGGACGATTCTACGTGGGGCGAGGATCACTAGGCTAGGCCCGTGCCGACCTCGCCGGAACCGATCGAAGCTGTTTCCCAGCGACTCGACACGTTCCTCTCCGAACAGCTATTGTACGCCGCCGCACTCGGCCCCGAGGCCGAGATGCTGACCCGTTCGGGCGCCTCGGCGCTGCGGGGAGGCAAGCGCCTGCGCGCGCGCTTCTGCCTCACCGGGTGGGGCGCGGTGCAGCCGTCGGTGAGCGGTTTCACCGATGCGGCCCTCGCCGTGGCGACCTCGCTCGAGATCTTCCACGCGGCGGCCCTCGTGCACGACGACCTCGTCGACAACTCCGACACCCGTCGCGGCCAGCCCGCCGCCCACAGGGCTCTGCAGAACGCGCACCGTGACGCCGACTGGTCCGGCGACTCCGACACGTTCGGACGGTCGGGCGCGATCCTGCTCGGCGACCTCCTCGTCGCCTGGAGCGACGACCTGCTCGAAGAGGGCCTGAACGGCGCTGCCACCGCCGCGGCGACGCGACGGGCGTACGCGCAGATGCGCCGCGACGTCACGATCGGTCAGTTCCTCGACGTCGCCGAGGAGTCGGCGTACACCGTCTACCCCGACGCCACGCACGCCGAGCGTGCGCTGCGCGTCGCCTCGTACAAGTCGGCGCGCTATAGCATCCAGCAGCCCCTGCAGATCGGAGCGGCGCTCGGCGGTGCCGACGACGCGCAACTCGACGCCCTGGGCCGGTTCGGGCACGACGTCGGCATGGCCTTCCAGCTGCGCGACGACGTCCTCGGCGTCTTCGGCGACACCGCGGTGACGGGAAAGCCCGTGGGTGACGACCTCCGCGAGGGCAAGCGCACCGTGCTCGTCGCGTACGCACGCGAGGCGGTCACGGTCGACGAGCGGCACGCGATCGACGCGCGTCTGGGCGATCCGGCCCTGGATGCCGAGCAGATCGGCATCCTGCAGCAGACCATCGTCGACACCGGGGCACTCGCCCGCACCGAAGACCTCATCGCCGACTACGCCCGGCGCGCCGATCTCGCGCTCGAGGACGCGCCGCTGAACGCCGAGGCCGTCGGGGAACTGCGCGCGCTCGCCCGCGCGGCGACCGAGCGCGCGGCCTGACCGGCGCCCGGCGCACGCGCCGGTATCCGCCCTCAGGCGAGGGTCGCCGCGACCCGTCGCACCTCGCTCTTGCGACCGGCGCGAAGCGCCTCGATCGGGGCGACGCCGATGGTGTCCTCGGGCTCGAGCAGCCAGTCGATGGTCTCGTCGGGATCGAACCCGGCGTCGTGCAGCACGATGATGGTGCCGCGGAGGGCCGGGATCGGTCGCCCGTCCACGAGGAACGCCGCCGGGACCTTGAACACGCCGTCGCGGCGCGAGCCGACGAGGTAGTTCTCGTCGATGAGTCGGCGCACGCGCCCCAGGGGCTCGTCGAGCAGCTCGACGAGGTCGGGGATGGTCAGCCAGTCGGTCTCGTAACGGGTCGTCTCGGTCACGATGCAACTATCTCATCCCGCCGTCGCCGACAACCGAGTCGCGCGGATCTTCACATCCGTCACAATCGTCACATGCACCTCATACGTTGACATCCGCCTCAGAGCGTGTCAGCGTGGCGGGCAGTCCGACGAACGGAAGCCCCCCACCATGCGCCGACTCCCCCTGTCTCCCCCGACGACCCGACGCGTCGTCGCCGCTTGGCCGGCCGCCGTCGCCGGCACCATCGCCCTCAGCCTCGCCGGCGAGGGTGCGGCCCACGCGGCGCCGCCCGCTCCGCCGCTCAGCTCTCTGCCGACATCGCCCATCAAGACCCTCCCCGCGCTCGCCTCCCTCAGCGGACCGACGACCTACACGGTGCAGCCCGGCGACACGGTCTGGGCCATCGCCCGCGCGAACGGCCTCGACGTCGCCTCGGTGCAGGCTGCGAACGGCCTCGGTGCCGACAGCGTCATCCGCCCGGGTCAGGTGCTGGTGCTCGGCGGCGCGTCCGCCGCGCCGGCACCCGTCGCCCCCGCAGCCCCCGCGCCGACTCCCGCCGCCGTGACGCACGAGGTGCGCCCCGGAGACACCATCTCGGCGATCGCGAGCGCGAACGGCGTCTCGCTCGATGCGGTGCTGAGCGCGAACGGCCTCACCCGCGCGTCCATCATCTACCCGGGCGACGTGCTGCAGATCCCCTCCGGCTCCCCCGCCGCGGCCCCCGCCGCCGTGGCGCCCGCGACCGCTCCCGGCCTCGACGTCGATCAGTCCGACAACGCCCGCCTGATCATCCGCATCGGCCGCGAGCTCGGCGTGTCCGACCACGGCATCCGCATCGCCCTCGGAACCGCGATGCAGGAGTCGTGGCTGCGCAACCTCGACTGGGGCGATCGCGACTCGCTCGGGCTCTTCCAGCAGCGTCCCAGCATGGGCTGGGGCACCCGCGAGCAGATCCTCGACCGCGAGCGTTCGACCCGCGTCTTCTACGGCGGGCCGGCCGATCCCAACGGATGGCAGACGCGCGGCCTGCTCGACATCCCGGGCTGGGAGCAGATGCCCTACGCCGATGCCGCGCAGGCCGTGCAGATCTCGGCCTACCCCGACCGCTATGCGCAGTGGGAGCAGCCCGCCACGACCTGGCTCGAGGTCCTCGGCTGAGCCGGGGCATACGGTGAGCCGCTCCCCCGGCTCACAGGAGCCTCTCCGTAGACTCGACGTGTGAGCACGAGTCAGCAGGCAGACCCGCTGATCGGCCGTCTCGTCGACGGCCGATACCGGGTGCGTGCGCGTATCGCGCGCGGCGGCATGGCGACCGTGTACGTCGCGACCGATCTGCGCCTCGAGCGTCGTGTCGCGCTCAAGGTCATGCACGGCCACCTCAGCGACGACACGGTGTTCCAGAGCCGGTTCATCCAGGAGGCCCGCTCGGCCGCCCGCCTCAGCGACCCGCACGTCGTCAACGTCTTCGACCAGGGCCAGGACGGCGACATGGCGTACCTGGTCATGGAGTACCTGCCCGGCATCACCCTGCGCGAGCTCCTCCGCGAGCACCGGCGCCTCACGATAGATCAGACGCTGACGATCATGGATGCCATCCTGTCGGGACTGGCGGCGGCCCACCGCGCGGGTATTGTGCATCGCGACGTCAAACCCGAGAACGTGCTGCTCGCCGAAGACGGCCGCATCAAGATCGGCGATTTCGGCCTCGCGCGCGCCACGACCGCCAACACCGCCAGCGGTGCGCAGCTCATGGGCACGATCGCTTACCTCGCGCCCGAGCTCGTCACCCGCGGCACCGCCGACGCCCGCAGCGACATCTACTCGCTCGGCATCATGCTGTACGAGATGCTCACCGGTGAGCAGCCGTACAAGGGTGAGCAGCCGATGCAGATCGCGTACCAGCACGCGACCGACTCGGTGCCCCGACCGAGCGCGAAGAATCCGGGCGTGCCCGAGCAGCTCGACGAGCTGGTGCTCTGGGCGACCGAGCGTCAGCCCGACGACCGTCCGCTCGACGCGGGCAGCATGCTGGAGCGCCTGCGCGCGGTCGAGAAAGACCTGGGACTCGCTCCGCAGGTCGCCCGCGCCGTCGCCGTGGGCACCACGGGTGCCGCCAGCGCCGCTGAGTCGCGTGAGCTCACCAAGGTCCTCCCCCAGACCGCCTCACTGCCCATCGCCACCGCGGAAGAGCCCGACAACGCCGCGCGCCTGCGCACGCGCACGAAGCGGCGCTCTGCCCGCGGCGTGTGGACGCTGGTGCTCGTGCTGCTGCTGGCCGCGGGTGCGGCGGCGACCGGGTGGTACTTCGGCAGCGGGCCGGGCTCCCTCGTCGCGGTGCCCGATGTCTCGCAGCGCAGCTATGCCGACGCCGAGGCACTGCTGGCGGCCAACGAGCTCGTCGCGCAACCGCAGGAGGTGAACGACCGCGAGATCGCCTCAGGCACCACCGTCGGCTCCGATCCCGCCCCCGGCGAGCGTCTCGACAAGAACACGGTCGTGACCGTCTTCGTCTCCGTGGGCCCTGCCACCCACCAGATCCCCGACCTCTCGGGAAAGAGTGCCGACGAGGTGACCGGCATCTTCCAAGCCGCTTTCGTGGATGTCGCGGCCGACCCCGCCCGGGAGTTCTCGGATGCCGCCGACGGCACCGTGCTGTCGGCATCCGTCATCCCGCGATCGGGCGGTGACGCCGTCGGATGCACCGAGGGCTGCACGGTCTACGAGGGCGACGCGGCGTCGTTGGTCGTCTCGCTCGGCCCGCTCCCCGACGTCTCCGGTGAATCGCGGTCCTCCGCCCAGCGCATCCTGAGTCAGGTGGGTATGGAGACCTCGTTCTCGGAGCGCTACAGCAACAGCGTGGCATCCGGGGTCGTCATCGGTATCGGCGACCGCGACGGCGAGGGCAACTGGCGCCCGGGAGACACCGTGCCCGTGATCGTCTCCCTCGGACCAGAGCCCGTGGAGATCCCCGGCAACGTCGTGGGCATGACGATCCGCGAGGCCGTGACGGCGCTGGAGGGCCTCGGCTTCGAGGTCAATGCCGGCATCGACGACGGCACGCTGCCGCTGGGCTTCAAGTACTGGGACATCTACAAGGTGCGCGCCACCAACCCCAAGGCCGGAACGACCGCGCCGCAGGGGTCGACGATCACGCTGACGCCGACGCTCTGATCCCCCGGGCGACCCGACGACGATGCCCCCGACCACACGGGTCGGGGGCATCGCACAGACGGAACGCGCGTCAGCGCTTCTCGAGCTCCTCGGCCACGAGGAATGCCAGCTCGAGGCTCTGCCGGTGGTTCAGGCGCGGGTCGCACAGACTCTCGTAGCGGGTCGCGAGGGTGGCCTCGTCGATCTGCTCCGACCCGCCCAGGCATTCGGTGACGTCGTCGCCGGTGAGCTCGACGTGGATGCCACCGGGGTGCGTGCCGACGGCGCGGTGCGCCTCGAAGAACCCGCGCACCTCGTCGACGACGTCGTCGAAGCGACGCGTCTTGTAGCCGGTCGGCGTGGTGATGCCGTTGCCGTGCATGGGGTCGGTGACCCACAGCGGCACAGCGCCGGAGTCGCGCACGGCCTCCAGAAGCGGCGGCAGGGCGTCGCGGATCTTGCCGGCGCCCATGCGGGTGATGAACGTCAGACGGCCGGGTTCGCGCTCGGGGTCGAGCTTGTCGATGAGCGCGAGGGCGGTGTCGGTCGTGGTCGTGGGACCGAGCTTGACGCCGATGGGGTTGCGGATCTTCGAGAAGTAGTCGACGTGCGCGCCGTCGAGCTCGCGGGTTCGCTCACCGATCCACTGGAAGTGCGACGAGGTGTTGTAGGGCAGGCCCGTACGCGAGTCGATGCGGGTCATCGGGCGCTCGTAGTCCATGAGCAGGCCCTCGTGGCCGGTGTAGAACTCCACGCGCGTCAGCTCGTCGAAGTCGGCGCCCGCCGCCTCCATGAACTTGATGGCGCGGTCGATCTCGGTCGCCATGCTCTCGTAGGCCTGGTTGGCCGGCGTGCTCGCGAAGCCCTTGTTCCAGCTGTGCACCTCGCGGAGGTCGGCGAAGCCACCCTGCGTGAACGCGCGGATGAGGTTCAGCGTCGACGCGGCCGTGTGGTAGCCCTTGAGCAGGCGAGCCGGGTCGGCCTTGCGCGACTCCTCGGTGAAGTCGTAGCCGTTGACGATGTCGCCGCGGTAGGCCGGCAGGGTGACGTCGCCGCGCGTCTCGGTGTCGCTGGAGCGAGGCTTGGCGAACTGCCCCGCCATGCGGCCCATCTTGACCACGGGCATCGACGCGCCGTAGGTCAAGACGACCGCCATCTGGAGAACCGTCTTGATGCGGTTGCGGATCTGCTCGGCGGTCGCGCCGGCGAACGTCTCGGCGCAGTCACCGCCCTGCAGGAGGAACGCCTGACCGGCGGCGGCGCGAGCGAGGCGCTCGCGGAGGATGTCGACCTCGCCGGCGAACACCAGCGGCGGGAGGGTCGCCAGCTCTGCGGATGCCGCGGCCACCGCGCCCTCGTCATACCACTGCGGCTGCTGCTTGATGGGCAGGGAACGCCAGTGGTCGAGGTCGTGGAGCTGCTGATTCACCCCGCAAGTCTAGTGGCGCGAGGTCGGCGCCTTCGCCGCCTGGGCGGTGGCGAGGCGGTCCTTCACGGTCGAGGCGTAGACGTCTTCGTAGCGCTGCTCGCCGAGGCGCTGCAGGGCCACCATGATCTCGTCGGTGACGGAGCGGAGGACGTAGCGGTCGCCCTCCATCCCCTCGAAGCGCGAGAAGTCGAGCGGTTCGCCGATGACGATGCCCACACGCCCCACACGGGGCAGGCGCTGCCCGATCGGCATCACGGAGCCGGTGTCGACCATGACGACCGGAACGACCGGCACGCGGGCCTCCAGCGCCATGCGGGCGATACCGGTGCGCCCGCGGTACAGCGTCCCGTCGGGGCTGCGGGTGCCCTCGGGGTAGATCCCGAGCAGTTCGCCGCGGCCGAGCACGCCCAGCCCGGTGTTCAGCGACGCCTCCGACGCCTTGCCGCCGGAGCGGTCGATGGGCAACTGGCCCGTCGCGGTGAAGAACATCCTCGTGGCCCAGCCCTTGATGCCCTTCCCGGTGAAGTAGTCGCTCTTGGCCAGGAACGCCATGCGGCGGTCGATCATGAGCGGCAGGAAGATCGAGTCCGAGAAGGAGAGATGATTGCTGGCGAGGATCGCCGCCCCCTCCGCCGGGATGTTGCGCCGGCCGACCATCCACGGGCGGAACACGGCCTTGATGACCGGCCCGATCACCACGTACTTCATCAGCCAGTAGAACATCGTCAGCGCTCCTTCCCGGCGAGGTCGGCGACCCCGATGAGACCGGCATCGTTGCCGAGTCGCGCGATGGCGAAATCGGCGACCGGGCGTTCACCGTACCCCGGCAGCGACGTCTCGTACGCGAGTTTCACGGGGGCGAGCAGATCGGCGCCCAGCTGTGCGACACCGCCGCCGATGACGAACAGCTCCGGATCGAGCACGGCCTGGAAGCCGCCGCACGCCTCGCCCAGGGCGGTGGCGACGCGGCGGAGCGCCTCGATCGCGCCGGGGTCGCCGGCGAGCACCAGCCGCGAGACGGCGGGGCCCGGGATGGCGCCCTTCTCGTCGCGGACGGCGGCGAGGGCTGCACCGATGCCGCCCTCGTCGGCGATGGCGTTCGCCTCGCGCTGCAGGGCGCGGCCCGAGGCGTATTGCTCGAGGCATCCGTTCTGTCCGCATCCGCAGGGGTGCCCGCCGCGGACGAAGCGCATGTGGCCCAGCTCGCCGCCGATGCCGTGACCGCCGCGGAAGAGCTCGCCGCCGCTGACGACGGCGCCGCCGACGCCCGTACCCATGGTGAGCATGACCATGTCGTCCACGCCGCGGCCGGCGCCGAAGCGGTACTCGCCCCAGCCGGCCGCGTTGGCGTCGTTCTCGATCGTGACGGGCGCGTCGAGGCGCTGCTCCAGGCGCGCGCGCAGCGGCTCGTCGCGCCAGTCGATGTTGGGTGCGTAGATGACGGTGCTGCGGTCGAGGCTGATGAAGCCCGCCGCGGCGACGCCGATGGCGTGGATGTCGTGCGCGCGGCGCAGGTGGTCGGCCATGTCGACCACGGCATCCACGAGGGCCGCCGGGTCGATGGGGGTGTCGACGCGGAGCTTCTCGATGATGGTGCCGTCGTCGTCGACGACGCCGCCCGCGATCTTCGTGCCCCCGATATCGATGCCGATGTTGCGCACCGCGCTCCCTTCCGGGCCTGCCGCGCGGCTCGGCCCGGAGCAGTCTAGCCACCCCGGGAGCGCGGCGCGGGAACGCTCCCTCACGGTGTGGGCCGCAGACCCGCGATCAGACGCGGATAGACTCGACGGACCTGATCGACATCTTTCCGGTACCGAAGGAGTTGCCGTGATCCAGTTCGACCGTCCCCCTCTCGTCCCCGCGGATCCGGATGCCAACGCCTCCGACCTGCTGGCCGACCGCGTCCGCGCGACGCCGGAGCGCCCGCTGTTCGCGGTCCCCGATGCCGGCGGCTGGCGTGATGTCACCGCCGCGGAGTTCGAGCGCCAGGTCATCGCCCTCGCGAAAGGCTTCATCGCCGCGGGCGTGCAGCCGGGCGAGAAGGTCGCCTTCATCGCCCGAACCACCTACGACTGGACGCTGGTCGATTTCGCGCTCTTCTACGCCGGGGCCGTGATGGTGCCGGTGTACGAGACGAGCTCGCCGTCGCAGATCTCGTGGATCCTGTCGGATTCCGGAGCCGTCGCCGTCGTGCTCGAATCGGCGGATCACGCCGAGCGTCTCGACGAGGTGCGCAGCGACGTCCCCCTCGTGCGCGCGGTGTGGGCCATGCACGCGGGCGATCTCGACGCGCTCGTGGCGAACGGCACGCACATCACCGACGAGGAGGTCGAGCGCCGGCGTCACCTGGCGAAGGCCTCCGATGTGGCCACGCTCATCTACACCTCGGGGTCGACGGGGCGCCCCAAGGGCTGCGTGCTCATGCACAGCAACTTCGTCGAGCTGGCCCGCAACTCCGCCAAGGCGCTGCACGAGGTCGTCGAGACACCGGGCTCATCGACCTTGCTGTTCATCACCACGGCGCACGTCTTCGCGCGCTTCATCTCGATGCTGAACGTGCACGCCGGCGTGAAGACCGGCCACCAGCCCGACACCAAGCAGCTGCTGCCCGCGTTGGGTTCGTTCCAGCCCACGTTCCTGCTGGCCGTGCCGCGCGTGTTCGAGAAGGTCTACAACTCGGCCGAGCAGAAGGCCGAGGCCGGGGGCAAGGGGAAGATCTTCCGGCTGGCCGCCGACACGGCCATCGAGCATTCGCAACGCCTGCAGGAGGGTCGCAAGATCCCCCTCCCCCTCAAGCTGAAGTTCGCACTGTTCGACAAGCTGGTCTATTCCAAGCTCCGGGATGCCATGGGCGGACGCGTCGTCTACGCGGTGTCGGGGTCGGCGCCGCTGGGGCCCCGGCTCGGACACTTCTTCCGCAGCCTGGGTGTCGTCATCCTCGAGGGCTACGGCCTGACCGAGACGACGGCTCCGGCGACGGTCAACCTCGCCACGAAGGCGAAGATCGGCACCGTGGGCCCCGTTCTGCCCGGTGTCGGCGTGCGCTTGTCCGACGACGGGGAGATCCAGGTGCGCGGGATCAACGTGTTCCGCGAGTACTGGCAGAACCCCGAGGCCACCGCCGAGGCGTTCGACGGCGAGTGGTTCAAGACCGGCGACATCGGCGCGTTCGACGACGACGGCTTCCTCGCGATCACGGGCCGCAAGAAGGAGATCATCGTCACCGCCGGCGGCAAGAACGTCGCTCCCGCGGCCCTCGAGGACCCCATCCGGGCCAACCCGATCGTGGGTCAGGTGGTGGTCGTGGGCGACCACAAGCCGTTCATCGCGGCGCTCGTGACCCTCGATCCCGAGATGCTGCCCACGTGGCTGGCGAACAACGGCCTGCCCGCCGACATGTCGTTGTCCGAGGCGAGCACCAACGACAAGGTGCGCGCCGAGGTGCAGGGGGCCATCGACCGCGCCAACGCCCGGGTGTCGCGCGCGGAGTCGATCCGCAAGTTCACCATCCTCCCCACCGAGTGGACCGAGGCGAGCGGACACCTGACGCCGAAGATGAGCATCAAGCGCAATGTCATCGTCGGCGACTTCGCCGCCGACATCGAAGACATCTACGCGGTGCCGGTGAACACGACCAACGTGTCGCTCCCCTGACGCCCGCGACGACAACGGCCCGGTTCCTCGCGGGACCGGGCCGTTTCGCGTCACGAGAACAGGGGATGCGACGGAAACAGGGCGATCCATCGAGCCTCAGCCTGTTCTCGTCGCCTCGGCCTGTTCTCGCGACACGCGGGGCGGACACGCGAAGGGCCCGGATGCCGCATCCGGGCCCTTTCGCAGGAGTCGGCTCAGAACCAGTCGCTCTCGCGCACCTGGCGCATCGCCTCGCGGCGCGTTTCGGCCGGCAGACGCGAGAGGTAGAGCATCCCGTCGAGATGGTCGGTCTCGTGCTGAAGGGCCTGCGCGAGCAGCCCCTCGCCCTCGAGAACGACCTCGTTGCCGTCGAGGTCGATGCCGGTGACCTTGGCCCACGGGTAGCGGATCGCCTCGTGCCAGAGTCCCGGCACCGAGAGGCACCCCTCCCCGACCGGCTGCGGCTCGCCGCGGGTCTCCACCAGCACGGGATTCAGCACGTAACCGATGTCGCCGTCGATGTTGTAGCTGAAGGCGCGCAGGCCCACCCCGATCTGGGGGGCGGCGACACCCGCCCGACCGGGGAGCTCGACGGTGTCGATCAGGTCTTGCACGAGGGCGCGGATGCCGTCGTCGATCTCGTCGATGGGCGCGCTGACGGCGCGCAGGACCGGGTCACCGAACAGGCGGATGGGACGAACGGTCATGCGGCGGCCGCCGGCGATCGCAGGCCCTCGACGACGGCGGCGGCGAGTTCGCGCGCAGCCTGTCGTGTCGAGGCATCGAGGTCGCGGAATGCGATCGCGCTGCCGGCGGCGATGCGCGCGTCGTACGGCATGCGGATGACGGTGCGCACGCGCGAGCGGAAGTGCGCCTCGAGCTCGCTCTCGCGAACGAGCGGAGCGCCCGGGCGAGAGTTGTTCAGCACCACCACCGCGTCGCGCACGCGTGCCGCATACCCGTTGGTCTCGAGCCACGTGAGGGTCTCGGACGCCAGGCGGGCCTCGTCGACCGAGAGCCCCGCGACGACGACGATCGTGTCGGCGAGTTCGAGGGTCGCCCCCATCACCGAATGCACGATGCCGGTACCGGTGTCGGTCAGCACGATGGAGTAGTAGTGCGAGGCGACGTCGGCGACACGGCGGTAGTCGTCGTCGCTGAAGGCCTCCGACACCCGCGGGTCCGCGTCGGACGCCAGCACGTCGAGCCGGGTCGCGTCGCGGGCCACGACGGAGGAGACGTCGTTGAAGCCGACCATCTCCTCGTGCGAGCGCACGAGGTCGCGCACGGTACGGCCGTTGGCGCTTCCGACCCGGTCGGCGAGCGTACCGCGGTCGGGATTGGCGTCGACGGCGATGATGCGATCGTCGCGCGCGTCGGCCAATGCCATGCCCAGCAGCGAGGTGACGGTGGTCTTGCCGACGCCGCCCTTGCGCGAGAGCACGGGAACGAAGCGGGCCCCGCCGGTCAGGGGGGAGCCGATGCGGCGGTCGAGAGCTTTGCGTTCGCGCGCCTTGCGGCCGTCACCGAGGTTGATGCGATGACCCGACACGGAGTACACGAGCTGCTGCCAGAGTCCCTCGGGCTCGGGCTTGGCGATCTGCCGCGGGTCGAGAAGTCGGTCGGCGGTGAGCAGGTCGGAGCTCTCACGCGTGTCGTCGATCTGCCCGATGCGCTTCGAGGTGAGGGTGACCTCGGCCGCGGGCGTGCGCACACGTTCCATCGCGTGGGCACGGTCCACGCGTGCGGCCTCCTCGGCGGCGCGCGCCGCTTCGTCGGCCTGGTGTGCGCCCCGCCGCGTCAGCGGAATGGTGCCGATGGCCGCGGTCGCCGCGCGTTCGGCGCGGGTGGAGGGCACGGGACCGGTCTCTGAGACGGACTCGGCGGCGGGCACAGAGCCCGCGGTCGGAACGGACCCCGTCGCAGGAGCCGCCGCCGGAACAGACCCGGTCGCGGGAGCCTCCGCCGGAACGAACCCGGTCGCGGGAGCCTCCGCCGGCACGGACCCCGTGGCAGGAGCGGTCGTCGGCACGGACCCGGTCGCGGGAGCCGCCGCCGGCTCGGAATCCGCGACGGGAGGGGCCGTCGCGGGACCGGTCGCCGGCGCGGCTGCGGCGGAGCTGCGGTCCTCACCTTCGGCGGAGCCCTCCGCGGCGCGGGGGGAATCGTCTTCCTTCTCGGATGCCACGTCGTCCTCACTCTGCGTCGTCACCGGCTCGTTCACGGCCTCGTTCGCGAGGTGCGCATCGGTGACGATGTCGCCTCGCGCTTCGTCCCCGGCGTCGGCGGTTGCGTTCGCGGCGTCGCCGTCGTCGGGCGCGGGACGGGGCAGGCGCGGGCGCGGGCACCCACGGCGCGTGGGTGAGGGCGGATGCGTTCGCGGCGTCGCCGTCGACGTCGAGTCCCTGCGCACCGTCCTCGGCCGGTGTGTCGTCCCCGTCCGCGCCATCGAGGTCGACGGGCTCGGCCGCGTCGGCTTCGAACAGCTCCACATCGTCGACGATCTCCGCGTCCCGGAGGTCGTCGGCACGGACGTCGACGCCGTCGGCGTTCGACGCGCCGTCGTGGGCACTCGCGGCGTGATCGTGGCCGGGGGCGGCGTCCTCGACGGCGGCGCCGTCTGCGCGGCCCTCGGGGTCGCTTCCGCCCGGGCTCTGGAAATCGGTGTCGACGTCCGCATCCGTCTCGTGGACGGCATGCGCCTCTGCCTGCGGAGCGGACGACGCGAGGTGGGTCGTCACGTGATCGCCCTCGTGTTCGTCGACGAGCTCGGCATCGTGCACGTCGTCATGTTCCCCACCCCCGTGCGCCTGGTCGTCGTCATCGGAGACGTCGTCGTGGGGTTCGAGGATGATGTCACCGGTCGGCAGCGTCTCGAGGTGGTGCACGTGGTGGATCTCGTGCTCCGCGTCGTCGGGGCGGCGCTCGTGGGGGGCATCGAGGAGGGGCAGGTCGGCGTCGTCGATGGGGATCTCGTCTTCGATCACGTCGTCGTCGATGTCGTCGTCGGCGCTCACCGGCAGGTCGACGTTGACCTGCGCGATGTGCCCACCGAGGATCGTGATGCTGGCGGTGTCGAGATTCCCGCTCTCGTCGAGGACGCCGTGCTCGGCGTTCTCGTCGGGGTTCGCGTCGGTGCGGTCGGGGGTCACAGCAGTCTCCAAACGGGAAGAGGGCGCGAAAGCGCCCCCCTCCAGGCTACTGCGCGGGGCGGATTACCAGCAAAAGGTCTCCCGCTTCCACCTGCTGTGTGATACCGATTGCGACACGTTCGACCACCCCGTCGATCGGAGAGGTGATCGCCGCCTCCATCTTCATCGCCTCGATCGAGGCCACCGCCTGACCCGCGGTGACGCGGTCGCCGGGCGCCGCCTTCAGGGTCACCACGCCCGAGAAGGGCGCCGCGACCTGACCCGGCTTGGATGTATCCGCCTTCTCGGCCTGGCGCGACTCGACGTCGATGGAGCGGTCGCGCACGAACACCGGCCGCAGCTGCCCGTTCAGGGTGGTCATGACGGTGCGCATGCCCTTGTCGTCCGCGTCGCCGATGGCCTCCAGCCCGACGAACAGCTGCACGCCCCGTTCGATCTCGACGACGTGCTCGCCACCGGGGCGCAGCCCGTACAGGTAGTCGGCGGTGTCGAGCACGCTGAGGTCGCCGAAGCTCGCACGCATCTCGTCGAACGTGCGCGTCGGGCCCGGGAACAGCAGGCGGTTCAGGCGTGCGCGCCGCTCGGCGGACTCCCCCGCCAGCGCGGCGGTGTCGTCGTCGGTCAGCGCGGTGACACCGGTCTTGGCATCCCGCCCCGCGAGCACCTTCGAGCGGAACGGCTCCGGCCAGCCGCCCGGCAGGTCGCCCAGCTCCCCCGCCATGAACGCCACGACCGAATCGGGCACGTCGTACTTCTCGGGGTTCTGCGCGAAGTCGGCCGGGTCGGCCTTGACCGCGGCCAGGTGCAGGGCGAGGTCGCCCACCACCTTCGACGACGGGGTCACCTTGGGCACACGGCCCAGGATGCCGTCGGCGGCGGCGTACATGTCTTCGATGAGCTCGAAGTCGTCGGCGAGGCCCAGCGCGATCGCCTGCTGACGGAGGTTCGACAGCTGTCCGCCGGGGATCTCGTGACGGTACACGCGGCCGGTCGGTCCGGCGAGACCGGACTCGAACGGCCGGTACAGATGACGAACCGCCTCCCAATACGGCTCGAGGTCGCTGACAGCGGCGAGCGAGAGCCCGGTGTCGCGCTCGGTGTGCGCGAGCGCCGCGACCAGAGCCGACAGCGACGGCTGGCTGGTGGTGCCCGCCATCGGTGCCGCCGCGGCATCCACGGCATCCGCCCCCGCCGCCGACGCGGCCAGCAGGGTGGCGAGCTGTCCGCCGGCGGTGTCGTGCGTGTGCACGTGGACGGGCAGGTCGAAGCGCTCGCGCAATGCCGACACGAGCTTCGCCGCGGCGGCCGGGCGCAACAGTCCCGCCATGTCCTTCACGGCGAGGATGTGCGCGCCCGCGTCGACGATCTGCTCGGCCAGACGCAGGTAGTAGTCGAGCGTGTAGAGGTTCTCGGCCGGGTCGAGGAGGTCGCCGGTATAGCACACGGCCACCTCGGCGACCGCCGTTCCCGTGGCCAGCACCGCGTCGATGGCGGGGCGCATCTGCGACACGTCGTTGAGCGCGTCGAAGATGCGGAAGATGTCGACCCCGGATGCCGCGGCCTCGGCGACGAACGCATCGGTGACTTCCGTGGGGTACGGCGTGTAACCGACGGTGTTGCGGCCGCGCAGCAGCATCTGGATGGCCACGTTCGGCAGGGTTTCACGCAGCGCGTCGAGACGCTCCCACGGGTCTTCGCCGAGGAAGCGGAGAGCGACGTCGTAGGTCGCGCCTCCCCAGGCCTCGACCGAGAGCAGCTCGGGCGTCATGCGGGCGACGTACGGGGCGACCCGCACGAGGTCGCGGGTGCGCACGCGCGTGGCCAGCAGTGACTGGTGGGCGTCGCGGAACGTCGTCTCGGTGACGGCGAGGGCGGTCTGCTCACGCAGGGCCTTCGCGAAGCCCACCGGGCCGAGCTGCTGCAGGCGCTGACGCGATCCTGCGGGGGCGGTGTCGGCGAGGTCGAGCTTCGGTAGTTTGGCGCCGGGGTCGATCGAGAGCGGGTTCTCGCCGTTCGGGCGGTTGACCGTGGTGTCGACGAGCCACGAGAGGATCTTCGTTCCGCGGTCCTTGGATTCGCGACCCTTGAGCAGCTCGGGGCGTTCGTCGATGAACGAGGTGCTGAGGTCTCCCGCGACGAACGCCGGATCGTCGAGCACGGCCTGCAGGAACGGGATGTTGGTCGAGACGCCGCGGATACGGAACTCGGCGAGGGCGCGGCGGGCGCGCGCAACCGCCGCCGGGAAGTCGCGACCGCGACACGACAGCTTCGACAGCATCGAGTCGAAGTGGGGGCTGACCTGGGAGCCGGCGGCGGTCGTACCGCCGTCGAGACGGATGCCGGCACCACCGGGCGAGCGGTAGGTGGTGATCTTGCCGGTGTCGGGCCGGAAGCCCTGCGTGGGGTCCTCGGTGGTGATGCGGCACTGCAACGCCGCGCCGCGCAGGTGGATGTCGTCCTGCTGCAGGTGCAGGTCGGCGAGGGTCTGCCCCGCGGCGATGCGCATCTGCGACTGCACCAGGTCGACGTCGGTGACCTCCTCGGTCACCGTGTGCTCGACCTGGATGCGGGGGTTCATCTCGATGAAGACGACCTCGCCCGCGCGCGGGCCCGCCGTCTCGAGCAGGAACTCCACGGTGCCGGCGTTCTGGTACCCGATCGACCGGGCGAAGGCGACGGCGTAGCGGTGCAGGTCGTGACGGACGCTCTCGTCGAGGTTCGGCGCCGGGGCGATCTCGATCACCTTCTGGTGGCGCCGCTGCACCGAGCAGTCGCGCTCGAACAGGTGGACCGTCTCGCCCGTGGCATCCGCGAGGATCTGCACCTCGACGTGACGTGGGCGCTGCACGGCCTGCTCGAGGAACATGCGGGGGTCGCCGAACGCGCTCTGCGCTTCGCGCATCGCCTCAGCGAGCGCCGGTGCCAGCTCGCCCTTCGCCTCGACGCGCCGCATGCCACGACCGCCGCCGCCCGCGACGGCCTTGGCGAACAACGGGAAGCCGATCTCGTCGGCCTGGTCGAGCAGCGCGTCGATGTCGTCCGACGCGGGCGTGGAACGCAGCACCGGGACACCGGCGGCGATCGCGTGCTCCTTGGCCGTCACCTTGTTGCCCGCCATCGACAGCACCTCGGCGGGCGGGCCGATGAAGGTGATGCCGTGCGCGCGCGCCTTCTCGGCGAGCTCCGGGTTCTCCGACAGGAAGCCGTACCCCGGGTAGATGGCATCCGCTCCGCATTCGCGCGCGACGCGGATGATCTCGTCGACGTCGAGATACGCGCGTACGGGGTGCCCGCGTTCGCCGATCTGGTAGGCCTCGTCGGCTTTGAGGCGGTGCAGCGACGCGCGGTCTTCGTACGGGTAGACCGCGACCGTGCGCGCCCCGACCTCGAATGCAGCGCGGAATGCGCGGATCGCGATCTCTCCGCGATTGGCGACCAGAATCTTCGAGAACATGCGCACCTCGCGTAAAGCTTTCCGGGGCTGAATGTGCTCACAGCCTAGGGGACGGTAACGTGGACTCTCGTGCACGTACTCTCCGTCAGCTCTCTCAAAGGCGGGGTCGGCAAGACGACCGTGACACTCGGGCTGGCTTCCGCAGCCTTCGCGCGGGGCGTTCGCACCCTCGTCGTCGACCTCGACCCGCAATCCGACGTGTCGACCGGCATGGACATCTCGGTGGCCGGCCGACTCAACATCGCCGACGTCCTGGCGAACCCCAAAGAGAAGGTCGTGCGTCAGGCGATCACCTCCAGCGGGTGGGCGAAGGTGCACCCCGGCACCATCGACGTGCTCATCGGCAGCCCGTCGGCCATCAACTTCGACGGGCCGCACCCGAGCGTCCGCGACGTGTGGAAGCTCGAAGAGGCTCTGGCGACCATCGAGAGCGAGTACGACCTCGTGCTCATCGACTGCGCCCCCTCGCTGAACGCCCTGACGCGCACCGCGTGGGCCGCGAGCGACCGGGTCATCGTCGTGACGGAGCCGGGCCTGTTCTCCGTCGCCGCCGCCGACCGCGCCCTCCGCGCGATCGAGGAGATCCGCCGCGGCCTCTCGCCGCGCCTGCAGCCGCTCGGTGTCGTGGTCAACCGTGTGCGCCCGCAGTCGATCGAGCATCAGTTCCGCATCAAGGAGCTGCGCGACATGTTCGGTCCCCTCGTGCTGAACCCGCAGCTGCCCGAGCGCACGTCGCTGCAGCAGGCGCAAGGTGCCGCCAAGCCGCTGCACGTCTGGCCCGGCGACTCCGCACAGGAGTTGGCCGCCGACTTCGACGCACTGCTCGACCGCATCGTGCGCACCGGCCGCATCCCCGTGACGAACGAGGCCCCCCAGGCCTGAGCACTGCGCTCCCCCGGACGCCGTCCCGCTGCCCCGCAGCCGGGCGGCGTCTGTCGTCGACGACGCCGCCCGCGTCGCTCGAACACGACCGTCGGCGGGCGCGCCCGGCCCGAGAAACGGCATCCGCGGGACGAAACGCGTTGCCGCGGCGTTTCCTCGCGCGGATGCCGTTTATCAACCCCCCTCACACCGCGTCGGCGCCGCGCCGGGGCCCCGCGGGGCACTGCGCCGAGGCCGTGCACCATCGGGCCGGCGTCCGCACCGCGAGAAACGGCATCCGCCGGACAAAACGCGTTGCCGCGGCGTTTCCTCCCGCGAGTGCCGTTTATCGACTCCCCGCCCGCACCGCGCCGGCGTCGGCGCCGGGACACGCTGCGCGAGGCCCGCGGGGCACCGCGTGGGGGCCGTGCACCACCGGGCTGACGTCCGCACCGCGAGAAACGGCATCCGCGGGACGAAACGCGTTGCCGCGGCGTTTTCTCCCGCGAATCGCGTTTATCGACTCCCCGCCCGCACCGCACCGGCCCCGGCGCCGGGACACGCTGCGCGAGGCCCGCGGGGCACCGCGTGGGGGCCGTGCACCACCGGGCTGACGTCCGCTCCGCGAGAAACGGCATCCGCCCGACGGAACGCATTGCCGCGGCGTTTCCTCCCGCGAATCGCGTTTATCGACTCCTCGCCCGCACCGCACCGGCCCCGGCGCCGGGACACGCTGCGCGAGGCCCGCGGGGCACCGCGTGGGGGCCGTGCACCACCGGGCTGACGTCCGCACCGCGAGAAACGGCATCCGCGGGACGAAACGCGTTGCCGCGGCGTTTTCTCCCGCGAATCGCGTTTATCGACTCGCCGCCCGCACCGCGTCGGCCCCGGCGCCGGCTCCGGCGCCGGCTCCGGCGCCGGCTCCGGCTCCGGCGCACGCTGCGCGAAGCGCCTCCAGAAACGGCATCCGTGGGACGAAACGCCTCGACGCGGCGTTTGAGCCCGCATACCGCGTTCATCGACCAAAGACTCCGGGGACGGAAGACCCGGGATGCCGTGGCATCCAGCCGTCGCGAGAGTCGGGGTCGCGCTCAGGCGGTGCGGGCGGCGCGGCGGGCGGCGAGCTCGTCGACGGCGTCGGGCTGAGCGGTCTCGAAGTCCACGAGGGTGGACTCGACCTCACGCAGGACCTTGCCCACGGCGATGCCGAAGACGCCCTGACCGCGGCTGACGAGGTCGATGACCTCGTCGTTCGAGGTGCACAGGTACACCGACGCGCCGTCGCTCATGAGCGTCGTGCCGGCGAGGTCGCGGATGCCGGCGGCGCGCAGCTGCTCGACCGCGGTGCGGATCTGCTGCAGGGAGATGCCGGTGTCGAGCAGGCGCTTGACGAGCTTCAGCACGAGGATGTCGCGGAAACCGTAGAGCCGCTGCGATCCCGATCCGCTCGCGCCGCGCACGGTCGGGACGACGAGCTCGGTGCGTGCCCAGTAGTCGAGCTGGCGGTAGGTGATGCCGGCGGCGCGCGCGGCCACGGCCCCGCGATAACCGGTGTCGTCGTCCATCTCGGGCAGACCGTCGGTGAAGAGGAGGTCGGTGGCGAACCGGGGTTCACCGAGTGCGTCGCCAGCGTTCATGCTCGCGTCCCTCCTCATCGGCTCGTTGCTTCCACGCTAGATCAGCGAGGGTCCCCCGGCAATGACATCCGCTCCGAGGGCCGCGGCGTGTCGCGATCAGGACAGCATGCGCTCCAGCGCATCGCGCACGAACAGCGTGCGCACCTCGTCGAGCCGCCCTGCGAGCTCGGGGGCGAGCTCGCTCGCGCGCGCCCGCGACGGCGCGTCCTGACGACGCAGGAGCGCCGACAGCGCCGACTCCACGAGGGAGACCTCGCGCTCGGCGCTCTGACGCAGCGCCCGCACGTGCCGGGGCTCGATCCCATGACGGTCGAGGGCGACGAGGGCGCGCAGAAGCGTCACGGTCTGCTCCGGATAGCTCTCCGCCGCGGCGATCACGCCGGTGCTGACGGCATCGTTGAGCAGCTGCGGCCCGGCGCCGGCGGCGGCGAGCAGCTCGTCACGCCGGTAGCGGCGGGGGGCGCTCGTCATGGACGGCATCGAGGTGGGCGGCGCAGGGTTGCGACCCGCGTCGAGATCGGCCAGGTAGTCGCGGATGACGACGAGCGGGAGATAGTGGTCGCGCTGCAGTGTCAACGCCAGACGCAGACGCTCGAGGTCGGCGGGCGAGAACTTGCGGTAGCCCGACTCGGTCCTCGTCGGCGACACGATCCCCTGCACTTCGAGGAAGCGGAGCTTGCTGGAGGTGAGCGCCGGGAAATCCGGGGTGAGGCGCGCGAGCACCTGACCGATGCTGAGCAGCCCCGCAGCCGTCTGACGACTACGGGACGGGGCTGCCGCCATCAGTGCGCAGCCGCGGGCAGGTCGACCGGCGAACCGAAGAAGTTGAGGCGGAACTTGCCGATGCGCACCTCGGCGCCGTTCACGAGTGCGGCGCGGTCCACTCGCTCGCCGTTGACGTAGCTGCCGTTGAGCGAACGCTGGTCGACGATCTCGAACGCCGTCCCCGTGCGGATGATCTCGGCGTGCCGTCTCGAGACGGTGACGTCGTCGAAGAACAGATCGGCCTCGGGGTGACGGCCGACCGTGGTGGTGTCGGTGTCGAGGAGATAGCGGGCACCGGTGGTCGGACCGGAGCGCACGATGAGCAGCGCGGCACCGGAGGGCAGAGCGTCGATCGCTTCGAGCTCGGCCTCGGTGAGGTCGGCACCGAAGGGCACGAACGACAGGTCGGCGTCGTGGGTCTGCGTCGTGTCGTGCGAACGGGCGGCGGCTTCGCCCGCACGCCGGATGTCGTCTCGCTCGAATCGGCTGGTCTCGTCCACGGCTTCTCCTTCTCCCTCACCATAACCGACCGATTCGCACGGGGAGGGCGAATGGCCTCGAGCAGGCTGTGGTGATGCGTGATGTGTCATTGTTCGTCGACACCGGCATCGCGGTTCGGGGCGCGAAGCCGCCGACGAGACACTCGAACCTATCGACCCGAGCACGCCCGTGTCGAGTCCGGGTACGCCGGTGCGGGCGGGTGGACACCGACCGCGACTCCCCGGCCCCTCGTCGCCGACCGTCACTAGGGTCGAAGGATGACGTCTCCTCAGGCGCCGCGCCGGCGCACCCTCTCCGCCGTCCTGGCGACCGTCCTCCTGGCCGCTGCCGCGCTGCTCGTTCCCGCGCTCCCCGCGGCCGCCCACGACGAGCTGATCGGCACCGACCCCGCATCCGACGCCGTGCTCGAAGCCCTCCCGGATCGGATCACCCTCTCGTACAGCGCCGACGTGCTGACCGACGCGGGTGCGACGGTGATCGAGGTGACGGACGCCGCGGGCACCTCGCTGACGGACGGCGCGCCCGAGGTCTCCGGGAGTGAGGTGACCCAGGCGCTGACGGGTCCGGCATCCGGCACCGTCACCGTGCAATGGCGCGTCGTGTCGAGCGACGGTCACCCCATCGACGGCGAGTTCGCGTTCTCGGTGCCGGAGTCGTCTCCCACCCCGACGCCGTCGGCGACGCCGAGCGCCTCCGCGACGGCTGCAGCGAGCGAGGCGGCCTCTCCCGCCGCGACCACGGAGGTCACGACCCCCCTGGAATCGGATGCGCCGGCGTCACCGCTGCCGTGGATCCTCCTTGTCGTCGCACTGGTGATCGTGGCGGGTGTGCTCGTGTACGTCTTCGCGTCGCGCGGGCCGCGGAATACCGCCGGAGGGGGCGGCGCCGGGCGATAGGCTGGAAGCATGCCTCATTACGATCTGGTCATTCTTGGTGCGGGTCCCGGCGGGTACGTCGCCGCCGTCCGCGGCGCACAGCTCGGACTGTCGGTCGCGATCGTCGAAGAGAAGTACTGGGGCGGTGTGTGCTTGAACGTGGGCTGCATCCCCTCCAAGGCGCTGCTGCGCAACGCCGACCTCGCGCACACGTTCCACGCGAAGGCCGACCTGTTCGGCATCTCGGGCGAGGTGCACTTCGACTTCGGCAAGGCGTTCGACCGCTCGCGCAGCGTCGCCGCCGGCCACGTCAAGGGCATCCACTACCTGATGAAGAAGAACAAGGTCACCGAGTACGAGGGCCGCGGGTACTTCGCCGACGACCACACGATCGACGTGACCAAGACCGACGGCTCGAAGGAGCAGGTCACCTTCGACAACGTCATCATCGCGACGGGCTCGACCGTTCGTCTCCTCCCCGGCGTCACCCTCTCCGACAACGTCGTCACCTACGAGGAGCAGATCCTCACCCGCGAACTTCCGGAATCCATCGTCATCGTCGGCGCCGGCGCCATCGGCATGGAGTTCGCCTACGTGATGACGAACTACGGCGTGAAGGTCACGATCATCGAGTTCCTCGACCGTGCCCTCCCCAACGAAGACGCCGACGTCTCGAAAGAGATCCAGAAGCAGTACAAGGGCTACGGCGTCGACATCCTCACCTCCACGAAGGTCGACTCCGTCACCGACCACGGCGACAAGGTCACCGTCGCCTACACCGGCAAAGACGGCCAGGCCGGATCGATCGACGCCGACCGCGTGCTCATGTCCATCGGATTCGCGCCCAAGGTCGACGGCTTCGGTCTCGAAAACACCGGTGTGAAGCTCACCGAGCGCGGCGCCATCGACATCGACGACCACATGCGCACCAACGTCCCCCACATCTACGCCATCGGCGATGTCACCGCGAAGCTGCAGCTCGCCCACGTCGCCGAGGCGCAGGGCGTCGTCGCCGCCGAGACCATCGGCGACGCCGAGACGCAGACGCTCGGCGACTACCGCAACATGCCGCGCGCCACCTTCTGCAACCCGCAGGTCGCCTCGTTCGGACTCACCGAGCAGCAGGCACGCGACGCCGGCCACGACATCAAGGTCGCCAAGTTCCCCTTCTCGGCCAACGGCAAGGCCAACGGCCTCGGCGAGCCCGTCGGCTTCGTCAAGCTCGTCGCCGACGCCGAGACCCTCGAGCTCATCGGCGGCCACCTCATCGGCCCCGACGTCTCGGAGCTGCTGCCCGAGCTCACCCTCGCGCAGAAGTGGGACCTCACCGCTCTCGAGGCCGCCCGCAACGTGCACACCCACCCGACGCTGTCGGAGGGCCTCCAGGAGGCATTCCACGGCCTCACGGGACACATGATCAACCTCTGATCGCGTGACGCACGAAGGCCCGCCCGGTTCGCCCGGGCGGGCCTTCGTCGTCTCGTCCTCGTGCCCACTGCGCGTAGGCACCCTGCGGCCGTGACGTGCGGACGGCTCGACGCGCTACGTCTCGAGCGCCACCGCGGCGGAATGCCTCCGTCCGACGCGTGAGCTCAGTGCCCGAGCGCGCGGGCGAGCTTGGATCCGGATGCCGCGGGCCGACCCCCCGCGGCGTATACCGCCGCTTCGACCGCGGCGAAGAACGCCGCGCGTGCCGCATCGTCGGCGGGGGCGGCGGGGCCGAGCTCGACCTCCCACTCCCGCCATGCGGACTCGACGCCCCGGCGCTCGTCGAGGGCACGGACGCGGTCGTCGACGAATTCGGCGACCTCGCCCCCGTCGGCGTCGAGTAGCGCGTAGGCCGTGCGATTGTTGCGCACGCGGGCCAGCGGAGTGAATGGCGGTGCGGCGATCGGAGCCACGGCATCCTGAACCGCCGGAGGCACCTCGGGGTCGGCGTCGGCGTCGATGATCTCGCCGAGCGGCCACTGACGTTCGGTGCGCCCGCCGGCCTGCGCCGGGCCCTTCACGTGCCAGCCCTCGTCGGGACCGCCGCGACGACGGCGCACGGCGACACCGGCGCGCGCCAGAGCGGCGTCGGAGGTGTCGACGTAGCGGGCGTCGAGGTCGCGGGGCTCAGGACTGCCGACGCGCGCGACTCCCGGCAGCGCCGACCACTCGGGCAGGGGCGTGCCGTCGTCGACGTCGAACTTCGCTTCGACCTCGACGCTCGACGCGCCGTGCGGAGCTGCGCTCAATCGTCGCGTCCGTCGGTGTCGGGGTTGATGTCTTCGGTCTCATCCGAGAAGGCGAAGACGGACTGCGTCGGCCCGTCGGACTCGCCGGTGTTCGTCGCCTCGCCCTGACGGCGGTAGACCAGCTGACCCTCGCTGTAGGGCATGATCAGCGTGTCATCGGATTCGTCGTCGAGCGGGATCACCTGCCCGTCGAGCGGGCCTCCGGTCAGTCGTGCAATAGCCATGGCAGAAGCGTAGACGGCGGCTCCGACACTCCCCGAGTGCCTTGACAGCAGATCCGACCGCATCGCCCGGATGACGAGCGCGGACGTGCCTGCCGACCACTCGGCACGAGGCCGGCGCTGGCTTACAATCGCTCGGGTGACCTGGACCGACCTGCCCGGTGAGCGCCCGTTCGTCCTGCTGGCCACGAGAGCCGAAGACCTCCCGGCCGACGAGGAGTACGCGCTGTTCCTGCGCTACACCGGTCTGCCGGCGGAGCGCCTGCGCCGCGTCCGTCTCGAGCGCGAGGCCATGCCCGCGTTCGACCTCGATGAGGTCGCCGGCATCCTCGTCGGGGGCAGCCCCTTCAACGCCTCCGACCCGGTCGAGAAGAAGTCGACGGTGCAGCGGCGGGTCGAGGCCGAGATGGCTGCGCTCGTCGACGAGGTCGTCGCCCGCGATCTGCCGTTCCTCGGCGCGTGCTACGGCGTCGGCACGCTGGGCACGCACCTGGATGCCACGATCGACGGCACCTTCGCGGAGCCGATCAGCGTGGTCGAGGTGACCCTCACGCCCGAGGGCCGCGCCGACCCGCTCACCGCCGGGATGCCGGACGCCTTCCCCGCCTTCGTGGGGCACAAGGAGGCGATCACCGTCCTCCCCGCCGAGGCCGTGCTGCTGGCGTCCTCACCCACCTGCCCGGTGCAGATGTTCCGCGTGGGTCGGAACGTCTACGCGACGCAGTTTCACCCGGAGCTCGACGTCGACGGCATCGTGACGCGCATCCACGCCTACGCCGGGTACGGCTACTTCGCCGCCGACGAGCTCGCGCTCACGCTCGCGGCCGTGCGGCGGCTCCCGGTCACCGCACCGTCGCGCATGCTGCGCACGTTCGTGGAGCGCTACGCGCGCTGAGCCAGGGTAGACGGGCGCGCCGCGGCGGCCGCGGGACCTCCGACAACCGCCGGTGACGCGCCGGCACCCGCCCGGCGGCGCGCGAACGTGCGTCAGAACCGATGACGCGCCGGTACCCGCACGACGGGCACCGCACTGGCGACGGCGGGTTGCGCTCGCCGGAGAGCGGGCTCGAGGCCGAGGTCGACGAGGTGCACGCGCCCCGACAGCTCGGGGCCGCGGCCGCGGACGAGTCCGGCCTTGAGCGCGCCGAACGTGACCGTGATGTCGGCGGGGAGCACGGCGGCATCCGCTGTGCCCTCGTCGGGGTCGAGGCCGCTGGGCAGGTCGACGGCGACCACGCGCGGCCGTTGGACCAGGGCGAGGAGAGACTCGACGAGCGCACGGGCGGAGCCGCGCAGACGGCGATCGGCGAGCCGCCCGATACCCAGGATGCCGTCGAGCACCAGCACGTACGCGTCGAGGCGCGCACACACCTCGGACGCGGAGACGACCCGGGCGCCGGCGGAGACGGCCGCATCCAGTGCCCCGCGGTGCACGCGGTCGCGCACGAGGACGACGTCGACGCGGTCGGCGCGGCGCGCGAGATCGGCGGCCGCGTAGAGCGCGTCGCCCCCGTTGTCGCCCGCGCCGGCGAGCACCAGCACAGCGCCCGGCGCCGCGTCCAGCTCGGTCGCGACGATCTCGGCGAGGGCCGCGGCCGCCCATCGCATGAGCGGACGACCGTCGGCGAGCAGCGGAGCCTCGGCGGCCCGGACGGCGTCGGCCGTGTAGGCAGCGGTGCGCGGCGTCGCCCCGGCGTCGGTGGCCGCGGTCGTCGGGGTCTCAGGCATCGCTCTTCGCCTCGGCGTCGCGTTCGGCCTGCGTCTCCCGCGCCGCGGCGGCGGGATCGGTCTTCGCGAGCGTCTCGCGCTCTTTCGCCTCGGCCTCGCGGGCGGCGTTCAGCTCGCCCATGGCCGCGGTGACCGCTTTCTCGGCGCGTCGGACGCGGAATTGGATCATCGTCGCCGCGCCGTACTTGGCGCGGACGCGGTCGTGGTCCTCCTCGGTGGCGACGGTGATGTAGGCACCGGCGATCAGGATGACCTGGCTCGACAGGTTCAACCACAGCAGCAGAGCGATGAGAGAGGCGAAGGTCGCCAGCAGGGGGTTGCTGCTCGCGCCGCCCACGAACAGTCCCGACAACTGTTGGAGCACGACCAGACCGAGCCCGCCCAGCAGGGAGCCCCGGATGAGTGTGCTGCGGCGAGCGCGCACCCCGGACAGCAGCGCGAACGCGGCGGCGATGGCCGCGGAATCGAGCACGAGAACCACGACGGTCGACAGCAGCCACGTCAGGACCGCGGTGATCCAGGAGTCGGCGGAGATGCCCAGCAGTTCGCGGATGAACGTCAGCCCCGCCGTGGCGAGGAAGGTCACGGCCGCGCCCGCGACGAGGGCAAGACCGATGCCGATGGCGAGGGCGAGGTTGCGCAGCAGCACCCAAACTATGAGGGTGTCGTCGGTGGCGACCCCCGCGATCTGTCGAAGGGCCGTGCGCAGCGACCCGATGGCGCCGATCGCCGCGCCGATGAGACCGATCGTTCCGATGATTCCGGCGAGGGTCAGGCCGCCGGGGGCCTCGATGTCGTCGACCTTGATGAGGCCTTCGGGTCCGACCAGCCCCGGAACCACGCTGTTCACCGAGCGCACGAGCGCGCTGAGTCCTTCGGGGTTGCCCGAGAGCCAGAGCGCCGCGAACGAGAATCCGATGAGGACGGCGGCGAACAGGCTGAACAGCGTGCGGTACGTGACACTGTCGGCCAGTGTCGGCCCGCGCGCGCCCGAATAGACGAGGAAGGCGCGCACCAGGCGCAGCGACAGCGCCCACGCGGTGACGCGACGGATGAGGTCGAGCATGGGGTCAGCGTATCGACGCGGCGCGAACGGTCTCGCAGGCTTGACCGCGGCGTCCCAGCGGGGCACGGCGCGAGCCGCGCACCCGCTGTTCGTCGCGGATACCGCCGGCCGCGCCTATGCGTTCACCACTCGGGGAGCTGCGGCCCGACGGCCGTGGCACCGACCCCCGGGTCCCCCTGGGGATCGACCGTCACCACGGCCTCGGGGATCGACCGTCACCACGGCCCTGGGGGATCGACCGTCACCACGGCCCCGAGAGCAGCCTCGCCCACGTGCCCAGCAACAGGAACGGCCCGAACGCGATGGTCGTTCCGCGGGCCCCCGCGGCCACGGTGCCCGCCGCGGCCACGCCGCCCGCGACGAAAGCCAGCGCGATCCCGGATGCCGCAGCCTCCGGGCCCACCCACCCGAGCACGCCGCCGCAGATACCCGCGAGCTTGACGTCACCCCCGCCGAAGGCCGCCGGTCGTGCGAGGTGCACCGCGAGGCAGACCACGAACGCGGCCGCTGCTCCCCCGGCGATCCCCGCCAGGCGATGCGGTGAACCGATGACCACCGCGGCGCTCGCCATCAGGGCGAGCACGATCCCCCCGCCCGGGAGCACGATGCCGTCGGGGAGGCGGTGGGTGCGGACATCGACCACCGTGAGGACGACGCTGAGCATCGCGAACACCACCAGAGCGGGAACGAGACTCCACGGCATCCGTCACCTCCTTCTCACGACGGGTCGTGCGAGACCGGGGCATCCATCGGGCGCCCGTACGGCGGACGTCACCGGACGGCGGGCGTGGCACCGCGGCATGGGTTCTCAGGCGTCGAGCACGACGAGGTCGACATCGATGGTCGCGCCGGGGTCGATCCCTTCCGTGTCGCGCACCGCCCGTTTCAGGGGCAGGACGTACGCGCCGCCCGCCTGCGGAAAGATCGACGTGCGCCAGGTCGAGCCGCCGATCGTCGCCTCCACGCGCACCCCGCCGAAGCCGCGACGGTACGTCTGCGTCTCGCGGATGTCGTCGCTGAGCTCCGGTGGGAGTGCGACGAAGTACCAGTCGCTGTCGGTGCGAGCCTCCCACCGGAAGACGTCGCCCTCGAATCGCACGATCACGCGCGTCTCCTCTCGTCGCGCGTCACCCTACTCGGGAGGTCGGACACCGCCGCGAGCCGGTCCCCTGGGGAGGAGGCGCACGCTCACGGCCCGGTCGATCGCGACCGTCGCGATCACCGCCAGCACGTACACCACGAGGTCGCGGGCGTCGAAACCGGTCCCGAGCACCAGCGCCACCGGCGGCATCCACTCGGCCAGCGCGAGGGGGAGGCCCGTGCGTTGCAGAAGCTCCACCGCGACGCACCACCCCGCCGCGGCGAGCGCGACCGCCCATCGAGGCGCGCGCGGCATCAGCAGCACGAGACCCGTGTAGGCGGCGGCGGCGTAGAGGGCGTCTCCGGCGATGTCGGTCGCCGATGACGACGGGAGAGCTCGCGACACGATCAGCCCCGCGACCACCACCGCGAGAAGCGCCGCGAACGCCGCCCAGCGCCGTCGTCTGGGCCGCACGCCCACGTCGGAGCCCGGTATCGAGCCGCGCACCGCGCGCGCACCTCGGCGCCGCACGGACATCACGCGAGCACCCCCGCCGCGCGAGCGGGCTCGGCGTACGCGCGGGCGAGGGTGGCAACGGTGTCGTGCGCGTTCAGGCCGCTGGGGTTGGGCAGCACCCAGGTCGGCACGTCGGCGATGGTCTCGTGCTGCTTCCCGGCGACGGCGCGGGGCCGGTCGAAACCCTGTCGGTACGCGGCGAGTCCGACGACGGCCACCGCCCGCGGACGCCATGCGCCGACACGCGTGACGAGGGTCGCCGCACCGGCGCGCAGCTCCTCGCGCGACAGTTCGTCGGCGCGGACGGTCGCCCGGGCGACGAGGTTGCTCACACCGATCCCCGCGTCGAAGATCATGCGACGGTCCTGCGCGTCGAGGGGCTCGGCGTATCGCGGCAGCCGCGGGAGCATGCCGGCCTCCACCAGCGCGGGCCAGAACCGATTGCCGGGGCGGGCGAACGGGGTCCCCGTCGCCGCGGTCCACAGACCCGGATTGATGCCGACGAACAGCAGCCGCACGCCCGGCTCGACGAGGTCGGGGATCGTGGCATCCCGGAACGATTCGAGCTCGGCGCGCGTGAAACCCATGAGACCACTATGACCAGTACCCCGGGCCGAGGCTGTGCGTCTGCCAGGATCGGAGGAATGGATGCCGTGCCCGCCCTGACCGAGATGCCCGCGCCGCAGTACGTCATCGTCGGCGACAACGTGCGCCTCGCGACGTACACCTGGGGTGACGCCGACGCCGACGCCGTCCTGTGCGTGCACGGCTTCGGTTCGAGCACGCGCGACAACTGGGTCAACACCGGCTGGGTGCGCGACCTGCTGCGCGCCGGGTTCCGCGTGGTCGCGGTCGATCAGCGCGGGCACGGGTCGAGCGAGAAGCCGATCGACGCCGCGTCGTACACGATGCCGACGCTGGTGTCCGACCTGGTCGCCGTGCTCGACACCTACCTGCTCGACGCGGTGCGCTACCTCGGCTACTCCCTCGGCGGCCGGGTGGGATGGCAACTCGCGGTCGACGCTCCCGAGCACGTCGAACGGGCCGTGCTCGGCGGTATCCCCGACGGTCGTCCCCTGGCCCGGCTGAAGGTCGACCAGGCACGCGCGTTCCTCGACCACGGCACACCGGTGGAGGATGCCACGACCCTGCGCTACGTCTCGCTCGCCGAGCGGGTGCCCGGCAACGACCTGCGCGCCCTGGTCGCGATCGCCGAGGGCATGCGGCTGGGCGAGACGGATCCCGACCCCGCGTCGCCGCCGCAGCAGCCGGTGCTCATCGCCACGGGGACGCAGGACCCCATCCACGACCAATCGGCGCGTCTCGCGTCACTGTTGCCACAGGGGGAATTCGCCGATATCCCGGGCCGTCACCACGTGAACGCTCCGGGAGCACGCGCGTTCCGCGAGGCGGGCCTGGAGTTCCTGGGGCGCTCCCGGTAGGCGGACACGCGTCACCGGGCGCTGTCCCTCGGGCCGGGGCGCCCGTCGCACAACGCTCCCGGTAGGCGGACACGCGTTGTCGGCGTCCCCCTCTGGGCGGTGAGCCCGTCAGACGGCGCTCCCGGTAGGCGGACACGCGTCGTCGGGGCCGCCCCCTCGGGCCGGGGCGGACGGCGCTCGCGGTGACGATCAGTGCGCACCCGGCGTCCTCAGGGCCCCGTCGCGGTGACCGGGTCGGTCGTGACGACCGCACCCGATGGCATCGTTGCGGTTCCGACGACGCTCGCCGTGTAGGCATGCCCGGACTGCGCGTCGGTGAACACGATCGAGGAGCGCGTCGCCGAGACGGTGACGGGGTACTCCTGCCCGGTTGTCGTGTCGACGACCGTCAGCGCGAACGTGGAGAAGGCTCCGATCCTGTTCGTCGTCCACGCGAGGGCGAGGCCCGCGGGATCGGCCGTGACCGACAGCGACGCGATGCGCGGAGTGCCGGGGATGGCCGCCACGAGGTTCGGGGTGCCGGCGGGCAGCCCCGCGATATGACCGGTCGCGGTGGCCCTGGTGAGCTCTTGCTGCACTTCGGTCGTCGTCCATGTCGGGTGCCGCTCCAGCAGGCGCGCGGCGAGACCCGCCACGTGAGGGGACGCCATCGAGGTACCGCTGATGGTCGAGACCTGGCTGCCGATCCAGGTGGAGGTGATGTCGGAGCCCGGAGCGAGGATGTCGACACACGACCCCCAGTTGCTGTACCAGGCGAGGGTGCGCGTGGTGTCGAACGCCCCTACGGTCAGCGGCTGAGCGGCGCCCGCGGGAGAGGTGTTGCAGGCATCCTGGCTGTCGTTGCCGGCGGCGACGACGACGACGAAGCCGGCCTCGGTCAGGCCGTCGGCGAAGTCGTTGACCTGCTGGACGGTCGGGCTCCCGACGCTCATGTTGACCACCGACTGCTCGGGGGCGTTGTTCTGGTAGATCCACAGCATCCCGTAGAGCATGTCGAGCACGGATCCGCCCTGGCCGCAGCCGATTACGCGCACCGGCACGATCCGCACGGCCTTCGCGACACCGTAGGTCGTGCTGCCGATGGTGCCGGCCACGTGGGTGCCGTGACCGTTGCAGTCCTCGGTCCCCCGTCCGTCGCCGACCTCATCGTGTCCGGCGGCCGCATCGACCCGCCCGCCGAAGTCGGGATGATCCGACTGCACGCCGCTGTCGAGCACGAACGCGGTCACGCCGGCACCGGTGGAGTCGTACAGGTAATTGTCGTCACGGGCGGCGTCGGTGTTGTCGACGGCATCCAGGCCCCATGACGGGACGGGGGTCTGCGCGTCGTCGGCCTCGAAGGTCTTGTTCGGGGTGACCTCGACGTCTGGGAGCGCGGCGCGGACGGCCGCGACGTCGGCGTCACGCACGGCGGCGTAGACGGTGTCGTCGAGCGTTCGCGGACTGACGATGTCGACGCCCGGGATGGTCCGCAGCCGGTCGAATTGCGCGGCGGGGACGGCGACCAGATCGTACGACAGCTTGATCTGCAGACGTTCGTCGTCGGTGGCATCCGCGGGGATGCCCAGGGGCTCCGACCACGAACCGACGGCCGAGGGGTCGGGTGTGGCGGCGGCGCGGGGTGCGGACGCGAGCACCTCGGATGCGACGCTCGATCGGACGTCGTCGCCCGCAGGCCACACCGCGGCGGTCACGCCCGTCGCGATCAGCACGCAGCCGGTGATGCCGAGTACCCACCAGCGACGCCGGCTCGTGGGACGGGGACGATGCGACACGGGCTCTCCTTCTCGTTCGTTCAGCACGACGCCACCGCCGAACCGAGGGGCACCACGACGCGCGTGCCGCCGCGCGACGCGGGTGACGCGTCGCCGACGGAGGTGACGTCGGACGCCACCTGCCCCGTACCGTCCTGATGGATCGTGGTGCCGACGCGGAACAGGTCGGCACCCACCGCCGTCGCTCCCGCGGGCACGGAGCGTGCGGGGCGGACGGTGTTGCCCGACACCATGAACAGCGCGGCGTCTCCCGCCGTGGTGATGACCGGCAGCAGGCGCTCGCCGGCGTAGGACGGGTTCGGCGTGAGCGCACCCCACGAGGCGATCCCGGATGCCACGATGCCGGCACCGAAGGCCGCGGTGCCATCCCAACTGACGCGATGGATGTTGCCGGCGGCGGTGAAGAGGTCGTCGGCGACCGGCGTCGCGCCCGCGGGCGGCCCACCGGCGGTGCCGTATTCGAATGCCGTCCGCGTGTCGCCGTCGGGCAGGCGCAGCAGCCGCGGGGTGCCGTCGGTCGCGCGATACGGCAGGTAGAGACGCCCCGCTGTGTCGGCGTCGTGCTCGATCAGCTGTCCGCAGGCATCGACGCCGGAAGCGACGACGACTCCCGCGCGGTACAGCGTCGAGCCGGAGAGGAACAGGTCGGCGGCGACCGGCGTCGCGCCCGAGGGGATGCCGACGACGGGGCTCGCCACGTTCGAAGCGGTGTCGAAGACCACCGCGCGGCCGTCGTCGAGACGCAGCGGCAGGAGGAAGGCGGAGGCGTCGTCCGCCGAGGGGGCGAGCGTCCCCACCGCGTCGACATCCGTCGCGACGGCGCCGACGCCCGAGCGGTGGAGCGTGCCCGACGACAGGTACAGATCGAGCGCGACGGGGGCCGCGCCCACCGGGATGAGGGTGGCATCCGAGAGTCCGCGCGGGGACGCCAGCAGCCGTGCATCGAAGGCGGTGAGTGTCGCGGTGGCCCCGGTGGCGCCCGACGCAGTGGCGGCGATGCTTCCGGCCGCGCCGCCGGCGGGTACGTGGATCGCGCCGCAGGACGCCGTGCCGTCGCCGCCGGTCACGACCGTGGCGGAGACGGCGCCCGCGTCGAAGGTGTAGCCCCCGGCCAGCTGCAGCACGACGGTGATCCCGGAGACGGCGTGGGCGCCGTCGGTGAGGCGCACGACGGCGTCGAGGATCGTGGCGCAGGCGACGCCGGCATAAGAGGCTGACGTGAAGGTCAGAGCGGGGCCCGAGGCGGCCGCCGCCGGCGAGGACGAGACGAGAGTGATGGCCGGCACCGACCAGGCAGCAGCGTGCAGGACCAGGCGACGGGCGGGACCGGCGGACGACACCCCAGCCGGCGCGGGGGCCGCAGCCGGTGCGGGGGCCGCAGCCGGCGCGGGAGAGGTCTGCGGGGCCGGCGAACCCGGGAGGTGTGCGGCAGGGGACACGGAGCGTCCGTCCTTTCTGTGCCGCCCAGGCCGGGTGCGTGGCGGGGCAGACGACGTCTCGCGATGATGGATGCCGCCCCGCGGGCCGGCGAACGCGTCGTCTTCGCGGATCGAACCCGGGGTGAGGGGCGGACGGGTGGCATCCCGGCACCGTCTCCTGGCGGAACGTCCACCGGGCCGCATGACGTCGCCGGTCACCGGAATTCACCCGTGGCCTCGCCCCGAGCTCGGCGCGCTGTCAGTGAGCGGGGAGCTCGGGGCCGACCGCGGCCGACGCCTCGCCGGATCGTGGGGTGGCAGCAGCCGCCGGTAGACTTCAGCCAGTGACCCGCACCCGAGCCGAAGCCGCCTACCTGCGCTCGGTCACGGCGTTCAAGAACCCCACGCTCGATCTGCTGCACGGCCGGTTCGCACCCTTCGTCGTGGCCGTGCTGTCGGTGGTGTTCTCGCCCGACCGCCCCGCCGTGGCGGTCGCCGACGCGCACGTCGAGGTCGCCGAGGCGATCGATGAGCTGCGCGCCGCGGGATACGACACCGACGACGATCGACGCATCCCCGCCGGGTCGGCGCGCGATATCTGCCGCGGCTGGGTGCGCGTGGGCTGGCTCGGCCTGCAGATCGAGGACGACGTCGAGGTGTACCGCCTCTCGGCGCACGCGGTCGGCGCCCTCGAGATCGCCGGTCGCGCCGGTGGGGGGCGCGCGCGGGTGTCGCGCTCGCGCGTGCGCACGTTGCTCGACGCGGTCGATCGTCTCGCCCGCGACGCCGAGAGCGACCCCACCCGCAGACGCGAGGCCCTGCTCGAAGAGCGCGCGGCACTCGATGCCGAGATCGCCGCGCTCGACGAGGGCGTCGTGGAACCGCTCGACGACGACCACCTGCTCGAGGAGGCCGAGAACGTCATCCACCTCGCGCGCGAGCTGCCGGCCGACTTCTCGCGCGTCGCGGAATCAATCGCCGCGATGCAGCGCGACGTGGTCGCGGAGCTTCGCCGCGACGTGCGCCCCACCGGCGAGGTGCTGCGGGAGTACCTCGAACGCGGACGACAGGTGATGCAGGCGACGCCCGAGGGGCGGGCGTTCCAGGGCGCCCTGCGCCTGATCGGCGACCCCGAGAACATCGACGACCTCACCGACCAGCTGCACGCCGTGCTCACCCAGCCCTTCTCGCGCCTGATGACCCCGGAGCAACGCGGCGAACTGGATGCCATCGCCCGCCGCGTCGAAGCGGGTGTGCAGGAGGTGCTCACGGCCCAGCGACGGGCCTCGCACGTCATCACCGCGCAGGTGCGCACGCACGACCCGATCCGCGACCGCCACGTCGACGACCTGCTGCGCGGCGTGATGGCGGGGCTCCACCGGTGGAGCCAGACCCGCTCCCCCGGTCGCGTCGAACCGGTGCGCACTCTGCCGCTCGCCGACGTGGGCCACCTGCGCCAGTCGATCAGCGACATCAGACCTTCCGGAGCGCCCGAGCCCCTGGCATCCGGAGCGGACGACGTCGAGTTCGCGGGCATCGACACGCGCGCGTGGGGCGGGCCGCACTACGCCGAGCTCGAGGCCTACGTGGCGCGACTAGACGACGGCTTCGACCTCGCCGAGGCCTTCTCGGGAGCGGATGCCGAGACCCGCCGCCCCGTCGACCTCGTGGGCCTGCTCGAGATCGTGCATCGCGGCGGCCTGACCGAGACCGACGACATCTCGATCGTGGAGGCCGTGCGTCCCGACGGCACGACGCGCCGGTTCGCTTTCGGGGCGGTCAGAGCAGCAAACCTCGCAGAACAGGATGCCGATGAGTGACGTGGAGACCCCGGGCACGCGCGCGGCGGAGACAGGTGCGGACAGCGACGGCCGGGAAGGCTCGGCCCCCGTCTTCATCTCGCCGGTCGCCATGGAGAACGACCCCGACGCGCTGTTCGCGGGCGACCGCGGCACGCTCGACGCCGAGGTGCGACGGGTGCTCGTGCGGATCCTGCAGAGGCGGTTCCTGCTGGCGGAGAACTCCCCCGCCGAGTGGAAGCTGCTGCTCGAGCACCAGCAGATGATCGAATCGCGCCTGAACGACCTGTTCGTGCGCCTCGTCGTCGACCACGCGCGGGGCGTCGCCTACAAGGAGCAGGTGCGCAGCGACGAGGTCGACGTGCCGATCCTGCTGAAAGACGAGGCGTACTCGCGGGCCGAGACGCTCGTGCTCGTCTACCTGCGGACGGTGTTCCAGCGCGAGACGACCGCCGGCACGGCATCCGCGCGCGTCGATGTCGAAGAGGTCGAGCAGACCGTGCTCACCTACTTCGCCGAGTCCGACGGCACGCGCGCCAGCCAGCAGCGCGCCGTGCGCACGGCGATCGCGCGCCTGGATCGCGAGGGCATCATCGAGGAGGAGTCCGAGGGGCGCTACCGCATCGGACCTCTCATCGAGGTCGTGCTGAGCGCGGAAGTGCTGCGGGATCTGCAGCGCTGGCTCGACGAACAGACGCGGGATGCCGAGACGCCCGCCTCCCGTGAGCCAGCGGGCCGTGACGCCGCGGTCGCCGAACGTCCCGCCCAGGATGCCGAGACACCCACCCCGCGTGAGCCCGAGGCCGTGACATTCCCGTCGCCCGAGCCCTCGGCATCCGGACTCGTCGAGAGGGATCTGCTTTCATGACCATGCTCGAAACCCTCTTCGGGCTCATCCCCGCCGCCTCCCGCGGGCAGCAGTGGGTCGCCGAAGACCTGCAGCTGATCAACTGGGGCGGCTACGACGGCACGCACCGCGTGCGCTTCGCCCCGACCGCGACCCTGCTGTGCGGCGGGTCGGGCTCGGGCAAGTCGACGCTGATGGACGCGTACGTGGCGCTGATGATGCCGCATACGACCCCCTTCAACGGCGCGTCGAACGGCGCGGTCGTGGGGCGTCCGCGTGGGCAGGAGCAGCGCAACATCCTGTCGTACGGCCGCGGCAAGCTCGACGAGTCGCGCACCGACGAGGGCACGAAGGTGCGGGTGCTGCGCGGCGACGGCGTCGACACGTGGACGGCGATCGCGATGACCTGGGTCGACCACGACGGCGCCCGGTTCACGGCGGTGCGGGCCTGGTACATCCCGGCCGCGGCGCGCACGCTCGACGACGCCGTCAAGGTGCGCGCGACGGTGCACGGCGCGTTCGAGCTGCGTTCGTTGGAGCGGGCGGCGCAGAGCCACCTGGCGGACTCCGCGGTGCGGGCGGCGGGGCTCGAGACCCTCGCGACCGACCGGGAGTTCTCGGCGCGCCTGCACGCGGTCCTCGGCATCGGTGCGGCGGGCGCGGGTACGAAGGCGATGAGCCTGCTCGCGCGTATCCAGGCCGGGCAGCAGATCACCACCGTCGACGACCTCTACAAGCGGATGGTGCTCGAGGAGCCCGAGACGCTCGCCGTGGCCGAGGCGGTCGTGTCGCACTTCGACGGGCTTGAGTCCACGCGCACGCGCATGCTCGAGGCCCGTCAGCAGGTGCGGGCGCTGCAGCCGATCCGCACGATGAAAGCGCGGATCGACGAGGCGTCGGAACGGTTGCGGATGCTCGATGCGCTCGGGCGCTTCGGCGACCCGGACTCGCGGGCCTCGCTCTGGCGCGCCCAGCGGCGGGTCGACCTGCTCGCCGCGGTCGAAGACGAGCTGCGCGAGCGTACGCACGCCACCGACGCCCTCGTGCGCGAGCGCCAGGCCCTCGCCGACGCCGCCGAGGCCGAACGCGAGGGACTCGGCGACGTGCTGCGTGCGGCCGGCGGCGACCGGCTCGACGCGGCACAGCGCGAGCTGCGCGCGCTCGAGCAGCGGCTCGCCGGCATGCACCGCGATCGCGAGCGGTTCGAGGCGGCCCTCGGCGTGCTGTCGGTCGAGGTCTCGTCGGCGAAGCACTTCGACGCTCTCGTGGCCGAGGCCCGCCGAACACTCGCCGACGCGGATGCCAAGACCGCGGTGCGCGACGCGTTCGTCGCCGCGAGCAGCACCCACACCGATCTGCGCCAGCAGCTCGCGGCGCTCGAGGCCGAGCATCGGCGCACGCAGACGCGCGACGACAACATCCCCCCGCGGTTGCACGAGGCCCGCGAGGCGCTGGCCGGGGCCGCGGGGCTGAGCGCGGCGGAGTTGCCTTTCGTCGCCGAGCTTGTGGATGTGCGCACCGAGTTCGAGCCGTGGCGCGGGGCGTTCACGCTCGCCCTCGGCGGTTTCGCGACGACGCTGCTCGTGGATGCCGCCCACCTGGCATCCTTCCGCTCCGCGATCGACGGGGTGCGGCTCTCGGAGCGTCTGCGATTCGAGGGCGTGTCGACCGGGCTGCCCGAGCAGACGGGTCTGGACCCCGCCACCCTGCCGGGGCGGCTGGAGTACCGCCGCTCCCCCTTCACCGGGTGGCTGCAGGATCGGCTCGAGCAGCAGTTCGCGTTCGTATGCGTGGATTCGCCGGCCGAGCTGCCCGCCCATCGCCTCGCGCTGACGATCTCGGGCCAGACCAGCCAGGGCGCGCGCGGCGCGCACGGCGGCTCGACCCGCAACAGCGTGCTCGGCTTCTCGTCTCGCGTGCGCCTGACCGAGCTGGGCGAGCAGATCGTCACCGTGCGTCGCGATCTCGCCTCGGCCAAGGCCGCGGTGGATGAGGCCGCGGCCGCCCTGGATGCGTTCGACGAGCGGCGCAGCGCCTTCGAGAAGGTCGCGGACCTGTCGTGGGGGCAGGTGGACACGGCATCCGTTCTGCGCGATCTCGACCGCTGGAATGAGACCATCGTCGAGATCACCGCAGGAAACCCGCGCATCGCAGAGCTGCAGGAACAGATCTCGGGGACGCGTTCGCGCGCCGCGCGGCTGCGCGAGGAGATCGGCGCGGCCAAGACCGAGCAGCAGGCGCTCGCGGCCCGGTGGGCGGAGATCACGGACGACGTCGACCGTGCCAACGAGCGCATCGAGCGGGCGGAAGACGCCGACCTCGTGCTCTCGGCGGAGGAAGCCGCGTACCTCGACGGACTCTTCGTCGCACCGTCGGACGACGCCTCGCCCTCGCAGCTGCTCTCGCGTTTCGACGCCGCCCTCGAATCGGCGTCGAAGCGTCTGCTCGAGGAGCAGCGCGGAGCACAGGAGACCTTCGCCGACCAGCGCGAAAGCCTGCGGCGCACGCTCACCGCGTTCACCGATCGGTGGCCGAGCCCGAACCTGCTCGCCGACCCCGACGAGTCGCTCGGGGACTTCGAACGGATCCTCGCCGACCTCGAAGCCAGCGGTCTGCACGAGCTCGAGACGGAGTGGCGCGATTCGCTGCTGCGCCTGTCGGGCAACGACCTGACGAGCCTCGATTCGGCGCTCACCCGGGCGCTGCGCGAGATCCGTGAGCGCATCGCACCGATCAACGACATCATGCAGGACCTGCCGTTCTACGACGACGAGCACCGGTTGCAGATCGTGCCGCGCGAGAACCAGTCGGAGGTGCGGCGCCGGTTCCGGCGCGAGCTGCGGGATGTGCGGGCGGCGATCGATGCGGCCTCCTCCGACGAGGAGCGCGAGGCCGTGTACGGGCGGATGGCACGACTGATCGGGCGTATCCGTCCCACGGCGCCGGACTTTGCCGACCTCGTCGACGTGCGCAATCACGTGCGCGTCAGCGCCGAGCGCTTCCGCGCCGACACCGGCGAGCACGTCGCCCTGTACGACCACATCGGCGAGAAGTCCGGCGGGGAGTCGCAGGAGCTGATCGCGTTCATCGTCGGCGCGGCCCTGCGGTATCAGCTCGGGGATGCCGGGGCCGAACGGCCGCGGTATGCACCGGTGTTCCTCGACGAGGCGCTCATCAAGGCCGACGCGCACTTCACCAAGCGCGCGATCGGCGCGTGGCGCGGTCTCGGGTTCCAGCTGGTCATCGGCGCACCGAACGACAAGTACAGCGCGATCGAGCCGCACGTCGACGTCGAATACGACATCCTCAAGGACACGCGCGGGCGCTCGTGGGCGAAGGCGAAGGTGGGGTTGCCGGCGGAGGGGTGAGGGTCTCGCAGCGGAGGGGTGAGGCTCTCGCAGCGGAGGGGTGAGGCACGCGGCGATGGCGAAAGTGGGGCTGCCGGCGGAGAGTGGGCTTCTCGCCGCGGAGGGTCGAGGCACGCGGCGATGGCGAGCGGCCCTCTCGCGCGTCAGGACGCGGTCATCCCCGGTTCGCGAACGGCTCGGGCCACCGTTCGCAGAATGAGGTAGGCGCCCTTTCGAGGAATGGGCTCGTGCTTGCCGTCGGCTCAGCGTTCGCACTCGTTCCGCTGCTCATGGTCGCCCATAGTGCCGCGCACGAGACGACGGCATGTTGATCTATCGGGGCTAGAACGGCGGCGGATCCTCGGCGATCTCGGCCCCCAGTGGCGACGCCCAGTGGAGGTCGCCGGTGTCGGGATCCCGGGAGGGATGCCAGCGGGACTCGTGGCGCAGACGATGGTGATGTCGACATTCGGGGGCGAGGTTGTCGTCGTCGGTTCCTCCGCCATCGAGCCACGCGGTGAGATGGTCGAGGTCGCACTCGCGAGCGGTCCGTCCGCATCCGGGGAAGACGCACGTCGGAGCGATGACGCCGAGCCAGCGGCGCAGAGCGACGGGCACCCGGTAGGTCGTGCGATCGAGCGCGAGGGGAACCCCGGTGACGGGATGGGTGAGGACGCGGATCCACGAGGACGCCTCACCCGCGAGACGGCGCGCGGTGTCGAGATCGATCGGACCGTAACCGTCGAGCACTGCCGGCTCCGTGCTCGCGCCCAGCAGGGAGAGCGCCGGCACCGTGACAACGATTGCGGCGGGGCGTCGCGGCGGCGAACCTGCAAGGACGTGTGTGCGGGGTTTTCTCGGGCCCGTGGCCGCTCGGCGCTCGGCGGCTGGTCGCACGGCGGCTGGGCCGACGGCGGCTGGGCCAGCGCTGCCCGGCGCGGTGGAAGCCGCCGGAGCTTCGGTCATCGTCGACGTGGGCGTCGCCGTGAGCAGATCGGCGAGAACATCGGCACGCAGTTGCGCGAGCGTCCGATCTTCGTCGGGCGCCGCGCGCACGTGGCGGGCAGCGCGGTCCACGCGCGCCATGGCGTCGTGGGCGCGATCGGCGGGGAGCAGGGCCGACAGCGTCGCCATGCCGTCGAGTTCCGGTGTGAGCCACACGCCACGATCACGCGCTGCCCGCCGGTGCCGGGCTTCGAGCGACTCGCTGTGCACGCGCTCTCGCAGCGAGCGCGCGGCGACGGCGAAGCGTGCGGGAGGCAGCCGGAGCGCGCGGTCGAGCGCACCCTCGTCGAAAACGCGCCACGACGCGTGCTCGCTGGGTGGAGAGTCGCACCTCACCTCGGCTGCGGCCGAGTCCGAGGGAGACCCATGCTCACCCGCATCGCGGTCGTCGCCCACGAGCTCCACGTCGCCCGCGATGAGCCCGGCCTCGTCCGGCGAAGCGACCGGTTCCGCAACGGGTGTGTCCTCCGCGTCGGGAAGCGAGGTCGCCAACCGCGCGGCCTCGACGGCGTGACGCTCGGAGATGTTCCCCTCTGTGAACGCGCCCCACACATCGGGGCAGCGCGTCTGCAGCACCTCAGCCTGGGCGGCACGCGCTCGCACGGTCTGCTCCGACAGACGTAGCCGCGTCGCGATCTCAGCGATCGCGGCACGCTCGGCGACGTCACGCCGATCGCGTCGCACGGCAGCGACGGTTCGGCCGCGCATATCGCTCCATGCCAGGTCGAGGGTGGGGTCGGGACCCACCCACGGCACCGGATCGGCCGCCGCGCGATCGAGCAGGAGCCGAATGAGCCGATACTCCGCAGCGGTCGCACGGTGACGTTCTCGCACCTGCCGCTCCAACTCGTCGAGCACCCGCCCCGGCATCGCGGCGTCCGACTCCGCCGGCTCGGAAAAGGCGACCGTGTCGACGCCGAAGGCACCCGGGTCGAGATCGGCGAACGTGTCGACATCGAAAGCACCCGGGTCGGCGAAGCCTACCTCGACGGCCCACGCCGTATCGGCGTCTCGCTGGAGGTCGTCGGCGCTCGGCCACGGCACACCCCAGGGCGAGAGATTCGGCTTCGGCCGGTCGCCCTGCGGAGTCGTGATCTGCATGATTCCACGCTAGCGAGGGGTTCCGACATCGGCCCCTGACCCGAGCTTCGACGACACGAGACGGGTCACCGCCTCACGCCCCCACCAATGCCCCCTCCCCGGCCCGCGAAGACGTCGCTCGCGTCTCCGACGGCACGACCGACGCCGTCGACACTTCCGTCGGGATCGGCTCCGGCAGCGCTCCCCCACGCGCCTCCTCCCCCTTCGCGAACACACTGCCCAGCGTGCGCTCCGCCGCCGCGGCATCCGCCGCCACCCGCGACGCGAGCAGCCGGACGCGAGCGACGACGCCGCACGCCGGCCCCGCCGGCTGCGCACCGAGCGCTTGCGCTGCGGCATCCATCACGTCCGACAGTCGCTCGTCATGGCAATGAGCGTCGTCGGAGGCCACCCACTCGAGAAGACGGGTGATGGTCCAATCGGGGGCGAGTGGACCGAAGAACGGGGGCTGGGGCGAGATCGATCGGGTCATTGGCCCAGAATCGGGGGGTATGACCCTCGTCGACAGAGCCACTTCCGGCCTGGTGGACCACCGCACGGCCATCGTCTCGGCCGAACGCCTCGCCGAGCGCCTGGGCAAATGGGCACGCACGGACGCGACCCTCGCGGCGAGCCTCGCCGACGGCATCGCCCGGCTCGTCCGCGAGGGCGAACTTCGAGGCGGCGACCGGCTGCCCTCGGAGCGCACGCTCGCCGCCACCGTCGCCGTCTCGCGCGGCACGGTCGTCAGCGCCTACGCACGGTTGTACGACGACGGCATCCTGGACCGCCGGCAGGGCAGTGGAACGCGCGTCGCGGGCACGGCGCCGGCCACGCCTCGTCAGGCCGCCGGCCGCGGCGAGGCGTTGTACGCATCGCTGTCGTCGAACATCGACCTGCTCCGCGCGGTGCCGGCGATCGCACCCCGCGCCGTCGAGATCGTGCACCGACACCGTCCCGTGCTCGACGCGACCACGGTCGAGGCGGACCCCGCAGGACTCCCCGCCCTGCGCGAACTCATCGCGCGAACGATGACCGATGACGGCACGCGCACGACAGCCGCGCAGATCCTCGTCACCCACGGCGGCCAGCAGGCGCTGAGCCTGCTCGTCGACGAACTCGTCGCGCCCGGCGACACGGTTCTGACCGAGGACGTGAGCTGGCCCGGACTCACGGATGCCGTGCGGCGACGCGGGGGCCGGGTCCACGGCATCCGCCTGACCCCCGACGGCGTCGACGTCGACGAACTCGAAGCGGCGATCGTGGTGCGTCGACCCGTTCTCATCGCTCTGAATCCGCACAACCACAACCCCACCGGTCTGCAGACGCCTCCGCGCGTGCGGCAACGGATCGCCGATCTCGCCGCGGAGCACGGCGTCACCGTGGTCGAGGATCGCGTGCTCGCCCACATCTCGTTCGACGGACGCACTCCCCCGTCGCTGGCCGCGCTGCGCCCGGATGCGCCCATCGTCGTCGTCGAGTCGCTGTCGAAGTGGGCATGGGAGGGGCTGCGCGTGGGATGGATGCGCGCAGACCCCGTGCTCGTGCGACGATTGCGCGGACTTCGTCAGGTGAGCGACCTGTCGACGAGCGTGCCCGCTCAGTTGCTCGCGCTCGACCTGCTCGCCGAGGCGCCCGCGCTCCGCCGCGACGCCGCCGTCTCCCACCGGGCGGCCGCCGTCCGCGCGGGCGCGCTGGTGCGAGCGCACCTGCCCGAGTGGGAGTGGCGGCCTCCTCGGGGCGGATTGTGCATCTGGGCCCGGATGCCGTCAGGCTCCGCCTCCGTCTTCGCCCGTCATGCCGCCTCTTTCGGCGTCTCGGTGGCCGGGTCGACGCAGTTCTCGTCGGATGTGGACACCGACGACCACATCCGCATCCCCATCACCTCCTCCTTCCTCGACGAGGGCCTGATCCGGCTCGGTGAGGCGTGGCGGCGGTACCGCAGCGCGCCGCAGGCATGATCCCCCGGGAATGTCCGACCCTCTCTCTACGCTGAGGTGAGGGGCGCGGCGAAAGGCGGGACGCATGCAAGGACTCGAGATCACGGTCCTGTTGGGCCTGTCCATGCTCGTGGGCACGGTGCTCGCACCACGTCTACGCGTGGCAACGCCGCTCGTTCTCCTCGTCATCGGCCTCGCACTCGGCTTCATCCCGGAACTGCGCGCCATTGAACTGCCGCCCGAGACGGTGCTGCTGCTGTTCCTGCCCGTCATGCTCTTCCGCGAGGCGTGGACGACGTCTCTGCGTTCGGTACGCCGGTCGCTGCGCTACATCATCCCGATGAGCACGCTGCTGGTCGTGGCATCCGCCTTCGCCGTCGCGGGCGTCGCGACGTGGATGGGCGTCCCATGGGAGGCCGCGCTCGTGCTGGGCGCCGCCGTCGCCCCACCCGACGCGACCGCCGTCGCCGCCCTCGGCCGCCTGCTCCCCGCCAAGACGTTCATGAAGCTGAAGGCCGAGAGCCTCACCAACGACGGCACGGCGCTGGTGCTCTACGCCATCGCCGTGGCGCTCCTGCTCGGCGACCAGATCACGCCGCTGCAGATCACCGGCATGGTGCTGCTGTCGTACCTCGGCGGCGCCGCAGCGGGCATCGCCGTCGCCGTGCTGGCCTTCTTCGCGCTGCGTCGCATGCAGTCAACGCTCACCATCAACCTGACCCTGGTGCTCGTGCCGTTCGTCGCGTTCCTCATCGCCGAGCTGATCGAGGCATCCGGCGTCCTGGCCGTCGTGTTCGCCGGTCTCATCGTGGCCTGGGTGTCGCCGCGCATCACGACCGCCATCTCCCGGCGGGCGGCGGATGCCACGTGGCCCTTCGGCGTCTATCTGCTCAACGGGGCCCTCTTCGTGCTCATCGGCCTCGAGGTGCAGCTCGTGCTGCACGAGATCTCGCCCTCCGAGATCGGCATCCTGCTGCTCGTCACCGTGGCGGCCTGGCTCGTGCTCGGAGTGGTGCGCTACCTCTTCCAGTGGCTGTTCTCGCCGTTCTCCCGGCCCCCCGCCGGCTCGTCGAGGTCCCTCCGGCACCGGTCGCGCGTGGTGAGTACGGTGGCCGGTTTCCGTGGGGCCGTATCGCTGGCGATCGCCCTGTCGGTGCCGACGGTGACCGCCGCCGGCGAACCCGTCCCTGGCAGGGATGCCGTGGTCTTCGTCACCGCGGGCGTCATCGTGCTGACCCTGCTGGTGCAGGGCCCGCTGCTGCCCGCGGTCATCCGGTGGGCGAAGCTGCCGAGCGACGACGCTGCGATCGAGGAATACGAGCTCGCCGAGCGGGCGATCTCGGGGGCGGCGCTGGCCTCGCTCGACGACCTCGCCGCCGAGCACGGGGTGAGCGACCGCGTCCGCGACCGCGCGCGACGCGAGGGATACGAACGGCTCGAACTGGCCAACGCCCGGGCCGTCGCTCGTCAGCGCGCCGCGGAAGAACGCGACCTGGCCGAACTCGACGCATCGCTCGACGATGACGCGCCCTCGACGATGGGCCCCGTGCCGCCCGGGGCTGCCGACGACGATGGTCGCTCCCGTGCGAAGCCGGCGTCCGGGCCACCGACGAGAGTGCCGTCCGGCACGGGCGACGGGCCTTTCGCGTCGGGCCCGCTCGAGATGATCGCCGTCAGCGACGACATCGACCTCACTCAGCGCTCGCCCCTGCTGCGCCACAAGGAGGCGCAGCGATTGCGCCTGGCCGTCCTCGACCGCAAACGCGAAGTGCTGCTGCGTCTGCGACGCGACGGCACCATCGACGATCTCGTGGCGCGCAAGATCCTGGCCGGCCTCGACCTGGAAGAGATCCGCGCCCGCGGGGCCGACAAAGCGGTCGAGTGACCGGCAGGGCCACCGTCTCGAGCGGCGGAGGGACCAGCAGTGCCGTCGTCTCGAGCGGTGGAGTGACCGGCAGAGCCACCGGCTCGATCGGTCGGTGACCGGCGGGCGGCCCCGGTCTGTGCGGTGGGGCACCTGCGTGTGTCATCGTCCCGGGTGCTGATGCGGCGCCGCCGACTCGCGGCGAACGGCTCGAGCGACTCACGCCCGACGGGCGAGGGTTCTGGCGTCAGACCCGGGAGTGCGCGGACGCGCGCTGCACCTGCTCCGCGGTGGGAGTGACTCCCGTGTACCTCGCGAACTGGCCCGCGGCCTGCAGGGCGATCACCTCCGCACCGCTGATCACAGGCCTCCCCGCGGCGCGCGCGGCACGAATCAGCGGCGTCTCGGCGGGGAATGCCACGACGTCGAAAACGGTGCCGGCCGCGGCGATGTGCGCGGGCGAGAACGCCAGAGTCTCGGCATCCGCGCCGTGCATGCCCAACGGCGTGACGTTGACGATGATGCGCGCGCCGGGCTCCGGATCGTCGGCCACCCACCGCGCGTCGTACATCGCGGCGAGCGCGGGGCCCGCCTCGGCATTGCGGGCAACGACGGTGATGTCGGTGAAGCCCGCTCCGTGGAAGGCGGCGACGACGGCCTTGGCCATGCCGCCCGACCCGCGAACGAGCACGGATGCCGCAGGGTCGAGCGCGGTTGCTTTCGATCAAGCTCGCGATGGCTTCGTAATCGGTGTTCGACGCGGTGAGCACCCCGTCGTCGTTCACGATCGTGTTGATGGAACCGATCGCCTCGGCCGACGCCTCGATGCGGTCGACGAGCGGGATCACCGCCTCTTTGAACGGCATCGACACCGAGCAGCCCCGGATACCGAGCGCTCGCACTCCCCCGATCGCCGCAGCGATGTCGGTGGTGGTGAAGGCCTTGTAGACGTAGTCGAGACCGAGCTCGGCGTACAGGAAGTTGTGGAAGCGGGTGCCGATGTTCGACGGGCGTCCCGACAACGAGATGCACAGGGTGGTGTCTTTGCTCAGCTCGGGCACGGGTGTCGTCTCGTCTCGGTTCGCGGGTGGATTCCCCATGCTACGGCCGGGCGGGATGACGACCCGTGACCGTCGCGGCCCACGCGCGACGAAGGGCCGACGCCCCGCGGCATCCGAACCCGCCGTGCTGTGTCGCGGCCCACCCACGACGAAGCGCCGGAGCCTCACGGCATCCGACCCCGCCGTGATGCATCGCGGCCCACCCATGACGAAGCGCCGAAGCCTCACGGCATCCGACCCCGCCGTGCCGCGTCGCGGCCCACGCACGACGAAGGGCCGGAGCCTGGCGGCATCCGACCCTGTCGTGATGAACCTCACGAAGAGGTTCGGACGGCTACAACCCGCCGTTGATGACCGACAGGTACGACCCGAAGGGCCGTTCGGTCTCGGTGGCGGCGAAGTCGTCGGCGAGGCCCTCGTGAGGCGCGTTGTCGTTCTTCATGTCCCGAGTGTCGCGGAGCGCGCGACGACGGGCACGCCGCTTGACACACGGAGATATCTCACCTAGTTGACTACTTGCTCTTCTAGGCTTTCGATCCGTTGCTCGAGGTACGCGATGTACTCCGCCATGTACGCCAGCTTCGCCTCGAGGCGGTCCAGGCGCGGGCTGATGTGCCCCTGGTTGAAGCTGAAGGGCACCTTGAGCGGATTGTCGGTGTCGATCTTGGCGATCACCGCGCGCAACCGGTTCGCATCTCCCGGAACGTTCGTCATGGTCGTCAGCGTACGCGGGGCGTTCACTCCGACACAGGCGTTGACGGGGCGAGCACGATGATCCCCGCCCCCACGAGCGCGACGGCCGATCCGATGTAATCCCACATCGTGGGTCGGAAGCCGTCGACCACGATCCCCCACGCCAGCGACCCGGCGACGAAGACACCCCCGTACGCGGCGAGTACGCGCCCGAAGTGGGCATCGGGCTGCAACGCGGCGACGAAACCGTACGCCCCGAGGGCCAGGATGCCGAGCAGCGCGAGCCACCATCCGCGGTTCTCGCGCACCGCCTGCCAGATGAGCCATGCACCGCCGATCTCGGCGACGGCGGCGAGCGCGAACAGGACGACGATGCGAGCCGTGGTCATGACGCCATTATCCGGCGGTCGGTTCGAACGATAGGTGTCCCCCGACGCGGAGTGGTCAGACGCGGGCGCACGCAGGACGGATGACCGATCGTCGATGCGAACCGCGACGGGCTCCCCCTCTCACGCGTGACGCCGGGGTCCGACCACGTGCCTACCCTGGATGCCGTGACGTCGCGCGGATGGCACGCGAAAGGACCGGTGCCATGTCGAACACCCACGATCGGGCGAGCAGCCATCGCATCGCGCTCCGGACGGCGGGCGTCCTCTTCATCGCGGCGGCTGTGGTGTACGTGGGCACCGAGGCGATCGCCGGCGCAGCCTTCCCCGGCTACAGCTACGCGCAGAATTACATCAGCGACCTCGGAGTCCCCGAGGTCGGCCCGTACGACGGCCGGTTCCTCGACTCGCCGCTGCACGCGGTGATGAACGCCGGCTTCCTCGCGCAGGGCGTGCTCTTCCTCCTCGCTACGGTCGTCGCGGCCCGAGGACTCCCCGCCCGACCGGCCGCTCCGTGGGTGGGCCTCGCCGCGCTGCACGCCGTCGGGATCACTCTCGTGGCATTCGTCCACGGCGGCCCGCAGTCCGCGGCATCCGGGTTCATCGTCTTCCACGTCATCGGTGCGGGGCTCGCGATCGTCTGCGGCAATCTTGCCTCGATCGCCGGCGGGGTGGCTCTGGGCGCACGACGGTTCCGCGCGTTCAGCGTGGGGATCGCCGCGGTCGGCCTCCTCTGCCTCGTGGGACTGCAGCTGCAGCCGTCGCTCGCCGGTGCCGATGTGCCCGACGGGGTCTGGGAGCGGGGCAGCGTCTACGCCATCACCGCGTGGGAGCTCGCGGCCGGGGTGGTGCTGATCACCCGCGGCCGCGCGGGCCGACAACCGGCGCGAGACAGCGCGGCCTGACAGCGGGCTGCCGCGCGCGCCGACAACCGGCCCGAAACAACGGGGCCTGACGGCGGGTCGCCGCGCGCGCCGACAGCCGTCGCGAGACAGCGCCGCCTGGCAGGTGGGTCGCCGTCCCGCAACCCCGACGGGAAGAACGTCGGTGTTCTGGAATGCTCGCGGGGTGAAATCGTTCCGGTGCCGCGTGTGCGGCAATGCCCTGTACTTCGAGAACTCCGTCTGCCTGTCGTGCGGCACCGGTCTCGGATACTCGCGCGCGGAGCGCGAGATCGTGCCGGTGGATGGCAGCGGACGGTACACGGATGCCACGGGCCTCATCTGGCATGTGTGCCGTAACCTCAACCTGTCGGGGTGCACGTGGCTCTCACGCTTCGAGGGCGGGCAGTGCTCGGCGTGCGATCTCACCCGCGTGCGGCCCAACGATGCGGATGCCAAGGGGCTGTCGCAGTTCCCGGTCGCCGAGCGCGCGAAACGATGGCTGCTGGTCGAGCTCGATCGGCTGGGGTTCGACGTCGTGGGCAAGGCCCAAGATCCCGAGCGCGGCCTCTGCTTCGACCTGCTGTCGAGCGTCGCCGAAAACGTCACGATCGGTCACGACGACGGGGTCATCACCATCGACCTCGCCGAGAGCGACGACGCGTACCGCGTGCGCGTGCAGGAGCAGCTCGGCGAGCCGTACCGCACGATGCTCGGACACTTCCGCCACGAGGTGGGGCACTACATGGAGTGGCGTCTCGTCGAGGGCACCGATCGCATCGACGAGGCGCGTCGGCTCTTCGGCGACGAGACCGCCGACTACCAGGCCGAGATCGACCGCCACTACTCCGAGGGACCGCCGGCGGACTGGCCGGAGCGCTACATCTCGACCTACGCCACCATGCACCCCTACGAGGACTTCGCCGAGACCTGGGCACACTTCCTGCACATGACCGACACGGTCGAGACCGCCCACATCTACGGCCTGGCTCGCATTGCCGGCCCCGAGGACTCGCCCACGTTCCGCGAATTCGTGACGGACACCTGGATGCCCCTGTCGACCGCGCTCAACATGGTCAACCGGTCGATGGGCAAGGCCGACCTGTACCCCTTCGTGCTCCCCGACCCGGTGCTCGACAAACTCGACTTCATCGCGTCGCTCGGGCCGCGGAGCTGATGGTGCGCCACGCCGCTCGGCCGACCCCCTCGCTTCGCGGCGCGCGCAGGCCTACGCTCGCCCCATGAGGAAGATCGGCGCCGTCGCCGCGACATTCCTGCTGACCGCGAGTCTCACCGGCTGCGGGGCCCTCCCCGTCGGCCGCTCCGCCGCGTCCCCGACGCCGACGGCCGTCGCCGAGTCCCAGGCTGCGGAGGCCTTCGCCCAAGAATCGGCCTATCTGAGCGCCCTCCGCCAGCAGCTGCGGACGACCGACTTCTCCGCGCCCCAGCTGTGGATCGATCTCGGCCGCGCGGTGTGCAAAGGGTTCGACGAAGCGATGACCCCGAAAGAGATGTTCGACTCGCTGAAAGACGCCGGACTGTCGGAACCGGAGGCGAGCGCGGTGGTCGTGATCTCCGGCATCCACCTGTGTCCGGAGTACGCGCCCGCACCGTAAGGCTGTGGGTCGCGGGTGGGACGACGGGGACCGGGCTCGAAGCGAGGGTGCTGCTCGATCGGGGCGCGGTGCGCGTCGACCGGGCGGGTGGACGTCAAGCGCCGCCCGTCGCGCGGCGGGGAGGGCCCGTCTCAGCGCGTCGAGCAGAATCGGGCCCTCCGCCGAAACGGAAACCCGCGACGATGCTCATCAGCCCGACGAGTGCCGTCGGGGCGACGCTGACGAGCCAGTAAAGGGCGGCGGCGAAGAGCACGTACGTGAAGGCTCCGAGCAGGAGCGACAAGGTCCAGATCGCCAGCGGGGCCCACCGCCAGCGCCGCGGTACCGTTGGCGATCGCAGAATGCTCAGCGAGGCGGCGAGCGAAGAGAACAGGGGCACGAGGATGTTCGCCACCCAGAACGCCGTGAGGGCGGACTCGGCCGCACGGTAAGCCTCCAGGCCCTCGTCGTAGGTCGCCTGGTTCATCGCGGGAAGAGTTGGGGCGATCAGCGCGGCGGCGAGCGGCCACGCCGCGAGGACGAGCATCGCGATCAGCCCGCCCGGACGACGGTCGACCACGCTCTCGGATCGCCGCAACCCCACTGCGAGCAGCAGGAGCCCGATGGCCGTGAGCAGATCGGCCGTCACGGTCAGGATCTGCACCACCTCAGAGGGGGCACGGAACGCCGCCTCCAGCTGCGCCATGCGGATGAGCGTCCCGACGAGAATCACTACCCCCGCGGCCACCCACGTCTTGCCTGCCGGTGTTCGCATCGCCCGTCCCTCCGCCGGCGCTGAAGGTGCCGTCTCGCCCCGACGGTACGGCATCGTCGGGGTGCATCCGCGCAGTCGGCCAGCGCAGGCCCGACCTGGCGCGCATCGGGCGAGTGGTGTCAGCCGGCAGGACGCACCGACCCCGCAGCGCTGCGCCCCACCACGCCTCCGTAGATCACACGCGTCCGCAACGCCGCGCGATCGGCTCCTACAATCGCTTCACGCGTGTCCGCGCGTGCCGCGAGGGGAGCTTCCGGATGCCGCACACCATTCGAGTCGTCTATTGCACGCAGTGCGCGTGGATGCTGCGCGCCGCCTGGATCGCGCAGGAGCTGCTCACGACCTTCCAGGACGAGCTCATGGGCGGTGGCGCCACCCTCGTGCCCGGCACCGGCGGCATCTTCGAGGTCTACGCCGACGACGAGCGCGTGTGGTCGAGGAAGACGGACGGCGGTTTCCCCGACATCGTCGAGCTCAAACGCCGCGTGCGCGACCGCATCGCACCGGACCGCGTGCTCGGTCACGCCGACCGCGCGGCCCGGACCTGACGGCGTACGTCCACGCATTCCGCACCGCCTCGGCGTCTTGACTCCGAGGTGCCGCTGACGCTGAGGTGTCGACATCCGGGCCGATAGATTGACCGCATGCCACCCACTCCGAGCCCGACGCCGCTTCTCATCGAGATGGTCGGCAGCGACAGCACATTCTGGGACTCACCGCTGTTCGGAGCGTTACTCGCCCTCTTCGGCGTCATCGCCGGCGCTGTGTTGACCTTCGCTCTCAACCACCTGCAGGATCGTCAGCGGACCGTGCGAGAGACTCAGATCCGCTGGGACGAGAGGATTCTCGAGGTCATGTCGCGCGTGATGAACACGGTCGAGGATTACGCCCAGACGGCCGCCGTGACAGGACCAACCCGACACGACGATCACACACTGTTCGATGCTCATCAGGCCCTCGCGAGAGAGCTCTTCGCTCTTCAGCTGATCGCACCCCCTGATGTGCGCACGGTGGCGTCTGCCATGGCGCCGGTCATGCGTGCCGTACTCACTGCCAGCGACGAAGGCGACATGATGGACAAGGTCTCCACGCTGGAGATGCAGAGGGATCGGCTCGCAGAAGCGGTCCGCGCGCACTTCGGGCTGCAGTCGGCGCAGCCGGTCTCGTGACACCACCCCGCCCATCGGCGCGGCCAGTCGTCAGGGCATCGAAAGTCAGCGATCTCGTCCGGCCTGCGGTCAGACGAACTATGCGGCGTCGTGCGCGACACATGACAGAAGCCCCGGAATTTCACATTTCTGCGTGATTCCGGGGCTGTCTTCTGTCGGGATGACAGGATTTGAACCTGCGACCCCCTGACCCCCAGTCAGGTGCGCTACCAAGCTGCGCCACATCCCGTTGTTCACTTTTCAGGCTGAACCAGCCGCTACCGCACTTGACCCCCGGTCAAGTGCGCTACCAAGCTGCGCCACATCCCGTTACCCGCGAGCGGGCAACTCGTCTATCTTAGCCGCTCCGCGGGCGTCTCGCGAACCGGCGGCACCCCGGGCGTGTGCTGCGGTCTCCGAACTGGGGGCGACACCGACATCGCCAGGCGTATGCCGGCATGCTCCGGTGGTCCCGACCGACCGGTGCCGCGTCCGGCCGCTTGCGCGCAACGCGTTGATCGATGTCGGACCCCCTCGCTACGGTCACGGCATGACGATCGAGATCCTGCCCGCGACCGGTGACCGGTTCGACGACGCCGAGACGGCACTCGACAGCGGCGACGGCCCTGCGTGCCAGTGCCAGTGGTGGCTGCTGACCAACGCCGAGTTCCAGAAGAACGCCCGCGACGAGCTCGAGGAACGCTTTCGCGCCGAGTTCGATGGCATCCGTCCCCCGGGGCTGATCGCGTACGTCGACGGACAACCCGCCGGGTGGGTGCGCGTGGGCCCGCGCACCGCGCAACCCCGCCTCGGCCGCACGCGCGACGTCACCACCGCGACCGCCGAACCGCTCGACGCCGACGACGTCTGGGCCGTGTCGTGCTTCGTCGTCCGCACGCAGCATCGCGGTCAGGGCCTGATGAAAAAGCTCCTGGATGCCGCTGTCTCTGCGGCCCGTGACGGCGGCGCGCGCGTGGTCGAGGCCTACCCCCTCGACCCCACCGTCTCGAGACGCTCGGCGAATCAGCTCTTCCGCGGCACCGTGTCGGTGTTCGAAGACGCCGGGTTCGACATCGTCGCCCGCCCGAAACCCGACCGCGCGCTCGTCGCCCTCACGCTGCGGGGCTGACTGTCCGGCCGATTGGCCGCAGCCGACGCGGCGACCCGCGCGCTCCGGCTCCCACGCAGCGCCCCGCCCTACGATGGAGGTTCGCCCTCGAAGGACCTGAGATGACGGATGCCACGACCACCGCGCGCGTCGACGCGTGGCTGTGGGCGGTGCGCGTGTACAAGACCCGCTCGGCGGCGACGACCGCGTGCCGTGCGGGGCACGTGCGTGTCAACGGCGAACGAGCGAAAGCCGCGCAACCCGTGCGACCCGGCGATGAGCTGCGTGTGCGCATCCAGGGGTTCGACCGCATCCTCGTCGTGAAGAAGACCATCGCCAAGCGCGTCGGCGCCGCGCTCGTCGCCGAATCCGTCGACGACCGCACTCCCCCGCCGCCCTCGAAAGAGAGCATGCCGTTCGTGCCCGTGCGTGACCGCGGCGCGGGACGGCCCACCAAGCGCGATCGGCGCGAGATCGAGAAGCTCCGCGGGCGCGAGCTCGAGTAGCGGGGACGCGGCTTGCGGAGACTTCGACACGCTCAGCCTCCTCGGTGCACAGCTCCCTGAGCCCGTCGAAGGGACCGAAGCCACAGCACGGGGAGACGTCGCCGCCCCACCAGGTCCCTGAGCCCGTCGAAGGGACCGGAACCCGCGACTGACAAAGCCGCCGGCCAACTCAGCCTCGTCCCCCATCAGGTCCCTGAGCCCGTCGAAGGGACCGGAACCCGCGACTCCCGAAGCCGCCGAAGTGCGCGGATTCGCGTCAGTCCAGCTGTTCCCGCAGCCACCGAGCCCCGCGCACGGACGCGCCGAGCGCCTCGACACGCGCGGCGAGCTCGCGGTCGCTCGTGACGACGATCACCGGGTTCCACGAGCCGACGAGCTTCTGCGCCACCCGCACGATCTCGTCATCCCCCGAACCCGACGCCCGCCACACCGCGACCTGGTCGTGGAAGACGTCCGCCGCGCGGGCCTCGCCCTCGAGCACCGCCCCGACGAAGGGGAACCACCGCGTCGCCGTCAGCCCGAGCTCGGCGGCATCCACTCCCTCGTGAGCGAGGCCCGAGAGGCGCGTCAACAGTCGACCGGCGGCGCCGGCGCGGTCTTTCCACCACCCGTCGGGCATCGAACCCACGACATTGGCGACGTCGACGAGGATGGCCGGCCGCACCGCCAGCGCCGCGCGCAGCGCGGGCCACGCCGACGCGAAACCCGGATGCAGCGGCAGCGTCTCGACCTCGTCGACGGGCACCCATTCCAGTGCGACGCTCTCGGGATCGCTGATCACGGGTTCGAACGGCACCGTCACGTCGGCGACGAGTGTCGAGTACGACCAGATACCGAGATCCAGCACGCTCTCGAAGCGCGCCTGCACGGCATCCGCCGGCACACCCGCCTCTTCGCCCGATTCGCGCAACGCGCCGTCTCGGGCCGACTCGCCCTCGTGTCGCGCCCCGCCGGGAAGAGCCCACGTGTTGCCGAAATGACTCCAGGCCACGCGGTGCTGCAGCAGCACCCCCCGCTCGGCATCCACGGCCAGGAGGCCGGCAGCACCGAAGCGACCCCAGTACTTCTCACCGGTGGGCGCGACGACCCACGCGTCGCCGGGGTCGCGGGGCCCGTGCGGACGCCGCGGTTCACCCGGGGCGGGAGGCTCGATCATCATCCCTCTCAGCCTCCCACACCCCAGCCGCACGGGACCGGCCGAACGTCACATGGCGCCGCGCGTTGCGCGCGGCTGCGGTCGTGACACCCCGCGGACCTGCGCGACGCAACGCCGGGCGACACCGCCGCCCCGTCAGTCGAACCGCGCGCCCTCCGATCGCGGCCCCCGCACCGTGAACACCACGAGCACCAGGATGCCGACGAGCGGCACGACCCCGATGAGTACCCAGAGCCCGCTCCGGCCGGTGTCGTGCAGCCGCCGCACGAGCACCGCCAGCGTCGGGATGACCGTCGCCACCGCCCAGATCGCCCAGACGAACGTGAGGATGATCCCGAGCGGACCCGTGACCGTCAGCGATCCGTCGGCCTCGAGACGCACCCCGTCGGTCAGGGTCGGCAGCGCGTTCAGCACGCTGCCGACGACGGCGGCGAACAGCACCCACCACCAGTACTCGCTTCGGCTCGCCCGTCCGCGGAACGTGGCGTACTTCGCGAATCCTCGACGCACCGCTGCGCCGATCGGAGCGCCGTGATGCGGCTGATCGAGGGGCGGTGCGACGTGGGTCATGCGTGTCTCCCGTGCGATTCCGGATGCCACGACGGCACCGTCGGGGAACAGTATCGGGGCTGCGCGGCAAAACGCCCGCGCTTGCGGACGCCCGCGGGGCGCCCCCACGCGCGAGACGGTATCTCGCTTCGACGAGGGAGGCGGCGCCGTCCACGACACCACCGCACAGGTGAGTGAACCCGTCGAAGCCACCGGGACGGACGACACCGGTCCTTTCGACGAGCTCAGGGACCTCCGCGCCGGCCAACGGTGGATGAAGCGCAGGTACCGGTGCCTTCGACACGCTCAAAGACCTCAGCGCAAACCGACCGTCGGTGAAGCGCCGGCGCCGGTCCCTTCGACGGCCGGTGAAGCGCGGGCGACGGGCCCCGACGCGCGAACGCCCCGGCCCCCGCACGGGGACCGGGGCGTTGGTCGCGGCCGACGTCAGCGCTGGCGCTTCTCGCGGATGCGCATGTTCAGCACGATCGGCGAGCCCTCGAAGCCGTAGATCTCGCGCAGGCGTCGCTGGATGAACCGGCGGTAGCCCGGGTCGAGGAACCCGGTCGTGAACAGCACGAATGTGGGCGGACGCGTCGCCGCCTGCGTGCCGAACAGGATGCGGGGCTGCTTGCCGCCGCGCAGCGGGTGCGGGTGCTCGGCGACGAGCTCCGACAGGAAGGCGTTGAACTTGCCCGTGGGGATGCGGGTGTCCCACGACTCCAGCGCCGTCTCGAGCGCCGGCACGAGCTTGTCGAGGTGACGGCCGGTGCGCGCCGAGATGTTCACGCGCGGCGCCCACGCGACGTGCGCCAGGTCTTGCTCGATCTCGCGCTCGAGGTAGCGGCGACGGTCCTGGTTCTCCATGTCGTCGTCGTTCAGGCGATCCCACTTGTTGAACGCCAGCACGAGCGCGCGACCCGACTCGAGCACGAGGTCGATGATGTTCAGGTCCTGCACGCTGATCGGCTGCGAGACGTCGAGCACGACGACCGCGACCTCGCTCTTCTCCAGCGCGGTCGAGGTGCGCAGCGACGCGTAGAAGTCGGCGCCCTGCGACAGGTGCACGCGACGACGGATGCCGGCGGTGTCGACGAGCGTCCAGAGCTTGCCGCCGAGCTCGACGACCTCGTCGACGGGGTCACGGGTGGTGCCCGCGAGCTCGTTGACGACGACGCGCTCTTCGCCGGCGGCCTTGTTCAGCAGCGACGACTTGCCGACGTTCGGCCGGCCGAGGATCGCGACGCGACGCGGTCCGCCGATCTCGTACTTCGCCACCGCCGAGACCTCGGGCAGCACCTTCATCAGCTCGTCGAGCAGGTCGGCGACGCCGCGGCCGTGAATGGCCGACACCGGATGCGGCTCTCCGAGGCCCAGGTTCCACAGGGCCGTGGCCTCGGGCTCCTGGCGGGCGTCGTCGACCTTGTTCGCGATCAGGAAGACGGGCTTCTTGCTCTTGCGCAGCAGCTTCACGACGTGCTCGTCGGTCGAGGTCGCGCCCACCGTGGCATCCACCACGAACAGCACGACGTCGGCGAGGTCGATCGCGACCTCGGCTTGGGCTGCGACCGAGCGGTCGATGCCCTTCGCGTCGGGCTCCCAGCCGCCGGTGTCGACCAGCGAGAAGCGGCGGTCGAGCCACTCGGCCTTGTAGGTCACGCGGTCGCGCGTGACGCCGGGGGTGTCTTCGACGACGGCCTCGCGGCGGCCGAGGATGCGGTTCACCAGCGCCGACTTGCCGACGTTCGGGCGCCCGACGATCGCGACCACCGGCAGCGCCGGCAGGAACTCGATCGCGCCCTCGCCCGAGGCCAGCCCCGCCAGGAGAGCCGCGTCGTCCTCGTCGAGGTCGAAGTCCTCGAGGCCCGCGCGAAGCGCCTCGGCCCGCTGCTCGGCGAGCACCTCGTCGAGGTTCTCCATCTTCTCGGCGAGCTGGTCGGGCCCGCCTTCGTACTCGTCTTCAACGCCCATCGCGGGCTCCCATCGTGGTCTCGACGACGCTCAGCACGGCGTCGACGGTCTGTGCGAAATCGAGGTGGGTCGAGTCGACGACCTCGACGCCGGGGGCGGCGGTGAGGAAGTCGACGACCGTGGAATCGGCGGCGTCGCGCCGATGCAGGGCAGCCGCGACCGCGGCGGCATCCTGATTCGTGAGTTCTTTGCTGCGGCGCGCGGCCCGCACCTCGGGAGCCGCGGTCAGCAGGATGCGCACGGGCGCATCGGGGTACACCACCGTGGTGATGTCGCGTCCTTCGACCACCACGCCGGAAAGACCCGAGGAGGCCACGAGCCGGCGGAACAGCTCGTTCACGGCCTTGCGCACGGGCGCGACGCGGGCCACGCCGCTCACCGCGTCGGTCACGCGGGGCTCGCGGATCGCGGCGGTCACGTCCGTCGTGCCGACGCGCACCCACCGGTGGTCGGTGTCGAGCGAGATGGCGTAGTCGAAGTCGCCGAAGACCTCGAGCACAGCGGTGGAGTCCGAGGTGTCGACCCCGTGCTCGAGCGCGTGCCAGGCCAGTGCGCGGTAAGCGGCACCGGTGTCGAGGAAGCCGTAGCCGAGTCGCACGGCCGCGGCCTTCGACACGCTCGACTTGCCGCTGCCGGCGGGACCGTCGATCGCGACGACGACGGGGGCATCGGATGCCGAGCCGCCGGGCGCGGAGCCCTCCGCGGGCGCCGCGGAAGCCGGCCCGGTGGGTGCGGGGGTCGAGAGGCGTTCAGTCATGGGTGGTGCTCGCAATCCGCCATCCGCGCTGCTGGAGTCCGTCGACGGCGCGCCGGACGGCGCCCGGCACGACGCTGATCTCGGCGAGGCCGAACGGTGCTCCGGGCGAGTGCTCGAGGCGCAGGTCTTCGACGTTGACGTCGAGGTCGCCGAGTTCGCCGAAGAGGCGGCCCAGCTGGCCGGAGGTGTCGTCGACCATGACGACGAAGGTATCGAAACGGCGGTTCTGGCCGTGCTTGCCGGGCAGGCGCTCCACGCCCTCGTTGCCGCGGCGTATGGTGTCGGCGACCGCGCGGCGCGCGCCCGGCACGTCGGGATCGCGCAGGGCGTCGGCGACCTCGCGGAGATCCGCGGCGAGCTCATCGAGCACGGCGACGACGGGAGAAGCGTTCGCGCCGAGGATCTGCACCCAGAGCTCCGGGGCGGATGCCGCGATGCGCGTCGTGTCGCGCACACCCTGGCCCGCGAGCCGGAGCGACCCGTCGGGCGCCTCGACGAACCGACCGGCGAGCAGGCTCGCCACCAGCTGCGGCACGTGCGACATGAGCGCGACCGACTCGTCGTGCTCTTCGGGGGTCATCTCGATCAGGGTCGCGCCGAGGTCGAGAGCGAGCCCCTCGACGAGCGAGAGGTCGTGCGCGGAGGTCTCGGCATCCCGGCAGACCACCCACGGGCGACCGATGAAGATGTCGGCGCGTGCGGAGATCGCTCCCCCGCGCTCGCGCCCGGCCATCGGGTGCGAGCCGATGTAGTGCGTCAGGTCGACGCCGCGCTCGCGCAGCGTGCGCAGCGGCTCGAGCTTCACACTCGCCACATCGGTCACGACGGCATCCGGAAACGCCTCCAGCTCGCGCTGCACCACGTCGGCGATCACGTCGGGAGGCGTGGCGACCACGATGAGCGACGGCTGGTCGTCGGGGCGCTCGGCGCGGCCGGCCCCGTAGTCGATCGCCAGGCGCAACTGCGCGGGCGACGCGTCGACGAGCACGACGTCGACGCCGCGGGCACTCAGGGCGTGGCCGATGCTCGCGCCCAGCAGTCCCGAACCGACCACGCGCACCGTACCGCTCGTGCGGGTCGCCAAAGGCGCGGCCGCGCGCGCGGACGTTCCGTTCGGTTCGGTCATCGGGTCTCCTGCTGCCCTGGGCGGTGTCGGACGCACCGCGAGACGCCCACCGGGCTCACTCCGAGGGAGCGTCACCGTCCCGACGGGACAGTGTGAGCAGGGCACCGCGTTCCACTTTAGTCAACTCGCGTGCCTTACCCACCGGGAGAGTTCCCAGGTGAAGGGGCCCGAACTGCCGTCGCACCAGTTCGATCACCGGGTGGCCCACCTCGGCCATCATGCGACGCACGATGCGGTTCTTGCCCGAGTGCAGGGTCAGCTCCACCAGGCTCTCCCCGCGGGAGGAGTCGAGCAGCCGCGCCTTGTCGGCCGCGATCCGCCCGTCTTCGAGCTCCACGCCCTTGATCAGGCGCTGGATCGTTTGCGGCAGCACCTGCCCGTCGACCTTGGCGATGTACACCTTCGTCACCCCGAACGACGGGTGGGCCAGAACGTGCGCCAGGGCGCCGTCGTTGGTGAGCACGAGCAGGCCCGAGGTGTCGGCATCCAGGCGTCCGACGTTGTAGAGCCGCTCGTCCCACTGGTCGGCCCACTCGCGCAGGTCGCGGCGCCCGCGGTCGTCGTTCATCGAACTGACCACACCGGTGGGCTTGTTGAGGATGACGTAGCGCTTCGACTCGTCGAGCTGGATCGCGGTGCCGTCGACGTCGACGAGGTCGGTCTCGGGGTGGATGCGGCGGCCGAGCTCGGTCACCGTCTCGCCGTTGACGCGCACCCGCCCCTCGACGATCATCTGCTCGGCGACGCGGCGCGACGCGACCCCGGCGTTGGCCAAGACCTTCTGCAGGCGGATGCCGTCGTCGCTCGCCGAGCCGGTGCCCCCGGTCGCTGAGCCGGAGCCCCCGGTCGCTGAGCCTGTCGAAGCGTCATCGTTCATTTCAGGACCTCTCCGTCGAATCCGTCGGCGCCGTCGTCGAGCAACGGCGAGATGTGGGGCAGCTCGTCGAGCGAGTTGATGCCGAGGTGCACCAGCAGCTGGTCGGTGGTGCCGTAGTGGATGGCGCCCGTGTCGGGGTCGGTGAACACCTCGGTGATGAGACCGCGGGCCAGCAGCGTCCGCACGACCGAGTCGACGTTCACGGCGCGGATGGATGCCACCTGCCCGCGCGTGACGGGCTGTTTGTACGCGATGACCGCCAGGGTCTCCAGCGCCGCCTGCGACAGGCGTGAGGGCGCCTGGGTGTTGACGAACTCCGACACGACATCGTCGTGCTCCTCGCGCACGTACAGCCGCCAGCCCCCGCCGACCTCGCGGAGCTCGAAGCCGCGGACCGGTCCCCCGGTCTCGCCGTCGTAGTCGGCGACGAGACCCTCGACAGCCTGGCGGACGGCCGCAACCGGCGCGCCGACGGCCGCGGCGAGGCTCACGAGGCTCTGCGGTTCATCGACGACGAGCAGGATCGCCTCGAGACGACGGGCGACGGATGCCGCATCGCTCGGGCGAGGCGCAGAGTTCGGGGCCGGCGCGCGGCCGGGGGCATCTGCGGCGGAGCGGGAGGGCGTCGGCCATCGCGGCGTCGGCGGAAGCCGAGCCGGCGGGCGCGGCGTCGGGCACGCGGTCGAGCGGGGTCACGGATTCAGCGGTCATAGTCGGCTCCCAGGGCGGCGAGGTTCTCTTCCGACCACCGCTCGGCGGTCCAGCGCAGGGTCAGTTCACCCAGCGGTTCGAGTTGCTCGAACGACAGGGCGGCGTGGCGGTACAGCTCGAGGATCGAGAGGAAGCGGGCGACGACGACACCGGTCTCGGTGACGCCGGCGACGAGGTCGCGGAAGTTCAGCGTTCCGGCCGAGCGCAGCAGCGTCACGACGATCGCGGCCTGCTCGCGGATGCTGACGAGCGGGGCGTGCAGGTGGTCGAGGCCGACGGTGGGCACCTGCTTCGGGGCCATCGCGACCACGGCGAGGGCCGCGAAGTCGTCGGCGCTGAGCGTCCACTTCAGCTCCGGCACGGCGCTGCGGTACTTCTCGTCGAGCCGCACGGTGCGGGTGTGCCGCCTATCTTCCCGCTGCAGGCAGCGGGCGAACCACGCCGACACCTCTTTGAACGCGCGGTACTGCAGCAGACGGGCGAACAGCAGGTCGCGCGCTTCCAGAAGCGCCACGGACTCGGCATCCACGAGTTCACCCTGCGGGAGGAGCCCCGCGATCTTCATGTCGAGAAGGGTCGCGGCGACGACGAGGAACTCGCTCGCCTCGTCGAGGTCGCCCTCGGGACCCATCGCGCGCAGGTAGGCGATGAACTCGTCGGTGACGCGGCTGAGCGCGACCTCGGTGATGTCGAGCTCGGCGCGCGAGATGAGCGTGAGCAGCAGGTCGAACGGCCCGTCGAAGACGGGAAGGCTGACGCGGAAGCCGTCGGGCGCCGGAGCGTCGGACCCTTCGACAGGCTCAGGGACCGACTGCGGCTCGGGGACCGACTGCGGCTCAGGGACCGACTGCGGCTCGAAGGCCTCGGACGCGAGGGGGCTGAGCCCGTCGAAGCCCCCGGAACCCGCCGCGGCCACGGGCGCGCCGACAGGCACCGGTGAGAGGGTGTCGTCAGGCGACGGCGCCACGCGCGACCAGCTCCCGCGCCAACCGCAGGTAGGCCTGGGCGGCGGCGTGCTCGGGCGCGAACTCCGTGATGGGCATGCCCGAGACCGAGGCATCCGGGAACTTCACCGTGCGGCCGATGACGGTCTCGAGCACGTCGTCGCCGAACGCCTCGACCACGCGCTCGAGCACCTCGCGCGAGTGCAGCGTGCGGGGGTCGTACATCGTGGCGAGAACGCCGTCGAGCTCGATCGCCGGGTTCAGGCGGTCGCGCACCTTGTCGATGGTCTCCACCAGCAGAGCGACACCGCGCAGGGCGAAGAACTCGCACTCGAGAGGGATCAGCACGCCGTGCGCCGCGGTCAGCGCGTTCACGGTGAGCAGGCCGAGCGAGGGCTGGCAGTCGATGAGGATGACGTCGTAATCGGCCGCGACCTTGCGCAGCACCCGGGCGAGGATCGTCTCGCGGGCGACCTCGTTGACCAGGTGCACCTCGGCGGCCGAGAGGTCGATGTTGGCCGGGATGACGTCGAGACCCTCGACGCGCGTGCGCACGATCACCTCGTGCGGGTCGCGCTTGGTGTCGAGCAGCAGGTCGTAGATGGTCGCGGCGTCGTGCGTCTGGATGCCGAGACCCGCCGACAGCGCACCCTGCGGGTCGAAGTCGATCGCCAGCACCCGTCGGCCGTAGCCGGCCAGGGAGGCCGCGAGGTTGATGGTGGTCGTCGTCTTGCCGACGCCGCCCTTCTGGTTGCACAGAGCGATGATGCGGGCGGGGCCGTGTCCATCGAGCGGTTTCGGGGTGGGGAACCCCTGGTAGGGGCGTCCGGTGGGGCCGAGGATGACCTCGTCTGCGCCCTTCTTCGTGCCCTTCGTGCTCGCCGACACCGAGTCTCCCGCCTTCGTCATAACGAGACCCGAGTCTACCCGTCGCCCGTCCCGCCGCCCGGCGTGACCCGCGGGCGGGCGCGCTTCCCCGCCGAGACCGCACGCGTTCGTCGACGACGCACTCGTTGGGTCACAATCGCGTACATCCTCGACAATCGCGTACGTTCTCGGCGCAGCCGCCCCAGGTCCCTGAGCCCGTCGAAGGGACCGAACCCCCCGACCGCGGAGGCTTCGACAGGCTCGGCCACCGCTGCGTTACGCGACCTCGTGCCCGGCCGCCGCGCGCCGCCGCATCTGCACCAGCACGGCCAGCAGCACGGTTGCCACGCCCCAGGCGGCCGCGACCTTCACCAGCACGCCGTAGACGAGGTGCGTGGGCGTGTACTCGGCGCCGAAGCCGCCCTCGACGGCGAGCGCGACGACGGAAGCCACGACCAGCGCGAGCGGCAACGACAGCCACCACGTCACTCGCACGGCATCCGGAAGCACCCGGCCGACCGACTGCGCCCGCCGCCGCGAGAGCCACCACAGACCGAAGATCCCGAGCCCCACGAGCCCGAACACTCCCGAACCGTACTGCAGCCACTTCACGCCCAGCAGCGGACCCCATTGCTGCTCGAGAGCGGGGAACAGCGCATCGCCCGCCCGGCCCTCGTGGGTGAAGAAGTCCCAGGCGACGTGCGTGACCACGCCGAGGGCGAGCGAGAGCACGAGCCACAGGATGCCGACCACTCCCCCGCTCAGCGTCTCGCGTGCGGCCGCGAGGGCTCCGGCATCCCACTCGTCGGGCAGTCGTTCGGCGATGCGCCGCGGTACCAGCTCGCGCGTCGCGGGGCGCAGGACGCACCGCCACACGAGCAGCAGCACGAACGCCATGATCACCGTCACGGGCAGCCACGCGAGATCGTGCGTCACGGCATAGCCGGGCACGATGCCGCGCAGGAACAGCGGCAGGTCGGGGGTCATCGCCCCGATCGCGATCGCCGCCGGCACGAGCGGCGTGCGCAGGAAGGGCAGCGCGACGACCGCGTGGCTGACGGTGAACGGCATGTCAGCTGAGGAACAGCCCCGCGAGCGTCTTCTTGCCGCGCCGCAGCACCGAGACCCCGCCGGGGAGCGTCCCCTCGACGACCTGATCGTCGCTCGTGACCTTCGCGCCGTCGAGCGTGACGCCGCCCTGGGCGATCGCGCGGCGGGCGTCGCTGAGGCTCGACGACAGACCCGTCGCGGTGAGCGCCTCGAGCACCGTACTGCCCGCGTCGACCGTCGCGTGCGGCAGCTCCTCGAGCGCCGTGCGCAGCACCGTGGCATCCAGAGCCGTCACATCGCCCTGACCGAAGAGCGCCTCGGTCGCCGCGATCACGGCCTCCGTCGCCTCGACCCCGTGCACGGTCGTGACGACCTCGCGGGCCAGGCGCTTCTGCGCCGCGCGGCGGAAGGGCTCGGTCTCGACGAGTCCCGCGTACTCCTCGATCTCGGCGCGCGTGAGGAAGGTGAACACCTTCAGGCGCTCGACCACGTCGCGGTCGTCGGTGTTCAGCCAGAACTGGTACATCACCCACGGGCTGCACATCTCGGCATCCAGCCAGATGGCGTTGCCCTCGCTCTTGCCGAACTTCGTGCCGTCGCTGTTCGTGATGAGCGGCGTGCCGATGGCGTGGACCGAGGCCCCCTCGACCTTGCGCACGAGGTCGGTGCCACTGGTGAGGTTGCCCCACTGGTCGCTGCCGCCGGTCTGCAGCACGCAGCCGTACTGCCGGTACAGCTCCAGGTAGTCCATGCCCTGCAGGATTTGGTAGCTGAACTCGGTGTAGCTGATACCCGCCTCGGAGTTCAGGCGCGCGCTGACGGCATCCTTCTTCAGCATCGTGCCGACGCGGAAGTGCTTGCCGATCTCGCGCAAGAAGTCGATGGCGCTGAGCGGCGCCGTCCAGTCGAGGTTGTTGACCATACGGGCGGCGTTGTCGCCCTCGAAGCTCAGGAAACGTTCGACCTGCGCGCGCAGGCGCGCCACCCACTCGGCGACCGTCTCACGCGTGTTCAGCGTGCGCTCGGCGGTGGGCCGCGGGTCGCCCACCAGACCCGTCGAGCCGCCGACGAGGCCGAGGGGACGGTGTCCGGCGAGCTGCAGGCGGCGCATGGTGAGCAGCTGCACGAGGTTTCCCAGGTGCAGGCTCGGCGCGGTCGGGTCGAAGCCGCAGTAGAACACGATCGGGTCGCCGCCGAGGAGCTCCCGCAGCTCGTTCTCGTCGGTCGAGACGTGGATGAGTCCGCGATACACCAGCTCGTCCCAGACGTTGTCGAAGGTCGGGTCGTTGGCGGGATGCAGGGCGCTCACGGGCGCCGCGTCGATCGGTGCAGACACGAGACGAGGGTATCAGCGGGACTTTCGGGCTCCGGATGCCACCCGCCCGGCTGCCGTGAGGATGCGACCCGTGCCGCGGGGCCGAGCGTGCCGCGTCAGCCGGGGGCGATGCCCCACGACACCAGGAACGCCGCCGCGAGAGCGGCCACCCAGCTCACGAGGCTGCCGATGAGGAAGTACTCCGCGCGGTCGCCGCCGTCGCCGTCGCGCGAGATCTCGGGAAAGCGCACGATGCCCTTGGCCGCCAGCACGGCCGCGATGAGGGTGTAGGCGCCTGCCAGCGTGAGCGCGAAGACGAGGATGCGCTCCAGCGGTCCGATGAGCCGGCCACCCTTCAGCGTCGGCGCTGCGGCCTCGTCGGGCGTCTCGCGGGCGCCCATCTCGGAGCGCAGCGCGATGCGCACCACGGCGTTGCCCGATTCGAGCAGGAAGACCAGGCACCCGATCACGAGCACCACCACATCGGCCGACACGGTCTCGCCCGGTCGATACGACGCCCACAGCTCACCCAGGATGCCGGGGCGCGCCCGCCCGGGAGCGACCACGACGCACGCCGCGGCGGCGAGCGCCAGTAGCGCGACCGGCCACAGCCCCGCACGGGCGGGTCCCTGCTCGGGGACCACCCACGTCCAGATCGCGGCGACGGCGACGGCGAGCGCACCGGCGACGACGGCGTCGAGACCCGCCGCCACGACGACGAGCAGAACGCCGGCGACCGCGAAAGCCACTCCGCGTCGCGCGCGGATCATCTGACGCAGCAGATCGACCGCGCCCACGGCGAGCAGCAGCAGGCCCGCCGCGATCATGCGCGCGCTCCCCTCGTCAGCACGGCGAAGCCCTCGACGATCGCGGCCGATCCGGCGGAGGCGAGCGCCTGCGACACCGCCGACTGGCTGATGCCCTCGCCCTCCGCGAGATCGCGCTGCGAACGCCCGAGGCACCGCCCGCCGGTCAGACGCCGCGTGCGCTCGCTCATCGCCGAGACGAGCTGATCGCGCGCGAGGGCGTACGCCGTGGCGATGGTGACGGTATCGACCATGGCGGCATCCTCCCCCTCGGCGGCGGTGATCCACGTGCGCGCGAACGGCGCGGCGCGCTGCTGCATCCGCTCGACGGTCTCGACGGCCTGGCGCGCCGCCCACCACGCCGGCCCCTCGGGCACGGTGCGGTCGTCGAGGGCGATGGGACGCACCTCGCCCACGCCCACCCCGAAGCGGCAGTCGATGTCGTCGGGCAGGGCGAGACGCACCAGCAGGAGGGAGGCGAGCGCATCGTCGAGGCGTGCGTACTCCCCCTGCAGTTCGTCACCGACGGTCGCGGTGAGCGGTCGGCGCGCCACCGGCAGGTCGGTCTGGACGTGCTCGATGACCCGTGCGATCTGCCGCTGGGCGGCGGCGCGATCGTCGAGCCGCCGGGAAGCGACGATGTCGGCGATCACCGCGACGGTCATGACATAAGCTTATCACTTATTTTCTCCGCGTGATAAGCAAAAGACTGATACCTACGCGATGAGGGTACGCGCCGCCGCCTGCGCACGCGCCACGAGTTCTTCTCGCTGCTCGCGCACGCGGTCCGGGGCCGTGCCGCCCGCGCCCGTGCGGCTGGCGACCGAACCCTCGATCGTGAGCACCTCGCGTACGGCGGGAGTCAGCGACGGCGACACGGACGCCAGCAGGGCGTCGTCGGCGTCTTCGAGGCCGATCTCGCGCTCCTCGCACGCCCGCACCAGGGCGCCCGAGATCTCGTGGGCGTCGCGGAAGGCGACCCCCTGACGCACGAGCCATTCGGCGACATCGGTGGCGAGCGAGAACCCCTCCGGGGCGAGCTCTGCCATGCGGTCGGTGTGGAAACGCAGGGTCGCGATCATTCCCGAGAAGGCCGGGAGCACGAGCTCGAGGGTGCGCACGGAGTCGAAGACGGGCTCCTTGTCTTCTTGCAGGTCGCGGTTGTACGCCAGCGGCAGGCCCTTGAGGGTCGCGAGCAGTCCCGACAGGTTGCCGATGAGGCGCCCCGCCTTGCCGCGTGCGAGCTCGGCGATGTCGGGGTTCTTCTTCTGCGGCATGATGCTCGACCCGGTCGAGTACGCATCGTCGAGGGTGACGAAGCCGAACTCGCGCGTGTTCCACAGGATGATGTCTTCGGACAGACGCGACAGGTCGACGCCGATCATCGCGGTGATGAACGCGAACTCGGCGACCACGTCGCGCGAGGCGGTGCCGTCGAGGGAGTTCTCGGCGGGACGAGCGAGACCCAGCTCGTCGGCCACGAGCTGCGGGTCGAGCCCGAGGGTGGCCCCGGCCAGGGCGCCGCCGCCGTAGGGCGAGACCAATGCGCGCGCCGACCAGTCGCGCAGGCGTTCGATGCCGCGTGTGAACGCCCAGCCGTAAGCCTGCAGATGGTGAGCGAGCAGCACCGGCTGCGCGTGCTGCAGGTGGGTGCGCCCGGGCATGATGGCGCCCTCGTGCGCCTCGGCCTGGGCCACGAGCGCGTCGACGAGGCGCAGCACCTCGCGCGTGATGGTGCGGGCGTGATCGAGCAGATACAGCCGCACGAGGGTGGCGATCTGGTCGTTGCGGCTGCGGCCGGCGCGGAGCTTGCCGCCGACGGCGGCGCCCACGGTCTCGATGAGCACCCGCTCGAGGGCGCCGTGCACGTCTTCGTCGCCGGGAGCCGCGACGAGCGACCCGTCGCGCACGCGCGCGGCGAGCTCGTCGAGGCCGTCGTGCATGATCCGCGCTTCGTCGGCGGTGAGATAGCCCGCGGCCTCGAGGGCGGCGGCGTGCGCGTGCGAACCGGCGATGTCGTAGAGCGCGAGGTCCCAGTCGAAGTGGGTCGAACGGCTCAGCGCCGCCAGTTCGGGAGACGGTCCACCCGAGAAACGGGCCCCCCACAGGGCGCCCTCGTTCGTCGTCTGACCGTTCTCGTGACTCATGCTCCCAGCCTACCGAGGGCCGCCGACACCGCCGGAGCCAGGAGCCGGGCTATCGGCATCCCGGTCGCGCCCGACGACGAGACGCACCACCGCGTCGATCACCCACTCGAGCGGCCCGCGTCCGAGGGTGAGCGCCCAAGCCGTGCACCCGATGACGAGGCCCACGGTGAGGGGCACGAACAGCCCCGCCTCCCGGATGCCGAAGAGGTCGCCCGTGTCGCCGAGCAGGGCGAGCGCGACGATCGCCCACACCACGAGCTGCAGCACGTACGCCGTGAGCGGCATCGAGCCCACCGCCCGCAGCGGCACGGCCGGCCACCGCAGCGGGGTGCGGCACAGCAGCAGGCACACGCCGATCACCACGAGAGCGAACCCGCCCGAGCCGATCACCTCCCACAGCCCCTGCGAGTGATCCTCCGCCGTCAGCACGGCCGCCAGGTAGCGATTGCCGGCCGCGACCGGCGCCGTGAAGAGGGCCGCGCCATAGCCGAACAGCATCAGTGCCCCGCCCGCCATGACGAGAGCGCCCTGCACCTCCACCCGCCGCAGATCGAGCCGTCCAACGCCCATCCCCGCCAGCAGATACGCGATCCAGACGGTGAAGGGGTAATGCCAGCCGAGCGCCGCGTCGATCTCCGCGCCCGCCCGCCCGGCCCACAGGGGGGCGGCGTCGAGCACGGGCTGGAGCCACGGCATCACCAGCGCCAGCGCCCCCGCGGTCGCGAACAGCCCCCGCGGCCGCATCCCGAGGAACGGCAGGGCCAGCACGAACAGCAGCGCGTAGGCGGGCAGGATGACGTAGACCGGCACGCCGGTGGCCACCAGCAGCATTCCGATCACCCACAGCAGCGCCCCGCGCAGCGCCAGGCGCGCCGCAGCGCGAGGACGACGCTCCGGCGCAAGCGGCCGGGGTCCTCCCGTCACCAGGGCAATCGAGACGCCCGCGAGAGTGGCGAACAGGATCGACGATCGGCCGTTCACCAGCGTGACCCAGGTCTCGGGGTCGATGGTGAGACGGCGTTCGGTGTCGAGCAGGTGCGCGGCCAGCATCCCGAGCACGGCGAGACCGCGCGCGAGATCGATGCCGACCAGTCGGCCCGGGCCGTCGAAACGTGCCCAGGCCCGACCGATCGGCGAGGAGGTCACTGCTGACGCAGCAGCCACACCAGCAGCGCCTTCTGGGCGTGGAGTCGGTTCTCGGCCTCGTCCCACACCACGCTCTGCGGCCCGTCGATCACCTCGGCGTCCACCTCGTATCCGCGGTCGGCGGGCAGGCAGTGGATGAAGATGGCGTCGGAGGCCGCGCGGGTCATGAGGTCGGTGGTGACCTTGAATCCGCCCAGATCGCGGATGCGTGCGATCTTCTCCTCTTCCTTGCCCATCGACACCCAGGTGTCGGTGACCACGACGTCGGCTCCGGATGCCGCGGCCTCGGGGTCGGCGGTCAGGGTGATCGATCCGCCGGTGGAGGCGGCGATGCGCTCGGCATCCGCGATCACGTCGGCGCGGGGCGCATAGTCGGCGGGGGCGGCGACACGCACGTGCATGCCGGCGGTGACGCCGGCGAGCACGTAGGAGTGGGCCATGTTGCTCTGGCCGTCGCCGAAGAACGACAGCGTCAGCCCCTTCAGCTCGCCCTTGTGCTCGCGGATGGTGAGAAGATCGGCGAGCAGCTGGCAGGGGTGGAAGTCGTCGCTGAGCGCGTTGACGACCGGCACGCGGGTGCCGCGCGCCATCTCTTCGAGGCCCGCCTGCGCGTACGTGCGCCACACGATCGCGGCCACCTGGCGCTCGAGCACGCGCGCGGTGTCGGAGGGCGTCTCTTTACCGCCGAGCTGGCTGTTGGCGGTCGAGATGATCAGGGGCGATCCGCCGAGGTCGGCGATCCCGACCGCGAACGACACACGCGTGCGAGTGGACGACTTGTCGAAGATCACCGCGACCGTCTGAGGCCCCTCGAGCGGCTTCTGCGCCCAGCGGTCCTTCTTCAGCTCGATCGCGAGGTCGAGGATCTCGGCCTGTTCGGCCGGGGTCAGGTCGTCGTCACGCAGCAGGTGGCGGGTCACGCGGGGGCTCCTTCGAGGATCAGGGCATCGGAGACGGTGGCGAGCGCGGCGCCGAAGAGCGCGAGGAAGTCGGCCACCTCGGCATCCCCGATCGTCAAGGGCGGGGCGATGCGGATACTGTCGTCGTTCGCGGCGTTGACGATCAAGCCGTGCTCTTGCGCTGCGGCAACGACGGCCTTGGCGACGGGGCTCGTGAGACCGATGCCCAGCAGCAGGCCGCGGCCGCGGACGCCGCCGACCAGCGGCGATCCCAGCGCGGCGATGCCCTCGCGCAGCTGCGCCTCGCGACGGGCGGCGTTCTCGACGAGGCCCGCCGATTCGATCTCCTGCAGCACCGCGCCACCGACGGCGGTGCCCAAGGCGTTGCCGCCGAAGGTCGAGCCGTGGGTTCCGGGGAAGAACAGGTCGCTCGCGGCCCCGAAGGTGATGAGTGCCCCGATGGGGAAGCCGCCGCCGATGCCCTTGGCCACGGTGATCGCGTCAGGCGTGATGCCGGCGTGCTGGAACCCGAACCAGGCGCCGGTGCGGCCCGCGCCGGTCTGGATCTCGTCGACGATCAGCAGCGCGCCGTGTCGCGCGGTGACCTCGCGCGCGGCCTGCAGGTAGCCCTCGGGCAGTTCGACCACGCCGGCCTCACCCTGGATGGGCTCGACGAGCAGGGCGGCGACGCGCTCGTCCATCGCGGCTTCGAGCGCCTCGATCGTGGCGTCGATGTGCTCGACACCCGGGACCATCGGCAGGAAGTCGGCCTGGAGTGCGGGCTTGCCGGTGAGGGCCAGCGCGCCCATCGTGCGGCCGTGGAAGCCGCCCTTCAGCGTCAGGACGCGGGTGCGGTCGGTGCCGCGCCCGTGCAGCCGCGCGAGCTTCAACGCGGCCTCGTTCGCCTCGGCGCCGGAATTGCCGAAGTACACCCGGCCCGACTCCCCCGTGCCCGCGAGACGCTTGAGGCGCGCGGCCATCGCGAGCTGCGGCGGGGTGGCGAAGTAGTTCGACACGTGCGACAGCGTCGACGCCTGCGCGGTCAGCGCCTCGACGAAGACCGGGTGGGCGTGACCGAGGGCGTTGACGGCGATGCCGGCGAGGAAGTCGAGGTACTTCTTGTCGTCGCCGTCCCAGACGTAGGCACCCTGCCCGCGCACGAACAGCGCCATGCGGTCGCCGAAGCTGCGCACGAGGTCGCGACCGGCGTCCTCCTGCCACGGGGCGCGCGTCGTCGTGGGTTTCTGAGTCGTGTCCGCGTTCACGCGACCACCTCCGTTCCGATTCCCTTGCTGGTGAACAGTTCGACGAGCACCGAGTGCGGTACGCGTCCGTCGATGATGGCGGCCGTCGGCACGCCCCCCTCGACCGCGTCGAGGCAGGCCTGCATCTTCGGGATCATTCCCGACTCCAGCTTCGGGAGCATGCCGCGCAGTTCCGTGGAGGTGAGGTGCGACACGAGCGAGTCACGGTTCGGCCAGTCCGCGTAGAGCCCGGGCACGTCGGTCAGCACGACGAGCTTCTTGGCGTTCAGCGCAACGGCCAGCGCCGCGGCGGCGGCATCCGCGTTCACGTTCAACGACGTGCCGGGGTGGTCGAGGTCGGGCGCGATGCTCGAGACGATCGGCACGCGTCCCGCGGCGAGGTGGTCGAGCACAGGCTGCGGGTCGACGGTGACGACATCGCCCACTCGGCCGAGGTCGTGCTCGACCCCGTCGACGACGACGCCGCGACGGCGCCCGCCGAACAGGCCGGCATCCTCCCCGCTGAGGCCCGTGGCGAGCGGCCCGTGCGCGTTGACCTTCGCCACGAGCTGTGGGTTGATCTGGCCGGTGAGCACCATGCGCACGACGCCGATCGCCTCGGTCGAGGTGACCCGGTAGCCGCCGCGGAACTCGCTGGGGATCTCGAGCCGGTTGAGCATCGACGAGATCTGGGGACCGCCGCCGTGCACCACGACGGGCTTGACCCCGACGTAGCGCAGGTAGGCGATGTCGGCGGCGAATGCGTCCTGCAGCTCATCGCTGACCATCGCGTTGCCGCCGTACTTCACCACCACGACCTGGTCGCGATACTTGCGCACCCACGGCAGCGACTCGACGAGGGTGATCGCCCGTTCGCTGGCTTCGGCCGGATCGGTGTCTTGGAGGTCGACGTGTGTCATGAGGAGTAGGCGCTGTTCTCGTGGACGTACTCGTGCGTGAGGTCGTTCGTGCGGATGGTGGCCGATGCCTCGCCGACGCGCAGGTCGACGACGAGGTCGGTCGCGCGCGGCGTGAGGTCGACGTCTTCTCGGGGGCGGTCGGGGCCGCCGGCCGTGCATACGCGCACGCCGTTCATCCAGACGTCCACGTCGTACGGGTCGAACGCCGCGTCGGTCGTGCCGATGGCGGCGAGTACGCGGCCCCAGTTCGCGTCATTACCGAAGATCGCGGCCTTGAACAGGTTGTTCCGCGCGATCGAGCGGCCCACCTCGACGGCGTCGTCCTCGCTCGCGGCGTTGACGACCCGGATGGTGATGTCGTGGCTCGCGCCCTCGGCGTCGCCCTGCAGCTGCGCGGCGAGGTCGTCGCACACGGCAGTGAGGGCCGCGGCGAACTCGTCGGCCGGAAGGTGGATGCCACTGGCCCCGCTCGCCATCAGCGTGACCTGGTCGTTGGTCGACATGCAGCCGTCGGAATCCAGCCGGTCGAAGCTCACGCGCGTGGCGGCGCGGAGCGCGGCATCCGCCTCCGCCGTGTCGAGAACGACGTCGGTGGTGATCACGACGAGCATCGTGGCCAAGCCCGGTGCGAGCATGCCCGCACCCTTGGCCATGCCGCCGATCGACCAGCCGTCGCCGACGTGGACGGCGCGCTTGGGCTGGGAGTCGGTGGTCATGATGGCGAGCGACGCGTTCTCGCCGCCGTCGGCGGACAGTGCAGCCACGCCCTCCTCGACGCCCTGGAGCACCTTGGCGCGGAACTCCTCGTCACCGGTGCCGATGAGCCCCGTCGAGCACACGACGACGTCGCCCGCCCCGACGCCGAGGAGCTCGGCGGCTCGTTCGGCGGTCTGATGCGTGGTCTGGAATCCGAACGACCCGGTGAAGCAGTTCGCACCGCCCGAGTTCAGCACCACGGCCTCCACGACACCGTCTTTCACGACCTGCTCCGACCACAGGATCGGATTGGCCTTCGCACGGTTGGACGTGAAAACGGCGGCGCCCACCTTGAGGGGGCCGCGGTTGACGACGAGGGCGACGTCACGCGCGCCGGTCGACTTCAGTCCGACGGCGACTCCGGCCGCTTCGAATCCGGCGGGGGCGGTCACACTCACGGGGCGACTCCGTTCACGGGGAGGGCGGTGGTCTCGGCGAGACCCAGCGCGATGTTCATGGACTGCACCGCGGCTCCGGCGGTGCCCTTGACGAGGTTGTCGACCGCGGCGACGACGATGACGCGGTTCGCGGCCCGGTCGATCGCGAGACCGAGCGAGGCGATGTTCGCGCCCAGCACGTCGGCCGTGCGCGGGAAGACGCCCGCGGGCAGCAGCTCGACGAACGGCTCGTCGGCGTAGGCGGTCTCCCACGCGGCGCGGATCTCGGCATCCGTCGCGTCGCCCTGGATCGGGGCGGTCGAGGTGGCGAGGATGCCGCGCGCCATCGGCACGAGCACGGGAGTGAAAGAGATGCGGATGCCATCGGCCGGTGCCCCCGCGGCGGCCAGGGCCTGCCGGATCTCGGGAATGTGGCGATGTGTGCCGCCGACGGCATACGGGTTCGCGGTGCCGAGGATCTCGCTGGCCAGGAGGTTGGTCTTGGCCGCCTTGCCGGCACCGCTCGGGCCGACGGCGAGCACCGACACGATGTCGCCCGCGTCGATCACGCCGGCGGCGACACCCGGGGCGAGCGACAGCGCGACGGTGGAGGCGTTGCATCCCGGTGCGGCGATGCGCGTCGCGCCGCGAAGGTGCTCGCGCTGCTTGACGCCGTCGACGCTGAGTTCGGGTACGCCGTACGCCCACGGCTCGGGGTGCTCCCCGCCGTAGAAGGCCGCCCAGTCGTCGGGCGAGGTGAGCCGGTGGTCGGCGCCGGCATCGATGACGAGCGGGGTGTCGGCCAGGGCATCGGTGTATTGCGCCGACTGTCCGTGCGGGAGGGCGAGGAAGACCACGTCGTGCCCGGCGAGCACCTCGGGCGTGGTGGCCTGCAACTCGAGGTGCGCGAGCGAACGCAGGTGCGGCTGATGGGCGACGAGGGGCTGGCCGGCGCTGGAGTGCGCGGTGACCGTGCGGACCTCGACATCGGGGTGGGCGGCGAGCAGGCGCAGGATCTCGCCGCCCGCGTAGCCGGAAGCGCCGGAGACGGCGACCGAGAGGGTCATGTTTCTACCTTAGGAGTCGGGACTGTGCTGTATCAGCGTGAACCGGGGCGGCGACGCCCGCATGCCCGACCGTCGGCGGGTTTACGAGGTCGCCGAGAGTCGGCGCGTGACCCGACGTCGACGCTCGCCACCGGTGCTCACGAAGAGCTCCTCGGTGCGCACGGTGTTCGACGACATGTGGCGAGGGTAGCGGCCCCGCGGGCAGACGGGCAAATCGACCCGTTCGCTTCCGGGTGGCTCAACGCCGAAGCGCCGCGCGGCGGACCGTGCGGCGCTTCGGCGTGGAGAGAGCTCAGTCGCGGATCGCCGCGCCGAAACGGTCGGCGGCGACGGCGACACCGGCGAGCTTCGCCTCGGTGGCCTCGGCCGCGGTGAGCGTGCGGTCGTCGGCGCGGAACCGCAGCGCGAACGTCAGACTCTTCGCGCCCTCGGCGAGGCCCGGCCCGCGGTAGTCGTCGACCAGGCGGGCACCTTCGAGCAGCGGTGCGCCACCCTCCAGCAGCGCCGCCCGCACGGCACCCGCCGACACCTCGACGGGCAGGGTCAGCGAGACATCCTGCGTGGCGGCGGGGAACCCGGAGAGGGATGCCGCGACCACGCGCGCCTGGGCGAGCTCGAGCATCGCGTCGAGGTCGAGCTCGGCCACGAGCACACGACCCGGCAGGTCGGCGGCCGCCGAGACGGCGGGCAGCAGTTCGCCGACGTAGCCGATGTCGGCCCCTCCGGCGAGCACGCGCGCCGTGCGCCCCGGGTGCAGGGCGGCGCGCTGCGCCTGCACGAGCTCGATGTCGAGACCGGCAGCCGCAGCCAGCACGCGCACGGCGTCGACGGCGTCCGCGAGGTCGGCCGCGATCGCCGCCTGCCCGGGCTGCTTCGGCACGGTGTGTCCGGTGAGCAGCACGGCGACGTGCCGCCGCTGCGGCGGGATCGAGGCATCGAGAGCCGCGAGCGTCGCGGCATCCGGACGCACCGCCAGCGGCGGCACCGACGCGGTGCCGTACTGCACGCCGGGCTTGGGCAGGAACACGGTTCCGACCTCGAACAGCGCGAGGTCGACGATGCCGCGCGAGACGTTGCGGTGCGCCACCTGCAGAAGCGCCGGCACGAGCGAGCGTCGCAGGAACGGCGCGAGACCGTCGAGGGGGTTCGCGAGCTTGACGCTGGGCAGCGTGTCACCCGACGGCGAACCGTGCAGGGCGTTCTGCTCCTCGGTCGTGAACGGGAACGACGGCGTCTCGACGAAACCCGCGGCGGCCAGGGCGTTCGACACGCGACGACGCCCCTGCTGCGCGGCGGTGAGGCCGCGACCCGACGGCGGGGTCGGCAGCACCGACGGAATGCGGTCGTAGCCCTCGATGCGCGCGACCTCTTCGGCCAGGGTCCACTTGTCGGTGAGGTCGGGGCGCCACGACGGCGCGGTCACGGCCCAGCCGCCGTCGCGCTGCTCGACCGTGCAGCCGATGAGCTGCAGCGCCGACACGGTCTCGTCGTCGGTGTAGTCGACGCCGATCAGGCCCGACACGAAGCCGGCGGGGAGCGTGATCGCTTCGCGGCGGTAGGTCGAGCCCAGCGAGCCGCCCAGCTCGGTGTCGAGCGTGCCGCCGGCCAGCTCCACCATCAGCGACGCCACGCGCTCGGCGGCCACATAGGGGACGAGCGGGTCGACACCGCGCTCGAAGCGGCGGGAGGCCTCGGACGGCAGCTTGTGCCGACGCGCGGTGCGCGCGATCGAGACCTGGTCGAACGTCGCCGCCTCGATGAGCACGTTGCGGGTCGCGTCGCTCATCTCGGTGGGGCCGCCGCCCATGACGCCGGCGAGGCCGATCGGCCCCGACTCGTCGGTGATCAGCAGGTCTTCGGCGTTCAGCGTCCGCACCTGACCGTCGAGCGTCTCGAGCTTCTCGCCCTGCTCGGCACGACGCACCGTGATACCGCCCTGCAGGCGATCGAGGTCGTAACCGTGGATCGGCTGGCCCAGCTCGAGCATCACGTAGTTGGTGATGTCGATGAGCACGCCGAGCGAGCGGATGCCCGCCAGCGACAGGCGCGTGATCATCCACGGCGGGGTCGGGCGCGAGGGGTCGACGTCGCGGACGATGCGCGCCACGAACTCGGTGGCGCCGTTGCGACCGCGGATGGGCGCCCGGTCGTCGACCGTGATCGGGAAGCCCGCGGGCGTGCGTGACACGGCGTCGTCGTGGCCCGCACCCGGGTCGCGGTAGTCGGCGCCGGTGGCGTGCGAGTACTCGCGCGCCACGCCGCGCAGCGACAGGGCGTAGCCGCGGTCGGGCGTGACGTTGATCTCGACGGCGAGGTCGTCGAGACCCAGCAGCGCGATGGCATCCGTTCCGACGGGCGCGTCGATCCCGAGGTCGACCAGACGCAGGATGCCGGAGTGCTCGCTGCCGAGACCCAGTTCCTTCGCGGAGGCGATCATGCCGTCGGAGACGTGCCCGTAGGTCTTGCGCGCCGCGATCGGGAACGGCCCGGGCAGCACGGAGCCGGGGAGGGTCACCACGACCTTGTCGCCGGCGAAGAAGTTGCCGGCGCCGCAGACAATGCCGCGCACTCCCCCGTGCTCGTCGCCGACGTCGACCTGGCACCACCGGATGGTCTTGCCGTTCGACTGGGGCTCGGGGGTGAACTTCTTCACTTCGCCGACGACGATGGGGCCGGACAGCTCGAAGCGGTGCACGTCTTCTTCTTCGAAGCCGACGGACACCAGCGCCGCGAGGACGTCTTCCGGCGTGGCCTCGACGGGCACGTCGACGTACTCGCGCAGCCAAGAGAGCGGGACGCGCATCAGACCACCATTCCGAACTGCTCACTGAAACGGACATCGCCCTCGGCCATGTCGCGCATGTCTTGCACGTCGCTGCGGAACATGAGCGTGCGCTCGATGCCCATGCCGAAGGCGAAGCCCGAGTACTCCTCGGGGTCGATGCCGGCGGCCCGCAGGACGTTGGGGTTCACCATGCCGCAGCCGCCCCACTCGATCCAGCGCGCCCCGCCCTTGAAGGTGGGATGCCACAGGTCGAGCTCGGCGCTCGGCTCGGTGAACGGGAAGAAGTTGGCGCGGAAACGCGTCTTGGCCTCGGGTCCGAACAGCACGCGCGCGGCGTGGTCGAGGGTTCCCTTGAGGTGGGCCATGGTGATGCCCTTGTCGACGACGAGGCCCTCGAACTGCGTGAACACCGGCAGATGCGTCGCGTCGAACTCGTCGGTGCGGTAGACACGGCCCGGGCACAGCACGTAGATCGGCAGGTCGCGCTCGAGCATGGAGCGCACCTGCACGGGGCTCGTGTGCGTGCGCAGCACGAGGTGACGGGCGACCGGGTCGACGAAGAACGTGTCCTGCATCTGACGCGCGGGGTGATCGACGTCGAAGTTCAGCGCGTCGAAGTTGAACCACTCGTGCTCGAGCTCGGGGCCCTCGGCGATCTCCCACCCCATGCCGACGAAGATGTCGGAGACCTGCTCCTGCAGGAGCGAGATCGGATGCCGTGCACCCACCCGCGCGCGCTGCGGGAGCGCCGTGACGTCGATGCGTTCGGCCTCGAGCTGCGCGGCCGTCTCGGCTTCGGCGAGCTCTCTCTCGCGGGCGGCGAGCGCCTGGTTGACCTGGCCGCGGGCCTGGCCGACGAGCTTGCCGAACGCGGCCTTCTGGTCGGGGGCGACGTGGCGCATCTGGGCGTTCAGCCGCGCGAGGGCGGACTGCTCACCGGTGTGCGCGGAACGGGCGGCTTTCAGCTCGGCCGTGGTCGCGGCGGCGGCGATGGCGGCAAGCGCCTCATCGACCGCGCCGGCGACGGCCTCGGGGGTGATCTCGGGTGCGTCGGACACGAGATGAGAGTCTACCGACGGGCGGGGACACTCCCCCGCCCGTCGGTCGCGTCACAGACCGCTGGAGTCGAACTTGCCGACGCCGCGCTGCGCCGCGATCAGCTCGGTGTCGGTGCCGGTCTGCCCCGGAGGTTGCGCACCGGCCACGCGGGCCCCCTTCGGCGATCGACGCAGACCGATCTCGACCCGATGCGCCGTGTACGACAGCGCGAGACACATGGCGACGTAGATGACGCTGGCCACCATCGCCGCGGGGATCAACGGCGACCCGTACTCGCCGTTCGACCCGAGCAGGCGCGCGAAGTACAGCAACTCCGGGTACGTGATGATGAAGCCGAGCGCGGTGTCCTTCAGGGTCACGACGAGCTGCGCGATGATGACCGGCAGCATCGCGCGGATCGCCTGCGGGAGCAGGATCAGACGCAGGACTCCCGACTTGCGCAGACCGACCGCATAACCGGCCTCGCTCTGACCGCGAGGCAGGGCTTCGACGCCGGCGCGGATGACCTCGGAAAGGACCGAGCCGTTGTACGCGATGAGCGCGATGACGACAGCCCAGTACGACGACATCTTGATGCCGATGACCGGGAGCCCGTAGTACAGCAGCAGCATGAAGATGAGGACCGGGATGGCGCGGAGGATCTCGACGACCCATCCGACCGGCATCCGGACCCAGGCGTGATCCGACAGGCGTCCGATGGCGAGGACGAACCCGAGGACCAGGGCGCCGACGGCGGCGACGGCGAATGCGGCGAGAGTGGCGAGGGTCGCCTCGCCGAAGCGCACCCAGATGGCGCTGTAGGTGAAGACGTTCCACTTCGCGGCCGAGAACTGTCCGGTGTCGATGAAGCGCCAGACGACGAAGCCGATGATGGCCGCGACGACAGCCAGTGTGATGACGCCGAGGATGCGATTGCGCAGCTGCGCCCGGGGGCCGGGGACGTCGTAGAGGACCGAGGAGCTCATCGGGCGACCTTCCACTTCTTTTCGGCTGCGTTCTGCAGCGCGGCCAGCACCAGGACCAGGATCACGAACACCGCCATGACCAGCAGGATCGTGACGAGCTGGTTCTCGCCGTTCTCACTCATGGTGGCGCGGATGTTTCCCAGGTTGACCACCGAGAAGCCCGCGGCGACCGTGGTGTTCTTCAGGAGTGCGATGAAGACGCTCATCATCGGGGGGATGACGGAACGCGTCGCCTGTGGCAGGACGATGAGCGTCATGACCTGCCCGAATCCGAGACCCAGCGCTCGCGCTGCTTCCGCCTGCCCGACAGGAACGGTGTTGATGCCGGAACGGATCGTCTCGGCGACGTACGTCGCCGTGTAGATGCCCAAACCCACGACCGCCAACTGCAGGAAGCTCCCGCGCGGCACGTCGACGAGCAGCGGCACGCAGAACGCGAAGAAGAACAGCACGAGCGTCAGCGGCGTGTTGCGGATCCAGTTGACGTAGACGGCCCCGACCGCCCGCGCGATGGGCACCGGCGAGACACGCATGGCCGCGACGATGAAGCCGAGCACGAGAGCGATCAAGCCGCCCCCGATGAAGAGCACGACCGTTCCCCACAACGCCTGTGCCCACAGGTCGGGGTAGTCGAAGATCTGATTCACCGCACGCTGTCCGTTCTCTGTCGTCGATTCTTCGGGTGGTGCGGGCGGCGCACCGGGCGCCGCCCGCACCCGAGGCTCAGCTGACGGGGTCGACCGCCGGCTGCTCGCCGGAGACGCCCGAGGCGCCGAGGTTGGCCTCGAAGATGGCCTGCCACGTGGATCCGCCGTCGGTGAACATGGTGTTCACGAACTCCTGGAAAGCGGTGTCGCCCTTGGCGAGACCCACGCCGTAGCGCTCCTCGCTGAAGGGCTCACCGGCGATCTTCAGGTTCTCGGGGTCCTGTGCCGCGTACCCGAGGAGGATGGCCTCGTCGGTGGTGACGGCATCCACTTCGCCGTTCTTCAGCTTCTCGACGCACTGCGAGTAGGTGTCGAACTCGACGACCTGGGCGGGGGTCTGCTCGCGGATGCGCTGGATCGGCGTCGAGCCGGTGACGGAGCACACGGTCGTCTCAGCGGTCAGCGAGTCCTTGCCGGTGATGGTGTCGTTGTCGGCGGCGACGAGCAGGCCCTGGCCGGTGAGGAAGTAGGGGCCGGCGAAGGCGATCTGCTCCTTGCGCTTGTCGGTGATCGAGTAGGTGCCGACGTAGTAGTCGATGTCACCGTTGATGATCGCCTGCTCGCGGTTGGCAGAGGCGATGGCCTTGTACTCCACTTTCGACGAGTCGGCGGGGTCGAACCCGAGCGACGCGGCGATCCAGCGGGCGACGTCGACGTCGAAGCCCTTGCGCTCGCCCGAGACGGGGTCGAGGTAGCCGAGGCCGGGCTGGTCTTCCTTCACGCCGACCACGATCTTGCCGGCCGAGGTGATCTTGTCGAACGTCGGGCTGCCCTCGATGGTGACGTCGGAGGCGACCGCGCCGTAGACGGGCTCGTCGCCGGCGCCGCCGCCCGCGCCGGGTTCGGTCGAACCGGGGGTGCCGCTGTTGCAGGCCGTCAGGGCCAGCAGGCCGGCGGCGACGATGCTCGCGCCGGCGAGAAAACGTGTCTTACGCATGTGATGTCTCCTTGGTTACGTGTGCTGTGCGGATAGATGGGTCTGGGGGGATGGCACGGCGAAACACCCACGGGTGGGGACGCTCGCGCTTCGGCAAAGAACCTCCTCGTTCGTCGCCGTCATGGGGGTGCCGTCAGTGCGTGATGAGCTTCGACAGGAAGTCTTTGGCCCGGTCGGACTGCGGGTTGGTGAAGAACTGCTCCGGAACCGCCTGCTCGACGATCTGCCCGTCGGCCATGAACACGACGCGGTTGGCGGCCTTGCGGGCGAAGCCCATCTCGTGCGTGACGACGATCATGGTCATGCCGTCTTTGGCGAGACCGACCATCACGTCGAGCACTTCGTTGATCATCTCGGGGTCGAGCGCCGAGGTCGGCTCGTCGAACAGCATGACCTTCGGCTTCATCGCCAGGGCGCGGGCGATCGCCACGCGCTGCTGCTGACCACCCGAGAGCTGCGCCGGGAGCTTGTCGGCCTGTTGTCCGACGCCGACGCGGTCGAGAAGAGCACGCGCCTCTTTCTCGGCATCCGCCTTCTTCATCTTGCGGACCTTGATGGGCCCCAGCGTGACGTTCTCGAGGATCGTCAGGTGCGCGAAGAGGTTGAACGACTGGAAGACCATCCCCACGTCGGCGCGCAACTCGGCCAGGCCCTTCCCCTCTTTGGGAAGCTCCTTGCCGTCGATGGTGATCGAGCCGCTCGTGATCGTCTCGAGGCGGTTGATGGTGCGGCACAGCGTCGACTTACCGGAACCCGAGGGGCCGATGACGACGACGACCTCGCCGCGATCGACGGTGAGATCGATGTCTTTCAGAGCCTGGAACTGCCCGTAGTGCTTCTGGACGTCGGAAACGACGACCAGGGGCTCGGAGCTCGTCGGGGGAACGGATGCCATGAGCACAACCCTATGAGGATGCCGAGCGACCGACCACCTTCCGGCGCGCGCCTTAACCGTTCTGTAACAGCGTCCGTCAGCGCGCCCGCTGCGCAAACGCCGTCTCGTACAGGCAGACGCTCGCCGCGGTGGCGAGGTTGAGCGACTCGGCGCGGCCGTAGATCGGCAGGCGCAGCGCCAGGTCGGCGCGCGCGAGCGCCTCGTCTTCGAGACCGCGCGCCTCGTTGCCGAACAGCCACGCGGTCGGCTCGGAGAGGAGGTCCCGGGAGGCCAGGAAATCCTCGCCCTGCACATCGGCGGCGACGACCCGCAGGCCCGCCTCGTGCATGCGCTCCACCACATCGGCGAGCTCCAGGTCGACCGCGACCGGCAGGTGGAACAGAGAACCCGTGGTCGAGCGGACGACCTTCGGGTTGTACGGATCGACCGTCCGGCCGGTGAGGATCACGGCATCCGCACCCGCAGCGTCGGCCGCACGGATGATGGTGCCGAGGTTGCCCGGGTCGCGCACCTCCTCGCAGATCGCGACGAGACGCGGGCCCGCCGCGAGCACGTCGCGCAGAGCCGTGGGCGATTGTCGCGCCACCGCGACGATGCCCTGCGGGGTCACCGTGTCGGCCATGGCGTCCAGGACCGCCTCCGTCGTGTACTGCAGATCGATGCCGGCCTCTTCGGCGGCATCGCGCACGTCGGCGTGCTTCTCGAGCGCGGCCGGTGTGGCGTACACCTCGAGCACCGTCTCCGGCGCGAATGCGAGGGCCTCTCGCGCGGCCTGCGGCCCCTCGAGGAGGAACAGGCCGGTCTCCTGACGGGCGGCGCGCTTGCTCAGCTTCGCCACGGCGCGCACGCGGGGCGAACGGGGGTTCTCGAGCACGCCCTCAGTGTATGGCTCCCCCGGCATGCGCTCTGAATGCCGCGCGGGGTCGCCGCAACGCACGCCGTTCGAGCCACCGCGGGAGTCGTGCGCGACGCGCGCCCCGGCGGGAACGACGGAACGGGCGCCCTCCGAAGAGGACGCCCGTTCCGGGAGAAGACGCGACTTACGCGGACTTCGGAGCGTTGACGTCGCTGGGCAGCGCAGCCTTGGCGGTCTGCACGAGCGAGGCGAACACGGCCGGCTCGTTCACGGCGAGCTCGGCGAGCATGCGACGGTCGACCTGCACACCCGCGAGGCCGAGGCCCTGGATGAAGCGGTTGTAGGTCAGGCCGTTCTGGCGCGACGCGGCGTTGATGCGCTGGATCCACAGGCGACGGAAGTCGCCCTTGCGCTTGCGACGGTCACGGTACGCGTAGACGAGCGAGTGGGTGACCTGCTCCTTGGCCTTGCGGTACAGGCGCGAACGCTGACCGCGGTAACCGGAGGCGCGCTCGAGGATGACGCGACGCTTCTTGTGGGCGTTTACAGCCCGCTTGACTCTAGCCATTTCTGTTTCTTCCTAACGTGCGTCGGCGCTCAGAGGCCGAGGAGCTTCTTGGCGACCTTCGAGTCACCGGCGGCCAGGACCTGCTCCTGGTTCAGGCGGCGGGTGCGCTTCGAGGCCTTGCCTTCGAGGTTGTGGCGCATGCCGGCCTGCTGCTTCATGAGCTTGCCGCTACCGGTGAGCTTGAAGCGCTTCTTGGCGCCCGAGTGGGTCTTCTGCTTCGGCATCTGTCTTCCTTCGTTGGTGTTCCCGCCGGAGCGGGAGTCTGGAGGCGTTACTCGGCGGGGGCCGAGGGGGGCGTTGCTTCCGGGGCCGAGTCGCCACGGGCGGCGCTGCGCGCAGCCTCGCGGTTCGCCGCGCGCTGCGCGTTCTGCTCGGTCTTGACCTCGGACTTGTTCTTGTGAGGAGCGACCACCATCACCATGTTGCGACCGTCGATCGTGGGGTTCGACTCGACGGTGCCGAACTCGGCGACGTCTTCGGCGAACTTGCGGAGCAGGCGCACACCCTGCTCCGGACGCGACTGCTCGCGGCCGCGGAACAGGATCATGGCCTTCACCTTGTCGCCCGCCTGGAGGAAGCCCTCGGCGCGCTTGAGCTTGGTGATGTAGTCGTGGGCCTCGATCTTCAAGCGGAACCGAACCTCTTTGAGGACCGTGTTCGCCTGGTTACGACGCGTTTCCTTGGCCTTCTGAGCGGCCTCGTACTTGAACTTGCCGTAATCCATGATCTTGACCACGGGCGGCTTCGAGCTCGGCGCAACCTCGACCAGGTCGAGGTCCGCTTCCTGGGCCAGGCGCAGCGCAGCTTCGATGCGGACGATGCCGACCTGCTCGCCGTTGGGTCCGACGAGACGGACCTCCGGGACTCGGATGCGCTCGTTGGTGCGGGGATCGCTGATGCGGAACTCCTCTTGTGTGCGGATGACGGCCGCCGCGATCCGATCGAATCGCGGGCGAAGAGGAGAAACACGCCACCCGGCACGGTGCTGTCAGCACCGGCTTCTGCACCCAGACGACACCATGCAAGACGGAGCGGAGTGCGGGAACCCGGTAGCCTGGAGCGGCAAGCGCGGGTGGGATGCGATCCTCTTTCGTACGGAGCGGAAAGCTCCGAAGCCCGCAACAGTCTAGCAGAGAGAACCACGTGGACACGATCCCCTCCGACCAGCCCGCCGACGACCACCCCGCGCACCGCCACGGAGGCGAAGACGAACGGCTCGCCCGCTGGGAAGAGCAGGAGCGCGCGGCATCCGCCGCCACCCGCGACATCGCCGACGTGCCCGCGGTCGAGGTCATCACCACCGCGGCCGTGCACCTCATGAGCGCCGCCGCCGTCAAGACCGGCCTGGCCGACGACCCCGCCAACCAGCTCGACCTCGACGAAGCCCGCAAGCTCATCAACGCCCTCGCCGGCCTCATCACGGCCGGAGCCCCCGAGATCAGCGACATGCACGCGCGATCGCTGCGCGACGGGCTGCGGTCGCTGCAACTCGCGTTCCGCGAGGCGTCGACCATCCAGGACCCCATCGGGAAGGGACCGGGGGAGAAATGGACGGGTCCCGTCACGTAGGTCGTTCGTTCTGGGGGTACCGGCTACGGGGTGCCCCTTGTCTGAGGTCGAGAACGGGGCCCCTTCCCCGATCGACCTCAGACAAGGGGCACCCCTTCGCCTGTGCCGCAGGACGACTCCTCCGTAACACCCAGGCAGGTATGGAGCTTGGAGCCCCACCCCAGTTGCCTTGAGAAGGGGGCATCACTGCGCCCTGTGCCGCAGGATGACTCCTCCGTGACACCCGAGGGGTATGGAGAACGGGGCCGCTTCCCCGATCGACCTCAGACAAGGGGCACTCCTTCGCCTGTGCCGCAGGACGACTCCTCCGTGACACCCGAGGGGTATGGAGAACGGGGCCGCTTCCCCGATCGACCTCAGACAAGAGGCACCCCTTCGCCTGTGCCGCAGGACGACTCCTCCGTGACACCCGAGGGGCGACCGCGGGGCCCGCGACCTTCTTCGTGCGCCGGCGCGAAGGGTCAGCGGGGGCGGGTCGTCAGAAGGTGGTGGGTGATCTCGGCGAGGGCATCGTGCTGCGCGGCGTCTGCGGCGAGGCGCCGAGCCGCCGAACGGTACGACGCCTCGGACAGCACGGCATCCACCGCCCGCGCGATCGCGGCCGCATCGGGGGTTCCGGTGCGCAGATCGATGCCGGCGCCCGTCCACGCGACGCGCGCGGCGACCTCGGGCTTGTCCTCGGTGTCGCCGGCCACCACCACGGGAACGCCCGCGGCCAGCGCCGCCTGCACACCCCCGAAGCCGCCGTTCGTGACGAAGACATCGGTGCGGGGCAGCAACAGGTCGTACGGCAGATAGCTCGCCGCACGGGCGTTCGCCGGCAGCGGCCCGAGATCATCGACCTGCCGGCCGCCGGCGCTGACGACGACGGTGACGTCGCGGTCGGCGAGGGCCGCCAGCGTCGGACGCACGAGCCGACCGAAGTCGTGGTTGTCGATCGTGCCCTGCGTGACGTGCACGATCGGGCGCGTCGCGTCGAGGTCGTCCCACCACGGCGGCAGCGGCGCACCCGAGCCCGGCTGCGGCAGGACGCCGACGAAACGGGTATTGCCGTCGAGGTCGGGGCGCGGGTACTCCAGGCTCGCCGGCCCCGTCTGCAAGAACCGGTCGAACTGGCCCGAGAGGTCCATGACGAAGCCCCGCGGTCCCGCACCGCAGCGCGCGAGCGCGCGCACCGCAGCTCGCTGGGTGGGCCGGAAGACCAGGCGCCGGGCCGCGATGTTCATCACCGCGAAGCGTGCGCGATCCATCGCATTGCGGGCGGGCGCGAGAGCCATGCCGTACGGTCCCAACTCGCGCGATGACTGCGACAGCGGCGTGACCCCGAGCGCGAGGATCGGCGGGCGATCGGCATCCCGGTCCAGAACGGGAAGGACACCGCCGAATGCGCCGTCGACGAGCACCGCGTCGGGGCGGAGGGAGGCGATCGCCTCCGCCACTGCGGCGTACTGGTCGGGGATGGGTTCGATGAAGATCGTGCGGATGTCGTACTGGGCCTGCTTCAGCCCGCGGTACTTCCCGCGCTCGGGCAGATACAGGTCGGGGCGCCGGTCGTCGTAGTCGGCGACTCCGCCCAGAGCCCGGAAGTCCGCGCCGATGGATGCCACACGTTCGCGAAAGCGCGTGCCGGTGAGCACTGTGACGCGGTGTCGCTCGCGTACGAGGTGCGCGGCGACCTGCAGGATCGGGCCGACGTGCCCGTGAATGGGGTTCGAGGCGAGGAGGACGGTCACCATGGGTGCACCCTTTCCGAGGGAGGGTCGCTCCCACGGTAGCGTCGCCGGCGTCCCCGGCCTCTTTTCCCGACGCGCTCAGGCGGCGGTACTGCGGTGCAGCTTCACGGTGAGCGAATCGACCAGAACCGCGATACGGTCGTCGGCGGCCCAGCGGCGGGCGACGCGCGCCAGCACGGCATCCAGTTCCTCTTGCTCGAGGCCCGCCATCAGCTGCAGATGCACGACGAGCTCGGGGCCGCGAAGACGCCCGGTGGGATCCCCCGACTCGACGGCCAGGTCGAGCACGGCGAGCTCCCCGGAGATGCTCTCCTGCAAGCCCGTGAAGATCGTCGGCGACGTGTGCGCCGGCTCCCACGGCTCGCCCTGGGCGATGGCCCACACGGCGGGGCGACGGATGACGAACTCCGTCTCCGAGGCCGGGTCGATGACGATGAGGTCAGTGTCCTCCGAGGCCGCGGCCAACGCCGTACGCCGACCGTCGGCGGGAACGGGGCGGGCCAGTGCATCCCACGTCTGCAGCGCCGTGACGGAGGTGAAGACCGGCAGCACCTTGCGGCCATCGGGCGCGGCGACCGTGACGATCGACAGTTCCTGCGTCTTGTCGACCTCCAGCCCGTGCGCGCCGACCCCGTGGTCGCCCTTCTCGGCGACGAGCGGAATCAGCAGCCGCGCCTCACGGTAGGCGTCGACCACGGCGCCCGCTCCCCCTTCGCCCGCGCGGAACGCCAGCAGAGCGGACAGCAGCGCCGGATCGGCCGAGCCGTCGTCGCCCGCGTGCGGGTTCGCCTCGAAACTCCGGCCCTCCCAGGGGACACCGGCGGAGTCGCCATCGGCCCCGAGGGGACCGTGGCCGTGCGATGCGCCGTGGTCGGAGGTGCCGTCAGTGTCCGGCGACATCCAGGGCCTCAGCGAGCGTGAACTGCCCCGCATAGAGCGCCTTGCCCACGATCGCACCCTCGACGCCCAGGGGAACGAGGTCGCGCAGCGCCGCGATGTCGTCGAGGCTCGACACGCCGCCCGAGGCGACGATCGGCTTGGGGGTGCGCTGCGTCATCTCGCGCAGCAGCTCGATGTTGGGGCCGCGCAGCGTTCCGTCCTTGGTGACGTCGGTGACGACGTAGCGGCTGCAACCGGCGTCTTCGAGACGCTCGAGCACGGTCCAGAGGTCACCGCCGTCGCGCGTCCACCCGCGAGCCGCGAGGGTGGTGCCGCGCACGTCGAGACCGACCGCGATGGCCTCGCCGTAGCGGTTGATGACGTCGGCCGCCCACTCGGGGTTCTCGAGGGCCGCGGTACCGAGGTTGATGCGGCTCGCGCCGCTCTCGAGCGCAGCTTCGAGCGTGCGGTCGTCGCGGATGCCGCCGGACAGCTCGACCTGCACGCCCTTGACCTGCTTGATGACCTTGCGCATCACGTTCGCGTTGCTGCCACGTCCGAAGGCGGCGTCGAGATCCACCAGGTGGATCCACTGCGCACCCTGGCGGGCGAAGTCCGCGGCGGCATCGACGGGGTCGCCGTAGCTGGTCTCGGTACCGGCCTCACCCTGGGTCAGACGGACGGCCTTGCCGTCGGCGACATCGACCGCGGGAAGCAGCACAAGTTCGGGCGTGGACGCGAAATCGTTCATGGCTCCTCGCACCCTTCGGCGCATCTCGCCGAGCCGGGGCACGAGGTCACACAGTAGTCGTGCGCAGCCCGTCGATCCAATTGGACAGAAGGCGGATGCCGGCTTCGCCCGACTTCTCAGGGTGGAACTGCGTCGCCGCGAGCGGCCCGTTCTCGACCGCCGCGATGAACGGTGCGCCATAGGTGCACCACGTCACGGACGGCTGCGGGAAGGGCGGTGTGACCTCGAGCGACCACTCCTGCGCACCGTAGGAGTGCACGAAGTAGAAGCGTTCGTCTTCGATGCCCTCGAACAGGCGCGAGCCCTCGCCGACGGTGACGGTGTTCCAGCCCATGTGGGGCAGCACCGGAGCCTGCAGTTCGGCGATCGTACCCGGCCACTCCCCCAGTCCGGGGGTGTCGGCGCCACGCTCGATGCCGCGGTCGAACATGACCTGCATGCCGACGCAGATGCCGAGCACCGGGCGCCCGCCCGCGAGACGGCGATCGATGATCTCCCCGCCGCGGCTCGCGTTCAGCGAGTCCATCACCGCGCGGAAGGCGCCGACGCCCGGCACGAGCAGCCCGTCCGCGTCGAGCAGCAGCGAGCGGTCGGAGGTCAGGCGCGCATCGGCACCGGCCTCGACCAGCGCCTTGACGGCCGAGTGCACATTGCCCGACCCGTAGTCGAGGACCGCGACGATCGGTTTGGCGGTCACAGTGCCCCCTTGGTGCTGGGGATGCCGTCGACCAGCGGATCGAGCGCCTTGGCCTGACGGAAAGCGCGGGCGAGTGCCTTGTACTCGGCCTCGGCGATGTGGTGGGGGTCTCGTCCCCCGAGCACCCGCACGTGCACCGTGAGCCCGGCGTGGATCGAGATGGCCTCGAACGAGTGCCGCACGAGCGATCCGGTGAAGTGCCCGCCGATCAGGTGGTGCTCGAAGCCCGCGGGCTCGCCGGTGTGCACGAGGTACGGGCGACCGCTGATGTCGACCACCGCCTGCGCCAACGCTTCGTCGAGGGGGACGAGGGCGTCGCCGTAGCGCGCGATGCCCGACTTGTCGCCGAGAGCCTGCCGAATGGCCTGGCCGAGCACGATGGAGGTGTCTTCCACCGTGTGGTGGGCGTCGATGTGCGTGTCGCCCGTGGCGCGCACCCGCAGGTCGGTCAAGGAGTGCTTCGCGAACGCGGTCAGCATGTGGTCGAAGAACGGCACCGTGGTCTCGATGTCGCTGGCACCGCGCCCGTCGAGGTCGAGTTCGAGCTGGATGTGCGACTCGCTCGTCTCGCGGGTGATCGAGGCGGTACGGGGCGAGGCGGGGGCGGTCATGACCGCGATCCTACCGACGCGAGCGCGTCGAGGAACGCGGTGGTCTCGTCTTCGGTGCCGGCCGACACGCGCAGGTGGTGGGCGATGCCGACGTCGCGGATGAGCACGCCGCGGTCATACAGCGCCTTCCAGGTCGCCGCGGGGTCGTCGACCCCTCCGAAGAGCACGAAGTTGGTCCACGACTCGTGCGCCGTGTAGCCGAGCGCCGACACGGTGGCCGAGATGCGGTCGCGTTGGGCGACGATCTCGTCGACCATCGCGAGCATCGTGTCGGCGTGGCCGAGGGCGGCGGTCGCCGCGGCCTGCGTGAGAGCACTCAGGTGGTAGGGCAGGCGCACCAGACGCAGCGCGTCGACGAACGCGGGATCGGCGGCGAGGTACCCGACGCGCGCACCCGCGAAGGCGAAGGCCTTGCTCATCGTGCGCGAGACCACCAGACGAGGGCGACCCGACAGCAGCGTGACGGCCGAGGGCTCATCGCGGGGGGCGAACTCCTCGTAGGCCTCGTCGACGATCACCACACCGTCGGTGGCGTCGTAGACCGCCTCGATGACGTCGAGCCGGAGCGGGGTTCCCGTGGGGTTGTTCGGCGCGCAGAGGAAGACGATGTCGGGCCGGTGCGCACGCACCTGCGCCGCAGCCGACTCGGCGCTGAGGGCGAAGTCGTGCTCGCGCTCCCCCGCGATCCAGCGCGCACCGGTGGCGCGGGTGAGGATCGGGTACATCGAGTAGGTGGGGGCGAAACCCATCGCCGTGCGGCCGGGTCCGCCGAACGCCTGCAGGATGTGCTGCAAGACCTCGTTCGAGCCGTTCGCGGCCCAGATCTGCTCGGGACCCAGGCCGTGGCCGAGGTAGTTCGCGAACGCCTCGCGCAGCCTGGTGAATTCGCGGTCGGGGTAGCGGTTCACGTCGCGGAGAGCCCGGGCGACGGCGTCGAGGATGTCGTCTGCGACGTCGGCCGGAACGGGATGCGTGTTCTCGTTCACGTTCAGCGCCACGGGCAGCGGGGCCTGGGGCGCTCCGTACGGGGTCATGCCCCGCAGATCGTCGCGAAGAGGGAGGTCGTCGAGGCGTACGGTCACCTCACCCATCGTAGGCGGCACCGGGGTCGGGGACTCGCGAGGCACGGGACGAGGACGGTCGGCGTCGGGGCGACGGCACGCGCGGCGCGACCCGCTCAGTCGGCGGGCGCGTACTCAACCGGGATCGCGATGCGCTGACCCGCCGCCACGGACCCGCCCGACAGCGCGTTCAGCCGCGAGATCTTCGCGATGACGTCACGCGGATCGGCGGAGGGTGCCACCTCTTCGGCGATCGACCACAGCGTCTCACCGCTCATCACGGTGATCTCGGTGAAGGAACCGGCGGGGGCACCCGCGTCGTTGGATGCGAGGGCAGACCCTCCACCCACGATCGCGAGGCCGAGCGCCATGACGATCGGCAACGCCACCAGGAAGGCGACGATGCGGCGACCGCGCGGCGTGATGCGCAGGCGGGTGGTGGGGGCGGTGATGACGATGCTGCTCATGGTGTGCTCCTCAGTGGGGAGAGATTCGCACCCCACCCTCGGCCGGGAGGGCGAGGGTGCGAATCTGTATTCCGAATCTATATTCGATACTGCGAGGGTGTCAACAGCCGCGTTCTCGGAAACGAATCGAACGCGACACGCGCGCAGTTCCGTGTCATTCGGCTCGCCGACCGGATACGGTTTCGACACGGAGACCTCATCACCAACCTCCGACATTCGAATTTCCGCCGCCCTCCGCGGCGCGAGGGGAGCATCAGATGACCGACGCGACGACCGCCGGCCGCGACCGACCGCAGACGCGTCGGCGCAAGAGCCTCAGCGACAAGCAGCTCGCGATCCTCGAGGTCATCCAGCGCTCCATCGCCCGTCACGGCTATCCGCCGAGCATGCGCGAGATCGGCGACGCCGTGGGCCTGAAGTCGCTGTCGAGCGTCACCCACCAGTTGAACCAGCTCGAGCTCAGCGGCTACCTGCGGCGCGACCCCGGCAAGACCCGCGCGATGGAGGTGCTCATCGACCTCCCGGGCGCCGCCGCCGAGAACCCGGCCGACACCGCGCCCGCCCTCGGCGATGCGGCCCTCGTGCCGCTGGTCGGCCGGATCGCGGCGGGTGTGCCCATCACCGCCGACCAGCAGGTGGAGGAGATCTTCCCCCTCCCCCGCCAGCTGGTGGGCAAGGGCGAGCTGTTCATGCTGAAGGTGTCGGGCGATTCGATGATCGACGCCGCCATCTGCGACGGCGACTGGGTGGTCGTCCGCTCACAGGCGAACGCCGAGAACGGCGAGATCGTCGCCGCGATGCTCGACGGCGAGGCGACGGTCAAGACGTTCCGTCGTCGCGACGGCCACACGTGGCTGCTCCCCCGCAACAGCGCGTTCGAACCCATCCTCGGCGACGAGGCCGTCGTTCTGGGCCGTGTCGTGGCGGTGCTGCGCGCGGTGTGAGGCGGCGCCGGCGACCGTATGACGACGTCGGCGCACCGCGTTGTCGATCGTGCTCGCTCGATCGACGCGCCAGAGGGCTCCGGTGGCGTTGTCGGAGGCTCTCCCTAGGCTGGGGTGATGGCAGACTCCCTTCCTCACGGCTCCTGGCCCTCGCCCATCACCCCCGAATCGGTGTCGCAGTCGTCTCCCCGCGTCGACGGTGCACGACTCGTCGGCGCCGAGGTGTGGTGGGGAGAATCCGTCCCCACCGAGGCGGGTCGCGTCGCGGTGAAGCGGCGCCTCGCCGACGGAGCGGTCGAGACCGTACTGCCGGCTCCCGCCAACGCCCGCTCCGCCGTGCACGAGTACGGCGGCGGCGCCTGGACGGCATCCGACGACGGCGAATTGTTCTACGTCGAGAAGGCCGATCAGCGCGTCTACGCCCTGCGGCCCGGGCGCTCGGCGCGGGCACTGACGCCCGCCGACGACGCGGTGCGGCACGGCGGCCTGCGGTTCGAGCACGGCATGCTGTTGGCCGTGCGCGAGACGCACGGCGACGGGCGGGTTCCGGCGCGCGCGATCGTGCGCATCGCGACCGACGACTCCGGTGCGGTCGAGGTACTCGCCGACGGGAGCGACTTCCTCGCTCAGCCCGCCCTCTCCCCCGACGGCGGTCGCCTCGCGTGGGTCGCCTGGAACCACCCCGACATGCCGTGGGACGCCACGATCCTGCGTGTCGCCGACCTGTCGACCGGCGAGGTCGTCGACGTCGCACAGGGCCGCGATCGGGCCCCACTGCAGCCGGTCTGGCTGGCCGACGACGAGCTGCTGTACGCCGACGACCCCGACGGCCGGTGGAATCTGTTCCGCCACCCCCTCGCCGGCACGGCGCAGCCCGTCGCGCCCGCCGACGCCGACACCGGCGGCGCACTGTGGGTGCTCGGAACGCGGTGGTTCGGAGCCGCTGACGACGGCCGCATCGTCGCCGTGCGCACCAACGGCGGCGATGAGATCGTCGAGATCGCGCCCAGTGGCGTGCGTCCGGTCGACGTCCCCGTGGTCGCGGGCGCCGCGATCGATGACGTCCGCGGCGCCCGCGCGCTCGTGTCGGGTGCCGACGCCGGCGGTCGCTCGGGTCTGTGGCTCGTCGACCTCGATTCCGGTGCGACCGAGCTCGTCACCGGCGGCGCAGGCTCCTGGGGCGAGGAGTGGATGCCGGCCGCCCGCGCCCTGTCGACCGACGGCCCCCACGGCCCGGTCCACGCCTTCGCCTACGCCCCCACGAATCCCGATGTCGCACCGGCCGCGGGCGAGCGTCCGCCCTACGTCGTGCTCGTCCACGGCGGGCCGACCTCGCACGTCGGACCCGCTCCGTCGGCGAAGACGGCGTTCTTCACCAGCCGCGGCATCGGCGTGCTCGATGTCAACTACGGCGGCTCCACCGGCTACGGCCGCGCGTACCGGGATCGCCTCAAGGGGCAGTGGGGCGTCGTCGATGTCGACGACGTCGCCGCCGCGGCATCCGCCCTCGCCGACGCCGGACTCGCCGACGCCGAACGTCTCGCCATCGCGGGAGGCTCCGCGGGCGGGTGGACCGTGCTGGCCGCCGTCACGAACACCGACGTCTTCTCGGCCGGCATCTCGCGGTACGGCGTCGGTGACGCCCGCGCCCTCGCCGACGATACCCACGACTTCGAGGCCCGTTACCTCGACGGGCTCATCGGTCCGCTCCCCGAGGCGGAGGCGATGTACATCGAGCGGTCGCCGCTCAGTCGGCCGGAGCGGTTCCGCATCCCCCTGCTGATCCTGCAGGGCACCGAAGACCGCGTCGTCCCTCCGTCGCAGGCCGAGGCCATTCGCGACGCCCTCGCCGCGCACGGGGTCCCCCACGCGTACGTGCTGTACGAGGGTGAGGGCCACGGCTTCCGCCGGGCCGAGACGGTGGTCGATTCGCTGCGACGCGAGCTGGGATTCCTCGGGGCGGTGTTCGGCTTCGACACACCCGGTGTCCCGCCACTCGAACTCGACTGAGAGGCGGCGGTCCTGCCCCCGGTGCCGGCGAAGTGTGCGCTCCGGGAACGGGCAGGCCGCCGCGTTGACGCGTGAGCATTGCCGGGAGCCTGCGCGATGCGCGCCACGGGGCAGGGCAGCGTGCGCTCCCGGGAACGAGCAGGCCCCGGCGCCGAAGCGCAGGGGCCTGCGGGGACGTGCACTGCACTCAGGCGGCGAACGGCTCCAACTCCGCCGCGAGTCGCGCGCCCACGTGGGCGTGCAGGAACGTTCCGCTCTCACGGTGCTCCTGCGCGACGATCAGCCCGCTCTCGTGGACGGCCGAGACGAGATCGCCCCGGTCGTACGGCACGACCGCCTGCACCTCGACGGCGGGCCGGGGAAGAGCGTCTTCGATGGCCGCCCGTAGGTCGTCGATGCCCTCCCCGGTGCGAGAGGACACGAACTTCGCGTTCGGCGCGAGTCCGCGCAGCACGAGCCGCTCGTCCTCGCTGACCAGGTCGGCCTTGTTGAAGACGACGATCTCCTGTCCGAAGTTCGCGTCGACGTCGCCCATCACGTCGCGCACCGTCATGAGCTGCGCCGCCGGGTCGGGGTGCGAGGCGTCGACGACGTGCAAGATGACGTCGGCGTCGCCGACCTCCTCGAGCGTCGACCGGAAGGCCTCGACGAGCTGGTGCGGGAGGTTCCGCACGAAGCCCACCGTGTCGGTCAGCGTGTAGACCCGGCCGTCGCTCGTCTCGGATCGGCGCACCGTGGCATCCAGTGTCGCGAACAGGGCGTTCTCGACCAGGACGCCCGCGCTGGTGAGGCGGTTGAGCAGACTGGACTTGCCGGCGTTGGTGTAGCCGGCGATGGCGACAGACGGGATCGTGTGACGCTTGCGCTCGGCGCGCTTGGCTTCACGCGCGGGTGCGAAGTCGCGCAGCTGCTTGCGCAGCAGCGCCATCTTCGTGCGGATGCGACGACGATCGAGCTCGATCTTGGTCTCACCGGGTCCGCGCGAGCCCATGCCCGCGCCGCCGGCACCGACCTGTCCACCGGCCTGGCGCGACATCGAGTCACCCCACCCGCGCAGACGCGGGAGGAGGTATTCGAGCTGGGCGAGTTCGACCTGCGCCTTGCCCTCGCGGCTCTTGGCGTGCTGGCTGAAGATGTCGAGGATCACCGTCGTACGGTCGATCACCTTGACCTTCACGACGTCTTCAAGCGCGCGACGCTGGCTGGGGGCGAGTTCGGTGTCGGCGATCACGGTGTCGGCGCCGACGGCGGCGACGATGTCGCGTAGCTCCTGCGCTTTTCCTCGGCCCACGTAGGTGGCCGGGTCGGGGTGGGGACGCCGCTGCAGCACGCCGTCGAGCACCACGGCACCGGCGGTCTCGGCCAGCGCCGCGAGTTCGCGCAGCGAGTTCTCGGCATCCGTCTGCTCACCCTGCGGGTGCACGCCGACGAGGACGACGTTCTCGAGGCGCAGCTGCCGGTACTCGACCTCGGTGACGTCTTCGAGTTCGGTCGACAAGCCGGCGACACGGCGCAGTGCTGCGCGCTCCTCGCGGTCCCACTGGTCGCCGTCGGTGTCGCCGCCGTTCGCGGTGGTGCTGTCTTGAAGGGCCTGTGCAGCACCGAAGACCCGGACCCCGCGATGCGCTTCGGCGCGCGAGAGCACTCGGTCCACCGGGTCCACCGGAGACGCGTCGGTGCTCAGGGGTGTGGTCTGTTCGGTCATGTGTTCCTTTCGACCGCGGGTGTTCCCGCGTGTTCTGGCACTTTATCCGTCCCGGCGCCCGCGGGGCCGGTCCGATATCCTGATGTGATGGGGAGCGAGCACTACTTCAGCGCGTCGCCGTCGAGTCCCGAGCAGCTCCGCCGCATCCGCGTGACGCTCGCCGGTCGAGAACTCGAGGTGGTCACGGCGGGCGGCGTCTTCAGCCCCGATCATGTGGATGCCGGGACCGGAGTGCTGCTGGCCAACACCCCTCCCCCTCCCGCCGGCGGGAACGTCCTCGACCTGGGGTGCGGATGGGGTCCGATCTCGTTGTCGCTGGCGCTCGCCTCACCGCACGCGACCATCTGGGCGGTCGACGTCAACGAGCGTGCTCTCGATCTCGTGAGGCGCAACGCGCAGGCGTCCGGCCTCACCAACATCAACGCCGTTCGTCCGGAGGATGTTCCCGACGACGTGTCGTTCCGCAGCATCCGCTCGAATCCACCGATTCGTGTGGGCAAGAACGAACTGCACGGGATGCTGCAGCACTGGATCCCCCGCCTGGCGGAGCGCTCCGACGGATGGTTCGTGGTGCAGCGCAATCTCGGCTCCGATTCGTTGCAGCGCTGGCTCGCAACGACCTTCGACGACGGCTACAGCGTGCAGCGGGCGGCGACCGGCCGCGGCTTCCGCGTTCTGCGCGTGCGCCGCCACGGCTCGCCGCCGAGTGGACCGATCGACGTCATCGCCTGACCGCGGCGATCCGCGCGCCCGGCCGGGTGCCGAGAACGCACGTCCTGTGTGAAAGCGCGTGCGCCGTTCCCGCGCCCGGCCGGATGCCGAAAGCGCATGTCGTCCGCGCGATCGCGCGCGCGCCGTTCACGCGCCCGGCCGGATGCCGAAAGCGCATGTCGTCCGCGCGATCGCGCGCGCGTGCCGTTCACGCGCCCTCGGGCTGATCGTCTGCTCGCGATCCCCCGGCAGCGCGAGTCGGCATCCCTCAGGCGAGAGCGACCTCGCCGGTGAACACCAACGACGCCGGACCCGAGAGGAAGACCCGCCCGTCGGACATCCGCACGCCGAGTGTTCCGCCCGGGGTGTCGACGACCCAGTGATCGGGGGCGGCAGCACCCGCCCAATGCCGGACGGCGAGCGCCGCCGCGGCGACACCCGTGCCGCAGCTCAGCGTCTCCCCGACGCCGCGCTCGAACACGCGCAGGCGGATGGCTCCCACACCGTCGCGCACCAGCGGATCGGCGGGCACGACGAACTCGACGTTCGCCCCGTGCCGGGGAACGGGGTCCAGCACCGGCTGGTAGGCCAGGTCGAGTCCGTCGAGCTCGGCATCCGATGACAGCGCCACCACCACGTGCGGATTGCCCACGTCGATGCCGACGCCCGGACGCGCGACCGGCAGGCCCTTGGCGCGGACCAGGGTCTCCTCGGCGTCGACGGTGAAGACACCGAGGTCGACCTCGAAACCGCGATCGCTGCGGGTGAGCGTCTTCACCCCGGCTCGCGTACCGATGCGGAGGCCGTCGTCGATGGTGGCGAGCCCGGTGTCGGTGAGGTACCGCGCGAACACGCGCGTGCCGTTGCCGCACATCTCGGCCTTCGACCCGTCGGCGTTGCGGTAGTCCATGAACCACTCGGCTCCGGATGCCGCGGCATCCGCCCCCTCGCCGATCGCCGTCGATCGCACGACGCGCAGCACACCGTCGGCACCGATGCCGAAGTGCCGGTCGCACAGCGCCGCGACCTGTGCGTCGGAGAGGTCGAGCTGCCCATCGGGGTCGGCCACCACCACGAAATCGTTGCCGGTGCCGTGGCCCTTGGTGAACGGAAGAGTCGCCATGCGTCCAGTCTACGGAGCGGATGACGACGGTCCGCCGGGGCCGTCGACGATGAGACGCTTGCCGGTCGCCCAGGTGTCGAAGGGCTCGTAACCGAGTCCGTCGTAGAGCCCGCGGACGCCGGTGTTGTCGGGACGCACCATGAGCTGCACCTTGGGACAGCCCATCTGGGCGAGCAGCCGTTCGGCCTCGGCGACGAGGGCGCGCGCCACACCGCGGCCGCGGTGCGACGGCGCCGTGGCGAGGTAGTACAGCCAGCCGCGGTGCCCGTCGTAGCCGGCCATGACGCTGCCGATCACGGGACCGTCGTCGACGGCGACGAGGAACAGTTCGGGCTGCACGGTGAGCTTGCGGCGGATGTCCGCCCGCGGGTCGTTCCACGGGCGGGTGAGCCCCGCCTCCTCCCAGAGGGCGACGACGGGGTCTTCGTCGGCCGGCGTGAAGGCGCGGATCTCGATCACGACCCCTCCTCCGCCCGGGATGCCAGCACTCCGGCATCCACCGTCCGCGCATCGACCCATTCGGCCTCGGCGTAGCGCCGGAACCACGAGACCTGCCGACGGGCATAGCGCCGTGTGAGGGCCTGGGTCTCGGCGACGGCCTCGTCGCGGGTCAGATCGCCGCGCAGCTGGCCGAGAGCCTGCGCGTACCCGATCGCGCGCCCCGCGGTGTTACTGCGCTCGAGTCCCTCGGCGCGCAGCGCCTCGACCTCGTCGATCAGCCCCGTCGCCCACATGCCCTCGACGCGGGCATCGAGCAGCGGAACCAGCTCGTCGCGGTCGATGCGGGTGGCGAGGATGCGCGTCGACGGATGCCACGACACCGGCGCCTCGGGAAGGGCTCCCCCGTGCGTCTGGCGTCCCTGCGCGAGCACCTCCAGCGCCCGCACGACGCGGCGGCCGTTACGGGGGTCGATGTGCTCCGCGGCAGCCGGGTCGGCCTGGCGCAACCGCGCGTAGAGCACTCCGGCGCCCTCGCTCTCGAGCTCCGCCTCGAGCCGCGCCCGCAACGCCTCGTCGCGCGGGGGGAAGCGGAAGTCCCACAGCACGCTGGACACGTACAGGCCCGAACCCCCGACGAGGATCGCATCCGCGCCGCGGCCGTGGGCCGCGCGGATGGCCGCGCGAGCGGCATCCTGATACCAGGCCACTGCGGCATCATCGGTCACGGCCAGAGCGTCGAAGAGGTGATGCGGGATGCCGCGGCGTTCGCCGACCGGGATCTTCGCGGTACCGATGTCCATGCCCCGGTAGAGCTGCATCGCATCGGCGTTGACGATCTCCGCGGGGCGTCCGCGGGCCGCGAGCGCCTCGGCGAGGTCGAGGGAGAGCCCGGTCTTGCCGGTTCCTGTGGCCCCGACGACCGCCCAGAGCCGGGGCTCGGTCACACGCCGACGCGGAGGGTGGGAAGTCCCAGCGACACCGCGCGGGGCGCGCCGGCCTCTCCCACCGGAGCGGGCACACCGCACGACTCGGCCTGCGAGCGGTCCCAGGCGTCGCCCGCGCGCGTACGACGGATGCGCAGGGGGGCGCCGTCGGGGGCGTCGGCGAGCAGATGGAAGGGGGCGGCGTGCGTGACCGTGACCGACACGACATCGCCCGGGCGCGGCACGGGCGAGCCTGCGGGCAGCTCGAAATGCACCAGGCGGTTGTCTTCGGCGCGGCCCGTGAGCCGGTGGGTCTCGGCGTCTTTCTTGCCCTCGCCCGCCGAGACGAGCACCTCGAGGGTGCGACCGAGCTGCTTCTGGTTCTCTTCGGCGGAGATGCGGTCCTGCAACGCCACGAGGCGCTCGAAGCGCTCCTGCACGACGGCCTTGGGCACCTGGTCGGCCATGGTCGCCGCGGGTGTTCCCTCGCGGATGGAGTACTGGAAGGTGAAGGCGCTGGAGAACCGCGACGCTTCGACGACGCGCAGCGTCTCTTGGAAGTCTTCCTCGGTCTCGCCCGGGAACCCGACGATGATGTCGGTCGTGATGGCCGCGTGCGGGATCTGCTCGCGGACGCGATCCAGGATGCCGAGGAACTTCTCGCTGCGGTACGACCGGCGCATGGCCTTGAGGATGCGATCCGATCCCGACTGCAGCGGCATGTGCAGCTGCGGCATGACCGCCGGGGTCTCGGCCATGGCGGCGATGACGTCGTCGGTGAAGGCCGCGGGGTGGGGGCTGGTGAAGCGGATGCGCTCGAGCCCCTCGATCTCGCCCGCGGCGCGCAGGAGCTTGCCGAAGGCGAGGCGGTCACCGAACTCGACGCCGTACGAGTTGACGTTCTGACCGAGCAGCGTGACCTCGATCGCGCCGTCGTCGACGAGCAGGCGGATCTCGTTCAGGATATCGCCGGGACGGCGGTCCTTCTCTTTGCCGCGCAGGCTCGGGACGATGCAGAAGGTGCAGGTGTTGTTGCATCCGACCGAGATCGACACCCAGCCGCTGTGCACGGAGTCGCGCTTGGTGGGCAGTGTCGAGGGGAAGATCTCGAGCGATTCGAGGATCTCGAGCTCGGCCTCGCCGTTGTGACGCGCGCGCTCCAACATGCCGGGCAGCGACCCCATGTTGTGCGTGCCGAAGACGACGTCGACCCACGGCGCCTTCTGCTGCACGGTGTCTTTGTCCATCTGCGCCAGACACCCGCCGACCGCGATCTGCATGCCCGCGTGGGCGTCCTTGCGCGACTTGAGGTGGCCGAGCGTGCCGTACAGCTTGCCCGCGGCGTTGTCGCGCACGGCGCACGTGTTGATCACGACGACGTCCGCCTCTGTGCCGGCGTCGGCGCGCACGTAGCCCGCGCTCTCGAGCGAGCCGGACAGGCGCTCGGAGTCGTGCACGTTCATCTGGCACCCGAAGGTGCGGACTTCGTACGTACGCGGTCCCTGCGCGCCCTGCGCGGCGGGGGACGGCGCGATCAGCGTCGGGGTCGAGACAGGGGTGGTCATGATGCGAGCAATTCTAAGCGTCCCCGCTCGGCGACCGCTCGGGAGCCGCTTTCGCTCGTTGCCGCGTCGCTTCGAGCGCAATATGAGCAAAAGGGTGCGCACGAAGGCCGGACTTTGTTGCGTCGGCCTCGATATCGTGGCACGCGGTGCCCACGGGTGCCGAGAGGGGAGCGTGGAGGTGGGTTCGACCGAGGCCGGACCGGATGCCGGGGCGTTGGCCGCACGAATCCTCGGCGGCACGTCCATTGTGGTGACAGGGACCCGCGGCAGCGGACGCAGCCACGTCTTGCGTGCGGTCACCCGCGAACTCGAGCACCGCGGCGCCACGACGATCGTGCTGCGAGCCGCATCGGCTCTGTCGGCACAGCCCTACGGCGCACGGGAGGCCGCTGCGCACCCCGTCCTGTCCGCCCTGCGCGATCGGTCCGACGACGGTGGCGTCATGGACGAGGTGCTCGTGGTCGACGACGTCGAACTGCTCGACCTCGCCTCGGCTCGTGTGCTCGCGCGCGCGATCGCATCACGCCGGCTGACGGCGGTGGTGGCGCTGCGCACCGCGAGGCCGCGCGGTATCGAACCCGTCGGAGAGGGCGACGAGGTGCGCCGCTCGTTCCTCGACTTGGGAGTCGAAGAGCTGGCCCAGCGCATCGACCTCGCGGACCTCACCGACGATGACGCCTACGCCTTCATCGCCGGCTTCCCCGACGTCGCGCTCGTCGACAGCACCACGCGCGCCGGTCTGGTCTGGCGCGCCGACGGGTCCCGGACCCTCCTCAGCCATCTGATGCGGCAGGCGACGGACGACGCGCGCGCCGGGCGCGATCCGCTCGCGGCACTTCGCGCGATCGCCCCGCACAGCCCGCTCGCGGTCGCCTTGGAGCGCCACGTCGCCGAGATGCCGCCCACCGACCTGCAGATCCTGGCGGGAGTGCGACGCCTGCCCCGTCTCGACAGCGCGGTCGCGACGCGACTCTTCGACGCGGAGGGCATTCAGGCGCTCGTAGCGCGCGGCCTGCTGCACACGGATGCATCGCCGCAGCGACGCCTCACCGCGAACGACCTCGTCGCCCAGGAGGCGCAGCGTCGCGTCGGCACCGCCGCCACCGACGCGCTGGTCGAGGCCGCCGGTCGCCGCATGCTGTCCGAAGCGGACGAATGGTGGAGCCCGCCTGTCGCGGTCGCCCTCGCGCAACGGTGGCACCGACTCGGCCCCGAGGCGTCGGGGGAAGGCGCTGTGCCGCCCGCCCTGCGGGCGCGCGTCGCACTGGATGCCGCTCGGGAGGCCAACGACCGGGGCGACACCGGGCACGCCGCCGCCCACGCGGCTCGCGGACGTCGCGCCGTCGACACCGCCCCGCTCCGCCTCGAGGCCCAGATCGCGGCCGGCACCGTTTCCGCCCTCCCGTCCGGCGACGCCGGCGACGACCCGCTGCGGCTGCGCATCGCGCGCTCCCTCGCCGAATGCGAGGGAGCCGAGACCGTGGGCCACTCTCCGCGCGAACGCGCACTCGCCGATTCCCGCGTGGGGGAACTGCTCGCCCGCGCCACCCGGGAGGGCGCGCATCTCGACTGGTGCGCTGCCGCGGAAACGGCGGGCCGTGCGGTCGCGGAGGCGGCGGCGACACCCGCAGCGCGGCTTCGTGCCCTCGTCTCGGCGGGTACGGCCGAAGCGGTCGCCGGACGGTGGCGACACGCCACGACGTACTACCGCGGCGCCGAACGCATGCTCGCCGCACGCCGAGCTCCGGCAGGACTCGGCGCGCGCGACCGCCTCGCTGCGGTGATGTACATGCTGGCCGGACATCAGATCGCGGGAGCCGACGGGACGGCCCTGCACGCGATGCTCGAGCGTGAGATGGCGAGGACCGCCCGTGAGGGCGGCTGTGGCGCGCTGAGACTCGCCGCAGCCGCAGCCGCGATCGCCTTCTCGGCGGCGGGGCACGCACAGGAGTCGCTGCGCGAACTGGAGTCGGCGATGTCACGCGCCCCGTCGGCCGTCGCCGATCCCGATGCGACGATGGTCGCGCTGGGGGTCGCGGACGAACTGGCGATGGCGGGCAGGCTCGATGAGGCTCGCGCCATCGTCGGTCGGCTCGACGACCTCGGCGCACCACTGCTGCGCCGCAGCCGGTTGTACGTGCAGACGACCATCCTCGCGGTGGAGGGGTCCCGTGCGGCCGCGCGGAACGCCGCTCGCGCTGCGGCGGACCTGACGCGCGGACGCTCTGCCGCTGCCCTACGGATCCGCGACCTGTTCCGCTTGATCACGCTGGAAGCCGCCACCGACGACGAGGTGGACGAGCTGGTGCAGCTCGCCGCCACCACCGATCTCCCCCTGGCGGCCGATGCCGTGCGTCGCGCGTCGGCGCGATCGGCGGCCGAGCAGGGACTGCCGGTCGACGAATTGCGCCTGCACGCGTTGTGGTCGAAGACGGATGCCGGCGACGTTCCGGAACCGGATGCCACACGCGACGCGCCGCCACCACCGACGCGTGGGGAGGGATGGGGCGGCCTGACCGCGCGCGAGCTGGAGATCGCCATGATGGCCAGCGCGGGCCTGACGAACCGGGAGATCGCCGCGCGACTCTTCCTGTCTGTGCGCACGGTGGAGTCGCACGTCTACCAGGCACGCGCGAAAGTCGGCGCGCCCTCTCGACGAGAGCTGGGCCGCATGGTGGCTGCGGGTGTCACGGGGCTCGAGCCGCGCGGCACATCGGGCAGCGCGAGCGTCTGACGCGGACGCGACGGGGCCTGCGCTACGGCGCGGGGAGCGCGTACCTCCCGACGCGGCGGGGCCGGCGGCGGGCACTCCCCCGACGCGGGCGCTCCCCCGACGCGGGCACACTCCCGACGCGCGGCTCGGGCGGCGGGCAATCGTGACACGGCGACGCGATGGAGGGGACGGACGCGTGCCCACCCCGACGGGGTTGCACTGCCAGCCGGATGCCCTTCTGGGATCAGTCGTCGGGGGTGAAACGCACGCTCGATGAGGGGCGGGCGAACGAACGCGAGCGGCCGACGCCGGCCTCGCTCAAAGCCGTGCGCGCGGCAGTCAACGCGATCGACGACGGGTATCCGCGACGGGCGAGTTGTCCCGCGAGGCGGCGCAGCGCCGCGTCGAACTCGGCTCCGTCGACCCCCCGCACCTTCGATCGCGCGAATTCGAGCGCGCGATCCGCGTCGTCGTCGGGAAGCGCCGCGAGCGCCGCCTCGGCGATCTCTCGAGGAATGCCTCGCTTGCGCAGGGTCTCGGCGACCGCACGGCGCCCTTCGCCTTTCTTCTCGACGGCCGACATCGCGAGCTGCTCGGCGAAGGTCGCGTCGTCGAGATAGCCGAGGTCGACGAAGTGGTCGACGATCTCGTCGACGAGGATGTCGTCGACCCCCTCGATGCTCCGAAGCACTCCGCGCGCTTCGGACAGCGACAGCGACCGCGACCTCAGCTTGCGTACGAGCACAGCCTCGGCGCGTTCGCGGAGCTCTGCCGCCGTCGCCTCGTCGACGCGGTCCGCGGGGTCTCGCGCCGCGTCGTCGGCGCTCGTCGTCTGCTCGCCTTCGCCGGACGCCACCCCGAGACTCCGGAGGGGCCGGAGCCGAGGTCGCCGGGCACCGAGCGCACCGGCCGCGTCGACGGCGTCGTCCGCCGCCGCGGCCGCGCGATCGGCCCCCCACGAAGGATGCGCCGCGACGGGCCGCCCTCGCGCCCCGAAAAGGGGAGTGACGGGCGCGAGGCCCTCGCCGTCATCCACGCGCGCAGGCCTCCGGACGACCCGCTCGCCGCGCGCGGGTGCCCCCGTCGCCCTGTCAGGCCGGCGGCCGTCGCCCGATCGGTTGAACGGACGACGGCCGGGACCGTTGTCGTCGGCGGTCATCAGGCCGGACGTCGCGCGGCCAGCTCGTCGTCCGCGGAGGCGACGGCAGGGGCCCCACCGATGCCGAGCTTCGTCTTGATCTTCGACTCGATCTCGGCCGCGATGTCGGGGTTCTTGATGAGGAAGTTGCGGGCGTTCTCTTTGCCCTGTCCGAGCTGCTCGCCTTCGTAGGTGTACCAGGCACCCGACTTCTTCACGATCGCGTGCTCCACGCCGAAGTCGATCAGGCTGCCCTCGCGCGAGATACCCACGCCGTAGAGGATGTCGAACTCCGCCTGCTTGAAGGGCGGGGCCATCTTGTTCTTCACGACCTTGACGCGCGTGCGGTTTCCCACGGCTTCGGTGCCATCTTTCAGCGTCTCGATGCGACGGATGTCGAGACGGACCGACGCGTAGAACTTCAGCGCCTTTCCACCGGCGGTCGTCTCGGGCGAACCGAAGAACACACCGATCTTCTCGCGCAGCTGGTTGATGAAGATCGCGGTCGTCTTCGTGGTGTTCAGGCCACCGGTGAGCTTGCGCAGGGCTTGCGACATCAGGCGAGCCTGGAGGCCGACGTGCGAGTCGCCCATCTCACCCTTGATCTCGGCCTCGGGCACGAGGGCGGCGACCGAGTCGATGACGACGAGGTCGATCGCACCCGAGCGGATCAGCATGTCGGCGATCTCGAGGGCCTGCTCACCCGTGTCGGGCTGCGACACGAGAAGGGCGTCGATGTCGACGCCGAGCTTCTTGGCGTACTCGGGGTCGAGCGCGTGCTCGGCGTCGATGAATGCGGCGATTCCCCCGGCGCGCTGCGCATTGGCGATCGCGTGCAACGTCAGCGTCGTCTTACCTGACGACTCGGGTCCGTAGATCTCGATGATGCGGCCGCGCGGCAGACCGCCGATGCCGAGGGCCACGTCGAGGGCGACGGAGCCCGTGGGAATGGTTTCGATCGGCGCTCGATCGTCGCTGCCCAGTCGCATGACCGAGCCCTTTCCGAACTGACGGTCGATCTGGGCGAGGGCCGACTCGAGGGCCTTCTCGCGCTCTGCGGGTGAGGGCATGACATCTTCTTTCTGCTCGCGTTCCGGTCGCCTATAGGCTGTCGTGCCTCCCACCGACGGTGGGTCGACCCGACAAGGCGTTCAGGTGTCGTTCGACGTTCTCCACGTTAGGGAGGGCCTCCGACATTGGCGTCGGGAGGCGCCCCCGATGGGGATGAACGCGTCGCTTTTCCTGCTGTGCAGAAGCCTACGCCTCGAATCGAACGTAGTTTCGATGACACGCCGCCTCGAAGGGGACGGATGTTCCCGTGAGAGCGTCGTCGCGCACGAGACACCGCGGCCCGGGCCACAACAGGCAGACGGCACCGCGGCCCAGGCGTCGCAGGGCGGGCGATGCCGTGAGCCCGCAGAACGTGGAGCGAGCGCAGCCGCGAGCACAGACGTCTGCGACGCGCCGGACAGTCGTCAGGAGCGCCGCGGCTCCAACCGACCGACGCCATATCGACGGTACTCGGGCACGTCGGTCTCTGCGCACAACGCCAACCACACGTCGCGGGGGTCGACGCCCGCCGCCAGAGCATCGACGCTCGTTCGTCCGCCCACGGCGGAGAGGACGAGATCGGTCAACAGGGAGCCGCCGCGCGCTCCGAACTCATCGGCGACGGCACGATCGAACTCGCTACGGCGCATGTTGCGCGGTCAGCGCAGGGAGAGCTCGGGCTCGACGGATGCGACGAGTTCGTCGGGTACGACGTCGGGGAAGGTCTGCAGACCCTCGAGCACCGACAGCCGGTCGCCGACCTCGCGCATGATGGTCGAGATCGGAACGTCGAGCGCTTCGGCCACCGAGGCGAGAATCTCGCTCGAAGCCTCTTTTTGCCCGCGCTCGACCTCGCTGAGGTATCCGAGGGCAACGCTCGCGCGGCTCGCGACCTGGCGGAGGGTGCGACCCTTCTGCTGGCGGAGGTCACGCAGGACTTCGCCGATCTCTTGACGAACCAGGATCATTGGGGGCCCTCCTCACTGCTGATTCCGTCGCTGCCCGGGTGGACAACTGTGAAACACCGTCTGTGGTCACCCTAATGCCGCGCGCTGTGCACCGGATGGGAATCGCTGAACGAAACCGGGATGTGCGATCATTTGTTCCCAATTTCTGCTCGGCTCCTCGTCGGCAGACCCTCACAAAGCGGCGAGGGCGCGCCGAAGCGCCAGATGAGCACTCTCCCGCCGCACACGATCGCGGTCACCGGCGATCACGAGCGAGTCCACTCGGGTGCCGAGGGGCGTCGACACGGCGATGTGGACCGTGCCGACGGGCTGCCCGTCCTGCTCGTCGGGACCCGCGACACCGGTCGTCGCGATTCCCACGTCGGCGGCCGTTCCGTCGCGGCCGAGCACGTCGCGTACGCCCCGGGCCATCTGCCGGGCGACGCGAGGATGGACGGCACCGTGCGCGTCGAGAAGTGCTTGGTCCACACCCAGCACACCGTGCTTCAGATCGGTCGCGTAGGCCACCACTCCCCCGCGCACGACACGCGACGCACCGGGGACGTCGACGAGCGAAGAGACGACGAGACCGCCCGTGAGCGACTCCGCCACCGCGATCGTCCAGCCGAGCTCGCCGAGACGCTCCAACAGCAGGGCGGCGCTCTCGCGAGGCGTGCGCACCACGGTTTCGTCGAAGTCCTCGGGAATGCTGTCGATCGTCACCCTCTTCGCGCCTTCCGCGCCGCCCGCACCTCGGTGACGATGTAGTCGATGCCCGAGGCGATGGTGAGGGCGACGGCGATCGTCATGGTCACCACTGCCGCCCACCACACGCCCGTCTGCCAGGTCTCGGCCTCTGACAGGCTCGTCAACGGCAGGAGGGCGATCGAAAGGGCCACTGCCTGGAACACGGTCTTGAGTTTGCCCATCCATGCCGCCGCGAGCACGTGGTCGCTCACCACGACGAAGCGGTAGACCGTGATGCCGATCTCGCGCACGAGGACGACGATCGTCACCCACCAGGGCAACTCGCCCAGGATCGACAGTCCGACGAAGGCGACGCCCGTGAGTGCCTTGTCGGCGATCGGGTCGAGCAGCTTCCCGAGGTCGCTGACGATCTCGTAGCGACGGGCGATGTAGCCATCGACACCGTCCGTGGCGATCGCGACGATGAAGAGCACCGCGGCCGCCCAGCGCAGGCCGCCGCCCGCCCCGCCGTCGGCCAGGAGCAGCCACAGGAAGACGGGGGCGCAGAGGATGCGCGCGATCGTGATCGCGTTCGGCAGCTGAGGGTGCACGGCCATCAATCGCGTCCCGTCAGCTGCCAGGCGTCTTCGGATCCCTCGTCGTCGTCGTGATCGACGACGGGGAGACCCTCGAACTGCGCTTCGATCGGGTCGTCGCCGTATCGGTCGTCGTCGACCGCTGCCGCGGGAGATGCGGCGGGAACGTCGTCGCCGCGGAGGCGGGCGAGGACAGCCGGCAGCTGTTCGTTCGTGACCAGGACATCGCGCGCCTTCGAACCCTCCGACGGGCCGACGATCTCACGGGATTCGAGCAGATCCATCAGGCGACCCGCCTTCGCGAACCCGACGCGGAGCTTGCGCTGCAGCATCGACGTCGACCCGAACTGGGTCGACACGACGAGCTCGGCGGCGGCCAGGAGAAGTTCGAGGTCGTCTCCGATGTCGGCGTCGATCTCCTTCTTCTCCGCCGCGGCCTGCACGTCGGACCGATACTCCGGCCGCGCCTGCTGCGTGACGTGGGCGACGACCTTCTCGATCTCCTGCTCGCTCACCCACGCGCCCTGCACACGAAGCGCCTTCGACGCTCCCATCGGGAGGAAGAGTCCGTCTCCCTGCCCGATCAAGCGGTCAGCGCCCGGCTGATCGAGGATGACGCGCGAATCGGTGACGCTCGTCACCGCGAAGGCGAGTCGCGACGGCACATTCGCCTTGATGAGGCCGGTCACGACGTCGACCGAGGGGCGCTGGGTCGCCAGGACCAAATGGATGCCGCTGGCGCGGGCAAGCTGGGTGATGCGCACGATCGAGTCCTCGACGTCACGGGGTGCGACCATCATGAGGTCGGCGAGCTCATCGACGACGACGAGGAGATAGGGGTACGGCTTGAGTACTCGCTCGCTGCCCGCCGGGAGCTGCAGTTCGCCCGCCACGACGGCGCGGTTGAAGTCATCGATGTGACGGAAGCCGAACGACGCGAGGTCGTCGTAGCGCATGTCCATCTCTTTCACGACCCACTGCAGCGCCTCGGCGGCCTTCTTCGGGTTCGTGATGATGGGGGTGATGAGGTGCGGGACACCCGCGTAGGAGGTCAACTCGACACGCTTCGGGTCGATGAGCACCATGCGCACGTCGGACGGTTTCGCCCGCATGAGCAGGCTGGTGATCATCGAGTTGACGAAGCTCGACTTGCCGGAACCGGTGGAACCGGCGACCAGCAGGTGCGGCATCTTGGCGAGATTGGCCACGACGAAGCCGCCGCCGACGTCTTTGCCGACGCCGATGGTCATCGGGTGGGTCGAGGTGGTCGCGGCATCCGATCGGAGGATGTCGCCCAGGGTGACGATCTCGCGGTCGGCGTTGGGGATCTCGACGCCGATCGCGCTCTTGCCCGGGATGGGAGCGAGGATGCGCACCTCGTTGGAGGCGACCGCGTAGGCGATGTTGTTGGTCAACGCGGTGATGCGCTCGACCTTCACGCCCGGGCCGACCTCGATCTCGTACTGCGTCACCGTCGGACCGCGTGAGAAGCCGGTGACGCGCGCGTCGACCTTGAACTGCTGCATGACGCTCTCGATGGCGGCGACCACCGCATCGTTCGCGGCGGAACGCGCCTTCGGCGGCGTGCCGCTGGCCAGCGCCGTCACGGCCGGAAGACGGTAGTTCGCCGCCGGGGGCGCACCGGCGTTGTCGCCGCCGAGCCCCGAGATGCCGGGCAGATCATCGTCGTCGACGCTGTCGGCGATCGGCGAGTCATCGTGCAGCCCACGGCCCGACGCCGCCGCCTGAAGGACGCGGGGGTCGATCACCTCTGTCAGTGCCTCGGGGGCCGGAGGCCGTGGGGGCGTCATCGCACGCGGCGCCGCGGGTTCGGGGGCGACTACCGGTGATTCGAAGCCGCCCTGGGGCGTGCCCGGCGACAGCAGCTCGGTGAGGTCGTCGGACCCGAGCGACCCGCCGGTGTCTTCTTCGCGCCCGGACTTGTTACGACGCCACCACGGGAGGGATTTCTCTGCGGGCTCGTCGTCGTCGACGGGCAGGACCTTGGTCGCCGGGTCGGGCCGTTCGGAGCCTTCGGCACGTTCGACCCCGAACATCCACGCGTAGAGGTCGCCGAGACGGCGTCCGATGCGGTTGGGCGGGGTCTTGGTGAGGATCAGGATGCTCAGCACCGCGAGCAACGACAACGCGATGTAGGCGCCGACCGCCGTCAGCACGAGCGCGAGCGGCTCACCGACGATCCACCCGGCGATACCTCCCGCCGGGCTCAGGGCCGGCAGACCCCCCTGGTTGGGAACGGGCCGATCGCCCGCGACATGAAGGAAGCCCGCGAGCGTGACGACCAGAAGGCCGAACCCGATGCCGACCCGACCGTTGTCATGGACCGACGCGGGGTGTCGGAACAACCACCCGGCCAACAGGAGCAGGAGGACGGGGAGGACGAATGCCACCCGTCCGACGAGGGCGCCGAAGCTGTATGCGCTGATGAGCGCCGCCGCATCCGTGCCGATGAAGAACCACTCCACGACCGCGCCGATGACGGCGAGCACGACGAGGAAGAAGGGGAACCCGTCGCGACGCTGGTCGCGCTCGAGGCTCTCGGGACCGAACGCACGGAACATGCCGCCCACGCCGTGGGCCACCGCCATCCAGGCGCGGACGGCGAGCGCGGGCTTCTCGGGCTCGTCGACGTAGCGTTTGGGCGCGGGAGCGGGAGCCTTCGAGCGCGACGACCCCTTCGCGGGGGCGCGGCCGCCGGACGGGGACGAGGTGCGAGCCATTCCTCCACGGTAGGCGGGACCTCCGACATTCGCCCGCACCGACGCGGGGTTCAGCCCAGCCGCTTGACCATGACGTCGCGCCCGATACCCCGGCGCACCACCGCGAAACCCTCGGAGCGGTAGAGCGACACGGCGTAGTTGTCGCGATCGACGCTGAGGCTGATGCGGGCGTACCCCGCGCCGCGCGCATGGTCGGCCAATCGCCGCAGCAGCGCTCGCCCGACGCCGTGGGCGCGCCACACCGGCTTCACCCCGATGATCAGTTCGGGGACGCCGGTGCCCACCCATCCGAAGCCGGGCTCGTCGCGGGGCAGCATGCGATACCACGCGGCCCCCACCGGCTCCCCGGCGGGCGACTCGGCGACGAAACCGGCGTCACCGGGGCGTAGCCATCCGGCGATGTATCGCCGGTACTCGGGGCTGCTGATGATCTCATGCCGCGGGCGCGCGGCACCGGCGCGCCAATTGGCGGCTTCGGCGGCCATATCGGCGAGGAAGACACCGTCCGACCGGAGCGCCGCGCGGATCGGGAGAGCGGGCATGCCCGCATGATATCGAGGTGCGTTCGGTTCCGGAACGACGCACGCGACACGCCCACGGCTCACGGCAGGGGACGCCGGACGAAGGACGCCGAACGACGAAGCGCCGCAGGCGGACCCGCGGCGCTTCGCGATGATTCAGGCTTCGATGACCATCGGCACGATCATGGGCCGACGACGCAGCGACTGGTTCACCCAGCGGCCGATCGTGCGTCGCACGACCTGCGAGAGCGCGTGGTTGTCGCGTACTCCCGACTTCGCGGCCTCGGCCAGGGCGGCGGCGATCTTCGGTTTGACGCTGTCGAAGACCTTGTCGTCTTCCGCGACGCCGCGGGCGTGGATCTCGGGACCGGAGACGATCTTGCCGGTCGCCGAATCGACGACGACGATGACCGAGATGAAGCCCTCTTCGCCGAGGATGCGACGGTCTTTCAGGTCGGCATCCGTGATCTCACCCACCGACGATCCGTCGACGTAGACGAAGCCGATGTCGACCTGCCCCACGACCGAAGCGACGCCGTCGCGCAGGTCGACGACGGTGCCGTTCTCGCCGAGGATCGTGTTCTCTTCGGGGATCCCGGTCTCGCGCGCGAGCTTGGCGTTGGCCATGAGGTGGCGGTATTCGCCGTGCACGGGCAGCACGTTCTTGGGCTTGAGGATGTTGTAGCAGTACAGCAGCTCCCCCGCGGCGGCGTGGCCGGAGACGTGCACCTTGGCGTTGCCCTTGTGAACGACGGTCGCGCCGAGCTTGGTCAGTCCGTCGATCACGCGGTAGATCGCGTTCTCGTTACCGGGGATCTGGCTGGATGCCAGGATGATCGTGTCGCCCTCGCCCGGCTCGATCGCGTGGTCGAGGTTCGCCATGCGACTGAGCACGGCCATCGGCTCGCCCTGAGACCCGGTCGACATGTAGACGATCTTGTCGTCGGGAAGGTCGCGCGCCTTCTTGTAGTCGATCAGCACACCGTCCGGCACGTTGAGGTACCCGAGGTCGGCGGCGATGCCCATGTTGCGCACCATGCTGCGACCGAGCAGCGCCACGCGGCGGCCGTTGGCGTGGGCGGCATCGAGCACCTGTTGCACGCGGTGCACGTGGCTGGAGAAGCTCGCCACGACCACCCGGCGCGGAGCACGGGCGATGACCTGGTCGAGCACGGGACCGATGCCGCGCTCGGTCGGCGTGAAGCCGGGGACGTCGGCGTTGGTCGAGTCGACGAGGAAGAGATCGACGCCCTCTTCGCCGAGCCGCGCGAAGGCCCGCAGGTCGGTGATGCGGCCGTCGAGCGGAAGCTGGTCCATCTTGAAGTCACCGGTGGCCAGCACCAGCCCCGCGGGCGTGCGGATCGCGACGGCGAGCGCGTCGGGGATGGAGTGGTTCACCGCAACGAACTCGAGGTCGAACGGGCCGACCTTCTCGTGCTGCCCCTCTTCGACCGTCAGCGTGTACGGGCGGATCCGGTGCTCTTTGAGTTTCGCCTCGATGAGCGCGAGCGTCAGACCCGATCCGATGAGGGGGATGTCGCTCTTGAGCTTCAGAAGGTAGGGAACCGCGCCGATGTGGTCTTCGTGGCCGTGGGTGAGCACGACGCCGACGATGTCGTCGAGACGGTGACGGATCGGCTCGAAGTCGGGCAGGATCAGGTCGACGCCCGGCTGGTGCTCCTCGGGGAACAGCACGCCGCAGTCCACGACGAGCAGCTTGCCCTCGTACTCGAACACCGTCATGTTGCGGCCGACCTCGCCGAGGCCGCCGAGCGGGATGACGCGCAGGGTTCCGGGGGCGAGCGCGGGGGGATCGTAAACGGTCGTGGGCATATGTGCCTCCTCGGATGCCACCGCGTGGCATCCCTTCGTGTGGCGTCCCTGGCCGCGGATCGGCGGACGCCGATGTCTATCGCGTGGTGCCGTGCACCTTCGGCAGGGCACCGCCGGCGGCCGCGTTGCGGTCGGGGCGGAAGTTGGAGAAGTCGGCGCCGGCCACGTTCTCGACGAGCGCGAGTTCGTCTTCGATCACGGCGGCCTCCCACTCCTCCGGGCCGACCAGGGGCAGGCGCACGCGCGGGCTGCCGATACGGCCGAGACCGTGCAGGATGTACTTCGCCGCGACCGTGCCCGGAACATGCGTCATGACGGCGCGCACGAGCGGCTCGAGCCCCTTGTGCGCGGCCGTGGCCGAGGCCAGGTCGCCGGCGTTCACCGCGTCGACGATCGTGCGATACGGAGCGGCCGCGATGTTCGCCGTCACACCGATCAGACCCGATGCGCCGATCGACAGGTGCGGGAGCACGTTGGCGTCGTCGCCCGAGAAGTACAGCAGATCGGTCTGGTTGAGCACGCGGCTGACCTCGCTGAAGTCGCCCTTGGCGTCTTTGATCGCGAGGATGTTGGGGTGCTTGGCCAGGCGGAGGATCGTCTCGTACTTGATGGGGACACCGGTGCGGCCGGGGATGTCGTACAGGATCACCGGCAGGTCGGTCGCGTCGGCGACGAGACGGAAGTGCGTCAGGATGCCGGCCTGCGTGGGCTTGTTGTAGTAGGGCGTGACGATCATGATGCCGTCGGCGCCGGCCTTCTCACTGGCCTTGTAGAGCTCGATGGCGTGCGCGGTCTCGTTCGACCCGCCGCCCGTGATGATCTTGGCGCGACCCGCCGAGACGCTCTTGCCGACCTCGACCAGGCGCAGCTTCTCGGGGTCGGTGAGGGTGGAGGTCTCACCCGTGGTGCCGGTGACGACGATGCCGTCGGCGCCCGCGGTGATGACGTCGTCGATGTGCTTCTCGGTGGCGGGCCAATCGACTTCGCCGTCGGCGGTCATCGGGGTGATGAGCGCGACGAGCACCTGACCGAAGGGATTGCCGGAGTGCGTCATGCCTCCAGGTTATCGGTTCGCCGGCCCCCTCCCCCGGCGGTTCGCGCGCGGGGGATGAACAATCCATGACCTCGGCGCCGCCTAGTGTGGCGGCATGACCTGGACCACCCGCGCATCTCGCACCGTCTACGAGAATCCGTGGATCCACGTGCGCGAAGACGACGTGACGGGGCCGCACGGCGACGGCATCTACGGGGTGGTGCGGATGCAGCACCCGGCGGTGTTCGTCATCGCCCTCGACGACCGCGAACGCGTCTGCCTCGTCGAGCTCGACCGCTACACGACCGGACGTTCGATCGAGGTGCCCGCGGGCGGCTCCGACGGCGAGGATCCGCTCGAAGCCGCCCAGCGTGAGCTGCTCGAGGAGACCGGGGTCACGGCATCCGACTGGCAGGTTCTCGGCCGTATGAACGCCCTCAACGGCATCGCGGACGCCCCGGAGCACGTCTTCCTCGCGCGGGGCCTGACGGTGAGGGATGCCACGGCCTCGCAGCGTGAGGAGGGCATCGACGCCGTGCGCTGGGTGCCCTTCGCCGAGACGCTCGACCTCATCGCGAGCGGCGGGATCACCGACGGCGAGACCATCGCGGCGCTGGCGTTCGCGGGCATCCGTCTGGGGCGTTTCCGGTAGCGGCCCTGCCTCGCGGATCGATGGCCGCGGGCCGTTGGGGCCGGTTCCGCTGCCTCCGACGGAGGCGGGCACCTCGGCTGCGCCGGACTCGAGGAGCCGGCTGGGCGCCGCGACCGCCGGCGAGGCGTATCGGCCTCTCTCAGCGTCCCCGCGCGGCCGCGCGCACCACCATGCCGTCGGGAAGCAGACGCGACCCGGCGACGAGCATCTTGTAGCGCCACGAGGGAACGCTCACCGAACGCCCGCGCGCGGCCGCGCGCAGGCCTTCGTGCACCACGCTCGCCGCGTCGAGCCAGAGACCCGGCGCGACCCCCTCCTCACCGAGCGCGAGACCGAGCCGTTCGTGGAAGCGCGTGTGGACGAACCCGGGACAGACGGCGGTGACGGTCACGCCGCGCGGACGGTAGACGACGTTCGCCCACCGGCTGAACGAGATCAGCCACCCCTTCGCGGCGCCGTACGTGCCCCGCGGCACGAAGCCCGCCACCGACGCGACGTTCACGATTCGCCCGCTCCCCCGCGCCAGCATGGCGCCGAGCGCCGCGTGGGTCAGGCGCAACGCGGCCTCGACGTGCAGGCGCAGGTGACGCACCTCGTCATCGACCGGGTTGTCGTCGAAGGCGAGGTCGAGGCCGAAGCCGGCGTTGTTGACGAGCACGTCGACGCCCTCGGCGAGACGAGCCTCGACGCGGGCGAGAGCCTCGGGGTCGAGCAGATCGGCGACGAGCACCTCCACCCGCACCCGGTGACGTCGGCCCACGTCGGCGGCGAGCGCCTCGAGAGCGTCTCGGTCACGGGCGACCACGACCAGGTCGGCCCCGCGGGCGGCGAGCTGGCGGGCGAACTCCGCGCCGAGACCGGAGCTCGCGCCCGTGATCAGCGCGGTCGCCACGTCAACGCCCCGGTCGCCGGTACGTCTCGAAGCGGTACCGGATGCCGCTCGACGACGTGTGCCAGCCATCGGAGGCCTCGAGACGCCACCCGTCGACCGCGGGGGCGAAGGTGTCGCCGGCGACCGCGAGGTCGAGGCGCGTCAGCTCGATCACATCGGCACGGCGGATGGCCTCGGCATAGAGGCGGCCGCCGCCGATGACCCACACGTCGTCTCCGTCGGCGAGGGCGAGGGCCTGGTCGAGCGAGGCCGCACGTTCGGCGCCGTCGGCCGACCACTCGGCGGAACGCGTCACGACGATGTTGCGCCGCCCCGGGAGGGGCCGGAACCGCGGCGGAAGCGATTCCCAGGTGCGTCGCCCCATGACCACGTCGGAAGACCCGGTGACCGCGCGGAAGTGCGCCAGGTCTTCGGGCACGTGCCACGGCATCCCGCCGTCGGCGCCGATGACACCGTCGTGCGCCTGCGCCCAGACGAGGCCGACGGTGGTCATACCGCGACGGCTCCGCGGATGGCGGGGTGGTGCCGGTAGTCCTCGACGACGATGTCTTCGTAGGTGTAGTCGAGGATCGACTCCGGCTTGCGGGCGAAGCGCAGGGTCGGGTACGGATACGGCTCGCGCGAGAGCTGCTCCTGCACCTGCTCGCGGTGGTTGTCGTAGACGTGGCAGTCGCCGCCCGTCCAAACGAACTCCCCCGGCTGCAGGCCCGTCTGCTGCGCGATCATCATGGTCAGCAGCGCGTAGGACGCGATGTTGAAGGGCACGCCGAGGAACATGTCGGCACTGCGCTGGTAGAGCTGACACGACAGCTTGCCGTCGGCGACGTAGAACTGGAACAGCGCGTGGCACGGTGCGAGCGCCATGTCGGGGATGTCGGCGGGGTTCCACGCCGACACGATGAGACGGCGCGAGTCCGGGTCACGCCGGATCTGCTCGATCACCTGGGTGATCTGATCGATGGTGCCGCCGTCGGCGGTCGGCCAGGAGCGCCACTGCACGCCGTAGACGGGGCCGAGCTCACCATCGGCATCCGCCCATTCGTCCCAGATCGTGACGCCGTTCTCCTGCAGCCAACCCACGTTGGACTCGCCGCGGAGGAACCACAGCAGCTCGTACGCGATCGACTTGACATGCACGCGCTTCGTGGTGATGAGGGGGAAACCCGCGGCCAGGTCGAAACGGATCTGCCGTCCGAAGACGCTCGTGGTACCCGTTCCGGTGCGGTCGGACTTGTGCGCGCCCGTCTCGAGCACGTCGCGGAGGAGGTCTTCGTAAGGGGTGGGGATCTCGGCGGTCACGGGCCTCACGATACCCGCGCACGCATCGCTCGCGCGGGTCCGACGAGACGAGGCGGGCGCTCGATCGCCCGGGAGGAGGCGCGGATCCGTCACGAGGCGACTCATCGGAGCCGATGTCGGAGGAGGCGGCTACCGTGGTGCATCGTGGACCTTCCCCTTGCGCTCGTGATCGTCGCCGCCCTGCTGGCGACCACCGTCGCGGTGGGTCTCCTCTGGCGACGCGGACAGGGGCGTGTACGCACCGTCGACTCCGGCGACACCGTCGACCCGCAGGTGATCGAGGCCGGCCCGCTGGGCGATTCTGCGACCCTCGTGCAGTTCAGCACCGAGCTGTGCGCGCGCTGCCCCGGGGTGCACCGCATGCTCGCGGCCCTCGCCGACTCGCGGCCCGGCGTGCGCCATCTCGACGTCGACCTCACCCACCGCCCCGACCTCGCGCAACGGTTCCGCGTGCTGCAGACGCCCACCATCCTGCTGGTCGATGCCACGGGCATGACCCGGCGACGCTTCGGCGGTCCGCCGGCACGCGCCGACGTCGAACGCGAACTCGACAACCTCATCAAGGAGAGCGCTCATGGCTGAACCCGCCCGTATCGACGCCCGCGGACCCCGGTTCGCCGCATCGCTGACGGCGGTGCTCCTGCTCGCCGCGACGACGCTCGGCCTGGTCGGCATCTCGACGCAGCGCGGGGCCATGACCTTCCCCGTCTCGGGTGGCGCGGTGGCATCCCACGACATGTGGGCTCTGCCCGCCGCGCCCCTTCTTGCGCGCGTCGCGGATCCTGGGTTCCTGCTCCTGCTCGTGTGCGCGCTCCTGTTCGTGTGGGGCGTCGCCGCGCCCCGCACCGCCCCCTGGGGCGTCGTGTACCGCCGAGTCGTGCAACCGCGTCTCGCCCCGCCCACCGAGTTCGAAGACCCCCGCCCGCCGCGGTTCGCCCAGGGCGTCGGGCTGCTCGTCACCACCGTCGGCCTGCTGCTGCACCTGGCCGGCGTCGCCTGGGCTCTGCCCATCGCCGCCGCGATGGCGTTCGTGGCGGCGTTCCTCAACGCCGTCTTCGGCCTGTGCCTCGGGTGCCAGCTCTACCTGCTTCTCCAGCGCGTCGGTGTGGTCGGTCGGCGCGGTCCCGCCGCCGCCTGAACGGACAGGCCCACCGAAACTGTCAAGACCCGCGCGGTGCCCGACGCGCTCACTAGGCTGGCCGCGTCGCGGTCACCCGGACCGTGCACACCACGTCGCGGTCGTCCCGGCCGCACAGACACCACGGAGGTTCCCATGGCCGTCACGAGCGAAGCCGCCACCGCCTGGAAGGGCAGCCTGTTCGAGGGATCGGGTGAAGTCACCTTCACCTCGTCGGGCATCGGCACGTTCGACGTGAACTGGAAGGCTCGCAGCGAGGGCTCGAGCTCGGTCACGACGCCCGAAGAACTGCTCGCCGGCGCGCACTCGGCCTGCTTCAGCATGGCGCTGTCGAACGCTCTCGCCGACAACGGCACGCCGCCCGAGTCGGTCGACACGACCGCGTCGATCACCTTCAAGCCCGGCACCGGCATCACCGGCAGCCTCTTGAACGTCAACGCCGTCGTGCCCGGCCTCGACGACGAGACGTTCCAGAAGATCGCCGCCGACGCCAAGGCCAACTGCCCGGTCTCGCAGGCGCTCGCGGGCATCGACATCACGCTCGAGGCGACGCTTGCCTGAGACTCCCGCCCGACGCGTCGTCATCGCCGGCGCGTCGGGCCTCATCGGTTCCGCGCTCGTCGACTCTCTGCGCGGCGACGGCGTCGAGGTGACCTCGCTCGTCCGCCACGCGCCGAACGATGTGCACGAGGTGCAGTGGCTACAGGATGCCGAGCCGCTCGATCCCGACGTGCTCGCGGGCACCGACGCGGTCGTCTGCCTGAACGGCGCCTCCATCGGCCGCTTCCCGTGGACGCCCTCCTACAAGAGCACGCTGCTCTGGTCGCGCATCACCCCGACACGAACCCTGGCCACCGCGATCCGGGCGCTCGGCGACGACGCGCCCGCGCTCATCAACGCCAGCGCCACCGGCTACTACGGCTCGCAGCCCGGCGCGGTGCTGACCGAGGAGTCCCCGCGCGGCGACGGCTTCCTCGTCGACATCTGCGTCGACTGGGAACGCGAGGCCCGCGCCGCCGGCGACCGCGCGCGCGTCGCGCTGCTGCGCACCGCGCCGGTCGTCCACGAGCGGGGCGTGCTCAAGCCCCTTCTGCTGCTGACGAAGCTCGGCGTCTCCGGACCCATCGGACGCGGAACGCAGGTCTGGCCGTGGATCACCCTCGATGACGAGGTGCGCGCTATCCGGCACGTCATCGATTCCGACCTCGACGGCCCCGTCAACCTCACCGGTCCGACGCGCGCCACCGCGAACGACCTCGGCTTCGCGCTCGCGCGACGCATGAATCGCCCGTACGTTCTGCGCGCGCCGATCTGGGGTGTCAAGCTCGCGCTCGGCGCGGACGCGACGGAGGCCCTGCTGACGTCGGATGCCGATGTGCGCCCCGCCGTGCTGGAGAACAGCGGTTTCACCTTCGCGCACCGCACGGTGGAGGATGCCGTGGCATCCGCCGTTCCCTCCCACGACGGCGCATAGGAACGGCGCCCGGAAAGGCGCGCCTCAGCCCGCCCGACGCTCCGCGCCCTCGAGCCGGATCGCCGTGCGGACGGCGGCGCGTGCCCTCCGACGGTCACCGGCCGCATCGTAGGCGAGCGCGAGACGGTAGCGCGCACGCCAGTCGTCGGGGTGCGCTTCGACGTCGGCCCGGTACGTCGGGAACAGCGCGTCGCCGTCTTCGCGTTCGATGCGACCGCTCGGTCGCACGGGGAGGTCTTCGTCGGGCAGGCCGCCCTCGGCGTCCAGCCGCTCCCCCAGCTGCTGCGCGCGCACCCCGAACCACAACTCGCGACCGATCGCCCAGAGAGCCAGCAGCGGCAGCACCAGCAGCGCGGCGCCCATGACGATCGCAATGGGCTCGGCGCTGGTGAGGAGAACGAGCGCGCGCTGCCCCGCCAGTACGACGTACAACAGCAGCAGCACCGTCATGATCGCGACGGCGACGCGTACCCTCATGCGCTGGTGGCGCCCGCGACCTGGCCCGACACGTCACCGTCGGCGACGGGTGCCTCCGGCTTGGCGGGACGCGTGCGCACCCCGATGTCGATGAAGCTGTCGAGGCCGATCACCACGCCGCGCGTGTCGCGGGCCGCGGCGAGGGCGATGCGGATGCCGGGTGCATAGGCCGTCGCCGGATCGATGGTGTCGTGCACGATGGTCAGCGACTCCCCCGCTCCCGACAGGATCGTCTCCTGCCGCGCCACGACACCCGGGCGCCGCAACGAGTGGATGGGGACGGAGGCGACGCGCTGACCCCGGGCGCGCTGGTCGACGTGGGGCGACTCGACCGGGCCGACGTCGGCGCGGGCGGCGGCGATGAGCTCGGCCGTGCGAACGGCGGTGCCGCTGGGCGAGTCGATCTTGGTCTCGCGGTGCGCCTCGATGATCTCGATCGAGGGGAAGAACGGGGCCGCGGCGGCCGCGAGCGCGCTGCCGATCACGGAACCGAGCGAGAAGTTGGGGATGAACACGACGCCGGTGCCACTGGCATCCACCAGGGGGCGCACGAGCGCGATCCGCTCGTTCGACCACCCCGACGTGCCGACGAGCACATTGATGCCGCGCTCGATCGCCGCGCGGACGACGTCGATCGAGACGGCCGGCGTCGAGGCGTCGACGACGAGATCGGCGCCGTCGAGCTCGGCGAGGTCGGAGCGGGAGCCGAGCACCGCGGCGATCTCGTACCCCTCTTCGGCCTCGATCACTTCGCGGATCACCCCGCCGAGCTTGCCGGTTCCGCCCACGATGGCCACGCGTGTCGTCATGCGTTCCAGCCTAGGCGGAGGCGGGCGCCCGCACGGGGCGTTGTCCACAGACGCGCCGCGAAGCTCCCTACCCGAGCGGGCTCAGACCGGAAGAGGATCCACCAGCCCCGTGCGCAGCTCCACCGGCAGGTGGGCGAGGTCGTTGTGCGACAGCAACGTCCAGGGGCGGCCCTTCTTCTGTGCGATGACGGTCAGTCCGCAGTAGGCCTGGTTGATGGTCATCCAGCGCCAGTCCGGAGCCTGCAGCACCTCGCGCACGAACCACGAGATGACGAAGTTGTGCGTGATGATGAGCTCGTGCGTCTCGCCGGCCTTGCGGGCGAGGAATTCCGCCGTCGCATCCGCCATCTGGGCGCGGCCCGCGTCGATCTCCGCCGCGGTCACCGACCCGAAGAACGGTTCATAGGCCGCGGGCGTCTCGGGGGTCATGCCCGTGGGAACGCAGTCGAACAGCAGCGCCGACGGCTCGGGCGAGACCGACGGCAGTCGATCGGCGACGGCCCGCGCGGTCTGGGCCGCGCGCTCGAGGGGCGAATGCCACACGGCGTCGAGGGGAAGACCCGACAGCCGGTCGGCGAGGAGAGCTGCCTGCCGCTGCCCGCGCGGTGAGAGGGGCCCGTCGGTGAGTCCGTGCTCGGCATCCTGATGCTCGCCATGGCGCACGAGGTAGATGTAGTGCGTCACGTCAGCTCACTCCGTCGTCGATCTGCCGTCCCCCGGCCGGTCCTTCCAGCCTACGTCACACCCCGACGGCAGGACGGTCACTCGGCGGCGCGCGCGATATCGGCGAGCTGGGCGCGACTGAGACGCACCCCGACCGCACGCATGCACTCCACGACATGGCGTGGCGCGAAGGCGTTGACGATGGGGGCGGTCACGATCTTCTGAGCGAGCAGCCAGGCCACGGCGACCGCGGCATCCGGAATGCCCAGTTCGTTGCCCACGGCGTCGAGCGCGCGCAGAACCCGTGAACCCCGACGATTCAGCTGCGCGGCGACCTGCGTTCCGCGCACGGACTGCGACGATTGGCTGCGTGTGCGTGTCTCACCGGCCAGGAAGCCGTGCGAGAGCGGGTGCGACGGGGTGACCGCCATGTTCTGGGCGGAGGCGATCAGGCGCACGTCGCCCTCGAACTCCGTGCGCCTGAGGACGTTGTACGGCACGTCGAGCACGGTGATGCGGGGGTAGCCGGCCGACGAGAGGATGCGCGCCTCGACGAGCTGTGCCGCGGTGTAGCCGTGTGCGCCGATCGCGCGCACCTTTCCCGATTCCACCAGCCATTCGCTGGTGGCCAGGGTGTCTTCCAGCATGCCGCGATCGCCGCGCGCGGCGTCGAGCGAGAGCACGTCGATGCGGTCGGTGCCGAGACGCGTGAGCGAGGCCTCGACGGCGCGCACGAGGTTCACCGAATCGAGGCCCGGGTGGTCGGGGTGGCCGCCGACGCGCACGGTCAGCACGGCCTCGTCACGCATGCGGCGGCTGCGCAGCCACTCGCCGATGATGAACTCGCTGCGACCGGCGGCGTAGCTGTCGGCCGTGTGCAGCGCGTTGCCGCCGAGCTCCGCGTAGGCGTCGAGGATGTCGTGGCTCGCGCGGGAGTCGACGTTCCAGCCGAACTCGCCGCCGCCCAGGAACAGCGGGAAGACCTCGAAGCCGGTCTCGCCCAGGGGAACCCGCACGTGCGACCCCAGGCCCGGCCCCTGCAGGGTGATCGGCGCGGAGGGGTGAGGGGCCCGGTCGCGGCGCAAGCGCGGCGTGGCCGTCTTCTCGACGCCCGAGCCGCTCATGCGATCCTCCCCGTCGCCGGGCGGACGGTACGACCCACGCCGTATCAGCACGCCCCCCGACGTACTTCGAGGTTAGGCGCTCACCCGCAGGCCGGTGACCTTTCACCCGCCTCGACGATAAACATTGGGTAACGCTTGCGCGCGGTGTGGCCGCGTCGACCTCGTCCGTCACATCCGTCACACGACGGATGCCCGCCCCGCACGAGGCGGGACGGGCATCCGGTGAGGTGAGGATCAGCCTTCGGCGGGAGCCTCGGGGCCCTCGCTCGCGGCGGCCGAGCTCTGCGTGTCGGCAGGCTCGGGCGTCGTGACCTCGTCGTCGATCACGGGCTCGAGCGACAGCTTGCCGCGGTCGTCGATCTTCGTGATGCGCACGAGGAGCTTCTTGCCGACCGAGAGCACGTCTTCGACGTTCTCGACGCGCTTGCCGCCGGCGAGCTTGCGCACCTCGCTGACGTGCAGCAGGCCGTCCTTGCCGGGCAGCAGCGATACGAACGCGCCGAAGGTCGCGATCTTGACGACGGTGCCGAGGAACTGCTCGCCCACCTCGGGGTTGGTCGGGTTGGCAATCGCGTTCACCTGGGCACGGGCGGCCTCGGCCGAGGGGCCGTCGGTCGCACCGATGTAGACGGTGCCGTCCTCCTCGATGGAGATCTGCGCGCCGGTCTCGTCCTGGATGGCGTTGATCGTCTTGCCCTTGGGGCCGATGAGCTCACCGATCTTGTCGACCGGGATCTGCACGCTGATGACGCGGGGCGCGGTGGGCGCCATCTCGTCGGGAGCGTCGATCGCGGCGTTCAGGACGTTGAGGATCGTGAGGCGAGCCTCCTTGGCCTGGGTGAGGGCGGCGGCCAGCACCGACGACGGGATGCCGTCGAGCTTGGTGTCGAGCTGGATCGCGGTGATGAACTCCGACGTGCCCGCGACCTTGAAGTCCATGTCGCCGAGAGCGTCTTCGGCGCCGAGGATGTCGGTCAGCGCGGCGTAGCGCGTCTGTCCGTCGACCTCGTCGGTGACCAGGCCCATGGCGATACCGGCGACGGGGGCGCGAAGGGGCACACCCGCGTTCAGCAGCGACAGGGTCGAGGCGCAGACCGAGCCCATCGACGTCGAGCCGTTGGAGCCGAGGGCCTCGGACACCTGGCGGATCGCGTAGGGGAACTCCTCGCGGCTGGGGAGCACCGGCACGAGGGCGCGCTCGGCGAGGAAGCCGTGGCCGATCTCGCGACGCTTCGGGCTGCCCACACGGCCGGTCTCACCGGTCGAGTACGGCGGGAAGTTGTAGTGGTGCAGGTAGCGCTTGCTCGTGATGGGCGAGAGCGAGTCGATCTGCTGCTCCATCTTTAGCATGTTCAGGGTGGTGACGCCCAGGATCTGGGTCTCACCGCGCTGGAAGATGGCCGAACCGTGCACGCGCGGGATGACCTGCACCTCGGCGTCGAGCGGACGGATGTCGGCCAGGCCGCGACCGTCCATGCGCACGCCCTCGGCGAGGATGCGACCGCGCACGATCGTCTTGGTGACCGACTTGTAAGCGGCGGCGAACTCGAGGGTCGCGACGGCGGGCAGCTCGCCCGACTCGACGGCGGCGAGCAGCTGCTCCTTGACCGAGGTCTTGACCTCGTCGTCGGCGTTCTGACGCTCCTGCTTGTCGGCGATCTGGTACACCGGCACCAAACGGTCGTAGGCGCGACCGGCGACGAAGTCGTAGGTCTGCTGGCTGTAGGCCGGGAAGACCGGGTACGACTGGATCTCCTTCGACGCGGTGCGGGCGACCTCGTTCTGCGCGTCGACGAGCTGACGCAGGAACGGCTTGGCGGCCTCGAGGCCCTCGGCGACGACCTGCTCGTTGGGCTTGGTCGCGCCGCCCTTGATCATGTTCCAGCTGCCCTCGGTGGCCTCGGCCTCCACCATCATGATGGCGACGTCGCCGTCGTCGAGCACGCGGCCCGCGACGATGAGGTCGAAGACGGCATCCTCGAGCTGCTCGGCCTTGGGGAACGCGACCCACTGGTCGGCGTGCTCACCCTGGCCCGGGATGAGCGCCAGGCGCACACCCGCGATGGGGCCCGAGAACGGCAGACCCGAGATCTGGGTCGACATGGATGCCGCGTTGATGGCGAGGGCGTCGTAGAACTCACCCGGCGCGATCGACAGCACGGTGACGACGATCTGCACCTCGTTGCGGAGGCCGTCGACGAACGACGGGCGCAGCGGCCGGTCGATGAGGCGGCACACCAGGATGGCCTCGGTCGAGGGGCGACCCTCACGGCGGAAGAACGAGCCGGGGATCTTGCCCGCGGCGTACGAACGCTCTTCGACGTCGACGGTCAGCGGGAAGAAGTCGAAGCCTTCACGCGGGTGCTTGCCGGCGCTGGTGGCCGACAGGAGCATGGTCTCTTCGTCGAGGTAGGCGGCGACGGCGCCCTGGGCCTGCTGAGCGAGGCGTCCGGTCTCGAAGCGAATGGTGCGGGTGCCGAACCGGCCGTTGTCGAGAACGGCTTCGGCGGCGGTGATTTCTGGACCTTCCAAGAGGTCCCTCCTTCTTTGTTTAGGCTCGCCGCCCCGTGTGAGAGGCGAGCTGACATGCGAAGGAGCAGGAACAGGCAGAAAGGGCGCGCCGACTGGTCGACCCGGAAATCCCGGCGACTGGCCACCAGTGGACGACCACCCGGCGAGAGTGACGGGGAGTCCACCACAGGGGACCAGCGTCTGCCGGCCTGCTCCGTGAGCTCATATGTAGTTGAGCGGATGCCAAGACGGCATTCCGTCCCACCCTATCAGCGCGAGCGCTCCCGGGCTGGGCGCGGAGGGTGCTCGTGCTCTACCGTGACCTCATGGGTCCCATCCGTCGCACCGGTCACACGCTTCTCGCGTGCGTCGTGCTCGTGGCGGCCCTCCTTCCTGCGCCGGCGAGCGCGGCCGACCTGCCCACCCGGGTGGCTCAGCCGCGAGCGGCCGTCGACGAGACGGCCGTCGCCCAGGTGAAACAGCAGGTGGATGCCGCCGAAGCCACGGCCGCGCAGGCGTCGCGCCGCGCCCTCGACGCGTCGGCGGCCGCGGAGCGAACGCGTGCTCTGGCCGAATCGACGGCGGCCCGCGCGGGGGCCCTCGCCGCGCGCAGCGCCGCTGCGGCCTCGGACTCGTCCGAGAAGACCGAACGGGCGGGAGCCAGCGCGGCGCGCCTGTACCGCACCGTCGGCGGCGGCCCGCTGGTCGCGCAGCTGCTCACCGACGCCGATCCCGATTCGCTGCTCGCACGCCTCGGCATCCTCGACCGCGTCGCGACCGTCACGGCGCAGACGGCCGGGCAGGCGCGAAGCGCCGCCGACATCGCCGCATCGCTCAGCGACCAGGCGGACCAGGCGCGGACGGAAGCCGCGCGACTCGCCGATGAGGCACGCGCCACCGCCGACGCGGCACAGAGTGAGGCGGATGCCGAAGCGGTCAGCGTCGCCGCCGCGCAGGCGCGCCTCGATGATCTCTACGCCCAGCTCGCCGCGCTGCGGGAAACGACGGCCGCCGCGGAGAAGGCGGCCCGCGAACGGGAGAAGGTCCAGCAGGATGCCGCCGCGCCCGGCGGCGCGACCGGTGGCGGGTCCGCCGGAGCCCGCGGCGGCGGGAACTCCGGCGGCGGCGCGAGCGGCGGCGGCGCGTCGGCGGGCGGCAACGGGTCGAGCTCGAACGGCGGGTCCGGGTCGAGCGGCGGGTCCGGGTCGAACAACGGGTCCGGGTCGAGCGGCGGGTCGAGCTCGAACGGCGGGTCCGGGTCGAACGGCGGGTCCGGCGGCAGCGGGTCGGGCTCCGGCACCGGAAACACCGGCGGCGGTACGACGACCCCTCCGTCGACCGCGATCATGACGCCCGACGAGGCGCGCGCCGAGGCACGTGTGCAGATACGCGGATACGGCTGGGGGGACGATCAGTTCTCCTGCCTCAACTCGCTGTGGAACCGTGAGTCGGGCTGGCGCGTGCAGGCGCAGAACCCGTGGAGCGGGGCGTACGGCATCCCTCAGGCGCTGCCTGGCGAGAAGATGGCATCCGCGGGACTCGACTGGCGTACCAACGGAGCGACCCAGATCTCCTGGGGCCTGTCGTACATCGACTCCCGGTACGGGAGCCCGTGCGGTGCGTGGAGCCATTCCGAGCAGACCGGCTGGTACTGAGGGGCATCCCCCTGGCCCGTCGACGCGTTCGGGGCCCAGGTTGCCCGTCCTGTCGCGACCACCGACTCCACGGCCCCGTCGGCGACCTCGACGTCCCCGGAGAACGAGACGGCTGAGTCCTCGAAGCCGCCGCTCGAGCGACCCGCACGTCGTCGCGTCACGTCGTGCGTGCTCGTTCCCGGTCGCCACGCGTCGGCAGCTCCACGTACCCGGCGTGCTTCGCGCGGATGCCGTCGCCGGCGGTGCGGCCGCGCACGCGACGCCACACCCACGGAAGGGCGTCTCGGGTGAGCCAGGTGCCCTGCGGCGCCACCTCGGCGTCGGCGTGCAGCGCCTCGTCGAGATCGAGCAGCGCGCGGGCGTCGGGGACTCCCAGCGTCTCGGCCGCCCGGTAGGCGATCACACGGTGCCCCGACGATCGCAGGTGCACGAGGTCGTCAGCCCACAGCGGCAGCTCGCCCAACTCGGCGACGGCCTCCAGGTCGAGCAGGATCGCCCCCTGCTCGTGGGCGATGCGGCGCAGTTCGACGTTGTACGCCGCGAAGCGCCGCGCGAGCAGGCGGGCGGCGGGGCGGCGCGGCAAGAACGTCGTGACCAGCAGCACGTCCGCCCCGGTGCGCCGCACCGCGCGCACCGCCGACTCGACCTCGGCGACCAGGGCCGGCATGACCACGGTCGGTGCGAGCAGATCGTTGGCACCGATGAGGATCGACACGAGATCGGGCTCGAGCGCGAGGGCGGCGGGGATCTGCTCGTCGATCACGTGGCGCACCCGACGACTGCGCACGGCGAGGTTGGCGTAGCGGAACGGACCCGCATCGCTCGTGTGCGCCAACAGCTCGGCCAGGCGATCGGCCCACCCGCGGAACTGCCCCGCCGGCATGCGCGAGGTGTCGCACAGCCCTTCGGTGAGCGAGTCGCCCAGCGCGACGTAGCGCGTCCATCTCCCCCGGGTTCGGGATGCCACGGGACCGGCCGGCCGGGGACCTCCGCGCAACAGCAGGCCGTCGTCGATGCGGCGAAGATCGACGGCATCCCGATAGTGGCCGACCAGGTCTCGCGTGAGGGCCTCCCAAGTACGTCCCTGCACCGCTGCGCGGGCGGCGCGGGCGAAGGCGCGGCGCTTGGCCTCGTCGCCGACGAGATCGGCGACGCGCGAGCGGAGGTCGTCGAGATCCCCCGGCTCGTAGAGCCACCCGTCGACGCTGGAGCGCACCAGATCGAGCGGCCCACCGACACCCGTGGCCACGACCGGGACGCCGCTGGCGAGCGCCTCCTGAATGGTCTGCCCGAAGGTCTCGCTCTCGCCGGGGTGCACGAACACGTCGAAGCCCGCCATCGCCTGCGCCAGCGCCGCACCCGACAGGTGGCCGGTGAACACGGCATCCGGGATCGCCTTCTCGAGCGCCGGGCGCGAGGGCCCGTCGCCCACGATGACCAGGCGGGTGCCGGGGAGGTCGGCGAGGGCGCGCAGATCGTCGACCTGCTTCTCGGGGGCGAGGCGTCCGACGTAGCCGACGATGCGCTCGCCGCGCGGGGCCACCGCGGCCCGCCACGCGGCGTCGCGGTGTTCGGGAGCGAAGCGCACGGCATCCACTCCCCTGCCCCACCGGCGGATGCGGTCGACACCCAGATCCTCGAGCTGCCGCGTCGAGGCCGACGACGGGGCGAGGGTCAGCGTCGCCCGGCGATGCAGGCGCGCGACGTGACCGGCCACCAGAGCGGTGGCGTGGGGCACGCCGTACTTCTGCGCGTAGGCGACGACGTCGGTCTGGTAGATCGCGACCGACGGGATCTTCAAGGCGTCGGCGGCGGCGAGTCCCTGCCAGCCGAGCACGAACGGGGATGCCAGGTGCACGACGTCGGGGGCGAAGTCGCGCAGCAGCGCGCCCAGGCGCGCCGCGCGGGCGAAGACCACCCGCACCTCGGGGTACGACGGCAGCGGCACGGAACGCAGAAGCTCCGTGCGGGCGCCGTGCAGGTCGGCGGTGACATCGCCCGACTTGGGGGCGATGACGAGCGTCTCGTGCCCCGCCTCCGCCAGATGACGCAGGACGTGGAGAACGGAACCGGTGACCCCGTTCATGTGCGGGAGGAAGGATTCGGCCAGCAGCGCGACTCTCACGAGACCAGGGTGGGGCGCAGCGCGGCGCTTCTCGTGCGACGTTCGCGATGTTCACCGGATGCTCCGCCGGGCGTCACCACCCGGTCGGCCGGGCGTCTCGATCCGAGGCGGAGAGTGACCGGATGGACGGTGTCGACGCGTGGCTGCAGGCGATCGCGGCGAGCCCGTGGGCCCTGGTCGGCATGGCGGCGCTGGTGTTCGCGGACGCGTTCCTCGTCGTCGTCCCCGGCGAGGCGGCGGTGACCGCGTTCGGCGCTCTCGCGGTGACGCACGAGTCGTTCCCCCTGGCATCCGTGATCGTCGTCGCCGCCGCGGCAGCCTTCGCCGGCGACGCCTGCTGCTATCTCGTCGGACGAACGGTCGGGGTGCGGCGCTGGGCGTGGATGCGCGGTCCGCGCGTGAGCGCCGCCCTGGAATGGGCGCGGGCGCGGCTCGAGCGAAACGCCGCCGTCGTGCTGTTCACGGCGCGTTTCGTGCCGTTCGCGCGACTCGCGGTGAACCTCGCCGCGGGAGCGGCACGGGTGGATCCGCTGCGCTATCTCGGGGTCGCGGCGCTCGCGGCGCTGGCGTGGGCGTCGTACCAGGCGGTGATCGGTGCGGTGGTGGCCGCCGTGGTGCCGGGCGGTCCGCTGGTGACGGTGGTCGTCTCGATCGTGGTGGCGGTGGGGATCGGCCTGGGCATCGACGTCGTGCTCGCGCGACGGGCGAGGCGGCGGGCTGCGGCGCAACCCTGACCCGCCGGACGGGGTGCGCAGGCCCGCTGGGATCGTGGGCCTCTCCGCCTGCCGCCGGCGTCGCCTCTCAGCCGGCGACGACCTCGACGCCGGCGGTGCGGAACGGCGCGAGGGTGCGCTCCAACGGCGACCATCCGCGCGGATCGAGCGGAACGAACACGCAGCGCCCGGCCCGGGCCGCGGCACGATCGAGCTGGGTGCGCAGATCCCGTGCCGCTGCTCGCGGGTCGGCGCGGCCCGCGAGGTCGACGGTGGGCTGGCCGTCGCTGACGATCACGAGACGGCACCGCTCGCGCGGGGCGTCGGCGAACTCCTCGAGCGCCCGACGCACGGCATCCGCGAGGGGCGTTCCTCCCCCGCCCTCGGCGCTCGCGCGCTGCAGCGCGGCGCGGGCGCGTGAGACGCGCGGCGTGCGCTCCTGCACGAGGCGGGCGAAGGCACCGGCGGCGAGGATCACGCTCACATCTCCCCGGTCGCGATAGGCGTGTGCGAGGGCGACATCGGCGACGCGCCGCGCGTGGGCGGCTCCGGCGCTGCCCATCGACGACGACCCGTCGACCACGACGACCGTGTGCGTCGCCGTGGGCTGCGCACGCAGCCGGCCCCGCAGGTCGTCGCGGGTGACGACGAGTTCTCCTCGCCCGCCCGCGGCCGCGTGCCGGTACACGGCACGCTGCAGGGTGGGCAGCAGCGCGACGCGGCCGTCGGCGCGTTCCGGGGCGACGACGCGTCCCGGGCGGCCACGGCCGCCGCCGGCCCGTGTCGCACCCCGGCGGGCCGAGCGCCCCGACCGCACCGTCGCGCGCGCGGGCTGGTCTGTGAGGACGGGCGCAGCGAGGGCGGCCGCGCGGGCGGAGGGCAGCGCGTCGGGTTCACCGTCGACGGCGATCCCGGTGTCGGACGCGGCGGATGGGTCGACATCGTCGGGCGCTGAATCCGGCCGACGGTGCCCTCCGGGTGCGGAAGCGTCGTGCGCGGGCAGTGAGGAGGCAGCCGCCGCGTCGGCCTCGGGGTCCGCCCCCGCAGGGTCACCGGGCTCGGGCGCGAGGGGGGCCTCGGGGGCGTCGCCCGCGCCATCACCCGTCGGCTCGGCAACCGTCTCCCCCGCGGGGTCATCGTCGCTGCCGGGAGCCCCGAGCGACTCCGCGCCGTCGTCCACCGCATCCGACGCCGCCTCACCCGTGGCCGGTTCCTCGATCGCCTGTTCCCCGTCGGCGTCGTCGGCGACGGACGCGTCGCCATCATCGGCATCCGGTTCGAGGCTCGTCTCTTCCACGTTCGGAGGGTCGACCTCGCCCGCTCCCGACGCGGCGAGGCCCCGCCCGTGCGGTACCGCCACCCACGCGCGTACGACCGCGACCGGGTCGCCGTCGTAGCCCGCGTCGACGAGGGCGGATGCCAGCGCGCAGGCCGCGACGTCGATGGCACCGTCGTCGACACCATGGGCCGCGAGGGCGGCGACGACGCGGCGCCACAGTCCCGCCTCGCTCTCGTGCGCGGGCCGGCGCCCCGGCGGAACGATCGCGTCGACGTCGACGACGGCCGTGCATCGGCGGCGGGCGGCGGCGGGTAGCGTCGCCGTATCCGCGCACAGGGCGAGGACTCGATCGACCCGGGTCGGCGACTCGTAAGCGTGCGCGAGGCGGACGACCCCGTCGGCGTGCGGGCGCAACTGACGGAAGAGAGTCTCGGCGCGATGCGCGTCACCGGCGAGCGCGAGCCCGAACGGCGCACCACCACGCCAGGCCTCGATCGTCGCGCGGACCGCGGCCGGTAGGACGATCTCGCCACCGAGAAGGGCCCGCACCTCGGCTGCGCGGTCCGCGGGGAGCGAGGCGATCTGGCCACCGAGACGGGCACGCACATCGGCTGAGCGGTCCGCGGGGGTGGCCCCGCGCGAGCGCGTCACGCGACGCGCCGCCCGAGCACGGATGCCGCCGCGACCCGCACGCGGGCGGCCGCCGCCGTCACCGGCTCGAGAGCCGTCCGCGGCGCGCGGTGCTGCAGGGCCGGCACCGCGACGGCCGCGAGATCGTGCACGGTCACGGCCGGTCGGCCCGCCAGCGCGGCCGCCGCGCGAGCCGCCCGCACGAGCACGAGCTCGGCGCGGTGACCGACCGCCCGCGCGTCGACGCAGATGCGAACGGCCGCCTCGAGCACCTCGTCACCGAGGTCGACGGTGGCGCACCGTTCGCGTGCGAGGCGGATCCGCGCGGCCAGTCGCTCCTCCCGCTCCGCCCACTCGAGCGTGAAGGCCCTGGGATCCCGCTCGAACGCCAGCCGGCGGCGCACGATCTCCCACCGCTGCTCGACGTCGCGGATCGTCGCGACCGGCGTCGAGAGGCCGAAGCGGTCTTCCAGCTGCGGCCGCAGCTCGCCCTCCTCGGGATTGCCGCTGCCGACGAGCACGAATCGGGCGGGGTGCGTGTGGCTGAGACCGTCGCGCTCCACGGTGTTCACGCCCGACGCCGCGACGTCGAGGAGCAGGTCGACGAGGTAGTCGTCGAGCAGGTTGACCTCGTCTATGTACAAGATGCCGCCGTGCGCCGCCGCGAGCAGCCCCGGCGCGTAGGCTACCTCGCCGCGGAGCGCGCGGTCGATGTCGAGCGATCCGAGCACGCGGTCCTCGCTCGCCCCGAGCGGCAGGTCGACCACGGGCATGTCCAGTCCCTCGCGGGCGAGCAGCTGCGCGAGGCCGCGCACGGTGGTCGACTTTCCCGTCCCTCGATCGCCGAGCGCCAGCACCCCGCCCACCGCGGGGTCCACCGCGCAGAGGGTGAGTGCGTGGCGCAGGTCGTCCTGACCGACGACGGCGGTGAAGGGGAAGACGGGTGAGGTCATGGCATCCATTGTATTGAGAACGCTTCTCAATAGATGAACGCCTCGACTCTCACCTCAGTGCCAGTGTCTGCTCCGCTGCGCTCACGAGCGCGCGTCCGTACGAGGGGCCGTGACCCGCCGCGTGCACCGCCAGCGGGTGGAGCTGGTGAAGGGGCACGCGGGCGCGCCATCCCTCCCGCAGGGGGTGAGCCGTGTCGTAGGCGGCGAGGGTCTCATCGAGGAACGCACACCCGAACAACGCCAGCATCGCCAGGTCGGTCTCGCGATGTCCGCCGTGCGCCGCGGGATCGATGAGCACGACGCCCGCGCGCGACCAGAGCACGTTCCCCGCCCACAGGTCGCCGTGCAGGCGAGCGGGAGGCTCGTCGTCGTCGAACGCGCCGTCGGCGATGAGGGCGCACGCCCGGCGGACCACGTCGGCTCCGGATGCCGAGAGGTTGCCGGCGGCGACGGCGATGGGGAGGAAGGGCTCGACGCGCTGGGCGGCGTAGAACGCCCCCCAGGTGGGAGTGGGGCGCGCGGGCTGGGACCGCCGGCCGATGAAGATGTCGCCGCGCCAGCCGGGCGGCGGCGAACCGAACGCATCGGTACCGGCCGTATGCGTCGCGGCGAGCGCGGCGCCGAAGGCACGGGCGGCGTCCGCCGTGGGTCGCGCGTCATCGACGCGTTCGAGGGTGATGCGCCCCTCGCCCACCTCGACGACCCGGGCGATGCGCGCACCGCGCGCCTCAGCGAGCCAGCTCAGTCCTGCGGCCTCGGCGGCGAAGAAGCCGGTGGGCGCATCGGACCGGGTCTTCACGTGCTGTTCCATCGCTCCAGTCTGTCGCGATGTCGGGGGTCACCGGCACGATGGACGCATGAGCGACGGCTACGACTCCGACTTCCTCGGCATCCCCCTCCCCCTCCCCGCGCCCGAACGCGAGACCACGCGGCTCGACTACCCGCGGTTCTCGGTGCTGCTCGACGAAGAGCGGCGTTTCGCCGCGGTCACCGGCGTCGTCATCGACGGAGCGAGCCTGCGCGACCAGCCGCGCACCGGCGAATGGCGCCTCGACCCGCGTGTCGACGACGACGCGCAGGCCGGGGCCGAGGTGTACAGCCGCAACGACCTCGACCGGGGTCACCTCGTGCGCCGGCGCGATCCGGGCTGGGGCTCCGCATCCGAGGCTCGGGATGCCACCGAGGCGACGTTCTTCTATACGAACGCCGCCCCGCAGGCCGCCGGGTTCAACCAATCGAAGGAGCTGTGGCTGGGGCTGGAAGACCACGTGTTGGCGTATGCCGAGACCACGGACCAGCGGATCGCGGTGTTCACCGCCCCGGTACTCGATGAGGACGACCCGCCGTACCGCGGGATCCGGGTGCCGCTGCGGTTCTGGAAGATCGCGGCGTGGCGCGAGGGCGACGCGCTCGCGGCGGCCGGCTTCGTGCTCGATCAGACCGCGTTGGTAGACACCCGTCAGGGGCTGACGGTTTCGCGCCTGGGCGCCTTCCGCACGTTCCAGACGCCGATCGCCGACATCGCGGCCGAAGCGGGTATCGACGTGGGTCCGCTCGCGGTCGCCGACACGTTCGTGCGTCGAGGTCTGCGGCCCGTCGCGGCGCGCGAGCTGCGGGGCGTCGACGACATCGTGCTGTGAGACCCGCTCAGCGCACCCGCACGGCGTGCAGCAGCGTGTCGATCGCCGCGGCATCGTGGCCGCCGCGCAGCTCGGCATCCGCGGTCGTACGGGTGATCCGCTCGCACCGTTCGACGCGGAAACGATCGTCGAGGGCGCCGCGCAGGACTTCCGGGGTGTACAGGATCGCGGGGTCGGACGGACCGTGCCCGCCCGCCGCGATGTTCTCGACGTCGTGGCCGAGCACTACGAGCGTTCCCCCGGGGGTCACCCACTCCGCTATCCGGGCGATCGCGGCGGCGCTGTCGGGCAGGTGCAGGTAGCACGACACGACGAGGGCGGCCGGTGCCGCGGGCTCCCACTCGTGCACATCGGCGTGAACCCAGGTCACGGCGTCACCCCCGGGTCGGGCTGCGGCGAGCGCGAGCCCCGCTTCCGAGAAGTCCACGCCGGTGCAGCGCCAGCCGCGCTCGGCCAGCCAGACGGCTGTGCGTCCGTCGCCGGTGGCGACATCGATCGCGGATCCCGGCGCGAGGGCCGCCGCGATCTCACGCACGACAGCGGGCGGTTGAGTCGCCCAGACTCCCCCGGCTGATGCGCGGTATCGCTCGTCCCACTGCGTGGCATCCATTCGACTCCCTCTCGTCGTTGCCACCCTAGGCGCGTCGGGGAGCAGCACCGATTCACGCGCCCGGCCGCAGCCTCAGCGATCTGCACGACCCCAGCCCCGCCACCGCGATCACGACGGAGGTTGCGCCAGCGCCGTGCGCCCAGCCGCCCCCTGCGACACAGGTCGCGCAGATGGCTGAGACAGCGCCCGCGACCCACCACCGACACGACGAAGCCCCGCCGCCCACACGGGGCGACGGGGCTGTGCGACAGGGCTCATTCCCCCGACAGGCCGCCCAGCAGGTGGCCGAAGGAGCGGCCCTCGCCGAGGTACGACGACGGGTCGAACGGATCGGCGTCCTGCACGGGTTCGCGGGCGGCGATGGCATCCGCGAATTCCCGGGCGCCGCGCTCGACGCGCGAGCCGAGCGGGGCGACCTCGTCGGCGTTCGCCCCCCAGTCGCTGGATGCCGCGAACACACCGGTCGGCACGGGGTTGGCGTGCAGGTAGGTGAAGAGCGGACGGATCGCATAGTCGATCGCGAGCGAGTGGCGGGCCGTACCGGCGTTCGCGCCGATGAGCACCGGCGTGCCGCTGAGCGCCTGCGGGTCGAGCACGTCGATGAACGACTTGAACAGGCCCGAGTAGCTCGTGGAGAAGATCGGCGTGACCGCAATGATGCCGTCGGCCGAAACGACCGTGTTGATCATCTGCTCGAGCGGGGCCGGAGCGAAGCCGGTGAGCAGGTTGTCGGTCAGGTCGTGCGCGTAGTCGCGCAGCTCGAAGACGTCGCTCGTGGCGTCGATCCCGCGCTCGCGCAGCTCCGCGAGCGCGGCGTGGGCGAGCCGGTCGCCCAGCATGCGCGTCGACGACGGGGTCGACAGCCCGGCGGTGACGACCGCGATGCGGCGGGCGGCCATCTCAGGCACCCACCTTTGTCGCGGCCGCACCGAAGGCGCTCCCCGAGCGCGGCGCGGCATCCTGGTACGGGCTGCCCGCGACCATGTTGTCGCCACGGTTCGCTCCGGGAACGGCCTGACGCGGGGCGGCACCGGCGTAGATCTTCTCGACCAGGTTCGCGTGCGTGGGCGCGTCGGGCACCTCGGCCGGACGGTTCTTCTGCAGCTCCTTGCGCAGCACCGGCACGACCTCGGAGCCGAGGATGTCGAGCTGCTCGAGCACGGTTTTCGTCGGCAGGCCCGCGTGGTCGATCAGGAAGAGCTGACGCTGGTAGTCGCCGAAGGTCTCGCGCATCGCGGCGTAGCGGTCGATGACCTGCTGCGGCGAGCCGACCGTCAGCGGGGTCATCTCGCTGAAGTCCTCCAGGCTCGGGCCGTGGCCGTAGACGGGGGCGTTGTCGAAGTACGGGCGGAACTCGCGCACCGCGTCCTGCGAGTTGGCGCGCATGAACACCTGGCCACCGAGCCCGACGATCGCCTGTTGGGGCGTGCCGTGGCCGTAGTGGGCGAAGCGCTCGCGGTACAGCGTGATGAGGCGCTGGTAGTGCTCCTTGGGCCAGAAGATGTTGTTCGCGAAGAAGCCGTTGCCGTAATAGGCGGCCTGCTCGGCGATCTCGGGCGTGCGGATCGAGCCGTGCCACACGAACGGGGGCACGCCGTCCAGCGGGCGCGGGGTCGAGGTGAAGCCCTGCAGCGGGGTGCGGAACTTCCCCTCCCAGTCGACGACGTCTTCACGCCACAGCTTGTGGAGCAGGTCGTAGTTCTCGATGGTGAGCGGCAGGCCCTGACGGATGTCCTTGCCGAACCACGGGTACACGGGACCGGTGTTGCCGCGGCCGAGCATCAGGTCGGCGCGACCGCCCGACACGTGCTGCAGCATCGCGAAGTCCTCGGCGATCTTCACCGGGTCGTTGGTGGTGATGAGGGTCGTCGAGGTCGTGAGGATGAGCCGCTCGGTCTGCGCCGCGATGTACGCGAGCGTCGTCGTCGGCGACGACGACCAGAATGGCGGGTTGTGGTGCTCGCCGAGGGCGAAGACGTCGAGGCCCACCTCTTCGGTGTGCTTGGCGATCGTGAGGGTGTCCTTGATGCGCTGAGCCTCGCTCGGCGTCTTGCCCGTGGTCGGGTCCTGGGTGATGTCGCTCACCGTCATGACGCCGAACTGCATTCCGGGCCAGTTGCTCTCACTCATGATGCGCCTCCTGTTTGTATGCATCTGAATATACATGGTGGAACGCATCGCGCCGAGGTTTATTCCGTACTCGTCTCACGGCATCCCGGTCAGCGAGAAACGCTCCCTGCTCCAAGAAACGCGTGCAGACGACGTTTCTTTCGGCAGGGAGCGTTTGTCGCGTTCGAGGCCACGGCGTCGAGCCCACCGGGATCCGGGCTCGCCCCGGGCGGCACCGCCCTGCGCGACGTCCCCTGGCTCACGCGCCGAATCGGCCTGCGCCGCGCCATGGCTCGCGCGCCGAGAAGCCGCGGCCCGCGCGACGCCCCGGGAGCTGTGGCGCCCAGGCTCACGCCCCGAGAAGCCCGGCCCCCACCGATGCGCCCGCCGCGGGGGCCGGCGGAACGGCCCACAGCCCCGACCCGACGTGGCGCAGGTATTCGCCCATGGCATCCGTCGACAGGGCCTTCTGCAGCGTGATGAAGCTGGCGGGACTCTTCTGGAACGACAGGAAGAACAGCCCCGCGTTCAGCCGCCCGAGGTCGGTCGTGCCGTCGACGAAGTTGTACCCGCGCCGCAGGATCCGGATGCCCCCGTTGTTGTCGGGGTGCGCCAGGCGCACGTGGCTGCGGGCGTCGATCGCCGGCGTTCCCGCGGGCCCGGTGGCCGAGAAGTCGGGCGGAGTGAATTCGTCGCCGCCGGAGAGCGGCGCCCCCTTCGCCTTGTCGCGGCCCACGACGCGGTCCTGCTCGGCGAGGCGCGTGCGGTCCCACGTCTCGATGAGCATCGCGATGCGCCGCGCGACGAGATACGACCCACCCGCGAGCCACGCCGGTCCCTCGGATGCCGAGACCCACACGTTCTCCTCCAGCGCGGCCGTGTCGTCGGCGAGGATGTTGGCCGTTCCGTCTTTGAACCCGAAGAGGTTGCGGGGCGTTGCCTGCTCGGACGTGGTCTTCGACGTGCGGCCGAAGCCGAGCTGCGACCACCGGATGGTCGCGCGCCCGAAGGCGATGCGGCTGAGATTGCGGATCGCGTGCACCGCGACCTGCGGATCGTCGGCGCACGCCTGGATGCACAGATCGCCGTCGGAGCGCAGCGGGTCGAGATCATCGCCGAGGAACGCGGGCAGGCGCTCGAGCCCGGCCGGACGCTGCCCCTCGAGCCCGAAACGGGAATCGAAGAGCGACGGCCCGAAGCCGAACGTGATGGTGAGGTTGCTCGCGGGCAGCCCCAGCGCCTCGCCCGTGTCGTCCGGCGGCGCCTCGGGCGATCCGCCGACCGCACCGGTCGCGCTGACGTCGAGCCCCTGCATCATCCGCGTCGCCGCGTAGGTCCAGTCGGCGAGAAGCTCGGCGAGATCGTCGCGCGTGGTCCGCGCCATCATGTCGTACGCCGCGAAGTGGAGGTGATCCTGCACCGGCGTCGTGATCCCGGGCTGATGGATGCCGGATGCCGGGGCCACGGCATCCGTCGCCGCCTGCGCCTGATCGCGACCGAGTGCCATCCCCCCGATGACTCCGCCACCGGCACCCAACGCGACGCCGGCCGCGCCCGCGCCGAGGGCCAGGCCCATGAGCCCGCGGCGCGACAGGCCGCGCTCGGCCTCCCGATCGGCGGTCGTCGCGGCCGCGGCATCCGGGCTCTGCTGTTCGCTCACACTCACTCCAGGATCGTGACCGTCAGCTGCGACAGCGGCTCGGCGAGAGCGTTGATGAGGTCGGTGAACTGCCGCTTGTCGGCCTCAGTGAGCTGGGCGTACGGCACGAAGCCGGCGTCGGCCGACCCGTGCGCGGCCAGTGCCGCCTCGAGGTCGGCGTATCCCGAATCGATGCGCGTGACGAGCTCGGCGCCCTTGTCGCCCTTCGACTCGGCGAAGTCGCGCACGAGCGAGAAGGCCATCTTCGACCCCTCGACGTTGGCGGCGAAGTCGTAGAGGTCGGTGCCCGACCACCAGTCCTCCTCGCCGCTGATCTTGCCGGTGGCCACCTCGTCGAGCAGCGCGATGGCGCCGTTCGAGATGCCCGCGACGCCCTGCGCGTCGAGCGCCTGCGTGAACTCCTCGCCGTGCACGTAGTCGTAGAGCTCCTGCGTGTCGGCGATCAGCTTGTCGCCGTAAGTGGCGCGCTCCGCGGTGGTGGAGGGAGTCCAGTCCTTCCACGCCGGCGTCTCGCCGTCGGCGTTCAACGCGTCTTGCGCGGGCACCCACAGGTCTTTCTCGATGCGGTGGAAGCCGGTCCAGTCGAGGCCCTCGGCCACGGCGTCGACCTCGCGGTAGTCGATGCGAGGGTCGAGGTCGCCGAGCGCTTCGGCGATGGGCTCGATGCGCTCGTAGTACGCGCGCACCCGCGGGAACTGCTCGCGCGCGGCGGCGTCGTCACCCGACTCATAGGCCGCGGCGAAGGTCTGCACGGCCGGGATGAGCTGGCCCACCTGGTCTTTCACGAAGGCGGCGTAGAGGTCGACGGCCTGCTGCTTCTGCTCGGCATCCGGACCCTCCACCGCGACGGCGTCGCCGGTGACCGAGAAGCTCGCCTTCCCGACACCGTCGCCGACCATGCCGGGCTTGCACAGCGTGTAGTACTCGCCGGGCTGCGCGACCACCGTCAGGCTGCGCGAGGCGCCGGGGGCGATGTTCTCGACCTCGCCGACGATGCGCAGCCCATCGGATGCCAGCAGGTAGAACTCCGTGGTCTGATCGCTCTCGTTGCTCACGTCGAAGGCGACGGTTCCGCTCGGGGCCGATGCGGCCGACACGGCGCATCCGTCGGCGGTCGAAGTGACGGTGAGCGCTCCGCCGGCAGCGGCGTCGGTCTTGGCGACGCAACCGGAGAGGGCGAGCGCGGCGACGCCGGCCAGGGCGGCGGCCGTGAGGAGGCGAGTCGGGGTCATGATGCTCCGTTCGGGTGGAGGGCGGATGCCGCGGCGTCGGGTGCGCGCGGGACCGGGGGTCTAAGAGGAGGCCGGGGCGCCGGAGGATCGTGGGGCCACGGGTGGGGCGGAGCGCGCCGGGACGCCGGGGGCGAGCGACGCCGGGAGGTCCGACCCGCGGGGAGCCGCGGGAGAGGCCGTCGTGCTCGACACCGCGGGCGACGCGGACGGGACCGAGGCGTCAGCGGCCGCGGACACCGGTGCGAGCGAGGGGGCGTGGGCCGTCGACGCCTCGGCATCCCCGGGGACCGTCGGCCGCGGCCGCCGGTTCGCTCGGACACCACGGACGAACAGCGGCACGACGACGGCGACGTAGATCACCCACGCGATCACCTGCAGCCACGTCATCGCGGGCATGAAGCCGACGGTGGCCTGCAGCAGGACGGCCACCGCACTGTCGGGCGCGATGGCCTGAGAGACGTCGAATGCCCAGCCGAAGGGGAAGCCCGCCCATCCGGTGGCGACGAGACCGGTCGCCGGGTCGACGGGCGCGCCCGCCGCGAACGGACCGGGGAGGGCGCCCGCCTCCTGCAGGTCGTGGAAACCGTAGGCGAGCACGCCCGCAGCCACGACGATGAGAAACCCGCCGGTCCAGGTGAAGAATCGGCCGAGATTCAGGCGCAACATGCCGCGCGCGATGAACCAGCCGAGCACAACGGCGGTGACGAGCCCCACCAGGGCACCGACGAGGGCGACGGGCGACTCCCCGAACGACTCGACCATCGACCACAGCAGCAGGGTCGTCTCCACGCCCTCGCGCGCGACCGAGACGAAACCGATCGCCACCAGCGCCCACACGCCGCCCCGGAGGGCCTTCTCGACGCCGCCCTCGAGTCCCGCCTTGAGCGTGCGCCCGGCCTTCTGCATCCAGAAGATCATCCAGGTCACCATGGCGACGGCGAGCAGCGACAGACCGCCACCGAGCATCTCCTGCGCCTCGAAGGTGAGCATGTACGCGCCGAACGTGAAGATCGCGCCGACGCCCAGGGCGAGGGCGACCGCGAGACCGACACCGGTCCACAGCTTCGGCAGCGCGTCGCGGCGCCCGACGCGGGTCAGGTAGGCGACGAGGATGCCGACGACGAGCGCGGCCTCGAGGCCCTCGCGAAGGCCGATCAGAAATGTGGCGAAGAAGCTGGCGAGCACGGGCGGTGGTCCGACTTTCGGGTTCAGAGGAGCCGCGACGCTGCGGATCGGGTAAGGGCAGCCTCACCTGACTGTGACAGATTACGCACTTTCGCCTCTTCGCGCACGCCCGATTTCCGGCGACGGAGTGGGCGGAGTAATCGTCGGCAACATTCGCCCCACCGATCGAGCGACCGACCTAGCCTCTTCGCATGTCCGCGCTCAATCTCCCCGTACTCGACCTCTCGCTCCTCGACGAGGGTCCGGGTGCCGCCGCCCGCTTCCGCGACGAGCTGCGCGCCGCAACCCACGACGTCGGCTTCTTCTACCTGACCGGCACCGGCGTCAGCGCCGAGCTGGAGGCGCGACTGCTCCAGGCCGCGAAGGACTTCTTCGCGCTCCCCGAGGCCGAGAAACTCTCGATCGAGAACGTCACGAGCCCGCACTTCCGCGGCTACACGCGCGTCGGCGGCGAGCGCACGCAGGGCCGCGTCGATTGGCGCGAGCAGATCGACATCGGGCCGGAGCGCGACGCGATCCCCGGCGGCCCGGGCTACAACCGGCTCATCGGCCCCAACCTCTGGCCTGGCGCCCAGCCCGAACTGAAGGACGTCGTCACCGAGTGGCACGACCACCTCACCGGCGTCGCCCGCAAACTGCTGCGCGCCTGGGCTCTCGCCCTCGGCGCCGAGGAGCAGTACTTCGACCGCCACTTCGGCGACCCGCAGACGCTCATCAAGATCGTGCGCTACCCCGGCAAGGACGACCCCACGCCGCAGCAGGGAGTCGGCGCGCACAAGGATTCCGGCGTCCTCACGCTGCTCTGGGTCGAGCCCGGCAAGGGCGGACTCCAGGTCGAGCGTGACGGCGAATGGGTCGACGCGCCCCCGGTTCCCGGCGCGTTCGTCGTCAATATCGGCGAACTGCTCGAGTACGCCACGCAGGGCTACCTCCGCGCCACGAACCACCGTGTGATCTCACCGCGCTTCCCCGACGAGCGCATCTCGGTGCCGTTCTTCTTCAACCCGGCTCTCGACGCGCGCCTGCCGATCATCGAGCTGCCGGCCGAGCTCGCCGCCGAGGCGCGGGGGGTCGAGGACGACCCGACCAATCCCATCCACGCGACCTACGGTGAGAATGCGCTCAAGTCGCGTCTGCGGGCCCACCCCGACGTGGCCGAGCGCTGGCATCCCGACCTCCTGGCCGCCCGCTCGGCATCCTAACCCGGCCGGTCGCGTCCGCTCGGTAGTCGCGCTCTGCGCGGGGCGCACGCGCTGTGCGTTGGGGGGTAGGCGCGCTCTGCGTGGCGAGAAACGCCGTTTCGCGCGAGACACGCCTCGACAGAGCGTTTCTCACACGGGGCGGCGTTTCTCGCGGAGGGAGGCGCCGTGCGGCGACGAACGCCGTTTGCGCCCGCGTCAAGCGCGCTCTACGCGGGGGTAGACGCGCTCTGCGCGGGGGTAGACGCGCTCTGCGTCGGGGAAGACGCGCTCTGCGCCCCGACAAACGCCGTTTCGCGCGAGACACGCCTCGACAGAGCGTTTCTCACACGGGACGCCGTTTCTCGCGAAGGGAGACGCTGCGCCGCGACGAACGCCGTTTGCGCAGGCGTCAAGCGCGGTTCGCGCGGGGGTAGACGCGCTCTGCGCGCGGGTAGACGCGCTTCGCGTGGCGATAAACGCCGTTCCGCGCGAGACACGCCTCGACAGAGCGTTTCTCACACGGGGCGGCGTTTCTCGCGGAGGGAGACGCCGCGCGGCGACGACGCCGTTTGCGCACGCGTCAAGCGCGGTTCGCGCGGGGGTAGACGCGCTCCGCGTCGGGGAAGACGCGCTCCGCGCCCCGAGAAACGCCGTTCCGCGCGAGACACGCCTCGACAGAGCGTTTCTCACACGGTGCGGCGTTTCTCGCGGAGGGAGACGCCGCGCGGTGGTGTCCGCAGGGGCGACAGCGCGACAAGCCCTCGCGCCGCGCGGGTGCCGCGAGAATGAGCATCCGGGGACGCCGAAGGCCGCCCCACACCGTGGGGCGGCCTTCCAAGAATGTTTTGCGCGATAGAACGCTGGTGCGATTAGCGACGCAGACCGAGACGCTCGATGAGCGAGCGGTAACGGTTGATGTCGACGTCCTGCAGGTAACCCAGCAGGCGACGGCGCTGACCGACGAGCAGGAAGAGTCCACGGCGCGAGTGGTGGTCGTGCTTGTGGATCTTGAGGTGCTCGGTGAGGTCTTTGATGCGCTGCGTCATCATCGCGACCTGCACCTCGGGGGATCCGGTGTCACCGGGGTGCGTCGCGTACTCTTCGATGATCGCCTTCTTGACGTCTGCTTCGAGTGCCATAGATGGGATCCCCTTCCTTCTCATTGCGCGGCGCCCGTCACACGATGTGCGAGCTCTCTTTATCCGCGGCCGATCGAACGGCAACCGCATGAGTCTACCAGCATCCGGATGCCACGAACGCACCGCCCGGCGACGCCTCGCGCTCGGTCGACCACCGTCCGATGTCGGAGGCCTGGCGTAGCCTCGACACGTGCAGCTCACCGTCCGCGTCAAGCCCGGAAGCCGCCTCGGTCCCCTCGTCGAAGACACCGCTGACGGCCTCGTCGTCCACGTGCGCGAGCGCGCGGTCGACGGCGCCGCGAACGCCGGGGTCGTGAGAGCCCTGGCCGCCCACTTCGCCGTCGCGCCCCGTGATGTCGAGATCCTCCGCGGTCACGCGGCGCGGGTGAAGCGCGTCGAGGTCGACGCGTGAGCGTGCGACAGAGCGCGTTCATCGACTTGCGTCCGCTCACCACCTCCCCGGCGTTCGCCCGCTTGTGGATCGGGTCGACGCTGGCGGGGCTCGGCGGCCAGCTGACGGTCGTGGCCGTCATGCTGCACGTGTTCGAACTGACCCAGAGCACGTTCGCAGTATCGATGATCGCGGTGGCGGGGTTGCTGCCGATGATCGTCGCCGGCCTGTACGGGGGCATGCTCGCCGATGCCTTCGACCGGCGCACCGTCGCCCTCCTGGCGGCGGTGGTGACATTCGCGTCCACTGCACTGCTCGCGGTCCTGGCGTGGTCGGGGCTCGAGACGGTCGGCTGGCTCTTCGTGCTCAGCGTGGTGAACTCCGCCGCGAACTCGATCGTCATGGCGACGAAGTCGGCCATCACCCCGCGCCTCATCCCCCGAGACCTCCTCCCCGCCGCGGCGGCGCTGCAGGGCGTCACCGTCGGCATCATGGTGATGGCGGGCCCCGCCCTCGCCGGCGTGCTCGTGGCATTCGCCGGCTACGCCTGGACGTACTCACTCGACGTGCTGCTCATGACCTCGCTCTTCCTCGGCCTGTGGTCCTTGCCGAGACTCCGCCCCGAGGGCGAGGTGGTGCGCCCGGGCCTGGAGTCGTTGCGCGACGGCATCCGGTTCCTGCGGCGCGCGCCGAACATCCGCCTGCAGTACATCCTCGACATCATCGCGATGACGTTCGGTCAACCCGTCGCCCTCTTCCCGGCCATCGGCGCCGTGCTGCTCGGCGGGGGCGCGATCACCACCGGCGTGCTCACGGCGGCCGTCGCGGCGGGGGCGTTCTTGTCGAGCCTGTTCTCCGGCCCCATCGGACGCGTGCGCCGCCAGGGCCTCGGCATCGAACGGGCGATCCAGGTCTACGGTCTGTCGATCGGCGCCTTCGGGCTCGTCCTGCTCGCCGCCAGCCTCGGCTGGCTGCGCCCCGACATCGTCGACGAGTCCCATGCCGCCGTCGCGCTCATCGTCGTTGCCGCCCTCGTTCTCGCCGTCTCGGGCGCCGCCGACAACGTCAGCGCGATCTATCGCTCGACCATGATGCAGGCGGCGGTTCCGGATGCCATGCGCGGCCGCCTCCAGGGAATCTTCATCGTCGTGGTGGCCGGCGGCCCCCGCGTCGGCGCCCTCTATGCCGGCACCCTCGCGACCATCGCCGCGCTCTGGGTTCCACCGCTGTTCGGCGGCATCCTGATCCTCGCCCTGGTCGGCGCCCTGGTGCGCCTGTCGCCGCGATTCAGGCACTACGACGCGCTCGATCCCCAGCCCTAGGCGGGCGTAGTCAGCACGAGTCCGGAGGATGGACCGACCGAGGGATGCGTTTGGAGGCTAGGTCGCTGAACCGTCTTACCGGCGGAGTCCTCGGAGACGTCTCTCAGCCGGGGACACCCTCTCGCACGGTACCCGGGGGAAGGTCGATGCTCAGAACAGGCGCCGGAGTCGCGGGGCAGTTGACTGCTGCATCTGCCCCCTTTCCCGTTCGGTACCCGAAGTCGCACCCGATGGTGTCCCACGTATTGTTCAGAGCGACGAGCATCGACCGTAGCGCTTGGCGCGCATTCACCCCGTCGATCGCATGCTCACCCAAGCTGACCTCACCAGGCGCGATCGCATCGTTGAAGAAGAGCGCAATGGCGGCACGCGTGCGCGCCACGGTGTCCTCCAGTGACCTCATCTGCTCGAAGGTCGGGTACCCGGCCGTCTTGAGTTGAGCAGACACCAACGCCGAGGAAGCAACCTGGGTGGCCGTGTCCGATTCCTGACCGGCGTCCGTCACGAACGACCCCGCAGGATCGGAGACATTCTTCCCGATCCGCTCTGCCGCCGCGAGAGCGCGAGACCCCCTGTCGTACACGTCGTAGGCCGCACCCATCGCTGTAAGAGCGGAGTTCTGTCGATCCGCCGACACGACGGCATCAGCCTGCAGCGCCTGTTGACTCACCGTAGTGATTCCGAAGACCACCGAGGCCACGAATGCGCCGAGTGCTGCAAGCGGGTTCATCCAGATCGAGAATTTCTTACAACGCCGATCCCACGCGGTCAGAGGGGGTGGTGCCGCCACTGCCGAACAACGCGTCGCACCACATCGGGCGGTGTCGTTCTCAGTCGCTGCACCTCTTCGCTGATGTCTGCTCACGGCACGACCGTATTGAGAACGCCGACGGCTACGCGGCAGTCCATCCTGCCGTTGTCGACTCCTAGACGTGCAACGTGCCCCTCTTCGCCCGTCGGGTGAACTACCGCGGTCTCGAAGCTGGCTCCATTTTCGACCCCATTGGCAGACGCGCACGAACCGTTGGCGGCCGCCGGCGCCCTCCTGCCGACCGACGGCGGATTCCGGCCATCGCACTCCCCCGCGCCGATGGATGTCGGAGCCCGGTCGTAGTGTCGGGCACGTGGCATCCACTCCTTCTCCCTCCCCCGTGTCGATCGCCGTGCAGTTCGTGCTGGCCGGCATCGTGTGGGGCTCGAGCTTCCTCTTCATCGCGGTCGCTCTCACGGGCATGACACCGGCGCAGGTGGCGGGAGGTCGTCTGTTGTTCGGCGCGGTCACGCTCGCGGCGATCGTCGCGATCCGTCGGGAGCGCCTGCCGCGGGGGCGACGGATCTGGGCGCACCTCTGTCTGCTCGGCCTGACGTTCTGCGCCATCCCGTTCCTGCTGTTCGCGTGGGCGGAGCAGCACGTGCCGTCGGGACTCGCGAGCATCTTCAACGCGACGACCCCGATCATGACCGCGGTCATGGCGTGGGCGGTGTTCCGCGTCGAGAACCTGAAGGTGGGCCAGCTGATGGGCATCGCCGTCGGCATCGTCGGGGTGGTCGTGATCATCGCCCCGGGTGCTGTCGGCGACATCGCCGACAGCACCGTCGCGCAGCTCGCCCTGCTGGGCGCCACCGCCTGCTACGGCTTCAGCCTGGCCTACATGCGTCGGTTCCTCGGCGATACCGGGCTGTCGGGCATCTCCCTCGCCTTCGGCTACATCGCGCCCGCGGCGGCACTCATGGTGCTGCTCTCCCCGGTGATCCTCGCCGAACCCCCGCACCTCACGCTCCCGGTGCTCGCCAGCATCGTCACGCTCGGCGTACTGGGCACCGGCTTCGCCTACGTCTGGAACCAGAACGTGCTGCGCGCTTGGGGGCCCACGCGAGCCTCGACCGTCACGTACATCACCCCGGTGGTCGGGGTGGCGCTCGGCATCCTGATCCTCGGCGAGCGCATCTCGTGGAACGAGCCGGTCGGTGCCGCGGTGGTGTTCCTCGGGATTCTGCTCGTGCAGCAGCGGATCCGCCTGCCGCACCACGCCCGCACCTGAGACCGTTTGCGAGCCCGCGCGCCCGCCTGACTCCCCCGCCGGGCTCCCACGCCTGACTCGCGCGCCTGTTCGGCGGATACGACGACGGCCCCGGATGCCGAAGCATCCGGGGCCGTCGAAGGGACCGGTCCCGCAGCGGGCGCTGCGGATCGATCAGGCCTGGAGCGTGAGCTGCAGGTCGAGCTCGATGGTGACGTCCTTGCCGACGAGCACGCCGCCGGTCTCGAGCGCGGCGTTCCAGGTGAGGCCGAAGTCCTCGCGGTTGACGACCGTCTTGGCGGTGGCGCCGGCCTTGTAGTTGCCCCACGGGTCGGTACCGAAGCCGCCGAAGTCGAGTGCGAAAGTGGCGGGCTTGGTGATGCCGCGGATGGTCAGGTCGCCGTCGACGAGGAAGTCGCCGTCTTCGAGGCGCACGCCGGTGGAGCGGAAGTCCATCGTCGGGTAGGTCTCCACGTCGAAGAACTCGGCCGAGCGCAGGTGCTGGTCGCGGCCCTCGTCTTTGGTGTCGACCGAGGTGACGTCGACGGATGCCTCGACGGTGGCCTCGAGCGGGTTCTCGGGGGCGACGATCGTGGCGCTCTTCATGCCGAAGGTTCCGCGGACCTTCGAGATCATCATGTGGCGCACCGAGAAGGTGACCTCGCTGTGCGAGGGGTCGAGCACCCAGGTGCCCGCCTTGTAGCCGGGGATGTCGAGGGTGGTGGTGTCGGTCATGTCACTCCTTGAGGTCTGGGGAGCCGCGTCGGCGTCCTGCCGGGAATCAACTCCCATTCATACGAATGTATTCCACGATCGAGGAAAACGACGAACCCGAGGGAGCCGCAGCCCCCTCGGGTTCGTGAATTCTGGGTGAAGAACGCCTGATCAGCCGACCTTGAGCAGGTCGATGATGAAGATGAGGGTCTTGCCGCCGAGGAAGTGCCCACCGGCCGGACCGTAGGCGAGGTGCGGGGGGATGACGAGCTCGCGGCGTCCGCCGACCTTCATACCCGGGATGCCGTCCTGCCAGCCCTGGATGAGGCCGCGGAGGGGGAACTGGATGCTCTCGCCACGACCCCACGACGAGTCGAACTCCTCGCCCGAGTCGTACTCGACACCGGCGTAGTGAACCGTGACGGTGTCGCCGGGCTTCGCCTCGTCGCCGTCGCCGACGATGATGTCGCGGATGACGAGGTCGGAGGGGGCGGGGCCGCTGGGAGCGTCGAACTCCGGCTTGGTGCGATCAGTCATGCTCCCATCCAAGCACGCCCGCGCCGCTCGCGAAGCCCCTGGACACGACCCGCGAAAACACTCAGCGCCCGGTGCCGCGGCGATGCCTGCGTGTCTCCCGGGCGCTGAGTTGGCCTACGTCGATGGTGCGCTCGCGCGGGCGCGCTGTCAAGACCCACCCCGTACTCACGGTCCGAGCAGAGCCGTACGTGCCGCCATCGTCCGTTCCAGGAGGTAGCGCTCGGTGGCCGGGGCGTGGGGGTCGCGGCCCGACAGCGAACGCTGGCGAGCGGCGGCGAGGGCCGTGGCATCCGTGATGAACGTCTTCATCACCGCTGAGCGATCGCCGGGCAGGGTGCGCGCCCACGCCACCGCCGAGCGGCGCCCGGGGCCCGTGGCGAGCATGTCGACCTCTTGCGGGGTGAACCACCCCGCCGCCGCGTACTCGCCGAGTCGCGCGCGCGTCAGCCGCGTCTCTTCGCGGCGCAACGCCAGGATGCCGAGGATGAACAGCACGAACAGCGGCACCTGCAGCGCCGCGTAGAGCTCGAAGAAGTCGAAGAACGTCGCCGAGCCGTTCCACAGCGCGTGCAGCACGATCGCCCCGATGACCCCCGGGATGCCGTAGCGCAGCGCGCCACCCGTGCTGAGCCCGCGCCGCGCAGCCAGGCCGAACGCGAAGCCCGTCAGGCACGTGAACATCACGTGGGCGAAGGGCGACAGCACCGCCCGCAGGAAGAAGGTGCTCGCCACCTGGACGGGGCCGCCCTCGAGGTAGCTGATGGCGAAGTACTGCACGTTCTCGGTGAGCGCGAAGCCCGCGCCGATGAGCGCCCCGTAGACGATGCCGTCGACGGGGCCGTCGAAGGCGCGACGCGCGAACCAGAAGATGAGCAGCACACCGAGCCCCTTGGCGATCTCTTCGACGATCGGCGCCTGCACGACGGAACTGAAAGCGGGCGGTAGACCCCCGGTCACCAGTGTCACAAGTAGGTCGACGGCGAGAGCGATGACCACGGACGCGATGGCCCCCCACGCCACCGCGAAGACCAGCAGCCGGCGCGGCTCGGGCTCCCACCGGTCGATGTAGCGCACCGCGAACCACACGATCACGAAGGGGATCGCGGCCAGGATCAGTCCGATGAAGGATGCCGCGGTGCCCAGGAATCCCGTGAAGTAGCGCACGAGCAGCGCGAGCAGGGGCACGAGGAGCACGGCGACCACCCACAGCGCCACACCCCCGCGGCGCGATCGCGGCGGGGCTGCGGAGGCTGCCGCCTGCGGCGCCGCCGCGATGCGCGTGGCTTCACCCGAACCGGGTCGGGAGAACGGCGAGGGGGAACTCATGCGCACAGCCTAGATGCGGCCTCCGACATGGCATCCGGGGCTTGCGAGCTCCCCGGCGGCGCGCCCGTCCGGGTAGCGTGGAGGCATGCGCTTCGCCCACGCCCAGTCCCAGGAAGGGGCCGAAGCCCCCCGTCTCATCTCCGTCCACGGCGAGGAGTTCGTCTTCGTCGACGAGCTCTTCGAGGGTGCACCGTCGACGCTCGAGCACCTCATCGCCGGTGGCGACGCGCTGCTCGACCGCGTCCGCGAAGCGGCCCCCGCGGCGCCGCGGCATCCGCTCTCCGGCATCCGGTTCGCCTCCGCCGTTCTCGCCCCGCCCTCGATCCTCGCGGTCGGTCTGAACTACGCGGCGCACTCGGGAGAGCTCGGGCTCAAGACCGACGCCGGGCCCACGGTGTTCGTGCTGTGGCCCAACTCGCTCACCGCCCACGAGGCCACCACCTCCTGGCCGCGCGCGCTCAGCGAGGCCGTCGACTACGAAGCCGAGCTCGGCGTGATCATCGGTCGCCCCGGCCGCGACATCGCCGAAGCCGATGCCCTGCCGCACGTGTGGGGCTACACCGTCGTCAATGACATCACCGCCCGCAACATCCAGTTCTCCGAGGCGCAGTGGTCGCGCTGCAAGTCGTTCGACGGGTTCACCCCGACGGGACCCTTCGTGGTGACGGCCGACGAGATCCCCGACCCGCAAGATCTGCACATCTGGACCGTCGTCGACGGTCACACGGTGCAGGATGCCAGCACCGGCCAGATGGTGCGGTCCGTTGCGACGCTCATCCACAAGCTGTCGGAGTCGGTGACGCTGCTGCCCGGCACCCTCATCTCCACCGGCAGCCCCGGCGGCGCCGGCTACTCGCGCGATCCGCAGATCTTCCTGCGCGACCGCTCGACCGTGACCGTGGGCATCGACGGCATCGGCGAACTCACTACGCACTGCCGCATCCTCGACTGACGGGGCGCGGGGCGCGCGGGCCCGGAACGCGCGGGCGCGCGGCGCGGAACGCGCGGGGCGCGGGGCGCGGGCCCGGAACGCGCGGGCGCGCGGCGCGGGCGCAGGGCGCGGAGCGCACGGCGGGGGGCGTGGCGGAACGCGCGGGCGCGCGGCGCGGACGCCCGGCCGGGCCGCCCGGCGGGGGCGTGACGGAGCACGCCGGGGCGCGGCGCGGCTGCACCTCGCTGACGAGTCGGTCGCACACGGCGAACGAGATGTCGGCGAGATGCCCACTCGCGACGCGGCCGGAGCGGGCCGTGTGCGCTGCGAGCGGGCCGGTCGACGCGCGCTCAACGCCATGCGGTCAGCGCGTCACTCCTCGACGACGCTGTCGGCCGAGCGGATGATCGGGATCGCCGCCGTGACCGTCTGCAGACCCGACAGGCGTGCGGGCGAGATCTGCTTCGTGACCTCGTCGCGCGTCATCAGCCCCGCCTCGACGACGAGGTCGGCGACGTTGCGGTGCGTCAGCAGCGCCGTCTTGGCGAGGGCCGCGGCCGCGGAGTAGCCGATGAACGGGGTGAGCGCCGTGACCACGCCGACCGAGGAACCCACCATGGCCCCCAGGCGCTCGCGGTTGGCCGTGATGCCGTCGACGCAGTTGACCCGGAGCGTCCACATGGCCTGACGCATCCAGGTGATGGACTGGTAGATCGAGTGCGCGATCACCGGCTCGAAGGCGTTGAGCTGCAGCTGGCCGCCCTCGACGGCCATGGTCACCGTCATGTCGGCTCCGACGACCGAGAAGGCGACCTGGTTCACGACCTCGGGGATGACGGGGTTGACCTTCCCCGGCATGATGCTCGACCCGGCCTGCCGCGGCGGCAGATTGATCTCGCCGAGACCGGCCTGCGGACCGCTCGACAGCAGGCGCAGGTCGTTGCAGATCTTCGACAGCTTGACGGCGTTGCGCTTGAGCGACGACGAGAACGACATGAAGGCGCCCGTGTCGCTCGTCGACTCGACCAGATCGCTCGCGGTCTCGAGGTCGAGGCCCGTGATCGCCCGCAGGTGCCGCAGCACCGCTCCCCCGTAGCCGGCGTGCGCGGTGATGCCCGTGCCGATCGCGGTGGCGCCCATGTTGATCTCGTACATCAGGTACGCGTTCTCGGTGAGGCGGCTGTAGTCCTCGCCGAGGGTGGTCGCGAACCCGTGGAACTCCTGCCCGAGCGTCATGGGCACGGCATCCTGCAGCTGGGTCCGCCCGACCTTCAGCACGTCGTGGAACTCCTCCGACTTGCGCAAAAACGACTGCCGCAGCAGCGCGAGCTCTTCGAGGAGGCTCTGCAGCGTGAGCGAGAGACCGATCTTGATCGCGGTCGGGTAGACGTCGTTCGTCGACTGGCTGCGGTTGGTGTCGTCGATCGGCGACAGGAAGGCGTAGTCGCCCTTCTCGCGGCCCGCCATCTCGAGGGCGATGTTCGTGATGACCTCGTTGGCGTTCATGTTCGTCGAGGTGCCGGCCCCGCCCTGGATGACGCCGACGGTGAACTCGTCGTGGAACTCTCCGTCGATGACGCGCTGGGCCGCGCGGTCGATGAGATCTGCTTTGGCCTCGTCGAGGACGCCGATCTCGGCGTTGGCGCGGGCCGACGCCTGTTTGACCATCGCGAGACCGCGCACGAGATCGGGGTAGACCGAGATCGGGCGCTTCGCGATCGGGAAGTTCTCCAGCGCCCGCGCGGTGTGGATGCCCCAGTATGCGTCGGCGGGGATCTCGAGGGATCCCAGGGAGTCGGTCTCGGTACGGGTGCGCGTCAGAGCGTCCAGGGCCATGGGTACGTCCTTGTGGGTGTCACGGCGAGAAGGGATGCCACGAGCCTATCCACCGCTCTCCGCCACCGCCCTGGCCGCCACGGCCTGCCGCGCCATCCGCACCCGCCGGTGCGTCTATTGCACGCCTCGATCGGCCCGCTGCCGGCCCGTCGAGGCGCACGGGACGCACCGGGCCACTGGTCACCGCTTGCGCGAGAACGCCTCGAGCCGCTCGTCCGGGCTGAGCGCGGCCATGCGCGCCGTCCACTCGGGGGTGAAGTATCCCGACGCCTCCGCGTCGACGACCGGCACGACGGCATGCGTGATCGTGTCGTGCCACACGTGCACGAGGTGGAACGAGCGCCCGGCATCCATCCCGTTCACCTCGTCGGCGGGGCGGGCGAGGTCCATCGTGTAACAGGGACGCGGCGGCCACGCTCACCGGGACTCCCGCGAAGGTGCCCGAGGTGGAGTAGTGCAGATGACCCGCGAGGATCGCGCGCACATCGCTCCCCCGGACGATGTCGGCCAGAGCGGACTGATCGCGCAGCTCGAGGATGTCGAAGAACGGGATGTGGGTGGGAAGCGGCGGGTGATGCAGCGCGAGGATCGTGCCGAGCGGCGCGGGTTCGGCGAGCTCGCCGCGCAGCCACGTCAGCTGCGCGGCATCGAGGTCGCCGTGGTGCCAGCCGGGAACGGTGGAGTCGAGAGCGATGAGGCGGAGGCCGCCGAGGTCGTACACCCCGGTCACGGGCTCGTCGTTCGCCTCCGCGTCGAGCAGCTGTGCACGCATCGCCGGACGCTCGTCGTGATTGCCCGCCACCCAGATCACCGGAGCCCCCAGCCGCTCGGCCCACGGCTCCACCTCGGCGCGGAGGGCGCGGTAGGCCTCGGGCTCACCCAGGTCGGTCAGGTCACCGGTGAACACCACGGCATCCGGACGCACACGGGTCTTCTCGGCGGCGCGCAGGGTGCGGCGCAGGTGCCGCGCGGTGTCGTACCGCTCGCCGAGCAGGCGGTCGCCGCCCAGCAGGTGGGTGTCGCTGAGGTGGAGGATCACGCGCGCCGCGGGCGCGTGCTGACCGAACTGCACGGATGCCATGGCCTCAGCCTAAGAGGGGGGTCCGACATCGTGCCCGGCGCCCCGCGCGGCGAACCCGCGAGGCAGACGGCCCCCGCCGACGGTCGCGAGGCCGACCGGCTGAAGAGCCGGGCACCCCGGCATCCGATCAGTGGTTGACGAGGATGAGCAGCAGCGCGCCGAGCACCGCCGCCGCGCACACCGCGAAGCACGCGTAGGCGCCCACGAGCGACAGGCGCTTCTGCCCCTCGCTCAGGGGGTTCTTCTTCGCCGCTTTCGCCACGGCCTTCTCATGACGGCGCCGCTGCTTGTCGGAGAGCACCGTGATGGCATCCGTGAACTCCACCGGTGCCACCAGCGGCGGACGCCCGCCGCGAACGAGCAGACGCAGACCCAGGGCGTAAAACGTCACGACGATCGAGGCGCCCAGCAGGGCGGCGACGAAGACCTGCAGGAAGGCTTCCCAGTTGATGAGCATCAGGCGTCCTTCCCGGCCTTGGCGCGGTCGAGGCGGCGCTGGCGACGCGTGGGCCCGGGCTTACGGGGAACCTTGACCGCCGCTCCCGAGTCGGCGACCTCGCTCATGGCGTTGGCGGAGGTGACCGAGTCGCGGCGCGAGCGCAGGAACAACCCGAGGACGATCACGACCGCGATGACCGCGTCGACGGCGACACCCCAGCCGCCCAGCCACACCACGATCAGCGCGGCTGCAGCGCCCACGGCGCCGGCGGCGGGGAGGGTCAGCACCCACCCGATCATGATGCGCCCCACGGTGTTCCACCGCACGGTCGATCCGCGACGGCCGAGGCCCGATCCGATGACCGATCCCGAGGCGACCTGCGTCGTCGACAGCGCGAAGCCGAGGGCACTGGATGCCAGGATCGTCGCCGCCGTGGAGGTCTCGGCCGAGAAGCCCTGGGCCGGCTTGACGTCGGTCAGGCCCTTGCCGAGGGTGCGGATGATGCGCCAGCCGCCCATGTACGTGCCGAGGGCGATGGTGATGGCACAGGCGAAGACGACCCACAGCTGCGGGTCGGGGTTCGACGTCGACTGCCAGCCCACCGTGATGAGGGCCAGGGTGATGACGCCCATCGTCTTCTGCGCGTCGTTCGTGCCGTGGGCGAGGGCGACCAGCGACGACGTGAAGATCTGCCCCCAGCGGAAGCCGTCGCGCCCGTCGGCCTTCATGTCGTAGCGGCGGGTGACGCCGTAGGCGATCTTGGTCACGGCGAAGGCGATGATTCCCGCGGTCAGAGGCGCGATGAGCGCCGGCAGGATGACCTTGCTCAGCACAACTCCCGCATCGATGGCGCTTGCGCCCACGCCCACCAGCGTCGCCCCGATGAGGCCGCCGAAGAGGGCGTGCGACGAGCTCGACGGCAGACCCAGCAGCCACGTCAGCATGTTCCACGTGATCGCGCCGATGAGGCCGGCGAAGATGATCGGCGGGAAGATGTCGGGACTCAACTGGTCTTCGCGGATCATGCCGCCCGAGATGGTCTTGGCGACCTCCGTCGACAGGAAGGCGCCGACCAGGTTGAGGCACGCGGCGAGCAGGACCGCCACCTTGGGCTTCAGCGCACCGGTCGCGATGGGGGTGGCCATCGCGTTCGCGGTGTCGTGGAAGCCGTTGGTGAAGTCGAAGAAGAGTGCCAGCGCGATGACCAGCACGATGATGAGGGCTGCGCTCTCCACCGTTCGCTTTCCGTGAGAAGGAAGAAGGGATGCCGACGGGACCGGCGTGACGAACGAAGAGTTCACCTGGAGTTCGACACTCGTTCAACGAGGTCGCGACGACATCCTTTCACCGGCGGCGGCGATGGTCAAACGCGCACGGCGCGGGCCGCGCGGCATCCGGAGCGTCATCTCGGGTCGATGTCGGGACGGCGCACTACCGTGGAACGGTGACCGACCTCCAGCACCAGCCGACCCCGCCCGTCACCGAACGCCGCCCCGCGCCGCGCACCCACCACGGCGACACGTTCGACGACCCGTACGAGTGGCTCCGCGCGAAAGACGACGCCGAGGTCGTCGCCCACCTCGAGGCCGAGAACGACTACACGACGGCGCGCACCGCCGGCCTCGGCCCGCTGCGCGACGCGATCTTCGGCGAAATCAAGGGCCGCACCCTCGAGACCGACCTGTCGGTCCCCGCCCGGCGCGGCGACTGGTGGTACTACGGCCGCACCGTGGCGGGAGCGCAGTACGGCATCCAGTGCCGTGCGCCGCTCGGTTCCCCCGACGACTGGACCCCGCCGACCCTCTCCCCCGACCGCCCCGTCCCCGGCGAGCAGGTGCTGTTCGACGGCAACGTCGAGGCGGAGGGCACCGACTTCTTCTCGCTCGGCAGTTTCGAGATCTCCCGCGACGGCACGCGCATGCTCTACGGCATCGATGTCGCCGGCGACGAGCGTTACACCCTGCGGGTGCGCGACCTCACCACCGGCGAGACGCTCGCCGACGAGATCCCCGGAACGTTCTCGGGCGCCTCCTTCTCACCCGACGGCCGCTTCATCGTCTACACCACGGTCGACGACGCGTGGCGGCCCGACACCGTGTGGCTGCACGAGATCGGCACCCCCGTCGATGCCGACGTGAAGCTCTTCCACGAGAGCGACGACCGCTACTGGGTCGGCGCCGACTTCACCCGCAGTGACCGCTACCTCGTCATCGAGATGGGCTCGTCGATCACGAGCGAGGAGTGGCTCCTCGACGCCGACGACCTCCGGGGCGAGCCCCGCGTGGTGTGGCCGCGACGCGAAGGCGTCGAATACTCCTCGTCGCACGCCCTGGTCGACGGCGAAGACGTGCTCTACATCCTGCACAACGACGGCGCCCTCGATTTCGAGCTCGTGCGGGTCTCGGCATCCGACCCCCAGGGGGCGCGCGAGACGGTGATCGCCCACCGCGCCGGCCACCGTCTGCTGGGTGTCGACACGTTCCGCGACTGGGGCGTGGTCGGCTACCGCCGCGACGGGCTCGCGCGCCTGGGCATGCTGTCGTACGCCGACGGCGCCGTGACCGAGATCGCGTTCGACGAGCCGCTGTACAGCGTCGGCACGGGCGGCAATCCCGAGTGGGCTCCCCCGGTGCTGCGCCTCGGCTACGGCTCGTTCGTCACCCCCGGCACGGTGTACGACTACGTCGTCGACACCGGCGAGCTGCTGCTGCGCAAGCGCCAGCCGGTGCTCGGCGGCTTCGACCCGGCCGATTACGGGCAGGCGCGCGTCTGGGCGCCCGCCGACGACGGCACGCGGGTCCCCGTGTCGCTGGTGTGGAAGCGCTCGTTCGGCGAGCCCGGCGCGTCGCCTCGCCCCGTGCACCTCTACGGCTACGGCTCCTACGAGCACTCGATCGAGCCCGGCTTCTCGGTGCCGCGTCTGTCGCTGCTCGACCGGGGCGTCGTCTTCGCCGTCGCCCATGTGCGCGGCGGCGGCGAAATGGGTCGTCAATGGTACGAAGACGGCAAGCTGCTCGCCAAACGCAACACCTTCACCGACTTCGTCGCCGCGGCGCGTCACCTCGTGTCCGAGGGCTACACCACCCCGGATCGCATCGTCGCCGAAGGCGGCAGCGCGGGCGGCCTGCTCATGGGCGCCGTCGCCAACCTCGCTCCCGAGCTGTTCGCCGGCATCCTGGCCGATGTGCCGTTCGTCGACGCGCTCACGACGATCCTCGACCCGTCGCTGCCGCTCACCGTCATCGAGTGGGACGAGTGGGGCGACCCGCTCCACGACGCCGAGGTCTACGCGTACATGAAGTCGTACTCGCCGTACGAGAACGTCCGCGACGGCGTCACCTATCCGCGGATCCTCGCGGTCACCTCGCTCAACGACACCCGCGTGCTCTATGTCGAACCGGCCAAGTGGGTCGCGCGCCTGCGCGAGGTCGGTGCCGACGCGATGCTCAAGTGCGAGATGGTCGCCGGCCACGGCGGCGTCAGCGGCCGTTACAACGCCTGGCGCGAGCGCGCGTTCGAGCTGGCGTGGCTGCTCGACGTGCTCGGCCTCGCCGACTGACACACCGGCCGGCGCTGCCTTACCCGGCGCCCCTCAGCGGAACGCCCCGTCGCCTCGTGCGGCGGGGCGTTCCTATCGCCTGGCGCGGCGGGGCGTCCCTATGGCCTCGTGCGGCGGGGCATACCCGTGTCCCACTTCGTGCGAGTTGAAGGCCTCGAATCTGCACAAAGTGGGACATCCACGGCCCGCAGCCCCGCGCAGCCCCCGCGCATGTCCCACTCGGTGCGGAAAAAGGGCCTTGATTTCGCATTTCGCACGAAGTGGGACATGGACTCCGGCGGCGCGGAGGCCGCGGCGGCTCCTCCCCGGCCCCGGCGCGAGGATCGTTGTCCACAGATCTCGGTCGTCCGCCGCTACCGCATTCGCGGCGCAGGCATCCTCGGGGGATGTCCGACCACACACTGATCTTCTCCGTCCGGGATGCCGTGGCAACGGGGCGCTCGCGCTTCGCCCTGCGCCGCGTCGGCATGCGGGTGCCGTACACCGGCGTGCGCTCCCTCGCTGTCCGGCCGCCGTTGACCGACCTTCGCGGCCGGGCGGCGGAGTACGCCCCGCGACTGCGCGAGGGACAGTTCTTCAGCCACGAGACCGCTCTCGGGTTGCTCGGCGCTCCCCTCCCCGCGTATCCGTGGGTGCCCGGCATCCATGTATCAGCGCACCGACCCCAACGTGAGCCGCGAGTCCGCGGCATCCGGGGCCACCGGCTGCAGACGCGGGAACGCGCCGTCTCATTCACCTCGGAAGGGTGGCCTGTCGAGCATCCCGTGCGAGCCTGGCGGCAATGCGCGACGTTGTGGGGCATCGACGACCTCGTCGCCGCAGCCGACTTCCTTCTCACGGACGCACACCCACGCGTCGAGGTGGAGGACCTGCGAGCCGAGATTGAACGGATGGGTGATACCGCCGGTCGGGCGCTGGCGCGCGCCCTGGCGCAGAGCCGCCGTGGTCCCCGATCTCCGGCGGAAACGCGCCTTCGACTGGTTCTCGCACGCAACGGCCTGCCCGCGCCGGAGATCTCCTGGGTGCTGCGCGACGCCCGTGGCGCCTTCCTTGCCGAGCTGGACCTGGCCTACCCCGACTGGAGGATCGCAGCGGAGTACGACGGCCGGGTTCATGCCGAGGACGTGCGGCAGTTCGCCCGAGACGCCGACCGATGGGATGCGATCCGTGCCTGCGGCTGGCAGCACGTTCGCATCCTCGCCCACCACATGCGCGAGAACGGCCAACCAGCGGTTCGGAAAGTGCGCGAGGCGCTTCGCCGCGCGGGCTGGCGAGGATGAACGTTCGCATGTCCCACTTCGTGCCGGTTGCGGCTCCGTAAACTGCACCAATCGGGACACGACGGGTCGCGGACGATCACGACGGGAACGCCCTGCCCCGCACACAGCACGACGCCCCGCCCCGCGCGAAGCGGGACGGGGCGTCGACGGGCGAAACTCAGCCGAACAGCGCGGCCGCCTCCTCGTAGCGGTAGAGGGGCACGCTGTTGAGCTCGCCGAGGGCATCGGCGAAGGGCACGCGCACGATGTCGGTGCCGCGCATGGCGACCATCTGGCCCCACGCGCCCTCGTGCAGCGCGTCGGCGGCGTGCAACCCCAGGCGGGTCGCGAGCACACGGTCGAAGGCCGACGGCGATCCGCCGCGCTGGATGTGGCCGAGCACCGTGGCGCGGGTCTCGATGCCCGTCAGCCGCTCGATCTCGGGCGCGAGCAGTTCGCCGATGCCGCCGAGACGGGGGCGGTTGAAGGCGTCGAGGCCCTTGTCGCTGAACGCCTCGTCCATGCCGGTCAGCTTGAAGCCCTCGGAGACGACGACCAGCGGCGCGCGCCCGCGGTCGTGGGCCCGGGAGACCTGCTCGACGATCTCGTCGATCGACATCGGCACCTCGGGGATGCAGATGACGTGCGCGCCCGCGGCGATACCGGCGTGCAGCGCGATCCAGCCGACGTGCCGGCCCATGACCTCGGCCACCATGCAGCGCTGGTGCGAGTCACCGGTGGTGCGCAGGCGGTCCATGGCATCCGTGGCGATGTTGACGGCGGTGTCGAAGCCGAACGAGTAGTCCGTGGCGCGAAGGTCGTTGTCGATCGTCTTAGGAACGCCGATGACGTTGATGCCGTCGTTCGACAGGCGGTCGGCCGCCGCAAGAGTGCCCTCGCCGCCGATGGCCAGGATGCCGTCGAGTCGGTGCCCGTACATCGTCTTGGAGATGTTCTCGGCGCCGCCGCGCGCACCCTCGTAGGGGTTGGTGCGGCTCGTGCCGAGGATGGTGCCGCCGACCTTGGACAGCCCCTTCACCTCGTGACGCGTGAGGGGGAAGAAGTCGCCGTCGACGACGCCCCGCCAGCCGTCGCGGATGCCGACGAACTCGATGTCGTAGTTGGTCGTGCCCTTGAGCACGACGCCACGGATGACCGCGTTGAGCCCGGGGCAGTCGCCGCCGCTGGTCAGGATGCCGATCTTCATGGGCAGAGTCCTCAAGTGCTGTGGTTCGGGTGGGGTCGGCGCCGTTGCCGTCTTCGACCTTATCGCCGCGGGCGGGACCGCTGCCACACGGTGACGGAGGGGCGAGGGATGCCGCAAACCCGACGCCGACGTCCGCCGACGGCCCGCCGCGCATGGCGTGACGAGCACACCGGATGCCGCGATCCGCGCCGGTTCTGCCCCGCCGGCGTGACGGACACAGGAGATTGCAACGAGAACAGGCTGTCTCTACCGCGATCGGCCTGTTTTCGTCGACCTCCCTGTTCTCGTGACGACGCCCGCCGGGGGCCTCCGCCACCGTCCCGGCGCGCCGAGGCTCGCTTGATTTCCGGATCGACGCGCGAACGCCCCGGCGCCGAAGCGACCCGGGCGTCCACTCCGCGGCGCGCGAACGCCCCGGCGCCGAAGCGACCCGGGCGTCCACTCCGCGGCGCGCGAACGCCCCGGCGCCGAAGCGCCGGGGCGTCCGTGAGGAGCCGGGTCAGGCCTTGCCGAGCGCCTGACGCAGCAGGTGCATGAGCGCCGACAGCTGCACCGAGTCGCTCGAACCCGGCTCGATGGCCTGGCCGTCGAGGGCGCGGGCCGCGAGGCCCTCCTTCGAGTCGATCAGCTCGGCGATCTTCGTGTCGATCGTGTGTGCGGCGATGATGCGCCACGCGGTGACGGGCTCCTCCTGGCCGATGCGGTGCACGCGGTCGATGGCCTGCGTCTGCTCGGCGGCGGTCCACGACAGTTCCGCGAGCACGACGTTCGACGCTGCCTGCATGTTCAGGCCGACGCCGGCGGCGGTGAGCGAACACACCGCGATCCCGACATCGGGGTCGGTGTTGAACGCGTCGATCGCGGCCTGGCGCGCGGTCGAGGTCTGCTCGCCGCGCACCGAGACCGCCTTGAGACCGGATGCCTTGAAGTGGGCCTCCGCGGCATCCATCACGTCGATGTGCTTGGCGAAGAACACGACCTTACCGACGGAGCGCTGCAGCTGCACGGCGTAGTCGGCGGCGAGGTGCGCCTTGGCCTGACCGATGCGGCGGACCATCGTGAAGACGTTCTCGCTGCCCGAGCCCGCGGCCTTGGACTCCTCGAGCTCGCCGTGGGCGACGAGGCGGACGATGTCGTCGTCGATCTCGCCGGGGGCGAGGCCCCGGTCACCGCGCGCCTCGAGGATGCGGCGGTACTTCGCCGCCAGCCGCGCGCCGAGCTCGCGCTCGGCCTGACGGATCGACCGCCCGTACTCGTCGTCGAGCTCGACGGGGAGGTCGGCCACGAGCTTGTCGGGTAGGTCGGCGGCGACGTCCTTCTTCTTGCGCCGCACGATGCCCATCGAGATCACGGCCTCGCGCGCCTCGGGGTAGAACGCCTTGTCGGCGGGTGTCAGGCCCGTGGCATCCAGTTTCTCCATCAGCTCGGGACCGGGCTTCTCGCCGTTGGTCCAGCCGAGGAAGCGCCAGATCGCGTCGAAGTCCTCGACGTCGTTGATCAGCGGTGTACCGGTGAGGGCGAGCATGAGCGGGTCGCGCGTCTGCTGGCGCACACGGGATGCCAGGGCGAGCACGTTCTGCGAGCGCTGCGAGGTGAGGTTCTTGATGAAGTGCGCCTCGTCGACGACGACGCCCTTGAGGCCGATCGACGACAGCCACGAGAGGTGCCGGTCGAGGATCTCGTAGTTGACGATGAACACGTCGGCGAAGGCATCGATGTCGGCGCCGCCACCGGAGATGACGGTGGCGCGGCGCTGCGGCGTCCAGCGCTGCACCTCGCGTGCCCAGTTCATCTTGACGACGTTCGGGACGACGACGAGCAGCGGGTACGCGTCGGCGACGGATGCCGCCAGCACCGACTCCGCGGTCTTGCCGAGGCCCGGCTCGTCGGCGAGCAGGAACGAGCGGTGACCCAGGCGGACGGCCTCGAGGAAGCGCGACTGGTGCGGCATGACCTCGAGCCCGCGCGGCGACAGCCGGTCGAACTCGGGCACGGGCGGCAGGTCCATGCTGGCGGCCGACCCGCCGGCGCCGGTCTCGAACGCCTTGTACAGCGGCCCCATCAGCTCCCAGCCGTCGAGGCGGCGGCGCGGGGCGTCGCCGGTCGGGCGTGGCGTGAGGTCGGGCGCGAGGAAGGGGTTGGCCATCTGGCGCGCCTCGATGGATGCCGGAACGACCTGCTTCTCAGCGAGCGCCGCCGGCACGACCGGGGCGATCTTGGGCGTGTTGTCGGTGATGATCAGCTCGTCGGGCGGCAGCTCGGCACCGGACTCCAGCAGCCAGTCGCGGCGCATACGGCGGGCGACGGGCGAGGTGGCCTGGTCGACCTCGAGCAACTGGATGAGCGAGGTGTCGCGCGCGGCGGTCTTCGCGAGGATCGTCGCCACACCGTCGAGACGCTTCAGCAGCTCGGCGCGGGCGGCGTCGGTGATCTCGGTGTCGGCCTTGACCCGGGCGCGCTCCTCGCGGACGAGGAAGGCGATCACCTGGAACTTGACGCGGTTGGTGGGCCCGAGCTTGCCGCGCTGCGCCTTCGCCTCGACCTCGCGCACCTTGCGGGCGAGGATCGGGATGACGGGGGCTTCGTCGTCGCGTCGGGATGACGTGGTCTTTCTGCGCCGCTGGTTCGAGCTACGGGCGGCGGTTGCCGTGGTCGGCATGCTCCTCCTGAGCGTGTCGTCCGGATGACAGTCCGGAGCGTCCGGCGAATGCCGGTGGATCAGTGACCCCGGGATGACGTCGCTCGAACCGCCGCCGGAGAAGCGGTGTCGGCGACCCGCAACGCGTCTTCGCCGGAACGGTTCGCGAGACAGCGGATGTCGGGATCGTCCCTATTCTAGCGGCCTCGGCCGGTGGAGCGTCGGTCCTGTGCGGTTCGGGGCGTGTTTCGCCGTTCGGGGCGGGTTGTTCCCGCCCCGAACGGCCGGTCCCGCCCCAAGCGGCCGATCCCGCCCCGAACCGCCGATCTCGCCCCGAACCGCCGATCCCGCCCCGAACCGCCGATCCCGCCCCGAACCGCCGATCCCGCCCCGAACGGCCGATCCCGCCCCGAACGGCCGATCCCGCCCCGACCCCTGCAGCCGGACGCACCGCGAGCGCGCAGAGACCCGGGCGCCCTCACACCGCCCGGCGCAGACGAAGGCTGTTGAGCACCACGAACACGCTCGAGAACGCCATGGCCGCGCCCGCGATCATCGGGTTCAGCAGCCCGAGGGCCGCCAGCGGAAGAGCCGCGACGTTGTACGCGAACGCCCAGAAGAGATTGCCGCGGATGACGCGCATCGTGCGTCGGCTGAGGCGCACCGCGGTGACGATGCCGCGTGGGTCGTCGCGCATGAGGGCCACGTCGCTGGCGTGCAGCGCGGCATCGGTCCCTCCTCCCATGGCGATTCCCAGATCAGCGGATGCCAGAGCGGCGGCGTCGTTGACCCCGTCGCCGACCATGGCGACGGTGCGTCCGTCGGCGCGCAGGGCCGCGATCTCGGCGAGCTTGCCCTCGGGCAGCACCCCCGCGCGCACCCGGTCGATGCCGAGCTCGGCCGCGACGGCTCCGGCGACATGCGGGTTGTCGCCGGTGAGGAGCACCGGCTCGAGACCCATCGCGCGAAGCTCTGCGACGGCACGGGCGCTCTCGGGCCGGACGGTGTCGGCGACCTCGATCACCGCCCGCGCGCGCATCGCCCCGGCAGCATCGGCCCATCCGGCCACGACCACCGTGCCGCGCTGCTCACCGTCGGCGACCGCCGCCGCGAGCGCGTCCGGCAGCGTGGCGCCGAGGTCAGCGGCGAGTTCGGGACGCCCGGCGAAAACGCGCACCCCGTCGACGACCCCGGTGATGCCGCGCCCGGGAAGTGCCTCGAGATCCGTCGCCACGGGCCCCTCCCCCGCCGCCGCGACGATCGCGTGAGCGACCGGGTGCTCCGATCCGCGCTCGACCGCGGCGATACGGCGGAGGGCGTCAGCGGCATCCTGGGACTCCGCGGGCGTGACGCGCGCGACGCTCATGCGACCCGAGGTCAGGGTGCCGGTCTTGTCGAGCACGATCGTGTCGATGCGCTCGGCCGACTCGAGGGCTGCGGGGCCGGTGACCAGGATACCGAGCTGGGCGCCGCGGCCGGTGCCGACGAGGATCGCGATGGGCGTGGCGAGCCCCAGCGCGCACGGGCACGCGATGATGAGCACGGCCACGGCCGCGGTGAAGCCGGCCGCGACGGGCTGACCGGCGACGATCCAGGCGACGAGTGTGAGCGCCGCCAACACGATGACCACGGGCACGAACACGCCCGAGATGCGGTCGGCGAGGCGCTGCACCCGACTCTTGCCGAGTTGCGCGTCTTCGACCAGACGCGCGATGCGGGCGAGCCGCGTCTGCTCGCCGACGCCCGTGGCGCGCACCACGAGCCGGCCGCCCGACGCGATCGTGCCGCCCGTGACCGACGAGCCCGGACCCACGTCGACCGGCAACGATTCGCCGGTCAGCATGCTCTCGTCGACCGACGCGCGCCCCTCGAGCACGACACCGTCGGTGGCGACGGTGGCACCCGGGCGCACGACGAAGACGTCGTCCACGGCGAGCGCGTCGATGTCGATGCGGCGCCCGTCGGCGAGTTCGGCCTCGCGCGCCCCCAGATCGAGCAGGGCCCGCAGCGCTGCCCCCGCCCGACGTGTCGATCGTTGCTCGATGACGCGACCGAGCAGCAGGAACACCGTCACCGCCGCCGCGACCTCGAAGTAGACCACCGACGTGGCGTCGTGCACGGGGCCGAACAGCATGACCTCGTGACGGATGCCGATGCGCCCGGCGCTGCCGAAGACGAGGGCCCAGACGCTCCAGAGGTAGGCGGCGAAGGTGCCGAGGGTGATGAGGGTGTCCATCGTGGCGGCGCCGTGGCGCGCGTTGCGCAGCGTCGCACGGTGGAAAGGCCATCCGCCCCACAGCACGATGGGGGTGGCGAGCACCAGCGACACCCACTGCCAGCCCGGGAACTGCCATGCCGGGATCATGCCCAGAGTGACCACCGGCACGGCGAGTCCGAGCGACACCCACAGGCGCACGCGGAGCGGGGTCGTGCCGGGGGCGTCGGCCGTGTCGTGCACGTGGGCGTGCGTGTCGGCCGACGCATGCTCGTGGGCGCCGGGTGCGGTGCTGTGGGCGCCGGAAACGTTCTCGTCGCCCGACGCGTGCGCATGGGCGCCGGCGGCAACCTCGTGTGCGCGAGCAGACTCGCGCTCGCCGGGGGCGAACGCCGCTGCCGGGTGAGGAGAGAGCGGCGGAGCAGAAGCCGAGTCGAGCGAGCGACCGGTCGTCGCGTCGATCTCGCCGCCGGGCGCCGGAACAGGCACGGCACGGGGCGCCGGCGTCTCGGCATCCCGAGTCGGTTCCGCGGTGGCCGACGAGGGGCCGCCGGTCGTGCGCGCCCCACCGCGCGCTCGCACGGTCGCGTCATAGCCCGCGGCCCGGACAGCGCCGACGAGCGCCGCGGTATCGAGCCCGGCGGGATACCGCACCCGGGCGGTCTCGGTCGCGAGATTCACGGCGGCCGTGACGCCCTCGACGCGGCCCAGCCGTTTCTCGACCCGGGCGACGCAGCTCGCGCACGTCAGGCCCTCGATGTCGAGCACCGCCTCGGCGGTGGGTGCGGCGGCATCCGTGTTCTCGCTCATGGCTTCCTCTCCGGTCACCTCGTCTTAAGCAGGATACCCCCTGGGGGTATTCCTCGCCCGGTCGCCCGACACGATGCAGGAGTCTCGCCGGTCGAGCCGTCGCTCGGCGCGTCGTGGTGCGCCACGGAGACCGGATCTCCTGCGTCCTGTCCCGGCACAGGCGCCCCTGCACCCGCGCGTCGCGGACAGTCCGCAGCTGCGCACCGCGGTGCGGCCGACCGCTCCGCCGTGGCTCCCGCCTCCCGCGGCCATGTCCCCTCCGCGTGCCCGCCATCCGCCCTCGCGCGGCCGCGCGACCCTACGCTGGAAGAGTGGCCGAGACGATGACGCGCGAGCAGCGCACCGTACTCGCCATCGCCGTGCTCGCCTCGTTCGTGTCGTTCCTCGACGGCACCGTCGTCACCGTCGCGCTCCCCGCCATCGCCGCAGACCTCGGCGGGGGCCTGTCGACCCAGCAGTGGGTCGTCGACGCGTACCTCGTCACGCTGGGCGCGTTCATCCTCGTCGCCGGGTCCCTCAGCGACGTCTTCGGCCGCGTGGTCGTGCTGCGGGTCGGCTTGATCGGTTTCGGCATCACGTCGGTTGCGATCGCCGCTGCGCCGACGGCCGAATTCCTCATCGTGGCGCGGGCGCTGCAGGGCATCGCGGGAGCACTGCTGGTCCCGAGTTCCCTCGCGCTCATCACCTCCACCTTTCGCGGACCCGCCCAGGCGCGCGCGATCGGCATCTGGACCGGCGCCACCACCGTCGCGATGATCGCCGGTCCGCTCATCGGCGGTGTGTTCGTCGACACGCTGTCGTGGCGCCTGGTTTTCCTGGTCAACGTCCTGCCGATCGCCGTGACGATGTGCCTGCTGGCGCGCCTGGGCCATCGCGACCACCGTCGCCCCGGCGCCCGCGTCGACGTGGTCGGGGCCGTGCTGTGCGCGGCGGGTCTCGGCGGCGTGGTGTTCGCGCTGATCGAGCAGCCGAACCTCGGGTGGGCCTCCCCCGTGATCTGGATGCCGGGACTCATCGGCGCCGCCGCCTTCGCGGGCTTCCTCGTGCGGCAGCGACTCGCCCGCGACCCGATGATGCCGCTGGATCTCTTCCGCTCGCGCAACTTCTGGGCCGGCAACCTCGCCACGGTCTTCGTCTACGCCGCTCTGTCGCTCAACGGCTTCGTCGTGAGCGTGTACCTGCAGCAGGGCGCGGGGCTGCCCGCCACCCTCGCGGGGCTCGCGTCGCTGCCCAGCACGATCCTGATGATCGTGCTGAGCTCGCGCATGGGCTCCCTGGCCGGTCGCTACGGCCCCCGGCTGTTCATGACGCTCGGGCCGCTCGTGATGGCCGTGGGATCGCTCCTGCTGCTCAGCGTCGGCGACCAGTTCGACTACTGGACGCAGGTGCTCCCCGGCATCGTCGTCTTCGGCCTGGGTCTGACCGCGACCGTCTCCCCGCTCACGGCCGCCGTGCTCGGCGCGATCGAGAGCGAGAGATCGGGTATCGCCTCGGCGGTCAACAATGCCGTGTCGCGCGTCGCGGGGCTCCTCGCGATCGCCGCCGTGTCGGCGGTCGTCGGCGGCGCGCTCGACCTCGACGGCTTCCATCGCGCGGCCATCGTCACCGCCGCGCTGATGGTGCTCGGCGGCGCGGCGTCGTTCCTCGGCATCCGCAATCACCTGTCGCGCGCGGACTGACCTCCCGCGCACGTGCGCCCCCGCCCCCTCGTGACTCGCGCCGCGAGCACGCCCAGCCCACCGTGACTTGTGGCGAACGCCCGCCCCACACGCATCCCCACGAGCACACGCCGCAAGTCACTGCTGGAACGACGCCTCAGAGCCCGGGGCGCACCCCAGGGCCCGGCACCCGGGGCGCACCCCGCCGAGGCGCGCGACGCCTCAGCGCAGGATCGCGCGCGTGCGCTCCACGTCGTCGGCCATCTGCACCAGCAGCGCGTCGATGCCGTCGAACGCCGTCATCCCGCGGACGCGCTCGACGAAGCGCACCTCGACGTGGTGGCCGTACAGGTCGAGGTCGGTCTCGTCCAGGACGTACGCCTCGACCTGCCGGGCGTGCACGTCATCGAACGTCGGATTCGTGCCCACGCTGATCGCGGCCGGATAGCTGATGCGACGTGTCCCGTCGACGTCGACGAGCCAGCCGGCGTAGACGCCGTCGGCGGGTACGAAGCCCTCGAGGTCGTGGGAGAGGTTGGCGGTCGGGTAGCCCAGCTCGCGCCCGCGCTTGAGGCCGTGGACCACCTCGCCCCAGACCGACGGAGCGCGACCGAGCAGACGTGCGGCGGTGGTGACGTCTCCCGCGCTCAGCGCCTCGCGGATCCAGGTCGACGACACGCGCCGGTCGGCGTGCACGGCGCGCACATCATCGACGACGTCGACGCGGAAGCCGTGCTCGGCGCCCATGCGCTCGAGAAGGGCGGGGTCGCCCACCCCGGCGGCACCGAAGCGGAAGTCGCGGCCGACCAGCACCGTCCGCGCGTTCAGGGCGTCGACGAGGATGCCGCGCACGAACTCCTCCGCCGGGATCGACGCGAGAGCGTCGTCGAAGGTCAGCAGCAGGGTGGCATCCACTCCGGCGCGTTCGAGCAGGTCGAGCTTCTGATGCGGGCCGATCACATCGGGCGGGCAGCGATCGGGACGCAGGACGCTGAGCGGATTGCGGTCGAAGGTCACCGCGACCACCTCGGCGCCGTCGGAGGCGTCGACGCGCGCGCGGTCGATGACCGCACGGTGGCCGGTGTGCACGCCGTCGAACTTGCCGATCGCGACGACCGACGGCCCGAAACCCGCGGGGATCTCCGCGGGATCACGGAACACGATCACGTCGTCGCCCGACGGTGACGCATCAGCCACCAGAGCCCCAGGAACGGCAGCACGAGAGGGATGAACAGGTAGCCGTAGCCGTATACCGACCAGACGGTGGGGTGCTGGAACAGCGCCGGGTCGACCAGGCTCAGCGTGCCGACGACGAGCACGCCGACCAGCTCGAAGCCGATCGCGATCCACGCCACGCGGTACCAGGCGGGCCGCGCCGAGAAGATCAGCGCGAGGGTCGCGAGGATGTAGACGACCGCGGCGAGCGCCGACAGCGAATAAGCCAGCGGGGCGTCGTCGAACTCGCGCGCGATCTGCACGAACGAGCGGCCCGTGGCGGCCAGCGCCATGATGCCGTAGACGACGACGAGGACACGGCCGATGCCGGTCATCCCCCGGGTGCGGGTGGGAGTGGTGGATGCCATGACCCCTCGATTCTAGTTCGCCCGCGCCCCCGCCGCCCGGCGTCCGGCGCCTATGGCTTCGACGGGCGCAGCGACCGGGGGCTTCGACATGCTCAGTCACCTCCCGACGTTCTGAGCTTCCGCCTCGCCTCCCTCTGCCCGCCGGCGCTCCTCAGGTCCCTGAGCCCGTCGAAGGGACCGGAGGCCCCGCGCGCGGGCACCGCGGCATCCGGCCGTCAGGCGATCTGCACGGTCCAGATCTGGTGCATGCGCCACACCATCACGGCGACGGCGAGGGCGGCGACGCCCATGACGACGGTGCTCCAGCGGCTGCGTTCGAGCAGCGCCCACGCCGCGCCCGCGATCGGCACAAGCGCCGCCGACACGAGGTAGGTCCAGAACTCCAGCAGGCTGCCCGTCGGCGGGTTGCCCGCGAACGGCGCGATGATCGCGACGACGATCTGCGCGATCAGCAGCAGTTCGATCAGCGCGAGCGAACCGACCGTCACGTCTCCGGGACGACGGCCGATCAGGCCCGCGGTGATCGCGACGAGGCCCGCGAGCACGGCGACGCCGACCTGCGCGAGCGTGAACCACAGGATCATCGGGCGGCCTCCTCGGGCATGTTCATGACGCTCTTGAGCTGCGCCCCGCGCTTCTCGACGATGCCCACCAGCTGCCCGTCCGGGTCGATCGCGGCGGCGACGGATCCCGTGAGGCGTCCCCCGCCGTCGATGCGCTTGCCGTGGCGCAGGTCGCGCGCTTCGTCGGCGCCGACGGCGATGGCGCCCACCACGACCGAGGCGGCGGTCGCGGGATTCACGAGGCGCTCCTCGGCGATGTCGTCGACGGATGCCGCGGCGGCGACGTCGAAGGCGCCGATACGCGTTCGGCGCAGCGCCGTCAGGTGACCGCCCACGCCGAGGGCGCGGCCCAGATCGCGCGCGAGCGCGCGGATGTAGGTGCCGCTCGCGCAGTCGACGACCACGTCGAGCTCGATGACGCCGTCGCCGCGGCGGGTGTCGAGGATGTCGAAGCGCGAGACGGTCACGCGCCGCGCCTTCAGGACGACCTCCTCGCCCGCGCGCGCGAGGTCGTACGCGCGGCGCCCGGCGACCTTGATCGCCGACACCGTGCTCGGCACCTGGTCGAGCTCGCCGGTGAGGTCGGCGATGCCCGCGGCGATGGCGTCGTCGGTGACGGCGGTGGCATCCGCTCGCGCGGTCTCGACCCCGTCGGCGTCGTCGCTGTCGGTCGCGACGCCCAGCAGGATCGTCGCCTCATACGTCTTGTCGGCGCCGACGATGTAGGTGAGCAGTCGGGTCGCGCCCTCGACGCCGAGCACGAGCAGCCCGGTCGCCATGGGGTCGAGGGTTCCCGCGTGCCCGATCTTGCGGGTGCCGAGCGCGCGCCGCGCCCGCGACACCACGTCATGACTGGTGATGCCTCCCGGTTTGTCGACCAGGAGGATGCCGGGACGCGCCATCAGCAGAAGTCCCCGAACACCTGCACCGGGTGGGCGGGGTCGGAGTTCTCGACGATCGCCGACGCCGCCGCCTTCGGCCGCGACGTGCGGAGGTAGTGCTTCTCGGCATCCGGGAGTTCGGGGCGGGGCGCACCGATCGGCGGGTTGCTCTCGAGCCAGATCGAGTAGTTCCACAGGCCCCGCACCTCGGGGGTGTGGAGGAGGCGTCCGGAGACGACGAGCACCGCGTCGGCGGGTGCGCCCTCGACATCGGCGAACGGTTCCCCGGCGCGGAACGGCTGGACGAGGTCGCCGCGCACATCGGCTCCGTCGACGGCTCTCGCCCGGAAGACCGCCGTTCCGTCCTCGCCGAGCACCGCGGCGAAGGCGTCGGCGAAGCGCCCTGCCTCGTCGGCATCCAGCGCGTCGACGGCGACGACCACCCGTCCCGCGCGGGCGTTCTGCCGGAGAAGGTCGCGCAGGCTCCGCTGCAGGGTCTCGACGTCGTGCTCGCTGGACATGCTCCCAGCCTACTTTCGCGACCAGGCACGATCGCGAAGCGCGTGCCCCTCCCTGCGATAAACGCGATCCGCACGCAGAAACGCGCCGTCCCCGCGTTTCTGCCCGCAAACGCCGTTTCTGCGCCCTCGCCGAACGGCCCCGCGCGGACACTCCCCGCCCGGGCGCGAACCCGCCCCACCCTGCGATAAACGCGATCCACACGCAGAAACGCGCCGTCCCCGCGTTTCTGCCCGCAAACGCCGTTTCTGCGCCCTCGCCGAACCGCCCCGCGCGAACACTCCCCGCCCGGGCGCGAACCCGCCCCACCCTGCGATAAACGCGATCCACACGCAGAAACGCCTCCTCCCCGCGTTTCTGCCCGCGAACGGCGTTTCTGCGCCCTCGCCGAACCGCCCCGCGCGAACACTCCCCGCCCGGGCGTCGAACCCGCCCCACCCTGCGATAAACACGATCCACACGCACAAACGCCTCCTCCCCGCGTTTCTGCCCGCGAACGGCGTTTCGGCGCGACGCCCGCCCCGCGTCGGCGACCGTAGGCTGAACGGATGCCACAACTCGCCGCCCCGCTCATCGCGTGGTACCGCGACGCGGCGCGTGACCTCCCCTGGCGCCGCGAGGGGTTCGGAGCATGGGGCACCCTCGTCAGTGAGTTCATGCTGCAGCAGACCCCGGTGGCCCGCGTCATCCCGCACCTCGAGGCGTGGCTCACCCGCTGGCCGACCCCGGCCGATCTGGCGGCCTCCCCTCCCGGCGACGCCGTGACCCAATGGGCCAACCTCGGCTACCCGCGGCGCGCGCTGTGGCTTTATCGGGCGGCGGTCGAGATCCGCGACCGGCACGACGGAGTGGTGCCCCGCGACGTAGACGCGCTCCTCGCGCTGACCGGCATCGGCGACTACACCGCGCGCGCCGTCGCGGTGTTCGCGTACGGGGATCGGCATCCGGTGGTCGACACCAACACCCGCCGCGTGCTCGCTCGCGCCGTCGAGGGCAGCGCGCAGCCCGGCCCCCCGCATCGCCGCGATCTGGAGCGGATGGATGCCGAACTCCCCGACGACGTCGCGGAGGCGGCGATCGTGAACGCTGCGGCGATGGAGCTCGGCGCGATCGTGTGCACCGCACGGTCGCCGAAATGCGATGTGTGCCCGCTCGCCGGCCTCTGCGCCTGGCGCGCGGCGGGCTACCCGGAGTCGGAGGACCGGCGCCGCCGGCAGGCGACCTACGAAGGCAGTGATCGGCAGGCTCGCGGTGCGGTGCTCAGGGTGCTGCGTGATGCCGCCCCCGACGCCGTCCCGGTGTTCGCGGTGCTGCCCGACTGGCCGGATGCCGCGCAACGGGACCGCGCGATCGACTCGCTGGTCTCCGATGGTTTGGCCGAGGCGGTCGACGACGTGCTGCGCTTGCCGGGCCACCCGGCATCCTGATCCGCGGGTCGCGCCCGGCCGTGGCTCTTTGCACGCCCGCATGCCGCCCGCAGCGGGAGACGGCCGCGGCCTCGTCGTGCCCGGACGGCGACGCGATTCACTCGACGCGCGACGCGGCGAACGCCGTCCGACACCGCGTCACGCGTGCACGCCCGGATACGGCGAACGGCCGGATGCCACCCGCTCCGGGCGGCATCCGGCCGTGCGTCGGCGCGGGCTCAGGCCCGGGCGTCGTCTTCGTCGGTGTCGAGGTCGTCGTCTTCGTCGTGCTCGCGCGGCTTGACGTACGGGTCGGCATCGCCGGCGTACGTCGCCGACGCGGCCGTCGCGGCCACGGATTCGTCGCGTTCACGGGCCTCGCGCAGCAGCGCGGAGATGTGATCGGCGTTCTCGGGGATGGCGTCGAGGATGAACTCCAGTGACGGCGTGAGACGCGTGTTGAGGTGCTTTCCCACCTCGCTGCGCAGCATGCCGGTCGCCGACTTCAGCGCGGCGGCGGTGTCGGCGCGGTGCGCCTCGTCGCCCATGACGGTGTAGAACACCGACGCGCGCTGCAGGTCACCGGTGACGCGCACGTCGGTGATGGTCACGAATCCGAGCCGCGGGTCGCGCAGCCCCTTCTCGAGCCGCTCGGCCAGCACCACGCGGATGCGGTCCGCCACCCGGGCCTGTCGCTCTCCTGCCACGTCCTTCTCCTTCTCTTCCCTATACCGCCGCGAGTACGAGTGCCCCGTGGCTCGTCCCACCGGGCGGGGGTCCCACCGAGGGGAGCCGCACCCAGCGTAGGCCGGAGGCGGCGTGTGCCTCCGGGAGCATCGGGGTAGGGGCCCCGCTCTGCTCTCGGAGGCACACGCCGCCGCAGGCCGAAGCGGGAGCCGCACCCATAGGTGCGACCCCCGCCCCGTGGATCAGCCTCGCGGCTTCTCGACGAGTTCCGTCGTTTCGATCTCGTCGCCGACCTGGATGTCGTTGAACTTGCCCAGGCCGATACCGCACTCGAAGTCCGTGCGGACTTCGGTGACGTCGTCCTTGAAGCGGCGCAGCGACTCGATGGCCAGGCCGTCGGCCAGCACGACACCGTCGCGGATGACGCGGGCCTTGGCGTTGCGCGTGATCGTTCCCGACCGCACGATGACACCGGCGATGTTGCCGAACTTCGAGGAGCGGAACACCTCGCGGATCTCGGCGACACCCGACTGCACCTCTTCGAACTCCGGCTTGAGCAGGCCCTTGAGCGACTGCTCGACGTCGTCGATCGCGTTGTAGATGACGGAGTAGAACCGCACGTCGACACCCTCGCGGGCGGCGCGCTCGCGGGCCTTGGTGTCGGGGCGCACGTTGAAGCCGATCACGATCGCGTTGTCGATCGTGGCCAGGTTGATGTCCGACTCGGTGATCGCACCCACACCGCGGTGGATGATGCGCAGCTGGACGCTGTCGTCGACCTCGATCTTGAGCAGCGACTCTTCGAGCGCCTCGACGGCACCCGACACGTCGCCCTTGATGATGAGGTTGAGCGACTCGACCTTGCCCTCTTCGAGAGCGCGGGTGAAGTCCTCGAGCGAGATGCGCTTGCGGGCCTTGGCCAGCTGGGCATTGCGCTCGGCAGCCTCACGCTTCTCGGCGATCTGGCGCGCGGTGCGGTCTTCTTCGGTGACGATGAACACGTCGCCGGCTCGGGGGACCGAGTTGAGACCCTGCACCTGCACGGGACGCGACGGGTAGGCCTCTTCGACCGCTTCGCCGTTCTCGTCCATCATCGCGCGGACGCGGCCGTACGCCGTTCCCGCGACGATCGCGTCGCCGACGCGCAGCGTTCCGGACTGGATGAGCACCGTGGCGACCGAACCGCGACCCTTGTCGAGCTTCGCTTCGATCGCGACACCGCGGGCCGCCTTGTTCGGGTTGGCCGTGAGGTCGAGACCGGCGTCGGCGGTGAGCAGGACCGCATCCAGAAGGGCCTGGATGTTGAGGTTCTGTCGGGCCGAGACGTCGACGAACATGACGTCGCCGCCGTACTCCTCGGCGACGAGACCGTACTCGGTGAGCTGCTGGCGCACCTTGGCGGGGTTGGCGTCGGGCTTGTCGACCTTGTTGACCGCGACCACGATCGGCACGTTCGCCGCCTGGGCGTGGTTCAGCGCCTCGACCGTCTGCGGCATGATGCCGTCGTCGGCCGCGACCACGAGGATCGCGATGTCGGTCACCTGCGCACCGCGGGCACGCATGGCGGTGAACGCCTCGTGACCCGGGGTGTCGATGAAGGTGATCGCGCGCTCGATGCCCTCGTGCTCGGTCCAGATCTGGTACGCACCGATGTGCTGCGTGATGCCGCCGGCTTCGCCCGCGACCACGTTGGTCTGGCGGATGGCGTCGAGCAGTCGCGTCTTACCGTGGTCGACGTGGCCCATGACGGTGACCACGGGAGGACGGATCTCGAGATCGTCCTCGCTCTCGGCCTCGAGCTCGGCATCGAGGTCGAGACCGAAGCCCTCGAGGAGTTCTTTGTCTTCGTCCTCGGGCGAGACCATCTGGATCTTGTAGCCGAGCTCGGCACCGAGCACCTCGAAGGTGGCCTCGTCGAGCGACTCGGTCGCGGTGGCCATCTCGCCCAGGTTGAACAGGATGGTCACGAGCGTGCCGGGCTGCACGTTGTAGCCGCGCAGGGCCTCGAGCTTGTCGGCGAAGTCGGCGATGGACGCACCGCGACGCAGGCGGATGATCTCGCCGTTGCCCTTCGAGACGTTGACGCCGCCGACGACCGGCGCCGACCGCATCTCGAATTCCTGCCGCTTCGCCCGACGCGACTTGCGCTGCTTGCTCTTGCCGCCGCCCTTGCCGAAGGCACCCGCGGTACCACCGCCGGGGCCGCGACCGCGACCGCCACCACCGCCGGGACGACCGGCGAAACCGCCGCCGCCCGGAGCACCGGGTGCGCCGCCGGGACGCTGGAAGCCGCCACCGGCGCCGCCGGGACGACCGGGACCGCCGGGACGCTGCTGGAACGGAGCGCCGGGACGACCGCCGCCACCGGGACGACCGGCGCCACCGGGACGCGGAGCGCCGGGACGCGGGGCACCCGGACGCGGAGCCTGCGGACGCGGGATGTTGCCGGGAGTGGGACGCTGGCCCATGCCCTGCGCCGAGGCGAAGGGGTTGTTGCCGGGACGCGGGCCCGAGGGGCGCTGGCCCATGCCCTGCGACGACGCGAAGGGGTTGTTGCCCGGACGGGCACCGCCCGGGCGCGGGGGCGCGCTGGGGCCGGGCTTGGGGGCACCGGCACCGGGGGTCGGGGCGACGGAGCCGGGGCTCGGCGGCGACGACGGGGTCTTCGGCGCGGGCGCAGCGGTCTTCTCCGCCGGGGCCGCGGGAGCGGGGGCGGATGCCGCGGGCGCCGGCGCTGCCGGTGCCGGGGCGGCCGCGGGCGCGGCCGGAGCGGCGGGCTTCGCGGGCCCGGGCGTGGGGCCCGAGGGACGGGCACCGGGGGTCGCGGCGGGACGCGCCGGACCGGGGCGGGCGCCGGACGCGGGCCGCGCCGCGGGAGCGGCGGGCTTGGCATCCGAGGATCCCGACGAGCTCTCGGCCGCGAGGGCGGCGCGGAGCTTACGAGCCACGGGGGGCTCGATGGTGGATGAGGGGCTCTTGACGAACTCGCCGAGCTCCTTCAGCTTCGCAAGCGCGACCTTGCTGTCGACGCCGAGCTCGGAAGCGATCTCGTGCACGCGTGGTTTTGCCACAATTCTCCTGTCTGAGGGGTCTACCCCGGACAGGGCAGACCGTTAGTTGCGGACGGGTCTCATTTCGAGCCGTTCACTTCGTGTCCATAGCCGTTCAGCCTTTTCGCTGGAGGGTTGATTCGAAGGTCTGCGTGTCAAGCGGGCCTGACACACGCAATGCTCGTACGAAGGCACGACGCGTGAGAGCTTTCCCCACGCACGCGTCCGTCTCGTGCACCCACGCTCCCCGGCCCGGCAGGACCGCTCTCTCGTCAGCGACGAGGATCGATCCATCGGCGACCACGCGCAGAAGCGATGATCGGGGGGCGCGTGCGCGGCATCCGACGCACGTTCGTACTGGTTCCATCGTACACCTCGCCGCCACCGGGACGACGGACGCTCAGTTGTCTTCGAGGATGCTGTCGGGCTGGATGTCGATCTTCGCGCCGGTCAGCTTGGCGGCCAGGCGCGCGTTCTGCCCCTCTTTGCCGATGGCGAGGGATAACTGGTAGTCGGGCACCAGGGCGCGCACGGCCTTCGTCGAGGCGTCGAGCACGAACGACGACGTCACCTTGGCGGGCGACAGGGCGTTCGCGACGAAGCGCGGCAGTTCGGCGTCGTAGTCGATGATGTCGATCTTCTCGCCCGCGAGCTCTTCCGTCACCGCGCGGACGCGGCGGCCGAGCTCACCGATGCAGGCGCCCTTGGCGTTGACCGTCGGGTCGTTGGCCTTGACGGCGATCTTCGAGCGGTGGCCCGCCTCGCGGGCGAGCGACACGATCTCGACGAGACCCGCGGCGATCTCGGGCACCTCGAGCGCGAAGAGCTTGCGGACGAGCCCGGGGTGGGTGCGCGACACGGTGATCTGCGGCCCCTTGTTGCCCTTGGCGACGCTGGTGACGTAGACGCGCAGGCGGGAGCCGTGCGCGTAGGTCTCGCCCGGAACCTGCTCCTCGGGCGGGAGGATGGCCTCGACGGTACCCAGGTCGACGTGCACCATGCGCGGGTTCGGCCCCTGCTGCACGACGCCGGCGACGATGTCGCCTTCTTTGCCCTTGAACTCCCCCAGCACGGCGTCGTCGGCGATGTCGCGCAGACGCTGGCTGATGACCTGCTTCGCGGCGAACGCGGCGATGCGGCCGAAGTCGTCGGGGGCCTGCTCCTCTTCGCCGATGACGGCGCCCTCGTCGTCGGTGACGGGAGTGAAGATGCCCACGTGACCGGTCTTGCGGTCGAGCGAGGCGCGCGCGCCCGCCGGGATCTCGCCGCTGGGCGAGATGTGCTTGGCATAGGCGGTGAGGATCGCCTGCTCGATGATGCGCGCGAGTTCGTCGAAGGGGATCTCCTTCTCGCGTTCGATCGTCTTCAGAAGTGCGAGATCGATGTCCACAAGGCCCTCCGTTGTTCAGCTTTCGTCGACGCGACCGGCGCCGACAACCCTCCTACGATACCCGCCATCTCGTCGGCTGCGCGACTCACGAGGGAGGACGGATGCCGCGAACGGAGACTGAGCGGTCATGCGGCCGTCGAAACCTCCTCGGTTCTGCGACGCCCGAGCACGCGGAACCTACGAGGCCGTCGGGGTCGCGGTCGAACTCGTCGTCTGACCCTCGGACGGGTCAGAGCCGTTCCAGCGGGTTAGCCGCGAGCTTGTGCACCACTCCCCCGTCGACGAGCCGGCGCGCCGCGGTCTCGGGCTTTCGCGCGGCTTGGTCGACGACGCAGGCCCCGAACTCGGCGGCGAGCGAGCCGCGGGGGTGCGCGGTCAGCACCTCGACGACGAATCCCTCGGGCAGAGCGTCGGGCCGGGCGCCGGAGATGTCGAGCGCGGTCGCCGTCTCGAGCAGGTAGCCCTCGGCATCCAGCTCCGGATCCACGCTCGGCCAGTTGTGTCGCACGATCACGTCGAGCACGCGCTGTCGCCTCTCGAGAGCCCAGCCCGCACCCGCGGTGAGAGCCACGCCCACGTAACCTCCGGCGTGCTCGTACGAGATCGTGTGGTTGTCGAACTCGCGCACGGTGCCGATGTCGTGCAGCACCGCCGAGACGTACAGCAACTCGTGATCGACGTCGTGGATGCCGTCGACGCGCGCGAACGCCTCGGCCCAGAGCCAGGAGCGCAGGGCGTGCGCGGTGATCGCGGGCGACTGGAACTGCTGCGCGAGGGCGAGCGCGCCGCGCGCGGCGACGGTGTCGGGCACGGGGATGTCGGCGATGCGCATGCGGCCTCCGGGGTCGGGTGAGCACCACTCTCGCGCAGGTCGCCGCCGCGCGGCAGCGCGACGACCGCCAGACTGCGACGCATTCCTGTCAGAGCGTTCCGGATGCCGCGGCGCCGGGGCCGCGGCATCCGGAACGGCTCAATTGACGGGCGTCGCGTGCCAGATGCGGTCGAGGTAGTCGCGCATCGCCCGGTCGGAGGAGAAGTAGCCGCTGCGCGCGACGTTGAGGATCGCCGAGCGCACCCACGCGTCCTGATCGGCGTAGGCCGCGTCGACCCGGTCCTGCGCGTCGAGGTACGAACGGAAGTCGGCGAGCGCCATGAACCGGTCGTCGTAGAGCAGGTTCGACACGAGCGGCTCGAACACCGTGCGGTCGCCGTTCGAGAACGCGCCGGACGCGATGAGGTCGATCGCGCGGCGCAGGTCGTCGTCTTCCTGGTAGAAGTCGGCGGGGCGGTAGCCCTCGGCCCAGAGGGCTTCGACCTCGGGCTCGCTCATACCGAACAGGAAGAAGTTGTCGTCGCCGACCAGCTTGCGGATCTCGACGTTCGCGCCGTCGTCGGTGCCGATGGTGAGCGCGCCGTTGAGGGCGAGCTTCATGTTGCCGGTGCCCGATGCCTCTTTGCCGGCGAGCGAGATCTGCTCCGACAGGTCGGCGGCCGGGATGATGCTCTCGGCGAGGGTGACGTTGTAGTTCGCCGGGTACAGCACCTTCAGCTTGCCCTTGACGCGCTCGTCGGCGCTCACGACCTCGCCGACGGCGTTGATGAGGTGGATGATGCGCTTGGCCATGCCGTAGCCCGGGGCGGCCTTGGCACCGAAGAGGAAGGTGCGCGCCTGCACGTCGTCGACGTCCAGGCGGCCCGAGACGATGCCCTCGTAGGTGCTGACGATGTGCAGCACCTTCAGCGTCTGCCGCTTGTACTCGTGCAGACGCTTGATCATCACGTCGAGCAGGTGACCGTCGTCGAGCGGAGCCTCACCGCGCGCTTCGAGCACACGGCTCAGGCGGCGCTTGTTCGAGGCCTTCACGGCGGCGAACCTCTCGCGGAAATCGGCGTCGTCCGCGAGGGCCTCGAGCCCCCGCAAGCGCTCGAGGTCGACGGTCCAACCCGCGCCGAGAGCCTCGGTGATGAGGCTCGACAGCTCGGGGTTGGCCAGACGCAGGAAGCGGCGGGGCGTCACGCCGTTGGTGACGTTGGTGAACTTGTCGGGCCACATCTCGGCGAAGTCCTTGAGCACGTTGTCGCGCAGCAGCTGCGAGTGCAGCTCGGCGACGCCGTTGACCTTCGACCCGGCGACCGTGGCGAGGTAGGCCATGCGCACCGACCGGTACGGGTGCTCGCCGATGATCGACATGTTGCGGATGAGCATCTCGTCGTCGCCGAAGCGCTCGCGCACCTCGAGGAGGAACTCGTCGTTGATGCGGTAGATGATCTCGAGGTGGCGCGGCAGGAGTCGTCCGAGCAGGTCGACCGACCACACCTCGAGGGCCTCGGGAAGCAGCGTGTGGCACGTGTACGCGAAGCACTTCTGGGTGATGGCCCACGCGGCATCCCACTCGAGCTTCTTCTCGTCGACGAGCACGCGCATGAGCTCGGGTACGCCGATGACCGGGTGCGTGTCGTTGAGCTGGAAGATGACGCGCTCGGGCAGGTCGTCGAGGTCGAAGTCGTCGGGCAGGACGTTCTCGATGAAGTCGGCGATGGATGCCGCGACGAAGAAGTACTGCTGCTGCAGACGCAGCTCCTTGCCCTGGGGCGTGGAGTCCTCGGGGTAGAGCACCTTCGAGATGTTCTCGGCGAAGGTCTGCGCGCGCACCGACTGGACGTAGTCGCCGGAGTTGAAGGTGTGCAGGTCGAAGGCGTTCGTGGCCACCGCGCGCCACAGGCGCAGGGTGTTGACCCGGCCGTTGTGGTAGCCGGGGACCATCATGTTGTAGGGCACCGCGAGCACGTTCCACTCGGGCACCCAGCGGGTGCGCTCGACGCCGTCGTCGTCGTAGGTCTCGGTGGTGCCGGCGAACGAGATGGTCTGCGCGGCCTCGGGGTGGGCGAAGTCCCACGGCGAGCCCATGCGCAGCCACGCGTCGGGCTGCTCGACCTGCTGCCCGTCGGCGAAGGCCCTGGCGGAAGATGCCGTACTCGTAGCGGATGCCGTAGCCGATCGTGGGCACGCTCATGGTGGCGAGCGAGTCGATGAAGCACGCGGCCAGGCGACCGAGGCCGCCGTTGCCGAGCCCGGGCTCGATCTCGACCTGGCGGAGGTCGTCGATGTCGATGCCGCACTGGGCGAGCGCCTCGGTCGCGATGTCGGTCAGTCGCGCGGCGAGCAGGTTGTTGTCGAGCTGGCGGCCCAGCAGGTATTCGGCGGAGAGGTAGCACACGGTCTTCGCCTGCTGCGTCTTCTGCTTCGCCCGATCGTCGAACCACCGCGCCATGAGGTAGTCGCGGACCGTGTACGCCAGGGCCAGGTACTGATCGTTGACGTCGGAGGTCGACAGCGTCACGCCCTGGTCGAAGTTCAGGTTCTGCAGGAACTGTTTGGCGAAACCGTCGACGGATGCCGCGGGGGAGACGACGGGCGCGATGGCCAACGGGTGGGTGGGACGCAGCTCTGAGGTGTTCTCGGGCACCATCCGACCGTAATGAGTCCCGCGCCGCACTGCCAAGACGGCAACGGCCATGACACATGATCTTCACCCGTTTGCCGTATTCCTCGCAGGAACCCCCCAGGACGCTTCGCCCGCGCACCAGCCGACGCGCCGTGCGACCGCAACGGATTGGCGCGGTGTGTGCAGAGGGCATACGGTGCCGGGATGCCGTCCTCCGCCCGCTCCGCCGCACGCGAGGCCGAGGCGAACCCCGTCTTCCGCGTCGCCGCTCGCGCGGGGTACGTCGCCAACGGCATCCTGCACCTGCTCGTGGGCGGGCTCGTGCTCGCCGTCGGTTTCGGAGCGGCCGAAGACACCGACCAGACGGGCGCCTTCCGCGCGCTGGCCGCGATCCCGCTCGGAGCGGCGGCGCTCGGCGCCCTCGCCGTAGGGCTCGTGGCACTAGGGTGCTGGCATCTGCTGCAGGCGGTGACCCCTCGGGGCCTGTCGGGGTGGAAGCGACTGGCACGGGTGCTGGCCGAGGCTCCGCAGGGCATCGTCTTCGTCGTGATCGGCGTGCTCTCGGCATCCGTCGCCCTCGGCGCCCGGCCGCGGGCCGAGCAGGCCGCCGAGGACGCCAGCGAAGCCGTGCTCACGCTGTCGATCGGCGGGGCCGTTCTGGGCGCCACGGGCCTCGCCGTGGCGGGAGTGGGTGTCGGGTTCGTGTGGATGGGCGCGCGTCGCTCGTTCCGCTCGAAGGTGCGCCTGCCCGGCGGAGTCGTCGGCTACGTCCTCAGCGCGTTCGGCATTTTCGGGTTCCTGGCGAAGGGTGTCGCGCTGGCCATCGTCGGGGTACTGCTGGTGGTGGCGGCGGTGAAGATCGAACCCGACACCGCGGGCGGGCTCGACGGCGCGATCTCGGCCCTCATCGCTCTGCCCGCGGGGCCTTTCCTGGCCTTCCTGGTCGGGCTGGGGTTCCTCGCCTACGGCGTCTTCACCGTCTTCCGCGCACGCTACGCCCGCCTCGACGTGTGACGGCCGGCGCCGCGCCCGCCCGGTCCGAGCACAGCGCAGGAGATCGGCGTCCGCTGGTCGCCGACGGGCCCGTGTGACCGCCCGACGCTCATCGGATCTCCTGCGGCGTGCACACCGTCGCCTGTCGACTGCGGCGCAGACCCGTGCGGTCAGTCGAGCGAGGGGTCGCGGCCGGTGCGTTCTCCGGTGTCGAGCGCGGCGATGGCGGTGTGGTCGTCGGCGTCGAGGGTGAAGTCGAACACGTCGCCGTTCTCGCGGATGCGGTCGGGCGACACCGACTTCGGGAACACGACCAACCCGCGGTCGAGGTGCCAGCGCACGACGACCTGGGCCGGGGTCTTGCCGTGGCGTTCGGCGATGCGCGCGAGCACCGGCTCGTCGAGCAGACCGCCGCGGGCGAGCGGCGCCCACGACTCGGTGACGATGCCGTTCGTTGCATGCCAGTCGACCAGGTCGTTCTGGGGGAAACGCGGGTGCAGCTCGACCTGGTTCACCGCCGGCAGCACGCCCGTCTCGTCGCGCAGGCGCTCGAGGTGCGCGATGGCGAAGTTGCTCACGCCGACCGAGGTCGCGCGCCCCTCCTGCTGCAGACGCAGGAGTGCGCGCCAGGTGTCGACGTAGCGGTCGGCGCTGGGGATGGGCCAATGGATGAGGTAGAGGTCGACGCGGTCGAGACCGAGTCGGGCCGCGCTCGCATCGAAGGCGCGCAGCGTCTCGTCGAAGCCCTGGTCGTCGTTCCAGACCTTGGTGGTGATGAAGACGTCGTCGCGGTCGAGCCCCGAGGCGCGGAGTCCCTCGCCGACTTCGGCCTCGTTGCCGTAGAGGGCGGCGGTGTCGATGTGGCGATAGCCCGCGGCGAGCGCCCCCTCCACGAGGCCGGCGGTGATGCCGGCCGGCACCTTGTACGTGCCGACGCCGAGCTGGGGAATTGTGGAGCCGTCGGACAGCGACAGGCGGGGGGCCGAGATCATGGCATCCACGCTATCCATGCGACGGCCCTCGCCGACGCCTCTTGACCGATCTCCCCCGGCGCGCCCCCGCGGCCGCGCATTCGCCTGACCGCGAGACCACAGCGCGCCGACCAAGCGGTTGCAGGGCGCAACCGACATGTCGGTGAGCCGCAACCTCGGGGTGGAGGCGCCGCAACGGCGGAGTGCGACCTCAGCGCGTCAGGGCCGCCACGGCGTCGGCGACCGCGACCGTCTCGCGCTCGCCCGTGCGGCGCTCCCACAGCTCGACCTGGCCCTCGGCGGCGCCGCGACCGACGATGAGGATGCGCGGGATGCCGACGAGCTCGGCGTCGCCGAACTTCACACCGGGCGACACCTTGGGGCGGTCGTCGTAGAGCACGTCGAGGCCGGCGGCCTCGAGCTGGTCGGAGATGGATGCCGCGAGCTCGAACGCCGCCTGATCGCGGCCGGTGGCCACGACGTGCACGTCGAACGGGGCGACCGAGGCGGGCCAGATGAGCCCCTTGTCGTCGTTGTTGAGCTCGGCGATGATCGCGAGGATGCGGGTGACGCCGATGCCGTAGGAGCCCATGGTGACGGTGGCGAGCTTGCCGTTCTCGTCGAGCACCTTCAGGCCGAGGGCCTCGGCGTACTTGCGCCCGAGCTGGAAGACGTGGCCGATCTCCATGCCGCGTGCGAGCTCCACCGGGCCGGAACCGTCGGGCGCGGGGTCACCGGCGCGCACGGTGGAGACCTCGACGAAGCCGTCACCGACGAAGTCGCGACCGGCGACGAGCGAGTGCACGTGCTTCTGGTCGATGTTGGCGCCCGTGATCCATGCGGTGCCGTCGACCACGCGGGGGTCGAGGTAGTAGCGGATCTTCGTCGCCGACTCCTCGCCCAGCACGGCGCCGGTCGGCGACCACGGACCGATGTATCCCTTGACCAGCAGCGGGTTCTTCGCGAAGTCGGCCTCGGTGGCGGCTTCGACCTCGGCGGGCGCGAAGGCGACCTCGACGCGCTTGTCGTCGACATCGCGGTCGCCGGGCAGTCCCACCACGACGAGCTCACGCGTGCCGTCGAGGTGCGTGAGGGCGAGCACGACGTTCTTCAGCGTGTGGGCGGCGGTCCACGCGGTCGCCTCATCCGTGGCGGGTCCGGCGATGCCGGGCGCCGGGGCGTCGACGTGCGCGTTCGCGTGATCGACGAGGGTCGCGATGGTCGGAGTGTTCGGCGAATCGAAGATGACGGCCTCGGGCTGTCCCTCGATCGGCAGCGCCTCGGGGGCCGCGGTGGTGAACGCCTCGACGTTGGCGGCGTACCCGCCGGCCGAACGCACGAACGTGTCTTCGCCGATGGGGGTCGGGTGCAGGAATTCCTCCGACTTCGACCCGCCCATCGCGCCTGCGTCGGCGGCGACGATGACGTATTCGAGACCCAGACGGGTGAAGATGCGCTCGTAGGCGTCGCGCTGGGCCTGGTACGAGGCGTCGAGTCCGGCGTCCGTCGCGTCGAACGAGTACGCGTCCTTCATCGTGAACTCGCGGCCGCGCAGCAGGCCCGCACGCGGACGCGCCTCATCGCGGTACTTGTCCTGGATCTGGTAGATCGTCAGCGGCAGGTCTTTGTACGACGAGTAGAGGTCTTTGACCAGGAGCGTGAACATCTCCTCGTGCGTGGGCGCGAGCAGGTAGTCGGCACCCTTGCGGTCCTGCAGGCGGAACAGCGCGTCGCCGTATTCCTCCCAGCGGCCCGTGACCTCGTACGGCTCACGCGGCAGCAGCGCGGGGAAGTGCACCTCGAAGGCACCGGCGTTCGCCATCTCCTCGCGCACGACCGTCTCGATCTTGGCCTTGACCTTCAGCCCGAGCGGGAGCCACGCGAAGATGCCGGGCGCGTTGCGGCGGATGTACCCGGCGCGCACGAGCAGGCGGTGGCTCGTGACCTCGGCATCCGAGGGGTCTTCGCGAAGCGTGCGGAGGAAGAAGTTCGACAGACGGGTGACCACGAGAGACGAGTCTAGGGCGGGGGACGACGCCGAGTGGATGCCGGGCCTCAGCGCACCGCACTGACGGTCTCAGGCGTGACGGCCGTGTTGCCGTTGTCGTTCGCCCCGGCGGTCTGCATCGATGGGTCGTATGACATCGTCACGGGCGCGACATGTCGGTAGCCGGTCGTGCCGTGCGATGGCCGCCGTCACCCTCGCGCGCGGCCCACGTGCAGCACCGTCCGCACCAGCAGACCGGCCACGAGGGCCCAGAACGCCGCACTGACGCCGAACACCGCGATCCCGGATGCGGCGACGAGGAACGTCACCACCGCGGGCACCCGCTCCCCCGGATCATCGATCGCCTGCTGCACGGCCGAGCCGAAGGCTCCGAACAACGCGACTCCGGCAACGGCGGGGATCACGCCGGCGGGCGCCAGCAGGACGATCGCCGCGAACGCCGCCGACAGCGCGGCGAGCACGAGGTACGTGCCGCCCGCCGAGACGCCGGCGACCCACCGCCGCTTCGGATCGGGGTGCGAATCCGGCCCCGCCGCGATCGCGGCGCTGATGGCGCCGAGGTTCATGGCGTGACCGCCGAAGCCGGCCGCCGCGGCGGTGCCCAGCCCGGTGACGAGCATCGCGGGCCGCCACGGGATCGCGAAGCCCAGGCTGCGCATCACGGCGACGCCCGGGACGTTCTGCGACGCCATCGTGACGATGAACAGCGGCAGGGCGATACCGATCACCGAGCCCACGGTGAGGGTGGGAACGGTGAACTCCAGGCGCGGCACGAGCGCCGCGGCATCCATCTGCGCACCCGTGCGCGACAGTTCCACCGCCACGACGGCGATCGCCGCGACGAAGGCCAGCGGCACCGCCCAGCGCGGCAGGAGACGGGATGCCACCAGCCACACGATCAGTACGGGCGCGACGCCCCACGGGTCTTCGACCACACCGACGAACGGCGCGACGCACAGTGGGAGCAGCACCCCCGCGAGCATCGCCTGGGCGATGGACGGCGGGATGCGCGCGATGAGCGCCCCGAGCGGCGGGAAGAGCGCGGTGCAGAGGATGAGCACCGCCGACACCAGGAAACCGCCGACGACGGCCGGCCACCCTCCGTCGACGACGCCGGTCGCCGCGAGCAGCGCCACACCGGGCGTCGACCACGCGACGGTGATCGGGATGCGATAGCGACCGGCCAGCAGCACGCAGCCGACACCGACGACGAGGGTGATCGCGAGCAGGCCGCTCGCCGCCTGTTCCGGGGTGGCGCCGACGGCGCGCAGGCCCGTCAGGACGACGGCGAAGGTGCTGGTGAAGCCGACGAGGGCGGTGACGACCCCGGCGATCAGCGGACGGGCGAGGGATGCGGCGGGAGTCTCGGTCATGAGACTTCCGACGTTATCGGAACAAAAGCCGACGGACGGCGGTCCGATCGCTCGCGTGCGGACCGTCCGCCGCGCTCAGGCCGTGATGACCTGCGCGGTACCGGGAGCGGCGTCGGGGCCCATCTCGTCGGCGAGGCGGTTCGCCTCCTCGATCAGGGTCTGCACGATCTCGGACTCGGGCACGGTCTTGATGACCTGACCCTTGACGAAGATCTGGCCCTTGCCGTTGCCCGAAGCGACACCGAGATCGGCGTCGCGTGCCTCACCGGGACCGTTCACGACGCAGCCCATGACGGCCACGCGCAGAGGAACGGTCATGTCTTTCAGACCCTCGGTGACGTCGTCGGCGAGGGTGTAGACGTCGACCTGCGCGCGACCGCACGACGGGCACGAGACGATCTCGAGCTTGCGCTCGCGCAGGTTCAGCGACTGCAGGATCTGGTGGCCGACCTTGACCTCTTCGGCGGGCGGCGCCGACAGCGAGACGCGGATGGTGTCGCCGATGCCTTCGGAGAGCAGGATGCCGAAAGCGGTGGCGCTTTTGATCGTGCCCTGGAACGCGGGGCCGGCCTCGGTCACGCCGAGGTGCAGGGGCCAGTCGCCGCGCTCGGCGAGCAGGCGGTAGGCCTTGACCATGACGATCGGGTCGTTGTGCTTGACCGAGATCTTGAAGTCGTGGAAGTCGTGCTCCTCGAACAGCGAGGCCTCCCACACGGCGCTCTCCACGAGCGCCTCGGGCGTGGCCTTGCCGTACTTCTCGAGCAGGCGACGGTCGAGCGAGCCGGCGTTGACGCCGATGCGCAAAGACACGCCCGCCGCCTTCGCGGCCGCGGCGATCGCGCCGACCTGGTCGTCGAACTTGCGGATGTTGCCGGGGTTCACGCGCACCGCGCCGCAGCCGGCGTCGATCGCCTGGAAGACGTACTTCGGCTGGAAGTGGATGTCGGCGATGACCGGAATCTGGCTCTTCTTGGCGATGATGTGCAGCACGTCGGCGTCGTCCTGCGACGGAACGGCCACGCGCACGATCTCGCATCCGGATGCCGTGAGCTCGGCGATCTGCTGGAGCGTGGCGTTGATGTTGGTCGTCGGCGTCGTCGTCATCGACTGGACGCTCACGGGGGCGTCGCCGCCCACGAGCACCTTGCCGACCTTGATCTGACGGGTCTTACGACGAGGCGCGAGGACCTCCGGCACGCGGGGCATCCCGATGTTCACTGCAGGCACGCCGATCAGCCTACGCCTCAGCCCCCGCACGGAGGCTGAGGACGCCCTGTGGTAGGTTCGGCGCCATGCGCGCGTACACATCCTGGTGGCTCACCGTCTAGGCGGTGCGCACGCATGCAACAGACCGCCCTCCCCCTGGGGAACCCGGGCGGTCTTCGTGTTTTCGGCGGCCGCCTCGGACCCTCCCTCACAGACGAAAAGATTCCTCGATGACCGCGCCCGACCCCTCCTCCCTGCTCGCCGACCTCGCCGGCGGCAGCGCTCCCTTCGCGCTGATCGCCCGTGACGGCGCCACCGTCGAGGTGCTGACCGGCGACGTCGTCGACGTCGAGCTGCTCGCCGACATCCCGTTGACGGATGCCGCGGGCACCGCGCGCGAGGTCCTCGCCCTGGTGCCGTACCGCCAGGTGCGCGAGCGCGGTTTCGTCTGCCACGACGACGGAGCACCGCTGCGCTGCCTTGTGATCGACGAGCGCGTCGCCCTGCCGCGGGCCGAGGTCATGGCATCCCTCCCCTCCTCCCCCGTGCCGCTCACCGACGCCGGGTTCGACATCGCCGACGAGGAGTACGCCGACATCGTGCGGCGGGTCATCGCCGACGAGATCGGCCGCGGCGAGGGGGCGAACTTCGTCATCCGTCGTGACTTCGTCGCCGGCGTCGACGCCGATCCCCGGATCGCCGCGCTCACGTGGTTTCGCGCGCTCCTCGAACACGAGAAGGGCGCCTACTGGACGTTCGCCGTCGTCACCGACGGGCACATCGCCGTCGGCGCGAGCCCCGAGGCGCACGTCAGCGCCCAGGACGGCATCGTCACGATGAACCCCATCTCCGGCACCTTCCGCCATCCCGCCGGGGGAGCGACCGCCGAGACGCTCGCGGAGTTCCTGCGCTCGACCAAAGAGACCGAAGAGCTCTTCATGGTCGTCGACGAAGAGCTGAAGATGATGAGCGCCGTCTGCAGCGACGGCGGACGCATCACCGGCCCGCACCTCAAAGAGATGTCGCGGCTGACCCACACCGAGTACATGCTGCGCGGACGCAGCGACCTCGACCCGCGCGACATCCTGCGCGAGACGATGTTCGCCCCGACCGTCACCGGCTCCCCCATGCAGAACGCGTGCACGGTCATCGCCCGGCACGAGACCGCCCCCCGGGGGTACTACTCCGGCGTCGCGGCGCTGTTCACCCCGAACGGCGCGACCGAGGGGGCCACGCACGACCTCGACGCGCCCATCCTCATCCGCACGGCGTACCTCGTCGACGGACGCCTGCGCGTGCCCGTCGGCGCGACGCTCGTGCGCCACTCCGACCCCTACGGCGAAGTGGGCGAGACTCACGGCAAGGCGGCGGGAGTGCTCGGCGCGATCGGCGCGATCCCCCGCGACGCGCCGGCGGCTCCCCCGGCGGCCGACCCCGACGCACCGACCGCCCCGCGCCGCCCCCTGGGCGAGGATCCCGCGATCGCCGAGCTGCTGGCATCCCGCAACGACCGCCTCGCGCCGTTCTGGATGAACCCGCAGGACCCCGACGGCTCCGGCCCCTTCGCCGGCCGCACGGCGCTCGTGGTCGACGCCGAGGACCGCTTCACCACGATGCTCGCCCACCAGCTGCGCCACCTCGGACTCGACACCCGGATCGTGCACTGGTCGCAGGTGACGGATGCCGACCTGGATGCCGCCGACCTCGTCGTCTCGGGCCCCGGCCCGGGCGACCCGCGCGACGACACCCCGCGCATGGAGGCGATGCGGCACGTCGTCGGCCGCCGCACCGCTCGCCGCGATCCGCTGCTCGCCGTGTGCCTGAGCCACCAGATCCTGGCCGACTCGCTCGGCATCGAGCTCATGCCGCTGGACCGGCCGCACCAGGGTCTGCAGAAGAGCGTCGACGTCTTCGGCGAGGACGCGTCGATCGGGTTCTACAACACCTTCACCGCGCGGGTGAACCCGGGCGACCGACGCGGCATCTCTTACGGGCCCGACGCGCCCGTCAGCGGCTTCGAGATCGACGTCGCCGCGGACTCCACGACCGGCGATGTCTACGCCCTGCGCGGACCCGGCTTCGCGAGCGTGCAGGGCCACCTCGAGTCGATCCTCTCGCGCGACGGCATGCGCACCCTGGAGCGGCTGATCGCCCACGCGCTGTAGGTCCCGGCCCCTTCGACAGGCTCAGGGCCCTCCCACCGAGGCGGCTGAGCCTGTCGAAGCCCCGGCTCCGCACAGCGCCGGGATCCCTCGACAGGCGCAGGTCCTGCCGCGCCCGTCCGGCTACAGCAACTGCACCGGGTTGAAGATGTCGGCGAGGAACAGCACGCCGCCCATGCCGATCAGCAGCACCACGACCACGAACGTCACGGGCACGAGGCGCGTGGCATCCACCGGCCGTGCAACCGTGCCCCGCAGGCGCGCCACGGCGCGCTTGATGCCGTCCCACAGGGCCACCACGACGTGTCCGCCGTCGAGGGGCAGCAGCGGGATGAGGTTGAAGACGAACAGGGCGATGTTCAACCCGGCGAGCAGGCCGATGATCGACTGCACGCGCGCGAGGATGGGGGCGTCGACCGCGGCGTACTCGCCGGCGAGGCGCCCCGCGCCCACGACGCTCAGCGGCCCATCGGGGTCGCGCGGCTGACCGGTCACCAGATCGGCGGCCGTGTCGTAGATGCGCACCGGCAGCTGCGTCATGATCTGCGCGACCGCGCCGACCTGCTGGATCGTCGCCTCCGGCCCCACCCAGATCGGCTGCGGTTCGAGCCCCTGCTGGGGGCGCAGACCCGCGAAGCCCACCGTCTCGTACTCGGGCTGGCCCGCGGCATCCCGCACGGGCTGCCCCTGAGCGTCGGTGACGGCGCGGTCGCTCCGCTGCGGGGTGATGGTGACGGTCTGCTGCGTGCCGTCGCGCTCGATCACGACCGGCAGGGCGCGGCCGGGGGCGTCCTGGATGATTGCCGCCGCCTCGGCGAACGTCGACACCGCCTGACCGTCGATCGACACGATCACGTCGCCGGGTCGGATGCCGGCGGCGGCCGCCGGCGCGACCGGGTCGCCCGAAGTGCAGTCGGTGCGGTTCTCGCTCGCGGGGATGACGCACTCCGACACCGACGCGACGGTGGTGGTGGCGACCGCGACGCCGATCCCGCTCACCGCGACCGCCGACAGGACGAAAGCCAGCAGCAGGTTCATGACCGGGCCGCCGAGCATCACGACGACGCGCTTCCACACCGGGAGCTTGTAGAACACGCGGTCGTCGCCCTCGACGAGGGTCTCGGCGTTGGCGTCCCGGGCGTCCTGCACCATCGTCGCGAAGAACCGCGAGCGACGCTTCGACGGCTCCTCCCCCTCGGGGGCCGGCGGGTACATGCCCGCCATCGAGATGAAGCCGCCCAGGGGCAGGAGCTTGAAGCCGTACTCGGTCTCGCCGACCCGCTTCGACCACAGCGTGGGTCCGAACCCGATCATGTACTGGCCGACGCGCACGCCGAAGAGCTTGGCGGGCAGCAGGTGCCCGACCTCGTGCAGGGCGATCGAGACGGCCAGGCCGATCACGAGCACGAGCACGCCGATGAGGAAGGCGATCGCGGTCACCCGGCGACGATACCGCCGCCCGGCTTTGAACCGCCCGTGCGGCGCCGATGCGGTGTCTGTGCGACCCCGGGTGAGACAATGGACGGGATGCCGACCGACGTGCCCTCGAACCTCCCGCCCGTGCTCCGGCCGGAGCGACCGCCCCACCGCGACCTCGCGGAACTGGCCCGACGCTTCGGCGTGCGCAGCGTCGGCGACGTCGAGGGGACGACCCTGACCGGGATCACCCTCGCCACGGCCGACCTGCGCGCCGGCGAGGCCTTCGTCGCGATCCGCGGCGTGAACCGTCACGGCGCCGACTTCGCGACCACCGCCGCCGAACGCGGAGCCGTCGCCGTCATCACCGACGCCGACGGAGCGGAGATCGCCGCATCCGCGGGTCTGCCCATCGTCGTGGTCGACGACCCCCGCGCCCTGCTCGGGGAGCTGTCGGCCTGGGTCTACGGCACCGGCGCCGACGACGATCTGCCGACGTTGCTGGCCACCACCGGCACGAACGGCAAGACGAGCGTCTCCCACCTGCTCGAGGGGATCCTCGGCCAGCTGGGGGTCGTGACGGGCCTGTCGTCGACCGCCGAGCGCCACATCGCCGGCGAGGTCATCGTGTCGCGTCTGACGACGCCCGAAGCCTCCGAGTTCCACGCGCTGCTCGCCCTCATGCGCGAGCGGGGCGTCGAAGCCGTTGCGGTCGAGGTGAGCGCCCAGGCCCTCACCCGTCACCGCGTCGACGGACTGATGTTCGACGTCGCCGGCTTCACCAACCTCACGCACGACCACCTCGACGACTACGCCGACATGCGCGAGTACTTCGAGGCGAAGCTGCCCCTCTTCCGCGCCGACCGCGCGCGCCGCGGCGTCGTGTGCCTCGACTCCCCCGCCGGTGCCGAGATCGCGGCGCGGGCCGAGATCCCCGTCGTCACGATCGTCACCCCGGCCATCGCCCACGACCCTACGGCGACCGCCGACTGGGCCGTCGAGATCGTCGACGAGCGACAGGAGGGCACGCAGTTCACGCTGCGGTCGGGCGACGGTCGCTCGCTCACGACCGTGGTGCCGGTGATCGGACGGCACATGGCCGCCAACGCGGGACTCGCGATCGTCATGCTGCTCGAGGCGGGGTACGCGTGGGACCGCCTCGTCGCCGCGCTCGACGGCGCGCGGATCGACGCCGCCCTCCCCGGGCGCACGCAGCTGGTGTCGGGCTCCGAGGGGCCGGCGGTGTACGTCGACTTCGGCCACTCCCCCGACGCGTTCGAGAAGACGCTCGCCGCGGTGCGGCGCGTGACCCCCGGCAAGGTCGTCATGCTCTTCGGTGCCGACGGCGACCGCGACGCCACGAAGCGCCACGACATGGGCCGCACGGCCGTCGAGGGCAGTGACATCCTCATCGTCACCGACCACCACCCCCGCCACGAGAATCCGGATGCCATCCGCGAGGTGCTCGTCGAGGGCGCCCGCCGGGCGCGACCCGACGCCGAGATCCACGCCTTCACGCCGCCCGAGCGCGCGATCCTCGAGGCCGTGAAGCTCGTAGGCGAGGGAGACGCGATCCTGTGGGCCGGCCCCGGCCACCAGGACTACCGCGACATCCGCGGGGTGCGCACGCCCTACTCGGCGCGCGAACTGTCGCGCCGTGCGCTGCGCGCCGCGGGCTGGGCCGTGCCCGACCCGCAGTGGCCGGTGCCGTATCCGGCCGATTCGACGCCGTCGTCCGACCCCGAGCGCCCGGTCGACTTCCCTGCCTGAGGCTCTGCGGCGGGTCGGCGACGGATCACGCCTCGAAGCCGTCGGCACGGCACAAATCCTGCACACCCGCGCCGCACGCCGCGGAAACCGCGGTCAGCGACGCTCGTGCAGGAGTTGAGCAGCGCCCGCCCCCAACCCCGCAGCCGCCGCGAGCGCACTCGCACGCAGCGCCGAGCGCCGGTAGCGCCGCACCGCCGCCGGCACGGCACAACTCCTGCACACCCGAACCGCACGCCGCGGAAGCCGCGGTCAGCGACGCTCGTGCAGGAGTTGTGCAGCGCCCGCCCCAACCCCGCAGCCGCCGCGACCGCACTCGTGCCGAGCACCGACGCGCGCCTCCGAAACCGGGCTCAGCGACGTCTCCGCAGGAGATGGGCAGCGCCCGCGGCCGCTCAGCGGGCGGCGATGATCTGGTCGGCGGTGTGGCGCGCCCAGGCCTCGGCCTCGGCGAGCGACTCGCGCGTGAGCGCCGCAGGCGGCTCGTGCCGATCGACGACGCGCTCGATGAGCTCGACGATGTCGAGGAAGCCCAGGCGTCCCTCGTGGAAGGCGTCTACCGCCTGCTCGTTCGCGGCGTTGAACACGGCCGGGAACGTCGCCCCCGCCCGTCCGACGCGCTTGGCGAGCGCGACCGACCCGAAGGCCTCCTCGTCGAGCGGCTCGAAGGTCCACTGCGACGCGCGCGTCCAGTCCAGCGGTGCGCCGACGCCCCCGACGCGGTGCGGCCAGTCCAGCCCGAGCGAGATGGGCAGACGCATGTCGGGGGGCGAAGCCTGCGCGACGGTCGACCCGTCGACGAACTCGACCATCGAGTGCACGATCGACTGCGGGTGAACGGTGACGTCGATGCGGTCGTAGGCGACGTCGAAGAGCAGGTGCGCCTCGATCACCTCGAGGCCCTTGTTCACGAGGGTCGCCGAATTGGTGGTCACCACCCGGCCCATGTCCCACGTGGGGTGCGCGAGGGCTTGCGCGGGGGTGACGTCGGCGAGCTCGGCACGGCTGCGACCGCGGAACGGGCCCCCGGATGCCGTGAGCACCAGCCGACGCACCTCATGCGCCTCGCCGGAGCGGAGCGCCTGCGCGATGGCGGAGTGCTCCGAATCGACCGGCACGATCTGCCCCGGGGCAGCCAGCGCGGTGACGAGGTCGCCGCCGACGATCAGCGACTCCTTATTGGCCAGCGCGAGGGTGCGGCCCTCCTCGAGCGCGGCGATCGTCGGGCCCAGCCCGACCGACCCGGTGATGCCGTTCAGCACCACGTCGGCCTCGACGTCGCGGACGAGCTGCTCGGCCTCGAGGGCGCCCAGCGCGACGTGCTCCACGCCGAAGTCGGCGGCCTGCGCCTCGACGCCGACGCGGTCGGAACCCGCCGCCAACCCGACCACGTCGAAGCGGCCGGGGTTGGCGCGGATGACGTCGAGCGCCTGCGTCCCGATCGAACCGGTGGAACCGAGGATGAGGACGCGGCGCATTCGGTCAGCCTACTGAGTGGCTTCGGGGGCGTGCTGCACGCCGAGGATGTCGATGACGAAGACGAGCGTCGAGTTCGGCGGGATGCTGCCCTTGTCCTGGTCGCCGTAACCCTCTGCGGGCGGGATGACGGCAAGCACCCGCGAACCGACCGCCTGCCCCTCGAGCGCCTTGCGGAAGCCGGGGACGACACCGGTGGTCGGGAACTCTGCCGGGGTTCCCTTCTGCCACGTCGAGTCGAAGACGGTTCCGCCGTCATAGAGCGCGCCCGAATACTGCACCGTGACCGTATCGCCGGGCTCGACGAGGTCGCCCTCACTTGTACGGAGGTTCTCGATCCGAGTCTCTTGCGGAGCGGGAGCACTTGGCATGGTGATGGTGGGGGAGCCGTCTTCCGCGACGGTCACCGTCGGCATCCCGTCGGTCGGGGGAACGTCGCTGACCGGGACATCCTCGATCGCATCCGCCACCAGGATGTACGCCGGCGATCCCTGTCCGAGCGTGCCGGCCGGGAAGGTGGAAACGGTGCGAGAGCCAACCGGGATGCAGGCCAAGGCCGCCCCAAAGATCTGCCGGGTGTCGAGCACTAGGTCTTTGCCCGTGGGGTCGGTCTTGAGCGTGTCGTAAAGAACCTCACCCGTCGTGGCGTCAACGACGGTGTAGTTCGCCCGCACCACATCGCCGTCGGTCAGCTCCGTGCCGCCTCCCTCGATGACGGTGCTGCGTTGCACCGCGGTGGGCGCGAACCCATCCGGGCGGGTAACGGTGACGGGGCCCTCGAAGTCGCCCGACACTTCGAGGCCGGCGGGCACCTCGCCGGTGAAGGGCGTGCCGCACTCTGCGGCGTCAGCGCTCGAGCTGGCATCCGGGGACTGCGCCTGGTCGGGCGAACCGGAGCACCCCGCCAGCAGCAACGCCGCGGCGGCGGCGACGGACAGGGAAGCGATCGGGCGGAAGCGCACGGGAGACCTCTCGAAGGGAGTCGGGAAGATCCCATCTTCGCGCATTCCGCTCTGCCGCGCCTGGGAGTCCCACCGCGGCGCGCCTTTCGCGCGTCGGCGCCGGTCATGCGCGCGCGGGTATGCGGCGACGAGTAACCTCGTCGGGTGAGTTCCGACCTGCCCGCCGAAACCCCCGCAGCACGGCCGCAGCAGATGGGCGCCACGTACGTCCTGGGTCGCTCCTTGATCGCGCCGCTCGCCCGCGCGATCTACCGCCCGCGCGTGGAGGGCCGCGAGAACGTCCCGCGCACGGGTCCCGTGATCTTCGCCAGCAATCATCTGTCGTTCATCGATTCGATCGCGATCCCCGTCGCCGCCCCGCGTCCCGTGCACTTCATGGCCAAAGCGGCCTATTTCGAGAAGTGGGCGTCGCGGCAGTTCTTCACCGCCATCGGTGCGATCCCGGTCGAACGCGGAGCGGGCCAGAAGGCGCTGGACGCGCTCGACCAGCAGCGGGCGTTCCTCGACGACGGCCGCGCCGTCGCGCTCTACCCCGAGGGCACCCGTTCCCTCGACGGCCGCCTGTACAAGGGACGCACCGGTGTCGCGTTCCTCGCCCTGCAGACGGGCGCGCCGGTCGTCCCCGTGGGCCTGCTCGGCACCGACGAGGTCATGCCCGTCGGCGCGAAGTTCCCGAGCACGTCACCGCGCATCACGGTGCGTTTCGGCACGCCGCTCGACCTGTCGCCTCACGGTCCGGCGTCGTCCGGCCGTGCCCGTCGGGGTGCCACCGACGAGATCATGGCCGCCATCCACGCCCTCAGCGAGCAGGAACTGGCGAACGCGTACAACGAGGCCCCCGCGCAGAACCCGATCGAGCGCATCAAGCAGGTCCTCCCCCACGAACGCCTCTGACGCACGCCGCGCGCTCTTGACGCGGCGCCCACCGGCGAGCATCGTCGGGGGTGCGACGGCCCCCGCCGTCGATGCCACGACGAGGAGGCAGCGTGAAGAAGTTCGTGAACGACCCCGATGACGTGCTGGCCGAGGCCCTGCGGGGCATCGCCGTCGCCCACCCCGATCTCAGGGTGGATGCCGAGAACCGCGTCATCTCGCGAGCGGAGCCGACGCGTGCGGGCAAGGTCGCGCTGGTGTCGGGGGGAGGGTCAGGTCACGAGCCGTTGCACGGCGGCTTCGTGGGTCGCGGCATGCTCGACGCCGCGGCCGCGGGCGAGGTGTTCACCTCCCCCACCCCGGATCAGGTGCTCGCCGCCACGCAGGCCGTCGACTCGGGCGCCGGGGTGCTGCACATCGTGAAGAACTACACCGGCGACGTGCTGAACTTCGAGATGGCCGCCGAGCTCGCCGAAGCCGCCGGCGTGCGGGTCGAGTCGGTCGTCGTCGCCGACGACGTCGCCGTGCAGGACTCCACCTGGACCGCCGGCCGCCGCGGAACCGGCACCACCGTCGTCGTCGAGAAGATCGCCGGCGCCCTGGCCGAGGAAGGGGCCGATCTCGCCGCTGTCGCCGAGCTGGCGCGGCGCGTGTCCGGCGCGGGCCGCTCGATGGGCGTAGCCCTGACCAGCTGCACCGTGCCCGCCGCGGGCCGCCCCACCTTCGAGCTCCCCGACGACGAGATGGAGGTCGGTGTCGGCATCCACGGCGAGCCCGGCCGCTCGCGCGTGAAGCTGGCATCCGCTCGAGAGATCGCGAAGCTCATGGTCGACCCGATCGTCCACGATTTCGGCGACCCGGTGGGGCCGGCGATCGTGCTGCTGTCGGGGCTGGGCGGCACGCCGCTCATCGAGCAGTATCTGCTCTACGGCGAGATCGCACCGTTGCTGGCAGACGCCGGCGTCGATGTGCAGCGGGTGCTCATCGGCGACTACATCACCAGCCTCGACATGGCCGGCGCCTCCCTGACGGTCGTGAAGGCCGACGACGAGATGCTCCGCCTGTGGGACGCCCCGGTGGTCACCGCGGGCCTGCGGTGGAGCGCATGAGCGACGCCGTCTCGATCGACGATCTCGTCGCGTGGATCCGCGCATTCCGTGACGCCGTTCACCGACACAAAGACGAGCTGACGCGACTGGACTCCGAGATCGGTGACGCCGACCACGGCTCCAACATGGCGCGAGGGCTCGATGCCGTCGTCGCCGCGCTGAACCCCGCGCCGGCGAGCGCGTCCGAGCTGTTCAAGACGGTCGGCATGACCCTCGTGTCGTCGGTGGGCGGCGCCAGCGGCCCCCTGTACGGCACGCTGTTCCTGCGGATGGGCCCGGCGCTGGCCTCGGATGAGGTGGATGCCGAGACCCTCGGCGCGGCGCTGCGGGCCGGGGTCGACGGCGTGATCGCCCGCGGCAAGGCCGAGCCCGGCGACAAGACGATGATCGACGCGCTCTCCCCCGCGCTGGACGCGTGGGATGCGGCGGCGAGCGAGGGTTTCGCCGCGGCCGCCCGCGCAGCCGCCGAGGCCGCTGCGCGCGGTCGTGATGCGACCGAGCCGCTCGTCGCGCGCAAGGGACGCGCCAGCTACCTCGGGGAGCGCAGCGCCGGACACCTGGATCCCGGCGCGACGTCGGCGACCCTCCTCCTCGAGGCGCTGCGCGACACCCTGGCGGGCACCGGGTGATCGGTCTCGTCGCCGTCTCGCACAGTCGCGCCCTCGCGGAGGCGGCCGTCGAGCTCGCCCTGCAGATGGCGGGAGCCCGCCCGCCCACGATCCGCGTGGCGGGGGGCGGGCCCGACGGCGACCTCGGGACCGATGCCGTCGCCATCGCCGCAGCCGTCGACGAGGCCGACTCCGGCGACGGTGTGCTCGTGCTCATGGACCTGGGCTCGGCGATCCTCAGCGCCGAGACGGCGCTCGAGTTCATCGCCGCCCCGGAACGTGTCCGGCTGAGCTCGGCGCCGTTCGTCGAGGGGCTGGTCGCCGCCGTGGTCACCGCCGCCGGCGGTGCCGACGTCGACGCCGTCGCCGCCGAGGTCCGCGGTGCGGGCGATGCGAAGCGACGGCAGCTCGGCGACGCCGAGGCACCGGCATCCCCCGGCGACGCCCGCGGCTCGGCGACGTCGAGCGCGGTCCCCGCGGCATCCGGAGTCGTCGGCGACGCACTGTCGTTCGAGACGGTCGTGGTCAATCCGTCGGGCCTGCACGCGCGCCCCGCGGCGACGTTCGTGAAGGCGGCGTCGCGATACGACGCCGAGGTGCGCATCGCCGATCTCGACGCCGGCTCCGACCAGGTGTCGGCGCGCAGCCTCCTCGCGCTCATGGCTCTCGGCATCCGACCGGGAGCGCGGGTCAGGGTGAGCGCGTCCGGCCCGCAGGCTCGGCAGGCCCTCGACGACCTCCGGGCGCTCATCGACGACGGCTTCGGCGAGCGCTGAGGTGTCAGGAATCCACCCGTTTGACGTGGACGGGATTCCACCGCGACCCGCGCGTGGGAGAGGAATCCTCGTTCAACAGCCACCCCAGTGGACTCAGGAATGCGGTGCCCGCGTACACGATGCTGACGCCGAGGTTGCCGACTCTCTCCCAGGTATGGGAGAGCCATTCGGGGAAGGACAACCCCGCGCGCCATGTGACCACGGCCGCGATGAGTGAGACGATCATCAGCGCAACCAGCGCGGTTGTCGCTGTTGCGAGTACGTTGAAGACCGCGCCGGCCTGCACCAGCGCCGTCAGTGCCAAGAGGACGGTCGCACCCGCGCGGCTGCCCCATCGATCGCGCATCGCGAACACCACGGCGATGATCAGCAGCAGAACGGAAACGACAACGAGGGCACCCGCCCGTGCCGCGAACCAGGTCTCGACCGACGCGAGCCACGCACTGGGTGCGCCCAGCCACACGAGCAGTCGCGCCACCTGCCGGAGGGGGCGTATGTCCTGGGAGGCACCCCACAGCGCCGCGATGAAAAGGACAGCGCAGACGAAGCGGTAGACGTTGTCGAGTGTCAGTTTGAAGAAGCGTTCGATGACGTCGAAACTCATGACCCGACGGTATCGATCGGCAGGTCATCTCGACCCCGCCTGCTTCCCCCGAACGCAGGGGTGAAGGTGCGCGCCCGGTGTGGGGCCTCAGCGGGTGACGCTCAACAAGCGACGCGCCAGCGCTTCCTCGACGACGAGCTCGGTGATCAGCCCCGCGGCGAGCGCGCCCCGCAGGCCGTCGATCTTCGACAGGCTCGAGACGACGCAGAAGCGTCGGGGGATGCGGCGGACGGTGTCGAGATCGGGGCCGCTGGAGCGGGCGTTGAGTTCCGGGATGTCGCTCGATCCGTCGGCGCGGTAGAAAACGGTCGCGCAGTCGCCGACGACGCCCTCGCGCTCGATGACGGCGCGGTCGCGCTCGTCGAAGTAGTCACCGCTATAGACGTGCGAGGGCACGTCGGCGTGCGGGGAGCCGAGTCCGAAGACGAACAGCCCCACCCGCTGCTGGATCTCCAGCACGGACCGCACTGATCGTTCGCGCCACATCGCCTGCTTGGTCCGCGGGTCGTCGAAGAGGGCGGGCACCGGGAATTGGTGCACCGACGACGACCATGCCGAACCGAACTTTGTGAGGATCTCACCGGCATACGGGATGCCGGAGGTGCGGACGTTGGCAGCGCCGTTCATCTGCACGATGTGGGTGTCGTGCACGTCTTTCAGCGGCACGTGCCGGGCGACGGCCGACAGGGTCGACCCCCACGCCACCCCGACTGTCATCGACGATTCCACGCGCTCGGCGAGGATGCGCGCCGCGGTCAGGGCGGTGCGCTCGAGCCGCTCGGCCTCGGACGTGCGGGCGGGCGTGGGCACGACGTGCGCCGTGATGCCGAACCGGTCGGCGATGCGCTGCGCCATCTGCCCGCGGGCGTCGTCGGGCGGACTGATCGAGATGGTGACGAGCCCCACATCGCGAGCGTGCTGCAGCAGCCGCGAGACCGATGAGCGCGAGACGCGCATCTCGTGCGCGATGGCATCCATCGTCAGGTCTTGCATGTAGTAGAGCTGCGCGGCCCGCAGGGCGTCGCGGGAGCGCTCCTCCGCCTGCGTCGTCACCGTGTCGTCGCCTTCATGGACATCATTCTGCACGTTTGTTCAAGGGGCTTGCAACAACGTGCAGACAGGCGCATCCTCGACGGGTATCCACAACGAAAGGTCGCAGTCGACATGTCGTCCCCCGCAACTCCGCTCCGCGCCGATGTGCAGGCGCTCCGCGACGCCGAAGACCTCGACGTCCTGATCGTCGGCGGGGGCATCAACGGCCTCGCCACCCTCCGTGACCTCGCCCTGCAGGGCGTGCGGGTCGCTCTCGTCGAGCGCGGCGACTTCGTCTCCGGTGCGTCGTCCGCTTCCAGCCACATGGTGCACGGCGGCATCCGCTACCTCGAGAACGGCGAGTTCCGCCTCGTGAAAGAAGCCGTCACCGAGCGCAACGACCTGCTGAAGACGGCGCCGCACTACGTCAAGCCGCTCGAGACCACCATTCCGATCTACAAGACGTTCTCCGGCATCCTCTCGGCCCCGTTCCGCCTGCTGGTCACCCACGGCCGCGGCAAGCCGAACGAGCGCGGCGCCCTGCTGATCAAGGTCGGCCTCATCATGTACGACACCTTCTCGCGCGACGGCGGCTCGGTCCCGCGCCACAAGTTCCTGGGCAAGAAGAAGTCGCTGGCCGAACTCCCCCAGCTCAACCCCGACCTCGCGTACACCGCGACCTACTTCGACGCGTCCATGCACGACCCCGAGCGCATCGCCCTCGATGTGCTGCGCGACGGCATCGAAGCCGGCGCCGGACGCACCCAGGCCGTCAACTACGTCTCCGCCGTCGGCGCCGACGCGAACGGCGTGCGCGTGCGCGACGAGGTCTCGGGCGAGGAGTTCAGCGTCACGGCGAAGGTGATCCTCAACACCGCCGGACCCTGGACCGACCTGGCAAACGCCGCAATGGGCCTGAAGACGCAGTTCATGGGCGGCACCAAGGGGTCGCACATCGTGCTCGACAACCCCGAGCTGCTCGCCGCGACCGGCGGCCGCGAGATCTTCTTCGAGCACTCCGACGGCCGCATCGTGCTCATCTACCCCCTGAAGGACCGCGTCCTCGTCGGCACCACCGACATCGACGCCGACCCGTCGAAGCCGGTGGTGTGCACCGACGACGAGATCGCGTACTTCTTCGATCTCATCGGCCACGTATTCCCCTCGATCAGCGTGGACCGCTCGCAGATCGTCTACACGTTCTCGGGCATCCGCCCGCTCCCCCGCCACGACGACACCGCCCCCGGGTTCGTGTCGCGCGACTACCGCATCGTCGAGGACGAGATCGCCGGCGTCCCCGCCCTCAGCCTGGTCGGCGGCAAGTGGACGACCTTCCGCGCCCTCGCCGAGCACCTCAGCATGAAGACACTGCAGAAGCTGCGTCGCCCGCACCGCGTGAGCACGCAGGGCCTGCCGATCGGTGGCGGCGCCGGGTTCCCCGCCACGCCGGAGCAGCGTCGCCGCTGGGTCTCGACGCGCACGAATGCCCACAGCACCGAGCTCGTGGATGCCATGCTCGAGCGCTACGGCACGCGCGCCGACGCGATCCTCGACGCACTTCCCGCCGAGCCGACGCCGGTCCCCGACGCTCCCGGCTACTACCGCGAAGAGCTGGCCTGGATCGCCGAGAACGAGCAGGTCGTGCACCTGATCGACGTGCTGCTGCGCCGCACGCACCTCGCGTTTGTCGGCGGCATGACCGACCGCACGCTGCGGGAGGTCGCCGAGACCGTCGCGGGCCCGCTGGGGTGGGATGCCGACGAGGTCGACGAAGAGATCTCCCGCACGACGGACATCCTGCGGGCTTCGCACCGCGTGGATCTCGCTCAGGCGGGGGTCGCTCGAATCTGAGAGAACGTGCGGGCGCGCCGTCTGTTGCGCGCCCGCACGCCGGTCGTAGGTTCGGAGCACTGAGCCGCATACCATCACCCGTGCCGAAGTTGACCGGGTGACCGAAGAAAGGTCAATGACGACATGCAAGAAGTGAACCTGGGGCTGTACTTCCTCTCGGAGGTGGTCGGCACCGCGATGCTCATCCTGTTGGGTTGCGGCGTGGTGGCCAACGTGGCCCTCGCCAAGACCAAGGGCAACGCCGGCGGCACCCTCATGGTCAACTGGGGATGGGGCCTTGCGGTCTTCGCCGGTGTGATCGTGTCCGCCTACTCGGGCGCGCAGCTGAACCCCGCCGTGTCCATCGGCCTGCTGGTGGCCGGCAACATCTCGTTCGTCCAGTTCCTGGTCGCAGTCGCCGCGCAGATGGTCGGTGCGATCATCGGCGCCGTGCTCGCCTGGGCGTCGTACAAGCAGCATTTCGACGACGAGCCCGACCCCGCCGCCAAGCTCGGCGTGTTCTCCACCGGCCCCGCGATCCGCTCCTACGGCTTCAACTTCCTCACCGAGATCATCGCCACCTTCGTGCTCGTGTTCGTCATCTTCGGCTTCGCCGACTACGGTGTGGCCGACATCGGCGTTCCGGGAGGCATCGGCGGCCTCGCCGCCGTCCCCGTCGCCCTGCTCGTGGTCGGAATCGGCGCGTCGCTCGGCGGACCGACCGGATACGCGATCAACCCGGCCCGCGACCTCGGCCCCCGCATCGCCCACGCGATCCTGCCCATCAAGGGCAAGGGCGGCAGCGACTGGGGCTACGCCTGGGTGCCGGTCGCCGGCCCCCTGGTCGGCGGTCTGCTCGCGGGCCTGCTCGCCCCGGTACTGCTCGGCCTCGCCAACTGATCCTCGTGCGGGGGCGCCGAGCGGCGCTCCCGCATCCGCTTCTCCCCTTCCTCACCACCACTGACAAAGGAGTCCATCCATGGCCGACTACGTCCTCGCCATCGACCAGGGCACGACCTCGACGCGCGCGATGATCTTCGACAAGTCCGGGAGCGTCGTCTCCGTCGGGCAGAAGGAGCACGAGCAGATCTTTCCCCGCGCGGGGTGGGTCGAGCACGACCCGCTCGAGATATGGCGCAACACCCAGGAGGTGATCGGCCTCGCCCTCAGCCGCGCCGACATCACCCGCCACGACATCGCCGCCGTCGGCATCACCAACCAGCGTGAGACCGCGGTGGTGTGGGACAAGAACACCGGCAAGCCCGTGTACAACGCCATCGTCTGGCAGGACACGCGCACGCAGTCCATCGTCGACCGTCTCGCCGACGGCGACCCCGAGCGCTACAAGAGCGTCGTCGGCCTGCCGCTGGCGACCTACTTCTCGGGAACCAAGATCGTCTGGATCCTCGAGAACGTCGACGGCGCCCGTGAGAAGGCCGAGGCCGGCGACCTGCTGTTCGGCACGACCGACACCTGGGTGCTGTGGAACCTCACCGGCGGCACCGACGGCGGCGTGCACGCGACCGACGTCACCAACGCCAGCCGCACGCTCTTCATGGACCTCGAGACGCTCTCGTGGCGCGAGGACATCCTCGCCGACTTCGGCGTCCCGGCGTCCATGCTCCCCGAGATCCGCTCCTCCTCCGAGGTCTACGGCACGGTCGAGTCGTCGTCGCTGCTGCGCGAGACGCCGATCGCCGGCATCCTGGGCGACCAGCAGGCAGCGACCTTCGGCCAGGCCGCCTTCGACCCGGGTGAGAGCAAGAACACCTACGGCACGGGCAACTTCCTCATCTTCCAAACGGGGGAAGAGATCGTCCGCTCCCAGAACGGTCTGTTGACGACCCTGGGCTACAAGCTCGGCGACCAGCCCGCCCGCTACGCCCTCGAGGGCTCGATCGCCGTGACCGGCTCGCTCATCCAGTGGTTGCGCGACCAGCTCGGCATCATCTCCTCGGCCCCCGAGGTCGAGGCCCTGGCGTCGAGCGTCGACGACAACGGCGGCGTGTATTTCGTGCCGGCGTTCTCGGGCCTGTTCGCACCCTATTGGCGTCCCGACGCCCGCGGCGCCATCGTCGGCATGACGCGCTACGTCAACAAGGGCCACATCGCCCGCGCGGCTCTCGAGGCCACCGCCTTCCAGTCCCGCGAGGTGCTCGACGCCGTCAACGCCGACTCGGGCGTCGACCTGGAGGAGCTGAAGGTCGACGGCGGAATGACCGCAAACGACGCGCTCATGCAGTTCCAGGCCGACATCCTGGGTGTGCCGGTCGTGCGTCCGGTCGTCGCCGAGACCACTGCCCTCGGCGCCGCCTACGCCGCGGGCTTGGCCGTGGGCTTCTGGGACAATCTCGACGACCTCCGCGCCAACTGGCAGGAGGACAAGCGCTGGGAGCCGCGCATGGACACCGACGAGCGTGAGCGGGAGCTGCGCCTGTGGAAGAAGGCCGTCACGAAGTCGATGGACTGGATCGACGACGACGTGCGCTGACACCGCCCGCTCACGTAAGAGAACCCCGTCGGCCTCGCGTCGGCGGGGTTTCGTCGTGTGGTGACTGCCGGGGGCTTCGACAGGCTCAGCCACCTCGCCGCGGAGGTCCCTGAGCCTGTCGAAGGGACCGGTCGCGTCCGCGAAACGCCGGGTGCCCGGCATCCGGATGCCGATGACTCAGCGCTGCGGCTTGGGGTACGCCGTGCGCACGACGTCGGACTGCAGGTAGTCGCTGACCCCGATGAGCAGGATGGCGAAGAGGATCTGCTCGGTGACCACCCAGAACGGGTAGAGCCCGGGAATGGCGGCGAGCACGAGAGCGACCACGGGGAAGATGCGGCTGAACAGCTGCAGGGCGCCGGAACGCCCAGTACCACCCCGCCCGCGCGCGCCACGAGAAGTAGAAAAGTGTCGTCGTGATCGCGAGCACGACGAGGCACCGCATCCACACCGCGAACCCGACGTCGGCACCGTTCACCGTCATGACGAATGCGACGACGACCGTTGCCACCCCCAGCACGAAACCCGCCGTGAGCAGGAGCGTGATCGCGCGGAAGGCACGGCGGACCTTCGGATCGTCGGAGACGTCGACGCGGTGGTCCGCCTGGCGTCCGCCGGCGATCCGGTCGAGGCGGCGTAGGGCCGGTTCGAGCTGCATGCGCTCACCCTACGACGCCGAGACGGCCCCCGCTTTCCGCGCTCTATCCGTCGCTCAGCCGACCGTGATCTCCGGCTCGTGACGCACCGGGAAGTTGACCGAGTTGGCGATGAAGCACCACTCCCGGGCCTGGCGGTGCGCCGCCCGCGCCGCCTCCACCATCGACTCCTCGACGACGCGCACGCGGGGCCGCAGCACGACCTCGGTGAACGCACCGCCGCTGTTGCCGTCCTCCCGCATCGTGCCCGACGCGTCGTCTTCGTACGCCGTCACGACCACGCCGACGGTGACGCACGCGTGCAGGTACGACAGCAGATGGCATTCGCTGAGCGCGGCGAGCAGCAGCTCTTCGGGGTTCCACTTGGCCGGATCACCGCGGAAGGGTTTGTCGGCGGATGCCGCGATGGCGGGCTTGCCGTCGACCTCGAGCGTGACGGCGCGGTCGTAGTCGCGGTAGCCGCTCGTGCCGCTGCCACGGTCACCGGTCCAAGTCGAGCGCAGGCGGTAGTGATGCTCTCCGTTCATGCCTCCAGTCTGCTCCTCCCCGCGCTCGAACGGGCACCGCGCACGTGGCTGCCACCCGGTCGCCGCGAGCACGCCGGGATACGATGGAAGGATGCCAACGCCCCCCGCCTTCGCCGAGCTCGCCGTCGTCGACCGCAACGGATTCATCGAGTCGCGGCACCACGGCGTCGCGGTCGTGCTCGCCCCCGACGGCTCCGAGACGCTCGCTCTCGGCGACCCGTCCGCGCCCTTCCTCCCCCGTTCCAGCATGAAACCCCTGCAGGCCCTCGCCTGCTTGTCGGCCGGCGTCGACCTCTCCGACGAGCGCCTCGCGATCTCGATGGCGAGCCACTGCGGCACCGATCGGCACGCCGAGGTGGCCCGTGGCATCCTGCAATCGGCCGGTCTCACCGAAGACGACCTCGGCTGCCCGGCCGCGTGGCCGACCGATACGGCCTCGCGCGACGAACTCGTGCGCGACCACGGCGGCCCGTCTCCCCTGCGCATGAACTGCTCGGGCAAGCACGCCGCGATGCTGCTGACGTGCGTGGCGAACGGGTGGCCGACCGAGGACTACCTCGACGTGCAGCACCCGCTCCAGGTGCACATCCGCGAGGTGATCGAGCGGCTCGTCGGCGAGCGGCTGACGACCACCGCGATCGACGGCTGCGGCGCCCCGGTGTACGCGATGAGTCTGGTGGGACTCGCTCGTGCCATCCAGCGCATCGCCACGTCGTCAGAGCGGTCCCCCTTCGCCCTGCACCGCAGCGCCGGCACCCTCGTGCGCGCCGTGCGCGAGCACCCGTGGACGATCGACGGCCCGGGGCGCCCCGACACCGTCGTGATCGAGCGCCTGGGTGTGTTCAGCAAGATGGGCGCCGAGGGCGTGCAGGTCATGACGGCCCCCGACGGCACCACGGTCGCGCTGAAGATGCTCGACGGCTCCAACCGCGCCGGTCATGTGGTCGCCCTGCGGCTGCTCGAGCGCGCCGGCGCCCTCACCGCCGAGGCGGTGGCCGACACGGTGGCGCACCTGTCGCTGTCGGTCCTCGGCGGCGGCGTCGAGGTCGGCGCCATCCGCGCCGCGGTCTGAGGGCGTCTCAGATCCCGCCGTCCACCGACCGCGGGTAGGTGATCGGCTCGTCGGGGACGAGCACGGCGGTGTCGCGGTTCAGGCTCTCCCCGCGGAAGAAGGGCTTCGCTGCCGGAAACGCGAACCAGATCAGCATGAGGACGACGCCGACGGCGAGCGCCCCGATCCCGACGACGAAAGTACCCCCGACCCCGAGCAGCACGGTGTTGCCGTACTCGGGGTCGTACATGTCGACCGCCGACTGCACGAAGGCGAGAGTGAGCATGACGGCGCCGAGGAGGGGCAGGATGCCGCGCACCAGCAGGTTCTTCGCGGAGGTGAACAACTCACGGCGGTAGAACCACACGCACGCATAGCCGGTCAGGGCGTAGTAGAAGGCGATCGCGAGACCCAGCGACAGGATCGAGTCCTGCAGGATGTCGTCGCTGATGATCGTCATGCCCACGTAGTAGACGCTGGCGACGACGCCCATGACCAGCGTGGAGAACGAGGGGGTCTTGTAGCGCGGGTGCACGGCGCGGAACCGCGCGGGCAGCGCCTTGTAGGCCGCCATCGCCAGCGTTCCCCGCGCGGTGGGCAGGATGGTCGTCTGGGTGGATGACACCGCCGAGATGAGCACGGTCACCACCAGTACCCAGCCGAACGGCCCGAAGAGACCGTCCTTGAGGGCGAGGAAGACGTCCTCCGCGTTGTCGGGGTTCGCCAGTCCCGCGCCGTCCTCACCGACGCCGGCGTACATCATGGCCGCGACGGTCACCGTCACGTAGGTGCCGAGCAGGATCACCGTGGTGAGCAGCGCCGCACGCCCGGGAGTGCGCCTGGGGTCTTTCGTCTCCTCGGTGAGGGCGAGGCAGGTGTCCCATCCCCAGTAGGCGAAGAGGGCCAGCAGGACCGCCTCGGCGAACCCGCTGAAGTCGTCGACCCCGAACGGGTCGAACCAGCCGATGTCGAACGGGGTGGGGTTCGGCGCGGTCCCGTCGAAGAACTTCCACAGCGCCAGCACCACGAACAGGGCGAGCACGAGATACTGCACGGCCAGCAGGACGTTCTGCACCCGTTCGCCGATCTCGACACCGCGGTAGCTGATGAAGGTCATCGCGGCGATGAAGGCCACTCCCGTCACGGTGACGAGGGGGGCGTTCTCGGCGAGAGAGTCGTCGCCGACGAGCGACCACAGGTACACGCCCGCGATCTGCGACAGGTTCGCCAGCACCACCATCCCCGCAACGGCGACGCCCCAGCCCCCCAGCCACCCGATCCACGGCCCGAACGCCTTCGTGCTCCAGGTGAAAGTCGTGCCGCAGTCGGGAACGGCGTTGTTCAGCTCGCGGTACGCGAAGGCGATGAAGAGCATGGGGATGAAGGCGAGGATGAACGCGATCGGAGCCGAGGCGCCCACGGCCAGCACGACGAACCCGAGCGTCGCGACGAGCGAGTACACCGGTGCGGTGGATGCCAGACCGATCACGGTCGAGCCCCACAGTCCCAGGGTTGCGGTGGCCAGGCCCTTGCCGGCCGTGCGTTCGGGTGCAGCGGTCATGTGCCGAACGTAGGAGCTGGGCCGCGTGGCGGTCAAGCGACGATTTCGTGCGCCGATGCGCCGGTGGTCAGGCGTCGCTGCGCGAGACGTCGAGCACGACGATGGTGATGTTGTCGCGCCCACCGTTCTCGAGCGCCGCGGCCATCATCGCCTCGACGGCTGCGGCGGGGTCGACGTTCGCCTCGAGGAAGTGACGGATGCCGAAGTCGGTCAGCTCTTTGGTGAGACCGTCGGAGCAGATGACGAAGCGATCGCCGTCGATCACGTCGAGCCGCAGGTAGTCGGGTTTGACGCTGTCGCTGGGCCCGACGGCGCGGGTGATGACGTTGCCGTACGGGTGGTTCTCCGCTTCTTCCGGGCTGAGGCGCCCGGCGGCGATGAGTTCCTGCACGACAGAGTGGTCGGTGGTGACCTGGACGATCTCGTCGTCACGCAGCAGGTAGACGCGCGAGTCGCCGATGTTGAGCGTGACCCAGTGGGGCTCTTCGGTGTGCGTCTCGAGGTAGACGCCGGTAAGGGTGGTTCCCGTGCCCTCGTCGGTCGTCTCGGGGTGGGAGACGATGTCTTTCACCGCGCGCGACAGCGCCTTCTCGATGTTCTTGGTCGACACGGTACCGCCGTCGACGACGGCACGGAGACGATCCACCGTGCTGGCGCTGGCGATCTCGCCCCCCAGGTGCCCGCCCATGCCGTCGGCGACGACGAAAAGGGGGAACTCGGCGAGGACGGCGTCCTGATTGACCTCACGCCGGCGGCCGGTGTCGGTGCTGGCGGCCCATGACAACTCGAGCGTCGTCCGACCCAGCGGGACGCTACGTGTGTGAGTGGTCACCTCGGGCACGAACGATCCTCCGGTTGGCCGACGACTGCGCCGGCGAAAGCGCGCGGCCCTGTCATCCTAATGGACGCCCGCGCGCGACCCCGGTTCATCGTCATCTCACCGCCGGGTCGGCGGGAAGACCCCGGATGCCGACGACCACCGGGAGGTGGTCGGCATCGGGTGTCGATGCGGTCGCAGCTGCGGCGTTCGCAGTCGCAGCCGCGGCGATCACGCGCCCCTGCTCGCGGTCGTGATCGCCGCGATCGCACCGGAGATGCGCGGCGGGCCTCCCGTCGGAACGGAAGGCCCACCGTACGTTCAGATCTGCGGAGGCGGCGGGGTGGTCCCGGGCGCCGGCGGAGACGTCGTGCCGGCCGCGGGCGGGGCGGCGGGAGCGCCGTATCCGGAGCCGCCGACCTGCTGGCCCGGTTGCACCGGCACGCCGTCCCAGATCGTCGTGTCGGCTGCCACGGTGTTCGCCCACGGCGCCGGAGCGATGGCCGGATTCCAGCGCGCAGAGCCGAAGGCGAGGATCCCGAGCCAGATGAGGGTTCCGATACCGGGGATGAGCCACAGCAGCAGCAGCGGCCAGTCCTTGCCGAACTTCAGGCCGACCCGCCAGGCGACCGCGACGCTGGCGGCGACGGCGACGAGACCGAACACGAAGCCGATGACGGGGATGCTGCTGAGCGCGCTCGCCCCGACGATGACGATGAGGTAGGCCCAGGGTGAGACGTCGCCGAGCTTGGCCGCCACGAGGGTGTTGTAGATCGGCACCCAAGCTCGCCACTTGCCCTGAACGCCTGCCTTCTCGAAGATCTTCATGAGCAGGAACGACGAGATGATGTAGCCCGCGAAGATGCTAATGAGCAGGAGGGGCAGCAGAACGATGAGGAAAGCGAGCGCGGCGAGCCCGCTTCCCCCGTCATACGTGTAAGACGAACCACTCATGTGGATTCCTTTCCCGACGAGTGCGCGACGAAGCGTCCGTGCGCCCCGTGCGCTCACATGCTAGCGAGGCTGAGAGAATCCTGAAAGCAGGGGGTTCGTCATGAAACGACCAGGGCGAGCTCGCCCCGTTCGCCATCGACGAGGGTCCAGCCGGCCGACGCCGCCCACGCGCGCAGGTCGGCGACACCCCCGACGGACGGCCTGTCCTCGGCCAGCGCACGCACGAACGCACCTTTCGCGTGCTTGTTGAAGTGGTTGAGGGCCCTCACCGCTCCCCCAGTCGCAGCCGTCACGACACGCACATAGGCGGAACGCACACCCGGCGGGAGCGGGCCGAGAGCCGCGTACGCCTCCGACCGCAGGTCGAGCACGAAACCGTCCGCCGCCGCGGCGAACGCATCGCGGACGGCATCGGCCCACAGGCGTCGGAGAGCCGGCACACCCGGGAGCGACGCCCCCGCCGCCAACCGGTACGCCGGGATGCCGTCGAGAGCGCCGACGGGCCCGAACGGCGCCGAGTGGATCGCCACGTGCGCCGCGAGCCACGACCGCGCCTCGAGGTCGAGGGATCCCGCCTCCAAGGCGTCGAAGAGGACGCCGGTATAGCGGTCGATGGCGGGCATCGTCGGGGCGGTGCGCAGGGCTGCATTGTCGCCGATCTCGTGACGGCGCTTGGCGCTGAGCTTCAGCACCCGCGCCGCCTCGTCTTCGTCTGCCGACAGCGCGATGAGGGCGTCGATCACGGCGTCTCGCTGGGGGCGGAGGGAGCGGAACGCCAGGGCGTCGACGTCGAGGGCCGCGCCGTCGCCGCCGGCACGCTTCGTCTCGGACGGGGGAAGCAGAACGAGCATGCGATCTCCGGAAAAAGCGACGCGCGCCGCCCGGGTGACCGGGCGACGCGCGTCAGCGATGAAGCGGCGTCAGGAGACGAGGGCGGCGTTTCCGGCGACGATGGTGAGTTCATCGTTCGCCATGGACAGGAAGCCGTCCTCGGCGTTGGCCAGGATCTTGGTGCCGTCGGTGCGGGTGATCCGCACCTCGCCCTGGGCGAGGATGGCCAGCACCGGCTCGTGGCCCTGCATGAAACCGATCTCGCCCTCGACCGTCTTGGCGACGACGAGCGATGCCTCACCCGTCCACACCTCGGCGTCGGCCGACACCAGGCTCACGCGAAGCGCCATCTCAGCCGTTCTCCTTCTGGATCTGCGCCCACTTGGCCTCGACGTCGGAGATACCGCCGACGTTGAAGAACGCCTGCTCGGCGACGTGGTCGAAGTCACCCTTGACGATCGCGTCGAACGACTCGATGGTCTCCTTGATCGGGACCGTGGAGCCCTCGACGCCGGTGAACTTCTTGGCCATGTAGGTGTTCTGCGAGAGGAACTGCTGGATGCGACGTGCGCGCGACACGACGATCTTGTCCTCTTCCGAGAGCTCGTCGACACCGAGGATCGCGATGATCTCCTGCAGTTCCTTGTTCTTCTGCAGGATCTGCTTCACAGCGGTGGCCACGCGGTAGTGGTCGGCACCGATGTAACGCGGGTCGAGGATGCGGCTCGTCGAGGTGAGCGGGTCGATGGCCGGGTAAAGACCCTTCGACGCGATCTCACGCGAAAGCTCGGTGGTGGCGTCGAGGTGCGCGAACGTCGTCGCCGGAGCCGGGTCGGTGTAGTCGTCAGCGGGCACGTAGATGGCCTGGAGGGAGGTGATCGAGTGACCACGCGTCGAGGTGATGCGCTCCTGGAGCACACCCATCTCATCGGCCAGGTTCGGCTGGTAACCCACGGCGGAGGGCATGCGTCCCAGAAGGGTCGACACCTCGGAACCGGCCTGCGTGAAGCGGAAGATGTTGTCGATGAACAGCAGCACGTCCTGCTTCTGCACGTCGCGGAAGTACTCCGCCATCGTCAGGGCAGACAGGGCGACGCGCAGACGCGTCCCCGGCGGCTCGTCCATCTGGCCGAACACGAGGGCGGTCTTGTCGAAGACACCCGCCTCTTCCATCTCGCCGATGAGGTCGTTGCCCTCACGGGTGCGCTCGCCGACACCGGCGAACACCGACACACCACCGTGGTCCTGCGCGACGCGCTGGATCATCTCCTGGATGAGGACGGTCTTGCCGACACCGGCACCACCGAAGAGGCCGATCTTTCCACCCTGCACGTAAGGGGTCAGGAGGTCGATCGACTTGATGCCGGTCTCGAACATCTCGGTCTTGGACTCGAGCTGGTCGAAGCTGGGCGCCTTGCGGTGGATGCCCCAGCGCTCGGTCACCTCGATCGTCTCGCCGGGGGCGCCGTTGAGCACCTGGCCGGTGACGTCGAAGACCTTGCCCTTGGTGACGTCGCCGACGGGCACCGAGATGGGGCCGCCGGTGTCGCGCACATCCTGGCCGCGGACGATGCCGTCGGTCGGCTTCAGCGCGATGGCGCGCACGAGGTCGTCGCCGAGGTGCTGAGCCACCTCGAGGGTGATCTCGGTCGACTCGTCGCCGATGGTGATGGTGGTCTTGAGCGCGTTGTAGATCTCGGGGATCGCGTCGTGCGGGAACTCGATGTCGACGACCGGGCCGGTGACGCGCGCGACGCGTCCGACGACGGCCGCGTCGGTCTTCTCGGCGGTGAGGCTCATGGCTTCTTCTCTCCTTGGGAACTTACTTGCCGGATGCCAGGGCATCGGCGCCGCCGACGATCTCGGCGATCTGCTGCGTGATCTCCGCCTGGCGCGCGTTGTTGCGCAGGCGGGTGTAGTCGGTGATGAGCTTGTCGGCGTTGTCGCTGGCCGACTTCATCGCCTTCTGCGTCGCGGCGTGCTTGGCCGCCGACGACTGCAGGAGGGCGTTGAAGATGCGGCTCTGCACGTAGACCGGCAGGAGCGCGTCGAGAACCGTCTCGGCGTCGGGCTCGAACTCGTACAGCGGGTAGATCTCGGACTGGGCCGGAGCCGCCTCCGCCTCGATGACCTCGAGGGGGAGCAGGCGCACGGACTCCGGCGACTGCGTCATCATGCTGACGAAACGGTTGTAGACCAGGTGGATCTCGTCGACGCCGTCGTTGTCGCCACCGGCGCGGTACGCCCTCAGCACGGCTTCCGAGATCTCCTCGGCCGTCGAGAACTGCGGAGTGTCGGTATCGCCGACCCACTGCTCGATGCTCGGCATGCGACGGAACTGGAAGTACCCGACCGCCTTGCGCCCGACGAGGTAGAACACGACCTCTTTGCCCTGCGAACGCAGGAGCTCCGCCAGCTCGAGACCCTCGCGGAGGATCTGCGAGTTGAAGGCGCCGGCCAGACCGCGGTCGGAGGTGAAGATGACCACGGCCGAACGGCGGATGGTCTCGCGCTCGGTCGTCAGCGGGTGGTCGACGGACGAGTACGTGGCCACCGCGGAGACGGCGTTCGTCACGGCCCGCGCGAAGGGGGATGCCGCGCGCACACGCGCCATCGCCTTCTGGATGCGCGAGGCCGCGATGAGCTCCATCGCCTTGGTGATCTTCTTGGTCGTCTGAGCAGAGCTGATCTTCTGCTTGTAGACCCGGAGTTGTGCGCCCATGATTTACGTTCTCGTACCGTCGCGCTTAGCGACGGCCCTTGACGATCCGCTCCTGGTTGACGTCTTCCGCCTCGGCGGCGTCGACCTTCTCGGCGCCGACGACGCTCTGGTCCTTGCCGGGCTGGAATTCCTTCGTGAACGCGTCGATCTTCTGCTCGAGCTCTGCGAGCGTGTCGTCACCGAGCACGTTGGTCTCGCGCAGCGTGTCGAGCACCGTCGAGTTGCGACGCAGGTAGTCGAGCAGTTCACGCTCGAAGCGCAGCACGTCGGACACCTCGATGGTGTCGAGCTTGCCGTTGGTGCCGGCCCAGATCGAGACGACCTGCTCCTCGACCGGGTAGGGCGAGTACTGCGGCTGCTTGAGCAGCTCGGTGAGACGGGCACCGCGAGCGAGCTGACGACGCGAGGCCGCGTCGAGGTCGCTGGCGAACATCGCGAACGCCTCGAGAGAGCGGTACTGCGCGAGCTCGAGCTTCAGCGTTCCGGAGACCTTCTTGATCGACTTCACCTGAGCGTCGCCGCCCACGCGCGAGACCGAGATACCCACGTCGACCGCGGGACGCTGGTTGGCATTGAAGAGGTCGGACTGGAGGAAGATCTGGCCGTCGGTGATGGAGATCACGTTGGTCGGGATGTACGCCGAGACGTCGTTGGCCTTGGTCTCGATGATGGGCAGACCCGTCATCGAGCCGGCGCCGAGCTCGTCGGACAGCTTCGCGCAACGCTCGAGCAGACGCGAGTGCAGGTAGAAGACGTCGCCGGGGTACGCCTCGCGGCCCGGCGGACGACGCAGGAGGAGGGACACGGCGCGGTAGGCCTCGGCCTGCTTCGACAGGTCGTCGAAGATGATCAGGACGTGCTTGCCGCCGTACATCCAGTGCTGGCCGATGGCCGAACCGGTGTAGGGGGCGAGGTACTTGAAGCCGGCGGGGTCGGAGGCGGGGGCAGCGACGATGGTGGTGTACTCCATCGCGCCGGCGTCTTCGAGGGCACCCTTCACCGAAGCGATGGTCGAGCCCTTCTGGCCGATCGCGACGTAGATGCAACGCACCTGCTTGTTGACGTCGCCGGACTCCCAGTTGGCCTTCTGGTTGATGATCGTGTCGATCGCGATGGCCGTCTTGCCGGTCTGGCGGTCGCCGATGATGAGCTGACGCTGACCGCGGCCGACGGGGATCATGGCGTCGATCGCCTTGATGCCGGTCTGCAGCGGCTCGTGAACGCTCTTGCGCTGCATGACGCCCGGAGCCTGGAGCTCGAGGGCACGACGACCCTCGATCGCGATCTCGCCGAGACCGTCGATGGGGTTGCCGAGCGGGTCGACGACGCGGCCCAGGTAACCATCGCCGACGCCGACCGAGAGCACCTCGCCCGTGCGCGTGACGCTCTGGCCTTCTTCGATGCCGGAGAACTCGCCGAGCACGACGACACCGACCTCGTTCTCGTCGAGGTTCTGGGCGAGGCCGAGCGTGCCGTCCGCGAAGCGGATGAGCTCGTTGGCCATGACGCCGGGAAGGCCCTCGACGTGAGCGATGCCGTCGGCCGCGTCGACGACGGCGCCGACCTCGGTCGCCGCAGCGCCGGTGGGCTCGTAGGCGGTGACGAAGTCCTTCAGCGCGTCACGAATGACGTCGGGGCTGATAGAGAGATCTGCCATTGTCTTCCTTCGTTCGTGGGGCTCTTGGCCCCCAGATCCACACCCTGACGGGCGGAAAGTCTTCAGCCTGCGATCCGCTGGCGGAGGTCCGCGAGACGTGCGGACACGCTCGCGTCGATGACGTCGTCTGCGACCTGCACGCGCAGTCCGCCGACCACCGTCGGGTCGATGACGGTGTTCAGCGTGACCGCTGAACCGTAACGGGCGCTGAGCGCGTTCTGCAGACGGGTCTGCTGCTCGGCGCTCAGGGGCGCGGCCGCCGACACCGTGGCGACGATGCGCGAGCGCTGGTCGGCGACGAGACGCTCCGCGCGGCGCAGCAGCGCACGAACGCGGCGGCCACGCGCGTGCTCGACGAGCGAGGACACGATCAGCGCTGTGCCGGCGCTCGCGCGACCGTCGAGGAGGGTCGAAACCAAGGTGCCCTTCGCCGAGGCGCCGCCCATGCGACCGCCCAGGGCGAGTTCGAGCTCTCCGTGAGTGGCCACGGTGCGAGAGAACGAGAACAGTTCTGCCTCGATGTCGCCCGTCTCGGCAACGGCCGTCGCGCGGACGGCGAGTTCTTCGAGTCCCTCGACGAACTCGGCTGCGCTGGACCAGCGCTGCCGTGCCGCGCCGCTGAGCAGTCCGACGGTGACGGGGCTGTACGACGGGCCGAAGACCGCCGAGACGAGCCCCGCACGGGCATCGGACGGCACCGACGAGTCGGACAGCGCGCCGCTCAGCTGCGACGATCCGCTCACGGCGGCGACGGCCGCGAACAGCTCGCGCGCGACGTCGAGATCGACGGCGGACGTGGAGGTGAGGGCCTCCGACGTCGCGGTCCGGGCCTGAGTGGTCGCGCTGCCCATTACTTGGCCGCCTTCTCGGATGCTTCGAGCTCGGCGAGGAAGCGGTCGACCACGGCGTTCGCGCGGGCGTCGTCGGTCAGGGTCTCGCCGATGACGTTGCCGGCGAGGTCGACCGCGAGGGTCCCGACCTCGGAACGCAGCTGGACGAGGGCCGTCTGGCGCTCCGCCTCGATCTGCGCGTGCGCGGACGCGGTGATGCGGGCGGCGTCGGCAGCCGCGGTCTCGCGCGCCTCGGCGACGATCTTGCGGCCGTCCTGAGTGGCGGACTCGCGGATCTCACCGGCTTCGCGACGCGCCTCGGCGAGCTGAGCGGTGTACTGCTCGAGAGCGGCCTCGGCCTGGCGCTGGGCCTCGTCGGCCTTGGCGATGTTGCCCTCGATGGCAGCACTGCGCTCGTCGAGCAGCTTCGCCATGCGCGGCAGAGCGACGCGCCACACCACGACGGCGATGATGACGAAGCACACCGCCGACCAGATGATGTCGTACGCGGCAGGCAGGAGCGGGTTGTGCGCTTCTTCGCCCGCGGGCTCCGCGGCGAGTGTGACAAGAGCGTTCAGCATCCTGTCTCCTTACAGTGAGTCGAGAGCGGCCGGATCAGGTGAAGATGAAGCCGGTCGCGATACCGATGAAGGCGAGCGCCTCGGTGAAGGCGATACCGATGAACATCAGGACCTGCAGGCGGCCCGCGAGCTCGGGCTGACGGGCGACACCCTCGATCGTCTTGCCGACGACGATGCCCACGCCGATGGCGGGGCCGATGGCGGCGAGGCCGTAGCCGATCGTGGCGACGTTACCGGTGACCTGGGCGAGAACCGTAGTTGCGTCCACGGGTTTTTTCCTTTCGTTGGGTGGCTCGGCGTGCGCCGGGCCGCTCAGTGCTCTTCTGCGACCGCGAGCTGGATGTAGACCGCGGTGAGGATCGCGAAGACGTACGCCTGGAGGAAGGCGACGAAGATTTCGAACAGGGTGAAGGCGAGACCGAAGGCGAGGGAGCCGGCGCCGAGCGCCGTCCACCAGCCGCCGAGCCCGACGACGAAGAACTGCGTCGCCGAGAAGAACAGCACCAGCATGAGGTGACCGACGACCATGTTCATCAGCAGACGCAGCGTCAGCGTGACGGGACGGATGATGAAGGTCGAGAGGAACTCGAGCGGGACGATGATGATGTACAGCGGCCACGGCACACCCGAGGGCAGCAACGCATTCTTGAAGAACCCGCCGGGGCTCTTCTTGATGCCGGCGTAGATGAAGGTGACGTACGCCACGATGGCCAGCAGCATGGGCACGGCGATGACGCTCGTACCGGCGATGTTCAGACCGGGGATGACACCCGTGATGTTCATGAACAGCACCATGAAGAAGATCGTGGTGAGGATCGGCAGGAAGCGCTTGCCGTCCTTGCGTCCGAGGATGTCTTCGGCGATGTTGACGCGGACGAAGTCGAGGCCCATCTCGGCGATGCTCTGGAAACGACCGGGGACGACCTTCATGCGGCGCGTGCCCAGCACGAGGAAGAGCACCAGCGCGAGCGTGGCCAGCATCTGCGTGAGGTTGATGCGCGTGATCGCGAAGATCGTGCCCTCGAACAGCACCGCGTCGGGGAAGAACTCCGAGATGGACGGCGGGTGGAACTCGGCACCCGCGGACGCGAAGTTCGTGATCAGGGTCGCAGCTTGAGTAGTCAGCGCTGGCTCCAGCTTCGGGGCATCGGTGTGAACCGTTGCGACGATGGTCGGTGATGGTACCCGAAGTGCAGACCTGGAGGAGAGTTCCTATCGCGGGTGGGTACTTATGCCACCCTATCAAACTCCCAGCCTGTGCATGCGTCCGGGGGGGGCGATCGTCTCGCCGCCGGAGTAACGCGCACGACGCGGCCGGCCCGCGGGCGAGGCGCCGCGTGTCACGCGCGCCGGTCTCCGGCCTCGGGGTCGGTGGGCAGCATCACATCGCTCGCACTGGGCACGCGCATCCTCATCAGCACGACGACGTCGACCGCCAGCGACGCGAGGACGCTCACCACGAGCGCCACGTAGAAGACGACCAGGTCCACCCAGTCCTGCCCGCGCAGCACGGCGATGGCGACGATGAAAAGAATGAGCTTGAGCAACCAGCCGCCGAGGACGATTCCGAAGAAGATGGGAACGTAGAGCGCGTCGCCGTACCAGCGGTTCGCGACGAGGATGCTGGTCGCCGTCACCGCCAGGAAGATCGCGCTGACGGCGACTCCCGCGAGGGCGCTGCCGAGCCCCGGCCCTCCCCCTACCAGGAAGCCGACGACGGCGCCGATCATCAGCAGGACGACGGTGACGATCCCACCCCAGACCAACGCGGTGCGAAGTACCGGCGTGCTCGAGAGGGGTCGAGGTGCGTCGGGCGTGGTGCTGCTCATGAGGGGGTCTCCGGTCGGTTCGGTCGGACGCGACGGGACAACCGCCGCAGACGATGCTGTGAAGGAAGAAGTGTGAGCACGGCGCACGCGGCCACTCCGGTCAGACCGAAGACGATGCCGATGGCGTAGTCGCCGGGCCAGCTCTGCTGGGTGCCGATGTACATCAGCAGGAACGCCAGGCTCACCACGGCGGTCCAGCTGTAGAAGATGAGCACCGCGTCGCGGTCGGTGTGGCCCATGTCGAGCATGCGGTGGTGCAGGTGCTTGCGGTCGGGCGAGAAGGGCGATCGACCGGCCCACTGGCGGCGGGCCACGGCGAGGCCGAAGTCGAGCAGCGGCAGCAACACGATCACCACGGGCAGCAGGATGGGGATGAACGCGCCGAGCAGTTGCGAGCGGCCGATCTTCTCGGGGTCGAGGACGGCGGGATCGAGCTGGCCGGTGATCGCGATCGCCGAGCTGGCCATCAGCAGCCCGAGCATGAGCGCGCCCGCATCTCCCATGAAGAGCTTGGCCGGCGTCCAGTTCATCGGCAGGAAGCCCAGACATGCGCCGATCAGCACCGCGGCGATGAACGAGGCGAGGTTGAAATAGGTGCTCGCTCCGGTGTCGCGCACCAGCAGGTACGAGTAGGCGAAGAAGACGCCGTTGGCGATGAGGCACACACCCGCGACGAGACCGTTCAGGCCGTCGATGAAGTTGACGGCGTTCATCACGACAACGAGCGCGAAGACGGTGAGCAGGAAGCTCACCCAGCTCGACCCGACGGTCAACGCCCCGATCGGCAGCGACAGGATCTGCAGCTGTCCGAACCACGCGATGATGCCCGCGGCCACGAACTGCGCGCCGAGCTTGATCATCCAGTCGAGATCCCAGAGGTCGTCCGCCACACCGACGAGCACGATGAGCAGTACCGCCCCCAGCAGCGACAGCACGGGCACGGGGTCCGCCCAGAGGATCGCGAAGTACGGGTTGCGGCTCGACAGGGCGAAGGCCGCCACGACGCCGAGGAACATCGCCACACCGCCCAGGCGCGGTGTGGGCGTCTGGTGCACGTCACGATCCCGGATGCCGGGATACAGCTTGAAGCGCAGGGCGAGCTTCCACACCACCCACGACAGCGCGAGCGTCACCGCCGCCGTGAAGAAGATGATGAGGAGATACTGGGTCACGGACCCGGCGCCTCGGCATCCGGTGTCGGCTCGATCGACGGCTCGGCGGGGGCGACGGTGTCGTCGACGGGGTCGGGCTCGAGGAGGTCGCCGAGCACCGCGCGCAGTCGCGTACGCGAGATGGCGCCCTCGCGGAGCACGCGCACCTGCGGCTGCGCACCGCCCACGAGAGTGGTGGCATCCACGATGGTCGAGGCGATGCCCGTCTCGCTGGGGCCGGCGTCGAGGTAGGCGGCGACGCTGTCGCGCAGCATGTCGCGCGCGGAGTCGATGTCGACGGCAGCGGCCATGCCGGTGAGGTTCGCGCTCGACACGGCGAGCGGGCCCGTCTCCTCGAGCAGCTCGAGGGTCAGCTTCTGTGCGGGCATGCGCACAGCCACCGTGCCGTGGGTGTCGCCGAGGTCCCACGACAGCGAGGGCTGTGCGGGCAGGACGATGGTCAGGCCGCCGGGCCAGAATTCGCGCACCAGATCGTCGACCGCGGGCGGGATCTCGGCGACCAGGGCGCGAAGCGTCGCGACGCCGGCCGCGAGGACGGGCGGTGGCTGCTGGCGTCCGCGCCCCTTCGCTTCGAGCAGGCCCGCGACGGCGCGCGCATTGAACGCGTCGGCGGCGATTCCGTAGACGGTGTCGGTGGGAAGCACGACGAGTTCGCCTCGGCCGATCGCCTGACGCGCGTGGCGCATCCCGGACAGCAGCTGCGACTCGTCACGGCAGTCGTAGACGGGTGACATGTCGCGCGCCAGTCTAGCCGGGCCGTGCGGGGTGCGTGATCAGGGGCGGACGGCGACGGTCGCGCGATCGCGCAGCGTGAGGTCCTGATGCGTGGCGGCCGAGCGCCACCCGTCGGCGGTGAGGATGTCGCGGATCGCGGCCCCTTGCCACTCGCCGTGTTCGATCACGATGGTGCCGCCGGAATGGGCGAGGCGCAGGCCCACCTCGCTGAGCCGGCGCACGGCATCCAGGCCGTCCGGTCCGCCGTACAGGGCGGCCGGCGGGTCGTAGAGGCGCACCTCGGGATCGCGCGGGATCGCGTCGTCGGGAACGTACGGCGGATTGGATGCCACCACCGAAACGGTTCCGTCCAGCTCCGGGAACGCCACGGCGAGGTCCGCGAAGGCGAGGGTGAGGTTGTCAGCGCCGACGCGCGCGACGTTGTGCTTGGTCCAGATGAAGGCATCGACCGAGTTCTCGGCGGCGAAGACGCGCGCGTGAGGAACCTCCGTCGCCATCGCGAGGGCGATCGCGCCCGACCCCGTTCCCAGATCCACGGCGATCGGGGAGTCGGATGCCACGGCGCGCAGGGCGTCGATCGCGAGCTGGGCCACCATCTCGGTCTCGGGCCGGGGAACGAACACGCCCGGTCCGACGGCGAGCTCGAGTGAGCGGAACGGCGCCACACCGGTCAGGTGCTGCAACGGCTCGCGCTGGCAGCGCCGGTCGACGAGCGAAGCGAGAGCGGTGGCAGCGGCATCCGGCATGCGGTCGCCGCGCACGGCCGCGGCCTGCACTCCCCCGCGCGAGGTGTCGAGCACGTGCGCAACGAGCAGCTCGGCGTCGACCTGGGCGTCGGGGACTCCGGCCGCACCGAAGCGGCGGGCGATATCGCGGACGATGTCGGTGACGAGAGCGGGGGAAAGCGGGGGCGAGGGCGTCTCGGGCATGACGGAACCCCAGCTTAGTAGCGCAACGTCATACAAGAACCGGTGTCGGAGGCCTCGCCTAGGATCATCACGTTCTGATCGACGGCGAAAGGCGCCCCATGCCCGGCATTCACTCCGACATCACTTCAGCATTCGGCGACACTCCTCTGGTGCGGTTGAACCGCGTCGCCGAGGGGACACAGGCGCAGATCCTGCTGAAGCTGGAGTTCTACAACCCGGCTTCGAGCGTCAAAGACCGTCTGGGCATCGCGATCGTCGACGCGGCCGAGGCGTCGGGAGAGCTCAAGCCCGGTGGCACGATCGTCGAGTCGACCAGTGGCAACACCGGCATCGCACTCGCCATGGTCGGCGCGGCGCGCGGCTACAAGGTCATCCTCACCATGCCCGCGTCGATGTCGAAGGAGCGCCGCACCCTGCTCAAGGCCTTCGGCGCCGAGCTCGTGCTCACCGACCCCACCAAGGGCATGAAGCTCGCCGTCGACGAGGCCAAGCGCATCGTCTCCGAGACCCCCGGTGCCGTCTGGGCCCGTCAGTTCGAGAACGAGGCCAACCCGGCCATCCACCGCAAGACCACGGCCGAAGAGATCCTGCGCGACACCGAGGGCAAGGTCGACTACTTCGTCGCCGGCATCGGCACGGGCGGTACCATCACCGGCGTCGGCCAGGTGCTGAAGGAGCGCGTCCCGGGCGTGCAGATCGTCGCGGTCGAGCCCGCCGACTCCCCCATCCTCACCAAGGGCCACCCCGGCCCCCACAAGATCCAGGGCATCGGCCCCAACTTCGTCCCCGAGATCCTCGACCGCGACATCCTCGACGAGGTCATCGATGTCGAGTTCGACGACGCGATCCGCCTCGCCCGCGAGACGGCGGCCAAAGACGGCATCCTCGTCGGCATGTCGTCGGGTGCCGCCATCTGGGCCGCCCTCGAGGTCGCCCGTCGCCCCGAAGCCGCGGGCAAGAACATCGTCGTGATCATCCCGTCCTACGGCGAGCGCTACCTCTCGACCGCGCTGTACGAGCACCTGCGCGAAGACTGACGGTGGGGGCACTCTCCCGCATCCGCGAAGACATCTCCTCCGCCAAACTCCGCGATCCCGCGGCGCGTGGCGGGCTGGAGATCGCCCTGCTGTACCCGGGCTTGCACGCCGTCTGGTCGTACCGCATCGCGAACCTCCTGTGGCGACGGGGCCTGCGCTTCACGGCGCGGGCTCTGTCGCAGGTGACCCGGTGGCTGACCGGCGTCGAGATCCACCCGGGTGCGACGATCGGCCGCCGTTTCTTCATCGACCACGGCATGGGTGTCGTCATCGGGGAGACCGCCGAGGTGGGCGACGACGTCATGCTCTACCACGGCGTGACGCTCGGTGGTCGGCAGCGGGAGGGCGGCAAGCGTCATCCCACACTGCACGACGGCGTGGCCGTCGGGGCCGGGGCGAAGATCCTCGGACCCATCACGTTGGGGGCGGGGACCGTGGTCGGCGCGAATGCCGTCGTCACGCGCGATGCACCAGCCGACAGCGTGCTCGTGGGCGTTCCGGCGAAGGCCCGCACGCGGCGTGCCGGCGAAGACACCCGCGCCCTGCTGACAACGCCGGAGTACTGGATCTGACAACCCTCGTGCGGGTCCGCCATCGCCGCGGACCCGCACGAGAGCGGCTCGGTCAGACCGACAAGCGGTTCTCCGCCGCGGCCAGGTGGTCGTATCCGGGGGTACGCAGCATCTCGTGCAGATGGCGGCGCCGCACGCCCATGTTGCCGCCGTCGTAGATCGGCAGGCACAGCACGTCCTGCATGATGTCGCCGAGCGGGACGCGGTCGCCGTAGGAGTCCACCCCGACCAGGCGCATCGCGTCGTAGACCGTCTGCACGGCGAGCTCCGAGTTGTAGATCTTGGACATGTTCGACAGCTCGCGGTCCAGTCCCCCGGTCTTGTCGAAGTGATCGGCCGCCTTCCAGGCGAAGTATCGCCCCACCTCGATCCGGGTCTTGATGTCGGCGAGCATGTAGCCGGCGTTCTGATGGTCGATGACGGGGACGCTGCCCGAGCGCTTCTCGGTCGAGACGAAGTCGTAGGCGATCTCGAACGCGCGGCGCATCTTGCCGACCGCCGCCGCGGCGATGCTGGAGCAGGTCCACGAGAAGGCTCCCTTCGTCAGCGCCATCCCGTCGCCGGGCGCACCGATGAGGTTCTCCACGGGCACGCGGACGTCGACGAAGTCGACATACGGCGAGTTCGTGGCGAGGTGGCCCATCGTGTCGATGATGCCCGAGAAGGTGACGCCGGGCGTGCCCTTCTCGACGACGATGATGGCGAGCGACTCCGCCGGGGGCTTGGTCTCGTCGATGCGGCAGACGACGCTGATGATGTCGGCGCCCTCGTCGTCCCAGCCCGAGGCGTTGGTCGTGTACGCCTTCCGCCCGTTGATGACCCACTCGTCACCGTCGCGGACGGCGAAGGTCTGCACGCCGTACCGGGGGTCGGGGTGGTCGAAGTTGGCGCCTCCCGCGGCCTCGGTGAACGCGATGGCCGCGAGAGCAGGGCTGCCGTCGACGAAGGGGGCGAGGAAGCGCTCCTTCTGCTCGGGCGTACCCGCCGTGATGATCGGGAACGTGCCGAGACCGGTACCCAGGACGATCGTCGGGGTGTTGATCTCGACTCGCGCGAGCTCTTCGCAGGCGAGGGCGAACTGCAGGTTGCTGAAACGATGACCGCCGTTCTCGGCGGGGATGAGTCCCTTGACGAAACCGGCATCCACCATCTGCTGGTAGAAGGGCTTCAGTGCGCGGAACCGGTCGAGCGGGTCGGGAATCGGCGCGATGACGTCGGGGACCTGGCTCAGAACGGTCTCGGCGAACTCGCGCGCCTGCAGGCGCAGACCGAGCTGCTCGTCGGAGAGGGTGAAGTCGATGGCCACGGGGGTGCTCCTCGTTCGTTCGGGTGAAGGTGTGGGTAGCGTCGCAACGACTCGCCCGGTGTGGATTGGACGCCCGTGCACGCCCGTATGGACCACGGTGCACCCGTGCCCGCGGTGAGCATTTCGTTACCGGTGCGACATGAGACGCGATGTCGCGGGAAACAGCTCGTTGCTCTGCTGAGTTCGTCGACCCGTTTCGCGCCCGCACCCGGGCGCCGAGGAGGAACCCATGCAGCGCTGGGACACGCGCGAGAGACCGCCGGCGGAGCAGTACGCCTACTGGCGCGAGGTGGTGTGCGCCGCGTTCACGCCATTGCGTCCCGCCGCTCGCGGCGCCCGCGACGACTGGCCCCGCACGGGCCTTGCGGGCCATGTCGAAACGCGCCCGTTCGGAGAGACCAACGGCGCGGAGATCGCCACCGTCGCCCAGGTCATCCACCATGGCCCGGAGGAGGTGCGACGGGTCTCGGAAGACGTCGTGTTCCTCAATCTCATGCTCAGTGGACGGTGCGTGGTCGCGCAAGACGGTCGTCGTGAGATGTCGGGCCCCGGGACGTTCTCGATCGTGGATGCCACCAGACCCTTCACCCTCGACTATCTCGACTCGTGGCGGACGGTATCGTTCCGCCTGCCCGCCGAGAAGGTCTCGGACGACCTCCGCCGAACCGCGACCGCACGCCGTTTCTCGGGCGCTTCGGGTCTGGGGGCGGTCGTCGCCGACACCCTGCGTGCGTCGTGGGCGCACGCCGCCACGATGAGCGAGGGAGAAGCGGATGCCGTCGGCACCGCCGTCGCGTCGTTGAGCAGGGCCCTCTCGCACGGGTCGTCCGTGCGGGCGCTCGGCGAGACCCAGGGCGGACCGCAGCTCCTGCGCGGAAGCATCGAACACCATCTCGAGCGCCACGTGCGCTTCGTCGACACCTCGCCGGCGGCCACCGCGCGGCATTTCGCCATTTCGGTGCGAAAGCTCCACCAGCTGTACGAAGACGCAGAGCTCACGTACGGACAGACGGTGATGCAGGTGCGCGTGCGGGGATGCGCCGACGAGTTGCGCGCCGAACGCGGTCAAGTGACGATGACCCATCTGGCCGCGAAGTGGGGCTTCAGCGACCTCTCTCACCTGCACCGGGCGTTCCGGCAACACCTCGGCATGACGCCGCGCGAGGTGCTCGCGCAGCTCGAGGACGATGCGACCGCCTGGGAACGCGCCGGCTGAACGTCGTCCGCCGCTTCTTTCCGCGCCGGCTCCCGTGGCGTCCTCGCGACCGTCCACCGTAGGCTCGATGCATGGCACCCCTGCACGACCTCTCGCTGGTCGCGCAGATCGCCGCCCTCCGCGAGGGCTCCGTCGGCCCGAGCGAGCTCGCGAGGCATTACCTCGACCGCATCGCCCGGTGGTCCGACCTCGGCGCCTTCGCGGAGGTGACCCCGGATGCCGCGCTCCGTCGCGCGACCGACGTCTCGGCCTCGCCCACCCGGGGTGCGTTGTGGGGCGTACCTCTCGCCGACAAAGACCTCGTGGCCCGCGCCGGCGTCCCTACCCGGTACGGCTCGCGCTCCCGCGCTCACCTGGTGCCGACGGCATCCGATCCTCTCGCCGAGGCTCTCGACGCCGCCGGCGCCGTCAACCTCGGCAAGACCAGCACGTCGGAGTTCGGGCTCACCGGCTTCACCGAGCCGCTCATCCACCCGCCCGCCCGCGACCCGTGGCGCCCGACGGCCAGCGCCGGGGGATCCAGCGGCGGAGCAGCCGTCGCCGTGGCGGCGGGGCTCCTGCCCGCCGCCGTGGGCTCCGACGGCGGCGGATCGATCCGCATCCCCTCGGCCACGGTGGGCGTGGTCGGCCTCAAACCATCGCGGGGTCGCCTGCCCCTCGGGTCGGGGTTCGACTCCCCCGACGGCCTGTCGGTCACGGGCCCGATCGCGCGCAGCACCGAAGACGCCGCGTTGCTGCTCGACGCCCTGGTCGCTCTCGCGCCCTTCACGTACGCCACGGCCGCTCCCGGCTCCGGCCCGTTCGTCGACGCGGCACGCCGCGATCCCGGCCACCTGAGGGTGGGCGTCACGACCGTCTCGCCCTGGGACGACGACGAGGACATCGTGCTCGACAGCGACGCGCGCGCCGCGTTCGACACGGCCGCCGACTGGCTGAGCGACACCGGACACGCGGTGGGGGATGCCGCGTGGCATCCATTCGGCTATGCCGCGCTCTTTCGCGTGCTGTGGCGCGCGAGCGCCGCGCGCATTCCGCTCAGCGACGACGACATGACCCTCGTCGAGCCGCTGACGGCCTGGCTCGTGCGGGAGGGACGGCGTCTGTCGTCGCTGGAACTGCTCGGTGCGCTGGCGTCAGCGCGTGCCTTCGAGCGTCGGACGATCGCCGAGTTCGCTGCGTTCGATGCCGTGCTCATGCCCGCGCTGGCCCAGCGTCCGCAGCCGGTGGGCGCGTACGCGGGCCACTCCCCCGAGCGCACCTTCGCGATGCAGGTCGAGTACGCGCCGTATTCGAGTTTCGTCAACGTCGCGGGCCTGCCCGCCCTGACGATGCCCGTGACGACGGATGCCACGGGCCACCCCGTGTCGGTGCAGCTCGTCGGCCGTCCCGGCGGCGAGGCCACCCTGCTGTCGCTCGCCGCGCAGCTCGAGCACCGTCGCGGCCCGCTCCCCCACCCGCCCGTCTGGGACGCCTGAGCGCCCACCCGCCCGCCCGTCCGGCCCGCCTGACCCCCACCCGGCCGTACGGCCCGCTTGACCCCCACCCGGCCGTACGGCCCGCGACCCTCCCGGTGGCTTGCGCCATATGCTCGCCTTTTGAGCCGGCCGGCGGGCATTCGCCGCAAGTCAGTGGCGGCGCGACCCGCACGCGTCCGCCACCAGACGGACGAGGAGACCGGGGCGCTGGAAGAGGACATCGCGAGTGACCCGCACTATGCGCCATCCCGCGGCGGCGAGTCGCTCGTATCGTTCGAGATCGCGCTGCCACTGCGCGGGGTCCGTCCGGTGCTGATCGCCCTCGTACTCGACACCGACGCGCTGGTCGGGGTAGGCGAGATCGACGCACGCGACGAACCCCGCACCGTCGTAGACGTCGTGATTCAACACGGGCTCGGGGAGCCCGCCGTCGACGAGAGTCAGCCTCGTCCAGGTCTCCGTTCGCGACCGCACTCCCGACCGCACGCGGGGCAGGGCCTCGCGGACGGCGATGATGCCCCGGCGTTTGCAAACATCCTCGACCACCCGCCCCAGGTCTTCGATCGACGCCAGCGCGTCGCGGACGACCCCTCCGTGCGGTCCGGCGACGCGCACCGGAGACACGATGGCATCCCCGACCGCCACGAGGTCGTACGGATGCCGAAGCCTCGACCCGAGGAGCGACCACGTCGTCGCCGGATCGGCGAGACGGACCCCCGGCTCGCTCTCGACGACCCGGACGCCGCGTCGGTGGAGCTGGTGCCCCCGAACGCCTCGTCCCGCCGGCGCGCGGGAGGGGGCGAGGACGGCGACGTGCAGGTCGTCGTCCGACAGAGGCGGCAGGGGAAGACCCCACAAGAGCGCGGCGGTGGTGTGTGAGAAGAACGCGTCGCGCCCCATGACTGTGCGGTAGGCATCCGCATGAGCGAGCAAATGCTGCTCGCGCTGGGTCGCCGGGTGCGCCAGGGCGTCCGGGCTCGTCCTCGGCATCCGGACACCGTGGAATGGGCGATCCCACTGCGGTGCGTCGACGAATCGACGTGTCGCACCGGCCCGGCGAGCCGCACCGGATGCGAAAGCGTGGGAGGGGGTCGATGACATCACGACATCCTGTCGCTCCCGGCCGTCATCCCCTCGGAGTTGTTCACAGCTCCCTCCCGCCCCTGCATTGACTTGCGCCATATGCACGGCAAACGAGCGAGCGCGCGAACATACGGCGCAAGTCACCCTGCCGACCACGCTTCTCCCCTGGCCACCACACTCCCCGACGTGACGCGCGCCGTATGCACACGGAATGCGCCAGCGCGCGGGCACGTGGCGCAAGTCATCGACAGAGAACGGGCTCCACGACGAGCGGGCCTCGAGAGCGCGACGCCCCCGACGTGACGCGCGCCGTATGCACACGGAATGCGCCAGCGCGCAGGCACGTGGCGCAAGTCAACGACAGAGAACGGGCTCCACGACGAGCGGGCCTCGAGAGCGCGGGGTTTCACTCGCCGGCGAGAGCCGCCAGACGCGCCTCCTCGTCGGCGGTGATCGCCGACTCGATGATGGGGCCGAGGGCGCCGTCCATCACCTGATCGAGGTTGTACGCCTTGTAGCCGGTGCGGTGGTCGGCGATGCGGTTCTCGGGGAAGTTGTAGGTGCGGATGCGCTCGGAGCGGTCCATGCCGCGGATCTGCGAGCGGCGCGCGTCCGCGGCGACGGCATCCCGCTCCTCCTGCTGCTTGGCGAGCAGGCGGGCGCGCAGCACGCGCATTCCGGCCTCGCGGTTCTGCAGCTGCGACTTCTCGTTCTGCATCGACACGACGATCCCGGTGGGCACGTGGGTGATGCGCACGGCCGAGTCGGTGGTGTTCACCGACTGCCCGCCGGGGCCCGACGAGCGGAACACGTCGATCTTGAGGTCGTTCGGGTCGATCGCGACCTCTTCGGGCTCGTCGACCTCGGGGAAGACCAGCACGCCTGTCGTCGAGGTGTGGATACGTCCCTGCGACTCGGTGGCCGGCACGCGCTGCACGCGGTGCACGCCGCCCTCGTACTTCAGGTGCGCCCATACGCCCTGCGCCGGGTCGCTGGATGAGCCCTTGATCGCGACCTGCACGTCTTTGTAGCCGCCGAGGTCGGATTCGGTGCGTTCGAGCAGCTCCGTCTTCCAGCCCATGGATGCCGCGTACTGCAGGTACATCCGCAACAGGTCGGCCGCGAACAGGGCGCTCTCGGCCCCGCCCTCGCCGCCCTTGATCTCCATGATCACGTCGCGCGCGTCGTCGGGGTCGCGCGGGATGAGCAGACGCCGCAGACGCTCCTGCGTCTCGGCGACCCGCTCCTCCAACGCCGGCACCTCGTCGGCGAACGCCGCGTCTTCTTTCGCGAGCTCGCGGGCGGCATCCAGATCGTCGGATGCCGAGACCCAGGCGTCATGCGCGGCGACGATGCGCGACAGCTCGGCGTAGCGCCGGTTGACGCGCTTGGCCCGCGCGGCGTCGGCGTGCACGGCCGGGTCGGAGAGCTCCTCCTGAACGGCTTTGTGCTCGTCCAGGAGGCCGCGCACCGACTCGAACATCGCGGGCACCGACATCGCGTCTGCGCCCCGGGTCAGCGGATGCTGTTGTCGTCACCGCCGCGCGCGGGCGCCGGGATCGACTTCTGCATCTGCACGAGGAACTCGACGTTCGACTGCGTCTCTTTGAGCTTGCCGAGCACGACTTCCAGGGCCTGCTGCGGCTCAAGGCCGGCGAGTGCGCGGCGGAGCTTCCAGGTGATCTTGACCTCGTCGTTCGACAGCAGCATCTCCTCGCGGCGCGTGCTGGAGGCGTTGACGTCGACCGCGGGGAAGATGCGCTTGTCGGCGAGCTGGCGGTTCAGGCGCAGCTCGCTGTTGCCCGTGCCCTTGAACTCCTCGAAGATCACGTCATCCATCTTCGAACCGGTCTCGACCAGCGCGGTGGCGAGGATCGTGAGAGAGCCGCCGTTCTCGATGTTGCGTGCCGCGCCGAAGAAGCGCTTGGGCGGGTACAGGGCCGAAGCGTCGACGCCACCGCTCAGCACACGTCCCGAGGTGGGGGCGGCGAGGTTGTACGCGCGACCGAGGCGGGTGATCGAGTCGAGCAGCACGACGACGTCGCGACCGAGTTCCACCAGGCGCTTCGCACGCTCGATGGCCAGCTCGGCGACCGTGGTGTGGTCTTCGGCGGGGCGGTCGAAGGTCGAGGCGATGACCTCGCCGCGCACCGTGCGCTGCATGTCGGTGACCTCTTCGGGGCGCTCGTCGACGAGCACGACCATGAGGTGGACCTCGGGGTTGTTCGTGGCGATCGCGTTCGCGATCTGCTGCAGAACGATCGTCTTGCCGGCCTTCGGGGGCGCGACGATGAGGCCGCGCTGGCCCTTGCCGACAGGTGCGACCAGGTCGATGATGCGCTGCGTGAGCTTCTCGGGTCCGGTCTCCAGGCGCAGACGCTCCTGGGGGTACAGCGGGGTGAGGTTGTTGAATTCGACGCGTGCGGCGGCATCGTCGACCGACAGACCGTTGATCGAGTCGACCTGCACGAGCGCGTTGTACTTCTGGCGTCCCTGCTGGTCGCCCTCGCGGGGCTGCTTGATGGCGCCGACGACCGCGTCACCCTTGCGCAGGTTGTACTTCTTCACCTGGCCGAGCGAGACGTAGACGTCGCTCGGGCCGGGGAGGTAACCGGTGGTGCGCACGAACGCGTAGTTGTCGAGCACATCGAGGACACCGGCGATGGGGATGAGGACGTCGTCTTCGCCGATCTCGGTCTCGAACTCGTCGCCCGTGGTGTTCTGGCCGCGACGCTTGTTGCGCTGACGGTTGCGGCTGTTCGCCGCTCCTTGCTGCTGCTGAGCCTGCTGGCCGTTCTGCTGCGCGTTGTCGCGCTGTGCGCCGCCCTGCGGCGCGTTGTCACGCTGCGCGCCGCCCTGCTGCGCGCTCTCGCGGGCGGTGTTCTCGCGGGCGGTGTTCTCGCGCGGGGCGTTCTGCGGCGCGTTGTCGCGCTGCGCACCCTGCTGCGCGGCGTCGGCCTCGTCGACGGGAGCCTCGGCCTTGTCGGCGGCTGCGTCGGGCCGGTTGCGGTTGCGCGAGCGCGAACGGCTGCGGCCACGGCCGCGGGCCGGAGCCTCGTCGGCCTGCTCGGCGGTCTCGGATGCCGTTGCGTCACCCTCGGCGGCCTCACCGGACTGTGCATCAGCCGTGTCGGCCTGCGGTGCGACGGCATCCGCCGCGGGCGTCTCGGCGTCGGCGACCGGCGTCTCGGTCGAGGCCGCGACGTCGTCGGCCACGTCGGCGGCCGTGGTGACCGGGGTGGTGGGCGTCTCGTCTGACGCGGCCTCAGGAGCGGTCACCTCGGCGGCGGGCGCGTCTGCACCCTCGGCGGCGGGCTTCTCGGCGGCGTCCGCGGGGTCGGCAGCGGCAGCCTCGGCGGCAGCGGCTTCGGCGGCAGCTGCTTCGGCGGCAGCTGCCTCGGCAGCGGCCTTCTCTTTGGCGGTCGCGGTGGTCGCACGACGGGGAGCGCGCTTGCGCGGGGCGCGGGCGGGCTTCTCGGCCGGCGCGGGCTCCTCGGCCGGCGCGGGCTCCTCGGCCGGCGCGGGCTCCTCGACCGGCGCAGCGGCCTCGGCCGGCTCGGCGGCGGGGGCCTCGGCCGACTGCTCGGCGGTAGCGGCGTCGGCCGGCGCGGCGTCGGGGGCACCAGCCGGCGACTCGGCGGCGGCGAGCGCCTCGTCGGTGAACAGCGCCTCGGGCTGCGCGTCGGCGTCGGACGAAGCGGCATCCGGGGCATCCGTGCCCTCGGTCGGCTCGGCCTCGCCTGCGGCCTGATCGATGTCGGTGCCCGGGGTGTCGGTGCCCGGGTTGTCGGCGCCCTGCGCGTCAGCCGTGGGCTGCTCGTCGGCGGGGTTCTCAGCGCCCTCGGGCGCGTCGACGGACTGGGTCTCGGAGATGGACTCCACGAGTGCTCCTCAGAATGAAACGTGTCAGATCGCGCTTCGGCGTGCAGATCGCAGACGAAGAGACACCAGCGGTTCGGGAGATTGCAGCCGATACCGGGTTCGCGATGTGTTGCGGATTTCGCAGTGGTGCAGAGGCTCAGATTCGCGAAGTTACGCGGAACCCTCTGCGTTTTTCACTGTACCACCCTTGACGTCGACGGCGAGCATGAGCGCCTGCCACGGGGTGTCGACCACGGATGCCATAAGATCCGCTGCCGCGAGGCGCTGCCCCGGCCCGTCGGCGAGCACCAGCACGCTCGGGCCGGCGCCCGAGACGACGGCCGCGTATCCCTCGGCGCGGAGCGCGCGCACGAGGCGGTCGGTCTCGGGCATCGCCTGCGCGCGATAGTTCTGGTGCAGCTTGTCTTCGGTGGCGGCCATCAGCAGCTCGGGGCTCTGCGTCATCGCGGCGATCAGCAGCGCCGAACGAGAGACGTTGAACACGGCGTCTTCTCGCGGCACCTGCAGCGGCTGCAGGCTGCGGGCGACGGCGGTCGACATCGTGAAGCTCGGCACGAACACCAGCGGCGACACACCGCGGTGCACGATGAGCTGCTTGTGCTGCGGGCCCTCGGCATCCATCCACGCGATCGTGAGACCGCCGAAGAGGCCGGGCGCGACGTTGTCGGGGTGCCCCTCCATCTCGGTGGCCAAGCGCAGCAGATCGACATCGCTGAAGTGCGCCTCGCCCTCGAGAAGGCCCTTGGCTGCCAGGATGCCGGCGACCACCGCCGCCCCCGATGACCCCATGCCGCGCCCGTGCGGGATGACGTTGTGGGCGGTCAGCCGCAGCCCGGGGAGGGTACGGCCGACCGATGCGTACGTGTGCGCCATCGCGCGCACGACGAGGTGCGACGCGTCGCGCGGCACGTCGACTGTGCCCTCGCCCGAGACCTCGATCTCGAGGCGGCCGTCGTCGATCTGCTCGACGACGAGGTCGTCGTAGACGCTCAGCGCCAGACCGAGGGTGTCGAAGCCGGGGCCGAGGTTCGCGCTCGTGGCGGGAACGCGGACCGCGACCCGGCGACCGGGGCCTGAGCTCACGCGGTCACCGGCTGCAGGTCGAGCACGGAGGCGACCTCCGAGGTGGTCGCGTCGACGACGGTGGGCGTGACGTCGGAGCCGTCGGCTTGGCGGAGAGCCCACTGGGGGTCCTTCAGACCGTGGCCGGTGACGGTCAGCACGACCTTCGCCCCGGCGGGGACGAGGCCCGCCTCGGCGCGCTCGAGCAGACCCGCGACGCTGATCGCCGAGGCGGGCTCGACGAAGACGCCCACCTCGCCGGCGAGGATCTTCTGCGCCTCGAGGATGCCGGCGTCGTCGATCGCGCCGAAGTAGCCGTCGGTGGCGTCGCGCGCTTCGAGCGCCAGCTCCCACGAGGCGGGGTTGCCGATGCGGATCGCGCTGGCGATCGTCTCGGGGTTCTTCACGACCTCGCCGCGCACGAGCGGGGCCGAGCCGGCGGCCTGGAAGCCGAACATGCGGGGCACGCGCGTCGCGACGCCGCGCGCGGCCTCCTCGCGGTAGCCGCGCGAGTAGGCGGTGTAGTTGCCGGCGTTGCCCACCGGGATGAAGTGGAAGTCGGGGGCGTCGCCGAGCTGCTCGACGACCTCGTACGCCGCGGTCTTCTGACCCTCGATGCGATCCGGGTTGACCGAGTTGACCAGGTGCACCGGGTAGTGATCGGCGAGCTCGCGAGCGATCTCGAGACAGTCGTCGAAGTTGCCGCGGATCTGGATGAGCCGACCGTTGTGGGCCACGGCCTGGCTGAGCTTGCCCATGGCGATCTTGCCCTCGGGCACGAGGACGGCGGCGGTGATGCCGGCGTGCGCGGCATATGCGGCGGCCGAGGCCGAGGTGTTGCCCGTGGAGGCGCAGATGACCGCCTTGGCGCCGTGCTCGACGGCGCGCGAGAGCGCGACGGTCATGCCGCGGTCCTTGAACGAACCGGTGGGGTTCATGCCCTCGAACTTCACCCAGACATCGGCGCCGGTGCGACGCGACAGGGCGGGAGCGGGGATGAGGGGCGTACCGCCCTCGCCGAGCGTGACGACGGTGGAGGCGTCGGTGACGCCCAGGCGGTCGGCGTATTCGCGGAGGACTCCGCGCCAGAGGTGAGCCATAATCAGTTCCCTTCCACGCGCAGCACGGACACCACGCGCTCGACGACGCCGCTCGCGGCGAGACGCTCGACGGTCTCGCTCAGGTCCTGCTCGCGGGCCTTGTGTGTTCCGATGACCAGGCGGGCGGAGCCGCCGGTCTGAGTGGTCTGGTCCGCCTCGATGACGGTCTGCTCGACGGTCGCGATTGACACGCGTCCTTCGCTGAGGATGCCGGCGACGGTGGCGAGCACGCCCGGCTTGTCGTCGACCTCGAGGGTGATCTGGTAGCGCGTGATGACGTGTCCGATCGGCACGGCGGGGAGGTTCGCACGGGTCGACTCCCCCACGCCCACGCCGCCGGCGATGTGGCGGCGCGCGGCCGAGACGACGTCGCCGAGCACGGCGGAGGCGGTCTGCACGCCGCCGGCACCGGCGCCGTAGAACATGAGGTCGCCCGCGGCTTCGGCCTGGACGAACACGGCGTTGTTCGCGCCGTGGACGCTCGCGAGCGGGTGGGTGCGCTCGACGAGCGCGGGGTAGACGCGCACGGAGATCGATTCCGAGCCGTCCTCGGCCGTGAGGCGCTCGCAGACGGCGAGGAGCTTGATCACGTAGCCGGCGTGACGCGCCGACTCGATCATCGCGGCGTCGACCGCGGTGATGCCCTCGCGGTGCACGGCATCCAAGGGGACGGTGGTGTGGAACGCGAGGCTGGCGAGGATCGCGGCCTTCTGCGCGGCGTCGTAGCCCTCGACGTCGGCGGTGGGGTCGGCCTCCGCGTACCCGAGGGCCTGCGCCTGCGCGAGCACGTCGGCGAAGTCGGCGCCCTCGGTGTCCATGCGGTCGAGGATGTAGTTCGTCGTGCCGTTGACAATGCCCATGATGCGCACGACGCGGTCGCCGGCGAGCGAGTCGCGCAGCGGCCGGATGATCGGGATGGCACCGGCGGCGGCGGCCTCGTAATACACCTCGGCGCCGACCTGGTCGGCGGCCTCGAAGACCTCGGACCCGTGGGTGGCCAGCAGCGCCTTGTTCGCCGTGACGACATCGGCGCCCGAGGCGATCGCGTGCAGCACCTGCGTGCGGGCCGGCTCGATGCCGCCCATCAGCTCGATGACGATGTCGCTGCCGACGATGAGGGTCTCGGCATCCGTCGTGAAGAGCTCGCGGGGCAGGTCGGCGTCGCGCTTGGAGTCGAGGTTGCGCACCGCGATGCCGGCGAGCTCGAGCTTCGCGCCCGCGCGATCGGCGAGTTCGTCGCCGTGCTTGAGCAGCAGATCGGCGACCTGCGAGCCGACGGCGCCGGCGCCGAGGAGCGCCACGCGGAGCGTGCGGTAGTCGGTCATTCGGTGTCTCCGTGGGGTGTGGCGGTCGTGTCGGATGCCGTGAGGCCGGCGTCGCGCGAGAGCAGGTCGTCGACGGTCTCGCCGCGGACGATGACGCGCGCGTGTCCGTCTCGGACGGCGACGACCGGCGGACGGGGGGTGTAGTTGTAGTTGTTCGCGAGCGAGAAGCAGTAGGCGCCGGTCGCGGGGACGCCGAGCAGGTCGCCCGGGGTCACGTCGCGCGGGAGGTATTCGGCATCGACGACGATGTCGCCCGACTCGCAGTGCCGGCCGACGACGCGCGCGAGCGCCGGCTCCTCGTGGCTCACCCGCGACACCAGACGTGCCGAGAAGTCGGCGCCGTACAGGGCGGGGCGGGCGTTGTCGCTCATGCCGCCGTCGACGCTGACGTAGGTGCGCTCGAGGTCCTCGGATGCCGCGACGGTCTTGACCGTTCCCACCTCGTAGAGGGTGACCCCGGCCTGGCCGACGATGACGCGGCCGGGTTCGGTGGCGACGTCGGGCATCGGGATGCCACGCACCGCGCACTCGTCGGCGATGGCATCCAGGATGCCGTCGGCGATCTCTTCGATGGGCTTGGGGTCGTCGACGGAGGTGTACGAGATGCCGAATCCGCCGCCGACGTTGAGCAGCGGGATCTCTCCTCCGGCCAGCAGATCGGCGTGCAGGTCGACCAGTCGCGCCGCCGACTCGCGGAAGCCGGAGGAGTCGAAGATCTGCGAACCGATGTGCGCGTGGAGCCCGACGAACCGCAGGCTCGGGAGCTCGCGGATGCGCGCGACGGCCTCGACCGCGCCCTCGAGCGAGAAGCCGAACTTCTGGTCTTCGTGTGCGGTGGCGAGGAACGCGTGGGTCTCGGCGTGGACGCCGGTGCGCACGCGCACGAGGACCGACTGCACCGCTCCGCGACGATCGGCGATGGCAGCCAGGCGCTCGATCTCGATGGGGCTGTCGACGACGACCGAGCCGATGCCGACCTCGACCGCGCGCTCGAGCTCGCCGACGCTCTTGTTGTTGCCGTGGAAGCCCAGACCCCCGGGCTCGGCTCCCGCCGCGAGGGCGACCTCGAGTTCGCCGCGGGTGCAGACATCGACGGAGAGCCCCTCGTCGACGACCCAGCGCACGACCTCGGTCGAGAGGAACGCCTTGCCTGCGTAGTAGACGCGGGCCCGGATGCCGTGTCGTTCGGCGGCGGAGTCGAAAGCGGCGCGTGCACGGCTCGCGTGCGCGCGCACCTCGTTTTCGTCGAGCACGTAGAGCGGTGTGCCGAAGCGGTCGCGCAGGTCGAAGACCGACACCCCGCCGATCTCGACCGAGCCGTCGTCGACGCGACGGGCGGATGCGGGCCAGACAGGGGCGACGAGCTCGTTCGCGTGGGCCGGGGCGGTGAGCCACTCGGGCACGAGCGCGGAGTGCGAGGCGGACACAGGGGGACCAATCGGGTTTGCGGCGACGCGACGGCCGCGGATCACGGCTCCCACCTCCGCGGAGAGTCACGCGAGAAGGTGGTGCTTGCAGTCTAGGGCACGGCGTATGCCGCTCCCTTCCCCCGCGGATCGACCGCCGCACCGAGCGGGGTCAGATGGCGAAGCGGCCGTCCACCGTGCGGACGATCTGCGTTGTCTGCGTGAGTGTGCCCGCCGGCTGATCATCCTGATATATCCGCACCCGTGTCGGTTCCGCGGACCTCACGACGAGCATCGCTTCGTCAGGCAGGACGAGACCGTTCAGGGCGCTCACGACCGATGCGGCGGAGTCTTCTCCCCGCACTGTGGCCGACGACACCACCCGGCCCGCGGAGGTGAGGACATCGACCCGGTAGTAGGTCGTACCCGAGAAGTACGAATGAGCGGGGTTCCCAAGGGATGTGGCGACGAGCCGCTTCCCATCGGCGCTGAGGCCGATCGAGCCGACCATGACATCCGCGAGGCCGACGAATTCCAGGACCGACACCGCGGTGACATCAACGGGCTGCGTCAACGCTTCCGACGCGCCGTCCCTCGCGCGCAGCACCGCGAACACCCGTCCAGCATTCGAACCGATCTGCGCCGCCACGACGCCGGTTCGGACGACGTCGCACCGGCTCCCGTCGGATTCCGTCGGAGAGGTCACCCGCACGCCCGCCGTGTCCGTCTGGCCCAAGTACACGGACCGGGGTACGCCCGAAAGACTCCCGGTCGGCGGACCGTAAGGCACGTTCCCTTCGACCGGTGAGTCGTTCGACAGCAGGGCAGTCCAGATGTCTTTCGCGAGCGGCGCCCTGCTCGCCGCGATCGCGAGCGACGAACGGGAGACACCGAGCCCCCACTGCGTGTAGAAGGGCCCCAGGTCGCGACCCGCCACTTCGGAAGTGACCTCCGCGAACAGGTCGATCTTCTCTTGATCCGAGAGGGGGGCTCGTTCGCCTGTCGCGCGGCGGATGCGATACGCCTGGCTCACGGCCGGGTAGAAGCCTTCCCCGAACGACCGCCGAAGCTGGTCGAACATCATCAACGGGAAGAAGGGGCTTTCGCTGACGAGGTCGGCGAACCGTCGGTCCACGATGGGCTGGGCGAAGTATCTGGTCAAGCGCTCCTGAACGTCGGGCGACCGATCGAGGGTGTTGCTCCCTCGATCCCGCTGTTCGATGGCCAACGACGAGATGTTGACCGTCACCTCGAGCAAGCCGCTCCAGGTGTAGTCGAGGGTCTGATAAGTGTGACCGATCTCGTGCCACAAGACCCATTGATCCGACCCCGAAGCCAATGCAGCGCTCGCTCCGTGGCTCACGTGCAGGGAAAGCCACCCCTCGGTCGCGAAGGCGTACGCGCCGCCCGAGTCGGGGCCAGCGATGTAGACGCGGCCGGGATGTTTTCGCGCGACGCCAACCGCCCCGTAGCGGAGTCCGTAGACGTCGTCCGTGTGGCTGCGGACGCGATCCAATCGCGCACATATCTCGCCGGGATCGTATGCGCGTGCCACGTCGGGCGTATCGAGCACGCTCCTCTGGATGTCGGCGAAGACGCGCTGAGAGACGTGTGTGACGACGGGCGCGGCGGCGAACGCCTGCATTTGCCGCCCGAAGTCGGCGGGGTCGGTGGATCCGTCGATCCAGACGGGATGAGCGTTCCCCCCGGAGATGTCCACGACGACGGCAGACCACTCGCTGTGATTCACGAGGAAGAGCAATCCGTCGCGCTTCGCGGTCAGGGTCGTGCGGCCACCTCGCAGAACCGTGCGCTCGAAGTCGACCGTGCCGTCGCTGCGAAAGACGGCCATCGGCCCGCGGGATCCGATCACCGCCTCCAGCCACCAGGTCGGGGACCCTTCGACGTCGAAGGTGAGCACATCACCCGAACGGACCCAGCGCCCGGTGGGCTGAAGGTCACTGTGCGACATACCCCGGTTTTCCGCAACTCGGAACTGCGTCTGATCTCCGTGCGGAAGCGCCACGACCCGAGTCGTCGTTCCATCGATCGAGTGGCGGATGAGGATGTCGTCGACGACTTCGAAGGTCGCCGACGCATGCGCCGACGCCGTCATGGCGGTGACGACCCCCGTACCCGGCTTGATACCCACTTCCACCCAGAGGAGTGCGGAGAGGATGCCACGGCCGTCGGTGATGCCGTCACCTGAATCGATGACGCCTGCGGCCCCGTCGACGGAGAGCATCACAGATACACCCGCTGACGGGGCGCCCGTGTCGTCGCGAACCTCCACTTCCAACGCGATGACCTCACCCGCGAGCACGGACGACCGCAGAAGGCGAACCGTGGGCAGGAGTTGTCCGCTCGACGCGAACGCCGGAGTAGCCACTGTCACCATCACCACCGGCACCGCGATCGCGGCGGACGTCAGAACGGCACGTCGGGGAACGAGCGGACCCACCTGCTGAGATGAGCGCCAGCCCTGCCGGTCGTTCTTCTCTGGGCCCATGTCTGATCCGCCTTCTCACAATTCATCGCCTCGACCAGCGAGCGGAACCCGAGAACCCGGGTCCCGCTCGCGTCCTCACGCCGTCTTCACGAGGAAGTAGGTGGCGCTGGTGGTGACGGAGGCGGTGATGATGGTGCTCACCGTCTGCCCCGACACGGGGGTCAACTGCGTCGGGGTAGCACGGTTGGTGGTGGTGCCATCGCCGAGCTGCCCGGCGGTGTTGTCACCCCACCCCCACACTTTCCCGTCGGAGGTCTTCGCGAACGCCGACGACCCCGTTCCGCTGAGGGTGGTCACGTTCGACAGACCCGACACCGCCACCGCGCTCAAGCGCGTCGTGGTCGACCCGTCACCGATCTGAGCCTGGTCGTTACCACCCCACGCCGTCACGGACTTGTCCGTCATCACCGCGTACCCGGTGGTGCCACCCGCCACGACCTGCGCAACACCAGTGAGAGACCCGCTCGCGCCCTGCACGGTTCCCATCGGCAGCGGACTGTTCGACGTCGGCTGACCCTGACCGGCCTGACCGGCGTAGTTTGCCCCCCACGACCGCAACGTCCCATTCGACATGAGGGCGTACCCCACGCCACCACCGGCGGCGATCTGCTGCACGTTCGACAGCCCCGACACCGTGATCGGGGCGCCCTGGTCCGCCGTCGCGCCCGCGCCGAAGCCGGCGTCACCGCGACCCCAACCCTTCACCGAACCGTCCGACAACAACGCGTACGCCTGTTGCGCCCCCGCCGCCACCTGCGTCGCCGTCGTGATACCCGACACCTGCACCGGCGTATTCCGCTGATTCCGCGTCGTCCCGTCGCCGACAGTGCCGAACCAGTTATCGCCCCACGCCCAGATCTTCCCCCCGGCCAACGCATAGAACGTCAACGCCCCCGACGCAATCTGCGTCACACCCGACAGCCCCGGAACCTTCGACCACGTGCTGCGCGACGAGGACGACCCATCACCCAACTGGCCGTACTCGTACGCCCCCGTCGTCCACACCGTCCCATCCGCCAACAACACCGCCGACGCCTGACTCGTCTTCTTCGAAGCCGCCACCTGCACAATCGGCGAGGGGAACTGCGTCAACAACTGCACCGGCTGCGACCGCGCCGACGAATCCGACTGCGCCAACGTCCCCAAACGCCCCGACGGATCCAACCCACACCCCACCGCATTCGCACCCAACACCGTCGTCGTCTGGCTCATCGACGAGTTGCTCGTGGAGGCCGAGACGAGGATGCTCGCCCCGGGATTGGTCCAAGCGCCGGGAGTGATGGTCACCGAAGCGTTGCCGCTCGAATCGGTGCTCACGGACGACGCGCTCAGCGCAGCCGAACCGGAGGTGGAGAAGTCCACGGTTGCGCCCGCGACGCCGGACGAATTCGCCGTGACCTTGGCTTGCACGACCGATGCAGACCCTGCCGGGGCCGGCACAGGAACGGTCAGCGCCAGCGTGGACGAAGCCGTGAGGAAGTAGGTGGCGCTGGTGGTGACGGAGGCGGTGATGATGGTGCTCACCGTCTGCCCCGACACGGGGGTCAACTGCGTCGGGGTAGCACGGTTGGTGGTGGTGCCATCGCCGAGCTGCCCGGCGGTGTTGTCACCCCACCCCCACACTTTCCCGTCGGAGGTCTTCGCGAACGCCGACGACCCCGTTCCGCTGAGGGTGGTCACGTTCGACAGACCCGACACCGCCACCGCGCTCAAGCGCGTCGTGGTCGACCCGTCACCGATCTGAGCCTGGTCGTTACCACCCCACGCCGTCACGGACTTGTCCGTCATCACCGCGTACCCGGTGGTGCCACCCGCCACGACCTGCGCAACACCAGTGAGAGACCCGCTCGCGCCCTGCACGGTTCCCATCGGCAGCGGACTGTTCGACGTCGGCTGACCCTGACCGGCCTGACCGGCGTAGTTTGCCCCCCACGACCGCAACGTCCCATTCGACATGAGGGCGTACCCCACGCCACCACCGGCGGCGATCTGCTGCACGTTCGACAGCCCCGACACCGTGATCGGGGCGCCCTGGTCCGCCGTCGCGCCCGCGCCGAAGCCGGCGTCACCGCGACCCCAACCCTTCACCGAACCGTCCGACAACAACGCGTACGCCTGTTGCGCCCCCGCCGCCACCTGCGTCGCCGTCGTGATACCCGACACCTGCACCGGCGTATTCCGCTGATTCCGCGTCGTCCCGTCGCCGACAGTGCCGAACCAGTTATCGCCCCACGCCCAGATCTTCCCCCCGGCCAACGCATAGAACGTCAACGCCCCCGACGCAATCTGCGTCACACCCGACAGCCCCGGAACCTTCGACCACGTGCTGCGCGACGAGGACGACCCATCACCCAACTGGCCGTACTCGTACGCCCCGTCGTCCACACCGTCCCATCCGCCAACAACACCGCCGACGCCTGACTCGTCTTCTTCGAAGCCGCCACCTGCACAATCGGCGAGGGGAACTGCGTCAACAACTGCACCGGCTGCGACCGCGCCGACGAATCCGACTGCGCCAACGTCCCCAAACGCCCCGACGGATCCAACCCACACCCCACCGCATTCGCACCCAACACCGTCAGAGACTGAGACGTGGAGTCTGATCCAGCGGTGGCGCCGAGGACGACTGACGAGCCTGGGGCGGCCCAGGTGCGCCCCAGCGTGAAGTTGGTTGTATATGTGCCGGTCCCGTCGGTGACACCGCTCGCGTTGGCGAATGAGGAGGGGGACGGGGCAGTCAGGGAGACGGGGGCGGCAGAGACACCAGCACCGGAGGCTTTGACAGAAACGCTGATGGGCACAGTGCTCGCGGCGGGGATGCCGCCGGCCGGTCCGCTGATCGTGACGACCCGAGCGACGGAATCCGCGAATGCCGGCGTTCCGGACACCATCGAGATCGCCGGCACGGCCCAGGCCGCACCGATCATGATCGTGCGCCGGCTGGGCCCTTCCGGTCCCCCGATGTCGCGGGTCGCATCGGTACGAACGGTTACTTCATCCATCAGTGGTCTCCCTCGGAAGTCGGCACCGCTGCACAGGTCGTGCGCATGCAGACATTACGAACCCACGACTCGAAGGGAACAGCGCCCCGCCCTGCAGCCGAGCGGGTGAAGTGCGAGCAGAGGCCTCGACGCGGTGCCGTCCTTCAGCTGGGTGGGCGGAACACTCGTCTCGTCGTTCGCTCGGCACCGGCTCGCGCGTCCCATTTCTGCGGTGTCCGACTCGCCGTGGAAGGCTCGACCCGCGAGCCCCGGTATGCCGGAGCAGTTCTCCATCGCTCGCCACTGTGCCTCGCCTCCATGCGCTGCGCACCGAGGAGAATTCACCTGTGGGGTGAACCTGCCCGCCATCGTGCCTGCCGGAGCCGGGGGGGGGATTTCGCCACGTCCCGCGCTGTCAGCGGACGGGGGGGTGGGCGCCGAGAGGACGCCCGTCGCAGCAGCCCCGGCGGGCGCGCTCTTCCAGGTCGGAGCCGCCTTAGGGTGAGGCGGTGCAGATCACGCCGATTCAGACCCCGCTCATCGTGGCCGCCGTTGGCGCGCGCGTCGGCATTGCAACCGACGGGCTGCCCGCCGCCGGTCGGCATGCAATCACCGCCGCGTGGGCCGACGCCCGCCTTCGGCGGCGGTCGGACGCTGACGTCACGGTCCGAACGCCGACAAGTGCAGACGAGCGTCAGAGTCTCTCCGACCTCTCGAGCCTCGTGACGCACGCGGCCATCTCGGCCCGACGCGGTGAGCTGTGGATGCTGCACGCGGCTGGGCTAGCCGCTCCTGATGGAGGCGTCGTCGTCCTGGTTGGACGTTCAGGTGCGGGGAAGACGACTGCCACGAAGGTCCTCGGCCGTTCTTTGGGGTACGTCTCCGACGAGACGATCGGCATCGAGGAGGACGGCACGGTCCATCCGTACCGCAAGCCGCTTTCGGTGATCACGCCCGGAGAACGATTCAAGCTGCAGCATCCTCCGCGCAGTCTCGGATTGCTCCCGCTTCCGAGCGCCAAGCTGCACGTTCGTCGGATCATTCTGCTCGATCGCGATCCGGACACCATCGGCGCCCGTCTGAGCAACGTCCCGCTGACGGAAGCCCTCGTCACCCTCAGCGAACAATCCAGCGCTCTGGCCGCGATGCCGACGCCATTACGCACCATGGCTTCGCTCATCCGTCGAACGGGAGGAGTTCTGCGCGCCTCCTACGCGGAAGCGCACTTTCTCACGAGCCTTCTCGACGACATCTTCACCGGTGAAACATGCCCCGCAGATGCCGCAGACGCACGAGAAGCCACCGTCACCGCTCCGCCGGTACATCCCGCCCCCCACGCCACGGACGTGCGCTACCGCCGCCGTTCGGACGTGGTCGACTGGTGCACCGTACCGGACGACCAGATCGCCGTTCTCACCTCGGAGGTAGACGGACGAGGCACTCTGCGTATTCTCGGTCCCCTGGCATCCGCCCTGTGGCGCGCGTCGGATGGGTCCACTCGGTACGAGCTCATGGCGGATTTGCCTCGCTGTTTCGCCGAACCGGACCACGCCGTTGACTTCACCCTGAGTCAGCTCGTCGAAGCCGGACTCCTCACCGTCGACATGTGACCGGCGCTCAGCCGCAGGTGCCGTCGCTCTGCAGCGCGGGGTCGCTGATGATCCCGCCGGCGATGTCGAAGGTCGCGACGAGGTCTAGCCCCTGCACCGTGGCACCGGTGAGGGTGAGGCCGGCGGGCAGGCGATCGGCGATGCACAGGTTCGACGTCTGCAGCACGGGATCGGCGATGCCACCGAACTGCCCTCGCAGCGTGTCGGCGTCGATCACGTTTCCCCCCACCGTGAACGAGGTGGGCGTCAGCGTCAGGTCACCCTCGGCCGCGCCCGGTGTGACGGCGACTCCGACGGGGATCGCGATCCCGAACAGCGACAGCGACGTCTCGAAGGTGACATCCGGTGCCGCAACGTCGACGGTGCCCGCGGGAACGTCGGGGAGCTGCGCGAGCAGGGCGCGAAGCTGCTCCCTGTCGAGTCGCACCGACGCCACACCGCCGTCGGCGGCGGAACCGCGAGACACCGGCACTCCCCGCAGATCCACCAGCACGTCGCCCTGCAGAGGCCCCAGAGCGACGTCGTTCGAAGAGACGGCGACCTCGTCGAGCCGCCCGCCGAGCACCTGCGGAAGCACCAGGCCGGCCACCTGCACGTCGACATCCTGGTCTTCGGGCAACCCGAGGTTCTGCACCACGAGAGAGCGCACGGTGCTGGTGACGACCGAGCGCGCGATGAATTCCGCCGCCACGACCGCGCCGACCAGCAGCACGACAGCGACCACGATGACGGCGATCCAGCGCCCGGTGTGTCGTCGGCGCGGGGCCGTGGCATCCGTCACGTCTACATCCGCTCCGGGGCGCCCACGCCCAGCAGGGTCAGACCGTTGCGCAGCACCTGACCGGTCGCGTCGTTGAGCCACAGGCGGGTGCGGTGCACCGGCTCGACGGGGGCGTCGCCCAGCGGGATGACACGGCAGTTGTCGTACCAGCGGTGGTACAGACCGGCGAGCTCCTCGAGGTAGCGCGCGACGCGGTGCGGCTCGCGCACCTCGGCGGCGTACGCGACGATGCGGGGGAACTCCTGGAGCACGCCCAGCAGCGCCGACTCGGTCTCGTGGTCGAGCAGTTCGGGCGCGAACTCCGACCGGTCGACCCCGGATGCGGCGGCGTTGCGCGCCACGTTGTGCGTACGCGCGTGGGCGTACTGCACGTAGAACACCGGGTTGTCGTTGGTGCGCTTCTGCAGCACGTCGAGGTCGATGTCGAGGTTCGAGTCGGCCGAGCTGCGCGTGAGGGCGTAGCGGGCGGCATCCACTCCGACGATCTCGACGAGGTCTTCGAGGGTGACCACGGTGCCGGCGCGCTTCGACATGCGCAGGGGCTGGCCGTCGCGAACGAGGTTGACCATCTGCCCGATCAAGACCTGCAGGTTGACGTGCGGTTCGTCGCCGAAGGCGGCGCACATCGCCATGAGGCGCTGGACGTAGCCGTGGTGGTTCGGCGCCGAGCATGATGATGCAGCGGTTGAATCCGCGCTCGCGCTTGTCGAGGTAGTACGCCAGGTCACCCGAGATGTAGGCGGGCTGCCCGTCGGACTTGATGATGACGCGGTCTTTGTCGTCGCCGAACTCCGTGGAGCGCAGCCACGTCGCGCCGTCGGCCTCGAAGATGTGGCCGAGCTCGCGCAGCCGCGCGACGGCGCGGTCGACGGCGCCGGAGTCGTGCAGATCGTTCTCGTGGAAGTACACGTCGAAGTCGACGCCGAACTCGTGCAGCGACTGCTTGATCTCGCCGAACATGAGGGTCACGCCGAGCTCGCGGAAGGCCTCCTGCTTGGCATCCGGCTCGAGGGCGTCGATGTCTCCGTCGTAGGCCTCGGCCACGCGCTTCGCGATGTCGTGGATATATGCACCGCCATAACCGTCTTCGGGCGTCGGGTCACCCTGGTGAGCGGCGACGAGGCTGCGGGCGAAGCGATCGATCTGGGCGCCGTGGTCGTTGAAGTAATACTCGCGGGTGACCTGGGCGCCCTGCGACGACAGGATGCGCGCGAGGGCATCGCCGAGGGCGGCCCAGCGGGTGCCGCCGAGGTGGATCGGACCGGTCGGGTTCGCGCTGACGAATTCGAGGTTGATAATCTCGTCGGCGCGGGAGTCGTTGGTGCCGAACGCGCTGCCCTGCTCGACGATCGTCTTGGCGAGAGCGCCTGCCGCCGCGGCATCCAGGCGGATGTTGATGAAGCCCGGGCCTGCGACCTCGACGCTCGCGATGCCGTCGACGGCTTCGAGGCCCGCGGCGATCTCGGCGGCGAACTCGCGCGGGTTGGCCCCGACGACCTTCGACAGCTTCAACGCGGCGTTGGACGCCCAGTCGCCGTGGTCGCGGTTCTTCGGCCGCTCGAGCGGCAGGTCGGCGGCCGAGAGCCCGGCCGAAGACCCCTCTCGTCGCGCCTCCGCGAGCGGGGCGATGACGGCGAGCAGGGCGGCGGAGAGGGCAGCGGGATCCATAGCCCTGCAAGTCTAGGCGGAGCGGGCTCGCTCCCCCGCCTGCGAACGCGACGCAGGAACACCCGTGGTTCGTGGCGGAACGACCTGTCCGTGGCGGGCCGAGGCCGCGATTCCTGCGTCGCGCACCAGGGGCGGGGCCGGGGCCTTCGCGGCACACGATGGCGGGCCGATCATGAAGCGCGGCGGATGCGTCAGCCGATCTGCACCAGAGACTCGTGGTCGTCGGGGGCAGCGGCATCCGGAACCTCGTCTTCGAGCACCGCGTCGACGTGCATGCGCTCGAGCCCGACGTACCCGCCGTGATAGCTGAGGAAGGCGCAGTCGGCGGCGTCGCGTCCGGTGGCGATGCGCACGAGGGAGCGACGGTCGGCGAGACGAGTCGCGTCGACGACGTACCAGACGCCGTCGATGTACGCCTCGGCGACGGCGTGGAAGTCCATCGGCTCGAGCCCGGGCGCATAGCAGGCGGCGTAGCGCGCGGGCATGTCCATGGCCCGCAGCAGCGCGATCACGACGTGCGCGTAGTCGCGGCAGACGCCTTGACCGGTCATCAGCGTCGTGACGGCGCTGTCGGTGCCGAGACTGAGCCCCGGCGTGTAGGTGACGGTGGATGCCACGAAGTTCGACACCGCCGCGAGCAGCTCGACGCCGGCGAGTCCGCGGAACTGGCGGCGCGCTTGAGCGAAGACCTCATCGGACTGGCAGTAGCGGCTCGGGCGGAGGTAGGTGATCGTCTCGAGATCGCTCGTGCGGGGGCTCTGGGCGGAACCCGTGACGACCGCTTCGTAGCGTACGGAGAGGGGTCCTTGCTCACCCGTCAGGCGGTGCAGACGGCTGCCGGACTGGTCGACGATCTCGGTCGGCGTGTAGACGCGCTCGCCCTGCGAGAAGGTGAGGCGCTCGTGCGCGAACGGCACCCCCTGCGCCGCGGTGATCTGGAAGATGAGATCGACGGACGCCCCCAGATCGAGGTCGAGTTCAGCGGTCACACGGCGCGGCACCGGGCAATCCTCGCACGCTGTCGGGCACCCCCGGACCACGCGGCGGCAATCCGGTCATCCGTCTTTCTTGCCCGGTTCCGACGGACCTTCGTCGCCGGGCTTCTTGTCGTCTTTCCCACCGGGTCCGCCGTTTCCCCGACCCTTGTTCCCGTTGCCGTTCGAGGGGGTGGCCTTGTCGTTCTCCGTCGGCTCGGAGGGGGTCTGCTCGGCCGTCTCGGAGGGTGTCGGTTCCGCGGTCTCCTCCGGCTCGACCGTCTCGTCCGGTTCGCTCGTCTGCTCTGGTTCGCTGGTCTGCTCCGGAGACGGCGTTGCCGACGACGTGGGCGCGGGGGCGGTCAGGTCGGCGCGGACGGTCGCGATGCGCGCCAGGATGGCGTCGGCCTCCGCCGTGGTGATCTCGCCCGCGTCGCGACGGGCGATGACGTCGGCCTCGAGCGCGTCGAGGCTCGCGAGCGCCGATGCGTAGTCGCCCGCCGACGCCTGCTCGGCGACGGTCCGGACGGACTGCTGCCACGCGGTGGGCGCGGCGGCCGGAGGCGTGCAGGCGGCGAGCGCGACGGTGGCGGCGAACACGAGGGTGGCGGCGGGGGCAGCGCGGCGTATCACGGCCCGACCTCCTTCCACAGGTCGTCCATGTGTTGATCCAGCGGCTGCGGGAGGGTCGGCAGGTTCGGGTCGGCGCTGCCGCCGGAGTTCGCCAGCGCGACGGCGCTGACCGCCACCCCCGCGGCGAGGAGAAGCGCGACCACGGATGCCACGATGACCCCCGTGCGCGGCCTGCGGCGCGGATCGCGATCCGGCGGGGACGAGGGCGGCCGGCCGGGCGTGGACGAGGCGGGAGCGGAGGAGAGTAGGCGCGTGCGATCGTCGGCCGCGGACGAACGGATGCCGTCGGGCTGCGCAACGGCGCGGGTGCGGTCGCCGTTGCCGAGGACGCGCGTCGGTGCGGTCGCCGATGGCAGGATCGCGGTGGCCGCGTCGACCGAGGAAGCACCCGCCGCGCCGCCCGCGAGCGTGCGCAGCGCCATGATGACGCCCGCGGCATCCGGTCTCTCGCCCGGTTCGAGGGCGGTCATCCGCTGCAGGACGTCTCGCCACGGTGGGGGGACGTTCGCGGGGATGTCGGGCGCCGAGACGATGCGAGCGGCGAGCGCTTCGTGCGGAGTCCGAGCGCCGAACGGACGGGTTGCGGTCAACGCCTCGAGTAGGACGAGCCCGAGCGCGTAGACGTCGCTCGCGGGGGCCGCCGGCATGCCCGTGGCCTGTTCGGGACTGAGGTACGCGGCGGTGCCGATCACGGTGTCGGCGCGCGTGACCCGCGTGACACCCACCAGGGCGGCGATGCCGAAGTCGGCGAGGGTCGCACGTGGCGATTCGCCGGTGTGCGCGGCGGGGCGGATCAGGATGTTCGACGGCTTCACGTCTCGGTGCACGATGCCACGGGCGTGGATGACGGCGAACGCCTCGGCGATCTCGCGACCGATGCGCGCCACCTCCGGTGCGGGCAGGCTGCCGCGCGCGATGCGGTCGGACAGGGTGGGCCCCGAGATGAGTTCCATCACGAGGTAGGCGGGGCTCCCCGCCAGCTTGGCGTCGTACAGCGTCACCAGAGAGGGATGCGAGAGCGAGGCGAGCAGCCGGATCTCGGAACGCACCCGCGCCACGTCGGCAGGGTCGGCCCCGTCGCCGTCGATGATCTTCAGCGCGACCGTCCGCTCGAGTGCGGTGTCCACGGCCTCGTGGACGCGCGCGTATCCGCCGCGGCCGAGGAGCCGACCGAGGCGGTACCGCCCGTCGAAGAGTTCGTCGTCGATGCGATAGGCGACGGTGGGCGTCTGATCGCTCACGACGGCGCCCCGGGGAAGAGCCCCGAGCGCATCAGACGAGGTCGTCGTTCGAACGCGTCGTCGACCGTGTGACCTGCGCGTCGCCCACGCCCTGGGTGCGGGTGACGGTGTCGGTCTGCCGGCGGCGCGCCAGCAGCACGATCCCGATGAGGAAGACGACGACACCGGCGCCCATCATGATGTAGCCGATCATGCTGAGACTGACGTAGTCGTTGGGAAGGTTCACCGCGAAGGCGAGGATGGCGCCGATGACGAACAGCGCGATGCCGGCTCCGATGCTCATGTCGAACCCCTTTCGAAGGTGGATCCAGCATCGCAAGAGCAGGCTGCACCGGCTCATACTCTTGACAACGACTGTCAAGTCGGGTGCCGTTCGCCCCCGCCGGGTGTGACATGGATGCCATGAGCGCTCACGATGTCACCACCCGATCCAACCGCGGCCAGTGGGAGAACGCGGTCGAGGGCCGCCCCGAGCTGTCCGCCAGCTTCTCGAGCAAGGAGGAAGCGGTCGATCAGGGCCGCGCCATCGCCGACGAACTCGGTTCGCAGCACATCGTCGAGGATGCCGAGCCGACCGGCGCAGTCACCGACGAGGAGTGAAGGCGGCGGAGACGACGAAGGCCGCGATCGCTGATCGCGGCCCTCTCTTCGTGGTGCCCCCGACAGGAATCGAACCTGCGACCTTTGGTACCGGAAACCAACGCTCTATCCCCTGAGCTACGGAGGCGGACAGCTTCAGGCTATCACCGCGAGGCGGGTCGCCCCGACGGTACGGGGCGGTGCGGCAGACGCCGGGCGCCGCCCCGCGGCATCCGGATCATTCGTCGCCGATGACGCCGATACCCGTGGCCTGGTGGTCGGCGTTCGGGTCGTCTTTCGTGGGTGCCTTCGATCCCTCGTCGGGGTCGTTCTCCTGGCTCGGCTTGACCGTGGGGTCGTCGCCGAGGTCGGCGGCGTCGTCGGTCGGCTGCTCTGCGGGGGCGGAGTTCTGGGGGTCGCTCATGGGGTGTCCCTTCGTCGCGTGAACTCCCAGCCTGGCAATGTCGGCCGTCGGGACGCAGCGGCTTGACCGCGGACGCCCGCGGGCTTAGCGACCGAGCAGAGCGCGCAACCGCCGTGCGAGAGGCTGGGTCAGGATGACCTGGCGCCCGTCCACGTCGACCGTGATGGTGGATCCGCCGAGACCCCGCCCCGGCGCGGGACGCGCGTCGCCGCGGACGTACGCCTCGGCGACATCGACGTACGCGGCGAGGAGTTGGGCGCTCTGATCCTTCGACGAATTCGCGTCCACGAGCTGCAGTCGATGTCCGGTGTCGGTCTCGACCGAGAACCAGCGCGAGCCCGGCGTCGACACGAGCGCCCACCGCCGCCCGCGCGTGAACCGCGCCCACGCCGCACCGTCGCGCACCGCCGTCGTGACCGACAGGTCGGCCTGGGCCACGCACAGCACCTCGAGCATGGCGAGGGCCTCCGCCGCGGTGACGTAGTCGCCGCGGTCCGCACCGAGTCCTCCCCACTCGAATCTGCGCTCGCTCATCCCCTCACCGTCCCTGGACTCATCCTCCCCAGAGGGTAAACCCCGGGGCAGCGGTCGGCGCCGTGCGAAGCGGCCGGGGGCCCACGAAAACCGCGTGGTCACCTCGTCACCGGTTTCAGCGGCGACCGACACCGCCCCGCGGGCCTGTTCTGACCGGACGGAACGGATGCCATGGACGCGGTGCAGCGTCCTTGGCATCCGAGTCAGTCGCCCTTCACGTCGACGATCTGACGCAGCGTGTGCCACACGGTCACCAGGTCGGCGGCATCCGCCATGACCCGGTCGATCGGCGTGCGATCCGCGGTCATCGTCTCGTCTTTCGTCGGCTGTCGCACCGAACGGCGCGGACGTGCGAACACAGCAGATGCCGTGGACCCCTCGCGAGTGCCATCCCTGTTGCCGAGGCGGGCCCTCGTTACGCCTGAGTCGGCTGATCGAAGTCCCAGTCGATCGGCTCGTCATCCTCGTCGAGCGTCGACGGAACGGCCCGCAGGTGCGGTCGCGGGAACAAGCGGTGCTTGCGCAGTTCTTCTGCGGCGGCGGTGAAGTCGGGTTCTTCGTCGTCCCACTCGACCGGGGACGACAGCACGTCGTTGCCGACGCCGATGACCAGTTCGGCCTGGGCGACCTTCTTGGCGTCCGTGACGATGGGGATGCTCACGGCTTCGGCATGACCTTCCTGCGCCACGGCCGCCGTCAGCTCGACGAGCGACGCGGCGACGTCATCGGTGGTGGTCACGGTCTCGCCGGCATAGGTCACGCATCGCATGCCCCCACCCTGCGGCCCCCCTCCGCGGGCCGGGGGTGGGTTGCCCGGACGACGCGAGTGGGATACGCCTCAGTCTCGCCGCTGAGCGGAGCGGAACATCGCCTCGTCGAGCTCGAACCACACGGCGCGCACCGTGTCGAACTCGGCGAACGGTTCGGGCTGCGGGTCGCTCAGCGGCAGACGATAGCCGCGAGGCAGGTCGTCGACGTGCTGTCCGTCGCGCGGGCCGCCGACGAGCACGTAGATCACGGGGAGTCGACCGCCGGCGTTTCGACCGCGACACCGTCGACGGCGTCGCTCATGCGCTGGAGGAACGCGACCACGGCCGCGGACTCCTCGGGCGTCATGTCGATGACGGCCGCGAGCATGCGATCGTGCATGTTGCCGAGCGTGCGGCGCACCTCGGCATCAGCCCTCGGTGTGACCTGGATGAAGATGCTGCGTCGGTCGTCGGGATTGGCGGCCCGGGTGATGTGTCCGGAGCGTTCGAGGCGATCGAGGATGGCAGTCGTCGACGCCGTCGAGAGACCCAGGTACTTCGTGAGCTCGCCCGGACGAACCTGCCGCGACGAATCGCGCAGCAGATACCGCAGCACGAGGAGTTCGTTCTCGCCCATCGACATGGAGTCGCGTGTGCGGCGACGCATGGCCACCTCGGCCGCTCGGTAGATGCGCAGGGCCTCGAGAACCGCTTTGCTGCGGTGGCGCCGATCTTGGGGTTCGTCGCCGTACCAATAGGTGACGTCGGCACCCGGCTGGCTCGTCGGGGGTACGCGGGGCGTGGTCTCGACGTCTGTCATGGCACACTCCTCCCGCTCGTACCGTGACTATACATCGGAAATAATAGTTAGACAAACTAGTTACTAAGCGAGTATGTTCTCAGTGCAGCTAATCGCTTTGAAGGGAGCACCCCATGGGCCACCTGTTCTACGGGACGTCGACCGAGTCGATCCAGATCCCCGACCGCCTTCTCGCGCACATCAAGGTCGTCGTCACGACCAAGCTCCGCCGCAGCGAGAGCTTCACCCTCAGCTGGGCACACGTCGACGGCGCCCCCGGGCGTTCCACCCTGTGGCTGCAGCCCGCGATACCCCTCCGCTTCGTCTTCGACTCGACCGAGCCCGAAGCCCTCAGCTCCTCGACCCTGAAGAGCATGGCCGACATGGCGAACTCCTCTGCGGGCCTCACGGTCGACCTGAAGGCGGAGATCCCCACGACCGAGCCGGCTCCGCGCCCGGCATCCGTTCGCTCTGCGGCGCCCGCCGCTCGCCGTCGCACTCTTCCCGTGGCGGCGTGACCATGTCCGATGTCTCCCTGACACCCCCTACGCCGCTCGTCTCCGCCCGCACCCTGTGGGCGAAGGTCGACACGGGATTCTGGGTGGCACACCGCGGCGGCGAGTACTTCGGATGCGTCGATGCCGTGGCGGGCGGATTCGTCGCCCGCGACGCACACGGTGTGCCCATCGGCCGGTACGACTCGCTCGAGACCGCGAAATCATCGCTGCGCTCGACCACCCACCCGGCCAACGCGTCGCGTCGGCGTCTCATCGACCGTACGGCACTGGTCGCAGCCACCGCGCTCGGCGGGACCGCGCTGGCGCTCGGCCTGACGGCGGGAGCACTCGCCCCCTACCTGTGAGCCGTCACGACGGTTCGCGGTCGACCCCCTGGACACCGCCCCGGCGGCGTGCAACCGTGTCATTTCTGCGTGCACGGGATGGAGAAATCATGACGCACCACGACGGCCACTCGAACGACGACCACTCCGCAGCGCCCGACGACGCATCGAACGGCGCCGGCAGCGAATCCCCGGAAGAGGGTGCCGCGGCCCAGAAGGACGCGGACGACGCCGCCACCACCGACGCCTCGCCCACCGGCGACATCGGCTGACCGCTCAGAACGCGTAGCGCACTCGGCAGTAGGGAAGTAGTCGCGCGATGAGGTCGGTGAGCGCGGCGACGGCCTGGGCCTTGAGCGGATGCCGATAGCGCACGTTGACGGTGCCGTTCTGCGAGCGCTTCTGTTCTTGCACCGACGGCGTCCACAACAGTTCTTCGCCCTTCGGATGCCACCCGAGGTTGACGTCGTGCAACCCCTCGTTGTGCGTGAGGAAGATCACCTCGCACGCGAGTTGTGCCTTGGCGCGAGCGTGGAGCGCCGCGTCGAGCTGGTCGAAGAGCTCAGCCCAGTCGGCGAGCCATGTCGGCGTGATGATGACGGGCGAGAAGTTCACGTGGACCTCGTAGCCGGCGTCGACGAAGTCGTTGATGGCGGCGATCCGCTCCGCCATGGGCGACGTGCGCAGGTCGGTGACACGGGCCGTTGCGGCGGGCATGAGCGAGAAACGGATGCGGGTGCGCCCGGCGGGGTCCCACTCGAGCAGGTCTCGATTGACGAACTTCGTCGCAAAGGAGGCCTTGGCGGTCGGCGACATGCGGAAGAGATCGCACACGTCGCGTACGTTCTCGCTGATCATCGCGTCGACCGAGCAATCGCCGTTCTCACCGATGTCGTACACCCACGCCTCGGGATCGCACTGGTTCGGCTCGCTCTTCGGCCCCCTCGCCGCGACATGCCGCGCGATGTGACGAGTGATCTGGTCGATGTTGGCGAAGACCGTGATCGGATTGCTGTAGCCCTTGCGCCGCGGCACGTAACAGTAGCTGCAGGCCATGGCGCAGCCGTTGGACAGCGACGGAGCGATGAAATCGGCGGAGCGGCCATTCACGCGCGTGGCGACGCTCTTCTTGGCGCCCAACACGAGCGCCTCGGTCTTGATGCGCACCCAGCGGGCCACGTTCGTCTCGTCACCGTGCACCTCGGGGATCTGCCAGTGCGACGCGATCGGCACGATCTCGGCCTCGGGCCACCGTGCCACGATCTCGCGGCCTCGCTCGAGCTCGAGTGCGGCGTCTTCGGCGTAGATGCGGGTGACGCGCAGCAGGTTCTCTCGTTCGACGGCCATGGTCTCGTTCTACTCCGGGGTTCCGACATCGGCCTCGCCGGGCAGGGGCTGACACCGTGGGCACCACCAGGTGCGTCGCTGCTCGGGATCGTTCGCCACCTCGTCCCTCACGCGCACCCGCGTGCCGCACCGCAGGCACGGACGGCCCGCCCGACCCGCCACCCAGTGCGACGCGCCCCTGCGGCGATCCCCGGTCGTGACCTGATACATGCCCGGCACCGTCGCCGAGATCCGCAGGCACCGCGCCGCCAGCGCGACGAGGGCGTCGAGATCCGTCGCCCCGATCGGGGCGAAGGGATGGATGCCGCGCAGGAAGGCCAGCTCGTTCACCCAGAGGTTGCCGAGCCCCGCGATACGCGTCTGATCGAGGAGGGCGGCCACGAAGGGCCGGTCGCCCCGTGCCGACAGGCGGCGCACCGCCTCCGCGGCATCCCAGTCCTCCCGTAGCGGGTCCGGGCCGAGGTGGCCGACGACGTCGCGCTCCCGAGAGGTCGCCACCATCTCGACCACGGGAAGATCGAGGCCCCACACCTCGCGTCCGTCGCCGAGGCGGAGGCGAACACGGGCCTTCTCTCGCGCAACGGACGGCAACGACCGGCCCGCGCGGGTGATCGTCCAGCTCCCCTGCATCCGCAGATGCGTGTGGAGCGTCGAGCGGTCGTCGAAGCGCGTCAAGAGGTGTTTGCCGTGCGTGGCGTACGACGCGATGGTCCGCCCCGCCAGCGACAGTCCGGCTGCGTTGCCCGAGCGCACCTCGCCGTCGATCACGCGACTGCCGCGGGTCGCGGCATCCAGCCGCTCCCGCAGACGGTAGACACTGTCCCCCTCGGGCACGATCAGGATGCCGCGGCGATGAGCTGATCCTCACGCGGGGCCAGGTCGGGGCGCAGGCGCGTGCCGAACTCGTGACGCAGCGCGCTGAGGGCCGCCTGCCAACCCGCGAGGCCGTGCACCCCCGGTCCGGGGCTCGTCGACGACGAACACAGATAGACGCCCTTCATGGGTGTGCGCCAGGGGTCGGGGGAGAAGACCGGCCGGCCGAGCAGCTGCAGGAGGGTCGGCGCGCCCGCGGAGATGTCTCCGCCGGGGAAGTTGGGGTTCCACGACTCGACATCGACGGCGGTGCGCGACGACGAAGCCAGGATCGTGTCGCGGAACCCCGGGGCGAACCGCTCGATCTGGGCAACGATGGCGACTTCGCGGTCGGCGGGGCTTCCCGCGGGGACGTGCGTGTAGGCCCACAGGGTGTGCGCCCCCTCCGGGGCGCGGGTGCGGTCGAACAGCGACGGCTGCGCCGCCAACACGTAGGGCGCGTCGGGCAGGTCTCCCCGGGCGACGGCGTTCTCGGCCGCGGCGATCTCGGCTCGCGTCCCGCCGACGTGCACCGTCCCCGCCCGCGCGACGTCGGCATTGGTCCACGGCACCGGCTCCGACAGGGCGAAGTCGACCTTCGCCACACCGCCGCCGTATCGGAACCGCTCCAGCGCGCGACGGTAGCCCGCCGGCATCCGTTCTCCCGCCAGCCGGATCAGTGCGCGAGGAGTGGTGTCGAGCAGCAGCGCGCGGGTCGGCGGCAGCTCATCGAGCGATGTCACCTCGACGCCGGCGTGCAGCACTCCCCCGTGCGCACGGATGTCGGCGATCATGGCATCGGCGATCGCCTGGCTGCCCCCGACGGGAACGGGCCAGCCACGGCCGTGCCCGTATGTCGCCAGGACGAGGCCCGCTCCCCCGGCCGCGAGGCTCGGCTGGTGCAGGATCGTGTGGGCCGACACACCCGTGATCAGGCTGGGCGCGACGTCCTCGCGGAAGCGCGCGTTCCACCACGGCCCGCCCTGCTCGAGCGCACGGATGCCGAACAGGACGGCCGCGAGGGGATCGCCGGGGACGCGCAGCAGCGCGTTGCCGGTGAAGTCGGCGACGCCGCGCAGGTGGTCCACCAGCGGGCGCATGAGCCGCGCGTAGGCGGGCCCGTCGACGCCCAGACTCTCGGCGGCGCGCGCGAGATCGCGGTAGGCCAATCCCGCTCGTCCGCCGTCGAGGGGATGCGCATACGACAGCTCGGGAACGACGAGGGGGATGCGACGGTCCAGGCCGAACTCCCGGAAGAACCATGATTCGAGCGCCAGGGGATGGATGGCCGATCCGACGTCGTGGCGGAAGCCGGGGAGAGTGAGTTCCGCCGTGGACGACGCGCCCCCGAACGACGCCGATCTCTCGTACACGGCGACCGACAGCCCCGCCCGGGCGAGCGTGACCGCCGCGGCCAGGCCGTTCGGCCCGGAACCGACGATGATCGCGTCGTAGCTCTCGTTCATCGGTCGATCGGCTCCCTCTCGGCCGTGGATTCGTGGCCGATGGCGTCGGCACCTCCCGTGGTGCCCGGCGCCCCGCCCTCGGCGAGGTATGCCAGACGGTGCAGCGTCTCGGCGTTACGCCACCGTGTGATCGCGTCGAACACCGTGTCGGGGAGGATCTTGGTGGGGCCGGTGACCGGCTCCTCCTGGATGCGCACGACGCACGCGTCGCCGCGGGGCTTGACGTCGAGGGCGACGCGGGCGATCCCGATCGGACCGCCGTGCGGTTCGAGAACCGCGCGATACGGCGGATCCCACACCCGCATGACGGTGGTGTCGTTCACCAGTAGGGGCCACGAGCCGAACGAATGGTGCAGCGTGGCCCCTTCCGCCGGCCACCTCTCGTCGACGTCGCGCATGCGGGAGGTCCCCACCACCCAGAGCGGGTACAGCCATCCGTTCGCGAGCACGCGGAACACATCGTCGGGAGTGCAGTGCATCAGTCTGACGTTGCGGGCCATGGATCGCTCCTCCTTCGCGACACGGGCGGATGCCACGGCTCTCACGCCGCGACAATGCCCACGCTACGGCGCGCCGGCGACGGTGGTCGCGGAGGTTGCGTCCGGGCGCGCCGCCGGGTAGCGCCGGGGCGGCCGTGCCGCCGCGGGCGCGACGAAACGGGCACGCCTGCCGCCGGGCGACCACGAGCGGCCTCGCCGCCGCGGGCGCGACGAAACGGGCACGCCCGCCGCCGGGCCCCGGACGGCTATGCCACCGCGGGCAGGACGAACCAGGCGCGCGTGCCGCCGGCGGGCGACTCGTCGAGGCCGATCGACCCGCCGTGCGCCTCGACGATGCGTCGACACGTCGCCAGACCGATGCCGATGCCCTGCACCTCGGGACCGTGCCCGCGCTCCATCGGCTCGAATACGCGATCGCGCAGCTCCGGCTCGACGGCGTCACCGTTGTCGTCGACATTGATGCGCCACCCGTCGGGCAGCGTCTCGACGAGCACGCCGATCCGCGGGACGCGCCCCGCGGCGACCGTGAACTTTACCGCGTTGGCGATCAGATTCTGCAGCAGGACGCGGAAGAGCGTGTCATCGGCACGCACGAAGACGGACGCGTCGACCGTCACCTCGGCGCCCGCGCGCAGGATCGCGCCGTCGAGGTCTGCGAGCACGGCATCCACCGCGTCGGCGACATCGATGTCGGTGACGTGCGGTCGCGTGCCGCCGATGCGCGCGAAGTCGAGCAGGTCGGTCACCATCGTCGACATGCGCGTCGCCGCCGCCTCCGCACGGGCGAGCGCCTGAGCGGCCCGCGGCGCTCCCCCCATCTCGGGGCTGTCCGCGGCGAGCTCGAGAAAACCGGAGAGCGCGGTAAGGGGGTTGCGCAGATCGTGGCTCACCTGCACCGCGAAGTTCTCCAGCATCTCGTTGGACTGCAGCAGATGCCGCTGCACACGGCGGAGCTCGAGCACGTCGATCACCTGCCGGGCGAGCAGATCGAGGCCGTGAGCCGCGTCGGGCGAGAGCTCACCCACCTCCGAGTCGAAGACGCAGAGGGTGCCGATGGCAACGCCCGCGGGTGTCACCAGGGGGCTCGACGCATAGAAGCGGGTGTGAGCGATCTCGCCCGTGACGAAGGGGTTCTGCGCGAACCGGGTGTCCAGCCGCGCATCGGGAACGACGACACGCCGCGGGTCGGAGATCACCGCGGCGCACATCGAGTCATCGCGCGCGCACGACGCCGCCTGCACACCGATGGCGGCGACCTGGTGCTGCATCCGGTCGTCGATGATGTTGATCACCGCGGTCGGCACCCGACACACCGTGGCCGCCAGCTCGACGAGTCCCTGCAGGTCGGGCTCGGGTGGTTCCCCGATCAAGCGGTATTGCGCGATGGCTTCCCGCCGCGTCACATCGTGTGCCGTCGACACGTCATCCCCCCGTGATTCGTTCCCGCGAGCCTATACGCCCGCGGTTACACCGTCGGGGACGCGACCGGAAGGGGCTCGCGGGCCCCTGGCCGCATCGAGCAGAGTCGACATATGAGCACCCCGGCCCCCTTCCCCCAGACACCGTCCGATCCCGGCATGCCCGCCCCCGCGGAACCCACCGCCCCGCACCCCTCGGAGCCCACGGCGCCCACGCCGGCCGAACCCACGATCCCGCTCTCCCCCGAGACGCAGCCGGCGCCCGCGTCGAGCGCCGACACGTTAGACGAGGTCAGTGCGTCGGGCGATGCGGCGGGCGCCTTCGCGCAGGACGACGACGACGCCGTCGGATCGGCGGAGATGGATGCCGACAACCCGGTCGAGCAGGACACCATCGACGCCATCGATCCCGGCGGTCGTCCCGACTGACCGACCCGGAGACGACGAGAGGGCGGAGCCGTTCGGCTCCGCCCTCTCGTTCATGGATGGGCGATCACGGGTTGCCGCGAGTCCACAGCAGCAGGATGGCGACGGCCTGGAGCACGAGGCATCCGACGAGGATCGCCGTCCGGCGTCGGGGCGTCGACGACCAGCGCTCGTCGCCGAGCAGGGGCGCCATCGGCATGAGCAGGCGGAACGTGCTCTGCTGCGGCAGGAAGACGGCGAGGATGTAGACGCCGTAGCTGAAGACGTAGGCGACGACCATGAGGCCGAGCTTGCGCACCGGGCGCGACCACATCAACGCGAGGAACCCCACGATCAGCGCGACCACGAGGATGACGCCCACGACGCCGAGGTGCGTCGAGGCCTGGCGGAACCAGGGCGTGAACGGCGTGAACTCGTCATTGCCGACGTAGTCGAGCCACCAGCCCAGCTCTGTGCGGATGTAGGCGTTGTGCGTGCCCGTGGCGTACTGAGCGATATGGTTCCACGACAGTCCGGTCACGGCGATGGCGAGACCGGATGCCATGAGCGGCGCCCATTCCTTCATCGGGAACGGATCCACCTTGCGACGGAAGAACCGCACGAGGAAGACGATGCCGAGGGCGAGTCCCAGCGCGAGGACACCCGGGCGCGTGTACGCCGTGATCACGCCGATCGGCAGGATCCACATGTATCGGCGTTTGATCGCCAACAGCATGCCCGCGAACATCAGCAGCATGAACAGGCCTTCGCTGTAGCCGATCACGAAGAGGAACGACATCGGCGCGAAGGAGAAGAACACGACCGCCCACCACGAGGCCTGGGGCTTGGTCACCGTGCGCATCAGCACGAACAGCAGCCACGTGGCTCCGAGGCTCGCACCCAGACTCAGCAGCACGGCGACCGGCTGCCACCCGAGGCCCGTGACATCGGAGATGCCGCGGACCAGCGCGGGGAACACCGGCAGGAACGCCCAGTTGTTGGGCAGGATGTCGCCGGAGACGTTCATCGGCAGCGACATGGGGTAGCCGTCGGCCGCGATCTGGCCGTAGCGGTCGGCATCCCATCCGGTGAGGTAGTCGAAGAAGGTGCCGAGGCGCTCGCTGTCGGGTCCGAAGCCCCAGCGCGCCGCCTTCGCGATGGAGTAGTACCCCCACAGCATGCCGAAGTTGACGACACGGGCGATCGCCCACAGCAGCAGCACGCGCGCGAACGCGCCGCGCTCGATCGGGACGATGCCCTCGGGCTTGCGGAGGACGTCGTGACCGTACTGGCTGAGGGCACGACCGACGCGCGAACCGCGCAGTCGATCGAGGCGACGCGGTCGCGCGATGACGCGCGACGGACGGGTCGGGGAGACAAGCTCGCTCGGCGGTGCGCTCACTCGGAACCTTTCACAAGGGAAGATGTGGGCGAGTGACGACGGTGTCGGGCCCGGACAAGTGCAAGAAGCCAGATGCTACCGGATGAAAATGAGCGTCCGATACCGTTGACTTTCAGGAAAACGCCCAGGTCAGTGGGCGTCTCCGACGAGTTTCAGCCCGATGACGCAACCGACGAGGCCGAGCACCAGCAGGACCTTCACCAGGGAGATCGCCTCCGTGCCGGTGATCATCGCCACCACCACCGTGAGCGCCGCCCCGATTCCTACCCAGACGGCGTAGGCGGTACCGGTCGGGATCTCGCGCATCGCGAAGGCGAGCCCGCCCATGGATGCCACCAGGGCCACCCCGAAGATCACACTGGGCCAGAGCTTGGAGAAGCCCTCCGACCGCCCGAGGGCCGTGGCCCACACGGCCTCGAGGACGCCGGAGAGGATGAGGACGATCCACGACATGACGATGCTCCTTGGCCAGTCTTGTCGCAGTCCGGGTACTGATCCCTCGTCCGGGGACGCGGCGGGCGTCCGGTGTCCACGATAGCGACCCCGCCTGGGCGCCGCCCGTGCAGTCCGCTCCGGCTCCCACCGCCCGGACGCCGTCGCGCGCACGCCCTGGCTACCCTCGCCCGGCCGCCGTCGCCCGCACGCCCCGGCTCCCCCGCCCGGCTGCCGTTCGCGTGTGCCCCGGTTCCAGCGCCGAGAAACGCTCTCTCGTGCAGGAAACGCCGCGGCGCACCATTTCTCACTCAGCGGAGCGTTTGTCGGTGCCCCGACCGGAGCCCGGGGCACGCGTCAGATGAGGAAGATGGATGCCGCACCGGGGTTGTGCGCGTGCACGAGCACGCCGAACACCACGGCGTCGAACAGCAGGTGCACCGTGACGACGTACCAGAGCGAGCGCGTCTTCAAGAAGAGGAAGCCCTGCACGATCGCGAACGGGATGGTGAGCAACGGGCCCCACGACTGGTAGCCGAGCTCCCACAGGAACGACACGAACACGACAGCCTGCAGCAGGTTCGCCGTGAGGTCGGGGAAGTGTCGGCGCAGCAGCACGAACACGGTGCAGATGAAGAAGAGTTCGTCCCAGATGCCGACCGCGCCGACGCCGACGAACAGGCGGGCGATCAGCTCGGGGGTGGTCACTTCGGGCCAGTTCCGGTAAACGCCGGAGGTGATGAAGTAGAACGGCAGGATGAGATAGCCGAGCACGATGACCCCGCCGAGCCACGCCCACTGCCACCAGGTCCAGCGGCCCCCGCCGCGCCACGGGAAGCGGATCGCATAGTCGCGGTAGACGAAGCGCGAGATGACGTAGGGCACGACGACCGCGCCGCCGAGAGCGAGGGTGAAGCGCACGAAGGCCGCATTGTCGAGCTCGGCGTGCAGCGGGATGAGGCTGACGATGAACTGGCCGATCGCGACCAGCGACACGTCGCGGGCGATGCTCGGCTCCTCGCCGCGGGCGAGGGCGACGCCCGCGCGGCGATCGACGAGAATCCCGGATGCCACGGCGAGCGCGAGCAGGATCCAGCCCAGCCACACGATCTGCACGACGAACAGCGCCGGGGCGGCGAGGCACACCAGCAGCGCCGGGACGAGTTTGGGCGTCCACGTGGAACGTTCGCGGACCGGCACCGCGGTGTGCGCGGTCACGGCGAGACCCGGGTGTAGGTCAGGTCGCGGATGTCGCGTCCGACCCGCAGGCCCTTGCGCTCGAAGGCCGTGAGCACACGGCCGTCGAAACGCTCGGCCCACTCCCCCTCGAACGCCCGCTCGAAGCCCGGGGCCTCGTCGAGCACGTCGCGCATCTGGTCGGCGTAGTCCTGCCAGTCGGTCGCCAGACGCAGTGTGCCGCCGGGGCGCAGCGCCTGTGCGGTGATGCGGGCGAAGTCGGGGGCCACCAGCCGGCGCTTGGTGTGCTTGTTCTTGTGCCAGGGGTCGGGGAAGAACACCCAGAGCTCGTCGATGGATGCCGCCGGCAGCAGGTGCTCGAGCGCCTCCGGCGCGTTGGCCTCCACCAGGCGCAGGTTCTTCACGCCCTCGCGATCGGCGTCGAGCATCGTGCGCGCGAGGCCCGCCGTGAACACCTCGACGGCGAGGAAGTCTTTCTCGGGGTGAGCTGCGGCCGCCGAGACGATCTGATGGCCCTGCCCCGAGCCGATCTCGACGACCAGCGGGGCGTTGCGTCCGTACACAGCGGCGGGATCGATCGCCGTCCCGGGCTTCACGCTCGTGGCGGCCGCGGCGCGCTCGACGGGCAGCAGATAAAACGGCGAGAGCTCGGCCCACGCACGATCCTGCGCCTCCGACATGCGGCCGCTGCGGCGCACGAACGACACCGGCTTGTCGCGGTAAACGGGCGCGGCATCCATGGCATCCAGGCTATCCGCCGCGTGAGGGGTCAACTTTTGTCGCCCAGACGACGCCGAAGCGACAGAATCTGACCCCTCACGCGAGAGGGCTCGCTTGCGGCCGCTCACGGGACGGTCACGAAGTCGATGAGTTCCTCGACGCGGCCGAGCAGGGCCGGCTCGAGGTCGCGGAACGTGGTGACCTTCGACAGGATGTGCTGCCACGCGCGGGCGGTGTCGGCCTGCTCCTCAGCGGGCCAGCCGAGGGCACGGCAGACGCCGACCTTCCACTCGATACCGCGGGGGACCTCGGGCCATGCGGCGATGCCGAGGGCGCGCGGGGTGACGCACTGCCACACGTCGACGAAGGGATGCCCCACGATCCGCACGTGGGCGCCGTGGCGGCCGCGGGCGATTTTTTCCGCGATGCGCGACTCCTTCGAGTTCGGCACGAGGTGGTCCACGAGCACGCCGTAGCGTCGCTCGGCGGTGGGGGGCTCGGCATCCAGGGTCTGTTCGAGCAGGTCGACGCCCTCGAGGAACTCGACGACCACGCCCTCGGCCCGGAGGTCTGCGCCCCACACCTTCTCGACGAGCTCGGCGTCGTGCTTGCCCTCGACGAAGATGCGGCTGGCGCGGGCCGTGCGCGCGCGCTGGTCGGCGACGGCGAACGACCCGGATGCCGTGCGCGTGCGCCCCTTCGGAGCCGCTGCCGGGGCGGTCAGCACCACCGGCTTGCCGTCGACGAGGAACCCGCCGCCGAGGGGGAACAGCCGGCGTTTGCCGAAACGGTCCTCGAGCTCGACGTTCATGCCGTCGACGCGGGTCACCGCGCCGACGTAGCCGTCGCCGGCGACTTCGACGACCAGATCGGCGGATGCCGCGACCTGGGCGGGCTTCACACGTCCGGCGTCGCGCCAGCCTCGGGCGAGCACATCGGTGCCGTAGCGGTCGTCCATCTGTACCTCCGAACGCCCGAGCCTAGGCCGCCGAGCCGTGCGCTGACAGCGGACGCGCCGGACCTACCCGGGTGTCGGAGGTCGTTTATAGGGTGGGAAGTCCAGCGACCGAAGGGGAACGCATGCGAAAGCCCAGGGCGGCACGAGTGATCGCCGCGCTGCTGCTCGGGGCCGTCGGGGTGCTGGCGGCACCGTTGACCGCCGTCGCCGTTCCGCCTCCCAGCCTGGGTTCGAGCTATGTGCTCGACAGCGTGGACGCCCTCACCGACGCCGAGGAAGCCGCCGTACAGAGTCGACTCGTCGCGCTCCGCGAGCAGACCGGGCTCGACATGTGGGCCGTGTACGTCCCGGAGTTCACCGATCCCCCCGCCGCCGCGGACTGGGCCAACGAGACCGCGAACAAGAACGAGCTCGGGCCCGACCAGTACGTCCTGGCGGTGGCGATCAGCGGCGACACGTTCGCCTACTACCTGTCCGGAGACGTCGACGACGGCGTGCTCTCCGCCGCGCAACTCGGCGACATCGAGCAGACGCGGATCGAGCCCGCCCTCGAGGCCGGCGACGACGCCGGAGCCGCGATCGCGGCCGCCGACGGCATCCGAGCCGCCTACGGCCAGGCCGGCGGCGGCGAGCCCGCTCCTCCTCCCACCCCCGCCACCCCGAGCGGGCCGGCCGTCGGTCCTGCCCTCATCGTCGGCATGCTGCTCCTCGGCATCGCCGTTGCGCTCGTCTGGTTCTGGCTGCGGCGGCGACGGCAGGCGACCGGGGATGCGCCGGGTGCGCCGGCCGAGGCCATTGAGAATCTCGCACGGCGCGCGGGATCGGCGCTGGTGTCGACCGATGACGCCATCAAGACCAGCGAGCAAGAACTGGGCTTCGCCCGAGCCCAATTCGGCGACGATGCCGCCGCGCCCTTCACCGACGTGCTCGCGCAGGCGAAAGCCGACCTCGACCGGGCATTCACGATCCAGCAGCAGCTCGACGACGACGTGCCCGAGACGCCGGAACAGCAGCGAGCGGGCTACGCCGAGATCCTCCGCTTGTGCACGAGTGCCGACGAGGCGCTCGATGCCAAAGCCGCCGCCTTCGACGAACTCCGCGCCCTCGAAGCCGACGCCCCGCGGGTCCTCGTCGCGGCTCGAGAGCAGCATGCCGCCGCCGAGGCGGCGCTCCCGGCAGCCGAGAACGATTTGACCCGGTTGCGCGAACGCTTCACCGACGATGCCCTCGCGCCCGTGGCGGACAACACGTCGCAGGCACGCGCCCGTCTCGAGGTCTCGACCGCTCAAGCGGCCGCGGCCGATGCCGCTCTCGCGTCAGGCCGCGCCGGCGAGGCCGCCGTCGCGATCCGTGCAGCTCAGGCCGCCGTCGCCCAGGCCGAGACGCTCGAGCGTGCCATCGCGACTCTGGGCGACGACCTCGCCGACGCCGAGAAGCGCGCCGCCGCGCTGGTCGCCGAGATCGAGGGCGACCTGGTCGCCGCGTCGCGGCTCGCCGACCCCGACGGGCGCGTCGCGGCAGCGGCGGCGTCGGCGCGCACCCAGCTCGACGCTGCGCGGGGAGCGCTCGGCCCGGGTCGCACCAGCCCGCTCCGCGCGGTCGAGACGCTGCAACAGGCCAACGCGACGATCGACGCGGTGCTCGGCGAAGCGCGTGACGCCGCCGAACGGCGGCAGCGGGCCGAGAGTCGACTCGACGCCGTTCTCGCGCAGGCACGCGCACAGGTCTCGGCGACAGAAGACTTCATCTCGGCGCGACGCGGAGCGGTCGGGCCGACCGCGCGCACGCGTCTCGCCGAGGCGGGCGCGGCGCTCGTGCAAGCCCAGCAGCTGCGCGCAACCGACCCGGTCACCGCTCTCGCCACGGCGCAGCGCGCCGCGCAGCTGGCGAGCGACGCCGCCTCCCTGGCGCAGAGCGACGTCGGCGCGTTCGGCGGCATGGGCGGACTCGGTGGCCTGACCGGCGGCGGCGGAAGCGGCGGCGGCATGATGGGCGCCATCCTCGGGGGCATCGCGGTCGACGCTCTGCTCGGCGGCGGGGGGCGACGACGGGGCGGTTTCGGCGGCGGCGGACTCGGGAGCCTCGGAGGGCTCGGCGGTCTCGGCGGCGGACTCGGCGGCGGCCGTTCTCGCAGCGGCGGCGGACTCGGCGGAGGCTTCAGCGGCGGCGGGCGCAGCCGCTCGGGTGGCGGCGGGGGCTTCTCCGGGGGCGGCCGCAGCCGTGCCGGGGGCGGCGGAGGCAGACGCCGCTAGTCCACCCCTCGCGGGTGCCCCGCTCGATCACAGACAATTCGTAGCATCCGACACCAGACTCGACACCGTCGCCCTCAGGAAGGAACACCCCGCATGGCCAAGCAGTCCATCTTCGGTCGCATCCAGACCCTCGTCCGCGCGAACGTCAACGCGCTCCTCGACCAGGCCGAGGACCCGCAGAAGATGCTCGACCAGCTCGTCCGCGACTACTCCAACTCGATCGCCGACGCCGAATCCGCCATCGCCGAGACCATCGGCAACCTGCGTCTGCTCGAGCGCGACCACCAGGAAGACGTGCAGGCTGCCGCCGAGTGGGGCAACAAGGCCCTCGCCGCCAGCCGAAAAGGCGACGAACTGCGCGCCGGGGGCAACGTCGCCGAGGCCGACAAGTTCGACAACCTGGCCAAGATCGCCCTGCAGCGTCAGATCACGGCCGAGGGTGAGGCGAAGGCCTCCGCTCCCACCATCGCGGCACAGACCGAGGTCGTCGACAAGCTCAAAGACGGCCTGAACGGCATGAAGACCAAGCTCGAGCAGCTCAAGGCCAAGCGCAATGAGCTGACCGCACGCGCCAAGGTCGCCGAGGCGCAGAACAAGGTGCACGACGCGGTGAAGTCGATCGACGTTCTCGACCCGACCAGCGAGCTCGGCCGCTTCGAAGACAAGATCCGGCGCGAAGAGGCGATCGCCGCCGGCAAGCAGGAGCTCGCGGCCTCGAGCATCGATGCGCAGTTCAACGCCCTCGAAGACGTCGGCGAGCTCACCGAGGTCGAAGCGCGTCTGGCCGCCCTCAAGGTCGGCGGCCCCCAGCGCGCGGCCATCGACGCCCCCAGCCCCGACCAGGTCTGACCCCTCGTGAGTGCACCGCCCGATCGGTCGGGCGGTGCACTCACGTCTTCCGGCGAGGAGCATCCATGACCCGTTTCATCGTCGCCCCGCAGTGGCAGGGCTCGTCATCCTCTCGCGCCATGCAGCTGATCGACGGCGCCGAGGCCATCGCGGGTGATCTGCCGCGCGCTTCCACCACGGTTCTCGAGGCTCCGACCGAGGCCGGCGATGCCCAGGGCACCGCCGTGCACCGCCTCAGCGCCCTGGTGCGCATGAGAGAGCGCATCGAAGAGGCCGTGCGGGGCGCCGGAGAAACCACCGTCGTGGTCGGCGGCGATTGCGGCGTCGCACTCGGCTCGGTGTCCGCGGTGGCCGGAGACGATCTGGCCGTGGTGTGGATCGACGCGCACGCCGACCTCAACACCCCCGCGTCCTCTCCCAGCGGCGCCTTCCACGGCATGGTGCTGCGCGCCATCACGGGCGAAGGCGAAGCGCTCCACCGCCTCGATCCCGGCATCCCACCCACCCGCGTCGTGCTCGCGGGCGCACGAGCACTCGACCCGGAAGAGAAACGCTTCATCGATGAACACGGCGTGCGTGTCATCACCCCGGGGGACCTCGCGGATGCCGAGGTGCTCGCCGACGCCGTCGCCGCCACCGGAGCTGCGCGCGTGTACGTGCACGTCGACCTCGACGTGCTCGATCCCGCCGAGATGTCGGGGGTCGCCCTGCCCGAGCCCTTCGGCGCACGCACCGCCGAGGTGGTGGCATCCATTCGACGTCTGCGCGAACGCTTCCCCCTGGCCGGGGCGACGCTGACGGAGTTCTCCCCCTCGTCGCCGGCCGCGGCCGTCGACGATCTCGGCACGATCCTGCGACTCATCGGAGCCCTCGCATGAGCCCGATCCCGCGCCCGCCGGCCGGCTGGAGGGAACGCGCCGACCGCGCCGTCGCCCGAGGGAGGAGGCTCGACCGCTTCATCCCGGCGATGCTGCTCGACTCCCCCGTCAGCCGTGTCGGTTACTGGTACGGGTGCGCCCTGGGGTGGACCTGGGGTTCGCTGTGGAGCACCGGTCGGATCGAGAAGCGGCAGGGCCTCTGGGTCTTCCGGGGGCTCCCCACCTGGGCCTTCCCCCGCGGAGGGGTGTGCGTCGGCGGCTGCTTCCTGACCGGCGACGAGCGCCCCACCGACACGGTCCTCGGTCACGAGGCCGTCCACCGGCGTCAGTGGCGCCGCTACGGGTTCCTGATGCCGGTACTGTACGCCCTCGCGGGCCGAGACCCGTTGCGCAACCGCTTCGAGATCGAGGCCGGCCTGGCCGAGGGCAACTACGTTCCGCGCGGAGGGTGAGCCGCGGGGCCACCCGTAGCGGCGGGGCGACGGGCGACGGCAGGCGCGCGAGGCCGCGTCACCGCGCGGTGGCGGCAGCGCCGTCGCGTCAGCGCGCGGTCGCGTCAACGTCCCGTCGCGTCACCGCGGGCGCGTCAACGTCCCGTCGCGACACCGCGGTCGCGTCACCGTCCCGTGGCGTCACCGCCATCGCGTCAGCGTCCCGTCGCGTCAGCGTGCCGTCGCGTCAGCGCGCGGTCGCGAGTCCGAAGCGTTCGGGCGTGTGGATCGCCTGCGCGTCGACACCGTGGCGGGTGGTGAGGTCGTCGACGATCTCGGCCGTGCCGAGGTAGCCGCCGAGCAGGACGACGCGGGTCGCGTCGTCGTCGGCGCACAGCATCTCTCCGGCCCAGCCCGAGACGGCACGGGCGAGGGCCTGACCGGCGGCGCATCCGCGACCGGTACCGGGCGCTCCCGCGCGGCGCGAGCGATCCAGCCACGTGAGGGTCATTCGCGCCGGGGCCGCGACGGGCGCGATCCAAGACTCGTCGGGCACCTCGATGAAGACGCGCCCCGTCGAGCAGATCGGCAGCGTCGCCAGGAGAGTCTCGAGCTCGACGAGGGAGGTCTCATCGGCGGTCACGAGGTGCTGCACGCGCGTGTGTCGCGAGGCGCGGCAGGCAGCGTCGTTGTGCTCGGAAGAGGGGGCCATGATGGCATCCACTATACCCCCGGCATAGGGTTGCCTAACCTGAGTTCACGCCCTGTATCTCGACGTCGAGGACACGAGGCAGCACGACCCGCGCCGAAGCCGGCCCTCCACGGCGCCGCCCGGATCGACCGCGATCGCCTGCGTCGCGTGGTGGACGACGCAGGCGGGCCCCGACGAGCGCGTCGTCAGCCGACGAGCACCGCCCGTAGGCGCTCGAGTTCGCCGTCACGCAGGCCGTGCGCCCGCAGATAGCCGGCCGCAGAGCCGTACTCGCGGTCGAGACGCTCCAGCAGAGCTCGTATGACCGGGGCGGGCGACCGCGTCGCCAGGGCCTCGGCGTGCACGGCCTCCGGATGCAGCGACCGGATGGCCCGCAGCACGGCGGCGTTGCGTTCGGGCGAGAGCAATCCCTCGGTGCGGGCGTAATCGGCGACGACCGCCTCACGGTCGACACCCGCCGCATCGAGCGCGATCGCGACCGTCACCCCGGTGCGATCCTTGCCGACGGTGCAGTGCACGAGGACGGGCTGTGCGGACAGGATGCCGCGCACCACCGACACCACCCGGTCGGCCGAATCGTCGACGATGGCGGCGTACAGCGCATCGAGGCTGACATCGCGCGCGAAGAACGACGCGACGGAGCCGAGGAAGAGCGGCTCGTGCTGCACCTCGATCGACAGGTCGCCGAGCCGACTCGGCGCGTGCGCCACCTCGCTGTCGTCGCGGAGGTCGATCACCCGCCGGATGCCGAGCTCGCGAATCGTCCGCAGGCCGGCGTCGTCGACGGCGACGAGGTTGCCGGAGCGGAACAGCACACCCTGCCGCGTGCGCGCACCACCCGCGGGCAACCCGCCGACGTCGCGGAAGTTGGTCGCGCCCGAGACCAACGACGCGGTCACGCCCGCTGCTCGCCGTGATCGTGCGGGCCCCGGGGCTCGGTGATCGCCGGGGGCGTGGCATCCGGGGCGATCTGTGCCGTCGTGCCCGTGCGCGGCGGCACGGGGTAGCGGCCGGCGATGGCCACCCGGTTGAAGGCGTTGATCGCCACGAGCACCCAGCTGAGCGCGACGTACTCCTGTTCGCTCAGGATGCCGCCCGCCTGATCGTAGACGTCGTCGGGGATGCCGTCCTCGTGGATGAACGTGAACGACTCGGTGAGTTCGAGCGCTGCGCGTTCCCGCTCGTCGAAGACGCCCGACTCGCGCCAGGTCGCGATCTGCGCGATGACGTCGGCGTCGAGACCGGCCTTGACCGCGGCGTCGACGTGGACGCGGACGCAGTAGGCGCAGCCGTTCAGCTGCGACGCGTGGATCTGGACGATCTCGCGCAGGCGGGCGTCGATGCCTGCGTCGGCGGCCAGACGGCCCACTGTCGTCGAGAACGACCGCAACGCCGCGTACGCCTCGGGGGCCTTCTTCGACAGGTGTACGCGCTTCTCCTCGCCCATGGGGAAAGCCTATGGCCGCGTCGCCCACGGGGCGCGGGAAGCTGGCGCGGTGTCGGCCCGGCCAGGCCGGCCGGCGTCGAGACGCGATGCGGAGATCGCGGGTCGGTCGCGTCGTGGCTCTCGCGCGAGAACCGGCCCCTTCGCGGAGAGTCCCGCGTCGTGTCCGCGCGGTCTCGGGCCGCCGCGCGCGACCCGCGGCACGGCGCCGACGGCGGGCGACGCGCGGTGACAGGCTGGGGGCATGCCCGCGCTCGACGAGTTCTCCTTCCTGCCCGCCCAGGCCGCCGCCCTCGGACGACCCGTGCCGCTCGTGGAGCGCGTGCGGCTGTCGCTCCCCGACGGCCGGACGCTGAGCGGCCTGCGATGGGGCGACGCGCCCCCGCGCGTGACGCTGCTGCACGGCGCGGGGCTCAACGCCCACACGTGGGACACCACGCTCCTGCACCTCGGCGAACCGTCCCTCGCCCTCGACCTCGCCGGACACGGCGACTCATCGTGGCGCGACGACGCCGCGTACGTCGCGCGCGTTCTCAGCCCCGACGTCGTCACCGCCCTCGAGACGTGGACCGACGGTCCGCAGACCCTGGTGGGCCATTCGCTCGGCGGGCTCACGGCGGCCGCCGTGGCGGCATCCCGTCCGGATCTCGTCGCGCGGCTCGTCGTCGTCGACATCACGCCCGGGGTCGATCCCAGCGCCGGCCCCGCCGAGATCCGTGCCTTCTTCGCCGGTCCCACCGACTGGGCGTCGCGGGACGAGCTCGTCGATCGCGCCCTGGCATTCGGCCTCGGCGGCTCCCGCGAGGCGGCGACCCGCGGCGTCTTCCTCAACTCCCGCGTGCGCGCCGACGGACGCGTGGAGTGGAAGCACCACTTCGCCCATCTCGCCGCGGCCGCGGCGAACGCCGGCAGCGACTCCTCGACCCCCGATGCCGTGCGCGCGGTGCTCGCGAGCACGGGGTGGGATGACGTCGCGGGGGTCACCTGCCCCGTCACCCTCATCCGCGGCGAGCGCGGGTTCGTCACGCCGGCGGATGCCGAGGAGTTCACCCGGCGCCTGCCCACCGCCGAGGTGCGGACACTCGACACGGGGCACAACGCCCAGGAGGAAGATCCGGCCGCGCTCGCCGCCCTCGTCCGCGGAGCCCTGCCGGCCGGCGGATCCGCCGCCACGTCCTGAGCCGACAGCTCCTCCCCCGCGTCACACATCGACGCGCACCGTCACAGACGGCTCGGAGGGAATACGGGTGAAAGTAGGCTGTTCCCACCCCTGCACGGCATCCACAGCACACCCGGATGCCGTCGGCCTGCGAAAGGACAACCCCGCAATGCTGCGCCGCACAGCCCTCGCCACGAGTGCGCTCCTGATCGGAACCCTGCTGCTCACCTCGTGCACCGGCTCGAACACCGCCCCGAACCCGACGGGCGAGGCAGACCCCGATGCCACCCTCACCGTGCGCCTGTCGCTCGAGCCGTCCAACCTCGACATCCGCCGCACCGCCGGCGCCGCCCTCGAGCAGGCGCTGGTCGACAACGTCTACCAGGGCCTGGTCACCCGCGACGCCGACGACGACAACGCCATCGTGCCCGCACTGGCCACCGAGTGGAACGTCTCGCCCGACGGCCTCACCTACACGTTCACTCTGCGTGAGGGTGTCACCTTCCACGACGGCAGCGAGCTGACCGCCGATGATGTCGTCTCGTCGCTGCAGACCGCCAAAGACGATGCCACCATCGCCGACAGCTCCGACCTGGCGGGCGTGACCTCGATCGCCTCCCCCGACGCCTCGACGATCGTGCTGACCCTCGCGCAGCCGAACATCGACTTCCTGTTCACCCTGACCGGGCGCGCCGGGCTCATCTTCCGCAGCGGCGACACCACCGACCTGCAGACCGCCGCCAACGGCACCGGCCCGTTCCGCGTCGACACGTGGAACACCGGCCAGAGCCTCACGCTCGCCCGCTACGACGGGTACTGGGGCGAGAAGGCCGGTGTCGCCGAGGTCGTGCTCGACTACATCCCCGACAACAGCGCCGCCGTCAACGCGGCCGTCAACGGCGATGTCGACGTCGCCCTCGAGATCGACCCCGAGCTGCAGAGCCAGATCGAGGGCGTCGGCACCTTCACCATCGAGTCGGGCCTCACGACCGACAAGGGCACCCTGGCGTTCAACAACCAGCGGGCACCCCTCAACGACCAGCGCGTGCGCGAGGCCCTTCGCCTGGCCATCGACCACGACGCGTTGATCGAGACGCTGGGCTACGGCGAGACCCTGTACGGTCCGATCCCGCCGCTCGACCCGGGCTACGAAGACCTCGCCGGAACGGTGGCCTTCGACCCCGACCGCTCGCGCGAGCTCCTCGCCGAGGCGGGCGTGCAGAACCTCGATCTGACCCTCACCATCCCCAACGTCTACCCCGGCACGATCGCGACCTTCCTGGTCTCGTCGTTCGCCGACATCGGCGTGACGCTGCAGGTCGAGCAGGTCGACTTCACCGCCTGGTTGCAAGACGTGTACACGAACAAGGACTACGACCTCAGCTTCGTGCGCCACGTCGAGGCGCGCGACTTCAGCAACTGGGCGAACCCGTCGTACTACTTCGGCTACGACAACCCCGAGGTGCAGAGCCTGTACACCCAGGCGCTCGCCACCACCGACGAGCAGCAGTCCTCCGACCTGCTCGCCGAGGCCGCCCGCATCGTGAGCGACCAGGATGCCGCCGACTGGCTGTTCCTGTCGACCCCGCTGACGGCGGTCGGCACGAACGTCGCGAACTTCCCGAAGAACTCCCTCAACGTGCGCCTGCCGCTGGCGGGTGTGACGGTCGCGGCGGAGTGATCCGCTACACGCTGACACGGCTGGGCCTGCTCGTTCTGGGCCTGGCCGTGGCCAGTGTGCTGATCTTCCTCTCGCTCCGGGTCCTCCCGGGCGACGTGGCACAGCTCATCGCCGGTGCCGAGGCCACGCCACAGCAGGTCGCCGCCGTGCGCGCGAGCCTGGGCCTCGACGCGCCCCTGTGGACGCAGTACGCCGACTGGATCGGCGGTCTGCTGCGCGGTGACCTGGGAACCTCGCTCGTCACCGGAACGTCGGTGGTCGGCGAACTGGCCGACAAGGCACGGGTCACGGTGCCGCTGGCGGCCATGTCGCTCACGGTCGCGCTCGTCATCGGCATCCCCTTCGGAGTGCTGTCGGCGCTCGGCCGTCGGCGCGCCGCCGGCACCGCCGTCAGTGTCGTCGCGCAGGCTCTCGCGGCGGTCCCGGTGGTGTGGGCGGGTCTGATGCTCATCGTCGTGTTCTCGGTGTGGCTGGGATGGCTTCCCCCTCAGGGCTTCCCCCGCGCCGGCTGGAACGATCCCGGTGCGGCGGTGCGCGCGCTGGTCTTGCCCGCGCTCACCATCGGCGTGGTCGAGGGGGCCATGCTGCTGCGCTTCGTGCGCAGCGCGACGCTGCAGGCGCTGGGTCAGGACTACGTGCGGACGGCCGCCGCGAAGGGCCTCACGCGCACGAGGGCCCTGCTCAGTCACGGCCTGCCCAGCGTGGGCCTGTCGGTCATCACGGTGCTGGGCCTGCAGATCGCGGGGGTCATCGTGGGCGCCGTCATCATCGAGCAGCTGTTCACCCTCCCGGGCATCGGCCGGATGCTGGTCGGTGACGTGGCATCCCGCGACCTGCCGAAGGTGCAGGGAGAGCTGCTCGCGCTGACCGGTTTCGTGCTCGTGGTGGGGTTCGTCGTCGATCTCGTGCACCGACTCGTCGACCCTCGACAGCGGGAGGCGGCATGACCACCCTGAAACGTCTGTGGGGCCTGGGAACCGGGCGGTTCGGCATCCTGATCGTCGCTCTCGTTGCGATCACCGCCGTCGTCTCGCTGTTCTGGACCCCCTTCGACCCGGCGGCCGTCGACGCCCGCGCGCGCTGGAGCGATCCGTCTTGGCCGCACGTGCTCGGCACCGACAACAGCGGCCGTGACATCGCCAGTCTGCTGATGGCAGGGGCCCGAACGACCGTCGTCGTCGCCATCGGGGCCGGGGTCGTCGCCTCGGTGCTCGGCATCGCTCTGGCCGCGCTCGGATCGCTCACGGCCCGGTGGCTTCGCGAGAGCGTCGCCGTGCTGGTCGACATCCTCATCGCGTTCCCGGTGCTCATCATCGCGATGATGATCACGGCGGTGTGGGGCGGTTCGCTGGCCGTGGTGATCTGGGCGGTCGGCATCGGCTTCGGTGTCAACGTCGCCCGCGTCACCCGGCCCGAGCTGCGCCGCGTCCTGCACAGCGACTACGTCCTCGCCGGCCGGGCGAGCGGCCTCACCACCTGGCAGAACCTGACCCGCCACCTCCTCCCGAACGTCGCGCCGGTGTTCATCGTGCAGCTGTCATGGGGCATGGCCGTCGCGGTGCTCGCCGAGGCGGGTCTGTCGTATCTGGGCTTCGGTGCGCCGGTGACCCAGCCCTCGTGGGGCGTGCTGCTGAGCGACCTGCAGGCTTACATCGCCGTTCACCCGCTCACCGTGGTGTGGCCGGGCCTGGCCATCACCCTGACGGTGCTGGGGCTGAATCTGCTCGGTGACGCCCTGCGCGAGGCCGGCGATCCCACGCTGGCGGAGCGGGCGCCCTCCGCCCGCACGCACGTTCCGGGGGTGGTCGCGTGAGCCTCGAGGTGACCGACCTGCGCATCGAGATCGGTGGACGACCCGTCGTCGACGGCATCTCGTTCGACGTGCCCGACGGGGCCCGCGTGGGCCTCATCGGCGAGTCGGGCTCGGGCAAGTCGCTCACCGCGCTGGCGGTCCTCGGCCTCCTACCCGACGGCGCGAGAGCCACCGGCAGCGTCCGCTGGAACGGCCGCGAGATCCTGGGGCTGTCCGACCGGGAGCTGGCGGCGCTGCGCGGCGACGACATCGGCATGGTCTTCCAGGAGCCGCGCACCGCCCTCAACCCCATCCGCACCGTGGGTCGGCAGATCGGCGAGTCGGTGCGCATCCACGAGCGCGTCTCGCGCCGGGAGGCCCTTGGGCGAGCCGTCGTCGAGGCCGAGCGCGTGGCACTGCCCGATCCCGAGCGCATCGTCTCGCGCTACCCGCACCAGCTCTCGGGCGGACAACGTCAGCGCGTCGCCATCGCCATGGCCCTGGCGTGCCGGCCGCGCCTGCTCATCGCCGACGAACCGACCACCGCGCTCGACGTGACCATCCAGGCCGGTGTTCTCGAGCTGCTTCGCACCCTGGTTCAGGATGCCGGCATGTCGCTGGTCTTCATCACGCACGACCTCGCGGTGCTGGCGCAGGTCGCGACCCACGCGGTCGTGCTCGAGCACGGTCGCGTGGTCGAGCAGGGCGAAGTGGCCGCGCTGCTGCGCGCGCCGTCGTCGCCGGTCACGCGCGCCCTCCTGCGCGATGCGACGGCCACCCTGTGGCATCCCGAACGCTCGGCGGATGCCGTGACTGCGGGCGCGGGCGGGGACTCGGCGGGCCGGAGCCGAGAAGACCGCCCTTCTTCCCCGACGGCACCGGATGAGGAGCAGACGCTGTGACCGAGACGCTCATCCGTGCGCGCGGGCTCACCCGCGACTACCCCGCTCCGCGTGCGCGGGGGTTCGGACGCGCCGAGCGCACGTCCGGCCTGGCCGACGTCGACCTGTCGGTGCTGGCGGGCTCCGCGGTCGGCATCATCGGCGAGTCGGGGTCGGGCAAGTCGACGCTCGTCCGTCTGCTGCTGGGTCTCGACGTCGCCACCGCGGGCACGGTCGACGTCGACGGACGCGCGGTGGACGCGCGCGGGTCGGCTCGCTCGCTGCACTGGCTCCGCCGCGCGACGGGCATCGTGTTCCAAGACCCGTACGCCTCGCTCGACCCGCGGATGAACATCGGACGGATCGTGGGCGAGCCGCTGTGGGCGCTCGACATCTCGGGGGATCGGCGCGCGCGTGTGCGCGAGGTGCTGGAGCAGGTCGGGCTCACGGCCGACATGGCCGAGCGCTTCCCGCACGAGTTCTCGGGCGGACAGCGTCAGCGCATCGCGCTGGCCCGGGCCATCGTGCACCGCCCGCGCATCCTCGTCGGCGACGAGCCGCTGTCGGCGCTCGACGTGACCGTTCGGGCGCAGATCCTGCGGCTGCTGGCCCGCCTGCGCGCCGAGGAAGAGCTGACCCTCGTGCTCGTCTCGCACGACATCGGTGTGGTGCAGAACGTCTGCGATCAGGTCGTCGTGATGAAAGACGGTCGCATCGTCGAGCAGGGCCCCACCGAGAAGGTGCTCCTCCAGCCGCAGGCCGCCTTCACGCGGCGCCTGCTGGCATCCATCCCGACGCTGCCGGGCTGACCGGCGGCTCCTCCCCGGGCGGCCCGGGTGGGAATCCGCCCCCCAGAGCGAGGGCAAGGGATGCCGGGATGTCGGAGGTGCGCGCTAGCCTCGGGCGCATGATCGCCGGCATCGTTCCCCCGTTCCTGCTCGACCGTCTCGCCCAGACCGACGACCCCCGCCTCGCGCGCGCGGCCGCCGCCGCCCGCAAGACGCTGGCCATGCCGCGGCCGCCGCGGCCGTCGCGCACACGGCTGCGACTGTCGATCGACGGCGACGCCCTGGTCGCCGAGGCGGTGCCCGCCCCCGATCGCATCATCTCCGACGCCGGCAACACCGAGAACCTGCCGGGGCGGCGCGTGCGCAGCGAAGACGACGCGCCCACCGGCGACGCCGCCGTCGACGAGGCGTACGACGGCCTCGGGGCGACGTACGACTTCTTCTGGGACGCCTTCGCACGCGACGGCATCGACGCCGCGGGCGGCTCCCTGCTGGCGACGGTCCACTTCGGCGACGACTACGACAACGCGTTCTGGAACGGCGAGCGCATGGTGTTCGGCGACGGAGACGGCGAGGTCTTCGTCGGTTTCACACGCTCGCTCAGCGTCATCGCGCACGAACTCGGCCACGGCGTGACCGAGGCCGCCGGCGGCCTCGAGTACCAGGGGCAGTCCGGCGCGCTCAACGAGTCGCTCTCCGACGTCTTCGGGGCGCTCGTCGAACAGCACCACCTCGGGCAGACGGCCGATGAGGCGACCTGGCTCATCGGCGAGGGCATCTTCGCCCCCGAGGTGCAGGGCGACGCGTTGCGGTCGATGAAAGCACCCGGCACGGCCTACGACGACGACGTGCTCGGCAAAGACCCCCAGCCGGGCCACATGCGCGACTACGTCGAGACCGACGACGACAACGGTGGCGTCCACATCAACTCGGGCATCCCCAACCGCGCGTTCTACCTCGTCGCCACCGCCCTCGGCGGCCACGCGTGGGAACGCGCGGGGCTCGTCTGGTATCGCACGCTCACCGCCGGCACCCTCTCCCCCACCGCCGACTTCACGGCGTTCGCCGCCGCTACCCTCACGGCTGCCGCGGCGGAGTACGGTGAGGAGTCGGAGGAGGTCGCCGCCGTCCGCGCCGCATGGGCCGGAGTCGGCGTCGTGGAGGATGCCGCAGCCTGACGCCGAGAGCACGGAGCGTCTCACCATCATCGTGGTCCGTTCGGGCGGCATCGCCGGCTTGTCGAAGCAGTGGCGGGCGGAGGCCGACGCCGACCGGGCCCCGCGCTGGCGGGAGCTCGTCGAAAGCTGTCCCTGGGAGGCCGCGTCTACGCCGCCCAGCGGGGCCGACCGCTATCAGTGGCGCATCGAGGTGCACCACGGCGGCATCCCCGTTCACCAGGCGCGCCTCGGCGACGGCCAGGTGCAGGGACCGTGGCGCACCCTCGTCGACGAGGTTCGCGAGGCAGCTCCCCCCGCGCGCGCCCGGCGCTGACGGGCGGGAGTCGCTCGCGCACGGGTGACGGCTGCGAATCCGCACTTCGGCCCTGGAGTCTCGGCGGCTTCCTCCCCGACTGTCGCTGCGTGCAACAGGCTCGGTGCGCGGCTCAGCCGAAGAGCTTCCGCCGCTTCTTCTTCGACGGGATGCTCTTCTGCAGGTAGACCACGCCCAGCCAGCGGCCGAACTTGAACCCGACACGCCCCATGCGGCCGACCTCGGTGAAGCCGAGCTTCTCGTGCAGGGCGATCGACGCGTCGGCGCCCTTGTCGCTGATGGCGGCGACCATCTCGCGGATCCCCAATTCCTGGCACGCCTCGATGAGGGCCTCGAGCAGCGCGCGCCCGAGGCCTTTGCCCGCTGCGGCCTGGCCGAGGTAGATGGAGTTCTCGACGGTGTAGCGGTACGCCGACTTCGACTGCCACGGCTGCACGAGGGCGTATCCCAGGATCTGTCCGCTCGGGGACTGCGCCACCAGGAACGGCAGCTTGAGCTTCTCGAGCGTGGCGAATTTGTCACGCCATTTGGCGAGCGTCCACGCCTTCTCGTCGAACGTCACGACGGAGTTGCGGACGTAATAGTTGTAGATCTCCCGGATGTCGGGGATGTCCGCCGCCGTCGCCGGGCGGATCTCGTACGAGAACGGCCGCTCCGGCTCGGGCGCGCGGCGCAGATGCGCGGGCAGCCGCCGACGACTCTTCTCGTACTCCTCTTCCAGCACCCCGCCAGCCTACGGGCGTCGCGGTTTCCGGCGTGTGTCGGTCCGCCTCGACACGAAACCGCGTCCCGAGGGATCAGGCCGGCAGCCGCCAGTCCACGGCATTCGCACCCTGCTGCTCGAGAAGAGCGTTGACGCGCGAGAACGGCTTCGACCCGAAGAATCCGCGGCTCGCGGACAGCGGCGACGGGTGCGGAGACGAGACGACAGCCGTCTGCCCCAGCAACGGAGCGAGGTTCATGGCATCGCGGCCCCACAGCACCGCCACCAGCGGCGCATCTCGGGCGACGAGGCACCGGATCGCGTGCTCGGTGACGCGTTCCCATCCCCAGCCGCGGTGGGATGCCGGTGCGCCCGGGGCGACCGTGAGAACCCTGTTGAGCAGCATGACACCCTGAGCAGCCCACGCCGACAGGTCTCCGTGCGCCACGGGCGTGATTGCGAGATCGTCGGAGAGCTCCCGATAGATGTTCGCGAGGCTGCGCGGCACGGGCCGCACGTGCGGATCGACCGCGAACGACAGTCCGATCGGGTGACCGGGGGTCGGATACGGATCCTGGCCGACGATCAGTACGCGCACGGCGTCGAGCGGGGTGCGAAAGGCACGCAGCACCAGCTCCCCGGCGGGCAGGTACGGTTTCCCCTCCTGCCGCAGACGCTCACCGATCGCGGCGATGTCGTCGGCGACGGGCGCCAGCGGCGTCACCCACGTGGGGTGGATGAGCCCGGCCTCCGCGAGCTCGGCGAGAGACCTGGCCGTCACGCCGCGTCTTCCTCGGCCACCGATCCTCGGTGCGACCACGGGAACTCGATCCAGAGCGTGGTGTTCTTCCACGAGTAGTCGGGCGTCACGACGGTGGTCGGCTTCGTGTAGATCACCGCGGAACGCGCCTCGGCGCCGTGCCGGTCGAGCAGCTTGACGGCCAGGTCGAGGGTGCAGACCGCTGTCGGCGACGTCGTCGACGAGCAGCACACGGCGCCCCTCGAGGTACGACAGGTCCAGTGCGGGCGGCAGCACCTCCGGCGCGTCGAGCACCGTGCCCACACCGGTGTAGAACTCCACGTTCAGCGCCCCGCAGTTCTTCACGCCGAGACCGTAGGCGATCGCGCCGCCCGGCAGCAGCCCGCCGCGGGCGATGGCGACGACCACCTCGGGGTGGAACCCGTCGGCGACGATCGCGCGCGAGATGTCGCGCGTGGCGACTCCGAAATCGTCCCAGCTCAACCGCTCGCGCTCGTCCGTCACACCGGATCCTCTCGTCGACTGCTCTCACCCTAGGCGCTCCGGCGGGTGCCGCTGCGCCCGGGCACGACCGGGGCGTCGCGCCGCCGCGTCGCCGATCGCTTCGAGTCGGACACCCGTGGCGGGCGACCGACGTCAGCGCGTCGTCAAGGGCCCCCGCGCCAGCAGATGCTGCGCCGACTGCGCTACCGGGCGCATCGTCACCAGGTCGAGGTTGACGTGCCCGGGGGCGTCGAGAGCGTAGACGATGACGTCGGCCACGTCATCGGCCACCAACGGCGCTTCGACGCCCTCGTAGAGCTTGTCGGCGGCATCCTTGTCACCGCCCAGTCGATTGAGCGTGAACTCCTCCGTGCGCACCATGCCCGGTGCGATCTCGATCACGCGCAGCGGCTCACCGTTCAGCTCCTGTCGCAGCGCGTGCACGAGCATCGCCTCGCCCGCCTTCGCCGCGTTGTAGCCGCCACCACCGGGGTAGGCCGTCTGCGCGGCCGTCGAGGTGACGAACAGCAGGTCGGCGTGACCCGCGCCGTCGGCCGCTCGTCGCAGGCCCGGGAGAAGGGATGCCACCAGCCGCTGACCCGACAGGACGTTGACCTCGAACATCCAGCGCCAGTCTTCGGGGTCGCCGGCCTCGACGCGGTCGCTGCCGCGCGCACCACCCGCCACGTGGACGAGCGCATCGATGCCGCCGGTCTGGTCGAGCCAGCCGGCGAGGGCGGCGACGGCGTCGCCGTCGGTCAGGTCGGCGGCATAGGCCACCACGCCCGTCTCGGCCTCGAGCGCGGCGAGACGGTCGGCGCGCCGGGCGACGCCCACCACGTCCCACCCGCGGGCGCGCAGCGCACGCGCCGTCGCCTCTCCGATACCCGAACTGGCCCCGGTCACCACTGCGCGTCGCGTCATGGCATCCACGGTACTGCGCGCCCCCGACATCGGTCGGGCCGCGTGCGCACCACGCACGTGGAGCTCCCGCGAGGTTACGGCCCGTGTCCGGGGCGCTTGTCGGTGCCGGAGGGGGTGTCTACGCTCGCAGCAGGCCACGGCGACCGCCCGGCCACACGACCTGAGGAGCAGCCATGTCGGCACCCGAGAACTGGCGTTTCGAGACCAAGCAGATCCACACGGGCGCCCAGCCCGACCCGGTGACCAAGGCTCGTGCCACCCCGATCTACCAGACCACCTCGTACGTGTTCGACAACGCCACGCACGCCGCGAACCTGTTCGCGCTCGCGGAGTTCGGCAACATCTACACGCGTATCCAGAACCCCACGCAGGACGTCGTCGAGCAGCGCGTCGCGGGCCTCGAGGGCGGCACCGGTGCCCTCCTCGTCGCCAGTGGACAGGCCGCCGAGACCTTCGCGGTGCTCAACATCGCCCAGGCGGGCGACCACATCGTCTCGTCGAGCTCGATCTACGGCGGCACGTACAACCTGTTCAAGTACACGCTCGCCAAGCTGGGCATCGAGACGACCTTCGTCGAGAACCAGGACGACCCCGAGGAATGGCGTGCGGCGGTCCGCCCGAACACGAAGCTCTTCTTCGCCGAGACGATCGGCAACCCGAAGATCAACGTCCTCGACATCCGCTCGGTCGCCGACGTCGCGCACGAGGCCGGTGTGCCGCTCATCGTCGACAATACGATCGCCACGCCTTACCTCATCCGGCCCTTCGAGCACGGCGCCGACATCATCGTGCACTCGGCGACGAAGTTCCTCGGCGGTCACGGAACCACGATCGGCGGCGTCATCGTCGACGGCGGTCGCTTCCCGTGGTCCGAGCACTCCGACCGCTTCCCCGGCCTCACCACGCCCGACCCCTCGTACCACGGCGCCGTGTACACCCAGGCGGTCGGCGACGGCCTCGCCTACATCATCAAGGCGCGTGTGCAGCTGCTGCGCGACCTCGGCGCATCGATCGCCCCGCAGAGCGCGTGGCAGCTCATCCAGGGCATCGAGACCCTGTCGCTGCGCGTCGAGCGGCACGTGCAGAACGCCCAGGAGATCGCGGAGTGGCTGGAGTCGCACCCCGACGTCGCCAGCGTGAACTACTCGGGCCTGCCCACCTCGCCCTGGTACGCCGCCGCCAACAACTACGCCCCCAAGGGTGTCGGCGCGGTGCTGTCGTTCGAGCTCAAGGGCGGCGTCGAAGCCGGTCGCGAGTTCGTGAACGCGCTGAGCCTGTTCAGCCACCTCGCCAACATCGGCGACGTGCGCTCCCTCGTGATCCACCCGGCCTCTACGACGCACTCGCAGCTCACGCCCGAGCAGCAGCTGACCGCCGGCGTGACGCCGGGCCTCGTGCGCCTGTCGGTGGGCCTCGAGAACATCGACGACCTCAAGGCCGACCTCGACCAGGCCCTCGCCGCCGCGCGCCGCCTGTCCGAGGCCTCGCGCGTCTGAGTCTGTTCGAGAACGCCCCGGTCCGCACGCGGATCGGGGCGCTCCCCTTCGCCGGGAGCGACCCGACCGCCGGGGCGGGAGGCGATTCGGGCACGGGAGAACGAACATAGGCTGCGGCATCCTCCACTCCCCGAATCCCCTCCGCTCGAGGGCGTGGCCCGGCCGCTAGACCTTCTGACGCGGCCGGAGGCTGCCCAACCCGCCGTCGACGCCGATCACCTGCCCGGTCATCCAGACGTTCTCGGGCGCGAGCAAGAACTCCACCGCCCGCGCCACATCGTCGGGCTCACCGAGCGCGCCCGAGCGGGTGCATCGCCTCGGACACCTTCCGCGACATGTCGGTCGCCGTCAGCTTCTCGGTCAGCCGCGTCTGCACCAGACCCGGGGCGACCGCGTTCACGCGCAGACCGTGCGCGGCATAGCTCGCCGCGGCCGACAGCGTCAGCCCGATCACACCGGCTTTCGCCGCGGCGATGGCGTCGTGGTTCGACAGTCCCGCCAGCGCCGCCGCTGACGACACCAACACCACCGAGCCGCCTCCGCGCATGTGCGCCCCCGCAGCCCGCACCGCGGCGAACGCGGTGGTCAGCGACGCCGCGATGAGCCCGTCGTACTGCGCGCGCGAGGTCAGGTGCGCGGGCTTGAGCAGCATCGAGCCCGCGAACACCGCGATCCCGTCGAGCTCCCCCGCTTCGCCGACGACGCGGTCCACGGCATCGAAGTCGGTGGCATCCAGGGTGAAGTCCGGCTCGATGACCGAGGAGTCCCGCGCCGTGGTGACGACGCGGTGCCCCGCGTCGCGCAGTCGAGTCGCCGTCGCCCCGCCGATGTCACTCGAGGCCGCGATGAGGAGGAAGTTCGCCATGCCGCGATTCTGATCACCCCGCCCGCGCCCAGGCGGGGGCTGGACAACGGCGTAACAGTGCGGACCGCCCCTGTCGCACCCGGAAGAATGGATGCCATGGACTGGCAGATCTCCGAAGACACGGTGCCCTCGGCCCCGGTGACGGAGGCCGACGCCCGGTCCCTCCTCGGCCGCCCACCGGCGACCGGCGCCTGGCGTGACGGCGACCCCGCGGGTGAGCGCCGCTTCGCCTCCTTCGGGTCGTTCGCGACCGAGAACGGCGAGTCCCTTCCGCACGTGCGTCTCGCCTACGAGACGTGGGGGGAGCTCTCCCCCGCCCGTGACAATGCGGTGCTCATCCTTCACGCCCTCACCGGCGACAGCCACGTGCGCGGCGCCGCGGGTCCCGGGCATCCGACGGCAGGATGGTGGAGCGACCTCGTCGGCCCGGGGGCCGCCATCGACACCGACCGCTGGTACGTCGTCGCCCCCAACATGCTCGGCGGATGCCAGGGATCGACGGGACCGGCGAGCATCGCCCCCGACGGATACGAGTGGGCGTCGCGCTTCCCGTACCTCACGATCCGCGACCAGGTCGCGGCGCAAGCGCTTCTGGCCGACGCGCTCGGCGTCGCGCAGTGGTACGCCGTCGTCGGGGGCTCGATGGGCGGTATGCACGCTCTGGAATGGGCCGTGGGCCTGCCCGACCGCGTCGCCCGCGCGGCGATCCTCTCGGCCCCGCCCATCACGACCGCCGACCAGATCGCACTGAACTCGGTGCAGCTCGATACCGTGCGCGTCGACCCGCGCTTCGCGGGAGGCGAGTATTACGACGCCGGTGACGGCGACGGCCCCCACCGCGGTCTCGCCCTCGCGCGCCGCATGGCGTTGCTCAACTACCGAAGCCCTACCGAGCTGAACCAGCGCTTCCAGCGGTCGTGGCAGTCGGGCGTGAGCCCCCTGGGCCGCGGGGGACGCTTCGCCGTCGAGAGCTACCTCGACTTCCACGGCAACAAGTTCACCCGTCGTTTCGACGCCAACAGCTACCTCACCCTCGTCGAGGCGATGAACTCGCATGATGTCGGCCGCGATCGAGACGGCGTCGACGACGCACTCGCCCGCGTCACGGCCACCACGCTCGTGCTCGGCATCGACAGCGACCGGCTCTTCCCCATCGATGGACAGCACCGCATCGCCCGTGGCATCCCGCACACGCTCGACGGCGACGAAGCCGTCGTCCTGGCCAGCGACTTCGGTCACGACGGCTTCCTCATCGAGACCGCCGCGGTCGCCGCGCACCTGCGCCGGTTGTTCGCGGCCTGAGGCTCCGGATGCCGCGGGCTCCGGCATCCATCGCCCCCTGCCCCCTGTGCCGGCGGGCGCTCTCCTCGTCGGGGCTCGGCGGCACGGCTCGACGGCGCGACGGACAGCGGCCCCCGATCGGACGGGTCAGCCCTGGGTGGGGATCGATCCGGTGATGGCGGTCTGCGCGGCCTCGGCCGCCGGCATCCGGTGCGCGGGGTGCCGGCCGGTGCGGTCCTCGCGACGATACGAGACGACGGCCACGACGAGTCCGCCGAGGGCCAGCACCGCGCCGACCCAGGCGGGTGCCTCGAGTCCGAGGCCCAGCGCGATCCCGATGCCGCCGAGGAACGCACCGAGACTGTTGCCGATGTTCAGGGCCGAGTGGTTCAGCGCCGCGGCAATCGACTGGTTGTCTTCGGCGACGTCCATCAGACGGGTCTGGATCGCCGGGCTCAGCGCCGCCCCGCAGAAGGCGACCAGGAACGCGAACAGCACGAGGCTCACGATCCACCCCGCCGTGACGGCGGCACCGACGGATGCCGCGGCGAGGGCGATCAGCCCCACGTAGAGCCAGAAGCGCAGGTCTTTGTCGGCGAGGGTGCCACCCACGACATTGCCGACCGTCATGCCGACGCCCATGAGCACGAGCACGAGCGAGACGGCCCACTCCGGCTGACCGGCCACGTCGGTGACCATGGGCGCGATGTAGCTGTACATCGCGAACAAGCCCCCGAAACCGATCGCGCCGATCCCGAGTGCGAACCACACCTGACCGATGCGAAACACGCGCAGCTCATCGGCCAGGCGTCGACCGGGCGAGCCGGGATGCTTCGGCACGAACAGGGCGATGCAGATCGTCGCGAGCACGAAGATGCCGGTGACGACGGCGAACGCCGCGCGCCAGCCCACCTGCTGGCCCAGTAGCGTCCCGAGCGGTACGCCGACGACGTTGGCGATCGTCAGTCCCGTGAGCACGAACGCGACGCCCTTCGCGCGGTTGCCGGGTCCGAGGGCGTCGGCCGCGACGAGTGCGCCGATGCCGAAATAGGCGCCGTGCGGGAGCCCGGCGAGGAAGCGGGATGCCGCGACGAGCTCGAAGGTGGGCGCGATGACCGTCAGCAGGGTGAAGAACGCCAACGCGGCGGCCAGCACGATCATCACGCGGTGTCGCGGAAAGCGCGCCACGGAGCCTGCGATCGTGGGCGCGCCGACGACGACGCCGAGGGCGTACAGCGAGATGAGCCAGCCGGCCTGGGCGATGGCGTCATCGGGCGAGGCGGCCCAGACGCCCGGAACGAGTTCACGAGCGATGTTGGGCAGCAGGCCCATCACCACGAACTCGGTCATGCCGATGCCGAAGCTGCCGATGGCGAGAGAAAGGAGCGCCCGCATCGCCGCACCTCTCGAGGTCGTCGAAGAGGTCACGCACCGATCGTAGCGGGATCGGCACCAGAGGCCGAATCGTTTCGACGCCTCTCGACCCGGTGACATCGGCGTGGTCCGAGTGTCGCGGTTCCTCCCCACCCGGCAACGTCGATGAGTTCTCCCCGACCCGCGACATCGGCGGATTTCACCCGCTCCGAACGTGGCACTCTCTGACTCCTCGCCACACAATGAAGGGATGCCGGAGATGACGGAACCACAGGTATGGGTGCTGATCGGAACGTTCGCCGCCGCCGTCCTGGGTGGGATGACGTTCAGCACGAACCTGATCATGGGCTCGCTCTCCAAAGTCATCACGGCGAACACCGACCGCCTGGAGTCTCGGATCGACGCGCTGCGCTCCGAGACGATGTCGGAGTTCCAAGCGACGCGGTATCGAATCGACAGCGTCGAGAGCGGGCTGAACGCCAAGATCGACCGCGTCGAAGCCGGACTCACCGCCAAGATCGAGACCGTCGAAGCCCGCCTCACTTCCCAGATCGAGACCGTCGAGAGTCGGCTGCGCGGCGACATGGCCCGCATCGATGCAGACGTCACGGCCATCGCGAAGCGCGTCTGGACAGAGCCACCCGCCACGTGACGATGCGGCGCCGAGACGGTGCAGCAGTTGCCGGAGTGGTCGTCTCGGCCGGTCCGGAAACCCAGGGAGGCGAAGCGCGTGACGCCGAGGCCTGATGGGGCTCAGTCGGCCCGGCGCTCGAGGGCCTCTTCGAGTCGCTCGACCTTGCCGTCGATCTCGCCCGTGCGTCCCGGGCGGATGTCGGCCTTCAGCACCAGTGACACGCGCGATCCGTAGGGCAGGACGGCATCCGTCGCCGCCTTGACGACGGCGAACACCTCGTCCCACTCCCCCTCGACCTCGGTGAACATCGAGGTTGTGCGGTGAGGCAGGCCCGAGGCCCGCACGACGGCGACCGCCGCGGCGACCGCGTCATGGACCGATCCGTCGGGATTCTCTGCCGAGGCGGAACCGATGCCGGAAGGAGCGACCGAGAAAGCGATGAGCATGCCACGAGACTACGTGTCGCGCGTCGCCGCGCCGAGTGCAGTGGGTATCGGCGTCTCCCCGGCGCGTGGCAGCACGATCCCGCGCGCCACGATCTCCTGGGGCCGTGGCGGCGCGGCGAACGCCCGGCCAACCGCGCGCCACGATCTCCTGAGGCCGTGGCGGCGCGGCGACCGCCCCGCCTGCCGGGGTGTGCGAGACACCCGCGAGGTCAGCGTCCCGCAGGAATCCGCGCCGGAGTCGGCCGTCGACCCGTCACGATCTCGCGCAGGCCCGCGGGCGGGCGTACGCGACCGGTCGGTGCCTTCACGACGCGCACGATCGCCCAGACCAGGAGCACCAGCGCCAGGAGGTTGCGCACCTCGAGCACGATCACGGGGAACGGGTTGGGGTGCGTCGCCATGAGGCCGTCGTACAGCAGCGGGTACATCCATTGCGTGAGGCCGGCGATCACCAGGGTCATCCCGGCGAAGGCGTACCAGCGGCGACGATCGAGCATCAGTCCCAGCGCCACGGGGGCGAACAGCCACACGTAGTACTGCGGCGATCCCACCTTGTTCAGGGCGATGAACGCCGTCACGAGCGCCAGGGACAGTGGCGGGAAAAGGGTGAGGTAGGTGGCGCCGTGACGCAGCTTCCACACGCCGACGGCGGCCACGCCCGCCATGACGAGCAGCATGATCGGCGTCATCGCGGCGATGAGCGGCTCCGCGCCCGGCCCGGTCACCTGGAAGGTCAGCACGTCACCGTCGTAGTAGACCTCGCTGCCGGGCACGTAGAAGGCGGCGAGGAACATGTACAGGCCACCGACCGGAGCCTCCATCTGAATGCCGCGCGTGGTCTGATCGCCGACGAAGCCGAAGACGAAGGGAGCACCGCCGAGCGCCACCACGGGGATGATCGTGGCCAGCGACACCGCCACGGCTCCCCAGACGAGCGCGAGCCGGCGGCGGATCACGACGAGACCGGCCGCCAGGATGGCCGCGGGCCACACTTTCATCCACACCGCGATCGACAGCAGCAGGGATGCCACGAAGGGGCGGCGCAGCATCCAGATCCCGCCGAGCAGGGCGAGGGGCACCGTAGTGCCGTCGATACGGTAGATGCCGACCGGGCCGATGAGAAGGATGGCCGCGAGCCAGAACCACGCCGCGATCACGCGGCCGCGCGAGCGCCCCCGGCCGACGAGCACGAGGAAGGCGACGAGGTTCACCAGCGACACCGTCAGCGCCCACGCGGGCGTGTAACCGATGGCCCAGGCGAAGACCCACGCGAAGGTCATCGGCAGGAAGGCGAGCTGGGGGTAGATCCACTTCTCGGTGATCCCCGGCCACTGCCAGGTGTCGCTGCGCGTGCACGAGGTCACGTCGATGCCGCCGAACAGGGCGCAACGCGACCACGGCTCGTACACCAGGTACACGTCGCCCATCGGCTCGTTGGGCTGTTGATAACCCAGAACGGCGACGACGACGTGCACGGCCACGAACGCGATCAACAGGGGAACGACACGCCTCAGCACCGGCCAATCCTAAGCGGCGCCTCCTGAGCACCCGCACGTACGCCCACTCCGTCCGCGTCACCACGCGCGCATGAGCACCGAACGTTATGCGATCGAGTCCCCGATCAGGGCAGCGACCACCCCCGGCAGCGCCTCGGCGACATCGAGAGCGGTGATCGGGCCTCCCCCGCCGCCGTGCGCGAGCGACGCGGCGACACCGGCACGGCCGTGCACCCACGCCGCCGTCGCCGCGCACGCCGCCAGGTCGTCCGTCGCGGTGCGTCCGGCCGCGACCGCGCCGGCGGTGATGGCCCCGAGCACCCCGCCCAGCACATCGCCCGTCCCCGCCGTCGCCAGCCACGGCGTCCCCGCCGAGACGCGACGGCTCCACCCGCCCGGTGCCGCGACGATCGTCACGGATCCCTTCGACAACACCACCCCGCCGAACGCCTCCGCCGTCTCGCGGGCGACGCCTTCTCTCGCGTCATCGTCCCGCGCATCGTCGACCCCCAGCCCCAGCGCCTCGCGCAGCCGCGTCAGTTCACGAGCGTGCGGGGTGACGATCACCGGCGCCGATGCCCCCGGCACGAGATCCAGCGCACCGGCGTCGACGACGACCGGCACGGCCTCGTTCAGGATGCCGCGCAGCGCGGCCGTCTCGGCGGCGCCGCGCTCGGCGGCATCCGTGCCCGACCCGATCACCCACGCCTGTACGCGCCCGTCGGCGGTCACCGTCTCGGGCCGCCGCTGCAGCACGAGGTCCTGCGCGCGGTCGGGTCCGAGGTAGCGGACCATCCCCGTACCGGTGCGCCACGCGGCCTCGACACCGAGCACCGCGGCGCCGGGGTACCGGGTGGACCCGGTGCGCAGCCCCACGACACCGCGGGAATACTTGTCGTCGTGGGCCGTTGGCCTCCGCAGTACGCGGGCGGCATCCAGCCCGCCCCACTCCCTCGCCGTCATGGCGTCACCCTAGAACGCGAAGGTCCCCGTGAGCGCCCTCTTCACACCCCTGTCCATCCGCGGTATCGAGATGCGCAACCGTCTGTGGGTGTCGCCGATGTGTCAGTACAGCGCCGTCGACGGGATGCCGAACGACTGGCATCACGTGCACCTCGCCCAGTTCGCCGCCGGCGGTGCGGGCCTGGTGATCGCCGAGGCGAGCGCCGTCTCACCCGAGGGGCGGATCTCGCCCGACGACGCCGGACTGTGGAACGATGCGCAGGCCGCCACATGGGCACCGATCGTGGCGGCAGTCCGTTCGCGCAGGGCGGTCGCGGGCGTGCAGCTCAGCCACGCCGGGCGCAAGGCCTCGACCACGTCGCCGCTCACCGGTGGGCGGGGCACGGTTGCGCGTGACGCGGGCGGGTGGACCACCGTGGCGCCGTCCGCGCTCGCCTACGACGCCTTCGCCGAGCCGGTCGCGCTCGACGAGAAGGGCATCGAGAAGGTCGTGGCCGACTTCGCCCATGCCGCCCGCCGGGCCGTGGGCGCCGGCTTCGAGGTCGTCGAGGTGCACGCGGCCCACGGATATCTCCTGCACCAGTTCCTCTCGCCGCTGACGAACCGTCGTGACGACGAGTACGGCGGGTCGTTCGAGAACCGGGTGCGCCTGCTCGTGCGGGTCACGGAGGCGGTTCGGGCCGCGGCACCCGACGCAGCCGTGTTCGTTCGGTTCTCGGCGACCGACGCGGCCGAGGGCGGGTGGGATGTCGCCGATACGGTCGCCGCCGCCCGGGTGGCGGCCGAAGCCGGAGCCGACCTGATCGACGTCTCCAGCGGCGGACTCGTGCCCGAGCAGCACATCGTCCCGGGCCCCGGCTACCAGGTCGACTACGCCGAGACGGTCCGCCGCGAGACCGGCCTGCTCGTCGCCGCCGTCGGCATGATCGACGACCCGACATTCGGCGAGCAGATCCTCGCCGACGGCCGCGCCGACGCGATCCTGTCGGGCCGCGAGTGGCTGCGCGACCCCCATTACGCGCTCCGCGCCGCCGCGGCCCTCGGGGCGGACCTTCCCGCTCCCGCGCAGTACCTCCGCGCCTACTGAGCCGGCGGGCCGACGCGGGAGAGGTTCGGTGCGCGCCTGTCGCCGCGGAGCCGTTTCCTCGCAGACCACGACGCCATCGCTGCGAACAGGGCGCCGGTGGCGGAGGCCGTCCGTTGCGCCGGATCAGCCCCAGCCGGCGCCCGCACACCCGCGTTCGCCGGAACAACGGATGCCACGAGGCCCAGGCCCCGTGGCATCCGTTGTTCTGCTGTCAGGCGAAGCGGCGACGCTCGGTGGCGTCCTGCACCTCGCCCACGAGCTCTTCGATGACGTCCTCGAGGAACAGCACGGCCTGCACGTCGCCCTGCTCGTCGCGCACCTGGGCGAGGTGCCGACCGGAGCGGCGCATGAGCGCGAGGGCGTCCTCGAGGTCGGTCGTCTCCAGCACCGACACCATGTGGTGCACGCGCTTGCTCGGGATGGGCCGGAGCATGTCGGCATCCGCCCCCTCCGCCGCGCGCAACACGTCTTTCAGGTGCACGTAGCCCGTGGGGTTTCCTCCGCGGTCGACGATCACGTACCGCGAGTACCCGTGCTGCGCGACCGCACGCTCGATCTCGGCGGGGGTCGTGGTCTCGGGGAGAGTGACCAACTGCCCCATCGGCACCGCGATGTCGGCGGCCTTCTTCTCGGTGAACTCCACCACCGCCGTGACCGTGCCCGCGGAGTCGTCGAGCACGCCCTCCCGGCGCGACTGCGTCACGATCGTGGCGACCTCGTCGAGGGTGTACGTCGAGGCGGCCTCGTCTTTGGGCTCCACCCGGAACAGTCGCAGCACGTGGTTGGCCGTCCAGTTCAACGCGACGATGATCGGGTAGAACGCCTTCGACACCGCCACCAGGGGCGGCGCGAGCATGAGCACCGCACGGTCGGGCAGCGAGAACGCGAGGTTCTTCGGCACCATCTCGCCGAACACGACGTGCAGGTACGACACGATCAGCAGCGCGACGATGAACGAGGCGATGTCGACCGCGGCCTCGGGGATGCCGGTGAGGCCGAGCGGCCCCGCCAGCAGGTGGTGGATCGCCGGCTCCGACACGTTCAGGATCAGCAGCGAGCAGATCGTGATGCCGAGCTGACAGGTCGCCAGCATGAGGGTGGCGTGCTCCATGGCGTAGAGCGCCGTCTTGGCGGCACGCGAGCCGCGATCGGCGTGCGGTTCGATCTGCGAACGACGCGCCGAGATGACGGCGAACTCTGCGCCGACGAAGAAGGCATTGGCGACCAGCAACACGACCAGCCACGCGATTCCCGCCCAATCGCTCATCACTGATCACCGCCCTTCGCCGCGCGGACGAGGTCGTCGACGTCCTGCTCCTTCGGGGTGGGGGTGAACTGCACGCGGTCGACGCGACGGCCGTCCATGCGCTGCACGGCGAGAACACCGTCGTCGATGTCGACGGTGTCGCCCACCACCGGGATGCGCTCCAGGGCAGCCATGATGAAACCGCCCACGGTGTCGTAGACCTCCCCCTCGGGCACGCGCACACCCGCGCGATCGAGCACTTCGTCGGGTCGCAGGTCGCCGGGGAAGGTGACGGATGCCGCGGAGCGCACGACGCCCGCGCGCGAGCGGTCGTGCTCGTCGAGCACCTCGCCGACGATCTCCTCCACGAGGTCTTCGAGGGTGACGACGCCCGCAGTGCCGCCGTACTCGTCGACGACGATCGCCATCTGATACCCGCGCGAGCGCAGTTCCGAGACGAGGGTGTCGAGGTGCACGGTTTCGGGGACGCGCAGCGGCTCGGTCGACAGAGCCGCGACCGGCACCTCCGCACGCTTCTCGCGCGGCACCCCGATCGCCGCCTTGAGGTGCACGACGCCGACGATGTCGTCCATCGACTCGCCGTACACCGGGAAGCGGCTGTGGCCGGTGCGCCGCGCGAGCTGCACGACGTCGTCGGCCGGGTCGCCCGCGGCGAGCGCGTGCACGCTGGGACGCGGGGTCATGACGTCGGCGGCGCTGAGGCGGGCGAAGGTGAGACTGCGATCGAGAAGGGATGCCGTGTCTTTCTCGAGCATGCCGGCGCTGGCCGAGCGCTTGACCAGGCTCGACAACTCCTCGGCGGAGCGGGCGCCCGACAGCTCCTCCTTGGGCTCGACGCCCATGGCGCGGAGCACGCCGTTGGCGCTGCCGTTGAGAACGACGATCGCGGGTTTGAACACCGCGGTGAAGGCGACCTGGAACGGGATGACGAGCTTCGCCGTCTGCCGCGGAATGGCCAGGGCGAAGTTCTTCGGCACGAGCTCACCGAGGATCATCGACAGCACCGTGGCGAACCCCACGCCGATCACGGCGGCGAGCGAGACGATGAGCGCCTCGGGCAGCCCCCACGATTGGAAGACGGGACGCAACAGGTTCGAGATCGCCGGTTCCATCGTGTATCCGGTGAGCAGCGTCGTCAGCGTGATGCCCAGCTGAGCGCTCGACAGGTGCGTCGACGTGATGCGCAGGGCGTCGATGGTCAACGACAGCCGTGATTCGCCGGCGTCGCGGCGCGATTCGAGGTCGGCGCGGTCGAGGTTGACGAGGGCGAACTCGCTGGCGACGAACAGTCCGGTTCCCACGGTGAGAAGCAGCCCCACGCCCAGCATGACGTAATCCATCAGGCATCACCCCCGCTCGAGCGTTCGGCGGAAGGGGGTCGGTGGGGCGTGGGTCTACAACTGGGAGGGTCGTCCATCGTGCCGTCGATTCTATTCGCACCCCGGCTCCCCGGCATCCCGTTCCTCCACACCCTTCGCGCTGGGGAGGATGGACGAATGGATGCCCGTTCTCCGGCGCAGGTGCGCGCGATGGCGGCCGAATCGGCCGTCGTGCGCCGCTATGTGCATCGCTTCGGTCCGGTCGCGTGGGGCCACGCCGCGACCCCCGGTGTCGACGGCGCCCGCACCTGGCACTACTGGTGGCATGCGCACCTGCTCCACGTACTCCGCGACGCCCAGGAGCATCGGCCCGATCCGCGCCGAGCCCGTCTGCTGCGCGCGATCCACCGCGGCATCGCCGTTCGCACGCTCGGACGCTGGACGACGCCGTTCTACGACGATGTCGCCTGGATGACCCTCGCCCTGCAGCGCTACGACCTACACGACCGGCGCATCGACCGCCTCACTCGCCGGCTGGGCGACGCCCGTGACCCGGAGGTCGGCGCCCTCCCCTGGGCGGTCGGCAGCGTGCTCTACAACGCCCCCGCCAACGGCCCGGCGGCGATCGCCCTCGCCTGGTCCGCGCGTCGGGGCATCGCCGTCGACCTCGACGCGTGGGTGGCGACGACGCTCGACGACCCGGCGACCGGACTGGTGCGCGACGGCATCGAACACGGCGTCGTCCGCCCCGAGGTCTGGACCTACAACCAGGGCGTGGCGATCGGGTCCGCCCTCGCCCTCGCCGAGGGGGCGCCCGACGCCGACGCCCGCGAGGCGCACGAGGCGCGGGCGATGGCGCTCGTGCACGCGGTCGAACGGTGGTGCGAGCCCGACGGCGGCCTCTTCCCGGCGGCCGGCGGCGGCGACGGCGGGCTGTTCGCCGGCATCCTCGCCCGCTATCTGGCGGAGGCCGCGGTGTGGTTCGCCCGCGACGTCTCGAACGACGAGCATCGGCAGGCGTCCCGCGTCGCAAGCGAGCTCGTGCATCGCAATGCGCACGCGCTGTGGCTCGGCCGACGCGAAGGGTTCTTCGCCGCGGATCCCCGGCGCCCGGCCCGCGCCGAAGACGCCGACCTCGACCTGTCGGTGCAGCTCGGGGCGTGGATCACGCTCGAGGCCGATGTCGAGGTGGCGCGCTTGGTCACCAGCTGACGGGGAGCGCCTTGCCTTCTTCGTACCCGGCCGCCGACTGCAGGCCCACGCGCGCACGCTCGTGGAACTGCGCGACCGTCGAGGCCCCGGCGTAGGTGAACGACGAGCGCACGCCAGAGGTGATCATGTCGAGCAGGTCTTCCAGACCCGGCCGCTGCGGGTCGAGGTAGATGCGCGACGACGAGATGCCCTCGGCGAACAACTCCTTGCGGGCGCGCTCGAAGGGATCGAGGCGGCCGAACCGCCCCTGCACCGCCTTGGTCGACGCCATGCCCCACGACTCCTTGTAGAGCAGACCCGCATCGTCGGTGCGCAGACGCCCGGGCGACTCGATCGTGCCGGCGAACCACGAGCCGATCATGACGGATGCCGCGCCCGCGGCCAGCGCGAGGGCGACGTCGCGCGGGTAGCGGACACCGCCGTCGGCCCAGACGTGTGCACCGACGCTGCGCGCCGCCTCGGCCGTCTCGAGGACCGCTGAGAACTGCGGTCGACCGACGGCGGTCATCATGCGGGTCGTGCACATGGCGCCCGGCCCGACGCCCACTTTCAGAATCGTCGCGCCGGCGTCCGTGAGGTCACGCACGCCCTCGGCGGTCACGACGTTTCCGGCGGCGATCGGGATGCCGAGATCCAGCGCTGCCACCTCGCCCAGCGCCCGCAGCATCTGCGCCTGGTGCCCGTGCGCGGTGTCGACGACGAGGACGTCGACCCCGGCCGCAGCGAGCGCCCGCGCCTTACCGGCGACGTCGCCGTTGATACCCACGGCCGCGGCGACGATGAGGTGTCCGTCGGCATCGACGCCCGGGCGATAGACCGAGTCGCGCAACGCGCTGCGCAGCGACAGGGTGCCGACCACGCGATCACCGTCCACGACCGCGACGACATCGGCGCCGGTCTGCTCGATCAGCGCGAACACCGCCCGCGGATCGCCGACGCGGGAGACCTCCACGAGCGGGGTTTCACCGCGGGTGATGTCGCCGAGCGTGGCGTCCAGAAGAGCGCTCGCCAGACGCGGGGCCGGCACGATCCCGCGGAAACCGGCGAGATCGACGACACCGTCCTCGCGCGTTTCGGCGACCACGATGCCGCGACCGGCGACCGGCGGCATGAGCAGACGCGCGTCGGCCACCGTCGCACCCGGAGGCAGCACCAGGGGCGCGTCCCACGCGACGGGCTGCGACTTGACCCACTCGACCGCCTCGAGCATCTCGGGCAGGGCGAGGTCTTGCGGAAGAACGCCGAGACCGCCGCGACGCGCCAGGGCGGCGGCCAGCCTCGTGCCCGTGACCGAGTTCATGTTCGCCGAGACGAGCGGCAACGTCGCCCCGCTGCCGTCGGCGGGGGCGAGATCCACGTCGAGGCGACTGCGCACCTCGGAATGACGCGGGACGAGGAACACGTCCGAGTACGTCAGGTCGACATCGGGCTGTGCGCCGGAGAACTCCATGGCATCCACTTCAGCACACCATTCGAAAGTAAAGGCCTCGTAAAGGCCACGGCCCCCCACGGCAACCTCGACTAGGCTGGCAGACGCGCAGGACGCGAGTCGTCTGTGACGGTGACGTCGGCGCATCCACAGGAATCTTCATCGAGGAAAGCAGGCGATCGACTGTGTCGAGCCAGGTGACGGGCGTCGGTACTTCGAGCGAGGGCGAGTTCGGCGCGAACGAGTGGCTCGTAGACGAACTCTACGAACAGTTCAAAGTCGACAAGCACTCCGTAGACAAGGCCTGGTGGCCGATCCTGGAGGCGTACCACCCGGTCGTCGACGGATCCTCGGCCGCCGCTCCCCCGCCCTCCGCGCCGCAGGCGCCGACGGCCTCCGAGCCCCGGCCCGTCACGGCCCCGATCCCGGTGGTCGGTCAGGCACCCGTCGCCCGTACGACGACGAAGCCCGCGGCCCCGCAGCCCATCCCGGCGCAGGCGCCGAACGTCGTCCCCTCGACCGGTGCCGACAGCACCGAAGAAGACCGCGTGACCGTGCTGAAGGGGATGCCGAAGGCGCTGGCATCCAACATGGACGACTCGTTGACGGTGCCCACCGCGACCAGCGTCCGCACGATCCCGGCCAAGCTGATGATCGACAACCGCATCGTCATCAACAACCACATGTCGCGCACGCGCGGCGGCAAGGTGAGCTTCACCCACCTGATCGGCTGGGCGCTGATCCAGGCGCTCAAGGAGTTCCCGAGCCAGAACGTCTACTACGCCGAGATCGACGGCAAGCCCTCGGTCGTCGCCCCCGCGCACGTCAACCTCGGCATCGCGATCGACATGCCCAAGCCCGACGGCTCGCGCGCGCTGCTCGTGCCCAGCATCAAACGGGCCGACACCCTCACGTTCGGCGAGTTCCTCGCCTCCTACGAAGACCTCGTGCGCCGCGCCCGCGGCAACAAGCTCACCCCCGGCGACTTCCAGGGCACCACGGTCTCGCTGACCAACCCCGGCGGCATCGGAACGGTCCACTCCGTCCCGCGCCTCATGCGCGGTCAGGGTGCGATCATCGGCGCGGGCGCCCTCGACTACCCCGCCGAGTTCATGGGGGCGAGCGAGAAGACGCTCAACGAGTTGGCGATCGGCAAGACGATCACCCTCACCAGCACCTACGACCACCGCGTCATCCAGGGCGCCGGCTCGGGCGAGTTCTTGAAGAAGGTACACGAGCTGCTCATCGGGCAGCGCGGCTTCTACGACGACATCTTCGCCGCACTGCGCATCCCCTACGCCCCCATCCACTGGGCGGCCGACATCAGCGTCGACGTCTCCGAGCGCATCGACAAGAGCGCGCGCGTGCAGGAGCTCATCAACTCCTACCGCGTGCGCGGTCACCTCATGGCCGACATCGATCCGCTCGAGTACGTGCAGCGCACGCACCCCGACCTCGAGATCGAGTCGCACGGCCTGACCTTCTGGGACCTCGACCGCGAGTTCGTCACCAACGGCCTGGGCGGCAAGCGCGTGGCGAAGCTCCGCGACATCCTCGGCGTCCTGCGCGACTCGTACTGCCGCACCATCGGCGTCGAGTACATGCACATCCAAGACCCCGCGCAGCGCCAGTGGTTCCAGAGCAACGTCGAGGTCAAGTACACCAAGCCCGGCCACGACGAGCAGCTGCGCATCCTGTCGAAGCTCAACCAGGCCGAGGCCTTCGAGACGTTCCTGCAGACCAAGTACGTCGGCCAGAAGCGCTTCAGCCTCGAGGGCGGCGAGTCCCTCATCCCGCTGCTGGACCAGATCCTGCAGGGAGCGGCGTCGGCCGGACTCGACGGCGCTGCCATCGGCATGGCGCACCGCGGACGCCTGAACGTGCTCACCAACATCGCCGGCAAGACCTACGGCCACGTCTTCCGCGAGTTCGAGGGTGCCGTCGCCGTGGGCAGCAAGCGCGGCTCGGGCGACGTGAAGTACCACCTCGGCACCGAGGGCACGTTCGTGGGCGACGCCGGTGACGAGCTCCCCGTGTACCTCGCGGCTAACCCCTCGCACCTCGAGACGGTCGACGGCGTGCTCGAGGGCATCGTGCGGGCCAAGCAGGACCGCAAGCCCATCGGCACGTTCTCGTGGCTGCCCATCCTCGTGCACGGCGACGCCGCGTTCGCGGGCCAGGGCGTCGTGGTCGAGACGCTGCAGATGTCGCAGCTGCGCGGCTACCGCACCGGCGGCACGATCCACGTCGTGGTCAACAACCAGGTCGGCTTCACCACCACCCCGACCGACGCGCGCACCTCTGTCTACGCAACCGACGTCGCCAAGACCATCCAGGCGCCGATCCTCCACGTCAACGGCGACGACCCCGAGGCCGTCGTGCGTGCGGCGGAGCTCGCGTTCCTGTACCGCGAGGAGTTCCACCGCGACATCGTCATCGACCTCGTCTGCTACCGCCGCCGCGGCCACAACGAGGGCGACGACCCCTCGATGACCCAGCCCCTGATGACCAACCTCATCGAGGCGAAGCGTTCCGTCCGACGGCTCTACACCGAATCGCTCGTCGGTCGCGGCGACATCACCGAAGACGAGTACGAGCAGGCCAAGCAGGACTTCCAGAACCGCCTCGAAGTGGCCTTCGCCGACACGCACGAAGCCGAGACCGGCACCAACCCGGTCGTCACCACCGACGCGGCCGACGAGCCCGCGGTGGGCGCTCCCGAGACCACCGGTGTCTCACGCGAGATCGTGCAGCACATCGGTGACGCGTTCGTGAACAAGCCCGACGGCTTCACGGTGCACACCAAGCTCCAGCAGCTGCTCGACAAGCGCCTCGACATGAGCCGCAACGGCAACATCGACTGGGCCTTCGGCGAACTCCTCGCCTTCGGCTCCGTGCTGATGGAGGGCACGCCGGTGCGCCTCGCGGGTCAGGACTCGCGCCGCGGCACCTTCGTGCAGCGCCACTCCGTGCTGCACGACCGCAACAACGGTCAGGAATGGCTGCCGCTGGCGAACCTCAGCGAGAACCAGGGACGCTTCTGGGTCTACGACTCGCTGCTCAGCGAGTACGCCGCGATGGCGTTCGAGTACGGCTACTCGGTCGAGCGCTCCGACGCGCTCGTGCTGTGGGAGGCGCAGTTCGGCGACTTCGCCAACGGGGCGCAGTCGGTCATCGATGAGTTCATCTCGTCGGCCGACCAGAAGTGGGCGCAGCAGTCGAGCGTCGTGCTGCTGCTCCCCCATGGCTACGAGGGCCAGGGCCCCGACCACTCGTCGGCCCGTATCGAGCGCTACCTGCAGATGTGCGCGCAAGACAACATGATCGTCGCGCGTCCGTCGACTCCTGCGTCGTACTTCCACCTGCTTCGCCGCCAGGCGTATCAGCGCCCGAGGCGCCCGCTCGTCGTGTTCACCCCCAAGGCCATGCTGCGTCTGCGCGGCGCCACGAGCCCGGTCGAGGACTTCCTCGAGGGCCGCTTCGAGCCGGTGCTCGACGACGACCGCGGCATCGACCGCGGGGCGGTGAAGCGCGTGCTGCTGCACGCCGGCAAGATCCACTGGGATCTGCGGGCGGAACTCGACAAGAACCCCAACCCCGAGATCGCCCTCGTGCGCCTCGAGCAGTACTACCCGGCACCGGCCGAGGAGCTCACGCGGGTGCTCGCGGAGTACCCGAACGCCGAACTGGTCTGGGTGCAGGACGAGCCCGAGAATCAGGGCGCCTGGCCGTTCATCGCCCTCGAGGTCGCCGACCAGCTCGGGGGGCGCCCGGTGCGCTGCATCTCGCGGGCGGCGGCCGCATCGACGGCCACCGGCTCGCCCAAGGTCCACGCGAACGAGCACGCCGCGATCATGAAAGAGGCGCTCGCGCGCTGACATCATCGCAGAAAGGGCCCGGTCGACTTCGGTCGACCGGGCCCTTTCTCCATGTGTGCCGGCTCTACCCGCGGCATCCGCTCACATCACGACGGTGGCGCCGCCAGTCCCAGAACGGGTGCCAGCGCAGGGATGGCGTAGGCGAGACTGCCGTCCAACGCCTCGCCCGTGTGTCCGGCACCCTGCACGACGTATGTCAGCACCGTGAACCCCGCCGCCTGCGCCGCCTGGGAGTTCGCCTTCTGCCCCGGGCCGTAGGTGGTGTCTTCACTGCCCCACGTGAAGATCGCCGTGTGACCGGAGTAGGTCCCCGCGGGGGCCGCTCCCATGAGCACCGACGGCTTGTTGGCCTGGAACGCGTTCGCGTCGCCGCCGAACACGTCGGCGATCGTCTGAGAGACGTGCTCGGAACCGGGGAACTCGTTACCCATCACGTCGAGGATCTGACCCCACGTGTTCGGGTACTTCGCCCCGTACGTGACCGCGCACGATCCGCCGTTCGAGAAGCCGCCGATCACCCGATACTTCGCGTCTTTGATGATGTTCAGGTTCTTCTCGGCCCACTGCGGCACGAGCTGGTTGATGTACGTCGAGACGGCACCGAACGTCGCGGAGTCGGCGCACGCGGGGTCGCGGTCGGGCGCCGACAGCTGGTCGACGACGATCGCGATGGGAGCGAGGCCTTTGTTCTTCGCGGCGAACGCGTCGAGCGCTTTCGCCAGCGCGGTCGGATCGGGCGAGCCGGGCTGGCCCATCATGAAGACGAGCAACGGCAGCGCGGGCGGATCCGGAACCTGTGCGGCAGGCGGGAGGTACAGCGACGCGTCACGTGCGGCGTACTGTCCGGTGGGGATCTTCGTACTCCCGGTCAGCGCGCTCACCGATCCCTGCGCGGGCATCCCCGCGGGGGGCTCCCACCTCTGATAGAGCGTCGCAGGGTCGCCGGAGCTCGATTCGCTCGGGGGAAGGGAAGCGGGGTCGAGCGCCTGCACACCGAGAATGGCGGCCAGATTGTGGGTGACGCCGTAGCCGGCATTGACGCCGAGCGCGCCGGCCAGGAGCGCGGCGATCATGGTGACGACACCGATCACCCGCCGGGCCCAGGGGCGCCGGCAGATACCGACGACACCGATCGCGGCGGCCGCCACCGCCCCGGACGCCCACCCGATCGCCGACCCCGGCAGCGGCCCCTGGAAGAGGTCCATCGCTTCGAGGACCTTCGCGATCACCAGCATGACGACGCCCGCCACCGCACCCGCGATGAGCGTGCGGAGGATGCGACGGGGGGACCACACGATGACCGCGATCACTCCGAGGGCGGCGACGACGGCCGCAACGGTCAGCAGGGGGCTGTCGATCAGCTCGAACGACAGAATGAACTTGTTCACCGGCGCCCCTCCCAGGCGGTTCTCGCCAGGGCGACCATCTCATGCCGCGAGGCGTCGGGAAGGTAGGCGCGTCCGACGGCGGCGCCGATGCCGGGGAGTTCGAGCGGATCGCGGTACGCCAGGGCGAGCGGGCGGTAGCGCGGGCGGAACTTGCCCTTGAAACGGAAGAGCGACGCGAAACCGTACGCCGGCTCCAGCACCTCGGCGAGCCGGCGCAGCAGGGCCCGAAGGGGAGCGGGATCGCCGTCGGCGGGTTCGTCGGGGTCGTCGGCCAACGGCGCCCCCGACAGGCTCAGGACGATGGCGCCCTCCTCCTGAAGGTGCAGGGCGGCCTTGGCGATGAGGAACTCCATCATGCCGTTGGGCCCGTCGGTGCGACGACGCATGAAGTCGAGCGTCCAACCGGTGATCTCGCCATCGGTCCAGCTCGGCATCCAACTCGTCACCGCTTCGATCCGCTGGTCGGGTCCGACGGCCAGGAGCAGTCGCACGTCGCGGTCGCGGAGCTCGTCGATCGAGCCGAGGGTGAACCCCATCTCCGGGAGAGCGCGGTCGGCGACCCATTCCTCGTCGATGGCGACCACCTGCGACGCCTGTGCGACGCTCAGCTCGTGCCACCGCGACCAGACGGCGGTGAAACCCTCGCGCTCCGCCCGGGTGAGGGGCTGTCGCACCTTCTGCCACGTCTTGCCCGCGAACGTGAGGCCCGGCAGATCCATGACGGTCTCGACCCCCACCGGCACGTGGCGCCAGCCCAGATCGACGAGGTCGTCGAGCGTGTCGGCATGCACGCTGTAGAACGCGGGAGTCCACCCGTGCTCGACGCAGAAGTCGGTGAAGCCGCTGAGGGCCTCGGGACGACGACCGGCGGGCGCGAGAGGATCTGCGACGGCGAGGGCGACATCGCCCACGAGGCGATAGGCGACGGCGCACTCGGCGTCGTCGGAGTACCAGTGCCGGTTGCCGTCCCAGGTGCCGAGGAATCCGAGAGTGTCGCTCTCGCGGCGCAGCAGGTCGCGGTACCGCTGGTCACCCCCGCCGTCGGGGCGTTGCACGCGCCGGTAGAGCCACAGGATCGCGACGACCACGATGGCCCAGAACAACACGCCCACCCACTGGTAGGCGAACAGGGCGGGGCCGCTGTGCGGAAAGGCCGTCGCGCCTCCGGGGTGCGTGAACGCCGGCGGCAGGAAACGACGCAGTGTCACCCCGACGAGGTCGAGGATCGAGACGTCGCGGTCGAACGCGCGCTTGCCGATCGCCTCGACGACGAACAGCGTCGTCGCGCAGGCGAGGAACGCCAGCGCCACGACGACTGCCACCGTGCGCGCGGCTCGAGGCGTCGCACGCACCGAGAACCGGCGACGAGCCACGACCAGAGCCGCAGCCAGCGCGAGGGGGATCACGATGCTCGCGATGGCCCAGAGAACGTACTCCGCGCCACTGCCGTCGACCCACGGGTCGATGCGCAGGCGCCCGTCGGCGAGCGAGACGAGGGGGAGGACGGCGGATGCCGCCAGCACGAACACCGCGACGATCCAGGCGGCGCGTCGCCCCTGCCGCAACCCCCACGCCGCCACCAGAAGCAGCACGAGAGGCGTGATGGCCAGCAGCGCCGGCCCGGCACCGCGCGTCATCAGCAGGGCCACCTGCTCGTCGCAGACGGATGCCGCGACCGACCCGCATTGCGCGAGCAGTTCGTCGTCGTACTGGGTGTAGGCCTCGACGACGAGCGAAAGCGGACCGCGCCCGCCGCCGCTGACGAGCGCGACGATCGGCCCGCTGCCCACCACGGCCACCAGAAGCGCCAGGAGCGTGCGGGTCTCTCGCGTCGAACTGCGGTGCCAGGAGCGACGCTCTCGTCCACGGGCGAGGACTGCTCCGACGACGAGTCCGATCGCCGCGGCGCTGAGGCGGTACCAGGAGTCGGCGTCGCCGGCGTACAGGGCGAACAGGGCGAGAAGCGCGAACCCGACGAGTCGCAGACGTCGCCGCCACAGCGTGGTCGCGAACGCCGACGCCGCCATGACGGCACCGGCGATGGGGGTGGTCGGGTCCAGAACGGGCACCTCGGCTGCGACGACGGGTCGGAGGTCGGTGAGTGTCCAGGCCGCGGCGTGGAGGCCGATGCCGACGAGGAGCCCCGCCACGCCCGTGACGGCGAGCAGAGCCGCGATGCGACGCGACCCGAGCAGACTCTCGCTGTAGGCCAGGACGGTGAAGGCGAGCAGCACCGACGACACGGCGTCGACGGCGGAATCCGGCACAATCAGGGCGGTGAACACCGTCCACCATCGCCCGCTCGCGAACGACGCCAGCGGCCCCGCTCCCCACACGAAGGCGCCGTCGTCGTTCCAGAGCGCGCCGGTGACCGCGGCGGCGGAGAGGACGACGACCGCCGCACTGACCGAGACGGGATGAAGGGCGACGTAGCGGCGGAGGAAGGGACCGACCGCGCGCAGGCGCGACGGCGCTGTCACGCCTGGCTCGGGTGGTGCTGTTTCGGACATCGGCGAAAGCCTAGAAGCAAATGCCGATGCGGCGGGGTCAATACCAGATGTCGAGCAGCGGAGTCATAGCCGGCGCAAAGGAACGGTCGATGGCTGCGAGAGCCGCGGGATCGCCCGTTGCGAGCCCCGCCGCCGACAGATCGGCGAGACGCACACCGCCCAGCAGCAGCGATCCGAGGGCGTTGACGGTCAGTTCGACGTAGACGTCGCCGCCGGGGGCCGATGCCTCGACCACCGCCTCGCCGTCGTCGCCGACCTTCACGCTCCACGCACCGTCGGCGAACCCGAGGGGGTCGCTCACCCGCAGCGCCGCGCTCAGCGGTGCGCTGTACGTCCGTGACGTGAGTGCGCGCGGCACGTCGAGGATCCGCAGCCAGTGGTGGTCGGTCAGGGTGGCCGTCACCGCGCGCCGATCGGCGACCATCCACTGCACGGGCGGAACGGGCGCCTGCAGCCAGGCTCTCACCTTTCCGACCAGGTCGTGCTCGAGGAGGAACCGCCACAGCGCCGCGTAGGCGTCGGGCGTCTCGGCGAAGAGCGCCCGGACGTCGAGATCGTGCGCGGCGAAGTCATCGCGCTCGGCGATGGTGTAGACGACGATGCCCCGCTCGACGCCCTCTGTGTCGCGGTAGACCACGCCGCGCACCTTCTCACCGTTCTTGTCGCCGGGCGCGACCCCCGCGAAGCCCCGCCACCGCCCGTCCCAGCCCGGCACCGACCCGGGGCGCTGGCGCCGGACCCGCTCGTGCACCTCACCGATGCGCGCGGCGAGACCATCGCGGGGCACGAAATCGATGCGTCCGGGAGCGATGGGCCCCGCCCAGCGGGCACGGGCGGTGTCGACCTCGACGTCGGAGGCCCACGCCGCCGGCGAGAAACCCCATCGGCCGTAGATCGTCGCCTCGGTGACGGTGAGACCCGCCAGCGCGAAGCCGGCGGCCGCGGCCGTGCGCAGCTCACCGCCGAGCATGGCGCGTGCGATCCCCCGCCGCCGGTGGGTGGGCGACACCGTGACAGCGCTGATGGCCCAGAGCGCCGCCTGGCGCCCGGGCGAGGTGGTGAGCTCGGTGGCCCAGGAATCGACCGTGCCGACGGGCACCTCCGGCTCCACGGACCCCCGGTCGTACACGCCGGTGAGTCGGCGCGTGCGCAGGGTCAGCCGGGCGTTCTCCGCCTCTTCATCGGTGGACTCTCCGCCCAGGAAACCGCGCGCCACCGCGCGCTGGAACGGACGATAGCCGTCGCCGTCGGCATCCACGCGGGCATACTCGAGGCCCGCGGCCGCCAGTTCGTCGGCGGAGGTCTGGTCGAGGGGCAGCGTCAGGGTGTCGAGGGATGCCATGACCCCAGCCTACGGACCCCCACAGACACCGCCGCGGGCGGGATCAGTGGGTGGCTTGGACCGCCCGCAAGCGCGCGAGCACTTGATCGCGCAGCTCGTCCGGTGCGCTCTCTTTGCAGGCCCGGGCGACCACCTCGGTCAGGGTTCGCGCGACGAGCGCCTCATCCTGGCATCCGGGGCAGTTCTCGAGGTGCTCGCGGATGTCTTTCGCCTCGGTCTTGCAGACCTCATTGCGAAGGTACTCCTCCAGGTCGCGCCGTGCCTTGTCGCAGCCGCAGTCGCTCATTTCTTCTCTCCCGTCGCGGCCGTGATGCCGCGCTCCGTGGCGTAGTCCGACAGCAGGTCGCGCAGCAGCCGCCGGCCGCGGTGCAGACGGCTCATGACCGTGCCGATCGGGGTTTTCATGATGTCGGCGATCTCCTGGTAGGCGAAGCCCTCGACGTCGGCGAGGTACACCGCCATCCGGAAATCTTCGGGGATCGACTGCAGCGCGTCTTTGACGACGGATGCCGGCATGTGGTCGATCGCTTCGGCCTCGGCCGAACGCGCGTTGCTCGCGGTGGTCGACTCGGCCCCGCCGAGTTGCCAGTCCTCGAGATCGTCGATGGCGCTCTGATAGGGCTCGCGTTGCTTCTTGCGATAGGTGTTGATGTACGTGTTCGTCAGGATGCGGTAGAGCCACGCCTTCAGGTTGGTCCCCTGCGTGAACGTCGCCCATGAGCCGAAGGCCTTCACGAAGGTCTCCTGCACGAGGTCGGCCGCATCAGCGGGATTGCGCGTCATGCGCATCGCCGCGGCGTAGAGCTGGTCCATGAAGGGCAGAGCCTGCTCTTCGAACTGTGCGCGCGGCTCCGCCTTCGAGCCCGCTTCTGCGGTGTCGTCCATCGCGCGCCAGTCTACGTCGGGCATGTCAGCAGCCGGCAGGGGTGTCGCCTGCGGGCGTCGGCGCTCGAGAAGTGCGGTCACGTGTCGTCCCCTTTCAGTAGGCTAGGAACCGATGACTCCGCTCGGGTATTCCCCTTCCGCCGCCACCCCCCGCGGCGCGTGGGTCGCGCCCCTCGCCGCCGGTCCCGTGGATGCCACGGTCACCGTGCCGGGCTCCAAGTCGCTCACCAACCGCGAACTGGTGCTCGCCGCGATCGCCGATGGCCCGGGCACGCTGCACGCCCCGCTGCACTCCGACGATTCGGCCCGCATGATCGATTCGCTGCGCGCGCTGGGTGTCGGCATCGAAGAGATCGAGACGGATTCGCCCTTCGGGCCCGACCTGTCGGTGACGCCCCCGGAGTCGTTCGTCGGCGGCACGACCGTCGATTGCGGCCAGGCCGGCACCGTCATGCGCTTCGTCGCGCCGCTCGCGGGCTTCGCCCGGGGCGACGTGCACGTCACCGCGCACGAGAGCGCTCTGCATCGCCCCATGGGCGCGATGATCCGCGCCCTGCGCGACGTGGGCGTCGACATCGACGACGGCGGTCACTGGTCGCTGCCGTTCTCGGTGCGCGGACACGGTCACGTGCGCGGCGGCGAGGTCGACATCGACGCCAGCCAGTCCAGTCAGTTCGTCTCGGGCCTGCTGCTGGCGGCTCCCCGGTTCGACGTCGGGCTGCGGCTGCGTCACGTGGGCTCCCGTCTGCCGAGCGTGCCGCACATCGACATGACCGTCGAGGCGCTCGCGCACCGCGCGGTGCACGTCGAGCGTCCGGCCCCCGGAGAATGGATCGTCCCCGCGGGTCCCGTGCGCGCCAAAGACGTGGCGATCGAGCCCGACCTCTCCAACGCCTCCCCGTTCCTGGCGGCGGCGATGGTCACGGGCGGCTCGGTCACGGTCACCGGCTGGCCGCTGCACAGCACCCAGCCCGGGGCGTTGCTCGTCGACATCCTCGCCGAGATGGGCGCGCGGGTGAGCCGCCGCGGCGGTGCGCTGACCGTCGCCGCCGGCGATGACGGCATCCTGGGTGTCGAACTCGACCTGTCCGCCGCGGGCGAGCTCGCCCCCACGCTCTTCGGTCTGGCCGCCTTCGCCGACGGGCCGACGACGCTGCACGGCATCGGGCACATCCGCGGGCACGAGACCGACCGCATCGCCGCCCTCGTGGGCAACCTCCGCTCGCTCGGCGGCGAGGCGCACGAGCTCGACGACGGCATCCGCATCGTGCCCCGCGCACTGCGCGGCGGCGAGTGGAAGGCGCATCACGACCACCGTCTGGCGACGACGGGAGCCCTCATCGGGCTGCGCGTGCCCGGCGTCGAGATCGACGACATCGGCACGACGGCCAAGACCCTTCCGCAGTTCGCCGCGCTGTGGCACGCCATGCTGGGCACGGATGCCGCGGTCTGACCCATGAGCGGCACAGGCGCGTGAGCTGGCTCGCCGACGACGAAGACGACGACGATCTCGCCTACGACGAGTCGTCCATCCGGTCGCGTCCGAATCCCAAAGCCAACCGCCCGCGCACGAAGCGGCGACCGGCTCACGCCGACGCCCGGGTGGCGCGCGTGCTGGGGGTCGACCGCGGGCGCTACACCGTTCTCGTCGACGAGGACGCACCCGACGAGCGCCGGGTGCTCGCGACGCGTGCCCGCGAGCTGCGCAAGCAGCCCATCGTCAACGGCGACCGCGCGCGCGTGGTCGGTGACCTGTCGGGCGACGAAGGGACCCTCGGCCGCATCGTCGGGATCGAGGAGCGCACGTCGCTGCTGCGCCGCAGCGCCGACGACACCGATCAGGTGGAGCGCGTGATCGTCGCCAACGCCGACCAGATGCTGATCGTCGTCGCGGCGGCCGACCCCGAGCCCCGCGAGCGGCTCGTCGACCGTTATCTCGTCGCGGCCCTCGATGCCGGCATCCGCCCGCTCCTGGTGGTCACGAAGACCGACCTGGCCGACCCGACCGAGTTCCTGTCGCACTTCGCGGGCATCGATCTGCGCGTCTTCACCAGCGCGCAGGACGCCATGCCGCTCGACGAGATCGGGGAGGCCATCGCCGGCCACTCGACGGTGTTCGTCGGGCACTCGGGTGTCGGCAAGTCCACGCTCGTGAACGCCCTGACGGGCTCGGAGCGCGCGATCGGCCACGTCAACGTCGTCACCGGACGCGGACGACACACCTCGTCGTCGGCGGTCTCGCTGCGTTACCGCGGACCCGCCGGCTCGGGCTGGGTCATCGACACCCCAGGTGTGCGGTCGTTCGGCCTGGGGCACGTCGACCCGGCGCACGTGCTCGGGGCGTTCACCGATCTCGCTGAAGTCGCCGAGGACTGCCCACGCGGCTGCACGCACCTGCCCGACGCGCCGGACTGCGCGATCGCCGAGGCGGTGGCATCCGGGCGCCTCGGGCCGGGCGCCGAGGCGCGTCTGGATTCGCTGCATCGACTGCTGACCACGTTCCAGGCGATCGAGCGTTCTAGGCTGGAGGGGTGACGAATCTCGAACCCGGCACCGCCGCGCCCGACTTCACCCTGCTCGACCAGGACGAGCACCCCGTTTCACTCGGCGACTTCCGTGGTCGCCGCGTGATCCTGTACTTCTACCCGGCCGCGCAGACACCCGGATGCACGACTCAGGCGTGCGATTTCCGCGACAGTCTCGCCTCGCTGCAGGGCGCCGGGTACACGGTGCTGGGCATCTCGCGCGACACCCCCGAGAAGCTCCGGGCGTTCCGCGACAGCGACGGGCTCACGTTCCCGCTGCTGAGCGACCCCGACCACGCCGTGCACGAGGCGTACGGCGCCTGGGGCGAGAAGCAGAATTACGGCAAGACCGTGACCGGTGTGCTGCGCTCCACCTTCGTCCTCGACGAGGACGGCAAGATCGTCGAGGCGCTCTACAACGTCAAGGCCACCGGCCACGTCGCGCGCCTGCGCAAGACGCTCGGTCTCGCCGCCGCCTGACCCTCCCTTTCACGAACCCCGCCCTCCGCTTCCGCGGTCGGCGGGGTTCGTCGTTCGCCGGGTGGACCGGGGCGGGATACGCGGGGAAGCGTCAGTCGTCGTCGCTGCGTCGCGGCGCGGCCCGGCGTACGGCCCCCACCAGCAGCACGAGCCCGACGACGGCGGGCGCGGCGATGAGCGCGGCGGCGCCGCGGGCGGCCCACTCCCCCGTGATCGCGCCGATGGCGACCGAGAGGATCAGCAGCTGGGTCACGATGCCGCCCGAGCGGCCCGCCGATACATCGCGCGCCGTCGCCACGCCGAACGCGCCGACGATCGCCGCCCCGGTGACGGTCAGCACGATGAGTGCGATCGAACTCACCACCGAGTCGGTGTCACCGCCGATGAGCGCGACGACCTGCCACCCGGCGAGGGCCAGGATGCCGAGAGCCTGAAGGCCCAGAAGCACGGCGGCCGCGAAACGGATCGGCATCCGAAACCCTCCGAAAGGCGCACCGGCGCCGTCATGATCCGGAAACCTGCCGGTTACCTCTTGATCAGGGGGAACCGCTATGGGAGCATGGAACAAGCCGTGTGCTCCCACAGCGAAGTGGGGCGAGCAATCGCTCGCGTTCCCACCAGGGTACCGGACCCGATAGCCGGTGCCGAATCGACCAACATTTCTGTAACAAGGAGCACCCTATGGATTGGCGCGACAAAGCAGCCTGCCTGACCGTCGACCCCGAGCTGTTCTTCCCCGTCGGCAACACCGGCCCCGCGGTTGACCAGATCGAGAAGGCCAAGTCGGTCTGCGCACGCTGCACCGTCACCGAGATCTGCCTGCAGTACGCCCTCGAGTCCGGTCAGGATTCGGGCGTGTGGGGCGGCCTGAGCGAAGACGAGCGTCGCGCGCTGAAGCGTCGCGCCGCTCGCGCGCGCCGCGCCTCCTGACGACACGCATCCACGAAGACGCCCGCCCCCTTGGGGCGGGCGTCTTCGCGTTTCGCGGGGGCAGCCACCTCGATGCGCGACCGCTCGCGAATTCGCGCATTCCTGGCCAGAAGTCACCCACGCCCGCGGGGAACGCGCCCGCTCGCGAGAATGCGATCTATCGACAGGTCACGGCGGAGCCGCGCACATTCCGTCGTCAATACGCGATTCCCCCGCACGATGTCCTGCCCCATCTGCGAGGAATGCGCTTATCCGCGAGCGAGGCGGTCGGTCAGATGCCCGATTGCGGAGCGGCGTACGCATCTGTCGCGCTTCCGCTCGTTCTTCCCGGAGCGGCATCCGCGAACGTCGAGCGACGCCCACTCGCGCGCAGCACAACGCCCTCCCGCAGAACGGGTTCCCCGGTGCGGGGAAGCGCCGGCGAGGCGCCGCGTCCGTCGGGAGGGAGAGCGGATGCCGTGCGGCGAGCGTCAGGCGGAGGCGCCGCCGATATAGCGCAACGGAATCTCGATCGTGACCTCGGTGCCGCTGCCCATGAGCGTGTGCCAGTCGATGGTGCCGCCGAGTTCGCCCTGGATCAGCGTGCGCACGATCTGCGTGCCGAGGCCCCGGCCGACCTGCCCCTCGGGCAGGCCCACGCCGGTGTCGCGGACGCTGACCTCGAGCATCTCGCCGGTGCGTTCCGCCGCGATCTCGACGTCGCCCTCCTGGCCGGCGAGGCCGTGCTCGACGGCGTTAGTGACCAACTCGGTCAGTGCGAGCGCGAGGGGCGTGGCGAATTGGCTGGGCAGGGTACCGAACTGACCCGTCGAGCGCGTGCGGGCGCGGGTGTTGGGAGCCGCTGCCACCTCGGCGACGAGCTTGAGCACGCGGGCGAAGACGTCGTCGAAGTCGACGTTCTGCGCCAGTCCCTCCGAGAGGGTGTCGTGGACGACGGCGATCGCCGACACACGCCGCATGGCCTGGGTGAGAGCGTCGCGCGCCTCATCGGAGTGCGTGCGGCGCGCCTGGATGCGAAGGAGGGAAGCCACGGTCTGAAGGTTGTTCTTGACGCGGTGGTGGATCTCTCGAATGGTCGCGTCCTTGGTGATGAGTTCCTGCTCCTGGTGGCGGATCTCGGTGACGTCACGGCTCAGCACGATCGCGCCGATGCGGGTGCCACGGTCGCGCAACGGGATCGTGCGCAGCGACACCTGCACGCCCCGCGCCTCCATGTCGGCGCGCCAGGGCGCTCGACCACTGACGACGACAGGGAGCGACTCGTCGACGTCCTGACGCTTGGCGGGCAGGATGCGCGCGGTGACTTCGGCGAGGGACTCCCCCTCGAGCTCGTCGTCGAAGCCCATGCGGTTGAACGCCGACAGCGCATTGGGGCTCGCGAATGTGGTGATGCCGTCGACGTCGAGCCGGATGAGGCCGTCGGAGGCGCGGGGAGCGCCACGACGCGGGGCGGTGGGAGCGGCGAGGTCGGGGAACTCGGCGGAGGAGATCATGCCGAACAGGTCGTCGGCGCAGTCGTTGAACGTGATCTGCTGGCGCGACGGGGTGCGCGTCTCGCCGAGATTGGTGTGGCGGGTGAGCACGCCAACCGTGGTCACCGCGTCACCCTCGCGCGAGAGCTCGCGCACGATCGGCACCGCGCGCACGCGCGTCGGGGTCTCTTCGAACCAGTCGGGGGATGCCGAGTCGACGATGCGTCCGCTCTGGAACGCCTCGCGCACCTGCGTGCGCCACTGGGGTCGCACCCGGTCACCGACGATGTCGCGATAGAACAGGGTCGCCGCTCCCCCGGGCCGGGTGTGGGCGACGGCGACGAACGAGTCGTCCTGCGTCGGAACCCAGATCACGATGTCGGCGAAGGCCAGGTCGGCGAGCAATTGTCCGTCGCCGGCGAGCCGGTGCAGCCACTCGACGTCGGCCTCGCTGGAGCGGCCCTGGGCGTAGACGAGTTCACTGAGTGTCGACACCCCTCCACCCTAGAGGAGGGGTCGTAGACCACCCGTTCACGGGCGGGATACGGGCGGGAGAGATGAGTGCCCGGGTGAACGAGTCGCCGGCACCGCCCACGTCGGAGCGGATACATGCCGCGTGCGGGCCGCAGCGGATATCGAGATCGTTCACCCGCTCCGGCCCTCGGCGGGTGAGCCGCCGTCATCCCCCGAACGGGGGACATCGTGACCGCCGGTTCTCCGGATGCTGATTCTGCGCCTGTTTCTTCGCCGGCCGGTGGGACTCGATCCACCGGGTGCCGGCACGCCTGGGGCACTCCGGAACGGACACGGCACGGGCGACGTCGCCTCTGTACCTCGGAACGCATCGCACCCGTCGCCCGGCGCCGCCGCTGAGACCACGACGCCCGCCGACACGGGGTATCGCGGCTTGTCGGGCGCCCGGCTAGCACGCAGGACGACGAGACCGCATACGCCGAGGACGCACGCCGACCCGCCCGACCGCCGACACCGGGAGGTCACCATCACCCTCGCGCATTCCTTCCACAGGGGCGCCCGCCGCACCTCCGCGCGGGACGAACCTGCCCTACTGTCGGCGTCACCCCCCGCCCACTCGCCGCATCACATCCACGGAGGGAACCATGTCACAGCAGAACGTTCACACCGCCACGAGCCCGACGCGACGGTCGCTCACCGCAGCCCGATCGGAGGGATATTTCGACCGGCAGAAGACCTCAGCGCACGATCTCCCGTCGGCCGAGACGTTCACCCTCAACATCGTCCGCGGCGTGCTCGAGGTGCTCGCCGGCGTCCGCGAGGTCGATCAGCTCGCGCGATGGCTTTCGGAAGACGTCTACCGCACCGTGGTCGTGCGGGCGAACCTCGCGGCTCGCGCGCGCAGCGCCCGCGGCGTGCCGGCGCCGCGAGCGACGCACATCATTCAGAGCGTCCACCTCTCCTCCCCCGCCGACCATGTCGTCGAGGCCACCGTCACCGCCGCGACCCGCCTCCGTACCCGAGCGGTCGCTCTCCGCCTCGAAGGTCTCGATGGACGCTGGCGTGTGACCTCGCTCGGCTTGCTGTGAGCGGGCGACGCCGCGATGAGCGCCCGGACCGACCGCGCCCGTGACGAACGGGATCGCACCGGAAACCTCTGCCCCCAGAGCGCCCACGACGTGCCCCCGAGGCGACGACAATCGCACTGATAACGTCGGGGCCATGAAGAAGAGACTCGGAGGTGCTGTCGTCGGCATCCTTCTCGTGGGGATCTTCCTCGCCTGGATGCTTCTCAAGGGTACGAGCGCGGTCCAAGCGTGGATCGATCCGAACCCGGTGCTCGGCTTCGTCGCATGGGGAGTCGCGTGGCTCTGTGTACTGGGCGGAGCCGCACTGCTTGCCCCATTCGCCTTCCGTCAGGGCTCGACTCCAGCGGACGAGACCCACTAGGAGCGTTTCCCGGAGGGGCGGGCCGATGCGGCGATGCTGGAGCGGCGTCGCGTTCTGGATATGGCGGAAGCCCTGAGGAATCTGATCGGCGGGTTCTCGCTCGCATGGTTCGTCCCGGGAACCTCACCTCACCTGGGCCGCGAGAACGCACCGGGCTGGATCGGGCCGGTGTCTGTCATCCCCCTTCGCGCATGCGCAACGGGCACCGTGGTCACGGACGCACGTCATCGCCGCGACGCGGCGAGGGAAGAAGCGGAGCAGAAACGAGAGCGGTGATACATCCCTTCGCCGCGACGGGCGCGGACTCCCACGTGGGGTTCGCGCCCGTCGACGGGTGTGGCCGAAGCCACCGACTCGCCGGTCAGGGCCTCCACGACGCGAGGAAGTTGCCGAGACGCTCGATGGCATCCGAGATCACCCGCGCCTCGGGAAGGGTCACGATGCGCACGTGGTCGGTCGCCGGCCAGTTGAAGCCCGACCCCTGCACGAGCAGCACGTGCTCGGCGAGCAGGAAGTCGCGCACGAACTGCCCGTCGTCGGGGATCTCGTACACCTCGGGATCGAAACGCGGGAAGGCGTACAGCGCACCCCGCGGGAGCACGCACGAGACACCCGGGATGGCCTCGAGGCCCTGCCAGGCGGCATCCCTCTGCTCATGGAGACGGCCGGTCGGGGCGATCAGCGCGTCGATCGACTGCACGCCCGAGAGAGCGGCCTGCACCGCGAACTGCGCCGGCACGTTCGGGCACAGACGCGTGGATGCCAGCAGGTTGATGCCGTGCAGGAAGCCCTGCGCGTGGTCCTTCGGGCCCGTGATCGCGAGCCAGCCCGAGCGGTATCCCGCGACGCGGTAGGTCTTCGACAGGCCGTTGAAGGTCAGGCAGAGCAGATCGGGCGCGACGGTCGCCATGGGGATGTGCACGGCGTCATCGAAGACGATACGGTCGTAGATCTCGTCGGCCAGCAGCAGCAGCGAGTGCTCGCGGGCGATGTCGGCGATGCCCTCGAGGACCTCGCGCGAGTACACCGCACCGGTCGGATTGTTCGGGTTGATGATGACGATGGCCTTGGTGCGGGGCGTGACCTTCGACCGGATGTCGTCGAGATCGGGCTGCCACTCGCGCGACTCGTCGCACAGGTAGTGCACCGGCGTTCCGCCGCCGAGGCTGGTCATGGCCGTCCACAGCGGATAGTCGGGCGCGGGGATGAGCACTTCGTCGCCCTCGTCGAGGAGTGCCTGCATCGTCATCGTGATGAGCTCGGACACACCGTTGCCGAGGAACACGTGGTCGGGATCCACCGCGGGGAAACCCGGCACCTGCTCGTAGCGCGACACCACCGCGCGGCGAGCGGACAGGATGCCGCGGCTGTCGCTGTAGCCATGCGCGTTCGGCACCGACGCGATCATGTCGCGCACGATCTGGTGCGGGGCCTCGAAGCCGAAGATCGCCGGGTTACCGGTGTTGAGCTTGAGGATCGCGTGCCCCTCGGCCTCGAGACGGTCGGCCTCGACCAGGGCCTCCCCCCGGATCTCGTAGAGGACGTCTTTCAGCTTCGACGACTGATCGAGGGGGCGTAGCGGGCTCATCGGATCAGGATATCCCCGCCGTGATCGGGCCAATCGACACCGAGTGGACCACGCCTGCGTCACCGGGAACGACGGATGCCGCGCCCCACGGCCGGGGACGCGGCATCCGCTGACGGGTGTTACTTCTTCTTCGCGGCGCGACGATCGGCGCGGTTGGACGCGGCCGACTCGTCGGCGACGTCGGTGCGCTGACCGAAGGCCCCGCGCGCGCCGGTCGGCACCGGCTCGGCAGCCGGGGCCGCCTGCTGCTGCGTCGCCTGACGGAGGCGGTTGGTCGCCGCCTGCTGCACCTGGCCACGGTCGTTGCGCACCTCGACCTCGCCTGCGTCGTTGGCGGCCGAGTACTCCAGGCGCTGCGTCTCGACGGGAGTCGGGGTGAGGCCCTTCGCCTCGACCTGCGCCTCGTCGCCGTCGACCTTGCGGACCTCGACCTCGAGGTTGTAGAGGAATCCGACCGACTCCTCCTTGATCTGCCCCATCATCGACTGGAACATCTGGTAGCCCTCACGCTGGTACTCGATGAGCGGGTCGCGCTGGGCCATGGCCCGCAGGCCGATGCCGTCTTTCAGATAATCCATCTCGTAGAGGTGCTCGCGCCACCGGCGGTCGAGCACCTGCAGCACGACGCGACGCTCGAGCTCGCGCAGCGCCTGCTCGCCGAGCTGCTTCTCGCGGTTCTCGTAGGCGATGCGGGCGTCGGAGATGATCTCGCGCTTGAGGCCCTCGGGGGTGATGCGCCCCTTGTTGCCGCCGGCCTCGGCCACGACCTCGTCGATCGTGACGCTCACCGGGTACATGGTCTTCAGCTCGGTCCACAGCGCGTCGAAGTCCCACGACTCGGTGTGACCCGAGCCGGTGTGGTCGTCGATCACGGCGGTGATGGCGTCTTCGATGAAGTGCTGCACGCGGTCGGCGATGTCGTCGCCCTGCAGCATGTGGCGGCGGTCGGCGTAGATGGCCTCGCGCTGACGGTTCAGAACGTCGTCGTACTTCAGCACGTTCTTGCGCATCTCGGCGTTGCGCGCCTCGACCTGCGACTGAGCGCTCTTGATCGCCCGCGACACCAGACCCGACTCGATCGCGACGTCGTCGGGGAAGTTGGTGCGCGCGAGGATCGCCTCGGCGGCGCCCGACTGGAACAGACGCATGAGGTCGTCGGTGAGCGAGAGGTAGAAGCGGCTCTCGCCGGGGTCGCCCTGACGGCCGGAGCGACCGCGCAGCTGGTTGTCGATGCGACGCGACTCGTGACGCTCGGTGCCGAGGACGTAGAGTCCGCCCGCCTCGGTGACCTTCGCGGCCTCTTCGGCCACGGTGTCGCGCACCGACTGATAGACGGAGTCCCACTCGGACTCGTAGGCCTCCGGGGTCTCGACCGGGTCGAGGTTCTTCGCCTTCATCTCTTGCACGGCGAGGAACTCGGCGTTGCCGCCGAGCATGATGTCGGTCCCGCGACCGGCCATGTTGGTGGCGACCGTGACCGCACCGAGGCGACCGGCGCGGGCGACGATCTCGGCCTCACGCGCGTGGTTCTTGGCGTTGAGCACCTCGTGACGCACGCCCTTCTTGGCGAGCAGCCGCGAGAGGTACTCGCTCTTCTCGACGCTCGTCGTGCCGACGAGGACGGGCTGCCCCTTGGCGTGACGCTCGACGATGTCTTCGACCACCTGCGCGAACTTCGCTGTCTCGTTCTTGTAGACGAGATCGGACTGGTCTTTGCGGATCATCGGCTTGTTCGTGGGGATGGGCACGACGCCGAGCTTGTAGGTCGACATGAACTCGGCCGCCTCGGTCTCGGCGGTACCCGTCATGCCCGAGAGCTTCTCGTACAGACGGAAGTAGTTCTGCAGCGTGACCGTGGCGAGCGTCTGGTTCTCGGCCTTGACGGGCACACCCTCTTTGGCCTCGATGGCCTGGTGGATGCCCTCGTTGTAGCGACGACCCACCAGGATCCGGCCGGTGTGCTCGTCGACGATCATGACCTCGTCGTTCATCACGACGTAGTCGGTGTCGCGCTTGAACAGCGCGATCGCCTTGATGGAGTTGTTGAGGAACGAGATGAGCGGCGTGTTCGCCGACTCGTACAGGTTGTCGATGCCGAGGTAGTCCTCGACCTTCTCGATGCCGGGCTCGAGCACACCGATCGTGCGCTTCTTCTCGTCGACCTCGTAGTCGACGCCGGCCTCGAGGGTACGGGCGAGCTTGGCGAACTCCGCGAACCAGCGGTTGGCCTCACCGGATGCCGGTCCCGAGATGATCAGCGGGGTGCGCGCCTCGTCGATGAGGATCGAGTCGACCTCGTCGACGATGGCGAAGAAGTGCCCACGCTGCACGAGGTCTTCCTTGCGCCAGGCCATGTTGTCGCGCAGGTAATCGAAGCCGAACTCGTTGTTCGTGCCGTAGCTGATGTCGGCCTCGTACTGCTCGCGACGCACCTCGGGCGTTTGACCGGCGACGACCGTGCCGGTCGTCATCCCCAACGCGCGGTAGACGCGACCCATGAGCTCGGACTGGTAGCTCGCGAGGAAGTCGTTGACCGTGATGACGTGGACGCCCTTGCCGGCGATTGCGTTCAGATACGCCGGGAGGGCGGCGGTCAGCGTCTTGCCCTCACCGGTCTTCATCTCGGCGATGTTGCCGAGGTGCAGGGCGGCGCCGCCCATGATCTGAACGTCGTAGGGGCGCTGGCCGAGGGTGCGCTTGGCAGCTTCTCGGACGGCGGCGAATGCCTCGGGCATGAGCTGGTCGAGCGTCTCGCCGGCCTCGTAGCGGGCGCGCAGCTCGATGGTCTCGTTGCGCAGCTCATCGTCGGTGAGCTGCTCGTAGTCCTCTTCGAGCGCCCCGGTCGCCTTGACGACGCCCTGCAGGCGGCGCAGGATGCGGCCCTCTCCGGCGCGCAGCAGTCTCTCGAGCGGATTTGCCACGAAGAATCTCCATCTGTCGGGTGCAGCGCCTGTGCAGACGCCGGCCTGCGAACAGGCATACGTCGCCCATGTTATCCGTGTTACCGGTTCGTGACCTGCGAGTGAGCCGCAATCCCTCGGCCGGGTTGCGCGCCCGCAGCGAACACACGGCGACGCGCGCGGACCCGCCGCCTAGGATCGAGCCATGGCGGGTTTCTGGGGCAAGAGGAAGCGCGAAGAGCAGGATGCAGCGGACGCCGATCTGGCGCGCCGGGCGGAGCTGGCGATCGTCGCGGCCGACGAGCGGGTGCGGCTGACCTCGGACGAACTGGACTTCGCCCGGGCGGAACTCGGCGACAAAGCCACCGAAGACCTCGGCGCAGCCCTCGACTCCGTGCGCACCCACCTCGCCGAAGCATTCCGGCTGCACCAGCTCAACCACGATGAGATCCCCGACACCAAGGAGGAGCTGCGCACGCGGAACGCCCGCATCATCCAGCTGTCCGAGTGGGCGGAAGACCTTCTCGAAGAGCGCACGCAGGTGCTGCAGCCCAAGATCGACGCCGTGCGTCGTGCACCCGAGACGCTGGCGCGGGTGCGCGCCGACCGCGACCGCCTGGCCGAGCGCATCCCGAACGCCCGCGACGTCGTCGCGCGCCTGTCACGGCGGTACAGCGACTCCGCCCTGGCGCAGATCGGGGGCAACCCCGACGAGATCGAGCAGCTGCTCGATTTCGCCGTGCACACGGCATCCGTCTCCGAGCGCCGCCGCGACGCCGGCCAGCGCGAGCAGGCGTCTGTGGCACTGGAGGCGGCCACCGAGGCGGTCCGCCGGGCCGAATCGCTCCTGGATGCCGTGGACACCTTCGAAATCGAGGCGCTGCGGGCCGAATCGACGCTGGCGGCGGTCATCGACGACTCCCGCAACGACCTCATCGAGGCACGACGCGGCGCGCAGACACCGGCCGTGACGCAGGCGATGGCGACACTGCAGAGCGCGCTCGCCGCCCTTCCGGCGTCGGGCACCCGGAGCGATCCGTTCGCCGCGCTGTCGTCGCTGCGGCAGGCGAACGCCGACCTCGACCTCGCGCGCGAACGCGCCGCGCGCCCCGTTCCCTCGCAGCTGCAGGTCGAGCACGCCATCGACGACGCCGACCGACAGCTGGCGGTCGCCCGCGGCCTGATCACCGGCCACCGCGGCTGGATCGGTGCCGACGCGCGCACCCGTTTCGTCGAGGCCGAGCGGCTGCGGGCAGGACTGCCGCTCGGACCGGTGGCCGAAGACCAGCGCGAGACGGTGCTCGCCACCGCTCGCCGCGCGGGATCGCTGGCCTCCGAGGCGCTGCAGATCGCCCAACGCGACATCGAGCAGTCCCGACCGAACGACTGGGGCGGCGGCGACGGCTACGGCCGCGGCGGCGGGTACGGGCGCGGCGGCGGTATGGGCGGCGGCAACATGGTCGGCGGCATGCTGGGCGGTCTCGTCATCGGCTCGCTGCTGGGCGACATCTTCGACGGCTGACCGGCTCGCACGGCGCCTCGGCGGCCCGAGTGACGGCACGGACGCCGAGCGGTGCAGACTGCGCCGGAGATCTTCGACGGTCGACCGGCTCGCGCGGCGCCTCGACGGCCCGAGTGACGGCGGGGCGCACACCGCGGGGCACCGGTCGCGCCGTGCCGTCGGCGCGCCGACACGACGATGCCCCCAACCCTTTCGGGCCGGGGGCATCGCGGACGGATCGGGTCAGGACGCGACCTGGGCCGCGGGAGCGGCCTGCGTCGCGAGGGCGATCACGCCGTAGTCCCAGCCTTTGCGGCGGTAGACGACGCTGGGGTGATCGGTGCGGGCGTCGATGAACAGGAAGAAGTCGTGCCCCACGAGCTCCATGCGGTCGACGGCGTCTTCGACCGTCATCCATTCGGCACCGAACTCCTTCTGTCGGATGACGACGGGCGAGTAGTCCTCGTCGTCGGCGGCGCCGTCGTTCTGCACGGGGACGGACCCGGTGGCGACGGCACGCAGCACCTCGACCGAGGCGGGCTCGACGTCGATGCCCGAGAGCTCACCGGTGCCCTTCTCGAAACGGGCGCCGCGGGGGTGGTTGCGGGCGTCGACGCGCTTGTCCTTCGCGCGGCGCACCTGCTCGGAGATCTTGTCGACCGCGAGGTCGAGTGCGGCGAACTTGTCGGCGTCCGTGGCCTCGGCGCGAACCACGGGACCCTTGCCGTCGAGGGTGAGTTCGACGGTGTCGTCTTCCATTCGCCCGTTGCGATACGAACGATGCGTGACCTTGACCTCGAGCGCCTGGGCGCGCGGCGCCAGGTGCTCGATGCGGCTGACCTTCTCTTCAACCACCGAGCGGAAACGATCGGTGATACCGACTCCCACGCCGACGATGTTGGTGTCCATCCGTGACCTCCTTGTTCCGGGTTCCGCCCGGTCTAAGGGCGGAACTTCCGTCGCCTTCAGTCATCCCCACGCTAGTGGGAGGCCACCGTCGTGTCACGTCGTAATCACCTCCGATTCATCTCGGGATCCGCTGCGACGCGGCGTGTGCGCGAGCGCGACGGCCCGCACGTCGCCAGCACCCGCCGCGCGCAGGGCACGAACCGCCTCCGCGAGGGTCGCACCCGTCGTCACGACGTCGTCGACGACCACGATCGGACCATCGAGCGCAACGCGGGCGCTGAACGCCCCGCGCACGTTCTCTCGACGAGCCCGATCACCGAGGCCGCGCTGATCCGCCGGGGTGCGCCGCAGCCGCAGCAGGCGTTCCGGTCGCCACCCCGCTCGCCGCACGAGGATCTCCACCGGGCGGTAGCCGCGACGGCGGAAGGCTGCGCGCGACGACGGCACCGTCGTGACCCGCGCACCGGGCGGGACGGATGCCGCCAGGGCTGCTGCGAGGGCGGGAGCGAGGTCGCGCGCGAGAGCCGTGCGACCCTCCTCTTTGAGGGCCCGGACGACCCGTGCGGCGATCCCCTCGAAGCGCAGCCCGCAGACGACCGTCAGGGACGGCTCCACATGGCGCCTCGACGGGCGAGGCGCGAGAGCGGCGCGGCATCCGTCGCAGAGCGAGACGTCGAACGCTCCGCATCCCGCGCACGCCAGCGGCAGCCAGAACGTCAGCGCGTCGCGCAACCCGGCGACGATGAGGGCGACAAGCGTCATGCCGCCAGCCTCGCCTCCGACCGCGCCCTCACACCGGCGCGGATCACGTCTGTGGACGACGGTCCGGCTGGGGAGGAGGGTCAGGAGGTGGTGCCCTGCTGCGCCGCCAGGACGCGGATGCCCGAAGCGACCAGCGTCCACGAGCTGCCACGACGGCTGAACAACCGTGCCTGGTCGTCGAGCACGCGCACGCTCGTGCTGCCCGCCGCCAACGACCGGGTTCCCTCCGGGGCGACCGAGTCGATGCCGCGGCCTCCCACGCCCAGCTCGTGCAGCGTGCTGACACCGTCGGAGCTCGAGAGCACGCCCACGGTGGTGTCGTCGAGCCAGGCGAGGTCGAACGATCCCGGCTGCGAGAACGACAGCACATGGGGCGGACCGAGATCGATCTCACCGCTGACACGCTGGATGCCGGCCACCCAGACCTCCCGCGCCCCCGAGACAGTGACGATCGCGGCGATACGCGTCCCGTCGCGCGAGATCTGCATGGCCGTGATCTCGCCGGCATCCGGCCACGCATTGCCGACATTGCGGGGAACGCCCTCGGCAGTGATGGCGCGCACCTGCGAGGGAGCCGACGCGGGAACGCTCCAGATCGCGCCCTCGGCGTCGATCGAGGGGGTGATGAGGCCCGGACGGTCGTCGAGCAGGAACGTCCGGCCGTCGGCCAGGGCACTCGCGACCGCCCCCTGCCGCGTACGGACGGCCGCGAGACTGCGATCCGCCTCCAGTTCGACGGCCGCCGGCTCCAGCGACTCGACCGCGTCGGAGAGCCCGGCGATGGGTTCGACCGTGTCGCCCGCCAGCGACCCGAACGCTCCCGCCGTCGTGAGAACGGCGGGCGAGGGGTCGACGCGAGTGACGCGCACCTGCACCTCGGTGGCGGCGATGGGCGTGCCGTCGACGGTCATCTGCACCTCGCTGATCCCCGCGGTCGCGAGGCTGCGGGCGAGCTGGGTCTGCATGCGGTCGAGCCGCGTGCGGTCGAGACTCAGCGCCGCCTGAGGGAGCTGCACCTGGGCCACGCCGTTCTGCGACAGCGTGACGGAGCGTCCGACGAGGGAGAGCTCGTCGGGGAAGGCGGAGGCCACCGCGCCCGCCAGCCACGCACTGGGCTTCCCGTCGACCAGCGCGGTCGCCACCCGGCTGGCCACCAACGCGCGAGGGAACCAGCGGACGTCGGGGACGATGAAGTCGAAGTTCGGATCGAAGTAGGCGATGGAGGCCGTCTGGTAGACGGTCGGGAACACCTCCTCGTACAGCACGACCCCGTCGGGTGCCGAGGTGATCCGCCACTGATCATCGACCCGGGCCAGCGAGAACGACAGCGTCGCGGCCGTGCCCGAGGCCGCGGGGGCATAGGCGCCGTTGGCATCCACCTCGGCCGTGGCGGTCAGCGACACCGACACCGACGTGCCGTCGCCGGCCGCGGCGGAGCGGCGGTCCACGAGACGGTCGATGGTCACGCGCGCCCGCGGATCCCACTGCGTCCCCGGGGCGAGGAAGAGCTTCGCGGTCGCCCAGTCGTCGGCGGGGCCGGAGCCCGCGCGCAAGAACCCTTCCACGATCTCGGTGGGCGTGGCGTCATCCTGCGGCCCGTCGGGGACGAACGCGAACGCCTGCGTGTCGTCGGTCTGCGGGCCGCGACCCGGATTGACGTATCCGGTCGTCGGCAGCCCCGTGCACGCGGCGAGCGCGAGCACGAGGGCCAGGCTGACAAGAGCGAGGATGCGTCTCATGACGACCTCCGAACGCCGGGACGGGTGGCGATGGGCTGGGTGAGGCCGAGTGCCTCGAGGGCACCGCCCTGCTCGTCTTCCGGCACGAGCGGCAGGGGCGAACCGGTCACCGGTCTGCCGTCGCGCGGAAGGGTGAGCACGAAGTTCGACCCCCGACCGAGCTCCGACCACACCGCGAGCGTGCCGCCGTGCAACCGCGCGTCGCCGAGGGCGATCGAGAGTCCGAGGCCCGTGCCCCCGATCGTGCGCACGCGGGAGGGGTCGGCGCGCCAGAAACGGTCGAACACCCGCTCGACGTCGTCGCCGCGCATGCCGAGACCGAAGTCGCGGACGCCGAGGGCGATGGCATCCCGATCGCTGTCGACCGACACGACGATCGGTCGACCCTCGCCGTGCTCGATGGCGTTGCCGAGAAGGTTGCGCACGATGCGGCGGATGCGACGGGCGTCCATGTCGACAGGGGTGTAGCCGCCCGGGGCGACGAGGCGCACGTCGGAGCCGTGACCCTCGGCCAGCTGCTCCATGGAGACGATGACGTCTTCGGCGAGGTGGGCGAGACTCGTGGGCTCGAGTTCGAGTTGCACGGAGCCGGCGTCGTAGCGGCTGATCTCGAGCAGGTCGGTCAAGAGCACCTCGAAGCGCTGCACCTGCGCGTGCAGCAGCTCGGCCGCGCGGCCGGTCACGGGATCGAATTCTTCGCGCTGGTCGTTGATCATGTCGGCGGCGAGCTTGATGGTCGTCAGCGGCGTGCGCAACTCGTGCGAGACGTCGGAGACGAACCTCTGCTGGACGAGCGAGAGGTCGGCCAGCTCCTTGATCTGCGACTCGATGCTGTCGGCCATGGCGTTGAACGAGCGGTTCAGGGTCGCCAGCTCGTCTTCGCCGCGCACCGGCAGACGCACGCCCAGGTCGCCCGCGGCGAGCTTCGCGCTGGTCTCGGCGGCATCCGCGATCGGGGTGGTCACCGACCGCAGCACGAACCACGCGATCGCCCCGATGAGCACGACGAGCACGAGCCCCACCACCCACAGCAGCACCTGCACGAACGCGAGCGTCTGCGACGCGCTGACGAGGTCGTATCCCATGTACAGCTCGTAGGAATCGACACCGTCCGACGCGGGGAAGCGGAGCTGATGCCCGACGAGGATGCCGGGGACCTCGCGGCCTCCGTCGGAGGGCAGCGCCACCGACTGCCACCACTGCAGATCCGGGCTCGACTGCACCTGCGTGCGCAGGGCGGTGGTGACCAGTTCAGAATCGAAAGCGGGTGAAATGAAGGGCTGGGGGGCGAGCGGCGACGGCGGTCCGATGCGGTACAGCGCGATGAGATCGCTGGAGGACTGCTGCGACAAACGCGTCGCGATGCCGTTCATGAGGGTCTGTGCGGCCGCGGGATCGGTGGAGTCGACGGCGGCGTCGAGCGTCGCCTGCGCGGCCGCCGTCGCCCGTTGCGCTTCGAGCAGCACCTGATCCTTGCGCGCGGTGAACAGCTCGTTCTGGATGACGAGCGCCATCGCCAGGCATGTCGCGAGGATCGTCACCGCCGTCAGCGTGACCGTGATGAGGATCGTGCGAAAACGCAGCGAGCGGCGCCAGAGCGTGCGGAGCCGATCACGCACCCGCCGCCAGTCGCGGAGTCCGCGCGCCCGGGGCGGGAGGGTTCGCACCGCCCCCGTCATGAGCGGCTCAGGCCACCGCGCCGGCGCGGTAGCCGACACCGCGCACGGTGGTCACGATCCGCGGGTTGTCGGGGTCGGCCTCGATCTTGGCGCGCAGGCGCTGCACGTGCACGTTCACCAGACGGGTGTCGGCCTTGTAGTGGTAGCCCCAGACCTGCTCGAGGAGCATCTCGCGCGAGAAGACCTGCTGCGGCTTCTCGGCGAGGGCGACGAGGAGCTCGAACTCCAGCGGGGTCAGAGCGATCGGGGCGTCGCCCCGGCGCACCTCGTGCGCCGCCACGTCGACGACCAGATCGCCGATGCGCAGGGTCTCATCGATCGGCGCCTGCACCGGACGCAGGCGCGTGCGGATGCGGGCGACGAGCTCCTTCGGGTTGAAGGGCTTCATGATGTAGTCGTCGGCACCCGACTCGAGCCCCTTCACCACGTCGGCGGTGTCGGTGCGGGCGGTCAGCATGATGATCGGGACGCCGGACTCGGCGCGCACGCGCGTGCAGATCTCGATGCCGTCGACGCCGGGCAGCATCAGGTCGAGCAGGATGAGGTCGGGGCGCTGCGTGCGCCACGCATCGACGGCCTGCGCGCCGTCGGCGCAGAAGACGGTGTCGAATCCTTCGGTGCGCAGCACGATGCCGATCATCTCGGCAAGCGCTGTGTCGTCATCGACAACCAGGATCCGTGAAGTCATTCGGGTGTGCGTCTTCCAGCTCGGACCCGCTCGGAAACGGGCATGTCGCCCCGGTGGGGGCACGTCTCATCGAGAGTAGTCGACCTCCCTGCACGCAAGGCGAGCGTGTCGGGGGTGTGTGACACGATGAACGGACCGCCATGTGACGAGGAGGCGATACCGTGACCGCGTATCCGGCCTGGACTCCGGCATCCCGCCCGGGGATCGTTCCGCTGCATCCCTACGGGTTCGGAACGATCCTGGGCCGCTCGTTCGTCGCCCTGCGTCACAACCCGAAGGTCCTCCTGGGCTTCGCGCTGATCGCCCAGACCATCGCCTACCTCGTCCTCACCGCCGCCGTCGCCGGCGCGGCGGTCGCGAGTTTCACGCGGCTCGACACGGTGACCCCCGGCAGCGACGACTACGACGCGATCCTGGCCGGCTCGATCGTGCTGACCGCCGCCACCGCCCTCGTGCTCGGCGTGGCGACCGGGGCGTTGAGCGTCATCGTGCAGGGCGTCGTCGTGGCCGAGGTCGCGCACGCGGTCGTCTCCGAGAAGCCCACGCTGAAGGCCGTCTGGGCGCGGGTGAAACCGGTGGTCTGGCGCCTGATCGGCTACAGCGCCCTGACCCTGCTCGCCACCGTCGTCGCGATCGGCGTGCTCGCCGGCATCGTGGCCCTGCTGGTCATGTCGGTGCTGTGGCTGGGTATCGTCGTCGGCATCATGGCGGTGCTGGGCCTCATCGTGGTGGCGCTGTGGCTCGCGGCGAAGCTGTTCCTGGTGCCGTCGGTCATCATCCTCGAGCGCTCACCGGTGTTCCGCGCCATCGGCCGTTCGTGGCGGCTCACGCGCGGCCGGTTCTGGTCGACGCTCGGCGTGGTGGTCGTCATCACGGTCGCGTTCAGCGTCATCGCGCAGATCATCTCGATCCCCTTCAGCCTCATCGGCAGTCTCGTGCCGGCGATCCTCGCCCCCACCGGCGAGACCGAGAGCGGCGCAATCATCGGCGTCATCGGCGTGCAGATCGTCGGCCAGATCGGCATCCTGCTGGTGCAGTGCATCGCGCTCGTCGTGCAGTCGACCTCGGCGGTGCTGGTGTACGTCGACGCGCGGATGCGGGTGGAGGCGCTCGATCACGACCTTCAGACGTATGTGGAGGCGCGTGACGCCGGGGCGACCGCTCTCGACGACCCGTACCTGGTCGGTGTGGGGCGGGTCGTCGCGCGGCCGACCTTCTCCGGGATGCCGGGTCAGCCGGGGTATGGCTCGGCGCCGGGGTACGGCGCTCCCGCCGGGACGCCGGGCTACGGCGCTCCCGCCGGGCAGCCCGGCTACGCCGCTCCCGCCGGGACGCCGGGCTACGGCGCTCCCGCCGGGCAGCCCGGGTACGCCGCTCCCGCCGGGATGCCGGGCTACGGCGCTCCCGCCGGTGATGTCGCGCCGACGTCGTCCTCCCCCGCGCCGCCCACGACCGAGCCGCAACCAAAACCGCAACCGCAGGGTCCGACCACCTGGGCGGCCCCCGGCTCGAACGGCGACGCGTGACGTCCTCCCCGCTCGCAGCGACGATTCCGCTCCTCCCCGATCCCGACCAGGCCCGGGAGTGGGCCGAGCGCGAGCTCGCCGACCCCGCCTACGAGGCGGCGGAACCGACGATCATCGACCGCATCGCGCAGGCGGTGGGCCGCTTCCTCGGCGACCTGCTGCGCGTGCCCGACACCTCGGGATGGGGCCCGTCGGCGCTCATCGTTCTCGCGATCGTCGTGGCGGCCCTGATCGTCGTCGCCCTCCTCATCTGGGGGCGCCCGAGGCTCGCGTCGCGCGCCGCGCCGGCCGCCCACGCGCTTTTCGACGCCGACGACGCCCGCTCCGCGGACGAGTTGCGTTCCGACGCCGCCCAGGCCGCCGCGCGCCAGGACTGGAACGAGGCCATCGTGCTGCGTTTCCGCGCCTTCGCGCGCGGTCTCATCGAGCGCGGGCTGGTCGACCCTCCGCCCGGCGCGACTGTTCGCGCATTCTGCCGCGACGCGGCGGCATCCCTCCCCTCCCTCGCCCCGTCGCTCGACGACGCCGCGGAGATCTTCGACGACGTGCGCTACCTCCGCCGTCCCGGCACCGCCGAGCACTACCGTTCGGTCGCCGATCTCGACGATCAGGCCGTGCGGGCGCGCCCGACACCGGCGGTCACCGCGTGAGCGTCGCCGTGGCGCCGGCCCGGTCCCGGCGCCGGGGGGTGCTCGGCTGGGTGGTGCTGGTCGCGGCGGTGCTCGCGGTCGCCCTCGTCGGCGGCACCCTCGTCTACGGCGGATACTCGCAACGTGCCGCTCTCGATCCGGAGTCCGCGGGGGCCGACGGCACGCGGGCGGTCGTGCGGGTCCTCCAGCAGCAGGGCGTGCGCGTGGTCATCGCCCGCGACCGCGCCGCCGCCGAGCGCGCGCTGGAGGGCGGCGAGGCCTCGCTGGCGATGCGCGACGCCCCCATGCTGTCCGACGAGGCGCTGCGCGATGTGACCGGTCGCGCCGAACACGTCGTGCTGCTCGAGCCGCGGGCGCGCACGCTCGACGTGCTGCTGAACGGCTCGCGTCCGGGCGGTTTCGCCGACGATCGGGCGGTCGCCGCCGACTGCACCGTGCCCGCCGCCGCGAACGCCGCGACGGCACGGGTCGGCGAGTTGATGACGCCCGGCACGGGAGTGCAAGGGTGTTTCCCCGTCGACGGCGAGGTCGGCCTGCTCCACTTCGCCTCGGAGGGCCGTACGGTCACCGCGCTCGACGCCCTGGCCACCGCGACGAACGCGACCCTCCCGCTCGACGGCAATGCCGCGCTGGCCCTGGCCGTTCTCGGGCAGACCGACACCCTCGTCTGGTACATGCCCTCCCCCGCCGACGCCGACCGCGCCGCCGACGCTCCGACGCTCGGCGAGCTGACCCCGCCGTGGGTCACCCCCGGCATCGTGCTGTTCCTCGTCGCCGCCCTGGTGGCCGCCGTCTGGCGCGGGCGCCGGTTCGGCCCCCTCGTGACCGAACGCCTGCCGGTCACCGTGCGGGCGAACGAGACGACCGAGGGCCGCGCGCGCCTGTACGCCACCGCGCGAGACGCGCCGCACGCCCTCGACGAACTGCGACGGGCAGCGCGCTCGCGCCTGCAGCGGCTGCTGGGGTTGCCGACGCGGAGCGCGCCCGACCAGGTGGTCGACGCGGTCGCCGAACGACTGGGGGCGGATCGCGCTCGCGTGCGCGCCATCCTCGTCGATGACCGGCCCCGCAGCGACCGCGATCTCGTCGCGGCCGCCGATCGACTCCGCGACCTCGAGGCGAGCGTGCGCGCCGCCGTCCGAACCGAAGGGACCTCCCGATGACCGACAGCCCCGAGAACCCGGCCTGGCCCGCTCCGTCGTACCCGGGCGCGGACGCCGTCCCCGAGGCGCCCACGCCGGCCGATGGCACCGCCCCCGCGTCGATCGTCCCCGACACGCCCGCACCGGCCGACGGCACCACCCCCGCACCGTCCCCCGAGGCCCCCGCCACCACGCGCGCCCGGGCCCGCGCCGACGACGACGCGGCGCTGCGCGAGGCGATGCACCGCGTGCGCGTCGAGGTCGGCAAGGCCGTCGTCGGACAGGACGGCACGGTCACGGGCCTGCTCATCGCGTTGCTCTCGCGCGGACACGTGCTGCTCGAGGGCGTCCCGGGTGTCGCCAAGACCCTGCTCGTACGCTCGTTCAGCACGGCGCTGGGCCTCGACACCCGTCGCGTGCAGTTCACCCCCGACCTGATGCCGGGCGACGTCACCGGCTCGCTGGTCTACGACGCGCGGGCGGGCGGCTTCGACTTCCGCCCCGGCCCCGTCTTCACGCACGTCCTGCTGGCCGACGAGATCAACCGCACGCCCCCCAAGACCCAGGCGGCCCTGCTCGAGGCGATGGAGGAGCGGCAGGTGTCGTCCGACGGAGAGAGTCGTCCCCTGCCCGATCCCTTCCTCGTCGCCGCGACCCAGAACCCCATCGAGCACGAGGGCACCTACACGCTGCCCGAGGCGCAACTCGATCGCTTCCTGCTCAAGCTGATCGTCGACCTGCCCGGGCGCGACGCCGAAGTCGACGTGCTGCGCAGACACGCCGGCGGCTTCGACCCGCGACGACTCGGTGACGCAGGGCTCGCGCCGCAGGTCACGGCATCCGAGATCCTCGCGGCGCAGCGGGCCGCGGCATCCGTCGCCGTCGACGACGACCTGCTCGGCTACGTCGTCGACCTCGCCCGCGCGACCCGGCAGAGCCCGTCGGTGCTTCTGGGTGTGAGTCCGCGTGCGACGACGGGACTGCTGGCCGCCGCGAAGGCCTGGGCGTGGCTCGGCGGGTATCCCGCGATCACCCCCGATCACGTGCAGACGATGCTCGTGCCCGTCTGGCGTCATCGCATCCGCCTGCGTCCGGAGGCGGAGATCGAGGGCGTCTCGGTGGATGCCATCCTCACCTCCGTCCTGCAGCAGACCCGCGTCCCCATCTGATGGTCGTCACCGGCCGCCTCGCCCTGCTCGTCGCCCTCGGCGTCGTGCCCCTCGTGCTGCTCAGCAGCGCGGGGGTCTCGGCGTGGATCGTCGCGGGCGGATGGGTGCCCCTCTGCGCGGTCCTGGCGGCCGTCGACGTCGCCGGGGCGGGTGATCCGCGCCGCGTCCAGATCACGCGCACCCTGCCGGAGCGAGCGCTGCGCGACGAGCCGGTCGCGGGCGAGATCCGGGTGCGCAACCTCGGCACCCGCCTGCTGCGTGCACGCGTGCGCGATGCGTGGCAGCCGACCGCCGGGGCGCCGTCGCAACGGCAGGCCGTCACCGTGCCGCCGGGCGAGCGCCGGGGGGCGACACTGCGACTGCTCCCCCGCCGTCGCGGCGAGCTGCGCAGCGCCTTCGTTGTCGTGCGCTCGGTCGGCCCGCTCGGTCTCGCCGGACGGCAGGCCGTGATCGACGCCCCCGCGCGCCTGCGGGTGCTGCCGCCGTTCACCTCGCGCCGGCACCTTCCCTCGCGCCTCGCGCGCCTGCGCGAGCTCGACGGCAACACCACCCTGCAGGTGCGGGGTCAGGGCACCGAGTTCGACAGCCTGCGCGAATACGTGCGCGGCGACGACGTGCGCTCGATCGACTGGCGGGCCACCGCGCGCGCCGGCACGACGATGCTGCGCACGTGGCGGCCCGAACGCGACCGCCACGTCGTCATCGTCATCGACACGGGGCGCACGGCCGCGGCCCGGGTGGGCGACGGGGTACGTCTGGATGCCGCGATGGAGGCGGCACTGCTGTTGTCGGTGCTCGCGACGCGCGCCGGCGATCACGTGCACCTCCTCATGTTCGACCGCGTGACCCGCGCCCGCGTCACCCGGATCGAGGGGTCGCAGCTCCTGCCCGCACTGGTGGATGCCATGTGCCCGGTCGACCCGCAGCTCATCGATACCGACTGGGATGCCGCCTTCGCCCAGGTACGCGGCCTCTCGGTACGCCCCGCCCTCGTCGTGCTGCTCACCGCCGCCGACGACCCCGAAGCGGCGCGCGCGTTCCTCGCGTCGCTGCCTGCCGTCGCTGCGCGCTCGCGCCTGTTGGTGGCCACGGCCACCGATGGGCCGGGTCACACCCCCGCGCACCAGGATGCCGCCGACGTCTACGCCGCGGCCGCGACGGAACGCGCCCGCCACGACGCCGAACGCGTGCGCGACGCGGTGCTGCGCGCGGGCGGTGATGCGGTCTCGGCCTCGGCCGACGACCTTCCGCCCCTCGTCGCCGACCACTACCTGGCGCTCAAGGCGGCGGGCCGGCTGTAGCACACCCAGCCCCCATGCAGCCCCGGACATACGTCGCGGCTTATCCTGAGGGGTACCCTTCGAGCCGTCCGCGCGTCCCCTCCGTGCCCGGCTGCGCCGTCTACGCACAGGATGCGGGAGCTCTCTTGCCAGGTAACGCCACCACGCGCTTCGATGATGTGGCCCTTGTTTCGGTGGCGAGCGTCCTGCCCAGCCGCGTGACGACGTCCGACGACATCGAGGCGAGGTTGGCTCCCGCGCTCCAGCGGCTGAAGCTGAAGCCGGGCCTGCTGCGCCGCGTGGCGGGCGTCAACGAGCGCCGCAACTGGGCCGAGGGCGAGTCGTCCGACGAGGCGACGATCGCCGCGGGCAAGCAGGCTCTGGCCGAGGCAGGGGTGCACCCCAGCCAGATCGGTCTGATCATCAACACCTCGGTGACGCGCAAGCACCTCGAGCCCTCGGTGGCCGTGCGGCTGCACCACGGCCTGGGGCTGCCGAGCTCGGCAATCAACTTCGACGTGGCCAACGCCTGCCTCGGGTTCATCAACGGCATGAGCCTCGCCGCCGGCATGATCCAGTCGGGCCAGGTCGACTACGCCCTCATCGTCAACGGCGAGGATGCCGACGAGATCCAGGTCAACACCATCAACCGCCTCGTGCGCGAAGACCTCGACCGCGATGCGTTCATGCAGGAGTTCGCCTCGCTGACCCTCGGGTCGGGAGCGGCCGCCGCGGTTCTCGGCCGCGCGAGCGCCCACCCCGAGGGCCACCGCATCGTGGGCGGCGTCACGCGCGCGGCGACGCAGTTCTACGACCTGTGCGTCGGCAGTGTCGACGGCATGTTCACCGACGCCAAGGCCCTGCTCAAGGGCGGTCTCGACCTCGTCGTCTCGGCCTGGAAAGAGGCGAAGGACGAGTTCTCGTGGACGGGAATGGATCGCTACGTCACGCACCAGGTCTCGTCGGTCCACACTTCCGCCATCGTCCGCGCGGCCAAGCTCGACCGCAGCAAGGTGCCCGTCACCTACCCGACCCTGGGCAACGTGGGTCCGGCATCCATCCCCATCACCCTCGCTGCGGAGCAGAAGACGTTGCGCCGCGGCGACCGCGTCCTGCTGATGGGAGTGGGCTCCGGGCTGAACACCGGCATGCTGGAGCTGGCCTGGTGAGGGTCACCGCCCTCGGCGCCACCCTTCCCCCCGTGGGTCTGCCCGGACTCGACCCGGCGCTCTCCCGCCTCGTCGCCGTCGACGGTGTCGCCGCCGACGCCGGTTCCACCCGCACCTGGCACGTGCTCGACACCGGCGACGCGCTCGACGCGCGCGGCATCGAGCCCGTCGGCACCATCGTCGCCGTCCACGGCAACCCCACGTGGTCGTACCTGTGGCGGGCGCTCATCGCCGCCTCTCTCACTCGTGCCGATACCGGCACCGCGTGGCGCGTCGTCGCCGTGGATCAGCTCGAGATGGGCTTCTCGGAGCGCTCCGACATTCGTCGCACCCTGGCCCAGCGCGTCGCCGACCTCGACGCGCTCGTGAACGAGCTCGGCATCCGGGGTCCGATCGTGACCATCGGCCACGACTGGGGCGGACCGGTGTCGCTGGGGTGGGCCGTCGAGAACCGTGACCGCCTCGCAGCCGTCATCGCCCTGAACACCGCCGTGCATCACCCCGACGGCGCGCCGCTGCCGTTCGCGCTGCGCGTGGCCACCGCTCGCGGAATGCTCGCTGCCGGCACGACCGGCACGACGGCGTTCCTCGACACCACCCTCGCCCTCGCCGACCTCGACCCGGCCGTCCGCGCCGCCTTCCGCGCGCCGTACGCCACGGTGGCGCGCCGCCGCGGCATCGGCGGGTTCGTCGCCGACATCCCCGCCACCGCGGCGGATGCGAGCACGCCCGCGTTGCGCCGGATGTCGGCGGGGCTGCGCGAACTCGACGTGCCGGCCCTGCTCCTGCGCGGTCCGAAAGACCCCGTGTTCGGCGAGGGGCACCTCGACGACCTCACCGAGCGCCTCCCCCACGCCGACGTGCACCGCTTCGAGGGCGCCGGGCACCTGATCGCCGAAGAGCGCCCGTACGCCGATGTGGTGCTCGACTGGCTCGACGAGAAGGTCATGGATGCCGGTGACGCGGGCACGACGGCCACGGCAGCCGCGACGCGCCGCACCGCCGCCGGCCGCGGCTCGAAGCCGACCACACCCGTGGAGGCCGCGTCACCCTCCCGTGGGCACCTCTGGGACGCCCTCGACGCCCGCCGCGACGACGACGACACCGCGGTGATCGACATGACCACCGTCCGCGACGGCGAGCCGCTCCGGGTGAGCTGGCGTCAGCTCTCGGCGCGCGTCGACGAGATCGCCGCCGGCCTCGACGCCTTCGGCGTGCAGGCGGGCGACCGCGTGTCCCTCCTCGTGCAGCCCGGCCCCACCCTCACCGCCGCGCTGTATGCGTGCCTGCGCATCGGCGCCGTTGTCGTCGTGGCCGACCGGGGGCTCGGCATCCGGGGTCTGTCTCGCGCCGTGCGCGGTGCCGTGCCCGACGTGATCATCGGCGAGCTCGCGGGGCTCGCCGCCGCACGCGCCCTCGGCTGGCCCGGGCGCCGCATCTCGGCCGCGGCGCTACCCGCCGCGACGAGCCGCGCGCTGGGGGTCGAGGCGAGTCTGTCCGACCTCGCCCGCGCCGGCCGTGGTCGCGCGCTTCCCGAGGCGCCCGCCCCCGACGCCGAGGCCGCCGTGCTGTTCACCTCGGGTTCGACAGGCCCAGCGAAGGGCGTCGTGTACACGCACGCGCAGCTCACCGCGCTGCGCGATACCCTCGCCGCCCACTTCGGCGTGACCGCCGACACGGGCCTCGTCACCGGGTTCGCGCCGTTCGCGCTGCTGGGCCCGGCGCTCGGCACGCGCTCGGCGACACCCGACATGGACGTCTCGGCGCCCCGCACCCTCACGGCCGCGGCCGTCGCGGCGGCGGTGCGCGCCTCCGACGCGCGGATGGTGTTCCTCTCACCCGCCGCCGTCGCCAACGTCGTGGAAACCGCTGGAGCGCTCGCTGCCGACGACCGCGCCGCCCTGGAGCGCGTCGAGACCTTCCTCTCGACCGGCGCGCCCGTGGGCGTCGACCTGCTGCGCCGCGCGCAGCAGCTCATGCCGAACGCGGTCGCGCACACCCCGTACGGCATGACCGAGTGCCTGCTCGTCGCCGACGTGACCCTGCCCGAGATCGAACAGGCGGCGGGCGACCGCGGCGTCTGCGTCGGTCGGCCGCTCGGCACGGGCCAGGTGCGCATCTCGGCGATCGACGCCGACGGTCGCGCGGCGGGCGAGCCGACGACGGATGCCGGCGTGACCGGTGAGATCGTGATCTCTGCCCCCCACCTCAAGCGCGGCTACTTCCGCCTGTACCTCACCGACCGCGAGGCCCGCCGGGGACTCCCCGAGCGCTGGCACCGCACCGGAGACGTCGGGCACCTCGACGCCGAGGGACGTCTCTGGGTCGAAGGGCGCCTCCCCCACGTCATCACCACCGCCGAGGGTCCGGTCACCCCCGTCGGCATCGAACAGGATGCCGAGACCGTCGACGCCGTGACCCGCGCCGCCGCGGTCGGGGTCGGACCCGTCGGCCGCCAGGTCGTCGTCGTGGTCGTCGAGGCGGGCGCGCGGCGCCCCGGGCTGGCATCCCCCTCGCTCGCCGACGACGTGCGCGCAGCCACCCGGCAGCGCCTCGCTGCCGTGCTGACGGTGCCGACCCTCCCCACCGACATCCGGCATAACTCCAAGATCGACCGCACGCGCGTGGCCGCCTGGGCGGAACGCGTTCTCGCGGGCGAGAAGCCGACGGCGCCGTGAAGGTGCTCGCGACCGGCGCGTCCGGCTTCCTCGGCCGAGCCGTCGTGCGTGCCCTGCACGATGCCGGGCACGACGTGCGCACGCTGCAGCGCCGCCCGTCGGGTGTCGACGGCGTCGAAGACCACCTCGGTTCCGTCACCGATCCGGATGCCGTGGCATCCGCCCTCGACGGGGTCGACGGCGTGGTGCACCTGGCCGCGAAGGTGTCGCTCGCGGGCGACCCGGCGCAGTTCCGCGCCGTCAACGTCGAGGGAACGCGCACGCTGCTCGATGCCGCCGCGGCGGCGGGGGTCACGCGCGTCGTGCACGTGTCGTCGCCGTCGGTCGCGCACGCCGGACACGCCCTCGCGGGCGTGGGGGCCGAGCCCGCGGATCCGGATGCCGCGCGCGGCGAATACGCCCGCACGAAGGCCGAGGCCGAGCTGCTCGCGCTCTCGCGCGCGGGCGATGACATGGCGCTCGTCGCGATCCGCCCGCACCTGGTGTGGGGACCGGGCGACACGCAGCTCATCGCGCGCATCGTCGATCGCGCCCGCCGGGGTCGCCTGCCGCTGCTCAACGGGGGCACGGCGTTGATCGACTCCACGTACGTCGACAACGCGGCATCCGGGATCGTCGCCGCCCTCGACCGCGTCGACGACGTCAGCGGACGCGCGTACGTGCTGACCAACGGCGAACCGCGGCCGGTCGGCGACCTGCTCGCGGGGATCTGCCGCGCCTCGGGTGTCGAGCCGCCGCGATTTAGCGTCCCTGCCGGGCTCGCTCGCGCGGCGGGCGCTCTGGTCGAGCGCGTCTGGGCCGTGCGCCCCGGCGAGGACGAGCCGCCCATGACCCGCTTCCTCGCCGAGCAGCTGTCGACGGCGCACTGGTTCGACCAGACCGAGATCCGCCGCGACCTGCGCTGGGCGCCGGCCGTGTCGCTGGACGAGGGCCTGCGCCGCCTGTCTTTAGCCTGACCTCCTCTCTCCCCCGCACGCGTGTGTCCCACTATGTGCAGGGGCGTTTCGCCTGCACGAAGTGGGACACGCGCCTGCGTCCCGGCGTGCCAGGCCGACAGCCCCGTACCCATGTCCCACTTCGTGCGAGCACAAGGGGCTTCATCTGCACGAAGCGGGACAGGCGCCTACGTCCCGGCGAGTCAGGCAGACAGCCCCGTACCCATGTCCCACTTCGTGCGAGCAAAAGGGCCTTCACCTGCACGAAGCGGGACACGCGCCTACGTCCCGGCGTGCCAGGCAGACAGCCCCGTACCCATGTCCCACTTCGTGCGAGCAAAAGGGCCTTCACCTGCACGAAGTGGGACACGCGCCTACGTCCCGGCGTGCCAGGCCGACAGCCCCGTACCCATGTCCCAGGATGTGCGAAGAAGCGCGCCGGAACTCGCACGAAGGGGGACACGGCGACACGGCCGGCGACCACCAGGAACGACGGAAGGCCCGCCCCCGCGAGGGGACGGGCCTTCGGTGCGGCGTGACTCAGACCAGGTCGAACCGGTCGAGCTCGGTGACCTTGCGCCAGGCGGCGACGAAGTCGCGCACGAACTTCTCCTTGGCGTCATCCGAGGCGTAGACCTCGGCGAGCGCGCGCAGCTCGGAGTTCGACGAGAACACCAGGTCGACGCGCGTGCCGATCCCGACCTTCTCGCCCGAGCCGTCCTTGGTGCCCTGGAACGCGTGCTTGCCGCTGTCGAGCGGCTTCCACGTCGTGCCGAGGTCGAGGAGGTTCGCGAACACGTCGTTGGTCAGGGCACCGGGGGTCTCGGTGAAGACGCCCCAGTCGCTGCCGTCCCAGTTCGCACCGATGGCGCGGAGGCCGCCGACGAGCACGGTCATTTCGGGAGCCGTCAGCGTCAGCAGGTTGGCCTTGTCGAGCAGCAGGAACTCCGCCGGCAGGCGCGCCTCACGCGAGGCGTAGTTGCGGAAGCCATCGGCGATCGGCTCGAGCCAGCGGAACGACTCGATCTCGGTCTGCTCCTGCGACGCGTCGGTGCGGCCCGGGGTGAAGGGCACCTCGACCTCGACGCCCCCGGCGAGAGCGGCCTGCTCGACACCGGCGTTACCGGCGAGCACGAGCAGGTCGGCGATCGAGACCTTCTTGCCGTCCGTCGCCTGCGCGTCGAACTCGGCCTTGATCTTCTCGAGCACGTCGAGCACGGATGCCAGCTGCTCGGGGTTGTTGACCGTCCAGCTCTTCTGCGGCTCGAGGCGGATGCGCGCACCGTTCACGCCACCGCGCTTGTCGCTGCCGCGGAACGTGGATGCCGCAGCCCACGTCGTGGTGACGAGCTGCTGCACCGTGAGGCCGCTGTCGAGGATCTGCTGCTTCAGCGCCGCGGCGTCGGCGGCGTCGATCAGCGGGTGATCGACGGCGGGCACCGGGTCCTGCCACACGAGCACCTCGGCGGGGACCTCGGAGCCGAGGTAGCGCTCGCGCGGGCCCATGTCGCGGTGGGTCAGCTTGAACCAGGCGCGGGCGAAGGCGTCCTGGAAGGCCGCCGGGTCCTCGGCGAAGCGACGAGAGATCTTCTCGTACGCCGGGTCAACGCGAAGCGCCAGGTCGCTGGTGAGCATGCGGGGCTCGCGGCGGCCGTTCGAGTGCGCCTCGGGGACCATGTCGGCTCCCCCGCCGTTGACCGGACGCCACTGGTGTGCGCCCGCAGGGCTCTGGAAGAGCTCCCACTCATAGCCGAAGAGGATGTGGAAGAACTCGTTGTCCCAGCGGGTCGGGTGGTAGGTCCAGGTGACCTCGAGACCACTGGTGATGGTGTCGTCGCCCTTGCCGGTTCCGTGGTCGTTCTTCCAGCCCAGGCCCTGGTCGTTGATGTCGGCGGCCTCGGGGTTGGGCCCGACGTGCGAGTCGCTCGCCGCGCCGTGCGTCTTGCCGAAGGTGTGACCACCGGCGATGAGGGCCACGGTCTCCTCGTCGTTCATGGCCATGCGACCGAACGTCTCGCGGATGTCGTGGGCCGACAGCTGCGGGTCGGGGTTGCCGTTGGGGCCCTCGGGGTTGACGTAGATGAGGCCCATCTGGACCGCTGCGAGCGGACGCTCGAGCTCGCGGTTGCCCGTGTAGCGCTCGTCGCCGAGCCACGTGGTCTCGGGACCCCAGTACACGTCGTCATCCGGCTCCCACACGTCGGTGCGGCCGCCGGCGAAGCCGAAGGTCGGGAAACCCATGTCTTCGAGCGCGACGTTTCCGGCGAGGATCATGAGGTCGGCCCACGAGATCGACTGACCGTACTTCTTCTTGATGGGCCAGAGCAGGCGGCGGGCCTTGTCGAGGTTGACGTTGTCGGGCCAGCTGTTCAGCGGCGCGAAACGCTGCATGCCCGCGCCCGAGCCGCCACGGCCGTCGGTCACGCGGTAGGTGCCCGCGCTGTGCCAGGCCATGCGGATCATGAGGGGGCCGTAGTGACCGAAGTCGGCGGGCCACCAGTCCTGCGAGGTCGTCATGACCTGCTGGATGTCGGCCTTCACGGCGGCGAGGTCGAGCGCCTCGAACGCGGCCTTGTAGTCGAAGCCATCGTCGAGCGGGTCGCGCTGCGCGTTGTTCTTCGCGAGGATCTTCACGTTCAGCGACTCGGGCCACCACACGCGGTTGGCGGATCCCTGGGTCGGGTGGGGCAGGGCACCGGCGGGCTCGCTGTCGGCGGGGGCTTCGCCGACCGGCAGTCGGTTGTCGTCGGGGGCGGCGCCGTCGTGGAAGACGGGGCATCCGTTCAGAGTGTCGCTCATCGGGATCCTCTCGGGTTTTCGGCTTCGGACTTCGCTCGACAATCGGAGCACACGCCCCAGAACGTCACCTCAGCGGTTTCGATGAGAAAGCCGCTGCCCTCCGGAACGTGCAGGCAGGGTGCCGCGCCGACGACGCAGTCCACGTCGTCGATGCGGCCGCATCCGGTGCACACCACGTGGTGGTGGTTGTCGCCCACGCGCAGCTCGAACGTGCCGGCGTGACCGGCCGGTTCGATGCGGCGTGCGAGCCCCGCGTCGGAGAAATCCCCGAGCGCGTTGTACACGGACTGCTTGCTGGTGCCGGGAAGGATGCCGCGCAGCTGCGCGTACACGGCGTCCGCCGTCGCATGCGGGTGCGCGCGCAGGGCCTCGAGCACGGCGACGCGCGTCGCCGTGACCCGCAGACCCGCGTCGCGGATGAGGGCATCCGCGGCGGCATCCGGTCGACTGTCGAGCATGAGATGAGCATAGCTAGTTTTGAATGAATCAAAAATGACACGCCGGTGAAGATTCGGATCTCCCGCGACGCGCGGCACCGGGACCAGCGGGGGACGGCACGCGGCGGTTCCGTCGCCGGCGGCCTCCGCGACAGGGGCACACCGTGCTCGTCAGCGCGGATCTGCCGCGTCGTGTCGCTTGGAAGCCGTCACGCCGAACGCCCGGCTGGGCACCGGGACCCGGGATGCCGTCACCCCGCGGTGAGCGTGGGGGTGCCGGCCTCGTACTCGGTGAGATCGCCCGTCTCCCCCGCTCGCGCGGCGCGGCGCCCCACCCACAGCATGTAGAAGAGGAAGACGCCCAGCGCCGCCGCCCCGATGGCGATCTTGACCTGCCACGGCCATTCGCGGGGAGTGACGAACCCCTCGACGAGACCCGACAGCGCCAGCGCGAAGACGAGACCGACCGCCACCGTCGCGAGCGAGCGTCCGGCCGCGGCGAGCGCCGCCGCCCGTGTCCGGCGTCCGGGCGCCACCCACGCCCAGAAGATCTGCAACCCCGCCGCTCCCGCGACGAAGATGCACGTCAGCTCCAGCAGACCGTGCGGGAGGATGAACTGGAAGAACACGTCGGCACGGTCGAAGGCGATCATGATCGCGGCCGACTGCCCCACGCCCACGGCGTTCTGCATGATGACCATCACGGGCCAGACGCCGGTCACCCCGAACATCACGCACTGCGCCGCGATCCAGGCGTTATTCGTCCAGACCGTCCCCGCGAAGATCGCGTTCGGGTTCTCGCGGTAGTAGTCGACGAACTGCTCGTCGGCGTAGTTCTGCAGATCGCTCTGCGCGCCGAGCGCGGCGACGGTCGCTGGATCGCCCGAGATCCACACGGCGACCAGCGTCGACACCGTCAGGAAGAACAGCGTCACCGCCAGCGTCATCCACCGCACCCGGTACAGAGCCGCCGGCAACTGCAGCAGGAAGAAGCGCGGCAGCTGCTTCACGACGTTCTCGCGCACACCGGTCAAGCGCAGACGCGTCCGCGCGAGCAGGATCGACACGTAGTCGCCCTGGGGCGTGCGCCCTGCCGAGCTCTTGATGTCGGCGAGGTCGGCCGACGCCGCTCGGTAGCGGGTGACGAGTTCGTCGACCTCGGCGCCGTTCAGACGCCGCGTGCGCCCGAGCTCGTCGAGGCGTGCCCACTCGTCGCGGCGAGCGGCCGTGAGGGCGTCGAGGTCCATGTGGTCAACTGTACGCATGGCTTCGTCGACGCCCCCGGCCCCCGCGGCCTCCCTCGTGCACATGAGCGCCGACGAGATACTCACCGGCGAGGCCGTGGCCCTCGACGTGCAGCCGGTCGGACTCTTTCTGCGGGCCGTCGGCGCGCTCATCGACTTCCTCGTCGGCGTGGCCCTGCTCATCGGCGGTGGTCTGCTGCTGGTCGCCATGGTCGGAGAAGGCACGCTGCCCGAGTCGGCCATCGGTATCGGGGTCATCTCGCTGCTGGTGCTAGTGACGGTCGTGGTGCCCACCACGGTCGAGACGCTCTCGCGCGGGCGGAGCCTCGGCCGCCTGGCCGTCGGGGCACGTATCGTGCGCACGGACGGCGGCGCGGCGGGCTTCCGCCACGCGGTGATCCGCGCGCTGGTGGGGGTGCTCGAGCTGTGGTTCACGCTCGGCGCGATCGCCGCGGTGGTCGGCATGTTCACTCCCCGCGCTCAGCGGCTCGGAGACCTCCTCGCGGGAACGGCCAGCGAACGCACCCGCACGCGCCCCCTCCCGCCCGCCGCTCCCGGACTCCCGCCCGGGCTCGATGCCTGGGCCGACGTGGCCGACGTCTCGCGGCTGCCCGACCGCCTCGCCGCCCGTGTCTCGCGTTTCGTGCGCGGCGCGGACGCCCTTGAGCCGGCCGCGCGCGCTCGCGTGTCGGCATCCCTCGCCGAGGCGGTGGCGCCCTTCGTCTCCCCTCATCCGACGGTGGATGCCGAGACCTTCGTGAGAGCCGTGTCGGCGGTGCGACGCGATCGGGAGTACCGCGCGCTGCTGCTCGAGAACGAACGCGCCGCAGCGCTCACCGAGCATCCCTGAGGCTCGGAGGCGGCGCCGTCAGCTCGGCGCGGGGCGGGGCACCGCCGCCGGCTTCGCGCAGTTTGGGGCGGATTCCGCCGTTCGGGGCGGGAATTCACCGCCCCGAACCGCCGATCCCGCCCCAAACCGTTGATGCCGTCCCAAACCGTCGATGCCGTCACAAAACGGCCGACGACGCCCGAAACCCGGTGAGTCGTTTCCGGATGCCGCGGGGGCGGCGTCAGGCGCGCAGCGTCTCGTGGCGCACGACGACCCAGCCCTGGGGAACCGACAGCCGGTCGGCGTGGATGGCGCAGAGGTCGTGCGCGTGCGGATCTCCGGCGCGGCCCAGGGGGCCGAGCGCCGCCATCTGATCGCCGTAGTCGTAGGTGAGGGTGCTCATCGCCTCGCGGGCGCACCCGACCTTCGAGCAGAGTCTGTCTCGCATCGCGGGCCAGCCTAATCAGCGGGCCCCGCGCCGCTGCGACGCCGCGCCGTCTCCCCGCGGGCCGGCCCGAGCACAACGGCAGAACTCGCGGCTGACACGCCGGCCGCCGGTGCCGGGCGCCGCGCCGTCTCCCCGCGGGCCGGCCCGAGCACAACGGCAGAACTCGCGGCTGACACGCCGGCTGCCGGCGCCGGACCCGCGGCGTGTCCGCACGGACCCTGCCGTTGTGCTCGGCCCCGACGACGATGTCCCTCGTGAGCGGCGGGGTCCACCGGCGACCGTAGGATGGGCGAATGATGCGTCGCCGATCCCGCGCGGCACGACCGGTCATCCGCCCGTCGCGACACGGTCGTCACGGGCGCGAGAACCGCAGCCCGGTGGTGCGCCCGCCGCTCCCCCCGATCGACACGCGCGTCGAACGCTTCGACGTCGCGGTCAGCACGGCGGCCGAGTTCCTGCGCTCCGCGTGGTCGGAGCTGCGCGACGTCTCCTTCGAGATCAGCATCATGCCGCCGGCCGCGGCCGACGGCATCCCGAGGTGGACGGTGCTGCGCGACGAGAAGCGCATCATCCTCTACCGGGTCCCCATCGAGCGCCTCGGTCACCCGCACCAGGATGACGACCTGCACCGCCGCATGATGATCGAGGGGGCGGTGTTCCGCGCCGCGGCGGAGTACCTCGATCGCGACCCCTGGGACCTCGGGCCCGAGCGCTTCCGCTTCTTCTGAGTCGCCGCACCACGCGGGCTCGCGGCGTGCGTGGGTGACCGTGGCATCCCTCCCCGTCAGGGAAGGACCGTCACCGCCGCCGCGGCCGAGTCCGCGGGCCAGAGGGGGTACGACGCCAGCGCCGACGCACCGGCGTAGGTCACCGCGGCGTGGACCGGGGCGGTCGTCTCGAGGCGGTAGACACCCTCCGCCAGCGGCACGACGACACTCGCGCCGGCGCCGACCGCGGCCGAGACGGCGCTCCCGCCGTCGACGGGGGTGAGCGTCACATCCGCCTCGCTCGCGCCACCGGCGAGCACCACCGATGCTCCGACGCCGGGGGCCACCGCGATCACGCTGGGGTCGGCGATCTCGGGGGCGGCGGCGTACCAGGCGAAGTCGGCGCCCTGCCCGAAGCCCGTGGTCGACCAGGCCGCCCCGACGACGGGCGCGGTGGCCGAGACGTCCACGGTGTAGGCCCCGGCCGCGATGCCCGACAGATCGACGGACAGCGGCAGCGCCGCCGTCAGCGGGACCTCGATCGGGGCGGGGGCGGTGGCCGTGGCATCCACCGGCACGAGGGTGACGGTCGCGGTGGCGTCCGCACCGGGGGCCAAGAGACGCAGAAGCGTTCCGGCTTGGCCCGCGGTCGTCTCGACGACCTGCACGCCCGGTATGACCAGCCGGGTGTCGGCCTCGGCGGTCGGTGCCACCTGCTCCACCCCGCCGGGCAGCAGCACGCGGGTCACGCTCGCCTGCAGCGCCGCGTGCACGGGCGCGCCGGTCGACACCACACGCACGACCGGGCTCTCCTCCCCCAAGAGCAGGCCCGCGAGGGGGACGACGCGGCGCTCGCCCGCCGCGACCACGATGTTCTGGCCGCTGGGAGGCGCCGACACTCCCTGGGCTCCGTACACCGACAGCTGCACCGTGGCCGGGACGCTGCCGGGGTTCGCGAGCTCGATGAGGTCATTGGCGCCGGTGGTGCTCGCCCCGCCGACGAGCCACGACTCCGCCAGCGGCGGGCGGCAGGCGGATGCCGCGAACCCGACGAGGTCGTCGGAGGCGGCGGTGGCGGAGGTCGCTGCGGCGAGGAAGGAGCGGACGCCGTCGCGCGGCGCGGCGCGCAGCACCGGCGCATCGCCGTCGGAGGAGCCGGTGCCGCCGCTCAGCGTGTCGGTGGAGGCCCCGGCGTCGGCGGGCCCGCTGACGAGGTCGGAGGCCGCCGCCGAGCTGAGGCCGCTCGCCGAGTCGGCGCTGCGTCCGAGGGCGAGGAGCGGCCCGTCGCACGCGAGCACGGTGTCGCTGGGCGCCGGGGTCGTCTGCAGGCGTACGGGTTCGGCGGTGTACTGCGGCCAGGGAGCGGCGATCGCGGCGACGGTGCCGACGACGGCCGCCGCGGCGACGGCGGCTCCGGCCACGAGACGGGCGCTGGTGGCGGCGTAACGGACGAGGCGGCGCTCGCTCATCGCGAACCTCCCGGATTCGGCCCGACGATACGCGGGGTGCGCCGGGCGACGCGCCGCGAGGCGGCGGTGGGGACGGCCAGCAGGAGCGCGACGACCAGCACGGCGAGCGACCCGAGCGCGACGAGGCGCTGGAGGGCCGCGCGGTGATCGTTCAGCGGTGCGCGCGGGGTGACCTCGGCGTTGACGCGCCAGAGGTCTCCGCGGGAGGTCGCGCCCACGGGGTCGAGCAGGTCGCGCTGGTCGAGCGACGTCGCCGCTCCCAACCGGTCGCCCAGGGCCACGCCTCCCTCGCTCGAGGGTGCCGGCGCGAGCAGGACGAACCCGATGCCCCGCTCCGCGAGACGCGCCACGGCGTCGTCGGTCGACGGCGACACCAGGTCGACCGCGAGGGCGGCGAGCTCTCGATGCTGGGCGTCGGCGGAGGTGCGGGTGGCCTCCACAGTGCTCTGGCCCGACAGAGTGGCACTGCCGCCCCAGACGACCTGCACGCGCAGGCCGTCGCTGCGCGGATCGAGCACGAGGGTGCCGATGGACAGCGAGCCGCGACCTTCCGCGGCGATGTAGGCGGGCAGCGTCGAGACGGGGCCGTTCGTCAACGCCGTGCGGTCGCCGCCGGTGTCGGACAGTTGCGCGGTGAGCGCCGGTGCCACGGCGACCGCGAGCGCCAGCACCGCCGCGAGCCCGCCGATCGGGCGCAGCACCCGCGCACGCTCGGGGATCCCGGCATCCAAGGCGATGACGCCCGCCCCCACGAGACCGATCCACGCGAGGCTCAGACCCGAGCCGGGCCAGATCGGCACGGCCACGGCGTCATCGAACGACACCGCGATGCCGATGGCGGCGAACGCCGTGGCGAGACCGGTGGCCACGACCACGATGAGGGCGGATGCCGTGACCCAGCGCCGCGTGAGCACCGAGAGCACCGCGAGCACGGCGAGGGGCGCCACGAGCAGGCCCACCCACCACACCGGGTGTCCGAGCAGGCTCGCCCATCCCCCGGGGTCGGAGGTGGGGAATCCCGCCGCGAGCAGCGCACGGCCGATCGGGTCGGGCGAGACCTCGGCGCCCGCGTACGGCACACCGGGGTCGGCGGGCAGGCCCCAGGGGTTGCCCGCCCGCACCTGCGACCACACCAACGGCGCGAAGATCACGGCGGAGGGGATGACGAGCCACACCACGCGAGCGACGCCGCGCCCCGCGACCAGGGAGACGACCACCAGGGCGGCGCACCAGAGCACGACGGCGGCGGGCGCGAGCGACGGCGCGCAGGCGAGCACGGCGACGAGAAGAACGGATGCCGCCCCCGCCGGTGCCCACGAGCGGTGGGCGACGCTCGCGGCATAGAACAGCCACGGCAGCAGCAGATGCGCGAGGACCCCCGCGGGTCGGCCCTCGACGAGTGCCGACGCGAAGGTCGGCGCGAGGGCCCAGGCGACCGCTGCGACGATGCGCAAGGCGGGGGACTCCGTCACACGGGTGGCCGCGAACCACCCGCCCAGCACCGCGAGGGGCAGCGCGAGCACCCACAGCACGACGAACGCGCGCGAGGGATCGGCCGGAGACAGCGTGCCCAGCAGTGCGACGACGGCGGAGAACGGGTCGGCGGGGCCGACGGCATCCAATCCGAGGGGGCGCAGCCCCCAGGCGGCGTCCTGCCAGAGCTGCCCGACGTTCGCGCGCAGCGGTGCGAGCGCGCCGCCGCCCAGCACCGGCCACGCGAGCAGCGGGGCGAACAGCGCCACCGAGACGGCCAGGGCTCCCAGGACGGCCCACGCGCCGCCGCCGACGAAGAAGTGCAGTTCGCTGCGCACGGGCGCATCGGGGTCGCCCACGTCGCCCTGCCACCGCACGCGCATCTCGGCGCGCGAGACGCGCAGCGGGGCGATTCGCGACCAGCCGACGTTGCGCACCGCGCGGATGCGGCGCCGCGCGCGCGCGACGGCCGCCGCACGGGCCATCACCAGCAGCGTCGCCCCCCATTCGGGCAGCACGCGGTGGGGCGCCTTCGTCACGAGGTGCGCAAAGGTTCGCCACAGCGCCAGCGGGAGGAACGACAGCCAGTGCAGCGGCACCGCGGCTGCCGGGGCGTAGACCAGTCGGCGGTGCAGCTGCGCCGTGCGGGTCGCGAAGGCTCGGCGCCGGGCGCGTCGACGACCGCGCGCCATCGCCGCCACCCCGTCACCGGCGACGGCGACCCGCGCCGAGGGGACCACGGCCACGAGACGCTCGGCCAGGCGCGCACGCACGCCCAGGTCGAGACCCTCGTCGGCTCCCCCGAGTGCAAGATCGAGCCCGCCGAGCGCCGTCCACGCTTCGCGTCGCACCAGGATGCCGCGCACATCGGCGCCGAGCACGTCGGAATCCCGATCGCGCTGGCCCTGGTCCAGCTCGCCGGCGGCGAGTTCGACGGTGCCGCCGTAGCGGTTCATGCTCACCCCGAGCGAGCGGATGACGTCGCGGTCGTCCCAGTCCACGAGCTTGGGAGCGGCGATCACGAGGGGCGGCGAGAGTTCGAGGGCGCCCGCGAGGCGCACGAGCGCGTCAGGGTCGGGAGCGGTGTCCTGCGCGAGGAGCCAAACCGCGTCACCCGTCAGGCGGGGCGTCGCCAGGGCCGTGGCGGTGGCGAACGACGTTCCGGCGGAGGCGGTGATCACGCCCTCCGCACCCGATTCGGCCGCCAAGCGGGTCAGCTCGGCGTCGGGACCGCACAGCACGATCGTCAGGGCGTCGACGGGGCGGGTCTGCGCCGCAAGGGCGGCAAGAGTGCGTTGCAGATGGTTCGCCGCGGGGGTGCGTCCTTCGGGACGCACGACGAGGATGGCGTGTACACGGTCGGGCATGACGCCGATCAGCCTAAGTCCGCCTCCGAGCGATCGCGGACGCCGCGCCGTCGGCGGGCGGATCGCTCAGCAGTGCGGATCAGGCGCGTCGCTTGAGCTTGCGGCGCTCGCGCTCGCTCAGGCCGCCCCAGATGCCGAAACGCTCGTCGTTCTGCAGGGCGTACTCGAGGCACTCGCTCTTGACGTCGCACGAGGTGCAGATGCGCTTGGCATCGCGCGTGGAGCCGCCCTTCTCGGGGAAGAACGCCTCGGGGTCGGTCTGCGAGCACAGTGCGTCGGTCTGCCACGCGAGGGTGTTCTCTTCGGTGGTGTCGATGTCGCGACGTACACCGGGAACGCCGAGGTCGACCGGATCTACGAACCAGTTGTCCGGAACACCGGACCGGTACTGCGACGTCGCCATATCATCCTCCCCCTCGTTCGAGCCCCCATGACGCGGCCTGCGCGTACAGATAATTACACCCGTGTGATTCGAATTGGTCAAGTCGCGGATGCTAAACCCTCAAGGGCGGCGTGAACCTTAGGCTGAGCCCCGGCGTGTCGCGTTCATGCCCCCGGCATCGCGACGAAGACCTCACCGGCACCGTCGCTCGACAGCGGCGACTCGTCGGGGGTGACCAGCGCGGCCTGTCCCGGAGCGAGCGTCAGGCTCTCGCCTGAGGCGCCCGTCAGCGTCGTCGACCCGGCCACGCCGAGCGCGATCGACACACCCCGCAGATCGAGCTGCGCCGCGTCGCCCGCCACGAGGTGGCCCAGCGCGAAGTCCGCGATGCCCGGGGCGAAGACCTCGGCGCCCTCGCCCGCCGTCGTGGGACGCAGGTAGGGCGGCTCGGCCGGACGGAAGTCGACGAGCGCGAGCAGTTCGGCTACGTCGATGTGCTTGGGCGTGAGCCCGCCACGCAGCACGTTGTCGCTCGCCGCCATGATCTCCACGCCGAGCCCCGCGACGTACGCGTGCAGCACGCCCGCGGGCACGAAGATCGCCTCTCCCCGGCGCAACTCCACCAGGTTCATCAGAAGGGCGACGACGATGCCGGGGTCGGCCGGGTACGCCGCGTGCAGCGAGCGCGTCAGCTCGAGCTCGGCGGCGAACTCCGCGGAGTCCGCGGCTGCCGCGGCATCCACGATCTGCGCGATCTCAGCCGCGTCGGCCTCGCCGAGGAGCCAGCCGATCGTCTTGCGCAGGGCGTCGGAGGCGTCGTGCGCCGACAGGTGGGCGCGGAGCGTGGCGACCGCCGGCGCATCACCCAACGCGTCGACGAGAGCGCGCGTGCGTGCGAGGTCGCGCAGACCGGCGAGCGCGGTGAAGGTGTCGCTGAGGGCGACGATGACCTCGGGTTTGTGATTGTCGTCCTTGTAGTTGCGCGAGCCGGCGTTGCGAGCGAGCCCCGCCGCCTCTTCGCGGGCGAACCCCTCGACGGCCTGCTCCTTGGACGGGTGCACCTGGATCGACAGCGGCGCACCGGCCGCGAGCAGCTTCAACAGGTACGGCAGCTTCGCGGGCACGTCGTGCTCGCCGGCGGCGGCGGGCAGCCACGCGTCGAGCGTGCGGTCGGTGCCGTCGTGCACCTCGGCGGGCGAACCGGGGTGATCGCCGAACCAGATCTCCGCCTCGGGGGCTCCGGTGGGCTCGCGTCCCTCGAGATCGGCGATGAGCGTCGGGCTGCCCCAGGCGTAGTCGCGGGGCGTGTTCGAGATGGCAACAAGCACGGGCGTCAGCCTAGCGGGAGCACCGGACGCCTCCGGATGCCGAGCGGTACCCTGAACGCATCATGGCCATGTACACGAACCACCCCGTGTCGGCCCTGCCGACCGCACCGCCGCGGGAGACGACCGGGCACCTGCTGCTGCGGGCCTGGTGCGTCTTCGTCATCGTCCTCGCCCTCGGCGGTGTGGGCCTGGTCAACGCCGCGGGTGCCGTCGTGGCAGCGGTCGTCGCCGTCGCCTCGGCGGTGGTCTCCGCGGTCGTCTGGGCCGTCACGCGACCGCCGGTGTCCGTGAGCCGTCTGCCGTGGATCGCCTTCGGCTACATCGCCTGGGCGATGGCGTCGATCGCATGGAGCGCGTGGCCCCTGGCATCCGTGCTCACCTGGCTGCTGCTGGCGATCACGACCTTCCAGGGGCTGTTCGTGGGAGCCGTGCTCACCTGGCGTGACGTCGTGCGCGCGATCACCGACGCAGCCAAATGGGTCGTGGGGCTCTCCCTCGTCTTCGAGGTGGCGGTGTCGCTGCTGGTGCGCGAACCCCTCCTCCCCGGGTTCGTCGTGCCCGAGGAGCGCATGGACCCGGCGCTGTACTGGTCGCGCGACAACCTGTTCGACGGCGGGCGCATCCAGGGCGTCTTCGGCGACGCGAACCTGCTCGCCGTCGTCATGCTCCTCGCCATCATCGTCTTCGGCGTGCGGATGGCCTCCGGCGCCCCCCGCCGTGTGCTGCTCATCGCCTGGACCGCGCTCGCCGGGTTCCTCTTCGTGCGGGCGGGGTCGGTGACCGCGTTCATCGCGGCGGCGTTCGTCGCCCTCGTGCTGGGCACGGTGCTGGTCATGCGCACCGCCCGGCGCCCCGGCGAACGCACCCGCTGGTACCTGCTCTACGCGGCGATCGGCCTGGGCGGGGGCGCCGCCCTCTGGCTCGGCCGCGAGACGGTCTTCGGCGTGCTCGGCCGCGGGGCCGACCTGCTCGGCCGCGAGGGCATCTGGGCCGACGTCGTCGAACGCGCGCAGCAGCGCCCGATCGCCGGGTGGGGGTTCTCGACACCCTGGATTCCGACGGAACCGCTGATCGACGGCTGGATCGTCGACGACGGCCAGACGGCCGTGCAGGCGCACAGCGTCTGGCTCGACGCGTTCCTGCAACTCGGCGCCGTCGGCGTCGCCCTGCTCGCCCTCGTCGTGCTCGCCTACCTGTGGCGCTCGTGGTTCTTCGCCGTCGACCGCCCCCGCTGGGACCTGCGCGACGACCGGCCGTACTCGCCGCTGACACTGCTGCCGACCCTCATCGGGGCGCTGCTGGTGGTGCAGGGGCTCACCGAATCCGCTCCGCTGCTGCTGTGGGGCTGGATGTTCGTCATCCTGTTCGGCTCGAAGATCAAGCAGACGCCGTTCGTCGGCCACGGTCCCGGCGAGATCAGCGCGTCGGTCGAGGGCGGCGAGCGGCAGAGGTAGTGCCCATCGACGCCACCGGGGGCGCGCAGACGCGCCGGGTAGACTTCCCGCTGGCCGTCCGCGGCCGCGGCTCCTAGACGAAAGACCTCTTCGTGACGTACACCCTCCAGAACGCCGTCCTTCCTCTCGACCGCGATCCCGACCTCCTGCCTCTGTACGTCGACCCCGAGACGTGGTCCACGATCGACGAGGAGCCGGTGCGGGTCACCAACGTCGCTCAGCTGGCGAACATCCTCGACCGCCACCGTGCGCGCATCGTCGCCGGCCGGCGGGTGTCGTTCGGCACGTACTTCAACGCGTTCCCGGCGTCGTACTGGCAGCACTGGACGAGCGTCCGCCAGGTGCGCCTGACCGTGCGCACGTCGGGGGATGCCACGCTCCTGGTCTACCGCTCGAACGGTGGCGGAACCAAACAGCGTCTCGACACCCGAGAGGTGCGGGGCGAGAACACGGCGACGACGTTCGATCTCGTGCTCGATCAGTACAGCGACGGCGGCTGGATCTGGTTCGACATCGCCGCCGATCGCACCGATGCCACGTTCGAGGGCGCGGAGTGGACGACCGAGCACGAACCCGCCCGCGACGGCAAGGCGAGCATCGGCATCACCACGTACAACAAGCCCGACTACTGCGTCGAGACGCTGGGCGCCCTCGCCGACGCCCCCGACGTGCTCGACGTCGTCGACCGCGTCTTCATCATCGATCAGGGCACCGACCTCGTCGAGGCGCAGGACGCCTACCCCACGGTGGCCGAGCGACTGGGCGAGACGCTGCGGATCATCCGTCAGCCCAACCTCGGCGGCTCCGGCGGCTTCGCCCGCGCGATGGTCGAGACCCTCGCGCGCGAGGGAAGCGACTTCGTCCAGCTCCTCGACGACGACGTGCGCATCGAGCCCGAGTCCATCCGCCGGTCGGTGGTGTTCGGCCGGTACGCCTCGGTTCCCACCATCGTGGGCGCGCACATGTTCGACCTCCTCGACCGCCCGAAGCTGCACGCGTGGGCCGAGGTCGTCGACGACGCCCCCTTCATGTGGCGGGCGCTCTTCCAAGAGCGTCTCCCCCACGATTTCAGCGTCGCGAACCTCCGCCAGTCGCCCCTGCTGCACATGCGGCTCGACGCCGATTACAACGGCTGGTGGATGTGTCTCATCCCCACCAGCATCCTGCGCGAGATCGGACTGGCGCTTCCGGCTTTCATCAAGTGGGATGACGCGGAGTTCTGCGTCCGGGCGCGGGATGCCGGCTACCCCACCGTCTCGATGCCCGGCGTGGCGCTCTGGCACGTCTCCTGGGTCGGCAAGGACGACTCGATCGACTGGCAGGCGTACTTCCACGCGCGCAACCGCATCGTGGCGGGGCTGCTGCACTCGCAGTCACCGCGGGGCGGCACGCTCATCCGTCACAGCCGACGTGTCGACCTGAAGCACCTCATGATGATGCAGTACTACCCCGTGGAGCTGCGTCTGCGTGCACTGCGCGACGTGCTGTCCGGGCCGGATCACATGCGCGCGAACCTCGCCACGGCCATGCCCGATGCGCGCGCCGTGGCCAAGAAGCATCCGGAGACGACGGTCCACAAGGATTCCGGCGTCCCCCTGCGCTCCCGACGCGGTCGACAGGTGTTCAAACGTCTCAAGCAGCACCAGTTCGACAGCCCCACGGGCATCGCGTTGCGCACGTTCACCGCGCGCACGCTGCTGTCGCACTGGCTGCACACGCCGAAGCCCGAGAACGTCGCCCAGCCCGAGGTGGAGTTCGGCAAGGGCGACGCGAACTGGTGGCGCGTTCCGCAGTACGACAGCGCGCTGGTGAGCGCCGCCGACGGCTCCGGCAAGAACGTCTACACGCGTGATCGCGCGATGTTCCGCCGCATGCTCGCGGAGAGCTGGCGCCTGCACCGCCGCCTGCAGCGGGAATGGCCGCGCCTGTCCCGCCAGTACCGCCGTGCGTTGCCCGATCTGGTCTCGGAGCGACAGTGGCGCACGACGTTCGAGGAGCTCTCGTGACCGCATTCGATCCCGCGACCGCCACGATCGTCGTCGTCACCTACAACCGCACGCACCTGCTCACGCGTCTGCTCGAGAGCATCGAGCGGATGTCGCCGGCACCGGGGCACCTGGTGATCATCGACAACGCCTCCACCGACGACACCACCGCCGTCGTGGAGTCGTTCCGCGACCGCCTGCCCACCGAGCTGGTCTACCGCCGCCTCGAGACGAACACCGGCGGGTCGGGCGGGTTCAGCGAGGGCATGCGCGTCGCCTACGAGCTGGGCTCCGAGTGGATCTGGCTCATGGACGACGACGTCGAGGTCGTCACCGACGGGCTCGCCCGCATGGGGCACTGGGCTCCGCGGTTCCGCAGCATCCAGGGCCGCCGCTACGACTACGACGGCAGCGAGTTCTACTGGCAGTACCGCATCGCCGAGTCGATGGCGATCCCGATCCCCTACGCCCCCGCGGCCTTCGACGAGTCCGGTTTCAAGCCGATGAACTCGGGGTGTTTCGAGGGCATGTTCATCCACCGCGACATCGTCGCGAAGATCGGCCTGCCCGATCCCCGCTTCTTCATCTACTGGGACGACCAGCTCTACGGCTGGCTCGCATCGCGCGAGACGCCGTCGGTCATCGTCAACGAGTTCGTGCTGCGCCGCACGCGCGAGATCAAGCAGTGGGACATGGGCATCCGCCACATGAACGCCTCGAGCGACGCCTACCGGTACTACATCATGCGCAACCGCGCGTACCTGCAGAAGTACTACCGGGCACTCGGCGTCTACCGCGCACTCCCCTTCACCGCGGGCACGGCTCTCACCTTCGTCAAGGAGCTGATCCGCCTCGTCGTCGTGGAGCGGAAGATCAGCGGCACGAGCCACCTGTTCCGTGGCCTGCGTGACGGCCGGGCGATCTCGCGCGACGAATCGTGGGAGCCGATGCCGCCGCTGGAGACGCAGCCCGTCCGCTGATGCCGCTGCGACATCGGCCGCGGGCCGTCGTCACCCTCTCGCTCGTCGAGCCGGGCGCGTCGGGCGATCAGCCGAACTGCGCGGGGAGCTGCTCCGCCAACGTCGGAGCGAGCGTGCGCGCGTAAAGGCGCGTCAGGTGGTTGTCGTCGTGGTACACCGCGACATTCCCGATCACGCCCACGCACAGGTCGTCGGGGCAGATCCACGGCGTGAAATCGAGCACGCTCACGCCGGGGCCCGCGAGGGCGTCCGCGGGGTTGCTGTCGGCGAGGGATGCCGAGCGGGGGACGGCGCAGTCGAGGGGGTCGACGGCATCCACGACGCACGCGAACATGTCGAACGCGAAGCGCGGGTTGTCCCGGACGGCGAGCACGTCGACCCCCGCCGCCGCCATCCGGTCGACGAACCGCTCGACGCCGGGGCGGACCTTCTCGTCGTCCTCCCCCGCGTCGGAGCGGGTCACCACGGTCAGCACCGCGTCGGGCTGCACCTGTTCGACGAGGCTGATCGCCGCCTCGCGCCAGGAATCGCAGCGCTCGTCCATGCCGGGCTCGTCGAGTCCCATGGAGCATCCGCCCTTGATGAGGTGGACCACGCCCCATCCGTTCGTCTCGGCCGCCGGCAGCAACGCTGCCGTGATCTGCTGCGCGTGCGAGTCGCCGACGACCGCGATCGTGTGCCGAGCGCGCGCGGTATGCGGGCTCTCGTGACAGGTTCCCTGCAGCTCCTCCGAGAGGACGGCCCAGTCGCCCGTGCACTCGCGCTCGAGTTGCACCCACTCGTCATCGAGCAGTGTCGCCAGCGGGAGCAGCGTCGCATCCGCGGGGATCTCCGCCAGCGCGGTGTCACGCAGCACCGCGGCGCCGGGGTTCATGACCTGGGCGCGCGCCTCGACCTCACGTTCGTGCAGCCACGTGGTCGTCTGCCAGGTTCCGACCGGCAACACGACCACGCCGGCGGCCGCGGCGAGCACCGCGACGGGCACGAGCGGCGACGAGTCGCCGCCGCGCCATGCTCGTACCGGCCGGTCGACGGCCCACGTCAACGCGCGCGCCAGCAGCAGCGACAGCACGACGATCCCCAGCCCCCCGACGAGTCCGACGTCGGCGCCGTCGCCGGCGACCATGAACGTCACCAGCACCGGCCAGTGCACGAGGTACAGCGCGTAGGCGTCGCGACCGACCGCGCGCAGCGGGCGCGACGCGAGCAGCCGGGTCGGCCCGAAACGGCCCTCCCCCGTGCCCGAGACGACGATGGCGGCCGCACACAGCACGGGCCACAACGCGAGGAAGCCGGGGAAGCCCCCCTGCACGTCCAGGACCATGCCGAGCACGAGCAGCCCCGCCAGTCCGGCCCACCCGATGACGGCCCGCCACGCCTCCGCGAGGCGCAGGTGCGGCAGGGCCACGACGAGCAGCGACCCGGCGGCGAACTCCCACAACCGCGCGCCCGTGTCGAAATACGCGGCCTGCTGCGCGGTCGCCGTGCGGATCACGGAATAGACGAACGAGAGTGCGAACACCCCGCCGAACACCCCGCCGACGACGCGGTCCGGCGACAGGCCCCACCGGCGGACCGCGACCTGGCACACCCCGAGCAGTACGATCCAGAGCGCGAAGGCCTGGCCCTGCACCGACATCGACCAGAAGTGCTGCAGCGGACTCGGCATCTCCGTACGCGCGTAGTAGTCGACGGCATCCGCCGCCAGCAGCCAGTTCTGCGAGTACAGGAGCGAGGCCCAGGTCTGCTCCCACACCGGGCGCCATGACGTCTCCGGATACGCCACCCACACCACGGCCAGGATGCCGACGAGGGTCACCGCGGCGGCCGGCAGCAGCCGGCGGAAGACGCCCAGCAGGTGCGTCACCGGCCGCACGGGGGCAGGCCCCGCCATCCTCCGGATGAAGCCACGGGTGAGGAAGAACGCCGACAGCATGAGGAAGACGTCGACGCCACCGGACACCCGACCGAACCACACGTGGTACGAAACGACCAGCAGGATGGCCACGGCGCGCAGCCCGTCGATGTCGGGCCGGTACGCCCAGCGTCCCTCGTCCGCCCGGTCGACGCTCGTCGACAGGGGCCTGGACCCGAGGGTCAGACGCACGGGGACGTCACGCGAGCTGGTTGTTCCACATCGACAGCGCCGCCCCGATCGCCATGTGCATGTCGAGGTACTGGTACGTTCCCAGACGCCCGCCGAAGTGCACGTCGCGCTCGCCCTTGGCGAGCTCGCGATAGGCCAGCAGCCCGGTGCGGTCGTCGGCGGTGTTCACCGGGTAGTACGGCTCGTCCGCCCGCGTGGCGAAGCGGGAGTACTCGCGCACCACGACGGTCTTGTCGGTCGGGTAGCGGTCGGCGCGTTCGGGGTGGAAGTGCTTGAACTCGTGGATGCGCGTGTACGGCACGTCGGCATCGGCGTAGTTCATCACGCTCGTGCCCTGGAAGTCGCCGATCGGCAGCACCTCCTGCTCGAAGTCGAGCGTGCGCCACGACAGCTCGCCCTCGGCGTAGTCGAAGTACCGGTCGACCGGGCCGGTGTAGACCACGGGCACCTGTCCGACGGTGTCCTTCTTGTTCAGCGGCTGCGACTCGTCGAAGTAGTCCGTCGACAGCTTCACGTCGATGTTCGGGTGGTCGGCCATGCGCTCCAGCCACGCGGTGTAGCCGTCGACCGGCAGTCCCTCCCACGTGTCGTTGAAGTAGCGGTTGTCGTACGTGTACCGCACCGGAAGGCGCGAGATGACCTCCGCCGGCAGGTCCTTCGGATCGGTCTGCCACTGCTTCGCGGTGTAATCGCGGATGAACGCCTCGTACAGCGGGCGGCCGATGAGAGCGATGCCCTTCTCCTCGAGGTTCGCGGCATCCTTCGCGTCGAACTCCCCCGCGAGCTCCTGCACCAAGGCCTTCGCCTGATCGGGCGTGTAGGCGGCCTGGAAGAACTGGTTGATGGTGCCGAGGTTGATCGGCAGAGGGAACACGACGTTCTTGTGCGTCGTGTAGACGCGGTGGACGTACGAGGTGAAATCCGTGAAGCGGTTGACGTACTCCCACACCGTCGGGTTCGACGTGTGGAACAGGTGCGCACCGTACTGGTGCACCTCGATACCGGTCTCGGGCTCGTCCGCCGAGTAGGCGTTGCCGCCGATGTGGTGACGACGGTCGATGACGGTGACCTTGCGGCCCGCGGCGGCCGCGCGCTCGGCGATGGTGAGGCCGAAGAAACCCGAACCGACGATGAGGAGATCCATACCGAGCACACGACTTTCACGTCAAGAAGAAGGGGACGCCCCACCGGGGACAACGCTCGATACTACCCACGCTGCCTGCACGGTCACCGGGGGCGCTCAGCGGCCCCGCAGTGACCGTCCGATACGATGACGTGTCGAAAAGCCGCGGATGGGGACGAAACTGCATGGGTGATTGGGTCAGCGCGATTCCGTCGTACCTGGTCGCCGCGGCCGTTCTGATCGTGCCCGGCCTCACGGTCGTCGTCGCCGGTTGGGGGTGGCGGAGCCCAGGACGCCTGTTGCTGGCGCCGGCCGTTTCCGCGACCATCGTGGCCGTCGCGGCCACTCTCGCCCCCGTCGTCGGTCTGACGTGGAACCTGCTGCCAGTCGCTCTCGTCACGATCGTGGTGGTCGCCATCGCTCTCCTGCTCCGCCGCGGGGCGGGGGTCGACGCGGCACCAAACGGCCGACGCGCCCCTCTTGTAGCACTCCTCTCGCTGGCCGCCGCCGCCGCGGTGAGCCTCGTCTCCTTCGTCCGCGCGTTCGGCGAGCCGGAGAACATCGCGCAACGCTTCGACAACATCGTCCATCTGAATGCGATCGGACTCGCCCTCAAGTCGGGCAGCTCGTCCCCCTTCCAGATCGGCGCGACCTCCGACATCGGTTTCTACCCGAATGCGTGGCACGCCCTCACCACCCTCGGAGCCGAGCTCACCGGCGCAACGGTGCCGGTCGCTGTGAACGGGGCGAACCTCGCCATCGTCTCCATCCTCTGGCCGGCGTCGACGATGGCTCTCGCCGGCGCGTTCTTCGCCCAGCGGCGCACCGCTTTCGTCGTCTCGGCGGCTCTGTCCACCGGTTTCGGCGCATTCCCCGCGCTGTTCTTCAATTGGGGAGTCCTCTACCCCAACCTCGTCGGCTACGCGATGGTGCCGGCCGCATTGGCTGCGGTGGTCTCCTCGTTGCCGGAACGCGGAGCACCGGCCGGGGTCCGCTCGGCGTTGCTGATCGCCCTGCTCTCCGGGGGGACGTTCCTCGGACACCCCAACGCCTTCCTCAGCCTGCTGCTCTTCGCCGCCGCATTCGTCGTCACCTCCCTGGCGATCGCCGCCGTGATCGCCCGGACGCGTTCCTCGGTCATCGCGCTCGTCGCCGCGACGGCCGGTCTCGCGGCCGCATCGGCCGTCACCCTCCTCCTGTTCCGCACGGGTGCGGAGCACTCGGGATGGACGCCGTGGCAGCAGACGGCGCAGTCGCTCGGTGAGGGCCTGTTCGCGGCCCCCCGCGGGTACACGCCGACCGTGCTGGTGACCCTTCTGCTCGTCGTCGGCTTCATCACGGTCGCCCGGATGCCGCGTCTGCTGCCCGTGATCGCACCCTTCGCCGTCGGCGTTCTGCTGTTCGTCGTCGCCTCCGGGCTGCGTATCGACCACCCGTTGCGGCAGCTGCTGACCAACCCCTGGTACAACGACTCCAACCGCTTGGCCGCTCTGCTGCCCCTCGTCGCCATCCCCGTCGCGACCCTGGGCGCCCTCGTCATCGTCGACGTGGCTCTCCGCCTCGCAGCCCACCGACGCGTTCGCGCCTGGGTGACCCCGGTCGCAGCGATTGTCGGCATCCTGGCCGTTTTCTCGGTGGCGCTCGGCCCCAACGTCCGCATCGCGCTCGGTCAGGTCAACGAGGCCTACGCCTATACCGACAGTTCTCTCATCCTCTCGTCCGATGAAGAGGCGCTACTGGGGCGCCTCGCCGACGAGACCCCGCCCGACGCCCTGATCGCCGGCAGCCCTCGCACGGGCGCCTCGCTCGCCCTGGCGTTCTCGGGCCGGGAGGTCACGCAGCGCCACATCTTCGGCTCGCCCTCTGACGAGCAGCTGTTCCTGAATGCGAACCTTCGCGATATCGAGTCCGACCCGGCCGTCTGCCGGACCATCGACGACATCGGCATCGATTATGTGCTCGACTTCGGCCGTCAAGACGTCATCGACCCCGCGGGCGCCGCCGCCTACGACGGCATCCAGGACCTTGCGCCTTCGCCGCATCTCGTGCTCGTGGACTCGCAGGGCCCCAACGCCCGGCTCTTCCGCATCGAGGGGTGCTGAGTGGCGCGCTCTTCGACGGTCGCCGTCGCCTACGACTGCCTCTTCCCGTTCACCACCGGTGGCGGAGAGCGCCAGTACCGCGCGGTGGCAGAGACGCTGAGTGAGTTGGGCTTCGATGTCGACTACCTCACAGCGCTCCAGTGGGACGGACCCGTGCCGACCGACACCCTCTTCCGCACGGTGCCGATCACGCCGCGCCTGTCGTTGTACGACGCCCGTGGCGTCCGCCGGATCCCCGCCGCTCTGCGCTTCGCCGCATCGTTGTTCGGCGCTCTCGCACGCCGCCGCCGCGACTACACGGCGGTCATCGTCAGCGGTTTGCCGATCTTCAACGTCTTCGCCGCCCGCCTCGCCCTGCTGGGTTCCGGCACGAGGCTGGTCGTCGATTACCTCGAAGTGTGGCACCGCCGGCAGTGGGTCGAGTACGCGGGTGCGGTCACCGGCACCATCGCCTGGGCGCTCCAGCGCGCGGCCATCGCCGTGACGCCCCTGGCCACGTGCCACTCGCAACTCACGGCCTCCCGCCTGCGCCGCGAGGGTCTGCGCCGACCACCCCTGGTGAGCCCGGGCCTCATCGACGGCGCAGCCGACGTCGCCCCGCCCGCCCCGGCGGCGAACCCGCCGTACGTCCTCTACGCGGGACGCCACATCCCCGACAAGCGCGTCGAGGTGCTGCCCGCCGCCGTCGCCGCGGCCCGCGAGCAGATCCCCGACCTCCGGCTCGTCATCCTGGGCACGGGGCCCAGCTCCGAGACCATCCGCGCCGAGGTCCGACGCGTCGGCGGCGAGACCTGGACCGACTTCCCCGGTTTCGTCTCGGATGCCGAACTCGACCGCCTGCTGCACGGAGCGGTGGCCCTGGCGAACCCGTCGCGCCGCGAGGGTTACGGCCTGGTCGTCGTGGAGGCCAATGCCCACGGCACCCCGGTCGTCCTCGTCGCCGACGAGGGCAACGCCGCCACCGAACTCATCGACGCCGGCGTCAACGGCGTCGTCTCGCCCACCACCCGACCCGACGACCTCGCCCGGGCCATCCGGGACGTCGTCGACGGCGGTGACGACCTGCGCCGCACCTCGCGCGCCTGGTACGACACCGCCGTCGGCACCCGTACCATCCGCCGCACCGTGGAGAACATCCTCTCGGCCCTGCCGCTGCCGATCCCGAACCCGGTGAAGACGAAAGAAGACCGCACGTGAGCATCCCCGCCCCGACGGACGTCGAACTGACGATCCTCATGCCCTGCCTGAACGAGGCCGAGACCCTGGAGGTCTGCATCCGCAAGGCGCAGGGGTTCCTTCAGCGCAGCGGCATCCGGGGTGAGGTCCTCATCTCCGACAACGGCAGCACCGACGGCTCGCAGGCCATCGCCGAGCGCCTCGGCGCGCGCGTCTCGCACGCCCCGCGCCGCGGGTACGGCGCCGCCCTCATCAACGGCATCGACACGGCCCACGGCCGGTACGTCATCATGGCGGATGCCGACGACAGCTACGACTTCGAGAACCTCGAGCCGTTCGTCGAGCGCCTCCGCGCCGGCGCCGACCTCGTGATGGGCAACCGCTTCCGCGGCGGGATCGCGCCCGGCGCCATGCCGCCGCTGCACAAGTACCTCGGAAACCCCGTGCTCTCGTTTATCGGCGAGCTGTTCTTCCGCCCCGGCATCCGCGACTTCCACTGCGGCCTGCGCGGCTTCAACCGCGCCCGTATCCGCGCGCTCGACCTGCAGACCACCGGCATGGAGTTCGCCTCCGAGATGGTCGTGCGCGCCTCGCTCGCGCGCTACCGCATCGAAGAAGTGCCCACCACGCTGAAGAAGGACGGCCGCTCCCGCCCGCCGCACCTGCGCAGCTGGCACGACGGGTGGCGCCACCTCCGCTTCCTGCTGCTGTTCGCGCCGCGCTGGCTCTTCGTCTACCCGGGTCTGGTCGCGTTCTTCCTGGGTGCGATCGCCGTCGGCGTGCTCGCCTTCGGCGGGGTCAACATCGGCGGGGTCGGTTTCGACGTGACCACGATGGTCTACGCCAGCGCCCTGTGCGTCATCGGGTTCCAATCGCTGCTCTTCTTCTGGCTGACCAAGCTCTACGCCACCCAGGAGGGATTCCTTCCGACGAGCGAGAGATACCGGCGCATCGTCGCCAAGTGGTCCGCGGAGCGCGGCCTGCTCATCGGCGTGGGACTGTTCTTCCTGGGCATCATCATCGGCATCGTGCAGGTGGCGGTGTGGGGCAACCTCGACTTCGGCGCGCAGAACGCTGCGCAAGCGGTGCGAATCGCCGTGCCCAGTGCGCTGCTGATCATCCTCGGGTTCCAGACCGCGATGATGAGCTTCTTCTCGGGCGTGCTCACCACGCCCCGGCGCGAGCAGCGCCCCGAAGCCGTCATCGAGAGCTAGGACCAGCCATCGCTGCTCCGGCATCCGACAGCCGAGCCACTCGACGGCGTCTCCTCGGCTTCACCGTCCTGCCTGCCCTCGCCGCGGTCTCCCCCCTCGTCGTCCTCCCCTTCCTCGCCCGCACCACGGGTCCGGAAGGGTGGGCGAGTGCGCTGGCGGGCGAGGCGGTCGGCACCTTCGCCGCGATCGCCCTCGCGTTCGGCTGGACCACGGTGGGCCCGGCGATGGTGGCAGTGGCGTCCGACGCCCGACGGGGTCAGCTCTACCGGGAAGCGGTTGTCGTCCGGTCATTGACGGCACTCATCGCCCTGCCGTTGATGGCGGTCGTCTGCGCGCTCGTCGCCTCCGACGGGTATGCGCTGCTCGCCGTGCTGATGGGCCTGCAAGGGGCTCTCATCGCGCTGTCGTACACGTGGTTCGCCGTCGGTCTGGGCGACCCCTGGTCGATCGCCCTCTACGACGCGGTGCCTCGAGTCGTGGCAGCGATCGCCGTGGCCGGCGCCATCGGTTTCCTCGGTGCGCCGGTGGAGCTGTATCCCCTGTCCGGCATCGCGGTGACACTGGTGGGGACGACGCTCTACACCTCGCGCATCCTCGGGCGCTTCCCGGCGGCGTGGCCCTCCCGCCGCAGCATCCCGGGATTGTTCCGTCACACGGCCCCCGTCGCCGTGAACGAGGGAGCCCTGGGTCTCTACTCCTCCGTCCCCGTTCCCCTCGTCACGGCCGTCGATCCCGCGGATGCCGCGGGCTACGCCTCCGGCGACAAGATGGTGAAGCTCGGCCAGTTCCTGCCCATCACCCTTGCCAACGCTCTGCAGTATTGGACGGCGGAGGTCTTCGGCGAGGCCCGCGCGCGGCGGCTGCGCCGCGCCCTCGGACTGCACGTCGCCATGGGACTGCTGGGATGGGTCGCGCTGGGGTCGCTGGGGTCGTTCGTGAGCCTGGTGCTCTTCGGCGAGCAGGCGGCGGCACCGCTGGGCATCGTGATCGTGCTCGGCTTCGCCTTCGCGTGCTACTCCGCCCGCACCTCGATGATCCGGCACTTCCTGTTCCCCGCGAACGCCGCCTCCACGGTGATGGTCGCGACCCTCGTCGCCAGCGCCGTGGGTCTGCCGATCATGATCGCGCTGACCTTCGCCGTCGGTCCTCTCGGAACGGCGGTGGGCTACGCCGTGACCGAAGCCATCTCGACGGCGTGGATGATCCGCCGGACGAAGCGTTCGTACACCCACCTCGTGTCGGAGCCGGCGAGAGCGGATGCCGCCGCCCCGGGCCCCGTGGACCCCGACGGTAGGATCGCTCCGTGACCCGCGTGCTCGTCGACCTGTTGTTCTTCACCGGAAAGCAGGGCGGCACCGAGACGGTGGCGCGCCAGATCTACTCGCGGCTTGGCGGGAGGCCGGGGTGGGAGTTCGTCGGCTACGCCAGCAGCGAGCTCGTGTCAGCCGGCGTGGACTGGTTCCCCGGTCGTCTGATCGATTCGGGACTGCAGTGCGACAAGCGTCCGCAATGGGCGTGGGGCGAGGTGTTCGGTGTCTCTCGCGCCGCCCGGGCAGCCGGCGCCGACCTGATCCACGCCCCGGCGAACTTCGGGCCGCCGCGCCCTTCCGCCCCGATGCTGCTAACGCTGCATGACGTGCTGGCATTCAAGCGACCGGAGTTCCTCCCCAGCAAGCTCGGCGTGATCCCCACGAAGCTGCTGATCTCGGGCGCCGCTCGTGCCGCGACCCACATCGTGACCGTCTCCGAGGCCGCGCGGACGGACATCCTCGACGTCACCGGCCGCGACCCAAGCGACGTCACGGTGGTGCATCCGGGTGGTTCCGGCGTGACCGAGCCGGACCCGAACCGACCCCGCTCGGGCTTGTTCAGCCTCGGCAACCGGATGCCGCACAAGAACTTCCCCCGCCTGCTCGAGGCGCTCGCCCTCATCCCCGAGGCGGAACGCCCCGTGCTGACAATCTCCGGGAGCCACGGAGACGACCCGCTGCGGGCCGTCGCATCGGAGCTCGGAATCGAGAAGTGGGTCGACCTCCGCGGGTGGCTGACGAACGACGAGGTCGAGAACCTCTACCGCAGCTCCGCGGCCGTCGTCTTCCCGACGCTGTTCGAGGGCTTCGGACTGCCCGTCCTCGAGGGAATGGAGCGCGGGTGCCCGGTGATCTGCTCCGACATCCCGGTGCTGCGCGAGGTGGGCGGAGACGCCGTGCGATATTTCGACTCGACCGATCCGGCGGCCATCGCCGCGCAGATCCGGCGCACGCTCGGTGATCCGACCGACCGCGCGCGCATGGTGGCCGACGGGTACGACCGCGCGCAGCGCTTCACCTGGGACGCCTCGGCCGAGGGCATGCTCGAGGCTTTCGAGCGCACGGCTCGCTCTGCGCGCTGACGCCCGGCCGCATCCCTCACCTCTGGCGTGCCGTGCCCCTGTGGACTCGGCCGTCTCGACCGAACGGGTCAGCGCGCGTCGAGGGTGATCCAATCCGGGGCGAGGAGGTCGGCCTTCGCCGTCCCCCCTGCGGTCCACGGACGCGGCGCGATCACGATCGGCGACGCCCCCCGGTGCGACATGAGCGCGGCGGCCCACCAACTGAAGCTGGAGTTGCTCATCACCATGGCCGAACCAGATGCCATCGCCTTGATGGTGCTCCAGATACCGAGCGAGCCGTCGTCCTCGACGAAGTCGAAATCCGCGTCGACATCCGCCAGTTCCGCCTTCACGAGATCCACGGAATCGGAGAAGACGCGCACGGGAAGACGGACGCCGAGATCGCCCAGCAGGCGGAGGGACCGCCGTGCATAGCCGACGGATGCGATGAATTGACGCTCCGTGGGCACCGCCAAGTAGTCCCCACGGCGCAAGTGGAGCGTTACGGCAGGCTCATCGCGCATGCGACGGAGGATGGCCGCCTCCCCCTCGCTCTCGGGCATCGAGTCGATGGCATCCAGCAGTCGGGTCCCCACCGTGGGAAAGTAGCGGGGCGACTGAAAGTAGCCCACAAGGGTCGTTCCCGGCCGGACCGATTCGATGGACGGCGAGTAACGGTCGGCGTCGCGCTCGAGGTGGATACGGCCGAAACGGGTCGGGAACGGCAGCACGCGCTCGGATGAGATGCGGACGGAGCGCCAACTCTCCCCCGCATCCAGCACCTCCGCGGGTGTGCGCAGAGCGTCGAGTTCGAAGCCGCGCGTTCCCGCGACTCCGAAGTGGGAGCGGTCCAGCAGCAGCGGCACGCCGAGGCGTTCTGCCTGCTCCCACGCCGCGCCGAGGATGAAGAGCTGGTTGCCGAGCCCCCCGGCGATGTACGCGGTGATGCCTTCGCGGCGACGATTCATCGAACACTCCGATCTGACGACGGGCGCCTGAGCTTGATCATCATCGCGGCGACCAGTACGCCGCAAAGGACCCAACCGAGCGCGCTGAACGCCGTCAAGGCGGCCGTCACATCGGGCAGGAGGCCGACGAAGACGACCGCCTGGATACCCACCGCGACGAGGAGTGCCGCGGCTGCCGGTCGGGAGGCATCCGAGATCAACTGGATCAGCAGTCCCTGGAGGATGATCCACGGGACGTACGCCGCGGCGATGGGAACCAGCAGGGCTTTCGCGCCCGCGTAGGCGTCGGAGAAGACGATGTCGATCACCAGTCCGCCCGCGAGCCAGAACGCCAGCAGAAGAACGAGTCCCGCTGCAGCCGACACCCCGATGGAGGCGTACACGCCGACGCGGGTGAGGTCGACGCTCTCCCTGTTCCGGGCGAAGCGCGGCAGCAGGTACAGCGAGAGGGTGGACGGCAGAATGAAGGACGCTTTGACGAGCACGGCCACAGACGCGTACTCGCCCGCGAGGTCGGGCGCGGCGAGCATACGCAGGAAGAAGACATCCGCACTGGTCAGCCAGGCGAGCGCGATGGTGATGACCATGATGGTCGCCCCGTCTGCGCTGAAGATGGACCGCCGCGGGGAGGGCGCTCGACGTGCGGCGAACGCGGCCCCGAGAGCCGCCACGCCCGTGGCGGCAACGACGGCCCCGGCCGCTCCGCCGACGCCGGCGCCGAGCAGCAACGCGGGTACGGCGAGCAGGACACGCAGGATGAGGGATGCCGTCGACCATCCGACGGCGGCCGTCGCGCGACCCGCACCCTGGATGCGCCCCACGTAGGCCGCGAAGAGGAAACTCAGCGGAATGCTCACGGCGGCGGCGATGACGACTCCGACGCTGGCGCCGAGGGCGGTGCTCAGGGCGGGGGCTGCAGCGACGACGACTCCCCCGCCGAGGAGACCGACGAGGAGGGCGTCGACGGGGATGCGCCAGCCCGAGTGCTCCGACGCCTCCCCGTCGGCTGCCGTCTGCACGGCGACGGAGTTCTGGAGGGCGGAGCTGCCGATGGCTGCGACATTGACAATGGAGAAGAAGGCGGCGAGCAGGCCGAAATCGGCCGTTCCGAGCAGTCGAGCGGTCAGAATCTGGAACGCGAAGGCGGCAGCGGCGCCGACGATGCTCGCGATACCGACGGACCCGAGAGCCGCCGCGTGGGCGCGGACGTGACCCCACCGCCCACTCGAGGTCACGCTCGCCCGCCGAGCTGTTGGCGACGTTCCGCGCGCGTCGACGACGACGCGACGGAGCCGTCGTCACCGCGATCGGCCGGGACGATCGTCTGGGCGTCGTCCTGGACTCCCCTCGGGCGCGCGAATTCCCCGTCCGCGGCCTCGGCCGCACGACTCGGCCATGCCAGCGTGAGCAGAAGCCCGACCATCGCCGCGAACGAGAGCGTGCCGATGAGCCAGAGGCCCATGGGAGAGACCGGAGCGTTCCACCACCATTCGATGTCGCGATCGAGGTTGACGCCCACACGGTCGAGACCGGTGACGTACCGTCGGAGGTTCACGTGCAGCGCCACGCTGTTGGCGACCACCAGACCGATCGCCGCGACGCTCAGCTGAACCTTCCCGAGCCCCAACGACGACCGGGCGAACCCGAAGACCGCGATCCCGGCGAACATCACGATCAGGGGGAAGACGTACCGGGGCTGGACACCGTTGCCGACAACGACGCCGTCGTGCATCAGGATGTACAGCGGAACCGCGATGACCCCCGCGCCCACGCCCGCCAGGGCGAGCCACTTGCGCGCGTCCCCGAGGCGGAGTCCCCAGAAGACCAGGGCACTGAACACGGTGAGCGCCGTCACCCACACGATGCCGGGCATGTAGGTGTCGAGCCACCCCAGGCCCCAGGTGCCGAGGAAGCCGGCGAGGAGCTGCGGCAACGCCTTGATGTTGATGAAGAGCAGTTCCGAGAAGGTGTACGTGTCGTTCTTGACCACGGTCGCTCCCCCCACCACGGCGGACTGGCCGGCGGTGAAGAAGAGGGCAGCCGAGACGACGACGAGACCGACCGGAAGCAGAAGATCGCGCGCGTAGCGACGATCACGGCGGAAGGCCAGCACCGTGCCGGCGATGAGCGCCAGCACGGCGTACGCCGCCGAATCGCCGCGCGCGCCCGCACCGATGACGACGAGCAGGACGGTGAGCACGGCCGCAGCCGCCTTGCGCCAGCCCGATTGCACGAAGAAGGCCCATACGGCCACCCACAGACCGGATGCCGAGAGGACGGCCCAGGAACTCGGGTTCACGCTGGCGACGATGAAGACCCCGAGCGGGACCGAGGTGACGAGCGCTCCCCAGACGAGCGCCCGTCGCCCTGTCGCGGGGATGACGAAGAAGAGCACGGCGAGGATGCCGACGTACAGCATGGCGTTCGCCGCACGGATCGCGACGACCGAAACGGAGAGGTCGTGACCCGCGAACGCATGCATGACCGCGTAGTACACCGGCGGGTAGGCCTCACCGTTCCAGTTGCCACGCGTGCTCAGCTTCGTCGCATCGGGGTTCAAGGCGCAGGTCGCCGCCTTGTCGGGGTCGAAGGCGAAACAGCTGGCCGCCTCCAGGACATCGGTGGCCAGTGCGCGTTCGGACGGCACGCCGGTCTGCTCACAGAGGTCGGTCGAGTCCACGGTGCCGCACCAGATACTCGCCATGTGGTAGTCGTCGTCGGGGCTGGACCCGGGAGGGGACGACACCGCCCAGGTCAACAGCGCCACCAGGGCGGCGACGATGACGAGAGCCGGACGAACGGCGCGGTTCAGACGGCTGAGTCGCATGGATCCAGGCTCCTGGTGAACGAAAAGCGGGAGAGGTACGGGCAGAGAAGTCGACGCCGGCGGCACGGCTAGTCTGAGTACGTGTCTCCTTGCCCCGCTTCATGTTATCCGTCGCGGTGCCGCGGACCTGAGCGCGACGTGCGCACGGGAGGTGCCGGCCGCCGATGAGCTCCACGGATGCTTCCCCCGAATTGAGCGTGGTCATTCCGTCATATGACTCTGCGCCATGGCTGCCGAGCACCCTGGCAGCGCTGAAAGTCGCGATCGAGCGGGCCGGTCTCGTCGCGGAGGTCATCGTCGTCGACGACGGCTCGACAGACGACACACTCACCGTGCTGCGCCCGTGGCATGACGACACGGTCGCGCCCGTGTCGGTCGTCTCGCAGGACAACGCCGGACGCTTCGCCGCGCGCCGAGCCGGCCTGCGGGCCGCGTCCGCTCCGACGATCATGCTGCTCGACTCGCGAGTGCTCATCGGCCCCGACAGTCTCGCGAGCATCTGGGGGGAAGTAGGCGATGGCGTGCGCGTGTGGAACGCGCACATCGAGACCGACCCCGCCGCTCCGCTGGTGGGCAGGTTCTGGGATGTCCCCACCCGATTGTTCTGGGGCGAGTACCTCCGTCGACCCCGCGCCATGACGCTCACCGCAGACAACTTCGACACCGCCCCGAAGGGCACGACGCTCCTGCTGGCCCCCGCGTCGCTGCTCGGCGACGCCTTCCGGTTCGCGGCCCCCACGGTGTCTTCGCCGCTGGTCTCGGACGACACCAAGCTTCTGCGGTGGGTCGCCGAGAATCACGGCATCCGAATCGACCCGCGATTCTCGGCGATCTACCGTCCGCGAACGACCGTTCGCGGTTTCCTGCGGCACGCGAGGGACCGCGGCACGCTCTTCGTCGACTCCTATGCCGGAACCTCCCCCGCGCGATCGGCGATCCTCATCGGCCTCGCCGCCGCGCCCGTCGCCCTCGTCGTCCTCCTCGGGACTCTGATCCTGCGCGGGAGAGCACCTCTTGCGCTGGCCGTCGTCGCCTCCGGCGGTCTCGCGGTGGCGATTCCGGGCGTCATCGCCGCCGCCCAGCGCGCCCCGCGCCGCTCCGTGCTGGCCTACCTCGCGTACGTCCTCCCCTTCGCCGGCCCGTTCTGGGCAGGGATCGTGCGAGGCGTCGTCGTGCACCGCTCCGCCTTCTCGTCCGCGCCGAAAGAACCGAATCCATGATCGTCTTCATCTACGGAACAACCGCAGAAGCCATCAAGCTCGCCCCCGTGATGCGTCGCCTCGACGCGCGCGGCGTGCCCTACCAGCAGTGGGTGACGTTCCAGCACACCGACGCGTTGCGCACCGCGATGCCCCAACTGGGTCTGCGTGCTCCCGACCGGATCCTCGCGGACGGCTGGCGGGGCAAGCCGTTGAAGAAGCCGATCCACATGGTCGGGTGGATGACGGCCGTCGGGTGGTGGACGCTGAAGAACCTCGGCGCACTGCGCCGCGCGCCGCGTCCGAGCGTCGTCCTCGTCCACGGAGACACGATGACCACCGTGTTGGGCACCTTCATCGCCCGACTGGCAGGCGTCCCCGTCGCGCATGTGGAGGCCGGCCTCCGTTCCGGCGACTGGCGGCATCCGTTCCCGGAAGAACTCGACCGGCGCATCGTGGGCCGCCTGGCAGAGGTTCACTATGCCCCCACCCCCGAGACGGCACAGAATCTCGCCGGCCGACGCAACGTGATCGTGACCCAGGGCAATACGGTGAAAGACGCGGTGCGCGATAGCGCCGAGAAGCGTCGAGCGGGCTCGGGGACCACGTCGGACGACGAGCCGTATGGACTCGTGCTGCTGCACCGCTTCGAATTCATCTCCAACCTCACCTTGGTGCGCGAGACCCTTCAGACGTTGAACGATCACACCCCCGTGACCTTGCAGGTCGTCGTGGACTCGTACTCGCGTGACGCGATCGAGGCCGTCATCGGCGAGCTGGGCTTGTCCCGCCTCACGACCGCGCCGAAGCTCGAGCACGCCGCGTTCGTCGAACGCCTGCAGAACGCGCGGTTGATCGTGACCGACTCCGGCGGTGTGCAGGAGGAATCGGCGGTCTTCGGCATCCCGACTCTGATCCACCGTATGGCGACCGAGCGCAACGAGGGCCTGGGGACGAGCGCGCTCCTGTCGCGGTGGGACCAGGAAGTGGTACGTGAGTTCCTCGTCGAGGCCGAATCGCACCGCGGGACCAACGACGACGCCGCGGCGTCGCCGTCGGACATCATCGTCGACGACCTCATCCGGCGGGGCTACGGCACGCCCGCCTGAGCGCGGAACTGCGGGTATCGGCGTCGATCCTGCGGGGCGTGAAAACCGCCGGGGCGCATCCTCGATACCGACGGGCCCGCTGGAATGACGGGTGCGAGACTCGCGTAGCGCCACGGCCGCTGGTCGGGCGGCGGAACGTGAACCGGCGGGATGGCCGACTGCTCTCCGATGCGTGTGGCGGCGACTCTGGTGACTGCGCCGACCGGCTCGTCGCGCACTCCCTCCGGATCCGTGTCCTGGCGCAAGACCATACGGGCGCGGAGCGCTGCCCCGCCGGTCACGCGGAGCCCCGCGATCGCACCCGCGTTCTAGTCCGCTTGGACTCGACCGTCGCCGTCGGAGGAAGCCGACGACGCGGGTGCATGCAATCTCTCCACATCCGCGCGCAGGATCGCCACTTCCTCGGCGACACGGCGGATCTCCTCTTCGGCGCGAGACAGCTCCCACGAGAGGTGGAGCGTCACGCCGATCAGCAGGGCGACGGCGAGAGCGAAAAGGAGATTCGACGGGACGATCACCCCGAGGAGCCCGGCGAGTGCCCCGAGAAGGTCGGGGAACAACGCCAGCACGAGCATGGCGGCGCCGATGAGGAGCCACATCACCGCGTATTTCTCACGAAGGTGGCGACGCATGAGCATCGTCACGATCAACGCGAGGATGACGAGGGCGAAGGCGATCCCGATGGGGACGATCATGCGCGAGGCCTCCGGCGTAGCGCACCACGCATGAGCGCGAGCGAGATGGCGAACACGGACCGCACGAGGTACACCGTGGACCCGATGACGTTCTGGCTGGGGCGGCCGTGCATGCGGGGACGCATGGCGACAGGCACTTGGGTCACGGTGAGCCCCGAATGCACAGCTTCGACCAGCGAGTCGAGGGTGTCTCCGAGGTACTCCGCGGGGTAGTACCGGACGTACTGGCGGATGGCGCGCTCGTTCGCGGCTCGGAACCCGCTCGTGACGTCGGTCAAACGCACTCCGGCCACCCTCGAGACCACGAATGCCAGGAACACCATCGCCCACTTGCGCGGACCCCGCACCGAGTAGTCGCCGACGTCGGCGAATCTCGCACCGATCGAGATGTCGGCGCGCTCGAGTCCGTCGAGGACCAGACGGATGTGTTCCGGATTGTGCTGGCCGTCGGCGTCGACCTGGATGGCGCGGCGGTACCCGCGGCGGTCGGCGAAGGTGAAGCCCGTACGCATGGCGCCGCCCACGCCGAGATTGAACGGCAGGACGAGCACCTCGGCTCCGGCTTCTTGCGCGGCCGCTCGCGTGCCGTCCGTCGACCCGTCGTCGATGACGATGACGTCGTACAGCGGGTCGGCCGAACGGATCTCGCGGACGGTATGGCCGACGTTGCGGACCTCATTCCACGCCGGCACGAGCACGGCGACGCGATCACCAATTGCGGTCATAACACCCTCAGTCTAGGGGCCGGCCGGTTCACCCACCGGCGCTCATCGTCTACCGGGGCTGTTCGTATACTCGGGGGATGCTGAGACGAGCCCGAGCCGTCTGGAGGCAGGCCCGCTCCCTTCCCGTTCTCGCTCCCCTGATGCGGGAGGTCGATCGGTGGTGGTGGGCTCGGACCATCGCCATGGCCGACGTCGTCGACATCGAGTACGTCCGAGCGCAGGGCGGTCCCCGGAGCACGCGCGCAGCCATCAGGCGCTACACGCGCGGAGGCTTCCGGTCGGACTTCGCTGTGAACCCGCTCTTCATGGAGCGCTTCGTCTCAGCCCAGCTCCCCGAACCCGGTCGAGTGCCCGCGCTCTACGCCTACCTCGTGAGCGACGCCTCGAACATCATCGTCAGTGTCGCCTGGGACGCCGAGGCGTACGACCGACGCACGCCTGCCGCGCGAGGGGACGCCGGGCGCTCCCTCGGGCACGCGTGGCGGGCGGCTCGCGCGACGGGAAGCATCGCTCTGCGTGGCGCGGGCGGCGAGATCGCCGTGCCGTGGTCGAGCGCACACCGCGGTGCGACGGACGCCGCCGCGGGCCGCATCGCCGGGCATGTCCCCCCATTGAGCGGCGTCGTGGTCGTCGTCCGCCTGGCTCGCGACGAGGGCCTTCCCTCACGACCGCTCGAAGAAGGAGTCGCGGCTGCCGACTCGCTGTCGGCCACGCTCGTTCTCAGCGTGGAGAGCGGGGCCGTCGAGGCGGCCACGGCGGCCGCGCTCCTGTCCGCAGCTCGTCCGGGAACGATCGTGATCTCCGACGACGAGTCCGTGCTCGACCGGCTCATCGAGGGGGCCTCGTCGGGCACCACCGTGGTGGTCCGCGGCCCGCACAGCGAAATATCCGCCGCGTCGCTGGTGGAGCTGGCCACGGAGTCAGCTCGAGGGCCCGTGGCCCCATTGTGGCTGGGCTGGGACGGCGCGATCGCCTCCGCCGGTGTCGGTGTGCACGACGGTCGACCTTTCCACCTGCTCGCCGGACTACCCGTCGAGGATGCTCTGGCCCTGGGACCGGCTCTTTCGCCGTGGCACATCGCCGGAGGGACATTCGCTCGCCGCGTCGGCGACGACGCTGCCGTGCATCGCACTCTGACCACCTCGGTGGTGCGCGCGCCCTCCTCGCGCGAAGATCTGAGACGCGACGCCTCCGCGGCATCGGACAGCGACCTCGGTTCGCTCGCCGAGCAGCGCGGGTGGCGCGTCGTCGGGTGGGGCGAATCCGGGCCCAGCTTCGTGCGACGACCCACCATGGCGACTCTCAACGACGGCAGTCGCGTTCCGTCGCTGCGCTGGGCCCTCAAGATCGCGGCTCCCCCGGGACCTCCGGGGGAAGCGTGGGGCGATACGCATTTCGCCCGCGGTCTCGCCGAGGCCCTGCGCCGTCAGGGCCAAGAGGTCGTCATCGATGCGTACGCCGCGCGCAACCGCGCGACGACGAGTCTCGACGACGTCGTGGTGGCTCTGCGCGGCCCGGAGCCCCTTCACCCTCAGCCGGACGCAACATCCCTTCTCTGGATCATCAGCCATCCCGACGAGATCGGCGAGCGTGACGTCGACGGTTTCGACGCCGTGTTCGCCGCATCGCAGACGTGGGCGGCCGAGCGATCCGCCGCCTGGGGGCGCCCGATCTCACCGTTGCTGCAGTGCACCGACACGAGGCGCTTCCATCCACGGGGCACGGCCCGGGGCGGGCGCTTCGTCTTCGTCGGAACCGCGCGCGGCATCGCTCGCCCATCGGTCGTCGAGCCGGTTCGGGCGGGCCTTCCCGTCGACGTGTACGGGCCGGACTGGCGCGGCTACATCCCCTCGGCGGCCATCCGGGCGACCGGCGTTCCCAATGCAGACCTCCCACCCCTGTACGAGGGGGCGCGCGCGGTTCTGAACGACCACTGGCCTGCGATGCAGCGCCACGGATTCATATCGAACCGTCTTTTCGACGTCGTCGCCGCGGGCGGCCGAGCTGTCAGCGATGATGTGAACGGTATCGCCGAGCTGTTCAACGGGGCCGTCGTCACCTACCGGTCCGTGCCCGAGATGCTCGACATCCTCGGAAGCCGGCTCGATGACAGCTTCCCCGCTGACGAGCAGCTCGTGCAGATCAGCGAAGCCGTCCGCCGCGATCATTCCTTCGACGCGCGCGCCCGCACGCTGCTGCAGACGGTGTTGCAGCAGCGTCAGTGACCGCCGATCGAGACGGACACATCAGCCGTCGCCGTTCCGAGAGTCTGCTCCGCGGTCTCGACGGTGAAGGTCGCCCCATGTGAGATGCCGTGCACTCCGCCTTCTTCCGTCGCAACCGCGTTGGCATGGACGTGATAGGTGCCGGCTCCGAGATGAAGGGCGTCGACGCGGAACTCGAGGGTGAGGGTTCCGTCGATGACCGGGAGGGATGTGCGCAGAAGATCTGTGTTCGACGCGAACACCATGTGCCCCAGCGGCGTGTTGACGCTGAACCCCGCTGCCCACCGCGGAATGGGGCGGTCGGACTCGAGACGGAGCCGGATGCCGATCGACTCCGCCGACCCGAAGCTCCGATCCCGCTCGCCGCTGTCGTCGAGGATGTCGACACCGGCCACCCGTATGGGAGCCTCCGCCGCGGCCTCTGCCGCGCTCGCCTCGTCTCGTCCCTCGAGCACGTCTCGGAGCACGCCGATCGCCTCGTCGATGTCTCCGTCGTGGACGATCTCGCCCTTGCGCAGCACGATGCCGCGGTCGCATAGCTCCGCCACCTGCTGGGCGGAATGACTCACCAGGATGATGGTGCACCCCTCCGCGCGGAACCGGGCGATGCGGTCCATGCACTTGCGTTGGAACGCCTCATCCCCGACGGCGAGGACCTCGTCGACCAGCAGGATGTCGGGATTCGTATGGATCGCGACAGAGAAGGCGAGTCGCACGTACATGCCGGAGGAGTAGAACTTCACCGCGGTATCGATGAAATCGGCGATCCCGCTGAAAGCCACGATGTCGTCGAAGCGAGCATCGATCTCCGCACGGGTGAGCCCCAGGATCGACGCGTTCAGGTAGACGTTCTCGCGTCCGCTGAGGTCGGGGTGGAAGCCCGCCCCGAGTTCGAGCAGTGCCGCCATTCGGCCGCGAGTGCGGATCGTTCCAGAGGTGGGAGCCACGATCCCGCCGATCAGCTTCAGCAGTGTGCTCTTGCCGGATCCGTTCGCCCCCATCAGGGCGACCGTCGTGCCCGCCTCGATGTCGAGCGAGACGTCTCTGACCGCCACGAAGTCTTCCCGGTGCGTCTTCCCGTGACGCCCGAAATGCACGATCCGGTCTTTCAGGCTGTTGTCTTTGCGCACCTTGAAGCGCTTGCGCACTTTCTCGATCCGAACGACGACCGGGGGTTCGGTGACACCCATCACAGCTCCTGAGCGAAGTTTCCCTGCAGCCGGGTGAAGACCCGGTGCGAGACGACGAGAAAGACCATTCCGATGACGCCGGCCACGAGTATGCGCAACTCGAGACCCGTCGGGTAGTCAGCGGGGGTGCCTGCTCCCCAGAAGGCTTTGTGGAACCCCAGAATGGCGAGAGTCAGCGGATTCGCCAGATAGATCTCGAGAACCCACGACGGCAGCGAGAAGCGTGCGATCACGTCACTGACCATCCGCCACGAGTAGACGATGGGCGATGCCCACATGGCGAGCATGAGCACCACATCGGTGAGGTACTGGATGTCGCGCAGGTACACGTTGACGGCGCTCAGCAACAGGCCGATCGCCGTTCCGTAGATGAGGACGACGGCGAGAGCAGGGAAGAACCAGAGCATCTGCGCCGGGTCGGGGAGAGCCTGGAAGATGAGCGCGGCGATCACGAGAACGGCCAGTTGCACCAGGAACATGAACCCCGCGCCGCCCACGCTCGCGAAAGGGAAGATTTCACGTGGCAGATAGATCTTCTTGACCAGGCCGGCGTTCGTGAGGATCGAACCTGTCGCGCCTGCGACGGTGTCGTTGAAGAACTGGTACAGCGTGAGGCCCGCGAACAGATAGATCGCGAAGTTCGGGATACCCTCGGCGGCACGAAGGAACTGCCCCAGCACGATGAAATACATCAAGAACTGGATCAGTGGCCGGATGACCGTCCACAAGAATCCGAGGAAGCTGTCGCGGTACCGGGCCTGCAGATCACGCCGGACCAGGAGAAACAGCAGATCCCGCCGCGAGAAAAGCTCTCGGATCTTCCCGCCGCGGCCGGGGTAGCTCATTCCGTTCGCGTCGACCGTGGAGAACGGGAGCGCCTCGAGGGCCGCGAATCTCTCTGTTTTTTCCAAGCCTGACCATCGTCTTTCGGGAGAGCTCGATCCTACCCGGCACGGACCGGGGGCTTTCGCATCCGCCTCACAGGCAGATCATCCCCGCCCAGCCGCACCGAGACGTTGCGTGAGCGCACGCACCGCCCGCCTGGGTGCCGTCACGACGTCGCGGACGCGCTCCCAGCGGGCAACTGTCTCCGGCTTGTTGAACCGCAGATACATCCAGAAGAAGTCGGATGCGCGCCCCGTGCCGATCCAACCCGCTCGATGCAGGAAGAGTGTCTTGTCTCGAAGGGAACCCGGGAGGGTGGCGGCCATCTCGTCGACTTTGAACTCGAGCGAGGTGTGACTGAGCGCGGCGTACTCGGCGGTCAGAACGGTGCGGGTGTGGAAACCGCGCTCCGCCGCGGCGTACGAAGGCAGTCGCTCCAACACGTGGGCGAGGCCGCCGTCCTTGTACGCGTCCTTTCCTCCGAACTCCTCGTATCGCCAGTCGCGCTCGGCGAGCAGTCTCAGCGCCGCCGGTCTCGCCGCGTACATGGAGCCGAACGGGGCGAGCGGTGAGACGTCGTCGACGGGGACCGAGATGCCCAGCTCCGCGGCGACGCGCTCGAAACGCGGCCGATTCCCCCACCACGCGTGCCCCAGCGTGCCGTGACCGATGTGGATCATGGGCGGATAGGCCAGACCGAGCCCTTCGTCGTTCTGGAACAGGGCGATGAGGTTGGCGGCGTAGCCTGCCGAGGGGAGCAGATTATCGAGTTGCTGCCCCTTGAAGTGCTGTCCGACCGTGTACCCCTGCTGCGGTGTCCGCTTGGTGTGCACCTTCACGATCACGTCGTAGCGGTCGTCGATGATGAGGTCGCGACATGCGATGAGGAAGGCGCTCTGATCGCGCCCGTCGTTCGACGGCAGCACCCGGACCTCGGTCCGACGTCCCGGACGCCGCCGTGAGTGGAGGATCTCCTCGATCTCGCGTGCACGGCGCGCATCGGGAGTCGTCACGACGAGGTCGTAATCGCAGGGCAGCAGATCGCCCCGGTCGAGGATCTCGTCCGTCATGTCGACGTAGAAGATATGCGCCACGAGAACGACCCGAAGAGGACGATCCGGGTCATACGACACGTCGATGTCCGGAAGGATGTCGAGCATCCCGAGGTCGGTGGTGAGATCACGCGGAGGGGAATTGCGAGCCAGGTTGGGCATGATCAGTTCCCGCGGATAGCCGAAGGACTCGACCTTCTCGAGAACCCACTTGCCGATCGACGCTTCATGGTCCATCGTCACCGGCCAGAAGAAGAACGGCTTGCGCTTGATGATCGGGCACCCGTCGTCGAGCATCTGCTCGGCGTTGAAGATGGACGGGTTCTCGGTGTCGTAGCGCTCGTGACCGAACGCCACCCGATGCTGGAATCCGAGAGACGCGAACCGTTCGGTGAAGGTCACCTCGTGTCGCGTCACCGCCTCGGTCCAGTCATCCAGGACGGGCAGTGAGCGCCAATACTCGCGCCACGCCTCCGAGCCGAGCATTCGACGACGAACGGCGATCCAGAACGACTGGAGGTGGTACGGGATGGTGTCGCCCGTCCACGACGCCTCTCGTTCGACGCGCGGGTGGTCGGTGAGTCCCCAGAAATCGACCTGCTCGGCATCCATCTCGTCGAAGACGGGGGCGAACGGACGAACGGGACCGAACCACGTGTCGTTGGTCAGGATGACCTCGTCGTAACGGTCGATGTCGTCGCCCAGCAGATCGAGACCGGCTTTCTGACCCCAGATGTCCATTCCGGTGTTCTCACGCTGGAGGACGTCGTCTGCGACAGCTTCCAGACGTGTGCGGGCTTCATCGAGAAGCTTGCCGTTGACGACCGCGACGATCCTCTGCGCATGCGCCCGCAAGTGCGTGAGTGCGTGGATGATGAAGTCGTCGACCCGCCCGCGACGGTCGTAGATCACGAAGACGACAGCACGGCTGCCCCCCTCGGGGAAACGCTCGGGAGCGGCCATCAGTTTCCCCCTCGGTGCGCGCGAAGACCTCTCGTCACTCGCCGCGCGCCCCGCGCGACCCGACCGACGACCGACGCCGCGCGCAACCAGTCGGGGTGTCGATATCGAAGCCACATGCGCGCGAAGTCGACGGCTCGGCCGGATCCGACCGGTCCGGCGCGGTGAAGAAGAGCCGTGTAGCCGGCCGGATAGCCGTACGACGTCATCGCCATGTGATCTCCGATGTACTCGAGCGACCCGTGGCTCAGCCCCGCGTGCTCACTGGTGGCGACTGTGCGCGTGTAATAACCGCGATCACCCGCGACATACGCGTGCAGACGAGAGTGCACGGCACTCACGTCGGGGCCGGTGCCCCACCGTTCCTCGGCGAGCCGGCGCACGGCCTCCGGACGCGCCCACCACATGCCTCCGAGGGGCGCGTGGGGGCTCGCCCAGTCGAGAGGCACGTCGACGCCGAGCCTGTCGAGGTGACGCTCGACCTGCTCGCGGTGGCCGAGCCACCCGTCTCCGAGCGTCGACATGCCGATGTGCGGCGTAGGGGGGAAGACGAGGCCGAGCTCCGGCTCGCGACGAAACAGTTCGATGAGGTTGGCGGTGTAGCCGGGGCCGTCGCCGAGCAGGCAGTCGAGTTGCTGCCGGCGGAAGTAGCGCCGGGCGTTACGTGACATCTTCGGGTCGACCCCGGTGTGCAACGCCAGGATCAGATCGGCGTCGTCGGAGTTGACGACGTCGCGGCACTCGTCGAAGACGACGATGGTGTCGGGAGTGCGGCGCGCGGTGGCTGGGCGGGTCTCGAACGGAATCGGCTCAGCCGCGCACGCGGATCTCCAGGCCGCTTCGACGGCCGGGCGCGCGTTCTCGTCCGCCAGCGTGAAGACGCAACGCGCGAGTCCGGGCACCACGACGAGGCGGGCCATGATGTCGGGGATGTCGATCGTGTCGACGACGTGGACGACGGCGATGACCCGCAGCGGCTCACGTCGGGACGCACGCTCCACCGGGGGGAGGATCTCCAGCATGGCGCCGTTCGTGTGCAGACGCTTCGGCGCGCTGGAACGGGCAAGATCGGACCACATGAGTCCGACCGGGTATCCCCGCGTCGCCATGGCGGCCGCGATACGTCGACCGACGATGGCGTGCTGATCGTAGAAAAGCGGGTAGCCGTCGAACACCTCGCGAGTGACAGCGGGGCAGCCGTCCTCGACGAGGAGGTCGACATTGAACGTGTCGGCATGCTCGGCGGGGTAGTCATCGCTGGGGAAGGCCGCTCCGATTCGGAAGCCTGCCTGGACGACGACCTCGCTGAGGGATGACTCGATCTGACGAACCTGCCAGCCGTGGTCGGGGCGCGAGGGCAGATCGGTCCAGAACCTCCGCCAGGCCTCGGACTCGCGAACGCGGCGGCGCACCGCCAGCCAGTACGTGCTGAGACGCACCTCGCCGTCACGACCCTCGGAACGATCGTGGGGCCTCCCTTCGCGACGGTCGGTCAACGACCACATGTCGACGTAGCGGACGTCCATACGCTCGATCACGGGAGCGAGGGGACTGATCGGACCGAACCACCCGTCGCCGGTCAGGATGATTTCGTCGAAAGAGGACTCTCGAGATCCCCATGCGCGAAGCGCGGCGGCGTAGGCCCACAACCCCGTGACATCGGATGCCACCGTGACGACCTCATCGCAGTGGGAATCCACGACGGCCCGCCCCTCGGCATCGAGCCCGCCGACGACCACCGCAAGGTGGTCGACGTGTTCGCGCACGGCCGCCAGCGACAGGAGCGTGGCCGGAGTCGGACGCCCCTTCCGCGCCTGCAACGCGAAGACAGCGGCCCGGGAGCCGCCGAGGGGGAAGCGAGGGGCGACGCCGGTCTCACTCACCCGAGCGCACCTGCCCCTGGGCCAGAGCCTTGATGAGGTACGTGCCGTAACCGCTCTTCTCGAGGCTCTTCGCGCGGGTGAGCAGTTCGTCGTCTGTGAGGAAGCCCATGCGCCAGGCGACTTCCTCAGGACATCCGATCGACAGGCCCTGTCGTTTCTCGACGGTGCGGATGAACTCGGTGGCCTCGCTGAGCGAATCGAAGGTGCCGGTGTCGAGCCAGGCGGTACCGCGCGGCAGCAGCTCGACGCGCAGACGCCCCTGTTCGAGGTAGGCGCGGTTGACGTCGGTGATCTCCAGCTCTCCGCGCGGGGAGGGCGCGAGGCCGCGCGCGATCTCGATGACGTCGTTGTCGTAGAAGTAGAGGCCCGGCACGGCATAATCGCTCTTGGGGACGGCCGGCTTCTCTTCCAAGGACACCACCCGTCCATCGGCATCGAACTCGACGACGCCGTAGGCGGTGGGGTCGGCGACGCGGTACCCGAAGACGACCCCGCCATCGAGCTGGGTGTACTGGCGCAGTCGTGTTCCCATCCCCTGGCCATAGAAGATGTTGTCTCCGAGCACCAGCGCGACCGAATCGGAACCGATGTGGTCCTCACCGAGGAGGAACGCCTGCGCGAGACCATCGGGCGAGGGCTGCACGCGATAGGTCAGGGAGATGCCGAAACGCGAGCCGTCGCCGAGAAGACGTTGGAACTGCTCGGAGTCCTGCGGCGTCGTGATGATGAGGATGTCCCGGATGCCGGCGAGGATGAGGGTCGACAGCGGGTAGTAGATCATCGGCTTGTCGTAGACCGGCACGAGCTGCTTCGAGATGCCCAGCGTGATGGGGTGCAACCGCGAGCCTGTGCCGCCCGCCAGAATGATTCCGCGCATGAGGCCCAGTCTTCCCTATCGCCCACCGGGGACCAATCCGGCGTCGCGGTGGGCGAGTTCGCTCCCCGGTAGCCTTAGCCGCATGAGTCGTCTTCTCGTGACCGGTGGCGCCGGTTTCATCGGTTCCAACTTCGTGCACCACGTCGTCGCGCACACCGACCACACCGTCACCGTGCTCGACAAACTCACCTATGCAGGCAATCGCGCGTCCCTTGAAGGGCTCCCCTCGGATCGGGTGCGCCTGGTCGTCGGTGACATCGCCGACGCCGATGTCGTGTACCCGCTCGTCGCCGAGGCGGATGCCGTCGTGCATTACGCCGCCGAGTCGCACAACGACAACTCGCTGCACGACCCGCGCCCCTTCCTCGACACGAACATCATCGGCACGTACACGCTGCTGGAGGCGGCGCGTCGTCACGACGTGCGCTTCCACCACATCTCCACGGACGAGGTCTACGGCGACCTCGAACTCGACGACCCGGCGCGATTCACCGAGAACACGCCATACAACCCGTCATCGCCCTACTCGTCGACCAAGGCCGGTTCCGACCTGCTCGTGCGCGCCTGGGTGCGGTCGTTCGGGGTGCGCGCCACGATCAGCAACTGCTCGAACAACTACGGCCCGTACCAGCACGTCGAGAAATTCATCCCCCGCCAGATCACCAATGTGCTTCGCGGAATTCGCCCGAAGCTGTATGGCACCGGAGAGAACGTGCGCGACTGGATCCACGCCGACGATCATTCGTCGGCGGTGCTGACCATTCTCGACCGGGGCGAGATCGGCGAGACCTATCTGATCGGGGCCGACGGCGAGAAGGACAACAAGAGCGTCGTGGAGTTGATCCTGCGGATCACCGGGCAGCCCGTGAACGCTTACGACTTGGTCACCGACCGCCCGGGGCACGACCTGCGTTACGCGATCGACTCGACGAAGCTGCGCACCGAGCTCGGCTGGGAGCCGACGTACGGCGATTTCGAGTCGGGTCTGGCGGCCACGATCGAGTGGTACCGCGACAACGAAGCGTGGTGGGCACCCGCCAAGGATGGCGTCGAAGCCTTCTACGCCAGCAAAGGCCAGTGACGATGTCGATCTCTTTCGGCAAGGCGCTGTCCGTTCGCGAGACCCCCATCCCCGGTCTGCTCGTGGTGGACCTCCCCGTCCACGGCGACGCACGCGGGTGGTTTAAGGAGAACTGGCAGCGCGAGAAGATGACCGCCGGCGCCGTCGGGGTTCCCGATTTCGGTCCGGTCCAGAACAACATCTCGTTCAACGATGCCGTGGGCACGACCCGCGGCATCCATGCCGAGCCCTGGGACAAGTACGTCTCGGTCGCCACCGGCCGCATCTTCGGAGCGTGGGTCGACCTGCGCGAGGGCGAGTCGTTCGGCACCGTCTTCACCGCTGAACTCGATCCGTCCACCGCGATCTTCGTTCCGCGCGGCGTCGGCAACTCGTACCAGACGCTCGAGCCCGACACGGCGTACGCCTACCTGGTGAACGACCATTGGTCGCCGGAGGCGACCTACACGTTCCTCAACCTCGCGGACGAGACCGCCGCGATCGAGTGGCCGATTCCCCTGGCCGAGGTGGAGATCAGCGAGAAGGACAAGAACCATCCTCGCCTGGCCGACGTCGTCCCGATGCCTCCGCGGAAGATCCTCGTCACGGGAGCGAACGGTCAGCTCGGTCGAGCGTTGCGCGAAGAGTTCGGCGACCACCCGTGGATCGAGTACGCCAGCCGCGCCGACCTCGACCTGACCTCGCCCGAGCTGCATTCCGCCCGCCGTTGGCGCGATTACGGAGCGATCATCAACGCCGCGGCATACACGAAGGTCGACCTCGCAGAGACTCCGGAGGGACGCGTCGAGGCCTGGGCGGCGAACGTCAGCGCCGTGTCAGGACTCGCGCACGTCGCCATCGCGAACGGCATCACCCTGGTCCACGTCTCGAGCGACTACGTCTTCGACGGCACCTCGGATCTCCCCTACACCGAGAACTCGGCGCTGTCGCCCCTCGGCGTGTACGGGCAGACGAAGGCTGCAGGAGAGGCGATCGCGGCGACCGTGCCGGAACACTACATCGTCCGTACGAGCTGGGTCATCGGCGATGGTTCCAACTTCATCCGCACGATGGCCTCTCTCGCCGAGCGGGGGGTCGATCCCCGGGTCGTCGACGATCAGACCGGGAGGCTCACTTTCGCCGATGACATCGCCCGGGCGATCCGCCACCTCCTGGTGGCGCGCGCCCCATTCGGCGTTTACAACGTCACCGGTTCGGGTGAGTCCCTGACATGGTATGAGGTCGCCCGGGAGGTCTTCCGCTTGACCGGGCACGACCCGGAACGGGTTGGCGCGGTATCCACAGAGGCGTATTTCCGCGATTCCGCTGTTCCCGTCTCGCCCCGGCCGCGCAACAGCGTGCTCGAGCTGGAACGCGCGCATGCGGCAGGGGTTTCCACTCGATCCAGCCTCGACGGGCTCCGCCGCTACCTCGGGGCGTGACGGCCCCCAGCGCGATCGACCCCACCACCCGGGGGAGGGCGACCGGATCACCGGCCGCCCTCCCTCGGGTCAAGGGACGTTGGACGTCCGGCAACCCAACAGGAGGTTCGGACCGACGCCGTTGTCATTGATCGCGTAGACGCAGACGTTGTGCGATCCGCGGCTTGCCGGGACGGACGCGGAGAAGCCATGCCGGTCGCCGAGTCCGAACGCCGCACCGATGTCGCTGCGCGGCACGTCGGCCAGAACCGCTCGTCCGATGCCGTCGACGTACACGTGCACTGCGATCGGATCCCTCGTGTCGAGATCGAGAGCCCAACCGCCGACGATCACCGCACCGGCGGAAGTACCGACCGACTCGAGGTTCCCCGTGGGAGGCCGCGAGTGATCGGGGATCGTGACGGACCGGCATCCGATCAGCGAATTCCCTCCGTCGCCGTTGTTGATCGCGTAGACGCAGACGTTCGACTGCCCCGGCGGGGCGGGGATGCGCTCGGAATAGCCGTGCTTCGCCCCCTGCAGGGGGTAGACCTCGCCCACGTCGGGGCGTGACTTGTCAGCAAGATAGGCAGCGCCCGCGTTTCCCACATAGATGTGGACGGGGATGGACGCGGTCGTGTCCAGGTCGAGTGCCCACCCGCTCACGCTGACCGAGGTACCCGATACCGAGATGTCGTCGATCGTGCCGATGGGCGCACGGGAGAGGTCGGGAACGGGGACCGTGACGGACCGGCATCCCAGCGTCGCGTCGCCGCCTGAGCCGTTGTTCACGGCGTACAGGCATACCTGGTAGGTGCCCCCCATGAGCGTGAGCCGGGCATCGAACCCGTGATTGGACCCATAGCTGGGGTACGCCGCGCCGACATCTGCCCGAGGAAGATCGGCGGTCGTCGTCGATGTCTTTCCGCCGGCGACCATCCGCACCTGGATGGGCAGCGCCGTGTCGGGGTCGATCGCCCACCCGCTGGCCGAGACGACCGCCCCGTTGACCGCCACGGCGTCGAGCGCACCGAAGGGCACTCGCCCCTGATCGACCGGGGCGGGGACCACGACTGTTCGGCAGCCGAGCTGAACGTTGCCACCCAGGGCGACGTTGATCGCGTATGCGCAGACCGTTCGCGACCCGGCCGAGGCGGGCAAGACGGCACCGAAGCCGTGGTTCGCACCGTACGCGGGGTGGGCCGATGCCACATCCGCACGTGCACTGTCGGCTGTGAGCGCCGTACCGACACCGTCCACATAAACGTGAACCGCGATCGGCGAAGTGGTGTCCGGGTCGATCGCCCAGCCGCCGACGGAGACCGCCCCGGCCCGCGCATCGACGCCCTCGAGATTGCCGAAGGGAGATCCGGCCATCGCGGTCACACTCGAACACTTCAGCTGCTGGTCACGCCCGGCACCGACGTTGACACCGACGACGCAGACGTTGTTGCTGCCCTCTCGCACCGCGGGGACGGTGGCGGCGAAGGCATGGTTGCCACCCAGGGCGGGGTAGGCGGCGGCGACATCGGCACGGTACCCGTCCGCCGTCACCGTCGTCACAACGTCTTCGACGCGGATCTGAAGCTGAATGGGGTTGGACGTGTCGGGATCGGCCGCCCACCCCTCGACACGGAAACCTCCCGGGACGGCGCGGACAGTGTCCACCGCGCCGAACGGCCCCGAGGGATTGCTCTCCACACGCGTCGAGCCGAACCAGTCCGTGAAGGTGCGCCAGAAGTTGCGGTTGCCGTAGGCCGAGCAGCCGTCGCCGGTGCCGTAGAGGTTGTTCAAAGCCGCTTGGTTCGGGACGTACGGCGTGTAGATGTACAGCCCGGCGGTGGCCTGATTCTCGATGTAGACGCGTTGGGTGCCGCAGTTGCCGTTGGGGTTGTAGAGGATGTTGTTGTATCGGCCGGCCTGGTAGCCCCACGAGGTGGGGGAAAGCCGGTAGATCTCGAACTGCCGCGCGGCGTAGTACACCTGGTAGAAGAAGCCCGAGGTCGAGGCGTCGCAGGGGGCGGTGTCCGGGCACCCCTGCCCGGTCGCGGCGGAGTAGTTCCACGCCGACGGCGCCGTCGAGGTGATGAGTCCCTGCTCCTTCTGCAGCAGCACGAGGAAGCTCTTCTGGCTGATCCCGCAGGAGCGGGCCACGCGGTCGATGATCGTCGACGCGCTCTCGTTCGCGCGTCCCGTGTAGCCGTCGCAATACCGGTCGGCGGGGCGGTTGTCGGTGTTCTGGCGGTAGTCCTTGATGCAGGTGTACCCCGACTGGCAGGTGCGCACCTGCTTCTCCATGAACGCCTGGACCTCCGACGCGCCCATCGCGTTGCTGTCGTAGAAGACCGCATCGTCGATGATGTTGCCCGCGTTCCAGTCCGCGGCGTTCGCCGCCGACGCCGACGGCGCCGGTGAGACGGTGGCGGGAAGGGCGACGAGCACCGCGAGGGCGCACGCCCAGATGGCGACGAACGCCGCCGCGCGCCGACCCACGGTCGCCGCGCGGGTCACGCGGCGGGCTCGACCGTCGTGAGCGACGATTCGGCCTTCGTCGTCGCGGACGCGTACGACACGGTGAAAGCGAGGTCCTGCGTCGGTCCCGTGACCTCGATCGACATCACTCCGCAGTATGTGACGTCTTTGCCCTCGCTCGCTTGTGTCGTCACGCTCGCACCGGATGACGGCACCGTCAGCGTGCAGGTTCCCCCTGATTCCGCGACTGCCGGCACCATCGCCGTGACCTCGAGACGACCGTCTCGCACCTCCGACGTCACGATGAGGATCTGACCGTTGAAGGGCTCGTCGGTCACCGTCGTCCGCGAGGGGCTCGACGTGGGCGAGGGCGTGGCGCTCGCCGAAGGTGTCGACGACGCGGGCGGCGGCGTCGATGTCTCTGAGGTCGGGCTCGGGGATGCGGGACCACCCGGGGTCGCGCACGCGGAGAGGCCCAACAGCCCGACGACGGCGGCCGTGGCGAGCACGAGACGCGGGCGCCGGGAGGGCCGAGGGACGACGGCGTCGATGAGGTGCTTCACGGGATCATTATGAACGGGTGGCGTCGGCGTAGTCGCTGCCACGCCGCAGGCGGGCCGCCGTCACCCGCGACCGAGGCGCCGTCGCAGTCGCCGGAGTCGAGACCAGACGGGCTGATGCGCGTCCAGTTCGTGGCGCAGATCGTCTCGGATACGGGCATGCAAGGTGCGCTCCAACGCCTCGAACCGGGCGTCGATGTGCGCGATGGTCTCCGCGTGGAGCGACGCCATGTACAGCGGCAGGCCCGCGCCCTCGCGGCGAACCCACTCCACGAGCGCCCGGTCGCGCACGCGCGCGTCGTCGACCGCGTGCTCCGCGGTCAGAGCGAACATGCTGTTGGCGTCAAGGCCGGTGGCATCCGGTCTCTGCGCCCAGAACGCGAGCGCCTCGCCGGGGAGGAAGGCGATGTCGCCGCGGCGAAGGATGCGCAGATAGAGGTCCCAGTCCTCCACCGCGTCGAGAGTCTCGTCGTACCACCCGATGTCGTCGTGGAGGGAGCGACGGTAGAGCACGGAGATGGGCACCGCGCGGTTCACACTCAGCATCTCCGTCAGCGAGATGCGCTGCATGCCGGCCCAGAACGGAGCCCGCCCGACCTCGGTCCACGAACCCTCGCGCTGCTCTTCGTAGACGATCTCGGTGGGCACGGCCACCGCCGAGTCGGCGGGGTGGGTGTCGAGCCACGCGACGGTGCGCGCGAGGAACTCAGGATGCCAGCGGTCGTCGTCGTCGTGCAGCACGACGTACTCCGTGCCCGCGTCGCGGACGCCGAGGTTGGCCGCGACGCAACGGCCCCCGGCGCCCGGAGCGATGTGGTGCACCGCCACCGCGTCGAGACCGGAGGCGACGACCACCCCGTCGACCTCGGCGGCGTCTCCCCCGTCGTTGACGACGACGACGCGGAAGTGGCGGAACGACTGCGCAGCGATGTCGGCCAGCGCGCGCCGCAGGAACTCCGGCCGCTGCCGGGTGCGGACGACGATCCCGACGCGTTCAGTCATGGTGTCGAGCTTAGGGCCGTGATGTGCGCCCGCCCGCGAGCGTCACAGCTCGGCGTGCAGCGCCCACACGCGGTCTGCGGCGGCGTTCCAGGCGAAGCCCTTCGCGCGGTCGCCGGCGAGCACGCGCAGGCGCTCGGCGTCCTCCCCCAGCGCACGCGCCAGCGCGTCGCCGAGATCCTCGGCGGGAGCGAAGGCGGCGGCGTCGGCCAGCACCTCGCGATGCACCGCCGTGTCGACAGCGACGATCGGTACGCCTACGGCGAGGGCGTCGACCGCGCGCCACGGCCAGTCGGATCGGCCGCAGGCGGCGACGAAAGCGGCCGCGTGCGAGAGCACGGCCGCCCGGTCCCATCGGTCGAGCGCGCCGCGGCTGTGCACGCGGTTCTCGGCGACGCCGGCTGCAGCGGCGAGGTCGGCCACGGCCGGCTCCTCACCCTCGGGCACGTCGAGGACGACGACGTCGCCCTCCCACGTCGAGGCGGCGACGGCGGCGAAGGCGGCGGCCAGCCCGTCGGAGGGCGCCGCGCCGCCGGCGAGCGCGAGGAACGACGACGGCAGTTCGAGCGCGCGGAGGCGACCCACGGCATCCGAGGGCACGCGCATGCCGGCCGCCGGCGCGCCGCCGATGACGCGCACCTTCTTCGAGAGCTTGCTCTTGGCGACCTCGGCGAGACGCTCGGCCATCGCGTGCGTGGGCACGATGACGGCGTCGGCGTGCTTGGTCACGCGCGCGAGCAGCGCGCGGCACGCGAGGATCTCGGCCTTGGGCAGCTCCTCGGGCGTCTCCCAGGCGCGCAGCTCCCACAGGGTCACCACGATCTGGTGCGTGTCGTTGACGCGGTCGTGCCGCACGAGCGGAGCGAGCGCGGTCGGCGAGTGGATGAGTCCCTTGCCGATGCCGGGGGCGACGCCCAGCTGCCAGGATGCCGCGAGCTCGCGCCGGCGCACGGCTAGGCGCGTCTCGGAGCTGAGCCCTGCGACTGCGGCGCTGTCGGGGATTCCCGGAGCGGGCACGATGGCCGACACGTCGCAGCCGCGCGGAGCGGTCGCGATGAGGGCCTCGGTGAGCGATGCCGACGCCTCGGCGAGATCGGGTGACGTCGGGGCCACCAACTGGTCGAGGACGACACGCAGGGAGACGGTCATGATGCCGGTGCCTGCGTTTCGGAGGCCGGGTGCAGCGCGTCACGCACCATCTGCTGCACCTGGGCGTAGTCGGGGTCGAATTCGTCGACCCCGCCCGCGGGTGTGAGTTCGAGGGTGTTGACGGGCTGGTCCTTGGCCTTGAGCGCCAGATCGACGAGGGTCGGCGCGATGAGGCTCTGCGGCAGGTCGGTCTGAATAGTGTTCGTGGTGGACTCGGCGACCTGCTGGAACCGCGCGAGGACGACCTGCGGGGTGAACTGCGCGAGGACGGCCTCCTGCAGTTCCCTCTGGCGGCGCATGCGGTCGAAGTCGCTGGTGGTGTACCGGGAGCGGGCGTACCACTGGGCGGTGTCGCCGTCCATGTGCTGCGCGCCGGGCTCGATCCATCCGAAGGCCCAGTCGTCGACGGGCTGGCCGTCGTAGGCGGGTCCGCCCTTGGGCAGGCGCTCCTGCACGGTGATGTCGACACCGCCGAGCGCGTCGATCACGTCGGCGAAACCCTTCATGTCGATGAGCACGTAGTACGGGATCTGGATGCCGAGGATGCCCTCCGCGGCATCCTTCGTCGCCTCGATGCCGGGTTCGGAGTTGTTCGCGCCGGCGTCGGGATAGATCTCGGCGCCGTTCTGACAGACCTCGACCTCGGTGCGCAGCTGGTTGATGCCGCTCCCCCACCCGCAGGTGGGATCGGCGTGGCCTTGATGGCCGTCCGGGTACCTGTCCTGCATGGGGCCGGCGGCGAAGGGGAAGTGCGGCATGTCGCGCGGAATACCGGTGATCGTCGTCGCGCCGGTATCGGCGTTGACGGAAATCACCGAGATGCTGTCGAAACGCATCGAGTCGCGGCCCTCTCCGGAGTCGCCGCCGAGCAGGAGGATGTTGTAGTAGCCGTCGGACGGCGGCACGACCGGGCCGGTCTGAGCGAACAGCGACGAGAGCGCATCGCGCGTGCTCCCCGCGATCCCGGCTGCCCACGCCGCGCCAGAACCCGAGACGACGAGCAGGACCACGGCCACGACCGCCATCGCGATCCGTGCCAGGGGGCCGACCCGCACGAGCCGCACGAGGCGGAGGGTGTCGACGGTCAGTACGATCCACAGCCCGACGTAGGCGAACAACGCGATCTGCACCAGCGTCAGCGGCACGGGCCGGAGCGCCGAGAGGAAGTCGGGGAAGAACGACCCGGTCAGCAGCGTGAACAGCCCCGTCGGCCAGAGCAACCCCGCCAGCGCGCCGAGCGCGAGGAGGGTCCACATCACCAGCGTCGCGCCCAGGCCGATCCGCCCGAGACGACGGCCGCCGGCGAGCACCTGAGCGGAGCCGGGAATGAGGAAGTTGAGCACGACCAGCCACCAGCCGCGCCGTGTCATGACTTCCGTGGAGCCGGCGTCGGGGTTGCGCAGCGGACGGGGTTCGATCGCCGGGACTCGCACACCCGGCCGCGCCGCGGCGAGCGTCACAGGAAGTCCTTGAGGCGCCGGTTCTTCTCCTCGACCTGCGCCTCCAGGTCGCGCGCGTAGGTCTCCACCCTGTCGGCGAGCACCGCATCGGCGCTGCCGAGGATGCGCGCGGCGAGGAGCCCGGCGTTCTTCGCCCCGTTGATCGACACGGTCGCCACGGGGATGCCGGCGGGCATCTGAACGATGCTGAGCAGCGAATCCATCCCGTCGAGCGTGGCCAGCTGCACCGGGACGCCGATGACGGGCAGGGCGGTGACGGATGCCAGCATGCCCGGCAGGTGTGCGGCACCGCCGGCGCCGGCGATGATCGCGCGCAGACCGCGGCCGCGCGCCTCCCGGCCGTATCGCACGAGCTTGTCGGGCGTGCGGTGGGCCGAGACCACTTCGACCTCGTGCGGGATGCCGAACTCGGTCAGCGCCTCGCTGGCGGCGTTCATCACGCGCCAGTCGGAGTCGGAGCCCATGACGACGCCGACCACGGGCGTCTCGGAGGAATGCAGCGGCCGGGTCACCGGTCCAGGCTAGGGGCGCTCGCTGGAAGATCGCGGAACGGCACGCGACATGCTCAGTCGAAGAACGACGCAGCTCCCCGCGCCTCGTAGACGATCTCGTCGAGATCGTCGCCGACGACGTTGACGTGCCCGACCTTGCGGCCGGGGCGCGGCGCCTTGCCGTACGTGTGGATCTTGGCGGCCGGGTACTCTTCCATCGCCGCGGCGAAGCGGTCTTCGAGGCCGCCTTCGGCGGGGCCGCCCAGCACGTTGATCATCACCGACCAGGGCGCGATGACATCCGTCGACCCGAGGGGCAGATCGAGCACGGCGCGCACGTGCTGCTCGAACTGGCTCGTGACGGCACCGTCCTGCGTCCAGTGGCCGCTGTTGTGGGGCCGCATGGCGAGTTCGTTGATGAGGATGCGCTCATCGGCGGTCTCGAACAGCTCCACCGCGAGCATGCCGGTGACCCCCAGACCCTCGGCCACCGCCACGCCGATCTCGGCCGCCACGCGCTGAACCCGGTCGTCGGCACGCGGAGCGGGCGCGATCACCTCGGCACACACCCCACCGCGCTGCACGGTCTCGACGACCGGGTAGGCGCGCACCTCGCCCGATGGACGCCGCGCCACCTGCTGCGCGAGCTCGCGCCTGAAGTCGACCAGCTCCTCGGCCAGGAGCGCACCCCCGTTGCCGTCCTCGGCGAGGGCGGCGAACCAGTCGTCGGCTTCAGACGCCGCCGAGACGACACGCACGCCCTTGCCGTCGTATCCCCCGCGGGGGGTCTTGACCACGGCACGGCCGCCGTGGGCGTCGAGGAACGCCTGCAGCTGGGCCGTGTCGGCGACGGCGGCCCAGTCGGGCTGCGGCAGGCCGAGCTCGGCCATGCGCGCGCGCATGACGAGCTTGTCCTGCGCGACGCCGAGGGGCGCGGGACCGGGGTGCACCGCGACACCGGCGTCGACCAGGGCGGCGAGGACGTCTTGCGGCACATGCTCGTGATCGAAGGTGATGACGTCGACGTCGCGCGCGAACGCCAGCACGGTGTCGGCGTCGCGGTAATCCGCCGACGGCGGTCGCGGCGAGCGCCGCCGACATGCCCTCGTCCTCCGCGAGCACCCGGATCTCGACACCCAGCTCGACCGCGGGCGCGATCATCATCCGCGCCAGCTGTCCGCCACCGACCACTCCGACTCGCAGCGCCATGCCGCTCCTTCCGTCGGCATCCATTCTGTCGGGGCGCCCGCGAGGATGCGAGCCGGGTCGGGCGGGTGCGGAGGCCCCGGAGGCTTCGACAAGCTCAGCCACCTCGGTCGAGGGGACGTGAGCCCGGGTCAGAGGCCGACGGAGCCCGAACCGAAGGTCTGAGAATCGCGGTGGGCGAGGATCTGATTGACCTCGACCTGGTCGACGAGCGTCTCGTGCACCAGCACGGCGTTCGGGATGTTCTTCAGCCGCAGCGCCGGCTCCACCCCGTTCGAGAGGGTGAGGGTGCCCGCCCCCCACATGCGCTGCAGGATGCCGCGACGCAACTGGATCGCGTAGCCGCGCACGTGCGAGATCTCGCGACGGTTGGCGCCGAACGGTCCGGACCGTTCGATCACCCGCCGGGTGGTGATCGTCCAGGTGCGCGACAGCCAGACGAGGAAGGGGAGCACGACGAGCAGCAGCACGAGCACGCCGGCGGCCGTCAGCAGCATCCAGTTCTCGTACGGTGCCGGCAGGTTGTCGTAGAAGTACGCCGTCGCCCCGGCCACGCCGATCAGCACCAGCGCCGACCATCCCAGCCGCCGCGCGTGCGAGCGCAGCCGCGCGATGCGAAGCTCGGGCGCCGCCGCTCCCGGCGCCGGCATGCGCGGGCGTCCGAGGGGGGTGGAGGGCTGGCTCATGCCTCCCATTGTGCGATGCGACGGCGGCGCCCCACCGGTGCCACGCGGGAGGGGGACGTCAGCGCACGTGCACGACGTCGCCGGCCGACACGACCGTCTCGATGGTGCCGGCCTCCACGACGAGGCGGCCGTCGGTGTCGAGGCGCGCGGCCGTGCCGTGCAGGGTCGACCCGTCGGGCAACGACACGGTGACCTCCCGGCCGACGGTGGCGCAGAGCTTCTCGATCTCTCGGTGCACCCGATCGATGTCGTCGTGCGCCAGCCGGGCGAGGGTCTTGTCGAGGTCGTCGAGGAAGTCTGCCAGCAGGCGATCGTCGTCGCACTCGGCCCCGATCGCCGCGAACGACGTCGCGGTGGTCACAGGGAGGTCGGCGCGGCTCATACGCGTGTTCACGCCCGCCCCGACGACCACGGTGTCGGCGGAGCCGGGCACGACCTCGGCCAGGATGCCGCAGATCTTGCCGCCGTCGACGAGCACGTCGTTGGGCCACTTCAGCTCGGCGGTCGCCCCGTGGCCGGTGAGCTGGTGCCCCACGGCCCGCGTCATCGCGGCACCGGCGGCGAGCGGGATCCAGCCACGCTGGGCGGGCGGGATCATCGTGGCGTCCACGACGACCGAGACGGCGAGCGCCGTACCGGCGGGAGCCGTCCAGGATCGGTCGAGGCGTCCGCGCCCCGCGCGCTGGTCGTCGGTGATGAGCACAGAGAGGTGCGGCCACCCGGCGGGATCGGCCGTGACCGCGGCGACGACGTCGGCGTTGGTGGAGTCGGTGGTCTCGACCACCTGGACGCGGGGACTGTGGGCGGCGGTGCGCGGGTATCCGGCGGCGGGGATCGGCATGCCCACACCCTAGGGAATGCGCGAAGTGATGGCATCCGGTTGCGGGGACGACGGATGCCGCCGCCTGGAGGATGCCACAGCCGCTCGGCCGTTCACTTGTGCGCACCCTCCAACGCCCGCGCCGGTGCGGTCGCTAGGGTGGGAGGGTGACCGACCAGCCCGATCTCTACACGACCGCCGGCAAGATCGCGGACCTGCGCAACAGGTTCCAAGAGGCGGTCGTCGACGCCGAAGCCGCCGCGCGCACCAAGCAGCACGCGAAGGGCAAGCTCACCGCCCGCGAGCGCCTCGAGATGCTGGTCGACCCGGGCTCGTTCGTCGAACTCGACGAGTACGTCCGCCACCGCACCACGGCCTTCGGCATGGACAAGTCCCGCCCCTACGGCGACTCGGTCGTGACGGGGACCGGCACCATCCACGGGCGCAACGTCGCCGTCTACGCGCAGGACTTCTCGACCTTCGGCGGCTCGCTCGGCGAGGTCGCCGGCGACAAGATCATCAAGGTCATGGAGCTGGCCCTCCGCAGCGGCATCCCGATCATCGGCATCCTCGACTCCGGCGGAGCCCGCATCCAGGAGGGCGTCGTCGCCCTCGGCAAGTACGGCGAGATCTTCCGCCTGAACACCGCGGCATCCGGTGTCATCCCCCAGATCTCGATCATCATGGGCCCCGCCGCCGGTGGCGCGGTCTACTCCCCCGCCCTCACCGACTTCGTCATCATGGTCGACAAGACCAGCCAGATGTTCGTCACCGGCCCCGACGTGATCAAGACCGTCACCGGTGAAGACGTCGGCATGGAAGAACTCGGCGGCGCGCACACGCACAACACCCGCTCGGGCGTGGCGCACTACCTCGCCGACGACGAGGACGACGCGATCGACTACGCGCGCGGCCTCATCAGCTACCTCCCCGACAACAACCTCGCCGAGATCCCCGTCTACGACACCCCGTTCGAGTTCGAGACGACGGATGCCGACCGCTCGCTGAACACGGTCATCCCCGACTCTCCGAACCAGCCGTACGACATCCACACCGTGATCGACGGAATCGTGGATGCCGCCGAGTTCCTCGAGGTGCAGCCGCTGTTCGCGCCGAACATCGTCATCGGTTTCGGACGCATCGAGGGTCGCACGGTCGGCATCATCGCCAACCAGCCCTCGCAGATGGCCGGAACGCTCAACATCGACGCGGGTGAGAAGGCCAGCCGCTTCGTGCGCTTCTGCGACGCGTTCTCGGTGCCGATCGTGACCCTCGTCGACGTCCCCGGCTACCTCCCCGGCACCGACCAGGAGTGGACGGGCGTCATCCGCCGCGGCGCGAAGCTGCTCTACGCCTACGCCGAGGCGACCGTGCCGCTGGTCACCGTGATCCTGCGCAAGGCCTACGGAGGCGCCTACATCGTCATGGGCTCCAAGCAGCTCGGCGCCGACATCAACCTCGCCTGGCCCACGGCCGAGATCGCCGTCATGGGGGGTCAGGGCGCCGTCAACATCCTCTACCGCGGCGAGATCAAGCGCGCCGAGGAGGCCGGCGAAGACGTCGCCGCCGTGCGGACGCGCCTCGCCAACGAGTACACCTACAACGTGGCATCCCCGTTCCTGGCCGCCGAACGCGGCGAGCTCGACGGGATCATCGAGCCCGCCCAGACGCGCGTGTCGATCGCCAAGGCCCTGCGGGCACTGCGCAACAAGCGCGCGAGCCTGCCCGCCAAGAAGCACGGGAACATCCCGCTGTGACCGGCGCCGACGACGCCCGGGAGCTTCCGCCGGTCGTGGTGGAGGTGGTGCGCGGCGCGCCCACCGAGGAGGAGCTGGCGGCGGCGATCGTCGTCGTCAGCGAGGAGTATGCGCGCGAAGTCGCCGGCGCGACCGTCGCCGACGAGCCGGTTCGCTCGCGGTGGGAGCTCGACGCCCGCGGTCTGCGTGCGCCCCTCGACCGCGCCGCGGGCTGGCGCGGCTTCACGGGCTGAAACTGTCCCCCGAAATACCTACAGACGGCGGTACGCGCTTCTCGGATACTGGAGGAGCTGGAACGCATCATGCGTTCGGCCGGGCCGCTCCCTCCGAGCCGGTTCCGGCCTTGCGGACGGTTTTCGGGTAACCGTTCGCCAGGGGTGAGGGGCTGGCGTATCGCCGCCTCTCACCCCTCATGACTTTCCGGGCCTGGGCCGGGCACGGCGAGTGTCGGTCGCGGGCGATGCGTCGGTGGGTGCGGCGTTTCTCGCGGGGCGGCGACGTGTCAGCGCGGGGCGGCGCGGTCGGCGCGGGGCGGCCGTTCACGGCGAGCGCCCGGCGCGGGCGGCGCGGGGCGGCGCGTCAGCGTGAGGCGGCCGTTCACGGCGAGCGCCCGGCGCGTCGGCGCGGGGCGACACGTCAGCGGGGCGGCGCGTCAGCGCGGGCGGCGCGTCAGCGCGAGGCGGCACGTCAGCGCGAGGCGGCACGTCAGCGCGAGGCGGCACGTCAGTACGGGCGGCGGATCTCGCGGAACAGGTCGACGTGGTCGTCGTCGCCCGTGGCATCCTCGCCGCGTGAACGCCCCACGACGGTGACGGCGATCTCGTCGTCGGGAGAGGTGCGGATGATCACGCGATCCGACACCGAGGCGCGCACGATCGCTGCCAGCTCCCGACGTACCGTGGCGAGCTCCTCGGCGCCGAGACCATCGAGACCACCCTCGTCGAAGAGGCTGATGGCGACCCCCCGACAGCGGGCGGCGTCGATCTCGCTTCGCACGTCGTCGTCGAGCAGACGATTGCCGCGCAATTCGTCGCGCAGACGGGCCTCCGCGCGTCGCGCCGCTTCTTTGTCGGAGGGACGCAGGTTGCCCCCGTTCTCGATGGTGCGCGACAGGATCGGACCGGCCGTCTGCAGCGCACGCTGCACGTGCAGACGGCGCTCGCGCTGACGCCCGCTCTGCGACGCCTGCCAGGCCGACGCCGCCTGCTGCAGTTCCGAGAGCCGCTCGGCATCGCGTGCCGCCCGGTCGAGCGCGAAGACCACCAGCTGGGCCGCGGCCACCCAGACGATGGAGCCCACCAGGCCGAGACTCAGCGCCTGCACGGGTCCGAGCCACAGCGACGTCGCCACGGCGAGCAGAGCGATGCCCGTCCACGCGGCCACCGGGCGTCGGCGGGTCATCACGACGATCATCAGCGCGCCGATGGCGCCGATCACCCACGTCACGAACGGCTGCGCGCGTCCCTCCTCGGTGACGGCGAGGAACGTGATGTTCGACACGACGACGGTCGTGGCCAACGCGAGCACCACCTGCCATCCCGGTGCCCGCGGTGGCGGGGTGCCCGGAACCTCTTTCGGCCGGTCGCGCACGCCGATGGCGAAGATCCACAGCCACGTCACCGGCAGGTAGATGACCAGCGCGAGCACGAGCAGCCAGCCGCGCTCGACCGTCTCGGGCGAGGTCCAGATGAGACCGCGCGCCGCCAGATACGCCGTGAGGGCGACGCCCAGGCACGACAGGATGGCGCGGACGGTCACCAGCGGTCACCGCTCTCCCACTCGAGGGTCACGGTGGTGCCGCCCGAATGGGACTCGATCTCACTGTGCCCGCCGACGGCGGCGAGACGGGCGTGGATCGACCCGCGGATGCCGAGACGGTCGGGCGCGATCGTGGCGACATCGAAGCCGGGGCCGCTGTCGCGCACGCGCACAGCCACCCCACCCGGGGAGACGGACCCGGTCAGCTGCACCGCGAGCCCCTGCGCGTCGGCGTGCTGGACGGCGTTGGCGACGGCCTGCAGCGCGGCCAGCACGAGGGCCCGGGCCACACGACCGGGCACGCGCGGCGTGCCGTCTTCGAGCTGTCGGCTGACGCGCACCTGCACGCCCATCTCCTCGGCGGCAGACTCGATCTCGTCGGCCAACCGTGCGGCCGGGACCGGTTCGTCACTGCCCTCCAACGGATCTTTCTCGGCGTTGGCCAGGCGGGTGAGCGCTTCGCGCGCCATGCTGACGGCGAGGGTGCGCTCGCGCGGCGTCGAGGCACGCTCGGCAGCCAGAAGGGCGCCCAGCACGCTGTCATGCATCAGGGCCGCCACCGCGACCCGCTCGTTCTCGGTCGCCGCCGTCGCCGCCGCCGAGGCGTAGCTGGCCACGGCGGCCGCGCGCGCCTGATCGACGTTGGACGCGATGGACCGGTACATCCAGCCGAGGGTGAGCAGGACGCTGCCGAGGATGAGGGCGAACGACACGTCGAGCGCGATCGTCACGACGGAATCACCCTCGAGCCGGACCTGCATGAGGCGGATGACGCCGTAGAGGATGGGCGTCGCCACCGTCCAGACGATCTGCAACGCGAGCGGGAAGGCGACGACGCCGGCGACGGTCGCCACGTTCACGAGGTAGAAGATCCACGGATCTTCGGCGGACGTCGCCGCCGGCCCCGCCGAGGTCGCCACGGGCCACACCCACAGCGTCACCACGAACACGACCGCGAAGATCCCCGCGAACACGCGGGTGAACCGGCCGATGAGACACGCGACGATCATCGCGGCGAGCGGCACGAAGACCGTCACCATGAGGGGGACGTGCCACCCCACCGCGTCGGCGGGCGAGCCGAGAGCCGCGGCGAACGCCTGCGCGCCCAGCACGAGCGACCCGCAACCGGCGATGAGATGGATGACGCGTTCGATCCGCGTCTGGGTGAAGGAGCCCTGATCGGCCTGGGTCTCGCGCGATTGCGGGATGCGCCCCCATGCTTCGTCGAGCACCGACCTCCCGGTCTCAGTCATGTCGCGCGGCGCCGTCGGGAGCGTCCTGCAGAATGCCGTCTTCCATGGCGCGGCGCAGCAGGTCGACCTTCGTGGGCGCCGGGCGCCCCACCTCGACGTACTTCACGCGCACCCGGGTGATGTTCTCTTTGGCGGTCGAATACGCGACGCCGAGCCGCTCGGCCACGGCCTTCAACGGCAGACCCGCCGCGTACAGTCGCAGCACCTCGCGTTCACGGGTCGACAGCTGGGCGCTCGCGAACTCGCGATCGCCCTCGACCGCGCTTGCCCACTCGACGTTGTCGAGCAGCTCGCCGCGCGCGACCGTGCCGATGGCGCCCAGCACCTCGTGGGTCGGCGACGACTTGCTGACGATGCCCGCCGCCCCCGCGGCGAGCGCTTCGCGCACCGCCGCCGGTCGGTCGGCGACGCTGTGGATGATGACGCTCGAGCCGTCACGCACCACCCGGTCGACGTTCTCGGACACGGTCGTGCCGTCGCCGAGCGTCAGGTCGAGCACGACCACGTCTGCGGGGGATGCCACCGCCGCCTGCCGCCACGTGAGATAGGCCGCGACGTTGGCCCCGGAGAAGACGACCTCGGTCGACTCGGTACGGGCGAGCGCCGCCTCCAACCCGAGCCGGACGGACTCGTGATCATCGATGAGCGCGACGCGGGTCATCACTACATCGTATCCGCGCCGCGCGCCAAGGTGCGGGAGATTCCCGCACCTGTGGACATCAGCGCCGCAGGACCGCGACGGCTTCCACGTGGTGGGAATTCGGGAAGAGATCGACGCCGCGGATGCCGTCGTGCGCGCGGTAGCCGAGCTCGGCGAACGTCGCGAGATCGCGGGCCAGGGCGACCGGGTCGCAGGCGACGTACACGACAGCGGACGGCGAGAGCGCCGCAATCCCGGTCACGACCTCGGCTCCCGCGCCGGCACGGGGCGGGTCGAGCAGGACGACGCCGCGGGCGAGACGCTCCCGCTCGCGTGCGGACGCGTCGGCACCCACCCGGGAGACGAAGCGGTCGACGCGTGCGGTCTCGGCGCGCGCCCCCACCCATTCCGCCAGGTTCTCACCGGCGTGCTCGGTGGCGCGCGGGTCGGACTCCACGCTCACCACCCGCGTCCCGCTTCCGCCCAGTTCGCCGAGCGTCGCCGCGAACAAGCCGACGCCCCCGTAGAGGTCGAGGTGGGTCGCTTCGGGGTCGAGCGCGCCGACGGATGCCGTGAGCTCGGCCGAGACGAGGGAGGTCAGCGTGCGCGCCGCGAGACGGTGCACCTGCCAGAAACCGCCGGCGTCGACGCGGAAGACGCGGTCGCCGACGCGTTCCTCCACCACTTCGGGGGTTCCGTGCGATCGCGCGCCCTCGGGGCGCGGCAACACGCGCACGTGCCCGTCAGCGGGCTGCACGAGATCGACGCGACCCGGCTGCGCACCCGAGCGCACCTCCGCCGCAGCGCGGGAGACAGCGTCGGTCGCAAGCGGCAGATCCGGGGTTTCGACGACGCGGTGCGACCGCGCAGCGTAGGCGCCGACCCGCCCCTCGCCGTCGACGTGCAGGCTCACGCGGGTGCGCCACCCGGTGCCGTCGGCGGTCTCGGCGTCGCCGGGCTCCCCCGCAGGACGCACGTCGACGGGCAGCTCGAGCCGACCCACCCGCTCGACCGCCTCGCGGATCACGCGCTCCTTCAGCGATCGCTGGTGCGCGAGCTCGATGTGCCCGAACTCCGCACCGCCCACCCGCTCGGCGGGATCGACCTCGATGGCCGCCGCACTCCAGACGTGCGGGCGCCGCTCGGGCGCGGCTTCGAGCACCTCGACCGCGTCGGCGCGCCAGAACGCCTTCTTGCGCGTGTCGGTCAGCCGGGCGCGGATGCGCTCGCCGGGCAGGGTGTCGGGCACGAAGACCACGCGGCCCTCGTGCCGCCCGACGAACACACCGCCATGGGCGATGCCGGTGATGTCGAGTTCGATGAGGTCGCCGTCGTGCATCCTCCGAGCCTGACACATGAGGCCGGGATCGCGCCGGGGGCGGACGCTTCGGTTGACTCGGCCGCCTCGCGAGCCACGACCCTGAGCCCGTCGGCGGGTCCGGGCCCTCATCGATGTCTCGGGGACGTCAGCGGGCTCAGCCCACCTCGCGTCGCCGGGCGGCGAGCCGCAGATGGGTAGCGTTGTCGCATGCGCGTGTGCTTGGCATCCACTTCTCCGGCCCGTCTCATGCTGCTGCGCCAAGCGGGCATCGAACCCGAGGCGCGGGCGCCGCAGGTCGACGAGGAGGCCGTGATCGCCGAGGTCGAAGCGGCCGAGGGGCAACGGCTGCCGGCAGCGGAGCACGTGCTGCTGCTCGCGCGTCGCAAGGCCGAAGACGTGGCGCGACGCCTGCATGCCGAGCAGCCGGACTTCGACGGGTTCGTCATCGGCGGCGACTCGATGTTCGCGCTGGGCGAGGAGATCCTCGGCAAGCCGTACACACCGGAGGCGGCCACGGCCCGGTGGCGCGACATGCGCGGGCGCACCGGCATCCTGCACTCGGGACACAGCGTGTTCCGCCTCGCGCCCGGCACGGAGCCGCGCGAGGCCCACGCAGTGGCCGAGGCGTCGGTGACCTTCGCCGCCGACGTCGACGAGCACGAGATCGCCGACTACGTCGCGAGCGGCGAGCCGCTGCTGGTGGCGGGGGCCTTCACGGTGGACAGCCTCGGCGGCGCCTTCATCGAGCGGGTGGAGGGCGACCCCTCCACGGTCGTCGGCATGTCGCTGTCGACCGTGCGCCGACTCGTTCGCGAGCTCGGGGGATCGTGGACCGCCCTCTGGAATCGTCCGTAGACTTCCGCACACGTTTTCCGACGTTTCTTGTGGAGGGGCGTCAAAAAGCGGGCAGGTGCCCTCGCTAGGCTGGGACGATGCCGAAGATCGCCAAGGTCCTTGTCGCCAACCGCGGCGAGATCGCCGTCCGTGTCATCCGCGCCGCCCGTGATTCGGGCAAGGCGTCCGTCGCCGTCTACGCCGATCAGGACCGCGACGCCCTGCACACGCGCCTCGCCGACGAGGCGTACGCGCTCGATGGCGCGACCAGCGCGGAGACCTACCTGTCGATCGAGAAGATCCTGTCGGTGGCCCGCCGCTCCGGCGCCGACGCGGTGCACCCCGGCTACGGCTTCCTCGCCGAGAACGCCGACTTCGCCCGCGCGGTGACCGCCGCGGGCCTCGTGTGGATCGGCCCCTCCCCCGAGGCGATCGAAGCGCTGGGCGACAAGGTCACCGCCCGTCACGTCGCCGAGAAGGTCGGCGCCCCCCTCGCTCCCGGCACCCCCGGCCCCGTCTCGGGCGCCGACGAGGTCATCGCCTTCGCCAACGAGGTGGGCCTTCCCATCGCCATCAAAGCGGCCTACGGCGGCGGCGGGCGCGGCCTCAAGGTCGCGCGCGAACTCGACGAGGTCGCCGAGATGTTCGAGTCGGCCACGCGCGAAGCCGTCGCCGCGTTCGGACGCGGCGAGTGCTTCGTCGAGAAGTACCTCGACAAGCCGCGTCACGTCGAGACGCAGTGCCTGGCGGATGCCGCGGGCAACGTCGTCGTCGTGTCCACGCGCGACTGCTCGCTGCAGCGTCGTCACCAGAAGCTCGTAGAAGAGGCCCCGGCCCCCTTCCTCAGCGACGAGCAGAATGCCGTGCTGTACTCGGCATCCAAGGCCATCCTGAAGGAGGTCGGCTACGTCGGTGCGGGCACGTGCGAGTTCCTCATCGGCGCCGACGGCACCATCTCGTTCCTCGAGGTCAACACGCGCCTGCAGGTGGAGCACCCCGTCTCCGAAGAGGTCACCGGCCTCGACCTGGTGCGCGAGCAGTTCCGTCTCGCGGAGGGCGAAGAGCTCGGGTACGACGACCCGGCACCGACCGGCCACTCGATCGAGTTCCGCATCAACGGCGAGGACCCGGGCCGAGGCTTCCTGCCGCAGCCCGGACCCATCCACGTGTTCAAGACGTTCGGCGGTCCCGGCATCCGCCTCGACTCCGGCGTCACCGCGGGCGACAGCGTCTCGGGCGCGTTCGACTCGCTGCTGGCCAAGATCATCGTCACCGGCCGCGACCGCGCCGAGGCGCTGGAGCGCTCGCGCCGCGCGCTCGACGAGTTCGAAGTCGCCGGCATGCCCACCGTGCTGCCGTTCCACCGCAAGGTCGTTCGCGACCCCGCCTTCACGGCCGACGACGGCGAGTTCGGCGTGTACACGCGCTGGATCGAGACCGAGTTCGTGAACGACATCCCCGCGTGGGACGGCGAGCTCGAAGCGCCCGCCGCCGCCCCCGGCCGCCACACCGTGGTCGTCGAGGTCGCCGGCAAGCGCCTCGAGGTGAGCCTGCCCGACCGCATCACCGCCGCGGCTCCCCAGGCGGGTCGTCCGGCCGCCGCTCCGCCGACGCGCCGCTCGCACGGGGCCTCGCCCACCGCAGGCGCCACCGGCGACGCCGTCAAATCGCCCATGCAGGCGACCATCGTCAAGGTCGCTGTCGAAGAGGGCCAGCAGGTCGTCAAGGGCGACCTCGTCGTCGTGCTCGAGGCGATGAAGATGGAGCAGCCCATCCAAGCGCACAAAGACGGTACGGTCGCGGGCATCGACGCCAACCCGGGTACCACGGTCTCGGCGGGACACCAGCTGCTGCTGATCAACTGACGCGTCCCGCACGGATCACGGCGCCGCATCCCCTCGGGGGTGCGGCGCCGTCGTTCGCGGTGGGGGCACGGCACGGGTGCGGTGGGGCGGCGGGTGCGCGGCGGGGCGCGGCGCGGGGGGTGCGGCGGGGCGCGGGGGGTGCGGTGGGGCGCGGGGGGGCGGTGGGTGCGGCGGGTGCGGCGGGGCGCGGCGGGGTGAGGCGCGGCGGCAGCGAGAAACGGCATCCGCTGGCACAAACGCCACGACGACGCGTTTCTCCCCGCGAAACGCGTTTCTCGGCGACCCGAGCAGGGGCACAGCCGCGCGGCGCGACCGAATCGTGCGTCGCGTCGCTGCGGCGGTCAGACAGCAGGAGAAACGGCATCCGCACAAACGCACGCCACGACGGCGCGTTTCTCCCCGCGAAACGCGTTTCTCGGGGGGGGGGGGGCATACCGGCTTGAACCGCACAGCGCGCGACAGAGGGGTGCGGGCTGCGCAATTCAACACCCCCGCCCGCGCGCCGATCGAACGGCAGCGAGAAACGGCATCCGCTGGCGCAAACGCCACGACGACGCGTTTTTCCCTGCGAAACGCGTTTCTTACGGGCCCACCGGCTAAAACCGCACAGCGCGACAGCGGGGGGGTGCGGGCTGCGCAATTCAACACCCCCGCCCGCGCGCCGGTCGAACGGCAGCGAGAAACGGCGTCCGCTGGCACAAACGCCGCGACGACGCGTTTCTCCCCGCAGAACGCGTTTCTCACGGGGCACACTGGCTAACCGCACAGCGCGCGACAGAGGGGTGCGGGCTGCGCAATCCGACATCCCCACCCGCGCGCCGGTCGAACGGCAGCGACAAACGGCATCCGCTGGCACAAACGCCACGACGACGCGTTTCTCTCCGCGAAACGCGTTTCTCGCTGGCCCCGGCGTCGCTCACCGGCCCCCACCGACCCCCGGCGTCGCTCACCGGCCCCCGGCGTCGCTCACCAGCCCGCGGCGTCGCTCACCAGCCCGCGGCGTCGCTCACCGGCCCCGCGCCACTCGCCGGCCCTCGCGACAGCACGACCGCGCGGCGCGACGACGCCGTGCGTCGAGGTGCTCCGGCACGGCGGTCTGGCGGCAGCGAGAAACGGCATCCGCGCGGGCAAATGCCTCGGCGGCGCGTTTGTCCGCGCAGATGGCGTTTCTCGGCGGGAGGGCCGGTCGACACCGCTATCGCGCGGTAGAGATCCCGCGCGGGCGACGAGCGGGGCGAATGCCGCGGAGAGCAACGAGCCGGACGGACAGCGCGAGACCGACCCGCAGGAGGGACGCTCAGTCCTCGCCGGGGTCGTCGCGGTCGACGATGTGCATCGCGCGGGCGGCGTCGGTGATGCTCGACGTGAGCGACGGGTACACCGCGAACACCCGCGCGACCTGGTCGACCGTGAGACGACGCTCCACGGCGATCGCGATCGGGTAGATGAGCTCCGACGCCTTGGGGCCGACGATCACGCCGCCCATCACGGTGCCGCTGCCCTTGCGGGCGATGAGCTTGACGAAGCCGTCGGTGATGCCCTGCATCTTCGCGCGCGGGTTCGCCGACAGCGGGAGTTTGCGCACGACGCCGGCGATGCGGCCCTCGGTGACGTCCTGCTCGCTGAAACCGACCGTCGCGATCTCGGGCGCGGTGAAGATGTTCGCCGTGATGCGGCGCGTCTCGAGCGGGATGACGATGTCGCCGAGCGCATGGAAGATCGCCTGACGCCCCTGCATGGATGCCACCGAGGCCAGGGGGAAGAAGTTCGTGCAATCGCCGGCGGCGTAGATGTTGGGCACCGAGGTGCGCGCGACACGGTTGACGCGGATGTGACCGGATGCCGTCATCTGCACACCCGCCTGCTCGAGGCCGAGACCGGCGGTGTTGGGGATCGACCCCACGGCCATGAGGCAATGGCTGCCCTCGATGGTCTGGCCGTCGGCGAGGGTGACCACGACACCGTCGCCGGTGTTGACGACGGACTCGGCGCGCGCCTTCGCCAGCAGGGTCATGCCGCCGCGCTGGAAGACGCGTTCCAGCACCGCGGCGGCATCCTGATCCTCACCGGGGAGCACCTGGTCACGGCTCGAGACGAGAGTGACCTTCGCGCCGAGGTTCATGTAGGCCGAGGCGAACTCGGCGCCGGTGACGCCGGAGCCGACGACGATGAGGTGCGAGGGCACCGACTTCATGTTGTAGAGCTGCGTCCACGTGAGGATGCGCTCGCCGTCGGGCTTGGCGGAGGCCAGTTCGCGGGGCGAGGCGCCGACCGAGACGACGAGCGTCTCGGCCTCGACGCGGTCGAAATCGGTCCCGCCGGCCTCGGTCGACACCACGACCGCGCCGGAACCGTCGAGACGGCCGTGCCCGGAGATGATGCGCACCCCCGCCTCGAGCAGCGACGAACGCATGTCGTCGGACTGCTGCCGCGCGAGCGAGAGCAGGCGCTGGTTGACGGCGGCGAGGTTGATCGCCACCTCGGGGGTCAGCGGCTTGCCACGGTCGTCTTTGGCGAACAGTTGCACGCCCAGGCTGCTGGCGTTTCGGATCGCGACGGCGGCATCGGCCGTGGCGATCAGGGTCTTGGAGGGCACGACGTCGGTGATGACGGCGGAGCCGCCGACACCCGCACGCTCGACGAGGGTGACGTCGGCACCGAGCTGCGCCGCGGAGAGGGCCGCTTCGTACCCACCGGGGCCGCCGCCGACGATCGCGACGGACTGCTTGCGCTCGAAGCTCTGCACCATGGCATCCATTCTGTCAGCGCTGCGGACCTCGACGTCCCGCCCGCCTCGCCGGTACGACACGCGCACCGGCCGGGCGCTGCGTCTGGCCCGCGAGCGCCGCGGTTTCTAGAGTGGGGGGATGTCCAACAGCACTTCACACCCGCTCGACGACCCGGCGGTCGACCCGTTCGAGGTCGCCCAGGCGGCGGCGGACGACATCGCCCGCCTCTCGGGCGTCGCGCACCACGACATCGCCGTGACCCTCGGGTCGGGCTGGGGCCGCGCCGCCGAACTCATCGGCGAGGAGACGGCGTCGTTCCCCGCCACCGAGGTCACCGGCTTCTCGAAACCGGCCCTCGAGGGGCACGTGGGCACGCTCCGCAGCGTCCTCACCCCGGGCGGCAAGAACGTGCTCGTCATCGGCGCGCGCACGCACTACTACGAGGGCCACGGCGTGCGCCGGGTCGTGCACAGCGTGCGCACGGCGGCCGCCACGGGCGCGGCCACGATGATCCTCACGAACGGCGCCGGCGGCATCCGCGAGACGTGGAAGCCCGGTCAGCCCGTGCTCATCAGCGACCACATCAACCTCACCGCCGACTCCCCTCTCGAGGGCGCGACGTTCGTCGACCTCACCGACCTCTACTCGTCACGGCTGCGTGAGATCGCGCGCGGGATCGACCCGTCGCTCGACGAGGGCGTGTACTGCCAGTTTCGCGGCCCGCACTACGAGACACCGGCCGAGGTGCAGATGGCGAAGACCATCGGCGGGCACATCGTCGGCATGTCCACGGCTCTCGAAGCGATCGCCGCGCGGCAGGCGGGCATGGAGATCCTCGGCTTCTCGCTCATCACGAACCTGGCCGCCGGCATCCAGCAGACGCCGCTCAGCCACGCGGAGGTGCTCGAAGCCGGACGTGACGCCGAGCCCGTCATCTCGGCGCTGCTGGCCCGCGTGATCGGCGCGCTGTGAGCGGCTACGTCGACGCCGCCCGCGCCTGGCTCGCCCAGGACCCGGATGCCGTCACCCGCGACGAACTCACGGCCCTGCTGACGCGTGTGGAGGAGGGGGATGCCACGGCGGCGGACGACCTCGCCGATCGCTTCTCCACCCGCCTGGCGTTCGGCACGGCGGGGCTGCGCGGAGCACTCGGGGCCGGCCCCAACCGCATGAACCGCGTGCTCGTCGCCCAGGCCGCGGCAGGTTTCGCCGCCTACCTGCTCGAGCGTTCCGCCGGGGGGACGCCGACCGTCGTGGTCGGCTACGACGGCAGGCGCAACTCCGACGTGTTCGCGCGCGACTCGGTCGAGATCTTCGCGGGAGCGGGGCTGAACGCCGTCCTTCTCCCCCGGACTCTCCCGACACCCGTGCTCGCCTTCGCCGTGCGCCACCTCGGCGCCGACGCCGGCGTCATGGTCACCGCGAGCCACAACCCGCCCGACGACAACGGCTACAAGGTCTACCTCGGCGGTGCCGACGACGGGGCGCAGATCGTCTCGCCCGCCGACGCCGAGATCGCCGCGCACATCCAGCGGGTCGCCGACGCCGGCGACGTCACGGTGCTGCCCCGCTCGGTGGGCTACGCCAATGCGGCCGAATCGCTGGTGCAGGCCTACGTCGCCGCCACCGCGGCCGTCGCCCCCGCACCCGCGGGCGCCGAGGGCCTGCGCTGGGTCTACACCGCGATGCACGGCGTCGGGTGGGAGACCGTCTCGCGAGTGCTCGCCGAGGCCGGATACCCGGCGCCGATCCTCGTCGAGGCGCAGATCGAACCCGACGGGCGCTTCCCCACCGTCGCCTTCCCGAACCCCGAAGAGCCGGGCGCGATGGACCTGGCGTTCGAGACCGCGCGGGCGTCCGACGCCGAGCTCGTCATCGCCAACGACCCGGATGCCGATCGCCTGGCGGTCGCCCTCCCCGACGCCGACGCCGAGGGCGGCTGGCGACGGCTCACCGGCAACGAGATCGGGCTGCTGCTCGGTTGGCGGGCGGCGCGGGCGGTGGCGGCGGCGCGCGATGCCGCGGCCAGCGGTGGAACGGCGGGCGCGGATGCCACGGCCGGCGGTGGCACGGCGGGCGCGGATGCCACGGCAGGCGGTGTCACGGCGGACGCGGATGCCGCGGCGGGCGCCGGCGTTGGGGCCCCGGCATCCCTCGCCTGCTCCCTCGTCTCGTCGCCCGGGCTCCAGGCGGTCGCCGAGCACTACGGGCTCGACTTCCACGCGACGCTCACCGGGTTCAAGTGGATCTCACGGGCACCGGGCATCGTGTTCGGCTTCGAGGAAGCGCTCGGCTACCTCGTCAACCCGCGCACCGTCCGCGACAAGGACGGGATCTCCGCTGCCGTGGCGATGCTGGAGATGGTCGCCGAGGCCCGCGGCCAGGGGCGCACCGTCACCGACCTGTTGCAGGAGTTCCGCGACACCTTCGGCGCGTTCGCGAGCGACCAGATCTCCATCCGGGTCAGCGACGTGAGCGAGATCGCCGGGATGATGGCATCCCTGCGCGCGAACCCGGCGGCGGCGGTCGGCGGGGTCGCGGTCGCACGCATCGACGATCTGCTCACCGGTGTCGACAGCCTGCCCCCGGGCGACGTGCTGCGGCTGTGGCTCGACGACGGGTCGCGTCTCATCGTGCGTCCGAGCGGAACCGAGCCGAAACTGAAGCTGTACCTCGACGTGCGCGGGGCGTCGGCCGAGAAGGCGCATCGCCGTCTCGAGGCCTTGCGCGCCGGCGCGGAGGAGCTGCTCGCGGCGGCGCGCTGACGCGAGCCGGGCCGGACGCGTCAGCGACCCTCGGGGTGGTGTCGCGGCCCGGCCCGCTCGACCGCGGTCTGCGCCGCGGGTCGAGCGCGTCAACGGCGCGCGAGCGGGCGAGCGCCCTCGACGAGGTGCGCGAACCGCTCGTGGCGGCTCATGCCGAGACGCGTACGGGCGTGGTGCAGGTGCGACTCGACCGTGCGCACCGACAGGCCGAGGCGCCTGGCGATCTGCGCGTTGGACGCGCCCGATACGGCGAGATCCACCACCTCCCGCTCGCGCGAGGTCAGCTGCTCGACCGCGCGCGGCATGTCGACGCGAGCCGTCGTCGGGATCTCGGCGAGGAAGACGTCCAACGGCGCCAGGTCGAACCGCGCGGCCAGCACCTCGGCCCGCGCGCGCACCTGCGGCAACGCGACCCCCGCCGCCACCAGCACGCGCAGGAGCGCCGGCAGAAGCATCGGCATGCGGCGTTCGGCCTCGCCGATCGCCCGGTCCGCGCGAGCGGCGGCGGCCTCGAAGCGTCCACTGGCGATCTCGAACCGCGCACGCACCGTTTCGCGCAACACCCCGAAAGAGCCGCGCGCTCCGTCCGCCGCGGTCAGGTCGATACGGTTCAACGCCTCGGCGGCGTGAACGAGATCGGCACGGGCGATGAAGGCGATCGCCCGCACCGCGTCGTACCAGACGCGCAACGACTCGGGGGGCGCGATGCGCGGTGTCTGCAGGCTGGTGAAGGCGACATCGGGTCGCCTCCGTTGCAGCTGGATCGAGGCGTCGAGCAGCGCGAGCACCGCGACCTCGTCCTGGCGATCCCCCCAACGCGCCGACAGCAGGCGCCGCCGGGTCGCACTCTCGACGACCTCGAGGTCGTCGCCGACCATGACCATCGTGTACGCGTGCAACAGGAACAGGGTGAGATCGCTCTCCACGTCCCATCCGTGCGTCTGCTGACGCTCGCGCAACAGCGCACGAGCGCGGGCCGCATCGCCGCGAGACGCCGCCAGCGCCGCGCGCAGAGCGTCGCTCATCGCCGAGGAGTCGGGGCGGGTCGCCTCGGTGGGCGCCGTCAGGACGCGCCCCGAGAACGACGCACCGTTGGGCAGCGACAGCATGGCCGCGGCGTGCGCGACGCGGATGCGCCACTGCTGGTCGTCCGGCGCCCAGCGCACGAGATCGCGGATGCGACGGCGTGCGACACCGGCTCCGGCGTGAGTGGCGCACACGGTTCGCACGAAGACGTGCAGAGCGAGCTCCCGCTCGGCGGCGGTGACCGGAAGAGGCAGCCAGTCGAGCAAGCGCTCCGCCTCGGCGTACTCCTCGAGGGCGATACGCGCGAGCACCAACGCCGCCGACGCGCGCAGGTCGGGACCGTCATCGAGCACCCGCGAGATCACCGCCAGCGCGTCGCGCGGGGTCCCCGATCGCGCCAGCGACAGCGCGGCACGCGGCAACAGCGCCGTCAGGGGCTCGACCAGCGGCCCGCCGGCATCGAGGGTGCCCGCGAAACGCGCACAGAACACCTCCTCCAGGGGAGTGAGCGCGACGCCCTGCCGGCTCAGTGCGAGCAGGCGGTGGGCGATACCACGGCGTTCCTCGAGGTGCTCGCCGCTCGGCGCCGACTCCCGGATGACCCGTGCGATCAACGGACTCACCGCCGCTGCGCCCACCTCGACCGAGGCGACGACGAGGTTGCCGTCGTGAAGACGGGCGAGCACGTCCGACGGCACCACCGACGCGACGTGACTGAGCGGGATCGCACCGAGCTCGAACACCGCGCCCAACAGGCGTCGCTCGCGGGCGTCGAACGGCGCCAGCAGACGAGAGAGGGAATCGACGAGCGCACCGGGCAGAGCGTCGGCGAACGGCTCGATCGGGCACACCGCGTGCATCCGACCGCGATCGGCCGCGACGTCGACGAGTTCGGCGATGAGGGCGGGACTGCCGCCGCTGAGGTGGTGGAGGGCCATCATCCAGGCGGCGTCGGCGGGTCCCACCCCGTGCCGGCTCGCCCGCCGGTCATTCGCCAGCGCCGTCGTCTCGGCGAGGGCCAGCGGGGCGACGGCGACGGTGAGTCGGTCGGCGTCCTCGACCAGAGGTCGCAGCAGGTCCCAGCGCTGCGGTGACCGTCGCGCGACCTCGTGCCGCGGGGCGAGTGCGGCGATGAAGACGGCGTCCGCATCGCCGAGCGCCTCCACGAGAGGACGCGCCACGGCATCCGGCAGCAGATCGATGTCGTCGACGACGATGACCCCGCCGCGGCCGACGGCGTCGGCGATCAGACCCTCGACGTCGTCGACGCCGGCCAGGAGCCGGTGCTCCGAGGCACCCGAACGCGCGCTGACGGCACCGGCGCGCGACTCGATGACGAACGACGGTCGCGGCTGGGCGCGGACGATCGCTGTCATCAGATGCGTCCGGCCACTGCGGGCCGGCCCCGTCACCAGCACGCTCCGCCTCTCGCGCAACGCCTCCGCCGCGATCAGCGTCTCGCGCCCTCGCCCCACCAGTGGTCGACCTGCACCCATGCGTGACTCCCGTTACTCCGCGCGTCCACGCACGCGCGCCCCAGTACGTTCCTACACCGGATCACGTCGTTCCTCCGAGGTTTGGACGCTGAATCAGTAGTTCACGCAGGGCACCGAGACTCCGGGCACCTCCCTAAGTAGTTCGGTTCCGTACGGGGCACGGATGCCCGCACCCGATCCCCCGCCTAGCTTCGCCTTGCACCGCACCGCCGGCCCGAGGTGGGTCCGATGGTGCTCCGCCGTCCAGGAAGCAGGCATCCATGACCATTCGTCCACACACCTCCGCCCGTACGTGGCGGACCGTGCGCGCCGTCGGGGCCACCGCCACCGTCGCCGCACTCCTCGTCCCCGCGACGGCTGCCCAGGCCGCGCCGCCGACGTCGTGTCGCAGGGCACGGGCCGTCTCGTGCAGACGTCGCTGCTCGGCACCGACGTGCTCGACAGCCTCGTCGCCCTCCGCGGTGCCGAGGCCGTGAACACCGACGCCTCGGGCGACGTCATCGTCGACCGGCCCCTCGACGCCGACGCCGTGAGCGGCCTCGTCACCGTGCAAGCCGGCTCCACCGACCTGTTCGGCGCCAACGGCGTCATCCAGCTGGGTGCCGTGGGCCAGTACGCCCGCGCCAACGACGACGGCAGCTCGTCGGCGTTCTCCGGCGCGGTGTCGGCTGCGCCCAGCCTCATCGGCGTGGGCACTGTCACGCCCTCGGACGTGGGCGACCCCACCGCCGACGACACCGCCACCATCACGGTGGGCAGCTCCGACGCGCTCGCCGGACTGCGGGTCGACATCGGAACGCTCGCGGCATCCGCCGTCAACACCGCCGACGGCGCGCAGAGCGGCGACTACGTCCTCGCCGACGTGGGCGTCGTGGTCGACGGCACGCTCGTCTCCGGAGTGCTGAACACGCTCAACCCCGCCCTGAACACGCTTCTGGCCGCCGCCGCCGTCGCGGGCCTCGACCTGGACAACCCGTTCGCCTCGGGCACCGTCACCCTGACCGAGGACGACCTGCTCGCCGCGGCCGGCGTCGCCGACCTCAACGACCTCGCGCCCGGCACCGACCTGCTCTCGTACGTGCCCGCCGCGGTCGTCGCCGAGATCACCTCGCAGACGAACGACATCCTCGACGCCGTCCAGGCGCGCGTGGACGAGCTGGGCCTGCTCGGCGCCGTCCTGAACGCGGCCTTGGGCACGGCGCGCGGCGTCATCGAGCCCGTCCTCGACGGCCTCGGCGACAGCCTGCAGGGGCCGCTCGGCGAAGCGATCACCGCGCTGGCGCAGCTGCAGGTCAACGTGCAGTCGACCGTCGACGGCACCTTCACCCAGACCGCCCTTCGCGTGGGCCTCGGCACCGCGGGCGCGATTGCCACGGTCGACCTCGCCACCGCCTCGGTCGGCCCCAACGCCGGCCAGCTCGCCGTGCCCGTCGCCGGGCCCGAGTCGCTCGCCATCGCCGGCGGCGGCTTCGGTCTCGCCGCCGTACTGCTCGCCGCGGTGATGCTGCGTCGTCGCAGCCAGCGCGCGGTCGCACCGGCTCAGGGCTGACCCGTGTACCGCAACGGTGCGATGGGCGGCGGCGCCGTCGGCATGATCGCGGTCACCGGCTACGCGGCCCCGACGGCGACCCTCGCCGTCGTCGGGGTCGGCGCCGCCCTGATCGGCGGTCTGCTGGCATGGCGCTCGCGGCGCCATCGGTCTCAGGATGCCGTCGACCCGGCGTCCGGAGAGGACGCGACCCGATCGTGAACGCCCTCGAGTTCCTCTTCTCGCTCTCCTTCGTCTTCCTGGTGATGTTCCTCACCTACACGACGCTCATCGTCGTCCCCTTCGTGCGCCGCCGCGCGGCGGTGGAGGGCGACCCCGGGGCGTTCGAGTGGCACGCGTTCATCCCCTGCCGAGACGAGGCGACCGTGATCGCCGAGACGGTGAAGAGGACTCGAGAGCGCTTCCCGACCGTCCACCTGTGGATCATCGACGACGCCAGCACCGACGGCACCGGAGACATCGTCTCCGCCTTCGCCGACACGGACCCGCTGGTGCACGCCGTGATCCGGCGGCTCCCCGACGCCCGCACGGGTAAGGGAGCCGCCCTGAACGCCGCGTACGCCCGGCTAGCGGAGTGGCGGGAGCTGCGCGGAAACCGCGGCGTCGAGGACGATCGCACGATCGTGATCGTCCTCGACGCCGATGGCTCGCTCGCCGAGAACGCCCTCCGGCAGGCGGCCGGCCCTGCGGCGTTCGGTGCGCCCGATGTCGGCGCGGCCCAGGTGGCGGTGCGCATGAGCAACCGCGACGACCCGGCCCCCGCTCCCGGGCAGGGACGCCTCGGCCAGGCGTGGGCGCGCTATCTCATCCGCATGCAGGACATCGAGTTCCGCACCACGATCGCCGCGATGCAGGTACTGCGCATGCGCACCGTCTCGGTGGGCCTCGGCGGCAACGGGCAGTTCACCCGGCTGAGCGCCCTGCGCGCCGCGTCGGCCGACGCCGGCGTGCCGTGGGGCGACGCGCTGCTGGAGGACTACGAGGTCGGCCTTCGCATCATGCTCGCCGGGTACCGCACCGTGTACGCGCACGACACCTTCGTCTCGCAGGAAGCCCTCCCCTCGGCGCGGCGCCTGCTGACCCAGCGCACCCGCTGGTGCCAGGGGGGCCTGCAGTGCGCGCGTTATCTCCCCAAGATCTACGCCTCGCGCACCTTCACCAACGCGGGTGCGCTGGAGGCGGCGTACTTCCTCGCCATCCCCTACATCCAGCTCATCGGCTTCGTGCTGTGGCCCACGGTCACCATCGCCATGGTCGTCTCGGGCGCGCTGTCGCCGGGGGGTCTGTTCGGCTGGCTGGCCGGCGCCACCTGGATCATCCCGCTGTGGGTGCTCACCGGCATCCTCCCCTTCGCGCTCTGGCCGCTGGTCTACGTCACGCGCGAGGAACGGCATCCGCTCTGGCGTGCGGGATTGTGGGGCCTCGGGTACTGGCTGTACATGTACCAGAGCTACATCTGCGTGGTGCGCGCCTTCGGCCGCATGGTGGCCGGACGCCGCGGGTGGACGAAGACCCGCCGCAACGCCGAAGCCGGACGACTGCTGCTGGCGGTGGAGTCGTGAGCGTCGCCGCGGCCCCCCTCCGCACCCGCACGAGGGCCCGCGATCGGCGCGGGCGTCTCGGCCGGTTGCTCACCGCGGGAGCGCTCGCATTCGCCGCCGGGGCCCTCATCGCGACCGAGGCCACCACGCGCGCCGCCGAAGCGCTCCTCGCGCGCGAGTTCATCGGACTCGTCGCCCCCGGCCGAGCCGTCGCCGCGGGCCCCATCGTCTGGTTCGGCATCGGCACCCCCGAGGTCACGGGGCTGATGATCACCACCATGTGCTCCACGACCGTGCTCGCCGCGCCCCTGCTGCTGCTCGCCGTCGCGATCACGGGCATCACCCGGGCGCCCACGGGTCGCGTCGGCCTCGGTCTGCTCGTCGGGCTCGGTCTCGCGATCACGTGCAACATGATCCGTTTCGCCTCGGCCGCCTGGGCGTACGGCGCCTACGGCCGCGAGGGCTTCGACCTCGTGCACCGCTACATCGGTTCGCTGTTCGTCATCGTCGGGTTCGTCGTGGCGATCGTGCTGCTGCTGCGCATCTCGCTGCGCGAGCGCGGTCCCCGGCCGAGCGCCGCCCCTGCGCGCGTCACCCGCTCGACTGCCGCCGCCACGGCCGCGACCCCCTCGACGACCGTCGACCCGACCGCACCCCGCCCGGACGAGGAGAGCCGCCCGTGACCACTCCCTGGATCGACGTCGTCTACGGCACGCGTCCCGAAGCGATCAAGTGCGCCCCGCTCGTGGCCGAACTACGCCGCCGCGACGGTATCCGCACGACCGTGACCGTCACCGGCCAGCATCGCGAGATGGTCGCCGAGATCAACGCCTCGTTCGGCATCCACCCCGACGCCGATCTCGACGTGTTCCGCCGCGGCGCTGGCCTCGCCGAGACGACCTCGGCGATCTTCTCGGCTCTGTCCGCGCGCTGGGCGGACGCCGCCCCGGATGCCGTCGTCGTACAGGGCGACACCGCCAGCGCCGCCCTCGCGGCGGTCGCCGCGTACTACGCCGGAGCCCGCGTCATCCATCTCGAGGCGGGGCTGCGCTCGGGCGACCTGCGCTCGCCCTTCCCCGAGGAGGGCAACCGCCGCCTCATCGCGCCGCTGGCCTCCCTCCACCTCGCGCCGACGGATGCCGCCGAGCGCAACCTCCTGGCCGAGGGCGTGCGTGCCGACGACATCATCGTCACGGGCAACACCGGCATCGACGCGCTGCACCGGCAGAAGACGCACCCGCAGCGCTTCGACGACCCCACCATGGAGGAGATCGCCGTGGGCGCCGAGCGCGTCGTGCTGGTCACGGTGCACCGCCGCGAATCATGGGGCGGACCCCTCGGCCGCATCGCGTCGGCCGTGGCCGAGGTCGTCACCGCCCGTCCCGACGTGGTGGCCGTGCTGCCCCTGCACCCCAACCCGGCGGTGCGCGCCGAGGTGCGGGCGGCGGTGGGTGAGTGCGAACGCGTCGTGCTGTGCGAGCCGCTGCCCTACGCGCAATTCGGACGCATGCTGGCGCGGGCGTACTGCACGGTGACCGACTCCGGCGGCGTGCAGGAGGAGGCACCGGCCCTCGGCGTCCCGGCCCTCGTCGTGCGTGAGACGACCGAACGGGGCGAAGGGGTCGCCGCGGGAGCGGCGCGTCTGATCGGCACGCGCCGCGAGGCGGTCACCGCGGAGCTGTCGGCCCTGCTCGACGACCCGGCCGTGCACGCGCGCATGTCGCGCGCGCAGAACCTGTACGGCGACGGGCGGGCCGCGCCCCGCGCCGTGGACGCCATCGAGCGGCTGCTCGGCGTCGGGGTCCGGGTGCCGGCGCCGGCCGTCGCGCCCGCGGAGGCGGCGCTCGTCGGATGAGCGCGCGGGCGGTATGCCGGGTCGTGTCGCTGTGGTTTGGGGCAGGATCGGCCACTTGGGGCGAGGTTTTTCCGCCCCAGAACGCCGAATCCGCCCCGAACGCGGTCGCGCTCGCAGCCGCGACCGCGCCATCGTTTGGCGCGGACGCGTTTGGGGCAGGATTGGCCACTTGGGGCGAGATTATTCCGCCCCAGAACGCCGAATCCGCCCCGAACGCACTCGCGGTCACCGGGCGCACGGCTCCTCCCTCGCGGTGTGATCGGCGCCGGCGCTGACAGAAGCGGGCTCGCAACGGATGCCGGCTCCTCGGCGGGGGGCATAGTCGAGCTCATGTTGGCCCCCGCACCTCTGTTGTCACGGGACGACCTGCGCGCCAACGGTGTGAGTGCGTCATCCATGTCTCGCATGCTGCGGTCGGGCGAGCTCGTGCGGCTGCGTCCGGGGGTCTACCTGCGGGTCGCGCCGGACCGACCACCCACGCCCGAGGAGTGGATCGTGGCCCGAGCGCACGCGCTGGCCATGACGAGCCGGAACCCGCCCGTGTTCTCGCACCTCACCGCGGCCGCGCTGCACGGACTACCTGTCCGCGCGCCCTCGTCGGCGAAGGTCCACGTCACCCTTCCTCCGGAGCGGCCCGGGGCGCGCAATCTCGTCGTGCGCCACCGCGGCGAGGTCGCCGACGACGAGCGAGTGCAACGCCACGGCATCCACTTCACCACCCTCGAACGGACAATGGCCGACGTCGCGCGCACGGCGAGCTTCGAGACAGCAGTGTGCGTGCTCGACGCGGCGCTTCGACCGGTGACAGCCCCCAAGGCGGGAGTATTCGACGGGGCTGCCGCCGACGCCCTTCGCGAGCAGGTACGCGCGATCGTCCAACGGTCGGCGCACGGGCGCGCTCGTGCGTGGCGAGCGCTGGGCTTCGCCGACGGACGCGCGCAATTGCCGGGTGAGAGTGTCAGCCGCATCCGGCTCGCGGAGCTCGGGTTCGCCCCGCCCGACCTGCAGGTGGCGGTTGCGGGCCCCGCAGGCCGCGACTACTTCATCGACTTCGGGCTCGGCGACGTGCCGGCGTGGGGTGAATTCGACGGGGAGGGAAAATACCGGGACGAGGCGGTGCGTTCCAATCTGACTCTCGAGCAGGTACTGCTCCGCGAGAAGCAGCGCGAGGACTGGATCCGCGGGGCGACGCAGCGACCCTTCGTCCGGTGGAAATGGGAGCACCTCCGCACGCGAGACACCCTGGGCGCGCGGCTGGCGTCGTTCGGCATCCGGCCGGGGTGACGAGCTGCGCGGCCCCGCCGTCGCTGTCGAGTCCGTTTCGGGGCGAGATCGGCCACTCGGGGCGGCAAATTCACGCCCCGAAGCGCCGAATCCGCCCCAAACACGGGAGGAAGCTCCTCCCTCGCAGGCGCCGGAAGACGCCGCCGAGTGGGCGAGGCCGAGGGCGTCAGCCGTCGATTACCGCGACCAGCTCGTCGAGGAATGCGGGGAAACTCGTCGCCCGACGCACGATGCGCTGCACGCTGTCGCGCTCGCTGAAGACCTCGACGAACTGCTCGAACACCGTCTGGAACGCCTCGCGGTCGGTCTCGCTGAACGCCACGAGCGCCACCACCTGCACGCGCCCCTCGCCCCACGCGATCGACGGGTCGGCGATGCCGATCGCGATGCGGGTCTGCGTCGCGGTCATGCCCATGGCGTGCGGCACGGCGAGCGCGTCGGTGAACGCCGTCGACGAGATGGCCTCGCGCTCCACGGCGCGGGTCACGTAGTCGTCGTCGATGACGTCCTGCTCCACCAGCAGCCCGCCGAGGCGCTGGATGACGCCGGCCTCGCCGGCGGTGGCGTCGAGGCCCCGCACGAACGCCTCGGGCGCGAAGTAGCGCTCGAGTTCGGCCCGCAGGCGCGCGAGGCGCCGGCCGCGGCGGATGCGGCCGGCGGCGGCCTGGACGCGTTCGACGTCGGCGTCGGTGAGGAACGGCTGGATCCGCACGAACCGGTCGCCGGGGCGCGGCGGGTCGATCGTGGTGAGCACGAGGTCGGTGTCGATGGCATCCCACGCCGGGTCGATGCGCGTCTCGACGCCGACGACCTCGATCGCCTGGCCGAGCGAGCGGTCGACCGAGGAGCGCAGCAGCTCCTGCATCTCGTAGTAGCCGGGGCAGACGATCGTCGCGGTCAGCAGCTGGTCGGCGCGACGACTGCGTTCGAGACGCCCGCCGACGTGCATGGCGATGTAGGCGATCTCGTCGTCGAGGATCGGGATGCCGAGACCGTCCTGCAGCCCCTTGGCGATGTAGACGGCGACCTCGAAGATCATCGGGTACGTCGACTTCAGCGACCGCGTGAGCGGATTGCGCGACCACGCCTGCTCCCGCGCGCGCGCCAGCAGATTCTGCACGTGCAGCGCCAGGCGCAGGATGAAGTCGTCGTGCGCGATGTCGACGAGGAATTCGGATGCCGCGTTCTCGACGACCAGGCGCACGGCCGCCTCCACCGCGGGGTCGAGGCGCGCGCGCACGTCGTCGCCGCCGGGCACGCCGGGGGCGACGATGCGGGTGAGCACGAGGGTGGCGAGGTGCCGCAGGTCGCCCGAGCCGAGCTGCACGCCGATGTGTTTGAGGGTGAGCCGGTCGAGGAGGGTCACGACGGCCGCGGCCGCGTCGGAGGAGTCGCCGCCGGGCGAGCCGAGGGCCCGGTCGCGGGTGGTGCGGTCGGCGGCGATGGCGATGTGCATGACCACGTCGCCGATGCCGATCTCGTTGACGTAGTAGCCGAGCGCTCCGAGCTCGGCGACCAGCTCGGCCTTGAACGGTCCGAAGGCGCGCGCTCCGACCGAGCGCTCCCCCAGCGTCCGCCGTAGCGCGTCGAGGTCGAAGAGTCCGGCATCCATCTCGTCGTGCGCGAGCTTCGACAGCAGGCGCCGCTGCGCGACCTCGGTTCCGCGCAGGCGCGCGGTGGATGCCGAGCGCTCGAGGGTCAGCTCGGTCCCGCCCAGCAGGCCCCGCACCCGCGACAGGTCGGCCTCGAGGGTGGCGGGACTGACGTGCAGCGAATCGGCCGTGTCGAAGACGTCGATACCGTCGGCCGCATCCAGCAGCCGGCGCACGAGGGTGTGCAGGCGGTCGCGCGGGGTGCCGGCATCCGATCCGGTGGCCGTGCGCAGGGCGGCGGCCGCGTTGCCGCCCGCGCGGTAGCCGAGCGGGCCCGACTCGATCGCCGAAGCGCCGGGCACGCGGGCGTTGACGGCCGTGACATAGGAGCGGATGCTGCGCGGGGTGACCCCCAGAGCGTCGGCCAGCGATGCCGCGGTGGACCATTCCCCATCGCGTAGCAACAGGGCCACGAGGCGGTCTTGGCGAGCCTTCGTCGTCACGATCCGTCCTCCGCACCGCCCCGGTGGGCAGCGTCGTTTCCATCCAACCACGCGAGGCGCGGAGCGGGGCTCGTCGCGAGCGTGCTCGGCACCCGGCGCGTCGCGATTCGACGGATTCATCGTGGCGAGTCGGCGCACTTGTCGTGATTCTGGTCGGGGATGAGCCATCATGGGCAGACGACCATCCCCCGATCGCAGCCGACCGTCGGAGAGCGTATGCCCCCCAGCTGGAGACGACTCATCCCCCGGAGCGTGCGCCTGCGCAGTCGGCTGCGGCTCAAGAACGGCCGGTGGCGCCTGGCGACGCCCGACCGGGTGATGCTCGAAGACGTGATCGCGCCCGAGTTCCTCGGACGGCGCGACATCCGGCGGATGCTCGACGTGGGGGTGGCCTGGTACACGCGCACCTACCCGCGCTTGTACCGGGGCATCGAGTACCACTCGATCGACGTCGATCCCGCGATGCAGCGGATCGCGGGACGCCGTCATCACACGCTCTCGCTGACCGACCTCGCCACCGTCTACCCGGCCGACACGTTCGATCTCGTCGTCTGCAACGGCGTGTTCGGATGGGGACTGGACACCGCGGAACAGGTCGCGCGCGGGCTGGACGCCTGCGCCGACGTGCTCCGCCCCGGCGGGTGGCTCGTGGTGGGGTGGAACGACATGGAGGGTCGGCGAATCCCCGACCTCGACGGCCTCGCCGGCCGCCGGTTCGACCGCGCCGTGCTCCCCGCCGCGCGGGCCGACCACCTGGTGACGCCCACGCACTACGCGCACCGATACGACTTCTTCACCCGACGATGACGGCAGCGGCGCCGATGATCGCGGGGATCTGGGCTCACTACGACGACGACCTGCTCTTCGGCACCCCGACGATCGATCGCGCCATCCGCCGCGGTGGCAGCGTGCGGAACCTGTTCTTGACGGCCTCGGATGCCGGGACCGGTATGTCACCGTACGTCGCGGGCCGGGAACGAGGCATCCGCGCCGCCTACGACGTCATGCGCGGGTCGTCGACGGCCTGGTCGGACCGCGAGACGGTGCTGACGAACGGCGTCGCGGTCACCACGACCTCGCCCGACGACGACCCCCGGATCACGCTCGCCTTCCTCCGCCTCCCCGACGGCGGTCTCACCGGCGGCGGGTGGTTCGCCAACGGCTACCGCACGATCCCCCGCCTGCGCAGCGGCGAGATCCCGTCGCTGACGACGCTGGACACGGGCCAGGAGTTCACCGTCGAACGGCTCGTCGCGACGATCGCCGCGTTCGTCGCCGGCTCGGGCGCGACGTCGGTGCTGACGAACATGCCCGCCTTCTCACCGGGCGGCGACGGCGACCACCCCGACCACGGCGCCACCGGCGCACTGGTCGCCGCGGCCGTCGACGCGGGGCTGATCGACGGGGCGAGCGTGCGCTACGCCATCGGGTACCCGCGCCACACGTGGCCGGCCAACCTCGACGCCGAGTCCGTCGCCCGCAAGCTCGCCGTGTTCGCCGCCTACGGCGAGCACGATGAGATCCTGCGCCGCGACCCCGACGACTATCTCGCGCTCGCCGGGCTGGGCGAGTGGCTCCGGCGGGAGCATCTCCTCGACGACCACGACGTCATACGAACCGACCGCCGCCGCTGACCTGCGGAACCACCTCGTTCGACGCGTCGCCGCCCGACGACACCCGGCGAGGGTCCACCTCCGCACCCACAGTCGTCGCACCCGCCCCCGGCGCCTCGGGGCCAGCGCCTGACGGGGTGCGCCCGGCAGGGCTTTCCGCGACGCGCGCACGCACGTTCCGGGGGGTGGGAAACGAACCTGGTTGTCGGCTGAGAACGGGGTGCGCACAATCGTCAAGGAGAAAGGCCGGTCGATGAGGATCCTCGTGGTGTGTGGAGCGGGTGCGTCGAGCACGTTCGTGGCGCAACGCGTCCGTCGTGCTGCCCTCGGGCGCGGCCTCGAGTACTCGGCCTCAGCCGGCACCGCACACTCGCTCCCGACCGACCTCGACGCCGCCGACATCGTGCTCGTCGGCCCGCACCTCGCCGGCGAGCTCGACGGCATCCGCTCGGCTGCCGCGACCCGCGGCGCGGCGGTCGTGCTGCTGCCCGACGATGTCTTCGCCGACATCACGGGCACCCGGACCCTCGACCTGGTGGAAGAGGCGCTCCGCGTGCGCCAGCCCGCCGACACGATCTGACCTCGACGGAAAGGACCCCATGCCTCAGCTCACCCGCACCGTCCGCATCGGATCGTCGCACGGCCTGCACGCCCGCCCCGCGAAGCTCTTCGCGCAGGCGGCGAAGGACTCCGGCATCCCCGTGACCATCGCCAAGGACGCGGGCAAGCCGGTGAACGCCGCGAGCATCCTCGGCATCATCGCCCTGGGGCTCGAGCAGGGCGACTACGTCACCCTCACCGCCGACGGCGACAACGCCGAGGCCACCATCGACCGCCTCAGCGAACTGCTGACCACCGACCACGACGCCGAGTAGAGAAGCCGCGTGAAAACGTCGGCGGACCAGGCCCAGCAAAGGAACAATCACATGACGGAACTCCGTGGAGTCGGAATCGGACTGGGCGTCGCCCAGGGACCCATCGCGCGCATGGCCGAGCCGCTGCCCGCACCCAAGGACGCCAAGAGCGAGCTGTCGATCGACGACGAGACGGCCCGCGTCCGCGAGGCCATCGGCGCGGTCGCGCGCGAGCTCGAGGCCCGCGGCGCACAGGCCGGCGGCGCCGCCCGCGACGTGCTCGAGGCCCAGGCGATGATCGCCGAAGACCCCACCCTCGAAGCCGAGGTCGACAGCCGCCTCGCCGCGGGCAAGACCGGCGAGTTCGCCGTGCACGACGCCTTCGCGTCGTTCCGCGAGCAGCTCGTCGCCCTCGGCGGCTACCTCGGCGAGCGCGCCGCCGACCTCGACGATGTCGCCCAGCGCGTGATCGCCCGTCTCCGCGGCGTCGCCGCCCCCGGCATCCCCGACCCCGGGTATCCGTTCGTGCTCGTCGCGAAGGACCTCGCCCCGGCCGACACCGCGCTGCTCGACCTCGAGAAGGTGCTGGCCCTGGTCACCACCGAGGGCGGTCCCACCTCGCACACCGCGATCCTCGCTCGCGAGAAGTCGATCGTCGCCGTGGTCGGCGCCGCCGACGCGAAAGACCTCGTCGACGGCCAGACGGTGATCGTGGATGCCGCCGCGGGCGTCGTCACGGTCGACCCGAGCGCCGACGACCTGGCCCGCGCGCAGAACCGCGCCGACGCGCGGGCCGCCGCATCCTCGGCCCCGATCACCGACGGTGCCCTCGCCGACGGCACGAAGGTGCCGCTGCTGGCGAACCTCGGAAAGCCCGGCGGCGCCGCCGAGGCCGTCGAGCTCGGCGCCGAAGGGGTCGGTCTGTTCCGCACCGAGTTCCTCTTCCTCAGCTCCAGCTCCGCCCCCACCGTCGAGGAGCAGCGCACCGCGTACACCGAACTGCTCAGCGCCTTCCCGGGCAAGAAGGTCGTCGTGCGCATGCTCGACGCCGGTGCCGACAAGCCCCTGCCGTTCCTCAACGACGCGCACGAGGAGAACCCCGCGCTCGGCCTCCGGGGTCTGCGCGCCCTCCGCGCCAGCGAGGACATCCTGCGCGAGCAGCTGACCGCCCTGGCCGAAGCGGATGCCGCGACGCGGGCGACCGAGGCCGGACCCGCCGACCTGTGGGTCATGGCACCGATGGTCTCCACGGTCGAAGAGACGCAGTACTTCACCGCGTTGGCGAAGGACTACGGCCTGAAGACGACGGGTGTCATGGTCGAGGTGCCCTCCTCGGCGCTGCTGGCCGACCGCATCCTGCAGATCGCGGACTTCGCCTCGATCGGCACGAACGACCTCACGCAGTACACGCTCGCCGCCGATCGCCTGCTCGGTTCGGTCGCGTCGTTCCAGGACCCGTGGCATCCCGCCGTCCTCCGCCTCATCCGCGAGGTCGGCGCCGCCGGACGGACCCACGGCAAGCCCGTCGGCATCTGCGGCGAGGCGGCGGCCGACCCGCTGCTGGCCGTCGTGCTCGTGGGGCTCGGCGCCACCACGCTGTCGATGGCCCCCACGGCCCTCGCCGACGTGCGCGCCACCCTGCTCCTGCACACCCTCGATGACGCCCGCCGCATCGCCGAGGCCGCCCTCGGCACCGACGACGCGGCATCCGCCCGGGAAGCGGCTCAACGCGCCGCCGCCCTCGCGCCCACCCCGTGAACGCACGGGGGCGGCCCTGGCCGCCCCCGCCGACACCGCGGCGCGAGCCGCTCCCCCCATCGCACGGCCCCCGCCGTGCACCACACCAAGGAGACACAGCAATGACGACGACGTCACCCGCCAAGAAGCCGGGAGGAGCGCGGATCGCCGTACAGCGATTCGGCACGTTCCTGTCCGGCATGATCATGCCGAACATCGCGGCATTCATCGCATGGGGCTTCATCACCATGCTCTTCATCCCGAAGGGCTTCTTCGGGGCGGAGAGCCCCTTCGGCCCTGCGTGGCACTGGGCTCCGGTCGCCGAGATCCTCGGCGGCGGCGGTGACGCCGCCACGATCGGCTGGCCCGGCGCCATGACCGCCCTCAGCGCGACCGAGGACGGCACGACCTACCAGGGCTACGTCGGCCTGGTCAGCGTCATGATCACCTACCTGCTGCCCCTGCTCATCGCCAACACCGGTGGACGCATCGTCTACGGCGCCCGCGGCGGCGTCGTGGCGACCATCGCCGTGATGGGTGTGATCGCCGGTACCGACATCCCGATGTTCCTCGGCGCCATGATCATGGGCCCGCTCGCGGCCTGGATCACCAAGCAGATGGACAAGCTGTGGGACGGCAAGATCCGCCCCGGCTTCGAGATGCTCGTGAACAACTTCTCGGCCGGCATCCTCGGCATGGTCCTCGCGATCGTCGGCTTCTTCGCCTTCGGTCCGGTCTTCCTCGGCATCAGCGCCGTGCTCGGCGGCATCGTCGCGTTCCTCGTGCAGTTCAACCTGCTGCCGGTGCTGTCGATCATCGTCGAGCCCGCCAAGGTGCTGTTCCTCAACAACGCGATCAACCACGGCGTCTTCACCCCGCTCGGCGTCGAGCAGGTCGCCGACACCGGCAAGTCGATCCTCTTCCTCATCGAGGCCAACCCCGGCCCGGGCCTCGGACTCCTTCTCGCCTTCACCTTCTTCGGAGTGGGCGCGGCGAAGGCCTCGGCCCCCGGTGCGATCGTCATCCAGTTCCTGGGCGGCATCCACGAGATCTACTTCCCGTACGCCCTCGCCAAGCCCATGACGATCCTCGCGCTGATCGCCGGTGGAGCCTCGGGAGTCGCGACGAACATGATCTTCCAGGGGGGCCTGGTCTTCCCGGCGGCCCCGGGCAGCATCATCGCGGTCACGGCTGCCGCCGCCGGCGGTGGCGTTGCGAACGTGCTCGTCGTCCTGCTGTCGGTGGTCGTCGCCGCTGTCGTGACCTTCCTCATCGCGGGCGTCATCCTCCGCGCCTCACGCAAGCGCGACCAGGAGGCCGAGGGCGACAGCTTCGCCGCGGCCATCGACCAGACCGCCGCCAACAAGGGCAAGGAGTCGTCGGCCCTCGGCGCCCTCCGTACCCGCGCCGCCGGCACCACCGGTTCGGGCACCACCGAGACGGCCGACCGCGACGTCGACGCCGCCCTGGGCGGGCTCGGCGGCGCCACGGCCACGAAGCAGCTGAACAACATCGTGTTCGCCTGCGACGCCGGCATGGGCTCGTCGGCCATGGGCGCCAGCGTCCTGCGCAACAAGATCAAGAAGGCCGGCATCGACGGCGTCACGGTCACCAACCAGGCGATCGCGAACCTCGACGGCTCGGCCGACCTGGTCATCACGCAGAACCAGCTCACCGACCGCGCGAAGGCGCAGTCGCCCGACTCCGTGCACGTCTCGGTCGACAACTTCATGAACTCGCCGCGGTACGACGAGGTCGTGGAGATGGTGCGCGCGCAGCACGAATCCAAGTAACCCCTAGCACGGAGGGGCCGGGACACAACCCCGGCCCCTTCGTCTTCCCGTCCGGCCCGCGTTTTGCGAGGCTGGACAGCACGACGAGAAAGGCGAGAACCATGTCGAACGTCCTCCGCATCGAATCCGTCCGCATCCACCCCGGGAGCGCCACCCGCGAGGAGGCGATGAAAGAAGCCGCCGACCTGCTCCAGGCTTCCGGCTCCGTCACCGCCGACTACTTCGCCGCCATGCAGGCCCGTGAAGAGACCGTGTCGACGTACATGGGCAACGAGCTCGCCATCCCCCACGGCACCAACGAGACCAAGCAGGCGATCCTCGCCTCGGGCCTCAGCGTCGTCCGCTACGACGGCGGCGTCGACTGGGGCGGGGAGCCCGTGACGTTCGTCGTCGGCATCGCCGGCAAGGGCGACGAGCACCTCGAGATCCTGTCGCAGATCGCCATCCTCTTCTCCGAAGAGGACGATGTCGCGCGCCTGAAGGCCGCCTCCTCCCCCGAGGAGCTCTACGAGGCCCTGTCGGGTTCCGTCAACGCATGAAGGCCGTCCACTTCGGCGCCGGCAACATCGGCCGGGGCTTCGTCGGACTGCTGCTGCACGAGGGCGGCTACGACCTCGTCTTCTCCGACGTCTCCGCGGCGCTGGTCGCGGCGATCAACGACGCCTCCTCGTACACCGTCCACGAGGTGGGCGAGGGCGGCGTCGACAAAGAGGTGACAAAGTTCCGCGCCATCGACAGCTCGGTGGACGCCGAGGCGCTCATCGACGAGATCGCCACGGCCGACGTGGTCACCACCGCCGTCGGCCCGACCATCCTGAAGTTCGTCGCCCCGCACATCGTCGCCGGTCTGGCGCTTCGCGACCCCTCCCTCGCGCCGCTGCAGATCATGGCGTGCGAGAACGCGATCGGTGCGACCGACCAGCTGCGCGAGCACGTCATCGAGCTCGCCGGCGAGTCGTGGGACGCCCTGGCCGCGCGGGCGGTGTTCGCCAACACCGCGGTCGACCGCATCGTTCCGGCACAGGCGCAGGGCGGTGTCGACGTCACCGTCGAGCCGTTCTACGAGTGGGCGATCGAACGGGCGCCCTTCGGCGACACCCCGCCGCGCATCCCGGGTGCGCACTTCGTCGACGACCTCGAGCCGTACATCGAGCGCAAGCTCTTCACGGTGAACACCGGGCACGCCACCACGGCGTACTTCGGCGCGCAGGCCGGCGTCGAGCGCATCTCCGACGCCCTCGCCGACCCCGCGATCGCCGCGAAGGTGGAGGCCGCGCTCGAAGAGACCAGCGCGCTGCTCGTCGAGAAGCACGAGCTGGATGCCGCGGTGCAGGGCGAGTACCGCGCGACGATCCTGCGACGCTTCCGCAACGACGCGCTGCCCGACACGGTCTGGCGCGTGGGCCGGCAGCCGCTGCGCAAGCTCTCGCGGCACGAACGGTTCGTCGGCCCCGCGGCCGAGGCCGTCGAGCGAGGTCTTCCCGTCGACGCGCTCGTCGCCGCGATGGCCGCGGCCCTGGAGTTCTCGGATGCCGAGGACGCCCAGGCCGTCGACCTGCAGCGGATGCTCCGCGAGCTCGACGCCGACGCGTTCACCGCCGAGGTCACCGGCCTCTCGCCCGATCACCCGTTGTTCGCCCGGATCGCCGAGATCGTCACGGCCCGTCAGGGGGCTCTCGCGGTCTGAGCACCGGGTTACCCTCGGAGGGTGACCGACACGACCCCGTCCGGCGCCGGCGGAGCGCCCCGAGCGCCCCGCCGGCGCCGTCGTGTTCTGCGGTGGATCCTCGGGGGCCTGGGCGCCCTCGTCGTGCTGCTGGTCGCCGGCATCCTGATCTACAGCCAGGTCGGTGTCATGGGAGCCGAAGCCGAACCGCTCGCCGCCGCGCGGGCGAACCCGGGGCTGTCGATCACCGATGACGGTGCCGGTATCGTCCTCTCCCCCACGGCCGCGGCGACCGGGCAGGGCCTCGTCTTCATCCCGGGCGCGAAGGTCGAGGCCGAGGGGTACATCGCGACCCTCGCCGACACGGTCGTCGGCGACGGCATCACGGTCGTCATCACCAAGCCCTGGCTGAATCTGGCGTTCTTCGACCCGCGTCCCCTGTCGACCTTCACCGAGCTGGCCCCCGACGTCACCACGTGGGCCGTCGGCGGACACTCCCTCGGCGGCGTGCGCGCGTGCCAGCTGGCCTCCGACGCCGACGCGTTGGTGCTGTTCGCCTCGTATTGCGCGAACGACCTCTCGGCATCCGATCTCCCCGTCCTGAGCCTCTCCGGTTCGGAAGACGGCCTGTCCACTCCGCAGAAGATCGCGGATGCCAGGAGCCAGCTGCCGGCGACGGCGACCTTCGTCGAGATCCCCGGCGCCTCGCACGCCTCTTTCGGCGCCTACGGCCCGCAGCCCGGAGACGGCCGGCCCACCGCCGACCCGTCCGAGGTCGACAGCATGATCGCCGAGCAGCTCGCCGGCTTCCTGCCGCGACGCTGAGCGGGAGCCCTCGCCGCCTGGTCGCGGTGCACCGACCGCCGCGGACCCGCGACGGACGACCGGCGGAACGAGCGCGGCGGCTCCGTGCCGCCCGACCCGAGCTCTGATGCGCGCGCCACGCGGCTCTCTCGACGCTGCCTCGAGCCGACCTCGACCACAGCTCACGGGCGCCGTCGACCCCGGCTCGCGGGCGCCGTCGACCCCATCGCGGTGAACGGAAGGAGCCGTCGTGCAAGGGCCGTCGTCTCGCACGGGCCCCGGCGAGAAACTACGCAGTTCCTAACCAGTAGTGAACTAGGTAGTTCCTCCACTCCCTGGAAACGCCCGCTATTCCTACGATTCAAAGAGCCGGTCCTCGTCTGTTCCTAACCACCGGGAAAGCACCGGAACACGTCCGCTTCTCGAATCCGCCCTCCCGTCGGCGACGATTCGTCGACCGACGCGGCGCCGAGCGTCGCGCGAAAGGGCCAAGTTGTCGTCGCGCCGATCCGCCGCGCGTCCCGCGCGGACGCGTGCCGTCTCCACCGCCGCCGCCGTGGCCGTGCTGGCGGTGCTGCTGGGTTCGGGCGTGACGGCGGCCAGCGCCGCGTCGTCCGTTCCCGCGACACCGGCACCATCCGCATCCGCGCCGATGCCCACGCCCGCCCCGTCCGACGAGGGCACCTCGACGCCGCCGTCGCCCGAGGGCGCGGTCGATGACGCCACGAAGCCATCGGCGACACCGGTTCCCGATACACCGGACGTGCCCGAACAGCCCGACGACGCCGACGCGTCAACGGCCCCGGCGCCCGACGCGTCCGCCCCGCCCGATGACGCCCGAGTCCCGACCGCACCGACCGATGAGTTCGCACAGACGCCGGACGCCGCCCCCGACGCTTCCGTCGACGACCTCGGTCGGTCGGTGCAGCTGCGTGCCGCGCCCGAGGACGCGCGCGTCGGGATCCTCGCGGCGGGCGTGCCGGAGGCGCCCATCGAGGTCTGGGGCGAGAACTTCGAGCAGGGCCTGAACACGACGAGCCCCTCGGCCCTCACCGCGTACGCGGGCGGCCGGTACGCGGCCCCCGGATGGTCCACGCCCTCCACCTGCACCGGCGTGCTGGTCAACTACACCGCCGCGTACTACCCGACCGAGACGAGCAGCTGCCCACGGCAGGTCTTGAGCAACGGGCTGTTCTCGACGCTCGCCGCGCGCGAGGTGCGCCGTCTCGCCGACGTGCTCGGCCAGGTCGCGGCGGGCGTCGCCGGGTCGCAGTCATCGACGGCACCGGCCGTCGGGTCGACCGACGCGACACGCACCAACCACGCCCTGGTGGGCTACCCCACCGCGACGCCCGGCGGCACGACCGTGGCGGAGTCGAACGCCGCGCTCGGCATCACCGCGGCCGGGTCGAGGTACTACACGCTGCGGCTGAACGCCGCCGCCGCCGGCTGTTCGACGGGTGCGCCGTCGCTGACACCCATCCTCTTCTCCGGCTCGACCACCCTTCTCGCCCCCTTCGCCGCCCCCCTCACCCCCTGCAGCCTGACCGGATCGGTGTACTACAGCTCCTCCCCCGTGCTGGAGCGCACCGGCGGCGTCATCGCCGGTGTCGGCGATCCCGCCATCACCACCTCGGCCCGCGCCGCGGTCTACACCGGCTCCTCCGCGGCTCTGCTCACCCCGGCGCAGATCGCCTCCGCGCGTCTGCGCCTGTCGAACAGCGCCACCGGCACCGGCAGCGGCTTCGGCGTCGACAACCTGCGCGTGCTCGACGTCACTCCGAGCCTCGACTTCTCGTTCAGCCCCGCGAGCGTGCCGGTCGGGACGCCCTCGACCCTGACCTACACGATCACCAACACGTCGGAGGCCATCGCCAAGAACGACTGGTCGTTCACGAACACCCTCCCGGCGGGCCTCACGGTCGCGCCGACCCCGGCCGTGGGCGGCACCTGCACCCAGGTCGCCGGAACGACCTTCGCCGTCACCGCCCTCGCAGGATCCGCGAGCATCGCGGCGGTGGGGGGTGACCTCGCCTCCGGAGCGAGCTCGTGCACGATCACGGTGAACGTCGTGGCATCCACGGAGAACACCTTCACCAACGCCCCCGCCAACGTCGTCACTCCGCTGATCGCCCCCGAAGCCGCCACGCTCACGGTCACGCCCGCCTCGCGACTGACCGTGCGCAAGAACCTTCCCGCGCGCCTCGCCTCCACCGACCAGTTCACCCTGTCGGTGCGCAGCGGCACCACCGTGATCGCCTCGGCGACGACCACGGGCACCGCCACGGGCGTGCAGGCGGCGCAGGTGTCGCGGCAGATCGTCGAAGCCGGAGCCACGTACACGATCGCCGAGACGCCCACCGCCGGTGTCGCACTCGGCTATGCCAGCTCGTACGAGTGCACCCGCGACGGGACGGTCATCGCCGCCGGCACCTCGCGCTCGGGCCCGCTCACCATGCCCCAGGACGACGGCGCCGAGGTCGTGTGCACCTTCACCAACACCGTGCAGCAGCCGCGCCTGTTCTGCGACAGCGGGCTGTTCTACAGCGTCACCACCAACGGCGCGCTGATCCAGGCCGACGGGTCCACCGGCGCGCAGGCCGGTGTCGGCTCGTGGAGCAACGTCACCGGAGCCAACGCGCTCGGCGTCGCCGCGGGCGGCACCGCCGCCTACGCCCTGAACCGATCGACGGATGCCGCCAACGTGCTGTCCATCCTCAAATGGACGCCGACCGGCGGCTTCGAGACGCTCGCCAACACCGCGTACACGACGGCGGATCGCACCGGAACGGCGATCGGCGGCAGCATCGTCGCCGGAGCGATCGACCTCGTCACGGGCCGCTATCTGTTCGGCAAGTACAACAACGGCTCGTTCTACGTATGGAGCTTCACGGAGTCCGCGCCCACGGCATCCCGCTTCACCTACCTCGGGTCGTTCAGCGCCGGAACCGCCCCCAACGGCAACGGCGACATGGCCTTCGACAACCGCGGCAACCTCTACGTCCTCGGCGCCGCCACGGTCAACAACGCCAGCAGCGCGGCCATCTTCACCGTCACCGCCGACACCCTCGCCGCCGCCACTGGCGGCACCCTCGCCGTCAGCACGTCGACGACGCGCACCCTGAACGGACTGGATGCCACACCCGCCTTCGGCAGCGTCAACGGCATCGCCTTCTCACCCCGCGGCACCATCTACCTCTCCAGCGGCACGAGCACTTACGAGTTCGATCCCACGACGTGGACGCGGGTCGCCGGCAGCCCGCGCATCGACATCGCCTCGACCGACCTCGCCAGCTGCAACAGCCCCGGTACCGTCACCGTGCAGAAGAACGTCGTCGGGCGCGCGGCAGCCGCCGACCAGTTCCAGCTCACCCTCGCCGACGCGAACGGCACGCTCGGCACGGCCACGACCACGGGCGCGGCCACCGGGCGGCAGGCCGCGCAGGTCGGCGCCTTCCCCGCCACCATCGGCTCGACACTGACCGTGTCGGAGACGATGGCGGCGGGATCGGCCTCGGCCATCGGGGTGTACACCGTGCGCTTGGAGTGCTGGAGCGACGGCATCCGCCTCACGAGCGCCAGCGCGGCAACGGCGACCGTGACCATGCCCGACCGCTTCGGCGCGAACGTCGTGTGCACCTTCTTCAACTCCCCCAGCCCCGTGGCCACGGTGACGGTGACCAAACGCGTCCTCGACCCGGCGACCAATCAGTCGACACCCGCGGCCGGTTGGAGCCTGGGCACGGCGGCCACCGCCACCGCCGGAACGGCGACCGTGCTGCCCAGCGAAGCGCCACGCCAGACCAGCGACGCCGCGGGCAACGCCGTGTGGAGCGTGCTGTTCGGCTCGGCGGCGTCGCGCGCCACCCTCACGATCTCCGAGGTGCAGCAGACGCGCTTCACCTTCGTCAGCGGGACGTGCACGGTCAACGGCACCGACCGGGCCGTCACGTTCACCACCACGGGCGGGGTGGTCAGCGGCATCCTCACCGGCATCGCCCCCTCGGCGGTCGTCGCGTGCACGCTGGTCAATCAGCCGGTCACTTCTCTCACCCTGGTGAAGACGGTGTCGTCGGGCTCGGCGGCCGCGACCGACTGGACGGTGACCGCGACCGGCCCCCACCGGCGCGCTCCCGGGTCCCACCGGCCGCACCGGCACCGCGGCCACCACGAACATCCCGGTCTCGCCCGCGCGCCCGTATCGGCTCAGCGAGACCGGAACGAATGCCGCCTACGTGCAGGTCGGCGCCTGGCGCTGCGTCGAGGCGACGGGCGCGGAGGTCGCCGTCACCGCCACGAGCGACGTGACGGTGCGCACCGGCGCCGCCGTCACCTGCACCGTCACCAACGCCACCGCCACCATGACGCTGCTGAAAGACGTTACCGCCCCGAGCCCCGGCTTCGTCCCCTCCACCTGGACGGTGACCGCCGCGCCCGCGGTCCTCACCGGCGCGACCCTGCCGACGCAGAGCCGCGTGGGTGCGGCCTACGACCCGGTCGCCGGCAACGCCGCGAGCACGTTCGAGGTGCGCCCGGGGCACGGCTATACGCTCAGCGAGGCGCCCACCGTGGCGGGCACGCGACTGGCCTACCTCACCCTCCGCCTCGAGCGACTCGACGGTTCGACCTGGACGCCGGTCACCGGTCGCAGCGTCACGGCCCCCGCCGCCGGCCAGAACGTCGTCTACCGCTTCGTCAACGCCCCGGTCGTGGGTCCCGTGCTGCCCCTCACGGGCGGTGTCGGCGCCGACACGTTCGCCATCGCCGGAGGCCTCCTGCTCGCCCTCACCGTCGTGGGCGCCGTCATCCATCGCAGACGCAGGGGAGGGAGCCTTCCGACATGAGCCCTCCCGTCGCGCGACGCCGCCGACCGCACCACTTCCGCATCACACTCCACCGTCCGAGAGGAACCACCATGTCCATCCGCAAGAAAGCGGGCGCCGTTCTGAGCGTCCTCGCCATCGGGGCCCTCGCCGCCGTCGGTGCCGTCTCCCCGGCATCGGCGGTGACGCGAGAGGGCAACATCGACCCCACGATCAACCGCACGTTGACGCTGCACAAGCACGCGCTCGGGCCCTCGACGCCGCTGAACCCGACCTCCACCGGCCAGCAGCTGGCCACGCCCCCGGCCGACCCGCTGGCGGGCGCGCAGTTCACCGCGACGCTCGTGTCGGGCATCGACCTGACCACGGCCGCCGGCTGGACGCAGGCAGCCTCCCTCACCCCCGCGCAGGCCGCCCAGCGTCCCAACACGGTGAGCTTCGTCTCGTCGGAGTCCAACGCCGCGGGCATCGCGACGTTCTCGCCCGATCCCGTGCAGTACCCCACCGGCCTGCCCATCGGCGTGTACCTCGTGACCGAGACCCAGCTGCCCGAGACCGCCACCAACCCGGCGGCGCCGTTCCTGGTGACGCTGCCCACGCCCACGGGAGCGGCGGGCTCCCCCGCCAACCAGTGGATCTACGACGTGCACGTCTACCCCAAGAACGCCGTCACCCAGCTGACCAAGACGCGCGTGCCCGCGCCCGACGGGTCGGTCGAGCAGCGCAACCCCGACCTGATCCGCTGGGCGATCGCCTCGTCGATCCCGACGCTGGCGGCCGGTGACGCGATCGACGTGTTCACGTTGACCGACGTGCTGCCCGCCGAGCTGACCTACTTGACCGCGGCCACCGTGCCCCCGGGCGTCACGCCGTCGAACGTGGTCGTCACCAACGCGGCCGGCACGGCGCAGACCTTCACCGAGGGCACCGATTACACGATCACCAACACGGGCGGCAACCTCGTGCTGGACTTCACCGCCGCCGGCCGCACGCGTCTCGCGGGACTCCAGGGCGGAACCGTGACGTTCAACGTGCTGACGCGCGCCACGGCGATCCCCGCCAGCGGCGTCATCATCAACACCGCCACGGCCAACGTCAACGGAGCGACCGAGTCGGTCACCGGCTCGACGCCCATCGGCCAGCTCACCGTGTCGGCCTACACCACCTCGAACGGCGCGCGCGTGCCGCTCGCCGGCGCGGTCTACCAGGTGTTCCTCACCGAGCAGGATGCCATCAACGGCGCCAACCCGATCGTGATCAACGGCTCGTCCACCTGGACGACCGGCGCCGACGGCAATGTCGTCATCCCGATCATCACGCCCGGCAACTACTGGGTGCGCGAGACGGTTCCCCCGACCGGGTACCAGCTGCCCTCGCCCGACCGCGTCGTGACGGCGGTCGTGCCCGGCCCGACCTCGACGACGGGCACCGTCCGCAACTACGTCGAGTTCGCGCACAACCAGGTGCCCGCGTTCGCCCTGCCCATCACCGGTGGCGACGGCGGCCTGTGGTTCGGCGTCGGAGGTGCTGCCCTGCTGACCGCCATGGTCGGCGCGGCGTTCGTCGTCTCGCGTCGCCGCTCGCGCGCGGTCGAGGCTGCGGCCTGATCGCTCACCGTATGAAGAGGGGGACGACGGTGCGGCGCGATGCCGCCCCGTCGTCCCCTTCGTCGGCTCCGCTCCGGCGCGATCGCCGTCGCCCCGCGTGGAAGCTCTCGCCCGTCTCCCTGGCCCTCGCGATCGGCGCCCTCGCGGGAGTCGGGCTGCTGATGTACCCGACGGTGGCCGCGTGGTTCGCCCAGTACGTGCAGTCGCAGGTCATCGACGGATACTCGAACCAGATCCGCGACCTGGGCGCCGACACCCTCGCCGACCAGCTCGCCGCCGCCCGCGCGTACAACACCCGCCTCGTCGACGGCGGTGCCGAGATCGCGGCGAACGAACGCCTTCCGTTGGCCAACTCCCCCGATCAGTCCAGCGACTACGCCGAGCAGTTGCGGTCGGATGCCGCGGGTCTCATGGCGCGGGTGAAGATCCCCGCCATCGCCGTCGATCTGCCGGTGTACCACGGCACCAGCGAGAAGGTGCTTTACGAGGGCGTGGGCCACCTCGAGGGAACCGCGCTGCCGGTGGGCGGCGACACCACCCACTCCGTGCTCACCGCGCACCGCGGGCTCGCGACGGCCGAGCTCTTCACCCACCTCGACCGCGTCGGCCTCGACGACACCTTCACCATCGAGGTGTTCGGCGAGGTGCTCGTGTACCGCGTCGTCGACACGCGCGTGGTCGAACCGGAGGACACCGAGTCGCTCGCGCCGGTCGTCGGCCGCGACCTCGTCACCCTCGTCACCTGCACGCCGCTGGGCGTCAACAGCCACCGCATCCTGGTCACCGGGGAGCGCGTCATCCCCACTCCCCGAGCCGACCTCGACGGCGCGGGCGCTCGCCCCGACATCCCGACGTTCCCGTGGTGGATCTTCGTGCTCGCCGCCGCGGTCGTGGCCGCGGGCGTCTACGTGTGGTGGGCCGGCCGGCCGCCGCGGCGCCCGCTCTCTGGCCCGCGCGACCTCCTCGTCGCGGGTTCGACGGCCGATCTTCCGCGCGTGATCCGCGCCCCGCGGGCAACGCCGTGAACAGCGTCGGGTGTCCGAGACGCGCCGGATGCCACGGACTGTGGCGACGTGTCTCGGACACCCGATCGGATGCACCGGGGCGCTATCGGCCAGGCGGATCCTCACGAGCGGCGCGGGCCTTCTCGGCCGCCAGCTCCGCGCGGATCGTCTCGGTGCGCACGTCGGTGGGACGCTCCCCCGGCTCCCACAGGTGGTCGACCGCCGCCTGCGGGTGCCCCTCGGTCGCGGCCAGCGACGCCTCGAGGGCCCGCTCGTAACGGCTCTGGCGGCGCTTGAGCCACAGTCCCGTGACGAGGAAAACCGCCAGCACGACGTACGCCGACGCGGCGAACGGGTGCAGGAACAGGTCGGCGACATTGCCCTGGCTGAGCTGCAGCGCCTTGCGCAGCTGCTGCTCACCCATCGGCCCGAGGATCAGCCCCACGATGAGCGGTGCGATCGGGAAGCCGAAGCGCCGCATGAAGTACCCGAGCGCGCCGACGATCAAGAGGATGACGATGTCGAGCGTCGAGAAGCTCACCGCGTAGGCGCCGAGCACCGCGAAGGTGAGGATGCCGGCGTACAGGTACGGCCGCGGGATCTGCAGCACCTTCACCCACAGCCCGGCCAGCGGCAGGTTCAGCACGATGAGCAGCACGTTGCCGATGTACAGGCTCGCGATCAGCGCCCAGACGAGGTCGCCCTGGTTCTGGAAGAGCTGGGGTCCGGGCTGGATGCCGTACGACTGGAAGGCCGTGATGATGATGGCCGCGGTGGCCGTCGTCGGAAGGCCCAGGGTCAGCAGCGGCACCAGCACACCCGCCGCGGCGGCGTTGTTGGCGGCCTCGGGTCCGGCGACGCCCTCGATGGCGCCGCGGCCGAACTGCTCCTTGTTCTTCGACAGCTTCTTCTCGCTCGCGTACGACAGGAAGGTCGCGACGTCGGCGCCGCCGGCCGGGATGGTGCCGATGGGGAAGCCGATGAAGGTGCCGCGCAGCCACGGCTTCCACGACCGGCGCCAGTCCTCACGCGTCATCCAATTGCGCCAACCCCGCGTGACCGGGATGACGGGGATGGGCCCTTGTCGCAGGCGTGCGGCGACGTACAGGGTCTCCCCCACCGCGAAGAGGCCGACGGCCACGAGCACGACGCTCACGCCGTCCGACAGCGCGAGGATGCCCATCGTGTACCGAGCCTGCCCGGTGGTCGCCTCGGTGCCGATGAGGCCGACGAGCAGGCCGATGCCGAGCGAGGCGAGACCGCGAGACGGCGACGACCCCAGCAGTGCGCCCACCGTGACGAAGGCCACCACGATGAGGGCGACGAAGTCCGCCGGTGAGAGGTTGACCGCGAATCGGGCGAGCAGCGGCGCGAACAGCGTCAGCAGCGCGGTCGCGATCGTTCCCGCGATGAACGAGCCGATGGCGGCCGTCGCGAGGGCCGCGGCTCCGCGCCCGAGCTTGGCCATCTTGTTGCCCTCGATGGCGGTGATGACGGATGCCGATTCACCCGGGGTGTTCAGCAGGATGCTGGTGGTCGAGCCACCGTACATCCCGCCGTAGTAGATGCCCGCGAAGGTGATGATGGCCGCCGTGGGCGACAGCGAGTAGGTCAGGGGCAGCAGCAGGGCGACGGTCATGGCCGGGCCGATGCCCGGGAGCACTCCGACCGCGGTTCCGATCACGACGCCGAGCAGGGCGAACAGCAGGTACTCCGGCTGCAGCGCCGTGGCGAAGCCCTCCACGAGGGCGTTCACTGAATCCATGTCGACGGTCTCCTAGCCGAACAGGGGTCCGGGGCCGTACCACCAGTCGAAGGCGGCCCCGCGGGGAAGGAAGAGGCCCAGGCCCTCGCCGAAGAGGAGCTGGGTGCCGATGCCGATGACCAGCCCGACCAGGAACGCCACCCAGGGGCGCTTCGCCCCGAGGGTCCAGGCGACGCCGCCGAACAGCAGGGCGGCGACCATCCACCACCCGAGCAGTTCGAGCAGCAGCAGCACGGCGACCAGCAGCGCGACGAGCTTGAGGATCGTCCACCAGTCGGTCTTGGCATCCGGGTCGATGTCCTCGCCCTCTTCGCGCGGCGCGACCTGGCCGCGCAGCGCCGCGACCACGAGCGCGCCACCGGAGCCGAGCAGGATCAGCGCGACGGCGAAGGGGAACACCTGCGGGCCGATCGCCTGCCCCGCCGGGACGCGGATGGCGAAGGCGCCCACGAGGGCGAAGACGCCGAGGCCGAAGACGACGCCGGCGAAGATCGCGTTGCCGATCCGGTCGGCGCCCCACCGGGGGCGGGCGGTGCCCGCCCCCGGTGCCTCGGTGGTCGTCACGAGATCAACCCGATGTTCTTCAGCGTCCCCGACACGTCGACGATGTTCTCGTCGACGAAGGAGGTGAACTCCGCCCCGGTCAAGAAGGCGTCGGTCCAGCCGCGCTCCTCGAGCACGTCCTTCCACGCACCCGACTCGTGCATCGAGGTGACCAGGGCGGTGAGGCCCTCGGCATCCGCCTCGCTGATGCCGCCGGGGGCGAGCAGGCCGCGCCAGTTGGTATAGACGACGTCGAAGCCCTCCGAAGTCATGGTGGGCACCTCGGGCAGCAGGGTGGCGGCTTCTCCGCTCGAGACGGCGAGCGCGCGCAGGTCGCCCGACTCGACGTACTCGGCGAATTCGCCGACACCCGAGATGCCGGCCGCGGCGTTGTTGCCGAGCAGCAGCGAGACGGCCTCGCCGCCACCGGCGTTGGGCACGTAGTTGAGCTTCTGGGTGATGTCGGCGCCCGAGAGTCCGGCCTCCTCCAGCAGGAGCCCCGCGAGGATGTGGTCGGCGCCGCCGGCGGAGCCGCCGGTGATGGTGACGCCCTGCCCCTGCGCGACGATGGCGTCGACGAGGTCCTGGAGCGTCTGGTACTCGCTGGCGGCGGGCACCACGACGACGAGCGGCTCCTCGGTGAGGCGGGCGATCGGCGTGGTGTCCTCGATGCGGTTCTCGGCGGCGTTCGTCTCGACGGCACCGACCATGACAAGGCCCGTCACCATCAGCGTGTAGGGGTCGCGTTCGTTGGCCAGTGAGGCCAGGCCCACCGTGCCGCCGGCGCCGCCGACGTTGCTGACGGCGGCGGTGCCCACCAGGCTCTCGCCGGTCAGCACGTCGGAGACGGCGCGACCGGTCTGATCCCAGCCGCCGCCCGGGTCGGCGGGGACGATGATGTTGACGGAGTCGATGGATGCCGCATCCTGCGAGGCTGCGGCCCCGCCGGCGCCCGCACCCTGCGGGTTGCAGCCGGTGAGAGCCGCGAGGGAGAGCGCAGCCAGGGGGACGAGGGCGATGGTGGTGCGACGCATGCGCGGTACTCCTCTTCGAGTTCGGGGAGGCGCCGTCGCCTCTCCGCTGATGGCTCACCGTAGGCAGCGACTGTGGGACGCGTCGCGCTTGTGCAACTAAGAACGAGTTCGGCAACTATTGGTCGCGCACGGGACTGCGCCTACCGCCCGCCCCGGGAGACAATGAACCGTGGTCCGAGCACTGTCGCTGAGACTGCAGCTGTTGCTGCTGCAGGCGTTGATCGTGTGCGCCGTGACCCTCGGGGCGGGCGTGGTCACCGTCTGGATCCAAGAGAGCGCGATCCGCGACTCCTACCGCGAGCGCATGGTCGGGGTGGCCCTGTCGATCGCTCGACTGCCGGTCATCGTCGACGCCTTCGACGACCCCGACCCCTCGACGGCGATCCAACCGGTGGCCGAGGTCATCCGCGAGGCGTCGGCGTTGACCTACGTCGTGGTGACCGACCTCGACGGCATCCGCCTCTCCCACCCGAATCCCGACCGCATCGGCGAGATCGTGTCGACCGACCCCTCCATCCCGCTGTCGGGCCAGGTGTGGTCGGGCACCGAGACGGGCACACTGGGCCAGTCCTACCGGGTGAAGGTGCCGATCTTCGCCGACGGCGACGACGAGACCGCCCCGGTCATCGGCGCGGTGTCGGTCGGGGTGCTCGAGTCCGAGCTCGCCGCCGACCTGCAGTCGCGGCTGCCCGGGCTCTTCCTCGCGTTCGGCGGGGCCGCCGTCGCCGGGGTGTTCGGCGCCGCCTGGGTGTCGGCGCTCATCCGCCGCCGCATCCTGGGCCTCGAGCCCGATGAGATCGCCGAGCTGGTGGGCGAGCGCGAGACCATGCTGCACCGCCTCAGCGAGGGGGTGATCCGCGTCGACCACCGCGGCATCGTCGCGAGCGCCAACGACGCCGCCGAACGCCTCATCGGCCGCGGCCCGCTCGGCGGGCGCCGCGCCGGCGAGACGCTGGACGGCCCGCTCCTGCAGGTGATGGAAGACGGCGAGCCCGAGGGCCGGCTCGTGCTGGCCGGCGAGCGCCCCGTGATCGCCCGGTCGACGGGGCTTCGCGACGACCGCGGCCGGGTGGTGGGCGGCACCCTGCTGCTGCGCGACCACAGCGAACTGCACGAGGCGCTGCGCAGCATGGACGGGCAGCAGTCGCTCACCGAGGGCCTGCGCGCCCAGGCGCACGAGTTCGCCAACTCGCTGCACGTGGTGTCGGGGCTGCTCGAGCTCGGCGCGTGGGACGACGCGCGGGAGTTCATCGCCCAGGTGCGACCGGGCGGCCCGCTGGATCCGGGACCGGATGCCGCGACCCTCGGCAGCGAGGTGACCGCTCTGCTGTCGGTCAAGCTCGCCCGCGCACGCGAGCTCGACGTGGCGCTCGACGTGGTCGCGCACGGCACTCCGCCGCCGGACTCCGTGGGCGATCTCATCACCGTGGTCGGGAACCTCGTCGACAACGCCCTGGAGGCGTGCCGGCCCGGCGACCGTCTGCGGGTGACGGTGGATGCCGACGACCATGCGGTGCGGGTCCGGGTCGACGACAGCGGCGCCGGCGTCCCCGACGCCCTGCGTGCGCGCGTGTTCGACGAGGGCGTGAGCACGAAGGGCACGAACGCCCGGTCGCGCGGCATCGGTCTCGCGCTCGTCCGGCGGGTGGCCCGTCGCCGCGGTGGCGACGCCCGTGTCGAGCGCTCCCCGCTGGGCGGTGCGCGCTTCGAGGTGGTCCTCCCCGCGGCGGAGCGGGTGTCGTGATGCTGCGCGTTCTCGTCGTCGACGACATCCCCGCCGTCGCCTCGCTGCACGGGCGGTTCGTCTCGGCGCACTCCGCGTGCGAGCTGGTCGGCACCGCCGGAAGCGGACCGGATGCCGTCTCGGCGGTGGCCGAACTCCGTCCCGATCTCGTCCTGCTCGATGTGCATCTGCCGGGCTTCTCGGGCCTCGACGCGTTACGGGCGGTGCGCGCGGACGGCACACTCGTGCAGCCGGAGGTGATCGCCGTCACCGCGGCCCGCGACGTCGACACCGTGCGCACCGCGCGTCTGATGGGCGTGCAGCACTATCTCGTGAAACCGTTCACGGCTGGCGAGCTGCACGCGCGGATCGACGACGTCCTCGCCGAGCGCCGATCGTCGGCGGCGGTGGCGGGCTCGCTCGACCAGCGGGGCGTCGACGCGGTGCTGCGCCCCATGACGCGCCGCCCGCTGCCGAAGGGACTGTCCCGCCCCACCCTCGACCTGGTGCGGACGGCCCTCGGCGAACTGGGGTCGGCCACCGCTGCCGAGGTCGCCGACCATCTGGGTCTGTCTCGGGTGAGCTGCCGGCGGTACCTCGAGCACCTCGCCGAGGACGGCGAGTGCACGCGCAGCCTCGACTACAGCACCGCGGGGCGACCGAGCACGCGGTACACGATCGTCGTCCCCGCCTCCTGAGCGTCCCGCGCCGCCCCCGACCCGAGTGGCGGCCGCGACTCGGCCGGCGTCAGCGCCGGAAGCCCTCCGAGATGATCTCGATGAGTTCCTCGCGCTCCTCCACCGGCAGGAACGCTCCGGCGGCGGCGTTGAGCTGGAACGCCTCGAGGTCGTCGAGGTCGTACTCGAACGCCTGCGCCAGCAGCCCCAGCTCGCGGGTCAGGGTGGTGGCGCTCATCAGGCGGTTGTCGACGTTCACGGTGACCGAGAAGTCCAGCTGGTAGAGCAGGTCGAACGGGTGCGCGTCCATCGTGTCGCCCCACGCCGTGACGGCCCCCGACTGCAGGTTCGACGTCGGCGACAGCTCGAGCGTGATCTCGCGATCGCGCACCCAGCGGGCCAGGTCGCCGAAGGTGACCTGCACCTCTTCGCCCTCGCGCGAGACGACGTCGAGGTCGTTGGCGATGCGCACGCCGTGGCCGAGCCGCAGGGCGCGCCCGTCGATGAGGGCGGAGCGGATGGATGCCAGACCGGCACCCTCTCCGGCGTGCACGGTCGTGGGGAAGAACTGCGCGGCCAGGTAGTCGAACGCCTCGCGATGACGCGACGGCAGGAAGCCGTCTTCGGGGCCGGCGATGTCGAAGCCGACCACGCCGCGTCCGCGCCACGAGACGGCGAGCTCGGCGATGTCACGCGCGTTGTCGTTGTGGCGGAGCGCGGTGAGCAGTTGACCGACGCGGATGTCGTGACCGCGCGCGTCGGCGGCATCCTCTCCCTGCTCGATACCCTCCTGCACGGCGTCCACGACCTCGTCGAGGCTGAGGCCGCGGGTGAGGTGCTGCTCGGGCGCCCAGCGCACCTCGCCGTAGACGACGCCGTCGGCGGCGAGGTCTTCGACGAACTCCTTCGCCGTGCGCACGAGTCCCTCGCGCGTCTGCATCACGCCGACGGTGACCGAGAACTTCTCGAGGTAGTCCTCGAGCGAGCCGCCGTCGATGTGGTCCGAGAACCAGGCCTCGAGCCCCTTGGCGTTGTCGGCGGGCAGGTCGAGGCCGATCTCGTCGGCGAGCTCGAGCACCGTCTGGGGGCGCAGCCCGCCGTCGAGGTGGTCGTGCAGCGAGACCTTCGGCAGGTCGGCGATCTTCGTGCGGCCGATGCGGAACTCGTCGGATGCCACGGTGCTCTTCTTTCCGGATGCCATTACGCGGTGATCCGCTCACGCACGAGGGGCGATGCGGCGGGGGCGGTGTCGCCGATCTCGAGTGCCCCCTCGACGGCTCCGAGCGCACGCTCGAAGCGCGACTCGTCGTCGGCCGACAGGGTGAACAGCGGTTGACCGGCGGTGACCGCCCGGCCGACGGTGACGTGCAGGTCGATGCCGGCGGCATGCACCACGGCGTCCTCGGCCCGCGCGCGACCGGCGCCCAGGCGCCAGGCGCCGATGCCGAAGAGAAGGGCCTCGACGCGGGTGACGACGCCCGAGCGCTGCGCCACGACCGTGTGCGTCTCGCGAGGCGTCGGGAGCGCGGCATCCGGATCGCCGTCCTGCGCGCGGATCATGCGGTTCCACACGTCCATCGCGCGACCGTCCTTCAGCGCGGCCTCGACGTCGGCGTCGGGCTGACCGGCGAGGGTCAGCATCTCGCGGGCGAGGGAGACGGTGAGCTCCACCACGTCGGCGGGCCCGCCGCCGGCGAGCACCTCGACCGACTCGCGCACCTCGTTGGCGTTGCCGATCGCCAGGCCCAGCGGGGTGTTCATGTCGGTGAGCAGCGCCGTGGTGTTCACGCCCGAGTCGGTGCCGAGGGCGACCATCGTCTCGGCGAGTTCGCGCGCACGGTCGATGTCCTGCATGAAGGCGCCCGAGCCGAACTTCACGTCGAGCACGAGCGAGTCGGTGCCCTCGGCGATCTTCTTCGACATGATGCTCGACGCGATCAGGGGGATCGCCTCCACGGTGCCGGTGACGTCGCGCAGCGCGTAGAGCTTCTTGTCGGCCGGGGCCAGGCCCGTACCCGCCGCGCAGATGACCGCGCCCACGTCGGCGAGCTGCGCCATGATCTCGTCGTTCGACAGCGCCGCGCGCCAGCCGGGGATCGACTCGAGCTTGTCGAGCGTGCCGCCGGTGTGACCGAGGCCGCGGCCCGACAGCTGCGGCACCGCGACGCCGAACGACGCCACGAGGGGTGCCAGGGGCAGCGTGATCTTGTCGCCGACGCCGCCGGTGGAGTGCTTGTCGACGGTGACCTTGCCGAGGGAGGAGAAGTCCATTCGCTCGCCCGAGGCGATCATCGCGTCGGTGAGCACGCGGATCTGATCGCGCCCCAGTCCGTTCAGCAGCACCGCCATCGTGAAGGCCGACATCTGGGCATCCATGACGTACCCGCGGGTGTACGCATCGACCAGCCAGCGGATCTCACCCTCGGTGATGGCGCGCCCGTCGCGCTGCGCGCGGATGATGTCGACCGCGTCGTACTGCTCGGCGCTCACCGGGCCGCCTCCTCGAGGTCGCGCGGACCGAACGCATCGGGCAGCACCTCGTCGATGGTCCGGATGCCGCTGACCGTCTCGAGCAGCATGCCCGGGATCGCGTGCTCGAACAGCAGCTGACGGCAGCGCCCGCACGGCATGAGGGTGCGCCCCTCGCCGTCGACGCAGACGAACGCGACCAGCTGGCCACCGCCCGACATGTGCAGCTCCGACACCAGTCCGCACTCGGCGCACAGCGTCACCCCGTAGGAGGCGTTCTCGACGTTGCATCCCGAGACGATGCGGCCGTCGGCGACGAGCGCGGCGGCGCCCACCTTGAAACGGGAGTAGGGCGCGTACGCGCGGTGCATGGCATCCGTCGCCGCGGAACGGAGTTCGTCCCAGTCGATGTCGGTCATCGTGGAGTGAGGGGTCCTCTCGTGAAGGGGGAAGGGCGTCGACCTCGCGTGACGGAAGCGTCAGCCGGTGAAGCGGGGGTCAGCCCTTGATATACGGTTTGCCGGCCGCCGCGGGCCCGCGGACCTTTCCGACGAGCCCTGCCACGGCGAAGATCGTCACCACGTACGGCAGCATGAGCATGAACTCGCTGGGCACGGGCGAGCCGATCACGCCGAGGGTGTTCTGCAGGTTCGAGGCGAAGCCGAACAGGAGCGCGGCGAGCGTGGCGCGGATCGGATCCCACTGGCCGAAGATGACGGCCGCCAGAGCGATGTAGCCGGCGCCGGCCGTCATCTCCTTGTTGAACGCACCCACGGAGCCGAGGGTGAAGAACGCTCCGCCGAGGCCGGCGATGGCGCCGCCCAAGGACACGTTCCAGAAGCGGGTCTTGGCGATGTTGATCCCGACGGTATCGGCGGCCTGCGGGTGCTCGCCCACCGCGCGGAGCCGCAGGCCCCAGCGGGTGTGGAAGAGGCCCACGTAGACCAGCGCGACCGTCACGTACATCAGGTAGACGATGACGGTCTGATTGAACAGCATCGGCCCGATGATCGGGATGTCGGCGAGCACCGGGATGGGCAGGCGAGGGAACCGCGGCGGCGAGTTGAGGGTCGCCGCGTTCGGCGCCAGCAACTGCGAGAAGAAGAAGCTCGTCAGACCCACCACCAGCACATTCAGCACCACACCGACGATCACCTGGTCGACGAAGTACTTGATCGCGAAGGCGGCGAGCACGAACGACACCAGCACGCCCGAGACACCCGCGGCGAGGAGCCCCACGAAGGGGTTCCCCGTCGCCGTCGCCACGACCGCCGAGGTGAAGGCGCCCGCCAACAGCTGGCCCTCGATCGCGATGTTCACGACGCCGACGCGCTCGCTGAGCACCCCGGCCATGGCGCCGAAGATGAGCGGCACCGACAGGCTCAGACCGCCCGCCAGCAGACCCGTGAGCGGGATGACCGAGGTCGTCGCGCCGGCGGCCGCCCACGTGAGGAAGCCCACCATGAACACCACAGCGAAGATGATCGCCAGCCACAGCGGCGGTCGACGGTGGGCGCGCACGAGCAGCACGCTCGCGACGGTGATGAGGGCGAGCAGCACGGTGCATACCGCACCGGTCACCACGCCGCCGAGCACGACCTCGGGCAGTTGCAGGAACTCCCCCGGGCTCGAGATGCGGAAGACGGCGTCACCGTCCTGGCGCGCGATGACGAACAGCACCGCGGCGAGCACGGTGATGACGCCGTAGACGACCGGCGCCTTCCAGCTGATGACGACGGTCTTGTCGAGCGCGTCCGATGTCGGCGACGCCTCGTGGTGCGGGGCGGTGGTGCTCACTTGGCCGCCTCCTTCTTCTTGAGGGTGCGGGTCTTGACCGGGCGCGCTCCCGGCGCCGGGAGGCGGAAGATCGCCCGCACGAGCGGCGGTGCGGCGATGAACAGCACGATCAGCGACTGCACGACGAGCACGATGTCGATCGGCACACCGTTGGCGGCCTGCATGGCGAAGCCGCCGGCCTTGAACGCACCGAACAGGATTCCGGCGACGAGCACGCCGACGGGGGTCGAGCGCCCCAGCAGCGCGACCGTGATCGCGTCGAAGCCGATGCCGGCGTCGATACCGCTGGAGAAGCCCGTCGTCACCGTCCCGAGGACCTGATCGACACCGGCAAGGCCGATGAGTCCGCCGGAGATGAGCATGGCGACCACGTACATCGACTTGACGTTGATGCCGGCCACGCGCGCGGCGTTCGGGTTCAGGCCCACCGCACGGAAGCGGAAGCCGAGTGAGGAACGCTCGAGGATCCACCACACGAGTGCGACGGCGGCGAGCGACAGGATGAAGCCGAAGTGCAGGTTGTAGGCCGGTCCGAACAGGTCGGGGAAGACCGCGGTGTCCTTCATCGCCGGCGTCGTGGGGTTGCTGGAGCCCGGGGCCTGCAGCAGCCCGGGGGTACGCAGCAGGTAGTAGACGAGGTAGAAGCCGACGTAGTTGAGCATGATCGTGACGATCACCTCGTGGGCTCCGGTGCGGGCCTTCAGCAGCCCCGCGATACCCGCCCACAGCGCTCCCGCGACGACGCCAGCGATCAGGGCGACGACCATGTGCAGGCCCCACGGCAGGTCGAAGGCGAAGGCGACGTAGCCGCCGGCCGCGGCGGCGACGAGCATCTGTCCGCGACCGCCGATGTTGAACATGCCGACGCGGAAGGCGAGAGCGACGCCGAGGCCCGCCGCGATCAGCGGGGTCGCGAACGTCAGCGTCTCGGTGAGCGGGCGGATGCCGGTGGCGAACTCCGGGCGACGGAAGTTGTAGATCGCACCCTGGAAGAACGATCCGTAGGCACCCGACACGGACTGCCAGATCGCCGCGAAGGTGTCGCCGGGGCGGGCGAAGAAGTATCCGGCTGCGGCCTGCACGTTCTCGTCGGTGGCCGCGATCATGATCGCGCCGACCAGCAGCGCGAGGATGACAGCGAGGACGGAGATGATCGCGTTGCCTGTGGCGATCTCTCGCAGCGCGCGTCGCCAACGGTCCTCGTCCGGTGCGGGTCCCGGGGCGACGACGCGGGCCCCGGCTGCGGGATCCACCTTCGACCCGCCCTCGAGGGCGATGTCGGCGCTGGCGGCGTCGGCGGCGCGATCTGCACGCGAGACGTTCGGGTCGTGCGGGCTGTGGGGATCGCTCACGCGGCGACTCCTTCGTTCTGGGGCGCTTCGCCGGCCATCATGAGGCCGAGCACGTCGCGCGAGGTGTCACCGGGCACGATGCCGACGACGCGCCCGCGATACATGACCATGATTCGGTCGGCGAGCGCCGTCACCTCGTCGAGCTCGGTCGACACGACGATGACGGGGACGCCCGCGTCACGGGTCTCGATGACGCGCTTGTGGATGAACTCGATCGATCCGACATCGACACCGCGGGTGGGCTGCGCGGCCACGAACAGACGCAGATCGCGGCTCAGTTCGCGGGCGAGCACGACCTTCTGCTGATTACCGCCGGACAGGCGCGCGACGGGGGTTTCGATCGACGGCGTGCGCACATCGAACTCGGCGACCTTGTCGCGGGCGAAAGCGGCGAGCGTCGTCAGCTGCAGTGCACCGCTCCTGACGAACGGAGCGCCGTCGGCCCGGTCGAGCATGAGGTTCTCGGCGATGGAGAACTCGCCCACCAGGCCGTCCTCCTTGCGGTCCTCCGGGACGAATCCGACGCCGGCATCGAGGACCGCCCGCACGGAGGAGCCGTTCAGCTCCTTGCCGTCGAGGATGATCGATCCCTCGACCCGCTCCTGCAGGCCCACGAGCGCCTCGGTGAGTTCGGTCTGACCGTTGCCCTGCACGCCCGCGATCGCGAGCACCTCTCCGCGTCGCACGTCGAAGCTGACGTCGTTGACGACGACCTGCCCGATGGCGTCGACGACGGTCAGTCCCGTCACCGACAGCCCCACCTCGCCGAGCGTGGGCGCCTCTTTCTGCACGGTGAGCTCCACGGCGCGACCGACCATGAGCGACGCGAGCTCCGCATTGGACGCGGTGGGCTCGGCTTCGCCGACCACCTTGCCCAGTCGGATGACGGTGATGCGGTCTGCGACCTCGCGGACCTCGCGCAGCTTGTGCGTAATGAAGACGATCGAGGTGCCTGCGGCTTTGAGCTGGCGCATGATCGCCATCAGCTCGTCGGTCTCCTGGGGGGTCAGCACGGCGGTGGGCTCGTCGAAGACGAGCACCTTGGCGTCTCGCGAGAGGGCCTTGATGATCTCGACGCGCTGCTGCACGCCGACAGGAAGATCGTCCACGAGCGCGTCGGGGTCGACGTCGAAGCCGAAGCGGTCGGAGATCTCCTTCACCTTGGCCCGCGCGGCGCCGAGGTCGAGCCGACCGCCCGCCTTGGTGGGCTCGTGACCGAGCATGACGTTCTCGGCGACCGTGAAGACGGGGATCAGCATGAAGTGCTGGTGCACCATGCCGATACCCGCTCGCATCGCGTCGCCCGGGCCGGAGAAGTGCTGCACGTCGTCGTTCAGCAGGATCTCGCCGCCGTCGGCCTGGTAGAGGCCATAGAGGACGTTCATCAGGGTGGACTTGCCGGCACCGTTCTCGCCGAGCAGGCAGTGGATCTCGCCGGCCTCCACGGTGAGGTCGATGTGGTCGTTCGCCACCAGGGATCCGAAGGTCTTCGTGATCCCGCGGAGTTCGAGCTTCATGTTCCCGATCCTAAGTTCTCGGCGCCGGACGCGGCAGGCGTCCGGCGAGAAGGACCGCCTCTTGAGCGGCCCCGGGTGTGAGCGGTTGTTCGCGCCCATAAACGGAGGGGAGGCCGGCGTGCGCCGGCCTCCCCGAGGCAGTGCGAGCTATCAGCCGGCGAGGTAGGACTCGACGGTGATCGACCCGTCGACGATCTGCGCCTTGAGCTCGTCGATCTTGCTGGTGAGATCGGCCGGCACGCGGTCGGACCAGTCGTGGTACGGGGCCAGGCCCACACCCTCGTTCTCGAGCGTGCCGATGAAGGGAGCGGCGTCGAACTCACCGTTGCCGGCGGCGACGATGGCGTCCTTCGTGCCCACGTCGATGCCCTTCAGGATCGAGGTCAGCAGCAGGTCACCAACCGAGGGGTCGGTCTCGTAGACGTCAGCGTCCACGCCGACGAGGGCGATCTCGCGTCCGGCGTCCTTGATGGCGACGGCGGCCGACTGGTAGATCGGACCTCCGACGGGCAGCAGCACGTCGACGTTCTGGTCGATGAGCGCCTGCGCCGTCTGGCGGGCGGTGTCGTTGGCTTCGAAGCCACCGGTGAAGGAGCCGTCCTTCGCGGCGCGGTCCCAGCCCACGACGCGCACCGAGGCGCCGTTGTCGGCGTTGTACTTCTCAACGCCCTGCGCGAAGCCGTCCATGAAGATGCTCACGGTCGGGATGTTCAGGCCACCGAAGGTGCCGACCACGCCGGTCTTCGAGGTGCCCGCGGCGAGATAGCCGGCGAGGTAGGCCGCCTGAGCGGTGTCGAAGATGATGGGCTTGATGTTGGGGGCGTCAGTCTGTCCGTCGAAGTCGCTGTCGACGGTGTCGTCGATCGAGACGTACTCGAGGTCGGGGTTGGCCTTGGCCGACTCGAGCGCCGCCGGGGCCAGCAGGAAGCCGACCGTGACGATCGTGTTGCAGCCCTGGTCGACGAGGTTCTGGAGGTTGGAGGCGTAGTCGGTCTCTGCCTGTGATTCGACCTCGATGGGGGTCTTCGAGCCGAGCTCGGAAGCGGCCGCGTCGACACCCTCTTTGCCGAGCTGGTTGAACGACTTGTCGTCGAAGCCACCGGCGTCCGACACCATGCAGGGCAGGTAGTCGCTCGCGCCGGCCCCGGCGCCGGCGCTCGCACCGTTGCTTTCGGGCGCTGCACCGCAACCGGCGAGCAGCACGGCGGCGCCGATCATGGCGAAGCCGCTGATGACGGCCTTTTTCGTGGTCTTCACGAATGGTCCTCCAAGACGGATGCCCCCAACGGGTTCGGGGGACGATCCCGTCACGTTACCTACTGTGTCGCCGTGCTTGCGCGCCGGGAGCCGCGGTGCGCGCCAATGGTTACAAAGACGCAATCTCGCGTCATCCGGACGCCACACGATGCGTCATCAACAGGAACCGGATGCCGCAGTCTGCGGCATCCGGTCTCAGAGCACGTCGCCGCGACCGGTGAGCTTCAACGCGTCGACGACGCCCTTGACGCGCTGGGCGTTCTCGGTCGTGGTGACCAGGAGGGCGTCGGGGGTGTCGACCACGACGATGTCGCGCACTCCGATGAGGCTGATGACGCGCTTGGTCTGCGAGACGACGATGCCGCTGGAGGCGTCTGAGAGCACGCGGGCGTCCTCACCGAGGATGGCGAGTTCGTTGCGGCCGCCGCCGGAGTTGAGCTTCGACAGACTGGCGAAGTCCCCCACGTCGTCCCAGTCGAAGTGCCCGGGGATGACGGCGAGACGTCCCTTCTCGGCAGCCGGCTCGGCGACCGAGTAGTCGATGGCGATCTTCTTCAGGCCCGGCCAGATGCGGTCTACCGCGGGGCCGCGGCGGTCGCGGTCGTCCCAGGCCTCGGCCAGCTCGAGAAGGCCCGCGTGCAACTCGGGCTCGTTGACGGCGAGCTCCGCCAGCAGCACGTCGGCGCGGGTGATGAACATGCCCGCGTTCCACAGGTAGTCGCGGTCGGCGAAGTACTGCTTGGCGGTGTCGAGGTCGGGCTTCTCGACGAAGCGCTCGACCGTGTACGCCTCGGGGGCGTCGTCCACGATGAGCTCGTCGGCCTTCTTGATGTAGCCGAAGCCCACCGACGCCTCGGCCGGCTGGATGCCGATCGTGCAGATGTAGCCCTCGCGGGCCACCGCCACCGCCTGGCGCACCGCGAACTCGAACTGCCGCGTCTGGCGGATGACGTGGTCGGCCGCGAAGGAGCCGATGATGACGTCGGGCTCGCGGCGGACGAGGATCGCCGCGGCGAGGCCGATGGCCGCCGAGGAGTCCCGCGGCTCGGACTCGAGGAAGACGTTGTGATCGGGGACCCCCGGAAGCTCCCGCTCGACGGCGGCCCGGTGCGCGCGCCCGGTCACGACGGCGATGCGACCCTCACCCGACAACGGGGCCAATCGGTCCCAGGTGTCGCGCAGCAGGGTCTGACCCGACCCGGTGAGGTCGTGCAGGAATTTGGGGGCGTCCGCCCGTGAGAGCGGCCAGAGGCGGCTGCCGATCCCCCCGGCGGGGATCACGGCGTAGAAGTCGTCGATAGCGAGGTCGGCCATGGCTCCGACCCTAGCGGGCTGCGGCGACGCCGCTTTTCGGGGCCGTTACGGGTGAAGTCCGGAGCCGTCGGGGTCGCCCTGCCGGCGTCCGGATTTATCTCGATATCGAGAGAGTCTTAGGCCGCCCTAATCCCCGCCGTTCATAGCCCGGACGTAGTATTCATGAGCGCCCGTGTGACGCTTCGGGACCTGTGCGGGTCCTCAACACCGTGTTCGATCAGGGAGGACGACCGTGTCAGCACCAGCACGTGCCACGCCGTCGGTGAAAGAGACCACGTCGAAGAGGCCCCGCGGCACTCTCTACCGCGGCCGCGAGGGAATGTGGTCGTGGGTCCTGCACCGCATCACCGGTGTGGCGATCTTCTTCTTCCTCCTCGTGCACATCCTCGACACGGCGCTCATCCGCGTCTCGCCTGAGGCGTACGACGCCGTCATCGGCACCTACAAGAACCCGGTGATGGGGCTCGGCGAGGTGGCCCTGGTCGGCGCGATCGCCTACCACGCGTTCAACGGCCTGCGCATCATCCTCGTCGACTTCTGGCCCTGGGCCACGCGTCACCAGCGTCAGCTGTGGTGGGGTGTGCTGGGCCTCTGGGTCGTCACCATGGCCGGCTTCACCCCGCGCCACCTCATCAACGTCTTCAGCGCCGTCACCGGGAGCCACTGATGTCCGTCGCCCAAGAAGCCGCCACGATCCCCGCCCCGCGCACGCCCAGCGTCCGCAAGAAGGGTTCCAATCTCGAGAAGTGGGGCTGGATCTACATGCGCGCCTCCGGCGTGCTGCTGATCGTCCTGATCTTCGGCCACCTGTTCGTCAACCTCATGACGGGCGACGGCATCCACCAGATCGACTTCGCGTTCGTCGCGGGCAAGCTCGCCTCGCCGTTCTGGCAGTGGTGGGACGTGCTGATGCTGTGGCTGGCGCTCATCCACGGCGCGAACGGCATGCGCACGATCGTCAATGACTACGTCACGAACGCCAAGATCCGCACGATCCTCGTCGGCTCACTGTGGGTGTCCGCAGGCTTCCTGATCCTCCTCGGCACGCTCGTCGTCTTCACCTTCGACCCCTGCCTCGGCGTCACCGAGAGCAGCTCCCTGTGGGACGTGTGCCAGGCGGCGTGAGCCCGTGGCATCCCTTTTCTCCCTGACACCAGAGGTATCGCACACGTGAGCACTCAGACTTCTTCGGACTCCGTCGTCAAGGACGGCGTCCACTACCACCAGTTCGACGTCGTCATCGTCGGCGCCGGCGGCGCGGGAATGCGCGCGGCCATCGAGGCCGGCCCCGGCGCGAAGACCGCTGTCATCTCGAAGCTCTACCCGACGCGCTCGCACACCGGTGCGGCGCAGGGCGGCATGGCGGCGGCGCTCGCCAACGTCGAAGAGGACTCGTGGGAGTGGCACACCTTCGACACCATCAAGGGCGGCGACTACCTCGTCGATCAGGATGCCGCGGAGATCCTCGCCAAAGAAGCGATCGACGCCGTCATCGACCTCGAGAACATGGGTCTGCCCTTCAACCGCACCCCCGAGGGCAAGATCGACCAGCGCCGCTTCGGCGGCCACACGGCCGACCACGGCAAGACCCCCGTGCGCCGCGCGTGCTACGCCGCCGACCGCACCGGTCACATGATCCTGCAGACGCTCTTCCAGAACTGCGTCAAGCTCGGCATCAACTTCTTCAACGAGTTCTACGTGCTCGACCTCATCACGGTCAAGGATGCCGCGGGCAAGACCCTGGTGGCCGGCGTCGTCGCCTACGACCTCGCCACCGGCGAGCTGCACGTGTTCCAGTCGAAGGCCGTCGTCTTCGCGACCGGCGGTTTCGGCAAGATCTTCAAGACCACCTCCAACGCCCACACCCTCACCGGTGACGGCGTCGGCATCGTCTGGCGCAAGGGCCTCCCCCTGGAGGACATGGAGTTCTTCCAGTTCCACCCCACCGGCCTCGCCGGTCTCGGCATCCTCCTCACCGAGGGCGCTCGAGGTGAGGGCGCGATCCTGCGCAACGCCAGCGGTGAGCGCTTCATGGAGCGCTACGCCCCGACGATCAAAGACCTCGCGCCCCGTGACATCGTCGCCCGCTGCATGGTGCAGGAAGTGGCCGAGGGCCGCGGTGCCGGCCCCCACCGCGACTACGTGCTGCTCGACTGCACGCACCTGGGCGCCGAGGTGCTCGAGACCAAGCTCCCCGACATCACCGAATTCGCCCGCACCTACCTCGGTGTCGACCCGGTCGTCGAGCCGGTGCCGGTCATGCCGACAGCGCACTACGCCATGGGCGGCATCCCCACCAACATCAAGGCCGAGGTGCTCGCCGACAACGACACCGTCGTGCCGGGCCTCTACGCCGCCGGCGAGTGCGCGTGCGTCTCGGTGCACGGCTCCAACCGCCTGGGCACCAACTCGCTGCTCGACATCAACGTGTTCGGCAAGCGCGCCGGCCGTAACGCCGTCGAGTACGTCAAGACCGCCGACTTCGTTCCGCTGCCCGAAGACCCCGCCGCCGAGGTGCGCGGTCTCATCGAGGGCCTGCGCAACAACAGCGGCACCGAGCGCATCGCCGTGCTGCGCAAGACGCTGCAGGACGAGATGGACAAGGGCGCGCAGGTGTTCCGCACCCACGAGTCCCTCGCCCACGTCATGGACGTGATCGCCGACCTGCGCGAGCGCTACAAGAACATCCACGTCGACGACAAGGGCAAGCGCTTCAATACCGACCTGCTCGAGGCCGTCGAGCTCGGCTTCCTGCTCGACCTCGCCGAGGTGGTCGTCTACTCGGCCCAGAACCGCGAGGAGAGCCGCGGCGGTCACATGCGCGACGACTTCCCCACGCGCGACGACGAGAAGTACATGCAGCACACCATGGCGTACCTGTCGGGAGACCCCCACTCGTCGCACCCGGCTGATCACATCGAGCTCGGCTGGAAGCCCGTGGTCTTCACCAAGAACGAGGCGGGCGAATTGCGCTACCCCCCGCTGGAGAGGAAGTACTGAGATGGCATCCACCGCCCTTCGACAGGCTCAGGGACCCGAGACCTCAGTGGACACCTCGGACGAGATCGAGCAGGCTCCCGCCGACACCGGCATCCAGTCGTTCCTCGTCACCTTCAACATCCGCCGATTCGACCCCGAGGTCGACGACGAACCCCGTTGGGTCGACTACGACGTGGAGCTGTACTCCACCGACCGCGTGCTCGACGCGCTGCACAAGATCAAGTGGGAGACCGACGGGTCGCTGTCGTTCCGCCGCTCGTGCGCGCACGGCATCTGCGGATCGGATGCCATGCGCATCAACGGCCGCAACCGCCTCGCCTGCAAGACGCTGATCAAGGATCTCGACATCTCGCAGCCCATCTACGTCGAGGCGATCAAGGGCCTGCCGCTCGAGAAGGACCTCATCGTCGACATGGAGCCGTTCTTCGCCTCCTACCGCGAGGTGCAGCCGTTCCTCATCTCGAACTCGAAGCCCGAGCCGGGCAAGGAGCGCGTGCAGTCGATCGTCGACCGCGAGATCTTCGACGACACCACCAAGTGCATCCTGTGCGCCGCGTGCACCTCGTCGTGTCCGGTGTTCTGGACCGACGGGCAGTACTTCGGCCCCGCCGCGATCGTGAACGCCCACCGCTTCATCTTCGACTCGCGTGACGACGCCGGCGATGTGCGTCTCGACATCCTCAACGACAAAGAGGGCGTGTGGCGCTGCCGCACCACCTTCAACTGCACCGAGGCGTGCCCCCGCGGCATCGAGGTCACCAAGGCCATCGCCGAGGTCAAGCAGGCCGTCCTCCGCGGCGGTCGCTGACCCCTCACCTTTCGAACGGCGGGTGCGCCGGTCCCTGAGCTTGTCGAAGGGACGGCGCCCCGCCGTTCGGCGTTTCCGCTCGACTGCGGACGGGCGGCCGCGTTCCCCGCGGAAGCGTCCCCTCCTCGTGGACGCTCGCCGGCAGAACGCGAGCATCACGACGTCTGCGAGCGGGGGACGACGCATGACGACGCGCCGTGCGTCGTGGCATCCACTCAGTAGGCTCGACGGGTGACCGAGACCAGCCACGACGCGCGCCCGCTGCCCGCGGTCCGCGACGACGAGGCTCCGCTGCGCGCACGGTTCGAGGCGGCCCAGTCGGCCGTCCGCGACCGCCTCGACCAGCCCATCGCCCGCGCGGCGAAGATCGCGCGATGGTTCCCGATCCGGGTGTGGCGACACTTCCTGCAGCACAACGGCTTCCTGCTCGCGGCGGGGATGAGTTATCAGGCGCTGTTCGCCGTCTTCTCGGCGCTGTATCTGGCGTTCGCGGCGGTCGGTCTGTGGCTCGGCGGGAGCCGCATGGCGGTCGAGGGTCTCATCCGCATCGTCAACAGCTACATCCCCGGCCTCATCAGCGAGAACGGCCTCGTCAAACCCGAACAGGTCGAGGAGGCGACGCAGCAGAGCGGCAGTCTGCTCACCATCACCGGAAGCGTCGCCGTCGTGGTCGTCGTCTGGACCGCCATCGGCTTCGTCACCTTCACCCGTCGCGCCGTGCGCGACACCTTCGGGCTGCCGTTCGACATGCGCAACTACGTCATGCTCAAGGCGCGCGATTTCCTGGCGTCGGTGCTCTTCGGCGTCTCGCTGTTGGTCGGCGCTCTGCTGGGCACGGTGACGACCGGGGCGATCGACCTCGTCTTCAGCCTCATCGGCTGGGATCGCGAGACCGCCGGGTGGATCCTCGGCGCGCGGGCGGTGTCGCTGGTCGTCGCCTTCGGCATCAACACCGTCGCCCTCGCCGCGCTGTTCCGCTTCCTCACGGGAACGACGCTGTCGTGGCGGCGCGCGTGGCCCGGCGCCCTCGTCGGAGCTACCGGCATGGTGCTGCTGCAGGTCGGAGCCGGCTTCCTCGTCGTCTACACCCCCACGAACCCGCTGCTGTCGACGTTCACGGTGCTCATCGGTTTCCTGCTGTGGTTCCGCTTCATCGGCATCGTGATCCTGGTCTCGGCCGCGTGGATCGCCGTCGCGGCCGGCGACAACGACGTGCCGCTGCGATCCCCCGAGGACCGCCGCGCGATGGAGCAGGCCGCGCTGGTGATCGCCGCGCAGGTGGGCGTGCGCGAGGCGGAGAAGGCACTCGCCCTCGCTCGCTGGCCATGGCGTTGGCGGGCACGCCGGCGGCTCTCGGCCGCCGAGAACACGCTGGCCCGCGCCGAGGCCGACGTGCCGGCGCCGCGGCGCGCGTCGCTGATCCCGGAATGACCTCCGCCCCCGCCCCGCCCGTCGCATCGACGGCGTGCACGGCACGGATGCCACGTCGGGGCGGTCGAGCCGAGAGCGATGTCGGAGGTCGCGGTTAGGCTCATCGGGTGGCTCGTTCCGTGCGTATCGTCTCCGTCAACGTCAATGGCATCCGTGCCGCCGTCCGCAAGGGAATGAGCGAATGGCTCGACGCCTCCGGCGCCGACATCGTCGCCCTGCAAGAGGTACGGGCCACCGCTGAGCAGCTCGCCGACGCCCTGCCCGGGTGGCAGATCGTCAACGACGAGTCGTTGCAGAAGGGCCGCGCGGGCGTGGCCATCATCAGCCGCCTCCCCGGCGTCGAGACGCGAACCCACCTCGGCCCCGAACCGCTCGACGCCTCGGGTCGCTGGATCGAGACCGACTTCGACATCGACGGTGAGACCGTTACGGTCATCAGCGCCTACGTGCACAGCGGCGAGGTCGACACACCCAAGCAAGACGCGAAGTGGCTCTTTTTGTGATGCCATGGAGCAGCGTCTCACCGAGCTCGGCGCGACGACCGAGCTCGCGGTGGTCATGGGCGACCTCAACGTGGGCCACCGCGAGCTCGACATCAAGAACTGGCGCGGAAATCGCAAGAACGCCGGCTTCCTGCCCCGAGAACGCGCGTATTTCGACCGCTTCTTCGGACCCGCCGGCGAGCAGGTCGAGGGCGTCGACGGCTCCGTCGGCACCGGCCTGGGGTGGGTCGATGTGGGACGCCGTCACGCGGGCGAGGTCGAGGGTCCGTACACGTGGTGGTCGATGCGCGGCAAGGCGTTCGACAACGACTCGGGCTGGCGCATCGACTACCACGTCGTCACCCCCGCCCTCGCGGAACGCGTCACCGATTACCGCGTCGACCGCGCGCCGTCGTACGACACGCGCTGGAGCGATCACTCCCCCGTCATCGTCGACTACACGCTCGGCGGCTGACGGGCCGCCTGCCCGTCGAGCAACGCCGTCAGGACGCCGGGACGGTGAAGCTGACGTCGCTACTGCTGCCCTGCGGTCCCTGGAACACCACCGAGGTCGGCGGACCCGACGTCGACGCCACCACCACGCATCCACGCATCTCCGTGCCCAGGCCGGCGCCGAGCTCGCGGCCCTCCGCGGGCTCGCACCCGCGCAGACTCTCGAGCACCGACAGTGTCATGGCATCCGGATCACCGGCCACCATGTTCTGCGAGGGCGAGAAGTCTTCGTCACCCGTGAGGTTGGTCCAGCTGTAGCTGACGAAGTAAGCCGTCGCCTCGCTGAGGTCGTCGCCGCCGGGAACCATCACGTCGGCGAACGCGCCCTTCTCACCCTCGACGAGCGCGGTCGTCTTCACCGCGAGCACGGTCTCGACATCGTCGGTCGCGAGGTAACGGACGGCACCCCACTCCCCTGCGCCCACCACGCTGCCGTCGGCCTGCACCTGGTCGGGCGCGGGGGCGCCTTGTGCGGGAGGAGCGGTGTACCACTCGTCGGCGGGTTCGGCCGACGAGCAACCGGCTGTGACGCCGACGAGGGCGGCGAGGGCGAGGACGGGCAGCAGCTTTCGGGGGGAACGCATGGCATCCATCGTAAAGACGCGCGTGGCGGCGACGGGGCCCGTCGACAGCATGGGCTCGCTCAGACCGCACCGCCGCCTAGGATCGAACGGTGACCCAGCAGCGCCTCTACTCCGGAATGCAGCCCTCCGCCGACAGCCTTCAGATCGGCAACTACATCGGGGCCCTGCTGCAGTGGCGCGACCTGCAAGACCAATACGACGCCTTCTTCTCGGTCGTCGACCTGCACGCCCTGACCCAGCCCGGCGACCCCGCCGAGCGGCGTGAGAAGACCCGTCGCACCGCCGCCCAGTACATCGCCGCCGGTATCGAACCCTCCCGTTCGACGCTGTACGTGCAGTCGCATGTGCCCGCGCACGCCGAGTTGCAGTGGGTGCTTTCGACCCTCACTGGCTTCGGCGAGGCGGGTCGCATGACCCAGTTCAAAGACAAGTCGGCCCGGTACGGGACGGATGCCACCAACGTCGGCCTCTTCACCTACCCGGTGCTGATGGCGGCCGACATCCTGCTGTACCAGACCGACGTCGTGCCCGTCGGCGACGACCAGAAGCAGCACATCGAGCTCACGCGCGACCTCGCGGAGCGCTTCAACCAGCGCTTCGGCGAGACCTTCACCGTGCCCAAGCCCGTCATCCAGCGCGAGACGGCGCGCATCTACGACCTGCAGAACCCCACGTCGAAGATGTCGAAGTCGGCGGAGTCCGATGCGGGCGTGCTGTGGCTGCTCGACGACCCCAAAGCCAGTGCCAAGAAGATCATGCGCGCGGTCACCGATTCCGAGGGCGCCGTGCGCTTCGACCGCGACGAGAAGCCCGGCGTCTCGAACCTGTTGGTGATCTACTCGGCCCTGACCGGTCGCGAGATCGGCTCGATCGAAGACGAGTACGCCGGTCGCGGATACGGCGACTTCAAGAAGGGCCTCGCCGAGGTCGTCGTGAGCGAGTTCGAGCCGGTGCGCGAGCGCGCCCTCGAGCTGCTGGCCGACCCCGCCGAGCTCGACCGTGTGCTGGCCGTGAACGCCGAGAAGGCGGCATCCGTCGCCGAGAAGACCCTCGCCGACGTCTACGACCGCATCGGGCTGCTCCGCCGCGGCTGATCCGCTCCGCTCGATGCCCGCACGACCGACTGTCGTGCGGGCATCGTCGTTCCGGCATCGCGACACATCGCTGTTCGCGCGCTCCGCGCACAACTCCTGCACATCGCGCGCGACCGGTGCTCACGCCCGCGCAGGACGGCGAATTGCAGGAGTCGTGCTCGCCCAGCGTCGCGACGCGCCCCTCAGCCCGCGGGTCGTCGGCCCTCCCGCGCACACAACTCCCGCGTGACTCGTCGCCTCGGGATCTATCGCCGGAGCCGAGGTTTCAAGCCGGTGATCGCGGCGCGCACCGCATCGGGCTTATACAGAATCTCTTCGGTGATGAGCCGGAGGGTGAAGTAGCCCGCGTCCGCGGCGACGCGATCACGTCGACGGTCTTCGCGTTGCGCTTCCCACGACGAATGATGAGCCCTGCTGTCGCACTCGATGATGAGCCGGTTCTCCACGACGAAGTCGACCCGACCGACCCGCGGAATGCGAACTTGTGACCTCCACCGCAACCCGAGGCTGCGCAGCATGAGTCTCACGATCGTCTCGGGACCGGATTCTGCAGATGCGTCCACCACGCGCTCCAACCGGCCGAACCGGCGCGGCAGGAGCTGAAAGACGTGCCGTACGTCAGGCGCTCCGATCAATCCCCGGTTCCACGCGCTGTCCAGCGAAGCGATGAAGCTTCTCGGCGGCTGACACGAGGCGGATTGAACGAGCGCCTCACGCAGCGGCGCATGCGTCGCTCGAGCCGGTGCGGCGCTCTCGCGCCAGTGACCGCGAACCTCTGCGCCCCGCGCCGGCAGACGACTCGCGCCGCGATCGAACTGCACATGGACCTGCGTGACCTCGTGCGCGAATATCCCGCGGGCGCGGAGAAGCGACAGGCAATCCAGACGGCCGCCGAGCTGCGCGGCTTGCAGAACGTCGCTCGGCAGTTCAGCGGGCAGGTAGACGTCACGGCGAGCACGAACCAGCATGCCCGCGCGGACAGAACGATCGATGTCGGCACGGGTCATACCCTCGGCACGGAGGTCGCGGTATGAGGCGGACGTGACACACATCAGTCGAGAGTCTCCTGGCGGAGGCGGTCGCGAGCGCCGACGACGCAGTCTGTGGACAACTCAGCCGGTGCGCCTGGGCGACACCACTCCTGCCGGTCGCGTCGGATCGGGCCAGGACCCCCCCCCCCCCCCCCCCCCCCCCCCCCGAATCCCGCGACTTCGCAGGAGTTCTGCACGGACGTACGGCTGCCCTCGCGGATGCCGAGGGGCACAAGGCCTCTTCCCCTGTCGGAGGGGCGTGGCACGATGGGCGCATGCCGGAGATGCCAGAGGTCGAAGGACTTGTCGAGTTCCTGCGGGGGCGCCTCGCGGGGCTCTGCGTCGACAGGGCGACGGTGTCGGCCATCAATGCGCTGAAGACGTATGCCCCTCCTCTGACCGACCTCGTCGGCGCGCGGGTCAGCGGAGTCGAGCGGCACGGCAAGTTCGTCGACATCTCGACCGACGGCGGCATCCATCTCGTGTTCCACCTGGCGAAGGCCGGATGGTTGCGGTGGTACGACGCCCTGCCCACGACGCTGATCAAGCCGGGGAAGACTCCCATCGCGCTGCGCGTGGGCTTCGATGACGGCTCCGGGTTCGACCTCACCGAGGCCGGCACCAAGAAGTCGCTCGCCGTCTATGCCGTCACCGCACCCGACGACGTGCCCGGCATCGCGCGCCTCGGGCCCGACCCGCTCGACGACGATTTCGGCCGCGCAGAGTTCGGTGCGCTGCTCACCGGTCGCCGCACGCAGATCAAGGGCGTGCTGCGCGACCAGTCGATCATCGCCGGCGTGGGCAACGCCTACTCCGACGAGATCCTGCACGCGGCGAAGATGTCGCCCTACGCCCTGGCCGCCTCGCTGACCGACGACGAGGTCGACCGGCTGTTCACGGCGATGACGACCACACTCACCGAGGCCGTCGAGGCGGCCCGCGGCAAGCCCCCGGCTGAACTCAAGGATGCCAAGAGACGCGGCATGCGCGTGCACGGGCGGCGCGGCGAGGCGTGTCCGGCGTGCGGCGACGAGGTGCGCAGCGTCTTCTTCGCCGACAACTCCCTCGAGTACTGCCCGACCTGCCAGACGGGCGGGAAGCTGCTCGCCGACCGTCGTCTGTCGCGCCTGCTGAAGTAGCACCTCGAGATCACAGCCCCCGGCGGCCGCAGCTTCTACGGCGAGACCGTTCGTCACCGACGGCGACACCATCGCGGCACCGGGAACGGGGTCGTGGCGTAACCGAGAGCGGCGCCGAGAGCGGGGTCGTGGCGGCATCGAGAGCGGCGTCGTCACGCCCTCCGCCACAGCACCGCGCCGTCGCCCCACTGCAGCACCGCGCATGTGTGCGACCGCTTGCCGCGCAACGCGTCACCGCACCACCGCTCCTCCAGCCGCCGAGGCGCCTCAACGCACTGGCGGAAACGACAACGGCGGGCGACACCGAAGTGCCGCCCGCCGCCGTCGTCAACGGGTCAGGAGACCGTGATCGTCACGATCGGGCTCCACCCGATGTTGCCGGCCGCATCCACGGCGCGCGATCGGATCTGATACCGGCCCTTGGGGTACTGGCTGGCGTCGAGCGTCGTGCGCCAGAGCCCGTCGCTGCCGCGCACGGCGTCACCGAGCTTGGTCGAGCCGGCCCAGAAGCTGACGCCGGTCACGCCCACGTTGTCGCTCGCCGAAGCGACCAGGTCATTGCGTCCGGTGACCGTCGCACCCGTGGCCGGGCTGACGATGGACGTCGTCGGTGCGGTCGTGTCCTTCGACGGCGTCGGCGAGGGGGTCGGCGTCGGCGAGGCGGTCGGCGTCGGCGAGGCGGTCGGCGTCGCAGTCGGCGTCGGCGTCGGCGTCGGCGTCGGTGTGCGCGTCGGGGTGGGCGACGCAGTGGGCGTCGGGGTCGGCGACGCGGTGGGCGTCGGCGTCGGAGTCGGCGTCGGCACCGGGCCGGAGCCCGTGGGGGCCACGGTCGCGAGGAAGCCGTAGTACTTGCTCGGCGAGGAGCCGGCTGCCGACGGGCTGCCGAACCAGGTGTGGCCCTTGGCGTCGGCTGCCGATGCCTGAGCGATGACCTGCTGGGTGACCTGCGGCGGGGTCATGCCGGCGCAGCTCCCGGTGGTGAAGCAGTCGAGCACGACACCGCTGAGAACGGCCGTCGCCATGCTGGTCCCCGACTGGATGTACCCGTAGCGATTGCCCTTCAGCGTCGTGTAGGGACAGGTTCCGGGAGCCGCCAGAGTGTGGGCCTTGTCCGCGGCGGACACCGCGTAGTTCGTGTTGTTCCAAGGGGTGTCGTCGAGCGTGGTGTACCCGCACGGGCTCGCCGCCAATCCGCCCGGACGACCGTCGTAGTCGGCCATGTTGGTGGCCGTCAACACCTCGTCGTAGGCACCGGGGAGCACGCGCGCGAGGTCGGTGTTCCCGTTGCCGGCTCCCGCCACCACGACGACGCCCTGCGACGTCAGCGTGCAGATCGCCTGGTGAAGGGCGTCGGCGTTCGAGTATCCGCAATTGCCGTCGTCCGCGCCGGCGAATCCGAGACTCATGTTGGCGACCTTGATGTTGTAGGTCGCTGCATTCTTGATGACCCAGTCGACACCGCACAGCAGCGACGACATGGTGCCCTTGTTCTTGGCATCCATGACACGGACCGAATAGATCGGCGCACCGGGAGCGACACCCACCGTGCCCACGTTGTTGTCGTAGGCGGCGATGTATCCCGAGACGCCGGTGCCGTGGCCGTTGCCGTCGCGCTCGTCGCTGAAACCGAGGCAGTTCACTGCTCCGGCCAGGTTTGTAGTCCTCGTGGGAGTTGACGCCCGAGTCGATGACGGCGACAGCCGGACCGGTCCACGGCTGCTGAACCCCGTCGCCCGCGCTGACCGGCGGCGCGTCGGCCTGCACGGTCTTCGGCGTGGGGGTGTCCATCTGCGCGAAACCCTCGACTTCGACGTCGGCCGCCAGGATGCTGACGCGGCTGTCGTTCGCCAGCGCGGTCGCCTCTTCGGCCGTGAGGCTCGCGGCGAACCCGTTCAGGGCGGCGGTGTACCGCTCATCGACATCGACGCCGTAGCGTGCCGCGAGCGCGGGCGCGTCGACGCCGTCGGCGAGCCCGATGATGTAGTCGCCCGCCGGGCGCGTGGCGGCCGACGCCGGTGACGCACCGACCACGCCGGCCAGCACCACGGCGGCCACGGCCACCATCGCGCTCGCAGGACGGAAGATCTTCAAAGCCATTTCCTCAACCCTCGCCAAGAACTCAGGGCGGAGTAATAGGAATGCCCGCCAGCGATAAGAATACGGCCTGAAAGTTTCGACAAGGTGACGCGCCCGAGATTCTTTGGTATAGATTGCGCCTCCGTTGCGGTCGTCGGCGACGACGCGGCCGGGTCACCGCCCGTGCGAACGGAGTCGCATCCCGCCGACGGAGGCAGTCGCACCCCGCCGCCGCCCGTGTTCCCTCCGGTTTCGGGGAATGGAACGGCCACCGCCGCGTTCACTACACTCAGAAGTGCAACAACGTGCTCCGGGGTCGGTGGGAATCCGAACCGGCGGTGACAGTCCGCGAACCCCTCCGCGTCATGCGGTGGGGCCGATCCGGTGGAACTCCGGAACCGACGGTGATGCGACGGGTAATTCGTCGCTAGTCCGGATAGGAGGCAGCACGGAGGGCGTTACGCGCCATCCCGCTGATCCTGCCCCGACACCTCGGGAAGGACAGGGAAATGGCATCCGCCGTCGAGATCGACGCCATGCGGCGAGCACTCCTGCTCGCCCGGCGCGGCCCGCGCGGTCTGAATCCGCAGGTCGGCGCGGTCATCCTCTCCCCGGCCGGCGACGTGCTCGCAGAGGGGTTCCATCGCGGAGCGGGCACCCCGCACGCCGAGGTCGACGCCCTGTCGCAGCTCGCTTCCGGCGAAGCGCGCGGCTCGACCGCGGTCGTCACTCTGGAGCCGTGCAATCACACCGGCCGCACGGGCCCGTGCGCCCTCGCGCTCATCGAGGCGGGCGTCGCCCGCGTGGTCTACGCCCTCGACGATCCCACGGATGCCGCGGCGGGCGGCGCGGACCGGCTCCGGGCTGCGGGTGTCGACGTCGAGAACGGCGTCGAGGCCGACGCCGCCGCGGCGCTCGTCCATGACTGGGTGACGCTGCAGCGCACCGGTCGCCCGCACGTCACCGTCAAATGGGCGCAGAGCCTCGACGGCCGGGCGGCCGCGGCGGACGGCTCGAGCCAGTGGATCACCGGGCCCGACGCCCGCCGCGACGTGCACGCGCGCCGTGCGCAGGCCGACGCGATCGTCGCGGGGACTGGAACGGTCCGTAGCGACGACCCCGCCCTGACCGCGCGGTCCGACGACGGGTCGCTTCTCGAGCATCAGCCCGTACCGGTCATCGTCGGAGCGAGCGAGACGGCTCCGGATGCCGCTGTGCGCCGCCACCCGCACGCTCCGCTGTTCTATGCGACACACGACCTGCGCGCCGTGCTCGCCGACCTCGCCGGGCGAGGCGTACAGCGCGTCTTCGTCGAGGGCGGACCCACCGTGGCGAGCGCGTTCCTGCGCGAGGGCCTCGCCGACGAGGTGCTCGTGTACGTCGCTCCCGTGCTGATCGGCGGCTCGCGCCTCGCCCTCGGCGACATCGGCGTGGCGAGCATCGCCGACGCGCGGCGGCTTGTCGTGGCATCCATCCAGAATCTGGGCGACGACCTCGTGATCGTCGCCCACCCCGCCGACGACCGCAGTGCACCCGCACCGCTCGGCGCCGACGCCGCCCCCGACACCAGAGGAGACGCCTGATGTTCACCGGAATCGTCGAAGAGATCGGCGCCGTCACCGCCGTCGAGCCCTCGGGCGACGGCGTGCGGCTCACGCTGCGCGCGCCGCTGTCGGTATCGGATGCCGGCCACGGCGACTCGATCTCGGTCAGCGGCGTGTGCCTCACGGTCGTCGACCAGGGCGACGACTGGTTCACCGCCGACGTGATGAAGCAGACGCTCGACGTGTCGACGCTGGCGGGCGTCTCGCCCGGGCGGGCGGTCAACCTCGAGCGCGCCACCGCCGCCCACGGCCGGCTCGGCGGGCACATCGTGCAAGGCCACATCGACGGCACGGGGGTCGTGCGCGAGGTGCGGCCGGGCGCCCAGTGGAGCGTCGTGCGGGTCGGCATCCCGGCTCATCTCGCACCGCTCGTCGTCGACAAGGGATCGATCGCGATCGACGGCGTCTCGCTCACCGTCAGCGCGGTCAGCGAGGCCGCGAATCCCGAGCCGTGGCTCGAAGTCTCGCTGATCCCCGAGACCCTCGCAGCGACGACGCTCGGCACGGCCGAGGCGGGCACCCCCGTGAATCTCGAGACCGACATCCTGGCCCGCCATGTGCAGCGCATGCTCGCTTTCCGCACCGACGCCGGCGCACCCGGCAGCATCGACACCGAGAGGGGCTCCGCATGAGCCTGTCCACCATCCCCGAGGCCCTGGAGGCCCTGCGTCAGGGACGCCCGATCCTGGTCGCCGACGACGAGAACCGTGAGAACGAGGGCGACGTCATCATCTCGGCGCAGCTCGCCACCCCCGAGTGGCTGGCGTGGACGGTCCGCTGGTCGAGCGGTTACGTCTGCGCCCCCATGCCCGCCGAGTGGGCCGACCGGCTCGACCTGCCGCCCATGGTCGAGGTGAACCAGGACGCTCGCGGTACCGCCTACACCGTGAGCGTCGACGCCGCCTCGGGCGTGACGACCGGCATCAGCGCCTCCGACCGTGCCCGCACGCTCAACGTGCTCGCCGACCCCGCATCGGTGCCGACCAGCGTCATCCGCCCCGGACACGTGCTTCCGCTGCGTGCCGTCGACGGCGGTGTGCGCGAACGCGCGGGCCACACCGAGGCCGCCGTCGACCTCATGCGCCTCGCCGGACTCGAGCCGGTCGGTGCGATCGCCGAGGTCGTCGCCGAAGACGGCAGCATGATGCGCTTGCCCGGGCTGTTCGAACTCGGCGAGCGCGACGGCATCCCGGTCATCACGATCGAGCAGCTCATCGCCCACCTGAACGAGACCGACCCGCTGCCCGCCGCTGCTCCGGCGCGGCGCCGCGTGAGCCTGCGCGCCGAATCCAACGTGCCCACCTCGCACGGAACCTTCCGCTTCCTCGCCTATAAAGATCGTGTGACGGGCACCGACCACCTCGCCGTCGTCTCCGGAGACCTCACCGAGAAGGCGCCGCTCGTACGCGTGCACTCCGAGTGCCTGACCGGAGAGGCGTTCGGCTCGCTGAAGTGCGAGTGCGGTCCCCAGTTGGATGCCGCGCTCGACACCATCGACCGCGACGGTGGCATCGTCATCTACATGCGCGGCCACGAGGGACGCGGCATCGGCCTCATCAACAAGCTGCGCGCGTACAACCTGCAGGAGCGCGGGCTCGACACGGTCGACGCCAACCTGGCCCTGGGGCTGCCCGCCGATGCCCGCGACTACGCCGCCGCCGCCGGCATCCTCGCCGACCTGGGCGTCGAGCAGGTGCGTCTGCTCACGAACAACACCGACAAGGTCGCGCAGTTGCGCAGCTTCGGCCTCGACGTCGTCGAGCAGGTGCCCCTGCTCGTGGGCGTCGGCCCCAACAACCACCAGTACCTCGAGACGAAGCGCGACCGCATGGGTCACGTGATCGCCGAGGACGACCTGCGCGACGCGCTCGCGCACATGAAGGAAGAGAGCGTCTGATGGCCGGCAGTGGAGCACCTGAGACCGGCGGCGTCGACGCCTCCGGCCTGAAAGTCGTCGTCATCGCCGGCACCTGGCACGAGGTCATCACGAACGGCCTGATCGCCGGGGCGAAGCGCGTCTTGGACGCCACCGGTGCGACGTACCGCGTCGTGCGGGTTCCCGGTTCGTTCGAACTGCCCGTCGCGGCGCGCGCCGCCTTCGACGGCGGGGCGGATGCCGTGGTGGCCCTCGGCGTGATCATCCGCGGAGGGACGCCGCACTTCGAGTTCGTCTCGTCGGCGGCGACCGACGGCCTGACGCGCGTGGCGCTGGACGCCGGCAAGCCCGTCGGCTTCGGTGTGCTCACACTGGACGACGAGCAGCAGGGCCTCGATCGCGCGGGACTCGAGGGATCCAAGGAGGACAAGGGCGAGGAAGCCGCCGACGCGGCGATCCGCACGGCTCTGGTGTTGCGGGAGCTGCGCGGCTGAGCGCGGCCCACCGGGCGGGCTCGGGGCCTGAGGTGGCTCAGCCTGCCGAGCCACCGGAACGCCCCGCGGCCGGACCCTTCGACAAGCCCAGGCGGCCGCCCACAACGAGGTGGCTGAGCCCGTCGAAGCCACCGGGGTCACCGTGGGGCCGGTCCCTTCGACAGGCTCAGGGACCTCATGTCGGCGGCCCACGGTGAGGCCCGCCTTGCTGGCGACCGCGGCACGGCATCCATAACCTGACCGGTATGGAGATCCTGCGCAACGTCGTCATCCTCGTGCACCTCGTCGGCTTCGCGGTGCTGTTCGGCGCGTGGGTCGTCGAGGCCGTGGCGCGCCGCACCCGCATCACCCGGCTGATGAACCCCGCCCTGGGTGTCTCCCTGGTCTCGGGCCTGGCTCTGTCGGCCCCCTGGGGCCTCGACCACGACCTGAACTACCCGAAGATCGCGATCAAGCTGGTCGTGCTGCTCGTCATCGGTGCCCTGCTCGGTATCGGGTCGGCTCGACAGAAGCGCACGGACGCGCTGCCTTCCGCGATCTTCTGGCTCATCGGCATCCTGACCCTGCTCAACGCAGCGCTGGCGGTCATCTGGCGCTGATCGCCCGGACGCCGTCTCGCTCACCCGGCAGACAGCGGAATCCGTGGGCGATGAAGCTCGAGCGCCCGGACGCAGGTCCGCTCACCCGTCGGCCGCGGATCCCGTGGCCGCCCGGGCGACGGCGCCCATTGTCCGCTCAGCGCACGCATAGACTGGAGGGTCTGACGCCCCTGACGCGGGGACGTCCCGGTGATTCTTCGCCTCCACGCCCGCATCCACCCCCGCGAGCGCGCGCGACACCGCCGCGTCCGACCCCGGACGCGACCGTTCGACCCTCTCGTCAGGCGCTCATGACCTCCTCATCCCCCACCACCCGCTCCGCCGCCGTCCCGGCCAATCCGCGTTCGCGTGTCATCACCGCGAGCCTCGTCGGCACGACGATCGAGTTCTACGACTTCTACGCCTACGCCACGGCCGCGGTGCTGGTCTTCCCCGTGCTGTTCTTCCCCACGGGCAATGACACCACCTCGCTGCTGCTGTCGTTCAGCGTCTTCGGCGCCGCCATGGTCGCGCGCCCCCTCGGCGCCATCGTCTTCGGCCACTTCGGCGACCGCTTCGGACGCAAGGCGACGCTCGTGGCATCCCTTCTCACGATGGGTGTCGCGACCTTCCTCATCGGCTGCCTGCCCACCTTCAACGAGATCGGCGTCTGGGCGGCCGTGCTGCTGCTGATCATGCGCCTCGCGCAGGGCTTCGCCCTCGGTGGCGAGTGGTCGGGTGCGGCCCTCGTCGCGACCGAGAACGCCCCGAAGGGCAAGCGCGCCCTGTTCGGCACGTTCCCGCAGCTGGGCGCCCCGATCGGCTTCATCATCGCCAACACGGTGTTCCTCGTCATCAACTTCGCCCTGCCGCACCCCGACGGCACCGCGCAGCGCTCGGCGGAGTTCCTCGCCTGGGGCTGGCGCGTGCCGTTCCTGTTCTCGGCCGTGATGGTCATCGTGGGCCTGTACGTACGCCTCAAGCTCGTCGAGAGCGAGTCGTTCGCCAAGGCCGAGAAGAGCGGTGCGATCCGCAAGTTCCCCCTTGGCGAGGTCGTGCGCCGCAATTGGAAGCAGCTGATCCTCGGCACGTTCATCATGCTGGCGACGTACGTGCTGTTCTACCTGATGACGAGCTTCACGCTCTCGTACGGCACCAAGCCCACGCTCGAGGGCGCCGCCGCCGCAGCCGAGAAAGCCGGCACCGCGTTTGACGCCGCCGCCTACGTGCCGGGGCTCGGTTTCGGGTACACCGACTTCGTGATCATGCAGATCATCGGCGTGGTGTTCTTCGGCGTCTTCACGATGCTGTCGGGCCCCGTGGCCGATGCGATCGGCCGCAAGCGCCTGCTCATCGGCGTGACCATCGCGATCATCGTGTTCGGTCTGACGTTCTCGGTCTTCCTGCTGCCGCACGCCGATCCGAAGTTCACGGGCGCGCTCGTGCAGGCGTTCCTCGTGTTCGGCTTCCTGCTGATGGGCTCGACGTTCGGTCCCATGGGCGCGGTGCTGCCCGAGCTGTTCCCGACCAACACCCGCTACACCGGTTCGGCCATCTCGTACAACGTCTCGTCGATCCTCGGCGCGGCCCTGGCCCCCATCGTCGCGGTGGCGCTCTGGGCGACCGGCGAGGGCAACCCGTGGCTGGTCGGCCTCTACCTGTCGGCCATGGGTGTGCTCACCCTCATCGCCCTGGTGCTCTCGCCCGAGACCAAAGACGTCGACTACGACGACAACATCGCCGCCGGAGCGATCGCGCCGTAACCCGCCGTCTGACGGGACATCGGATGCCACGGGGCCTCGGCCTCGTGGCATCCGTCGTTCTCGGCGTCGGATCGGGCACGACTCCTGCAGATTCGATGCCGGCGGGTCATGACAGGCCGCGCGGGGCGTTCTCGCCGGAGGTGTGCGCCACCCGCCAGTCCCCCGGACTCCCCTTCACCTGCGCGGCCCGGGCCGGCGGGTCGTGGCAGGCCGCGCGGGGCGTTCTCGCCGGAGGTGTGCGCCACCCGACTGTCCCCTCGACTCCCCTCTACCTGCGCGGCCCGGGCCGGCGCGCGCACATCTCCTGCACAACGGTGCAGACCGGCGCTGGGGGTGCGCGCGATGCTGTCGCTGCAGGAGGTGTGCGCTGCCGCCCGCGCATAGCGGCGAGAGGTACGGTCGAAGCAACCCCATTTCCCTTCCCGAGGTCTGCATGTCTTCTCCCGCTTCCGGGCGCGGTCGGCGCGGTCGCCGCGTGCCCGAGGGCCCGCGCGCGTCGTTCCGTCAGCTTCTGCCCTTCCTGCTCGAACACACGCGCACCCTCGTCGTCGTCGCGGTGCTGAGCGTGCTCGGGGCCGCCACCACGCTCGCCCAGCCGCTGCTCGTGGGACAGGTCATCTCGCGCGTTCAGAACGCCGTGCCCCTCGGCGCCCTCGTGTGGCTGCTCGTGGGCTTCGTCGTGGTGTCGTCGGTGATCTCGGGGTTCCAGCACTACCTGCTGCAGCGCACCGGCACCGCGGTGGTGTATTCGTCGCGCAAGCGGCTCATCGCCCGCATCCTGCGCCTGCCGGTCAGCGAGTTCGACGCGCGCCGCACCGGCGACCTGGTCTCGCGAGTCGGCACCGACACGACACTGCTCTACGCGGTGCTCACGCAGGGCTTCGCGGATGCCGTGGGCAACGCGCTCATCCTCGTCGGCGCGGTCATCGCGATGGCGTTCATCGACCCACTGCTGCTCGCACTCATCGTCGTGGTCGTGGGCACCTCTCTGGCGGTCGTCGTGCTGCTCAGCACGCGGATCCGCTCGGCATCCGCCGCGCAGCAGGCCAAGGCGGGCGAACTGTCGTCGGGAGTCGAGCGGGCGGTGGGCTCGATCCGCACCATCCGTGCCGCCGGCGCCACCGACCGCGAAACAGCCGCCGTCACCGGCGCCGCCACCGCGGCCTACGAGGCCGGTGTGCGCATCGCGCGGGTGTCGGCCCTCATCGTGCCGATCGCCTTCGTCGCCCTGCAGGTTTCGCTGCTGGTGGTGCTCGGCGTCGGCGGGTACCGCGTGGCATCCGGCGCCATCGACGTCGCCTCCCTCGTCACCTTCGTGATCTTCCTGTTCCTGCTCGTGCAGCCGCTGGCCTCGGCTGTCGGGGCCATCACGTCGGTGAACCAGGCACTGGGCGCACTGGGGCGCATCCAAGAAGTGCTCGACCTGCCCCTCGAAGACGATGACGACCGGGTACGCGCGACCTCGTCGGCCGGCGCCCCCTCGCAGCCGCAGGCATCCGCCACGGTCAAAGACGCGCCCGCGGCGAGCGGACCGCGGACGACGGATGCCGCGGCGATCGCCTTCCGCGATGTGCGGTTCCGCTACCCGGATCACGTCGTCAAGGCGCGCGAGGCCGCGGCGAAAGAAGCGCGTTCTGTGTTGGCCGACGTGCACCTGGACGCCGGCGAGTTGCCCGCCGAGACGGACGACGAGGTGCTGCGGGGCGTGTCGTTCACCGTGCCCCGCGGGTCGCGGGTCGCGCTGGTGGGCCCGTCGGGTGCGGGCAAGAGCACGATCCTCTCGCTCGTCGAGCGCTTCTACGACCCGACCGACGGCACCGTGCTGATCGACGGCATCGACGCCCGCGACCTTCCGCGCGACGAGCTGCGCGCCCGCTTCGGGTACGTCGAGCAAGACGCCCCGACACTCGCCGGCACGATCGCCGACAACCTGCGCCTCGCCTCACCCGCGGCATCCGACGCCGACTGCGAGCGGGTGCTGCGCGCGGTGAACCTCGGCGACGTGCTCGAGCGGAATCCCCTCGGCGTCGACGCCCCCGTCGGCGAGGACGGCGTCATGTTGTCGGGCGGCGAGCGTCAGCGCCTCGCCATCGCGCGAGCGCTGCTGGCCGCTCCCCCGGTGCTGCTGCTCGACGAATCGACCTCGTCGCTCGACGGCGTCAACGAACAGCGCATGCGCGAGGCGATCGACGCCGTCGCGACCGACCGGACACTGCTCGTGATCGCGCACCGCCTCTCGACGGTCGTCGACAGCGACCTCATCGTCGTGCTGCAAGACGGCCGCGTCGTCGGCCAGGGCACGCACAGCGAGCTCGTGGCATCCACTCCCCTGTACCGCGACCTGGCGAAGCACCAGCTTCTGGTCTGAGGCCCGGGCGGTCGCGGCGTAACCCCGCCGGCGCCGAGAACGCGCCATAAACGCGATCTGCGTACACAAACGCGCTGTGCTCGCGTTTCTGCGCGCGGACAGCGTTTATGCGTGACCGTGCGGGCCTGACCGCGCGCATGACGCGGAACGCGTGACCGTGCGGGCCTGACCGCGCGCACGACGCGGAACGCGTGGCCGTGCGGGCCTGACCGCGCGCATGACGCGGAACGCGTGACCGTGCGGGCCTGGCCGCTGCGCGCGCGTGGCCCGGAACGCGCGCGCACGACGACGCCCCTCCCGCGCGCCAAGAACGGGAGGGGCGTCGAGTCGAGACGCTCGCTCCGCCGCCGCGAGACGGCGGGGCGGAGCGAGCGGAATCAGGCCCGCTGCAGGCGGTACCGCAGCGACGCGAGCTCGGCGCGGAGCGCCGCCGGCAGGTGCGAGCCGAAGGTGTCGTAGAACTCCTCGGTCATGTCGGCCTCGGCCAGCCACGAGCGGGCGTCGACCGAGAACAGCTCGACGAGGTCGGCGGCCGGCAGGTCGAGGCCCGACAGGTCGAGGTCCTCGATCTTCGGCAGACGTCCGATGGGGCTCTCCACGGCGTCGACCTGACCGTCGACCCGGCGGATGATCCAGTCGATGACGCGGGCGTTGTCGCCGAAGCCGGGCCAGAGGAAGCGGCCGTCGTCACCCTTGCGGAACCAGTTGACCTGGAAGATGCGCGGCGCACGATCGAAGCGCAGCTTCTGCCCGACGCTCAGCCAGTGACCGAAGTAGTCGCCCATGTTGTAGCCGCAGAAGGGCAGCATCGCGAAGGGGTCGCGGCGCAGCTCGCCGACCGTGCCTTCCTGCGCGGCGGTCTTCTCCGAAGAAACCGTCGAGCCGATGAAGACGCCGTGCGACCAGTCGGTGGCCTCGACGACGAGCGGCACGTTCGTCGCGCGTCGACCGCCGAACAGGATGACGTCGAGCGGCACGCCCTCGGGAGCCTCCCAGTCCTCCGCGATCTGCGGGCACTGCGCGGCGCCGACCGTGAAGCGGGAGTTGGGGTGCGCGGCCGGGCGGCCCGACGCGGGCGTCCACGGGTTGCCCTGCCAGTCGGTCAGGTGCGGCGGCGCCTCGTCGGTCAGGCCCTCCCACCACACGTCGCCGTCGGGGCGCAGCGCCACGTTCGTGAAGATCGTGTTGCCCCACAGCGTCTCGATCGCGGTGACGTTGGTCGACTCCCCCGTGCCCGGGGCGACGCCGAAGAAGCCGGCCTCGGGGTTGATGGCCCACAGGCGCCCGTCTTCGCCGGGGCGGATCCACGTGATGTCGTCACCGAGGGTCTCGACGCGCCAACCGGGGATGGTGGGGCGCAGCATCGCGAGGTTGGTCTTGCCGCAGGCCGACGGGAAAGCCGCCGCCACATGGTAGGCCTTGCCCTTCGGGTCGATCACGCGGATGAGCAGCATGTGCTCGGCGAGCCAGCCCTCGTCGCGGCCGATGACCGAGGCGATACGCAGGGCGAAGCACTTCTTCGCCAGGATCGCGTTGCCGCCGTAGCCCGAGCCGAACGACCACACCTCGAGGGTGTCGGGGAAGTGCACGATGTACTTCTCGTCGTTGCAGGGCCAGGTGACGTCGGCCTCGCCCGGCGCGAGCGGGGCACCGACGGAGTGGACGGTCTTCACCCACGGGGCGCCCTGGGCGATCTGCTCGAGCACCGCCGTGCCCACGCGCGTCATGACACCGATGGATGCCACGGCGTAGGCGCTGTCGGTGATCTGCACGCCGATGTGGCTGAGGGGGCCGCCGACCGCGCCCATCGAGAAGGGCACGACGTACATCGTGCGCCCGCGCATCGAGCCCTCGAAGACGCCGTTCAGCGTCTCCCGGATCTCGGCCGGGGCGATCCAGTTGTTGGTGGGCCCGGCATCCTCTTCGCTCTCGGAGGCGATGTAGGTGCGCGACTCAAGACGAGCGACGTCGCCGGGGTGCGAGCGGGCCAGGTACGAACCGGGACGCCACTCGGGGTTGAGCTTGATGAGCTTGCCCTCGTCGACCATCTCGCGCAGCAGCGCGTCGTTCTCGGCGGCGGAGCCGTCGACCCAGTGGATGCGGTCGGGCTGCGTGAGGGCCGCGACCTGGTCGACCCAGGCGGTGAGAGCGGCGAGACCCGGGCCCTGGACGGCCGGACGGACTCCGTGTCCGGGGCGGGGAGTGCGAGCGGCGGGCGCGGCGGTGCGCGGAGTGGAGCTGAAGATGTCGGCGAGAGCCATGTCGTTCTCCTCGGTTGAGAGCAAACTCGGTGTCGTTCCTCCATGGTGGGGGGTTCCAGGCCCCCTTTTCCAACGAAATGTCTGGCAAGAATTCGGTTTCTTTCGCTATGGTCAAGGAATGGCGTCGTCGTTCGAGCTCACCACCCTGGGTCATCGCATCCGTCACCACCGCCTGTCTCGGGGGCTCACACTCGACGAGCTGGGCGCGCTGGTGGGTGTGGCGGGCAGCCAGCTCAGCCTCATCGAGAACGGCAAGCGCGAACCCAAGCTGTCTCTCCTGCAGGAGATCGCCCGCGCGACCGAGACCGAGGTGACCGAGCTGCTCTCGAGCGAGCCGCCGAACCGACGCGCGGCCCTGGAGATCGAACTCGATCGGGCCCAGACCAGCCCGTTCTTCCGCCAGCTCGGCATCCCCCCGGTCAAGGTCACGAAGGGCACGAGCGACGACACCATCGAAGCCGTGCTCGGCCTGCACCGCGAGCTGCAGCGTCGGGAGCGGGCCACCATCGCCAGCCCCGAAGAGGCCCGCCGCGCGAACACCGAGCTGCGCCTGCGCATGCGCGAGACGGCGAACCATCTCCCCGAGATCGAGCGCCTCGCCGAGAAGCAGCTCAAAGCAGCCGGGCACACCACCGGCGCCCTCACGCACCGCACCGTCAGCATCATGGCCGAGCAGCTCGGGTTCGACCTCCTCTACGTCAGCGACCTGCCGCACTCGGCCCGCTCGGTCACCGACCTCGAGAACGGCCGCATCTACCTTCCGCCCGCCTCCATCCCCGGCGGGCACGGCCTGCGGTCGATGGCCCTGCAGGCGATGGCCCACCGCCTGCTCGGGCATCGACCGCCCACCGACTACGCCGACTTCCTGCAGCAGCGCCTCGAGATCAATTACTACGCCGCGTGCTGCCTCATGCCCGAGACGAGCTCGGTCGCCTTCCTCGCGCAGGCGAAGAAAGACCGCAACCTCGCCGTCGAGGACTTCCGCGACGCCTTCGGCGTCACTCACGAGGCCGCCGCGATGCGCATGACGAACCTCATGACGACGCACCTCGGCATCAAGCTGCATTTCCTGCGCGTCGACGGCGACGGCGCGATCTCACGCGTATACGAGAACGACGGACTTCCCCTGCCGACGGATGTGACCGGATCCGTGGAGGGACAAGTCGTCTGCAAGAAGTTCTCGGCGCGGTCGGCATTCGCCGAACACAACCGCACCACCGAGCACTACCAGTACACCGACACTCCCGCGGGGACCTTCTGGTGCTCGACGCAGACCGGCACGACCAGCGACGGCGACTTCTCGATCACCGTGGGCGTGCCGTTCGACGATGCGCGGTGGTTCCGTGGACGCGAGACGTCGAAACGGGGCGTGTCGCGCTGCCCCGACGAGTCGTGCTGCCGACGCCCCGACGCCGAAGCCGCCGAACGCTGGCAGGGCAAGGCCTGGCCGAGCGCACGGGTGCACCGGCACATGTTCTCGCCCCTGCCCCGCGGCATGTTCCCCGGCGTCGACGACGCCGAGGTCTTCGCGTTCCTGGATCGCCACGCGAACGGCTGACGCCCTCGATCTGGGGATACCGCGGCGCTCCGACGCCGCGGACGGCTGACCCGCGCGCGCCCGGCGAGGACGCCGCAGTCGCACCTGAGAGCCGGGCGCGGGTACCGCCGGCGAGGGAGGGCGGCCGGCTCCGCCACGTTCCGACCGCACGCGCGATCCAGAGCCACGAAACGCAAACGACACATCACCGGCCTCTTCACGAAAAGTAAAACATTTACATTGGCGGGACACTCACCGATACGGAGGCTCCCGACATGTCACACCTTCGCACCGCCCCGCTCCCCGCTCCCTCGTCGCCCACTCGCACCGCGCGCCGCCGCCGCCGGGGCGTCACCGTCGGCGCGGCCGGCGCCCTGCTCCTTGCCCTGACCGTCAGCGGCTGCGCCTCGCCCGCCGCATCGTCCGGCGACGCATCGTCGGACTCGTTCGGCACCGCCAGCGTCGCCCTCAGCTGGATCAAGAACTACGAATTCGCCGGCTACTACTTCGGCGAGGACGACGGCGACTACACCGACGCCGGGTTCGACGGCGTCGACCTCATCGCCGGCGGCGGCAACACCAACTCGTGGGACCTCGTCCTCGGCGGTCAGGCGCAGATCGGCCTCGCGTCCGATCTCACCGGCATCACCGGGGCGATCAACGACGGCGCCGGCCTGAAGATCATCGGGGCCCAGTTCGTCAAGAACCCCGTGGGCTTCGTCTCGCTCGCGGCCAACCCCATCCGCACCGTCGACGACCTGAAGGGCAAGCGCATCGGCGTCGACGCGGGCGGCAAGCTCGCCGTCGAAGCGGTACTCGAGGCCAACGACCTGCCCTCCGACACCGTCGAGTTCGTCTCGGTGCCCAGCGGCATCGACCCGCTCATGAACGGTGAGGTCGACGCCCTCATCGGCTTCCTGACCAACTACCCGATCGCGGTCAAGAACGCCGGCGGCGACGTCGTGACCATGTCGTTCGCCGACGCGAACTACGCCCAGTTCGGAGACGCGGTCGTGGTCAGCGAAAAGGCGCTCAGCGAGAACCGCGACGAGCTCAAAGCCATCATGAAGGCGAGCATCGAGGGCTGGAACACCGCCCTCGACAAGGGCACGGATGCCATCGCCGACATCGCGATGAAGCACGGCGGCGCCGACAACGGCCTCGACCGCCAGCTGCAGGTCGACTCCGCGGGCGTGCTGCCCTCGTTCATGCTCACCAAGGACACCGTGAAGAACGGCATCTTCACGCTCACGCCCGATCTCATCGACCAGGCGGTCTCCTCGCTCGCCGCCGCCGGCATCACGGCCGACCCGAGCATGTTCGACACCTCGCTCCTCGAAGAGGTGTACGCCGAGAACCCCGACCTGATCCCGGGCTTCACCGTCCCGGCATCCTGAACGACACCCACCGGACCGCACAGAGAGGACGCCGCGTCATGAGCCCGACACCTGTGCGCGGCGTCCTCTACGGCGCCGCGGGCCTGGCCGTGCTGCTGGTCGCCTGGCACATCGTCGCCGTCACGGTCTACCAGCGCGCCAACGGCAGCGCCGGGCCCGTGCCTCCCCCGTTGCCCGTCTTCGCCCGCGCACTGTCCGGGCTGTTCGGCGGCGCCTACGCCGAAGGCCTCGCCGCGACCGCCGGTGCGGCCCTGACCGGGTACGCCCTCGCGGTGGTGATCGCGCTGGTGCTCGGCATCCTGGTCATGATCGCCCCCACTCTGGGTCCGTTCGCCTCGCAGCTGGGGGTCGTCGCGGCGTGCGCGCCGGCGGCGGCGATCGCGCCCATCGTGGTGCTCCTGAGCCCCTCGGGCAGCCGGGCCGTCAGCGTGGTGCTGGCGCTGCTGGCCGTGGAGTTCCCGCTCGTGGTGGGGGTGCTGCTGGGGCTTCGCTCCGCTGCGCCCGCGCAGATCGATCTCGTTCACGCGTACGGCGGCGGGGCCCCGATGGCGATCCGCAAGGTGCGGGTGATCTCGGCCATTCCGGCGCTGCTCGCCGCGTTGAAGCTCGCGGCTCCGGCGGCGTTCCTCGGAGCCATGACGGGTGAATTCTTCACCGTCGGCGTCGACGAGGGTGCCGGCCGACTGCTCATCTCGCAGCAGTACGTCGGCGATTACACCGGCATGTGGGCGATCGCCCTGCTGGCCACTGTCGTCTCGGCGTCGGGCTACGGCGCGATCGCCGTGCTCGGCCGTCTTCTCGCACCCTGGACGGCACACACCGGGAGCACACGATGACCCGCACGCCCGCCTGGGTCTGGACGACCCTGTGCACGCTCGCCACCGCGCTGCTGCTCCTGCTGGGCTGGCAGCTCGCGATCACCCTCTCCGGACTCAGCCCCTACCTCGCGAAGACGCCCATCGACGTGTGGCGCTACCTCTTCGTCGACGGGGGCGGCAAACCCTTCGACGCCGGCGAACGACGCGCCGCGCTCGCACCGATGATCGGTGTGACGCTCGGGCACAGTGCTGTCGGACTGCTGCTCGGCGTCACCGCCGGGTTCATCGGCGCGGTCGCCCTCACCGCCTCGCGCGCGCTGCGCTCGATCTTCCTGCCGCTCGCCCTGCTGCTGCAGACGGTGCCGCTCATCGCCATGGCTCCGGTCATCTACGCCGTCTTCGGCTCGGGCATCCTCACCGCGGCGGCCGTGGCTGCGGTGGTGACGTTCTTCCCGCTGCTGATGAACATCGGCGCGGGTCTCACCTCGACCTCCGCCGAGACGGTCGACCTCGTGCGCGCGTACGGCGGTGGACGATGGACGCTGCTGCGGTTCGTGCAACTGCCGGCATCCCTCCCCTCGCTGTTCGCCGGGCTGAAGCTGGCCGCCCCCGCGACCGTGTCGGCGGCGACCCTGTACGAGTTCCTGTTCTCGTTCGAGGGTCTCGGCGCCAACCTGTTGACGAGCAAGTCGTACTCCGACTACGGCCTGCTGTGGACGCTCGTGGTGATCACGGTGCTGCTCTCGCTCGCCGCCTACGGCCTGGTCGTCGCGGCTGAGACGCTGCTGCTCGCCGGCCGCTTCCCCCCGCGCGCTTCGACCCCCGCCCAGAAAGGCCACGCATGACCGAGTCCGGTGTGCACATCCGCGCCCTCACGCGCCAGTTCGCGGCCCGCGGCGGTCCCGTCGTCGCGGTGGACGGCGTCGACCTCGACACCCCGCGCGGGTCGTTCCTGTCGCTGCTCGGGCCGTCGGGCTGCGGCAAGTCGACGGTGCTGCGCATGCTCGCGGGCCTCGATACCCCCACGTCGGGCACCGCGACCGTCAATGACCTCACCCCCGCAGCCCTCCGCCGCACCCACGCTTTCGGCATCGCCTTCCAAGACCACGCACTGCTGCCCTGGCGCACCGTCGAGCGCAACATCGCCCTGCCGTTCGAGATCGCCGGTCTCCCCGTCGACGAGGACTGGGTGAACGAGCTGCTTCATCTCGTGCGACTCGAGCAGTTCGCGAAATCGCGCCCGTGGCAGCTGTCGGGCGGCATGCGCCAGCGCGTGGCGATCGCTCGGGCACTGGCCCTGCGCCCGAGCGTGCTGTTCCTCGACGAGCCGTTCGGCGCCCTCGACGACGTCACCCGCCAGCGCCTCAACGTCGAGCTGCAGCGCCTGTGGAGCGAGCAGCGCGCGACCACCGTGATGGTCACGCACGGGGTGCAGGAGGCGGTCTTCCTCAGCGACCAGGTCGCGGTGATGAGCCCGCGCCCCGGTCGCATCAAGGAGGTCATCGACATCGACCTGCCCCGGCCTCGCACGCTCGAGATGACGAGCACTCCCGAGTTCCACGCCTACGTCGACCGCGCCAGCGCGCTCCTGTTCCACTGATCCCCCGAAAGGCCGTCTCATGACCGACCTCATGCCCGTCGCCACCACGCACGCCACCCCCGATCTGGATGCCGCCGAAGCGGGCATCCGCATGTACATGCGCGCGATCGGCCTCGACACCGACCACCCCACCCTCGTCGACACGCCCCGACGGGTCGCGCACGCCGGCCTCGACCTGTTCGCAGGGATGGACGGCGACCCGCATCGCGCGCTCGGCGGCGGCGAGCCCATCGAGGGCGTCTACCCCGGACCCGTCGCCGTGCACGACATCCCCTACTCCTCGATGTGCGAGCATCACCTGCTGCCGTTCCAGGGGGTGGTGTCGGTCGTCTACCTTCCCGACCGCTCGTTGGCGGGCATCGGCGACTTCGACGCGATGCTACGTGTGCTCGCCGCCCGCCCGCAGATGCAGGAACGCCTGGCAGACCAGATCGCCGCGGTCGTCTCCGAGACGCTCGACGCGAAAGGCGTGCTCGTGAGGCTGACCGCGCAGCACGCGTGCATGTGGGCGCGCGGCGAGCGCACCGTCGGCTCGACGGCGTTCTCGCTCGCCTCGCGAGGCGTGTACGACACCGATCCCGCGGCACGGGCCGAGGCGCGGGTGCTGCTCGGACTGCACTGACATGCCCGAGTCGACCGAGATCGCGCGCATCGCCGATCGGGACGGGGTCGCACTGGTGCCCGTCGGAGCGACCGAACAGCACGGCCCCCACCTTTCCGTGACCACCGACACGGTCATCGCGGCGGCGTTCGCGGCGGCGGCGTCCGCCCGCGTCGCGAAAGACGTCGCGACCTGGGTGCTCCCGGCCATACCGTTCGGCTATTCCCCCGAGCACGCCGGGCGGCCGGGCACCATCAGCCTCTCGCCCGACACGCTGCTCGCCCTGGCCGACGACATCGGCCGCGGCGTCGCCGCGAGCGGCATCCGTCGCCTGCTCTTCGTCAACGGCCACGGCGGCAATCCCGAGCTGCTGCACGTCGCATGCCGTCAGCTGCGGGAGCGGCGGGGACTCGCGGCGTTCGCCGTGCACGTGCCGGGGCTCCCGCTGCCGCCCGAGCTCACCGAGGGGGTGACGACCGGCGACCTGGACGCCCACGCGGGCCACTACGAGACGAGCGTGATGCTCTCCCTCGACCCCGCCGCCGTGCGAAGGGATGCCGCACGCGCCGACGGTCTGGCCGAGGTCACCGCGGCCGCCGCATCGCTCACCCGCCCGTTCGGAGCGGTGAGCGTTCCGTGGCACGTCGACGACCTCTCGGCGTCGGGCGTCATCGGCGATCCCACCACGGCCGACGCCGGGTGGGGCGCGCGCGCGTTCGCGGCGCAGGCGGCGACTCTGGCCGACATCGTCCGCGCCGTGGCGGCCCATTCCCTTCCGCCGGAGTGGGTACACTCGCGGCGGGGGGATGCCGAATGACCGACGGTCCAGGCCGGACGCCGACCCTCCAAGAGGTGGCGACCGAGGCGAAGGTCAGCCTCGCCACCGCCAGCAACGCCCTCACCGGCAACCGCGGGGTGAGTCCGAAGCTGCGTGATCGCGTGCTCGAGGCGGCGCAGCGGGTCGGGTACCCGCGCGCGTCGGGGCGTCGACGCACCGACCGGACGACGGTGGGCATCGTGCTGCCCGACGTGCGGCATCCGGCCTATGCCGAGCTGGCGCACGCGTTCGAACGCGAGGGCGCCCGCCGCGACTGGTCGCTGGTGCTCGCCGGGTCGGACTACCAGCCCGACATCGAGCTCGACGCGCTCGAGAACCTCGTCCGCACCACCGACGGAGTGCTTCTGTCGCCGTCTCGACCGCCGCGCTCGGGCGTGCATCGCCTGCAGGCCAGCCCCGTGCCGATCGTCGCGTGCGACGAGCCCGCCGACTCGGCGCTCATCGGCGGGTGGGTGCGCTCCGACAACTTCGGCGGCGGACGCGTCGCCGCGCACCATCTGGTCGATGCCGGCGGCACCCGCTTCGCGATGCTCGGCGGCGAGGGGTATCTGCCGTCGACGAAGGAGCGGCGCGAGGGCTTTCTCGCAGGCCTCGCCGACCGCGGCTTCGCCGCCGACGACGTGCTCATCATCGGCGAGGACTACGGCATGGACGGCGGGCAGAGCGCCATGGCCGAGCTCCTCGAGACCGACGCCGACGTCGACGCCGTCTTCGCCGTCAGCGACCTGCACGCGGTGGGGGCGTTCTTCCGCGCGCTGCAGGAGGGACGCTCGGTGCCGGAAGACCTGCTGCTGTGCGGTTTCGACGGCGTCGGCTGGACGCGGCAGATCTCGCCCACCATCACCACCGTCCGCCAGGACTGGGGCAAGATCGCCGCCCGCGCGATGGACATCCTCGACACGCTCATGTCGGGCGGCGAGGGCGACCGGGCTGTCGTCCCCGTCGAGCTGGTGCCGGGCGAGTCGACGCGGCGCTGAGCCGAGCATCCGGGCTCGGGCCCGGCGGGGCGACGGGACGGGCGGCGCCGCGGGGCGGTACCGCGGTGGCGCCGTGCCGTGCTCCGGAAGATCAGCGACGAACCGCCCGGATCGAGCCGCCGGGGCGTCGATCGTCACCGAGATTTCGGAGCGCAGCACCGCGCGGGCGCAGCCCCGATCGAGGACACGAACGGCGGATGCCACGGCCCCGGCGCTCGATGGAGCGCGGGGGCCGTGGCATCCGGGGCTTACGCGTAGGGGTTGGCCGTCAGCGTGTACTTCGTCTGCAGGTACTCGTGGATGCCCTCGTCGCCGCCCTCGCGGCCGAGGCCCGACTGCTTCCAGCCGCCGAAGGGGGCCGCGGCGTTGGAGACGACGCCGACGTTGAGGCCCATCATCCCCGTCTCGAGCTTGTCGATCATGCGCTGACCGCGGGCGAGCGACTCGGTGAAGACGTAGGAGACGAGGCCGTACTCGGTGTCGTTGGCGAGGCGCACGGCGTCGTCCTCGTCGTCGAACGGGATGATCGCGAGCACCGGCCCGAAGATCTCCTCGCGCAGGATGTCGCTGCCCGGCCGCACGTCCGACACCACGGTCGGCTCGAAGAACGTGCCGGGGCCCTCGACCGGCGACCCGCCGGTGGTGACCGTGGCGCCGCGCTCGACGGCATCCCCCACGAGGGTCTTGGCCTTGTCGACCGCGCGGTCGTCGATCAGGGGGCCGATCTGCACGCCCTCCTCGGTGCCGCGACCGATCTTCATGCCCTGCACCCGCTCGGTGACGCGGCGGGTGAACTCCTCGACGACGCTGCGCTGCACGATGAAGCGGTTGGCGGCGGTGCAGGCCTGGCCGATGTTGCGGAACTTCGCCAGCATCGCGCCCTCGACCGCCTTGTCGAGGTCGGCGTCGTCGAACACGACAAAGGGCGCGTTCCCGCCGAGCTCCATCGACGTGCGAAGCACCCCGGGCGCGGCCTGCTGCAGCAGCTTCACGCCCACGGGGGTCGACCCGGTGAACGAGAGCTTGCGCAGGCGCGGGTCGGAGATGATGCGCTCCGACACCGGGCCGGTGTTCGTGGTGGTGACGACGTTGACCACGCCCGCCGGGAGGCCGGCATCCTGCAGGATCTGCGCGAAGAACAGCGTGGTGAGCGGTGTGAGGGTGGCGGGTTTGATGACCACCGTGCAGCCGGCGGCGAGCGCCGGTGCGATCTTGCGGGTCGCCATGGCGAGGGGGAAGTTCCACGGCGTGATCAGGTAGCAGGGCCCCACCGGGTGCTGCGTGACAATCATGCGGCCCGTGCCCTCGGGGTTCGCGCCGTAGCGGCCCTGGGTGTGGGCGGTGACCTCGCTGAACCAGCGCAGGAACTCGCCGCCGTATCCGACCTCACCACGCGCCTCAGCGAGGGGCTTGCCCATCTCGAGCGTCATCAGCAGCGCGACGTCTTCCTTGCGTTCCTGCAGCAGGTCGAAGGCGCGGCGGAGGATCTCGGCACGCTCGCGCGCCGGGGTCGCCGCCCACGACGGGAACGCGTCGGCCGCGGCATCCATCGCGGCCACGCCGTCATCGACGGAGGCGTCGGCGATCTCGAGCAGAACGTCGCCGGTGGCCGGGTCGTTCACGGCGACGGTCGTGCCGCCCGCGGCCGCACGCCACTCGCCGTTGATGAGCAGACCGGTGGGCACGGATGCCAGCAGCTCGCTCTCGCGCGGATCAGTCATGAGTCCTCCTGGATCGGGGCGGGGTTCCTCGCCCATTCTTCTCAGCGCGCGGACGCGTGCCGATATACGTTGCGTACAAGGCGCCCGGTGTGCTCGCCGCGGTGGCCAGCAGGACGGGCCCGGGCCCGGGGCAGCGCCGGAGTGGGGGGCAGCGCCCCCTCGGCCGCTCGATAAACGCCCATCCGAGCGAGACACGACGCGTGCCGACGTTTCTCACTCGACGGAGCGTTTATCGCGAGGGGCCGGAGCCGGCCGCGACGCGCGTAGCCGCCGGCTCGGCGGATGCCGGGTGCGCCGCCATCGCCCCGGCGAGGAATCGCTCGAGCCCGGCGGGGTCGGTCAGCGGCAGCACGTGGGCGACGTACTGATCCGGCCGCACCACCACGACCGCCCCCTCGGCGCCGATGCCGCGCTCGACGAAGATGTCGCTGGTCGTCCAGGCCGAGGGCGCTGCGGCGAAGACCTTCTCGAGGTCGGTGAGGCCGAGCGGGCCCGACCGCGGCCGGAACAGCGCCGGCACCTCGACGACGTCCTCCCAGCGCCCGGGGAAGATCGCCTTCACATCGAACACCGCGTCGAGGTCGGCGCCCTCGGGCGTGAAACGTTCGACGATCCGGTGCGCCTCCGCCGCCCATTCCGCCAGCGCCGAGCCTGCGGCATCCGCGAAAACATAGATCCGCCACCGCCCGTCGGCCTTCGCGTGATGCCCGAGGTGCACGGGGTTGCCGTCGCACACCCGCACGACCTCGGCGCTTTTGAACCGCTTGCCGACGGGGAATCCGGATGCCAGCTCCGCCGCCGCGTCGCCCGAAACGATCGCGGACGGGGCGTACTGCGTGCCGAAGCCGGAGGGGAACTCGGCGGTGGCGAGGTAGTACGTCGCGAGCTCGTCGGGGTCGGTGATCTCGCCGGGCTTACGGGCCATGAGCGCCGACCACTCGCGGTCGAAGTCGATGAGCTGCTGGGCGACGGGTCGGCGCTCGGCGTCGTAGGTGCGCAGCAGATCGGCGGGGGCGAGGCCGGTGAGCACGTGGCCGAGCTTCCAGCCGAGGTTGAAGCCGTCTTGTATAGACACGTTCATGCCCTGCCCGGCCTTGGCGCTGTGCGTGTGGCAGGCGTCTCCAGTGAGGAAGACGCGGGGGTTGTCGAGGTCGTCGACGAACTGATCGGTCACCCGGTGGCCCACCTCGTACACGCTGTGCCAGGCGACCTGCCTCACGTCGATCGTGTAGGGGTGCAGGATCGCGTTCGCCCGGGCGATCACCTCCTCGAGCGGCGTCTGGCGCACGCGGTGATCGTCGTCTTCCGCGACCTCGCCGAGGTCGATGTACATGCGGCTGAGGTACCCGCCCTCGCGCGGGATGTGCAGGATGTTGCCGGCCACGGCGTTGATCGCGCACTTGATGCGCCAATCGGGGAAGTCCGTCTCGACGAGCACGTCCATCACGCCCCACGCGTGCCGGGCAGCGACCCCGACGTGCGTGCGGCCGATCGCCTGGCGCACGCCGCTGCGCGCGCCGTCGCAGCCGACGACGTACCGTGCGCGGATGGTCCGCTCTCCCGTCGCCGCGCGCACGCGCACCTCGACGGCGTCGACACCCACGGCGAGGCCGAGGAACTCGACGCCGTAATCGGGAGTGATGCGCGCGGGGCCGTTCGCGGCGGCCTCGGCGAAGTAGTCGAGCACCCGCGCCTGGTTGACGATGAGGTGCGGGTACTCGCTGATCTTGTACGCGTAATCCTCGGTGCGGGAGTGGCGCACGATGCGGTCGGGGTTCTCGGGGTCGGGGGCCCAGAAGTTCATCCAGCCGATGTTGTACGCCTCGGCGGTGATGCGGTTCGCGAACCCGAAGGCCTCGAAGGTCTCGACGCTGCGCGGCTGGATGCCGTCGGCTTGGCCGACGGCGAGGCGCCCGTCGCGCTTCTCGATGATCCGCGTGGTCAGCTGCGGGAACTGCGACAGCTGCGCCGCGAGCAGCATGCCCGCGGGGCCCGAGCCGACGATGAGCACGTCGACCTCGTCGGGGAGCTCCGCCGGCCTGTCGATACCGGTGCCGGCCGCGTTCTGCACGCGGGGGTCGCCCGAGACGTAGCCGTGATGGTGGAACTGCATCGTTTCTCCTGACGTCGATGTCGGGGTTGCCTCGTCGCGGCCGCTGTTCTATATTCGAACGCAACGTTCAGCTATCGAACGAGAGATTAGTCGCCCCATGTCCCCACGGCAAGATGCGCCGCCCGCTTCTCAGACGTTGAGCCGTGGCATCCGTCTGCTCGAAGAGCTTGCCGACGCGCGCACGCCGCTGACGATCGACGACCTCGCCGCCCGCGTCGACCTGCACCGTTCGGTCGCCTACCGGCTCCTGCGCACGCTTGAAGACCACGGTCTGGTGACACGGGATGCCGCGGGCGCCGTGCGCCTGGGAACGGGCCTCGCCGCACTGGCCGCGGGCGTCGCCGCCGACCTGCAGGCCGAAGCCCTGCCCGAACTCACGATCGCCGCGAACGAGCTCGGCATGACCTGCTTCCTCGTCGTGCTCGACCACGACGAGTGCGTGACGCTGACCAGCGTCGAGCCGCGTCACGCGGTGACCGCCGTGGCGCAGCGGCCGGGGGCGCGGCATCCGGTGACCCGGGGAGCCCCCGGGCGAGCGATCCTCGCCCAGCTCCCGCCGCGGCGCTGGCCTGACGACGTCGACGCCCGCCTCGCGGCCGAGATCGCCGACGCCGCCGAGCGCGGGTGGGCGACGAGCCACGACGAGGTCGTCCCGTCACTGCGGGCCGTGGCCGTGCCGCTCGCCGTGCAGGGCCGCGAGCCCGCGGCGATCGCCGCGGTCCACGTCGCGGCGGACGCCGACGACGCCGCGATCGCCGCCCGCCTCACGGCCGCCGCCGCGGCGATCCGCCAGGCGCTCTGACGCGTTCTGGCGCCCGCGTCCGCGCGCGCGAGGGGTCAATTCTTGTCGCCTGGCGCACCTCCGAAGCGACAGAAAGTGACCCCTCACGCGCGGCACGCGCGGGCTCGGGCGAGGAGCGGGCGCTCCGGGAGGGGGCTGCCCCTATACTCGATCCCGTCAGGCGCACGAGGTCGTGCGTCGCTGCTCGAAAAAAGGGCACGTAGCGCGGACAGCGCGAGACACATACGGCATCCATCCGTCCCGTCTCGAAAGGCTTCCTTCGTCATGCCCACCGTCTCCGCGCACGTCGCGCACACCCTCGCCCGCCATACCGACACCGTCTTCGGCGTCATGGGCAACGGCAACGCCTACTTCCTCGACACGCTCGGTCGCGACACCCGGGCGAGCTTCGTCGCCGTGCGGCACGAGGCCGCGGGGGTCGTCGCCGCCGACGCGCACTACCGCGCATGCGGACGCCTCGCCGCCGCCACCGCGACCTATGGCGCCGGCTTCACGAACACGCTGACCGCTCTCGCCGAGGCCGTGCAGGCGCGCACGCCCCTCGTGCTCATCGTCGGCGACGAGCCGACCTCGGGCCCCCGACCCTGGGGCGTCGACCAGATCGCGCTCGCCTCGGCGGTCGGCGCCCGCACCTATACGGTGGGCCACCGCGACGCCGCCGCCACGATCGTCATCGCGATCGAGCACGCCCTGACCTATCGCCTGCCGGTGGTCGTCGGCATCCCCTACGATGTCGCGACCCGCGAGGCGGGTGCGGTCCCGGATGCCACGGCCCCCGGCGCCGAACCACAGGTGACGCCGGAGCACCCCCCGCTCGACGCCTACGCCGACGGCGTGATCGACCAGATCGCCGACGCGCTCGCGACCGCCGAACGCCCCGTCCTGCTCGGCGGACGCGGCGCCTGGTTGGCCGAAGCGGGACCGGCGCTCGACGACCTCGCGGCCCTCACCGGATCCCTCACCACCACCAGCGCGCTGGGGCGGGGCCTGTTCTCCGACCCCGCGCGCGACCTCGGCGTCGCGGGCGGCTTCGGCGCCCCCGGGGCGATGCAGCTCGTGCACGAGGCCGACGTCGCCGTGGTCTTCGGCGCGGGCCTGAACCAGTTCACGATGCGCTTCGGGGAGCTCTTCGCACCCGGCACGCGCGTCTTCCAGGTCGATCTCGCGGCCACCGCGACGCACCCGAACGTCGGCGGGTACGTGCGGGGCGATGCCGCCGACGTCGCGGTCGCGATCGCGCAACGCCTGCGCCCGCGCGGCGCAGCCGCGTCGACGTGGGGCAATGGTCTCGACCTCACTGCCGCGCGGCGCCAGCCCGAGGGTCAGGGGATCGGTCCCGACGGCCGGCTCGACCCGCGCACCGCGGCCGCCCGCCTCGCCGAGCTGCTGCCGGAGGACCGGGTGGTCGTGCACGACGGCGGCCACTTCATGGGCTGGTCGAACATGTACTGGCCGGTCGCCTCACCCGACCGCATGATCATGGTCGGCACGGCATACCAGTCGATCGGCCTCGGCTTCCCCAGCGTTCCGGGAGCGGCGATCGCCCGCCCCGACTCCACGATCGTGCTGAGCACCGGCGACGGCGGCGGGCTCATGGCCCTCGCCGACCTCGAGACGGCGATCCGCGTCGCCGGCGGCCGCGGTATCGCCGTGGTGTGGAACGACGCGCAGTACGGCGCCGAGGTCCTCAACTACGGCGTCAAGGGTCTGCATCCCGACCCGATGCTGATCCCCCAGGTCGACTTCGCCGCCGTCGCGCGGGGGTTCGGCGCCGAGGGCGCGGTGGTGGAGTCGGTCGACGAACTCGAGGCGCTGGCATCCTGGGTCTCGCGCTCCCCCGAGGACCGCGGTTTCCTCCTGCTCGACCTGCGGGTGAGCGCCGCGGTCGTCGCGCCGTTCTGGGAGGAGATCGCGGCGCGCTAACGTCGGGGACGTGCGGTATTCGTTCGACGCCCCGACCGCCGCGGAGTTCGCGGCCCTGTACGCCCAGACCGGTTGGGGCGAGTGGCCTCCCGGCACCTTCGAACGCGCCCTCGCGGGGAGCTGGATCGTGTGCTGCGCCCGCGATGACGCCGGAGCGCTGGTCGGGATGGGCCGTCTCATCAGCGATGGCGCCCTGCACGCGTTCGTGACCGAGATGATCGTCGCCGAGACCGCCCGCGGAGCCGGTGTCGGCGCCGAGATCCTCCGGCAGCTCGTGGCCGAGGCGCACCGTCGCGGCGTCCGCGACGTCCAACTCTTCGCCGCCCGCGGCCGCGCGGCGTTCTATGAGCGCAACGGTTTCGTCCGGCGGCCCCTGGATGGACCGGGGATGGATCTGGCCGACGAGCGAGACGTCGCACCCGCACAGAACTCCTGAGTGTTCGTCGCAGACGATCCGACACAGCGGCATCCGGATCCTGTCGCGGCGAAAAGTCAGGAGTCTCGCACGCCCGGGATGGCGGACCGGCCGCGGGATGGCGGACCGGCCGCGTGACGGCGGGCCGGCCGCGGGATGGCGGGCCGGCCGCGCGAGAAGCACGACCGACCGCGACAGCGAGCGGGCGAACCGGCTCAGCCGCGCGCCACCGCTGACGGGAGTCTTGTCGGCCGGAGCGTGATCGTATACGATTTCGCATACGACGCGAAGGAGCTTCTATGGCCGACACCGACCCCCGGTTCTCCGTCCTCGGCGCGCGCCCCGGCAAGATCGTCGCGGTCCACCTCGCGTACACCTCGCGGGCCGACCAGCGCGGCCGCCGCCCCGCCGCTCCCTCCTACTTCTTCAAGCCGTCGAGCTCGCTGGCCCCCACGGGCTCCGAGATCGTCCGCCCCCCGGGCACCGAGCTGCTCGCCTTCGAGGGCGAGATCGCGCTCGTCATCGGCGAACCGGCTCGGTGGGTGACTCCGGATGCCGCGTGGTCGCACGTGGTATTCGTCACCGCCGCGAACGACTTCGGCCTCTACGACCTGCGCGCGAATGACAAGGGCTCGAACGTGCGCTCCAAGGGCGGCGACGGGTACACCCCGCTCGGCCCGGCGCTCCTCGACGCGCGCGCGATCGACCCGGCCGCCATGCGCCTGCGCACGTGGGTCGACGGTGAGCTCGTGCAAGACGACACGACCGCGGGGCTCATCTTCCCTCTCGCCCAGATCGTCGCCGACCTGTCGCAGCACTTCACCCTCGAGACGGGAGACGTCATCCTCACCGGCACCCCCGCGGGTTCGTCGGTGGTCACGCCGGGCCAGGTCGTCGAGGTGCAGGTGGATGCCGGCGGTCTCGCGACCGGCCGGCTCCGCACCACGGTCGTGCAGGGCGAGCGCGCGTTCGATGCCGCGATCGGCTCCCTGCCCGCGGTCGACGACACCCAGCGCACCGAAGCGTGGGGATCGGCCGCCGCTGCCACGAGAACAGGAGACGCCACCGCAACAGGCCAGAATCCGGCGCATCAGCCTGTTCCCGTGGCATCCCCTGCTCTCGTGACGGATGCCGAGACCCCGGCCCCCGCCCTCTCCCCCGCGCTGCGCGCGAAGCTCGAGCGCGTCCCCGTCGCCGCCCTCAGCGGGCAGCTGCGCAAGCGCGGCCTCAACGACGTCACGATCGACGGCGTGCACCCGCTCACCGCGGGCAGCCGCTTTGTCGGCACCGCCCGGACCCTGCGCTTCGTCCCGCACCGCGAAGACCTCTTCGCCACCCACGGCGGCGGCCAGAACGCGCAGAAGCGCGCGTTCGACGCCGTCGGCGAGGGCGAGGTCATCGTCATCGAGGCCCGCGGCGAGACCGGGTCGGGCACGCTCGGCGACATCCTCGCCATCCGCGCCCACGCCCGGGGCGCCGCCGCGATCGTCACCGACGGAGGCGTCCGCGACGCCGCGGCCGTGGCCGCGGTCGGCATCCCCGTGTTCACCGCCGGCCCGCACCCCGCGGTCCTCGGACGTCGCCACGTGCCGTGGCAGACCGACGTCGCCGTCGGCTGCGGCGGCACCACCGTGGAGCCCGGCGACATCCTCGTCGGCGACGGCGACGGCGTGATCGTCATCCCGCCCGCCCTCGCCGAAGAGGTGGCCGACGCCGCCCTCGCCCAAGAGGCCGAGGACGCCTGGATCGCCGAACAGGTGGCATCCGGTCACCCGATCGAGGGACTGTTCCCGATGAATGCCGAGTGGCGCGCCCGCTACGAGAGCGAGAGGGACAGCTGATGGATGCCGATGACCCGACCGCCGCGTCCCGCCCCGGCACGTCGGCGAGCACGACGTCGGTGCCCAGCCGCAGCAAGTCACAGCAGGCCTACCACTGGATCAAACAACGCATCGCCTCGCAGGAGTTCACCCCGGGCTACCGCCTCGTGCTCGGGTCGATCGCCGGCGAGCTCGACATGAGCGTCGTGCCGGTGCGCGAGGCCATCCGCCAGCTCGAGGCCGAGGGTCTCGTCACGTTCGAGCGCAACGTCGGCGCCCGCGTCTCGATGGTCGACGACACCGCGTACCGCTTCAGCATGCAAGCGCTGAGCCTGCTCGAGGGGGCGGCGACGGCCCTGTCGGCCCGGGCGCTGACCACCGAAGACGTGCGTCGCGCACGTCGGGTCAACGATCTGATGGTCGAGACGCTGCAGCGCTTCGATCCCCGCGCCTTCACCGCCCTGAACCAGGAGTTCCACGCGATCCTGTTCGCCAAGTGCGCCAACCCGCGCATGCTCGAACTCGTGCAGGCCGAGTGGGCGCGCCTCGGGCACCTGCGCGACTCGACCTTCAGCTTCGTGCCGGGCCGCGCCGCCGAGTCGGTGCGCGAGCACGAGAACATCCTCGCGCTCATCGAGACCGGCGCCCCGCTCGCCGAGATCGAGGAAACGGCTCGACGCCACCGTTCGGCCACGCTCGACGCCTACATGATCCACGAACACCCTGACCAGGTGCTCGGCCTTCCCGCATTCTGATCCCGGATGCCATGACCCCGCGCCCCGCCGGCGCCTCCGTCCCGGGGCACAGACAACCGGCATCCACCCCTCCAACGAAGGAGCCCGCATGACCACCCCGCAGACCACCGCCCGCCGCATTCCGGCCGAGCTGCCCGCGCGCATCCAGCACTACATCGGCGGCCGGTTCGTCGACTCGGTCGACGGCGACACGTTCGACGTGCTCGACCCGGTGACGAATCAGACCTACCTGCAGGCAGCCGCCGGAAAGAAGGCCGACATCGATCTCGCGGTCGCCGCGGCGCGGACGGCGTTCACCGAGGGTCCGTGGCCGCGCATGCTGCCCCGCGAGCGCTCGCGCGTGCTGCACCGCATCGCCGACCTCGTCGAGTCGCGCGACGAGCGTCTCGCGGAACTGGAGTCGTTCGACTCGGGGCTGCCCATCACCCAGGCACTCGGCCAGGCCCGCCGCGCGGCGGAGAACTTCCGCTTCTTCGCCGACCTGATCGTCGCCCAGACCGATGACGCCTTCAAGGTGCCCGGCCGTCAGCTCAACTACGTCAACCGCAAGCCGATCGGCGTCGCCGGCCTCATCACGCCGTGGAACACCCCGTTCATGCTCGAGTCGTGGAAACTCGGCCCCGCACTCGCGACCGGCAACACCGTGGTGCTCAAGCCCGCGGAGTTCACACCGCTGTCGGCATCCCTGTGGGCCGGGATCTTCGAGGAGGCGGGCCTTCCCGAGGGTGTGTTCAACCTCGTCAACGGCCTCGGAGAGGATGCCGGCGACGCGCTCGTGAAGCACCCCGATGTGCCGCTCATCTCCTTCACCGGGGAAAGCTCGACGGGACAGCTCATCTTCGCCAACGCCGCGCCGTTCCTGAAGGGCCTGTCGATGGAGCTCGGCGGCAAGAGCCCGGCGATCGTCTTCGCCGACGCGGATCTGGATGCCGCCATCGACGCCACCATCTTCGGCGTCTTCTCGCTCAACGGCGAACGCTGCACCGCCGGCAGCCGCATCCTCGTCCAACGCTCCGTCTACGACGACTTCGTCGAGCGCTACGCCGCGCAGGCCGATCGCGTGAAGGTCGGCTTTCCCGACGACCCCGAGACCGAGGTCGGCGCGCTCGTGCATCCCGAGCACTACGCGAAGGTCATGTCGTACGTCGAACTCGGCAAGACCGAGGGGCGCCTGGTCGCCGGCGGCGGTCGCCCTGAGGAGTTCCCGGAGGGGAACTTCGTCCGCCCCACGGTGTTCGCCGACGTCTCCCCCGACGCGCGCATCTTCCAGGAGGAGATCTTCGGCCCGGTCGTGGCGATCACCCCCTTCGACACCGACGAGGAGGCGCTCGCCCTCGCGAACAACACGAAGTACGGCCTCGCCGCCTACGTCTGGACGAGCGACCTCAAGCGCGCGCACCTGTTTGCGCAGAACGTCGAGGCCGGAATGGTGTGGCTGAACTCGAACAACGTCCGCGACCTCCGCACCCCCTTCGGCGGCGTGAAGGCCTCGGGCCTCGGCCACGAGGGCGGCTATCGCTCGATCGACTTCTACACCGACCAGCAGGCCGTGCACATCACGCTCGGCCCCGCGCACAACCCCACGTTCGGCAAGGCGCAGGGGCACTGAGCCCGGGCCCATCGACGGGCTCAGGGACCTCTGCCGGCGGCTGAGCCCGCCACCGGTGACTGAGCCCGCCCCCGGTGGCTGAGCCTGTCGAAGCCACCCCCGACCCACGGACCCCCGGTCCCTTCGACAAGCTCAGGGACCTCCCCCGCCACACGGTGGCTGAGCCTGTCGAAGCCACCCCCGACCCGCAGACCACTTCCCACGCAAGGACGCGAAATGGCAAAGCACACCGAAGAACAGAAGACCTCCTCGGGGTTCTGGGTGACCCAGGAGGCGCCCATCGTCTCCGACGACCCGATCCCCACCCCGACGGCTCCCGCGCCCGACATCCTCCGCTGCGCGTACATGGAGCTCGTGGTCACCGACCTCGCGGCATCCCGTGTCTTCTACGTCGACGTGCTGGGCCTGCACGTCACCGAGGAAGACGACGACGCGATCTACCTGCGCTCGACCGAGGAGTTCATCCACCACAACCTCGTGCTGCGCAAGGGCCCGGTCGCCGCGGTCGCCGCGTTCTCGTATCGCGTGCGGTCCTCCGACGACCTCGACAGAGCGGTGGCGTTCTACGAAGAGCTCGGCTGCGACGTGCGCCGCGAGCCGAACGGTTTCACGAAGGGCATCGGCGACTCGGTGCGCGTGGTCGACCCGCTCGGCTTTCCGTACGAGTTCTTCTTCGACACCGAGCACCAGGAACGCCTGTCGTGGCGCTACGACCTGCACTCCCCCGGCGAGCTGGTGCGCCTCGACCACTTCAACCAGATCACGCCCGACGTCCCGCGTGCGGTCAACTTCATGCAGGCCCTCGGCTTCCGCGTCACGGAAGACATCCAGGATGCCGACGGCACGGTCTACGCGGCCTGGATGCGCCGCAAGCCCACCGTGCACGACACCGCGATGACCGGCGGCGACGGCCCGCGCATGCACCACGTGTGCTTCGCCACGCACGAGAAGCACAACATCCTGGCCATCTGCGACAAGCTCGGCGCCCTCCGCCGATCGGATGCCATCGAGCGCGGCCCCGGTCGCCACGGCGTCTCGAACGCGTTCTACCTCTACCTGCGCGACCCCGACGGGCACCGCGTCGAGATCTACACGCAGGACTACTACACCGGCGACCCCGACAACCCCGTCATCACGTGGGACGTCCACGACAACCAGCGCCGCGACTGGTGGGGTAACCCCGTCGTGCCGTCGTGGTACACCGACGGCTCGCTCGTGCTCGACCTCGACGGCCACCCGCAGCCGGTCCGCGCCCGCGAGGACTCCAGCGAGATGGCCGTGACCATCGGCGCCGACGGCTTCAGCTACACCCGCGCGCCCGAGGCCGCGGCATCCACCTCCGAGTTCAAGCTCGGCAACCAGCTCTGACGCCCCCCACATCGCGTGAGGGGTCGAGCTTTGTCGCCGAGACGTGCGCCCGGCGACACTTCCTGACCCCTCACGCGAAACAAGAAGGAGACCCATGCTCACCGACGACCAGATCGACGCCATCGCGGCCGAGCTCGCCGAGGCCGACCGCACCCACTCGGTCATCCCACTCATCACGGCGAGATTCCCGGATGCCACGGTCGACGACTCGTATCGGATCCAGGGCCGCTGGCGCGACACGCAGCTCGCCGCGGGTCGTACGCTCGTGGGGCGCAAGATCGGCCTGACGTCCAAGGCGATGCAGCAGGCGACGGGCATCACCGAGCCGGACTACGGCGTGATGTTCGACGACACCGTCTACCGTTCGGGCGACGAGGTCCCCGTCGAGCACTTCTCCAACGTCCGCATCGAGGTCGAGCTCGCGTTCGTGCTGAAGGACCCGCTCGCCGGCCCCGACTGCACCCTCGACGACGCCCTCGCCGCGATCGACTACGCCGTGCCCGCGCTCGAGGTGCTCAACTCCCATATCGAGCTGGAGGGCCGCACGATCATCGACACGATCAGCGACAACGCCGCCTACGGCGCGATGGTGCTCGGCGATGTGCACAAGCGTCCCGACGAGATCGACCTGCGGTGGGTCCCCGGAGTGCTGAGCCGCAACGGCGAGATCGAGGAGACGGGGGTCGCAGCCGGCGTCCTGGGCCACCCGGCGACGGGTGTCGCCTGGCTCGCCAACAAGTTCCACCAGCACGGCGCGCGCCTGGAGGCGGGCGAGATCATCCTGGCAGGATCGTTCACGCGCCCGATGTGGGTGTCGCGGGGCGACGACGTCTTCTGCGACTACGGCCCGATGGGAACGATCTCGTGCCGCTTCGTCTGACCCCGACCTTCCGCGCCGCGCTCGCGGCATCCGATCGTGCCCTCGCGGGCATGTGGGTGTGCTCGGCCAGCCCCGTCGCCGCCGAGATCGCCGCGGGCTCGGGCCTCGATTGGCTGCTGCTCGACATGGAGCACTCGGCCACCTCGCTCGAGACCGTGCTCACCCTGCTGCAGGTCACCGCGGCCTACCCGGTGACCCCGGTCGTGCGCGTTCCGTGGAACGACCCGGTCGTCATCAAGCAGGTGCTCGACCTCGGCGCGCAGAACCTCATCGTGCCGATGGTCTCGTCGGCCGACGAAGCGCGCTCCGCCGTCGCCGCGACCCGGTACCCGCCGGAGGGCTTCCGCGGCGTCGGCAGCGCCCTCGCACGAAGCGCGCGCTGGAACCGCGTCGACGGCTACCTCGGCGACGCCTCCGGCCACGTGTCACTCACCGTGCAGATCGAGACGACCGCCGGAGTCGCCGCCGCCGCCGAGATCGCCGCCGTCGAGGGGGTCGATGCCGTCTTCGTCGGCCCCTCCGACCTCTCGGCATCCATGGGTCTGCTCGGCCAGCAGTCGCACCCCGACGTCGTCGCCGCGGTGCACGCGGTGTTCGCCGCGGCAAGGGATGCCGGGACCCCGGTCGGCGTGAACGCCTTCGACCCCGCGGTGGCCGAGGCCTACCTCGACGCCGGCGCCGACTTCGTGGCGGTGGGCGCCGATGTGGCGCTGCTGGCCCGCGCCTCCGAGGCCCTCGCGGCGCGGTTCGTCACGGCCCGCGGCGAGGAGCGCGAGAGCTACTGAGGCGGCGCTCCCCCCGCGAGAAACGCCCCGCCGTGCAAGAAACGGCGTCTCACCGCGTGCCTCGCACGCGACGGCGTTTCTCGGCGGGGTGACGGCGTTCCTCGGCGGGGAACACCGCGCGAGCGCCCGGCCAGCGACTCAGAGGGCGTCTCGCCTGAGCCGGCGCTTCCTTCGCGAGAAACGCCCCGCCGCGCAAGAAACGGCGTCTCACCGCATGTCTCGCACGAGACGGCGTTTCTCAGCGGGGTGACGGCGTTTTCTCGGCGGGGAACACCGCGAGCGCAGACCAGCGACTCAGAGGGCGTCTCGCCTGAGGCGGCGCTTCCTCCGCGAGAAACGCCCCGCCGCGCAAGAAACAACGTCTCACCGCATGTCTCCCACGAAACGGCGTTTCTCAGCGGGGAGACGCCGCTTCTGAGCGGAGAGACGGCGTTTCTCGCCGGGGAGACGGCGTTTCTCAGCGGGGTGACGGCGTTTCTCAGCGCGGAGACGGCGCTTCTCGGCGGGGAGACGGCGTTTCTCAGCGGGAGACGGCGTTCGCAGGGCCGCGCCGCGGTCAGGGCATCCGCGACGCGCCGAGCGCCACGAGCTCCGCCCGCGTGGTCACACCGGCCTTGCGGAGCAGGTTCGACACGTGGAACTTCGCCGTGTTCTCGCTGATGCCGAGCTGCGTCGCGATCGCACGGTTGCGGGAGCCGGCGACGACGAGGCTGAGCACCTCGCGCTCGCGCGGGCTGAGGTCGACCGCGTCGTCGAGGAACTCGGGTCGCGCCGGCGGGTCGAGGGGAAGCCGCACCGACAGCTCCGACCCCCAGCCGGGGGTGGAGGCGACATCGAACGCCCCGTTCAGCGCACTCACCCGCTCGACGATCGGACGCAGGGAGTCGTCGTGCGCGGTGAGGCGCCCCTCCCCGTCGTCGCGGATGCCGATCAGCAGATTCAGACCGTCGCAGTCCCACTGGATGCGCACCCGATGCGGTGCCCCGCGGTCGAGCAGGGCCAGCACGGCGCTGCGCACGATCGCGCGCGCCTCGTGCGCCACTTCGCCGGGGAGCGCCCGGCCGGTGGTCGGCGGCTCGACGAACTGCACGTCGAGATCTCCGTGACGAACGAGGGGCCGTAGATCGCTGCGCAGGCGCGCGAAGGCGCCCGTGACGGGCTCGAGCAGCGCGCTGCGCTGGCTGTCGGTCGAGGTGCGCAGCACGACGAGAGCGGCCGCGGCGGCTTCGATGGCGAGGGCGCGAGCAGCGCGGTCGTCGAGACGGGTCGAGCGCAGGATCGCCAGCACCGATTCGAGGGTCACGGCGTGCCGGTCGGCCTGCTCGGCGACGACGCGCTCGTGCTCGATCACGAGGGCGCGGGAGGCCGGCGAGGGCAGGGCGGGGGCGTCGGTCACGGGCCCAACCTAGCCCATCGTTCGCACCTACCCGTTCGGGTAGGTCCACCCCTGCCATCGACCGGCGACATGAGCATCGCGCCCGGCGCAGCATGGGGCCATGCCCTCCCGCGATGCCGCCACCGTCGAGACCTCCCTCTCCCGCATCGCCGCGGAAGTGGCATCCGTCGTCGACCGCCTCGTCGCGGAGCCGGGCGATCTCGACCGCGTGCTCGACGTGCTCACCGGCGCCGACCGTGTCTTCGTGCTCGGCGCGGGACGCTCGGGGCTGGCCCTGCGCATGACCGCGATGCGTCTGATGCACCTGGGGCTCGACGTGCACGTCGCCGGCGACACCACGACGCCCGCCATCCGCGCCGGTGACGCGCTCCTCATCGCCAGCGGCTCCGGCACGACGACCGGGATCGTGCGGGCCGCCGACACGGCCGCGAACGTGGGGGCGAAGATCGCGGCGATCACCACGGCATCCGACTCCCCCCTCGGGCGATCCGCCGACGCCCTCGTCGTCGTTCCCGCGGCGGCCAAGCTCGATCGCTCCGGCGCCGCGTCGGCGCAGTACGCGGGCAGCCTGTTCGAGCAAGCCGTCGTTCTGGTGGGCGACGCGATCTTCGACGCCCTCTGGCAGCGCTCCGGCCTCGACGCCGACGACCTGTGGCCCCGCCACGCCAACCTCGAATAACCCACCCGCAGAAAGCAAGGACCCTCATGAAGCTGCAGTTCGCCATGGACACCCTGTCCACCGAAGCCGCCCTCGACCTCGCCGCCGCCGCGGCGCCGCACGTCGACATCCTCGAGCTCGGCACCCCGCTCATCAAGAGCGAGGGCCTGTCCGCCATCACGGCGATCAAGCAGGCCCACCCCGACAAGGTCGTCTTCGCCGACCTGAAGACGATGGATGCCGGCGAGCTCGAGGCCGACATCGCCTTCACCGCCGGCGCCGACCTCATCACCGTCCTCGGCTCGGCCGGCGACAGCACGATCGCCGGCGCCGTCAAGGCCGCCAAGAAGCACGGCAAGGGTGTCGTCGTCGACCTCATCGGCGTCGCCGACAAGCCGGCCCGCGCGAAGGAGGTCGTCGCTCTCGGCGCCGAGTTCGTCGAGATGCACGCCGGCCTCGACGAGCAGGCTGAGGAGGGCTTCACTTTCGGCACGCTGCTGCGCGACGGCGAGGCCTCGGGCGTGCCGTTCTCGGTCGCGGGCGGAGTGAACGCCTCGAGCATCGCCGACGTGCAGAAGTCCGGCGCCCAGGTCGCGGTCGCGGGCAGCGCCATCTACAGCGCTCCCGACGTGGGCGCCGCCGCCGCAGCGCTGCGCGCCGCGATCGCGTAACTCCTCGCAAGACGCCGCCGGGCCGCAGACGCGCCCCAGCGCGAGAAACGCCGTCCCGAGTCAGAAACGCCGCGCAAGGGCGTGTCTCGCTCGGGACGGCGTTTTTCGAAGGGCAGCGGATGCCGGCAGCCGGCGCGCAGGAACAGCGAAGGCCGCGGACGTCATCGCACGTCCGCGGCCCTCGCGTGAGTCAGTCCTCGTCGTCTTCTTCGTCGTCGTCGCCGATGATCTCGATGTCTTCGACCTCGAGCTCGGGCGTCAGCTGCACGTGTACGAGCGCGTCGGGGAAAGAGGCCTCGCCGGCGAACACGACGATGATCGCGTCGGCGAAGACGCCCACGCCGATCGCCTCGAGGTCGGTGCGCAGGTCGACGTCGGCGTCGAGTTCGCCGTCGTCGAGGGCGTCCTCGATGTCGCTCGAGACCTCTTCGACGATGGCGCGCCAGCGCTCCTCGCTGACCGAGAGGACATCCTTCAGGTTGGTCACGATCGCGTCGAGGTCGGGTTCGTCCTCGTCGTCGATTTCGGGGTCGAGGTCGACCTCCACCTCGACGCCGGCGGCATCCAGGTGTCCCGACCCGATGACGCTGTCTTCGTCGATCTGGGCGTCTTCGAGCAGACCGCTCTCGGTCACGCGGCGGAGGAGGTCGTTCAGCACGGACTCAGTCATGTTCATACGATCCCACGTCGCGCGGCATCCCGCGTACACCCTTGCGTCGGCAGCGCCGTCTGTTCAGGCGGCGGCACCGTACGGTTCACGTCAGACCGCCGACGCCCGCTCCGCCGCCTCGACGACGTTGGTCATCAGCAGCGCGACGGTCATCGGGCCCACACCGCCGGGGTTGGGCGAGACGAAGCCCGCGACCTCGGCGACATCCGGGTGCACGTCACCGAACACGCGGGATTTCCCGGTCTCGGCGTCGGTCTCGCGCGTGACGCCCACGTCGAGCACCGCAGCGCCCGGCTTGACGTCCTCGCCGCGCACGATGTGCTTCACGCCGGCCGCGGCGACGATGACGTCGGCCTGGCGAAGGTGCTTCGCGAGGTCGGCGGTTCCGGTATGCGTGAGGGTCACGGTGGCGTTGATCTCGCGGCGGGTGAGCAGCAGACCGATCGAGCGGCCAATGGTCACACCGCGGCCGACGACGACGACCTCTTTGCCCTTCAGGTCGTAATCGTTGCGCAGCAGCAGCTCGATGACCCCTCGCGGCGTGCACGGCAGGGGCGTGAGGATCGGCGCGTTGACGTTGAGCACCAAACGCCCGAGGTTGGTGGGGTGCAGGCCGTCGGCATCCTTCGCCGGGTCGATCCGCTCGAGGATCGCGTCGGTGTCGATGTGTTTCGGCAGGGGCAGCTGCACGATGTAGCCGTGGCACGCGGGGTCGGCGTTGAGACGGTCGATGACGGCCTCGACCTCTTCCTGCGTGGCTTCGGCCGGCAGCTCGACCTGGATCGAGTTCATGCCGATCGCCTCGGACTGCTTGTGCTTCATGCCCACGTACAGCTGCGAGGCCGGATCGGCGCCCACGAGCACCGTCGCGATGCCCGGGACGACGCCGCGCTCGCGCAGAGCGGCGACCCGCTCGGTGAGCTCCGCCTTGATCGCCGCCGACGCGGCCTTACCGTCGAGAATCGTCGCCGTCATGGCATCCCTTGTTCTGTGTCTGTCGTTCGTGTCGTGTCGTGTCGTGACGCGGTGCGCCCCGCGACTCGGCGGGAGAGCAACGCAATAAACGCCCCCGCCAGCTGGAAACGCCACGGCCCGCCGTGTCTCGCTCGCCCGAGCGTTTATCGCGCGTGACGTGCCGCCCGCAACGGCACCGGATGCCGGCACCCTCGGAATCGCGGGAGTGCAGCCGCACGCCGCGCGCCGTCGTCGCGGCCCGGGCGCCCGGATTCCCCGCCCGGAGGAGCCCGACGGCCGGGACGGGGCCGCCGCGAAGCGACCCCGCCCCGGCGGGGCTCACTGCTGCAGGTCGGGGTACAGCGGGAAGGCGTCGGCGAGCGTCGCGACGCGCGCGCGCAGGGCCTCGACGTCGGCGCCGGGGATCAGCGCGAGCGCGATGATGTCGGCCACCTCGGTGAATTCGGCGTCGCCGAAACCGCGGGTCGCGAGCGCGGGAGTGCCGATGCGCAGGCCCGAGGTGACCATCGGCGGACGCGGGTCGTTCGGCACGGCGTTGCGGTTGACGGTGATGTGGATGTCGTGCAGCAGGTCTTCGGCCTGCTTGCCGTCGATCTCGGCCTCGCGCAGGTCGACGAGCACCAGGTGCACGTCGGTGCCGCCCGACCGCACGGCGATGCCGGCGTTCTTGACGTCGTCCTGCGTGAGACGGTCGGCGAGGATCGCAGCTCCCCGCAGCGTGCGCTCCTGACGCTCCTTGAACTCGGGCGTCATCGCGAGCTTGAACGCCGTCGCCTTCGCGGCGATGACGTGCATGAGCGGGCCGCCCTGCTGGCCCGGGAAGACCGCGGTGTTGATCTTCTTGGCGAGGGCCTCGTCGTTGGTGAGGATGAGACCCGAACGGGGGCCGCCGATGGTCTTGTGCACGGTGGTCGAGACGACGTGCGCGTGCGGGATCGGGCTCGGGTGAAGCCCCGCGGCCACGAGACCGGCGAAGTGCGCCATATCGACCCACAGGAGGGCGCCCACCTCGTCGGCGATCGCGCGGAAGGCGGCGAAGTCGAGCTGGCGGGGGTACGCCGACCAGCCGGCGATGATGACCTTGGGCTTGTGCTCGACGGCGAGGCGACGCACCTCGTCCATGTCGATGACGCTCGTCTCGGGGTCGACGCCATAGGCGACGATGTCGTACAGGCGGCCCGAGAAGTTGATCTTCATGCCGTGCGTGAGGTGACCGCCCTGGTCGAGGGCGAGACCGAGCAGCGTGTCGCCGGGGCGGGCGATCGCGTGGAGCACCGCCGCGTTGGCCGAAGCGCCCGAGTGCGGCTGCACGTTGGCGAACTCGGCGCCGAACAGGGCCTTGGCCCGCTCGATCGCGAGCGACTCGGCGACGTCGACCTCTTCGCAGCCGCCGTAGTAGCGACGGCCCGGGTAGCCCTCGGCGTACTTGTTGGTCAGCACCGAGCCCTGCGACTGCAGCACCGAGACGGGAACGAAGTTCTCCGACGCGATCATCTCGAGGAAGCCGCGCTGACGGTTCAGCTCGCGCTCGAGCACCTCGGCGATCTCGGGGTCGACCTCGGAGAGGGGGGCGTTGAAGTACGGATCGGTCATGCGATCTCCTTGACGATGGTTCCGGATGCCACGGACTCGGCGAGTCCGCAGAGATACCGCATCGACCCAGGCGTGCGGTCGAATACCGTCAAGCGGTCGCTCCCCGGTGGTTACCCACCTCAACGCCAGTCGCGACGGTGCCACTTTAGCGCGTATGGCACGCGCGTCCCCGCGTGTCGTGGCATCCAGTGCTCCTGCACAGAGTCGGTGTCGACTCGACGTCGAGGGGTCCCGGATGCCGCCACCCGGAGCCCGCGTAAAATGGCGGGGTGACCGACTCCCGCAACGTCCGCGCGCAGGCGCCTCTCGCTCCCGGCATGCGCGCGCGGCCGACCGCGATCGAGATCGTCAGCGTCGCCTGCGGTCTCGTCGCTTTCGTGACCCTGGCCATCTGGGGCTTCACCGCGTGGCCGCTGCCCTGGAACATCGTCGCCGGGATCGGCGCTCCGGCGCTGGCGATCCTGGTGTGGGCGCTGTTCGTCTCCCCTCGCGCCGTGCTCGCGGTGCACCCCTTCGTGCGCGCGATCGTCGAACTGTTCGTGTACGCCGCCGCCACCATCGCGTGGTGGAGCATGGGCCAGGCCTGGATCGGCCTCGGCTTCGCCGTCGTCGCGGTCACCGTGGGCGCCGTGAACGGCCGGCGGCGCCTGGGGTGAACACCGACGTCGTCGCCCTCCTCCGGGCGGGGCTCGGCGAGCGGGTCGACACCTCGCCCGAAGCCCTCGCGGCGGCACGGGCCGACAAGTCGGGCCACGCGGCCGACGGACTCCCCCTGGCGGTCGTGAACGCGGCATCCGTGGCAGACGTGCAGGCGACCCTGCGCATCGCGTCGGCCACCCGCACCCCGGTCGTGCCCCGCGGTGCCGGTACGGGGCTCGCCGGCGGTGCCAACACGGGGGGCGGCGAGATCAGCCTGTCGGTGCGCGCCATGGACCGCATCCTCGACGTGCGCGCCGACGACCTGCTGGCCGTCGTCGAACCCGGCATCCTGAACGCCGATCTGAACGCTCGGCTCGAGCCCCACGGGGTGTGGTGGGCCCCCGATCCGGCGAGCCGCGCCATCTCGACGGTCGGCGGCAACATCGCCACCGGCGCGGGCGGCCTGCTGTGCGCCAAGTACGGCGTTGTGCGCGATGCGGTGCTCGGCCTCGACCTCGTGCTCGCCGATGGACGGCTGCTGCATCTCGGCCACCGCAGTGTGAAGGGCGTCACCGGACTCGACCTCACCTCGCTGGTGATCGGATCCGAGGGCACCCTCGGCGTCGTGGTGGGAGCGACCCTCAAGCTCCGCCGTCTCGTCGAGGGCGAGCGTGTGACCCTGACCGCACTGTTCGACGGCGTGCGGGCGGCGGCCGTGGCGTCGGCGGCGGTCACGGCATCCGGCGTGCAGCCCGCGATCATGGAGCTGATGGATGCCACGAGCCTCGCGGCCGTGCACCGCCTGCTGTCGCTGCCCGCCCCGCCCGCCGGCGCGGCGCAGCTCACCATCCAGACCGACGGCCCCGTCGCCGCCGAGGAGGCCCGCGCGATCGCCCAGGTGCTGCGCGACGCGGGTGGGACCGTCACCGTGGCTGCCGATGCGGCCGAGGGAGAGGCGCTGCTGGCCGTCCGCCGGGCGATGCACCCCGCCATGGAGACGCTCGGGACGACGCTCATCGAAGACGTCTCGGTCCCCCGCAGCGTCCTGCCCGACATGTTCGACGAGATCGCCCGTATCGAGCAGCGATTCGGTCTCGTGATCCCCGCGGTCGCCCACGCCGGCGACGGCAACCTGCACCCGAACTTCGTGTTCGAGGGGCCCGAGGTGCCCGCGGTGGTCTGGGCGGCCGCCGAGGAGCTGTTCCGCGCGGCGCTCGCCCTGGGCGGCACGCTCACCGGCGAACACGGCATCGGAGTGCTCAAGCGCCGGTGGCTGGCCGACGAACTCGGCCACGACCAATGGCAGCTGCAACGCGACATCGCGCGCGTGTTCGATCCGCTCGGCATCCTGAACCCGGGCAAGGTCTTCGCGCCCTGACCGCGTCGCGGGGTCGGCGGCGGTGCGCGGGGCCCGTGGCCCGGTGCGGCCGGTGGCGGTGCGCGGGCCCCTCGCTGCCCGGCGGGCCGGCGGCGCGGGCCCTTCGTCGCCCGACAAACCGACTGCGGTGCGCGGGGCCCGTGGCCCGGTGCGGCCGGCAGCGCACGGCCCGGTGTGACCAGACCGTGACATGCCCTCCCGGTGAATGCGCAGCACGGTCTAATAACATTGGAAGACTGACTACCGGGGGGTTTCACTCATGACCGACGGCACCGACGGCGCGACCTACGCCTGGGCTCCGGCCGAGCCGAAGAGGCGCAAGAACCGTTCCGGCCTGTGGATCGGCATCCCCGCCGGAGCCACGGCCGTGGCGCTCATCGCCGCCTCGCTCGTGCTGATCGCGCCCGGCGCCTCCGTCGCCGGTGTGCAGATCGGCGGTCTGACCGCCGGCGCTGCGGCACAGGCCATCGAGACCCGTCTCGCCGAGACCCGAGTCACCGTCGACAGCCCCGCCGGCGAGATCACCGTCACCGGCGCCGACCTCGGTGCGACGGTCGACGCCGCCGCCCTCGCCGACAAAGCGTTCTCCGACAACCCGATGTGGAAGCCCGCGTCGTGGTTCCCCGAGGGCACCGGCGTCTCGATCGAGGTCGACGCCGCCGAGGCGGCCGCGGCCCTGAGCGAGCGCTCCCCCGGTGCGTTCCGCGCCCCCGTCGACGCCTCGCTCGCCTACGACGCCGGCGCGGAGGCCTACGTGACGACGCCCGCCGAGGCGGGCGAGGGCATCGACGTCGCCGCGGTCACGGCCGCGCTGCAGTCCGCATTCGACGCCGGCACCCCCTCGACCACCGTGCAAGCGGGTCTCGTTCCCGTCGACCCGCCCGTCAGCACCGAAGAGGCCGATGCTGCCGTCGCGAAGCTCAACGGCATCCTCGACGCCGCCGGCTTCTACATCGGCGACGAGCGGACCGTGCCCGTCGACCGCGCGACAGCGGCATCCTGGATCACCGTGACGCCCGACGGCACGGGTGAGTTCGCCATCACCGCCGACGAGGCGGCCATCCAGAAGGCGGTCAGCGGCCTCGCCGGCAGCGTCGACCGCAGCGCCGTCAACGCCGACGTCATCGTCGACAGCGGCGGAGAGGTCATCAAGGCCCTCACCGAAGGTCAGACGGGCCGCACCCTCGGCGACACCAGCGGCATCGCCGCCGCCTTCGCGTCGCAGCTCGCCGACGGCGACGCGCGCTACGCCCTGACGGTAGCTGAGACGCCCTTCGACACAAAGAAGACCGAGCGTCGCATCGACGTCAACCTCAGCGCGCAGACGGTGACCCTCTACGAGAACGACCAGGTCTACCGGAACTGGTCGATGTCGTCGGGCAAGAGCGGCTGGGAGACCCACACGGGCAACTACCGCATCGGTTGGAAGACCTCCATGCAAGACATGGGCTGCGTGCCGGGTTACGACTGGTGCACCAAAGACGTCCCGTGGGTCGCGTACTTCAACGGTGACGAGGCGTTCCACGGCACCTACTGGCACAACAACTTCGGGACGCCGATGAGCCACGGCTGCGTCAACCTCACGGTCAGCAACGCCAAGGAGCTCTACGACTGGGCGTACAAGGGCACCGAGGTCTCGGTCCACTACTGAGGCCGGTTCTGACAGAGGGGCGGATGCCATGGCATCCGCCCCTCTGTCGTCTCCGCGCGTCCGCCGACCCCGCACCGCCCCTCGGAGCTGATCCGCACCACGCTTGCCCCCCCTCACTCGCCCGTCGCTGACTTGCGCCCTGTGCTCGCCTCCCCCGTGACTTTCGCCCTGTGCACGCCGGACACCCGCCCCAGCGCGCGAACGCCGCGACTCACGGGCTGAACACGAGCACGAGCGCCTCTCCCCTCCCCCGTGACTTGCGCAATGCGTACGCCTTCCCGGTGACTTGCGCCCTGTGCTCGCCGAACACCCACACCAGCGCGCGAACGCCGCAAGTCAACGTCGGCGAGGTCGCACGCCACCGGCGACGGGGCAGGAGCATGGGCCCTCGCGGCTGGACGCGCGCACGGGCCTCGCACGCCGGCACCACCACCGGGCGCACACGAAAGAAGGGCGGATGCCGTGTGGCATCCGCCCTTCTCGGGAGTCGCGTGTCAGCGCAGGCCGTCGACCACCGCGTTCAGCGTGGCCGAGGGGCGCATGACCTTCTCGACCAGCTCGGTGTCGGGGCGGTAGTACCCGCCGATCTCGGCGTGGTGGCCCTGGACAGCGTTGAGCTCGGCGACGATCGTGTTCTCCTCGGCCGCCAGCTTCTCGGCGACAGGGGCGAAGACGGCGGCCAGCTCAGCATCCGTCGTCTGCTGCGCCAGCTCCTGCGCCCAGTACAGCGCGAGGTAGAAGTGGCTGCCGCGGTTGTCGATCGTGCCGAGGGCGCGGCCGGGCGACTTGTCGTTCTCGAGGAACGTGCCGGTCGCGGCATCCAGGGTCTGTGCGAGCACGCGGGCACGGTCGTTGCCGGTCGTGTCGGCGAGGTGCTCGAGCGACGCCGCGAGGGCGAAGAACTCACCCAGCGAATCCCAGCGGAGGTAGTCCTCTTCGACGAGCTGCTGCACGTGCTTGGGAGCCGAGCCGCCGGCGCCGGTCTCGAACAGGCCGCCGCCCGCGAGCAGGGGCACGATCGAGAGCATCTTGGCGCTCGTGCCGACCTCGAGGATCGGGAACAGGTCGGTGAGGTAATCGCGCAGCACGTTGCCGGTGACCGAGATGGTGTCCTCACCGCGGCGGATGCGCTCGAGCGAGTAGGTCGTGGCCTCGGCGGGGGCGAGGATCTCGATGGTGAGGCCCTCGGTGTCGTGGTCGGCCAGGTACTCGTTGACCTTGGCGATGAGGTTGCGGTCGTGGGCGCGGCTCTCGTCGAGCCAGAAGACAGCCGGAACGCCGGTGGCGCGGGCGCGCGTGACGGCGAGCTTCACCCAGTCGCGGACGGCCACGTCTTTGGTCTGCGTCGCGCGCCAGATGTCGCCCGCGTTGACCTCGTGCTCGAGCAGGACGTCGCCGTTCGACGCGACGACCTGCACGCGGCCGGCGGCCGGGATCTCGAACGTCTTGTCGTGGCTGCCGTACTCCTCGGCCGCCTGCGCCATGAGGCCGACGTTCGGCACCGAGCCGATGGTGGCCGGGTCGAGGGGGCCATGAGCGATGACGTCGTCGATGGTCGCCTGGTAGACACCGGCGTACGAGGAGTCGGGGATGACGGCGAGGGTGTCGGCCTCTCCCCCGTCGACGCCCCACAGCTTCCCGCCGTTGCGGATGAGCGCGGGCATCGACGCGTCGACGATCACGTCGGAGGGCACGTGCAGGTTCGTGATGCCCTTGTCGCTGTTGACGTACGACAGACGCGGGCCGTTCTGCAGCGCCTCGTTGATCTCGGCGGCGATCGTCTCGCCGCCCTCGACGTTCGACAGACCCGCGAGGATCGAGCCGAGACCGTCGTTCGGGGTGAGGCCGGCGGCGGCGAGCGCGTCGCCGTGACGATCGAACACATCGGCGAAGAAGGCCTTCACGACGTGACCGAAGATGATCGGGTCGCTGACCTTCATCATCGTCGCCTTGAGGTGCACCGAGTAGAGCACGTCGTCGGCCTTCGCCTCGGCCAGCGTGTCGGCGAGGAACGCGTCGAGGGCCGCGGCAGAGAGGAAGGTGGCATCCACGATCTCGCCCTGGAGGACCTTCAGGCCCTCCTTCAGCGTCTTCGTGGCGCCGTCGGCGGCCACGTGCTGGATGGTGAGCACGTCGTCGTCGGCGATGACGACCGACTTCTCGTTCGAGCGGAAGTCGTCGTGGCCGAGGGTCGCCACGCGGGTCTTCGAGCCGTCGGCGAACGCCTTGTTGCGGTGCGGGTGCTTCTTGGCATAGTTCTTCACCGCGAGCGGGGCGCGGCGGTCGCTGTTGCCCTCGCGCAGGACGGGGTTCACGGCGGAACCCTTGATGCGGTCGTAGCGGGCGCGGACGTCTTTTTCTTCGACGCTCGCAGCCTCATCGGGGTAGTCGGGGACGTCGTAGCCCTGCGACTGCAGTTCGGCGATCGCGGCCTTGAGCTGCGGGATGGATGCCGAGATGTTCGGCAGCTTGATGATGTTGGCCTCGGGCAGCGTCGCGAGGCCGCCGAGTTCGGCGAGGGCGTCGCCCACCTGCTGCTCGGGGGTGAGACGCTCGGGGAAGGCCGCGAGGATGCGGCCGGCGAGCGAGATGTCGCGGGTCTCGACGTCGACACCCGCCTGCTTCGTGACGGCCTGCACGATGGGCAGGAACGACGCGGTGGCAAGTGCCGGCGCCTCGTCGGTGTACGTGTAGATGATGGTGGAATCGGGCACGTCAGATCTCTCCGTAGAGGCGGCCAGGGTGGTTCCCCAGCCTATCGCACCGCGGCAAAGTCTCTTGATGTCGAGATAGTTCCGGGGTCCTTCCCGCTGCGCGTTCGCAGCGGTGGCGGGGGTGAACGCGCGGCGGCGCGATGGCGACGTGCAGGTGACGCCGAACGCATGCTCGGGCATGCGATCTTGGGACTGAGGGGGCGTGCCGCTAGCCTGGGCGCATGGCTGACCTGCGTCTCGTCGAACTGTCCGCCGCCACGATCGTGGCCGTGAACACCCTGTCGCTCAAGCCCGGGCAAGAGCAGTTCCTCGCGCCCGTCAGCTACGGCATCGCCGCGACGGTGAGCAATCCGCAGACCTCGTGGCAGCGCGTGGTGCTCGACGGCGACGAGGTGGTCGGGTTCGTCAGCGCCAACTTCGACCCCGACGCGCACGAGGAGCACTTCCGCTCCGTCCTGTGGCGCATCAACGTCGACGCCGACGAACAGGGCCGCGGTGTCGGCAGCTTCGCCCTCGCCGCTGTGCTCGACGAAGCCCGCAACCGCGGCATGGACCACGTCGACGTCATCTACGAACCGGGCGTCGGCGGTCCCGAGGCCTTCTTCGAGCGCGTCGGCTTCACGGCGGTCGGCGAGACCGAGTACGGCGAGGTCATCGCGCGCATCGGCGTCTGACAGCCGGCGCAGCGCGGGCGCGGGCGCGGGCGCGGGCGCGGCACGCGGCACGCGGTGGTACGGCCGGGGCCGCGGAACCGGAAAGGGGCGTCGGATCCGGACGGATTCGACGTGTACGTCCGGATCTGCAGCACATGACCGGATCTGATGCACGGGTCTTGCTGCCCTGCACGCTTCTCCACAGCCGGTTGATTCGTCACCGAGACCACATCTCGAGAGCAGCTGCCGGAAGAGAGACCTGCCGCCGGGGCATATTTGCGCCATGGACATCGCGTCGTGGGTGGCGGCCCGGGGCGGCATCGTGCACCGCCAGCAGATTCTGGACGAAGGGGTCTCTCCCCGAGCCTTGCGTGCAGCACTGGCCCGGGGCGACGCTGAGCGAATCCGACGTTACTGGGTGGCGACCGCGTCGGCTCCGCCTCCACTCGTCGCCGCCGCGCGCGCGTCCGGGCGACTGGCGTGCGTAAGCGCCGCCGCACATCGGGGGTGGTGGATGCCGGAAGGCACCACGGAGACGCTTCACCTCACCGTCCGACAGGATGCGAAACTGCCGGGCGGGACGAACGCGATCGTGCACTGGTCGAGGCCGCTCGTTCCGCAGCCGCCGCACCGTCTGATCGAATCCGTGCCGGACACGCTGGAGCACATTGCCGGATGCCTGCCTCACGAGCAGGCGCTCGTCGTCTGGGAATCAGCCTGCGCAATGGATCGGCTGCATCCCGAGGTACTCGCGCGCATCGCATGGCGGACGACGAGGGCCCGCCGGCTGACATCCGCCGCACAGAATCAATCGGATTCCGGCCTCGAGACGTTGTTCGTCGTACGCCTCACCCCGTGGGGTGTCGTCATCCGGCAACAAGTGTCGATCGCGGGTCACGATGTGGACGTTCTGATCGGCGATCGCCTTGTCGTGCAGCTCGACGGCTTCGCCTTCCACTCCACCCCAGCCGACCGCCAGCGAGATCTCGCTCATGACCGAGAGCTGCGGGCGCGCGGGTACACGGTGCTCCGTTTCACCTACCGCGACGTCGTCACGGACTGGGCACACGTGGAGGCGGTCATCACACGACACCTAGCTCAAAGGAATCACCTCGCCCCCTGACGAGTCCAACCGGCGTCGTCAGGGGGAAATGGATCCGGAGATGGGCAGCAGGTCCGGATGGTCTCGGCGCTTTCTTCCGGATCAGTTACCTCTTTCCGGATCCACAAGGTGTTGCGCGCGGGCAGCCCGCACGGACACCACCCTCGACGGCAGCGGGGGCCGCGGGTTCCTGCTCGCCACCTTGGGACTCGGCGGCGCGGGCTGCCGGCTCGAAGCGGGCCCGAGCTGCCGGCTCGGCCAGCGGGGCCCGCTTGGGAGGTGGATGCCGCGCCACCTCACACAGGAGGGCGTGGCATCCGGATGATCAGACGAGCGACTCCTGCCAGGCGGCGTGCAGCTGCGCGAACTTGCCCGTGGCGGCGATGAGCGTGGCGGGGGTGTCGTCCTCGATGATGCGACCGTGCTCCATCACCAGCACCCGGTCGGCGATCGCCACCGTCGAGAGGCGGTGGGCGATGATGATGGCCGTGCGGTCGGCGAGCAGGGTCTGTAGAGCGTCTTGGATGAGGCGCTCGCTCGGGATGTCGAGCGACGCGGTCGCCTCGTCGAGGATCAGCACCGACGGATCGGCGAGGAACGCGCGGGCGAACGAGATCAGCTGGCGCTGGCCCGCCGAGACGCGACCGCCGCGCTTGTTCACGTCGGTGTCGTAGCCGTCCGGCAGCTTCGAGATGAAGCCGTCGGCACCAACGGCGCGGGCGGCCGCGCGGATCTCGTCCATCGTGGCATCCGGCTTGCCGAGCGCGATGTTGTCGGCGACCGTCCCGCTGAACAAGTACGCCTCCTGCGTCACCATGACGATCGCCCGACGGAGGTCCTTCGGGTGCAAGCGGCGCAGGTCGACGTCGTCGAGGGTCACCGCTCCCCGCGTGGGGTCGTAGAAGCGCGACACGAGTTTGGCGAGCGTCGACTTGCCGGCGCCGGTCGTGCCCACGAGGGCGATCGTCTGTCCCGCGGGGATGTCGAGGGAGAAGTGCGGCAGGATGACGCGTTCGTCGGAGTAGCCGAAGGTGACGTCGTCGAAGCGCACGTGGCCCTTCGCCGTCCACAAGTCGACCGGCTCGGTGGGGTCGGGCACCGTCGGTTCCTCTTCGAGGACGCCCGACACCTTCTCGAGCGCTGCCGTCGCCGACTGGTAGGAATTGAGGAAGAACGCCACCTCCTGCAGCGGCGAGAAGAAGTTGCGCACGTACAGCACCGCCGCCGTGAGCACACCGATCTCGAGCGGGCCGGCGATGACGCGTCCTCCGCCCCACAGCAGCACGACCGCCACCGAGACGGCGGCGACGGCCATGATGCCCGGCTCGAAGGTGCCGAACAGTTTGATCGAGCGCATGTTGACGTCGCGGTAGCTGGCGGCGAGGGAGCCGAACTCCTCGTCGTTGCGGGGCTCCTTGCGGAATGCCTTGACCGCGCGGATACCCGTCATCGTCTCGACGAACTTCACGATGACCTGGGCGCTGACGACGCGCGACTCGCGGTAGATCACCTGGGAGCGCATGTAGAACCACCGCATCAGCAGGTACATCGGGATTCCCATGACGGTGAGGATCACACCCGACTGCCAGTCGATGAGGAACAGCGCGATCAGGGTGAACAGCCCGTACAGCACGCCCGAGACGAGCTCGTTGAGCCCCCCGTCGAGCAGTTCGCGGATGGTGTCGAGGTCGCTCGTCTGACGCGAGATGATGCGGCCCGAGGTGTACGACTCGTGGAACTCGAGGCTGAGCCGCTGCGTGTGCAGGAAGATGCGCTTGCGCAGGTCGAGCATGACCGCCTGCGTCAGGCGCGCGGCGACGACGACGTACCAGCCGATCAGCACGGCACCGCCGATGCCCGCGAGCAGATAGATGCCGACGACGCCGATGGTCGGCATCCAGTCGCTGCGCTCGATCACGGCGGGCAGCGCGTTGTCGATGCCGTAGGCGATGAGGGCGGGTCCGGCGACGCGAAGCGCCGTCGACACCACGAGCACGGATGCCGCGAGCACGAGCTGCAAGCGCAGGGGCGACACGAGGGAACCGAGCAGACGCAGCGAGCGCTGACGGATCGCGCGGCTCTCCTCCCGCGTGTAGTCGGAGCGGTCCTCGCCGCTGGTTCCGGAGACGGTCGCGGTGGTCATCGGGGCGTCTCCTTCTGGGTGCGAGCGTCGGAGCGGTCGTTGGACGCGGCGGCATCCGGGGTGCCGTCGTCAGTCGAGCGGATAACGGGGATGGCGCCGGTGCGCGCTTCGCGCTCGGCCTCTTCGAGACTCGAGATGACGTAGCGGTAGTGCTCGCTCTCACGCAGGAGGTCGGAATGCGTACCGACGGCCGTCACCCGACCGTTCTCGAGCAGGGCGACGCGGTCGGCGAGGGTCACGGTCGAGGGGCGGTGTGCGACGACGAGGGCGGTGGTCTCGCTCAGCACCTCGCGCAGAGCGTCTTCGACCAGGGCCTCGGTGTCGACGTCGAGGGCCGACAGCGGGTCGTCGAGCACGAGCACAGCCGGTCGCGCAGCGACCGCGCGAGCGAGGGCGAGGCGTTGACGCTGACCGCCGGAGAGGCTGAGGCCCCTCCTCGCCGATGACCGTGTCGAGCCCGTCGGGAAGGTCGTAGACGAACTGCGCCTGCGCCACCTGCAGCGCCTCACGCAGGATCTCCTCGGCCTCGGGCGAGCCCGCGGCGAGGTCTTCGCGTCCGAGCAGCACGTTGTCGCGCACCGTCTGCGAGAACAGCGTGGCGTCTTCGAAAGCCATGCCGACGTGGCGACGCAGCTCGGCCAGGGTGAGCTCGCGCACGTCAACGCCGTCGAGCAGCACGCGTCCGCCCGTGACGTCGTAGAGGCGTCCGGGCAGGGTGGTGAGCGTCGTCTTGCCCGAACCGGTGAGCCCGACGAGGGCCACTGTCTCACCGGGGCGCAGCACGAGGTCGACCCCGTCGAGCAGGTCGGGCTCGGTGTCGGCGGCATCCTGATACCGGAAATGCGCGTTCTCGAAGGCGAGCTCGCCGCGGGGGGCGTCGATGGTGCGCGGACGCTCCGGGTCGACGATCGTGTTCTCTTCGTCGAACACCTCGAAGATGCGGTCCGTGGCGGTGCGCGCGTCGAGGAGGAAGGAGAAGAGGAAGCCGATCGACTCCATCGGCCATCGCAGCACGGTGGCCATCGCGAAGAAGGCCACGAGCTCGGCGACCTGCAACTGCCCCAGTTGCGTGAGCACGATGCCCGCGCCCAGGCACACGGCGAACGCGATGTCGGGGAGCAGGACGAGCCAGAACCAGATCCACCCGATGGCGCGCGCTTTGTCGATCTCGGTCTCGCGCAGCGACTCGGCCTGGCGCGTGAATTTCTGCAGCGCGTGCTTTCCGCGCCCGAAGGCCTTCAATACGCGGATGCCGTGGACGCTCTCCTCCACCGAGGTGGCGAGGTCGCCGGCTTGGTCTTGGCTCTGACGCGTCAACGCCCCGTAGCGCTTCTCGAACCGGAAGCCGACGTAGATGACGGGCGCCGAGGTCACCAGGAACAGCGCCCCGAGCAACCAGTGCCAGCGGAACAGCAGCACGGCGCCGATCACGATCGTGAGCATGTTGACGACGAGCAGGATGACGCCGAACGCGAGCCAGCGGCGCAGCATGCTGATGTCTTGCATCATGCGCGACAGCAGCTGCCCCGACTGCCAACGGTCGTGGAATGCGACGGGCAGGCGTTGCAGCCGCGAGTAGAACGACTGACGCAGGTCGTACTCGACCTTCGTGGCCGGCGCGAGCACGAGCCACCGGCGCAGCCACACCATCGCGGCTTCGGCGAGACCGAGACCGAGGACGGCGAGAGAACCCCAGACCAGCGCTGCGGGGTCGAGGGAGGCGATGGGGCCGGCGACGATCTGCTCGAGCACGAGCGGGATGGCGAGCGCCAGCAGGCTCGCGACGAGCGCGGTGGCGGCGCCAGCGATCAGGCGTGGCAGCACCGGACGCGCGATGGGCAGCAGACGCGCGAGCGCGCGCGGTGTCGAAAGGCGGGGTGGCGGCGAAGCGGTGGTCATGATCCTCGTGGGGTCGAAGCGGAGGCCGGGATGAGGCGCGGAGAAGGATGCCGGAGGCGCGGCGAAGATCGTCGGTCGGGGCGATGCGACTGCGCCGGAGCGCGACGCGCGGCCCTACGAGCGTCGGACGGGGCGCGCCGCGTGGGAGGACGCGGCGACCAGAGCGACGAGGGCGTCGGTTCGGTGCATGGCATCCTCCTTCATCGTGTGGAGCTTCCGCCGGGGGGACGGCAGCCCTCCAGAGTATCCCCGACCGAACGGCCGCGGCAAGAGTACCTTTGCTTCTCGCCCAGATCAGACGGCGGATTCGCGCGCCAGCAGACTCCGCTTCACCCCCGTTCCCCACGCGAACCCGCCCATCGTTCCGTCGCCGCGCAGCACGCGATGACACGGAACGAACAGCGCCACCGCATTGCGTGCGCAGATGGATGCCGCCGCGCGAACGGCGGTCGGCGACCCCAGGGCGCTCGCGAATCCCGCGTACGTCAGCGGGGAGCCCGGACGGATGCCGCGAAGCGCGTTCCAGCCGGCGAGCTGAAGCGTCGTTCCGCTCTGGGCGACGGCGACGGCGTCGATCGCGGCGACATCTCCGGCGTAGTACGCCCGCACGGCGTCGGCGGCGGACGTCTCCCCCGCCGTGACGTCGATGGGACGCCGGTCGGGACGTAGACGCGCCAGCACCGCTTCGGCGTCGGCGGTCCACCCCGACACGATGACGCGATCGGCGTCATCGGCGAGGATGGCGAACGGGCCGTCGGGGGTGTCGACGAACTGCAGGGTCGCGTGGGTCATGGGGCGGTCTCGCTCTCTGTGTCGGAAACGGGGGATGCCGCGGCAGCGGCGCGCGAGCCGCGAGGAACAGCGGCGGCGGCGCGGGAACCGGCGGGAACGGCGGCGGCGCGCGAATCGCGAGGAACGGCGGCGCCGGGAGAACCGGCGGGAACGGCGGCGACGGCCGCGGGATGCGCGCGCGAACCGTCGACCGCGGGCGCCGCACCGGGACCGGCGGCGTCGGAAACTGCAGCCCCTGCAGCGGCGCGCTCGACCGTCACCTCGCTCGCGACGACGTCGACGGGGGCCGCATCCGATCGCCGCCGCCGTTCGGGAACTGTCGCAGCCGCCGCGGTCTCGGCCGGAGAACGCCACGCCTGGGTCACGGGCGCGGCGTACCAGTAGTGCGCCATGGCATAGCTGCGCCACGGCGCCAGTCGCTCCGACCACGCGGTGAAGCCCGCGGGGTCGGACGGCAGACCGAGGGCGGCCGCCCCCGCGCGCGCCGCGACGTCTCCGGGCAGCAGCACGTCGGGGTCGCCGAGGACCCTCATCCGCACGTAATCGGCGGTCCACGGGCCGATCCCCCGCATCGCGAGAAGGCGCTCCCGCTGGGCGGCGCCATCGTCGCCTGGACTCAGGTCGAGCGACCCGTCGGCGAGCGCCGCCGCGGCCTCCACGATCGCCCGCATGCGCGCGGCGGGACCGCGAAGCACCTCGAGTCCCCGCTCGGCGATCACCGCAGGCTTGGGGAAGAGCATCATGGGCTCGGGTCCGACCTCGACCGTCTGCCCCAGCTCGGCCGCCAGCCGCCCCTGCATGGTGCGCGCGGACGCGACGCTGATCTGCTGCCCGATCATCGCGCGCAGCAGCATCTCGTGCGCGTCGATGGCTCCCGGCACGCGGACGCCCGGGATCGCCGCGACAGCGGGCGCGAGCTCGGGGTGTCGGGACAACGCCTCATCGACAGCGAGCGGGTCGGCGTCGAGGTCGAACAGCCGCCGGACGCGCGCGATGAGCGTGCCCAGATCGGCGAGGGCCGTCAACCGGGCACGAAGGCGCAGGCGGCCGTCGTCGGCCAGACGCACCTCGAACCACGCGGGCCCGCCGGGAAGGCGGACGACCCGAGCGAACGAACGGTCGTCGCCGACTTCGACCCCGGGGATCGCGTGCGCGCGCATCCAGCCGAACAGTCCGATCGTGTCGATCGGGCCGCGAACCGGAAGCGCCAGGTCGATCTCACCGGCGGACGCCTCCACTCCCGCGGCCCGCGAGCGGCGCGCGCGCAGGTCGCGCGGCGGCATCCCGAACACCTCGCCGATGGTGTCGGTGAACTGGCGGATGCTGGAGAAGCCCGCCGAGAAGGCCACGTCGGCCGACGACAGATCGGTGCCGACCAGAAGGGCTCGCGCCGTGTGCGCGCGGTGCGCTCGGGCGAGGGCGAGCGGTCCCGCGCCGAGCTCGGCGTGGAGCAGTCGCGTCAGGTGCCGCGACGAATAGCCGAGGCGGCGCGACAGACCGGGCACGCCCTCGCGGTCGACGACGCCGTCGGCGATCAGTCTCATCGCCCGCGCCGCGACGTCACCGCGGACGTCCCACAGCGGGGAACCGGGGGCGGCTTCGGGGAGGCAGCGTTTGCATGCGCGGTAGCCCGCCTCGTGCGCGGCGGCGGAGGTTGCATAGAAGGAGACGTTCTCTTGCTTCGGGGTGCGTGCGGGGCAGCTGGGTCGGCAGTAGACGCCCGTCGACCGCACGGCCGTGACGAACTGCCCGTCGAAGCGGCGGTCACGCGACTGGATGACGCGGTACCGTTCGGCGAATGCCGGGGAGTCGGCGGTGGTGAGGGTCATGGCATCCACCCTGCCATCGACCTCCGACATCGACCGGCGGAAATCGGACACGGCCGTGCGCGCATGCTCGCGCCCTCGCGAGACGCACGACGGCGGCGCCGATCGGACCCCCCACGGTCCGACCGACGCCCGTCATCACCGCCGGGGAGCGGGTCTCACCCCTCCGCGATGGCGAACCCGCCGGCGGGGATGACCACCGACACCGCGCCGTCTGTCGACGTCGCCCGCACGAGCGAACCGGCGGTGTCGTACACCTTGACCGAAGAGCGCACCTTGTCGGTGCCGATGATGGAGAGCTGCGGCGCGATCGCGCTCGAAAGGACGAGCTCGCCGTACGCGTCGCCGCCCAGCACGAGACGCGAGATCCACGGCCGCACGATGAGGCCGTCGAGGGTGAGGTCTCCGCGCAGCGCCGTGACGCGGAGATCCGACGCCGCTACCGCGGCGGGAAGGCCGTACGGCAGCAGCGCGCCAGGGGCGGGCGAGATGCCCTGCTGCGGGCCGGTGATGCTCAGCACCCCGCCGCCGCGCCAGACCGACTGCGTTGCGACGCCGGGCACCGTCGACACGACCGGTTCGATCCACCGTCGGGTGTCCGACGGCCCGAGGTCCCACGTCGCGCTCTGTCGCGGCGTCAAGGTGAGCCCGTCGCCCGACCAGCGGGACTCCCCCGTCCACAACGACTCCGGTGCGAACACGGTGCCGTCAGTGCTCGTGGCATCTTCGGCCTCGACGTACTCGAGACCCACCCGGTTCTCGACGCTCGACAGAGCCGTGGCCCGCGCCGCGACGGCGGGGTGCGCGTCGAGAGCGATCGCCGTCAGCACGCCGTGAATGGTCGACTCGGCGCCGCTGTCGCGGTCGACGGTGCCGTCGGGCTGCAGACCGTCATAGGTGACGCCGGTCGCCGGGTCGTACATCTGCGCGCCGGCGTGGTTCGCGCCGAAGAACCACGCCGCGTGCAACCCGGCGAGCTGGGCGAAGGACTCGGCACCGGTGGTGTCGGCGAGCGCGAGCAGCGACTGCACGCGCGAACCCGCGCCGGAGGCGATCTGCACGCGGTCGGTCGGGCTGGGGTACCACCCGATGTCGGGACCGCCCGCGGTGAGCAGCGTCGTGGTGAAGCCGGTGGCATCCGCGATCGCCGGTTCGACCAGCGCGTCGTCGTCGAAGATGTCACCGGCAGCGGCGAGCGCCGCGGGCGTCTGCGATCCCTGCGCGTGCCACATGGCGGGCGACTGCGCCCGCGGGAGAAGCGCGCCGTACGGCCACTGGCGGGTGGATCCGGATGCCATGGCCGCCACGCCCTCGGCGAGCTGACGCGCCGCGGTGGCCGAGCTGTCGTCGCCCGCTCTCACGGCGGCCGTGAGCCCGAGGACGGCCTCGGCCGCGGCATCCGCGCCGTCGGCGACGAGCCAGGCCGGCACCTCGACCCCGTCGGACTCGACGTACTGTCCGTACGACGTCAGTACGTCGCGCTCGATCGCGCCGCGCGAGAGGGCGAGCCGGTCTTTGAGGAACGCCGCGAACGCCGGGTCGTCGTCGACGAAGGCCGCGTAGCCCTCGCCGAGCGCCCATACCGTCCGCGCCGTCCAGGAGCCGGGTCGGGAATCGGAGGGGCCGGGCAGCTCCATCGGCTCGGCGGAGGGGTTGAGGTCTCCGTCGGGCTGCATCCACCGCACGACCTCGCCCGCCGAGGGACCCTCGGTCGTCTGGTGGTAGGCGACCGTGCGCAGCAGTTCGTAGGCCTTCCGACGGCTCTCGGCGTCGCCGGTCTGCTCCCAATCGCGGATGTACACCACGGCCGCCCGGGTGGTGTCGTCGGCGGTGAACGCGCCCTGCCCCCAGTCTCCGGTCGCCGGATCGAGCGGACCACCGCCCATGCGCTCGAAGGTGCCGCCGTCGCGGGCGTCGGCGGAGGTCCACGGGGCCAGGAGCGTGGGCTCCTGGGCCTGCCGGTAGGTCGAGTGCCCGGTGACACCGACGGGCGGGGTCGCCTGGTCGAGCAAGAAGTCGAGGTGGTCGAGGTTCGTCAGCGTGCCGGCCGAGGGGACGGCGGCGGCGGCCGGGACGGCCGTCAGCGACACGACGAGGGCGGCGGCGCCCAGCACCGCCGGGATGCGCGCACGTCGTCGTGCGTTCATGGGGGATCCTTCCGATCGAATACAGGATGCAGGAGATATGGGCCCCGCAGAAGGGCGGATCACGGAATTCCGCGGTGAGCGGATGCCGTGGGAGGGCATCCACTGCGTCGACTTCGTCCTGTTCGTTCGGCGGTGGCCTTCGTCGCCCGCCGGATCGTGCCCGCTCCGCGCTCGCAGCCGCGGTCGGGCCGCAGCACCACGCCCTCGCACTCGACGACGACGGGCGTGCCGTCTTCGAGCGCCACGCGGGCCGGGCACAGGCGCGAGCCGACCGCGCAACCCCCGCGTGATGTCGGTGGCCGTCGCTAGCGTGACAGCATGAGCGAACGCGAATACGACCTCATCGTCATCGGCGCCGGCCCCGTGGGTGAGAACGTCGCCGACCGCGCCGTGCAGGCCGGACTCACCGCCGTGATCGTCGAGTCCGAACTCGTCGGCGGCGAGTGCTCGTACTGGGCGTGCATGCCCTCCAAAGCCCTTCTGCGCAGTGGCGCAGCCCTTCGCGCCGCGCGCGACGTCGACGGCGCGAAGCAGGCGGTCACCGGCGACCTCGATGTCGCCGCCGTCCTGCGCCGCCGCGACACGATGACGAGCGACTGGAACGATTCCGGCCAGGTCGAATGGCTGCAGGGCGCGGGAATCGACCTCGTGCGCGGCCACGGGCGCCTCACGGGCGAGAAGACCGTACGAGTCACCGCCGACGACGGCACCACCACCGATCTGCGAGCGCGCCACGCGGTCGCCGTGTGCACCGGTTCGGCGGCGCTGCTCCCCGACATCCCCGGCCTGGCCGACATCTCGCCGTGGACCAGCCGTGAGGCCACCGCGGTCGAGCGCATCCCGGACTCCCTCGCGATCATCGGCGGCGGCGTCGTGGGGGCCGAGATGGCCACCGCATTCGCGAGCCTCGGCGCCGCGGTGACGATCATCGCGCGCTCGGGACTGCTCGGCGGCAACGAGCCGTTCGCCGGCGAACTCGTCGCGACGTCGCTCCGCGACCGCGGGGTCACCGTCAAGACGGGGGCGGATGCCACGGCCGCGCGCCGCGACGATGACGCGCGAGTGGTGCTCGAGCTCTCCGACGGCACCACCGTCACCGCCGATGAGGTCCTCGTCGCCACGGGCCGCGTACCCCGCACGGGCGATCTGGGGCTGGAGGCCGTCGGTCTTCAGGCCGGCGAGTGGCTCGACGTCGACGACACCCTGCGTGTTCGCGGGTCGGACTGGCTGTACGCCGTCGGCGACGTCAATCACCGCGCCTTGCTGACCCATCAGGGCAAGTACCAGGCGCGGGCCGCGGGAGACGTCATCGCCGCCCGCGCCCAGGGCGAGGAGATCGACGATGCGCCGTGGGGCGCGCACGTCGCCACCGCCGATCACGACGCGGTGCCGCAGGTGACGTTCACCGACCCCGAGGTCGCGTCGGTGGGGCTCACCGCCGCGAAGGCCGAGGAGAAGGGCCTGAACGTGAAGGTGGTCGACTACGACCTGGCGAATGTCGCCGGATCGAGCGAGCAGTCCGACGCCTATACCGGGCGCGCCCGCGCCATCGTCGATCTCGACCGCGGTGTGCTCGTCGGCGCGACCTTCGTCGGCCCCGACATCGCGGAGCTGCTGCACTCCGCCACCATCGCGATCGTCGGCGAGGTCCCCGTGAAGCGGCTCTGGCACGCGGTGCCGTCGTATCCCACGGTCAGCGAGGTCTGGCTGCGGCTGCTCGAGACGCTCGGCCGCGACAGCGCCTGAGCGACTCTCGCACACGGTGTCGTCGCATCCCGGGGTCAGCGAGGTCTGGTCTCGCGTGCTCTAACACTCGCCCGTGACGGCGGCTGAGTGGCTGCATCCGTCCACGCACCCGCCGGCAGGCCCGAGAACCGCGCCGCTGCACACGCGCGGCTCCGCGAACGCGTAGCCTCACACGCATGCCCCGCTCCGTCGCCCTCATCCGCGGCGTCGGCGGCCCCACCGCCCTGAGGATGCCCGCGTTGCGGGAGGTTCTGGCATCCGCGGGATTCGGCGAGGTCGTGACGCTTCAGGTCGCGGGCAATGTGGTCCTCGATGCCGGCTCCCGCTCCCCCGACGAGATCGCCGCCACGGTGCGCGCGGCCGTCGGCAGCGCGTTCGGCTTCGACCTGCCCGTCGTCGTGCGCTCGCACGCCGAGCTCGCTGACGCGGTGGCCCGCAACCCCTATGCCGGCGCCCCCGAGGGGCGTTGGGTGCAGACCGTCTTCCTGGACACGACGCCGACCGCGACGCTCACGCTGCCCGATGGCATCCCCGAGGTGGCGGTGCTCGACGGACGCGAGGTGTTCGTCCGGTACCCCGAGGGCATCGGCGGGTCGAAGCTGCACGCGGGCTGGTTCGAGAAACGCCTCGGGGTCACGGGCACCGCCCGCAACGCCAACACGATCGCGAAACTCGTCGCACTCAGCGCCTGACGCGCGGCGCGGCGGCGCGCGCAGCGGAAGAGCGCACCGCGGCAGAGCGCGCGGCGACGGGCCGAGCCGTGGCAGGCCCGCGGCTCCAGAGCGCGCGGCAACGGGCCGCCGCGACAGAACGCCCGGCGACGGCCGCGGCGACAGGCCCGCGGCAGCGGAGCGCGCGGCGACGGGCCGCTGCGACAGAGCGCGCAGCGACGGGCCGTGCCGCGGCAGGCCCGCGGCTGCAGAGCGCGCGGCGACGGGCCGCTGCGACAGAGCGCGCGGCGACGGGCCGTGCCGCGGCAAGCCCGCCGCGGCAGAGCGCGCGGCCACCGAGCCCGCCCCTACACAGCGATAAACGCCCCGGCGAGTGAGACACGCCACCGCGCGGCGTTTCTCACTCGAAACAGCGTTTCTCGCCAAGGAACCGGCACCCACCCCCACAGCAAACGGCGTTTCTCACTTGAAACAGCGTTTCTCGCCAAGGAACCCGCGCCCACCCCCGCAGCAAAGGGCGTTCCTCACCCGAACCGCGTTCGCATCCGAACAACGGCCGGCCACACGGCACCGCAGGGCGCTCGCATGCACCTCACACGACGGCGCCGCCACGACCGAAGCCGCGGCGGCGCCGCACCCGCGCGCGAGACACGGCGCGTCCGCGGCGGCGCCGCACACGCGCGCGGGACACGGCGCGTCAGTGGAAGAAGTGGCGCTCCCCCGTGAAGAACATCGTCACACCCGCGGCGCGCGCGGCGTCGATGACCTCGGCATCCCGCACCGAACCGCCGGGCTGGATGATCGCCGAGATCCCCGCGTCGATCAGCACCTGCGGACCGTCGGCGAAGGGGAAAGAACGCATCGGATGCCGCGATCGAGCCGCGCGCGCGGTCACCGGCGCGCTCCACGGCGAGACGGCACGAGTCGACGCGGTTGACCTGGCCCATGCCGATGCCGACGGTGGCCGAGCCCTGGGCGAGCACGATCGCGTTGGACTTCACGGCGCGGCACGACTTCCACGCGAAGATCAGGCTCTCCATGTCGGCGTCGGCGGGGCGCTCGCCCGAGACGAGCTCCCAGTTCTTCGCGACCGACTCGATGTCGTCGGGGAAGCGGTCGGCGTCCTGCAGCAGCAGGCCGCCCGAGACCAGGCGCACGTCCATGCGCTCCTGCTGCCAGTCGGTGGGCAGCTGCAGCACGCGGAGGTTCTTCTTCAGCTTGAACACCTCGAGCGCCTCGGGCTCGAAGTCCGGGGCGATGATGACCTCGGTGAAGATGTCGCGCAGGTTCTCGGCCATCTTCAGCGTCACCGTGCGGTTGGCCGCGATCACGCCACCGAACGCCGAGACGGGGTCGCACTCGTGCGCGCGCAGGTGCGCCGAGGCGATCGGGTCGAGCGCGTTGGGGGCGGCGACGGCGATGCCGCACGGGTTCGCGTGCTTGATGATCGCCACCGCGGGCTTCACCATGTCGAACGCCGCGCGAAGAGCCGCGTCGGCGTCGACGTAGTTGTTGTACGACATCTCCTTGCCCTGCAGCTGCGTGGCCTGGGCGATGCCGTGGCCGCCGACGCGGGAGTAGATGGCGGCGCGCTGGTGCGAGTTCTCGCCGTAGCGCAGCGTCGACAGGCGCTCGGCCTGGATCGTCAGGTGGGCGGGCAGGTCGATGTCGTCGCCGAGGGTGCCCTCGGCGAACCACGTCGACACGGCGGTGTCGTACGCGGCGGTGTGCGCGAAAGCGCGTGCGGCCAGCTCACGACGCTGCGCGAGCGAGGTGCCGCCCTGCGTCTGCAGAGCCTCGATGATCGCCGGGTACGACTCGGGCGAGACGACGATGGCGACGTTGGCGTGGTTCTTCGCCGACGCGCGCACCATGGCGGGGCCGCCGATGTCGATCTGCTCGACGACATCGTCGCCCTCGGCACCGGATGCCACGGTCTCGACGAACGGGTAGAGGTTCACGACCACGAGCTCGAAGGGGCGGATGCCGAGTTCGTCGAGCTGCGACTCGTGCGAGGCGAGGCGAAGATCGGCGAGGAGCCCCGCGTGCACCTTCGGGTGCAGGGTCTTCACGCGACCGTCGAGCGACTCGGGGAAGCCGGTGACGGCGGAGACATCGGTGACCTCGTACCCGGCGTCGCGCAGCAGCGTGGCCGAGCCACCGGTCGAGACGATCTCGACACCGGCCGCGGCGAGGGCTGCGCCGAGTTCGAGCAGACCGGTCTTGTCGCTCACCGACACCAGCGCGCGGCGGAGGGGAACGATGTCGCGGGGACGGTAGTCGGCGGGGTCGTGGCGGGGTCCGGCCATGGCGTACGGCTCCTGTGTCTCGAGTCGGGTTCGGGTGCGAGACGGGCCGACGCCCGCCTCGCGGGTCAGGCGGTTCGGGATGCCGCGGCGGCGAGGTCGAGCTCGCCCTCGGCGATGCGCCGCACGACGTCGATCAGCAGACGTCGTTCGACGGGCTTGATGCGCTCGTGCAGGGCGTGTTCGTCGTCACCGGGGAGCACGGGAATGCGCTCCTGCGCGAGGATCGGCCCGGTGTCGACACCTGAGTCGACGACGATGACGCTCGCGCCGGTCTGCTCGACGCCCGCGGCGAGGGCGTCTCGCACCCCGTGCGCTCCGGGGAACTCGGGCAGGTACGCCGGGTGGGTGTTGATGATGCGCGGTTCCCACGCGGCGACGAGGTCGGCGGGCAGCAGGCGCATCATGCCGCTGAGCACGACGAGGTCGGGGTTCCACACCGCGAGCTGTGCGCCCAGTTCGGCGCCCCACTCCTCGCGCGAGGCGAAGGCGCTGAACGGCACGAGGAAGGTCGGGATGCCGAAGTGCTCGGCGTGGGCGAAGCCGTCGGCCTCGCGATCCGCACCGACCGCGACCACGCGCGCCGGGAAGTCGGGGGCGGCAGCCGCCTCGAGCAGGGCGCGGAGGTTGGAGCCGGTGCCGGAGATGAGAACGGCGACCGTGAGCACGGAGGTCAGTCTACGCAGGTGCGTCGGACGCCGCCGAGCCGCGCCCTCGTCGATCGGCGCACGGCGACGTCGTTCGTGGCATCCTGCCGCGGGGAAGAAGCGGGCGCCCGCCGCCGAGACGGTGTCGTCCGAGGCCGATGGGGCGACGACGCGTTGCCGTGCGGCGCGCTCCGGGTCAGCGACCGGAGTTGGGGTCCTCGTCCTCCCGCTCGTCCCACGCAGCGCGGATCCGCGCGCGCACCTCGTCGTCGCTGAGGTCGTCGCCGACGGAGCGGTCCGCTGTCGCCGGGGCCGCGGCCCCGTCGCGACGCTCCGTCGCGGGGCGGTCGTCGGTGGCGCGACCCGCCGTCGCGGGGGCCGCGGACTGCTCGAAGCGATCGGCGGAGGAGTCGGAGTCCCCCGGGGCGGGGGCGGCACTCCCCCGCACGCCGAGCGCGGTGTCTCTCTCCCCGGCATCCGGATCGGTGAGAGTGGACGACCACTCGTCGAGCGGAACGCGGGAACCGAACGGTGCGCCCGTCGGCCCCACCCCGGCCACGTGCTCGTCCCGGTCGAACGCGAGGCGCTCGTGACGGGAGGACGGGTGCTCTTCGAACCGATCCTCATCGTCGGTCTCGCCGAAACGCGGGCTCAGCAGCAGGATCGCGAGCCCCACGAGCACCTCGAGTCCCAGAGCGAGGGCGAGGGGGCCGGGCTCGGGGCCCGTGTCGGCCAGACGCCCGGGTCCGATCGATCCGCTCGACGCGAGCGCCGCGAGCGCCCCCGCACCGCCGGTCAGCACGGCGACGGCGAGCGCCACCACCAGTCGCGGACCGAACGGTTCGGGGCCGGTGGTGCGCGGCATCCGGGATCGCAGCATCCATCCCGTCAGCGCGCCGACGCCGACGGGCAGCAACGCGAGAAGCAGCAGCCACGACGACGTCGTGTCGGGCACGGCTCCGAGCACCGGGATGCCGGGGAGCGCCCCGACCTGCGTCGCCGCCGGGGTGATGGCGGTGTCAGTGCCGAGGGCGAAGCCGGGCCCGGCGGTGAACGCCACGGCCCACAGCACCAGGGTCGGCAGGTACATGAGCTGGCCGAGGGCGATGACGCTCGCCCCGATGGCATCGGCGTTGCTCGCCTGGTAGAGCCCGATCACCTGCCCGGAGCCGGCGACGAGACCGGCCACGACCACGACGGCGCCGACCGCGACCAGTCCGAGGGTCGTGAGGGCCAGGCCGCGCACGATGAGGGCGGGCACGTCGCTCCAGGAGTGGGGAAGGCGTTCGATCCGCGCGCGCAGGGCGTCGACCGGTCCGTCGTCGCCCACCCGCCACGAGCCCACGAAGGCGCCGATGAACGACGGCACGAAGAAGATCAGAGAGGGCAGCAGGATGGCCAGCCACACCTCGGATGCCACCAGCTCGGCGTTGGCGCTCACCCCCACCAGCGCGGTCAGCCCCGTGAACACCGCCGAGCCCGACAGCCAGCCGGTGACGGCGGCTCCCGCCTCCGCCGCGCGCGCACCGGATCGGGCGGCGAAGAGGGCGGTGAAGGCCGCGAGGGCCAACGGCGCGAGGGAGAGCGTGAAGGTCGCGAGGGCCGGGTCGATGCCGGTCGCGGCGAGGTAGGTGTCGGGGAGGGTGACGGTCACCGGCACGAAGTGACCCAGGTGCCATACGGCGGCGGATGCCGGCCAGAGGGCGCCCCAGTCGGGGTCTCCCACGCCGAACACCCAGAGCAGGGCGAGGGGCGCGAGGATCACCGCGATGCCGCCCGCGGCGGCCAGCACGGCGTCGAGGGCGGCGAGGAGGGCGACGAGAAGGCGATGCATGGGCGAGAGGAACCCTACCCGCGCCGTCTCAGCCCGACTCTCAGGCGCGGCGGCGTCACCCCCGTTCGGCGGGGCGGTCGAGCACGCCCGCGGCGGCGACGATGACGCCGATCAGGAACACCAGCGCCGCCACCTGCATGACGGCGGCGTCTCCGGGGAGCATGGCGCACCCCACCGAGGTGTCCTCGCCCTCGCACGAACGCCAGGGCTGGAAGAAGAACGTGACCGCCACGACGGCACCGACCAGGCAGAGCGCCGCTCCGACGAGCACTCGCCTCGAATGCCGGTGCGGCGAAGCGGCGGTCGTCACCGTCGGCCCGGGACGAGGGCTCGCAGCCGGCCGAACAGGGCGCGAGCGAGAGCCCCTGGGCTCGTCGACGGGTCAGGGCCCTTCGCAGACGGAGAAGTCTCGACAGGCTCAGCCACCTCGGTCGGCGCTGCACCGGTGGATCCAACGGCCGGAGTCGTCGCGGCAGCAACCGTCGGGGCGCCGACCGGCGCCTCGACCTCCCCCGCAGCGTCCTCGACGGGCGCAGTCTCCGGGCGGGGGTCGACCTCCGCCGCCGCGGCCTCCGCGGGCGCGGCGGCCGGGCGGGCCGCGACAGAAGCCACGGCCGGAGCGGCCTCGACGGTCCCGGCCGCCCCACCGGCGCCGAACGAGCAGCTCGAATCGCACCCCGCACACCGCACGCTCGCTCCGCGGGCGCAGCGCCAGCGCTCCCACACCACCGCGGCCAGGCGCGGGTCGGCGCCGATCGGCTCCGACGTGAGGTCGGCCTCGGCTCTCTCGATCACGCGCGAGAAGTGCCCGGGCGCCAGCACGTAGCTCGCGGCCACCGTGCGCTTGCCCGCGGAGCGCGCGGCGTTCACGGCATCCGGGATCGTGGGTTCGGATGCCGCGGCGTACGCCGTCACGATGGGCGCTGTCACTCCCGCATCCGCCATCAGCTCGGCCATGCGCTCGACGTCGACGACGGCGCCGGGGCGTGTCGAACCGGCCGCGGCGAGCACGACCGTGTCGGTCGCGGCGGCGCCGGTGGCGCGCACCCGGTCGGCGAGGATCTCGGCGAGCACGGGGTGCGGTCCGAGCGCCCGGGCGATCGGCAGACCGCCGGCGGCCTCCACCAGGTCGACCTCGGTGTGGTAGCCGGTCGACAGCAGCAACGGCACGATGACGACGTCGTCGGTGCTCTCCCGCGCCGCGGCGACCACGTCGGTGACGTACGGCCCGTGCACGTCGACGTACGCCTCGTGCACCTCGACGCCCTCGGGCGCCGTCTCGCGCAGCACGTCGAGCAGGGCGCGCACCACGACGCGCCCCTCTTCGAAGCGGGTGCCGTGGGCGCAGGCGATGAGTACGGCGGTCATCAGTCCTCCTCGTCGATGACGTCGAGCCGGTAGCCGCGCTTGTAGACCGTGCGGATCAGGTCGATGCCGCCGAGCGCTTCGCGCGTGCGGGCGACGGCGACCTCGACGGCGTGTCCGCTGGCCTCGGCGCTCGACAGCGCGGCGACCAGGTCGGCGCGCGACACGACCGCCCCGGGGTTGCGCGCGAGCGCCCGGAGGATCTCGACACCGGTGCGCGGCAGGGCCGTGAACTCCCCGTCGAGCACGATGCCCGACGAGCGGATGCCGAGACGCCCGACGGTCGTGCGGATCACGGGTGCGTCCGGCCCGCCGTAGTGCGTGACGACGGCGCGGACGAGTGCGCCGAGGCGGCCGCGGTCGGGCACGAGCGGATCCATACCGGCATCCCGCAGGGGGCCGGCGGTGATGGGACCGACGGCGGCGACGAGCACCCTTCCGTCACGGGCGCGGGATGCCACGCCCTCGAGCGCGTCGGCGCGTTCGGCGGCGACGATCCACTCGCGGGCCGCCGGAGCCGAGGTGAAGAGCACCGCGTCGACCTCGCCGCGGGCGACCTGGCGGGTGGAGGCGGCGACGACCTCGGGGTCGGCCGGTGGCCCCCAGCGGTAGATGGTGAGGCTGGTGACGCGGGCTCCCGCCGCCTCGAACGCCTCGTCGAGGCCGTCGGCGCCCGAACCGTGGTGCTGCACCGCGACGTGCAGGCCCTCGACGCCCTCGGCCACGAGGAAGTCGCGCAGCTCGGCCGCCGTCTCGCTCTCGGCGACCCAGTCGGCCTCGAACCCGGCCTGCTGGATCGCACCGCGCGCCTTGGGACCGCGGGCGACGATGCGCGCCCGCTGCAGCACCGCGCTGAGGTCGTCGTGCAGCCCCGCCTCGTCGGCGGTCTCCATCCACGCGCGGAAACCCACGCCCGTCGTGGCGACGACGACGTCGGGCGGATCGTCGACGAGGCGACCCGTCTGTGCGATGAGTTCCTCGTCGTCGACGTGCGGGATGATCGTCAACGCCGGTGCGACACGGACGCGCGCGCCGTGACGCTCGAGCGCGGCCGACAGCTCCCCCGATCGCCGGTCGACGGGAAGCAGCACGGTGCACCCCTGGAGCACCGTGCTGATCGTCCGCGGGGGTGTGGTCACCCGACCCCCTCGCCCTGCAGCGCCGCGACCGGCAGCAGCAGGTCGGCGCGGGCGACCTCGCCGAACACAAGCACCGCGGGGTTCGCGAGGCGGTGGGTCTCGGCATCCTGGATCGCGGTACCGAGGGTGGTGCGGATAGTGCGTTGGGCGGGCGTGTGCCCGTTCTCGACGAAGGCGACGGGGCGCGTATCGGGGGCACCCGCGGCGCGGGCGGCGGAGACGAAACGCGGCAGCGCACTCACGCCCATCAGCGCGACCACCGTTGCGGTGTCGTCGCGGAGGGCGGCGAGGGTGGCCTCGGTGGGCGCGTCCTGACCGTTCACAACGTGCAGAGTACCGGCCACGCCCCGGTGCGTGACGGGGACACCCGCCGCCGACGGCACCGCGATGGCGCTGGAGATGCCCGGAACGACCTCGACGGGGATGCCGGCGGCCCGGCACGCGATGACCTCTTCGCCGCCGCGACCGTAGACGAACGGGTCTCCGCCCTTGAGCCGCACGACCCGCAGGCCCCGGGCGGCACGGTCGACGATGATCGCGTTGATCTCATCCTGCGGCACGGGGTGGTGCTGGGGACGCTTGCCCACGTCGATGAGCTCGACGTCGTCACCGAGCTCGGCGAGGACGCCGGTGGGTCCGAGCCGGTCGTGCACGACGACGTCGGCCTCGGCCAGCAGCGCGCGGGCTCGCACGGTCAGCAGGTCGATCGGGCCAGGGCCGCCGCCGACGAGCGCGACACCCCCCACGGGTGTGCGACGTCGGCGGCGGAGCGGAAGGGCGCCTTCGGCGAGGCGCTGGGCGATGGCGTCGCGCACGGCGACGCTGCGGCGCGGGTCGGCACCCGCGGTCGAGACGACGCCGACCATGACATCGCCGCTGGTGGTCTCGGCGGCCAGGCGCGCGGTGCCCTTGCCTCCGTGACCCGCGTTGACGCACCACACGCGGCGCGCCTCGGCGGCGTCGACGACGAGGGCGTCGACGGATGCCGCACCGGTCGCGGTGTGACAGAACCAGGCGTCGTCGAGGTCTTCGGGCACGAACGCTCGGGCGTGCCATTCGATGTCGCCGGAGGCGGCGAGGGCTGCCAGCCCCGCCGTCGCCTCGGGGGCGACCACGCGAACGCGGGCCCCGGCGGCCCGGAGGCGCTCGATGCGGCGCTCGGCGACGGAGCCTCCGCCGACGCAGACGACGAGACGGTCGGTGAGGTCGAGGCCGGCGAGAGCGATCATCGGGCGTCTCCTGGCAGCTTGACGAGCACGACCCCGTCATCGACCGCCACCGGGTACACCCCGATGGACTGCGGGTCCTTGCCCTGCGTGTCGAGGCACGTGCCGGTCCGCAGGTCGAAGACCTGCTTGTACATGGGGGATGCCACGGTGGGCACGCCCGCGCGATCACCGACGATGCCACGCGACATGATCGCCGCGCCGCTGAACGGGTCGATCTGGTCGGTGGCGTACAGGCGTCCGTCGTAGGTGCGGAACAGGGCGATCTGACGGTCGCCGATGAGGGCGGCTGCTCCCCGCTCGACGAGCAGGTCGTCGACGCGGCAGACGGGAACCCAGCCGGAGGCGGATGCCCCGACGGGTGCGGGAGGTGCGGGCTCGGCCGACTGCGGGGCGGCCGCGACGGCAGGCGCTTTCTCGACCGGCGCCGGAGCGGGGGCCGCGGGCACCGCCGCGGAGACGGCGGGCGCGGCGTCGCTCGCGGCCGACGGCGTCGACAGGGTGGTGGCGTCAGGTGTCATGGCATCCGTCCTCGTGGCATCCACGATCGTCATGAGCGCACCGCCAGCGTGGTGCCGCCGATGAAGACGGCGCCCGAGGAGCGCTCCTCCGCCGTCGCGGGGCGCGGCTGCCCGCGCTCGGCGACGTACGCGAGCGTGGGGTCGGCCTTGTCGGGGGCGTTGACGAAGCTCTGGAAGCGCTTGAGCTTCTCGGGGTCGGCGAGGGTGGCGGCCCACTCGTCTTCGTAGTTGTCGATGTGGGCGGCCATGGCGCGGTCGAGATCCTCGGCGATGCCGAGCGTGTCGTCGAACACCACACCCTTCAGCGCCTCGATGCCGCCCTCGTAGTCCTCCATCCAGGGAGCCGTGCGCTGCAGCCGGTCGGCGGTGCGGATGTAGAACATCAGGAAGCGGTCGATGGCCTGCAGCAGGCCGTCGTCGTCGAGACCCTCGGCGAAGAGCACCGCGTGGCGCGGCGTGAAGCCGCCGTTGCCGCCGACGTACATGTTCCAGCCGGCCTCGGTCGCGATGACGCCCACGTCTTTGCCGCGGGCCTCGGCGCACTCGCGCGCGCAGCCCGAGACGCCGAACTTGATCTTGTGCGGCGAGCGCAGACCCCGGTAGCGCAGCTCGAGCTGCACGGCCATGCCGACCGAGTCCTGCACGCCGTAGCGGCACCACGTCTGCCCGACGCACGACTTCACCGTGCGCAGCGACTTGCCGTAGGCCTGACCCGATTCGAAGCCGGCGTCGACGAGGCGCTTCCAGATCGCGGGCAGCTGCTCGAGACGCGCGCCGAACATGTCGATGCGCTGGCCGCCGGTGATCTTCGTGTAAAGCCCGAAGTCGCGGGCGACCTCGCCGATGACGACGAGCCCCTCGGGCGTGATCTCGCCACCCGCGATGCGCGGGACGACGCTGTACGTGCCGTCGCGCTGGATGTTCGCCATGACGTGGTCGTTGGTGTCCTGCATCGTCGCGAGCTCACCGTCGAGCACGTGCTCCGAGTACAGGCTCGCCAGGATGCTCGCGAGCGCCGGCTTGCAGATGTCGCAGCCGCGGCCGGTGCCGAAGCGCTCCACGATCGAGGTGAAGGTGCGCAGCTCCGAGATGCGCACGGCGTCGAAGAGCTGCGCGCGGGTGAAGGCGAAGTGCTCGCACAGGCCGTTCGAGACCTCTTTTCCGGATGCCGCGAGCTCGGTCGCCACGAGCTTCTTCACGAGCGTGAAGCACGAGCCGCACGCGGCGCCCGCCTTGGTGCAGGCCTTCACCTCGGCGGCATCCGCGCAGTCGTGCTCGGTGACGGCTCCGCGGACGGTGCCGGCGGTGACGCCGTTGCACGAGCAGACGATCGCGTCGTCGGGGAGGTCGCCTTGAGGCGCCGGAGCGAGGTCGGACGGCATCAGGTACGCGGCCGGGTCGCCCCCGAGCGCGCGGCCGACGAGGGGGCGCAGCGACGTGTACGCCGAGGCGTCGCCGACGAGGATGCCACCGAGCAGCGTCTGCGCGTCGTCGCTCAGCACGAGCTTCTTGTAGACGCCCGAGATGGGGTCGGCGTAGGTGACGTCGAGGGCGTTGGGCGTCTCGGCGAACGCGTCACCGAAGCTCGCGACCTCGACACCCGAGAGCTTGAGCTTGGCCGAGGTGTCGAAGCCGTCGAATGCGGCCTCGCCTCCCAACAGGCGGGTCGCGGCGACCTCGGCCATGGCGTAACCGGGGGCCACCAGGCCGATGCACTGGCCGTCGAAGCTGGCGACCTCTCCGATCGCGAGGATCGAGGGGTCGGAGGTGTCGCAGCCGGCGTCGATGACGACGCCGCCGCGGGCGTCGACGGCGAGGTCCGCCGTGCGAGCGAGCTCGTCGCGAGGGCGCACACCGACGGTGAAGACGACGATGTCGACGGCCTCCCACGTGCCGTCGCGCAGCTCGAGGCCGCACACAGCACCGGACTTGTCGGCATCCACTCGGGTCGTCACCGACTGCGTGCGCACCTCGATGCCGCGCGCCTCGATGAGCCGCTGCAGCGCCTTCGCGCCGCCCAAGTCGAGCTGCGCCGACATGAGCCGCTCGTTGGACTGCAGCACGAAGGGCGAGACGCCCTCGGCCTGCAGCGCTCCCGCGGCCTCGAGGCCGAGCAGCCCGCCGCCGACCACGGCACCGCGCAGGGGCCGGCCGAGCTGCGCCGAGCGCTTCGCGACCCATTCGCGCATGCCGGCGACGTCGTCGAGCGTGCGGTAGACGAAGCATCCGCGGTGGTCGAAGCCGTCGAGCGCGAGACGCGCGGCGTACGAGCCCGTGGCGAGCACGAGACGGTCGTAGTCGTAGGTGGAACCCGCCGCCGTGGTGACGGTGCGCTTCGCGCGGTCGATCTTGGTGACGCGCGCGTCGGTGCGCACCGTCACCCGCTCGTGCTCGAGCACGGCCGGGTCGAGGGCGAGGTCGTCGGGCGTCTTGCCGCTGAAGATGCCGGTGAGCCCGACGCGGTCGTAGGGGCCGCGCGACTCGTCGCCGAGCACCGTGATCGACCAGCGGCCGTCGGTGTCGCGGCTGGTCAGGCTCTCGACGAAGCGGTGCGCCACCATGCCGGCGCCGACGACGACGACGGAGCCGGATGACGCGGGGTGGAGCATTCCGTCACGGTACGCGGCGGACTTTGCGTCGGCGTCAGCAGCACGTTTCGTGCCGGTTGCGGTGTGTGATCGGGCCATGCCCCGACGCTAAGCAGCCGAGGTTTCCCCCGCCGTCGCTTCGGCGTTACCCGCCGCGAACGTTTCTCTCACGCGACGGGGCCATCCGTGTGAGGTTTCGCGGGGCCCGGCCCCTTCGACAAGCTCAGGGCCCTCCGCCGAGGCGGCTGAGCCCCTCGAGGTGGCTGAGCCCGTCGAAGCCGCCGGAACCCGACACACCCGGTCCCTCGACAAGCTCAGGAACCTCGACCGAGGGTGGCTGAGCCCGTCGAAGCCACCGGAACCCGTCAGCGGACGGGGTCGAGCACGAACAGCTCGATGCGGCGCTCGGTCTTCTTCTGGTACTCGTCGTAGTCGGGCCAGACCGCGACGGCGCGGGCCCACCACTCGTCGCGCTCCGTGCCCTCGGCCTGGTGCGCGTCGTACTCCTTCTTCACGTCACCGTCCTGCAGCGCGACGCGGGGGTTCTTCACGAGGTTGTAGAACCACGCGGGGTGCTCGGGAGCGCCCCCCTTGGATGCCACGACCGCGTATTGGCCTTCGTGCTCAACGCGCATGAGGGCCGTCTTGCGCAGGCCGCCCGTTTTGGCGCCGACGGTGGTGAGGACGATGATGGGTACGCCCCGCAGCTCGGCGGACTCCTGGCCTCCCGAGGCCTCGAACGTCTCGGCCTGCTGACGGGCCCACTCGCTGGTGCTGGGCAGATACTCTCCTGTGAGCGACATGTCTCCCACGATACGTCGGCGTCATCCCCCATCGCCCCGCTTTCCTGGAGCCCCCATGAGCCGTTCCGCTCCCGAGACCACCGCCGCCCCCACACCGAAGAACCGCCTCGATCGGTTCTTCGAGATCACCGCGCGCGGCTCGACCGTCGGCGCCGAAGTGCGCGGCGGCGTGGTCACGTTCGTGACGATGGCGTACATCGTCATCCTGAACCCGATCATCCTGTCGGGCACCCCCGACGTCGCCGGTAACGCCCTCGGCTTCCCGCAGGTCGCGGCCGTCACCGCCCTCACCGCCGGCGTCATGACGATGCTGTTCGGTCTGGTCACGCGCCTGCCGTTCGCGTTCGCCGCGGGCCTCGGCATCAACTCGTTCCTCGCGGTCGGCATCGTCGGCGGCGTCACCTGGCCCGAGGCGATGGGACTGCGTCGTCATCAACGGCCTCATCATCGTGCTGCTGGCCGTCACCGGCCTCCGCCGCATGATCTTCGAGGCCGTGCCCCTGGCGCTCAAGACCGCCATCACCGTCGGCATCGGCCTGTTCATCGCCTTCATCGGGTTCGTCGACAGCGGCCTGGTCACCTCGACCGGCCTCAACTCTCCCCCGGTCGGCCTCGGTGTGGGCGGGTCGATCGCCACGATCCCGACCGCCCTGTTCGTGCTGACCCTCGTCATCACCGCCGTGCTGCTGGTGCGCAAGGTCAAGGCGGCCCTGCTGATCGGCCTGTTGTCGGGCACCGTCATCGCGGTCATCGTCGAGGCCGTCGCGCACCTCGGCTCCCGCGCCGACGGCAACGCCGGCGGGTGGGGCCTCAGCGTTCCGACGCTGCCCGCGCAGCTGGTGAGCCTTCCCGACCTCTCGCTCGTCGGCCAGGTCGACCTGGTCGGCTCGTTCGGCCGCATCGGCGTGCTCGCGGCCCTCATGCTCGTCTTCACGCTCGTGTTCACAAACTTCTTCGACGCGATGGGCACCATGACCGGCCTCTCCCGCGAGGCCGGTCTCGCCGCCCCCGACGGAACCTTCCCGCGCCTGCGCTCGGCGCTGGTGATCGAGGGCATCGGCGCCGTCGCCGGCGGTGCCACCTCGGCATCGTCGAACACCGTCTTCATCGAGTCGGGCTCCGGTATCGGCGAGGGCGCCCGCACGGGCCTCGCGAACGTGGTGACCGGCGGCCTGTTCCTGCTGGCGATGTTCTTCACGCCGCTCACGAGCATCGTTCCCACCGAGATCGCCGCCGCCGCGCTGGTGATCGTCGGCGCGCTCATGATGGGCCAGATCCGCCACGTCGACCTCAGCGACCTGTCGGTGCTCATCCCGGTCTTCCTCACGGTCACCGTGATGCCCCTGACCTACTCGATCGCCAACGGCATCGGCGCGGGCTTCGTCAGCTGGGTGCTGATCCAGGCCCTGTCCGGCCGTGCGCGCCGCGTCAGCCCGCTGCTGTGGATCGTCGCCGCCGGCTTCGTCGTCTTCTTCGCCCGCGGTCCGGTGGAGGCGCTGCTCGGCTGACCCTGAGGTGTGGAGGGGCCGGGATGCCATGGCATCCGGGCCCCTTCTTCGTTGCTGCCACGGCTGGCCCTGCGGTCGGCCGGTCGACGGGCGGCGGGCGGACGGCGTCGAGGACGTCCTCGCGGCCACGGCAACGCCACCCTGCCGAGATGACCGCCGGTCACCTCGCACGTCCCGGGTCATCCTCGCTGACGGGAGCGGCGCCGAGGACGTACCCGTTTGTCGATGACGCACCCGTTCGTCATCGAATGAGTGCGTCCTCGACGAGGGAGTGCGTCCTCGCAGGCACGCAACGCCGCCCCACAGCCCCGCGCACGCGTGAGGGCCCGGATGCCATGGCATCCGGGCCCTCACGAACGAAACGTCAGAGCGCCTCGATGATCTCGCGCATCAGGGCGGCGGTTTCGGACGGCGTCTTGCCGACCTTCACGCCGGCGGCCTCGAGGGCCTCCTTCTTCGCCTGGGCGGTACCGGCGGAGCCGGAGACGATGGCGCCGGCGTGGCCCATGGTCTTGCCCTCGGGGGCGGTGAAGCCCGCGACGTAGCCGACGACGGGCTTGGTGACGTTGGCCTCGATGAAGGCGGCGGCGCGCTCTTCCGCGTCGCCACCGATCTCACCGATCATGACGATGGCCTTGGTCTCGGGGTCGGCCTCGAACGCCGCGAGGGCGTCGATGTGGGTCGTGCCGATGACCGGGTCGCCGCCGATGCCGATGGCGGTCGAGAAGCCGAGGTCGCGCAGCTCGAACATCATCTGGTAGGTCAGGGTGCCCGACTTCGACACGAGGCCGATGGGGCCCTTGCCGGTGATGTTCGCGGGGGTGATGCCCACGAGCGCCTCGCCGGGGGTGATGATGCCGGGGCAGTTCGGGCCGATGATGCGGGTCTTCTCGCCCTTCGACTTCGCGTACGCCCACGCCTCGGCGGTGTCGCCGACGGGCACGCCCTCGGTGATCACGACGAGGAGCGGAATCTCGGCGTCGATGGCCTCGACCATCGCGTCCTTCGTGAAGGCCGGGGGCACGAACGCGATCGACACGTCGGCGCCGGTCTCGCGGATGGCCTCTTCGACCGACGCGAAGACGGGCAGTTCGACGTCGTTGCCGTCGGCATCCTTGTGCGAGACCGTGGTGCCGGCCTTGCGGGCGTTCACGCCGCCGACGACCTGGGTGCCGGCCTTGAGCATGAGGGCGGTGTGCTTGGTGCCCTCACCGCCGGTGATGCCCTGCACGATGACCTTGGAGTCCTTGTTGAGGTAGATCGACATGGTTCTGTTTCCCTATCCCTTACGCGTTGGCCAGTTCGGCGGCCTTGTCGGCGCCCTCGTCCATACCGGCGGCGAGGGTGACGAGCGGGTGGTTGGCGGCGGCGAGGATCTCGCGACCCTCTTCGACCTGGTTGCCGTCGAGGCGCACGACCAGCGGCTTGGTGGCGGTGTCGCCCAGGATCTCGAGGGCCTTCACGATGCCCTCGGCGACGGCGACGCAAGAGGTGATGCCGCCGAAGACGTTGACGAAGACGCTCTTGACCTGCTCGTCGCCGAGGATGACGTCGAGACCGGCGGCCATGACGGTCGCCGAGGCGCCGCCGCCGATGTCGAGGAAGTTGGCGGGCTTGACGCCGTTGTGCTTCTCACCGGCGTACGCGACGACGTCGAGGGTCGACATGACCAGGCCCGCGCCGTTTCCGATGATGCCGACCTGGCCGTCGAGCTTGACGTAGTTCAGGTCGTGCTGCTTCGCCTTCGCCTCGAGGGGGTCGGCGGCATCCTTGTCTTCGAGCGCCTCGTGGTCGGGGTGGCGGAAGCCGGCGTTCTCGTCGATCGAGACCTTGCCGTCGAGGGCGATGATGTCGCCGTCTTCGCTCTGGATGAGGGGGTTCACCTCGACGAGCGTGGCGTCTTCGCCCTTGTAGACGTTGAAGAGCTTGACGAAGACGTCGGCGACCTTGGGGGCCAGTTCGTCGTCGAACTTCGCGGCCTTGGCGATCTCGAGGGCCTTCTCGGGCGTGATGCCCTCGATCGGGTCGACCTCGATGCGCGCCAGCGCCTCGGGACGCTCGACGGCGAGCTCCTCGATCTCCATGCCGCCTTCGACACTCGAAAGCGAGAGGTAGGAGCGGTTGGCGCGGTCGAGCAGCACCGAGAAGTAGAACTCCTTGGCGATGCGAGCACCGGCGGCGACCATGACGCGCTTGACGACGTGGCCCTTGATGTCGAGACCGAGGATGGCCTGAGCCGCCTCGAACGCCTCGTCGGGGGTCTTGGCGACCTTCACGCCGCCGGCCTTGCCGCGACCTCCGGTCTTGACCTGAGCCTTGACGACGACGACACCACCGAGCTTCTCTGCGGCCGCCTTCGCCTCCTCAGGGGTGTCGGCGATGATACCGGCGAGCACCGGCACCTCGTACTTTTCGAACAGATCACGTGCCTGGTACTCGTAGAGATCCACGGACAATCCTTCGCTGGGCGATCGGTGGTGGGAGGAGGCGAAAGTCTCTCGATATCAAGAGATCTGCGCCAATCGTCCACCCTACCCGACGGGGCTGGAACCCCCCGCCCCTTACCCCTTCGAACGGAGGGATGCCAGCACCTCGCGCACCGGGAAGCGATGCGCCGCGGCCCGCCCGGGACTAGCCTCTCCCCCACCGACGATGGGAGCCACCGTGCACGCGTGGCTGCACGGGTGAGCGACCGCTGGCCGATCGAGGGCACGAGCATGCCGAGGATGGGGCCGGCGATCATGCCGACGACGACGCCGATGATGATGTAGCGCGTGAGTCCTGCGTCTTCTGTCGCCTTCTCGCCCATGCGGTGACCCTAGGGAGGGGGCATTGCCCTCCGCCATCGTTTGGGGATGGGGAACGCCAGCCGGCGGCGGTCTCCCGTACCGCCGACCCGCTCCGCGAGTACATAACGTCTCGCTAGGCTCGGGAGCCCGCCACGGAAGGTCTCGTCGATGCCGTCTGCCGTCACCCTCGTCCGCTCCCGCACCCTCGCTGCGAGCGCGGAGTACGCCTACGCCGCCACCGCACCGGCGAACGCCCGCCTCATCTTCCTCGCGGGGTCCTGTCCGCTCGACGCAGACGGCGCGACGGTCGGCGTCGGCGACTACGCGGCGCAGGCGGCCATGTGCGTGGAGAACATGCGCATCGCACTGGCGGAAGCTGGCGCCGAGATCACCGACGTCATCAGTACGCGCGTGCTCGTCGCCTCAACGCGACAGGCCGACCTCGTCGCCGCGTGGGGAGTCGTGCGCGAGGCATTCGGTGCGCATGATGTGCCGAGCACCCTGCTCGGCGTGACCGTCCTCGGATACGACGACCAGCTGGTCGAGATCGAGGCTGTGGCCGCGGTCGTCGACTGAGCGCGCCGCCTGGGTGTCCGCCGCGGAAGCGAAAGGCCTCGGCGCCGACAGTCCCAACGACCTCGCGTCAGCGGATGCGGTGAGCGAGCGCCCGCGCACCGAGCGCGGCGAAGACGACGAACACCACGACGAGCACCATGACGGCGAACGAGGGAGTGATCTCCACGGCACCGACATGTGCCGAGATCCCGTAGAACGCCTTCACCGCATCCACCGCCGGACCCTCGCCGCCGGCCAGCGCCTCCAACGCCTGCGCGGTCATCGGCCCGCGGATCAACATCGCCGACTGCGCGAAGGGGAGTGCGTTGATGCCGTTCACGATGCCGTCCGGGAGAGTCCCGACAGGGATGTACGCCCCGGCGAGGAAGCCGATGATCGTCCCGACCACGGTGGACAGTGCTGCGAAGGCGCCGGAGCTGCGCAGGAAGGTGACCACGAAGCTCGACACCGCGGCGAAGGCCACGCTCGACAGGGTGACGTAGCCGAGCGTCTCTCCTGCTTCGCTCGCGGTCATGACCGAACTGCCCTGCGACAGCAGGTACACCTGCCCCACGACGAGGATGACGAGCGTCATCGTGAGCGAGATGACGAAACTCGACAAGAGGTAGCCCAGGATGAGCTCGACGCGGCGAATCGGCGAGACCAGGAAATCGCTGAAACGTCCGCTGGCCCGATCGTCGACGAAGACCGCCAGGGCCGCCAGCGAGGTCGTCAGGGTCGTGATCATGGTGATCCCTGCGAAGACCCACGCGTTCACGAACCAGTGGATGTCGCTGCTCTCGGCGTTCGGAAAGCGCTCGGTCAGGTTGTCGACCTGCAGGTTTCCGAGAAACAGCGCGTACAGCGCGATGAGAATCAGCGCCGACAGAAGGGAGAAGAACACCCCGGCACGGTCCCGAAAGAAGAGGCGGAGGTTCCGCCCGGTGAGGATCGCGATCGATCTCATGCTGCGCGGCCTCCCGTCACGTTGAGGAAGACGTCGTCCATTGTTCCGTGGCGGAACTCGAAGTCTGTGATCTGTGGGGCGAGAAGGATCGTTCTCGCCTGCTCGATGTCGTCTACAGCTACTCGCACGACATCGCCGACGTGTTCCGCCTCGAAACCTTGCGCTTGACACTGCGCGAGAAGGGACGTCAGGTCTGCTGCGCGGACGGTGAGCACGCTGCGGCTGAACGAAGAACGGAGCTGCGCCGGAGTCCCCTCGGCGACGATCGTCCCCCGGGCGATGATGCACACCTGATCGGCTCGCTCGGTCTCTTCCATGTAGTGCGTGGTCAGGAAGACCGTCGTCGCGCGCGTCTCACGAAGCAGCCCGATCGCCGACCAGATCTGTTCGCGCGACTGCGGATCGAGACCCGCAGTGGGTTCGTCGAGGAAGACGACGCTCGGGCGGTGGACGATCGCGCGGGCGATGTCAGCCCGGCGCTTCTGTCCTCCGGAGAGAACACCGTAGCGACGGTCGAGGAAGTCGCCGAGGCCGACGAGCTCGGAGAGTTCTTCGATCCGCTCGGTCGCCTCCCGACGTCGCAACCCGTAGAAGCCGGCGCGTGTCGCCAGATTCTCTCGAACCGTGAGGAGCGGATCTAGAAGCGACTGCTGGAAGACGGCGCCGATGACCTCGCGCACCCCGTTCGGGTCGTCGACGACGTCGCGGCCTTGCACGCGGATCGTGCCCGACGTGGGTCGCAGAATCGTGGTGATGCAGCCGATCGTCGTGCTCTTGCCCGCCCCGTTGGCACCGAGGAAGGCGAAGAGCGACCCCGTAGGGACCTCGAACGACAGATCGCGGACGGCCTCGAAGGAGCCGTAACTTTTTCGGAGATGCTTCACGTCAACGGCCATGGTTGTCCCTCTCGTTCTCAGTGGGGAGATTGGCGGACGGTTCAGACGCTCGCGTGGTCGTCCCCGCGGAGAGGGTGCGCGAGCCGAACCATGCGAACGCCATCAAGACGAGCGCACCGCCCGACAGCAGACCGTCGAAGATCCCTGCCGGAAGCAGGAAGATCATGAGCACGAGCGTCACCCCGCACATCAGGGCTGTCACGGCGAGACCCCACAGGCGGTCGCGCAAAATGCCGACGCCCCCGAGAACCCGAAGGACGCCGAAGATCCCGCTCATGATCATGAGCAGGTACAGGTTGTCCTGAAAGTACGGCAGCGCAAAGCGGAAGTGTGCGCCCACATCGCCCGGCTCGACGCGCAGAAGCATGAGAACAGGAAGCGCGAAGAATGCGCTCATCTCCATGACTGCGCCCTGTGTGATCACGAGCCATGCCGCGACGCGGTACCGCACGTCCACCCGGTGCCCCCGGCTCGCTGCCCCCGACGGACGACCGCCTAGTCGAGGCTTGCGCGCGGGGGTGGTGGGCATGTCCGCATGTTACCGACCGGTCCCGTCGCTCCGGTCGACGCACAAGCGAGACCCGCGATTCCTAGAGGTTTCCGCGGCTCGGCTTCGCCCGTGGGTGAAGCGGGGCGAGAATTCTCGTCGCCTTCAACGTCGCCCCGACGAGTGCGCCGCCCCGGACCCGCTCTCTAGATCCACCCCCGCTCACGCGCATGGATCGTCGCCTGCTGCCGACTCGCCAGCCCGAGCTTGCCGAGTACCGACGAGACGTGGTTGCGCACGGTCCCGGCCGACAGGTGCAGGGCCGCGGCGATCTCGGCGACCGTCTCCCCGCGCGCACCGGCGCGCAGCACGTCGAGCTCCCGGTCGGTGAGCGGACTCCGCTCGTCGCTCAGCGCGTCGGCGGCGATCTCGGGGTCGACGTAGCGGCGCCCGGCGGCGACTTCGCGGATCACTGCGGCCACGTCATCCGCGGGTCGGGACTTGGGCAGAAAGCCGTCGACGCCTGCACCGAGCGCCCGTCGCAGCACGCCCGGCCGGGCGTGGCGCGTGACGATGACGCAGCGCGAGGGCACGCGCCGGAGGATGCGCGCGGCGGTGTCGACGCCGTCGAGACCGGGCATCTCGAGGTCGAGCAGGCACACGTCGGGGCGCAGGCGCTCGGCCTCGGCGAGCGCGCTCTCGCCGTCGCGGCACTCGGCGACGACGTCGAGGTCGTCTTCGAGCCGCAGCAGGGCGGCGAGCGCCGTGCGGATCATGTCTTCGTCGTCGGCGATGAGCACGCGGATCATGCCGTCACCCCCTCGGGCACGTGGACGGTGAGTCGGAACCGGTCGCCGAGGCGGGTGGCATCCATCGTTCCTCCGACGGCGCCGACGCGCTCGACGATGCCCAAGAGCCCCGCGCCGTCGCCCACCGGCGAGGCCGCGCCGCGCGCGTCGTTCTCGACCGTCAGCACCCACGCTCCTCGATGGCGGGCGAGCGAGAGGGATGCCGAACCCCCGCCGCCGTGTTTGAGCACGTTCGTCGTCGACTCGCGGACCACCGGGCCGAGCACGTCGGCGGGCGCCCGCCCGGCCTCGGCGTCGACGAGCAGGTCGACGGTCAAGCCCGCGGCGCGCAGCAGGTCGGCGGCGTTGGCGAGTTCGTCGGGCAGGGGCACGCCGCGGAACCGCGCGGCGAGATCGCGCGTGCCCCGGCGTGCCTCGTCGACGCTGGCGCGGGCCGCGCGCACCTGTTCGGCCGCGGCATCCGGATCGCGCCCCATCATCTTCTCGGCGAGCTCGAGCTGCAGGGCGATCACCTGGAGGTGGTGACCCTGCAGGTCGTGCAGGTCGCTCGCGAGGCGCAGGCGCTCCTGCGCGGCGGCCAACCGTCCCTCGGCGCGGCGCGCGCGATCGAGTTCGCGCACGATGTCCCACCACCACAGCGACGTCGCCGACAGCGGCGGAAGCATCGCCACGAACAGCGCGAGCCCGAACACGGCGGCGACGTAGCCATCGGGGTTGAGGCGGGTGGCATCCATGATCCACGCGGCGACGATCACCACGATCAGCAGCACGACCAGGCGCAGGCGGATGCCGTTGCGCCAGCGCACCAGACACAGGGCCTGCGCGGCGAGGGCGACGGCGAACAGCAGGGAGCCGACGGCGGCACCGGCGAGGGTCCCGAACGCGACGCCGAGCCCGACCAGCGGCCAGACGGGGTGACGGGCGTCGCCGTCGTCGAGCGGCTCGCGGCGGTAGCGCAGAAGAAGAAGGACTGCGGATGCCGTCGACCCGGCCCCGCCGACCAGGTACAGCACGATGGCCAGCGGAGCGTCGTTCACGATGACGGCCACGGCCCAGATCGCGAGTCCGAACACCTGCAGCGACAGGACGGAGGCGACGGTGTACCACCACGTGACGCGCACGTCGCGGGCGTAGGTGGCGGCGGAGGGAGTGCTCACCCCGGCCATCGTACGGCCGTGACATTCGTCACGGTCAGGGGCTGTGCAGAACCGTGGCGTACAGCAGCATGTCGCGCCGCTGTCCGCCGATGCGGTGGTAGCTGCGCAGCAGTCCCTCGCGCTCGTACCCGGCGCGTTCGGCGGTGCGGATCGAGGGGGCGTTCCACGGCTCGATGTACAGCGCGATGCGATGCAGGCCCGGCACGGTCGCTCCGAAGGCGGTCAGGGCGGCGAGCGCGTCGGCCGCGTGTCCCCGTCCGCGGGCGGAGGGGGCGACGACGTAGCCCGCGGTCGCCCGACCCTCGCCGAGCTCGGCGAGCCACAGCCCGCAGTGGCCGACGGCGGCGCCGGTCATGGCATCCGTCATCGCGAACGAGAAGCCGACGCCCTCGCCGTGGCGGCCGCGCTGGCGCTCGATCCACACCTGCGCGTGCGCCTCCGTGGCGTCGGGCGGCAGCGTGCCCGTCTGCGCGATATACGGGTCGGTCGACAGCTCGCGCACCATCGCCATGTCGCGGTCGTCGACCTCTCGCAACCGGATGCCACCGTGCGCGGGCGGCGTGGTCGGCCAGGGCGGGAGGGGTCTGGGCGGCATCGGTCGGGTCGGGGATCAGCTCGGGAACGGGCGGTCGCGGTGGCTGTCGGGGAGGTCCGTCGGTGCGCGGTCCCAGAACTCGCTGGTCTCGGTGGAACGGTCCATCGGTGCGGCATCCATCGACCGGGGCGGGGTCCACCCGTACGCCGCGGACTGGGCGGCGCCGGCGCCCATGACGGGTGCGAGGGCGGAGCGCACGGCATCCTTCCGACGGCCCGTGCGACGGCGGAACAGCGCGATCGACAGGCGGACCAGGATGCCGACGGCCAGCACGCCCCAGAAGGCGGACTCGATCCAGACGAAGGCGGGGGGCATGTCATATCTCCCTTCCGTCGCAACCGTTGCGGGTGAGCGACGCTACCCGGTCTGCGCGCCCTGCGGTAGCGCGGGGACCGTGGCGGCGGCGGGAGCATCAGGCCGGGAGGCCCATCCGCCCGGCTGCGGCCCGGCGACGCGAGGGGATCTGCGCTGCGGAGGAGAATCCCGCGCGGTGGGGCCCTCCCCTCCCGCGAAACTCCTCCCCTTCGCGAACCTCCTGCGCACCCGGCGCCCGCGGCATCCACCCGCCCGTGACATTCGTCATGCACGCTCCCGCGCATCCTCCCGCGCGGCCGTGACACCGCGACACTGCCGCCGAAGGGCCCGAATCGGTGGGATGGAATCACCGCGGAACACGCCGCGACCGATCCCCCAGGAGCAGTCATGTCGAACCCCATCAGCGATCTCGTCCTCGGCTTCCAGGGCCTCGTCGCCGACGTGCCCGACCTCGTGCAGCCGCTCATCGTCGCCCTCGCCGGCGCGGTGCCGTTCATCGAGGGCGAGGGCGCCGCGGCCATCGGCATCATCGGCGGCATCACCCCCGTCGTCGCCGCCGTCGCCGGCGCGGTCGGCAACCTCATCTGCGTCGCGATCGTCGTGCTGGCGACCTCGCGGGTGCGCACCGCCGTCACGACCCGCCGCGGGGCGCCCGAAAAGCCCGTCACCGCCCGCCGCCAGAAGTTCGAGCGGGCGTACCACCGCTACGGCACCCCCGGCGTGAGCCTGCTCGGCCCGCTGCTGCTGCCCACCCAGTTCACCGCCGCCGCCCTCACCTCGACCGGGGTTTCCCCGGCGCGCGTGATCGCGTGGCAGGCCGCCGCGATCGTGCTGTGGACGACCGTGATCACGTTGATCATCGCCGGCGTTATCCGGTTCGCCGCGTGACGGCATCCGGCCCGGGCGCCCATCGCATCAGCAGAGCACCGCGTCGCGACCGCCGCCTCCCCGGCGGTCGCGACGCGGCGTCATGAGGTCTTCGGTGCGAGCGGAGGTGCGGCGCGAGCGAAGCTGCGTGCGGCACAGAGCTCGCGGCGCGGGCAGCGCTGCGGCAAGGGCCTGAGAGTCAGACGGTGGTGCGGCGCAGGCTCCCGTCCCGCGAGCGGCCCGGGCGTCCGGCGCCCGCTCGCCGGCTCCCACAGAAAGCCTCCCTTCGCCAGCCCCGCCGACCCTGTCAACGCCCGAGCGCTGCATCCGCTCCGCGACATAACGTGCCGCCATGGCAGTGACGCGACTCTTGCTCATCCGACACGGCGAAAGCGAAGGCAACGTGGCCGCGTCGGAGGCCGAGCGGGCCGGTTCCCCCGTGATCGCGCTCGACATCCGCGATGCCGACGTGGAGCTCTCCCCCGTCGGCCGCGAGCAGGCCGAAGCCCTCGGCACGTGGCTCCGCTCCGTCGCGGACGACGTCGACGAGTACTGGGTGTCGCCCTACCGCCGCGCACGGCAGACCCTCGCGATCGCGCTGAACGACGTGCCCGCGGCATCCCAGGCGCTCGTCGATGAGCGGCTGCGCGACCGGGAGCTCGGCATCCTGGATCTGCTCACCTGGCAGGGCGTGCAGGAACTGCACCCCGAAGAGGCCGCGCGCCGGCGCCACCTCGGCAAGTTCTCCCACCGGCCGCCGGGCGGGGAGTCGTGGGCCGATGTCGCGCTGCGGCTGCGGTCGTTCTTCCGCGATGCGCTCGAGCGGCCGTCGCCGACCGTGGTGGTCGTCGCGCACGACGCCGTGATCATGCTGATCCTCTACATCCTGCTGCACCTCGATGAGGCGAAACTGCTCGCCTTCGCCTCCAGCCACACTGTGTGCAACGCCTCGGTGACCGAGCTCGTCCGCGACGACGAGGGCTGGAAGCTCGTCACCTTCTCGGCCGTCGACCACCTCGAGAGTCAGGGCGCCGACGTCACCGTGCACTCCGGAGAAGACGATGTCTGAACCCGTCACCCTGCAGCTGCTGCGCGAGTGGGGCCTGCCCGATGCCGGCGGCTCGAAGAAGTCACGCGGACAGGTCGTCGTCGTGGGCGGTTCGCCCCGCTCCCCCGGCGCGGTGCTGCTGTCGGCCGAGGCGACCCTGCGAGTCGGCGCGGGCCGGGTCGGTCTCGCAGTTCCCGCCGCGCTCGCGCCGAGCCTCGGCCCCGCCATGCCGGAAGCGGGCGTGTACGAGCTGCCGACCGGGTCGGGCCCGCTCGACGAGGCTCTGCGCTCGGGTCTGGAGTCGGCGGATGCCGTGCTCCTCGGCCCGGGTTTCGATGATCCGGATGCCACCCGCGCGGCGCTGCAGACCGTGGCCGGCGCCGACATCGACCGCCTCGTGCTCGATGCGTTCGCGCTCGGCATCCTGCCGTCGTTCGATCGCGGCATCCTGCCCTCCGACCTGCTCATCAACGCGAACGAAGAGGAGGCGGCTCTCCTGCTCGAACGCGACCTGGGCGATGATCGCGAGGCCGACATCACCGAGATCGCTCGCCGTTACGACGCCGTCGTGCACTGCTTCGGTACCGTCGCTCACCCCGACGGGCGGTGCTGGCAGGCCCAGCCGGGCGGGTCGGGCCTCGGCACCGCCGGCAGCGGCGACGTGCTCTCGGGCGCCATCGCGGGGTTCGCCGCCCTCGGCATGGAGCCGGAGCGCGCGGCCGTCTGGGGCGGGTGGACGCACGCCCGCGCCGGCGACCGGCTCACCGAGCGGGTGGGTGTGGGCTTTCTCGCGCGGGACCTGCTGCCGGAGCTGACCGCCGTCGTGCACGAGAGCTGAACGCACGGATCCGCTCCGCCGTCTCGCTCGGTGCGGTGAAGTGGGCGAGGTGCCGGTGGCCTTCGATCACGGCGACCTCGGCGATCGGCGCGCGTGCGGCGAGCCACTCCACCCACTCCTGCGAGGCGATCGGGTCGTTCGACCCGCGCATGAGAAGCAGCGGCACCGCGAGGCCTGACATTCGCTCCTCGATCGGGTACCGCAGCATGTGCACCGCCTGCCGCGCGTACCAGACGGGTCCGCACCGCAGGTAGTCGCCGACGACGATGCCGTTCAGCCGCGGCGGCTCGAGGGCGGAGTCCCGGGCAAGCAGCCATCCCTGCGTGAGCGCGTTGCGGCGCGCACTATCGGTGACCGGCCCGAGCGCGACGACGCCCCGCGCCAGGTCGGGTCGCAGACGGGCGAGCTCGACCACCCACTGCGATCCCATCGACTGCCCGACGAGCACGGCGTCACGCACTCGCAGCTCGTCGAGCACACGGCCGAGGGCGTCGGCGGTCTCGCGGATGCCGGGCGACCGGCCCGGTGTCGGTACCCCGCCGAAGCCGGGAAGGTCGACGGCGTGCACCTCGGCATCCGTCGCCAGCTCGTGGTGCAGGGGCCGGAAGTAGCGGTGCGACATGCCGATGCCGTGCACGAACACGTAGGCCGGAGTCCCCGGCCGCCGCGTCGAGAAGGAGCGGAAGCCGAGGTCGGTCACGGAGTGGTGCTGCGTGGTCACGCCGGTCACCGTAGGCGCCACCAACGGGCGGGCGTCCGGGGGTTGCCGCGGGAGATTTCCCGGGTGCGGAAGCGGCGGGGCGCCATCCCGATCCGACACGACGCCCCGCCCGGGATCACGACAGCTCGTTCAGCAGCTGCTCCATCTCGGCGATCTCGGCCGTCTGCGTCTCGACGATGCTCTCCGCGAGCGCGACGGCATCGGCGTTCGAGCCGTCGTCGATCTCGTCGTGCGCCATCTCCACCGCACCACGGTGGTGCTCGACCATCTGCGACAGGAAGAGTCGGGCGGCCTCACTGCCCGACGCGGTGTCGAGCGCCTGCATGTCGTCTTCGCTCATCATGCCGCCGCCGTGGTGCATGCCGTCACCGTCGGTCAGCGCGGCGCCCCAGTCGCTCAGCCATCCCTGCATCGTGTCGATCTCGGGTTGCTGCGCGGCCTTGATCTCGGTCGCGAGAGCGGTGACGCGCTCGTCGATGCCGTCCTTCGCCAGCAGCGTGTCCGCCATCTCGATGGCCTGCTGGTGGTGCGGGATCATCATGCTTGTGAACATGACGTCAGCCTCGGTGGCGTCGGACTGGGGAGCGGCGTCGTCGGAGGAGGATGCCGTGGCGCCGCCGCCGTGGTCCATGCCGGGCATGCTGTCGGATCCGCCGCCGCTGCACCCGGCGAGCAGGAGCAGGGCGGTGAGGGTGAGTGCGGCAATCGCCGCAGATCGGTTCTTCATTGTGTGTTCTCCAGGGTCGGTGATGAGGCCCGAGGGTGATCGGGCGGTTCGCGCTGCCCGCGCGGAGCGGGCCGGCGCATCTTCACGTGCGATGGATGCAGAGAACGGTGAGTGAGGGCGGTGGGAGTGCGTGCGCCACGACCGACCACGAGAACGGTCGTGTCCGGCTCAGGAGCCCGCGCAGGCTCTCGGAGCGCAGCCCCGCCGCGGCGACGAACGCGATCACCGCGGCGAGCAGCGCCAGAACGCACGTCATCCAGGCCATCGTGTGCTCGCCCGACGGCGCGTGACCGTCGTGGGCGGCCCGGGGCGGCGTCGCATTCTGGCCCGCAGATGCGATCTCGGATGCCGTGGGCTCACCGCCGTGAGCGTGAGCGGTGGCCCGTCCCATGTGTGACACGGCGGAGTCGGTCGCGGCGCCGTGGGCGGCCGTCATCCCCTCGTGCGACGCGGCGGAGTCGAGCTCGGCAGCTCGGGCGACCATGATCCCCTTGTGCGACGCGGCGGAGTCGGACGCCGCACCGGGGGCGATCGTCGCAACGTGCGCGGTGGCCATGGCGTGACCCGCGGCCGTGCTGTGGGTGTTGAGTGCGTGCATCGCCAGCAGCCCGGCGATGACGATGACGCTCAGGAGCGCGAGATGGAGGAGTCTGCGCGGATCACGAAGGTGTGCGGCCACCGCGATGAGCGACATGCGCACCTCCCTCCGTCGACACCAGGGTAGGCGGTGGCTGCGGCCGGAGGGGCCGCGCCGCTCACCGCCGGCGTCGCGGCGGACCTGGCTGCCGAACGGAACCGTCTGACCTGTCGGCAGCGTTCACCGCCCGACGCATGCCAGAGTGACGACGTGAAACTGTATTCCGACTTCGCCGCGCGACGTGCGCGCCAGCTGACGGCCGACATCATCGCCCTCGCCCTCATCGTGGTGAGCATCGCGACGGGTGTCGTCGTCTTCTCCACGGTGAACCAGCTCGCGCAGTTCGGACGACAGATGCAGACCGCGGGCGCCGACTTCCGCACGTCGATGACCGACGTCGGCGACCGGCTGAGCGGAGTCCCCCTCATCGGCGACGGAATCAGCGCACCGTTCGACTCGGCGAGCGCCGCGGGCGACACCCTCGCCGCCGCCGGACAGACGCAGCAAGACCTGGTGCTGCACGCGGCCATCGTTCTCGGAATCGGCGTGGCCGCGCTGCCGATCCTGCTCGTGCTGCTGGTGTGGCTCGTCCCCCGCCTGCGGTTCATCAAGAGGGCATCGCGCACGAAGGCGCTCCTGCGAAGCGGTCCCGACACCACGGATCTGCTCGCGCTCCGCGCCCTGACGAATCAGAAGGTGGCCGTGATCGCGAAGGTCGCCCCTGATGCGCTCAGCGCCTGGCGCCGCGGCGACCCCGAGGTGATGCGGCAGCTCGCCGATCTCGAGCTGCGGTCGCTCGGTATCCGCCTGCCGTAGGCCGACGGCGTCCAGCCTCAGACGCGACTGTCGCTCAGCGCCGGCTCCTCCACCGCGGATTCGCCGTCGGGCTCCCACCGCAGCAGGTCGCCGGGCTGACAGTCGAGCACCTCGCACAGCGCGCTGAGGGTTGAGAACCGCACCGCCTTGGCGCGCCCGTTCTTCAGAACGGCGAGGTTGGCGGGGGTGATGCCGATGCGGTCGGCCAGCTCTCCGACGCCCATCTTGCGACGCGCGATCATCACGTCGATGTCGATGACAATCGGCACCTCAGATCACCTCGCCGAGTTCGGCGCGCAGCCCCATGACCTCGCGCTCGCGGGCGATGGCCTGCCGCAGCAGCCCTTTCATCACGCGCACGAGCAGCGCGACACCGCCGATGACCACCGCGGCGCCGCCGATCAGCCCGACCACCCCGGGTGCGACGTCGCCCGGTGCGAGCAGCAGCCCGATCGCCACGAGCACCGCGGCGACGGCGACGAGCGACCACGTGATGACGTCGACGTCGCGAAAGGCCCCCTCGGCGAACACGCTCCCGGTCCGCACCTTCGACAGCAGCCGCCACACGCACACCGCGAAGACTTGAAGGGCCAGGATGCCGAGCCCCAGCAGCGCCACGAACGTCACTCTCGCCGCCGGATGCGCGTCGGCGAGATCCCGGTAGATCGCCGGCAGGATCATCGCCTGCACGACCACCGATCCGAGCAGCGCGACGGCGATCGCCGCCTGCGCGATGCGGGTGAGGAGAGGGCTCATGGCGGCATCCATTCATCGAGGAACGATACCAATCTACCGTTTATCAATAGATTCGTGAAGACGCCCCGCGCTGAGCCGGTTCGCCCGGGCTCCTGGGTGACACCGTACACACCATCACACCGACGCCGCCAGCACCGCCGCCAACCCCTCCCGCAGGTCGCGCACGAAGGCATCGGGCATCTCCAGCGCCGGAAAGTGCCCGCCCGCACTCGGCGCCCGCCACCGCACGATGTTCGAGAACCGCACCTCGGCCCACGGCCGCGGGTGCTTCTCGATGTCGTATGGATACGTCGTCAACGCCGCCGGCACCGCCACCCGCAGGTCGGGATCGAGCGACTGGTGACTCTCGAAGTAGATGCGCGCCGCCGACGCCCCGGTCGCGGTCAGCCAGTACAGCGTGACGTTGTCGAGCAGGCGGTCGCGCGAGATGGTCTCGAAACGGGACGTCGACCGTGTCGCTCCATTCGGCGAACTTCTCGGCGATCCACGCGAGCAGCCCGACCGGCGAGTCGACGAGGGAGTAGCCGATTGTCTGCGGCGAGGTCGCCATGACCCTCGCGTACGCGAGGCGGTTCCGCTCGAACGCCCGCGTGTGCTCGACCCACTCCCGCTCCGCGGCGTCGAGCACGTCGAGACCGAGCCCGGGCGGCGCGACCGGCGTCGTGGTGTGGATGCCGATGACGTGCTCCGGAAACCGACCACCGAGCGCGATGGTGATCGGCCCGCCCCAGTCCCCGCCGTGGGCGAGGAAGCGGTCGTACCCGAGGCCACCCATGAGACGCACCCACGCAGCCGCGATGCGTTCGGTCCCCCACCCCTCCTCCGTCGGCCTGTCGGAGTACCCGAAACCCGGTAGCGACGGGGCGACCACGTGGAAGGCGGGGGTCTCGGCATCCTGAGGCTCGGCGAGCTCGTCGATGACGTCGACGAACTCGGCGATGCTTCCGGGCCAGCCGTGCGTCATCACGAGCGGGGTGGCATCCGGTCGCGGGGAACGTCGATGAAGGAGGTGGATGCCGAGACCGTCGACGACCGTGCGGAACTGCCCGATCTCGGTCAGACGCCGTTCGAACGCGCGCCAGTCGTATCCCGTTCGCCAGTACTCGACGAGGTCGACCATGTCAGCCAGGGGAACGCCCTGGCTCCACCGCTCGCGGCCGGATGCACCCGCCCGCGTCGTCTCGCGTTCCGGAAAGCGGGCGGATGCCAGGCGCTCCCGGAGGGCCGCAAGCTCCTCATCGGTTGCATGCTTCTCGAACGGCTCGATGTGGTCGTCGATCATGGGGCCTCCCTGTGCGAACCGGCTATGACGGTTCTAGCACCGAAGCAACGACGATGGAACCATCTATGCTGGTTCCATGCCTGACCGTGCCCCGGAGTTCCGCGTCGGCTCCGTGCTCGCCACCTCCTTCACCGGGACGCTCACGGAGCGCCGTGGCACGCCGGTCGAACGCATTCCGACGCCCGAGCGCCTGGCCGATTGGCTGACCGAGCGGGACCTCGCCGTCGACAGGTGCTCCCCCGCCGACCTCACGGCCGCGGTCGAGCTGCGCGAGGCGATCCACGCCGCCGCCACGGCCGGAGCCCTCGATCAACCGCACCCGCAGGATGCCGTCGAGGTCATCAACCGGTTCGCCGCTCACGGGGGTGCGGTGCCGGCGCTCTTGGACGATGGCCGCCGCCACTGGCGCCTCGGAGAGCCGGCGACCGTCGCGGCAGCCCTCAGCGTCGTCGCCGCCGACGCGATCGAGATGCTGGCCGGCGTTCGTCCCGGCACGCTCGCGCTGTGCGCCTCGCCCACCTGCCGCGCCGCCTTCTTCGACACCAGCCGCGGTCGCACCCGGCGCTGGTGCGACATGAACACGTGCGGCAATCACGAGAAGAAGGCGCGCCTGAAGGCTCGCCGCGGGTGACCGCCACCCAAACCCGAGCCGGACGATCACATCCGCGAGCGACTCGGTCGATCGGACCGGACCGCGGGCACCTCGCCGAGGACTCCGGCGAGCGCGCCTACGCTTGTCCCCGCGCGCAGGAGAGAAAGCAGGAGATTTCCGTTGCCCCACTCGGTCCAAATCGCCTCTCACGGCGCTATGACGACCGTGGACGAAGCGGGTCTGCGGCGTCTGTTCGATGACGAGTATCTGCACGAGTTCGGCCCGTGGGAGCCCTCGCAGCCGTACGGGTACGCCCCGCAGGACGTGAGGGTGCTCGCCCGGTCCGCAGGCATCATCGTCGGTCACGCCGGTTGGCGACGCCGATCGATCTCGGTCGGCGACGCCGAAGTGACGGTCGCCGGTGTCGGTGGCGTTCTCGTCTCCCCGAACGCACGGGGCGAAAACATCGGACGACGCATGATGGAGCGCGTCGCGGAATCGTTGCTCGAGGCGGGAGACATCGAGTTCGGATTTCTCGGATGCCGCGAGCAGGTCGTTCCGTTCTATCTGGCGTGCGGTTGGACGCGCATCACCGCATCCGAGCGTTCCGTGGGACGTGACGGCACCCTCGCGACGCACCCACCCGGGCCGCCGCTGCTCATCCTTCCCGTCGGCCGCGATGTCGAGTCGTGGCCCGAGGGAATGATCGATCTCCGGGGTCGCGCGTGGTGACGACCCGTCAGGAGGGTTCGCCCGCGAGGCGCGAAACCGCATCGGCGAGGCGGTCCACTGGCATCCGCGAATCCATCTCGACGGTCGCACCCCGTCTGAGCAGCGGCTCGACGTCGGCGAGGTGCTGACGGATCTGTCCGCATCGGCGCTAGCGCCCCATCCCGAGTCGAGCCCCCATGGCATACTCGGCACCTGGTTGCGTCGACGCGGTGCGCGACGATTCGGCTTCTACGCGAAGGGACGGTCGCATGACCATCGAGCCCGGCATCTACGAGCACTTCAAGGGCCAGCGCTACGAGGTGTTCGGCACGGCCCGGCACTCCGAGACCGAAGAGGTCTTCGTCTCGTACCGCAAGCTCTACGGCGACTACTCCTCCTGGGTGCGTCCGATCGAGATGTTCACGGGCACGGTCGAGCGCGACGGATACTCGGGGCCGAGGTTCCGCCGCATCGCGTGAAGCGCCGGCTCACGAGGTCGTTGATCATCGCGGCGACAGCGCCGACGATGTGTTGATGGACTACGAGGAACAGGTCACCGCGATCACCGGCGGCTCGCGCGGAATCGGTGCGGCCGTCGCCCGTCGACTCGCGGCTGACGGTCACGCCGTCCTCATCGGGTACCGAAGCGACCAGGAAGCCGCACGCAGCGTCGCCGCTGACATCATCGATCGCGGCGAAGTGGCATCCATTGCTCCCGTCGATGTGACAGATGCCACCTCACTCGCGGCCTTTTTCGATACCGCTGCCGCGATGGGACCGCTTATGGGAGTCGTCGCCTCGGCAGGTGCGGTGCGAGCCGTCGGAAGCCTCCGCGAACTCGATCCCGATGACCTGCGTCGCGACATCGACGTCAACCTGCTGGGCGCGGTACTCACCGCGCGGGCGTCGATCGCGCACCTCGAGAAGACCCGCGGATCCATCGTGTTCATCGGTTCCGCGGCGGCGACCCTCGGAAGTCCCCACACCTACGTGCACTACGCGGCCGCGAAAGCCGGCGTGAGCGCGCTGAGCCTCGGGCTGTCGAAAGAGCTCGCCCCGCTGGGGGTGCGCGTGAACTGCGTCGAGCCGGGCATCATCCGAACCGATTTCCACCTCGACCCCGACCGGCCGGACAAGCTGGCGTCGACGATCCCCCTGGGGCGTCCCGGTGAACCCGCCGAGGTGACCGGCGCCGTCGCGTGGCTCCTCTCGGCGGATGCCGGTTACGTCACAGGCGCCACCATCCGGGTCGCCGGAGGACGCTGAAAAGCACGCCCACGAGCGGTCGACGCATTCAGGATCGCGGCCAGTCCGGTGATCGCCGCGATCATGTGCGGGATGACGCCGAGGGTGCACCCGAACGCGGCGACAATGCCGGCCTTCGTGCCGCGGGAGAGCCCGGCGGCGATAGAGTACACGGCACCGGTGCCGGGAGTCGCGACCACGACGAAGGTGGTCAGCAGAAAGGCAATGCTCACCGTGGTTTCCTCCGAGAGTCGTTGCTTCCGCACAGCGTTCTGGGTGCGCCCGGTGGGGATACTCACCGATACCGTCGACCGCGACGGTTACTCGGGGCCGCGGTTCCGGCGCATCGACTAGACCGAACGGCGGTGCCGCAGCCGGGCATCGCACGTTCCCTCAGATGCCCGAGTCGCCCCCTCGCCGTGGCTAGCCATCAGCTCAGCCCTCCTTACCGGATGCTTCGTGCCGCCGTGGACGTCATCGGGCACTCGAACGGGTCGCGGGCGGCCAGGCCCACGCGGTTCAGGTACTGGATGACGATGCCGTACGACTGCAGCAGCGTCGTCTCGACGTAGGGCACGTTCAGCGTGGCGCTCTGCTCCTTGACGATGGCACGGGCCTTGCTCAGGTGCGGGCGAGGCATGTTCGGGAACAGGTGGTGCTCGATCTGGTAGTTCAGACCGCCCATCAACCAGGTGGCCCACCATCCGCCGGTGATGTTGCGCGAGGTGCGCACCTGCTTGCTGAAGAAGTCGAGCTTGGCATCCGGGGCGATGACGGCCATGCCCTTGTGGTTCGGGGCGAACGAGGCGCCCATGTACACGCCGAACACGGCGAGCTGCACACCCAGGAAGGCGAAGGCCATTCCGAGCGGCAAGAAGACGAACACCGGGGCGACGAAGATCGCGAAGCGCAGGGCGATCAGTGACAGTTCGGTCCAGCGGCCCTTGACGGGCTCGCGTGAGAGCAGGTGACGCAGGCCGATGGCGTGCAGGTTGGCGCCCTCGAGGGTGAGCAGCGGGAAGAACGCCCACCCTTGACGCTGGGTGATCCAGCGCTGGATGCCGCGTGCCTTGGCGGCGTCTTCGTCGAGGAACGAGATCGTGTCGATCTCGATGTCGGGGTCTTTGCCGACGCGGTTCGGGTTGGCGTGGTGACGCGTGTGCTTCGCGCTCCACCACGACACGCTCATGCCCACGACGCCGGCGGCGAGCCACAGCGCGAGGCGCTCGTTGGCCTTGCCCGAGGTGAAGATCTGCTTGTGCGCCGCTTCGTGAGCGAGGAACGCCACCTGGGTGAACAGGATGCCGAGAGCGGCGGCGATGAGCAGCTGGAACCAGCTGTCGCCCAGCAGCACGAACCCGGTGATCGCTCCGCCGAAACCGAGAGCGAGGACGGTCCCGACCAGGGCGTAGAAGCGGCGCGCTCGCGCGAGCAGTCCTGTCTCGCGTACGACCTGCGACAGTTCGGTGTACGCCTTCGCCATCGGCGGGAAGTCGGTCGTCCCCTTGTAGGTCTGACGGATCGGTCCCAGCCGGGACTCGATGACGGGTGCAGCCATTGCATGCTCCTCGGATGGGGGTGACCGTATGGGCCCGAAGCCGAAGGCGGATGCCAGGGACTATTCTTCGAGGCTACGCCCCGTATATTCACGTGATTGCATATTGGTGTGACCGAAGTGCCGTGAACCCGCGATTTCGCCATCCTGTGGGCCGCTTTTCCACGGGCTTTTGCCAGTTTGAGAGACTTTTCAAACCATTCCCAGGATCGGCGCATCCCCCGCGACCTCACACATTCTGCGCAGAATATTCCCCGAACAAAATCATGGATTGTGCAAATCGTCTTCTGATCTCGCAATCCGGCGCCCGGCCGCTCCGGACGGGTGTCGGGGCTCTGCACGATTCTGACCATTGCGCAACGCCGTCGGCGATCCCCGCTCCGCGAACGTAGCGTGCGCCGCATGACTTCCGATGATCGTGCCAGTGACACGTCCCGAGCCCCGGGTCGTCCCCGCACCGCACGTGGCGACACCGCCTCTGCGCCGGAGGCTTCCCCCGCCGCGAAGACGCTTCGCGACGACGTGTTGGCCCGCGAGAAAGAGACGTTCGGCGGCTTCAAGTTCGGTGCGGCCTTCTTCGGCTGGCTGACCGCCACCGGCGCGGCGGTCCTTCTCACCGCCCTCGCCGCCGCTCTGGGCGCGGCGATCGGTTTGAGCCAGGCCGAGTCCGTCGACGACGCGGCGAATACCGCCTCGGACAACGCGGATACCGTCGGTGTCATCAGCGTGATCGTGGTCGGTGTCGTGCTGCTCGTGGCCTACTTCGCCGGCGGTTACGTGGCCGGGCGGATGGCACGCTTCAGCGGGCTCAAGCAGGGCCTGGCCGTCTGGCTGTGGGCTGTTGCCATCGCGCTCATCGTGGCGGTCGTCACCGCTATCGCGGGGAGCCAGTGGGACGTCCTGGGTGATCTGAACAGCTTCCCGCGCATCCCGGTCACACCCGAGACCGCCACCCTGACGGGCATTCTGACCGCGCTCGGCGCGGCCGTCATCACTCTGATCGGAGCAACACTCGGCGGTATGGCGGGCATGCGTTACCACCGCAAGGTCGATCGCGTGGGCCTCGGGCGGTAGTGGCGATCGGCACCCCGCGAGAAAACTCAGCGCATTCGGATGAAGCCCAGACGGTGGCACCGCACCTGTAGCGAGGCAATTCGGCTCCAAATACATAGCCGTTAATCGTCGCGCCGTCTGAGATCTTCGCCAGGTCCGATATCTTCGCGCGAAATCACATCCCGGCGAACTGCTGAATGCGGCCGGCGAGATCGGCGGCCGCGGTGGAATGCGCGAGGTGCCGCTGACCGGCGATGACGCCGACATCCGCGTCGCGCGCCGAGGCTTGCAGGTGCGCACACCAGCGTTGACCGGCGATGACGTCGTCGCTGCCGCGGATGATGAGCAGCGGCATCCGGAGGCGGGTGACGTTCTCGTCGAGGCGATAGCGGAGCATATGCCGAACCTGCTTGGCGTACCAGATCGGTCCGCACCGCAGGTAATCGCCGAACACCACGACGTTGAGGGCGACAGGCTCGCGGAGGAAGTCCGCCCCGAGCAAGAGCAGCTGGCGAACCAGGGTGCAGTGTCGACGGTCGGTGACGGGACCGCACACCACGACCGCAGACACGAGGTCGGGGCGTTGCACGGCGAGCTCGACCGACCACTGCGCCCCCATGGAGTGCCCGACGAGGATGCCGCCCGACACGCCGAGCTGCTCGAGGAATGTCGCGAGGGCACCGGAGATCTGAGCGACATCCGGCGCCCCGGGGGGCTTAGGGAGCCCCCCGAAGCCAGGTAGATCGATGGAGTGCACGTCGCCGTATGCGGACAGTTCGTGGTGCAGCGCCGCGAAGTAGCGGTGGGAGGTGCCGAGCCCGTGGACGAGAACGTAGGTGCGTGCGCCGGACTGGCGTCGGCGCGTGGAGATCGCGCGGAAGGTGAGACCGTTCACCGTCTGCTCCGTCGTCGAAGACCCCGGAGGGGGGTCCGACGTCGCCCTCACCCGTGTGCGGCGCGAAGCGGCGCGGCACGTCACTCGGTGGCCGCGGTCGTGGGAACGCGGATGGTGAGGGCTGCCGGCTCGATCCAGGCGCGGAAGGCGGTGGCTTCGCCGAAGGCATCGCCGTCCAGCTCGATGTTCTCGGGGCGCGAGAGGCGGGCGGTGAAGTGGGTGCCCGTCTCGTAGTGCAGATCCGCGTCGTTGCGACGTTCGCCGGCGATCGTTCGGCCGGCCGCGGTGCGGCGGACGATCCCATTGATCCAGGCGACCTTCCACCACACGCGGAGCCAGCCGAGTGCTCCACCGGGGCGCATCAGGAGGAGATCGAAGAGGCCGTCGTCCACGACCGCGTCGGGCAGAAGCAGGATGTTCGAGGGGAGCGATCCGCAATTACCGAGGATGACGGTGTGCACGGTCGCACGCTGGGGTTTGCGGTCGTCCAAGCGGAACCGCAGGTGCAGTTCGTCGGAGTCTCGCAGCGAGACGATGATCGCCCGCAGGTAGGCGACCCACCCGGCCTTCTTCTTCAGATCGTCGTCGGTGTTCTCGATCATCTTCGCGTCCAGGACGGCGCTCCCCCGGACGGCTTCCGCGACGGCGCGGACGGTGCCATCACCGCCGGCTGCGATGACCAGATCGACGCCGGCCTCGAGCGCCTGGGCGGCGACGCCCTGACCGACGTCGTCGACGGAGGTCTCGTACCAGGAGGTCTCCGCCCACCCGGCCGCCGTCGCCGCGGCGCTGATGGCGGCGTGGAGGACGGCGATGTCGACCTTTGTGGGGTTGTACACGACGGCGGCTGTCTTCGACGCTGTGGGAGACGAGCCCGCGTGCGTGTTGTCAGGACTCGTCAATGACCGCGTCCTCGGCCGTGTCCATTGCGGCTTGACCTTCTGCCTGAGACTCCGACCCGGCGGATGCGGCGGAATCGTCCGACACCACGGTGGTGCCGGTGGTGCCGGGAGGGCGAGGAGGGGTGCCCTGGCCTTCGGGTGACCCGTTCATCGGAGGCCGATCGAGTGAAGCAGACCTGCGGCGGGGCGTTGTTGCTCGCCCTGCTGGGCGCCGAGGATGACGAGTACGCCGGTGAGGGCGGGGATGACCCACTGCACGATGCGCTGTTGGGTCTGCGCGGACGCCAGAGCGGTGGACGCGCCTTCGGTGGGCTCCGTGGCGCCGTCTCCGCCTTCGTCGGAGTGTCGCCAGATCTGAGCCCCCAGGACCCCCGCATACACGCTGGCCGCCGCGGCGAGTCCCGTGACGACCGACTTGATGACGGTGTTGTGACGTGCTTCAGGCTGCCCGGCAAGGCGGGTCTTGTTGCCGAGGATGAGTCCCACTCCCCCGATACCGTGCACGACGATCGCCGTCACCTGGACGGGTGCCCATCGGGCCCATCCGGCGGACGACAGGCTGAGGCGTTCCTTCGGGTCGTCGGCGAGGGATGCCGCACCGTTGAGTCCGACTGCTCCCATGAGGGAACCACCGAACCACGCGGCCAGACCGACGTCGTGCATGCTGCGGACTATCGTGTTGCGAGCCGACATTGGGGCCGCCCTTCGTGTTGTGAACTCTGACAACACACCCGCCGAGATGGAACGGGCACGAGGGTTGCCACAGCGCCGAAACCGTGCAGGCGCCGAACACTCGGAGGCAGTCGGTGCACCACCGCGGCTGCTTTCACCGTCCGCGGTACCCGAGTCGGCATCCGGGGACCCTACGCCTCGATGGATGCCGAGATGCCGGCCGGCTCGCGCCCGCCGGACTCGCCACGTTGCGAAGCGCGGGGTTCGGGCAGCAGAGATAAGCCCTGGGGGGAGTTGGCCGCGCGAGTGAGTGCGTTCAGCCAGAGGGGGTTGAGCGCGGGCGTACGAGCGGTGTCGTAGGCGAACGAGATGGTCGAACGCGCGTTGAGATACACGCTGGTTCGTCCACCGCCAAGACTCACGTCGTCTTTCCACCCGAGACAGAACCCCTCCCCCCGCCGCACCTTCGCGAGGATCACCGCCTGCAGATGAGCCAGCGCACGATCCTCGAAACCGGTGCTGATGCTTGAGTCGTAGGTGAACTTACCCATCAGATCTCCTCGTGCTGGATGCCGCAGCCGCACCGGGGGGCATACCTCCCGCCGTGCGAGTCGCTGTGCGAATGAGTTCGGCCTTTATGGCATGACGGAGAGGACGACGACCCCCATCGTCAAAAGCCCTGCCGCAACCGCACCGACGACGATGGCGAGGACGGGGCCCCAGCGGTCGAAACGTGACGCGTCGCTTCCGTCGGCAGCGCGGAGAATGGAGAGTTGGGCGGCGCGGAGAGTCTGGTGACGACCCAGAGGCGTCGACTTTCCGTCGAAAGCGATGAAGGATCCATCGGGCACCATCACGACGTGTCCCCGGGTCGACTCCCCGATCTTCACGATGTGGTGCCCCTCTTCCTGCAGGGTCCACACGGCGCGAACCCGGCCCGGCATCTGATGCATCATTTGGATGGTCATCAGACGGACCGGGCCGTTACAGCCAGCGGCGCGATGGTTCGTCCGTCGAGCGCGACGACATCGATGAGGATGCCGGCCGCGGAATGCGCGGCCGGCGCGAAGCGACGGAGAGTCTCCCTGTCCGGGGCGATCTCTGCGTCGGCATCGGAAACGAAGTGCAATGGAAACGCTGTGCGCATTTCTTACCCCATTCGACGCGGCGACGAGAAAGTCAGCCGGGGTCTAGGGCATCTACGGACAGGATAAAGGCGCGCACCCTATAACGCAAGATTCGACGATCGACCGTGCGACTGATCTTTCCGACGCGGTAGACGTAGAATGTGGCCAGGCGTCCCCTGGACCTAGGCCGCTGTGTTCGACTAGGTCAGGAGTTTCATGACACCCGATGGTGCGTCTGCCTCCTCTCTGTGTCCCGCGTTGATTCGTTCGCTCCCGGTTCATCACGTCGGTATTTCATCGCTGGGCGCACCCTTCGAGGTCGAGACGATCTGCGCGAGCGATGCTGTCGCCGCGGAGCTCGACGAGACGCAGCTCGATTCCGGAGTGGGGCCGTGCTGGCGAGCGCGGGCAACCGCCGCGCCCGTCCTCCTTCCGGATCTGCGGAACGGTGTGGTCTCCGCGTGGCCGCTGTTCCTGGCGACAGCCACGCGACATGGCATCTCTTCGGTGTACGCCTTTCCGATGGTGGTGGGTCTGCTGGAGGTGGGGGTCGTGAATCTCTACGCCACCCGCGCCCACGCCTTGTCGGCCGGACAGGTCGGTGAGGCCGCCCTGTTGGCGAACTCCGCGGGTCAGCAGATCTTGCGGTCTGCCCTCGACTCCGTCGACGACGATGTCTCCGCGAACGTCTCCCCTCGACGGTTCGTCCATCAGGCCACCGGCATGGTCGTGGCGCAGCTGCGCGTGGCACCCGACGACGCGTTGCTCATCATCCGCGCGCACGCGTTCGCCTCGGGACGGACCGTGCGCGAGGTGGCGGAGGCGATCATCTCGCGCGACATCGACTTTTCGGTGTGAAAGTGAACGGACGGAAGTAGGTTGCACTCATGACGAGCACATCGCGGGAGAAAGACCTGGTCGATACTTTCGTCGAGCTCGCCGACACCATGGTCAGCGGGTACGACATCGTCGACCTGCTCTACCTGTTGGTCAGCCGGTGCGCCGAGACCTTCGGTGCCGCCGACGCCGGCATCCTGCTTCCCGACGCGCAGGGATCGCTCGAGGTCGTCGCGTCGACGAGCGAGCGCAGACAGCTCATCTCGCTCCTGCAGCTCGACGCGGAGCAGGGCCCCTGCCTCGATGCCTACCACTCCGGCCAGCCGGTCACCGTCGACGACTTCGCCGCGATTCACGAGCGGTGGCCGCGGTTCGCGGACGCCGTCGGTGAGTTGGGGTATCAGTGGATGCACGCGATCCCCCTCCGACTCCGCGAGGAGGTCATCGGTTCGCTGAACCTCTTCGGCGACACCCCCGACGCGCTCTCCGCCGAAGACGCCCTCGCCGCGCGAGGTCTCGCGGACATCGCGACGATCGGCATCCTTCACGAACGGGCGTTCCGCGAGTCCGACCTCGCTCGCACGCAGCTGCAGCACGCCCTGGACAGCCGTGTCGTGATCGAGCAGGCGAAGGGCGTCCTGTCTCACTCGCATGGCGTCGACATGGAGGAGGCGTTCCGCCTTCTTCGAGAACAGGCTCGCAGCACTCAGCGGAAGCTCGCCGACGTCGCCCGCGACGTCATCGCCGACGCCATCCGCTGACGAAGCCCGGGCATCATCGCACGTCCTCGATCATCTGATGAAGCTCCTTTGCGCACTGTCGGCGGACGTCGTCGCGGGCGTAGCATCGCCGATACGCCGGAGTCCCTCCGCGGCATCCGGTCCCTCCGTCACGACGAGCACACGGGAGAAGCAATGGACACGATGGCCATGATGAAGTCGATGGACATGGGCGAGATGACCATGAACATGGATGCCATGCAGGAATGCATGCAGTCGCTGAACGCCTGCGCGATGGCTGCGGCGATGTGCGCCGGTAGCGACATGATGCACGGCCCCGAGATGGCCACGTGCTGCGCGATGTGCTCGAACATGGTCGAGATGGCGCAGGCGACGATGCACATGATGATGCGTCCGGCCGGGATGAACATGGACGTGATGAGCGCCATGATGACCGCCTGCATGACCATGGGCAAGGCCTGCGCCGCAGAATGCCGCGCCCACGCCGACATGGACGAGATGTGCCGCTACTGCGCCATGGCCTGCGACGACATGGTCATGACGTGCGAGGCGATGATGGCCTCGATGTCTTCCTGACTCACGCCGGGTCGAAGACCGTCGCAAGTACTCCGGACGTCACCACGACGATCACTGCGAGGACCACCACAACGAGGATGACGACCAGGACGGCGGGAGAACGCTCTCGCTCGTCCTGAGTCATTCCGTTTACTCCGAGATCAGGCCGCGCGTGCGGTAGTCAGAATCGCTGACGCGCTGAGCAGTTCTGCGACCGGGTGAAAAGCCACCGGCTCCCCCACCGCGATGTCGACGGCCGGGCCGACGATCCGCAGTTCCGTCGTCGAGCCGTTCAGCAGAGCGACGGTCACCGACGCGCCGTCGGCGGCGATCACGAGGCCGTCCCACCACGCGGAGGGGTTCGAGGCTGCCATGCAGCGCTGGATCGGGTGGACTGTCGACGAGATCGTGCGGGACATGGCTTCACCTGCCTTCGAGGGGTTCGTGTGACACGACGATACGAGGTGCGGGGCCGATGACAGGCGGATGCCGTAGCGGGACGTAACAGCACGGGCGGCTTGCACCACGAGTGACACCGATCCAGCCGCCGTGGGCGCGTGAATAGCCGTTCTCATCCCTTCATATCCCCGCATTACGCAGGGAGACGCCCCATTGCGAAACCCTTTCGACCGCACGATCGCCTGGTCATAGTTACTGCCGTTGGCACTTGCCATCGCCCTGCACCTCCAAGAAAGGCAGTCCGATGACACCTTCCGCTTCTCCCGACCCCGCCGCGGCCGAGCACGAGACTCCGGCCGCTCGGCGGCGCTCCTGGGTCACTCCCGTCGCCTTCGCCGCGGTCGCCGTGCTCGGCGTGACCGCCGGCGTGATCGGCGCGAACAGCCTGCGCGCCCCCTCGACCACCGCCGCGACCACGGCCGACACCGCCACGGCGCAGGCCGCGAGTCTGAACGTCCAGTACGGGGAGTCGCGCGGGTTCGACGACGTACGCCAAGACGAGGTGCTCGTGAGCACCGAGTGGCTCGACGAGAACCTCGACGACCCGAACGTGGTGGTGATCGAGGTGAGCGAGGGCCGGCAGTCGAGCGCCCTCACGCGCTACGAGGCCGGACACATCCCCGGCGCGGTCGAGTTCGTCTGGTACCGCGACTTCGTCGAGCAGATCGAGCGCGACCTCGTCAGCCAAGACCACTTCACCGCCCTCGCGCAGTCCGCGGGCGTGAACCCCGACAGCACCGTCGTGCTCTACGGCGACGCGAACAACTGGTTCGCCTCGTACGGCGCGTGGGTGTTCAAGCTCTACGGCCACGACGACGTGCGCCTGCTCGACGGTGGCCGCGCCGCGTGGGAGGCCCAGGGCCGTGAGCTCTCGCCGGCAGCCCCGACCCCGGCGACCGGAACGTGGGAGGCCGAAGCACCCAACTCCGACATCCGCGCGTTCCAGTCCGAGGTGCTCGCGGTGTCGCAGGGCGAGAAGGACGGCGTGCTCATCGACATCCGCGGACCGCAGGAGTTCGCGGGCGAGATCGGCGTCGCCGAGGGCTTCGGCGGAGAGGCTGCGGCGAAGTGAGGCCACATCCCCGGTGCCATCAACGCGCCGTGGGGGAAGATCGTCAATCAGCAGGCCGACGGCGGCGACGGCACGTTCAAAGACATCGAGGCGATTCGCGAGCACTATGCCGCGCTGGGTGTCGACGGCACCAAGCCCGTCTACGTCTACTGCCGCATCGGCGAGCGCGCCAGCCACACGTGGTACGCGCTGAGCCAGATCCTGGGATACGACGTCAAGCTATACGACGGTTCATGGACGGAGTGGGGCAACTCGGTCGGCGTTCCGGTCGCCAACCCGACCCTCGAGGCGAGCGGTGGATACAGCGGCCTCTGGGGCGGGCAGTGACCCTGGCGCACGAGTCAGCGACGGTCGCCGGCGTTCCTTCTGAGAAGGGCGCCGGCGACCGCCGCGTGCTCGGGTGGACGCGCGGCGACACCGTCCGCACGATCGTCGCCCTCGCGATCGCGGCGGCACTGCTCACCACGGCGGCTCTGCTCGACGCCGGTCGGGGCGCCGGCCAAGGGCCGACCGCAGCGTTCGCCCTGCTGACGGGCACGGCTCTCGGCATCCTGTTCGAGAGGGGGCGCTTCTGCTTCTTCTGCATCTTCCGCGACCTTTTCGAGAAGCGGAACAGCCGCGGCGCGTATGCGATCCTCACTGCTTTAGCCGTGGGCCTCGTCGGGTACGCGGTCGTCTTCGCGCTGCGGGTGCCCGTCCCGGTGCCGGGCACGTCCGCACCCGGAGCGCACGTCGGGCCGGTCAGTGTCGCACTGGTATTCGCGGGCATCGCCTTCGGCCTCGGCGTCGTGATCTCGGGAGGCTGCATCGGCGGCCACCTGTATCGCCTCGGCGAAGGGAGCCTGCGAGCCTTTCCCGCCCTGGCGGGATCGATCCTCGGCTTCGGCCTCGGGTTCCTCACCTGGAATCCCCTCGCATCCACCTTCATCCTGGGCGCCCCCGCGCCCTGGCTTCCGGCTGCGGCGGGCTACGGTGTCGCCGTCGCCTTCCAGCTCGCCGTGATCGTGGCGATCGGCATCTGGCTGTTGAAGTGGAACCCGCCGGTCGACGCTCGTCCCGCGTACCGGGTGGATGCCACCGAGCTGCGCCGCGTGCTGTTCTTCCGCCGGTGGCCGGCGCTGCTCACGGGGGCGCTGGTCGGTCTCGCGAGCGTTGTCTATTACCTGCGGGTGGGCCCCCTCGGGGTGACGAGCCAGCTCTCGAGCCTCACCCGAACCGCTCTCGAGACGAACGGCCTCATGCCCGACACGTTGATCGGACTCGATGCGTCGCTGGGCGGATGCGTCGCGTTCGTCGTCGAGACCATCACCGAAAATGGCTGGCTGCTCATCGGCATCTTCGCTGGTTCGCTCGCCGCCGCTCTGCCGGGGCGGCGCTTCCGCCTCGAGCGGCTGACGGTGCGCGGAACCGGCACGGCGCTGATCGGCGGCATCCTCCTCGGCTGGGGCGCGATCCTCGGGCTCGGCTGCACGATCGGCGTGTTCTTGTCGGGGATTCAGGCGTCATCGGCATCGGGATGGATCTTCGCCGCATCGGTCGTGCTGGCCCTGGGGATCGGCTGTCGAGCGGGACTCCACCGCGGCACGTGACCGCGTCGTGCAGCGCTGGACGTGCACCCGCACCGCCTCGACCATCTCGTGCCGAAGACCGTCGAGAACGGCGCGGATCGTCGCCCCGTCGCGGCGAGGGGTGCGCGCGATGGCCGCGATCTCGCGGAAGGCGGTCTCATCCGCCAGCGGCACGGCGACAGTCTGCGGCGGGAGGGGTCCTCGACCGAGTCGGGGAAGGGCCGCGATCGCCAACCCTCTCTCGACGAAGGCGAGAAGCGACTGGAACTCCGCGGCCTCGTACACCGTTCCGGCGCTCCGGCCGAGTCCGGTCGTCGACTCCAGCCACCGGCGGTAGGGGTCGTCGTCGGGGGTCACGGCCCAGCTCTCGTCGACGAGGTCGACCCAGGTCAGGCGCGAACGGCCCCCGAGCGGGTGGTCGGCGGGAAGGATGACGTCGACGGCGTCGTGCCCGAGCACCTCCCGGTGCAGGTCGGGCTCGGCGTGCCCGGTCGGCGCGGCCCCCCACGACTTCACGACGGCGACGTCGGCGAGCCCGAGGCGCACCTGGCGGGTGGCATCCGCGGGTTCGCGCTCGACCGGCTCGATGCGCACCGCCGGACACGTGTCGCGCAGCGTGGCGATGAGCGGCACGACCAGTCCGCGCAAGGCGGTCGGAAAGGCGGCGACCCGCACGCGACCGGCGGGGCGATCGGATGCCACGACCTCGGCGAGGTCGTGAAGGCGAAGCACCGCCGGGCGACCTTCGTCGACGAGCCGGCGGGCGAGCTCGGTCAAGACGACTCCGCGTCCCACCCGCTCGAGCAACGGCGCACCGACCGCATGCTCCAGCCGTTGCACGCGCTGGGTGACGTTCGAGGGGGTGTAGTGCAGCAGGGCGGCGGCCGCGGTCACCGACCCCGCGTCGGCGACGGCGATGAGCGCGCGGAGACCCTGCACATCGATCATTCACTGATCGTAAATCGTGAGACGCCATTCTGCTCGATTGTGGTTCACATTGCGCCCCGCGACCATCGAAAGGTGACACAGACGACGCCCCTCATCACCGGCATCCCCTCGCCGCGAAACCCGCGCACGCGCGCCAGCGTGCTGCTGGCACTCGCGATGGCCGGGTGGGGCACGATCGGCCTGTTCAGCATCCAGGCGGGCACCGACGCGATCACGACGACCGCCTGGCGCTGCGTGTTCGGCGCAGCGACACTGCTGGTGCTGTCGCTCGCGACGCGGTCGTTCCAAATGTCGATCTGGACGCGGCGCGCGGTCATCCTGACCGTCCCTGGGGGTCTCGCGCTGGTCGCGAACTGGGCGTTCCTCTTCTTCTCGTTCAGCCAGACGACGATCACCATCACGACGGTGGCCTACCACTTCGAGCCGTTCTTCCTCGTCGCGCTCGGCGCCATCGCCAGTCGCACGGCACCGCGGCGGGGCGATGTGGCGTGGCTGCTCGCCGCATTCGGCGGACTGCTGCTCGCGACGCAGTTCGTCGGTGCTCGCGGCATCCAACCGCTCGACGCAGCGCAGCTGCTGGGCATCGGGGCGGCGCTCGCCGCCGGCGCGCTCTACGCCGTCGCCACCTTCGCGGCGCAGCACACCAGCGGCATCCGCCCCTATCCGATGACGCTCATCCAGTGCGTCGTCGGCGCCGTGATCCTGCTCCCCTTCGCCCACTCGCTCGACTGGAGTGGCTCGTCGTGGGGGTGGATCGCCGTCATGGGCATCGTCCACACCGGACTGCTGTACTCCATCCTCTACAGCACCGCCCGCGTGCTGTCGACGATCACGCTCGCCGCCCTGTCGTTCGTGAACCCCGCCGTCGCGGTCTTCGTCGACGTCATGGTCTACGGGCGCCTGCCCGACGCCCTGCAACTGGTGGGCATCGCGATCATCGCCGCGGCGACCTTGGCGATGACGTTGCGCAATCGCTGAGCGCCCCTGCTTTCAGTGTTCGCTGGTGTCCACGACGCAGAACCGGTTGCCCTCGGGGTCTTTGAGGATGACGTAGTCCGCGTCGGCCGGTCGCCCGCTCCACTCCACCTCGCGGGCGCCGAGCTCCATCAGCCGCGCGACCTCTGCCGCCCGATCGTCGGCGTACAGGTCGAGGTGGATGCGCGGCGGCAGCACCCGCGACGACCGCATGGCGATGCTTCCCCTGTCGCGGGTGTGGGGCCACGCGTCAACACCTCTGCGCACCAGCTCCTGCGGGGGGGCCGGGTTCGGGGCGTGTTTCTCCGTTCGGGGCACGAATACAGCGCCCCAAACGGAAAACCGCGCCCCGAACGAGACGTCACGCCCCCTACCCCGGAGGGCCTCAGCGAGCAGACGACGCCGGGTCGTCGCCGCGGCGCAGTGCCTCATCGACACGCGCGAGCAGGGCGGCCGCTGCCTGAACCCCGGCATCGTCGCCGTCGAGCGCGACACGCAGGCGGTCGGCCCAGTAGGCGTGGAGCTTGCGCACGCTCTCCTCCGCCAGAGCGGTGGGCTGCAAGCGCACCGCGCGGGCGTCATCCGGAGCGGTCTGACGCTCGACGAGACCCTTCGCGACCAGTGAGCGCAGCGCGACACTGCAGTTGCTGCGCTGCAGTGCGGTGGCTTTGGCGACCGCGCTCGGCGAGGCGCCGGGATTGTGGTGCACCCACCTCATGACGAGTGCTTCCGTTCCCGTCAGCGGAATGATGTCAGGCGCCTGGGGGCCGTTCGGATCGATCTCGCGCGCGACGCGCATCAGGACGTCGGCGAACTCGGCGAGAGCATCGTCGGAGATCGCGGGGGGCACGCGGCGACTGTACCAGCCGCACATAATAAGTTATGCTTTCATAACTATGACGACCGACACCGACTCCGTGCGCACGCAACCGGCATCCCGCTCCCACGACATCACGACGCCGCTCCTGCTGGTGCTCGGCCTTCTGAGCGCGGTCGCACCCTTCGCCACCGACCTGTACCTGCCGGCGTTCCCGCGGATGACGGTCGACCTGGCGACCTCAGCCACGACCGTGCAACTCACGCTGACGGCGTTCCTCATCGGCGTGACCGCCGGACAGCTCGTGTTCGGTCCCCTCTCCGACCGGTTCGGGCGCGTCCCGCCCCTCATCGCCGGAGCCGCGCTGTGCGTACTCGCGAGCGCCGTCGCGGTGTTCGCGCCGAACGTCGCCGTGCTCGTCGTCGCGCGTCTCCTGCAGGGCCTGGGCGGAGCTGCCGGAATGGTGATCGGCCGCGCGGTCATCTCCGATCTCGCGACCGGAAAGGCCGCCGCGCGTGCCTTCTCGCTCATGATGATCGTCGGTGGCGTCGCCCCGGTCGTCGCCCCGCTCCTCGGCGGCCTGCTGACCGGACCCATCGGCTGGCGCGGGCTGCTGGCGATCGTTCTGGGGCTGTCGGTGGCCATGCTCGTCGCCGTGCTCGTCGTGGTGCGGGAGACGCACCTGCGCGCCCGCCGCGACGCGCTGCGCGCCGAGCGGGTGGCATCCGGGTCTCCCCTGCGGGCACTGTGGTCTCGGACCTTCATCGGCTACACGACGGTGTTCGCCTTCGGCTTCGCCGTGATGATGGCGTACATCTCCGCTTCTCCGTTCCTGTACCAGAACATGCTCGGGCTCGACACGGTCGGCTACGGAATGATGTTCGGCCTGAACGCGCTCGCGCTGGTGTTCGTGAGCGGGCTGGCACCGAAGCTCACCGCCACCCGTTCGGTCGAGAGCGTCCTGACCCTCGGCATCGCGATCGTGACCGCGTCGACCATCGCCTTCGCGCTTCTCGTCTTCTCGGGAGCACCGGCGTTCTGGCTCGCGGTGCCGCTGTTCACGGCCGTCGGGTCACTGGGTCTGGTGTTCGGAAACGCGACCGCGCTGGCTCTCGGCGCCGTCCCCCGCATCGCCGGGAGCGCCTCGGCCGTGCTGGGAGCCGCGCAGTTCGGGCTCGCCGCGGTGGTCTCGCCGCTGGTCAGCCTGGGCGGCGAGGGCACCGCCGCTCCCCTGGCCGTCGTCATGCTCGCGTCTGCGGCGATCGCCGCCGTCGCCCTCGCGGTCACGCGCCGCGCGGAGGCCAGGGCGGAGGCGCGCGGCGCGGCGGGTCACTGACACCGCGGGGCCGCGGCTGCCGAGGCTTGGGATCTCTTCTCAGCAAAAAGCATTGAAGCGACGAGCGTGGATGCCAGTCCCCTCGGTTCTGGGATCGTCGCCGTTCACCTGAACCACGACTCTGGACGCGCGTCTTGCAAGAAAGGTCGTTACGCACAGAGATCGGGCCTGGATCTTCGAGCACTTCACAGGCCAACGCTTTGGGGTTTTCGGAACGGCGAGGTAGTCCGAGACCGAGGAGGTCTCCGCCTCGCACCGCAAGCTCGACCACTGCTCGTACTGGGTGCGCCCGGTGGAGATGTTCACGGGACGGTCGAGCGGGACGCTTCTCTGGGCGGCGATCTCGGCGGATTGCCGAGTCTCCGGTTCTCGCGACGATGGCTCGTTCCCTCTCAACGGAGGTGCTGCATCCGTCCAAGGGGGCCGGGCGAGACGTCAGGCTCCAGCCGACGGGGTGACGCTGACGAGTGCGTCCTCCGACGCGAGCCACGCGGTCACAATACGAGCTGCCCGGTCGATGTCCGACTTGCTCGAATGCGAGGCGTAGAGCACTTTTGTGCGTCCCGTCTTCAGATGCACGCGGAGAGCGTAGAAAACGGTCGTAGGACTGTTCATGAGGATGCCGAGCATCCAGTCCGCGAGACCCGAAACTCGAGAGGATCGGACACTCTCGATCTCGCTGCGCCGGTAACGGCGGGTCAGAAGGAAGCCGCGGACAATCAGCCGGTCCCCTCGCATCTCGGCTCCCCACAGAGGGAGTCGCGCCGCGAAGTACGCGCCCAGTACGACGGCGATGGCAATTGCCGGTAACGCGGGATCATTCATCCCCCCGGGCACGAGAGAGGAGGGAACGCCGGCCAGCGCGCCGAGCACGGGTCCGCTCAGCATCACGAGGAGCAGACCGAGAATGGGCGCGGCGATCACGTTCCAGAACCGGAAGCGTCGCCCCAGCGACCAAATGACGAGCGGTTGGGACACCCCGCCCCGCTCGTGTGCGAGTGCAGAGTCCGGCGGACTCAGGAACGCCCAGACTCCCACCCCCCACGCCACGAGGATGATGCCGAGAAGCGGTATGTCAGCGCCGAAGGCGTACTCACTGCTCGACGAGACCAAGATGACCCGGACGAGGAAGATCCCGCCCGCCGCCGCACCGAGCAGGGAGAGAAGGGGCGAGCACCTGAAGAGCGCCCTCCATACCAGAGCCGACACCCATCGGTTTTCTTTCCGCTGACGCGGCCGGTCGCGGCGAAGTGACATGATGCGAACCTATCTTCCGTAGGCCAACAGGTCTGGCTCCGGGGATGGAGGGCATGCCGCTCGCCCGAGGTGGCCGCGGAAGCCGTCGTAGCGTTCGCCGCCCGCATTGCAAGCCGCTGCACGCCCCACCTCGAACTCTCCGGCCAGCCCCCACTCCGCATCCAGCGGGGCATGCCGCCTTCCGGCCGCGACAGGCACAAGAGATGCTAGGCGAGCTCGGGCGCAGCTCTGAAGAGGGCAGTCTTGCGGCCGGCATCGACGGCGCGACCCGGGACTCGAGCACAATCACGCTCACACCCCTCAATCTGACTTCGCCAACACCGCCGCCAACCCCTCCCTCAGATCGCGCACGAACTCCCCCGACATCTCCAGCGCCGGAAAGTGTCCGCCCGCCTCGGGCGCCCGTCATCGCACGATGTGGCCGAACCTTTTCTCCGCCCAGGGCCGCGGATGCTTCTGGATGTCGTGCGGATAGGTGGTGAGGGCCGCGGGCACCGTTACCCGCAGGTCGGGGTCGAGTGACTGATGACTCTCGAGGGAGATGCGTGCGGCTGACGCCCCGGTCGCGGTGAGCCAGTAGAGGGTCACGTTGTCGAGGAAGCGGTCGCGCGAGATGGTCTCGAACGGCGAGTCGACCGTGTCGCTCCACTCGAAGAACTTCTCGAGGATCCACGCAAGCAGCCCGACGGGCGAGTCGACCAGGGAGTACCCGATCGTCTGCGGCGCGGTCGCCATGACCCTCGCGTAGGCGAGACGGTTCCTCTCGAAAGCGCGAGTGTGCTCGACCCACTGCCGTTCGGTGGCGTCCAGCCCGCCAAGACTGAGCCCGCGCGGCGCACTCGGCATCGTCGTGTGGATGCCGATGACCTGCGCCGGAAACCGGCCACCGAGCGCGATGGTGATCGGCCCGCCCCAATCGCCCCCGTGGGCGAGGAAGCGGTCGTACCCGAGCCTGCTCATGAGCTGGACCCACGCGGCCGCGATGCGTTCCGCGCCCCACCCCTCTGCGGCGGGCTTGTCGGAGTAGCCGTACCCCGGAAGCGACGGCACGACGACATGGAACGCCGGGGTCTCGGCATCCCGAGGCTCGGCGAGCTCGTCGATGACGTCGACGAACTCGGCGACGCTCCCCGGCCAGCCGTGGGTCAGGACGAGCGGAGTGGCATCGGCCGCGGCGAACAGCGGTGGAGGAAATGGATGCCGAGCCCGTCGACGACCGTGCGGAACTGGCCGATCTCGTTCAGTCGACGCTCGAACGGACGCCAGTCATAGGTGGTGCGCCAGTACTCGATCAGCTCGACGATGTCGGCGAGGGGCGGGCCTTGCTCCCACCGATCGCGGCCTCGCGCGCCGTGAGGCGTTGTTGCGCGTTCGGGGAGTCGCGTCGATGTCAGGCGTGCGCGCAGCGCGGCGAGGTCCTCGTCGGTGGCGTGCGGCTCGAAGCGCTCGATCAGGTCCGTCGTCATCTGGTCGCTCATCGATGCTCCTCGTCCACCGGCGGATGGAACCGGCTATGACGGTTCTAACACCTCCACCGACGAGGGGGAACCACCTATGCTGGTTCCATGACTGCTCGGGACCCGAAGTTCCGTCTCGGTTCCGTGCTCGCCACCACCTTCACGGGGACGCTCACGGAACGGTTCGGCGCACCCGTGGAACGCATCCCGACACCCGCTCGCCTCGCGGATTGGCTGCGGGAGGTGGACCTCGCAGTCGACCCATGCTCGCCCGACGACCTCGCCGCCGCGGTGGAGCTGCGCGAGGCGATCCATATCGCGGCGTCCGCTCAGGCCGCCGGGCAGCCGCGCCCTCACGACGCCGTCGCGATCATCAACGAATTCAGCACACGCGGCGGCGCCGTGGCGGTGCTCGCCAAGGACGGCCACCGGCGGTGGTTCCTTGGGCAGCACGCGACCGTCGCGGCAGCCCTCGGAGTCGTGGCCGCCGACGCGATCGAGATCCTCGCCGGCGTGCGCCCCGGCGCCCTCGCGCTCTGCGCATCCCCGACGTGCCGAGCGGCGTTCTTCGACACCAGCCGTGGCCGCACGCGCCGGTGGTGCGACATGAACACGTGCGGGAACCACGAGAAGAAGGCGCGGTTGCGGGCGCGGCGAGCGTGAGGAGCCTCACCGCGACCCATCCCGTGCGCTTCCCGGCGGGGGGCTCGAGGTCACTGACGCCTCAGGCCCGTTGCGGGCCGAGTCCCGCGGACCGGTGATGTCCCGGGATTTACGAGGCCTTGAGAAACCACCGACTCTTTCGCGCAACCCCGGGACAGGGGCCGACTGCGGCCTTTTGCCCTGCTGACGAGCGCGTCTCTCGGCATCCTGTCTGACATGGGGCGCTTCTGCTCTGCATCTATCGCGACCTCTACGCGAAGCGTTCGCCCATGTCGGTCCGGTTCGCCCTCGAGACGGCAGGCGAGGCCTGATCAACGGGCAACCGGACAAACGAGCCCCAGCGATCGACGTCAATAGTCCAGCCCCTACCAGTCAATTGGTGCCCCGATATTCAACGGTTGTGTCACGTCCTGTCTGCGTCGCCTGCCTCTGCCTGAGTGAGCAGGCTCGTAGCCGTGCGGTCATCTCGATGCTGATTCCGGGGGCCGTCCGCGCAGCGCTGGCGCAGATCGAGTTGGGCCGTGATCAGGCCGTCCGCGGTGAGCGCACCGCCGCCGCCACCGAGTTCACTCAGGCGACGTTGGCGGTGCGGGAAGTTGGCCGCCTCGACGCGCGCGCCGCGGCTGCGCAGCTCGGGTCGGGCGCTGGTGCCGGCGTGAACGGCGACCGTTCGGCCGACTCATCCCGCGTCGATGAGGCCGCCCGCCTCGAGCTGCAAGCGCGTGAGTACAAACTGCTCGCCACCCAGAGCGGCGTGCCCGAGCAGAGCCCCGCGCAGCTGATGGAACTGGCCTCCGACGCCCGCTCGCAAGCGCAGCTGCATCGCGACGTCGACCAGGGCCGCGAGAGCGCCCCGGCGGTGTCTGTGGGCGCTGACCAGGGCCGCGCGAGTGTGGAGCGCCGTGAGGGGCCGGGTGCAGTACGACAGCGCCGCACGCCGCGAGGCAACGGCGAAGGAGCTGGCATCGCACGGCATCCCCAGGAATCCATCGACGGGCGCATGCGCGCCTACATCGCTCAAGGACGGCCGGCAAGTGAAGCCGCAGCACACACCACCCGGGTAAAACGTCCCCAAGACGAACGCGGCCGCGGCGCGACTCGCTCCGTGGGCCGGGCAGACCGTAGTCGCTGATCTATCCCCTCGGGCAAACCGAACCGGCCGTTCATCCTGATGACGATGCACGAAGCCTGGGTGAAGGCGCGCCGGGAAAAACCTCAGCTGCGGCCATTAGTGCTTGTGTAGGTAATGACTTTCTCGGCGTCAACGCGGAAGTCGACTAGTGCATCGAGAAAATTGTCGATCTCTGGGGCTCGATGCGCTGCGATGTCGGAGACAAAATGCGGCGTGATAAGGCGGACGAGCTCGCCGTTACGCTCCGCTTCGATGACCCGGGCGCGAAGTACCCCCTGATCGGGGGCCCTTTCATCCGCTAGCTTGGGATCTAAGTCGCTAGGACTGATGAGCACCCGCACTGCCGTCCCCTCCGCCGCCTGTGGTGGCTGAACTTTGGTAGCAAGAATGCCGTCGAGAAGGTGTATTTTGCCGTCACGGAGGACCCCTTCGAGGAGGTTGGTTCCGCCGAACTGTGCTCCAAATGCGGACAGTGGCCTACCGAAGACGGTGCAGGGCGGGCCTTGTTCTACGATTTTCCCCTCGTCGAGCACGATGACCTGGTCGGCCAACGCGCGAACATCGGCGGCATCGTGGCTCACCAAGATAGTCGTCAGAGATCCGGCCGACCGTCGGAGCTGAGATCTCATGCGCGACGCCATGCCGATGTCGAGCGCGGCGAACGGCTCGTCGAGCAGCAGGAGCCGGGGCCGAGCGACGAGGGCCCTCACAAGGGCTACCCGTTGCGCCTGACCTCCAGACAATTCCGCCGGGAGGCGATCGATGAGGTTATGTGCGTCGGCGCCCGCCAGCGCTGCTTCAGCGCGCTCGTATGCGAGCCTGCGAGGAGTGCCCGTGCTGCGTAGGCCGAAGGCGACATTCTTCAGCACGGTGAAGTGAGGGAAAAGAGAGGGCTCCTGCGCCAAGAGTCCGACGCCCCGACGGTGAGCGGGTAGGCGACGGCGTCCATTGAAAAGGACGGTCTCACCGATGGCCGCTCGGCCCTTGTCGGTATGGAGAAGGCCGGCGAGGAGCGCGAGGACCGACGACTTGCCGGCGCCGTTCGGCCCAACGATGGCGAGCGTCTCCCCACCGGCGACGGCGAATCTCAGATCCAGCCCTCGACGTGGGAGTTGCGCTTCGAACTCGAGTCTCATCGTGCTCTCGGTACGAGCTTGCCGACGGCACCCGCGATCGAGACAACAAGGATTGCGATGACGACGAGAACCAGTGAGAGCGAAACGGCGACGTCTGGATCGGTTTCGCGCTGCAGATAGATCTCCAACGGAAGCGTCCGAGTAACTCCCTGAAGACTTCCGGCGAACGTCAAGGTGGCACCGAACTCGCCCAGAGCTCGAGCGTAGGAGAGGATCGCCCCCGAGAGCAGCCCCGGCAGCATCATCGGCAGGCTCACCCGCAGGAGGACCGTCGTGGGGCGCGCTCCGAGGGTTGCGGCTACGGCCTCGTGCCTGTTTCCGATAGAACGCAGGGTGCCCTCGAGCGTGATGATGAGATACGGCAGTGCGACAAAGGATTGCGCGATCACCACGGCGGTTGTGGAGAACGCAATGCTGACTCCCACCTGGTTCAAGGGTGGGCCGAGAAGCCCGAGCCGGCCGAAGGTGTAGAGAAGCGCGATACCGCTGACGACGGGAGGCAGGACCAGCGGCAACAGCACGAGGGCGCGAAGGACGCGTACCCCCGGTCCCGTGGTGCGGGCGAGCACGAGCGCGACCGGCACCCCAAGTACCACACACACCGCCGTCGAGACAGCGGAGGTGCGCAGGCTGAGCAGAATCGCATCGACGGATGATGCCGAGGTGATGAGAGGCCAGAATGTTGCCCAGTCGACCCGCAGCACCATTGCGATTAAGGGCAGGATCACGAATGCTGCTCCGAACATCGCCACGGCGATTGCCCACCGGGGCATCGATGCCGCCGGAATCACGGTGCCCCAAACCCCGCTGCGTCGAGGATGCCGTCAGGGTCCTGCCGCACGAAATCGGCGAACCGTGCCGCGACGGCGGGATTGTCGCTCGCCTGGAGCAACCCGAGGGGATAGTCGTTGACTACGGCATCCGCCTGAGCGGTAGGGATGCCCTGGACGTCGGAGCCCGCGGCGCGAATGTCCGTGGTGTACACCAAACCCGCGTCGGCCTCGCCCGAGATGATCTTCCCCAGCACATCGGTGACGGAAGACTCTTCCGATACCGGGCTGACTATAACACCTGCCGCGGTGAGGACTTTTTCCGCTGCCGCACCGCAAGGTACCTGCGGAGCGCAGATCACGACGCGCGTTCCCTCGCGACCGAGGTCTGAGAGCGATGTGATTCCCGCGGGGTTGGCCGGCGGCGTCGCTATTTCCAGGTGGTTTGTTGCGAAGACGGTCGCGTCTGCCGCGAGCAGGCCTGCGTCGGAGACGAGTGTCATCGTCTTCAGGTCAGCGGAGGCGAAGACGTCGGCAGGTGCCCCGTTGATGATCTGCGTGGCGAGGTCGGCGGAGCCCGCAAAGCTGAGCTCGACGGTGACACCGGGGTGTCGGTGTTCGAACGCATCGGCGAGCTCGGTGAAACTCGTGCGCAGAGATGCGGCGGCGAAGACCACGATCGAACCGGTGAGGTCGTCCGGACCCGTATCGGGAGCAGCAGGCGCGGAGACGCAGCCGGACGTCATGAGGATCGCGCCGATCGCGAGGCTCGCTGAGGTAATGCGGTGCGGTGAAGCGGTCATGAGGTTCCGTTCTCGTCGTGGGTGCGCCCTCAGGAGTGAGTCGTTCAGCTGATCGCGTTGACCCACTCCGTATGCCCTCCGACGAAGACCTGCTCCTTCCAAATCGGCACCCGTTCTTTTACGAGATCGACAAGCTCAGAACACGCGGCGAAGGCTTCACGGCGGTGAGCGGAAGAGACCACGCACGCCAGCGCGCAATCTCCGACAACGAGGTCCCCCGTTCGGTGCGTGACAGCCAGGGTCACGTCGGGGAATCTCGCTGCGATGTCCTGCGCGACGGCACGGATCACCTCGCCGGCCGTCGGATGCGCGCTGTAATGCAGCGCCACGACGCCCCGTCCTTCGTCATGGTCGCGAACACGACCGTCGAAAGTCACGACCGCTCCGGCGGCCGGCGGTCGGGTCTGTGTCATCAGCATTTCGACGGTGATGGGCTCGGCGCTGACGTCAGCACGAACAACGCGATCGCCCTTACCGTTGGGCATGGTCTCAGAGGTCATTCGTCTCTTCCTTCCTCACGGGGTGACATGATCGCCACCGGCCAGCTGGCTGATGATGTGCTCGATGACATCGTCGAGAACTGCTATTCCGTCGGCGACCCCCGAGGGAGATCCCGGCAGGTTCACGATGACGCTACGACCAGCGATGCCGGCCACACCCCGACTGAGGACGGCAAGGGGCGTGCTCGACATCCCGCGAGCACGGATAGCTTCACCGATACCCGGCAGCACTTGATCCAAGAGCGGGAGCGTCTGTTCAGGGGTGCGGTCGGTCGGGTTGATGCCGGTTCCCCCGGTCGTCACGATCAGTTCGACGTTCTGCTCGAGCGCCCGGCGCAGGGCGTCTCCAACCGGATCGCCGTCTGCGACCACGAGATGATCGGTCGACCATCCGCGGCCGCGCAACCACTCCACGATCACCGGTCCCGTACGGTCCACCGCCCGCCCCGCCGCGCACCGTGTGGAGGCGACGAGGACGACGACGCGTTTCACGTTTGCACCCAGTGGCCGGAGCGGCCACCTTCTTTCTCGATCACAGCGATGTCGGTGATTCGCGCGGCGCGGTCGACGGCCTTGATCATGTCGTACAGCGTCAACGCCGTGACCGAGGCAGCGGTCAGCGCCTCCATCTCGACACCGGTGCGCCCGCGTGTGGACACTGTCGCAACGATGTCCACCCGGTCGGTACCGACGGTCAAGACGACGTCTGCACTCGTGATCGGCAGCGGATGGCACAGGGGGATGAGGGTACTGGCGGCCTTGGCAGCCATGATGCCCGCAAGCCGGGCGGTTCCGAGAGCTTCGCCCTTAGGCAAGGTGCCATCGGAGACGAGCTGGATCACATCGGGGCGGGTGATCAGCGTGGCGGTGGCGACGCCGCGACGCCGCGTAATCTCTTTCTCACCCACGTCAACCATGTGAGCCGCGCCGTCCGGCCTCAGGTGCGTCAATCCCTCCGTCTGTTCAGCCATTGATCCTCCAAGCTCGTACAACGTCTCCGGCTTCGACTCTCTCGACGTTCTCCGGCAGCATCACCAGGAGGTCGGAGCGTGCAAACGCGCTTAGGAGGTGCGATCCCGCACCACCGACTAGCTCGATCCGACCGTCAGCGGTGCTCCGCGCTCGGCGGAACTGCAACCGACCGGCTGGAGACGTGGTCGCTTCGGTGATGGGTGCTTCCACCACCGGACGTTCCGGCCACCATCCGCCGGCAGCGAGGATGGCTGGCCGCAGGAACACCTCCGCGCTGACCAGCGCGCTGACCGGATTACCCGGGAGCGCGACCACGGGGACATCGGTTCCGTGCACGCGTACGCGACCGACGCCTTGCGGGCCTCCGGGCTGCATCGATACAGAGCCGAAGGCCACCCCCCGATCAGCGAGGGCCTCACGAACCACTTCATGGGCGCCGGCGCTGACACCGCCGGCAGTGACAATCAGGTCAATACCGCTGCCGCCAGCATCGATTGCGTCAAGAAGCTCCGCCGGATGGTCGTGCACCAAGCCCGGAGTCATGACGCGCACACCGATTCCGGTCAGGAGGGCGGTCAGGCCGGGAGTGTTTGCATCGAGGATGCTGCCTGGGCGCTCAGTGTCGTCGATCCGGCGCAACTCCGAGCCCGTTGCGATCAGCAGAACGGTGAACGGGCGCCATACGGCGACGCGTCGCACTCCCGCAGAGGCGAGGGCACCGATGAGTGCTGGGGTCAGCGCCGCGCCTGCCGATGCGATCACGCTGCCCGCCTGCACGTCCGACCCTGCTCTCCTTACGAAAGCATCATTCGCTGGGACCGTCGCGACGCTTAGCGTCGCTTTCTCGCCGGGAGAGGGAAAGGCGCTCATCCCGGAGGCCTCGATCGGCACGACGGCGTCCGCCCCGGACGGGAGGGGCGCGCCGGTCATGACCGCCCACGCCTCGCCGCGTGGCAAAGGACCCGATTCGTCTCCCGCCGCCACATGACCGGTAATCGGCAGCCGCGCGGGCGTGTCCCCACGAGGGTTGAAGAAGTCGGCGCGGTGGACCGCGAAGCCATCCATCTGGCTGTTGTCGAACGGGGGGAGGTCTATCGGCGAAAGAACGTCTTCCGCCAGGGTGCGGAAGTGGTCCGCTTCCAGCGTGCCGAGGCTGAGCACCTCCGACTGCCGGTCCACGGCCGAGATCATCTCGCAGATAGCGCGCGCGTGTTCTTCCACGCTCCGCCGCGCGAAGATCGGGGCGCCTTCAGAGGTCATCGCTCAGCCACCGATCGCGCTCATGGTCCGCTCGGGCTGCACGTAGTCGGAACTTGAAAGGCCGACGGTGTCTGAGCCGTGAGCGCGAGGCTTGCCCCACATCGCTTCGCGCCACCGTTGCGCAATCTCCCGGTCACTCGCTCCGTCGCGGACAATCTCCAAGAGGTCCGTTTCTTCGTGTGAGAAGAGACAGGAGCGGATGCGCCCTTCCGCCGTGATACGTGTGCGTGTGCACGCGGCGCAGAAAGGCTCGGTCACTGATGAGATCAGCCCGACGCGGCCCAGCGGGGGTGAACCGAAGTTGCTTCCTGGTCGGCGTACCTCGTACCGCTCCGCCGGCGAGCCCAAGCGCTCCTGAGGATCGGGACTGAGAACGAACTTCTCGGTGATCAACGCACGCACCTCCTCGGCGGTGATGACCTTCTCCTTCTTCCAGGAGTGGTCGCCGTCAAGGGGCATGTGCTCGATGAACCGCAGCTCGTACCCGTGCTCGAGGGACCACTCCAGCAGGTCCGCGGCCTCGTGCGCATTCACCCCTCGCAAGAGGACGGCGTTGATCTTGATCGGCCCGAGCCCCGCCTCGTCTGCTGCCCGGACGCCGGCGAGCACCTTGTCCAGCATCGGCCGTCGCGTCAACGCGGCGAACGTCTCGGGGTGGATGGAGTCGAGCGAGATATTGATGCGCGAGAGGCCCGCGTCCCGAAGTGCACGGGCCCGCACGTCCAAACCGATTGCGTTGGTGGTCATCGAGATGGGGAGCTCCGGACACGCCGCCCGGATGGAGCCGATGACAAACTCGAGATCCTTCCGGACGAGCGGCTCGCCACCCGTGAGCCGGAGCTCCTCGACGCCAAGCATTTCCACGCCGACACGCACGATACGCACGATCTCATCTGCCGTCATCAGCATCCGTTGCGGCAGCCACGCCATTCCGTCCGCCGGCATGCAATAAGTGCAGCGCAGGTTGCACTTGTCGATCAGCGACAGACGCATGTCGGTTGCGGTGCGTCCGTACCGGTCTGTGAGGCCGCCGGATAGCGGCGCCGCAGGGGGAGGAACACGAAGTTGCGGAATTCCGAGGCTCTGGGCCATGAGGGCGTCCTTCAGGGTTTCGGGTACGACGGGGCAACGATGGCCGCAGTACGGCCGTCGCAGGCGGGAACGATTCGGTCAGTAGCGCGGAAGCGTGGGATCTATGTCTGTCGCCCACGCGTTGATACCCCCGCGAAGCACAGACACGTCCTCTCGGCCGGCCAGCATGGCGCGCGCGCGCCGCGCTCGGGTGTCGTAGTGGCAGTGGAAAATGAGCGGTCCTGCTGGCAGCGCGGCGTCGCTCAGTGAGGTCAGCGGAACGGACACTGAGTCGGGTATCACCGCGATGTCGCGCTCCCACGGCTCGCGAACGTCGATGAGAGTGGCTCCGCTGTCGAGCCTGTCGCGTAGCTGCGCTGGCTCGACCCAGGTGATCCCAAGGGCCGGGCGCGGGGGAGGGGAGTCGCCCCTGGCAGTGAACGCCACTTCCGCGCTCGTTCCGTCCCGCCCGTCGATGACCAGAAGTCGACCAAAAAGCGGTGCGCCGAATCCCACGATGAGCTTCATTGCCTCGACCGCCATCCAGGAGGCCACGACCCCGCAAAGCGGGCCGATGACTCCTGCGCGCGCGCAGCTCGCACCTTCTTCTTCCGGCGGTTCGGGGTAGAGATCGCGCAAACCCACGCCGCCACCGGGAGCGCCGGTCCAGAACGTCGACAGCTGTCCGTCCGTCTCGAGCACGGTCCCCCAGACGCAGGGTTTGGCGAGCCGCTGACAGGTATCGGCGATCAGATAGCGCGTGCTGTAATCGTCCGTCCCGTCGATGACCAGGTCATACGACGAGAACAGGAGTTCCGCGTTTCCGGCGCCCAGCATGTCGTTGTGCTCGATCGCCCGCACGTACGGGTTGGCCGCGCGCACGGCATCCCCCGCCGACTCGACCTTGGCACGCCCGATGGCGCGGTCTCCGTGGATGATCTGCCGATGCAGGTTCGACCTAGCGACGGTGTCGTGATCGATGATGCCGATCGTTCCGACACCCGCCCGCGCCAAATAGGCGATGACCGGCGAGCCAAGGCCGCCCGCGCCGACCACCAGCACACGAGCACGCTTCAGGCGTGACTGACCGGTCCGGCCGATGTCGACCATGGTGATCTGCCGTGAGTACCGTGCGAGTTCTTCCGGTTCGAAGGATGGATCCGACGCAGCGGCCAGAGGGATCGCTCCCGGCTTCGTGGTGGTTCCCGAGACGACCATCACTCACCCTCCTGCAAAGGGGGGAAGCACGTCGAGCACGTCCCCAGACGTAAGTGAATGGGAGCGCGACGCGGACCGTCCGTTGAGGAGGAAGGAGCTACGGGCGAAGACAGGGCTGTCTCCGAAGCCGAACCGGCGCACGGCCTCTTCGATGGTGCACCCGGCAGTGATCGACCATTGCGCTTCTGCCTGTCCGGCCTCGGCCTTCGCTGCGGCGAAGAAGCGCACGGTGATACCGGTAGCGGTGTCCGGATCGACGGTGGGGGCTGCAAGTGATTGAGAAGACATGTCAGAGGTCCAGAGTGAGGGTCGCGGTTAGGGAACGTGAGACGCAGACGTACATGCAGTCGCCGCTGATGAGCTCCTCGTCCGTCAGGATCGAGTCGCGGTGGTCGGGCACTCCGTCGAGAACGACGACTTCGCAGGACCCGCAGGTGCCCTCCCCGCAGGAGTTGCGCACACGAACTCCGGCCTCCAGCAGCGCTGATAGAGCTGTCTGCTCCGGCAGGACAGGAACGAGCTGACCACTCGATTCGACAACGATCGTGAATGCGCTGTTCTCCCCGTCGGCGATCACTCCGCGGGGGGTGAAGCGCTCGAGGCTGAGGCGGGTTGGCCCGGACGCTCGCACCGCCTGCTCGAGGTCGTCAAGTAGCGACTCGGGTCCGCACGCGTAGAAGTGCGCGTCCGTGTTTTCCCTCACGAGGGAGCCGATGTTGACACGCCCCTGGGTTGATGTCTCGACGATGGTGACCCTGTCGGCAAATGCGGAGAGATCGTCGAGGAACGGCATCGAGTCGAGGTGACGACCGATGTACAGGAGGTGCCAATCCGCTCCGCTCTGCTGAGCGGACTCGATCATTGGGAGGATCGGTGTGATTCCGATGCCGGCAGCAACGAAGTAGGGGCGGCTAGGGCGTGTCTCCTAAATGGCGGGTCCAGGCGATGACGGCGTTGAGGACGGCTGCTGAGCGGTAGACGGTGGCGAGTTTGTCGTAGCGGGTGGCGAGGCCTCGCCATTGTTTGAGGGTGGCGAAGCGGCGTTCGATGACGTTGCGGTTTCGGTAGTCGTCGCGGTCGTAGGTGATGGGTCGTCCGCCGTGTGAGCCGCGTCGGACGCGGTGGCCGATCTGATCCGATGGCTGCGGGATGACGGCCTGGATGCTGCGGTCACGCAGGTGCTGTCGGATTGCCCGGGACGAGTACGCCTTGTCGCCTCGGAGCCGGTCGGGTCGGGTGCGGGGGCGACCGATCGGGCGGGCGACGCGCAGCTGCTGCAGCAACGGGATCAGCATGGGCGAGTCCCCGGACTGGCCCGGCGTGACCGCGATCACCAGTGGCAGGCCGCGACCGTCGACCAGGTGGTGGAGCTTGGTGGAGAGTCCGCCTCGGGAGCGGCCGAACCCGTGATCAGGCGGCTCGATCAGCGGATTGTTGTAGTTCGACGAAGCCCCCCGTGACCCGGGTGATGTTCGTCGCGTGCTGATGGGCGCGAGCGATCGTGGAGTCCACCGACACGGACCAATCGAGCTTGCCGGTCGCGTCGGCGCGAGCCAGCAGCGCCGCGTGGACACGATCCCAGGTTCCATCGCCGGCCATCCGACGGTGCCACTTCCACACCGTCTGCCACGGGCCGAACACCTCCGGCAGATCCCGCCACGCGATCCCTGTCCGATAGCGATACGCGATCGCCTCGACCATCGTTCGCGCGTCCGAGAAGGGGCGGCCCTTACGGCCGGTCGGACCGGGCAAGAACCCGCTGATCAGATCCCACTGAGTATCCGAAAGCAACTGGAACCGCGACACGTCTCTAGCATCACCGACTCACCCCACCCATTTGGGAGACACGCCCTAGCTGGCTCGAACGGGAAGAGGTTGCCGATGCGCACGACCTCGACGACGGCGTCTGAGCGCAGTCGGGCATGGACGTAGTCGGATCCCCCGCGACTCAGTTCTGCTCGGCGCACGGCGATTCGCCAGACGCTGCGGTTCGCGGGTGAGCTGCAAAGCGAGTACTCGCGGACGATGTCGTCCGACCCGAGGCGGAGTGCGATGTGGGCGCCGGGCTTCCATTCGGGCAGGTTCTCCCCGTGGGGGTGACGCAGTTCGAGGACGGCGACATCGCGGCCTTCGGTCCGATAGTCGCTAACGACAAGAGACATTGGCTCATCGTTGAATGTGGTGTGTGTGGGCATGATGCGCTCCCTGGAAGAAAGATGACTGCGCGGTGCGCGGGGAGAGCGAGGGGGAGGGGGTCCCCGCGCACCGACAGTCAGTACGTCGCCTTGATCTCGATCTCGATTCGCATCCCGGGGAACGCGAGGGCGGGCACGGCGATTGCGGTCCATACCGGATACCGCTCGGGGAGATGGGCTGCGAAGCTATTGAGAATTGCCCCGATCGCTTCACCGGGAATGGAATCGGCACCCACCGGGACGACGTGGTAGGTCCGCACGCTGAAGACGTTGCTCCAGCTCATCTCCGCGGCCTCAAGGGTGGCCGTGATGTTGGCGAACGCGGTGGCGATCTCCTCCTCCAGCTGTTCGGGAAGGGAGAGGTCGGCGCGATGTCCGGTGTGACCCGACAGCTCGATGATGTCTCCGACGCGGTGAGCGGCGGCGTAATGGAACTGGTCGCGTAGGACTCGACCTGTGCTGCCTTCGGGAAGGACAACCTCGCTGATGGACATGACAACCTGCTTTCAGAAAGAGAATGGGCTCGCTGAACGCGGGGCATACCCGCAGCCAACGAGAAGGATCCGTCGGGGAGGTTTAGGCGGACGTCTCTTCGCCGTCTTCTTCCGTGACGACTGCGTCGGAGACGGCCGTCACGGAACCGATCTCGACGCGACCCGGAGCGGTGATGTTCGCGTAGACCCCGATGCAGGCCCAATCGCCGAACGGCTCCACGACTCGGCTGTTGTGCTTCACCAGTGAGCGCAACGTGCCGCGGTCCAGCGGCAACTCCTCGCGAGGCAGGGTTGTCATGATGCAGCGGACGGTGTTCATGACGACCGTCGATGAAGCGTCGCCGATGTGAAGGTTCTTTCCCACCCACTCAGCCTCGACGAACCCATCATCGTCCGTGTCGATGAGGAAGTTGGGCCGGTAGCGGCGCACGTCGAAGGTCGCGTCGGGGCTGAGGGTCTTCATGAACTCGAGAGCAGACGTGGTCATCACGTGGAGGTCGCCCAGGTCGTAGGAGCGTCCCGGCTTTCCGAAGAGATCGAAAACAATCTCGTGCTCGCCATGTTCGTTGGTCGAGCCGAGCTTGGAGAAGTTGTTCTCCCCCAGGATGTCGCCCAGCCAGGTCATCTCCGCGGCGGTGGCCTCGGTCTTGTCCATCGTTGCCAGGTGCACCTCGGCGCCGACCGACTTGCTGATGAGTTCGTCGACGTCCGGCTGGTCGCTGCGCACGACTGTGCCGTCGGGGAATGTGATGGCAATCGGCGGAATCGGTCCACCAGCGGTCGGCTCCTCCACGTACGCCGCGGAGTAATTGAGGAGGTGGCCCCACTTGCGGGGGTTCTTGGCGTTTGCGAGCTTGCCTGTCGCAACCTCGACGAGAGCCCAGAGATGGTCTCCAACCACTCCCGACTCATTGATCTCACACGAAGTGAGCTCCTCTCCCGTCATCGACTTCACGGGATAGCGGAAGATGCGCTGCACCTTGCCGACGGAGACAACCTCTGGTGCTTCTGCAACGGTCAAATCAGACATGACGTACCTTCTCTTGAGCGAACGCAGCCGCGCAGATGACTCCTAACGCCCCACTTCACGAAGGGAAGGATTCACCCGAACGATTCGCGTTCAGACATGAATGAGCAAGATGCTTAACCACGAAACCGTGGCCCTTCCCTCGACAAGCGATCGGCGCTGCGAGAGGTACGAGAACAGGATCACAGCCGGTTATTTCCGCTACGTTTCGCTGAGGCGAAGAATAGATTTGGCGTGTCTGAGCGTCTACCGTCCTTGGCCGTCCCTCGCGCTAGCTGGTGCGATCCGGTCCCATCCGGCGGCCGTGACGCTCGACCTAGTGAGCTAGCTCGACACTGCGAAGCCGATGATGCTCATATGTCAGCCGCCGCTGCCCATCGTCCCGTATCCTCCCGGCTCCACCCCCATGTAACGCCCACGTAAACTCCCCCTCTCCCCCACCCCCTCCGCGGGTGAAACAACCGTTACGTCCCCGCCCCCGACGAAGCAGTCCCGGGTAACGCCTCCTCCCTACGCTGGCGGCACGCCCAGCCCATGCGGGGCGCTGCACCTCCCCACATCGCCCATGGAGGAACCCGTGACCGTCACCGACCCGCGCCCCGAAGCCGCCGCCGCGCCGCCCGCCTCCCCAACCGCCGCGGAAGCCTCTGCCCTAGAACACCGCCCCGGCCGCTGGATCGACGGCTGGAACCCCGAGAACGCCACGCAGTGGGCCAAGGAAGGCAAGGCCATCGCCTCCCGCAACCTGCGGTGGTCGATCTTCGCCGAGTTCCTGGGCTTCGTCGTCTGGCAGCTGTGGTCTGTCGTCGTCGTCTCGCTGCCGGCGGCGGGATTCCAGCTCGACACGGGCCAGATCTTCTGGCTCATCTCCATGCCGAGCCTCGTCGGCGCGACGCTGCGCATCCCCTACACGTTCATGGTTCCCCGCTTCGGCGGTCGCAACTGGACCATCGTCTCGGCGGCCCTGCTGCTCATCCCGAGCATCGGCCTCGCCATCGCCGTGTCGAACCCCGCCACGCCGTTCGGCCTGCTGCTCCTCATCGCCGCGTTCGCCGGCTTCGGCGGCGGCAACTTCGCCAGCTCCATGGCGAACATCACCTTCTTCTACCCGGCCGCGCAGAAGGGCTACGCCCTCGGACTCAACGCCGCCGGCGGCAACCTCGGCGCCTCGGTCGCGCAGTTCGTCGTCCCGATCGTCATCACGGTCGGCGCCGCGGCGACCCTCAACCTGCCGCTCGCGGGTCTCATCTGGGTGCCGCTCATCATCGTCGCGATGGTCGGCGCGTACTTCCGCATGGACAACCTCTCCAACGCGAAGTCCGACATCACGGCATCCCTCGCCGCTCTGAAGGAGCCGCACCTGTGGATCATGGCCGTGCTCTACATCGGCACCTTCGGCTCGTTCATCGGCTTCGCCGGCGTCTTCCCGAAGCTGCTGGCCGACACGTTCCCCGACTTCAAGGGCATCGCGATCGGCACCGCCACCGTCACCCTCGCGTTCATGGGTGCGCTCGTCGGCTCGCTCGCCCGCCCCTACGGCGGCAAGCTCGCCGACCGCTTCGGCGGCACCGTCATCACGATGGGCGCCTTCACGGTGATGGGTCTCGGCATCCTGAGCGTCATCCTGACCCTGCCGCTTCAGAACTTCGCCGTCTTCCTCGCGTGCTTCCTGGTGCTGTTCGCCGCGGCGGGCATCGGCAACGGCTCGACCTACCGCATGATCCCGACGATCTTCACCCTCAAGGCCAACGGCGGCATCGGCGCGCAGCGCAAGGCGGCCGCGGCCCTCGGCCTCATCTCGGCGATCGGCGCGTACGGCGGCTTCTTCATCCCGCAGCTGCTCGGCTTCTCGAAGACGACGTTCGGCTCGTACACCCCCGCCCTCGGCTGGTTCGCCCTGGCGTACGTCGCCTTCCTCGCCATCACCGCCAGCGTTTACCTGACGCTGTCGAAGAAGAGCGGCACCCGCATCTGATGACCGCCATGAGCTCCGCCGACACCCACTGCCCCTACTGCGCGCTGCAGTGCGCCATGACCGTCCTCCACGACACGGAGACGGCGGTCACCGGCCGCGACTTCCCCACCAACCGGGGAGGACTCTGCGCCAAGGGCTGGACGTCGGCGGAGCTCCTGGCATCCCCCCACAGACTCCGGATGCCGCTGATGCGGCGATCTGACGGCACCCTCGCCGAGACCACCTGGGATGAGGCACTGGATGCCGTGGCCGCGGCCTTCCGCGACACGAAAGCCACCCACGGACCCGACGCCAACGCCATCTTCGGCGGCGGCGGACTCACCAACGAGAAGGCGTACCAGCTCGGCAAGTTCGCCCGCGTCGCCCTCGGCACCTCGCGCATCGACTACAACGGCCGCTTCTGCATGTCGTCGGCGGCCGCAGCATCCAATCGGGCCTTCGGCATGGACCGGGGCCTCCCCTTCCCCGTCACCGACCTCGACGACGCGCGGACGATCCTGCTGCTCGGCTCCAACGTCGCCGCGACCATGCCGCCGTTCCTCGCGCACCTCGCCGGTGCCCGCGCCGCGGGCGGCCTGATCGTCGTCGACCCGCGCCGCTCCGCCACCGCGCGCCTCACCGAAGACGGCGCCGGCACTCACCTGCAGCCCGCACCCGGCACCGACCTGCCGCTGCTGCTCGGGCTCACCCACATCGTCATCGCCGAGGGCCTCGCCGACCGCGCCTATATAGAGGAGCGCACGAGCGGGTTCGACAGCCTGCGGCGCTCCGTCGCGCAGTGGTGGCCCGAGCGCACCTCGTCGACCACCGGCATCCCCGTCGCCCAACTGCGCGAGACCGCCCGGCGCCTCGCCGCGGGCGGCGCCTACATCCTCACCGGACGCGGCGTCGAACAACACGTCGACGGCACCGCCACCGCGACCGCCGCGATCAACCTCGCGCTCGTGCTCGGCCTCGTCGGCCGCGAAGGATCGGGCTACGGCACCCTCACCGGTCAGGGCAACGGCCAGGGCGGACGCGAGCACGGCCAGAAGGCCGACCAGCTGCCCGGCTACCGCTCCATCCGCGACCCCGAAGCGCGCCGGCACGTCGCCGGGGTGTGGGGCGTCGACCCGGACGAGCTTCCGGACGCCGGCATCCCGGCCACCGCGCTACTCGGCGAACTGGGCGGGCCGGTGAAGACGCTGCTGGTCGCCGGCTCCAACGTCGTCGTCTCGGCGCCCGACGTCGACGCGCTGCGCGATCGGCTCCAGGCCCTCGACACGCTCGTCGTGTGCGACTTCTTCCTCAGCGAGACCGCGGAACTCGCGGACATCGTGCTTCCCGTGCTGCAGTGGGCCGAGGAGGAGGGCACGATGACCTCGCTCGAGGGCCGGGTCATCCGCCGCCGCCGCGCGCTGGCCGCACCCGACGGAGCTCGCAGCGAGCTGTGGATCATGTCGGAGATCGCGCGGCGCCTGGGCGCGGCATCCACCTGGTCGACGGATCCGGCCGAGGTGTTCGACGAGCTCGCCCGCGCGTCGGAGGGCGGCATCGCAGATTACTCCGGCCTGTCGCACGAGCTGCTCGACACCGGCGTCGAGGCGTACTGGCCGTACCGCTCCGCGAGCACCCCGCGTCCGTTCACCGACCGCTTCGCCCACGCCGACGGCCGTGCCAAGCTCGTGCCCGTGGATGCCACTCCCCCCGCTCCCACCGACCACGGCGGCGAGCTGACCCTCGTCACCGGCCGCTACCTGCAGCAGTACCAGTCGGGCACGCAGACGCGACGGGTGGCCGAGCTGAACGGCGCGCGCCCCGAGGCGCGGCTCGAGATCCATCCCGCGACGGCGTCGCGTCTCGGCATCCGCGAAGACGCGCTCGTCGCCGTCTCGAACGAGCGCGGCACCGTGAAGGCGCGGGCGACGGTGACGACGGACATCCGTCACGACACCGTCTTCCTGCCGTTCCACTACGGCGGCGATGAGTGCGCGAACCGCCTGACCGAGGCGATCGTCGACCCGACCTCGGCGATGCCCGAGTTCAAGCGCACGCGGGTGCGGCTGGCTCCGGATGCCGCGGTGCCCGCCGGTGCGGCTGCGGAGCACGGGCCCGTTGTGGTGTCGGAGCATCCCGGCGTCGAACGGGAGGGGGCCGGGCACATGGCATCCGGCGTCTCCGTCGCGGGCGGACCCGTCGGGCCTGACATGCCGGCCGGAGTCTCGGTCGCGGGCGGACCCGCGCCGACCGGCGTCTCCGTCGCGGGCGGGCCCATCGGGCCTGACGTGCCGGCCGGAGTCTCGGTCGCAGGCGGACCCGCGCCGACCGGCGCCTCCGTCGCGGGCGGGCCCATCGAGCGCGGGGCGGGCACCCCCACCGAGGAGGAGATCCATGTCTGAGCGTGTGGTGCTGGTGGGCTACGGCCCCGTCGGAGCGCGGCTGATCGAGGGCCTGCTGCCCGCCGTGCGCGACGGGCGCATCGACCTCACGGTCATCGGGGCCGAGACGCACGACGTCTACAACCGCGTGCTGCTCGCCGAGTACGCCGTCGGACGCACCGACCGCGAAGGCCTCGACATGGGCGACCGGCTCGTCGCCGAAGAGGCCGGCGTGACCTTCGCGCTCGGGATGACGGTGGTCGGCGTCGACCGCGACCGTCAGGTGGTGCGGTTGCACGATGGCATCCGGGTTCCGTACGACCGACTCGTGCTGGCCACCGGCGCCCGCGCCAACGTGCCGACGCTCGCCGGGCTCGAGAAGGCCCAGCGGCACCGCGCGACGCGACCGGGCGTTCCGGCGGAGCTCGACCGGGGCTCGGCGCCGCTCCCCCGCGGCGTCGTCGCCCTGCGCGACCTCGCCGACGCCGAGCACGTGCGCGCTGCCGTGTCGGCCGGGCAGCGCATCGTCGTGCTCGGCGCGGGCGTGCTCGGCATGGAGCTGGCCCTGGCCGCCGCCGAAGCCGGCGCCGAGGTCGTGGTGGCGTACCACTCCGCCGCTCCCATGAACCGCACGCTCGACGAGAACGGCGGACGCGTGCTCGCCGCCGCAGCCACCGCCGTGGGCGTCGAGATGATGCACCACGCCCGCGCCGAGAGCATCGTGCAGCGCTACGACGACCACGGCCAGGCCTGGTTCGACGGCCTGGTCTGCGCCGACGGCAAAGTGCTCGCGGGCGACCTGCTCGTGCTCTCGTGCGGCGTCGCGGCGCGCACCGAGGTGGCGTCCATCGCCGGGCTCGCCACCTCCACCGGCGTGCTCGTCGACGGCGCGTCGCGCTCGTGGACCGACCCCCACGTCTTCGCCATCGGCGACTGCGCGCACGTCGCCGACCCCGCCGATGCCGGCGACGACGGTCGCGTGCCCGGCGGCCCGAGCGGACTGGTCGGACCGGGCTGGCGGCAGGCCGACCGGCTCGCGGCGCTGCTGGCTGCCGGGGACGGTTCCGCTGCGGCATCCGCGAGCCCGGCCCTCGTCGCGGGCGCAGCGGCATCCGCGAGCCCGGCCCTCGCCGCGGGCGCCGCGGCATCCGCGAGCCCGGCCCTCGCCGCGAGCGCGGCGGCATCCGTCGCCCCGGCCCTCGCCGCGGGCGCGGCGGCATCCGTCGCCCCGGTCCCCGTGGAGCGCCCCGGCGTCGTGATGCTGAAGGCCGAGGGCATCGACGTCGTCGCCGGAGGGGCGGTCGACGCCGACCCCTTCTCGCACGCGCCCGGATGCCACGGTCCCCAGGTCACCCTCTGGGCCGACCCCGCCCGCGGCGCGTACGTCAAGCTCGTCACGGTCGACGGCGTGCTGACCGGCTTCGTCTCGGTCGGGATGCCACGCACCGGCGCCGAGCTCACCCTGCTGTTCGAACGCGGATCGGAGCTGCCCGCTGACCGCTCGTCGCTGCTGCGCCTCGACGCGCCCGACGCCGGCATGGCCGTCGTCGCCGACCCCTTCGCCGCGGATGCCACCGTCTGCTGGTGCAACGGTGTGAGCGCCGGGGCGATCCGCGAGGCGGTGTCGGCCGGTGAGCCCACCGTCGCGTGCGTGAAGGCCTCGACCCGCGCCGGCACCGGCTGCGGCGGATGCGTCGGCCGCATCAGCGAGCTGCTCGCGCGCGAGGCCGTGCCCGCGTAGCGCTCGTCTTCACCCGCGCGTGAGGGGTCAGTCTTTGTCGCTTGGGCGTCTCCTGGGCGACAAGGATTGACCCCTCACGCGCCGCGCTCGCGCCGCGGGGCCAAGGCGTCCGTCGCTCTTTCGCGCGAGGGGTCAGTATGTGTCGCCTGGACGTCTCCCAGGCGACACAAATTGACCCCTCACACGCCGCGCTCGCGCCGCGGGGCAAAGGCGTCCACGACTCTCGCGTGAGGGGTCAGTTTTTGTCGCCTGGACGCCTCCTAGGCGACACAAATTGACCCCTCACGCGCCGCGCTTCGCGCCGCGGGGCAAAGGCGTCCACGACTCTCGCGTGAGGGGTCAGTTTTTGTCGCCTGGACGCCTCCTAGGCGACACAGATTGACCCCTCACGCGCCGCACGCGCCGCTCACGCGCCTCGACGCCGGAGCGCCGGGGCGCCTCGGCGCCGGGGCGCAAGGACCTGGGGCCGCCGGGACGCCGGGGCGCTCGGAACGGCGGCGAAACATGACCGCAGTACGCTGCACGGATGCCACCGATCGAGAACCTCGTGGCCTTCGTCGCGGCGTCGGTCGTCATCATCGTCATCCCGGGTCCGAGTGTGCTGTTCGTCATCGGACGCTCGATCGCCCTCGGCCGCCGCGCGGGCGTGCTCAGCGTCGTCGGCAACGCCCTCGGCACCGTGCCCGCGGTGCTCGCCGTCGCGTTCGGAGTCGGCGCGATCGTGGCATCCTCGATCATCGCCTTCACGGTGCTGAAGATCGTCGGGGCGATCTACCTCGTGTGGCTCGGCATCCAGGCGATCCGCCACCGGCACGCGCACGTCACCGGCGCGGCCGTCCGGCCCACTTCGTCGTGGACGCTGCTACGCCAAGGATTCGTCGTGGGCCTGACCAACCCCAAGACCATCGCCTTCTTCGTGGCGGTTCTGCCCCAGTTCGTCGACCCGCACGCCGGTGCCGCCTGGCTGCAGCTGCTGACGCTCGGACTGCTCTTCCAGGTGATGGCGCTGACCTGCGACAGCGTCTGGGCCCTCGCCGCCGGCACCGCCCGCACCTGGTTCGCCCGCTCACCGAAGCGCATTTCGACACTGTCGGGCACGGGCGGCGTCATGATGATCGGCCTCGGCGGCGCGCTGGCGTTCACGGGTGCGAAGAGCTGACGCGGGGTCTACATCCCCTCCTGACCCCCGGACGCTGCTCACCGCTCCGTCCGTCCGATGGAGCTCGGCGCCGACTGTTCCCACGTGCCCCGGCACAACTCCTGCAGATGCGTCGCGAGCGAGCGCGAGTCCCGGCCCTCCCGACGGCTTGCAGGAGATGTGCGCGCCTCAGCCCGCCGAGCGCAGATCCGTGGATGCCGCGCCCTCGAGCCGCACCCCATCGGGGGCATAGCGCGAGCCGTCGACGAGGCTGTCCCACGAGCGCTCGGCGTCGTTCCAGGTCAGCGGGGTCGGGGCGGCCAGCGTGCGCGTCTGCCCGTCGACCGTCGAGACGGCGGCGGTGCGCCCACCACGCCGGGCGAGCGTTCCCGCACCCTCGGCGGGCGGTGCGACGGGGGCCGTCGACGCCGTCTTCAGGGCCGCTGCCGACACCCACGCGCGCCGCGCGGCCTCGCCGATTCCGCGGCCGAGGTCGGCGGGCACGGTCATGCGGGTGCCGATCGTGCGCATCCACTGCGGCCGGTCGCCGCGCGAGACGCCGCGGATCTCGTCGCTCAACCGCATCGCCGCCGCCGGCGCGTTGGTCATGCCCCACCCGGCGTATCCGGTGGCGAAGCGCAGGCGGCCGAGACCGCGCGGCATCCCCCCGATGAACGGCACGAGGTTGTGCGACTGGTAGTCCTGGCCCGACCAGCGCGCGATCTCGGCGCCGACCGGGAGCGTGCGCCGCGCCCACGCGGCGAGCGCCTCGGCGAGCGCGATCTCCGACGACGCCGAGCCCACCGGATGCCGTGCCCCGGTCACGATGAGCGCCGGACGCCCGAACGACGACGGTGCCGCCACGACGCTGCGCCCGTCGGCGCCGACCTCGCTCCACATGCCGCCGGGGGCTTCGGCATCCCCCTCTACCTCGAACGCGATCGCCCACGACCGCAGCGCGCGCATCTTCAGGTCGTACAGGCCGCGGCGGGTGAGGGGCGTACCCGTGGCGAGCACGACCGTGTCGCCGAACATCGTGCCGCGGTCGGTGTCGATCCGGCCGCTGGGGAGGACCCGCACGTCCGACACCCGCACGCCGGTGTGGATCACCGCACCCGCCTCGACGGCCGCACGGGCGAGCGTCGTCGCCAGCAGAACGGGGTCGAGGGCGAGCTGATCGTCGAGGGCGATGGCCCGCACGGCCGTGCGCCCGCCGAAATCGCCGGGGGCGTCCTCACGCACCGGCAGGCCGGCCTCTCTCGCCGCATCTCGGACGGCGTCGAGGGTCACGTCGGTGTCGAGGCCGCGTCCGAACGTGAACGCCGTGCGGCGATCGGCGGCGGCGCCTGCCCGGTCGGCGAGCCAGTCCTGGCCGGCACGGTTGGCATCCACATAAGCCCGTACGAGACTCGCCGGGTGATGCCGCCGCAGCGACGCGAGCGTCGTGCCCTGAAGCAGGGATGCCATACCCACCGACGCCGCGGTCGCCCCCTGTCCCACCTCGCCGGCGTCGACCACGGCGACATCGACGCCCGCTTCGGCCAGCATCACCGCCGTCGACAGGCCGCTGATCCCCGCGCCGACGATGACGACGTCGTGCCGCGCGTCGGGCTCGAACGGCGTCGCGACGGAGGTCTGGTTCCGGTTCCACAGGGGGGTGCTCATGCGTCCATCCCACCGCGGGGGCCGGGGACTCGGCATCCGCTTGCCCCCGTGGGTGGGATCGTCTAGCGCGGTGCGTGCTCGCGATGCGTGCTCGCGCTAAGTGCTCGCGCTGTGTGGTCGCGGTGCGTGCTCGCGCTGTGTGCTCGTTGGGCGAGAAACGGCATCCGCAGCGACACAGCCCCGCCGAGGTGTTTCCGTCCGCCGATCGCGTTTCTCACCGTGCCGCCCGGCCCGTGCCGCCGCCGCACCCCGCCCGCGCCGCCGCCGCACCCCGCATGCGCGAGAAACGGCATCCGCCGCAAAACACGCCGCCCCACAGCGTTTCCAGCCGCCGATGGCGTTTCTCACCGTGCGGCCCGACCCGTGCCGCCGCCGCACCCCGCCCAAGCCGCACACCCGCACCTCCCGCCGCCCCACCCGGACGCGCGAGAAACGGCATCCGCCGCAGAACACGCCGCCCCACAACGTTTCCACCCGCAGATTGCGTTTCTCACCTCCGCGCGCGCACGCGCCGCCGCACCCACACCTCCTGCCGCCGCCCCCGCACCTGCCGCCGCCGCGCCCGCACGCTCCTGCCGCCGCCCCCGCACGCGCGAGAAACGGCATCCACCGCGACACACGCCGCGTCACAGCGTTTCCAGCCGCCGATCGCGTTTCTCACCGCCTCGCGCACGCGCCGCCGTGCCCCGCTGCACGCTCCTGCCGCCGCACCCGCACGCGCAAGAAACGGCATCGCCAGCGACACACGCCGCCCCGCACCGTTTCCACCCGCCGATCGCGTTTCTCACCGCCTCGCGCACGCGCCGCCGCGCCCCGCCGCACGCTCCGGCCCCGCACCCGCACGCGCAAGAAACGGCATCGCCAGCGACACACGCCGCCCTACAGCGTTTAGACCCGCCGATCGCGTTTCTCACAGCCTCGCGCACCCGCACCACCGCCCCGCGCACGCGCCCCCGCCCCACGCCACCGCCCCACGCACCCTTCCCGCCGCCGCCCGCGCCCCGCGGATATGCTCGGCACGTGACCGACAGCGCCGCCCCGTCCAGCCGCACCGCGGTGGTGGCCGCTGCGATCGACCTGTTCGTCGCGAACGGCTACGACCAGACCTCCGTGGAGCAGATCGCGCAGGCGGCGGGGGTTTCGCGCTCGACGTTCTTCCGGCAGTTCGGCGGCAAAGAAGACGTCGTCTTCGCCGACCACGAGGTGCTGCTCGCCGAGACGCGCGCGTTCCTCGCGCAGTCGCATCCCGACCCCTGGGCGGCCGTGTGCGAGGCGTCGGTGCGCGTGTTCCGGCACTTCGCCGCCGACCCCGAACTCGCGCGGCGTCGGTACAAGATCGTGCGCGAGGTTCCCGGCCTGCGCGACCGCGAGATCGTCACGGTCTTCCGCTACGAGCGCCTCTTCGACCAGTACTTGCGCGATGCGCTCCCCGGCCTCGACCCCCTGGATGCCGTCGGCTTCGCCGCTCTCGTCACGGCGGTGCACAATCATGTGCTGCGCCGGCTGATGAGGGGAGCCCGGGTGCCGGCATCCGTTCTGCGTCGCGCTCTCGACGACGCGCTCCGGCGCTACGGCGTGGGGCCCGACGCCGGCGACGCCGCGGGAGACGACCTCATCGTCGCGGCCTTCCCGCGCCGCATGCCCGCCGCGGAGGTCACTCGGCGCCTGCGCGCGTCGCTCGGAGACTGAGCCTCACGGCTTCGACACACGGCCGCCACGCCCTCCGAACGCCCGATCCTGCGGTCACCGCCGTCACGCGATCGGCTTCGCCAGCCCCTCGATCACCTCCGCCCCGGGCAGGGATGCCAGCACCTCGCCGGGCAGGAACAGCTTCGCGCCACGGGTCCCGGCGCCCACCACGGCCCGCGGCAGCGCCGCCACGCGCGCGTCGACGAGGAGCCGCCAGTCGGACGGGATGCCGAGAGGGGTGATCCCGCCGTATTCCATCCCCGTGGTCGACACCGCGGCATCCATCGGCGCGAAGGTCGCCTTCCGCGCGTCGAGCAGTTTGCGCACGACACCGTTGACGTCGAGCCGGGTCGTGGCGAGGGCGAGGCAGGCGGCGGTGCGCGTCTCAGCGCCACGCGTACCCTGCACGACGATGCAGTTGGCGGAGATGTCGAGACTCTGACCGTACGCCGCGCAGAACGCCGCGGTGTCGGCGAGCGCCGGGTCGACCTCGGCCACCTCGATGCGCGCGGCGGTCTCGGGGTCGAGGGTCAGCAGAGCGGCAGCGACCGGTTCGGCCAGCAGGTGCGGGTTGTCGAGCGCAGGGAGGAAGGTCAGCGAGGTCACGCCCGCGACCCTACCGCGCGGCCCTCGCCGAGCGTTCGCCGCACGTCGACGCGATGTGTGACACCTAGTACCACTGTGAGCGATACTGGGAACCATGACCATCGACGCCGATGCCCGCACGCTCCCCGGCGAGCGTGTCGCCCGCTACGACCTCCTGGGCCGACGCGACACCGACTACTACGCGGTCTTCGCCGACATCCCCGACGCCGACCGCGCCGTGTGGGACCGCGCCAAGGCATTCACCGACGAGGTCGGCACGCGCATGCAGGGCGAGTGGGATGCCGCGACCTACCCCGTCGAGCTCGTTCAGCGCATGGGCGAGCTCGAGCTCTTCACCGACGGCATCGAGCACCCCGATCTTCCGCACACCTCGCCGCTGGCGGCGGGTCTGGTGAACATGGAGGTCTCGCGCCACGACGGCTCGCTCGCGACCGCCCTCGCCGTGCAGGGCGGGCTGGCCCTACGGACCCTCGCCCTCTTCGGCTCCCCCGAGCAGCAGCGGCGCTGGCTGCGGCCCCTCGCCGACGGCACGGTGCTCGGCGCCTTCGCGCTGACCGAGCCCGACCACGGCTCCGACTCCGTCTCGCTCGAGACCACCGCCACGCGCACCGCCGACGGATGGTCGCTCAGCGGAACGAAGAAGTGGATCGGCAACGGCGCCTCCGGCGGCATCACCTTCGTCTGGGCCCGCGTCGCGAACGAGGGCGGCGACGACCATGGCAACGTGCGCTGCTTCCTCGTCGAGCAGGACACCCCGGGCTACATCGGCACCGTCATCACCGGGAAGGTGTCGCTGCGCGGCATCCATCAGGCTCACATCGCGATGGACGACGTGCGTCTTTCCGCGGATGCCGTGCTGCCCGGGTCGCACACCTTCAAAGACGCCTCGCGCGTGCTGTATGCCACCCGTTCGGGCGTGGCGTGGTCGGCACTGGGTCACGCGACCGCCTGCTACGAGATCGCGCGGACGTATGCCGCCGAGCGCATGCAATTCGGCAAGCCCCTCGCCGCCTTCCAGATGGTGCAGGAGCGCCTGGCGCAGATGCTCGACGAGCTGACGGCGATGCAGTTGTACTGCCGCCGCCTCGCCGACCTCGAGGCCTCCGGCGGGCTGCGCCCCACCCAGGCGTCGTTGGCGAAGTACCACAACACGCGGGCCGCACGTCGGGTGGCCGCGATCGCGCGCGACCTGCTCGGCGGCAATGGCATCCTGCTCGAGAACGGCGTCATGCAGCACATGGCCGACATCGAGGCGATCCACACGTACGAGGGCACCGAGAGCGTGCAGGCGCTGCTGCTCGGCCGCGACATCACGGGTGTGAGCGCGTTCGTCTGACGGCCCCGGACGCCGGGGCGCGCAGCCCGTGCCGGAGGTGTACCCGCTGCTCACCACGACGTGGGTGGTCCTGCCTCGCAGATGCCGCGTGACGGAACGGCCGACATTCTCGCGGCCTAATCCCCGCCCTCGCCGGCGCGCAACCCGCGCGCCCGATGTCGGAGGCCGCCGCTAACGTCATCCCATGAGCTTGTTCTCTCGCCGTCCCGAGCCGCGCACCGTCGTCGCCCCCGCCGTCGTGTCGGCCGATCCGGGTCCGCCGCGTACCCTCTGGGCCGACGGTTTCGGCCGCCTCGCGGTGCGCGGCGTGCAGATCATCGTGGTGGTCGTACTCGTTGCGGGGCTCATCTGGGGCATCCGGCAGCTGACGCTGGTGATCATCCCGCTGATCCTCGCGCTCATCTTCGCGTCCGCCTTCGGGCCCGTCACCATGTGGATGAGGCGCAAGGGCGTACCGGCGGTTCTGGCCACCCTGCTCACACTGCTCGCCGTGGTCGCCGTACTCGGCGCGCTCGGTTGGCTGGTCGCGAATGCCGTGATCAACCAGTGGGATTACCTGAGCTCGCAAGCGGTCGAGGGTTTCCAGCGGGCGCAGGACTGGTATCACACGCTGCCCTTCGCGATCTCACCCGAGCAGGTGAATCAGGCGGTTCAGGGCATCCAGAGCTTCGTGACCAGCTCCGAGTTCGGCACCGGCGCCCTGGCCGGGGTCAGCGCGATCGCCTCGTTCGTCACGGGCCTGGTGCTGATGGTCGTCATCCTGTTCTTCTTCCTCAAAGACGGCCCGCGCATGTGGGAGTTCGTGCTGCGACCCTTCCGCGGTGCCGACTACGACCGTGCCCGCCGCATCGGCGACAAGACGGTGACCGTGCTCGGATCGTACGTGCGCGGCACCGCCTCGGTCGCGGCCGTCGATGCGGTCGGGATCGGCATCGGCCTCGCCATCCTGCAGGTGCCGCTCGCGCTCCCGCTCGCGGTGCTGGTGTTCCTGCTCGCGTTCATCCCGATCGTCGGTGCCGTCACCGCCGGCATCCTCGCCGCGCTCGTCGCCCTCGTGACCAACGGCCCGATCGTGGCCCTCATCGTCGTGGGCATCGTCGTGGCGGTCAACCAGCTCGAGGGCAACTTCCTCCAACCCGTGCTCATGGGTCGCTCGATGAAGCTGCACTCGTTCGTCGTGCTCGTCGTGCTCGCCGGTGGCACGGCGATCGGCGGCATTTTGGGGACGCTGCTCGCCGTTCCGCTGACGGCCGTGGCGTGGGGCATCGTCACCGTCTGGAACGGTCCCGATCAGCCTGCGGAGTGGGCTCGTCCGAAGAAGCGCCGTGACCCGGTACCGTTCGCCGACACCAACGACGCGGACGAGAAGAAAAAGAAGACGAAGAGCAAGGCCTGACCGTGCCGTACGACATTCCCGCCCCGATGCTGGCGAAGTCGGTGCCCGACGTGCCCGAGCACTCCAAGGTCTCCGGCGGGTTCAGCTACGAACCCAAATGGGACGGATTCCGGGCACTGGTGTCGTGGGACGGCACTGATGTCGAGATCGGCAGCCGCGGCGCCAAGCCGCTCACCCGGTATTTCCCCGAGCTCGTCGCGGCCTTCGCCGACATCCTCCCCGAGCCGTGCCTCATCGACGGCGAGGTCGTGGTCGCGCGGGGTGAGCCGGGCGCGCAGCGCCTCGACTGGGAGGCCCTGTCGCAGCGCATCCACCCCGCGGCATCCCGCGTGAACATGCTCGCGCAGGAGACGCCGGCGATGTTCATCGCGTTCGACCTGCTCGCCCGCGGTGACCGCGATCTGCAGCACGAGCCGTTCTCGGAGCGCCGCGCGCAGCTCGAAGACCTGCTCGGAGGCGTCCCCCACCCGGTGCACGTCACGCGCACCACCGACGACCCCGAGTTGGCCCGCCGCTGGCTCGCCGAGTTCGAGGGCGCCGGGCTCGACGGTGTCGTCGCGAAGCCCCTCGCGCAGCCCTACGCACCGAACAAGCGCACGATGTTCAAGATCAAGCACGCACGCACCGCCGACGTGGTGGCCCTGGGCTATCGCATCCACAAGTCGGGCGAAGGCGTCGGTTCCCTGCTCGTGGGCCTCTACGACGACGACGGTCGGCTGCACGGCGTGGGCGGCGTGTCGGCCTGGACCGACAAGAAGCGGCGCGAACTGATCGACGAGCTCGCGCCCCTCGTCGAGCGGGATGCCGAGGGCGAGGCCGTCGTCGGCGAGACCGACCGCTCGCGCTTCTCGGCGTCGAAAGACGTGTCGTTCGTGCGCCTGCGCCCCGAGCTCGTGCTCGAGGTGCGCTACGACCAGCTCGAAGGGATGCGGTTCCGCCACACCGTGCAGTTCGACCGGTGGCGCCCCGATCGCGACGCCCGCTCCTGCACGTTCGCGCAACTCGAGACGGTTACCTCCTACGACCTCGGCGACGTGCTCGACTGAGGCTCGCGCGTTCGACCCGCGAAATGGCGCCCGGTGTTCCGGGCCGCGTTCGGCAGGGTTGGGGCGCGTCAGCCGGGTGGGGCGTTCGGCCCGGTGTCGGATTCATTCAGCCGTTCCGGAACGCGATTGGGTGGGCTCGAGGAACGAACCGCCGGACTCCGGAGCGAGAACGGCCGGACGCCAGCCGCGATCGCCCGGGCTCGAGGCGCTCTCGGCCGGTTCGGGGCGGGAAATGTGCACCGGGGCGGGTGTTGTCCGCCCCGGTGTACATTCCGAGCCCCGATCCCACATCCCCGCCGGTTTGGGGCGGATTTCGCACGTTCCCGCCCCAAACCGACCTCCGTCACCCCCAGCCCTACCCGCCGCACCACGAACACGCCCGCAGCCCCACCTGCAACACCGGGATCCGAGCCCCACCCGCCGCGCCAGGACCGCAACGCCCCGCCGGGACCGCGACCTCCCGCCAGGCCCGCAACGCCCCGCCAGGCCCGCAACGCCCCGCCAGGACCGCAACGCCGCGCCAGGACCGCAACGCGCCGCCAGGACCGCAACCTCCCCGCCAGGACCGCAACCTCCCCGCCGGGGCCTGTCGTCGCCCGCGCCTACCGAACCTCCGCCTCCACCCGCTCGGCGGCGGGGGCGTCGGCGTCCGCTGACGCCATGGCATCCGTTCTCCGACGCGCGCGCCGCCGCGCCACGGTCGTCGCCCCGATCGCCCCCACCGCCAGCAGCAGGGCAGCGACGCCCGTCCACGACACCGCCGGCGTCGCGAACCCCTCCTCGACGGGGGCAGGGGCCGTGACGGCGTCGTCGCCGAGGACGACAGGACGTACGGTGCTCGTGCCGAACAGCGCGAAGACGGGCCAGGCGCTCGTCTCGGTCACGACGGTGGTCGTGTCGCCCGGCAGCAGCTCGGCCGGGTCGCCCGCGAGCGCAGCGGCATCGAGGCCCGCCCCAGAGACGGCAGCGAGCGCACCCAGGCGCACGTTGCCGGTGTTCTCGACCCGGGTCTCGACGCGCAGCGTCCCGGGCGCGAAAGGTACGAGCGCCGGTGTGAACGTCGCGGTGACGTCACCCGCTTCCAGCGCCGGGACGATGTCTCCAGCCACCTGCAGGTGCACGCGCACCCCGACGCGGTTGGTGACCGCGACGCCGTCACTCGAACGGGTGACCCCGACGACGATGCCGGCGGGGTGATCGCCCGGAGTGGCCTCGGCGGGCACATCGATGCGAACGGGGAGCACGCGGGTCTCCCCCGGCGCCACGGTCACCGTGCCGACATCCAGTCCGTCGACGGTGATCCAGGCACCCGACTCCTGCGGGTCGCCCGCGGCGATGTCGAAGGCACCGCTGTCGCCCAGGATGCCATCGCCCGGGGCGACGACGTAGGTCGCGGGTGCGGAGCCGAGGTTGGAGACGGCGATGGCGTCGTCGACGCCCGTGCCCGGGTCGACGGTGTGGCGCAGCGAGATGCGACCGTCGGGGCCGGCAGACGACGCCGGTGCGACCGACCACTGCGCGGCGGAAGCGGAGGAGGGCGCCGGGTCGACGGTGACGGCGGCGGCGGGAGCGGCGGAGAGAAGCAGCACCGCGGCGGCGATGGCCGCGGCGAGAGCGGAGGTGCGGGGGAACACGGGATACCTCGGGTCGTGAAGGGATGAACGAGAAGCGGGGTCGTGCGGCGATCGAACACCCCAGCGGAGCGCCGACGACGCGGACGGAGCCGGTGCGCCCCCGATCGGGGAGCGCACCGGCCGAAGGGTGTCAGTCCTTCGCGAACAGCGTGAGGGTGATCTCGCTGCCGTAACGGCCGCTCTCGGCGGTCGCGGGGATGGTCAGCGCCAGGTCGGCGGCGACGACGGTCTCACCCACGCGCTCGACGCGACCGGCGTCGGCGAGGGTAGCGGGCTTGTCGAGCGTTGCGGTGCCACCGGCGGCGGCACCCGCGGCCGTGCGCACGACCTTCGGCGTCCAGCTGAGGTTGTCGGCACCGAACGAGCGGTTACCGGCGACGAACGCGGATGCCGAACCCGACAGCGTCCAGCCGCGACCCTGGGCCTGCGCCTCGTTGCGGGAGTCGTTCACGACGACCTCGGGCAGCTCGGCCCGCTGCGCCGAGGCGTCGCCGGCGAAGGTGACCGGCCCGTCGGTGGCGGGCAGGGCGAGGCTCAGCTGACCAGCCTGGGCCGGCAGGGGCACCGAGGCTTCGACGCCGACGGCGTCACCCTCGGCATCCGCGTGCCCGAGGGCGTCGAAGATCGTCTTGCCGAGGTCGGTGTTGTCGAGGTACGCACCGCGGACGAAGTCCCATTTGGTGGCACGGGCGGTGAGCACCTCGGCGCCGGCGCCCTTCGCGTAGAGCGGCACGAGCGCGTTGGTGTGGCCACCCGAGTGCCACGACACGTTCGGCAGCTGACCCGCGGTGCCGGTCAGGGCGGTCCACCCCTTCTCGGTGCCGGCGCCGGGGCCGGCGAGGTAGCCGGTCTCGTGGTCGGCGGTGACGATGACGAGCGTCTCGTCCCAGCTGGAGTTGTTCTCGACCCAGTCGGTGACGGCGTCGACGGAGTCGTTGAACGACAGCTGCTCCTCGACGATGCGCGTGGTCTGGTTGGCGTGACCGGCCCAGTCGACCGCACCGCTCTCGACCATGAGGAAGAAGCCGTCCTCGTCCTTCTCGAGCACGTTCAGCGCAGCCTTCGCCGACGTGGCGAGCGAGGGGACGTCGACATTCGCCGCGTCGGTGAAGGGCAGTACCGTGCTGTTGGCGAGGCCGGGGCGGTTGTACTGGAACGTCTCGGCGACGCGAGCGAGGCCGAACAGCTTGTCGGGCACGTTCTGCCCGTCGGCGACGCGCTCGAAGTCGGCCTTGCTCTCGATGTACGAGAAGGGCGTCTGCCCTTGCGTGACGCGCGTGAAGTCGGCCTGCGAGATCCACGACCCCGCACCGAAGTGCGATGCGCGCGAGGTGCCTGCATCCGTGTAGTTCGGGTGCCCGCCGCCGATGAGCACGTCGACGCCCGAGTCGATCATCTCGGTGGCGAGACCGTGGTAGTCGTTGCGGCTCTTGTTGTGCGCGATGAAGCCGGCGGGGGTGGCGTGGTTGAAGGGCACGCTCGTGACCAGGCCCACCTTCTTGCCGACCTCCATGGCCTGCTCGCCGACGGTCAGCAGACGCGTGCCGTCGGGGGCGAAGCCGAGGGTGCCGTTGGTGGTCTTCACACCGGTGCCGAGCGCGGTGCCGGCGGCGGCGGAGTCGGTCGCACCCGATGCCACCCAGCTGAAGTCGCCCCACGCCTGCTCGGGCGTGTAAGCCGCGCGACCGCCCGCGGAGTAGTGCGACTGTGCGATCTGCACGGGGAAGTCGTCGTAGACCTCGCTCTTGGTGCCGGGGATCTTCGTGGCCGTGCCGGAGTTCGGCGCGACCTCGACCTGCTGGTAGCTCGTGCCGTTCTCGTACAGGCGGGCGGCGTCGAACTGGTTGTAGCCGCCGCCGTCCGAGATGAGGACGATGACGTTGCGGGGGGCGGGGGTGTCCGTGGTCTCCGCCGAGGCGACGACGCTGGGGGTGGCACCGAGGGCGACGCCCGCGACGGTGCTCAGGACGATCAGACGACGCGTGCGTCCGGTCGTGCGCTTGTTCATGTGTTCGTTTCCGTTTCGTATGAGGTTCACCGACCGCCGGGGGCCGGTCGAACTCCACGCTGACGGAAGGTCCTCTCGTGAGAACGAATCTCAGGTCACCCGTGGGTGAACGTTCACCCCGCGTCCTCACCGTTGGGTGAACACTCGGGTGTGCGGTGGCGACCGCTCCGCGAAAATGCGACCATGCCGGATCAGTCCGCCGCCGGCGTCTTCGCCCGCGACGGCTGCACGCGGGGCGGCTCGCCCGGCATCTTCGGAAACTCCGGCGGGAACGGCAGCTCGCCGAGGCCGTCGTCGAGGTCGCGCTGCCACCACTGCAAGAGCGTGTCGATGCGCCCGGGCTTGTTGCCGAATCCGGCCCAGGGGTCGCCGATGGATGCCAGGCGCGCGGGGATCGAACGCACGGTGAAGGCGAGGGGGTCGAGACCGTCGAGTTCGTCCCAGGTCACCGGCGTCGACACGGTCGCGGTCGGGAGGGCCCGGGGCGAGTACGCACCCGCCATCGTGCGGTCGCGATTCGCCTGATTGAAGTCCACGAAGATGCGCTCGCCCCGCTCTTCCTTCCACCAGCTGGTGGTCACGGCATCCGGCATCCGTCTCTCCAGCTCGCGCGCCGCGGCGATGACCGCGTGCCGCACGTCGAGGAACTCGTGCGTCGGCTCGATGGGGCAGAACACGTGCAGGCCGCGGTTGCCGCTGGTCTTGATCCACGGCTCCAGGCCCGCCTCGCGCAGCACCGCGCGCAACTCGTGGGCCGCCGCGACCGCCTCGGCGATCCCCGTGCCCGGCTGCGGATCGAGGTCTATGCGCAGCTCGACGGGGTGGTCGGCGTCGCTCGCGAGCGACGCCCACGGGTGGAACACGATGGTGTTCATCTGCGCCGCCCACACCGCCGACGCGATCTCGCCGAGGAAGAGCTGCGGATGCCGGCGCCCGCTGTTGTATGTCACCGTCACGGCCTCGACGAAGGCCGGCGCGCCTTTCGGCGGGTTCTTCGAGAAGAACGCCTCACCGCCGACGCCCTCCGGGAAGCGCTCGAGCGACACCGGCCGATGCCCGTTCGCCGCGATGAACGGGTCGGCGACGGCGATCAGGTACTCGGCGAGCTCCCGCTTGGTGATGCCCACCTCGGGCCAGAGCACGCGATCGGGGTTCGAGATACCGACCTCGCGATCGCCCTCGGGGCCCGGCACGGTCAGCGTGATGCGGGGGGATGCCATGTCCCGACGCTAGTGCGCGGATCGGGGCCGTGTCTGCCCGTTGCGTTCTGGACCACGCGCCCGTGTGCCGGGCGTCCGCGCCGCCGCGTGCGAGGCCGGCGCGATTCTGCAACGGATCCGGTTCGGAGCGTCGGATCCGGATCGAACTCACCGTGGCATCCGGATCCGGTGCAGCCTTCCGGTTCCGTTGACTCCCTCGCACGCGCCGCCGCGTGCGTGGCCGCCGCGCGCGCGGCCGGCGCGATTCTGCAACGGATCCGGTTCGGAGCGTCGGATCCGGATCGAACTCGCCGTGGCATCCGGATCCGGTGCAGCCTTCCGGTTCCGTCGACTCTCTCGCGACCCCGGCGGTGACCGGGCCACCGCAGCCGGTGTCCAGCCCGGGCCGCGGCTCCCGGCATCCGCCTACGCTCGACCTATGACCAGCGCCGCCGCCCGCACCGCCCTCGACGTCGCCGACTGGCGCCGCCGCGTCTTCGCCCTGTACGACGCCGTGCGCGAGGCCGACGACCCCGAAGAGGCCCACGAGCTGTGGCGGATCGAGCGCGACGCACTGTTCGCCCACCACCCGGCCACTCCCCTGCTTGCGGAGCAGCGCGAAGGCTTCACCGGCTTGCCGCTGGCGCCCTACGACGCCGCCTGGCGCTTCGAGGTGCCCCTGCTCGACGCCGACGAGGCGTCGTTCGTCGCCACGACCGGCACCGACGGGGAGGTCGGCTTCGAGCGCATCGGCCGCGTCGAGCTGCCCGACACGGGGTCACTCGATGTGTGGCGGCTGACGTCGTACGGTGGTGGCCTGTTCGTTCCCGTTCGGGATGCCGCGGCCGGCCGTCCCGGTGGCACCTACGGTGGCGGGCGCTACCTGCTCGACACGATCAAGGGCGCCGACCTGGGCCGAGGCGCGACGCCCGACAGCCTCGTGATCGACTTCAACTTCGCGTACAACCCGTCGTGCGCGTACGACCCGATGTGGGCGTGCCCCCTGGCACCGGCGGGCAACGTTCTGCCCGTGGCGGTGCCGGTCGGCGAGCTCTACGGCGCCTGACGCGCAACGCTGACGCAGAGACGGGCCGCTCCCGAGGGGAACGGCCCGTCGTCGGACGTCAGGCGGTCGGCGCCGCCGGTTCGTCGGCGAGGGCGATGACCGGGGCGAGCTCGTCGCGGTCGAGACGGATCCACGGACCCGCCGCGTCGATCAGGATGCCGGTGAGCCCGGCATCCTGCGCCAGAGCCTTGGCCAACTGGATCTTGCGGATCGGCAGCGGCTGGTCACCGCGGCCGAGGGCGAGCAGCTCGAGCGGGTGCGAGAACACCTCGAGGAAGCGCTCGCCCGTCGCGGCACGCGACTCGGCGACTCCCATGGGGCCGCCCTCTTCGGTCTGGTTGACGGCGATCCACATCGGCGCATCGTCGACGATGGCGTCGACGACGGTCGAAGCCGTGGCATCCGTCCGCTCGTCGCACAGGGCCGTCTTGATGCGCAGCTGCGGGTCGACCTCGGCCACCATCCGCTCGAGCAGCGCCTTGGGCAGCACCGCTCGCCCGTTCGCCGCGGCGGGGTTGAGCACGATGCCGGCATAGGGGCCGTCGATGATGTGGCGCAGCAGCGCGAGCACGGGCTGCGCCATCGCCGAGGTGTCGAGGTCGCCGTCGGCGTCGACGCTGGCCCGCAGGGCCATGCCGCCGCTGTAGCCGAGCACGAGCTGTTCGTCGCCGTTGTTGGCGACGGCGAGAGGCAGGTCTTTCCCCTCTTCCATCAGGGCACGGGCGTTGCCCTTCACGCGGAGGAAGACGTGGCCCTGCAGCAGCTGGCGCGCGACGTTGAGCAGCTGCGCGGGCTCGGCCGTGCCCTCGATCTCGGCGAGGGCGTTGCCGAGCAGCACGTTGTCGCGCAGACCGGGCATCGTCTCGGGCGCTTCGGGGGCGACCATCGCGCCGGGCTGGCGCGCCGACGGACGCGCCGCCACCGGCGGAGCCGAGGCTTCGGCGGGAGTTTCGGGTGCGGCGCCGACACCGCGGAACGACGACATCGAGATGCCGACCGTCGGGGTCGCCTCCGCGGCTTCGGGTGACGCGCCCGCGTCGGCGGAGGAGGCCTGCGCGGTCGGAGCGGCGTCGCTCGGTCCGGCGGGGTCGACGGGCTGCTCGCCCGGTTCGATCGTGGTGTCGGGCCGGTCGAACGATGCGTCGTCGGAGTCGGACTTCTTGCGGCGCGAGAACAGAGCCATTGGTCAAGCCTAGCCGGGGCGTTTCACCCGACCGGCCGGAAGAGCCTCAGAGCTTCGCGATCGGTGCGATCTTGACCAGCAGCTTCTTCGGCCCGACCGTGTCGAAACGCACGTGCGCCACGCGTTTCGCGCCCTCGCCCGTCACGGCATCCACGCGCCCCTCGCCGAAGTCGTCGTGGCGGATGCGGTCGCCCGACGCGAGCACCATGTCGCCGTTGTCGCGCACCTTCGCGGGGATGCGGTTGGGGAACTTGCTCGGGTCGGCCGGCGCGCGCTTGGGCAGCGGCACGAGGTCGTCGCCGTAGCGGTTGCCGCCGCCCCCGGGTTGTCCGGGGCGTCGAGCACGCGCATTCAGTGCCCGTGATTGCGACCCACCGCGACCGTTGACGTCGCCCGGCGACTGCCGCCAGTCGATGAGGTCGGCGGGGATCTCTTGCAGGAAGCGGCTCGGCATGGCGACGGTGACCTCGCCGAACTGCGCACGGGTCATGGCGAGCGAGACGTGCAGTCGCTTGCGAGCGCGGGTGATGCCGACGTAGAACAGGCGACGCTCTTCTTGCGGGCCGCCCGGCTCGTTCGCCGAGATGCGGTGCGGCAGCAGGTCTTCTTCGACACCGGTGAGGAACACCGCGTCGTACTCGAGGCCCTTGGCGGTGTGCAGGGTCATGAGCGACACCGAACCGGATGCATCGTCGAGGTCGTCGGCATCCGCCACGAGGGTCACCTCGGTGAGGAAGTCGATGATCGTTCCCTCGGGGTTGTTGCGCGCGAACTCGCGGGTCACGGCGACGAGCTCGTCGAGGTTTTCGAGACGCGCTTCGTCTTGCGGGTCTTTGCTCGCGCGCAGGGCGTCGAAGTAGCCGCTCTTGTTCAGCAGCAGCGTGAGGCCCTCGGTGACCGACGTGGAGGGAGCGAGCTCTCCGGATGCCGGGAGCATGACGGCCGTGGCCTCGGTGAGCACCGCGTCGAGCTGGTCGATGGCCTTCTGCAGCTTGGGGCCCACGCCGAGCTGCGCCGAGTTGGCGAGGGCGTCGCGGAAGGTGATGCCGTGCTCGGCGGCGTAGCGGGCGATGGCGGTCTCGGTGACGTCGCCGATACCGCGGCGCGGGGGCGGTTCAGGATGCGACGCACGGCCATGCCGTCGGCGGGGTTGGCGACGGCGACGAGGTAGGCGAGGGCGTCTTTGATCTCGGCGCGCTCGTAGAACTTGGTGCCGCCCATGATCTTGTAGGGCACGGCCGATCGGATGAAGATCTCTTCCAGCGCACGCGACTGCGAGTTGGTGCGGTAGAACACCGCGACGCCGGAGTAGTCAACACCGTTCTTGTGCAGCGCCTCGATCTCGTCGGCCACGAACTGTGCCTCGTCGTGCTGCGAGTAGCCGGTGAAGCCGATGATGGGGTCGCCCGCACCGACGTCGGTCCACAGCTTCTTGTCTTTGCGGTCGAAGTTGTTCGAGATGACCGCGTTGGCCGCCGAGAGGATGTTCTGCGTGGAGCGGTAGTTCTGCTCGAGCAGCACCACCTTTGCGCCCGGGTAGTCGCGCTCGAACTCGCTGATGTTGCGGATGTCGGCACCGCGGAACGCGTAGATCGACTGATCGGAGTCGCCGACGACGGTGAGGGATGCCGCTTGCTCGCCGCTGGGCTCGGCTTCGAAGATCATCATCCCGCCGGAGGAGAACGGCTCGGCGTCGGAGCCGACGGGCCGCGTCAGCTCGTGGATGAGCGCGTACTGGGCGTGATTGGTGTCCTGGTACTCGTCGACCAGGATGTGCCGGAACCTCTTGCGGTACACGTCGGCCACCTGGGGGAACGCGCGGAACAGATAGACGGTCTGGGCGATGAGGTCGTCGAAGTCGAAGGCGTTCGCCCGCTGCAGCTCACGCTGGTACGAGGAGAAGATCTCGACGAAGACGCGCTCGGCCGGGTCGCTCATGTTCGCCGACCGGGCGTAGGACTCGGCGTCGGCGAGCTCGTTCTTGAGCTTCGAGATGCGGCTCTGGGTGCCGGCGGGGGTGAGACCGAACGAGTCACCCTCGTGCTCTTTGACGAGCCGCTTGATCAGTGCGCGCGAGTCGCCCGAGTCGTAGATCGTGAACGCCTTGGTGAACCCGAACTGCTCGGCCTCGCGCCGCAGGATGCGCACGCAGGCGGAGTGGAACGTGGAGATCCACATGCCGTCGGCCTTCTGCCCGATGAGCTGGTGCACGCGCTCGCGCATTTCGCCCGCGGCCTTGTTGGTGAAGGTGATGGCGAGGATCTGGCTCGGGTACGCCTCGCGCGTGCGCAGCAGCGAAGCGATGCGTCGCGTCAGCACGCTGGTCTTTCCCGACCCCGCGCCCGCGACGATGAGTAGAGCCTGCCCGCGGTAGGTGACGGCCTCGCGCTGGGGACCGTTCAGACCCTGCAGGAGGTCGACGTCGGGGCGGGCGTCCGACGGTGCGGGACCGCCGACGATGAGGGGCGTGAAGGCGTCGGTCATGGCGGGTCAAGTCTAAGCGGGGCCTCCGACATCGGCCCCGGCCGAATCCCGCCGTGCCGATCGCTAGGCGCGCGCTTCGCCCGCCGCGCCCGACGACAGCAGCGACTGCGCGCGGGAGAAGTGCTCGGCATCCACCGTCACGTCCCACCGCTCGGCCTCGAATCCCTGCACCGACGAGAAGTCGCGACGGCCGCCCGTGAAGGCGTGGCCGATGAAACCGAAGACGGCTCCCCACACCGCGCCCAGCACGAGACCCAGCAGCAGCAGGCCGAGGAAGCCGCCCGGGCTCAGCAGGCCGAGCAGCACGCCGATCATGAGGCCGAACCAGGCTCCCGAGGCGGCGCCGAGCCCGGCGGCGCGGACCCGGGTCAGGCGCCCGGTCACCTGCTCGACGATGCGCACGCCGTGCCCGACGATGGCGGTGTGCTCGACGGGGAACCCGGCGTCGGAGAGACGGTCGACAGCGGCCTGAGCGCCCGTGTAATCGCTGAAGCTCGACAGGATGCGGCGTTCCGGCGTGGCGCGGGTGACGTCAGACATGGGGTTCCCTTCCCTCGATGGCTCCACGCTAAACCGCACGGGGCGACACGCGAGGGGCGCTTGCGCGGGCCGTCTCACCCGGTTAGGCGGACCCTGTCAAACCATGGATGCCACTCAGCCGCGGACGCGAAGATGGACCCATGCGCCTCATCCTCAACATCCTGTGGCTGATCCTGTCGGGCTTCTGGCTCTTCCTCGGCTACCTCGCCGCGGGTGTGGTGCTCTGCATCCTGATCATCACGATCCCGTGGGGCATCGCGTCGTTCCGCATCGGCGTCTACGCCCTGTGGCCGTTCGGTCGCGAGACGGTGTCGAAGCCCACCGCCGGCCTCGGTTCGCTCCTCGGCAACATCGTCTGGGTCGTGCTCGCCGGCTGGTGGCTGGCGCTGGGGCACATCTTCACGGGGTTCCTGCTGTGCGTCACGATCATCGGCATCCCGCTCGGCATCGCGAATTTCAAGCTCGTGCCGGTGTCGCTCATGCCGCTGGGCACCGAGGTGCGCGAGATCCGCCGCGGCGGGCCGTTCGACAAGACGCTCACGCGCTGAACGTCGTCGCCCGGAACGCCGGCCCCGCAGCCTCGGCGACGGCGCGGGGGAACCGCGTCAGCGCACCCGGTCGGCAGTGCGCTTCGGCAGGGCGAGCAGGATGCCGGCGAGGGTGACCACCGCGCCGATCGCCGCCGTGGTGGCGACGACCTCGACGGGGAAAGCGCCCTCGCGCACGCCGGTGAGGCGGGCGAGGTCCCACGGCAGCACGCCGACCTGCTCGTTCCAGGAACGCAGCGCATCGCGGGCACCCATGACGGCGATCGTCGCGGCCGGCAGCGCGTAGGCCGCCCCCATTCCGGCGAGCGCGACGCCCGCGGCGCGACGGGGTCCGAGCTGCGCGCCGAGCGACCACCCGGCGACGACGAAGACCCACGCGACCAGCGCGAACGCCACCGTCACGTAGAGGATGCGCAGGGCCGACGACGACCACAGCTCCGGCCAGACGCCGTCGAGCCCCGAGAGCGACACGGCGATCAGCGCCACCACGCAGCGCAGCACGATGGCGCCGCCGACCGCGGCGATGATCGGCCACGGCGAGCGTCGCCCGAGCAGCAGACGCACGGCGACGGCGAACACGAGCCACCCCAGGATCGCGAATGCGACGCTCCAGAGCCCGTCGCGTGGAGCCTGCACGATGCGTGTGGCGACGAGAATGCCCCCCGGGACGAGCATCATGAGCCAGCGGTCGAGGGGAAGCAGGCCGAGACTCGACTCCCGCGCCCGCCACGGCCTCGTCGACGCGATCCAGCTGGCGCGTGCCGCCGCGGCTCCGGGGCGGCGCACGAGCCGCGTACGCGCGGCCACCATGCCGATGCCGACCCAGGTCACCCCGAGCACGAGCAGGACCCGCGCCGACCACTCGGTCGCGGGGTCGACCGTCATCGGCTCGCGGGTGAACGGATCGACCACCACGGCGAGGATCGCGCCCGAGACGACAAGGATGCCAATGACGCCCAGGGCCAGAATGCCTCGCCCCGTCGTCGTCGCCATGCATCTACGTTACCCGCCGCCTTCCGGCCTCCACGTCATGCGAGATTGTGTAACAATCCATCCATGCTTCCCGCGCTGGCCGTTCTCGCCGCGGCCCTGTGCTTCTCGACGACCGGCACCGCGCAGGCGCTCGCGGGGGTCGACGCCTCTCCGCTCGCGGTCGGCGCCGCGCGGATCGTCGTGGGCGGCGGCATCCTGGGCCTCATCGCCCTGGCCCGGCGTTCCTCCGTGCGTGCGGCGGGCGGCTCGCGCGCGTCGACGTCGGCGCTCATCGCCATCGGCGCGATCGGCGTGCTCGCCTACCAGCCCCTCTTCTTCCTCGGCACGCGCGAGAACGGCGTCGCCATCGGCACGGTGGTCGCGCTGGGTTCGGCCCCGATCGCGACGGGGATCGTGGATGCCGTGCGCCTGCGCCGCGCACCCTCCTCACGATGGATGCTCGCCACCGCCATCGCCCTGGCGGGCGTCGTGCTCGTGTCGGGCGTGACCGGCGGCTCGGTGACTCTCGGCCCCGGCGGCCTGCTCGCCTCGGCCGGGGCGGGGATGTCGTACGCCCTCTATACGGTGTGCGGCAAGGCGCTGATCGAGAGGGGGTGGGACTCCACACGCGTCATGGGCACCGTCTTCGGGGTCGCCGCCGTCGCCAGCGTCCCGGTGCTGCTGATCGCCGGGTCATCGTGGCTGGTCACCCCGAACGGCCTCGCCCTGGCGGTCTGGCTCGGAGTGGTGACGACCGCGATCGCGTACCTGCTGTTCGGCTGGGGCCTGACGCGCCTGACCGCGGTGACGGTGTCGACCCTGACCCTCGCCGAGCCGCTCGCTGCCACCCTGCTGGGGCTGTTCGTGCTGCACGAGCAGCTCACCCCGCTGGGCGCTCTCGGCCTCGCGCTCATCGCGGTAGGCCTCGCCGTGGTGTCGGTTCCGTCGCGTCGACGGGAGGGGATCGCGGATGCCACGGCCCGAGCGTGACGCGAACGAGGGCGCCGCTGCGGTGTCGCGTCCCGAGCTCCACCCGGCCGCCGTAACGGACGGCGCAGGCGGTTCCGCGGCGGTGCCCCCTCCCCCGGTCGGGAAAAGTTCCCGCACGGCCCCCGTGATCCCCCCGCCTCGCCGGACGACAGCCGCCCCGGGCCCGCGCACCGCCGACGCGGTCGCCGACGCCGTGCGCGCCGGCATCCTGTCGGGCGACCTCGCCCCCGGCACCCCGCTTCGGGAGGAGGAACTGAGCACCGCGCACGGCGTCTCCCGTCATACCGCGCGCACCGCGCTCGCGAAACTCACCGCCGACCACCTCGCCACCGCCGAGCCGTACCGCGGCGTGCGCGTCTCGTCGCTCGACGACGACGCCCTGGTGGCCCTGCAGCAGCTGCGGTGCGCCCTCGAGACCGAGGCGCTGCGGATCGTCCGCGACCGCGGCATCCATCCTCCCGGCGTCGACGCGGCGCTCGACGACCTCGCCGCGGCCGAGGAAACCGGCGACTGGCCGGCGACGCTCGCCGCGCACGCGCGCGTGCACCTCGCGCTGGTCGAGGCGGCGGGCTCGCCACGGATCGCGCAGGAGTACCGGCGCCTCGACTCCGAGATGCACCTGCTGCTCACGCACGTGCGGCCGGCGTACGCGCCCGGCTCGCTCACCGCCGAGCATCGCGCCTACGTCGCGCTGGCCCTGGCCGACCCCGAGCGAGCGGTGCGCGCTCATCTCGAGCACTCCACGCGGGCGATCATCGACGGCCGCCGCGCCGGCTGAGCGCCACACGGCGACATATCGCGTCACGTCTCGCAACGCTTCTTCAGTCCCTCCCGCACCTCGGGTTAGCGTTGAGGTCACATCGCGGCGATCCGGGCGGTCCCGGGCCTCGGCTCATAACCGAAGGCGTGGCGGGTTCGACTCCCGCCGTCGCGTCCACTTCCGCTCGACGAATCGCTTGGCCTTCACCCGAGCACGGCACCGTCGCCTGCAGGGCGTGCCGCGCTCGGCTGCGATGCGATGTCCCTCGCCGCCCGGCCGGCCATGAACGCCTCACCGAGACGGCCGCGATCGGCTGCCGTACGATATACCACGGAGGTATACCGTGAGCGTACGGTTCGACCGCTACCGCGCACCTCAGCTCGTGCGCGCTGCACGCATCGATCGAGGGATGTCTCAGGCCGAGCTGGCGCGCGCCGCCGGAATGAGTCAGCCGAATGTCGCGGCGATCGAGACAGGATTGCGAACCCCCAGCGAGGACGCCTTGATGCGCCTCCTCCGGGCGGCTGACTACCGCCCGAGTCTGGCGGTGGAGGAGCATGCCGGGGCGATCGTCGACGCGGGAGCGCGATATGGACTTCGCGACATCCGAGTGTTCGGTTCTGTCGCAACGGGGGCCGATCACTTCACATCTGACATCGATCTCCTCGCCCGCGTCGACAGCGGCCGCGGATACTTCGACATCGCCGCGTTCACGAACTCCGTCGAGGAGCTCACGGGCTTCCCAATCGATGTGATCGTCGACGACGAGCGGCGCCCTGCGTTCCTGGCATCCACACCGACGGTGGCGCTGTGACGGGTCCAGAACCGGCGGCCGCACGTTTCACGCGTGCGCCGCGGGCGGAGAACTCGTCGAAAGACGTGGCTCGGGAGAATTTCCTCGACAGCCTCGACGCCATCGACGCGTTCGTTCTCCACGCGACGAGCGGTGGCAGAAGTGACCTGTGCCGCAACTCACCCGCCTATGCGTCGGGCTCGATGGCCGTGATCCGTGCGGCAGCCCTCTTCGAGGTCGATGACTTCGCGGACTTCCTGACAGGCACCCCGGACGAGGTGGTGCGGGCCCTCCGGACGATGCGCAACATCGCGTCGCACTCCGGGTATCGCGCCATGAACGACGAGTTCTTATGGGTGTCTCTGACCGTCGAGTTGCCGCCGTTCGTCGCGCAGTGGAGGCGTGCGGCGCAAGCGACGGATCCGGAATGAGCTGCGGCGTCGACCCGACTGTCATGCTGGAGGCATGACCTCCCCCGCACCCCAGGACGTCCCCGTCGGCAGCGAGATGATCCGCCTCGGCTCGTTCATGAAGTACGCCGGCATGCTCGACTCCGGCGGTGACGTGAAAGAGGCGATCATCGACGGCTACGTGAAGGTGAACGGCGAGATCGATCGCCGCCGCGGTCGGCAGCTGCAGGTCGGCGACGTCGTGACGTTCGAGGGGCGCTCCTTCCGCGTCCAGGCCTGAGCGGGCACGGGTTCCGAGCCGCCGGAGGCTGCGCTCCGCGGGTGTCGGAGACGGCGGGTCTTCGCGCGGAGAAAGCGGCGGATTGTCACTCGGACGTAAATGGTTGCCGCCGATGAGCCCTCGGCGTAAATGGTTGGGGTCGGTTTCGTAAGAGCCTCGTCACCGCCCCGGGACGCGCGAAAATCGACCATTAGCGTCGTGCCGACCCACCCGACCGACGGCGTGGGAGGAGGAGCTGAGACCCATGACCGACACGCCCTTGACGGCTGAGAGAGGAACGACGGCGGGCCGCACGCGCACCGTTCGGCACTGGCAGGTGCGCATCTTCGCGATCACCTGGATCGCCTACGCCGCGTTCTACGTGACCCGACAGGCGATGTCGGCGGCGAAGCTCGGCATCCTCGACGACCCGTCGGCCAGCGAATTCCTCACCCGAGAGATGCTCGGCAACCTCGACGCCGCCTACCTCATCGCCTACGCCGTGGGGCAGTTCGTGTGGGGGAGCATCGCCAACCGTTGGGGAGCACGTGTCGTGATCATCGGCGGTCTGATCAGCTCGGCCGCCGCGGCCCTGCTGATGGGCGTCGTGCCGGCGCTCGTGCTCTTCCTGCCGCTGGTGATCGTCCAGGGCCTCGCGCAGTCGTCGGGGTGGGGACCCCTGCTGAAGAACGTGTCGCAGTTCTTCTCCCCCGCCACGCGCGGGCGCGTCATCGGGTTCTGGTCGACGACGTACGTCTTCGGCGGACTCGTCGGCGCACCCCTGGCCGGGTGGTTCGCGTACTCCGTGTTCGACTCGTGGCGGGCCGCCTTCATCGCGGCGGCGCTCATCGTGGCGGCGGTCGCCGTGCTGTTCGCGATCTTCCAGCGCAACGCCCCCGAGGACGCCGGGCTCGTTCGTGAGAGCGCCGTCGACACCACCGGCGACGCGGTCGCCGCTCCCCGGCGCACCCGCTCCACCTTCCAAGCCCTTCGCGACGCGCTGCGCAACCGCGACGTCGTGCGCCTCGGGGCGGTGTACTTCCTTCTCAAGCCCGCCCGGTACGCGATCCTGCTGTGGGGCCCGATCATCGCGGTCGAACGCATCCCCGATCTCGACTTCCTGTCGGCCATCGTCCTGCCGGTCACGTTCGGCGTCGCCGGACTCGCTGCTCCCATCGTGGCCGGGTGGGTTTCCGACACCCTCTTCGGCGCACGACGCGCTCCGGTGGCCGTCATCGCCCTCGTGGTGACCGCCGTCTGCTTGGCTCTGTTCTACCCGCTCACGGCCACGGGATCGGTGTGGGGTCTGGCACTGATGTTCGCCGCCCTCGGTTTCGCCCTGTACAGCGCCGACTCGGTCGTGTCCGCGGTCGCTGCCGTCGACTTCGGCACCGACGACTCCGCCGCGGCATCCATCGGCTTCGTCAACGGCGCCGGCGCCGTGGGAGCCGTGCTCGGGGGCCTGCTCCCCGGCTACTTCGAAGGGTCGACGCTGTTCCTGGTGTTCGGCGGCGCCACGGTGGTCGCCGCGCTCATCCTGGCGCCGAGCTGGAACCGGATGCCGTCCGAGCCGGTCGACGAGAAGATCGTCGCCGCCGAGGGGGTGGCGCGATGAGCGGCTCCAGCATCATGGAAGCCAACAGCTTCCGCGGATTCGCCGCCGACGGCGACGAGACCGACCTGCAGCGGCTCATCGGCCGACGTCAGCGCGTGCTGGGCGGGGCGTACCGCCTGTTCTACCGCGAGCCGGTGCACCTCGTGCGCGGTGAGGGTGCGCGCCTGTGGGACGCGGAGGGCCGCGAGTACATCGACATGTACAACAACGTCGCGAGCCTCGGCCACTGCCACCCGGCCGTCGTCGCCGCGGTCACCGAGCAGATGTCCCGCTTGAACACGCACACCCGCTACGTGCACGAGACCATCGTGGACTACACCGAACGCCTGCTGGAGACGTTCCCCGCGCACATCGATCGGGCCATGTACATGTGCACGGGCTCGGAGGCGAACGATCTGGCCATCCGCGTCGCGCGGCAGTACACCGGTCACCGCGGCATCATCGTCACGGCCGAGGCGTACCACGGCACGAGCGACCTGACCAGCGGAGCATCGCCGGCGCTCGGATCGGGCCAGCCCCTCGCCCCGGAGGTGCGAACGGTCGCCGCCCCCGACACCTACCGGGAGGGGGATGCCGCGGGTGCGAGGTTCGCCGCCGACGTGCGCGCCGCGATCGCCGACCTGGACGAGCACGGATACGGTGTCGCCGCCCTGCTGGTGGACTCGATCCTCTCCTCCGACGGGGTGCTCCCCGGGCCGCGGGGCATGCTCTCCGACGCGGCGGCCGCGGTTCGGGCGGGCGGCGGCGTGGTGATCGCCGACGAGGTGCAGCCCGGCTTCGGACGCACCGGCGAGACGTTCTGGGGGTTCGACCGTCATCATCTGGACCCCGAGATCGTCACGCTCGGAAAGCCCATGGGCAACGGGATGCCGGTCTCGGGCCTCGTCGCCCGGGGCGACGTGCTCGCCGCCTTCAGCGACCATCTGCCGTACTTCAACACATTCGGCGGCAATCCCGTATCGATGGCCGCGGCATCTGCGGTGCTGCGCACGCTGCAGGAGGAGCGCCTGATGGAGCACAGCGCTCGCGTCGGCGCGGAGCTGCTCGAGCGCCTGTCGATGCTGGCGCTGACGCACCCGCTCGTCGGCGACGTGCGAGGGGCGGGCCTGTTCATCGGTTTCGAGCTCGTGACCGATCGCGACACCAAGGAGCCCGCGACCGTGGCGGCACTGCGGGTGCTCGAGGAACTGCGCCGACGGGGCGTGCTGACCTCCGTCGCCGGGCCCCACGGCAATGTCTTGAAGTTGCGACCCCCGCTCGCCTTCCAGTCCTCCGACATCGACCCGGTCATCGCCGCGTTGGACGAGGCCCTGTCGGTGGTCGAACATTGACCCATGACGACGGGCACGGCCGGGGAGGTCGCGCAGCATCGACTGCGTGAATGGATGACGGCCAACGCGTTCCTCCCCGGCGAGCGCCTCGGGAGCGAGCGTGGCCTCGCGGAGCGGTTCGGCGTCAGCCGGGCCGCTCTGCGCTGGGCCCTGGACCGTCTCGAAGCGGGCAACGAGGTGCGTCGGGCGATGGGACGCACCGGTGGCGTCTTCGCCGACGACGGCAAGCTGCAGCGGCAGGTCAAGACCACACTGGGCGTGCCGGCGATCGCGCGCCAGCAGGGATACGACGTCATGACGAAGGTCCGGGGGTGCGAGGTCGTCGAGGCGACCCCCGCGCAAGCCCGCGCTCTGCGCCTGCACCCGGGCGCACCCGTCGTCCGGCTGCGGCGGCTGCGCAGCGTGAAGGGCAGCAGCTGGTCGCTCGACGAATCGGTGCTTCCGGCAGAACGCTTCCCCGGTATCGAACGCGCGGATCTGTCGGGCTCGCTATACGCCCTGCTGCGCGATGTCTTCTCCCTTCGCATCGGCAGGACGGAGGAGACGGTGGAGGGTGTCTCAGCGGATGCCGAGCAGGCCGATGCGCTGGACGTGGATCAGGGCGCGTCGCTCCTCGTGCTGCGCCGCATCGCCTGGGACGACGCGGGGGCGCCCTTCGAGTGGGCGCTCGACGCCTTCCGCGCCGACCGGACTCGCCTGCAGCTCGCGCCGTTGCCCGCCAACTGGAAACGTCACGGGGACGCCTGAGACGACGCCGCCGTCGGCAGACGGAAGGGCCCGCCTTTCCCGAAGGAGAAGCGGGCCCCCACTCCCGGCATCCCGCGCTCGTGACACGGGATGCCGCTCGAACTCAGTGCTCGTCGTAGTGGTCGGCGTGCAGCGAGTGACGGTGCCCGTCGTGCACGTAGTCGACGTGGTCGTCGTGCTCGACCTTCTCGTGCCCGCAGTCGTCGCCGTGCGCGTGCTCGTCGACCGTGTGCTCGGCCTTCGATTCGTGCTCGTCGTAGTGGTCGCCGTGCAGGGCGTGGTGGTGCGTGCCGTGCACGTAGTCGACGTGGTCGCCGTGCTGGATCTTCTGGTGGCCGCAGTCGTCGCCGTGGGCGTGCTCGTCGACGGAGTGCTCGGCGTGGGTTTCAGCGATGCTCATTGTTCGTTCCCCTGGTCGGTCGATTCTTGTGCGTGGGCGATCGCATCGAGCACGACGTGCGCGACGTGCTGGTCGGTGAGGGCGTAGCGGATCTCTTTGCCCTCGCGTTCCGAGCTCACCAGCCCCGCCTGCCGCAGCGTCCGCAGGTGTTGCGACACCAGCGGTTGCGACAGGCCGGCCTGGTCGGCGAGCGCGCCGACCAGGAGCGGTTCGCGGCTCAGCAGCCACACGAGCGCGAGTCGCGACTCGTTGCCGAGAACCTTGAACAGCTCCGCAGCCTCGTCGAGCCCGGCGATCATGTCCACGGCATCCACGACACCATACACATGCACAGATTGCAATGTGTTCACCTAATCGGGAACGGTTCTCGTTCGCGTTATCGAGACCCCGCGCGCATCACCCCTGACGCCCCTTGAACCGCGGGTTCAGCTTGTTGATGACGAAGATCTTGCCGCGGCGGCGCACGACCTGCGCCCCGGGCTGCTTCTTGAGCGACTTGATCGACGCGCGAACCTTCATGGCATCCTCCTTGTTGATAACCGTTCTCAACAACACGGTAAGGTGTCGAGAGCTCCCTGACAAACGAGAGGTGGATGCCATGAGCCGAACGATCGCCGTCATGGGCGTCTGCGCCCCCGAACGCCGCGCCTACGCCGAACGCACCGCCGTCGCGCTCGACCGCTCGCTGCACCTGCTGCGATACGCCGACCTGCGCTCCCCGCACGCCCTGCCGCACCCCCGATCCCGTCCGGCCGATGCGGACGTCGTCGTCGACCTCGCGGGCGATGTCGACCTCATCCACGCCATCGGCGCACGGGGCGGCGCCGAGGTCGAGGCGGTGTGCGTGGTCGACGCCCGGCACATGATCGGCGATCTTCTCGACGACGCCCCGCTCGTGGCATCCGTCCGCGTCGGCGACACCCGCGGCGACGTCGGCGCGCGCGCCCGGCAGGCCGCGCTCGCGCTGGAGCTGGCGACCCGCATCGTCTGGATCAACTGGGAACAGGTGCCCACGCCGGCGCTCGCCGTACAGATGGCGCTCGCGTCGCACCTGAATCCCACCGCTGTCGTGCGGCTCTCGCGCGATCCCCTGAGCGATCTGCGCTCCGAAGCCGTGCACGAGGGCGAGATCCTCGAGCGCGCCGGCTGGGTGCGCGCGCTCAACGGCGAGCACGACCCCTACATGAGCGACAACCGCGTCATGACCCTGCGCTACGAGCAGCTGCGCCCGTTCCATCCCGCGCGCCTGTCGGCCGCCCTCGACCGTCTCGATGAGGGCGCGGCCGGACGCCTCGTGCGCTCCGCCGGATTCTGCCGTCTCGCGTCGCGTCCCGGCATCCTCGCCCGATGGGAGCACGTCGGGTCGGCGATGTGGATCGAGCCCCTGGGCGCCGACGACGGCCGCATGGGAATGGGGCAGGAGATCGCGTTCACCGGCCTCGATCTCTCGGCCCCGAAGCTGGCGCACGTCCTCGACCAGGCGGCACTCACCGACGACGAACTCGCCGCCGGCCCCTCGGCGTGGGTGGCGTTCGACGATCCGCTACCGGCGTGGCCCGCGGCGGCACCGTCGATTCCGGATGCCACCAACTGAACGCGTCGTTCTTGCCCGCGTGCGCTCGGAGCCGAAGGGCCGGGTTTGAGGTGTGTTCGGCACGTCGGGGCGGAGAAATCACGCCCCAAGACGCCGATCACGCCCCAAACCTCGCCCCGACTCAAGCAGCGCACGCCCAGAGCGGCAAGACCGGGTTTGGGGCGAGATTCGCACCCTGGAGCAGGAGTACCCGGGTTGGGGCGGCTTTCGCACGTCGGGGCGGCGAAATCACGCCCCGACTCGCCGATCACGCCCCAAACCCGCCGCGACCCGCCCCGCAGCACGGCCTCGCCCCCGGCGACGCCCTCTCAACGAGCGAGACGGCCGCGCTGTCAAGCCGGTACACCGGGCCGCGCACGTGCGGCACCGTGGGCGCATGAGCACTCCTGACATTCCGTCCCGTCACGCCGACGACGCCCGCGCCGACTCCGCCGCCCCCACCGATGCGGTGACCGACGACGTGCGCGAAGACGCCGCGCAGGCCGAAGAGCACGTGAACCTCGACGATCACACCGGTGACGCCCTCGAGCCCGACCCCGGATTCCCCGCCGCGGAGGGCCACGCCTGACCGCCTCGGCGTTCGTCGGCATTTCAGGGTGGCGGTATCCGCGCTGGCGCGGCGACTTCTACCCGCGCGGGCTCGTGCAGCGGCGCGAGCTCGCGTACGCCGCCGAGCGGATGCCGAGCGTCGAACTGAACGGGTCGTTCTACTCCCTGCAGCGGCCGTCCAGCTACCAGCGCTGGCGCGCCGAGGTGCCCGACGGGTTCGTGTTCGCCGTGAAGGGCTCGCGGTACGTCACGCACATGCTGCGGCTCGTCGGCGTGCACACCGCGCTCGCGAACTTCTTCGCCTCCGGCGTGCTCGCCCTCGGACCGACGCTCGGCCCGTTCCTCTGGCAGCTCCCCGAGCGCCTCGAATTCGACGCCGGTGTCCTCGACGACTTCCTCGCACAGCTGCCGCGAACCAGCGGTGACGCCCTCGCGCTGGCCCGAAACCACGACCAGCGGCTCGACGGACGCACCTGGCTCGACATCGAGAGCGATGTGCCGCTGCGTCACGCGCTCGAACCCCGCTCGGCGTCGTTCGCCGACCCGCGCGCCGTGGAGGTGCTGCGCGCGCACGACGTCGCCCTCGTGCTCGCCGACACGGCCGGACGCTGGCCGGCGTTCGACGCCGTCACCGCCGATCACGTCTACGTGCGCCTCCACGGCTCTCGCGAGCTCTACGCCAGCGGGTACACCGACGCCGAGCTCGACACGTGGGCCGATCGCATCCGGGGCTGGCTCGACGGCTCGGCAACGCCCGACGGGCTGCCCCGCGACGTCTACGCGTACTTCGACAACGATGCGCGCGGACGAGCGCCATGGGATGCCATGGCACTCGCGGAGCGGCTGCGCTGAAGGGTCGGCGTCGCTCGCGGAGCGGCTGCGCTGAAGGGTGGGCGTCGCTCGCGGAGCGGCTGCGCTGAAAGGTCGCCGGAGCTCGCGGAGCGGCTGCGCGGCGGACCCACCAGCGGCGGTGTCCGGGCTCCCGCGCTAAGGCTCCACTGGCGACGCGCCCCGAGGCCCGCGCTGCGGCCATCAGCGTTCGCACGCGCCGCCTCGCACTGCTGCGCGATACGCGTCCCCGGAGACTGTCGCCTCGCCAGACCCCGCGCGCGAGCCGTTCCCCTCTCGCACGACGCGAGGCTCCGGCGGTGCTCCCCGCCGATATCCGCGCGCGAGACGACGCGCTCCTAGGCGATACGCGTCCCCGGGGGCAGTCGCTTCGCCGGCGTCCGCGTACGGGCGATCCCCCAAGCCATCAGACCGCCGGCGAGCACGACCTGAACGAGCAGACCGACGAACCAGCTCGGGGTCGTCCCGGCAATCTGCTGCTCGGGCGTCTCGTACGGGGGCTGATCCTGCGAGAGGTACTGCCCGCACGACTGCACCACCTCGCGAGGCTCGGGAGGGATCTGCGCGAAGCGGACGCCGTACGCGATCTGCGAGAACAGATCACTCGGCGAGCCGTACTCCTCGTCGTACGTGGGCGGCGTCGCATCGGCCAGAATGACGAACGGGTTCGCGGCGAGCAGCCACCACACCCGGTCGAAGCGCGGCACCTCCCGATACGAGGTCGTCTCGACGCACCCGATCTCCGAGGGCGACGGACACCCCTCCCGGTCGGTGGGACCGTAGGGGTTGCATCCCACCGGCACCGAGTCGACGTCGATGTCGCGCACCACGGTCTCCTGCGTCGATCGCAGCGCCGTCGACCCGAGACCGAAGGCCAGGAGGGTGCCGATCGTCAGGGCGGCGACGATGAGATACGTGCTCGCGACGGAGAAGAGCGGCCTGGCGAGGATCGCGCTCAGCCCCACGCCGATCGCCGCGACGATTCCCACCTCGATCACCAGGATCAGCAGCGACGTGAGGATGACCAGCGGATTCAGTTCGCCCGCGAACGTCGACACGAGCAGGAAGGGCAGAGCGACCACGAGGAACGCGAGTCCCGAGATCCAGGCGGCGAGGAACTTGCCGACGACGATCTCCACCGTGGTGGCGAGCGTGATCTGCACGGGCGCGAGGGTCGCGGCATCCCGATCGCCGTTGACGGCGCTGCCGCTCAACGTCGGCGACACGAGCAGCACGAGCAACAGCACCAGCATGATGACGAACGAGAAGAACAGCTCGTTGCCACCGCTCCACAGGGAGAACGAGGCGAACGACAGCACCAGCAACCCGACCAGGATGACGGCGAAGACGCCGAGCAGGACGTACCAGGCGACGGAGCGCACGCGCTGTCGCAGCTCGATCCCGACGATCGTGCGAAGGCGGTGGAGGTTCATGCGCTGCTCCCGTCGTCGGACCGGCTTTCGGGCGGGGCGGCCGGTCTCGGCGGCGCACCGGGCGACGGTGAGGGCGAACGAGGCGAGGGGTGCGCCGACTCGGGAGTCGGAGCGGCGCCCGGGGAGGATCGGGGCGTCGAGGCCGCGTCGGGGGTGCCCGCTGCGTCGGCTCTCAGATCGAGGAACGCGTGCTCGAGATCGCCGACCGCCGGCGCGAACTCCACGATCGGCAGCCCGGCGCTGACCAACGAACGAAGCCCCGCGACCGCGGCGGCCTCGTCGGCGAACGGCACGAGCACATCGCGTCGGTCGACGCCGACCTCGGGCCCCGTGCGGCCGAGAGCGGACGCGATGTCGAGGCGGACGGCATCCATCGGCCGGGCGGTGTCGGCGGCCGCACGCACGCGCCACACGCGAACCCGGGTGGCAGCCGCCGCGATGCGATCGCTGCCGACCGTGCGCCCTTCGACGAGGAACACCGCGTCGTCGACGACCTCTTCGAGTTCGGACAGCACGTGACTCGAGATCAGGATCGTGCGCCCCTCCGCCGCGAGGCGTCGCAGCAGCACGCGCAGCGCGATGCGGGCCTGCGGATCGAGGCCCGATGCCGGCTCGTCGAGCAGCAGCACTCGCGGGTCGTGCACGAGCGCCCGCGCGAGGGCGAGGCGCTGCTTCTGCCCGCGCGAGAGGACCCGCGCCGGCGAGGCGGCGAGCGCGGTCAGATCCACGAGCTCGAGCAGTTCGTCGGCGCGGGTGCGCGCGGCCTCGCGCGTCAGGTCGTAGAGCTGTGCGGTGGCGACGAGCACCTCGCGCGCGGTGAGGCTCGGCCAGGCGCCGAGCGAATCCGGCATCCATCCGAGCAGCCGCCGGACTCCTGCCGGATCGGCCACCGGGTCGACGCCGCCGAGACGCATCCGCCCCTCGTCGGGACGCAGCAGCGACGCGAGCATGAGCATCAGCGTCGTCTTGCCCGATCCGTTCGGGCCGACGAGACCGGTCACCCGCCCCGGCGCCGCTGTGAACGTGACCTCGCGGACGGCGTGGACCGCCCCGAACGACCGTTTCACCCCTGCGACGTCGATACCGGCATCCATGCGCCCCACCCTAGAGGGGGCCTCCGACACCGCCCCCGCCGGAGGGGCCGCCCCGAGCGCGCGACCGGCGGGCGATTCCGCGGCACGATCGGCAATCCGGCCGGCGCCGACGCCCGCGCGTGTCGGCGCCGCCGCGGGCTCGTTCGTCTCGACCCGGCGCCGTCGGACTCAGGATGCCGCCAAGGCCCGCCCGAGCGCGTCACCCGAGGTCCATGCGGTGCGCACGGCGGCGCTTCCCTCCCCAGGCATCACCGCAGGCCGAGAGTCCGGGCGAGCGGAAGAAGGGCTCGCCCGTGGTCTCGGCCGGGCGTGCGAACGTCCAGCGGTGAGCGCGCGCGGCCGCGGGCTCGGCGTCGATGCGCAGCAGGCGGCGCGTCGCGGTGAGCACGGGGGCGATCGCTCCGTCGGGATCGTCGAGATGCCGACGCGCTCGATCGGCCGTGGTGTGCACGACGAGCACGGGGGCGCCGTCGCCGCGCCGGTCGCCGTCATCGGCGATGAAGGTGACGTCGGCGTCGCCGTCGGCGAAGGCACCGTGCAGGTCGGCATCCCACTGCCGTTCGTCCCACCGCAGCACCACCGCGATCACGGGATCCCACTCCTGCGACCCGCCCGGAGCGTCCCCCGTCAGGCGGGCGGCCTGGGGCGCGGGCATCGCGAGCACGACCTCGCCCGCGTCCTCGCCGTCGACCCGGTACGGCGCCACCCGTTCGACGAGCCGTTCCGTCTCGACGTCGAGCCCCTCGGCGAGATCCAGCGCGAGCGTGCGGAGTCCGAGCGGGGCGGCCCACCGCATCGGCCCGGGCTTCGGCGTCTTCGTGCCGTCGGCGTCGATGACCTGGAACGTATCCGTCCACGGGCGAGCGAGCTCGCGCTCCTCCCAGTCCGCGACGACGTGGGCGAAGTCCTCGGCCTCACCGACGACGAAGTACGAGGCGCCGAGATCGACGGGGCGCTCGTCGATCGTCCGGCTCGCCAGACGCCCACCCACGCGCCGCCCGCGATCGAGCACTCGCACCGTGCGTCCGGCATCCCGCACCGCCCGCGCGCACGCGAGCCCCGAGATACCGCCGCCGACCACCGTCACGTCCACCGTCATGCGGTCATCCTCGCGCGGCAGATCGGGCCGCACGGCGGGGTTGCGCGGCGTGCGTCCGCCCGTGCTCGCGTGCCGGGTGGTGGGTGCAGGCGGCTCACGTCAGCCGCCGCTCGCGCGCCGGACTCCGGAGGATCACCCGCGCAGCGGCGCACTCCGCGCCCGCGAGCGGCCGCGACGTTCGACTTCTCCGGAGCCCGGCCCGCCCGCCCACGATCACGGCCGGAAGAACTCCACCCCCAAGTCGGGGTGATCGACGAACACCCCGTCGAGCTCGGCCTCGCGCAGCACCGTCCACTCGCGTCGGTAGTCGCCGAAGGCCGCGTCGGCGCCCGGCAGGCGATACGTCGGCAGCAGAAAGACGTTCTCCGGGCGGCACGTGTACGCGAAGACGGTCAGCCCGCGCGCCTTCGCTTCCCGCGCCAGCTCGGGGATATCCCACAGCAGGCCCTTGTCGACGCTGAGGCCGTCGACCTCGGCCTCGAGCGAGTCGAGGCCCCGCGGCGTAAGCATCGACGCGTACGTCGCAGCCTCCGAGCCGTCGCGCGCGCGCAGATCCCACGGCGCCCCTCCTCGGTCGACGAGCTGGATGAGGGGGACCCGGATGCCGCGCTCCCGCAGCCGCGCCAGCACCAGCGGCTCGAACGACTCGATGACGAGGGCGTCGACGGCATCCACCCATCCCGCCTCTCGCAGCTCCGCCTCGACCAGCGCCGCCATGTCGAAGCCGAGCCGGGCGAAGGATGCCGCGTGCTTGATCTCGAGCACGACGCCGACGCCGCCGGCCCGCGCGATATCGAGCACGTCTCGCAGCCGCAGCACGGGCTCGGTGTCGTCGTGCGCCGCACTGTCGGGACGGAGGGCGGGGATCCGCTCGCGGCACCGGAGCGTACCGAGCTCGTCCCAGGTCAGGTCCTCGACGAACCAGCCGGTCATCCGCTCGCCGTCGACGACCTTCGTCGTGCGGCGGTCGGCGAACTCCGGCCGTAGCGATATGTCGGTGGTCGCACCGATCTCGTTCTCATGCCGCACCACCAGCACGCCGTCGCGCGTAGGGACGACATCGGGCTCGACGGCATCCACTCCCGCCGAGATCGCGAGCAGGTAGGAGCTTCGCGAGTGCTCCGGGAGGTATCCGGGCGCACCGCGGTGGCCGATGACGAGAGGCACTCGGGAAGCGTACGAGCCTCGGGTGAACGACAGTATCGCTCATAGCAGAATCCCAGTCAGCACAGGGATTCCGACGCGCTGCTCGGCTAGTGTTGTCTGACAGCACGGTGCTGTGATCACCATCTTTGGAGTGTGAGTTCCCGTGGCCCTCAACAACCCGGCATTCAATACCCCGGCGTTCCAGGACCCTCGAGCCGGTGGCGCCAACACGCGCTACAGCCCGCCCCCGGCCGTCGATCCTGCCGCCGCCGCATCGATCGAAGGCGCCTACTCGGCCCCGTCTGCGAGCGCCGTCGACACCGGTCGCATGACGGTCGAAGACACCGTCATGAAGACGCTGGCCCTGTTCGGCATCCTCGTCGTCACCGCCGTCGTCGGCTGGATCTGGACGATGAGCGGTGTCACCGCCGCCAACCCGCGCCCGAGCGCCGCACCGATGATCATCGGTGGCCTCGTCGGCTTCGTCCTGGCCCTGGTGGCGACCTTCAAGAAGAAGCCGTCCGTCCCCGTCTTCGTCGCCTACGCGGCGTTCGAGGGTCTGTTCATCGGCGGTATCTCGGCCTTCTTCGAGTTCCAGCTGCCCGGCATCGTCGTGCAGGCGACGCTCGCGACCCTCTCGGTCGTCGGTGTGACCCTCGCGCTCTTCGCCAGCGGCAAGATCCGCGCGTCGAAGCGGGCCACGAAGATCTTCATGATCGCGATGGTCGGCTACCTCGTGTTCAGCCTCCTCAACCTCGGTCTGATGCTGTTCGGCGTCCTGCCCGAGGGCATGGCGTTCGGCCTGCGCAGCGCCACCATCGCCGGCATCCCGATCGGCCTGATCCTCGGTGTGCTCGTCGTCATCATGGCCGCGTACTCGCTGGTGCTCGACTTCGACCAGATCCAGCGCGGCGTCCGCAACGGCGCCCCGCGCGTCTACGGCTGGGTCGGCGCCTTCGGCATCATGGTCACCGTCGTGTGGCTGTACGTCGAGATCCTCCGCATGATCGCGATCATCCGCGGCAACAACTGACGCACCGCTCTGCATGAAGGGCCGTCCCGTTTCGGGGCGGCCCTTCGTCGTCGCCGCCGCATGCCGCGACTCCGGGCGGTCGCGATAAACGCGATCGGCGGGAAGGAACGCCAGCACAGCGCGTTTCTTCCCGCGAAACGCGTTTATGCCAAGACCTGCGACACTGACCCCCTCGCGCGCGGGACGGCCGACGCGGGCCCGCCGCGGCATCCGCCGACTCCCGGGGGTAGCCATAAACGCGATCGCCGGGAAGAAACGCCAGCACAACGCGTTTCTCCCCGCGAATCGCGTTTATCAACGCCCGCCGCACCCCCCTCGCGCGCGGCCGCGGACGGGACGGGCCCGCCGCACCCCCTCGCACCCCCGGGACGGAACCGCCCCACCCCGCCCGCGCGCCGCAAGGGGTCTGCCCGCCGAGGGCGACGGCACTAGCGTCGCTGCATGAGCCCCGCCAAGACCCCGGCTGAGATCCTCGACATCGACGGACACGAGGTGCGCGTCACCAGCCCCGACCGCGTCGTCTTCGCCGAGCCCGGCCTCACGAAGCTCGATCTCGTGCGCTACTACCTCGCCGTCGCCGACGGCGCACTACGCGGAGCGGGCGGACGCCCGATGGTGTTGAAGCGCTTCTCGAAGGGCCTCGACCAGGAGCCCTTCTTCCAGAAGCGCGTCCCCGAGAATCACCCCGCCTTCATCGACACGGCGACGCTCCGCTACGCCTCCGGCACCTCCGCCGAAGAGACGGTGATCCGGGATGCCGCGGGCCTGGCGTGGGTCGTCAACCTCGGCTGCCTCGACCTCAACCCTCACCCGGTGCGCGCCGAAGACCTCGACCACCCTGACGAACTCCGCGTCGACCTCGACCCCATGCCCGGTGTGGATTGGGCGCAGATCGTCGACGTCGCGTTCATCGCCCGCGAGGTGCTCGAGGATCACGGCCTCACCGGGTGGCCGAAGACCTCCGGCTCGCGCGGCCTGCACATCCTCGTGCGCATCCGCCCCGACTGGGAGTACGCCGACGTGCGCCTCGCCGCGGAGACCCTCGCCCGCGAGGTCGAGAATCGCGCGCCCGGACTCGCGACGGCCCGCTGGTGGAAGGAGGAGCGCGGCGAGAGCGTCTTCGTCGACTTCAACCAGAACGCCAAGGACCGCACGGTGGCATCGGCCTACTCGATCCGGCCGCTCCCCGACGCCCGCGTCTCCACTCCCCTCACCTGGGACGAGGTGCGCGACCGGCGCCCCGAGGAGTTCACCGTCCTCACCGTGCCCGACCGGTTCCGCGCGATCGGCGACCCACACACCGGCATCGACGATGCCGCGGGGTCGCTCGACGCCCTCCTCGCCCTCGCCAAGGAGCTCGGCCCCGCCGAGAAGCCGCCGCGCGGCTCCGACGGTTCCGGTCGGCGCGCCTCGACCATGCCCCTCATCGAGGTCGCGCGCACCAAGACAAAGCCCGAGGCGCTCGACGCCCTCGAGACGTGGAGAAAGCGGCATCCCGACGCATCCGAGCAACTCCACCCCGCCGACGTGCTCATCGACGGCATGCGCGGGTCGAGTTCGCTCTGGTACCGCGTCCGCGTGAATCTGCAGCACATTCCGGATGCCGAGCGCCCGGCGCAAGAAGCCCTGATCGCCGACTACGACCCCTGGGCCGGCCGCTCGGCGAGTACCTGAAGCCGCGGGCGTCGACCGTCGTCAGGCTATGCGCCATGCCCGACGGTCTGGCGTCAGCGCCGCCGCGGGCGTGACAACGATTCGCGGCACGCGGCTGCGAGCGTCGTCATCGCCCGCTCCGGGCTCAGCGCGGCCGCGGCATCCCGCGCCTGCGCCGAAAGACGTTCGCGCAGCGCGGCATCCCTCAGCACGCGGGTGAGGGCAGCGGCGAGCGCGTCTTCATCGCCGTCCGGAACCAGGATGCCGCCGCCGGTGGCGAGCATGTCGCGCGGGCCGTAGCGGATGTCGTACGCGACGACGGGCGTGCCGTGCGCGAGGGCCTCCGCCATCGCGAGCCCCTGCCCTTCGAAAGCCGAGGTGGTGAGGTAGACCGCGGCTCGGTCGAGCACGGTGCCGGGACTCGAGGTGAGGCCGGGCAGGGTCACGCGCGCGCCGAGACCGTAGTCTGCGACGAGCCTCTCGAGGTCGCCGCGCTGCGGCCCTTCGCCCCACAGGTCGAGCCGCGCGTCGGGCACACCGTCGGCGACACGGGCGAAAGCGCGGATCGCATGGTCGAGCCGCTTGCCCGGGGCGAGACGGCCGAGGACGACGACCCGACCGGCATCCCGCTGACTCGACGGAACCGCGGTCGCCGGCCCCTCGACGGCGTGCGGTGCGACGACATCATTCGCCTCCGCGCCGAAGCGGGCGCGCACCTCCTCGCGCTGCTGCAGGGTCGGCCAGAGCACGGCGTCGAAGCGCGGCGCGATCTCGAACCACCGCGCCCACAGACGGTTCAGGTCGGAGTCGGCGCGGTACGGCGGCTCGAGATGGATCGTATGAATGGTGTGCAGGATCCGCACGTCTTCGTCGCCCCACCCGACGATGAGCTCGCCCAGCTGCCGCGACTCGCAGATGACCACGATCGGCCGATCGATCTCGGCGCGCATCGCCGAGGCAACGTGCGACAGCCACGCCCGGTACAGGGCACCGAATCCGTCGATGACGCCCACCGGCTCGCCCGCGGTGTCGCGGACGACGATCGGCGCCGTCGTCAGGAGCCAGTCGGGGTCGATGACATTCGGCAGCGACACCGCGCCCCCGGCGACGTCGCGGTACTCCAGCGTCGGATCGGCGTGCCCGTGGTGCGCCGCCTCGCGCAGCCACTCGGCCGCTCCCCCGGCGGTCGCCACGGCGTCGTCGAAGAGGTTGCGGAAGACTTCGGATGCCGCAGCCGCCCCGCGCTCGACGAAGGTCGCCCGGTGCGCCGCGTGGGCGTCGACCGCGCCGGGGTCGACCGTCAGCAGCAGCGGCGACGCACCGGCCTCCGCCATCTGACGTGCCCGGGCCAGGGTCGAGATGGTGTAGCCGCCGTCGAGATCGGGGATGAGTCTGCTCGAGAGGATGAGGTACCAGGCGTCGGGGAACTCGGCGTCGATCACGCCCCTATCCTCCCGCACCAGCCTTTGCGTCCGCGTCGGCCGCCGGGCACGGCCATCGCGCCGTTTCGGGGCGGATTCCGCCGTTCGGGGCGAGATCCGCCTGCCCCGACCGGCCGATCCTGCCCCAAATCCCGTCGCAGCGCCGCCGGCGCCGGACGGCGAAGGGGCATCGTCTCCGGGTCGATCCGGGTAGGGCCCCCGCCACACCCCTTCGCGTCCAGACAGAGCGCCGCCGACGCCGGACGGCGAAGGGGCACCGTCTCCGGGTCGATCGGGGTAGGGGCCCCGCTCTCGACCCGGAGACGGTGCCCCGGAGCCGGCCGACGACGTCGGCGCGGGAGCGAGCTAGACGCTCACTCCCATTCGATCGTCCCCGGCGGCTTCGACGTCACGTCGAGCACGACCCGGTTCACGTCTTTCACCTCGTTGGTGATGCGGTTCGAGATCTTCGACAGCACGTCGTAGGGCAGGCGCGTCCAGTCGGCGGTCATGGCGTCTTCGCTCGAGACGGGACGCAGCACGATGGGGTGGCCGTAGGTGCGGCCGTCGCCCTGCACGCCGACCGAGCGCACGTCGGCGAGCAGCACGACGGGGCACTGCCAGATCTCGTTGTCGAGACCGGCCTTGGTCAACTCGGCGCGGGCGATGGCGTCGGCCGCACGCAGGATCTCGAGACGGTCAGCGGTGACCTCGCCCACGATGCGGATGCCAAGACCGGGCCCCGGAAAGGGCTGGCGGCCGACGATCGCTTCGGGCAGACCGAGTTCGCGACCGATCGCGCGCACCTCGTCTTTGAAGAGGGTGCGCAGCGGCTCAACGAGCTCGAACTGCAGGTCTTCGGGGAGACCGCCCACGTTGTGGTGGCTCTTGATGTTGGCCGTGCCCGCGCCGCCGCCGGACTCGACGACATCGGGGTAGAGCGTGCCCTGCACGAGGAAGCGCACCTGCTCGCCTTCGGCCTTGGCCTCGGCGACGAGGTCGGCCTGAACCTTCTCGAACGCGCGGATGAACTCGCGGCCAATGATCTTGCGCTTCTGCTCGGGGTCGCTGACTCCGGCGAGCGCCTCGAGGAACGTCTCACGGGCGTCGACGGTGATGAGCTTGACTCCGGTGGAGGCGACGTAGTCGTTCTCGACCTGCTCGCGCTCGCCCTGGCGGAGTAGGCCGTGGTCGACGAACACGGCGATGAGCTGGTCGCCGACAGCCTCGTGCACGAGGGCCGTGGACACCGCGGAGTCGACGCCGCCCGAGAGCGCGGAGATGACGCGGCCGGTGCCGACCTGCTGGCGGATGCGCTCGACCTGCTCGGCGATGACGTTGCCGCTGTTCCAGTCGGCGGGCAGGCCCGCCGCCTTGTGCAGGAAGTTCTCGAGCACGTGCTGGCCGTGGTCGGAGTGCTTGACCTCGGGGTGCCACTGCACGCCGTACATGCGACGGGTGTCGTTCGCGAACGCGGCGACGGGCGTGTGGGCCGTGCGGGCGAGCACCTCGAAGCCCTCGGGGGCGCGCGAGACCTGGTCGCCGTGGCTCATCCAGACGTTCTGCTCGACCGGCTGTCCCTCGAGCAGGGTGCCCTCGGTCACGATCGTGGCATCGGTCGCGCCGTACTCGCGCAGGCCCGTGTTCGCGACCTCGCCGCCCAGGGCTTTCGCCATGACCTGGAAGCCGTAGCAGATGCCGAGCGTGGGGACGTCGAGATCGAACACCCCGGTGTCGAGGCTGGGCGCGCCCTCTTCGTACACCGAGGAGGGGCCGCCCGACAGGATGATGCCGACGGGGTTCTTCGCCGCGATCTCCTCTGCTGAGGCGGTGTGCGGCACGATCTCGCTGTAGACGCCCGCCTCGCGGACGCGGCGGGCGATGAGCTGGGCGTACTGGGCGCCGAAGTCGACGACGAGGACGGGGCGCTGGGACGTTTCGGTCTGTTCGGTCACCGGTTGCCTTCCGGGGCGGGAACGGGAGCGGATGCCGTGGCGGCTTCGCGCTCGGCGAGGTAGGCGCGCACGCGGCGAGCGGTGCGCACCTCGAGGAAGAAGGAGAGGAACGGCACGACGCCACCGAGGGCGAGGAACACGAACCGACGGAACGGCCACCGCATGAGGCTCCACACGCGGAAGCACGAGAAGAGGTAGACGACGTAGAACCAGCCGTGCGCGACGAGGATTGCGAGTGAGACGTTGACACCGTCACCCGTCGACAGGATCTCGCAGCCGCTGCCGCCGGGCACGAAGAGCGAGAACCACTGGCAGTCGGGGCCGGGCACGGCATCCGCGAACCACAGGAAACCACCGGACCCGCCGAGGAACAGCTCCACGTGAAGGGGCGTGTACTTCAGGATCATCTCGGCGACCAGCAGCAGCAGGCCGACACCGGTGATGATGGAGCAGATCTGGTAGAACTTCAGGGCTCCGCGGATCGCCGGGAACGAGGCGAGCTTGGGGGCGCGGGGCATGGATGCCAGTCTAGTCGCGGGACGCCGCGGCCCCCGCCGCAAGGGCTTCGGCCTGCTCGTCTTCGAGATCTTCGACCTCTTTCTCCCAGGCGTCGCGGGCGAGGCGGTACCAGAGGTAGAGCGCGAAGCCGGCGAAGACGGCCCACTCCGCGGCGTAGAAGATGTTGAGCCAGTTGACGCGGGAGCGCTCGTCGGGAGCCGGAGAGGCGATGACGTCGAGCGGGCCGATCGCCGTCTGCGAGGCGATGTACTGCCGGTAGACGTCGACGTTCTCGACGTCGTGCCAACGCCCCAGCAGCATCGCCGGCGACATCTTCACCAGGGTCAGCGGGTCGGCTCCGGCGGGCGGGACGGAGGGCCCCTCGTCGGAGATGAGGCGTCCGGTGACCTCGACCACGGCCGCGGGGTCGGCTCCGGCCTGGCGTTCGAGTTCGTCGGCGGCGGCGTTCGCCTGATCGAGGTTCTGCGTCCATCCGGTTGCCACGGCGACCGAGGTGGGTTCGGCGGTTCCCGCCACACGGAGCTGACCGGTGACCCAGTACCCCTGGACGTCGTCGTTGAATCGCGAGGAGACGACGATGAAATCGGATGCCACCCACGTGCCGCTCACCTCGACCCGCTGCCCCACGAGGGGCTCGGGCAGGTAATCCCCCGGCTCCACGACCTCGGAGAGGGGCCGCACGACCTCGGTCATGCCGGGTTCGGGCGGGGCGGTGTCGACGGCGCGACCCAACTGCCACTGCCCCAGCCACGCGAGCACACCCGCGACGAGCAGCGAGAACGCCAGTAGCGCGATCCAGCGCGGTCGCAGCATTACCTCCCGCAGCGTGGGCGGGAAGATCTGCGGCGGCGCCGGGTCGGTCGCGGGGGTCGACGTCATGCGGTGGCGGCTCAGTGACCGTAGGGGGCGACGACGACCTCGACGCGCTGGAACTCCTTGAGGTCGGAGTACCCGGTGGTGGCCATCGACTTCTTGAGCGCTCCGACGAGGTTCGCGGTGCCGTCCGCGACGGGCGCGGGACCGTACAGGATCTGCTCGAGGGGACCGACGCGGTCGACGGCGACGCGGCGACCGCGCGGGAGCTTGGCGTGGTGCGCCTCGGGACCCCAGTGGAAGCCGCGACCGGGAGCGTCGGTCGCGCGAGCGAGCGCGACGCCGAGCATGACGGCATCCGCCCCCATGGCGAGCGCCTTGACGATGTCGCCCGAAGTGCCCACGCCGCCGTCGGCGATGACGTGCACGTAGCGTCCGCCCGACTCGTCGAGGTAGTCGCGGCGCGCGCCGGCGACGTCGGCGACGGCCGTGGCCATCGGGGCGTGCAGGCCGAGGGTCGCGCGGGTGGTGGAGGCCGCTCCCCCGCCGAAGCCGACGAGCACGCCGGCGGCGCCGGTGCGCATGAGGTGCAGCGCCGCGGTGTAGGTCGCCGCGCCGCCGACGATGACGGGCACGTCGAGGTCGTAGATGAACTTCTTGAGGTTGAGCGGCTCGGCGACCTTCGAGACGTGCTCGGCCGACACGGTGGTGCCGCGGATGACGAAGAGGTCGACGCCGGCGGCGACGACGGTCTCGTAGAGGTCTTGCGTGCGCTGCGGCGTGAGGGCGCCGGCGACGACGACGCCCGCGGCGCGCACCTCGGCGAGACGGTCGCGGACGAGCTCGGGCTTGATCGGCTCGGAGTAGAGCTGCTGCATGCGACGCGTCGCGTCGGCCTCGGGGAGAGTCGCGATCTCGGCCAGGTGCGGCTCGGGCTCGTCGTAACGCGTCCACAGGCCCTCGAGGTCGAGGACGCCGAGACCGCCGAGGCGGCCGAGCTCGATCGCCGTGCGCGGGCTGACCACGGAGTCCATCGGAGCGCCGAGAACGGGGATCTCGAACGGGAAGGCGTCGATCGTCCACGCGGTCGAGACGTCTTCGGGGTTGCGCGTGCGCCGCGACGGCACGACCGCGATGTCGTCGAAGGTGTAGGCGCGGCGGGCGCGCTTCGCGCGGCCGAGATCGATCTCCATGGTCACCCGCCCAGCCTACCTGCGCCCTCCGACATCGCCGTCGGCTCGGTCGCGGTCCGCGGCTGAAGGAGAGACGGGCGCGTCCGCCCCGCGAAGAGCCCGCGTGAGCAGCCCATCGAAGACGAAGAGCAGGAACGCGGCCGACCCGAGCCACGGACTGAGGAGCATGGCCGCGCCGCTCAGGATGACCGCGCTGAGGCTGGCGCGGCCGAGTCGTCGCGCGTCGTCGGGCGTGAGGTCGGTGATCGCGCCCGAGCGGACGGCCCAGATCCACTGCACCCAGCCCAGGACGATCGCGAGGAAGAAGTTGATGGGCAGGAGGATGCGTCCGAGCAGCAGGTCGGCGTACGACGTGTCGAGCGACGAGGTGAACGGCACCAGCACGATGAGCAGGAGGCGCAGGGTGTTGATCCACATCCCCGCGTCGTCGATGCGCACGATCCACTCGAACTGCCGGACGTGCGTCATCCACATGAGACAGAGGATGAGGAAGCTGATGACGAAGGAGAACACCGGATGGAGGAGCTCCCGCAACGCCGAGGCGAGCTCCGCGTCGGTTGTGATGGTGCCCAGCGACCGGTCCGTCAGACCGAGCACCAGTAGCGTCGCCGCGATGGCGAACACGCCGTCGGTGAACGCCTCTGTGCGCCGCGCCGAGACGGATGCCTCCGGATGCCGCGTCCGCCGAATCATGGGCTCAGCGTAGCCCCGCGCCGGCTACGGCGAAGGGCCGGGCGATCGTCCGCCCGGCCCTTCGCGAGAAACGTCCTACTTCTTGTAGTTCGGCGCCTCGACGACGATCTGCACGTCGTGGGGGTGCGACTCCTTCAGGCCCGCCGACGTGATGCGCACGAACTTGCCCTTGGCCTTGAGCTCCTCGACGGTGCGCGCACCGACGTAGAACATCGACTGACGCAGGCCCCCGATGAGCTGGTAGGCCACGGCCGCAACGGGACCGCGGTAGGGAACCTGACCCTCGATGCCCTCGGGGATGAGCTTGTCGTCGCTGGGAACATCAGCCTGGAAGTAGCGGTCTTTCGAGTACGACGTCTTCTTGCCGCGCGTCTGCAGCGCACCGAGCGAGCCCATGCCGCGGTACTGCTTGAACTGCTTGCCGCCCTGGAAGACGATCTCGCCCGGCGACTCGTCGGTGCCCGCCAGCAGCGATCCGAGCATGACGGTGTCGGCACCCGCGACCAGCGCCTTGGCGATGTCGCCCGAGTACTGCAGACCGCCGTCGGCGATCACGGGCACGCCCGCGGGGATCGCCGCCTGCGCGGCCTCGTAGATCGCGGTCACCTGGGGCACGCCGACGCCGGCGACGACGCGGGTGGTGCAGATCGAGCCCGGCCCGACGCCGACCTTGACCGCATCCACTCCCGCATCGATCAGGGCCTGGGCGCCGTCGCGCGTGGCGACGTTGCCGCCGATGACGTCGATGTGCGCGAACGACTCGTCGGCCTTGAGGCGGCGCACGATGTCGATCACGCCGGCCGACTGACCGTTGGCGGTGTCGACGACGAGCACGTCGACGCCCGCGTCACGGAGCGCCTCGGCACGCTGCCACGCGTCGCCGAAGAAGCCGATGGCGGCGCCCACGCGCAGGCGACCCTGGTCGTCCTTGGTGGCGAGCGGGTACTTCTCGCTCTTGTCGAAGTCTTTGATGGTGATGAGGCCGGCGAGTTTGCCCTCGTCGTCGACGAGCGGCAGCTTCTCGACGCGGTGCTTGGCGAAGGTGGCGATGACGTCGTTGGCGTGGATGCCGACGTGACCGGTGATGAGGTTGTCTTTCGTCATCACGTCTTTGACCTGCGTGGTCTGGCGTTCGAAGCCGGAGACGAAGCGCATGTCACGGTTGGTGATGATGCCGACCAGCACACCGTCGGCGTCGACCACCGGCAGACCCGAGATGCGGTACTGCGCGCACATCGCGTCGACCTCGGCCACGGTGGCATCCGGGTTCGTGGTGATGGGGTTGGAGACCATGCCCGACTCGCTGCGCTTGACCTGGTCGACGATGCCGGCCTGGTCTTCGATCGAGAGGTTGCGGTGCACGATGCCGATGCCGCCCTGGCGGGCGATCGCGATGGCCATGCGGGCCTCGGTGACGGTGTCCATGGCACTGGAGAGAAGAGGAGTGGCCACCGTGATGCGGCGGGTCAGACGCGACGACGTGTCGGCCTCGCTCGGGATGACGTCGGTGTGCCCGGGCAGGAGCAGAACGTCGTCGTAGGTCAGTCCGATGAAACCGAAGGGGTCGTGCTGCTCCATGGGTCCTCCTGCGCACGCGGCGCCTGTCTGAGATAGGGACGTCGTCGGCCGGCGCGCGCTATGCGCTCCGCCTGAAAGTGTAAGCGCCGGAAGGCCCCTCTTTCTTCCCGCTCGCGCGGGATAGCGCACCGGAAAGCGCCGTCACAACCCGCATTCCGCATCACCGCGGACGACTCCACCACGCAGTCTGCGACGGACGTCGACGCGCCGGGTATCGTTCTGGCATCAACTGCCGCCGGAGAAACACCGCGGCAATATTCCCGGACTACGGTGTCCGGGCGGCGACGGGCCACGTCGCCGAATGACCAGGAGGTTCCGTGACCACTCGGCAAGCATCCCCGAGGATGCCTCGCCGTCGACGTTCGATCTTGACGCTGTTGTCAGGATTCTTCGCTGCCGCACTGGTGTTCGGGCTCGCCCCGGCATCGATGGCGGCCGTCGGCGACGAGGACCTTCCCTATTCGATCAATGTCAACGTGCGTTCCGAGGGTGAGCCCGTCGCACAAGCCAAGGTGACCGCCACCGACGGCACCTTCACCGGCGAGGGCACGACCGACGAGCGCGGTCGTGCGACCATCAAGGTTCCGACCAAGGACGGCACCTGGACGCTGGAGCTCGACCGCAACTCCCTGACGGGCATCTCGGTCCCCGACGGCTCGGAGTTCGAACGCACGGTGGAGTTCGGAAGCTCCAGCACCGTCTCGAGCAACTTCACGCTCGGAGCCGCGGAGCGACAGACGACGAGCTTCGTCGACCAGTTGCTCTCGCGCACGGTGAACGGCCTGAACTTCGGCCTCATGCTCGCCCTCGCCGCCATCGGCCTCTCCCTCGTGTTCGGCACGACGGGCCTGTCCAACTTCGCGCACGGCGAGATGGTGACCTTCGGCGCCATTGCCGCCTTGTTCCTCAGCGCCGGAACCGGGTGGTCGATCTGGGTGGCGATTCCCCTGGCGATCGTCTTGTCGGGTCTGTTCGGACTCGCCATGGATGCCGGGATCTGGCGGCCCCTGCGGCGACGCGGTCTCGGCATCGTGCAGCTCATGATCGTCTCGATCGGTCTGTCGCTCGCGCTGCGCTACATCTTCCAGATCTTCATCGGCGGCGGCACGCAGCAGCTGCCCGGCGCCTCGAGCGAGATCATCCCGGGCCTCGGGCCGGTGCGCATCAGCGTCACCGACGTCACGAGCATGGCGATCTCGATCGTCGTCATCGGCGCGTTCGCGTGGTGGCTGACCCGCACGCGCCTCGGCCGCGCCACGCGCGCCGTGTCCGACAACCCGTCGCTGGCCGCGGCCTCGGGCATCGACGTCGACAACGTCGTGCGCATCGTGTGGGTGCTGGCATCCGCCCTCGCCGGTCTCGCCGGCGTGCTGTGGGCCTACTTCCGGCCCGGCATCCGTTGGGACATGGGCTCCGGCATCCTGCTGCTCATGTTCGCCGCCGTCGTGCTCGGCGGCCTCGGAACGGCGTTCGGCGCCCTCATCGGCTCGATCGTCGTCGGCCTCCTCATCGAGGTGTCCACCCTGTGGATCCCCTCCGACATGAAGTATGTGGGTGCCCTCGTGGTGCTCATCGTCATCCTCCTCTTCCGGCCGCAGGGCATCCTCGGCCGCCGAGAGCGAATCGGGTAGGTACACCATGGACTTCCTGCAGATCCTCTCCAACACCGCGTCGCAGATCCTCGCGCCGGCCACGTTCGGGTACGCCCTCGCCGCCATCGGCCTGTCGATGCACTTCGGCTTCGCGGGCCTGCTCAACATGGGTGTCGCCGGCTTCATGGCCATCGGCGCCTACGGCTTCGCGATCTCGATCCTCACGTTCGGCCTCGCATGGCCGATCGCGGCCCTCATCGGGTTCGCCGCGGCCGTGGTGTTCGCGCTCATCATGGGCATCCCGACGCTGCGTCTGCGCGGCGACTACCTCGCCATCGTCACGATCGCCGCCGCCGAGATCCTTCGTCTGATCTTCTTGACCTCGACCTTCCGCAGCGTCACCGGTTCGGCCGACGGCCTGTTCAACTTTCAGTCGGGCTGGCGCGGCGAGAACAACCCCCTGCCGCAGGGCGACTACGGCTTCGGTCCCTGGACCTACAACGCCAACCGCTGGTACGTCATCATCCTGGGCCTGCTCGCCGTCGCCGTGGCGGTGCTGCTGGTGTGGATGCTGATGCGCAGCCCGTGGGGCCGTGTCATCCGCGGCATCCGCGAAGACGAGGATGCCGTGCGCGCGCTCGGTAAGAACGTCTTCGCCTTCAAGATGCAGGCGCTCGTCATCGGTGGTGTGATCATCGCCGCCGGCGGCATCATCACCGCCATGGACACGAACGTGAACCCGAACGTGTACGTCACGTCGCAGACGTTCTTCGTCTACACGGCGCTGCTGCTCGGAGGAGCGGCCACGATCTTCGGCCCGGTGCTCGGCGCCGTGCTGTTCTGGGTCGTGCGCGCGTTCCTGTCGAACCTCCTGCCGGCGCTGTCCTCTATCGGGCTGCTGCCGTTCCTCACCGCCGATCAGTCGCAGATGCTCGTCTTCGTCATCGTCGGCGTCGCACTGATGCTGCTCGTGATCTTCCGCCCCCAGGGCATCCTGGGCAGCAAGAAGGAGATGACCTTTGTCCGATGAGTCCACGCCCGTCGCACCCAGCGCTTCGGCGCCGCGGGTGAAGGCGACCGGGCTGCACAAGGGCGAGGTGGGCCCGGGCGTCGCGAAGGTCGACCCGATCATCATCGCCGACAACGTCCGCCGCGACTTCGGCGGCAACACCGCCGTCAATGTCGAGCACCTGGAGATTCCGCGAGGCGCCATCACGGCACTGATCGGGCCCAACGGTGCCGGGAAGACGACCCTGTTCAACCTGCTCACGGGCTTCGACAAGCCCAACAGCGGCCAGTGGTCGTTCGACGGCAAGAATCTCGCCGGCATCCCGGCGTTCAAGGCGGCCCGCATGGGCCAGGTGCGCACGTTCCAGCTCACCAAGGCGCTGGGCCTTCTCACCGTGCTCGAGAACATGAAGCTCGGAGCGACGAAGCAGAAGGGCGAGGGGCTCTTCTCGAGCATCCTGCCCTTCGTCTGGCGCAAGCAGGAGGCCGACAACGAGGCGAAGGCGCGCGAGCTGCTCAAGCGCTTCAAGTTGGATGCCAAGGAGGCCGACTTCGCCGCCTCGCTGTCGGGTGGTCAACGCAAGCTCCTCGAGATGGCCCGCGCGCTCATGAGCGACCCCACGTTGGTGATGCTCGATGAGCCGATGGCCGGTGTCAACCCGGCGCTCACGCAGTCGCTGCTCGACCACATCCTCGATCTGAAGGACCTCGGCATGACCGTGCTGTTCGTCGAGCACGACATGCACATGGTGCGCCACATCGCGGACTGGGTCGTGGTGATGGCGGAGGGCAAGATCGTGGCCGAGGGACCGCCCGACACGGTGATGAAGGACCAGGCCGTCATCGACGCCTACCTCGGCGCCCACCAGGACGTCGACCTCGGCGTCGTCACGGGTCGCCACGAGGGCACGGTCGATTCGGCCGCCGCGGCAGAGCTGCTCGAGACCGCGCAGCAGGTCGACGCCGCGATCGACAGCGACTCCTCGCCGTCGTCGCACGAGAAGGAGGACGGTCGATGACCGGCAACGTTGTCGAGCTCCGCGATGTGCACGCCGGGTACCTGCCCGGGGTGAACATCCTCAACGGCGCCAACCTCACCGCCGCCCCCGGCGAACTGATCGGCATCATCGGCCCCAACGGTGCCGGCAAGTCGACCATGCTCAAGGCGATCTTCGGACAGGTGAAGGTGCGTTCGGGCTCCGTCATCCTCGACGGCGAAGAGATCACGGGGCTGCGGGCGAACAAACTCGTCGCCAAGGGCGTCGGGTTCGTGCCCCAGACGAACAACGTCTTCCCCAGCCTGACGATCGCCGAGAACCTGCAGATGGGGCTCTACCAGCGACCGAAGGGATTCAATGAGCGGGTCGACTTCGTCACGAGCATCTTCCCCGACCTGGCCAAGCGCCTGAAGCAGCGCGCCGGCTCGTTGTCGGGTGGCGAGCGTCAGATGGTCGCCATGGGCCGCGCGCTCATGATGGACCCGAAGGTGCTGCTGCTCGACGAACCGTCGGCCGGGCTCTCGCCCGTGCGACAGGACGAGGCGTTCATCCGCGTCTCGGAGATCAACAAGGCCGGCGTGACCTGCATCATGGTGGAGCAGAACGCCCGCCGCTGCCTGCAGATCTGCGACCGCGGCTACGTGCTCGACCAGGGCCGCGACGCCTACACGGGCACCGGTCGCCAACTCATGGACGACCCTGCCGTCATCGGCCTGTACCTGGGCACGCTCGGCACCTGAGCCGCGCGTGCGTGCCGGAAGGCCCGAGTCCCCGTAGGGGGCTCGGGCCTTCTCGTCGCCGCGGGGGCCTCGCCGGGGGCCCTCGCGTGCCGGCCCGGGTCGGCTGCGGGGGCCTCACCGCAGGTCCTCGCGTGCCGGCCCGGGTCCGTGAGGTGGCTCGACACGTGCCTGCCCGCCGCGCTGCGCCGCGGTCGGTGCGGGTGGCTCGGCCCGCGTCTGGTCGCCGCACCGCGGTCACGGCCGCCTTGCGCAGGATCACGCGTCGCCGGCGGCGCGAGTCGCGCGTGAGTGCGAGGCGGCACCGAATCCTGGACGCCGATCCCCCGCGCGACGCTCCGGTACTGGGGTGACACCGGATGCCGCGCATGTGCCGGCGCCCGGGCGCGACCCCGCTGGGGCGTGCGTCGCGCCGACAGCGCAGCACGCGCGCCCGGCGCAGAAAAGTGGCCCCGGAACCGAAGTCCCGGGGCCACGCATGCAGAACCGATCAACCGGCGCGGAGCCAGCTGTAGTTGTTGTCGTCGCCGTACTCGAAGACACCGATCGTCGCCTCGGTCGGGTCGCCGACCTCGTCGAAGGTGATCGGGCCGGAGACGCCGTCGTAGTCGGCCTCGCCGCCACCGATGATGATGTCGGCGCACTCGGCGTACGTCGTGCACTTGGTGCCGCTGCCGCTGCCGCCGGACACCGCCTGCATGTTGGCCGCGACGTCGGGACCGGCAGCCGAGCCGGCCTTCAGCGCCGCGAGAGCGAGCAGCACGACCGAGTCATACGACTCGGGGGCGTAGGTGAAGTCCTCGAGCGCGGGCTGACCCTTGCCGGACCAGAACGACTCCAGCGACGAACGGAACGTCGCCGTCGAGTCGGGGTCGACGCTGGGGTAGGTGCCCTTGGCACCGGCGAGCGTACCGGCGGGGAACTGGTCGCCGAAGTTCTTCAGGTTGCCGTCGACGAAGAAGAGCTTGTCGGGGCTGACGCTGGCGGTCAGGTCGGGGATGATCGTCGAGACCTCGTCGAACGTGATCAGGGCGATCGCGTCGGGCGACTGGGCCAGCACGTCTTCGATCTGGGCCGAGAAGTTCGTGTCACCGGTGTTGTAGAGGCTGGTCGCGACGACGGAGCCGCCGGCGTTCTCGAAGGCCTTCTTGGTGAAGCACGCGAGGCCGGTGCCGTAGGAGTCGTTCAGCACGATCATGCCGAGGGTCTCGTTGCCCTCGGACGCGATCAGATTGCCGAGCACCTCACCCTGGAGGACGTCGGAGGGAGCAGTCCGCCAGTACAGGCCCTTGTCGTCGTAGCCGGTGAACGCCGCGGAGGTGTTGGCCGGCGAGATCTGCACGGCGTTCGCCGCGATGACCTGGTCGATGAACTGCAGCGACGTGCCCGAGGACGCCGCGCCGACGATGGCGGTGGCGCCGGCGCCCAGCAGACGCGGGATCTCGGTCTCGTAGGCCTTGTTGTCGGTGTCGCCCGAGTCGCCCTGGATGAGGTTGATCTGCACGCCCTTGTTGGCGGCGTTGATCTCGGACGCGGCATATTCGGTGCCGGCGATCTCGGGCGGGCCGAGGAACGCGAGGTTACCGGTGACGGGCAGAGCCGTACCGATGTTGAACGTCAGGTTCGTCGCGGGCCCGGTCGAGGTCGACGAGTACTCGGGGGTGTACGAAGCGGGCTCGGCCGCGTTGCAGTCGATCGGGAAGTCGCCGCCACCGGCAGCGTCGCCGGTCTCGGCGGGGGTGCTGCTGCCGGAACAACCGGCGAGGACGAGCGCGCTGACGCCGACCACGGCGAGGCCGCCGATGATCTTCGCGGTACGCGAACGGGAGAGGACACTCATATGGGTGCTCCTTGGTGAGTAGGAACCGCGCGGAGGAACCCCCGCGGATTGTCACAAACCTAACCGCGCCCCTGTGGCCCCGTTGTTGCAATGTGTTAACGGTCGATTACGCGACCCAATCGTTACTTTTCCGCGGCAACGACGGGCCGCGAAACGCAGGATCCCGCGGTTCAGACGGGTTCGGGCACGTCGTCGACGCCGCGTCGATGCCGTCGGGAAGCCACGAGCGAATCCACGCTCAGCAGCACGAGGGCGACCCAGACCAGGGCGAAGCCGACCCAGCGCTCCGGGGTCATCGGCTCGTGCAGCACCCACGCGCCGATGACGAACTGGATGACCGGCGCGACGAACTGCAGCAGCCCGATCACGGTGAGCGGCACGCGCCGAGCCCCCGAGGCGAACAGCAGCAGCGGCACGGCGGTGACCGCCCCGGCCGCCAGCAGCAGGACCGTGTGCAGCACCCCCTCGTTGCCGAGGGTGATGCCCGTGACGTTCGCGACGACGATGAGCTGGACGACGGCGACCGGAAGGAGCCAGAACGATTCGAGGGTCAGGCCGCTCACGGCATCCACGGCGGGACCGATCTGCTTCTTCACGAGACCGTAGAAGCCGAACGAGAACGCCAGCGTCAGGGCAATCCAGGGGAACGCGCCGTAGCCGACCACGATGACGACGACCGCGGCGACGGCGATGCCGATCGCGACCCACGGCAGCACGCGCAGGCGCTCGCGGAGCACGACGACGCCGAGCAGCACGGTCACGATCGGGTTGATGAAGTACCCGAGGCTCGTCTCGATCACGTGGCCGGTGAGCGCCCCGATCAGGTACGTCTGCCAGTTGACGTAGATGAGCACTCCGGCGAGCGCCGTCAGTGCCATCAGACGCGGTTGACGCACGATCGCGAGGAAGGGGCGCCACACCCGCAGCACCGTCAGCAACAGCAGGCAGAACGCGAACGCCAGGATGATGCGCCACGCGACGACCTCGAAGGGGCCGGTCGGCTTGAGCTGCAGGAAGTAGATGGGCAGGACGCCCCACAGCAGATAGGCGCCCAGCGCGAAGAGCGCGCCGCGCGTGCTCCCGCCGGCGGAAGCGGGAGGAGCGGGGGTCACCGACCCAGCCTACGCGCGCGCCACGGACGTGAGCCGCCGAGTGTCCGCGGTTTCCTGCCGGCGGCGTCGCCCGAGCACGGCCGCGAAAGTCCACCGCGCCGGAGCCATAACATCCGTCGGCCGATGAGTCCGAGAACGACGAAGACCCCGGATGCCACGGCATCCGGGGTCTTCGTGAGAGTCACGCGATCAGCGGACGACGACCGCCAGGACGTCGCGAGCCGAGAGCACGAGGTACTCCTCGGCGCCGAACTTGACCTCGGTGCCGCCGTACTTGCTGTAGAGCACGCGGTCGCCGACGGCGACGTCGAGGGGGACACGGTTGCCGTTGTCGTCGATGCGGCCGGGGCCGACGGCGACGACTTCGCCCTCCTGCGGCTTCTCTTTGGCGGTGTCGGGGATGACGAGACCACTCGCGGTGGTCTGCTCAGCCTCGACCTGCTTGATGACGATGCGGTCCTCGAGCGGCTTGATGGAAACCGACACGGTCTACCTCTTTCTCGTTACAGAAGACTTGTCAGCACTCACGCGGGGAGAGTGCTAACACGAGTCTAGGGAACGGTTGGCACTCGTGCAATGCGAGTGCCAACTCCGAGCCGCACGGCGGCGGGGCCGCAGAACGATCAGCGCGGACGCATCGCGCAACCCACGGCGAGGGCAGCCGGAATCGCGCGCAGTATTGCACCTCTGCGCGATCGTGCATAGCCGTCGGCGGTGCCCTTTCGCTCTCTTTGCCGGTGTGCGACACTCGTGGCACAGCGTCGACAGCGTGCAGGGGGCACGGGTCGATGGAACACGAACGGGCTCGTTGTCGAGCCCGCAGAGTCGGGGGACACAGGGGTGCCGTTTGGCGTTCCTGCGCGCCCTCGGGGGGTCGGGACACATGGCTACGCCGTACTACTTGGCGATCGATGTCGGAACGAGCAGGACGGCGGCTGCGACCGCGCGCTCCGCACCGGACGGAGCGTTGCTGGCGGCGCCGCTCCCGCTCGGGCGCAACGCCGACAGCACACCGACGACTGTCTTCATCTCCGACAGCGGACTGCTGTTCGGCGATGCGGCGGAGCGCCGCGGCACGGCGCAGCCCGAGCGTCTCGTGCGGGAGTTCAAGCGACGCATCGGCGACGACGTGCCCATCGTCGCCGGCGACCGGCGCTTCTCACCGCAAGACCTGTACGCCCTCGTCGTCGGGTGGGTGATCGGCACCGCCGTCGAGCGAGAGGGTCAGCATCCCGCGGGCATCGCCGTCTCGGTTCCCGTCACGTGGGGCGAGTACCGCACGCAGCTCGTGCAGGACGCCATCGGGCGACTGGGCTGGAACGACGTGCAGATCATCACCGAGCCCGAAGCCGCCGCACGCCACTACGAAGCGACGCATCCCCTCGGCACCGGACGCGCCCTGGCCGTCTACGACTTCGGCGGCGGCACGTTCGACACCGTCATCCTGCAGAAGGCCGCGGACGGCCGCGTCGACTTCGTCGGCAGCCCGGTCGGCATCCCCGACCTCGGCGGCGCCGACTTCGACGACATCGTGCTGCGCCACACGGTTCGCGCCGCCGGCATCCCGGCATCCGCCCTCGCCGGCGTGCAGAGCGACGCCGGTCTGCGCATGGCGGTCGCATCGCTGCGCCGAGAGTGCGTCGACGCGAAGGAGTCGCTGTCGTTCGACGGAGAGGCCGTCGTCCCGGTGCTGATCGGCGACGGGCACGGCGCCGTGCGTCTGACCCGCGCCGAGTTCGAGGACATGATCGAGCCAGAGATCGAGCGCACCGTCGAGGTGATGGAGATCGCCCTGGAGCAGTCGGGCCTGACCGCCGACGACCTCGACGCGATCCTGCTCACCGGCGGCACCTCGCGCATCCCGCGTGTGGCGCAGCTGCTGTCCGAGCGTTTCGACCGCCCCATCGCCATCGACGCCGACCCGAAGGCGATCATCGCGCTCGGTGCCGCCCGCACGGCGGCGGTCGGCGCCGTCGAGGAGTCCCCCGCCCTGTTCGAGCTCGCCGACGTCGACGAGCACGCACCTGTCGTCGATGACGATGAGGACGACGACGACATCGCCGCGGAGTCCGGCTTCTCCGGGGAGCGGGTGCAGAAGCGCGCCCCCTGGTTTCGTCGAGTCCCCGCCACCGCGTACGTCGCGGCGGGCGTGGCGGTCCTGACGGTGAGCGTCGGCGTCATCAGCGTGCCCGCCCTGGGCGTCGGCATCCTGGCGCGCACGGGCCTCGGCGGCGTCACCTCGCAGCCGCTCGCGGCCGACCTCGACGTGCGGCTGTTCGACCCGCTCGACCTCCCCTCGCAGCCTCCGGCGAGCATCGCCGCCCCCCAGGCGCAGCCCGTCGCCGAGCAGCCCGCCGCGCCGCAGGACGCCGCCGCCCCCGAGCAGCCGCGCACGGAGAACCGCAGCGAGGAGCGCCGCCGCACCCCGCAGCGACTGACTCCGCAGGCCGCGGAGCAGCGCAGCCCCTCGGCGGCGCCGTCTCAGCAGCAGCAGAGCTCCGGTGGCGCCGGCGGTAGCGGAGGCGGCAGCGGGAGCGCGGCCAATCCGGCTCCGGCCACGCAGCCCTCGTCGTCGTCCGAGGCGTCCCAGACCGCCGCACCCGTCGAGAGCCCCTCGACGCAGCCGCCGACCTCGGAGCCATCCCCCACCGACACGGGAACCACGGCTCCGGGGACCGAGACGCCCTCCACGGACCCGTCGACCGATCCGCCCACGACTCAGGAGCCGCAGCCGGAGCCATCGACCGAGAACCCGGCACCGCCCGCCGAAACATCGTCTCCCCCTGCCGAGGAGCCGGCCGCGTCGACCGCGCCCGAGCCCGTGTCGACCTCTTCCGTCGAGCCCACGCCCTGACGCGCGCCCATCGGAACGAGAGCACCACCGATGTCGATCTCGAACACGTCCTCCGATGCTGCCCACGGCGACCTCGAGTCGCTGTTGCTGCCACGCGTCGCCCGCGGTCTCCTCGACGCCTTCGTCGCCGCCCCCGACCCGACTCCGCTCGCGGTCGTGGGCACGGCGGGCTCCGGCAAGTCGCGCGTGCTGCGGCACCTCTTCACGGCGCTGCGCGCCGCCGGCGCCTCCCCCGTCGCGTTGACCCACCTCGCCGACCTGCCGTCGAGGCAGGGCTCCGTCCTCGTCGTCGACGACGCCCACCTGCTCGACGACGCGACGTTGAGCGCGCTGACCGAACGCCTACGCGCGGGCACCGCCACCGTCATCCTCTCCACCCGTCCCGACCCGGAGTCCGCGACGCTGCGCGCCCTGGTCGACGACATCGAGCGGCACCAGCCGCCCGCGCTGCTCGGGCACGTGTCGATGGCCGACATCGCGGCGCATCTCGACGGCGAGGCGACCGACGCCGCGAGGGCCTGCATCGCGCGACTGTTCGAGGCCACCGGCGGCCTGGCGTGGCTGACCGCCGAAGCGCTCATGCTGCACGGTGAAGCCCTCTGCGACGGGCGGTGCGATCACGATGAGATCGCCCAGTCGCTGTACGACCTCGTCTCGCACCGCATCGACTCGCTCGACCCCTCGTTGCGTCTCGCGGTCGAGGCGCTGTGCCTCGACGATAGTTCCGCGCTCGATGTCAGCGCCGGGCCCGCCTGCGCCGCCGGCTACGACGCGGGTCTGCTGCAGCGCGGCGGTCGAACTGTCCCCCTCGTGCACGATGCGGTGCGAGCGCGGCTCACGGCCGACCGCCTGCTCGAGCTGTACTCGGCTCGGCTCGTGCGCGACGCCGCCTCCGTGCAGGCGCTGCTCGGCGGCGCGACCGACGAGCGGGTGGCATCCGCCCTGCTCGCCGACGGCGATCGCGAGCTTCCCCGCGACCCCGCGAAGGCCGCCGAGCTGTACGAGGCGGCCGACCGAGCCGGCGCCGCGCCGCGGAGCCTGGCGTTGCGACGCGCTCGCGCCGCGTGGGCCCTGGGCGACGTGGATGCCGCGGGGTCGTTCGTCGACCGACTGCTCGCCGGCGACGATGCGCCCGGTGACGCGGCCCTCGACATGGCCGCCGCCGTCTGGGCGATGCGCGGGGACATGGACCTCGGTGCGCAGGTGTACGGGGGCGGCATGCCGACGACCCCCGAGAGCCGGGCGAAGTGGCTGATCGCCGCGGCCGGGGCAGGTCACGCCGACCCCGCCGACGCCCCCGCGCACGCCCCCACCCGGACGATCCCGACCGCGCACGGCGTGTCGCTGGAGCTGCTGTCGCGGGGGCTGCGGGCGACGCTCGACTCCGACGACCACGACGGGTTGCAGGACCTCGTGCGCGCGAGCGAGATGTACACCGCGTCGGGCAGCGACGCTCCGCTGCCCGAGCTGCCCGCCGTGATCGCCGCTCTCGTCGCCCTGCACCTGGGCGAAGCGGCTGTCGCGCAACGCGTTCTGGACGCCGCCGTCGCGGGTCATCAGGGCGGAGCGTGGGCCGCGCCCCGGCTGCTGCTGTGGCGGGCGTGGGTCGCCATGCAGCGCGAGCACCACGCCGAGGCGGAGAAGGCCCTGCGCGCGGCGACCAGCGGACGAACCCTCGCCGTCAGGGACCGCCTGATCGCCGACGCGGTCGAGCTCGGGCTCGTGCGCCGCAACGGCCAGCCGTCCGAGCTCGCGCCGGTCTGGCAGCGCGCGCAGGATTCGCTGCTGCGGGTGCAGGTCGACCTGTTCACCCTGATCCCCCTCGGCGAGTTCGCCGTCGCCGCCGCACGCGTCGGCGAGTTCGGCGCCGTGCGCTCGCAGCTCGCCCAGGCCGAGAGGATCCTGACCGCACTCGGGCGGCCGGCGCTGTGGGTGACGAGCCTGGAGTGGTCGGGAATGCACGCGAGCATCCTGCTGGGCAGCCCCGAGGAGCTGACGGTGCACGCCCGCGCCCTGCGAGCCGCCGCCGAGCGCTCCCCTCTCGCCGTGCGCCTCGCGCGCGCCGGGCGGGTGTGGACCGACGTGCTCACCGGCGCCGTCGACGCGGATGCCATCGAAGAAGCCGCCGAGGGCCTCGCCGCGTCCGGATTCGCCTGGGACGGCGCGCGACTGGCCAGTCACGGGGCGAGCAAGTCCACCGACCGCCGCGTGATCGCGCGCCTACTGGCCTGCGCCCGCCAATTGCACCCCCGCGAGCGGGCGGAGACCCCGGCCGTGGTCGGCGCCGACACCGGCCCGGTTCCGCTCCCCGCGCGGGCCGCCGAGAGCACCGGCATCCTGAGCGACCGCGAGCGCGAAGTCGCGGCACTGGTCCTGCAGGGCAAGACCTACGCCGAGATCGGCGAGACGATCTTCATCTCCCCCCGCACCGCCGAGCACCACATCGCCCGCATCCGCCGGCGCTTGGGAGCCACGTCGCGCTCCGACCTGATGGCCCGTCTGCGCATGGCCCTGGACGACGACGCGCACGTCGCCGACCCGCCGTCGCAGCCGCCCGTCGAGGCCGGACGACCCGCCCGGGTCCTGGCATCCGTCAAACCCCTATGACCCGTCCCGCGCTATGGGGGTTCCCCCCGACGCGGACACAGACCCCGTCGACCTAACGTCGATCCCAAGGAACAACCGTGAGGAGACCCCAATGAGCGTCACGCTGGCGACCATGGCAGATGCGCTGATCGAATTCATCCTGAGCCTCCTGCGCGATCCGGAGGCCGCCGCCGAGTTCGAGGAGGATCCGGAGGGCGCGATGGCGGCGCGCGGACTGAACAACGTCTCGTACGCGGACGTCTGCTCGGTCGCCCCGGTCATCGCCGAGAAGCCCCACGTGGTGGTGAACACCCAGCCCGCGCCGGTGCCCGTGGCACCCAAGCCGGAGTGGAATCCGGTGGTGAAGGAGATCAAGACGATCACCACGCAGCTGTCGTACACGCACATCGACGACCGCGACACCATCGTCGACCAGAGCGTGAACCAGAACATCTGGGCCAACGGCGACGTGAACCAGACCTTCGGCAACGAAGCCGTCGTCGCCTCGGGCGACAAGGCGGTCGCGGCCGGCAACGACGTCGACCAGGACACCACGCTCGACAACTCCACGAACATCGACGCGGGCAACGACGTCAACATCGGCAACGACGAGACCAACACCGACATCGACGGGTCGTACAACGACACGACCGAGACCACCACCGAGACCGACAACTCCACCGACGTCGATCTCACGGACTCCGCGAACGACTCCTCGACGGATGTCGCGGTCGACGGTTCGTTCAACGACACCACCGACACGACGGTCGACACCTCCGTCGACGAGGACACCACCGTCGTGTTCGACTCGGGCAACGACGTCGTCATCGAAGACACGTCGGATGACACCCTCTGACACGCCCTCGGAACGGCGGGTGGGCTCTCACGAGCTCACCCGCCGTTCGGGCGCGTCCGCCCCGCAGGCCCAGGTGCGCCGCTCGCCGGCGCCGCCGCCGTACGAACCGCCCGCCAAGGCCGCGAAGCCGGAGCGCCCCGCGCTGCACGACAAGGCGGCGGCACCGGTCATGGTCAAGATGCCGCCCCCCGCGGGCGTGCGCCTCGCGCAGATCTGCTGGGTGCTGAGCCTGGTCGTCGGCGCCATCGCCGTGGGGTACCTGTTCGTCATCCGGCAGTCGATCGACCCCGACATCGAGGCCATCGTGCGCGAGGTCGACGCCTCGCGGCCCGCCGAGACCGTGAGCACCGCCGCCGACATCGTCTTCTGGTGCGTCTTCGGCGCGCTGGTGACGGTGCTGCTGGTGCAGATCACCTCGCTTGTGTCGTTCAACAACCGCCGCAACAACGCACGGTGGTGGATGCTCGGCGTCCTCCTGCTGCTCGCCGTGACGGTGCTGGCCGCGCGGCAGTTCGTCGCCGTCGGCGACCGGGGCGTCCCGCTGGATCGACTCCTGCTGATCCAGCTCGGCCTGTCCGGCCTCGGCCTGCTGTTCTCGGTCATCCCGGCGGCCCTGCGCTGGACCAGACGCAAGCACGACATCCGACGCGGCAGTCCCGGCAGTCCCTCGGCCGAGTTCTGACGAAGCGGCATCCGATCCTCCCGGGGCCGGATGCCGCTTTCGTTTCGCCTAGGCCGCCGGACCGCCCGAGAGCACGGCATCCGACGCGGCGACGCGCCCGTCGCCCGCCTCGCCGGCGTCCGCGGTCAGAAGACCGGATGCCGCCCCCTCGACGCTGCGCACGACGCCACGGCACAGGTCGGCGGTGTGGCGGTCGGTCAGCGGCGACTCCGCGAGCGAGCGCCAGTGGGCCAGCAGGTGATCGATGCGTTCGCGCTGCGCCGACGGCGGGGCGTCGTCGCCGAGTCCCAGCCGGCGCACCGGCGAGAGGCCTGCCCCGCCCACGATGCGCTCCGCTTCGGCGAGCGTGTCGGCGTCGAGGGCGGGCGGTGCCGTGCGCAGCTCGGCGAGCAGCGACAGCTCGCGCAGATCGTGACTCTGCGCGGTGAGCCGCTCGATGGATGCCAGAAGCCCGGCGGTGTTCGGGCGCGGGCGCTCGCGCACCAGACGCTCCACACTGCCCAGGATGCCGCGCGCCTTCAGCGCGAACGCCCGGCCGCGGAACTGGTCGTCGACGAAGCGCTGCACCTCGACCAGCCCGCTCTGCTGCACGAGGCGGTCCGACAGCGCCGACGACGTCGTCGCGCCCCCGCGGATGAGCGCGGCCGCCAACCGCACCCCGAACAGGCCGAAGCGGCGCAGCAGACCGCGACGCACGTCGACGCTCAGCGCGGTGTCGTCGGTCGCGCGGGTGAAGCGATCGACCGTCAGCAGCAGGCGGTCGCGGGCGGCGCGGTCCATGAGTGCGATATGGCGGAGGGCGATGAACTCGCTCTCGCGGAGCGTGCGCCCGCCCTCGGCCAGCAGCCCGGCCACCGGCACCACGTCGAGGGCGAGGGCGCGCAGCTCGCCGTCACGGCGGTAGCGGTCGGCGATCTTCGCCGCCGACAGCAGCGAGTCGATCCGGCCGGAGCCGATCTCGTCGGCACGCGAGAGCGCGGCGAGGGCGTTGACGGTCTGCGACTCCCCCGCCGCCGTGTCACGGAAGGCTTCGAGGAACTTGAGGTCTTCGGCGTGCACGTGCCGGAGCAGGTAAATGATGGCATCCGCCGCCGTCGGCGTGTCCCTCGGGATGAAGAAGTCGGTCGAGCGCACCGAGTTCTCCACGCTGAGCGAGGCGATACCGGGGGTGTCGATGAGCACCGTGGAGCGCAGGCTCTCGCTCGGCCACGCGACGTCGATCCAGGCGACCTCTTCGGCGGTGTAGCCGCCCATGTCGAGCACGAGGCGACCCTCGTGGCGCCGCACGGGGCGCGAGATGCGCCGGCCGTCGTGCAGCCGCAGATCGACGCGCGCCGTCGACCCGTAGCGGTACCAGGTGATGGTGCGCGTGCACTCCCCCGCATCGGTCGGCGCGATCCGCTCGCCGATCAGGGCGTTCAGCAGCGTCGACTTGCCCGCCTTGACGATGCCGGCCACCGCGAGGCGCAGCGGCTCGCGCAGGCGCGCGCGGAACGACTCCAGCACCTCGACGGATGCCGCGTCATCGGCGTACACGCCGAGGGCGTCGTCGACGATGCGGGAGACCTCGCTCAGCCCGGCGCTCATCGGGTGACCGCCGCGCGGGCCGGGCGTTTCGCCTCGAGCTCGCCGGTGGGGATCCGGCCGCGCAGCGCCTCGATGTCGCGCAGCTGCGCCTGCAACTGCGCGATGCGCTTGTCGCGGTCGGCGGTGTACGAGGCCGCTGCCTGCTTGGCCACCAGCACCGAGTCGCTCAACGACCGGTGCAGCTCGTCGGCGATCGACCCGAAGTGGTCGCGGGCGGTGCGCTGGACGATGCGCAGACGATCCTTGAGCTGCTTGCCCACCTGGAAGACGGTGTCTTCGATGTGGCGGCGCAGAAGGTTCTTCGCCTCGTTCTGCCGGCGGAGCAGACGCGCCGACATGTCTTCGCGGAACGCGCGACGGCCCACGAGCACGCCCGCGAGCAGCGACAGCGGGTTGATCAGCGAGAGCCCGACGATGCTCGTGGCGAGGCCCACCATCAGCACACCGCCGTATGACCCGCGCACGCCGATGTAGATCTTCTCGGCCGCGCCCATCTTGCCGTCGTCGAGGTGCTGCAGCTCCTCCACGGGGTCGAGCAGCCCGTCGGTGCCGGCCACGTCGATGAGGGGGATGGACTCCTCGCCCATGCGGAACTCGTCGGCGACCTGCTCGGCCAGCCACTGCGAGCGCTCGTTCGTCCAGACGAACGTCTCCGAGACCGCGGCGTTGACACGCTGGTCGACCCACTCCGCGATCTGGTCCCAGATCGGACCGGGATCGCCCTCGTCGATGGCGGCCTCGCCCTCGCGCTGCACCTTGCGCAGGCGATCGCGCAGGTCGTGTTCGGTGTCGGAGATCAGGTCGGCGATGCCGTCGGAGAGAGTCACCTGCCAGCGCGAGGTCCGGCTGCGGAAGTCGTCGGCCTTCGCCTTGGCATCCTCGAGACGGGCGATCATCCCCGGTGTGTCCTCGGGGTGCTGCAGGGCGTTGAGTTCGGTCTTGACGGCCAACGAGAGCTGGTCGGCCACCGTCATCAGGTCGTGGACGGCCGCCCGGCGGTTGAGGTCTTCCGCCTTGCCGAGCACGTCGCGACGCAGGTGAGCCACGAGCTCCGGGAAACCGGACTCGTCGTTGAGCTCGCGGTCGCCCTGTTCCGCGGCGAGCAGCCGCAGGTCGCTCGAGACGGCGAAGACGGGGACGTCGTCGATGTCGACGCCGAGCTCGCCCAGGTGCTTCTCGTCGACGCGCTGGATCTGACGCCACTCCGGGTACAGGTCGGTCTTCGACAGCACCGCCGCGACGTTGGGCGAGATGCGCATCGCGTGACGCAGGAACTGGATCTCGGGCTCGGTGTACTCCTGCGACGCGTCGGAGACCAGCAGCACGGCGTGAGCCGTCGTCAGGGCCGCCAGGGTGGCGAGGGAACGGGTGGACTCGAGGCCCCCGACCCCGGGAGAGTCGACGATGCGCAAGCCGCCCTTGAGGATCTCACGCGGCAGCAGCACCTCGGCGCCCACCACATCGCCGTCCTGCTCCTCATCCGCCCGCGCGGTGACGTAGTCGGACAGTCGCTCGAAGGGGATGTCGACGCGTCGGATCTCGTGCGACTCCCCGCTTTCGCGCTTGACCAGAACCGTGGCCGACGGCTCCTCCGCGTAGCCGACGGAGGTGGGGACGCTCGTGGCGATGTCGTCGTCGACGGCGCAGGCGGGGGCATTGATCAGGGCGTTGACCAGCTTGCTCTTTCCCTGTTTGAACTGCCCGACGATCACGACCCGTACGTGCGGGTCCTGCAGGCGGGCGCGCGTGCTGGTCAGCTTCTCGGCGAGATCCTCACGCGCCGAGCACGGCCGAGTACTTGCGGGCTCGCTCCACCAGGGCGGTGAGCTCGCCGGGCACCGGCGCCGGAGCCTTCTGCGCGCCGGGGGCGGCGCCGTTCGGCGCGGGGGTCGTGGTGGGCTGGGCCGGTGCGGACACGCGAGGACCTCTCGGTTGGCTCGACGCCGCTTCGGCGCCGAAGGATCTGGGGACGACGATAGCCCCGGGCGGAAGTTCCGCCCAGGGCTACCGATCAGACGTTCAGGTCGATACGGATGACCGCTCAGTCCTCGAGGTCGAGGTTCGGAACCTGCACGTCGACGACCTCGGAATTGCCGGAACCCCAGATGACGTCGGCGTTGATGGTCCAGTCCTGCGACTCGGTGGTGCTGAAGTCCTCGTTGAACGAGTCGGTCAGGTCGACGTTGATCGACTCGTCGTTGTACGAGTTGTCGATCGACCAGTCCTGCGAATTGTCGGTGAGCTCGACCGAGATGTCGGTGGTGTTGCCCACGTTGTCCCACGTCGTGATCTCGGTCGTGTTGCCGATGTTGATGTCGCCCTCGGCGTCGAAGCTGGTCGATGCATCCAGCGAACGCGAGATCGACACGTCACCACCGGCGGCCACGGCACCCTCCCCCGAGGCGGCGACGGCGCTGTTGCCGAAGTCCTGGGTCAGGCCGCCGCCGACGACGTTCTGGTTGACCGACTGGTCGAGGATCGTCGACTGGCTGTGGATGGCCGTGTTGCCACCGGCGCTGCCGCCGCTCCAGCCCGAGAAGCCGGTGTTGTACTCGCGAACACCCGCGTTGATCGAGTTGTCCTCTTCGGAGCTGTCGGTGTTGAACGAGTCGACCGCGATGTTCGTCTCGACCGTGTTGTTCGAGTCGTTCACGGAGTCGTCGGTGTTGCCCGAGTTGTCCCACGAGTTGTCGAGGTTGCCGGAATCGACGTTGCCCGAATCGGTGATCGTCCAGTCCTCCGACGAGGAGTCGGTCACCGAGTTGTCCACGTTGCCGACCGTGTTGAGGTCGACGGCGAGGTTCTGGCTGTTGTTCGTCGTGGACGTGTTGTTCGTGTTACCGACGTTCGTCCAGCTCTCGTTGCCGGAGTCGCTGATGTTTCCGATGTCCCAGACCATGATGTTGTCTCCTTGTTCTTGTCGAGGCGCTCAGGCCAGGGGCAGGTTGAGGTCGGCGGTGTTGAAGCTGTCGACGACCGCGGTGATGTTGACGTCGACGATGGTCTCGCTGTCGAACGTGTCGGTCGTGTTGAACGAACCGTCGGCCGAGTAGTTCTCGGAGAGGTCGTTGAACGAGTCGGTGACGTCGATAGTGGTGGAGCTGTCGGTGTACGAGTAGTCGAGGCTGTACTCGTTCATCGAGTCGGTGATCGTGGTGATCGTCGTCTCGTTGCCGATGTTGATGTCGCCGCCGGCGCTGAAGTCGGTGGACTCGTCGACCGAGTAGTCCCAGTCGACGCTGCCACCGGCCGCGATCGATCCCTCGCCCGAAGCGACGACGGAGGAGTTGGCGAACGACTGGTCGACATCGCCGTCGGCCGCCACGTTCTGGTTGACCGACTGGTCGACGATCGTGGAGCTGCTCCAGATCTCGGTGTGCCCGGCGCCGCCTGCGGCACCCGACTCGGCGGCCGAGGCGCCGCCCCATGCACCGAAGCCCGTGTTGTACTCGCGGACACCCGCGTTGATGGAGTTGTCGGTGACCGAGTCGTCGGTGTTGTACGAGCCGTCGGCCCAGTTGACCGTCGTCGAGTTACCCGAGTCGTTCGTCGAGCTGTCGGTGTTGTTGGAGTCGACCCAGTCGTTCGACTCGTTGTACGAGCCCTCGTTGAACGAACCGTCAAGGTCGACGGTGGTGCTGCTCTCGTCGGTGACCGAGTTGTCAGTGTTGAACGAGTCCGTCGCCGAGGCGTCGATGTCGACCGAGTTGTCTTCGTTGACCTCGCTCGTGTCGTTGAGCGAGTCCGCGATGACCGTGTTGAGCGTGTTGTTGATGTCGCCGGTGGTAGGCATTTCTTCCGTCCCAATCCCGGGCCGCGGCCCGCAGGTGCTGTTCGTACTGTCGAGAGTAGGAACGGCGTCGGAATCCGGCATCGGGGGCACCCCCGGTATCGGGGTGGGGGCAACCCGGGGTTTTCGAGGGAGGGGGGTGGGGGACCCGGGCTGATCCCCGTGTTCTCCGCCTGCCTCGAGGGCCCCACCCTGAGAACGTCGAGGGTCCTGCACGGTGTGAGACCGAGGACCTGAGCCCGTCGAGGGTCCGGCCCCCGTGCGCACGCCGACCCCGGGCAGTGACGCCGACCCGCCGCCTAGGCTGGTTCGGTGGACATCGCCGAGCTCACCGCCCTGCTCACCCCCGAGGGCCTGCGCCTGCTCGACGAGATCGGCCCCCTCGACAACACCGACGATGCGGCACGCGGCGTCTCGCGGCTGCGGGCGGCCGGCCACTCCCCCGATCTCGTCGCCGGGGTCGTCGGTCAAGCCCGCCTGCGCGTGCGCGCCGCGGCGAAGTTCGGTCCGTTCGCCGAGCGGATGCTGTTCACCCGGGCGGGCCTCGAGCAGGCGACGCGCCTGCCGATCGCCGCGCGTCACGCCGGCCGGTTCCGCGCGGCCGGCATCGAGCGCGTCGCCGACCTCGGCTGCGGCATCGGCGGCGACGCGCTGGGACTCGCGGGGCTCGGCATCCGGGTGCACGCCGTCGACGCCGACGAGGTGACCGCCGCGATCGCCGCGTACAACCTGGCTCCGTTCGGCGACGCCGCGACCGTCGCGCAGGCCCGCGCGGAAGAAGTGGACCTGACCGGCGTGGATGCCGTGTGGCTCGACCCCGCGCGACGCACCGCCGGCCATTCCGAGACGCGACAGGTGGCATCCGGCGAGTGGTCGCCCTCGCTCGAGTGGGTGTTCGCGCTTCTCGGCCGCACCCCGGGCGGGGTCAAACTCGGCCCGGGCTTCGACCGCACGTTGATCCCCGACGACGTGGAGGCGCAGTGGATCAGCGCCGACGGTTCGACGATCGAGCTCGTGCTGTGGGCGGGGGCCCTGGCGCGCGACGGGGTGCGCCGGGCGGCGCTCGTGGTGCGCGGCGACGATGCGTGGGAGCTCACCGCCCCCGACGACAGCCCCGACGTCGACTCCCGGGAGCTCGGCGCTTTCGTGCACGAGCCCGACGGTGCGGTGATCCGCGCCCGGCTCATCGGCGAGGTCGCCCGCGCCCTCGACGCGGGCATGCTGTCGACCGGGATCGCCTACCTGACCTCGGATGCCGCGATGACGAGCCCGTTCGTGTCGACCTTCCGGGTGCGGGAGCAGCTGCCGGTCGACACGAAGAAGCTCGCTCAGGCTCTGCGAGCCCGCGGCATCGGAACGCTCGAGATCAAGAAGCGCGGCGTCGATGTCGATCCCGCCGTGCTGCGCAAGAAGCTGTCACTGCGGGGCGACGAGGCGGCGACGCTCATCGTGACCCGCGTCGGCTCCAAGCGGCTTGCGCTGCTCGCCGACCGCGTCTGATCGATCCGCTCAGACGACCGCGAGCTGCGAGAAGCCCCAGATCAGCCAGCCGGCGCTGAAGGCGAGGGAGACGACGGCCAGGGCCAGCGCCCACCCGCCGACACGGCGACTGTCGCGTGGTCTGCGCAACGACAGCGCCGAGAAGACGAGCGCGACCACGCCCAGGGGCAGGAGCCATCCGGTGAAGAGGGATGCCGTCAGCGCGAGGATCGCCAGCGCGAGCGCCCACGGGGCGAGCGACCGCGGCGCGGGCGGTTCGGGCGGCACGTACGGGATGAGGTGATCGCCGAACGCGGCCATCTCGAGCTGAGCCGTCGGCATCCGTTCGGGATCGTCGACGAAGGGCGCGCCCGGGCTCGCGTCGGCCCCGGAGGCGTCCGCGGCCGGCGTTCCCGTCCCGCCCGGGGCGGGCGCGACCGGCGTTCCGGCCCCGGCCTGGGCAGTCGTCACCGGCATTCCCGTTCCGCCCGGAGCGGGCGCAGCCGGCATCCCGGTCGAGCCAGGCCCTGCCCCGCTCGGAACCCGCGCATACGACGCCGCGGCGGCCGCCGCACTCCCCGGGATCGCGGGCGTCGGGGCGGAGGCCGACGACGGGTCCGACCCGGGGCGTGTCGCGCCGTCGACGGACGGCGCAGCGCCCGAGGCCGACCCCGAAGCGTCCTTACGGGTGCGCCGCGTCGGCGGAGGCACCTCCGTCACGGCGCACCCCCGGGTGCCGCGGCATCGGCGACGGTCGCGGGCGTCGGCGGCTCGGCATCCGCGTCTTCGGCCACCTGGATCTCGGTGACGGGGAGCGTCGAATCCGCACCGAAGGCGAGGGTGGAGGGGCGTCGGCCCGACGAGATGAGTTCCGCGGCGAGCGCGGCGATCATCGCGCCGTTGTCGGTGCACAGTCGCAGCGGCGGGATGCGCACCGCCACCCCCGCGGCGGCGGCCCGCTCGAGGGCGACGTCGCGCAGACGCTTGTTGGCGATCACGCCGCCGCCGAGCAGCAGGCGGGGAACGCCGTGGCGCGCGCACGCGTCGAGCGCCTTGGTCACGAGCACGTCGACCACGGCCTCGCGGAACGACGCGGCGACATCGGCCACCGGCACGGGCTGACCCGCGGCCTCGTGCTGCTCGACCCAGCGCGCGACGGCGGTCTTGAGTCCCGAGAACGAGAAGTCGTAGCGGTGGGATGCCATGTCGGAGGCGCGCGAGAGCCCCCGCGGGAAGCGGATCGCGGTGGGGTCGCCGTCGGCCGCGGCGCGGTCGATCTCGGGGCCTCCCGGGTAGGGCAGCTTCAGCAGCCGCGCCACCTTGTCGAAGGCTTCGCCGGCGGCGTCGTCCATGGTCTCGCCGAGGAGTTCGACGTCGCTGGTGAGATCGCGCACGAGCAGCAGAGAAGTGTGGCCGCCGCTGACCAAGAGGGCGACGGTCGGGTACTCGAGCTCGCCGGCGTCGGCGTCGAGGATGTCGGCGGCGATGTGCCCGACGAGATGGTTCACGGCGTACAGCGGCTTGTCGAGCGCGACCGCGAGTCCCTTCGCCGCCCCCACCCCGACCATGAGCGCCCCGGCGAGGCCGGGACCGCTGGTGACGGCGACGGCGTCGAGGTCGGCGAGGGTGACGCCCGCCTCGGCGAGGGCGGTGTCGATCGAGGGCTGCAGCGCTTCGAGGTGGGCGCGGGCGGCGACCTCGGGCACGACGCCGCCGTAGCGGGCGTGCTCGTCCATGCTGGAGGCGATGGTGTTGCTCAGCAACTGCCGGCCGCGGACGATACCGATCCCGGTCTCATCGCAGCTGGTCTCGATGCCGAGCACGAGGGGCGCGTTCATCAGCACCAGCCCTTTCCGATGGTGGGGGTCGGGGAGGCGGCGGCGCCGGCCCCGTCGACGGGGTCAGCGGCCTCGAGCGCTCCGGTCTCCGCATCCTGGATCGCACCAGCCTCCGCGTCGTGGAGCGCCCCGGGCCCAGAGGCCGGGAACGCGGCGGACTCCGAAACGGGGGGCAGGGGGCCTGCAGAGGCCGTCTCCACGCGCCGCGCCGCCCACCCGCGCAGGTCGAGCTGCATCACGAGCGCGTCGACGTCGTCGGGCTGGTAGTAGCGCGGACGGCGTCCGACCTCGACGAACCCCTCCGACAGGTAGAGCTTCTGGGCGACGGGGTTGTCGGCCCGCACCTCGAGGAAGACCTCGTGCACGCCGCGGCGAACGGCCTCGTCGAGCAGGTCGCCGAGCAGGGCGCGTCCGCGGCCCCGCCCGCGCGCCGACTCGGAGATGGTGATCGTCTGCACGTCGGCGTCGCGGGCGCCGCGCACCGCTCGCAGACCGGCGTAGCCGACCACGCGCCCGAGCTCTTCGACCACGACGTACCAGCTGTGCGGCGACGCGAGCTCTTCGCGCATCATCGCGTCGCTCCACGCGTCGGTGGGGAACGACGCACGCTCGAGCGTCATGATCGCGTCGAGGTCGGCGACCGTGGCGGTGCGCGTGCTCATCAGCTCACCCGCTTCGGGGCGTGCGCGGCGACGACGTCGGGGCTGCGCAGGTAGAGCGGCTCGGCGCCGGCGAGCGTGCGACCGGCGTCGACAGCGCGGGCCGCGGCGAGCGCGATCATGGCGGCCGACACCCTCGTCGCGTCGACGCGTACCGCTTCGAGGTCGGCGAGGCGGGCGTCGAGGTCGTCGCGCGGACTGAGCGCGGCGTCGGCCAAGCGGACCGGCAGGCCGTCGTCGTCGAGTCCCTCGTAGACGCTGAATGCGAACTCCCGGCGACGGGCGTCGGTCACGACGGCGAAGCGACCGGTGTCGGCGTGGGTGAGCGCGTCGCCGAGCAGAACGCCGAGTGCGACCCCGTCGTGACTGGGCACCGGGACGATCGGAACCCCGCGGCCCAGCGCGTAGACCCGGGCGGCGGCGATGCCGACTCGGAGGCCCGTGAACGGGCCCGGGCCCATGCCGATGGCGACGTGCGCCGGCGCGGGAGCCGCCGCCGTCGCCCGCCGCAGCAGATCGCCGATCACCTCGGCATGGCCGAGGGGATTCGCGCTCTGCTCGTCGACGAGCACCTCCCCGTCGCGTGCGATCGCCGCGACCGCGGTGCCGAGCGAGGTGTCGATGCCGATGATCACCGTTCCAGCGTATCCGGCACCTCCGACACGGCTCCCCCGGCGGCATCCGACCCCGTCATCCGCTCCGAAGAAGCGGCATGGATGCCACCGAGCTCGGCCTCCGCCGCGTCGTCGTCCCGACGGGCGTCGGGCCGCTCGTCGTACGCACCGGCCGCGGGTCGGGGAGCCCCGTCGCGACGATCCTGCTGCACGGCGCGGCGGGGTCGTGGACCACGTGGGTGCCGATGATCTCGGCATCCACCGCTCCCCGCCTCACCGACGTCGTCGCCCTCGACCTGCCCGGCTGGGGCGAGACGCCCGGCCCCGTCCCCGATCCGGCGGAGCTCGCCGTCGCGGTCGCGGCGGTCGCGCGGGCCCTCGGCTACCCCCGATGGCGGGTCATCGGGCACTCGCTCGGCGGGGTGATCGCCCTGGATGTCGCTGCGCGCTTCCCGCACGAGACGGTCGCCGTCGGCGTCGTCTCACCCAGCGGAGCAGGTGCCCGGGCGGTGACCCGGCGTCCGTTCATCGGCGCCGTGCGGCTGCCGTGGCTGGCCGGCATGGTGGTGGCGATGCGGGTGCTGCGTGCGATCGGGCCCCTCGCGCGTCCGCTGCTGCGGCTGCTGCGACGCACGCGCGCACTACGCGTGCTCGCGCGACCGTTGTTCCGGCATCCGGATCTCATCGATCGCTCCGTCACCGACGCCCTCGCGGACGAGATCCGCCCCGCGTCCTTCCTCGCCGCGGCCCGCGCCTCGCTCACCCACGACGACGGCGTCTGGCGGCGCATCGTCTGCCCCGTCCGCTCGGTGCGCGGTGCGCACGACGTGTTCGTCGCCGAGCGCGACGCCCGGGACTGGGCGGCGCTCCTGCCCGACTACGACGACCGCGTCCTCGTCGACAGCGGCCACTTCGCCCACGTGGAGCAGCCCGTCGCGACCGTCGACGCCCTGCGCGAGGTGTGGACGGCGGAGCGGATGCCACGCCCTTCGCGCCCCCGTACACCCCGCCCTCGCGGGGCTCGGCGCACCACCACCGGCTGATCCCCGCCCCGGGCGGCCGGGCCTCGTCAGGGACGCCGTGAGATCGTGACGGTCCGCGGAGCGTCGGCGTCGAGCTCGACCGTGTGCACGGCGATCTCACCGCACGCGTTGTCGACCCCGCGCCCGCCCAGGTGCCGGTCGATCTCGATCTCCCACCACGTGTCGGCCAGGTACTCCGCGACGCCGCGACCCCACTCGACGATCACCGCGGAGCCGGCGACGTCGATGTCGAGGTCGTCGAGCTCGACCGCCGCCCCCAGCCGATAGGCGTCGACGTGCACGAGGGGTGTGCCGCCCACGAGCGAGGGATGCGTGCGGGCGATCACGAACGTGGGGCTCTGCACGGGGCCCCGGATGCCGAGCCCCTCGCCGATCCCCCGGGTCAGGGTCGTCTTGCCCGCGCCCAGGGGGCCGGTGAGCACGACGACGTCACCGGGTTCGAGCGCGCGTCCGATCGCGCGGCCGAGCTCGTGCATGTCGTCGGGGCCGGCGACCTCGCGGACCCCGAGCAGTTCGATGGGTACGCTCACGCGTCGACCTCCCGGCGGGGCACGCGGGAACCCACCCGCGTGACGATCTCGTAGTCGATGGTGTCGGCGGCATCCGCCCAGTCGCGTGCCGAGGGCGCACCCAGCGTCGGATCGCCGAAGAGCACGGCCTCATCGCCCACGGACACCGGGTGGTCGCCGACGTCGACCACGAACTGGTCCATGGCGATGCGGCCCGCGACGGTGAAGCGACGGCCGCCGATCGACACCGGTCCGCGACCCGACGCCTGACGCGGCACGCCGTCGGCGTAGCCCAGGGGCACGAGGGCGAGGGTGGTGTCGCGCTCGGTGCGGTAGTCGTAGCCGTACGACACCCCGGTGCCGGCCGGCACCCGTCGCACCGCGGCGACGGCTCCGCGCAGTGTCATGGCGGGACGAAGCCCCAGCTCGACGGGCGTGCGGTCGGCGAGCGGCGAGACGCCGTAGAGCCCGATGCCGATGCGGACGCAGCCGAAGCGCGCCTCGGGCAGCGTGATCGCCGCGTTGGTGGCCGCGAGGTGGCGCAGCGGAGGGTTCAGCCCCGCGGCCGCGGCGAGGGCGATGCCCTCCTCGAAGCGGGTGAGCGCGGTCCGGTCGTCGTCGAGGCTGGTGTTCGACAGGTGCGAGAACAGCCCGATCACGCGCAGGCGCCCGATGCGCTCCAGGCGCGCGGCCTCCGAGAAGACGGTGCGCCACTGCGCGGGGGCGATCCCGTTGCGTGACAGACCGGTCTCGATCTTCAGGTGCACGGCCGCGGGTCTGCCGCCGGCGCAGGCCTCGCCGGCGCGCTGCAGCTGCTCGAGGTCGGAGATGCCGAGCTCGACGTCATGACGCACGGCCTCGGCGAACGAGACGCCGGGAGCGTGCAGCCACGCGAACAGGGGCGCGCGGATACCGGCGCGCCGGAGGGCCAGAGCCTCGTCGATGTCGGAGACGCCGATGCGTGCGGCACCGCCCGCGAGTGCCGCGCGAGCCGTGCGCAGGGCGCCGTGTCCGTAACCGTCGGCCTTCACCACCGCGATGATCTGCGACCCGGTGAGCGTGCGCAGGTGCCGCACGTTCTCGGTGATGGCGTCGACGTCGATGACCGCTTCGCGCAGCACTCCTCGCGGCATCCTCATGCGGTGTCCTTCCGGGCGATGTCGGAATCGGATGCCGCGGACTCGGCGATCCCGCCCGCCGCGGCCTGACGGGCGGCAGCGGTGTCACGCTCCCCCGCCTGCTCATCGAGCGGGGTCGGTGCGGGCTGCAACGCCGGGATCACCGCCGGGACCGCGCCGAGCTCATCTTCTGCGCCGCTCTCCGAGGCCGCGGCGGGCTGCAATGCGGGAACCACCGCGGGCGGCGCAGCACTCTCGACCGCCTCGGCGATGACGTACGCCGTCGCGAGCCCCGCGTCGTGCGACATCGACAGGTGCACGGCGGTGATGCCGCGCGCCGCGACCGTCTCGGCGGTCTCGCCGCTCAACGAGAACACGGGCCGACCCGACGCCTCGGAGGCGATCTCGATGTCGGTCCAGTGCACGCCGTCGGAGCCTCCCAGCGCCTTGATCAACGCTTCCTTGGCGGCGTAGCGGGCCGCGAGCGAGCGCGGCTTGAGCACGCGCTCGGCCGGGGCGAACAGACGCGGCAGCAGGCGCGGGGTGCGCGCGAGCGTCGCGGCGAACCGCGGGACGTCGACCACGTCGACGCCGATTCCGACGATCATGCGCCCTCCCCTCGTGGCTTCCTCTCCATTCTGCCGGTGCGCGCGGGCCTCGGCCGCCGCTCGCGCGCCCGCGCGCCGCACCGCGCGGGGTCGGCACCCGCCCGCGCGAGAACGACGAGGGGGCCGGATGCCATGGCATCCGGCCCCCTCACGCGCGACGACTTACTCCACCGTCACCGACTTCGCCAGGTTGCGCGGCTGGTCGACGTCGAGGCCCTTCGCCTCGGCGAGACCCATCGCGAAGATGTGCAGCGGCACGACGGCCAGCAGCGGCTCGAACAGCGGGGCGGCGAGAGGGATGCGCAGCACCTCGTCGGCGGCGGGCAGCACGGCCACGTCGCCCTCTTCGGCGATCGCGATCACCCGGGCACCGCGGGCGCGGATCTCCTCGATGTTCGACACGACCTTCTTGTGCATCTCGCCCGAACCGCGCGGCGACGGCACGACGACGAACACGGGCTGGCCCGGCTCGATGAGCGCGATGGGGCCGTGCTTGAGCTCACCGGCGGCGAAACCCTCGGCGTGGATGTACGCCAGCTCCTTCAGCTTCAGTGCCCCCTCGAGCGCGATCGGGTACCCGACGTTGCGGCCGAGGAACAGCACCGAGCGGGTGTCGGCCATCCAGTGCGCGAGCTGCTCGATACGCGCCTGCTCGCTCTCGAGCACGCGAGCGATCTTGCCCGGGATGGCCTCGAGCTCGGTGACGGCCTCGACGGATGCCACGGGGTCGACGGCACCGCGGACGCGACCCACGTGCAGGGCGAGCAGGTACAGCGCCGTGATCTGGGCGACGAAGGCCTTGGTCGATGCGACGGCGACCTCGGGGCCGGCGTGGGTGTAGACGATGGCATCCGACTCGCGCGGGATGGTGGCGCCCTGGGTGTTGCAGATCGACAGCGTCTTCGCCCCGCGCGAGCGGGCGTACTTCACGGCCATCAGCGTGTCCATCGTCTCGCCCGACTGGCTGATCGACACCACGAGCGTGCGCTCCGTCAGCACCGGGTTTCGGTAGCGGAACTCGTGGGCGAGCTCGACGTCGACGGGCACGCGCGTCCAGGTCTCGAGGGCGTACTTGCCCACCATGCCGGCGTACGCGGCGGTACCGCACGCGATGACGAGGATGCGGTCGATGTCGGCGAGGAAATCGTCCATCCCGTCGAGCTCGGGGATCTCGACCCGGCCCTCGTGGATGCGGCCGCGCAGCGTGTTGGCGACGGCCTCGGGCTCCTCCGAGACCTCCTTGGCCATGAACGACGACCAGCCGCCCTTCTCGGCCGCCGAGGCGTCCCATGTGACCTCGAACGCCTCGACCTCGACGGGGGCGCCCGAGAAGTCGGTGACCTCGACGCCCTCGGGGGTGATCGCGACGATCTCGTCCTGCCCGATGGCGAGGGCGTTGCGGGTGTGCTCGACGAAGGCGGCGACGTCGGAGCCGAGGAAGTTCTCGCCCTCGCCGAGGCCGATGACCAGCGGCGAGTTGCGGCGCGCGCCGACGACGAGACCCGGGTGGTCCTCGTGCATGGCGAGGAGCGTGTACGCCCCCTCGAGCCGCGAGACGACGGAGCGGAAAGCCTGCACGAGGTCTTTCGTGCGGGCGTACTCGCGGCCGATCATGACGGCGGCGACCTCGGTGTCGGTCTCGCTGCGGAACGCGAAGCCATCGCCGACGAGCTCGCTCTTGAGCTCGGCGAAGTTCTCGATGATGCCGTTGTGGATGACGGCGAGCTTGTCGTCGTCGGCGAGGTGCGGGTGCGCGTTGGCATCCGTCGGTCCGCCGTGGGTCGCCCAACGGGTGTGTCCGATGCCGGTGGTGCCGTTGGACATGGGCCGTGATTCGAGGTCGTCGCGCAGCACCGCGAGCTTGCCCGCGCGTTTGCGCATGTCGAGGCTGCCGTCGCCGTCGATCACGGCGATGCCGGCGGAGTCGTATCCCCGGTACTCCAGACGCGACAGACCCGCGATGAGGATGTCCTGGCTCTGCCGGGGACCCACGTATCCGATGATTCCGCACATGGGACACAATCCTACGGGGCGGGGGCCGAGCATCCCCTGCGACCGCTCCGACGGCTCGGCCGGGCGTCAGAGCTTGCGCAGCAGGACCGACTCGACGGTGTGGTCGGCGCCCTTCTGCAGCACGAGCTTCGCCCGGTGGCGGGTCGGGAGCACGTTCTCCTCGAGGTTGGGGAGGTTGATGTCGCGCCAGTAGCCGAGCGCTCGTTCGACCGCTTCTTCGTCGCTGATGTCGGCGAACACGCGGAAGAACGACGTCGGGTTCGTGAAGGCGTTGTCGCGCAGTGCCAGGAAGCGGTCGACGTACCACTTCTCGATGTGGGCGGCGTCGGCATCGACGTAGATCGAGAAGTCGAACAGGTCGCTGACGGCGACCTCGTTCGGCGAGGGCGGCGGCTGCAGCACGTTGAGCCCCTCGACGATGACGACGTCGGGTCGGTGCACGCTCACGTGCGCGTCGGGCATGATGTCGTACCGCACGTGCGAGTAGAAGGGCGCGCGGGCTTCTTCGGCTCCCGACTTCACCTCGCTGAGGAACTGCACGAGCGCCCGCCGGTCGTACGACTCGGGAAAGCCCTTGCGGTCCATGAGTCCCCGGCGCTCGAGCTCGGCGTTCGGGTAGAGGAATCCGTCGGTGGTGACCAGCTCCACCCGCGGGGTGTCGGGCCAGCGGCTCATGAGCTCGCGAAGCAGACGCGCGATGGTCGACTTGCCCACCGCCACCGAACCCGCGACCCCGATGACGAAGGGGGTCGTGGCATCCGTCTCGCCCAGGAACTCGCTGGTGTCGGCGCCGAGACGGCGGGTCGCCCGGGCGTACAGGCTCAGCAACCGGCTCAGTGGCAGGTACACCTCGGCGACCTCGCGCAGGTCGAGGCGGTCGCCGATCCCGCGCAGCTGCACCACCTCGGTCTCGGTGAGCGGCTGCTGGATGCCACCCGCCATGCGCGCCCAGTCGTCGCGGTCGATCTGACGGTAGGGGCTCAGCGACGGCGCGGCAGCGTCGGTCTCGGCGGCGGGCACCCGCCCATGCTACTGGCGCGACCCGACGGGAGACGCCGGGGCCCTGGCATCCGGAATCCGCCGACGACGGTCGCGCCGGACCGCGCCATTACGCTCGGAGCGTGCGCCTGGGAGTCCTCGACATCGGTTCGAACACCGTCCACCTGCTCGTCGCCAACGCCCGCGCGGGCGGTCGGCCCACGGCCACCACCTCGCACCGGTCGGTGCTGCGCCTCATGCGCTACCTGCAGCCGGATGGCTCCATCTCGCCCGAGGGCGTGCAGGGACTCGTGGATGCCGTGACCGCGGCGTGCGAGCGGGCGCGCGCCGAGGGGGTTGACGAGCTCCTGGCCACCGCGACCTCGGCCGTGCGCGAGGCGACGAACGGCGAGGCGGTCATCGCGCAGATCGAGGAGGTGCTCGGCCAGCCGCTGCAGGTGCTCGGGGGCGAGACCGAGGCGCGGTTCACCTATTTGGCGGTGCGACGGTGGTTCGGGTGGTCCGCGGGACAGATCCTGCTGTTCGACATCGGCGGCGGCTCGCTCGAGATCGCGGGCGGCGCCGACGAGCTGCCCGACCTCGCCGAATCCGTGCCGTTGGGCGCGGGCCGATCGACGGTGCGGTTCCTGCCGCACGACCCGCCGAGCACCGACGAGATCGACGCGCTGCGCCAGCACGCGATGTCGGTGCTCGCGCCCGTGTCCGAGCGCTTCGCTGCGCTCCCCCGGCCCGACCACGTGGTGGGGTCGTCGAAGGCGATCCGCTCGCTCGCGAAGCTCGCGGGCTACCCCGTTCCGGGCTGGTCGGGCATCGACCGCATGGTGCTGCCGCGCCGGGAGCTCAAGGACTGGATCCCGCGTCTGGCCCGCATTCCCGCCGATGCGCGCGAGGCATTGCCCGGCATCACCGCCGACCGCACCTTCCAGATCGTCGCCGCCGCCGTCGTCGTCGAGCGGGCGATGAAGGCGCTGGAGGTCGAAGAGCTCGAGGTGTCCCCCTGGGCTCTGCGCGAGGGGGTCCTGCTGCGCTACATCGAGTCGCTGGAGTACTGACGGCGAAGGCTCAGGGACCCCGATGAATCGAGGTCCCTGAGCCTGTCGAAGGGACCGGACGCCCGCGGAGGTTCTCGAACTCGTCGACGGACGAGCTGCTACAGCGCCAGCCGCTCGCGCACGACCGCCGCGAGACGGTCGGCGTGGGCGCGGGCGACCTCTTCGGATGCTGCCTCCACCATCACGCGCACCAGGGGTTCGGTGCCCGATGCGCGCAGCAGCACGCGGCCGGAGTCGCCGAGTTCGGCGACCGAGGCGGCCACGGCCTCCTGAACGAGCTCGTCGTTCACGCCGTCGCGGTCGACGCCGCGGACGTTGACGAGCACCTGCGGGTACACCGTCATCAGCGACGCGAGCTCTGCCAGGGTCTTGTTCTGCCGCGCCATCTCGGCGACGATGTGGAGCCCCGTGAGCAGTCCGTCGCCCGTGGTGGCGAACTCGCTCATGATGACGTGACCCGACTGTTCGCCACCGAGGGAGTACCCGCCCTCGTTCATGGCCTCGAGCACGTAGCGGTCACCGACGCCCGTCTGCAGAACACGGATGCCGTGCTCGGCCATCGCGCGGTGGAGTCCGAGGTTGCTCATCACCGTCGCCACGAGCGTGTCGTCGGCGAGCGCACCGCGCTCCTTCATCGACACCGCGAGGATCGCCATGATCTGGTCGCCGTCGACGACGTTGCCCTGGGCGTCCACGGCGAGGCACCGGTCGGCATCTCCGTCGTGGGCGATTCCCACGTCGGCGCCCAGGCGCACGACGGCCTCGGAGAGCACGTCGAGATGCGTGGAGCCGACGCCGTCGTTGATGTTGAGCCCGTCGGGCTCCGCTCCGATGACCGTCACCTGGGCGCCGGCGTCTTTGAACGTCTCCGGCGACACGCCGGCGGCGGCGCCGTGCGCGCAGTCGAGCACCACGTGGATGCCGTCGAGACGGTGCGGCAGCGAGCCCAGCAGGTGCAGCACGTACCGGTCTTCGGCATCGGCGAAGCGACGGATACGACCGACCCCGGCGCCCGTGGGTTGCAGCCGTTCGCCCTCGAGGGCCTTCTCGATGCGCTGCTCGACGATGTCCGGCAGCTTGGTGCCGCCGCGCGCGAAGATCTTGATGCCGTTGTCGGGGGCGGGGTTGTGCGACGCCGACACCATGACACCGAAGTCGGCGTCATGGTCGGCGATGAGGAACGCGGTGGCGGGGGTGGGGATCACACCGGCGTCGAGCACGTCGACGCCCGAGGAGGCCAGGCCCGCCGAGACCGCGGCGGCGAGGAACTCCCCCGAGACGCGCGGGTCGCGCGCGACGACGGCCGTGAGGCGACGACCCTCGGCCTTGCGCGCCTCCGCGGAACGGCCCTGGCCCAGGACGACGGCAGTCGCCTGGGCCAGGTGCAGCGCGAGTTCGGCGGTGAGGAGGCCGTTGGCCAGCCCCCGCACCCCGTCCGTGCCGAAAAGAGGCATACGGAGGTTCGAACTCAGCGCTTGGAGTACTGAGGCGCCTTGCGGGCCTTCTTGAGACCGGCCTTCTTGCGCTCCTTGACGCGAGCGTCGCGCGAGAGGAAGCCGGCCTTCTTCAGGGTCGGGCGGTTGTTCTCGGCGTCGATCTCGTTGAGCGCACGGGCGATGCCCAGGCGCAGCGCGCCGGCCTGGCCCGAGGGGCCGCCACCGGAGATGCGCGCGATCACGTCGTACGAGCCCGCGAGCTCGAGAACCGTGAACGGGTCGTTGATCAGCTGCTGGTGCAGCTTGTTGGGGAAGTAGTCCTCGATCGTGCGGCCGTTGACCGTGATCGTGCCCGAACCGGGAACCAGGCGCACGCGGGCGATGGCCTGCTTGCGACGGCCCACGGCTGCGCCGGGGACGGAGAGCACGGGGCGCTCGGCCGCGACGGCCGACTGCTCGGCCGGCGTCTCGGTGCTGTAGTTGCTGGAGTCGATGTTCGACACTGTTTCGTCCTTATCCGGCGGCGCTTACTGGGCGACCTGGTCGAAGGTGTATGCCGTGGGCTGCTGAGCACCGTGGGGGTGCTCGGCGCCGCGGTAGACCTTGAGCTTCTTGAGCTGCGCCGCGCCGAGGCTGTTCTTGGGCAGCATGCCGCGGATGGCCTTCTCGACCGCGCGGACGGGGTTCTTCTCGAGGAGTTCGTCGTAGGTGACGGACTTGAGGCCGCCCGGGAAGCCCGAGTGGCGGTAGGCCTTCTTCTGCGTGAGCTTCTGGCCCGTGAGCGCGACCTTGTCGGCGTTGATCACGATGACGAAGTCGCCGGAGTCGATGTGGTTGGCGAAGGTCGCCTTGTGCTTGCCGCGGAGGAGGACCGCCGCGTGCGAGGCGAGACGGCCGAGGACGACGTCGGTGGCGTCGATAACGACCCACTCGCGCGTGACCTCAGCGGCCTTGGGGGTGAAAGTGCGCGTCACAGTAGTGCTGCTTTCTTGATCGAACGGAGGAGTTCGTGAATCCCGCTCCGGTGGTCCGTTGCCGCGCCGATGACGCAGGAACAGGGCCGGTGGAGGGCTCACGTTCGGGCAACCCGCTCGCAGAGAGGCGGGCACCAAAGAGCAAGACTACGGCATCCGGATGCCACGGCCAAATGCCGGCGGGTCGTCACGCGAGGAGCGTGCCCACCGCGACGAGAGCGAAACCCGTCGCGTTGTAGACCACGTGCGTGGCCACCGCCGGCCAGATGCGTCCGGTTCCGACCGTGAACGTCGCCGTGACCACGCCGACCAGCGCGAGTGCCACGAGTTCCGACGTCTCCCGCGGCGCGGTCAGCTCATGGGCTGCGACGAAGAGTGCCGTCGAGAACGCGATCGCGGCAATACCGGCCGACGACGCGCCCATCCGACGCCGGACGACCGAGAAGACGCCGACCAGCACGACCCCGCGGAAGAACGCCTCCTCGAGGGCCGGGGTGACGAGCGACCCCGCGAGCGCGTCGAGCGGGAAGGTCGCCGGCAGCCGCCCATCGGCGGTGAACGTCGACGGCCATGCGGCACCGCCCACGACGACGTCGGCGACGATTCCCTCCGTCAGCCGGAGGAGCAGCCCGAACACGAAGCCGTAGACGACGTCGATTGCGCGCACACGCAGCAGACCACGCGGACGCGAGCGCGAGAAGGCCACGGCGACGGGAACCGCCATCGACAGCCACACCAACGCGCGCGCGGCGTTCGCGGCGGTCTCCACGGGGAAGACCGCGGGGGCGGCGTGGGAGGCGAGGGCTCCCGCTCCGACGGCGCACACGGCCCATCCGAGCATCTCGAGGTCCCAGCGCGCGGTGCTGGAGCCCCCGTCCCGCCATTTCCGTCGCCGGCGGTCCCGGGGGCGAGGGACGGGGGCGTCGAGGGAGGGCACGCGGGCCAGGGTAGGACGCCGATAGGCGGCGTGACCCGCGTGAGGGCCCGCGGGCACCGGCCTTCACCATCTGCTTCACCCCGACGAGGAAGAGCCTCGTCCGAGCACGACGATGCCCCGCCGCCCGAAGACGACGGGGCATCGACACGTCTGCGCGTCCACCGCGGATGCGGGCGAGAGTGAGGACGCGGGCCGTGGGTCAGCGCTGGAGGAAGTCGATCAGCACACGGTTGAACTCGTCGGCGTGGCTGACGTTCACGCCGTGCGGCGCGCCCGCGACGACGTGGAGCTCGCTTCCCGCGATCGCCTCGTGCGTGCGCTTGCCCGATCCCTCGAACGGCACGGTCGCGTCGCTGTCGCCGTGGACGACGAGCGTCGGAACGGTGACATTCGGCAGGTCGTCGCGGAAATCGGTGGTGGCGAAAGCCTCCATCGACTTCAGCGCCGCGTGGTGGTCTGCCTGATTGGCAAGGCGCTCGGCCTCGGCGCGGTCGGCCTCCGAGACGGCGAGCGTGCCGTCGACCGAGAAGAAGTCGGTCGTGAACTGGTGGTAGAACGCTTTCTCGTCGTCCTTGAGCCCCTGCTTCATGCCGTCGGCGGTCTCGTCGTCGAGCGGGCCCTCGGGGTTGTCGTCGGTCTTGGCCAGGTACGGCGGTACGGCCGCGGCGAAGACGACGCTGCGGATGCGCTCGGAGCCGTGACGCGACAGGTAGCGCGCGACCTCGCCGCCGCCCATCGAGAAGCCGACGAGAGTGGCGTCGCGCAGGTCGAGCGCCTCGAGCACGGCGCTCAGGTCGTTCGCGAACGTGTCGTAGTCGTACCCGGTGCGCGGCTTGTCGCTGCGACCGAACCCGCGGCGGTCGTAGGTGACGACGCGATAACCGGCGCCCTCGAGCGCGGGAATCTGGTGCGCCCACGACTCACCCGAGAGGGGCCAGCCGTGGATGAGCACGACGGGACGACCCGTGCCGCCGGTGTCGTCGACGTGCAGGTCGATGTCGGTCAGGAGTCCATGGTGTGCGGTGATCTCGCTCATGGCGGCAATGGTCCGGGGCCTTCCTGAACGCGGGCCCCTGCTTGACGCCAGGGTGTCGAAACGGTAACGCTCGCCCACCTGCCGAGGCACACACCGCCCACGGATGCAACGGCTCGGAGGCGCCTACCGGGCTTCGCTAGCCTGCCCGCATGTCATCGACACGTGTTCCCGGCTCGACCCTGCTCGCCGCGATGAGTGTGCTGGGCGTGCTGGCGCTCAGCGCCTGCACCCCGGCATCCGATGGCGCACCCGCGACCGGCGTGTCCGGCGGGCAGACGTCGTCGTCGGACTCCACAACGGTGGACGACGACGGCCGGACCGTCGTGACCGTCGTCAACACCGCTGAGGCGAGCGCCGGAGGTCGCGCCTTCCAGCTCGAGCGCGACGACGACACGTGGGAGGTGCACGTGGCCGTGGGCGATCGGGAGATCGAGGTGCGCGTGGCATCCGATGGGACGACGGTTCGGTCTTCCAACGACGACGACGCCATCGACGCCGACGAGCGTGCCGCGCTGGATGCCGCCGTGACGACCCTGGCGGACGCGGTGCGCATCGCCACCACGGAGCACTCCGGCGGCGAGCGTCTGGCCGAGGTTCAGCTCGACGAGCGTGACGGCACGTGGGCCTGGGAGGTGGAGCTCTCCGGCGGCACGACGGTGCGCGTCTCCGCCGCGGACGGCGCGGTCCTCTGACCCGCCCCACGATGCAGAGTGGCCCGCCGGGCGCAACCCTCACGCCCGAACGGGCGCGTTCGCGCCGCCCTCACTACACTCGCGCCATGAGCCACGCTCCCGACTCCGACGGTCATAGTCCGAGCGCCCGGGTGACCCCGGGCGACGCATCCACCCGGGGGGCGGTGAGCAGCCGGTGAGCGATCTCGCGCTGAACATCGTGCTCGTGGTCGTCTTCGTCATGATCGGCGGCGTGTTCGCGGCGACGGAGATGGCCCTGGTCACCCTGCGGGAGAGCCAGGTCAACGCCCTCGCCGCACGCGGGAGACGAGGTCAGAAGGTCGCAGAGCTGGCCCGCAATCCGAACACGTTCCTGTCCGCCGTGCAGATCGGCGTGACGGTGGCGGGATTCGCCTCGGCCGCGTACGGCGCGTCGTCGATCGCGCCCTCGGTCACCCCGCTCTTCGAGGGCCTCGGTCTCGAACCCGCGATGGCCGCGACCGTGGCGACCATCGCCCTCACCCTCGTCATCGCCTACCTCTCGCTCGTGCTGGGCGAACTCGTGCCGAAGCGGCTGGCGATCCAGCGCAATGCCGCGTTCGCGTACGCGGTCGCGCCCGTGCTGAACGGGTTCGCCACTCTGATGCGGCCGGTGATCTGGCTGCTATCCATCTCGACGAACGTGCTCGTGCGTCTGCTCGGCGGAGACCCGAACAAGACCGGCGAGGAGCTGACCGAGGAGGAGCTGCGCGACATCGTCTCCAGTCACGAGGGACTCCCGGCCGATGAGCGCCGCATCCTCGATGACGTCCTCTCGCTCCGCGGCCGCCATGTCAGCGAGGTCATGCGTCCCCGCCCGGAAGTGGTGACGCTGGACGCCGGAGGCACGATCTCCGAAGCGCGCGACATCGTCCGCGAGCTGCCGTACTCCCGTTACCCGGTGGCGGAGCAGTCCATCGACGACGTGGTCGGGTTCGTGCACGTGCGCGACCTCTCCGACGACGTCGACCGTCCTTTGAGCGCGGTGATGAGGGAGATCCGTTACATCCCCTCGACCGCGCGGGTGCTTCCGACCCTCACCGCGATGCGCGCGGAGGGCAGCCACATCGCCGTCGTGGTCGACGAGTACGGCGGCACCGACGGCATCGTGACGCTCGAGGATCTCGTCGAGGAGGTCGTCGGCGAGATCTTCGACGAGTACGACACGGATGCCGAGCAACCCCTGGCCGAGGGGGAGCACGGCGTCGTCGAGGGCCGGCTCAATCTGCAGGACTTCGAGGAGGCCACCGGTGTGACCCTCCCCCGCGGCGCCGCCGACACGGTCGGGGGCTTCGTCGTGGAGCGGCTCGGGCGACTGGCGAGGGCGGGTGACACCGTCGAGGTCGACGGTGCGACGCTGCAGGTGCGCGCGGTCGAACGCCGGCGCGTGGCAGAACTGCTCGTCACGCGACACCCCGTGGGCGAGTCCGAGGTGCCTACCGTCGACTGACGACGGCAGGGCGGGCGACACCCGCGACGGCCCGGGGCGGACCGTCAGGCGACGTCGCCTCCGAGCGGGGCGGCGGGACCGCCGAGTTCGAAGTGGTGCCCGTTGATGGCGAGCAGGTCTCGGTCACCGTCGGGGGCGACGTTCATCGGTGCCGTGGAGCTCGTGTCGCTTCGGCTGATCATGCGGCCCATGCTCACTCGATCCGGGGGTGCCACGGCAGGGGTTGACATCCCCGTGCCGCGCCGGACGGCAGGATCAATTGTGGACAATCAAATTGTGTACAATGCTTCTCTCATGCCTGCCGTCGATGCTCTCGTCTGCTTCGCTCTGTACGCCGCGAATCGCACCACCGCACAGGCGTACCGTGTGCTGCTCGAACCGTGGAACCTCACCTACCCGCAGTACATCGCGCTCGTCACGCTGTGGGGCGACGGGGAGCAGACGGTCAGCTCCCTCGGCGAAGCCCTCCAGCTCGACTCGGGCACGCTGTCGCCGATGCTCGCGCGCATGGAGGCCAACGGCCTGCTCACCCGCGCTCGTCGCGTCGACGACGAGCGCGTCGTCACGGTCACCCTCACCGACCGCGGACTCCGGCTACGAGACGAGCTCGCCCATGTTCCCCGCTGCATCGCCGCCGGCGCCGGACTGACCGACGCGAACAGCGCACGCGAACTCATCGACGCCCTGCACCAGCTCACCGAGGCCATGAGAGACCTCCGTGACCACCCCGACACCGTGCTCGCCGCCGCCGGCATCCCCCGCCCCCGGGCATGAGCATGTTCCCCGCCCCCTACGAAAGGAACCCCCATGGAAGCCCTCTACACCGCTGAAGCCGTCTCCACCGGACACGGTCGTACCGGCCACGTCACCGCGGGCAGCTTCATCGACCTCGAAGTCGCTCCCCCCACCGAGCTCGGCGGCTCCGGCCAGGGCACCAACCCCGAGCAGCTCTTCGCCGCCGGCTACGCGGCGTGCTTCCACGGTGCCCTGCACGCCGTGGCGCGCGGCCGCAAGGTCACGCTCGAGGATTCCTCGGTCGGCGGACGCGTGCACATCGGCTCGAACGGTCAGGGCGGCTACCAGCTCGCTGTGCTCCTCGAGGTCGTGCTGCCCGGCATCGAGCCCGAGCTCGCTCAGCAGCTCGCCGACGAGGCCCACCAGGTCTGCCCGTACTCCAACGCCACGCGCGGCAACATCGAAGTCACCGTCACCGTCTCGGAGGACTGACCTTCTGGTGACACCGGGGCGGGCGCCGAGTCATCGGAGGGTCGGACCGGCCGCACCGCGGCAGCACCAGCGGCTGCGGGTGGGCATGGGCACTCTTTCGACGAGATCGCGTTCCGTCCCGGTCCGCTCTCCCCGCCGCCGACCGCGCTGCGCGGCCGGTCAGCGCAGTTGCAGCTCGCTCTCCGTCTTCGCGTACGATCGGCGCAGCCACTGGCCGAAGCCGGGCTGCGCCAGGCACGCCGACGCGGTGTCGCACGTGACAACAGGATCTTTTGACGCGTAGGTCTCGTACACCCCGACCTTGCCGTCGAGGGCGTCGCCCTCGACGTTCACCGGCTGATGCTGCGACGGGTATCCGATGTAATAGGTGACGTTCTCGGCCGGGACCCCGACTGAGGGCGCGACGGCGCGCACCAGCGAGCCGACGCAGGAGTGGTCGGGATGATCTCCCCGCGCGAAAGCGCTCTCGTGCGGGATGTTCGTGGTCACATGGTCAGGGCTGCCGGCATGGATGAGTTCGGCGACGGTGTCGGCCAGGCGACTCGCGTCGAGTGTCGGCCCGTCATCGACCGGTTGCAGCACCGGCACGGTCCCGTTGATCAACTGGGTCAGCCCGGCACCCCCCGTGCTCGGGAACCCCGTGGCGTTCAGATTGCCGTCGGGCAGGCGAAGCACGGTGATCGAGAGGCGGGGATCGTCGACGGGCACGAACCGCGTCGCGCGCGCGCCGCTCAGGAGCGTGATCTCGCGCGTCTCCCACGGCATTGTGACATCCCGCATCCGGTCGTAGGCGGCACGGATGCCGGCCTCCCGTTCCAACGCGTAGTCGAGTCCGCGGCCCGCGTCACCGGCCGTGACGAAGACCGTCCGCAGAGTCGCCCCGGAAGCGATCACGCCGGCGAGGTGGGGGTTGGCGAAGATGATGTCGTCGTCGGCGTGCGCCCACACGGCGACGGTGGTCTCGCCCTGCGGCGGCTCGTAGGCGGGTGACGTCGCGCGCGGCGAGGTGCTCGGAACCGGAACGATGGGGTTGAGTTCCACCCACGTGCCCTCCGGGCCCGCCGAGCGTCGGATATCGCGGTAGATGAGCGCGCCGCCGCCCAGGGCGGCGAGACCTCCCACCGCGACTCCGGCCAGCACCAGCGCGCGGCGGCTGACGACCGGTCGCCGGCGCGGTGCACGCTCTGCCTCGTTGCCGCCTCCGTGCGAAGGCTCGTCGATGTCACTCACGGCAACTCCGTCCTGTGATGCGCCCCCCGGCGACGGATTTCGGGTACGTCGCGCCCCCGGGACGCCCTTCGACGCTATCGCGCTCCGCACGATCGTCCGAACGCGCCGCAGCGTGCCATCCGAGCCGATCGCTCGATCATCCGATGTCGACCGGAACCGTGCCGCCCGTATGCACCCGACGCATCGGCGATCCTCAGCGCGCGCCTAAGGACGGTCGTGACACTCGCCGTATGCAGACCTCCTCACCGCCGCGGTCACTGTCGCCCGTAGCCCTCCGCGTGCGCGCGGTGCTGAACGAGTGGGATCCGATCGGCGTTCGTCAGATCAGCAGTGCGTGGCCCGACGATGAGTACGACGACCTGATCCTGCCCATTCTCGAGGCTCTCGACGTCCGCCCCTCCGTCGGAGAACTGGCGGCGGAGCTGCGCACGGTCGTCGAGGTCGATTACGGGCTCCCCACCCCGGACGGATGCCACGACACGGCACGCTCGCTCCTGGCGATCGTTCCGTGAGCAGATCACCCGCCCTATCCGGCCGGTGGCGCGGTAGCAAGCCCTGCCGGCCGTTCGGACGACGCTCCTAAGGTGCCGTCCATGGTCGATCTCACCCGCCCGCAGACACCCGATCCCTACCCGCTCCTGCCGGCGACGGCATCGTTCGAGGTCATGAGCGATGACATCGTCGACGGTGGGCCGCTCGACGACGCGCAGGTCGCCGATGCGGGCAACACCTCGCCGCATTTGCGCTGGTCCGAGGTGCCGGAAGGGACGAGATCGTTCACCGTCACGTGCTTCGACCCCGACGCCCCCACGCCCAGCGGCTTCTGGCACTGGGTCCTGGTCGATCTCCCCGCCGACACCCGCGAGCTGCCCACGGGCGCCGCCTCGGCGACGCTTCCCGACGGCGCCTTCCACGTGCGCAACGACGGCGGGGAGGCCGGTTTCATGGGGGCTGCTCCCCCGCCCGGCGACCAGCCCCACCGCTACCTCTTCGTCGTTCATGCCGTCGGCGAGGACACCCTGGGCGTCGAGCCCGACGCCACCCCGGCCGCCGTGTCGTTCGCCCTGGCGTTCGCCACCCTCGGCCGCGCGATCCTGTACGGCACCTACAGCCGCTGAGGAGCGACGGTGACGCAACGAACCGAGGGCGTCGACGAGGAGCAGACGATCGCGGGCGTCGAGGAGCGCGTCGCGGCGCGTTTCCCCGAGGCGGCGCCCGAGGTCATCCACGATGAGGCCGTCGTCGCGGTGGGCCGCTACGCTGACGCGCCCGTGAAGGACTTCGTCGAGATCATCGCGGAGCGCGACGCCCGCTCCGCCGTCGAGGAGTCGATCGGCGAGGACTGACCCGTTCAGTCCATCTGCAGTTCGGCCTCGGCCTTCGGGTACGACCGACGGAGCCACTCTCCGAAGTTGCGTGTCCCGAGGCACGCCGCGCGATCCGCGCACCGGATGACCTCGTCCTGCTGCGTATAGATGCGGTAGGTGTCGACCTTGGCATCCAGGATCGCGCCGTCGAGATTTCGCGGCAGGTCCCTCGACGGGTAGCCCACGAAGTACTGGATTCCGGGACCGATCGCCGCATCCGCAGACAGGGTGTCGCGCACGACGGTGCCGACGACCGAGTGATCGGGGTGGTCGCCCGGGGCGAAAGCGCTTCCCCGCGGGATGTGGGTGAGCACGCGCGACGGGGAGTACCCCGCAGCGAGCTCCGCGACCGAGGAGAGCAGTTGCCCTCGGGACACGTCGGGACCGCCGCCGACGGGCGCGAGCGTCGGCACTCCGCCGTCGAGGAGCCGCCCCAGCGTCGCGTACCCGGTCGCCTCGAAGCCCTCACCCGTGATGTTGCCGTCGGGCAGGCGGAGGAAGACAACGGACAGTCGCGGGTCCCCCTGCGGGGTGAGGCGACGCGCATGCACGCCGGTCTGCAGGAGCAGATCCGTGGTGTCCCACAGTCCGTCGATCCCGCGCATCTCGTTGTAGGCGCGGAGGATGCCGAGCTCCCGGGCCTCGACATAGCCGTTGCCCCTGCCCGCATCGCCCGCGGTCACGAACACCGTCCGCACGCAGTCGCCGGCGGCGATCGCGTCGGAGATGGTCGGGTTGGCGAAGATGATGTCGTCGTCAGGGTGGGCCCAGACGCCCAGCACGGTCTCGCGGTCGCATGCCTGCGCGGCCGGCAGCGGCACAGGCACGGGCGTCGACGACGCCGTCGCACTCGCGGCCGGGGTGGGACCGGCGGTCTGCGGCGGGGAGGTGGGCGTCGGAGAGGGGGACGGGCCCGCCGGGGTCGCGACCGGATCGGGACGCAGGAGGGCGAAGGCGAACACGCCGACGGCGGTTGCGACGACGACGACGGCCACGGTGATCACGGCGAGGATCGCGGCCGCGGGGCGCCGCCGCCGGGAGCGTCGAGTCCGCAGGGCGGTGCGTGTCATCGGGGTCCCTTCCGCAGACCGCGTCGCGGCTGTCGTTCCGCGACGCGGACATCGGAACTCGGCCGGACGCGGATGGTGCGCGCCCGAGTGTAGGGGAAGGCCGTGACGGGGGCGAATGGGTCCAGTCGCCCCCGCGGCCCCGCGCTCTGCACTCACGTTTCGGGCGTATGAAGACCTCTCGCGGGTGAATTTAGGGGTGACTTCGGACTGTTATTGTTCGCGAGGTGGGATCGACGCAGGTCGATCGGGGGGAGGAACAGGTCGTGACTATCGACCTTCGGGATAGCGCATCCGCATCGGATCCGGAATCGCAGGTAGCGCACGCGGCGCAGGCTTCCGTCGCGGCGGAACCGCCCCCGCCGATGTACCCCCGCGATCCCTGGCGCCGCACCTACCGTCGCAACCTCGTGATCACCGACCTGCTATCGCTCGTCTGGGTCGTCTACGGCACGCAACTGCTCTGGTTCGGCCTGGGCAACGCGCAGCTGGCCGCGCGCGCCGACGGCCGGATCACCGACCTGTCGTACTGGACATTCTCGGCCATCCTCATCGCCACCTGGATGTGGGCCCTCGCCTTCGTCGAATCGCGCAGCGACCGGGTCATCGGCACCGGCTCGGCCGAGTACGTCCGGATCGCCGACGCAAGCTTCCGCCTCTTCGGCACCGTCGCCATCATCGCGTTCCTGACGCAGATCGACGTCGCCCGCGGATACCTTCTGATCAGTCTGCCCCTCGGCATCGCGGTCCTGCTCTTCACCCGCTGGATCTGGCGTCAGTGGTTGATCGTGCAACGTGCGAAAGGACGCTATTCGGCGAACGTACTGCTTGTCGGCTCCTTGAGTTCCGTGACCCAGCTGGCCCGGGAGTTCGCCCGTATGCCCAGCGCGGGGTACCGCGTCGTCGGAGCCTGCGTGCCCAACGGCAAGATCGCCGACGTCATCCCGGGCACCGAGATCCCGGTCATGGGCCATGTCGGTGACGTCTCGCGCGCCCTCGCTGTCACCGGCGCCGACACCGTCGCCGTCACGAGCGCCGACGACCTGCCCGCCGACAAGGTCAAGGAGATCTCCTGGAGCTTGGAGGCCGGCCGGCAGCACCTGGTTCTCGCTCCGAGCATCGTCGATATCGCCGGTCCGCGTCTGCACACGCGCCCGGTCGCAGGACTCCCCCTCATCCACGTGGAGACACCGAAGTTCTCACGCGGGCAGAGCTTCCTCAAGCGCACCGTCGACCTCACCGCGGCGTGCCTGGGCGTCATCCTGTTGAGTCCGCTCCTCGCCTTCCTGATGCTCTCCGTCCGTCTGTCGAGCGATGGTCCGATCTTCTTCCGTCAGACACGCGTGGGCTTGCGCGGCCGCGAATTCACGATGATCAAGTTCCGTTCGATGGTCGTCAACGCCGAGGAGCTGCTCGCCCAGCTCGCCGCCCAGCAGCGGGACTCGGGCAACGAGGTCCTGTTCAAGATGAAGAACGACCCCCGCGTGACGCCCATCGGGCGGATCATGCGCAAATACAGCCTCGACGAACTCCCTCAGTTGTTCAACGTGATCGGCGGATCGATGTCGCTCGTGGGCCCGCGCCCGCCGCTGCCGTCGGAGGTCGCCGTCTACGCCGATCACGTGCACCGGCGCTTCCTCGCCAAGCCCGGTATTACCGGACTCTGGCAGGTCAGCGGCCGCTCTTCGCTGTCGTGGGAGGAGTCGGTCCGGCTCGACCTGTCCTACGTCGAGAACTGGACCCTTCTCGGCGACTTCGCCATCCTCGGGCGCACCGCCCGCGCCGCCCTGGCACCGGGCGACACGGCCGCGTGACCACCTCTCACCCCGTCCCTTCCCCGCACGCCGGCGCCTCCGCCGGCACGGGGCGATCCTCACCTGAAAGGGCTTCATCGTGCGTCTGTCTGTAGTTGGTTGCGGCTACCTGGGGGCCGTGCACGCCGCGGCCATGGCATCCATCGGTCACGAGGTCGTCGGCATCGACGTCGATGAGCGCAAGATCGCCGCGCTCAGCAAGGGCGAGGCGCCCTTCTTCGAGCCCGGCCTGCAGGAGATCCTGACCGAGGGCATCGCCTCCGGCCGGTTGTCCTTCACCACCGACATGGCGGCCGCGCAGGGCGCGAAGGTGCACTTCGTGGGTGTGGGCACGCCCCAGCAGGCCGGCGGGTACGCGGCTGACCTCACCTACGTGGATGCCGCCGTCGACGGGCTCCTGCCATACCTCAGCGAGGACGACATCGTCGCCGGCAAGTCGACGGTCCCGGTGGGCACCGCCGCCCGTCTCGCCCCCCGTGTGGCGGAGCGTGGCGCCACTCTCGTCTGGAACCCCGAGTTCCTCCGCGAGGGCTGGGCCGTTCAGGACACCATCGACCCCGACCGCCTCGTCGCGGGCGTTCCCACCGAGGACGGGTCCCCCTCCGCGGAGGGGGAGCGCACCGCACAGGTGCTGCGCGAGGTCTACCACCCCTCGATCGCCAAGGGCACGCCCTTCATCGTCACCGACTACGCCACCGCCGAACTGGTCAAGGTGTCGGCCAACGCGTTCCTCGCGACCAAGATCAGCTTCATCAACGCGATCGCCGAGATCGCCGAGGTCACCGGCGCCGACGTCACGACGCTGGCAGACGCGATCGGTCACGACGCCCGCATCGGCCGGCGCTTCCTGGGCGCGGGCATCGGCTTCGGCGGCGGCTGCCTGCCCAAGGACATCCGCGCGTTCTCGGCCCGCGCGGAGGAGCTCGGGCGCGGCGAGTCCGTCGCCTTCCTGCGCGAGGTCGACGCGATCAACCTCCGCCGCCGCGACCGCGCCGTCGAACTGACCACCGATGCGCTGGGGGGCAGTGTGTTCGAGAAGAAGGTCGCTGTGCTGGGGGCGGCCTTCAAGCCGCACAGCGACGACATCCGCGACTCCCCCGCGCTCGATGTCGCGGTGCGCCTGCACGGTCTGGGCGCCCGGGTCACGCTGACCGACCCCGCCGCCATCGAGAATGCGCGGCGCATCCATCCGCAGCTGACGTACGAGGAGGACCTCGACGCGACCCTCCGTGACGCCGACGCCGTCATCGTCGTCACGGAGTGGGACGAGTACCGTCGCCACCTCTCGCCCGAGCACGCCGCGTCGCTCGCGCGTGGACTCGTCGTGGTCGACGGACGCAACTGCCTCGACCCGGCCGCGTGGCGGGCAGCCGGCTGGACCTACTTCGGCATGGGTCGCCCCTGACCGAACCTTCGATGGATCACGCCCCGGCCGTTCGGTCGGGGCGTCTTCCATAGGGGCCGGGGAGACGTCAACGGTCGCGACGGATCCCTCCACCTCGCCGTAGACCGGGGGGATCCCCCGCGAAAGGCCCCCCATGTCGACAACCACATCGAAGCCCGACTCCCCCACCGACCTGCACAAGAGGTCGTGGAAGTACGTCCTTCGAAAGACCCTCCGCGAGTTCGGCTCCGACCAGTGCACCGATATCGCCGCGAGCCTCGTCTACTACGGTGTCCTGGCGCTGTTCCCCGGGCTCATCGCGGTGTTCTCGCTGCTCGGCGTCGTGGGCCAGAGCGACGCCGCCGCCGACACGGTGCTCGGTATCGTCCGCGACGTGGCTCCCGGCGGCACCATCGACCTGCTCGAGCAACCCGTGCGCGAGATCGCCTCCTCCCCCGCCGCGGGCTTCGCCCTGGTGACCGGACTCGTGCTCGCCATCTGGTCGGCGTCCGGCTACGTCCGCGCCTTCGGACGCGGCATGAACCGCATCTACGAGATCGAGGAGGGCCGCCCGTTCTACAAACTCCTCCCCGTGCAGCTGCTGCTGACGGTGGCCACGGTGGTGCTCGTCGCCCTCGCCGCACTGCTGCTGGTCGTCTCCGGCCCTCTCGCCGAGGCCGTCGGCGAGGGTCTCGGGCTCGGCAGTGCGGTGGTCACCACGTGGAACATCGCGAAGTGGCCGGTGCTGCTGGCGGTCGTGGTGGTGATCCTCGCGATCCTCTACTACGGCTCCCCCAACGCCAAGCAGCCGAAGTTCCGCTGGATCAGCGTCGGCGCGATCGTCGCGATCCTGATCCTCGCGGTGGCGACGCTCGGCTTCGCCGTCTACGTCGCGAACTTCTCCAACTACGACCGCACGTACGGCTCGCTGGCGGGAGTGATCGTCTTCCTGCTGTGGTTGTGGATCGCCAACATCGCGATCCTTTTCGGGGCGGAACTGGATGCCGAGCTCGAGCGCGGTCGACAGCTGCAGGCGGGCATCCCCGCCGAGCGCGACCTGAAGCTCCCCCCGCGCGACACGACCAAGATCGAGAAGACCCGCGAGAAGGAGGAGAAGGACATCGCCGAGGGGCGTCGGATCCGTCAAGAACACGGCGGAGATTCCGGCGACGCCGGAACGGCGTCGTGACGAATACGCGTGCCGACACGTCTCCTTGCTGACGGCCCGGCCCACGGGCCCGTCGGAATGGAGGATGCCATGCGCAACAAGATCATCCTGGTCGGGGCGATCGCGCTGATCGCTTACGTCGCGGGTACCCGCACCCCGCGGGTCGCGGTGAAGAGCCGCGAGTCGGTGGGCCACCAGATCGTGCGCCTGTGGAGCGACCCGCGTGCACGCAGGCGTCGCCGCAGGGCCGCGAAGAAGGCGGCGACTGCAGCCGAGAAGCGCGCGAAGAAGACGTTCCGCGACCTGCGTCGGTGATCGCTGCCGGAGCGGCTTTCCACGGCGCCTCCGGCGCCCTCGGTGAGGCTTGAGCCGCTCGGGCACCACCCCTGTGGATGACACAGAGCGCCATTCGCATGCGCATGTGAAGATGTGCATGCGACACCGAGGAGGCCCATGAACATCACACCGCTCTCGATCCCCGCCGACGCCACCGTCGGCACCGACGACATCGACGACCTCGGGGCCGGCTTCGCGCCGCGCTGCCCGGAATGCCTGCACACATCGCAACCCTGGGAGGTCGGTCGCGGCGCCGCCTGGCGGTGCCCCGGTTGCGGACTGGCGCTGATCGGCTGAGACCGCGCGGGCTACGCTGACCCCGTGGTCGCCAGCATCCTCATCTCGGTCTCCGCCGTCGTCTCGGCGGTGCTCGTCGGTTTCGTCGCGCGCCGCATCCTCGGCACGGCAGTCGGGTGGCCCCGCAGCATCGTGGTGGGTCTGCTCGTCTTCGTGCTCGGCGTACCGTCCGCGGCCTGGACGCTGCGGCAGACCGGACTGGTGCAGACGGGCGGAGCGATCCCCGCCGAGGACGCCTGGCTGTGGATCGGCCTCGTCGCCCTCTCGCTCGCCTGGGTCTTCGCGCTCGGCGTCGCGGCGCTCGTGGCGAGCGAAGCCATCTTCCCGACGCGCCCCCTACCCAACCCGATCGATGTCGTCCGAGCGGCGCTGCGCCAGCGCAAGCGCACCCGTCGATACCTCGAGATCCTCGCCATCGCCTCACGTCACGGCGTCGGCTGGCTCTTCCACGGCGGCCGCTCTCGGGTCGAAGACCAGTTGAGCACGTCCGAGGAGCGTGCGAACGCGATCGTCGCGACGATCAACGACGCCGGCGTCAGCTTCGTCAAGCTCGGCCAAGTGCTGTCGACACGTCGTGACCTCGTTCCCGAGCCGTACCTCAGCGCGTTGGCGTCGCTGCAGACGAACGCCACGACGCTGCCCTGGTCGACCGTGCAACAGGTTATCGAAGACGACCTGGGCTCGCCGATCGGCGAGGTGTTCGCCGAGGTCGACCCCACTCCGCTCGCGGCCGCCTCCGTGGCGCAGGTCCATCGCGCGCGCCTGCTCGACGGTACGCGCGTGGTGGTCAAGGTGCAACGCCCCGCCGCGCGCGCCCAGGTAGAAGCCGATGCCGACATCATCGATCGGCTGGCTCATCGCGCCGAGGCGCGCACTCGCGTCGGGCGCGATCTGCGTCTCGAGGCCGTCGCGCGCGGCTTCACGGCCACCCTGCTCGAGGAGCTCGATTACCGCATCGAAGCCCGGAACACGGCGATGATCGGAGCGACACTCGACGAGATCGATCGCGCCGAACCCGCCCGGCGCGGCGTGGTCAGCACGCCGCGCGTATTCCCGAACGCCTCGCATCAACGCGTCCTGACGATGGAGCTCGTCGACGGCACCGCCCTCAGCGATTCCGCCGAACGACTGTCGTCTCTCGATGCCGCGCAACGCGACCGTCTCGCTCAGGTGCTCATGGCGACGGTGATCGAGCAGATCCTGGTGTACGGCGTCTTCCACGCCGACCTGCACCCCGGCAACGTGCTCCTCCGCCAGGACGGGACGCTGGGGCTCATCGACTTCGGAGCGGTGGGGATCATCGAGCGCAGCCGCCGCCAGCAACTGACGGCGCTGCTGCTGGCGGCGCTCAGCGAGAACGATGTCGCCGCCGCCGACGCCCTGCTCCTGATCGTCGACGCCCCCGATGACCTCGACCTCAACGCCTTCCGCCACGACGTGGGCGTCGTTCTGACCAGCGAACATCTCCGGACGACCGGCCACGGATCGATCTTCACGCGTATGGTCGACGTCATCCGGCAGCACCGCATCGCTCTGCCCGGAGAGCTGGCCTCGGCCTTCCGCAGCTTCGCCACGCTGGAAGGGTGCCTGCGGGTGCTCGTCGACGACTTCGACATGGCCGGTCGCGCCCTCCCCCTCATGCCCATGCTCCTGAGGCGCACCCTGTCGCTCTCGCGAATGGCGACCGACCTGCAGGCGCAGTCCGTCATCGCCCTCGCCCGGTTGGAGCAGATCCCCCGACGGCTCGACGCCCTCCTCACCGGCGCCGAGAAGGGGTCCATCGGCATCACGCTGCGCGGACAGGACGGATCCGACATCAGCGGCATCCTGGCCCGCACCACCGGCGAGATCGCCTCGACGCTCGTATCGATCGCCGCGGTGGTCATCGCCGTCGTCCTCGTCATCGCCGGTGGCGGACCCGTGCTCGGCGGCTCGATCACACTGTTCGCCGTGCTGGGGGCGGTGGTCGGCCTTTTCGGCTTTCTGGGGCTGCTGCGGATCGTGCGCCGCGGGTTCACCCGCCGGTCCTGACCGCGCGCGCGGACTCGCCTCATCGGGGATGCTGCCTAGGGTGAGACGTGCCCTCCACCCCCCAGCCGTCCCGACCGCAGCGACTCCGGGCCGCCGTGGCGATGTCAGCCATCGGCGCGGCGCTCTACCTCGCCGGGCTCGCGGTCGTCGTCCTGTCGCCCGAACATCTCGATGGACACGCAGACCTGCTCTTCCGCGTCGCTTTCCGGTTGTTCCCGTCCGCCAACGGGCGCGAGGTGGATTTCGGATTCAACGTGCTGCTCTTCCTGCCGTTCGGCATCCTGCTCGCTCCGCTTCTCCGTTCTCACGCATGGGCGGTCCTCGTCGTCGCGTGGGCCGTTCCGACGGTGATCGAGATCGCGCAAGGGCTGTTCCTGCCGGGGCGCGTCAGCAGCATCTTCGATGTCGTCGCCAATGCCGCCGGCACTCTGACCGCTGCCCTCTTCGTGGAGGGCATGCGGCGCCGACTCACCCGTTAGTTCGCCCCTCTGGTCGACACCGTTGGTTCCCTCCACGACGCCCGCGGCCTCCCGCCGCATTTCGTCGCCGAGATCGCGCAGGATGCGTCGAGGATGCAACTGCCGCGGGTCGTACTCCCGCCAATCCGGGGCCAGGTCGTCGAGGTCGCGCGTGACGCCCGCCTTGCCCTGCTGGTAGAGGGCGTGCACCCGGCCGATCATCTGCGGCAGCTTCTGTCGCCACTCTCTCAGACGGGCCGGTCCGACGATCAGCCCCACCAGTATTCCGACGAGAAGAAGCTTGTCGACGTCTATGCCGAACACCTCAGCCCCTCCGTGCCGCACGTCGGCTCGACAGCGCAGCAAGACGCGTCCGGTACTCGCGCCGCGTCGCGGGGGGCAGCGGCGAGGAAGACGCCGCGGATCCCTCCGGGGGGAGCGCGCCGACGGCCGCAAGGATCGCGGATACCGCCTGGGTCGCCTCGCGTTCGAAGGCGGTCCACACTTCCTGCGCTCGCCCGACGGGATCCACGACGTCGTCGTCTTCCTCCGGCATCACCCGCCCACTCAGGCGCGCTCGCCCTGCCGCCCGCACGAGACCCTCCCAATCGCCTGCGGCATCGCGTACCGGGCCGTGCGCGAGGAGGCGGGCGAACTCACGCACGGTGAAGACCCTCGAGAGGAGATCGGGACGCAGATCGAGGACGACTCGTCGGTGGGCGCGCTCCGCGCACAACACCGTGTCTCCCGTGGCGAGGACACCCTCATCGAGCCGTCGCGTTCGGTGCCCGGAGAGATCGAGCCCGTAGGTCTTGCCGAGGTCGATGGTCTCGGGCGCGGCTCCGATCCCCGGTCTGGCAGCGGTTCCCGCGCTCTCGACCTCGAGACCGCAGCCGGTGAACGTCTGCACACGGGACCGGATGAGCCCCGCGATGAAAGGCGAGCGGATCATGTTGGCCGTACAGACGACGACGATGCGATTCCCGACCACGGTTTCCTCCCACGGGGCGATCCCGTCGTCGCGACGGCCGCCTCCGAGCCCAGTCAAACGGCTGCAGCAACAGCGATCCGCCGACGGCGGTCTCCGCACGCACGCTTTCGACCGGGTGATATCGCGGCTTTCGACGGGCGAGGTTGTGGGCAAAGGAGCGATTGCGAGGCCGACCCCACCCGAACATGAGGTCTCACCCCCAACGAAAGGCCGACATGGGCATCTTCGGCAACGCTTTCTCCGGATGGCACCTCCTCCTCATCCTCGCCGTCATCCTGCTGCTGTTCGGAGCGGCCAAGCTCCCGGGGTTGGCCAAGAGCGTGGGCGAATCGGTGCGGATCCTCCGCTCGGAGAGCAAGGACTCCACCCCCGTCGGAGGCGAGACCGCCGAGACGGATCACGGGGATGCCACGCGCGGCCGACCCAGCCCTCCGACCGCGACGTGAGTCGGCCGTCGAAAGTTCGTGCCGGCCGCAGGCGACACGGCTCAGATGGGACAGGTGGGGCAATGCCCCTCCTGTCCCATCTGTCTGAGTTGCGCCGGCGCGCCGCGATCTCCGCGATCGCAGTGCTCGTCACCGGAGTCGCGGGGTTCGCCCTGTCGGACGTCGTCATAGCCGCCGCCGCAGATCCGCTCGCGCACGTGCACGGCCCCTCGATGACAGGACTCAACTTCACCCGCATCGGCGAGGCCTTCGACCTGCGATTCAAGATCGCCATGACACTCGGCGTCGTGCTCGCGTCGCCGGTATGGCTGTTCCAGACCTGGGCATTCCTCGTGCCCGGCCTCACCTCGCGCGAGCGGCGCGCGGGAATCACTTTCGTCGGCCTGGCCGTCCCTCTCTTCTTCGCCGGCACCTGCTTCGGATGGCTCGTGGTGCCGCAGATCGTCGAGCTGCTCGCGGGATTCGCCCCGTCGGGCTCGACCACCATGCTCACCGCCAGTCAGTATTTCGACTTCCTGCTGAAGCTCGTCGTCGGCGTCGGCGTGGCCTTTGTCTCTCCGCTGGCGATCATCGCCCTCAATGCCGTCGGCGTGCTGAGCGCACGAAGCGTTCTCCGCGGGTGGCGCGTCGCGCTCGTCGTCATCGTCATCTTCTCGGCTGCCGTGACGCCCCCGGCCGACCTGATGAGCATGCTGATCATCGCCTTCCCCCTCTGCGTGCTGTACGTCATCGCTGCGGCCTGGACATGGCTCCACGACCGCCGCGCCGCGCGCCGCGCGTCATCGTCGCACTGAGAGGCGACTGCCGCCTCAGCCGTCGACGCGGTCGCGGTCACCCGCACCGCCCGGCGGTCCGCCTCAGCCGTCGATGCCGTCGCGGCTGAGCGGACCGCCGGGCGTGATCGCTTCGGCCAGCCGATGCTGCAGGTCACGCGCGCCGTCTCGCGTCAGCGCCAGCGACACGCCGATACCGGTCTCGATGACGATCCACGTCTCGGGGTCATCGGAGCGGCGGAGGGCGCCGATCTCGAGGGTGGTCTCTTCTCCGCCACCACGATCTTCGCCGCGGCGCGCACGCACCGTGAGGGCAACTCCGACGCTCCGGTGGTCTTCATCATCGGGATGCACCGTCGCGCCGTGCTCTGTGACGCACCACTCGTGAATGCACGGTCGCCGGTCGACCCGTCGGGTTGAGAGACGCTGGTTCATGCCTGACACCTTTCTCGCGGGGACGTCGATCGCAATGACGTCCCGAACATCGGTGGGCACGAACGAAGTGAACCGCGAACCTCCGACATCGCGGTCAGCGCCCCGGCGGAAGCCCCCGCGGCGGCGTCGGGATGAGGTCGCTCAGCGCCACACCCAGCACGTCGGCGAGCGCCACGAGTGTGCGCAGCCTCGGATTCGCCGCCGTCCCCGGATTCGACTCGCCCTTCTCCAGCTTCCGGTAGGTGAAGGTCGCGAGTCCCGCGGCGTGAGCCACCTGTTCCTGCGACATCCGCTTGTCGGCCCGAGCGCGGAGCATGCGAGCGCCGAGCTCTCGGGCGAAGTCGGTCCAGGGGTCGGGCAGGTCGCTCATGCGTCCAGCTTGCAGGGCCACCCACGCTCACATGAACATGTAAACATTCCCCACGGATGACGCCCCCATGCGGGCGGACTCGCGCGGTCCGGGTGACACGGTCTTCCGGCGGGGCGACGGGACGGGCGATTGTTCCCCCGGTCCACTCCGCCGCGGCCAGCCGAAGGAGTCGTTCACGCCCGGAAGAACGCCGCGCGCGCCGGTCGCCGGGGCTTCACCCGACTCGTCCGCCCGAGCGAGACGTCACGCACGAGCGGAGCGGTGAGAGAGTCCCCGCGCCCACCGTTGCGTCCACTCCCGGGCGCCGGTCTCGTGAACAACCCCCGGGCGTGGACCACGGAGCACCTATGCAAACAGCCGTCTCACTCATCGAGTCATCCGAGCACTCTTTCGATATCACCCGAAGCGGGGGGCCGGGGTCATCCTCGTGGCAGCGTCATTACGCGCGCTGGGTGATCCTCGCCGACATCGTCGTGGTGGTGACCGTCACCTTCGGCACGCAGGTGCTCTGGCTGGGCCCGCACCCCGTCGCCGTCGCATCGTCGCCATTCACCTACACGACCGTGTCGGCCGGACTGACCCTCGCCTGGATGACGGCCCTGTCGCTGTGGGGCACACGACACGCGCGTGTGCTCGGCTACGGCATCGCCGAGTACCGGTTGGTCCTGGGCGCCTCCGTGCAGTTGTTCGGACTCGTGGCGATCGTCGCGTACCTGACCGGTGCCGATCTGTCGCGCGGCTACTTCCTGCTCGGGCTGCCCCTCGGCTGTGTCGCGTTGATGGTGGGGAGGCTGCTCTGCCGGAGTTGGCTCGCGCGAGAACGGCGACGCGGTGCCATGAGCGCGCGCGTCGTGCTCGTAGGTAGCGCGGAAGAGAACGCACGGGTGGCCGCCGAACTCTCCCGCCAGCCGACCGCCGGCCTTCACGTGGTCGGTGTCCACACGCTCGACAGGGCGGGCTTCGCCTCAACCTGGTCGGAGGAGAACGCGCGACACCTGCGCGCCCGCCTCGAGGACCTGCAGGCCGACAGCGTTCTGGTCTCCGGCGGTGCCGTGCTCGACGCGCACGACATCCGCCGGATCGGCTGGAGCCTCGATCCGGGCCGTCAGCACCTCATCGTGGCCGTCAACCTCACCGATGTGGCAGGTCCTCGGCTGCACACGCGCCCCGTGGCGGGGCTCCCCCTCGTGCATATCGAGACCCCGCAGTACTCGGTGACGCAACGCTTCCTGAAGCGTGCTTTCGACATCGTGGGCGCCGGCATCCTCGTGCTCATCCTGTCGCCGGTGTTCGCCGCGCTCGCGCTCCTCGTGCGCGCCTCGGGTCCGGGTCCGATCCTCTACCGCCAGGAGCGGGTCGGGCAGGGCGGCGCACCGTTCGGCATGCTGAAGTTCCGCTCCATGGTGGACGGAGCCGATTCCCGACTCCAAGAATTGCTGAGCGCGCAGGGACGCGACGGCACGCCCCTGTTCAAGGTCGACAACGACCCTCGGATCACACCCCTCGGGCGGTGGCTGCGCAAGTTCTCGCTCGACGAGCTCCCGCAGCTGTTCAACGTCCTAGGCGGCCAGATGAGCCTCGTCGGACCCCGCCCCCAGCGCGATGCGGAGGTGGAGTTCTACGACGACGACGCCCACCGGCGTCTCATCGTGCGTCCGGGCATGAGCGGGTTGTGGCAGGTCAGCGGCCGCTCGGCACTGGCGTGGGACGACGCCATCCGTCTCGACCTCTTCTACGTCGAGAACTGGTCGCTCGTCGGCGACATCGTCATCCTGATCCGCACCTTCAAGGCCGTACTTGCTCCCGGCGGCACCGCACACTGACGCATGATGAAGGGGCCGGCTCGAATGAGCCGGCCCCTTCATCGTTCCGTCTCGGCGGTCACCCGCGACGCGTGCGACGCCTCGTCACGGCCTCCGCGGGAGGTTCCACGCTCGGGACCTGGACCGGAATTTCATCTGTGGCGTCACCCCCGGGTGCGGCGGGCGTCCTCCGCTGCGAAAGCGTCCGCAACCCGCTGACATTCTCAGGCGGCGGGCCGGCGGGCTGCCTGCGCGGACCAGCCTCGCGCTGCTCGGCCGTCCCCGCCGGGGTCTGTTCCTGCCGCCGCAGCCGGAACCGCCACCACGGCTTTCCGGACGATCGCGGAGCGCCGTAACCGTAGTAGCCCCCGTACTGCGAGCCGTAATAGCTGGAGTCGACGCCGCGCAGCGGCATCCGATTCAGCACGATACCGAGGAGATGGCCACGCGTCTTGGCGATGTTCTCGGTCGCGCGCGTCAACATGTCGTCGGTGGTGCGCCCAGCGGTGACCACGAGGACGGCACCGTCCGCCCAGCTCGCGATGACGGCCGCGTCGGCGACCGCGAGCGTCGGAGGGGAGTCGACGATGACGACCATGTCGCCCGCGAGCTTCCGGGCGAGCGACTGCATGCGCTGCGACCCCACCATCTCGCTCGGGTTCGGCGGCGTGCGGCCTGCCGCGACCACGAAGAGACGACCGTTCTGGTCTACTTGGTGCGCTACCTGCTCGATCTGCGCGCGTCCGGCCAGCACGTCCGACAGGCCGACGTCGTCGGAGAAACCGAACATTCCGCCGAGCACCGGACGCCGCAGGTCGGCGTCGATGAGGACGACGGACTGGCCGGTCGCGGCGATGCTCACGGCGAGGTTCGCGGCGGTGGTCGACTTGCCGTCGCCCGGGAGCGGACTGGTGACGACCATGACCCGAGCCGGGCGGTCCACGTCGACGTACTGCAGGTTGGTGCGCAGTTCTCGCATCGCCTCCTTGTGGGCGAACGAGCCGCGACCATCCTTGATGTCGTCGAACGAGAACACCGCGCGCCCGCCCGCCAGTTCCTTGTCGACGGGGAGGATGCCGACGACAGAGGCGTCGACGGCGTCCGTGATGTCGCGAGCCGATCGCACGCGTCGATCGAAGGTCCGACGCACGAGCGCGAAGATGATGCCCGCCACCCCGCCCGCGAGCGCCCCCACCGTGATGTCGAGCCGGATGTTGGGCGACGACGGCGAGGTGGGCAGGCGCGCCGAGTCACCCGCGACCAGTCGTACCGCGCTCTGTCCGCTGCCCCCCGTCTCGAGCTGATCGACCTCCGCCGTCATGCCGCGTATCCACGCCTCCGCGAGGTCGCGCGCGGACTCCGGCGTGGGACCGGTGGCATCCACGCGCACATTGACGGTGTCGACCGGATTGGAGACCCGGATCCGCTGCACGAGGGACTCGGGGCTGTCGGGGAGTCCGAGATCCTGACGCGCCGTCTCGGCCACGCTTCGCCAGTACCCCATGTCGATGAACGATTTCACCTTCGAGAGGGCGAGCTGGTCTCCCGCGAGCGCGGCACCGGTCGAACCGTCGGACGCGACCGCGGCCACGTAACCACTCGCGTCCGCCGTGTAGACCCGCGGCTGCAGCGAGCTCCAGCCGAGGCCCGCCAGCGCCCCCACGGCGATCAGCGCGACGATCGCCTTCCAATACGCGCGCAGAATGCGCACCACCCGCTGCATGTCCACTTCTTCTGCCTTCCCGACCCGACGGCGGCACCGGCGGGTCGCCCGAACTATAGGCACAGCTGCGAGCGCCGTCCGACGCCGCCGAGGCCTCTCATCCGCGGGCGAAGGCTCCCAGAGGCGGACGAGCGGAGGGAGGGGTGACGCCGAAGGGGTGAGAGAGGGATGACGAAGGGGATGAAAGATGCGGTTTTCGCCCGGTTGAGCTCGTCCTCACCCTCAGGATCATCTCTACGCGGTCGACGCCTCGCTGCGACGACGAACCCCTTCGCCCTCCGGCGGATGGGGCCGCCCCCATCACCTGGAGGTACAGATGCTCATCGATGCGGACACCATTCCCACCGGCGTCCGGGCGACCCGACGGATCAGCCGATTCTGGGCGCCTCGCCCTGCGTCGCTCGCTCTGCTACGCGATGCGCTCTCGAGTGATGTCGTGCTGTTGCGCGGACCGGCCGGAGTGGGCAAGACGTCTCTGCTGCGCCAGTTCGCGGCATCCCTCGATGACGACACCCAGTACGGGGTCCAGTTCATCGACGGCAGTGTCACGGCACCGGAGGACGTGCCGCGCATCCTCGACGCCTTCGCCGAGGGCCCGAGCATGCGAATCCTGCTCATCGACAATCACACGGAAGGGGCGGGACTGTCGACGGAGCATCTGCTGCGTCTGCTCCGCTCCGACACGAACCTGCGGATCGTCGTGGCCACCCGGCAGGCAACGGGACTGGAGAGTCCGCTGGTCGCGATCGAGTTCGATGTGCAGGTGATCCCCGCCGAGAACCTCCTCATGACCCGTGAGGAGCTCGCCTGCGTCCTGGAGCTGAACGGCGTCGCGACGACCGAGGTGGGCATCGACGCGCTCGCCGAGCGCACGCACGGCTGGCCCGCGCTCGTGCAGCTCGCCGCGGCGCGTCTGCGACTGGAGGGCATGCCGCTGCGCACGCGCGACGAGGCCATGGCCGCGGCCGCGTACGCCAATGCGGCCCTCACCGCCGACCTCGAGCAGCGCCTGAAAATGCCCGTCTCCGACGACGTCCGCCTGCTCGCCGTGGCCCCGCACGTGACGGTGGCGATCGCGGATGCCATGGGGGTGGATCCGCGCGAAGGGTCGACGGGCGAGCTCGTGGCCCACCTGCAAGACGCCGGATTCATGTGGCCGAGTTCGACGCGACTGACACTGGCGGAGCCAATCCGTGAGCAATGGCTGCGCGAGATCACGCAACGCCGCCCCGAGGACGTCGGCCGCGCGCGGCTGCATCTGCTCGCTCACCTCGTCGCCGGGGGCGAGCCACTGCTTGCGGCGCAGCTTTCCGCGGACGCCGAGCAGTGGGCCACGCTCGCCGGAGTGCTTCGTTCGTCGGGCCCGGAGATCTGGGCGCGTGATCCGGAGTGCTTCCGGCGACTGGTCTTCCTGTTGCGCACCCGCGCGCCCATGACGCCGGCCGTGGTGGACGCGCTCCTCGCCCTCGACCCCGAGACGGCGGTGTCGCCGGACACCCCCGGCCTCGTCGTGACCGCCCTCGGCCAGCTCCCGGATGCCAAGAGCGCCGCGTCGGGCAATCTCGATGCCCTGATCCTGCGCGTGAGCCTGCTTCGCGCCGCGGGCCGCTTCGCTTTGGCGACCGAGGCCGCGGCCCTGTTGAACGACGCTGCCCGCCGCTCCGGCGACCTCAGCGACGAGGTGGCGTGCGAGGCCTGGTACCAGGTGGGGATGACCTCCTTCGCGATGGGGAAGCTGCGCGACGCGCGCGTGATGTTGAGCCAGTCCGAACGCATCGCTCCTCCCGCCCGCCGCATGCGCGCACGGGGAGCCATCGCCGTCGTCGATCTGCTCGAGGGCGATGTGCGCAGCGCGCAGCAGGTCGTCGCCCCCGATAAGGACGACAACTGGCGCAGCTCCCCCTGGGGAGAGGGCATTCTCCTCGCTGAGGCGTGGCTGCGGCTCGAGGCGGACGACGCTGCGGGAGCACGGGCGCGGCTCGACGAGCTCCCCGCGACGGCCGGTGCGCGGGAGTTGTGGCCCTTCGCCGCCGCCGTGCACGCCCTGTCGTTGCTGTTGTCGGGCGGAGCCTCCGACGCCCTCGGACTGCTTCGGACGTGGATGGTGCGAGCGCGCAGCACACCGCCCTCCCACTACCAGTCGACGCAGATCCTCACCGCGCGCGCGAAGGTGCTGATCGCTCTGCGCCAGGCGCGGAAGGCGCTCTCGCTGTTCGAGGGCCCCTTCGCCCTCGCATCGACGACGGCGCCCGCCATCGCGCTGTCGCACCTGTACGCCGGACGCACGCACGAAGCGTTCGTGATGAGCGTCAAGTGGGGGCTGCACCACGAGCCGTCGCCGAGAGCAGCCTTGGAGAGCCTGGTGGTCAGCATCGTCGCGGACCTGCGCCTGAACGGTGTCGCCGCGCACCGCACCGCGGTGCAACGGGCCGAGGCGCTCAGCGCCCGCCACGATCTGTGGAGTCCGTGGAGCGCCGTCGCGCCGGAGGACCGTGCCCTCGTCCTGCAGATGCTCTCGCCCGCCTCGCGAGACCAGATCACCCGACGATGCTCGTTCTTCGCCTCATCGGTGAGCGTGCCGCACCTGACGAAGCGCGAACAGGTGGTCCTCGCCCACCTCACGCCGACCTCGACCATCGCCGACATCGCGAAAGCTCTCGTGGTCTCTCCCAATACGGTCAAGACGCAGTTGCAGAGTCTCTATCGCAAGCTCGAGGTCTCCGACCGTTCCAGCGCGATCCGAGCTGCGCACGCGTGGGGACTCATCGAGACCGAGTCGGAGCTGTGACGGCGCGCGCCCGACGGCGACGCCGGGCGCGCCCGATCGCCACCCGGGCGACCCCCAGGAGGATCAGGACGACGACCACTCCCGGCACCGAGAGCGGCACCCCTGCCCCGCGCAGCACCGTCAGGATGACGACGAAAGCCGCCACGGGAACCACCCACGACGCCACCTGGCGAACGAGGCGGAGGACGGCCGTCGCGCGGTGTGCGCCTGGTCGGTTCATCGGGTCGCGGCGTGTCATCGCCGGGTCCTGCGGTGATCGGCGGAGACCTGCAGACCGAAGAGCCCGAACCAGGCGATGGCGAGCGTGGCGGCGGTGAACTCCAGGTTGCCGCCGAGGACCGTGTCGCCTCGGGAGAGGGCGATCATCGCGCCGGTGAACGAGGCGGCACCCACCGCGACCAGGGTGAGGACACTGGCCGCGCGCATCCATGGGCGACGCCGCAGCGCGGCCACCTGGCCCATCGCGACGATCGCCAAAACGAAACCCAGGACGGCGAACGAGATGTGAACGAGATCCTGCGGGAGGGCCCCTGCCGTGAACGGAACGGGACAGCCGGGCGAGCAGGTGATGACGGATGCCACCCCGAAGCAGGCGCCGCACATGAGCAACGACGTGGCGACCGGCCACCCGGCGACATAGTCGTCGCCGCGGGCGACGGCGGCCCGTTCCACCAGCACGGCCGCGATCGCCAGGAGCAGCAGAGCCAGGTTGAATAGCGGCGCGGTCGGCATCCCCGTCGCCCCCAGCTGACTGACGTAGTGAACGCTCGGGTCGCCCGCGCGGCACACCCAGATGAGACCGGCACTGACGAAGGCGGCGAGGCCTCCCAGCAGAGCCAGCCGGGCCGAGCGGCGGTCCGGAGGCCCGGGCTCGATGTCGACGGGCCGCTCGAGGGTGTCGGTCATCGGCTCCTCCTGATCGGGCTCGGCAACTTTATCGTCTCGACCGTCATGCCTCTGCGACCCGCGGGGTGATCTGCGCGTCCCCCGGGGTGATTTCCCCCGTAGCCGTCCGGGCCCGCGGAATGCCGGGCCCATGCTGGGGGGTGCGGGCAGAGTGACCGCGTCGCCTGCGAGCCGGGGGGCCGCAGCGCTTGATGCGATTGCTCTGCCCGCACCCTCGTGACCGTCCTCGACGCACGTGCCCCCGCCGCGCGGCGTCTCTTCGACGGGCGAACCCACGGGTGAGAAATGGGCTCGATCCGCACACGACCGCGGACGGCCGTGGGAGTGTCGAACCGAGCGATCGTCGAGCGGTTCTCCCCCAAGATCCCGACTCTCCGAACGCGGTCGCTCTTCCCCCGATGCACGGTCCCGCGGCTCCGGCACCCGAGCCCGGGACCGTGCATCTCCCGCGGCCCTCCTTTCGCATCGATCCACGTGGGACGCGTGCAGCCGGGGGCCTTCGTGACCGACGCACGACCCGAGGAGAACCGTGATCGAGCCAGCCGCCCCCGAATCCGACGGCCGACGGCGGGGCGCACGGTCCGATCCCGACGCCGCGCAAACCGCGGCGTCCCCGCTGGACGACCTGCTCGACTCCGCCGGCACGCACGACCAGGAAGTGCCCGTCTTCCCCGTGGGTTTCCGCGGGTACGACAGGGACGCCGTCGACGGCGCCGTCCGCGAACTCCATGAGCGCCTTCGACAAGCGGCGGCCGACGCGCAGACCGCGAAGCTCCGTACGGAGGCGATGTTCGCTCAGCAGCGCGCGGAGCACGACCAGGAGCTCGAGGACGCTGCACGTCGGCATACGGAGCAGGTCACCGCTCTTCAGCAGCAGATGCGCGAAGCAGCGGCGCGTGCCGCGGAAGCCGAGACGCGGGTCACCGCACTTTCGAACGAACTCGTCACGGGCCGGGACGGCGAGGACCGCGACCCTCACCACGATCGCCAACAGTTCGACGCGATACTGCGCGTCGCGGAAGAACAAGCATCCGTGCTCGTTCAGAACGCCGTGGCTCAGGCCGAGCGGCTGCTCGACGGCGCCCGCGACGAAGCGGCATCCATCCGCGACGATGCGCTCGCCGAGCAGACGCGGTTGCGCGCCGAGGCGCAACACGACGCGGATCAGGTGCGGCTGCGCGTCGAGACCGAGGCGACGGCGCACGCCGCGCGGCTCGAGCGCGAGCAGGCCCACGCCGCCGAACGCCTCGCGCAGGCCGAGCGCGAGGCCGTCGCCGTCCGCACCGAGTCGGAACGCGGCGCGGCAGCCCTCCGGTCGATGGTGTCCCGTGAAACGGGTGAGTTGCGGGCCGCGGCCGAGCGCGATGTCCGGGAGATGACCGCTCGCGTCCTCGGGCTCGAGGAGTCCCTCACCCGGCGGCAGGACGAAGCACAGCAGGAGTTCCTCGTGCTGCACAATCAGGCCGTCGCACACGCGGAACGCATCACGGCGGACGCGACCGAGCAGGTATCGGCAGCTCTCGAGCACGCGCGGCGGATCGGCGCGCGCGCCGACGACTTCGAACGCCTCGCGCGCGCGCAGGCACAGCAAGTCGAAGCCGACGCCCAGGTCAGAGCGCGCGAGGTGCTCGACGACGCCCGCGACAAGGCGCAGCGCATCGCCGACACGATCAGCACGCACAGCGTGGGGGTGCTGCGCGACGCGGGGATCGCGCACGCGATCTTCGTTGGCAGCAGCAGCAGCTCGCCAGCTTCCTGACCGAGATGAACGAACTGCTGCGCGCTGTCCCGCGGGGCGGCCGTGCCGGCGTCACCGAGGCAGGTGTCGCCGAAGCGTCGGATGCCGGGGAGGAGCACGCGGCCGAGCCGGGCGCGGGCACGGCCTCCGACTCCGCGGAGGATACGGCGTTCGAGCGGGGGGACTGAGCACCACCGCTCCCGGCGAGCTAGCGTGGTGGCATGCGGAACGTCCCCCTCGGCCCCACCGGCCTTACCGTGCCGAACGTCGTCGCCGGCATGATGCGCATCGACGACAAGACCGACGCCGAAGTCCGCGCGCTGTACGACGCCGCCCGCGGTGCGGGGATCGACTTCTTCGATCACGCCGACATCTACGCGCGTTCGCTGCACTCGGCCGAGAAGCGATTCGCGGAGGCGCTCGACTTGAGCGCTGCCGAGCGCGGCGAGATCCGCCTGCAGACCAAGGCGGGGATCGTGCGGGAGGGGCCGTACTTCGACTTCTCATACGAGCATCTCGTGTCGTCGGTGGAGGCGTCGCTCCGGGCGCTGCAGACGGACTACGTCGACGTTCTGCTCCTGCACCGACCGGACGCGCTGGTGGAGCCGGCCGAGGTGGCCCGCGCGTTCGACCACCTCGAGAGCACGGGCAAGGTGCGTGCCTTCGGCGTCTCGAACCACACTCCGCGGCAGATCGATCTTCTGCGGACCGCGGTCCGTCAGCCCCTGGTGGCCAACCAGGTGCAATTATCGATCGCCCACGCGCCCCTCGTCACCCAGGGACTCGCCGCCAACATGGAGAGCACGCCCCAGTCGTCCGTGCTCGACGGCGGCGGACTCGTCGAATACTGCCGCATCAACGGCATCACGCTGCAGGCCTGGTCACCGCTGCAGGGAACGCGAGGCAACGGCGGTGTCTTCCTCGGGCATCCCGAGTACGCCGAACTGAACGCCGTCATCGACGAACTGGCCGAGAAGTACGACGTGACGCCTCTCGCCATCGCCGTGGCCTGGATCACCCGGCATCCGGCCGACATGCAGGTCGTTCTCGGCACGACCACCGCGGGTCGCCTCGCCGACGCGGCCGCGGGATCCGACCTTCGCCTGACCCGCGCCGAGTGGTATGCGCTCGTGCGGGCCGCCGGGTACATCGTTCCCTGACCGGGCCAGGACGTCGCCCGAGACGCCGCGGGTCAGTCGCCGCGACGGCGGCGGCGGCCTCGCGTGACGACGATGACGCCTCCGACGACCACGATCGCCGCGGCGATCAGCGGGATGAGCACGAATGTGAACCGCCCGGCCTCGGCCTCGGTGTCGGGTTCCGCCTGGGCGGAGTCGTCCGTCGCCGGGACGGTGGCACTCACCGAGGGTGAGGGGGTGGGAGTCACCGGCGCTGAAGTCGCCGTCGCGGCCGACACCGTGACCGTGACTTGCGCCAGCGCCGACTCGCCCGTTCCCACGGCGATCACGACGTCACCCGCCCGCGTCGGAGTGAACTCCACGACGGCGGTGCCACCGGAGACGGGGACCGCGGCGGAGGTTCCGCTGACCTCGACGCCCTCGCCGGCGAACGCTCCCGAGTCGATGTCGGCGAGCCCGAACGTCGCGGTCTCGAGACCACCGAGCCCGGATGCGGTGAGGGTCGTCGTCTCGCCCAGCGACACCGACGTGGGTTCCGCGGTGACGGACGGAGTCGCCGCCGCCGAGGCAGCGGACGGGGCGGCGACGAGCGCCGCCAGCAGGACGACCAGAGTGGGCAGAGATGTTCTGATACGCACGGGGGATCCCTTCGTCGGTCCGGGCAACGCTATCCACGGAGCGGGCGTCACGCGCGACGGTGGACGGCGCAGCTCCCGCGCGATATGGCCCACCGTCGAGGTGCTCGCCTAAGCTGGCACCGGCCCGCTCGGAGGGAGGAGCGCGATGAGATCGCCGACGCCATTGCCTCTCGGGGCGATCCTCAGTGCGGTGTCCGCCGCGATCTGCGCGGTTCCCACCCTGGCGCTGCCCGCCGACTCGCCCAACGCCCCGAAATCGGCCCTGCTCGTGGTCGGAGCCGTCCTGTTCGCGATCGGAGTCGTGCGCGTCCGCAGCGAAGCGGACACCCGACGATCCGCTCCGGAGCACAGGGACGACGACGACCACTGAAGACGACGGAGGCGTTTCAGACCCCGGCATCAGAGGGCGGAGGGCTCCTCGAGCGTGTCGGCGGTCACGAGCGATATCGGTTCCGTGGGGAGGTCCCAGGAGACTGCGGGGTCCATTCTCTTCTCCCGTCAGGAAGGGGTCGCCTGAATCGACGCCCCGCCGTGCGCCGGGGTTCATCACGGCGGGGTTGCACGGGTGGTCCGCCGCTGGCGAGTTCGCAGATGCCGAGCGCGTCCGCAAACCCGGGAAGCGATCAGGCCGCGCGGGCCAGTGTGCGCGAGCTCTTCGGCCGAACGACAGCGGTCGCGGCGGCGGGGTCGTCGATCGCGATGTCGAGACTCAGTCCACGCGACGAGTTGGCGTCGTTCGCCATGCGCTTGAGGAGGTTCTGGTCGAGGGCCTCCGGCTGCTCCGAGTCGAAGACGAATCGCAGCGGGATGGACGGCTGGAGCCAGACGGTCGAGCGACCGACAGGTTCGCCGGGTCCGTGAACCCACGACAGGGTGAAGCTCTCACCGCGGCGCAGCTTGGTCGCCACGACCACCTTGACGTGTGCCAACAAACGGTCGTCGATGCTGATCGGCTCGGTCGTCGTGCCGTAGTAAAGCTTCGCCATGATGTGCCCCTCTGCTCGTTGCTTGAATTCGAACTTACTAGTTAGACTAGCGAATAGGCAAGCGAGATATTAGGAGACCGGTGAAGATCGACAGCACGTCGCCTCCGTCGTACTGGTACAGCGAAAGCGCCGACGACGACCGTGGAGCACGCGTCATGGAAGCCTTGCGCTCCTACCGCGCAGCGGAAATGGCGATGCGGCGCCGTACGCAGACCTCGATGTGCATGGGCGAGAACGAACTCCTCGTGCTGCGATTCCTCACGCGCGCCGCCTCGTCCGCACGCGCGGTGACCCCGATCGATCTCGCCCGACACCTCGGCGTCTCGACCGCGTCGGTCACGGCGCTCTTGGATCGCCTGGAGCGCTCGGGCCATGTCGAGCGGCGGCCGCATCCGTCCGACCGGCGAAAGGTCGTCGTCTCCGCCACCGGCCACGCCGACATCGAAATGCGCGACACGCTGTCTTCGATGCACGCGCGCATGATGCAGGCGACCCGCGGGATGAGCGAGAGCGACACGGTGGCCGTCACAGGCTTCCTCCAACGTATGCGGTGCGCCGTCACCGCCGTCTGCGACGCCGGTGAGGACGAATGCTGCACCATCGCCGTGCCGCCGTCGGTCACCGCGCGGGCCGCCGACGCCGCCTCCGCTGCGGCACCGGAGGCGGCCGCATGACATCGTCGGTCGACGTCGTCGTCGCCCTGCAGGTCGACGGGGAGGCAGAGGTCGTGCTGTCGGTCGTCCCGGCTGCGGGGTGGGTGGTCGACGAAGCACTGGACATCACTGTCGACGGGGTCGAGGTGCACCCCGTCGAGCACATCGATGCGCACGGCACGCGGCTGCACCGCGCGACCCTCCCGGTCGGCACCGCCGACATCCACTACCGCGGGGTCGTCGCGCCCCCGGCCGCACCGGCTCCGTCGGATGACGTGGACCCGGTGCGATACCTCCGGCCGAGCCGTTATGCCCCCTCCGACGCCATCGGCGCCGCGGCTGAGCCGTTCGCGGGCCTCCCCGCGCGCGAGGCGGTCGCGCGTATCCCGGCGTGGGTGTGGGAGCACCTCTCGTACGTCCCGGGATCGAGCGGGCCGACCGACACCGCCCTCGACACGCTCCGGGAGCGCGAAGGCGTGTGCCGCGACTATGCGCACCTCACCATCGCGCTGCTGCGGGCGAGCGGTGTACCCGCGCGTCTGGTGTCCGCCTTCGCCCCGGGACTGGACCCCATGGACTTCCACGCCGTCGTCGAGGCCTTCGTCGACGGGCGATGGGAGGTCGTGGATGCCACCCGCCTCGCGCCTCGCGACCACCTCGTACGCATCGCCACCGGGCGCGACGCGGCCGACACCGCTTTCCTCACCACGCTGTCGGGGTCGCTCACGTTGACGTCGGTGACGGTGACCGCCGTCGTAGACGGCGACGTGATCGCCGACGACCACGCGCGTGCCGTGCTCCTGCGCTGACGCTCGCCATCCCCTGCGCGGGTGACCCCTCGGCGGGCGTGCCCATGGGCGTCACCCGGCGACGCGGACGACTTCGGCGATCACCCGTGGGTCGGCGAGGACACGGAAGTGCCCACCTCCGCTCAGACGCACGTTGCGCGCCCCCGCGAGCTCGCTCCCCTCGGGGATGTGAGGATCGAAAGCCCCGTACACCGACACGATGCGCGCGTTCGCCTCAGCGGAGGCCGCCAGGGCGCGCATCGTCGCATCGCCCGATGCGAAGGCGCGCAGAGAGGGCGTGGGCATCAGCCGGCTGTAGCGCGACCCGCCGAACGGCGTGGCGACGGCCACCATAGCCCGGACCCGCGAACCCGCCGGGTCGAACGCCATCACGTGCTTGCCGATCAGACCGCCCTTGCTGTGCGCGACGAGGACGACGTCGTCCAGACCTCGCGAGACGAGCAGCGCCGCGACGCGCGCGGCCTGCTCCGCGATGGGGCGTCGGTTGTCGCCGAGCTCGGCGACGACATGAACCGGGTGGCCGCGTTCGTGGAGCGCACGGGCGAGGGGCTCGAGGAAACGCCATGTCTCGTAGATGCCGGGAAGCAGCACGATGGGGGTGCCCTCCCCACCGGTGAACGAGTCCGGTCCGTCGCGGCCGACGAAGGCGCGCCACTGGCCGCGCACCGCATAGACGTAATCCCGCACCCACCACCCCAGCTCGCGCAGGCCCATGCGCGCCGTCATCATCGGGCTCGTCTCGGCATCCGTCGACATGCCCCCATCCTCACCGCCGACAGCGAGCGGGTCAGGCGGGTTGCGCACGCCCCGCCGCACACCGACGCGTCGGACGCAACCCCGCAAATCCCTTCGGGGGCCCGCTCTATCGTGTGGCGCATGGACATCTCCGACATCCGCTGGAACGAACCCGCCCGCCAGAAGATCCTCGACGACGCCGACAATGTGTTGCGCGAAGCGGTCGTCGCCATCGCCCGCGAAAGCGACGGAATCTCCTCCGACGAGGCTTTCGCGCAGATCAACGCCCGCATCAAGGACCGTTTCATCGACTACGAGCCGGGCCCCGACATCCGCACCTACGCCGACGCGATCGCCGCCGGCGAAGTCCCCACCGACGACGCAGCGTAAGACGGCCGTCCCGGGCGCGCAGACCCGCGCCCGGGAGCGGCATCAACACTGCCTGCGGATTGTCTGTGATCGGGCCGCTGTCACGGGTTCGCGGCGTACTCTCCTTGTACCCGACCCCGGCATCGCCGGTGCGGATGACGCCCCTCTGGCGTCCTCGATGACCCTCGCCCGTCGAGCCTCTCCCCCACCTGGCTCCGGACGAGGGTCGTCGCCCGCTCCGGCTCAGCGGTCCTCGCCGTAGCCGCGGATGCTGCGCAGGTCGTCTTCGAGGTCTTCAGCGGGCAGGTCGCCGTCGGAGACCGCGGCATCCGCGGCCTTCTGCTCCCGCGCACCGTCCTTCTTCTCCTCCACCCCGGCATCGGTCGCGCCGTCCATGACAGGGGCGTCCTGGGTCTCTTCGCGATCGGTCATCGTCGTCCTCCTTTGAATCGGGTGAGACACGAATCCTTCCGCACCAGATCGACACGGAGGCGGGGCTTGCGCGGCGCTGCCGTCGACCCCTTCGGCGAGGGGCGAACACGGCAGGGCGAGCGGGTGAGCTCGGGACACCGGCGAAGGCACGTCGCTGCTCGCGTCCGTCGTGGCACCGTCGGTGGCGACGGCCGCCGTGCCGACGACACGATGTTGGCGCCGCCACGGCCGCCGCGGTCGAACCCGCCGCGATCAGTGGTGCACGGGATGCCGGCGCTCCAGCGCCGCCCCCTCCACGTCGACGTTGGGGATGAGGCGATCCAGCCAGCGGGGCAGCCACCATGCCGCCCCTCCGAGCACGTGCATGATGGCCGGCACCAGCAGCATCCGTACGAGGAAGGCGTCGAGCAGCACCCCGAGCGCGAGGCCCAGTCCGAAGGACTTGGTGATGACCGCCTCGGAGGTGATGAATCCCGAGAACACCGCAATCATGATGATCGCCGCCGCCGTGACGACGGTGCGGCCGGCGCGGAAGCCCTGCGCCACGGCCAGGCGCGGAGTCGCGCCGTGGGCCCACGCTTCGCGCATGCCCGTCGTGAGGAAGAGCTGGTAATCCATGGCGAGGCCGAACAGGATGCCGACGAGGATCACCGGCAGGAAGCTCAGGATCGGGCCGGGATCGTGCACGCCGAACAATTCGCCGAGCCAGCCCCACTGGAACACCGCGGTCACCGCACCGAAGGTGGCGAACAGGGAGAGCACGAACCCTCCGGTGGCGATGAGCGGCACCAGCAACGAACGGAAGACCATCACCATGATGAGGAACGACAGCCCGACCACCACGATCAGGTAGACCGGCAGCACATCGGCCAGTCCCTCGGAGATGTCGATGTTGATCGCCGCGGCTCCCGCGACACCGAGCTCGATGTCGCCGTTCACCGGCGGCAGCGACCGGAGATCGCGCACGAGCTGCTCGGTCGATACGGCGTTGGGCCCCTCCTGGGGGATCACCTGGAACGCGGCGAGCGTGCGATCGTCCGAGACGGCGACGGGCGCGACCGCCGCGACGTCGTCTTGGGCGAACAGCTCGCGCGCGATCTGCAGCTGCACGCTCTGCACATCGTCTTCGGCCGTACCGTCGGGGAGCGCGGCGGTGATCAGAAGGGGCGCGTTGGAGCCCTCTCCGAAGGCCTGCTCGCTCCACGTGAAAGCCTTGTAGCCCGAGGAGTCCTCCGCCTCGCTTCCACCGTCGGGCAGTCCGAGACGCATCGACAGCGCGGGGATGGCGATCACCAGCAGCACGGCGGTGGCGACCACCATCGTGACGACGGCCCGCAGGGTCGACATGGGGCGCACCGATACGGCGCCCGTGGCGACGGGCGCCGTATCGGTGCGAGCGGCGCGGCGCGGGTGGTCGGCGACGTCGGCCGCAGCGGTGCGAGCGGCGCTGCGCGGGTGGCCGGAGGCGTCGGCCGCCGCCGTGGCACGGGTGCGCGCCTTCGCACTGAGGATGCGCATGCCGGCGAGTCCCAGGAGAGCGGGAGTCAGCGACACCGCGATCAACACCGCGACCAGGACGCTCACGGCACCCGCCGTGCCCATCAGTCCGAGGAAGGGGATGCCGGTGATGTTGAGCGCGAGGAGGGCGACGATCACCGTCGACCCCGCGAAGACGACAGCGTTGCCGGCGGTGCCGTTCGCGAGACCGATGGATTCCACGACGTCGGCACCCTGCAGCAGCTGACGACGGTGCCGGTAGAGGATGAACAGCGCGTAGTCGATGCCGACGGCGAGTCCCAGCATCACCCCCAGGAAAGGGGTGACGGATGCCATCTGCACCACGCCCGAGAACGACAGGGTGGCCATGGATCCGATGGCGACGCCGATGAGGGCCGTGACGATGGGGAACGATGCGGCCAGGAGTGAACCGAGCACGACCACGAGCACGACACCGGCGACCGCGACGCCGATGACCTCGCCGACGCCGAAGATCTCGGGGATGCCCTGTGAGATCTCGGTGTTGAACGCGACTTCGGCGCCGGCCACGGGTTCGGAGAAGTGGGCGACCACGGCCTCCTTCGACGCCTCCGCGAGCTCGAGACGCGGCTTGTCGAACGACACGTTGACGATCGCCGTGGCCCCGTCTTCGGACACCAGGCGGATGGCATCCGCGAACGAGAGGAGTTCGGCGCCGTCGGCGAGCTGCGTCTCCTGCGCGGCGATCTGCGCCAGCGCGTCGGTCACCTGCGCCTGCTGCTGCTCCAGAGCGGCGCGCTGCTGGTCGAGCTGCGCCTGCTGCGCGTCGAGGGCGTCGAGCTGCGCCTGCTTCTGCGCCTCGGGGAGCGGTGCCGCCTCGAGCTGTGCGCGTCCGGCGTCGAGCTGCTGCTGCCCCTGGTCGAGCTGGGCCGCGCCGGCGTCGAGCTGCTGCTGGCCGGCCTCAACCTGGGCGCGCGCGTCGGCGAGCTGCTGACGACCGTCGACGACCTGCTGACGCTGCGCGTCGAGCTGGGCCTGCGCCTCGAAGAGGTCGGTCACGCGGGCGACGTCGGGGAGGTCTCCCGCAGAGTCGACCAGAGCGGTGATGTCGCTCTTCTGAGCGTCGGTCAGCGCCTGACCGTCGGCGGTGCGGAAGACGACCGCCCCCGACGCCCCGCTGAAGTCGGGGAGCTCGTCCTGCAGTTCGGCGATCACGTCACCGGAGGCCGTGCCGGGGATGTCGAAGCTGGAGCTGAGGCCCTTGAATCCCAGCGCGAAGCCCCCGCCGACGACGCCGAGGATCACCGCCCAGGCGACGATCACGATCCAGGCGCGCCGGGCGGCGAAGGTTCCAAGGCGGTGCAGTAGTTCGGCCATGCGGGGTTCCTCTCGTGCGGTGCGCGCGAGGGAGCACCGTCGGCTCCGACCAGTCCGGGCAAAGATAACACGCACCGTCTCGTCTCGGTTCCGCTCGACGTCGCGCACAATATGTGACATGGCTCTTCCCCGCAGTGGTCCCGTTCGCAGCGAAGCGGCTCGTCTGGCGATCCTCGACGCCGCGGTCGCGCTCTTCGCCGAGCGCGGGTACGACCACCTGACGATGGAGGGCATCGCCCGCCGGGCCGGTGTGGGCAAGCAGACCATCTACCGGTGGTGGCCGAGCAAGGGCGACGTCATCGCCGAGGCGATTTTGGAGGGGCGCCTGCTGGGCAACCGGCGTGAGCTCCCCGACACCGGCGACGCTCGCACCGACCTGGCCGCGTGGCTCACCGACCTGTTCACGCTTCGCGCGAGTCCCGAGGGAGAAGGTCTGCTGCACTCTCTCGTCGCCGCGGCGGCGGGGAGCGCGGAGACCGGGCGGCGCCTGCGCGCCGAGATCCTCGCCGCCCCGCTCAACGAGCGCCTGTCGCAGGCGATGGGCGGGGTCACGGGCCCCCGACTCGACGCCGCCGCCGACGCCCTGGTGGGGGCCGTCATCCTGCGCGCGCTCAGCCGCGAGGAGTTCGGCGGCGACGACATGCTGCTGCTCGTCGACGCCATCGTGGGGCCACCCCGGCACTGAGCGGGGCGCCTCGCGACCGCGCGGCCTCGACCGCGGGCGCGGGCCGTCGGTGGGATAGCGTCGAAGCCATCCCGCCCCTCGACCCGATGAGCACCCGATGAGACCCAAACTGCAAGACGTCGCCGCCCGCGCCGGGGTCTCGGTCACCACCGTCTCGCGCGTGCTGAACAACCGCGGCTACCTCAGCGACGACATCAAGAGGCGCGTCGACGATGCCGTCTCGGAGCTCGGCTACCGGCCCAACGAGATCGCCCGCTCGCTCATCGGCCAGCGCTCGACGCTGGTCGGCCTCATCGTCCCCACTGTCGCCGATCCGTTCTTCGGCGAACTCGCCTCGCACGTGGAGGGGGCGCTCGCCGCACGCGGCTACAAGATGCTGCTGTGCGACTGCCACGACACCCCCGAGCGCGAGGAGAAATACCTCGACCTGCTGCAGGGCAACCGCGTCGACGGCATCATCAGCTCGACGCACAACCGCGACGTCACCGGATACGGCCGTGCCGACCTCCCCATCGTGGCCATCGACCGCCGCCTCGGCGAGGGGATCCCCACCGTCCACAGCGACAACCGCACGGGCGGGGTGCTCGCCACCGAGCACCTCATCGCCCGCGGGGCGCGCACTCCCGTCCACCTGACCGCCACCGACCACCCCGGCAACCAACGCGCGGCCGCCTACCGCGAACGCATGGCCGCGCACGGACTCGAGCCGCGCGTGATGGCCTACGGCTACGACACCTCGCTCGACGAACGGCGCGCGGCGATCGAGACCTGGCTGACCGTGAACCCCTGCGACGGCGTGTTCGCCAGCGACGACCTCACCGCCCTGATGGCGTTGGAATGGGCGAGAAAGACCGGGCGACGAGTACCCGACGACCTGCGCATCGTCGGCTACGACGGCGCTGCGGCGCTGCAGCTGGCCGTTCCCGGCCTCACCACCGTCCGCCAGCCCATCGAGCGGATGGCGGCGCGGGCGGTCGACCTGCTGATCGAGAGGATGACGGATTCTGCGGCGATCGCGACCGCAGAGGCTCCGCTGCCGGTGGCGCTGCGCCACGGCTGGACGTCCTGACGGCGCCCATTCCACCCGGCGTGTTCGTCGATTCGTGCGCGAGCGCGGGGGCTGCGGGCAGCCGGTGCGATCGCACGCACCCCGGACAGCCCGATCTGCTCCCGCACACGAAGACGGCCGCAGACGCGTGTATCGCGCCGCATCGGGAGGGAACGCGACCGCACCGGTGGGGTGGCGGTGCGGTCGCGGGTTCAGCGGCTGTTCGAGTCGTTGACCTCCAGCGGCGTCACCGACAGATCCCGGATGCCGATCCTCTGGCCGACGGCCTCGACGGTGACGCCGGCGCGGGCGTCGGCGTAAGCGGCCGAGGTGAGGGAGGCGCGGCCGTCACCGGTGAACACCTCGATGGAAGACGCGTCGACGAGGATGTCGAGGGCGAGTGAGCCGTCGGCCTCCACGGGGGCGGTGCGGATCTCGCGGTACGTCTCGGGCATGGCATCCGCCACCGCGTCCCGTCGGCGATCGATGAACACCACTCCCGCACCGGCGTCGTACCCGACGGTCACCTCGGCGTCGCCGGAACCGAATCGCAGGCGCACCTCGCCCGCGTCGGGTGCATCGATGCGCGCGCGCAGGCGGAACGCGCCCGTCGAAGGCTGGACGGGAAGGTCGACGATGTCGCCCGGCACGACGGTGAAGCTCGACGCCGTCGCGCTCTCGCCCTCCCGCGCCTCGAGGGCCGCGACCGGCTGCGACAGGAGCGACAGCCGCCCGTCGATCTCTCGGAGGACGATCTCGCGCGTGGTCGAGAGCGATCCCCCCTGCCAGCTCCCCCCGGGGAGGTCACGGGCGTAGGCCCAGTTGTTGATCCAGCCGAGCGCGAACCGCCGCTCCAGCCGACCCTGGTCACCGTCGCGCGGGTCGTTCCAGGTCACGGCCGCGTAGAAGTCGGCACCGCCGTCGAGCCACTGCGGTTCGTCGGTGTCGGCGGTGAAGCGCTCACCGTCCCAGGCGCCTGTCCAGTACGCGAAGCCCGTCGTGCCGCCCGTCGACGACGCGTCGGCGCTCACGCCGAGCACCCACGTGCGCCGGCCCGAGGTGGGGTCCACCATCTCGAACAGATCGGGGCACTCGAGCAGCCCGTAGTCCGTACGGACGAAGTCGGAGACGTAGGTCCATTCGCGGAGGTTCTTCGAGGTGTAGAACCCCAGGCGCCGCCCCTCGGCGAGAACCATCACCCACTGCTGGCGCGCGTCATCCCAGACGATCTTGGGGTCGCGCCAGTCGGTCGCGCCGGGATTGTCCATCACGGGGTTCCCTTCGTAGTTCCGGAAGCTGAAGCCGCCGTCGGTCGAGACGAACAGCGACTGACGCTGCACGCCGTCGTCCTGCTGGGTCGCGAGGGCCACGATCGCCCCCGCCCCGAACCCCGCCGTGTTGCGCTCGTCGACGACGGCGCTCCCGGTGAGGATGTCGCCGAGCCCGTTGCGGTACTTCTCGATCGCGACACCGCGGTTCTTCCACGTGACCATGTCGGTCGAGGTGGCCAGGTGCCACGCGGTGCCGTTCCCCTCGGGGTAGTCCGCGTTGTAGAGGTAGTACAGCCGCCACTCGCCGTCGACGAAGACGGGGCGCTGGGGGTCGTTGATCCAGTGCTCCTCGGGAGTGAGGTGGAAGGCCGGACGGAACCGTTCCCAACCTTCGGGGGTGGCGAAGGGATCGGTCATTGCTGTGGGTGACGGCGTCGGCGACGGCGTCCCCGTCGAATCCGGGGAACCCACGGGCGCGCGCGGCCACAGCAGCACGACCAGGACTACCGTGACCAGGAGCGCGACCAAAGGGAGCGGGAGGATGCCGTGGGGGCCGCCGAAGCGACCCCCACGACGGGGAGCGGGCCGCGTCATGCGCGGCTCCGGTGACGGCGGCGGTACAGGAGAGACATTGCCGACCCGACCGCACCCAGGGCGCCCGCGAACAGAAGCGGAAGCCAGGAAGCGTCCACTCCCGTCGCGGCCAGGCGGGCGGGCGCCGCCGCAGCGGGCGACTCCTGGACCTTCGGTCCGGGCGCCGCGACGGGCGAGCCCTCCGAGCGCCCGGGCCGGACGACCGCCGGCGGGGTCGGGTCCCCCGCCGGCGGTGTCGGTGTCACCACCGGCGGTGTGGGGGTCACCACCGGGGGTGTCGGTGTCACCACCGGCGGTGTCGGGGTCACCACCGGGGGTGTCGGTGTCACCACCGGCGGTGTCGGGGTCACCACCGGCGGTGTCGGGGTCACCACCGGCGGCGTCGGGGTCACCACCGGCGGTGTCGGGGTGGGGTCCGGCTCCACGCGCGTCCCCACGAACTCCACCCGGCTCGTCGCCACCTCGTGCGGCTTGTCGACGAACGATGCGACCGAGACCTCCACGATCTCGTCACCCACCGGCACGACCGTCACGCTCAACGTCGTGCGCGAGCACACGATCTCGACCCGGTCGGCCGGCAGCTCGACGGGGTCGACGAGGTACCCCGTCCGGGGATCCACATCCGCGGTCGCTCGAACGCGCACGCCCGCCTGGCAGTCGAACCGCTGGCCCGCACCGAGCCGGTCGACGATCCGCAAGGTGTCCCACGGCCCCCGGGGCGACTCCAGCACCCACCTCGCTCGCGCTTCGGTGTCGTCCGTCCACGTACCGTAGCTGTTGCCCCGGGTGCGATCCGGCGGGCCGAAGAACGGACCGGGCCGCTGCCCGGAAGTGAGCGTCGGCTCCGCGTACGTCGTCGATGTCGTCGCCGTCGCGTCACCCTCGCGGGAGTCGACGGTCAGAGCCAGGGCGGGAGTCGCAAGCACGGTCGCCCCGATCACGCCTCCGGCGGCAAGGACGACGAGACGGGAGCCGACGCGGGTCACTGCTCGCTCACCTCGCGAGCGTTGCGCCGACGACGCGAGACGACGAGAGCCCCAGCTCCCAGGCCCACGGCCGCGACGGCCAGAGCGCCACCGACGAAAAGCGCCGTCGAGTCCACACCCGTGATGGCCAGGGGCGAACCGGGGCGGGCGGTGCCGGTACCGGCGGGTCCTGTCACCGAGGCCGGGACGGGGTCGGCGGAGACGCCGGGCTTGGACGCGCTGACGGAGGGCGAAGCCGAGGGCGACGTCGTGGGCTGAACCGGTCCGGGCACCGACGTGATGCCGCCGGCAGCGAGCAGCAGGGTGGAATCGAGCTGACCGTCGACCGTGTCGGCGACGGCGGCGACGATCTCCACCGGCTTGCCCGGGGTGACCGTGGCCGTGCAGGTCAAGGCGACCGAGTAGCCGTTCATCTCCGTGTCGCGCGTGCCGGGGTTGCCCTCTTTCGTGAGGTTGGAGACGAACAGCTCCGGGTGGGTCTCGGCGTTGATGCTCTTCAGGCCCACCGGCACGTCGCCCAGCGTGGAGCACAGTCGACCGCCGACATAGACACCGAAGGCGTCGCTGTAGTTGCGCTCGGACCATCCCGCGTACTCTTCGCTGCCAATGTGATAAACGATTGTCAGACTCTCGCCCTCGGGAACGACCTGCAACCGCAACTCAGCCGCGTCGTACGTCGTCGACGCGAACGACGACTCGAGCAGCGCCGAGCCGGCCCCGCCGAGGTCACCCGTGGTGGTGAGCTTGGCGTTGGGGCCCGTGAGTGCCGACGCGGTGAAGTCGACGTCGGAGGCGGCGGCGGGATCGGCGGCGCGCAGCGACCCGGTGGTCAGCGCCACTCCCGACACCGCGCCGGAGGGAAGACCCAGGTCGAGGCCCGAGAACGTTCCCGCCTGCACGGCGCGACCGGTCGACAGGCTGGCCGACGACAAGGAGACATGGCCGCCGATCAGGGATTTCGCGGCCGTTGCGGCATCCTGACCCTCGAAGGTGGACAAGGTGGTCGCGGCGTGCGCCGGCGCGGCGGCGAGCAGCAGGATGGCGGCCGACGACACGGCTGCGGCTGCTGACACCGCGAGGGGGACGCGCCGCGCAGGCGTCCTGCGGGCGAGGGGGACGTGCTGGGTCATGACACTCCTGAGGATTGCGGTGGGCGCGACGAAGGGGGTCTTTCGGACCGGTTCACGTCGTCGCGAAGAGGGTGGCTGGTGCGGGCTCAGACGACCGCGTGAGGAGGGATGCCACGGAGCACGCCGCTCGGCTGCTCGCTGCCGAGAGTGCCAGACATTCTCGGCAAACTCAAATTCTGCCAATCGTTTGACACACTTTGCCTCGCGCCATACGCTGACCGCGAGGAGCAGGAGCCACGTCTCGCGACAGAAAGCAGATCCGACGTGACCATCACGCACAACCGAGTAGGACGCACCCGCGTCCGGCTCGCGGCGATCGCCGCAGTGATCGCCACCACCGCCGTCTTGGCGGCGGGAGCACCCGCGCAGGCGCAAGCCGCGCCCGCGGCCGTTCCGGGCTACCCGGCCCCGACCGAGCACACCCAGAAGGCCTACGACCCCGAGGACGACTTCACCGCGAAGTGGACTCGCGCCGATGCGCGGCAGATCAAGGCCATGAGCAACCCCAACGCCCCGTCGCGTGCGAACTCCATGCCCGAGGAGTACACCATGCCGACGGTGCCGCAGGACTTCCCCGACATGAGCAACGAGCAGGTGTGGGTCTGGGACAGCTGGACCCTCACCGACGGGAGCTCGGCGCAGCCCAGCTTCAAGGGCTGGGAGGTCGTCTTCTCGCTCGTCGCCGACCGCAAGCTCGGCTTCGACGACCGTCACACGTACGCCAAGCTCGGCTACTTCTACCGTAAGGCCGATGTGGCGGAGCGCCCGAAGAACGGCGGCTGGACCTACGGCGGCCTGGTCTTCCCGGACGGGGCATCCGGCGCGATCTTCGAGGACCAGTCCTTCAGCCACCAGACGGAGTGGTCGGGCTCGACCCGCATTTTCGACGGCAACAAGCTGCGCATCTTCTACACGGCGGTGGCGTTCTACCGCAACGAGGACGGCTCCAACCGCAAGCCGTACGACCCGCGCCTGGTGCAGAGCGAGGGGCGTATCTTCGCCGATGACAAGGGCGTGTGGTTGACCGGCTTCCGCGACCAGCACGACATGCTCAAGGCCGACGGCGAGTACTACCAGACCGGCGCGCAGAACGAGTTCTTCAACTTCCGCGACCCGTTCACCTTCGAGGACCCCGCCCACCCCGGCAAGACCTACATGGTCTTCGAGGGCAACTCGGCCTTCCCCCGCGGCGAGCGCTCGTGCACCGAGGAAGACATGGGCTATGCACCGGGCGATCCGTACGCCGAGACCGCCGACCAGGCGATGGACATGGGCGCGCACTTCCAGCTCGCCAACGTCGGACTCGCGGTGGCCGAGAACGCCGCCCTCACCAAGTGGCGCTTCCTGCCGCCCATCCTGTCGGCAAACTGCGTGAACGACCAGACCGAGCGTCCGCAGATCTACATCAAGGACGGCAAGTACTACCTGTTCACCATCACCCACCGCAGCACGTACGCGGCCGGCATCGACGGCCCCGAGGGCGTCTACGGTTTCGTGGGCGACGGCATCCGCAGCGACTTCCAGCCGGTCAACCGCGGGTCGGGCCTTGCGCTCGGCAGCCCCGCGAACCTGAACTTCGCGGTGGGCACGCCCTTCGCACCGGACTACAACCAGCACCCGGGACAGTTCCAGGCCTACTCGCACTACGTCATGCCCGACGGCCTGGTGCAGTCGTTCATCGACACCATCGGCACCAGCGACAACTTCGTCCGCGGCGGAACCCTCGCACCGACCGTGCGCGTCGACATCAACGGCAACGCCGTCACGGTCGACCGCTCGTACGGCAAGAACGGGCTCGGCGAATGGGCGGACATCCCCTCGGGCTACGCGCACAAGATCACCCCGACGCCGGACCCCCGGCCGATCGGCTGACACCCTCCCCTCGAACGGGGCCCCGCTGCGGCGGGGCCCCGTTCCTCGTTTCCGCGGATCGCGCGCGGCCGGCCGCGGGCATTTCACCCGCTCCCTCGCCCGTCATCACCCTCTCGCGGACCTCCGCGTAATCTGGGTCTCACCACCCCCCGGGGGCGGGGTGCTGAGGAAATCGGGTGCTGATGGATGCCACGACGATGGCCGACGCGATCCTGCACGCCCTGGGCGGGCCCGACAACGTCGCGTCCTCGACGCACTGCGCGACGCGTCTGCGGGTGAACCCGCGGGATGTGGCACGGGTGAACGCCGCCGCACTCGACGCCGTCCCCGGCGTCCTGGCGACGCAGGTGGTGGGTGAACAGGTGCAGGTCGTGGTGGGCCCGGGCCGTGTCGACGAGGTCGCCGCGGCATTCGCGCGGGTGCTCTCGCCCGACCCGACGGTCCCCACGCGCCGCCTTCCGACTCGCGTGATCAGCGTGATCGTCGATGTCTTCACCCCGCTGCTGCCCGCGCTCGTGGCCGGGGGCCTGCTCACCGCCATCCACAACGTGCTCGCCGGCCCTGGCGCGTTCGGTGATCTGGCAGCGGTGGACGCCGTACCGGAATTGCGAGGTCCGGTGGCCCTGGTGGGCATGCTGGGCGCGGCGGTCTTCGCCCTCCTGCCCGTGCTGCTCGGCTTCGCGGCCGCCGGACGCTTCGGAGGGAGCCCCTATCTCGGTGCGGCGATGGGCGCAGCCCTCGTCGCCGCCCCCGGACTCGCCGCCGTCTCGGCGCTGCCGGCCATCCACCTGACCCCCAGCACGGGGTGGGTGCTCGACGGGATCGACGTGCTCGCCATCGATTACCAGGGCACGGTGCTTCCGATCATCGTGATCTGCTTCGTCCTCGCCCGCCTGGAGCGCTTCTTCGGTCGGCGGCTACGGGGTTCGGCTCGAGTGCTGCTCGTGCCGCTCCTGACGTTGCTGACCACGGGGCTGCTGGCCTTCCTCATCCTGGGCCCGACGCTGCGCTTCCTCGGCGACACCGCCGCCGAGGGCATGGAGTGGCTGTACACGAGCGCCGGAGTGGTCGGCGGCACCGTGGTGGGCGCGGTGTACTCACCGCTCGTGGTGACCGGTCTGCATCAGGGACTGATCGCGATCGAACTGGGCCTGCTGTCGACCGGCGGATCGTTCATCTTCCCCATCGCCGCGGCCGCCAACGTCGCTCAGGCAGCGGCCACTCTCGCGATCTGGGTCTCCGCACGGCGCGGGTCGCGACTGCGCGCACTCGCGGCGACGGCGACCGTTCCGGCGGCGCTCGGCATCGCGGAACCGGCGATATTCGGTGTCACACTGCGGCTGCGCGCACCCTTCGCGATCGCCGTCGGCGCGACGGCCGTCGCCGCGACCCTGCTCGCGGCGTTGCGAATTCAGGCCGTCACCCTCGGGGCGGCCGGAGTCTTCGGCTTCGTCTCGATCGCCCCGGGCCGGGTCGGACCGTTCCTGGCGTGCCTCGGGGTGTCGATCGTGCTGTCGTTCACCGGGACGCTCCTGTGGGCACGCTGGCGGCAGCGGGGCGGGCGTCCGCTCGAGAGCGACGGGGCCACCGAGCCGAGCGACGAGACGACGGTCCGCTCCCCGGCGGCGGGGACGCGGCTCGACGTGTCCGCCCTGGCCGACCCGGTGTTCGCCGCCAGGGCCCTGGGCCCGACGTCCGCGGTCGCGCCGTCCTCGGGTCTCGTCTCCTCCCCCGCAGCGGGAACGGTCAGCGCCATCGCGGCCGCCTCGCACGCGTACGGCGTCACCACCGACGACGGCACGGAGCTGCTCGTGCACGTGGGAATCGACACCGTGCGGTTGGCGGGCCGAGGGTTCCGGCCGCTCGTGCGCGTCGGCGACCGGGTCGCCTCCGGCGATGCGCTCGTGCATGTCGACCTAGCCGCGGTGAGGGGGGCCGGGTTCGACCCGGTCGTGCTCACCATCGTCACGAACGCCGACGAGCACCAGTACACCGACATCGCGGGGGGCTCCGAGGTCGCCGTGGGGACGCCCCTGATGCGGCAGACCCGCGTTGCGAAAGAATACTGATTAACCGCTTGACCATCCTCTCGACCGCTTGCTAGCGTCTGCGTAACCGATTAACCATCCCGGTTCATCGGTCGCCGTGAGTCTCAACGAGGAGTCATCCGCATGCACGAACAAGGGTTCTTCCGGCCGCCCCACGCCTGGGTCGGCGACGTCATCCCCTGGCAGGAAGACGGACGCTTCCACCTCTTCTATCTGCACGAGTCCCGCCGCACGCCCAAGGTCGGCATGCCCTGGCACCGCGTGATCACCGACGACCTCGTCACCTTCACCGAGACCGGTCCGGCGCTGGCCTCCGGCGGTCCGGATGCCGACGACTTCAACGTCTACACCGGCAGCGTCGTCGTCGAAGACGGCATCCATCACGTCTTCTACACCGGCCAGAATCCCGCTCGCGTCGGCTCCGACGGCCTCCCCCTGCAGCTCGTGCTGCACGCCAGCAGCACCGATGGCATGCACACCTGGCAGCGCCACCCCGAGCACACGTTCGGCGCGACGGCCGGCTACGAGAGTGCCGACTGGCGCGATCCCTTCGTCTTCCGAGACGAGGCCGCGGGTCTGTGGCGCATGCTCGTCACCGCCCGCCACGCCGATGGTCCCGAGCGCCGCCGCGGAGTGATCGCGCAGTGCGTGTCGCGAGACCTCCGCACGTGGGAGGCCGCGGAGCCGTTCTGGGATCCCCGCCGCTACATCGCGCACGAGTGCCCCGAGGTGTTCGAGTGGAACGGCTGGTGGTACCTGGTGTATTCCGAGTTCAGCGAGTCGTTCACCACCCGCTACCGCGTCTCGCGGAGCCTTCACGGCCCCTGGACGGTCCCTGCCGACGACTCCCTCGACGGCCGCGCGTACTACGCGGCGAAATCCGCCGCCCGTGGCGACCGTCGCTTCTTCTTCGGCTGGATCGCCTCCCGCGAGGGCGGAACCGACGACGGCGCCTGGCAGTGGGCGGGAACCCTCTCGGTGCTCGAAGCCGAGCAGAACCTCGACGGGACGCTCCGCTTCCACCCGCCGCGCGAGCTGGTGGAAACCTTCGACCGGGGCGTGGCCACCGCGGCATCCGGCACCGTCCTCTCGGCCCCCGACGGCTACGCCGACCTCGTGTTGACCGAGACGATCCCCTCGACCTTCCGCGTCGACGCCGTGTTCGACATCGCCGAGGGCACGACCGAGTGCGGGCTACTGCTGCGCGCGAGCGCCGACGGCGACGAGGGCTACGCCCTGCGCCTCGAGCCCCGACGCAACCGCCTCGTCTTCGACCGCTGGCCGCGCCGGCGCACCGGCGGCGAGCAATGGCAGATCTCGGGCGACGTGCCCTTCGCCGTCGAGCTGGAACGCCACGTCGATCTCGCCCCGGGCGCGCACCGCATCGAGGTGATCGTCGACGACGACCTGTGCGTCGCCACCGTCGACGGCGCCGTCACTCTCAGCACGCGTCTGTACGACCGCACCGCCGGCGGTGTCGGCGCCTTCGTCGGCGAGGGCAGCGCCACGATCCTCAGCCTCGACGTGTCCACACGAGAAGCGCGCTCCCCCGCCCCTCAGCGCGGCGACCTCCTCGTCGCCTCCTCCTGACCCCACCCACACCCGCACCACACACATCAATGGAGATACACATGGTCAACCACGCCCGCACGGCATCCTGGCTCGCCCTGGCCGCCGCCACCGCCGTCGTCCTCTCCGGCTGCGCCGGCAGCGGCACAGGGGGAGATCCCACCGACGTCAACCCCGAGGGCGAGATCACGCCCCGCGAGATCTCGTGGCTGCTCTCGCGCCCGGCCGACGGCGGGGTCATCACCGCGATGCAGAAGATCGCCGACGAATACGCCGCCGATCACCCGGGCTTCGCCCTCAACCTCATCACCACGCCCGACCGGCCCAGCTACATCCAGAAGTACGAGACGCTCGCCGCGGCGAACAAGCTGCCCGAGCTCTTCGACACCGACGCCACCCCCTTCGCGCAGAAGCTCGCGGAACAGGGCCGCATGGTCGACGTCGATCTGCTGCTGGACGACCTGGGGCTCGCCGACGACTACCGGGAGGCGGCGCTGAACTACCAGCGCTTCGACGACGGGTCGCTGTACATGGTGCCGTTCGAGTTCCAGCTGGAGTTCTTCTGGTACAACCGCGACCTGCTCCAGCAGGCGGGGGTGTCGGTTCCCGCGACCCTCGACGACTTCGCCCCGATGTGCGAGGCGCTGCGCGCCCAGGGCATCACGCCGATCGCCCTCGACGGCGCCGACGGCTGGCCCCTCGAGCGCTACATGGCGTACTACCCCTTCCGTCAGGCGGGCCCGGAGTACGTGCAGAAGCTCAAGACGGGCGAGGCGAAATTCTCCGACGCCCCCGGCCGCGCCGCCGCCGACTGGCTGTACGGCCTCGGTCAGGCCGGGTGCTTCCAGGAGGGCTTCTCGTCGACCGGCTACGCCGACGCTCAGGCGCAGTTCACCTCGGGCAAGGCCGCGGTCTACAACATCGGCACGTGGGAGCTGGCGAACCTCGCCACCGACGAGCTCGACGCGGGGGTCCGCGACAGCGTCGACTACTTCACGCTCCCCACGCTTCCGGGGGCGGTGACCGCCGACGACGAGTACGTCGCCCCGTCGGGCATCGGCATGGCGGTCAATGCCTCCACCTACGACCCCCTGGTGCGCGACTTCCTCGCCTTCGCGCTCGAGCGCTACCCCGCCGAGGTCGCCGCTTCGGGCGCCCTGTCTCCGACCACGGATGCGGCCACCGAGATCCCGGCGAACGCCACGCCGCTGTACACCCGGGCGATCGAACAGGCCGGCGAGGTCGGCGAGAAGCTGGCGATGCCCTGGGACACGCAGCTCGACCCCGCCACCAACACCCGCCTCCAGCAGGAGTTGACCCTGCTCGTGCAGGGCGACATCACGCCCGACGAGTTCGTCAGCACCATGGATGCCGCCCTGACGGAGAACGTCGGTGGCTGACACGCTCGCACCGAGCCGGCCCCGGGCGACCGGGGCCGGCCGGCCCACCGCCCGCCGCCGTCCGCTCAGCACCTCGATGCTGCCGCGACGCTCGGGCCTGGCCGTCGCCGTCTTCCTCGTGCCGCCGCTGCTGCTCTACGGCGCGGCCGTGCTGCTGCCCATCGTGCAGTCGCTCGTGCTGAGCCTGTTCGAGTGGGACGGCATCACCGACCTCGAGTTCGTCGGGCTCGACAACTACGTCAAGATGTTCACCCGCGACGACGTCTTCTGGACCGCGTTCGGCAACGCCCTCGGCTACCTCGCGATCTGCCTCGTGCTGCAGCTCGGCGGCGCCCTCGCGGTGGCGGGGCTGCTGACCGCCCTCCCCCGGGCGCGCGAGCTGGTGAAGACCCTCTACCTGCTGCCGGCCGTCATCTCCACCGTCGCGATCGGCTTCCTGTTCCTGCGCGTCTACTCGCTCGAGCCGGTCGGTCTGCTCAACCAGCTGCTGGCGTGGGTGGGCCTGGAAGGCCTGCAGACGGCATGGCTGTCGAACGTGCAGACCGTGCTCGCCGCGGTGTCGATCCCCGAGGGGTGGCGTTTCACGGGCCTGTACATGCTCATCATCTACGCCGCCCTGATCGCCGTGCCCAAAGAGCTCGAGGAGGCCGCCCGCCTCGACGGCGCCTCATGGTGGCAGACGTTCTGGCGCATCCGCTTCCCCTACATCCGGCCCGTGTGGATCACCACCACCGTCATGGCGACCACCTTCGCCCTGCGCGGCTTCGACATCCCGTACCTGCTCACCAACGGCGGGCCCGGACAGTCGTCGGAGCTGTTGACCACCTACATGTACAAGACGGCCTTCGTCCACACCGACTACGGCTACGCCAGCGCGATCTCGGTCTTCATCGTCGTGGAGTGCCTGGTCGCCGTCGGCCTGATCTTCCTGCTGCTGCGTCGAAAGGACGCGTGATGAGCACGACCCTCGCCCCCGCCCCCGCGGCATCCGTTCCCGCCGACCCCGCCCCCGCGCCCCGTCGCGTGCACCGCTCGCCGCGCCTGCGCGTGCAGCGCACCCTGCTGACGGTCACCGTCGCGCTGATCGTCGTCGTGCAGGTGTACCCGCTGCTCTGGCTGTTCCTCACGAGCTTCCGCACCGCGAGCGACTTCGCCGGCGGCGACCCGTTCGCCCTCCCGCGCGAGTGGACGCTCGAGAACTACTCCCGCGCGTTCGGCACCGGCAACCTGCTGCTGAACATCGGCAACTCGCTCGTCGTCACCCTCGGGGCGAGCGCCCTCATCGTGGTGGCGGGCATGATGGCCGCCTACGCGCTGCAGGTGCTGGGTTTCCGGCTCAGCGGGTTCGTGCGCGCGCTGTTCCTGCTCGGCATCATCGTGCCGGTGCAGATCGCGCTCGTGCCGCTGTTCATCGACTACTCGCAGGTGGGGCTGCTCGACACCCATCTGTCGATGATCCTGCCGTTGGCGGCCTTCTCGCTGCCGATGGGCGTGTACCTGTTCTCGTCGTTCTACGAGTACATCCCGCGCGAGCTCTACGAGGCCGCCTCCCTCGACGGCGCGGGTCCGTACCGCATCTTCCTGCAGATCACGACGCCCCTGTCGGTCAACACGATCATCACCGTCGTCCTGGTCAACAGCATCTTCATCTGGAACGACTTCATCTTCGCGAACACCTTCGTGCTCTCCGACGGACTCAAGACCATCCCGCTGGGCCTGCAAAACTACATCGGAGCGATGGGCAACACCGACTGGACGGCGACGTTCGCCGCGGTGTGCGTCACGGTGACGCCGCTGCTGCTGGTGTTCCTCGTGCTGAACAAGGCGATGATCGCCGGGCTCGAGAGCGGAGCGACCAAGGGATGAACGCGAGGACCCCCTCATGACCACGACCATGCGCGACGTCGCGAAGGCCGCCGGCGTCTCGGTCGCCACCGTGTCGCACGTCGTCAACGACAAGCCCGGCGCCCGCATCGGCGAAGACGCGCGGCGCCGGGTGCAGGAGGCCATCGTCGCCCTCGGCTACCGCCCCAATGCGCTCGCGAAGACGCTGTCGGAGGGGAGCTCGCGCTTCATCGGGCTGGTGGCGGATGCCATCGCCACCACGCCCTTCGCCGGTCAGATCATCCATGGCGCCCAGGACGAGGCGTGGCGTCACGGCTTCGTGCTGCTCGTGGCCAACACCGAGGGCAACGCCGCCGCCGAGAACGACGCGATCGCGATGATGCTGGAGCATCAGGTGCGCGGCATCCTGTACTCCACCTGGTACCACCGCGAGATCGATGTGCCGCCGCCGTTGCAGCACACCGAGACGGTGCTGGTGAACTGCTTCGCGGCCGACGATTCGTTCCCCGCCGTCGTGCCCGACGAGGAGCAGGGCGGCCGCACCGCGACCGAAGAGCTGCTGGCGGCGGGGCATCGCCGCATCGCGTTCGTGAACACCACGTCGCCCTCGCCGGCGCGGGTCGGTCGCCTCGCCGGGTACCGGGCGGCCCTCACCGCCGCGGGTGCCGACGTCGACGACGCCCTGGTCTTCGAGGCCGCCCCCGAGCAGGAGGGCGGCTACGACGTCGCCGAGGCCGTGGTCGCCTCGGGCGCGACGGGCGTCTTCTGCCACAACGACCGCGTCGCGATGGGCCTCTACGACGGCCTGCGTGAGCGGGGCCTGCGCATTCCCGACGACATCGCCGTCATCGGCTTCGACAACCAAGACGTCATCGCCGCGCATCTGCGACCCCCGCTGTCGACGGTGGCCCTCCCCCACTACGAGCTCGGCGCCGCGGGAGTGCGCACCCTGCTCGGTCTCGAATCCCCCGCCTCCGGTGCGCGGCAACTCGTCGCGTGCCCCTCCATTCCGCGAGAGTCCCTATGAACCTTCCCCGCCCGCGATTCCACCTCACCCCCTCCCGCAACTGGATGAACGACCCGAACGGGCTCGTCTACACCGGCGACCGCTGGCACGCGTTCTTCCAGTACAACCCCGAGGGAAACGACTGGGGCAACATGAGCTGGGGCCACGCCTCCAGCAGTGACCTGCTGCAGTGGGACGAGCACCCCGTGGCGCTGCCGCACCGCCCCGGCGAGCAGATCTTCTCGGGCTCCGTCGTCGCCGGCCCCGGCGACACCCTTACCGCGTTCTACACCAGCGCGTACGACCACGGCATCCAGGCCCAGTCGCGCGCGACCAGCGTCGACGGCGGCTCTACGTGGACTCCGGATGCCGCGAACCCGGTGCTCGATCGATCCAGCTCCGACTTCCGCGACCCCAAGGTGGTCCGCGTTCCCGGCGGCGGGTGGCTCATGCTCACCGTCGAGGCCGTCGAACGTCGGGTGGTGTTCTACGCCTCCGACGACCTCGCGACCTGGAGGGAGACGGGCTCGTTCGGCCCTCTGGGGCCGGAGGGCGTGGTGTGGGAGTGCCCGGATCTCGTCCACCTGCCCGTGGAGGGCACCGCGGAACGGGTCTGGGTGCTGCTGCTGAGCACCAACCCGGTCGGCGACGACGCGGATCCGGCAGGGTCGGCGATGCACTACGTCGTGGGCGACCTCGAGGGCGGCGTCTTCCGCTCGGACGCCATGAACCTCCGCTCTCTCGACCACGGTCGCGACTTCTACGCCGGCGTCACGTTCGACAGCGCTCCGGGCGGTGCCGCGGTGATGCTGGGGTGGATGAGCAACTGGCGCTACGCCCACGTCGTGCCCACCGCGCCCTGGCGCGGGGCCATGTCGCTGGCGCGGACACTCGGTCTGCGCCGCATCGACGGGGCGTTGCACCTCGTGCAGCGGCCCGTCCTTCCCCCCACCGCCGCGGGTGATGCGGCCCTGCTCACCGTCGAGCCGCACGCGGTACTCGAGCTGACATGGGATCCCGCAGCGACCGGGGCCGTGCACGTGCGGCTGTCCGGAGAAGGGGATGCCACGGTCGACATCGTCCACGACCCCGTGGCCCGCACGCTCGCCGTCTCGCGCTCCGGTGCCGTCGCCGACGCCCTGCATCCCGATTTCCCCGGCGAGCGCGCGGCGCCCCTCGTGGGGACGGCGGGTGCCCTGACGCTCGTCGTCGACGGCCCGCTGCTGGAGGTGTTCGCCGACGACGGTGCCACCGTGCTCTCGCACCTGGTGACACTCGGCGGCGGGCCGCTCACCGTCTCGGTCGCCGCCGAGACCGCGGTCGTCCCCGCCGTGCGCGTCAACGTCAACGTGGTCGGCGACGTCGCCGCCCAGGAAGGTCCCGCGGCTCCGGCGGCCGCCTGACCGACGTCTCCCCGAACCGCCGGACACCACCCGGCGGGTGCATCGTCGCGCCCGCCGATCACGAGGAAGTGAGAAGCACCATGCCGTTCGAGATCTCCCGTCGCGCCCTGCTGAAGGGCGCCGGGGCCGGGGCCTTCGGCCTCGCCCTGGCCTCCGTCGCTCCCCCGGCCGCCCAGGCCCAGACCGCATCGCAGCGTGCGGTATTCCACATGACACCGCCGACGGCGTGGCTCTGCGACCCGCAGCGCCCGATCGTCTCGGGCGGGCAGTACCAGCTCTACTACCTGCACTCCGACGTCAACAACGGCGCGGGCGGGTGGGATCACGCCACGACCGACGGCGTGAGCTTCACCCACCACGGCACGGTGATGCCGCTCACGAACGGCGTGCCGGTGTGGTCGGGGTGCCTCGTCGTCGACACCGCGAACACCGCCGGATTCGGGACGGGGGCCGTGATCGCCCTGGCCACACGACCGACCGATGGCATCCGCAAGTACCAGGAGCAGTACCTGTACTGGTCCACCGACGGCGGCTTCAGCTTCACGATGCTGCCCGACCCCGTGCTGGTCAACACCGACGGTCGCACCGCGCAGACCGCCGCCGAGATCGACAACGCCGAGTGGTGCCGCGACCCGAAGGTGCACTGGGATGCCGTGCGCGGCGAGTGGGTGATGGCGCTCGGTCGCGCACGGTACGCCGGGTTCTACACCTCGCCGAACCTGCGGCAGTGGACGTGGCGGAGCAACTTCGACTACCCGAATCCGCAGCTCGGCGGCATCGAGTGCCCCGACCTGTTCGAGATGACGGCGGACGACGGCACGCGTCATTGGGTGCTGGGCGCCAGCATGGACGCCTACGGAATCGGTCTGCCCATGACGTACGCCTACTGGATGGGCACGTGGAACGGCACCCGCTTCGTCGCGGACGACCTCACTCCCCAGTGGCTGGATTGGGGATGGGACTGGTACGGCGCGGTCACCTGGCCGAGCATCGAGGCCCCCGACACCACGCGCCTCGCGATCGGGTGGATGAACAACTGGAAGTACGCCGCCCGCGACGTCCCCACCGACGTCACCGACGGGTACAACGGCCAGAACTCGATCGTGCGCGAGCTGCGCCTCGAGCGGCAGTCCGGCGGCTGGTACAGCCTGCTGAGCGCCCCCATCGCCGCCCTCGCGGGCCGTGCCACCTCCACGGTCACGCTCCCCGACCGCACGGTGGACGGCAGCGCCGTCCTGCCGTGGAACGGGCGGGCCTACGAGCTCGAGCTCGACATGTCGTGGACGGATGCCACGAACGTCGGCGTCTCGGTCGGGCGGTCGGCCGACGGCTCCCGGCACACGAACATCGGCAAGTACGGCTCCGACCTCTATGTCGACCGCGGTCCGTCCGAGCGCAGCGGCTATGCACTGACCCCGTACACGCGCGCGGCGGCCCCCATCGACGCCGCCGCCCGGTCGGTCCACCTGCGCATCTTCGTCGACCGGCAGAGCGTCGAGGTGTTCGTCAACGCCGGCCACACGGTGCTGTCGCAGCAGGTGCATTTCCTGGAGGGCGACACCGGGATCTCGCTGTACACCGACGGCGGCCCGGCCCGGTTCTCCGGCATCACGATCCGCGAGTTCGGGGTGCCGGTGTAGGGGAAAGAGGGGGATCGACCGGGGGCGCCCGCGCCGCGCCCCCGGTCGCTATCACAGCCGGGCTCGAGCAGTCCAGGCCCCGGCACCGCAGCGGCATCCCGTAGAATCATCCGGAGCAAGGGGAGTACTCCCACCGCGACGATCTCGTCAGTACGGTTCACGCCATCGTGAGCCCGGGACGTCGGCCCCATCGCCGGGTGGAGGAGACCTTGGTGTCCTGCTGCACACCTTTTTCCCTTGGAGGCCGTCTTGGGCGTCACCCCCCTCGTCTGGATCATCACCATCGCGGTCACGATCGCGTTCTTCGTCTTCGAGTTCTTCGCCCACGTGCGAAAGCCCCACGAGCCGACCGTCGGCGAGTCCGCCCGCTGGTCGGCGTTCTACATCGGCCTGGCGCTGCTGTTCGGCGTCGGTATCGGCGTCTTCTCGGGGTGGACCTTCGGCGGTGAGTATTTCGCCGGGTATCTGACCGAGAAGGCGCTGTCGATCGACAACCTCTTCGTGTTCCTGATCATCATGACCGGGTTCGCGGTGCCGAAGAAGTACCAGCAGAAGGTGCTGATGATCGGCATCGTCATCGCGCTCATCATGCGCGGCGCGTTCATCGCGGTGGGTGCGGCGCTCATCGAGAACTTCTCGTGGATCTTCTACATCTTCGGCGCGCTGCTGCTCTTCCTCGCCTACCGTCAGGCGTTCTCGCACGGCGACGACGACCCCGCCAACGGCAAGTTCATGAAGTTCGTCCGTCGCATCCTCCCCGTGAGCGAGGAGTACAACGACGACAAGCTGACCGTCCAGAAGAACGGCAAGCGCTTCGTCACCCCGATGCTGCTGGTCATCATCGCCATCGGCTTCATCGACCTCGTCTTCGCGGTCGACTCCATCCCGGCGATCTACGGCCTGACGCAGGAGGCGTACATCGTCTTCACGGCCAACGCCTTCGCGCTCATGGGTCTGCGCCAGCTCTACTTCCTCATCGGCGGTCTGCTGGAGCGCCTCGTCTACCTCGCACAGGGCCTGGCCGTCATCCTGGCCTTCATCGGCGTCAAGCTCGTCCTGCACGCCATGCACGTCAACGAACTCCCGTTCATCAACGGCGGCGAGCCGATGCTGTGGGCGCCGGAGATCCCGATCTGGTTCTCGCTGCTGTTCATCGCCGCGACCGTGGCCGTGGCGACGTGGCTGAGCCTGCGGAAGACCCGCAACGACGCAGAGAAGAACAAGCGCGAGACCTTCGACGGCGAGAAGGTCATCCACGCTCCCGAGGACTGATCCCCCGCGGGGGTGGCGTCAGCCGCCCCCGCAGAACCGATCTCCGCACAGCGGGCCGGCGGCACCAGCCGCGGGCCCGCTGTCGTATCCGGCGCGTGTGCGCAACCCCGACGAGCACGTCAGGGCGTCGGCCTACCGTTGCCGGCATGACGCGATTCGGCTACACCCTCATGACCGAGCAGAGCGGCCCGCGGGCGCTCGTGGACTACGCCGTCGGCGCCGAGCGCGCCGGCTACGACTTCCTGGTCTCCAGCGACCACTACTCCCCCTGGCTGACCAGCCAGGGCCACGCCCCGTACGCCTGGACGGTGCTCGGCGCCGTGGCGCACGCCACCTCGAACGTCGAGTTGATGACGTACGTCACCTGCCCCACGGTTCGGTACCACCCCGCGGTCGTCGCGCAGAAGGCGGCGACGCTGCAGCTGCTGTCGGAGGGCCGCTTCACCCTCGGTCTCGGCTCGGGTGAGAACCTCAACGAGCACGTCGTCGGCGAGGGGTGGCCCGCGGTGCACGCGCGCCAGGACATGTTGGTCGAGGCGATCGAGATCATCCGCGCGCTCCACACCGGCGACCTCGTCACCTACGACGGCGAGTACTTCCGCGTCGACTCCGCCCGTGTGTGGGACGCGCCCGACGGCGGCGTGCCGATCGGCGTGGCCGTCTCGGGCGAGCACTCGATCCGGCGCTTCGCCCCGCTCGGCGACCACCTCATCACCACCGAACCGGATGCCGAGATCGTGCAGGGCTGGGACGAGCACCACGAGGGCGACTCGCGCAAGATCGGACAGATCCCGATCAGCTGGGACCCCGACAAGGATGCCGCGATCGCCCGCGCGCACGACCAGTTCCGCTGGTTCGCCGGCGGCTGGTCCGTGAACGCCGACCTGCCGACTCCGGCGGGTTTCGCCGGCGCGTCGCAGTTCGTGCGCCCGGAAGACGTCGCGGAGTCCATCGCGTGCGGCCCCGACCTGGACGAACTCGCCGAGAGCGTCCGCCCCTTCATCGACGCCGGCTTCACCGACATCGCCATCGTGCAGGTCGGCGACGAGCAGCAGCAGCGCTTCGTCGACGAGATCGCCGAGCCCCTGCTGGACAAGCTCCGCGCGCTGTGAGCAGAGGGGCCCGCACCGCGGGGCGGGCCCCTCCCACTGAGCGGACCGGTCCTTGACCGCGCGACCTCCCGCGCAGAACGCGAGGTTCGCGAGCCCGGAGTGGGGACGGACGTCGACATCCGGCACCCGAAGAGGGGGCGTTGCGGCGGCCGGGCGCCTCACACGCTGTTGCGCAGGTCCCGGAAGAACGCATCGACGTGTGCTCGCAGTCCTGCGATGCGGCGATCGCGTGCTGCCGCCGCATCGTGCCCGAGATAGGCCGGCGGGTCCAGCCGGCGCACGTTCCGCGAGCACTCGAACCCCGCGCACACGAGAGTGCCGACCGTGTTGCCTGACCGTCCGGCCCTCCCCGCTCGGCGTGCGCTGAAGAACACGACGTCGTTCGGGAGCGTGACGTCGGCGCACCACGAGCACTGCGGCCGTGTACGCGTGAGCTGCTCCGCCTGACGCAGCTGGAGGCCGACGGGCTCGCCGTCGATCTCGGCCACGACGAATCCGAGCAGCGGCGCCTTGGCGTCACGCCATCCGATGTAGTCGAGGCGGTCCCAGTCGGCGTCGCCGATGTCGTGGGGAAGGACGATGGCGCTGCGCTCACGGGTGGAGACGTTGACGAACGAGGCGCGAAGCGCGGGTACGGACAAGGCGTGCATGGGTGATCCCGTCGATGGGCCGCCCGGTGTAGACGCGGGCGGCGGTGCGTCCGCGCAGTCGCGGACAGGTGCGGTCGAACGACGACCGGGAGGAGCGACGCTCCCGCTCGCGACGGGAGGTCGGACGCCGGTCACCCGGCGGGAGAGACGACGAGGAACACGCCTGTGCCGCCGGCGCTTCGCGCGCCGACAACCCCCTCACGCCCGGAGGGCATCGACGGGGAGAAGGGGGACATGCCCCCAGAATACGCCGGTCAGGCGCGGAAGGCCGCGGAACCCAGGGTGCGCTCGACGGTCATCTCGAGCACGACCCGGTCGGGGTTGACGCGCGGCTGCCGGTACCGCGCGGCGTACAGCTCGACCGCGTGCGCCACGGCATCCGGATCGTCCGTCACCCGCGCGGGGCCCTCGAAACTGATCCAGCGCCCCCCGTCGACCGAGCAGATCGAGGCGCGACCGCTGCGCGCCGCATTGACGAACTTCTGCGTGCCGCGCGAACCGATCACCCGCACGATGCCGTCTTCGTAGGTGAACCCGACGGGGACGGCGTGCACGCGCCCGGAGCGCCCAAGGGTCGAGAGGGTGGCGAGGTGGTAATCGCTCAGGAAAGAGCGCGCGTCGTCGGTCAGCACCCCTCCAGCGTCCCACGCGAAAGGGGGTTCGATACCGTTCGCGTCGCGGCATCCCACCGTCGCAACCCCGTCGCGGTCACCGCGAGTTCGCTCGCGCCGGCTTCGGCGAGCACCGCCAGCGCGTCGCCCACTCGGTCGAGCGGCACTCGACGGGCGAGGGTGATGTGGGCGGTCCATGCCCTGGGGAGGGTGTGCGCCGCGTCATCGCCGGAACCGGCGAGCTCGTGCAGCCGCGCATGGAAGGCCAGCAATTCGGGTGACGGGATGACGGAACGCGCGATGACGCGGGAGCGTCCGACGCCGAAGAGCAACGGAGCCCCCAGGGTGAGCGCGAGGGGGAGGTCTTCGGCGAGCGCGCGGAGGTCGGGCGAGCCCAGCTGGGGACGCACGAGCAGGGTCACGTGCGGGCGATTGCTCTGCCCCGTGTGACGCGCCTGACTCGGCAGACCGGCGGCGACGAGAGCGTCCCACTCCCGGCGCACCGCCTCGTCGGAGGCCCCGTCGAAGACGAGCTCGAGACTGACGACATCGGCCATGCGACGATCAGCGCGTCGACCACCACGCCGCCGCGACCAGCAGCGGCTGTAAGAACAGACGGGTGAGGCGCTTTCGGTCGGTGTCGAGGCCGAAGGCGGAGCGGCCCTTGCGCCATTGGTCGATGTTGCCGGGGAAGATGGCGACGTAGAACGCGGCGAGCGCGGCACCGATACGTCGACGTTCTCGGGGCAGGGCGACGAGGGCGATACCGAGAGCCGCCTCGACGACCCCGGACGCCACTACGACGGCATCCCGATCCAACGGTCCGTGCTCCACGAGGGCGTCGGGCACCTGCGCCTGGAAGTCCCGGCGGGCGAACGTCAGGTGGGCGATGCCGGCGAAGATCATGGCAGCTGCCAGAAGCCAGCGAACGAGTGATCTCATGCCGTCACGCTAGTCGGCCACGGACGCCGCCCCCGCGGGCTTGACGGACGTCCCGGTCGACATCGTGCAACGGCTACGACACACGTCCGGATTACGCAACCCCGAGCCGCTCGCGACCTGCCCCGCTTGACTGGAACGGCCGAGGAGGGAGGTGCCCCGTGACCATGACCGACGCGACGTCCTCCGCGATGCGGGAAGGGGATCTGGACGCGCTCCTCGTGCGTGCCGCGTCCGGGGATTGCGACGCATTCGCTGAGTTCTACGACGCGACCGCACCGCGCGTGTACGCGGTGCTGCTGTCACTGACCGGCCTCGCTGCGCGGGCCGATGCCCTGCTCGAGGGGATCTACGTCGAGGCGTGGGAGCGGATGCGCGGTCGCGACGCCCCGCCGTGCCCGGGCCTCGAATGGATGTCCGCGATCGCACACCGTCACGCGGCGGGTCGCTGACTACCCTTTCAGCGGGCGCCGGCGTTCTGCGGCGCAGGGCTCTGCTGCACGTCGAGGTCGACGGTGAGGCCGCTGGACGAGTTGGCCGCGTTGGCATACGCCTGCAGCAGGACATTGTCGAGCATCTCGGGCTCGGCGGTCGCGAAGACGAATCGGAGCGGAATCGACGGCTGGATCCAGATCGTGCTGCGACCCGCCGGCTCGTCTGCGGGGTGACGCCACGACATCGTGAAGCTCTCACCCCGGCGGAGCTTGGTCGCGATGACGACTTTGATGTGGGCGAGCACGCGATCCGGAATATGGATCGGGCTCGCGGAAGAGCCATAGAACAAACAGCCCATGATCTTGTCCTCTCAGGAGAACCGGCGGTTTCAAATTTTACTAGATTGCCTAACTATCGCCAAGTGAATTCCCTCTGAACGGGCCACGACCAGGCGTTGTTGCACTCAGACGAAAATCTCTCGCTCCTCTGGAATCTCGGTCACCTAACTAGAATGTCTTCACGGGTGGCTGGAGCCTCGAGGAGACGCATGACGATCGAGATCGACGACGACGCCGCAACGACCGCCGCACGCGCAGTGGAACGCCTCCGCCTCGCCGAGGCACGCCTCGCGCGCAGGCGCCAAACCGACTGCGGCCCGAGCGAGAACGCGCGGGCCGCCATGCGCCTGGTGCTCGAACGCGCCGATGCCGGAGCAACCGTCACCCCCACCGAGATCGCACAGCACCTCGGCATCTCGGCCGCTTCGGTCACCGGCATGCTGGACCGCCTCCACGCGGGCGGACTCATCGCCTTCGTCGTCAACCCGACCGATCGACGCAGCAAGTTCGTCGTGCCCTTCGACCGGGGCACCCATCCGGAGACCATCGACCCGGTCACCGCACAGATCCGGGCCTTCGCGGCCGCACTGCCGCACGGCACCGCTGATCAGGTCGCCGCGTTCCTCGACCGTGTGCGCGAGGTCGTCGACGCCGAGTGCACCTGACCGCCCCCGTCAGGGGCGCGGGGCGGCGTCCGGGTCGGGTTCGGAAACGATGCTGAGCCCCTGGGGCGCGCTCGCCTCGTTCATGAGGTCATCGACCCAGCGTCGGTTCAGGTGCGGTGGACGGCTGCCGTAGAAATGGAAGACGAGCGGGATCGACGGCGAGATCCACAATGAGCGCGTACCGCTGCCGTCGGACATCGGGAAATGGAACATGAACGACTCACCGCGCCGCAGTTTGTTCATGAAGACCACACGCAGATGAGAGAGCGTCCGATCCTCGATGTCGAAAGAGTGGCCGAGGCTGTTGTAAACCAGTTTTCCCACCGAACAAATCTATACACGTTCTCGTGACGAACTATCTGGCTGATCTGATCGAATCGACGAGTAGCAGGATAGGGACACCATGGCGTGCGACCGGAGTGCGCGGCAAGAAATGTGCCAAGATTGCGCAAGTCGCTATGCGACACCGCCTCTCGGGGGAGAACGCGGGCGCGAAAGCGCGAAAGCGGAGGAGTGGGTCAGATGAGCGGGAGCACCGAGCGCGCGAAGACGGCGGTGATCGTCGAGGACGACCCCGACATCCGTCATCTCCTGTCGGAGGTCCTCGAATCGGCCGGATTCTCCACCGTCGCCGTCGGAAACGGCATAGACGGGGTCGACGCGGTGACCACCCATCACCCGCTCATCACGACCCTCGACGTCAACATGCCGGGGATCGACGGGTTCGAAGCCGCGCGGCGCATCCGCCAGCGCAGCGACACCTACATCATCATGTTGACGGGGCTCGAAGAGGAGGCCGACGTCGTGCTGGGTCTCGGGGCCGGTGCCGACGAATACGTCGTCAAGCCGTTCCGTCCGCGCGAACTGCGGGCACGGATCGAGGCCCTGCTGCGCCGACCACGTGCGGGCGAGGCCGGCGACGCGCTCCCACCACGTCAGAACGACGCGGGAACGCCCACCCCCGCCCGGGACGCGATGACCGACGCTGCGCCCGCGACCTCACCCAGCCGATCCGCAGAGGGCGGGGCCGCCGACGCCGGCGATTGGCTCGTGCACCGCGATCTCCACCTCGATCCCGACAGCCGCATCGTGCGACTCGGAGGAGAGGACCTCGAGCTGACCCGCACGGAGTTCGATCTGCTCGCAACCCTGATGGAATCGAAACGGCGCGTACGCAGCAAAGCGGATCTCACCCTCGTGCTGCGGGGAGAGTCCTATGTGACGAGCTACTTCGTCGGCGATGCCGACAAGCGGGCGATCGAAGCGCATATGACCAACCTGCGCCGCAAGCTCGGCGACAGTCCGCTCAATCCGCTCTACATCGAGACCGTTCGCGGCGTGGGGTACCGCCTGACGTCGGAGCTGTCCGGCTCCTGATGCCCCGGGGAAGGACAGCCGCCTCGAGCCCCGCGGGGACCGAGGCACCTATTCCTCCGACCGTTCGAGCGACCGACGTCGGTCGGCGCTCAGACGGAGGTCCCGTCGGCGCGACGGACGAGTCGAGAGAGCATGGTCAGCGTCTGCAGTGCCACGACCACGCCGACGACAGCCCATCCGACCCGCAGAACCGTCGACTGCGCCGTGGGCACCGCCAGCGCCCATCCGGCGATCAGGGCGACCACAGCGGCGATGAACGTGATCGTCGGCACCACGGCACCGCGGCGACCGACGCCGTGCGCCGCTCCCCGCACGGCTCGATCACGCGACGTGCTTGGCAGAAGGCGCCGGGACCAGGCACGCACGGTGCACACGATGCGTACCCACCTGAACGCCTCCGCAGGAATCCCGAGCACCGCGAAGAGGACGTCGGTGCGCTCAGCCTTCTGCATGGCGAACGTGAGGCGCAGGTTCGACAGCACGGCGATGACCGGTGGGATCAGCCACCACGGCGAGAAGACGAACGCCTCCACCGACAGCGACGCCGCCAGAAGCGCCAGGAAAGCCACGCGCACGAACAGGCCGGCCAGTATGCCGAGGTTCTCGGACCACGGCACCCGCAGGGTCGGATGAAGCGGCTGCGCGTTCGCGTCGCCCCACCGGCCGGGCCACAGGACGTCGATGACCTCCCCGATCCTCTCGACCTGCTGGGCGCCATAAGCCGACAGCGTCACCACCGCCTTCACGGCGACGCGCGCCGTGGTGCTGATCCTCGTGAGATAGCCGGCGCTCCTGATGTGCATCGAGAGCAGGAGACCCCCGGCTTGCGCGCCCTCGATCCATGGAGTCGACCGGCGGGTCTGGGTCATCGCATCTCGCAGTGCGGCGACGGAGAAGAGCACGAACGGTCCGTCGAGCACGGCCGTGTTCCGGCGCGACAGATTCTGCAGCGTGGATCTCGCGGACTGCGCGCGCTGTCCGGCGACGAGGAAGCGAGCGATCACGCCGGTGGTCCGCTCGGAAGCGACGGTGCAGATCGCCGACACGCCGCCGATGCGAGCATCCGAGAGGGCCTCCGCCTCGAGGTCCTCGACGGCACGGGGGTGGGCGACCGCGCCGCCGTCGACGCTCAGCAGGTAGTCGCATCCTTCGACGAGGAAGTAGCCGTAGTTGAGGGCGCCCGCTCTCAGTCCGGGGTTGTCGCCGATGTCGTGCACGAACACCTCTGTGCACTGCGTGCCGAGCTCGGTGTGCAGCTCGTGCGGCCCGCTGAGCTCCGAAGCGATCTCCCGCGTGGCATCCGAACTGTCGCCGACGATGACATGGATGACATCCGGCACCCGGGTCTGCGCGAGGAGAGCCGCGAGGGCACCGGCGATCGACGCCTCCCGGTCGGAGACCGAGACGACGCATCCGATTGTCGAGCGGTGCACGTTCGTATCGCTGAGAACGGCCGTCAGCTCATCGACGTGCCGGTCGTGCTCCGCCGCGGGGCAAGACGGGGACGGACGGGGGCGGGAGGTGACGCTCGGCGCATCGGTCATGGCAGCGGTCTCCCTCCTACCCGGGGTTTGTTGGCCGTATCCCACTTTGGGGCGGTGGCCGCAACGCTCCCGCGTGTACGCAACACCGTCCCCGCAAGATTTCCTCAAGATTCGCGGCACCGTTCGAGAGCGGGTCTCTCGTGATCGTTCTCGCCCTCCTCTCCGCCATCACCGCCGCCGGTGTCGGCCTGGCGATCCTGTTCCTCGCCCACGGGCGTCACGAGGACGATCGCGGCGGCGCGCGCGCCGAGATGGTCCGCTATTTCGGGATGGCCGCCATCGCCGCTCTGTTGTGCGGAGCGATGAACGTCCTGGAGGCGGCGGGCGGCGGCAGGGCGGCCGCCGCCGGCGGTAACGCGACGAACGTGATGGCCGTGGGTCTGCTGTGGGCGGGAGCCCGGCGCGTGAATCACCGCCGCGCGGTCGGAGCGATCGGCATCGTCGCCGTCGGGATCTTCCTGCTCGGGCTGACCTTCCTGATTCCGCTCGTGGATGCCACGGTACTCAAGACCGCCGGGCTCGTCGTGTTCGCCGTTCTCGGGGCTCTCGAGTGCACGCGTCGACCGTTCGCCGCTCTGCCGGGCAGGGGCCTGCTCGTGTGGAGTATGGCCCTGTACGCCGCCTACAACGCTGCGCGACTCGTCGTCGCCCTGGCAGCGGGCTCGAAGGCCCTCACAGGGCCCGGCGCGGTTTCCGCCGAGACGACGGCCCTCGTCAGCGCAGTCGTCATCGCGGTCGCCGCTGCGGGAACCGTTCGGATCGGACGGCAGCTCGACGACCGGCCGTCGCCCGGCACACCCGCGCACGACCGAGGAGCCCTCCGGCGCGAGACCGCACGGCTCATCGAGGCCCACGGCGGCGCGAGCGTCACGCTCATCCGTCTGCCGGACATCGACCTGATCCGAACGGCGCACAGTGTTGCGCAGGGAAAGCGGTTGCTCGACGCCGCCGCCGGCGCCGTCGATGACGCGCTGCCGCATGTCGTGACGGGCCAGCCGTCACGGGACATCGTCTTCGTCGTCGCCTCCGCCGAGACGGATACGACCGTGATGGAGTCGTCGGTACGCCGCGCATTCGCGCGACGTATGCCTCTGCTCGAGTACGACGATGTCCCGACCCTCGCTTTCGAACACTCGCTCGTGCGGACGGTGGACGCCATGTCCGCGCTGATGGGCACCGGCCGTCGCTGGTCGCGCCGTGGTCTGGTCGACGGGGTGTGACGCGCGCATGATGCCCGATCACGACGTCAACTCCCCCGCCGGAGACCATTCCGCCACCCCTGCGGACGCCGTGGATAAGCTCGGGATCATGGCGACCCCGAGAAGCTCAGCACCTGCTTCTGCGGACGACGCTGGTGACGACGACGCGGGCGGCCTCGGCGGCCGTACCCGGTCGGTGTGGCTGCACCAGCTCATTCTGGGCGTGAGCGTCATGATCACCGTCTTGCTCGTCCAGATGATCGAGCCGGCGCTCTTCGCGTACTGGCCGTTCTCGGCGGGCGTCGGTGTCGTCATCGCGCTCACAGCCGTGGCCATCGTGGTCCCCTGGCACAGGCTGCCCCGCGCGACGGTGTCCCTCATCCCGTTCGGCGACATCATCGCCATCGGTCTCATGAGCATCGGCACCGACCTGCGCTTCGGGTTCTTCTGGGTCTTCCCGATCATGTGGATCGCCTCGCAGTTCCTCCTGGTCTCCCTCGTCTCCGCGCTCGGGGCCGTCGGCGTCCTCATCCTCCTCGATGCGACCCTGAACGCGACGGGGCCCTCCTCGGCGCTGCGGTTCCTCGTCGTGCTGCTCTCGCTCACGTTCATCGCGATCACCACCTACCTCTCCGCCCGGCAGACCCGTGCGTTCAAGCTGTTGCTGCGGCGGCAGGCGAAACGGCTGCAGGGGACTCTTCAACGCGTCTCGGGCCAGGAACGGCGCGTGTCCCAGATGCTGAACGGTCTCGACACCGGCATCGCCCGCCTCTCGGCCGAGGGGGAGGTGCTCGCCCTCAACGACGCCTATGTCGCCCTGTACGGGATCGAACGCGACGAACCGCAGCGGCCCGGGGGCGCGATCGAGTACGCGACGCTGCGGGGCGAGCCCGTCCCCGACGACGAGCGACTGTTCGCCCGAGCCGCCCGGGGCGAGCAGTTCGCCGACGAGCGGGTGTGGCTGTTCGACACCCGCGGTGAGTGGCACGCACTGTCGGTGTCGACCCGGAGGCTCGTCTCGTCCGACGAACCCGAGAGCACGCTGCTGATCGTGCATGACGTCACCGCCCTCATCGAATCCGAACGCGCCCGCGAGCGACTGGCGGCGACGGTGTCGCACGAGCTGCGCAATCCGCTCACGGCGATCATCGGCCACGCCGATCTCCTCCTCGACCGTTCCGATCTCACGCCGAAGGTGCGTGAGGAGCTCGAGGTCGTCTCGGCCGCGGGCGAACGCATGCAAAAACTGATCTCCGAGATCCTCGCCGCCTCTCGCGGCGTGTTCCGTGAGTCGACTGTTCCCGTCGCAGCCGACGCGAGCCGCATCATCGCGTCCTCCCTCACCTCGTTCCGGCCGGCGGCGGCGGCGCGGCGGGTGAATGTGATCGATGATCTCCCGCCGACCGCCGACGTGGCGGGCGACGGCTTCCGCCTGCGCCAGGCCTTCGACAACATCTTGAGCAACGCGATCAAGTACACCCCGTCGGGCGGGACCGTCCGCATCTCCGGCGAGGTCTCCCCCGACGATGCCATCCTGCGGTTCACCGACACCGGTATCGGCATCGATTCCGACGACCTCGACCGCGTGTTCGACCCCTACTTCCGCGCCCGCACGGCGCGCGAGAGCGGAACGCCGGGAACCGGACTGGGGATGGGGATCATCCGCAGCATCGTGGAGGATCAGGGGGGCTCGCTCTTCCTCGAGAGCGAGCTCGGCGTGGGCACCACGGTGACGGTCGTCCTGCCCGCGTTCACGGAGGACCCCGCGACCTGACAGAGGCGCATCGAGCGGACGCGGCATCCGCCGAGACGACCACCAGCGGTCTTCGCCGTCGTGCTCGCCCGCGGCCTGCGACGGTCCGTCGGAGGGCTCACGGGTGAAACGGCGGGTGACAAATCGGTTCCACCACCGCACCTGTCGCCGGTGTCTGTTCTGCGGGATCGGTTTCCTCCCACGACGACAGGGCCGAGGCGTCGTGATCACGCGCCTAGGGTGTTCGCGTGCTCGACTCCCCTCGCTCCGGATCGTGGTTCCGCTGGCGCCGGCTCTTCGCCGGAGCCGTCTGTCTCGTCGCCGTGATGGGGCTCGCCCTCGCGGCGTGGGTGGGCGTTCGAGCCGCACTCGCACACGGGCACCTACTGCAGGCGCGTTCTGCGGTATCGACGTTGACGGACACCGTCGACGACCCCACGGCGGCGGGCGCCGCTCTGTCCGCCGCGGGAGCAGAGACGTCCGCCGCGCGCGGACTGACCGATGACTGGGCGTGGAACCTCGCGGAGAGCCTGCCCTGGGTCGGACCGCAACTGTCAGCGGTCTCCGACACCGCCGCGGCCATCGACAGCGCCGTCGACGCCATGATCCCCGTCGCTCAGACGTCCACCGGTCTCTCTGATGCTCTCCGCCCGGTCGACGGGGTCATCGACGTCTCCCCGCTCACCGACGCGGCGCCCGCCGTCGCCCACGCCGCCGTCGTGCTGCGGGAGTCGGCCGAACGCGTCGCCGGTATCAACCGCGCCCCCCTGCTCGGACGGGTGGCGGAGAGCGTGACGCAGGCCGCCGACCTGCTCGGTTCCGCCGCCGACACCGCGGACGCCCTGCGCAGGGCCACCGCACTCGTTCCCACGATGCTCGGCGCCGACCGTCCGCGCTCGACCCTGGTGCTGTTCCAGAACAACGCGGAATGGCGCTCGCTCGGCGGCGTCGTCGGCGCCGTGGCCCAGCTCGACACGTCGGGAGGTCGCATGACGCTTGCGGCGCAGGCGTCGTCGGCGGACTTCGCCGCGACGGCCGGCACCCCCGTGGCCGACCTCCCCGACGACGTGCGGAGCATCTACGACACCCGCCCCGCGCGCTACCTGCAGAACACGACGCAGGTGCCCGACTTCTCCGTCGGAGCTCCGCTCGCGCGGGAGATGTGGCGACGCGCGCACGGCACGACCGTCGACAGCGTGATCGCCCTCGACCCCGTGACGCTGTCGTATCTGCTGCGGGCGACGGGTCCCGTGCGCCTGCCCTCCGGCGACGATCTGAGCGCCGACAATGCCGTCCCGCTCCTGCTCGACGAGTCGTACCGCCGCTATTCCGATCCGCGCGCGCAGGACGCCTTCTTCCAGAGCGCCTCTGCCGCGGTGTTCCAGGCTCTCGCCGACGGTCATGTCGATCCTGCGGCCCTGGTGGAGGCGGTGGGCAGAGCCGCTCGCGAGCGCCGCCTGCTCGTGTGGAACGCGGATGCGACCGAGCAGGCGATCCTCGACGGCTCGACGCTGCAGGGAGCACTGCCTGCCGAAGACGCCCGACGCAGCACGTTCGGCGTCTATCTGAACGACGGCACCGGCTCCAAGATGGACTTCTACCTCCAGCCTGTCGTCGAGACCGGCTGGTGCACCGACGGCACCGCATCGCTGCACGTGGAGCTGCGCAGCGACGCGCCCGACCCCGCGTCGCTGCCGGTGTACGTGACCGGTGGCGGCGAGTACGGCGTGCCGGCCGGTGACGCCCTCACCGGCGTCTACGTCTATCTCCCGCCGGGTGCCGAGCTGCTCGAACGGCGTACGTCCAGCGACGGGCCACCACCGGGATTCGCCGGCGGGGTCCACGACGGACGCGAGGTGGTGAAGTGGTCGGCGCAGGTGGCCCCCGGCGAGGCCGCACGGCTCGACCTCCGGGTGCGACTCGCGACCCCGGAGATGGATGCCGTGGCCACGCCCACGCGCGACCCCGACGACGTCGCGCGCTCCGGCGCGTGTCGCTTCGACGAGTGACCCGGCGCACCCGCGACAGGGTGAAGTCCTGGTCTCCCGCGCATGAAACCACCCGCGGACGGGCGGGTCGTGCAGCGCTCCTCCACAAGACTCTCCGCTAGAAGCCATTCGACGTGCGGCCGGCGGATCACGTCCCGCACTTGTCTCGGCTCGACTTCGCCAAGCAGCTCGACTACGCCAAGCAGATGGGGCACATCATGAAGACCACGATCATCCGGGCCGTCGCCGCGCTCTCGCTCGCCGCGGCCGCATTGATGGCCCCGGCGGCCGCCAACGCCTACACCGACCCCGCCGTCATCACCGTCACGCCGTCCGTGGCCACACCCGGCGGTGTAGCGACTTTCACCACCGACCGCGCCGCGTACCAGGGCGACGAACAGATCATCATCTCGGTCACCGGTGGCGCGGCCAAGAGCATCACGCTCGCCTCCGTCGCGACCGAGACCAACGACTCCCTTCGCTCCAAGGCGGTGAACGGCTACCTCAAGACACCGGTTCGCTTCCCGAACAACGCGAAGGGCGTCTACTACTTCACGTTCACCGGCGCCAAGAGCGGCGTCGTCCTGCACGCAAGCGTGACCGTCGCGCCCGCGGGTTCCAGCACCTCGCCCGCCAAGGGGGGCTTGGCCGTGACCGGCTTCGACGGCGGCAGCACGGCCGGTCTGTGGATCGCCGGTGGCGCACTGATCGTGGGCGGCGGCGCGCTCGCGGTGGGAACCGTCATCCGCCGGCGTCGCGGCGCAGAGTCCTGATCCGCGCCGAGCAGGAAAGAGGGGGTCGTCTTCGGACGACCCCCTCTTTCTCGTCACCGCCTGCGAGACGCGCTCACGCGAGGCTGCGGAGCCGGGGAGCGGTCACCTCCGCTGTGACGAGGATGGGCAGGTGGTCGCTGAGCCCCTGCGGGAGCGTCTTGATGTGGGCGATATCGAACCCCACAGAGGTCGCGAAATCGTAATGACCGCGGAAGAACCGGTAACGCGTGTACGTCCGGGCGTCGCTCAGAGTGAGCTCGTATCCCTGATCGCGGACCTTCTGTCCGAGGTTCTCCTTGAAGACCGGGTAGTTGTAGTCCCCGACCATCAGCGCCGGCAGACCAGGGCCGAGATTCTGCAACTCGCTCAGCGCGGTACGGATCTGGTGACGGCGCAGCGAGTTGAGGGCCGTCAATGGCGCCGCGTGGAACGAGGCGACGATCACGTCACGGCCGGTGTCGATATCGCGCAGCCGCACCCCCAGCATCCGCTCTTCCGCAGGCTTGAGCACGTAGTCGTGCAGCGACTTCTTCAGCGACAGCGCCCGCACCTCCTCGGCCCGGAACGTGTTCTCGCGGTAGTAGACCGCAAGTCCGAGTCGGTTGCGCTGCGTCGCTTCCGCGAGGCGCAGCCCCCCGACCTGGTGCGGGATGTCGTTCGTGTCGCATTCCTGCAGGCACAGCACGTCGACCTCGTGCCTCTCGACGAGCTGCGTGAGCTCCCCGGCGGCGCGGTGCTTGTTGAGGTTGTACGAGATGACCTTCATGGCGATGTCAGCATACGTCCGGCGCTGACGAGCCTCCTGAGGGCTTGCGTCGGCCCCTTCCGGTGGATTCAGGATGCCGAGTCGTCGGCGTCCCGCCGGTTGCGCGTCTGCGCGGCCCGCACCGCCAGGAGTTCGTCCGCGGGGTAGCCGACTTCGGCCAGCACGAGGCCCCGTGCGGCCAGCACCTTGGTCTCGGGGATGCGCAGGCGGGCGTCGCGGATGACGACGACGTCGTCGACCGCGATGCGCCCCTCCCCCACGGCGACGCAGACTCCGACGAGGGCCCGAACCATGCTGTGGCAGAAGGCGTCGGCACGCACGTTCGCGACGAGGACGCCGTCGTCGCCGCGACACCAGTCGTACTCCAGCAGCGTACGGATCGTCGTCGCCTCCTCGCGGGCCTTGCAGTACGCGGCGAAGTCGTGCAGACCGATCAGGCGCGAGGCTGCGGCATCCATCGCCTCCACGTCCAGCACGCTCCGCAGCGTCGTGGTACGCAGGCGGTCGAGGGGGTCGTAGGCGGTGGTCGCGTCGGCGAGCCGGTACGAGTACCGACGCCAGACGGCGGAGAAGCGTGCGTCGAAACCCTCGGGTGCCCGAGACGTGCGGCGCACGGTGACGTCCGGGTACAGACCCAGCACGCCGCGCACGCGCCCCGCGAGAGCGGCGACGGCATCGGCCTCGTCGTCGTCGCGGCGGCGCCGGGGCAATCGCGCGATCTGCGCCTCATCGAGGTCGAGATGGGCGACCTGTCCCGAGGCGTGCACGCCGGCGTCCGTGCGACCGGCGACGATGAGGCGGGGCGTGCCGCCGACGATCCGGGTCAGCGCCTCCTCGAGTACACCTTGCACGGTCCGGAGCTTCGGTTGGCGGGCCCAGCCCCGGAAGTGGGTACCGTCGTAGGCGATGTCGAGGCGGATGCGCACCCCTCCAGCCTACGAGCGCGCCTGCCCGGAGAACGACGATGCCCCCACCCGGTACGGGTGAGGGCATCGTGTGCGAGAACGGACTCAGGCCTTGGCGTCGCCTTCGACGGCGTCCGCGGCAGCGGCCTCAGCGGCCGCGCCCTCCTCGGGCGACTCGGCGCCGGCGTCGGCGGCCTCGTCGGTGGTGGTCTCGTCGGCGGGCGCCTCGTCGGCGACGGGCTCCTCGGCGACCGGGGCAGCGGCAGCGGCGGGTGCCGCGGCAGCCTTGTTCGACGCCTTCTTCGCGACGGGCTCGAGCACGAGCTCGATCACGGCCATGGGGGCGTTGTCGCCCTTGCGGTTGCCGACCTTGGTGATGCGGGTGTAGCCGCCGTCACGCTCGGCCACCAGGGGCGCGATCTCGGTGAACAGCGTGTGCACGACGTCCTTGTCACCGATCACGCTCAGCACGCGACGACGCGCGTGCAGATCGCCACGCTTGGCGAAGGTGATGAGGCGCTCGGCGAGCGGACGAAGACGCTTGGCCTTGGTCTCGGTCGTCTTGATGGACTTGTGCGTGTACAGCGCCGCCGCGAGGTTGGCGAGAAGCAGACGCTCGTGGGCCGGGCCGCCTCCGAGGCGGGGACCCTTCGTGGGCTTGGGCATGTCGTATTACTCCAGGAGAAGGTTCGGTCGGATCCGACCGGGGTCAGACGGTCTCTTCGTCGTAGCCGCTGTAGAACTGGGCGCCGTCGAAGCCGGGCACCGAGTCCTTGAGCGACAGGCCGAGGGAGGTGAGCTTGTCGCGCACCTCGTCGACCGACTTCTGACCGAAGTTGCGGATGTTCATCAGCTGCGTCTCGGAAAGGGCGACCAGCTCCGAGACGGTGTTGATGCCCTCGCGCTTGAGGCAGTTGTACGAGCGGACGGACAGATCGAGGTCTTCGATCGGCATCGACAGCTCGTTCGAGAGGACGGTCTCGACCGGCGCGGGGCCGATCTCGATGCCCTCGGCCTCGACGTTCAGCTCGCGAGCGAGACCGAACAGCTCGGTGAGGGTGCGTCCGGCCGAGGCGACGGCGTCGCGCGGAGCGATGGATGCCTTGGACTCGACGTCGAGGACGAGCTTGTCGAAGTCGGTGCGCTCACCGGCGCGGGTGGCGTCGACGCGGTAGCTGACCTTCAGCACCGGCGAGTAGATCGAGTCGATCGGGATCTGACCGGCCTCGGCGTACTCGTTGCGGTTCTGGGTCGCCGAAACGTAGCCACGGCCGCGCTCGATCGTCAGCTCGAGCTCGAACTTGGCGGTGTCGTTGAGGGTCGCGATGACCAGCTCGGGGTTGTGCACCTCGACACCCGCGGGAGCGGAGATGTCGGCGGCGGTGACCTCGCCGGCACCCGTCTTGCGCAGGTACGCCGTGATGGGCTCGTCGCGCTCGCTCGAGACGACCAGCTGCTTGATGTTCAGGATGATCTCGGTGACGTCTTCCTTCACGCCCGGGATGGTGCTGAACTCGTGCAGGACGCCGTCGATGCGGATGCTCGTGACGGCCGCGCCGGGGATCGACGACAGGAGGCTGCGACGCAGCGCGTTGCCGATCGTGTAACCGAAACCGGGCTCCAGCGGCTCGATGACGAAACGGCTGCGGAACTCCCCGATCTTCTCCTCGGTCAGAGTGGGACGCTGTGCGATGAGCACTATGTGTTCCTTTCGATCACGTGCCCGCTATATGACACGTGTAATGGGGTGAGGTGTTGAGTTGTACTCGCGGGATGCGGGCCGGGCCGTGACGGCGAGGCGTGACATCCGGAAGTCTTCTGCGCGCAGGAGCGCGGCGTTCCCGGGGAGCGAAAAGTGCTCCCCGGGAACGATCGCATCAGACGCGGCGACGCTTGGGCGGACGGCAGCCGTTGTGGGCCTGCGGCGTCACGTCCTGGATGGAGCCGACCTCGAGGCCGGCGGCCGTGAGCGAGCGGATCGCGGTTTCGCGACCCGAACCCGGACCCTTCACGAAGACGTCGACCTTCTTGACGCCGTGCTCCTGCGCCTGACGAGCGGCCGATTCGGCCGCCATGCCGGCAGCATACGGTGTCGACTTGCGCGAGCCCTTGAACCCGACACCGCCGGACGATGCCCAGCTGATGACGGCACCCGAGGGGTCGGTGATCGAAACGATGGTGTTGTTGAACGTCGACTTGATGTGGGCCTGACCCACGGCGATGTTCTTCTTCTCCTTGCGGCGCGGCTTGCGCGCGGCGGACTTGGCCTGTGCCATGTGCGTTCTCCTGAATCCTGACGCTCAGCCCGCGGCTTAGCGCGCCTTCTTCTTGCCGGCGACGGTGCGCTTGGGACCCTTGCGGGTACGCGCGTTCGTCTTCGTGCGCTGACCGCGCACCGGGAGGCCGCGGCGGTGGCGCAGGCCCTCGTAGGAACCGATCTCGACCTTGCGGCGGATGTCGGCGGCGACCTCGCGACGGAGGTCACCCTCCACCTTGTAGGTGCCTTCGATGTGGTCGCGCAGGGCGACCAGCTGGTCGTCGGTGAGGTCCTTGACGCGGACGTCGGGGCTGATGCCCGTCGAGGTCAGGATCTCGGCGGAGCGGGTGCGACCCACGCCGTAGATGTAAGTAAGTGCGATCACCACGCGCTTGTCGCGCGGGATGTCGACGCCGGCGAGACGTGCCATGCGGCTCTCCTCAGAGTGTCGTGGAGGTGTGGAGCAGGATCGGTGCTCGGGCCTCCGCCCCGAGGTGTCCTCCGCCCGCTCGCGCGGACGGGATCTGATCCTGCCGGTGTGTATTCAGTTGGGAAAGGTGTCGAGCTGGAAGCTCAGCCCTGGCGCTGCTTGTGGCGCGGGTTGCTCTTGCAGATCACCATCACGCGCCCGTGGCGACGGATCACCTTGCAGTGGTCGCAGATGGGCTTGACGGAGGGGTTGACCTTCATGATGTTCCTGTTTCGCTGTCTTCGACGCCGCGAGATGCGGCTCGTTACTTCTCGGCCGGACTCAGCGGTAGCGGTAGACGATACGACCGCGCGTGAGGTCGTACGGGCTCAGCTCGACGACGACGCGGTCCTCGGGGATGATGCGGATGTAGTTCTGCCGCATCTTGCCCGAGATGGTCGCGAGCACCTTGTGGCCGTTCGTCAGCTCGACACGGAACATCGCGTTGGGCAGTGCTTCGGACACCGTGCCCTCGATCTCGATGACACCGTCTTTCTTCGCCATAAACTCGCTCACGCTCAGTTGCAGACCGGCCGGTCTGCGGTGGATGGGGATTCGGTGCCTCGACACGCCAATGAAGGCGCAACGCACCAAAGATCAAGCATACGTGGTAATGCTCGACCCGGCAACTCGCCGGGAGTGGCGTCAGCCGTTGAGGCGGCCGACGATGTCCTTCTGCGGGTCGCCCGTCAGGTCGGTCTGGTTGTTGAGGGTGACACCGTTCACGGCGATCGTCGGCGTGGCGATGCTGGTCGCGTTCGCCTGCAGCGGCGTCTTGGCCGTCATCGCGGTGACGAAGCGCGTGTAGGTGCCCTCGCTGATGCAGGAGGCCACCGCATCGGAGGCCCCGGCCGACGTGGCTACCGAAGCGAGGGTGGCGTCATCGAGACCCGCCGTGTTCTCTTTCGGCTGCTGCGCGTACAACGCCTTGACGTAGGCGGACACGTTCGCCGGGTCGTCGACGGCCACGCAATAGGCGGCGTTGGCCGCGCGCGCGTGGAGTACTGCGTGCCCTGCGACAGGCGGTCGAGGATGGCGATCGGGTGGATGTTCAGGGTGATCGTTCCGTCGTCCACCAGTTGCTGCAGCGTGGGCCCGTACGCCTGCTCGAAGGAGTTGCACACGGGGCACATGAAGTCGACGTAGGTGTCGACACTCTGGGAGCCCGAGCCGATCGCGATGGCGCCGGTCTCGGTGTTCACCGCCGATGACTCGGGCAGCGTACCCGGCGAGGTCGCCTGACTGTTCGCGAACCACACCACGCCACCGACGATCAGCACGATGACCAGAGCGGCCGCCGTCACCCCGATCGCGAACCAGTTCGTGGACTTCCGCACAGCAGCCATCATCATCAGTCGATCTCCCTCGGCACCACGCCGAACGGCGCCAGCTTCTCAGCACCCCCGTCGTGAGCGGTGAGCACCCAGATGCCCCCATCATGCACGGCGACGCTATGTTCCCAATGGGAGCCTGCCGTGCCGTCGACCGTCGACACCGTCCAGCCGTCGTCCTCGACGAAGGTCTCCTGATCGCCGATCACGACCATGGGCTCGATCGCCACCGCGAGACCAGGACGCACCTCGGCGCCACGCTCGGGGACGGCGTAGTTGAAGATGCTCGGCGACTCGTGCATCTTGCGGCCGATGCCGTGGCCGACGTAGTCGCGCAGGATGCCGTACCCGCCCTCGGGCGCGTTCGCCTCGATGTACTGCTCGATCGCGGCACCCACCTCCCCCAGGTGCGACGCGCGGCTGAGGGCCGCGATGCCCGCCCACAGCGACCCCTCGGTCACCTCGGACAGACGCCGACGGGGGGCCACCAGCTCTTCGGGCGCATCGCCGGGAACGATGACGGTGAAGGCGGAGTCGCCGTTCCAGCCGCGAAGCTCCGCTCCCGCATCGATCGACAGGATGTCGCCGGCCACCAGCGGACGATCGTTCGGGATGCCGTGCACCACCTGCTCGTTGACCGACGCGCAGATGGTGTGGCGGTAGCCCCGCACCATCTGGAAGTTCGAGACGGCACCGCGCGAGGTGATGAGAGCGGATGCCGCCGCGTCGAGCTCGAGGGTCGTCACCCCGGGCGCGACGAGCGCACGAACCGCATCCAGCGCATCGGCCGTGATGAGCCCGGGCTCGATCATCGACCGCAGCTGCGCGGGCTTTTTGTAGACGGAGGAACGCAGTCCCACGTCACGCAGCCGGCGACGCGAGGATGCCGCGCGCTTCGAGGGCCGCGAAGATGCGCGCCGTCACCTCGTCGAGGCTGCCGACGCCGTCGATCTCGTCGACCACGCCGCGCGTGCCGTACACGTCGAGGATCGGCGCGGTCTCGCGCTCGTAGATGCCGAGTCGCGTGGCGATCGCCTCTTCGGTGTCGTCGGCGCGCCCCTGCTCCGCCGCCCGCGCCGTCAGCCGGGACAGCGATTCCTCGCGGGGGACGACGAGGGCGATCACGGCGTCGAGAGCGTCGCCGCGGCCCTCGAGGAACTCGTCGAGATGCATGACCTGGGCCAGGTTGCGCGGATAGCCGTCGAGGAGGAAGCCCTCGGCGGCATCGGCCTGCGACAACCGATCGCGGACGACTGCGCTCGTGAGCTCATCGGGGACGAGGTCACCGGCATCGATGATGGCTTTGACCTGCTGACCCAGCTCGGTGCCGTCCTTGACGTTCGCCCGGAAGACGTCCCCGGTCGAGACGACCGGGATGCCCAGCGCCTCGCCGACGCGGACGCCCTGCGTCCCCTTGCCGGAGCCCTGAGGGCCGACGATCAGAAGACGCGCGCTCATCGCAGCAACCCCTCGTAGTGACGCTGCTGGAGCTGTGCGTCGATTTGTTTGACGGTCTCGAGGCCGACACCGACGATGATCAGGATGGATGCTCCACCGAACGGGAAGTTCTGGTTCGCACCGACCGTCGCGAGCGCCACGAGCGGCAGCAGCGCGATGAGGCCGAGGTAGATCGACCCCGGAAGCGTGATGCGCGTGAGCACGTAGTCGAGGTATTCGGCCGTCGGACGACCCGCGCGGATGCCGGGGATGAACCCGCCGTACTTCTTCATGTTGTCGGCGACGTCGACCGGGTTGAAGGTGATCGCGACGTAGAAGTACGCGAAGCCGATGATGAGGAGGAAGTAGATCAGCATGTAGAGCGGGTGGTCGCCGCGCGTGAGGTACTGGGAGATCCACGTGACCCACGCCGCCGGCTCCTGCCCCGGCTGCGGCTGGTTGAACTGCGCGATGAGCGCGGGGATGTACAGCAGCGACGAGGCGAAGATGACGGGCACGACGCCGGCCATGTTGACCTTGATCGGGATGTAGGTGTTCGTCCCGCCGTAGGTGCGACGGCCCACCATGCGCTTGGCGTACTGCACGGGGATGCGCCGCTGGGACTGCTCGACGAACACCACCAGGGCGACGATCACGATGCTGACGGCGAGCACGAGCAGGAAGACCTCGACGCCGCGGGCGTTCAGGATCGAGAGCATGGCGCCGGGGAAAGGTGGCGGCGATCGAGGTGAAGATGAGGATGGACATGCCGTTGCCCACGCCGCGCTCGGTGACCAGCTCGGCGAACCACATGACCAGGCCCGTACCGGCGGTCATCGTGATGATCATGAGCAGCTGCGCCCACCAGATGTCGTTCGTCAGCAGCTGCTGGCATTCGGGCACGCCGGCGGAACCGAAGAGCTGACCCGAGCGCGCGACCGTCACCAGCGTGGTCGACTGCAGCAGCGCGAGGGCGATCGTCAGATAGCGCGTGTACTGCGTGAGCTTCGCCTGACCCGCCTGACCTTCTTTGTAGAGGGTCTCGAAGTGCGGGATGACCACGCGGAGCAACTGCACGATGATCGTCGCGGTGATGTACGGCATGACGCCGAGCGCGAAGATCGACAACTGCAGCAACGCGCCACCCGAGAACAGGTTGACCAGGGACAGAAGACCCTCGGTCCCGCCCGATTGGTCCAGGCACTGCTGAACGTTCGGGAAGTCGACGAAGGGCGTCGGCACGTGGGCACCCAGCCGGTAGATGGCGATGATGCCCAGCGTGAAGGCGATCTTCCGCCTCAGGTCGGGCGTGCGGAATACCCGCGCGATGGCGCTGAACAAGGGAGAATCCTCCAGAACGATCTCGGAGCGCGACGACGCGCACACCGAATCAGCCTAATGCAGAAGGGGCCGACGGCCGTAAGGCCGCCGGCCCCCTCCGGGTCGGGTCGTCAGTTGACGGTACCGCCGGCGGCGACGATCTTCTGCTCGGCCGAGCCGGAGACCTTGTCGACCGAGACGGTCAGCGCGACCGAGAGGTCGCCGGTGCCGAGCACCTTGACCTTCTCGTTCTTGCGCACAGCACCCTTGGCCACCAGGTCGGCGACGGTCACGTCGCCACCCTGCGGGTAGAGCTCGCCGAGCTTGTCCAGGTTCACGACCTGGTACTCGACGCGGAACGGGTTCTTGAAGCCGCGGAGCTTCGGGGTGCGCATGTGCAGCGGCATCTGCCCACCCTCGAAGCCGACCTTGACCTGGTAACGGGCCTTGGTTCCCTTGGTACCGCGACCGGCCGTCTTACCCTTCGAGCCCTCACCGCGACCGACACGGGTCTTCGCGGTGCGAGCACCCGGGACGGGACGCAGGTGGTGGACCTTCAGCACGCCGGGGCGCGCCGCGGGGGCTTCCTTCTTCTCGGCCTTGTCGGCCGATGCCTTCTTGGGGGCGTCGACCGTAGCGGTCTCGTCCTTCTTGGCAGCCATTAGTCGATCTCCTCAACCTTGACGAGGTGGGCGACGGTCTTGACGTAACCGCGCGTCTGCGCGTCGTCGGGACGGACGACAGAGTCGCCGATCCGCTTGAGACCGAGCGAACGCAGCGTGTCACGCTGGTTCTGCTTCTCGCTCACCTTGGACTTGATCTGCGTGACCTTCAGACGCTCGGCCATCAGGCACCTACCTTCTGAGCGGCGGCCTCGGCGCGCACGAGGCGGGCCGGGGCGACCTGGTCGAACTCCAGGCCACGGCGGGCGGCCACGGCGCGGGGCTCCTCGAGCGACTTCAGCGCCTCGACGGTCGCGTGCACGATGTTGATCGTGTTGGACGAACCGAGCGACTTCGAGAGCACGTCGTGGATGCCGGCGCACTCGAGCACGGCGCGGACGGGACCGCCGGCGATGACACCGGTACCGGCAGCGGCGGGGCGCAGCAGCACCACACCGGCAGCAGCCTCACCCTGGACGGGGTGCGGGATGGTCGAGCCCGAACGGGGGACGCGGAAGAAGTTGCGCTTGGCCTCTTCGACACCCTTCGAGATGGCGAGGGGCACTTCGCGGGCCTTGCCGTAGCCGACACCCACGACGCCGTTGCCGTCACCGACGACGACGAGCGCGGTGAAGCTGAAGCGACGACCACCCTTGACGACCTTCGAGACGCGGTTGATGGTGACGACGCGCTCGAGGAACTGGCTCTCGTTGCGGTCGCGCGAACCACGGTCGCGCTGGTTGGCGTTGCGCTCGCGACCACCGCGACGCGGCTCGCGCTCACGCTCGGCGGGCGCCGTGGCCGCAGCCGCACCCTCAGCCGGGGCAGTCTGCTCGGTCACTTCGGTCTCCTTGTTGTCACTCACAGGTTCAGCCCTCCTTCGCGAGCTCCGTCGGCGATCGCCGCGACGCGGCCGGCGTAGCGGTTGCCGCCACGGTCGAACACGACGTCGGAGACGCCCACGGCCTTGGCACGCTCGGCGACGAGCTCGCCGACCTTGCGGGCCTTGGCGGTCTTGTCACCGTCGAAGCCGCGCAGGTCGGTCTCGAGGGTGGAAGCGGAGGCCACGGTGTGGCCCTTGCTGTCGTCCACGACCTGGACGAAGACGTGGCGCGCGGAGCGCGTCACGACGAGACGGGGGCGCAGCTCGGTGCCCACGACCTTCTTGCGAAGACGCGCGTGGCGACGAGCACGAGCGACGGACTTTGTCTTGACAGCCATGGTCACTTACCACTCTTTCCGGCCTTGCGGCGGACGACCTCGCCCGCGTACCGCACACCCTTGCCCTTGTAAGGCTCGGGCTTGCGGATCTTGCGGATGTTGGCTGCGGCCTCGCCGACGGCCTGCTTGTCGATGCCGCTCACGGTGAGCTTGTTGTTGCCTTCGACCGTGAGGGTGATGCCCGCGGGCGGGTCGATCAGGACCGGGTGCGAGAAGCCGAGGGCGAACTCGACCGAGCTGCCCTTCTGCGCGACGCGGTAACCCGTGCCGACGACCTCGAGGCCCTTGGTGTAGCCCTGGGTGACACCGATGATGTTGTTGTTGATGAGCGTGCGGGTCAGGCCGTGGAGCGACCGCGACTCGCGCTCGTCGTCGGGGCGGGTGACGAGAACCTGGTTCTCCTCGACCGACACCTCGAGGGGCTGTGCGATGGTGAGCACGAGCTCGCCCTTCGGGCCCTTGACGTTGACCTCCCGGCCGTTCACCGAAACGGTGACACCGGCGGGGATGTCGATGGGAAGACGTCCAATACGCGACATGTCAGATCACCACACGTAGGCGAGGACTTCCCCGCCGACGCCCTTCTGCTCGGCCTGACGGTCCGTGAGGAGACCGGAGGAGGTGGACAGGATGGCGACGCCGAGACCGCCGAGGACCGTGGGGACCTCGGTCGACTTCGCGTACACGCGGAGTCCGGGCTTGGAGACGCGCTTGATGCCGGCGATGGACCGCTCGCGGTTCGGGCCGTACTTCAGCGTCATGTTGAGGGTCTGGCCGACGCGAGCGTCTTCGACGCTCCAGTCGGCGATGTAACCCTCCTGCTTGAGGATGGCGGCGATGTTGGTCTTGAGCTTGGAGCTCGGCATCGACACGGAGTCGTGGTGCGCCGAGTTCGCGTTGCGCAGACGGGTCAGCATGTCTGCGACCGGGTCTGTCATCGTCATGTGTTGCTTCTTTCTTTCATGAGGTTTCGGCTGCCGTTACACGACAGCCGACCTTCGATGAGGGGCCCCCGGAAACCCGGGGGCCCGAGGGGTCAGGCCTGCGCGTCGGCCGACTGGAAGGGGAAGCCGAGCTGGCGGAGCAGCGAGCGACCCTCGTCGTCGGTCTTGGCTGTGGTGACGATGGTGATGTCGAAACCACGCACGCGGTCGATGCGGTCCTGGTCGATCTCGTGGAACACGGACTGCTCCTGGAGACCGAAGGTGTAGTTGCCGTTGCCGTCGAACTGCTTGGCCGACAGACCGCGGAAGTCGCGGATGCGGGGCAGGGCGAGGTTGACGAGGCGGTCCACGAACTCCCACGCGCGGTCGCCACGCAGGGTGACGTGCGCGCCGATGGCCTGACCTTCGCGCAGCTTGAACTGCGCGATGGACTTGCGGGCCTTCGTGACGATGGGCTTCTGGCCGGTGATCTTGGTGAGGTCGTCGACCGCACCATCGATCACCTTGCTGTCGCGAGCGGCCTCGCCGACACCGGTGTTCACGACGACCTTGACCAGACCGGGGATCTGCATGACGTTCGCGTAGCCGAACTCTTCCTGCAGGGCCTTCTTGATCTCGGTGTTGTACTTCTGCTTCAGGCGGGGCTGGATCTTGCCAGCCACCGCGGCAGTGTCGGTGCTCATATTCAGAGGTCCTTGCCTGACTTCTTCGCGTAGCGCACACGGACGGTGCGCTTGACGCCGTCCTTCACCTGCTCCTCGACGCGGTAGCCGACACGCGTCGGCTTCTTGCTCGAAGGGTCGACGATCGCGACGTTGGAGATGTGGATCGGGGCCTCGAAGGTCTCGATGCCGCCGGTCTTCGTGCCGCGCTGGGACTGGCCGACGCGGTTGTGCTTGGTGACGTAGTTCACGCCCTCGACGATGACGCGGTTCTGCTCGGTCAGGACCTCGAGGACCTTACCCTGCTTGCCGCGATCGCCGCCCTTGTCCTGCTTCTTTCCCGAGATGACCTGGACCAGGTCACCCTTCTTGATTTTCGCCATGATCAGATGACCTCCGGGGCGAGCGAGACGATCTTCATGAACTTCTTGTCGCGAAGCTCACGGCCGACCGGTCCGAAGATACGGGTGCCACGGGGCTCCCCGTCGTTCTTCAGGATCACGGCGGCGTTCTCGTCGAACTTGATGTACGAGCCGTCGGGACGGCGGGTCTGCTTGACGACGCGGACGACGACGGCCTTGACCACGTCGCCCTTCTTGACGTTTCCACCCGGGATCGCGTCCTTGACCGTGGCGACGATGACGTCACCCAGGCCGGCGTAGCGGCGGTTGGAGCCACCGAGCACGCGGATGGTGAGCAGCTCCTTGGCGCCGGTGTTGTCGGCGACCTTCAGCCGGGATTCGTTCTGAATCACTGTTTACTCCTTGGGTTCCAAGTGAGCCGCGAGGCTTACTTGGCCTTCTCGAGGATCTCGACCAGGCGCCAGCGCTTGGTGGCGCTGAGCGGACGGGTCTCGTTGATGACGACCAGGTCGCCGATGCCGGCCGAGTTGGTCTCGTCGTGGGCCTTGACCTTCGACGTGCGACGGATGACCTTGCCGTAGAGCGGGTGCTTCACGCGGTCCTCGACCTCGACGACGATCGTCTTGTCCATCTTGTCGCTGACCACGTAGCCACGACGGGACTTGCGGTAACCGCGGGCGTCCTCGTCACGGACATCGTTCTCGGCGTGCTCGTGACCGGCGACCTGCGCCTCGGCCTTCTTCGCGGTAGCCATTACTCCGCCTCTTCCTTCGCGGCGTCGTCAGCGGCGTCCGCCTTCTTCGCCTTGCTCTTCTTCGCCTTCGTCGCCGCCTCGACCGGAGCCGGGGTGGCGCGGATGCCGAGCTCGCGCTCACGGATGACCGTGTACAGACGCGCGATGTCGCGCTTGACTGCACGGATGCGGCCGTGGCTCTCGAGCTGGCCGGTGGCCGACTGGAAGCGCAGGTTGAACAGCTCTTCCTTGGCCTTGCGCAGCTCCTCGACGAGGCGCTGGTCTTCGAACGTGTCGAGCTCGCTCGGAGCGAGCTGCTTGGTGCCGATCGCCATTACGCGTCGCCCTCCTCGCGCTTGATGATGCGTGCCTTCAGGGGCAGCTTGTGGATGGCACGGGTCAGTGCTTCACGAGCGAGTTCCTCGTTGACACCTGCGACCTCGAAGAGGACGCGGCCCGGCTTGACGTTGGCGACCCACCACTCGGGGGAACCCTTACCGGAACCCATGCGGGTTTCGGCGGGCTTCTTCGTGAGCGGACGGTCGGGGTAGATGTTGATCCACACCTTTCCACCACGCTTGATGTGACGGGTCATCGCGATACGAGCGGACTCGATCTGACGGTTGGTCACGTAAGCGGGGGTCAGGGCCTGGATGCCGAACTCACCGAACGACACAGTGGTGCCACCGGTGGCCTGGCCGGAACGACCGGGGTGGTGCTGCTTGCGGTACTTGACCTTGCGGGGGATGAGCATTACGCCGACGCTCCTTCTGCCACGGGGGCCTCGTTGCGCGGGCCACGACGACGGTCGCCACCGCGGTCGTCACGACCGCGCGACTTGGGCGCGTTGGCCTGCTCGCGGGCGAGCTCCTTGTTGGTGAGATCGCCCTTGTAGATCCACACCTTCACGCCGATGCGGCCGAAGGTGGTCTTGGCCTCGTAGAAGCCGTAGTCGATGTTCGCGCGCAGGGTGTGCAGGGGCACACGGCCTTCGCGGTAGAACTCGGACCGGCTCATCTCGGCGCCGCCGAGACGACCCGACACCTGGATGCGCACACCCTTGGCGCCGGCGCGCTGCGCGCCCTGCAGACCCTTGCGCATCGCGCGACGGAACGCCACACGAGCGGACAGCTGCTCGGCGACACCCTGGGCGACCAGCTGAGCGTCGGCCTCGGGGTTCTTGACCTCGAGGATGTTCAGCTGGATCTGCTTGCCGGTGAGCTTCTCGAGGTCGGCGCGGATGCGCTCGGCCTCGGCGCCGCGGCGACCGATCACGATACCCGGGCGGGCGGTGTGGATGTCGACGCGGACGCGGTCACGCGTGCGCTCGATCTCGATGTTGCTGACACCGGCGCGGTCGAGCGACGTGGTCAGCAGGCGACGGATCTTGATGTCCTCGGCGAGGTAGTCGGCGTAACGCTGACCGGGCTTCGTCGAGTCCGAGAACCACCGCGACACGTGGTCGGTGGTGATGCCGAGGCGGAAGCCGTACGGGTTGACCTTCTGTCCCATTACTTGCTCGCCTTCTTGTTGGCGCGAGCCGGGGCCGCCTCAGCGGTCTCGGGCGTCGCGAGCACGACCGTGATGTGGCTCGTGCGCTTCTTGATCTGGAAGGCGCGACCCTGAGCGCGGGGCTGGAAACGCTTCAGCGTCGTGCCCTCGTCGACGTACGCGTTCTTCACGTACAGGTCGGCGTCATCCAGGTATTCGTTCGTCTTGTCGGCGGTGACGCGAGCATTCGCGATCGCCGAGGCGACGAGCTTGTAGATCGGCTCGCTCGCGCCCTGAGGCGCGAACTTCAGGATGGCGAGGGCCTCTTCGGCCTGCTTGCCCTTGATGAGCGCGACGACACGACGAGCCTTCTGAGGGGTCACGCGGATGTGTCGCACACGTGCGATGGACTCCACCATTTCTCTCTCCTCCTCGGTCGCCTTAGCGGCGACGGCCCTTCTTGTCGTCCTTCACGTGGCCGCGGAAGGTGCGGGTGGGCGAGAACTCGCCCAGCTTGTGGCCGACCATGGTCTCGGTCACGAACACGGGGATGTGCTTGCGACCGTCGTGCACGGCGATGGTGTGTCCCAGCATGGCGGGGATGATCATCGAACGGCGCGACCAGGTCTTGATGACGTTCTTCGAACCGGCTTCGTTCTGCGAGACGACCTTGCGAAGCAGGTGCTCGTCGACGAAGGGGCCCTTCTTAAGGCTGCGAGGCATCTTCCTCTACTCCTACTTGCGCTTCTTGCCGGCGGTGCGACGGCGGACGATGAGCTTGTCGCTCTCCTTGTTCGCGTGGCGGGTGCGGCCCTCGGCCTTGCCCCACGGCGAAACAGGGTGACGACCACCGGAGGTCTTACCCTCACCACCACCGTGCGGGTGGTCGACCGGGTTCATGGCGACACCACGCACGGTCGGGCGGACGCCCTTCCAGCGCATGCGGCCGGCCTTGCCCCAGTTGATGTTCGACTGCTCGGCGTTGCCGACCTCGCCGATCGTCGCGCGGCAGCGCACGTCGACGTTGCGGATCTCGCCCGAGGGCAGACGCAGCTGCGCGTAGGGGCCATCCTTGGCGACCAGACGCACCGAGGCGCCGGCCGAACGGGCCATCTTCGCACCGCCGCCGGGACGCAGCTCGATCGCGTGGATCACGGTACCGGTGGGGATGTTGCGCAGCGGCAGGTTGTTGCCGGGCTTGATGTCGGCGCCGGCGCCGGACTCGACGACGTCGCCCTGCGACAGCTTGGCCGGGGCCAGGATGTAGCGCTTCTCGCCGTCGGCGTAGTGCAGCAGCGCGATGCGCGCGGTGCGGTTGGGGTCGTACTCGATGTGCGCGACCTTGGCGTCGATGCCGTCCTTGTCGTTACGACGGAAGTCGATCAGACGGTACTGACGCTTGTGGCCACCACCGATGTGACGCGTGGTGATGCGGCCCTGGTTGTTGCGGCCACCGGTCTTCGACAGCGGGCGCAGCAGCGACTTCTCGGGCGTCGATCGGGTGATCTCGGCGAAGTCGGCCACCGACGAGCCGCGGCGACCGGGGGTCGTGGGCTTGTACTTGCGAATAGCCATTGTTCTTGTCCTCTATCCCGACCGTCAGCCGACAGACGTGAAGATGTCGATGGTGCCCGACTTCAGCGAGACGATGGCGCGCTTGGTGTCCTTGCGCTTGCCGATGCCGAAGCGGGTGCGACGGGCCTTGCCCACGCGGTTGATCGTGTTGACCGAGGCGACCTTGACGCCGAAGATCTTCTCGATGGCGAGCTTGATCTCGGTCTTCGACGAGCGGGGGTCCACCAGGAAGGTGTACTTGCCCTCGTCGATGAGCGAGTAGCTCTTCTCGGAGACGACCGGCTTCAGGATGATGTCGCGCGGGTCCTTGTTGACGGCGCTCATGCCGAGACCTCCTCGGTGGCAGCGCTCTTCGACGCGACGAAGGCGTCGTAGGCGGCCTTGGTGAAGACGATGTCGTCGGAGACGAGCACGTCGTAGGCGTTCAGCTGGCCGAAGGTCAGCACGTGGACGTACGCGAGGTTGCGCACGCTCTTGATCGTCAGCTCGTCGTCGCGGTCGATGACCACGAGGACGTTCTTGACGGCACCCAGGGTCGTCAGCGCGGTCGCGGCGGCCTTGGTCGAGGGGGCACCCTCGATGCCGAAGCTGTCGACGATGTGCAGACGCTGACCACGAGCGCGGTCGCTGAGCGCACCCAGGAGGGCGGCGGCGATCATCTTCTTGGGGGTGCGCTGGCCGTAGTCGCGGGGCTTGGGACCGTGGACGATGCCACCACCGGTCATGTGCGGCGCGCGGATCGAGCCCTGACGGGCGTTACCCGTGCCCTTCTGCTTGAAGGGCTTGCGGCCGGCACCCGAGACCTCGCCACGACGCTTGGTCGAGTGCGTGCCCTGGCGAGCCGCGGCGCGCTGCGCCACGACGACCTGGTGGATGAGGGGGATGTTCGTCTTGACGTCGAAGAGATCGGCGGGCAGCTCGACGGAGCCGGCCTTGTTGCCGTCGGACTTCACGACGTCGAGCGCGAGAGTCGAGTCAGCCATGATCAGGCACCCTTCACTGCGTTGCGGACGTAGACGATGCGGCCACGAGCACCGGGGACGGCGCCCTTGACGAGCATCAGACCCTTCTCGGCGTCGACGGCGTGCACCGTGAGGTTGAGGACGGTCACGCGCTCGCCACCCATACGGCCGGCCATGCGCATGCCCTTGAAGACGCGGCTGGGGGTCGACGAGGCGCCGATCGAACCGGGCTTGCGGTGGTTGCGGTGCGCACCGTGCGATGCGGAGACACCCTTGAAGTTGTGACGCTTCATGACACCCGCGGTGCCCTTGCCCTTGCTGGTGCCGACGACGTCGACCAGCTGGCCGGCCTCGAAGAGACCGTCGACGGTGAGCTCCTGGCCCAGCGAGTAGTCGGCGGCGTCCGCGGTGCGCACCTCGGTGAGGTGACGGCGCGGGGTGACGCCGGCGGCGTCGAAGTGCGCCGTGAGCGGCTTGTTCACCTTGCGGGGGTCGATCTGGCCGTAGCCGATCTGCACGGCGTTGTAGCCGTCCTTCTCGAGCGAGCGCAGCTGGGTCACGACGTTCGGGGCGACCTCGATGACGGTGACGGGAACGAGCTTGCCGTTCTCGTCCCACACCTGGGTCATGCCGAGCTTGGTGCCGAGGAGGCCCTTGGAGATCTTGGAGTTGATGTCAGCCATGTCGAACCTCAGAGCTTGATCTCGATGTTGACATCGGCCGGGAGGTCGAGGCGCATCAGCGAGTCGACAGCCTTGGGCGTCGGGTCGATGATGTCGATGAGGCGCTTGTGGGTGCGCATCTCGAAGTGCTCGCGGCTGTCCTTGTACTTGTGGGGCGACCGGATGACGCACACGACGTTCTTCTCGGTCGGAAGGGGAACCGGGCCCACCACGGTGGCGCCGGCGCGGGTCACGGTGTCGACGATCTTGCGCGCCGACGAATCGAGTCCGGCGTGGTCGTACGACTTCAGGCGAATGCGGATCTTCTGTCCCGCCATTGTCTGCTCTCTCTCTTTCTCGCGTCTTACCCGACCTGGGGCATTGGACGCACGGTGGTGCTCACGCACCCTGGCACTTCCCCTCGCTCGCGCGAGAGATGCTGCACCGCTGTTCAGCTGTCAAACCGGATGCCTGGGCACCCGGCCCGCCCCTCGCACGCACGCGCGCGATTCCCGTGAAGGATGAGGGGGTTCGGTGTGTGTTCTGCTGCCCGCGGCCCAGGACCCTGCGCGTGTGCGCCGCCTGTGCACTGCCGAGACAGTGATCCTGGCGCGCGCCGAGCGCACGCCGGAATGTGGAACTGGACTAGTCTACGGACCCCTCGGGCATGCCGCAAACCCGGGCGTGTCGCGCACGGCGATTCCTCAGGATCGGCGCGCGAAACCACACCGGCGCCGCCCCTCGCGGGGACGGCGCCGGTGTGGGACGAGCTCAGGCGTTGCCGATGTTCTTGTCGACGTTCGCTCGAACCTCGTCGACCTTGGCGTGGTGATCGGCCGGTACGACCTTCTTGATCGCGTCGGCTGCTCCGTCGAGGACTTTGTCGCTGACCTCCTCGGCCTTCTCGCTCCTCAGCGCCTCTTCGATCTTGTCGCGGTTGTCGTCCAGGAGCTTCTTGCCCTTGGCGATGATGTCGTCTACGCCGCTCATTGCCTCTCCGTCTCCGGGCCGAGCATGGTGCCGACCCCTCGTTCATTGTGGACGGGACGCGACCCCGGGTGGAAGACCCCGGCATCCGTTCTCCGGATACGACACAGGCCGGGCCCGAAGGCCCGGCCTGTGCCGAGTGAAGTCGAAAGGACTTACTTGATGATCTTGGTCACCGTGCCGGCGCCGACGGTGCGGCCACCCTCACGGATCGCGTAGCCGAGGCCCTCTTCCATGGCGATCGGCTGGATGAGCTCGACCGACATCTCGGTGGTGTCACCGGGCATGACCATCTCGGTGCCCTCGGGCAGCGTGATGACGCCGGTCACGTCGGTGGTGCGGAAGTAGAACTGGGGACGGTAGTTCGTGAAGAACGGGTTGTGGCGGCCGCCCTCTTCCTTGGACAGGATGTACGCCGTGCCCTCGAAGTTGGTGTGCGGGGTGACCGAACCGGGCTTCACGACGACCTGGCCGCGCTCGACGTCGTCACGCTTGGTGCCGCGCAGGAGCAGACCACAGTTCTCGCCGGCCCAGGCCTCGTCGAGCTGCTTGTGGAACATCTCGATACCCGTGACGGTGGTCTTCTGCGTCGGGCGGATGCCGACGATCTCGACCTCGGAGTTGATGCCGAGGGTACCGCGCTCGGCGCGACCCGTGACGACCGTGCCACGGCCGGTGATGGTGAAGACGTCCTCGATGGGCATGAGGAACGGCTTGTCCTTGTCACGCACCGGGTCGGGGATCGACTCGTCGACGGCTTCCATGAGCTCGACGATGGCGTTGACCCACTGCTCGTCGCCCTCGAGAGCCTTCAGGCCCGAGACGCGGACGACGGGGGCGTTGTCGCCGTCGAAGTCCTGCGACGACAGCAGCTCGCGGACCTCGAGCTCGACGAGCTCCAGGATCTCCTCGTCGTCGACCATGTCGCTCTTGTTCAGCGCGACGAGCAGGTAGGGCACGCCGACCTGCTTGGCGAGCAGGACGTGCTCGCGGGTCTGAGCCATCGGGCCGTCGGTGGCGGCGACCACGAGGATCGCGCCGTCCATCTGAGCGGCACCGGTGATCATGTTCTTGATGTAGTCGGCGTGGCCGGGCGCGTCGACGTGAGCGTAGTGACGCTTGGGGGTCTCGTACTCGACGTGCGAGATGTTGATCGTGATACCACGCTGACGCTCTTCCGGCGCCGAGTCGATCGACGCGAAGTCACGCTGAACGTTGGTGGCCGACGGGAACTTGTCGGCGAGCACCTTCGAGATGGCAGCGGTGAGCGTGGTCTTGCCGTGGTCGACGTGACCGATCGTTCCGATGTTCACGTGCGGCTTGGTCCGCTCGAACTTGGCCTTAGCCACTGGGTCCTCCTCAGGACGTTGGTTGCGAGGTCTCGGGCGCTGGATTGCGACCGGTTCTTCGCGGGGATGGATCTCAGATTACTAGAGAGTCGGTGTTCAGTTTGAGTGGATGCCGGGAACCCGAGCGGAACCCGGATTCCCGGCATCCTCGAGAGCGGTGTTACTCGCCCTTGTTCTTCTGGATGATCTCGTCGGCCACGGCCTTCGGGACATCGGCGTAGCTGTCGAACTCCATCGAGTAGACGGCGCGGCCGGAGGTCTTCGAGCGCAGGTCACCGATGTAGCCGAACATCTCGGACAGCGGCACGTTGGCCCGGACGACCTTGACGCCGGCGGCGTCTTCCATCGACTGGATCTGGCCACGACGCGAGTTGAGGTCGCCGATGACGTCGCCCATGTACTCCTCGGGAGTACGCACCTCCACGGCCATGATCGGCTCGAGGATGGTGGGGTTGGCCTTGCGGACGGCCTCCTTGAAGCCCATGGAACCGGCGATCTTGAACGCCATCTCCGAGGAGTCGACGTCGTGCGAAGCACCGTCGAGGAGGATCGCCTTGACACCCACCATGGGGTAGCCGGCGAGCACGCCGACGTTCATGGCGTCCTGGAAGCCCTGGTCGGTCGGCGAGATGTACTCGCGCGGGATACGACCACCGGTGACCTTGTTCTCGAACTCGTAGGTCTTGTCGGCCGTGACCTCGAGGGGCTCGATCGCGAACTGGATCTTCGCGAACTGACCCGAACCACCGGTCTGCTTCTTGTGGGTGTAGTCGTGACGCTCGACCGACTTGCGGATCGTCTCGCGGTAGGCCACCTGGGGCTTTCCGACGTTGGCCTCGACCTTGAACTCGCGCTTCATGCGGTCGACCAGGATGTCGAGGTGGAGCTCGCCCATGCCCTTGATGACGGTCTGGCCGGTCTCGGCGTTCTGCTCGACGCGGAACGTCGGGTCTTCTTCCGCGAGCTTCTGGATGGCGACACCCAGCTTCTCCTGGTCGGCCTTGGTCTTGGGCTCGATGGCGACCTCGATGACCGGCTCGGGGAAGGTCATCGACTCGAGCACGACCTGGTTGGCCGGGTCGCACAGGGTGTCACCGGTGGTGGTGTCCTTCAGGCCGATGACGGCGTAGATGTGACCGGCGGTGACCGAGTCGACCGGCATCTCCTTGTTGGCGTGCATCTGGAAGATCTTCCCGATGCGCTCCTTCTTGCCCTTGGTCGCGTTGACGACCTGAGCGCCTGAGTCGAGGTGACCCGAGTACACGCGGATGTAGGTGAGACGACCGAAGAACGGGTGCGTCACGATCTTGAACGCCAGGGCCGCGAACGGCTCCTCACGGTCGGCGTGACGCTCGATGACGACCTCTTCGTCCTTGGGGTCGTGCGCCTCGATGGCGGGCACGTCGAGGGGCGAGGGGAGGTAGTCGACGACGGCGTCGAGCATGGGCTGGACACCGCGGTTCTTGAACGCCGATCCGCAGAGCACGGGGTAGAGCTCCGAGTTGATCGTCATCTTGCGGATCGCGCCCTTGATCTCGGCGACCGTGAGCTCCTCACCGCCGAAGAACTTCTCGAGAAGGGCGTCGTCGGACTCGGCGACGGTCTCCAGCAGCTGCTGGCGGTACTCGGCGGCCTTGTCGGCGAGATCGGCGGGGATTTCCTGGATCTCGTACTTCGCGCCCATGGTCACGTCACCCTTGGCGTCACCGGGCCAGACGAGCGCACGCATCTCGACGAGGTCGATGACGCCGACGAAGTCGTTCTCGGAACCGATGGGCAGCTGGATGACCAGCGGCTTGGCCTTGAGGCGGTTGACGATGGTGTCGACCGTGAAGTAGAAGTCGGCGCCCAGCTTGTCCATCTTGTTGACGAAGCAGATACGCGGGACGTCGTACTTGTCTGCCTGACGCCACACGGTCTCGGACTGGGGCTCGACGCCCTCCTTGCCGTCGAAGACGGCGACGGCACCGTCGAGCACGCGGAGCGAGCGCTCCACCTCGACGGTGAAGTCGACGTGACCGGGGGTGTCGATGATGTTGATCTGGTTCTTGTCCCAGAAGCAGGTCACGGCCGCAGAGGTGATCGTGATGCCACGCTCCTGCTCCTGCTCCATCCAGTCGGTGGTCGCCGCACCGTCGTGCGTCTCACCGATCTTGTGGTTGACGCCCGTGTAGAACAGGATGCGCTCGGTCGTCGTGGTCTTGCCGGCGTCGATGTGGGCCATGATGCCGATGTTGCGGACCTTGTGCAGGTCGGTGAGCACGTCTTGTGCCACGGGTGTCTTCCTTACCTGTTGGGAGGTTGATGCCGGGCCCATCGGAGGGTCCGTGACCGGGGTTCGATCACGGACCCTCCGCGGGTTTTACCAGCGGTAGTGCGCGAAGGCGCGGTTCGACTCGGCCATCTTGTGGGTGTCTTCGCGGCGCTTGACCGCGGCACCGAGGCCGTTCGAGGCGTCGAGGATCTCGTTCTGCAGACGCTCGGTCATCGTCTTCTCACGACGACCCTTCGCGTAGCTGACGAGCCAGCGCAGCGCGAGGGTGTTCGCACGGTGCGGCTTGACCTCGACGGGAACCTGGTAGGTCGAACCGCCGACGCGGCGGCTCTTGACCTCGAGGGTGGGACGGACGTTGTCGAGCGCCTTCTTGAGCGTGGCGACAGCGTCTTGGCTGTTCTTCGCCTCGACGCCCTTGAGGGCGTCGTAGACGATCGACTCGGCGATGGACTTCTTGCCGTCGACCAGGATCTTGTTGACCAGCTGGGTGACGACGGGAGCGCCGTAGACCGGGTCGTTGACGACGGGACGCTTCGGGGCGGGACCCTTACGAGGCATGGTTCTCAGCCCTTCTTCGCGCCGTAGCGGCTGCGAGCCTGCTTACGGTTCTTGACAGCCTGGGTGTCGAGCGCACCGCGGACGATCTTGTAACGGACACCGGGGAGGTCCTTGACGCGACCACCGCGGACGAGCACGAGCGAGTGCTCCTGCAGGTTGTGGCCCTCGCCGGGGATGTAGGCGGTGACCTCGGTGCCGTTGCGCAGCTTCACACGGGCGACCTTGCGCATGGCCGAGTTCGGCTTCTTGGGGGTCGTGGTGTACACGCGAGTGCACACGCCGGCCTGCTGGGGGTTCGACTTCAGCGCGGGAGCCTTGGTCTTCGAGACCTTCGGCGAGCGGCCCTTGCGAACCAACTGCTGAATGGTTGGCACGTTCTCTCCTTGATTGGCTGGGCGTCGCCTCGCGGTGGCGCCCAGGGTGCTGCACGGTGACAGCGTCGTGTCTCCCCCGCCATGCCGCGCATCTTGCGATTCGTGACGTGTCGGGCTCACGTGTGATCCACCCCGCGTCAGAATGATCTGACGCGCTTCGCGGTGGATATGCCGTGGGGGCGACCTGTTCGCAGGCCGATCCCTGAGATGGTGCGAGCGTTGATCCGTGCGACACGCCCGAGGGCACGACACACGGCGCGCGTGAACGCACACCCGGTCAATGATACGCGTTCTCCGGGGGTGCGGCAAACATGCACCGAGGATGCCATGCGGAGCCACGGACGCCGCGGGATCAGCCGAGCAGGAGTGCGACGCCGACCGCAGCGACCGCGACCACCGCGCCCATGACGGTCAGCAGGATGAGCAGCCGCACTCCTCCTCGAGCGCGTCGCGGGCGCGTCGTCGCGGCATTCGTCGCCCGAGGCCGCGGGTCGGCCGCCCTCCGCGCCACCCGGACGGGGGCGTCCGCGCGCGGGGCGTACGCCTCTCGACCGAGGACGGTGGGTGAGCGCGCCTCGCGCACCGCACCGGGCTCGTCGATAGGGGGCGGCGGCGGCGTGCGGTCGCCCGCGCGGGAACCCGCGGCGGTCGCGTCATCGACCCCCTCGTCGGCCGCGGTGTCGGTCGCGGCGGCGGTCCCGGTGTCGGCCACGGTGTCGGCCACGGTGTCGGGCTCGGTGTCGGGCTCGGCCACGCTGCCGGTCCCGGTGCCGGTCCCGGCGGCGGGCTCGGCGGCGAGCTCGGCCACGATGCCGCCACCCGGAGCGTCTTCGTGTGCAGACCCGCCACGAGGAAGGAAGGGATCGGCACGGACGCGGCCCGACTCGCGGGGAGAACGGACCGCGGCGTCGCTGGTCCCCCGTCGGCGCCGCTCGGCGCGTCGGTCAGCCGACCGGGACACAGCGGTGTCTTCGTCGGGGTGGGGCTGCTCGGACTCCGGCTGCGGGTCGACCGACGACGGCGGCGCGGAGCGCCCCACAGCCGGACGGACGCGGACGGTGTCGTCGACGGGGTCGGTGACGCCCTCGGGCGCTCGATGCCCGGTACCCGGCGCGGATCGGGCTGAGCGCACGGTCTCGTCGTCGACCTCGTCGAGTGCCGGCGCGACCGGCCACGCGCGCAACCGGCCGGCCCAGAGCGTCACGTCGTCGGCGGCGTCATCCGGAATGTCGGCGGCGTCATCCGGAACGTCGGCGCCGCTCACGTGTCGCTCCGCGCCAGTCGCACCTCCGCGTCCCCCAGGAAGAAGCGCGCCCCTGCCTCGATCTCCTCCCCGCGGGGAGCCTCGACCTCGGTGCCCATCAGCGTGGCGAACAGCACGCCGTTCGTGGAATCCAGATCGGTGATGTACCAGGTCTCGCCCCGCAGCTGCAGACGGGCGTGGGTCTTCGACACCGTGCGCGTCTCATCGGAAATCGCCACGAGCTGCGCGTCGGGGTGGGCGGCATCCGGACTCGGCCGACGCCCCAGGATGACGACATCGGAGGTCAGAGCGACCGGAGCACCGCCGGGAGGCACCAGCATCCATGGAATGCGCTTGCGACGTGTCACCACGGTGCGGTCGAGGGCGTCGGGGTCGTCGTCGGCGACATCGGGGACCGCCGACTGCGCGTAGAGGGAGGACACCGACGTGCGAGCGGATCGCGGAGAACCGGCCTCCGGCACCTCGGAGACGGCGGACACGGCCTCCGACAGCTCAGGGAACTCGTCGCCGGGTACGACGGCCGACGGCCGGGCGATCGCCGCCGTCTCGGGTGCCGGACGAGTGAGGGGCACGTCGGCGATCGGCGCCGCGCGCTCCGCGCCGGTTCTCGCCGCCCGCCGGGACGGGGCGCTCCACGCACCGACCGACGACTCTGGGCCGGCCACGGCGTCATCGGGGGCGTCAGGGTGCTCATCCGACGCGGAAGCGGCCGGCTCGCCCCCGTTGGGCGCGTCGCGGGTCGACGGCTCGGCGACGGGGACGAGCGCGGGCGCATCCGTCGACGGACGATCGTGATCGGCGCGCGACGCGGACAGCCCCTGCAGCGCGTCGACCGCGAGTCCTCGGCGGGGCCCGATCGAGCTGCGGGGGGCGTCGTCGCGGAGGGCGTTCAGCACGTCGGACACCGCAGCGTCGGCATCCGCGTCCGTGCGACCGGATCGCACGGCGTCGACGCTTCGGCGCTGCTCGTCGAACGAAGCCATCTCTCGGCCGACCGGGGCCGACCAGTCGATGGCGGAGGGGACGGCATCGGCCAGCGGGAGCGACGGCGCGGCGAAGGGCATGACGACCGGTTCCGACGCGGGCGCAGGCTCCGGCCCGCCGCGCTCCGCGATCGGCGCGTCCGGGGTCCAGTGCCCGCGCTCCCACGCCGACTCCGGGGTCGCCTTCCCTCCCGCGGGTGCCCACCCGGCGGGTTCCGCGCTCGGCGCCTCCCACGCCGCCGCGGCATCCGGCGTCCAGCCACCGACGAGCGGCACGTACGCCGGTGCGTGGTCGTTTCCGCGGCGGAAGGGCCCGGAACGCTCGTCCACGAGTCCGCCTCCGCCCTCGCCCGACCACCGCGCCGACCCCCAACCCAGGATGCTGGCCCACACCACGGGGAAGAGGGCACCGACCACGGTCAACCCGGCGCCGCCGCCGAAGGCCACGGTGATGCGGTGGACGGCGACGATGAAGACGACGACGAACGCGATGGCGCCGAACAGCGGCACGACGTTCAGCAGGACGAGCCAGGGCGAGAAGTCCCCACGCTGCAGCACCGTCGCGACGTTCAGAACCGGAACCCACGCCTTCCAGCTCGGCTCCTGCATCTTGCGGAACATCGCGGCCAGCGCCAGGGCGAACCAGACGTAGAGCACGACGACGAGCGCAAGCGACGTCATCCCGAGAACCACCATGGTCGAATCGGTCATGTCGTGTCGCGTCCCCCCTGGACGGCGGGACGCTTCCCCCTCTCGACGCGGTGCGGCGGCCGCTGCCGCGAACGGCGAGGGGCGAGGAACCGCAGGAACGATCTCAACGATACGGCCGCGCGCAGCCGCTGCCAGCGGCTCTGCCGAGTCCGCAGCGCCCGCCGCTCCTCGTCGACGATGCGCCAGAACGCCGCCGCCTCATCGGCACTCACCGTCGCCGACGAGAACACGGCGCGATCGGCGGCGTCGGCCAGTGGGATTCCGCCCGGCGTGGCGAAGGCGTCAGCGGTCTCGCGGCGCGTCGGTGCGGGCGGCAGGACATGGCGCGAATCGACCCCGGCGTCGACGTACTCGTCCCACCCGCCCGCGATCGCGTCGCGCGGGTCGGGCGCGCGACGACGACCGCGGCGTCGCACCGCCTTCGCGGCGATGACGGCCAGGAAGGGCCCCAACACCACCAACAGGCTCAGCACCGCGATGCCTCCGATGCGCAGGAGCATCCACAGCCATGTCAGGTCGATGCCGTCTTCGATGGACTGGTCGTCGTCGAGGGCGTCGTCCTCCTGCACGGGCTCGGGCGGGATGACCTCTTCGACGGTGTCAGGCCGGACCTCGGTGACGTTCTCGGGGTCCTGCTGCTGGGTGACTTCGAGACTCGGCGACTTCGCCCACTGGGGCGTGACGTCCACCGGGGTCCAGCGACCGTCGACCCCCTGCACCTCGGTCCAGGCGCTGACATCGCGGGGGCGGCACTCCCCCGCGTCGCACGTCGGCAGCGTGGAGTCGGTGGAACTCAGCCGCGCCCCGACGACGACGCGGGCGGGGAATCCCAGCTCGTGGGCGATGAGGGCGGCCGCCACCGCGAACTGTTCGTCGTCGCCGACCGCGGCGACGTAGTTGTCGGACGCGGCGGCCCGCGGGTCGTCCTCCCGCTCGAGCAGTCGCTCGAACATGCGGTCGATGCGCGCGAGGGAGTGACCGGAGGCACTCGGTTGCACCTGATACCCCGGGAGCTCTTCCGCCCAGGCCGGCGCCGACGCACCCTCGGGCGCGAGGCTGTGGCTGAGATACCCGCGCTCGCGCAGGAGCTGCACGAGCCCCTGAAGGGCCGCTCCGCCGGAACCCGTGACGTGCTCCTGCACCCACCGACGCAGATTGTCGCCGCCGGAGGGTCCGGACGCGTCGCCGGGTGCCGACAGCGAGGTCAGATCCGAACCGGTGGGCTCGACGGCGACGAGCCGGTACCGGTCGCCCGCGCGAAGGCCGCCCTCGGCGATCTGCACGCCCGCCTGCGCGTCGGCGCTGTAGTAGAAGCGATCGGCGAGCAGCGCCCGGCGATCGCCGTCGAACGTGGCCCGCGCGAGGCGCCCGACCGTCGGCATCCACAATCCACCGAGGTCGACGATCTCGATCTCCGCATCGACGGCCCGCCCCTCGCCGGCGTCGCGCGAGGACGGAAGGCGGACGAATCCACCGCCCCCGGCGCCGGATGCGCGGAAGATCTCCCCGTCGTACGTGTCGAGCGTGGCGATGCGGACGCGCTGCGGAAGCTCGCCGTCACCGCCGACGCGGAAGAGCACGTCGTCGGAGCGGGCGTCGGAGAACAGCGCGCGGTACTCGGCCAGCGGGCTCGCGGCTCGTGCGATCTGCCGCTCGGGACCGGCAGCGGACCGGAGCACGAGGCGGTCGGCATCCCGTGCCGCCGACGGCACGACCGCGACGGTCGCCACGGCCGCGACACCGATCATCGCCGCCCCCAGTGCCGCGCGGCGCCGGCCGACGAGGGACGCCCCCCGGCCGACGGTCGCGGAGACGACGCTCGCCCGTGCGAGCGCACGGCCGCGCTCCTCACGCGCGCGCCACGCCAGCCACAGCACGGCCGCGAGCAGGGCCCCCAGGCCCACGGCGGTCTCCACGGGGGCCCGCACCTCGACCGGTCCGACGGTGAGCGGCGCGCTGGTGGCTGTGCGTCCGAAGAACAGTCCGAACCCCGGCATCGCCATGCCGGTGATCACGGCGATGGAGGCACGCCCATCCGCCCGGACCGAGAACGCCAGCGTCAGGGCCGTTCCCACCAGGAACACCACCAGCGCCGGAACGAGGAGGTTGCGGTACGTCCCCACCGGCAGATCGACCGTGACCAGATCCTTCCAGGCGACGATCACCCCGCCGAAGGCTTCGCCCAGACCCCGCGCTCCATCGAGCACCGACGTCATCCGCGATGGCACCGCCACCGGCACGGCAAGAACGGCGAAGGCGACCACGAGCCCGACCGTGAGCGCCCACCCGCCCCACCGACGCCACGAGACGACCGCGACCACCGCCGCCGCGGCGAGCGCGGACACCACCACGAGCAGCACGAACGCGCCCGTCGCGTACACGGGCCACGCCGCCACCGCAGCCAGGGCGACCGACGCCGCCGTGTACGCGGCCCCGGCCACTCGACGGGGCGTCGACGACGGGTCGCGACGGCGTGCAACGGAGCGTGCGTGCTGACGTGCGCTCACGAGGCGGCCCCCCGCACCAGCAACCCCGAGAGGTCGTCGAGTGTGCCGATGGTCAGGACGGTGAGGCCGGCGACGCTCTGCATGCGCGGATGCGCGCGTTCGTCGCAGATCACCGCCGCGACCGCGGTGTCGGCCGGGAACGCCAGCGCCGCCTGCCGCAGCCGGGTGAGGGGCACAGCCGCCCCCACGACGACGAAGGCGATCGACAAGCGCTCGGTGGATTCGGATGCCAGGCGGCACACGTCTTCGACGGGCATGGTGTTGTCATGGCGGCCGAGTCCGCTGAACCCGTCGAGCATGGCCCGTCGTGACACGACCGGGAGATGACGGATCGCGCGTAGGCGGCCCTTCACGACGCGGGGGATCTCGGACCCCGTGACGATGTCGACGTCGCGGGCATCGCGGACGGCACGCAAGCCCAGCGACGCCGCAGCGGAGACGGCGAGCTCGTACTCGTCGGCATCCGTGTACTCCGCCGTGGCCGCTGCCAGCACGATCGCCATGCGCGAGCGCCGGGACTCCTCGTACTGCCGGACCATGAGTCGGCCGGTCTTGGCGGTCGACTTCCAATGCACCTGACGGCGCGCGTCGCCCGGTACGTACTCGCGGATGGCGTGGAACGACATGTCGGCATCCACGAGACGGCGGGTGGCGCTGCCCTCCAGGTCGCGGATGAGTCCGGCGCTCGTCGAAGGGAGCGCCACCGTGCGCGGATGCACGAAGAGATCGTGGACGTCGTCGAAGGAGTGCTCGCGCCGGAGCAGCCCGACCGGGTCGCTGCGCACGGTCGTGACGGGGCCGATCCGCACGACGCCGCGCGGGAGCGGAGGGATGTCGAGGGGCTCGCGCGAGACATGCCCGGAGCGCAGGAACGGCACCGCGAACTCCACCAGCCCGCGTCCCACGGGGATGTCGAGTCGTCCGGGCAGGGCGGGGCGCGCACTGTCGTTGCGGACGACGATCTCGCCCGTCACCCCGTGTCCGGCGACGACACGCTCGTGCTGCAGCGTCAGATCGACGTCGTAGGCGCGGGCGCCGAAGAGGAAGGGGATGCTCATCACCACGAGCAGCAGGCCGGCGACGCCGGCGACCATCCACTCCACCCATCCGAACACCGTCCCGAGCGTCAGACCGACGGTGGCCGCGATCGTGACGACCGCTCCTGCCGGGCGCACCGTGCGACCGGCCCAACGCCCGGCGCCCACGACAGCGGCGACGACGGCCCGCCACACCTCCGTCGCGCGCACGACGGCGCGCACGATGCGCCGCTGACGCCGCACCGCGGTCGAGGTGACCGACGTGCTCGAGCCGGTGCGCATCGTGCGCGCGGAGGTGCGCGTCAGCCGCGACGCGGTCAGATCGGACTCGGGCACGCGTCACCTCCCGCCGGTGGCGCGGTCTGCTCGGCCGGGGGCATCGTCACGCGCTCTCGCGCTGCGTGGGAGGGAGCGTGTCCAACAGCACCTGGCCGATGACCGCCTCCTGCGTGACGCCGTCGAACTCCGCCTCGGGGTGGAGGATCAGCCGGTGCGAGAGCACCGCGACCGCGAGGGCTTTGACATCGTCGGGGGTGGCGTAGGTGCGCCCCTGCGCCGCCGCGCGGGCACGGGTGGCCCGGGTCAGGGCGAGGGCCCCTCGGATGCTGACGCCGAGGCGCACCTCGTCGGCCGTGCGGGTGGCATCCACGAGTCGGGCGATGTAATCGAGCACGAGGGCGTCGACGTACACGGATGCCGCGAGGTCGGCCATGCCGACCAGCGCCTGCGGGGTGATGATCGGGCGCAGGTCGGCGGTGGCGACCGGTGCGCCGTCGAGGATGCGGACCGTGGCGGCGTGATCGGGGTACCCGAGCGAGGTGCGCAGGAGGAAGCGGTCGAGCTGGGCCTCGGGCAGGCGGTACGTGCCGGCCTGCTCGACGGGGTTCTGGGTCGCCAGCACCAGGAACGGCACGCCCACCGGACGCGAGACGCCGTCGATGGTGACCTTGCCCTCCTCCATCACCTCGAGCAGCGCCGACTGGGTCTTGGGGCTGGCCCGGTTGATCTCGTCGGCGAGCACGATGTTGGCGAAGATCGGCCCGGTGTGGAACTCGAACGACCCCGTCTTCTGGTCGTACACGGTGATGCCGGTGATGTCGCCCGGCAGGAGGTCGGGCGTGAACTGGATGCGGGTGTTCGTGCCCTGCACCGACTGCGCGACGGCACGGGCGAGCGACGTCTTGCCCGTACCGGGGACGTCCTCGAGGAGGACGTGACCGTCGCTGAGCATCGCCGTGAGGACGAGTTCCACGACGTGACGCTTGCCGAGGACGGCGCGCTCGACGTTGTCGGCGATCTGCGCGAAGGTCTGGGCGAACCAGGTGGCCTGCTCCTGGGTGATCGTCATGTCGTGTTCCTTCGGGCGTGATCGAACGGATGCCGGATCGGCGGGGTCGGGGGGCGTCAGGCGCCGGGCTTGCACGGGCCGGAGAGCTTCGCGGTGGCTGTGTCGAGGTTCCACCCGGTTGTGGACCAGTCGACGCTGACACCGACGTTCTCGACGGTGGTGGCCCCGGCGGGGACGAGGGTCGGGTTGCCTTCCGTCTTGGGGAGAACGGCACCGCTCTTGTCGCGGTAGACGGCGTCGTCGTACGAGAAGGCGAAGGTGGCCCGGCCGCTCGACGAGGCACCTTCGGCGCGGAGCGCACCGCCGGCCTCGCAGCTCGCGACCTTCCAGCTCGCCTGGACCTGGTACGGGGCGCTTCCCGCGGCCGGTTCGACTCTGCCGCGTTGGGACTGCGTCTTCCAGACCTTGTGCTCGAAGTACACGAGGATGTTCGGATCGCGGTCGAACACGGTGGATCCGTCGTTCCAGTTCTCGTACTTCACCTCGTTGTTGCGCGGCGGTGTGCTGCCGGCTTCGATCTTGCGGTCGATGTACCACCGGGCGGCGTCGCCCTTCACCTCCGCCTGCGGATCGACGCGGAAGGTGTAGCCCGTGGGGGCGGCGGCGTCCTGCGCCACGTTCAGGCTCTGCTTCACCGACACGACGCCGTAGGACTCCCCGCGGAAGAACGTCTCGACGCAGAGGGTGTAGTCGTAGCTCTCGCCGTCGTTGCGGCCCGGGAACTCCTCGCGGGCCGATCCCGACCCCGGCTGGCACCGGGATCGCCCCTCGGCGATGTCGTACGCCAGCTCCACGTCGGCGCCGTTCGGTTGGGCCGACCCCACGGCGACGACGGTGGACTGCTGGTTGCCCGTCGAGCGCGAGGTGAGGTTCAGGGCGAGGTTCTGCGCGATGCCCACGCCGTGCGCGGTGCCCACGAGCTCGCTGCCGTTCGAGGCTCCGCCGAGCCCCGGAGGCAGGGTGAAACGCGAGAAGGGGCGGACGGTGACGGCGGTGGCGTCGTTCGAGCCGACGACGAAGCGGCGCACCTGCACCACGTCTTGGTTGCGGCCGACGTCGACGCGGACGGTGTCGCCCACGGGACTGGAGATCTCGAGGCTGCCCGTCTCGGCCCCGTCGACGCCGCTGATGACCAGATCGGCGACGCCGCCGGCGCCGTCGGTGCGAACCGGGGTGAAGGCGAGCTCACGCGGCGGGGCGGGCGCGCGATAGGCCCAGCCGGTGGTGCGAACGGAACCGCGCGACTCCCCCACGGCGTTGACGGCCGTGACGACGTATTCGCGCTGTTCACCGTTGGGGGCCGAGATCGGCGGGCACGATCCGTCGGCCCCGCACTGTCCGACGATCTGTCCACCCGTGCGCACGGTGAAACCGGAGAGACCGGGGTAGGCGCGGCCCGCCTCACCCGGATCGACCCGCAGGGTCAGCGACCCGTCGGCGAACGCCGTCTGGCGCACACTCGCGGGGCCCCGCGGGTAGCCGAGCAGGTCGAGGACGACACGGGCGTCTCGGCCGGCCGCCGTCGTACGGCCCTGCGCGTCGCGCAGCGTGACGCTCGCGCTGCAGGTCGCGCCGGGGGCGTCCGCCGCCCACGAGGCCGAAACGCTCGTCGACGAGGCGACGGCGAAGCTCACGCCCGTGCACGCGGCCGTCGGGCTCACGGCGACGACCTCGAGCGGGGTCCGGGGCAGGGGGTTGACCTCGCCCGGGGCACCGACCACGTCGATCGTGCAGCCCGAACCCGACGCTTGCGAGCACTGCGACGACGTCGTTCCTCCCTGCGGAAGCGTCGACGGCGCGGCACCGACGCGCAGGACGAGACGGGCGGGGGCGACCGCGGCGTGGCTGGTGATCGAGATGACGGCGGCGTTCTCGGCGCCGGGGAGGGCGCGGTCGTTTCCGGTCACCGTCACAATCGAGCCGTCGAGCGACACCGCGAACGCGGATCCGGAGTACTCCAGGGCGTAACGGACCCCCGCCCCGTCTTCGCGTCCGAGCTGCCACGAGGTCATGTTGCGCAGGTCGAAGGTGGCCGTCTCTCCCGGCCCCACCGTGAGCGCGCCCGGGCGCAGCTCGGGTTGCGGATCGCGTGCCACTACGCCCACGGGCACCGACAGCACCGTCCACTCCTCGCTGCCCGCCACCCGGACGGGGACGCGGCAGGCGTCGGTCCACGGAGACCCTTCCCCGGCGTCGTACGTGACCACGGAGCCGGCGACCGAGCACCGACCCTCGGCGCGAACGCCCGTGGTGGTCGCCTCCGTGCCCACCTCGAGCGTGGCGCGACGGGGCACGGCGACGAGGGATGCCATGTCGAACGAGACGGCGGCGAGCTCGTCGACTCGCTGGGCGGCGTTCGGACGCAGGGACAGGCTGAGGTCGTCGTCACCGGGCACCCGGAGGAACGCGTAGGTCGTGACGTCGGCGTCACCGGCACGCCCGGTGACGGCGAAGGGGATCACCCGCCGTGTCGTCGGCAGCTCACCCGAGATGCGCCGCCCCTCGATCCGGACGTCGGCGGGATCGCCCCACAGCGCCACGCCGAGCGCGCTCACGTCTCCGCCCGACCAACTGGCCTTGCCGGCGATGACGTCGACGCCCGCGGCGAAGTCGTCGCGGTTCTCGACGGTCAGCACCGTATCGGCGACGACCGGATAGTCGGCGACGCTCTCGCGGACGACCTTGACGACGATCAGCCCCCGCCCGGTGTTGCCGGAGTCGGACGAGACGTCGTACAGGAACGACAGGGTCGCCGGTCGATCTCCGGCGCGGAGGACGACGGCCGTGTCCGACACCGTCTCGATGAACCCCTCGAGACGCGCGTACTCGGGATTGTCACTGCCGTCGACGAGGGTCTCGGGCAGATCGGGGCGCACACCGGTGAGCGAGAGTCGGCCCTGCGTCGGGTCGATGTCGTTGGCGAGGGGGCTGACGCGGATGGTCCGGTCCGCCCCCGCCTGCACCTGCACGTAGTCGGTGAAGGTGATCGGACTCGGGTTGGCCTCGGCATCCAGGACCCCGATGCGCACCGTGCCCTCGCCCGTCGCACCGGCGGAGTCGGAGACACGGTAGCGGAACGACACCTGACCGCGGTCGCCCGGAATGGAGAAGTACAGGATCGACGACCCGTCGGGCGAGACGGATGCCGTGCCGCGGTCGGGCTGCGCGACGATGCGGTCGAGGACCACGGAGTCGCCGTCGGGATCGATTCCGAACGCGTCGAAGTCGATCGACGTCGTCCCGCCGCTCAGGACCCGCCCCTCGAGGGTGGCGGGGATCGGCGCGCGGTTGGCCTCGGCGCCGAGCACCGTGATGCGCACCGTCGCCTCGTCCCACAGGGACGGCGTTCCGGTGCTCGACACGCGGTAGGACACCTCGTACGATCCGGGCGTCGTCGGGGCGAGATAGCGAAGCACGCCTGCGGATGCGAAGGCGAGGCCGTCCGCTGCGGGCGTGGCCTGGATGCTGGACGGATCGAGCGTGGGACGCCCACCCGCGGGTGAGACGTCGTTGTCGAGGACGGGGATGTCGATCTGCGCCCCCGCACGCGCCGTCACGGTGTCGTCGACGGCGATGGGGGCGATCTCGGGGGCCGGCGGGAGGAGGTATACCGTGGCCTCCCCCGTGACGCGCGAGCCCTCGTCATCGGTTCCGTCGCTCACCGCGTAGGACACGGTGCCGAGCAGGCCCGCCGCGCCGTCGGACGTACTGCCCGACACCCGGAGATCGTTCTGCCCCACGGTGTCGACGGTGAGCGAGGCGCCGTCCTCGGCCTGGGGGGTGACATCGCTCAGCAGCAGCACCCGACCCGTGGGATTGGACACCGCGCGGAAGACGTCGAGCGTCGCGTCCTCCTGCGGTCGCACGAACGCCACGACCGGGGAGGTCGACAGCTGCGCCGGGGCGTCCGCCGGGAGCAGGGTGATCCGCGCCGTCGCGTTCGCGTCGCGGCCTCCGCCGTCGACGGTGAAGTCGACGCGGTAGACGCCCGGCTGCGAGGCCGTGAGCTCGAAGGTCGTGCTGCCGCCGACGACCGTCGCGGTCGCGGTCGCACCGTCGAGGACGCGCACCGAGGTGAGCGAGATGTCGCCGGCGGTGCCGGTCACGTGGGGTCCGACGTCGACCGACACCGACGAGCCGACCGTGTCGACGACGGCGAACGACTGCGCGGCGAGGCCGGGGTCGGGAGCGACGCGAACGACGAGCGCTTTCGTGGTCGTCGCACCTCGCGTGTCGGCGACCGTGACGTCGAGCTCGATGCTCTGCTCTCCCCCGGATCCGTCGTCGGCGTGCTGGTAGACGACGTCTCCGCCGGGTGTGGCGGCCACTGTCCCGACACCGCCCGGGTTCTCGACGGAGAGCAACAGCAGGGGGTCACCGTCGGGGTCGACCCACCCGGGCAGCACCGGCACCGTCACGGTGCCCCCGCGTGCGACCTCCGGCGTGGGCCACGGCTGCAGGCACGTGTCGACTCCGCACCACACCGGCGCGGCGTTGGCGTCGGCGGGTGAGACCGTGAGCGTGACGGTGGTGGGCGCGGAGGTCAGCCCGTCGGCGGTCGTGCCGTCCGTCACGGCGTACGAGAACGTCGCGCTACCTGTGGCGTTCGGCGCAACCCGGACCGCGAGCCGCTGGCCGGAGTCGGTGAGGGTGAGCGTTCCGAAGCCGGGGTCGAGTCCCGTCACACTCTCGCCGACGATGCTCAGCACGTCTTCGTTGGGGTCGTGGTCGTTGAGCAGCACGGGCAGCGCGACGAGGCGGCCCGGGCGGACGCCGAACGCATCGGGCTCGGCGATCGGGGGCTTCGGATCGAGCACGACGCTGAGCTGCTCATCGCTTTGCACGGTCGTCTGTTCGGTGCGGTCGTCCAGCGACCAGTTCTGGCTGGAGGCGACGAGCGCACCGTCGGGCACTGTCCACACCCAGCCCGTCCGCGTCTCGTTCAAGATGATCGCGTGGTCGGTCGCGACGAACACCGGACGACGTTGGTCGGGCATGGTCGCGCCACCGTAGTCTAGCCCGGTCTCGCCCTGGTCCGACCGCCACAGTGTTCCACGGGAGTCGCCCGGGAGCAGCCACGCGGCGTACGCGATGCCCTGATGCCATACGGGTCGGGCGGGCTGACCCAGCACGTTGCCCCCGCCGCCCATCTCGCGCCGGGGCTCGGAACCGTCGATGGGGATCGTCCACAGGGACTGATCATCGGCGACGTACACGGCGCGGGCATCGGGATCGGCGTCGCCCACGACGACCTGATCGCCCGTGTCGATGTCGACGGGGTCATCGCCGCGCACCCAGACGCGGCCGGAATCGGAGTCGAGGAGAACCCACTCGTCGCCGGCGGCCGAGAGAACGGGGGCGGCGATGTCGGCATCGAGGGCGTCGCACCCGCGGAGCTCGTCGGATTCGACGTCGTACCGGATGACCGACCCGTCCGCGGAGGAGTAGGCGAACAGCATGCCCCTGTCGTCGAGCGCCACGGCATCCGCCGTATACGCCGCCGCGTCGTCGTCTTCGGCCGCGCCGAAGGGATCGAGTTCGACACCGGCCTGTCCGGCGCGACTCAGGCGTCCGGCGAAAAGCGTCCCGGCATCCGTCCGGTAGACGACGTAGTCGCCCGCGGTGACGACCGAGGTGGTCCCCGCGGGTGTGGCGGGGGCGGTCTGGAGTTGCTCCTCCTGCAGGTCGACGGGGCGCGCCTCGTCGATCCGCGTGAGCTTGCTGAAGCTGTCGGTGAAGAGGTAGGCGCCGTCACCGGCCTGCGCCACCTGGCTGGGGTTGCCCGCCGCACGGACGGTGTCGAGTTCGCCGACGGCGGTGTTGACGCGGGCGTACCGCTGGCCGTCGCCCGTCTGCAGGGCCCAGACGGAGGTGTCGACCTCGGGCGTCTCTTGCGCGTCGAGACCCGGCCACACGATGCTCGCCGTCACGACCAGGGCGGCCGAGACCACCGCGGCGGTGAGACCGGCGAGCGTCGTACGCTTCATCGGAGCACACCCGTCGCATACAGCGCGGCCACCACCACGGCCCCCGCCGTCACGGTCGTCGCCCCGGCGAGCACCCACGGCAGCGGGTGGAGCCGCCGCGACGCGGGAGAGGCGATGTCGGTGTCTTCGTCGCGGGCGTAGCCGGCGACGCCCGCCGGCGCGCGATGCTTGCGGGCGCCCTCGCGCTCGATGTGCGAGCGGGCGGGGCCGCGCAGCGTGCCGTCGGCGAAGTCGACGGCACGTGCGGCGGGAGCCCACTCGGCTGCGGGCACCTCGAGCGGCGTCGCGGGGAGACCCATCTCGGCCTGCACCGTCTGCAGCGCCTCGCCGAACTCGCGGGCGTGGGGATACCGATCGGCGGGGTTGCGCGACATGGCCCGCGCGAGCACGCGCTGCAGGTCGGCGGGCACGTCGGCCCGGGGGATGTCGGTGTAGGAGGCCCGGGCGATGCGCCGGCTCAGCTGCTCGCGGGAGTTCTGGCCCTTCTCGCGACGTTCGAAGGGACTGTGCCCGGCGAGCAACGAGTACACCGTCGCCCCGAGGCTCCAGACCTCGCTCGCGACGGTGCCGGCGGTCTGCTCGGCGACGACCTCGGGTGCGCTCCAGGGCACCGACATCGCCATCATCTCGTCGGCGCCCTGCCGCACGAGCGACGACGAGATGCCGAAGTCGGCGAGCACGGGCGCACCGAAGGTCGTGACGAGGATGTTGCTGGGCTTGACGTCGCGGTGGATGAGGCCGGCGTGATGCGCCGACTCGAGAGCACCCGACATGCGCACCCCGATCGAGAGCACTTCGGCGAGCGGCATCCGCTCCACGCGGAAGCGCTGGGCGAGCGAGCCCGGGCAGTATTCCATGACGATGTAGGGCCGGCCGTCGGCGGAGATCCCGGCCTGGTACACCGTGACGATGGAGGGATGCGCCGACAGATGGGCCAGGACGTCGGCCTCGGCGTTGAACATGCGCAGCAGATCGGCATCGCGCACGTCGCTCGGCAGAACTTTCACGGCCACGTCGCGCCGCGGCATGTCTTGCCCGTAGAGGAAGACATCGGCGAAGCCGCCCGAGCCCAGGGGACGGATGTACGCGAGCCCGGGCAGGATGGGCGGCGACGAGGGAAGCCGCTGCGGCATCGAGCTCCCTCCGAAAGATCCGTCCGCGACCCCGGCGAACGACCCGACGATGCTAACAAAGTCGACTGATCGCACCGGCCGTTCGTGCACAGGCGGCTCAGGATGCCGGCGGCTCGGACTCCCGCGGATCGAAGGGCGCGTCCAAGGAGCGTGTGAGGTCGTCGAGGAGCGCGGCGATCTGCGGTTCGACGTACTCCGCGACGGCCGCCTGGATGCGCAGCCGGTGGTGGAGCAGGATCGAGCACACCTCGCGGCCGATCATGTTCGCGTAGTCGTCGGCCAGACCCACCTCCTGGCGCAGCGCCGCCTTCGCGGCATCCGACAGCGGGGGCAGGGCCGGGATCGCTGCATCCTCTTCTGCGGCCAGGCCCGACAGGGTGAACAGGAACGGCGAACCGGGCTCCGGATCGGGATCCAGCGGCATTCCCTCGAACTCGGGCTCGAGGCCCTCGGCCGGGCGATAGGAACGACGCCGGTTGCGCTCGGCCTGCTGGTCGAGCTCGGCCTGCAGCATCGGGAGGTTGCGGGCGGTGTACTCGGCGACGGCGTGGTCGACGATGCCCTTCACGCGCGTGGACAGTCCGTGCTGCACGCCGTGGGGGACGTCGGCTCCCAGTCCGGCGGCCGAGAGCACGGGAGAGCCGAAGCAGCGCCGGCACGGGGCGACACGGCCACGGTGGTTCGCCGGTTCCCACCGGGGCAGCCAACGCAGCCAGGCGTCCACCGCCTGACCCACCTGGCTTTCGAGCGACCGCTCCACGGCTCTACGCTAGCCCGACACGCCCGGGAAAGAGCGGATGCCACGACTCCCGCGCGTCAGGCTGCGCGGTCCCCCTCGTCGTCGTCCTCCCACCCCCACCGCGGGCCGCTCGTGCGGGAACGGACGAGAAGGATGCCGAAGAGCCCGGCGACCAGCCCCACCGCCGCCACGACGGGGCCGGCGAAGCCCAGCGCGACACTGCCGGCGGCCGCGAGCCCGCGCGCCGGGTCGGAACCGCTGACGAGCGCGCCGACCACGACCCCGACGATCTCACCCACGTACGCCGCGATCGCGCACGGGACCGCGGTGAGGTAACTCGGCGGCACGGCCCGCAGACCCCAGAGCAGGATCCCCGCGAAGGAGGCGAGTGCCGCCAGCTGTCCGATCACCCCCGGCACCACCCCGAGGCCACGCACCGGGATGACGTCGGCGTCGAGCACCAGGCTCACCACCCCGAGGGCGGCGATCGAGAGGGCGACGAAGATGACGGAGGCGAAAACGGCCGCGACCGGCGGGGTCACCCCCGCCGGTCGCGGCTCGTTCGTCATGGCCCGGTGTCTCAGCGCTGCGAGAGCTGAGGACCCGCCTCGAGCGTGCGCTCGTATTCGCGCTGGGCCTCGGCGTTGAGCTCGGTCACGCGACGGCCGCGAGCCGCCACCCAGGCACCGAACCAGATCGTCAGCTCACGGCCGAGCACGAAGGCGACGATCGCGAGAGGTGCCAGTGCGTTGTCCTGCAGCAGCTCGACCGACTGGCGCGCGGTGATCATCCAGAACGGGGCGGCCAGGAGCACACCGAGCAGGTACCCGGCCCAGGCCACCACGCCGACGACGAGGCCCCAGATCACCCAGTGCCCCCAGCGGCCGCGGTTGATGAGCGCGCCCAGGAACCAGAAGCCGACGTAGAAGGCGGCGGTCGGTACCCACAGCTCCCATGTGGTCAGGGCGGACAGCGCGGCGGTACCCAGTTCGGCGATCTGCAGGCCGTCGGTCAGCAGGCGCAGGCCCAGCGTCGCGGCCAGGTACAGCACGGCGAAGGAGAGGGCCGCGAGCAGGCCGATGGCGCCGGCGGCGCCGCGGTTGCCGCGGGGGCGGGGCGCCTCGGGCGCCTGCACGAAGATGGGTTGCGGTCCCCCGTAGGCGCGCGTCGGCTCCTCGGAGGAGGCACCAGCACCAGCACCGGCACCGGCACCGGCACCGGCGACAGCGGCGCCGGATCCCGCGACGACGGCGGTCTCGGCGGCGGGCGACGCACTGGTGCGGGTGTCGTCGTCGTGGCGCGGGTACGCGGTCGTCTGCTGCTCCGGCTCGGCGGAGGCGGCGTAGGCGGCCCAGCGGGCGTCCTCGTCGTCGAGGTCGACGGACGAGGTGGGTGCGCCGGCAGGCGCGGTCTGCGGCTCGATGGGCGACGCGTCGTGCACGACGGGCGCCGGGTGCTCCCGGCGGTCGGCGACGGACGCGGCGTCGCGGTGCTCGTGCTGCTCGCGTTCGTCCCACGCGGCCTCGGCGGCTCGGGGGTCGACGGCATCGCGGCGCGCGGCCTCGGCGTCGGCGAGTCCCTCGTGGGCTCGTCCGACGACGTCGTGCGCGTTGTCGGACGGTTCGGCGACGGGGTCGCCGTACGAGTCCTTCGGCGTAGCGACGCGGTCGCCGCCCGACGTGTTGTCGCTCATGGGGTCTCCTCACGCGGTGATTGCCGCGCAAGGCTAACCCGCCGGTGGCGACGAGACGCGCAGGCGTGCCGACGGAAGTGCGTCTCGACCGTGTCGGAACCTCCGCTTAGGGTGTTCCCATGTCCCGTCGCCCGCTCCGCCCGGCCGCCTCGGCGGCCCTCGTCAGCGCCGCCCTGCTCGCCCTGACCGCGTGCGCACCCGCCGCGGAGGAGGCGGCTCCCGACGCGCCGGCACCGGTGTCGACGTCTCCGACCCCGTCGAACATCCCCACCTTCTCGCGCGCCCCCACCGCGGTGCGTCTGCCCGCCGACTGCAAAGCGATGCTGTCGGCCGACGTCCTCTCGCAGCTGGGCGCCGTACCGCTGAACGACCCCTCGCTGGGTGTCGCCACGGGCGTGCAGCCCGACGGCTCGCTCATCTGCGTGTGGCGCGACCCCGCCGCCGACACGACCGGGCTCACCACCACCGTCTCGCGCATGGACCGCGGGCCCGCCCTCGACATGCTCAACGAGCTCGTGGCGACGCAGGGCTTCAGCTGCTACACCCCCGACGCGGGCACGCGCTGCGAGAAGACGTGGATCAACGAGACCTACCCGGTCAACGACGGTCGCACGCTCTACTGGCGCGACGACGTGCTGATCGACACCCAGTACTCCAACCTCGCCCCCACCGGGTACACCGCGAGCATCATCACTTCGATCTTCGGGTGATCCCGTGCGGCGTCATCCGCCGAAGAAGGCACGGGATGCCACGACCGCGGCGTAATCGGCCGGTGACCAGCCGCTGAGGGTCGATGACACCCATCGATCGCCGCGCAGGTCGTGCACTTCGTCCACCTCGCCCGAGACCCGCTCGCAGTGCGTCACGGCCGTCTGCGTCGCATCCGGTGCCGTCTCGCAGGCGAACCCCTGCGAGGAGAGGGTCGCGGCGGCGGCGGCAGAACCCTCCGGGGTGACGATCGAGACGGTCGTCTCGAGGAAGCGGCCGCCGACCCCGCGCCAGTGACAGGTGACGATCGTCGTCGGCGTCGCCGCGGCGACCGCCTCGGGCGTCGAGAGAGGGGCGGTCCGCCGCTGCGAGAGCAGCGCCTCCGGCGACCAGACGAGCGACGACCACATCGGCTGCGAGTACAGGTGACGACAGTCGGTGGCCGGCTCCGCCGGTTCGGCCTCCACCGTGGCGGGTCGGCCGGACGCCGCCCGGAGGGTGTCGCCGACGAAGGAGACGGCTCCCGGCACGCCGGGAGCCGCGAGCACCGCCAGCCCGGCCACCGCGGCGAGGCAGAACAGCCCCGCCGGCCATGCCAGCCACAGGCTGCGTCCACCGATCCGGGCCATGCATTCCTCCGCGACAACGGTAGGCGCACTCCCCCGGCCTCGACGGCACCCGACACGCCGCGTGGCGTACGCGTCACGAACGGGATACACGCCGGACACGACGAAGGCCCCCGGCATACGCCGGGGGCCTTCGGGGATCAGGATGCCGCGCCGAGGCATGGCATCCGTCGATCGGGTGGGGCCGGCACGCCGGCCCCACCCTTTGCTCAGTTGTACGTACCGGGCGTGAAGTCGTCCGTCGAGAAGCTGTCGAAGTCGACGTAGCTCAGGTCGGCGTCGGAGTACGCACCGTCGGACGCGAAGATGCGGTTGGGGTACCGCTCGCTCTTCGCCTCCTCCGTCGCCTCGACCGTGACGTTGCGGTACTTCGCAAGTCCGGTTCCGGCGGGGATGAGCTTTCCGATGATGACGTTCTCCTTGAGGCCGACGAGCGGGTCGCTCTTGCCCTCCATGGCCGCCTGCGTCAGGACGCGGGTGGTCTCCTGGAACGACGCGGCCGACAGCCACGACTCGGTCGCGAGCGACGCCTTGGTGATACCCATCAGCTCGGGACGACCCGACGCCGGGCGCTTGCCCTCGCCGACCGCCTCGCGGTTGATGGTCTGGTAGCGCTTGAAGTCCACCAGCTCACCGGGCAGCAGGTCGGTGTCGCCGTGGTCGACGACGGTGACCTTGCGGAGCATCTGTCGGACGATGACCTCGATGTGCTTGTCGTGGATCGGCACACCCTGCGAGCGGTACACGCCCTGGACGCCGTTGACGAGGTACTTCTGCACCTCGCGGGCACCCTGCACGCGCATGACCTCCTTGGGGTCGAGCGTTCCGACCTGGAGGGGCTCGCCGACCTTGACGTGCTGGCCGTCCTCGACGAGGAGCGTCGCACGCTTCAGCACGGGGTAGACGACCGGCTCATCGCCGTTGTCGGGCGTGAGGATGACCTTCTTGGCCTTGTCGGTCTCGTCGATCGTGATGCGGCCGTCGGCCTCGGCGATCGGCGACGCACCCTTGGGGGTACGGGCCTCGAAGAGCTCCTGCACGCGGGGCAGACCCTGCGTGATGTCGTCTGCCGAGGCGGAACCACCGGTGTGGAAGGTACGCATCGTCAGCTGGGTACCGGGCTCACCGATCGACTGGGCCGCGATGATGCCGACGGCCTCGCCGATGTCGACGATCTTGCCGGTGGCCAGCGAACGGCCGTAGCACTTCGCGCAGACACCGACGGCCGAGTCGCAGGTCAGCACCGAGCGGACCTTGATCGTCTCGACGCCACCGGCGACCAGCTTGTCGATGAGCACGTCGCCCACGTCGTCGCCGGCCTCGGCCAGCACGGTGCCCTGCGCGTCGACGACCGCCGTGGCGAGCGTGCGGGCGAACACCGAGTTCTCGACGTTGGCGTCCTTGACCAGCGAACCGGTCGAGTCGGCAGCGGCGATCGGGAGCTCGAGGCCCTTCGACGTGCCGCAGTCCTCCTCGCGGATGATGACATCCTGCGAGACGTCGACGAGACGACGGGTCAGGTACCCCGAGTCGGCCGTACGGAGGGCCGTGTCGGCCAGACCCTTACGGGCACCGTGCGTGGCGATGAAGTACTCGGCGACCGAGAGACCCTCACGGTACGACGAGATGATCGGACGCGGGATGATCTCACCCTTGGGGTTGTTCACCAGGCCTCGCATACCCGCGATGTTGCGGATCTGCAGCCAGTTACCACGGGCGCCCGACGACACCATGCGGTTGATGGTGTTGTCGGCGGGGAAGTTGTCCCGCATCGCCTTCTGGACCTCGTCGGTGGCCTCGGTCCAGATCTTGATGAGCTCCTGACGGCGCTCGGCGTCGGTGGTGAGACCCTTCTCGTACTGGCCCTGGACCTTCGCGGCCTGCTTCTCGTAGCCGGCGACGATCTCGCCCTTGTTGGGGGGCGTGAGGATGTCGCTGAGCGCCACGGTCACACCCGAACGGGTGGCCCAGTAGAAGCCGGCGTCCTTGATGCGGTCGAGCGATGCCGCGACCTCGACCTTGGGGTACTCCTCGGCCAGCTTGTTGACGATCTGCGACAGCTTGCCCTTGTCGGCCTGCTCGCGCACGAACGGGTAGCCCTTGGGGAGCGTGTCGTTGAAGATCGCCTGGCCGAGCGAGGCGTCGACGAGACCGTGCTTTTCGTAGCCCTCGGGCGCCTGGCCCTCGAGGAACGACAGACCGGGGATGCGGATGCGCGCCTTGGCCTGCAGGTCGAGGGTGCCCTCGTCCTTGGCCAGGATCGCCTCGCCCACCGAACCGAACGCACGGCCCTCGCCCACGGCACCCTCCTTGAGGGTGGTGAGGTGGTGCAGGCCGATGATCATGTCCTGCGAGGGCAGGGTCACCGGGCGGCCGTCCGAGGGCTTCAGGATGTTGTTCGAGGCGAGCATGAGCACGCGGGCCTCGGCCTGGGCCTCGACCGACAGCGGCAGGTGCACGGCCATCTGGTCACCGTCGAAGTCGGCGTTGAACGCCGCGCACACGAGCGGGTGCAGCTGGATCGCCTTGCCCTCGACGAGCTGGGGCTCGAACGCCTGGATGCCGAGACGGTGCAGGGTGGGTGCACGGTTCAGCAGCACGGGGCGCTCGCGGATGATCTCTTCCAGCACGTCCCAGACCTCGGGACGGTAGCGCTCGACGGCGCGCTTGGCGGCCTTGATGTTCTGCGAGTGGCCGAGGTCGATCAGGCGCTTGATCACGAACGGCTTGAAGAGCTCGAGGGCCATCTGCTTGGGCAGACCGCACTGGTGCAGCTTCAGCTGGGGTCCGACGATGATGACCGAACGACCCGAGTAGTCGACGCGCTTTCCGAGCAGGTTCTGGCGGAAACGACCCTGCTTTCCCTTGAGCATGTCGCTCAGGGACTTCAGGGCGCGGTTGCCGGTACCGGTGACGGGGCGACCGCGGCGGCCGTTGTCGAACAGGGCGTCGACGGCCTCCTGCAGCATGCGCTTCTCGTTGTTCACGATGATCTCGGGGGCACCGAGGTCGATCAGGCGACGGAGGCGGTTGTTGCGGTTGATCACGCGACGGTAGAGGTCGTTCAGGTCGGAGGTCGCGAAGCGGCCACCGTCGAGCTGGACCATCGGGCGCAGCTCCGGCGGGATCACCGGAACGACGTCGAGCACCATCGAGGCCGGCGACATGCCGGTCTGCAGGAACGAGTTGACGACCTTGAGGCGCTTGATCGCGCGGATCTTGCGCTGACCCTTGCCCTCCGAGATCTGCAGGTGGAGGCTGTCGGCCTCGGCCTGCAGGTCGAAGGTCTCGAGGCGACGCTTGATCGACTCCGCACCCATGTGGGCCTCGAAGTACTGACCGAAGCGGTCCTGCAGCTCGTGGAAGACGTCGTCCTCGGGCTTGAGGGCGCCGACCTCGAGCGTGCGGAAGTCCTCCCACACGCGCTCGAGCTTGGCGATCTGCTCGTCGGCGTTCTTGCGGGCCGCCGTCATGTCCTTCTCGGCGGCGTCCTTGACCTTCTTCTTCTGGTCGGCCTTGGCGCCCTCCGCCTCGAGGGCGGCGAGCTCCTCCTCGAGCTTGGCCAGGCGGGCGGCGATGCGGGCATCGCGGCGGTCGCCGAGCGTCTTCAGCTCGAGACGGATGTTGTTCTCCTGCGTGGCGAGGTCGCGGTGACGAGCATCCTCGTCGACCGAGATCACCATGTAGGCGGCGAAGTAGATGACCTTCTCGAGGTCCTTCGGCGCCATGTCGAGCAGGTAGCCCAGGCGCGAGGGCACGCCCTTGAAGTACCAGATGTGCGTGACGGGCGCGGCGAGCTCGATGTGGCCCATGCGCTCACGGCGGACCGAGCTCTTGGTGACCTCGACGCCGCAGCGCTCGCAGACGATGCCCTTGAAGCGCACGCGCTTGTACTTGCCGCAGGCGCACTCCCAGTCGCGGGAGGGTCCGAAGATCTGCTCGCCGAAGAGACCGTCCTTCTCGGGCTTCAGCGTGCGGTAGTTGATCGTCTCGGGCTTCTTGACCTCACCGAAGGACCAACGACGGATGTCGTCGGCGGTGGCCAGACCGATACGGATCTGATCGAAAGTGGTTGATTCGAGCACTGGTTCTCCTGTGTCGGAATTCTCTGAAATCTGAGCTGGGTCGCTGAGCTGGAAGCTCAGATCTCGTCGATCGACGAGGACTCGAAGCGGCTGGAGATGTTGATGCCGAGCTCTTCCGCGGCGCGGAACGCGTCGTCATCCGTGTCGCGCAGGTTGACCGCGGTGCCGTCGGCCGAGAGGACCTCGACGTTCAGGCAGAGCGACTGCATCTCCTTCATGAGCACCTTGAAGGACTCGGGGATGCCGGGCTCCTGGATGTTCTCGCCCTTGACGATGGCCTCGTACACCTTGACGCGGCCGAGGATGTCGTCGGACTTGATCGTCAGCAGCTCCTGCAGCGCGTACGCGGCGCCGTAGGCCTCGAGCGCCCACACCTCCATCTCACCGAAGCGCTGGCCACCGAACTGGGCCTTACCGCCGAGCGGCTGCTGGGTGATCATCGAGTAAGGACCCGTCGAACGCGCGTGGATCTTGTCGTCGACCAGGTGGTGCAGCTTCAGGATGTACATGTAGCCGACCGAGATGGGCGCCGGGAACGGCTCGCCGGAGCGGCCGTCGAACAGGCGCGTCTTGCCCGAGCGGTCGACCAGGCGGTCGCCGTCGCGGTTCGGGATCGTCGAGTCGAGCAGACCCGCGATCTCGTCCTCGAACGCACCGTCGAACACGGGGGTCGCGACCTTCGTGCCGGGCGCGGCCTCGCGGGCCGACTCGGGCAGCTGCGCGGCCCACTCCGGAGTGCCTTCGACCTTCCAGCCCTGCTGGGCGATCCAGCCGAGGTGGAGCTCGAGGACCTGACCGAAGTTCATTCGACCGGGGATGCCGAGCGGGTTGAGGATGATGTCGACCGGCGTGCCGTCGGCGAGGAAGGGCATGTCCTCGATCGGGAGGATCTTGGCGATGACACCCTTGTTGCCGTGGCGGCCGGCGAGCTTGTCGCCCTCGGTGATCTTGCGCTTCTGGGCGATGTAGACCACGACGCGGCGGTTGACGCCCGAGCCGAGCTCGTCGTCGCCGTCTTCGGCGTTGAACTCCTTGACGGCGATGATCGTGCCCTGCTCGCCGTGGGGCACCTTCAGCGAGGTGTCGCGGACTTCGCGGCTCTTCTCGTTGAAGATGGCACGGAGCAGGCGCTCCTCGGCGCTGAGCTCGGTCTCGCCCTTGGGCGTGACCTTGCCGACGAGGATGTCGCCGGGACGCACCTCGGCACCGATGCGGATGATGCCGCGGTCGTCGAGGTCTTTCAGCAGGTCGGGGCTGACGTTGGGGAGGTCACGGGTGATCTCCTCCTTGCCGAGCTTGGTGTCGCGCGCGTCGACCTCGTACTCCTCGATGTGGATCGACGACAGCGTGTCGTCCTTCACGAGGTCCTGGCTGAGGATGATCGCGTCTTCGAAGTTGTGACCCTCCCACGTCATGAACGCCACGAGGAGGTTCTTGCCGAGGGCGAGCTCGCCGTTCTCGGTCGCGGGACCGTCGGCGATGACCTCGCCGGCCTCGATGCGCTCACCGGCGGAGACCACGACGCGCTGGTTGTACGACGTGCCCTGGTTGGAGCGGTCGAACTTGCGCAGGAAGTAGTCCTGCGTGCCGCCCTCGTCGAGCTGGATGGTCACGACGTCGGCCGAGACCTCGAGCACCACGCCGGACTTCTCGGCGGTGACGACGTCACCGGCGTCGATGGCTGCGAAGCCCTCCATACCGGTACCCACGACGGGCGACTCGCTGCGCACGAGCGGAACGGCCTGACGCTGCATGTTCGCACCCATGAGGGCGCGGTTGGCGTCGTCGTGCTCGAGGAACGGAATGAGCGAGGTCGCCACCGACACCATCTGGCGCGGCGAGACGTCCATGTAGCCGATCTCGTCGACGGGGAACAGGTCGACCTCGCCACCCTGACCGCGGCGGGCGAGGATGCGGTCCTCGACGAAGTGGCCGTCGGCCTGCAGGGCGACACCGGCCTGGGCGACGATGTGGTCGCTCTCTTCGCTGGCGGTGAGGTAGTCGATCGTGTCGGTCACGCGACCGTCGACGACGCGGCGGTACGGCGTCTCGATGAAGCCGAACGCGTTGATGCGCGCGAACGAGGCGAGCGAGCCGATCAGACCGATGTTCGGGCCTTCAGGGGTCTCGATGGGGCACATGCGGCCGTAGTGCGAGGGGTGGACGTCACGGACCTCGACGCCGGCGCGCTCACGCGACAGACCACCGGGACCCAGCGCCGACAGACGGCGCTTGTGGGTCAGACCCGCGAGCGGGTTGTTCTGGTCCATGAACTGCGACAGCTGCGAGGTTCCGAAGAACTCCTTGATCGCGGCGACGACGGGGCGCACGTTGATCAGGGTCTGCGGCGTGATCGCCTCGATGTCCTGCGTGGTCATGCGCTCGCGGACGACGCGCTCCATGCGCGACAGACCGGTGCGGACCTGGTTCTGGATGAGCTCGCCGACGGCGCGGATGCGACGGTTGCCGAAGTTGTCGATGTCGTCGGTGTCGAGACGGATCTCGGCGGCCTGGCCGTTGCGCGTGCCGTCGAAAGTGACGTCGCCGCGGTGCAGGCGCACGAGGTACTTGATGGTCGCGACGATGTCGTCGACGGTGAGCACCGAGTCGCTCAGCGGCTTGTCGAGGCCGAGCTTCTGGTTGATCTTGTAGCGACCCACCTTGGCCAGGTCATAGCGCTTGGCGTTGAAGTAGAAGTTGTCGAGCAGCGCGCGGGCGGCCTCGGCGGCGACCTGCTCGCCCGGACGGAGCTTGCGGTAGATGTCGCGGAGCGCGTCTTCCTTCGTGAGGATGGTGTCCTTCGACAGCGTCTCTTCGATCGAGTCGAAGCCGGCGAACTCGGCGAGGATGTCTTCGCTGGTCAGGCCCAGGGCCTTGAGGAAGACGGTGACCGACTGCTTGCGCTTGCGGTCGATGCGCACGCCGACCTGGTCGCGCTTGTCGATCTCGAACTCGAGCCATGCACCGCGCGAGGGGATGACGCGGGCCGACACGATGTCTTTGTCGGAGGTCTTGTCGGGCGTCTTGTCGAAGTAGACACCGGGCGAACGCACGAGCTGCGACACGACGACGCGCTCGGTGCCGTTGATGATGAACGTGCCCTTGTCGGTCTGGAGCGGGAAGTCGCCCATGAAGACCGTCTGCGTCTTGATCTCACCGGTCTGGTGGTTCATGAACTCGGCCTCGACGTACAGCGGGGCGGCGTAGGTCTTGCCGCGCTCCTTGCACTCTTCGATCGAGTACTTCTCGGGCTCGAGGTAGGGGTTCGTGAACGAGAGCTGCATGGTCTCGCTGAGGTCTTCGATCGGCGAGATCTCCTCGAAGATCTCTTCCAGACCGCTGATCTCGGGGACGTCGGTGCGCCCCTCGGCCTGGGCCTCGGCGACGCGCGCCTTCCAGGCTTCGTTGCCGACGAGCCAGTCGAACGACTCGGTCTGCAGGGCGAGCAGATCGGGAACGGTCAGCTTGTCGGAGATCTTCGCGAACGAGAGGCGGGATGCGCCGCGTCCGCTCTTCGGGGTGGTGGTGGTGGATGCGTTGCTCGCAGCAGCCAAGGGAATAACCTCCAGAAGCCCGGGCGAGGGGCTCGTGATTCCTTGTCGTCAGGTGGAGTGCGTTCCTGCCCCGAAAACCCGCTCGTCGCACACCGCGGTGAAGCGGGGACGGGCAGGCTCAGCCGACCACCATATGAGGGCAGGGGGAATCGAGGAGCGCAAAGTCCAAGCATACGCGGGAGGACTCGCCGTGTCCAGTCGAATTCTTGACGCGTTTGCGGACCTGCGGTATAACCGCGGGCGCCCGCCCGGCATTCCCCTGCGACACGGGTCACATGCTGCGGAACCGCACCCGATCACCCGGACGCGCCTGCGCGAGCGCGTCGAGGGCGGCATCCGGAACTAACCCAATCACGGTATACCCGCCGGTGACGGGACCGTCGGCGAGCAGCACCACCGGCCGACCGTGCGGCGGCACTTGGACCGCCCCCGGACGCATCCCCTCGCTCGGCAGCTCGCCCGACCGCGCGCGCGCAAGGGCGGGACCGTCGAGACGGATGCCGACGCGGTCCGCGTCCGTCGAGACGGTCCACGTCGCAGCCGTCATCGCCTCAAGCGCTCCGGCGGCGAACCAGTCGGCACGGGGCCCCGCCGACAGCGGCACATCGATGAGCGCAGGCGGGACCGACCAGGGGAAGCCGTCCACGGTCGGGACAGGACCCGCCGGGGTTCCCGACCGGATGACGTCGCCCGCCGCCAACGGTGCCGGGCCGAGCCCCGCGAGCACGTCACTCGCCATCGAGCCGAACGCGGTGGACGAGATCACACCCCCGCGCACGGCCAGATACAGCCGGAGCCCGGCGCGGGCGGCGCCGATCGCCAGCGTGGCACCGGCCGGCAGATGCAGGGGCGCAGAGGCATCCACCGCCCGCCCGTCGACCGACACATCGGCGAGCGCTCCGGTGACGCACACCCAGGTGTCGTGCTCCGCCCGCGCCCGGAACCCGCCGAGCACGATCTCGAGTCCCGCCGCCGTCTCGGCGTTACCGACGAGGCGGTTGGCGACGCGCAGAGCCCCGCGGTGGAGCGCGCCCGAACGGGCGATCCCGAGCGCGGCGCGACCGGGACGACCGAGGTCCTGCACGGTCGCGGCTGCCCCGGGCGAGAGGATGCGCAGCGCGGGTGCGGCAAGTCGGTGACCAGCGGAGGACGAGGGAAGAGCGGAGGACGGATCACCGGCATCCGGTCCTCCGCTCGCCCCGAATCCTCCGCCGATCACCGCTGCCGTGGCGATGCGCGAGCGCTCCGGCACGAACCGCACGCGCGCCCGCGGGGGCAGCAGCACCGGGTCGGCGGCATCCGGATCGAACAGCACCGCCTCGGTCGAACCGATGAGCCGCCAGCCGCCGGGAGTCTCGCGCGGGTAGGCGCCGCTGAACTCGCCCGCGACGCCCAGCGCACCGGCCGGGACGCGCGTGCGCGGCGAGGCCAGACGCGGGACCTCGTACGGCCAGTCCGGGCTCACGAGGTAGGCGAAACCGGGCGCGAAGCCCGTGAACGCCACCGTCCACTCGGCGGCCGCGTGCCGGCGGACGAGCTCGGCGACGGGGATGCCGAGGGTCTCGGCCGTGGAGTCGAGGTCGGCGCCGTCGTAGCGCACGGGCACCTCGACGAGGGGGCCGGGGAGGATGGCATCCGGTCCCTGCTGGTCGCAGGACAGGATCCAGGCGTGCACGGCGTCGCGGGAGAGACGCGACGGGTCGAACGCGACGAGCACGGTGCGAGCGGCGGGGACGAGGTCGTCGACACCGTCCGGCGGGGCCGCGGCGAGCGCGACGTGCAGCTCCAGGACGGCGGCGAGGTCGGCGACCTCGGCCAGCACCGCCCGGTCCCCGAACGGCAGGAGCCGCACCCTCGATCCGGTCGCGCCACGGCGGGAGGTCACCACGGCGCGCGCACCTCGACGCCCGCGTCGTCGAGCGCGGCGCGCACGGCCCGTGCCATCGCGACCGCCGACGGGGTGTCGCCGTGCAGGCACAGGGATGCGGCATCCACCGCGATGCGCGTGCCGTCCACCGCCTCGATCTCGCCGTCACGCACGAAGTGCAGCGCACGCTCGGCGACGAGCTCCGGGTCCTCGACCACGGCGCCGGGCTCGCCGCGCGGAACGAGCCCGCCGCGCGCGGTGTATCCCCGGTCGAGGAACGCCTCGTGCACGAAGGCGAGGCCCACGGATGCCGCGGCGTCGGCGATCGCACCGTCCATGCCGAGTACGGGGAGGGCCCGCCCGAGGCGCGACGACAGGTCGGTCACCGCTGCGACGACGGCGCGAGCCTGCTCGGGGTCCTCGGTCACCGCGTGATACAGCGCGCCGTGGGGCTTGACGTAGCGGATGTCGGCTCCGGCCGCTGCCAGGGCGTCCAGCTGTCGAGCGACACTCTCGCGCAGCTCGTCGGGCTGGGGGTGACGTCGGACGCGGCCGAAGTTCTCGCGGTCGTCGTAGGAGGGGTGCGCGCCGACGGCGACGCCGAAGCGTACGGCGCGCTCCACGGCATCCGTCATCGACCGGGCGTCGCCCGCGTGTCCGCCGCACGCGACATTGGCACTGGACACGAGCGCGAACATGGCCTCGTCGTCGGCCGTCGGCATCCCGTCGACGGTCTCGCCCAGGTCGGCGTTGAGGTCCACGCGCATGCTGCCCACCGTATCGCCGCGTGAGGGGTCAAGAACTGTCGCCGAGCGGGCTCGCAGGCGACAGTTCTTGACCCCTCACGCGTTACGGGGGTGTGACGATCGGGCGGGAGGGGTGGGCAACGGCACCGCCGCGGGCGAGGATGGGGGGATGACCTCCGATGTCGCCGGTCCCCCCGCTCCGGCATCCCCCCAGCCCCTCCTCTCGGTCCGCGACCTGGCCGTCGACTTCGCCACCATGGACGGCCCCGTGCGCGCCGTCGACGGGCTGAACCTCGACGTCCACGCGGGCGAGACCATCGCGATCGTCGGCGAGTCCGGCTCCGGGAAGTCGACGACCGCGATGGCCATCATCGGCCTGCTGGCATCCGGTGGCCGTGTCGCCCGCGGGCAGATCCTGCTCGACGGCGAAGATCTCACGACCTTCGGCGAAGCCCGGATGCGGCAGGTGCGCGGACGGCAGATCGGTCTCGTGCCGCAGGACCCGATGTCGAACCTGAACCCCGTCGCGAAGATCGGCACGCAGGTCGCCGAGACGCTGCTCGCGCACGGGCTCGCCGACCGCTCGAGCGTCAAGGACAAAGTGGTCGAGGCGCTCGAGGCGGCGGGTCTTCCGGATGCCGGGAAGCGGGCGACGCAGTACCCCCACGAGTTCTCCGGCGGCATGCGCCAGCGCGCCCTCATCGCGATCGGCCTCGCGTGCCGGCCGCGCCTGCTCATCGCCGACGAGCCGACCAGCGCGCTCGACGTCACCGTGCAGCAGACGATCCTCGACCAGATCGACAAGCAGACGAACGAGCTCGGTGCCGCCGTGCTGCTGATCACCCATGATCTGGGGCTCGCCGCGGAGCGCGCGTCGAAGGTCGTCGTCATGCACCGCGGGCGCGTGGTCGAGCAGGGCCCGGCGCGGCAGATCCTCGAGGACCCGCAGCACGCGTACACGAAGTCGCTCGTCGCGGCGGCGCCATCGGTCGCGGCGGTGCGGCTGCGTCCGGAGGACTTCCGCGGCGACCGGGCGGTGGCGCCCGCGCGCGACAACATCGTCGAGATCGAGAACCTGACGAAGGTCTACCCGGTGCGCGGCCGCGGCGAGGACTTCCGCGCGGTCGACGACGTCTCGCTGTCGATCCCGCGCGGCCAGACGGTCGCGATCGTCGGCGAATCCGGCTCGGGCAAGACCACCACGGCTCGCATGCTGCTGAACATCGTCGAGCCGACCAGCGGCTCGATCACCTTCGACGGTCAGGACGTCGCCGCTCTGAGGGGCGACGCGCTCCGGCAGTTCCGCCAGAAGGTGCAGCCGATCTTCCAGGACCCGTACTCGAGCCTTAACCCCATGTTCACGATCGAGCGGATCGTCGAGGAGCCCCTCTCGTTCTACAAGCGCGGCTCGAAGGCGGAGCGTTCGAAGCGGGTGCGTCACCTGATGGACGACGTGGCCCTGCCGGCATCCATGCTTCGCCGCTACCCGTCCGAGCTGTCGGGCGGGCAGCGGCAGCGCGTGGCGATCGCCCGAGCCCTCGCCCTGTCGCCCGAGCTCATCGTGTGCGACGAGCCGGTGTCGGCGCTCGACGTGCTCGTGCAGGCGCAGATCCTCGACCTGCTCGGCGACCTGCAGCGCGAGTACGGCCTCAGCTACCTCTTCATCTCGCACGACCTCGCGGTGGTGCGCCTGATCAGCGACTACGTCTGCGTCATGAAGGATGGACGCCTGGTCGAGGCGGCATCCAGTGAAGAGGTGTTCACCAACCCGCGCGACCCGTACACGCGGCGCCTGTTGTCGTCGATCCCCGGCAATGAGCTGGGGCTGACCGGCTGAGGCGCCGGCGCACATTCGTGTGCGCGTCGGCGTACGTGCGGCACGAACCCCCGCTCGGACACGTCGACGCGCACGCCTCTCGCTACGTGTCCCACTTCGTGCAGAACTGCGGCGTCATTCCTGCACGAAGCGGGACATGACGGAGCGCGCAGCTGTCAGCCATGACGCTAGGCCGCCGTGGCGTGTCTGTCCGTCTAGGCGTGTCCCGCTTTGTGCAAGATTCCGGCGATGTAACTGCACGAAGTGGGACATTCGACGCGCCGAGAGCGTGCCCCACTTCGTGCAGGATCCCGGCGTCGTTCCTGCACGAAGTGGGACATGGATGCCGGGGCGGCGGCGCCGACGTCCCGGGATCGGCGCCGGCGGGACCGGGGGCGGGGCACCGGCCGGCGTGACCGGAGGCGGGGCACCGACCGGCGTGACCGGGGGCGGGGCACCGGCCGGCGTGACCGGGGGCGGGGCGCCGACCGGCGGGCTAACGCGCGCGGGTGCGGGGGTCCATCGCCTCGCGCAGCGACTCGCCGAGCAGCGTGAAGCCGAGCGCGGTCACCGCGATGCAGATGCCGGGGAGGAACGCCAGCCACGGGGCGATCGCGAGCTCGGCCTGCGCGTAGGTGAGCATGCGGCCCCACTCCGCGGTCTGCGGGAGACCGCCGCCGAGACCCAGGAACGACAGGGCCGCCGCGTCGATGACGGCGGTCGCGAGCGTCAGGGTCCCCTGCACGATCACCGGGCCGACGCTGTTGGGCAGCACGTGGGTCATCGTGATCGTGCGGCGGCTCAGGCCCAGGGTCTGGGCCGAGAGCACGTAGTCGGCGCCGCGCTGCTGCAGCATCGAGGCGCGCAGCAGGCGCGCGAACACCGGCACCTGCGAGGCGCCGATGGCGATCATGATCGCGAGCTGGCTCTGCCCGAGGATCGCGGCGATCGAGACGGCCAGCAGCAGGTTGGGCACCGACAGCAGGATGTCGACGAAGCGCATCACCAGCGAGTCGACCCAGCCGCCGAACATCCCGGCGAGAAGCCCCAGCGCCATGCCGCCGAGAAGGCCCAAAGCGGTGGAGATCACGCCGATCTGCAGGGACGCCTGCGCGCCCCAGATGAGCTTCGACAGCACGTCACCGCCGAAGCGGTCGAGGCCGAGCGGGAACTCCGCCAGCTCCCCCGGCCCGGGGATGTCGGTCGGGGTGATGAAGCGCTGACCGGGCAGCGACTCGGCCGGGTACGGCGCCAGCAGCGGCGCGAGAGCCGCGACGAGCAGGAACGCCAGCACGATGATCGCGCCGATCCACGCGACGGGGCTGCGACGCAGCCGCTGGAAGACGTCGTGCCAGAAGCCGCCGCGCGCTTGCGCGGCGAGCAGCTGGGCGTCGACCACGGCGTTGTCGTCGACGGGGCCGCCGCTGGGGGCGGGAGGGAGGATGCCGGAGCTCACTGGACTCTCACTCTCGGGTCGATGACGCTGTACGACAGGTCGACCAGCAGGTTGATGAGCGCGTACGCGATCGCGATGAAGATGATGAAGCCCTGCAGCACGGGGAAGTCGCGCGTGAAGATCGCCCGGGCCAGGAACTGCCCGATGCCCGGGAAGGCGAACACCGTCTCGGTGAGCACCGCGCCCGAGATGAGAAGACCCGCCTGCAGGCCCACGGTGGTGATGACGGGGAGCATGGCGTTGCGCAGGATGAAGCGGTTGCGCAGCGTCCCGGTGCCGATGCCCTTGGCGCGGCCCGTGCGCACGTAGTCGGCGTTCTGCACCTCGAGCACCGAGGCGCGCGTGATGCGCACGATGATGGCGAGCGGGATCGTGCCGAGCGCGAGGGCCGGCAGGATCAGGTGCAGGATGGCATCCCACGACGCGTCGAACTCGCCCGTGATCAGGCCGTCGAACACGTACAGGTTCGTATAGTGCGTCGCGTCGATGCGCGGATTCTGGCGGCCGTCGGAGGGCAGCCAGCCCAGCTGCACGGCGAAGACGTATTTCAGGATGAACGCGAGGAAGAACACCGGGATCGTGATGCCGATGAGGCTCAGCACGACGGCGGTGTGATCCCAGATCTTGCCGTGGCGGCGCGCGGCCCAGTAGCCGAGGGGGATGCCGATGCCCACCGCCACGATGAGGGCGGCGATCGAGAGCTCGAGGGTGGCCGGGAAGCGGCGCACGAACTCCTCGAGCACGGGGCGTCCGGTCTGGATCGACGAGCCGAAGTCGCCGGTGGCCAAGCGTCCGAGCCAGGTGAAGTACTGCACGTAGAGCGGCTCGTTGAAGCCGTACAGCTCGTTGATGCGCGCGACGGCCTCGGGCGTCGCCCGCTCACCGAGGAGGGCGACCGCGGGGCCGCCCGGTAGGGCGCGTACCCAGGCGAACAGCAGGATCGAGAGGCCGAACAGGGTCGGGATGAGCAGGAGCAGGCGCCTGCCGATGGTGCGGAGCACGGATTCTCACAGGGTGTCGGGAGCGGGGAGCGCGAACGAACCGCGGGCCCCGACGCCGGTGTCGACGCGGGGCCCGCGGCATCCGATCACTCGGTGAGTTCGATCTCGTTGTAGACCTCGTCCTGCACGGGGCTGGCCGGGTACGACTTCACGCGGGGCGCGAAGGCGAGCGTCGGCACGGGGTTGGCGAGCGGGATGCCGGGCAGGAACGTCGCGATCTGCTCGTTCACCGCCTGATAGGCCGGGTCCTGCTCGGCCTCGGTCGCGAGCCCCCGGGCCGAAGTGAGCGCCGAGAAGAGCTCGGCGTTGTCGAAGCCCCACTCGTTCGACTTTCCGCCGAAGAACGTGCCCACGAAGTTGTCGGGGTCGTTGTAGTCGCCGGTCCAGCCGAGCAGGTGGATGCCGTGCTCGCTGCCGCCCTGGATGAGGTCGAGGTACTCGCCCCACTCGTTCGACACCGGGTTGAGGACGATTCCCACGGCCTGCAGCTGCGACTGCAGGTTGGTGAAGATCTGCTCGGGGTTCGGCATGTACGGACGCGAGATGTTGACCGGGTAGTTGAACGTCAGGGTCAGCGGGTTCGCCTCGGTGTAGCCGGCTTCGGCGAGCAGGGCCTTCGCGCCCTCCTGGTCGAACTCCCACGTGGTGACACCGGAGTTGAAGCCGATGACGCTGTCGGGCATGAACTGGGATGCCACGGTGGTGCCCTCGGGCAGCACCTGGGTGACCAGCTGCTCCTTGTCGATGGCGTGGGCGATGGCCTGGCGCACGCGGATGTCGGAGAGCGCGGGGTCGGCCTGGTTCATGCCGAGGTAGAGGATGTTGAACGGGTCGCGGTTGGTGAGCATGTAGCCCGCGCTCTCGAGGGCACCCAGGTCAGCCGGGGCGACGAGGTCGTATCCGTCGATCGAGCCGGACTCGAGGGCCTGACGGCGCGCGGTGGTGTCGCCGATCACGCGGAAGATGACCTGCTGCACCTGGCCCTGCTCGCCCCAGTACCCGTCGTATGCGGTGACGGTCGCTTCGGCGCCGGGCTCCCATGAATCGAACTGGAAGGGGCCGGTGCCGGTGGGGTGCGCCTGGGCGTACTCGCTGAGGGTCGGCGCCTCCGACGTGCCGCCGACGTTGTCCGCCTCGTACTCCTGCAGCGCGGTGGGGCTCTGGATGGCGAACGCCGGGAGCGACAGCGCCGGGATGAAGCCGGCGAACGGCTCGGTGAGGGTGATCGTGACCTCGGTGGGGCTCGCGACCTCGCAGCCGCCGTAGATGGAGGTGCCGGTGTCGGCGTAGCCGCGCATGATCTTGCCCCAGTAGTACGAAAGACTCTCGGACTGGGCGATGCCGGTGAAGTTGTTCTGCCGGTCGAAGTTGAAGCACACGGCGTCGGCGTTGAATTCGGAGCCGTCGTGGAAGGTGACCCCTTCTTTTAACTGGAAGGTGTACGACAAGCCGTCTTCGGACTGCTCCCAGCTCTCGGCGAGCATCGGAGCGGGGTCGGCCGTGCCGGGCTCGACGCCGACGAGACCCTCGAAGATCTGGCGCGAGATGCGGAACGACTCGCCGTCGCTCGCGAACGCGGGGTCGAGGCTGGACGGGTCGCCGGACGCGCCGAAGACGAAGGTCGAGTCGACGTCGCCGCCGGCGTCTGCGCCGCCGCCGTTGTCGTCGCGCTGACTCGTGCAGCCCGACAGGGCAAGCGCGCCGATGGCGACCGTGGCGCCACCGACGAGCAGACGTCGTCGAAGAGAACTGAGCATTTTTCGTTGCACCTTCCGGGGGGAAAGGGAGGAGGACGACGGTATGGGCACCCCGTCGTGCCGCGCTCCACTTGCTGTGTTCTGACGACCGTACAGGGCGGTCGAGGCGCTGCCCATTGCACCTTTGTATCGATCGTGTTTCGGCGTCCTGGCATCCTGCCCTCTCCGACGGGTCGCATCGGAGCATTTCGCCCGAGGGGATTCTCGACGCACTGGTCAGCCGGTGCGGCCCCGACCCGTCGGCCGTGACCCGTGGGCGGCGGCGCGGGTGCACGGGCGCGGCTAGCGTGGATGCCATGGCCCGCATGCGCATCGAACCCGACGACGCCCCCACGGCGCGTCTGTCGGACGGCACCACCGCGCGCGTGACGCCCTCGGGCTTCGTCGCGGGCTACGAACTCGTCGTGGACGGCACCCCGCAGTCGCACGTCGATCTCGACGACCCCACCCACCTGCACTTCGAGTACGTGGCCCGCATGGGCGCCGTGATCGATCGACTCCGGATGCCGGGACAGCCGCTGACCGCGGTGCACCTGGGCGCGGGTGCCTTGACCCTCCCCCGGTACGTCGAGGCGACGCGTCCGGGCTCGCGCCAACAGGTCATCGAGCTGGAGCCGGGGCTGTGGGATCTCGTGCGCGAGAACCTGCCCCTGCCTCGCGGCGCCTCGGTGCGAGTGCGGATCGGCGACGCGCGGGCGGGCCTGTCGCGGCTCCCCGCGGGGCTCACCGGTGCCGTCGACCTGCTCGTCAGCGACGTCTACTCGGGAGCGCAGACGCCGGCTCACCTGACGACGGTGGAGTTCTACCGTGAGGCCGCGCGGCTGCTCGCCCCCGACGGCGTGCTCCTGGTCAACGTGTCGGACGGCCCGGGGCTTGCCTTCGCGCGCCGACAGGTCGCGACCGTGCGGGAGGTGCTGCCCGAGGTCATCATGCTCGCCGAGGTGCAGGTGCTCAAGGGCCGCCGGTTCGGCAACCTCGTCGTGGCCGCCTCGGCCCAGCACCTGCCGGTCGAGTGGCTGCCACGGTTGATGGCGGCGGGGCCCCACCCGGCGAAGGTCGCGCAGGGCGCCGAGATCGTCGAATTCATGAGGGGTGCGCGGGCGGCGACGGATGCCGACGCGACGCCGTCGCCGAAGCCGTCGGCATCCATCTTCGAACGATGACGGCGGTCGGTTCGTCGCCCGACCGCGTGGCGATTGCGCTTCGGGCGCGCGGGCGACGCACACTGGAAGTCCTGCCCGACCGAGAGGAGCGACGGTGAGCTACATCCACGGGTACGACCCCGACACGCTGCGCGAGATCACCGACTCTCGCGAGTGCGCGGAGCGTCTCGAAGAGATCGGGGAGCAGCGGAGCCTGCACGCCCTGCTCGAGCGGGTGTGGCTGCTGAAGGTGCTCGACCGCTTCGACGAGGCACTGGAGATCTCCGATCAGTCGGTGCGCGTCGCGCGCATGGCCGGCACCCGTCGCGACCTGCTGCGCGCCCGCATCCTGCACGCCACGATCCTGCAGTGCCGCGGCGCGTTCGCCGCGGCCGAGCAGGAGCTCACCACGTGCGCCGAAGAGGCCGAGGGCCAGGGGTGGGCGAGCATCGCCGCCTTCGCGCTGCAGCACCGCGGCAAGGTGCACTACGACGAGGGCGACTACGACGCCGCCCGGCGCGACTTCAAGCAGGCGCTGTTCCTCCGGCAGAACGCCGGGGCCACCGACGCCCAGCTCGAGTCGACACTGCTCGCCATCGACGCCGCCGAACGTCGGCGCGCGCGCGAAGCCGTCGCGAGCTGAATGTCGTAGGCCCTTCGTAGGCTCCCGGTCATGTCCGATCTGCAGCGCGTGCGCACCTGGGCCGAGGCGTTGATCGCCCTGCACCTCGACGCGTCCTGGTCGTTCGGGTTCGACAACGCCAAGAGGCGAGCGGGCCTGTGCGACTACGGTCGCAAACGCATCAGCGTCTCGCGCTACCTGGCCGCCCGCTACGACGACGAGACGAACCACCAGACCCTCCTCCACGAGGTGGCGCACGCGATGGCGGGTGCCGCGGCCGGCCACGGTGCCGTCTGGAAGCGCACGGCGAAAGACCTGGGGTACGTCGGCGGCACGACGCACGCCGGCGAGACGGCCACCGAACTCGCGCCGTGGGTGGGCACCTGCCCCGCGGGGCACGTCGCCTACCGTCACCGACGCGCGACGCGGCCGACCTCGTGCGCGAAGTGCGCGCCCACCTTCGACCCGCGGTTCGCGCTGTCGTGGGAGCACCGCGACATCAGCCCGGCGGTGAGACTCGCCGCGGCGACGCCGCGCTGACACGCGCGATGCGCTCGTGCCGAGGTCTGCAGGCGGATGCCGCGGGGTCGGGCCCTGCGCCTCCGGAGGACCCCGCGTGGCTCGGGCCCGTGGGTGGGGCCCTGCGCCGCCGGGGAACCCCGCGTGGCGGGGCCCGTCGGTCGGGCCCTGCGCCTCAGGAAGATCCCGCGTGGCTGAGGCCCGTGGGTGGGGCCCTGCGCCTCGGGAAGACCCGGCGTGGCGGGGGCCCGTCGGTCAGGCCGCGCTCACCACGCCGTCGTGCAGCACCGGCACGACGGATGCCGCGTCGCGCGAGGCCGCGGCGAGGACGGCCTCACGCTCCCCGTCGGCCGTGAGCGCGCGGCCGTTGCCGCTGGCCGTGAGCAGGTGACGCACGGCGCCGCCGAGCGCGCGGAAGCCCTCGCCGGCGACGGCGGCGTCGGGCGAGGCGTGATCGATGCCGAGATCACCCAGGGCTGCGACGACGGCACCCGCGCCGAGCAGGTCGTCGACCGCGAAGCGCACGCCAGCGGCATCCGCGTCGTCGACGGAACCCGCCGCGATCACCGAGATGCTCGTGCGTGCACCGCGCTCGTGCTGCACGGCCATCACGTGGGCGGCGACCGCCGCCGCGTTGCGCAGACCCCCGATCACCACATGGGCACCGGCGGCCTCGGCAGCGCGGGCGAGGGATGCCGCGGCGTCGGCGTCGTCGGTGAGGTCGAGACCGGCGCCGTGCTCGCACGCGCTCAGCGCGTGCGCCGTCAGCCCCAGCGTCTGGACGACGACCACGACGTCCGCCGGCGCAAGACGCGCGAGGCCCGCCTCGCCCCATTCGAGACGCACCTGATAGTCGGACTGCGCGTGGGCGGAAGTGTTCGGCATCCTTCGAGCCTAGGACCGTCCCACGCTCGCCCCGGCACGACCCGACACCGCGACGAGCTGACGATCCCCCTCCCCCCTCGCGCCACCGGCTCAGCCAGTCCCGTCGCATAGCGACCATCCGAGCGAGTCGCGTCAAGGTGTGCGCATCGCCGCGAGACATCGGGCACGATCGTCGACATGCGCATCCTGCTGAAATTCGTCGTCGACTGCGACCCGGACGCCGCCTGGCGCGCCCTGCACTCGCCGCGCGCGGTCGCCGAGCTGTACGGCCCGCTCCTCGCAGTCGACGCGCTGGGCACCATGCCGACGTCGTTCGCCTCGGGTGACGACGTGCCGGTGCAGATGAGTGTGGCGGGGGTCATCCCGGTGGGCCGCCAGCTCATCTCGGTCGCCGACCGCGAGACCGCCGACGGCAGCGGGCGCGTCCGCGTGTTCCGCGACTGGGGGGTGCCGCTGACGGGTCCTCTGTCGGTGCTCGACGTGTGGGACCACCAGATGGCCGTATCGGCCGCTCCCGGCGATGCGACCCGGACGCTGTGGCGAGAGCGTCTGACCATCGGCGGCGCGGCCGCCCCCGCACTGTGGCCGGCCCTGTGGGCGACGTGGCAGTGGCGCGCCGCCCGCATCCGCGCGCTCGCACCCACCTGGGCCTACGACCCCGAACGCAACACCGACTCCGACGCCGACGCCACGCCGTGAGATTCCTGCTCGGCGGCCCGCTCCCCAGACGTGCGGCTGCGGCGGCAGCCGCCGATGGGGCGTGCGGTCAGACGAGCCCGTGCCGATAGGCGAACACGACGAGCTGCACACGGTCGCGCACACCCAGCTTCGTGAGGATGCGGCTGATGTGCGTCTTGACGGTGGCCTCGGACAAGAACTCGCGCTCGGCGATCTCAGCGTTGCTCAGCCCGCCCGCGGCCAGCGCGAAGATCTCGCGCTCGCGATCGGTGAGTCCGGCGTAGGCCACCGGAACGGGCTCCGTCGCGCCACCGTCGGCGATGTGCGCGAACAGCTCGCGGGTGGCCGCGGCGGCGATCACCGCGGAGCCGGCGTGTACGGTCCGCACCGCCGACAGGAGGAATTCCGGCTCGGAGTCCTTCAGCAGGAACCCGCTCGCTCCGCCCTGGATGGCACGGGCCGCCGCCTCGTCGAGGTCGAAGGTGGTGAGCACGACCACGCGCGGGGCGTCGGGTTCACGCAGGATCTCCGCGGTCGCGGCGAGGCCGTCCATCACCGGCATCCGCACGTCCATCAACACGAGGTCGGGACGCGTCGCGCGGACGACGTCGATGCCCTCCCGTCCGTCGGACGCTTCGCCGACGACCTCGAGGTCGGGCTGGGAGTTCAGCACCATCTTGATCCCGGCGCGGAACAGGGCTTGATCGTCGACGAGGACGATGCGCACGACCGCGCTCATGACGATGGTTCCTCTTTCGGATCGGGGCGACTCGGCATCCACTGTGCCCGAGAAGAGCCGCGGTGCTCTCGCGTCTCACGACCGACGCGCGCGGGATTCACCCGCTCGCTCCGATGGGCAGGTCGGCCGTGACGACGAACTCGCCGTACTCGGGTCCGGCGGTGAGACTCCCACCGACGAGCTGCGCACGCTCGCGCATGCCGATCACGCCGTGACCCCCGGTAGATGCCGTCGACGCGGGGGATGCCGTGGAGCGGGCATTGCGCACCGCGAGCACGACGCGGTCGACGTACCACCCGAGCTGCACACGGACACGGGGATCGACGCCGTGCCGCAGGGCGTTCGTGAGGGCCTCCTGCATGATGCGGTAGACCGCGAGCTGGATCGACGCGGGCGGCACACCCGGCGGCTCGGGGTCGCTGACGACGTCGAGCACGATGCCGGCCGCGCGCATGCGGTCGAAGAGCTCGTCGAGGTCGGCGAGCGTCGGCTGGGGCCCTTCGGCCTGACTGTGCCGTAACTGCGTGAGCAGCAGGCGCACGTCGGTGAGAGCGGAACGCGCCGTCGTCGAGATGGTGGCCAGCGCGTCGGCGGTCGCCGCCGGGTCGGTCGCGGCGGCGTAGCGCGCACCGTCGGCCTGGGCGATCACCACGGCGAGCGAATGGGCGACGACGTCGTGCATGTCGCGAGCGATGCGCACGCGCTGCTGCTCGGCGATGGTCTCGGCCTCGGCGGCACGCTGGGCGCGACTGTTCGCGGCCGCCCGCATCGCGGTTCGTACGAGGGCGCCCGTCACCCACGACAGCATGAGTGCGAAGCCGGCGGCGAGCAGCAGGGCTCCCGCGATGAACCACACCTCCGCGGTGGGGGGTTCGGAGATGCCCCGACCCACCAGGTAGACCGGCACGATGACGGCACCGGCGATGGCCGAACCGAAGCCGCTCCAGAACACCCGCGTGCCGCCGTAGGCGGCCGTGGCGTAGAGGACGGCGAAAATGGCCAGATTCGTCGGTGAGGGCGTCATGCCGAAACCCATCTGCAGCGCCGCCCCCACCCACGCCAGGCACAGGGCCAGCCCGGGGTGCAGGCGTCGCACGGCGAGGGCGGCCGTGTAGGCGACGACCATCAGCACGGCACCCGGGACCGTGGTGGTCGGCGTGGAGCCGACCAGCTCGACGACCATCGAGAGGAGCCCGAACACCCCGGCGATCACCAGGTCGGTGATCAGCTGATAGCGCGCGAGCGTGCGGAAGGAGAGCATCGCCTTCACGCTACGCGGCACGGTGGGCCGCGGCATCCGTCTGACGATGTATCCCGATGGGCCGTCAGGCGGGGAAATCGGCCGGCTCGACCGGGCGCGCTTCGAAGAAGGTCTGCAACACCACCGTGGTGCGGGTGTTGACCTGCGCGGCCGCGCGGATGTCGCGGATCAGGGCTTCGAGGTCGCGTGGGGTGGGCACGCGGACGAACAGCATGTAGGCGGCCTCGCCGGCGATCGAGTGGCAGGCCTCGATGGCGCTGAGATGCGCGAGGAGCTCGGGGGCGTTGTCGGGCTGCGCGGGGTCGAGCGGGGTGATCTCGACGAAGGCGGCGAGCGGTCGCCCCAGGGCCTCGGCGTCGAGGACCGGGCGGTACCCCTTCACGATGCCCCGGGACTCGAGACGGCGAAGGCGCGACTGCACGGCCGACACCGACAGTCCGACGCGCTCCGACAGGTGAGAGAGCGTGGCGCGGGCGTCGAGCGAGATCTCCCGCACGATCGCGGCGTCGACGGCGTCATCGAGACGCGGGGCGCGGGGCGCGGGAGCCTCGGTCATGGGCTCGACAGTAGCAGGGCCGGGCATCGCACCCCTGGCGGCATCCGTATTCTTTTCGTTAGTATCGCCATTACGCAGGAATATTTACCGTTTAGACGGAGGATGCCATGACCATCGCCACGCCCACCCGTGACGCCGCCGATCTGCTCGCCGGCCACGGGGTCGACGCCGTCGAACGCACCCCCGCCTGGACCCGGCTCAAGAGCGCCGCCACCGCCCTCCAGGGGCTGCAGGCCGCAGACGGCTCGATCGACGACACCGCCGCCGCCGCGCCGCTGATCGACGACGTGCTCACCGCCATCGAGGCGCTCGCGCCGCTGTTCCCCCACGACGCCGCGTACCTCGCCGCCTCGGTCGACGACTTCCGTCGCTGGCGCGACCAGGGGCTCGGCGTTCCCGACTTCCTCGACTCCCTGGTGGCGTTCCAGCCGCAGGAGCACCGCGTCGACGGCATCCGTCATCTCGTCGTGTTCCCCATGTACACGCAGAACGGCTCGAGCGACCGACACGTCGAGGCGCTGCTCGTCGAGGCGATCTGGCCCGAGTTCATCGCGCGACTCGAAGAGGAGTACACCAACCGGCTCTTCGTCTCGCTGCGCCTGATCGACTTCACCTCGGGCTACGACACCAACTCGGCGGTGCTGTTCCCCGAGACCGTCGCCATGCGCGAGGTGCCCGCCTTCACCTGGGGAGCGATCTTCCAAGACCGCGAAGCCGCCCGGTACCGTCGCGTCACCCGTGCCGCGGCCGAGATCACCAAGCTCGACCTGCCGGAGGCCGCCGCCCGCCTGCTCGATGACCAGGAGCTGGCCGAGCGCACATTCGTCATGTGGGATCTCATCCACGACCGCACGCACATGCGCGGCGACCTGCCCTTCGACCCGTTCATGATCAAGCAGCGGATGCCGTTCTTCCTCTACTCGCTCGAAGAACTGCGCTGCGACCTCACCGCGTTCCGCGAGAGCGTCGCGCTGCAGGCGCGCCTGGCCCTTCGACAGGCTCAGGGACCGGACTTGGACGCCGCCGAGCGGGCGATGCTCGAGCACGCCGAGCTCGTGCAGTACGCGGTGATCTTCGACCGCATCTTCCGCTTCGCCATCACCGGCTCGCGCGTGCGCAACTACGACGGTCTCGGCGGCCAGCTGCTGTTCGCGTGGCTGCACCAGCGCCGCGTGCTCCACTGGACCGACACCTCGCTCGCCTTCGACTGGGACGAGGTCCCCGCGGCCGTCGTGGCGTTGGCCGACGCGATCGACGAGCTCTACTGGCGCTCGATCGACCGCCCGAAGACGGCGCACTGGCTCGCCGCCTACGACCTCGTGCGGTCGGTCGTCACGCCGCATCCGGCGTCGGCGTGGGCGCGGGGGCTGCCGGATGACGTGCTCGCGGGGCTCCCGAAGGGGTACACCGACGCGGTACTCGACGACGAGTTCCCCCTGTCGATGTTCTTCGAGGCCTTGGAGAAGAAGATGCGGCCCGTGATCGCGTCGACCGAGGGAATCCGCGCGACGGATTGACGGCGAACGCGATGATCATCGACGAGGGGGTGAGCGGGCGGACGGTGCTGCTCGCGGGAGGAACGAGCGCCGCGGGCCGCGCGAGCGCGCGGGCGCTGACGGATGCCGGGGCGCGCGTCGTCGTCGCGGGGAGCGACCGGGAACGTCTCGCGCAGGTCGCCGCGGAGATCCCCGGTCTTGCGATCGAGCGCTGCGATCTCACCGACGCCGAGGAGGTCGACGCGCTGCGCGACCGCGTCCACGGCGTACACGGCCGGGTGGACGGCATCCTGCACCTCGTCGGCGGATGGCGAGGCGGCGGGGGGCTCGCCGGGCAGAGCGACGAGGACTTCGCCTTCCTGCTGCGGTCGCTGACGGCCTTGCGGCATGTGAGCCGCGCGTTCGATGCCGACCTGCGTGCGTCGGATGCCGGACGTCTCGCGATCGTGTCATCGACGGCGCTCGAGCGGCCCCTCGCCGGCGGCGCCAACTATGCGGCGGTGAAGGCCGCGTCGGAGGCGTGGGTGCGCGCGGTCGCCCAGGGGTACACGAAGCACGCGCGCGACGCGGGGCGGAGCGCAACGGCCGCGGCCGTCATCTTCCGCGTCACGTCCCTCGAGGGGCTCGAGGACGCTCTGGCGGCGTCGGTCGTGGCGCTCTGGGACGACGACGCCATGGCGTGGAATGACGTCGTGATCGACATCGAGCCGCCGGGCTGACGCCGCTCGAGCTTCACCGGTGTTCGGCTCGTGCGCGCGATGTCGGTTTGCCTCAGCTCTCGTCGCGAGGCGGTTCGCCGTGCAGACCTCGCGATGCCGGTTGGGGCAGGGTCGTGCCCGACTCTTCGGCGCGGCCGAAACCGGCGCCCCCGGAACCGGCGAGAGGCACGGGCGCGGGCGTTCCAGCTGCGTCGTCGGTGTCGGCGGTGTCGTCGGCCGTCTGCGCGACGTCGGCGTTGACCTCGGCCGTGCGGTACTGCCGCGACAGGATGCGGTACGACCGGGTCAAGAAGGCGAGGGCGGCCGCGACCACCATCACGAGACCCGCGAAGACGAAGACGAGCGCGATGCCGCGCGATTGACCGTCACCGAGGAGCCAGCCCCACGTGGCGCGGCCGTCGGCGCCCTCCATGTAGGGGATGATCGCGAACTGGGCGATCGGGGCGATGAGGAACGACGTCACCGGCGCCGCGGCCGACTCGAACGCCGCGGCGAAACCGAACACGCGTCCTTGAGTGGCGAAGGGGACCACCTTCTGGATGACGGTCTGCTCCGCCGCCTCGACGGGCGGGATGAGCGCCATGTAGACCCAGATGCCCACGGCATAGAGCCACCACCAGTCGCGGATCACGAAGACCGCTCCGAGCACACCCATGCCCATGACGATCCACAGCATCGTGCGGATGGGGTTCTTCCCCAGGCCGAACTTCGCCACCAGCCCACCACCGATGATGAAGCCGGTGGCGGTGACGCCCAGGACCAGACCCCACACCTGCACGCTGAAGAGCTCGAGACCGTAGGGATCCATCAGCGCCATGTAGACGCCGCCGATGGAAGGTCGAGAAGACGATGAGGGCGAACAGCCCGGGAGCCGCGCGGACGGCGCGGACGGCTCCCCCGAGATCGACCATCGGGCTGCGCTCGGCACCAGCCGCCGGACGTTCTTCGACGAAGCGGATCGTCAGCAGGTGGAGGAGGGCGACCAGGGTCAGCACGATCGCGATCGCGAGGGTCCACCCCATGCCCAGGAAGCCGACCGACAGTCCGCTGAAGACGCTCGTGACGACGAAGGCCAAGCCCTGCACGGTGCCGACCAGACCGTTCGCGTTCGCGTGGCGTTCGACGGGAACGAGCAGGGTGACGGTGGTGGACAGGGCGATGTTGCGCATGTTCTCGATGACCGCGCCCGCGAGGATGACGCCGGAGAACAGCCAGAACCACGGCCCGCCCAGATCGAGCAGTGCGGCCTCGGGGAAGGCCAGCCACAGCGCGCCCGCCACGAGGAACGCGGTGAGGGTGACGAGGCCGGAGAACACCATCACGCGGTGCTTGCGGTGCCGATCGACTATGGAGCCGAACACCATCGCGAAAAGGGCGAGCAGCAGCATGTAGGCGCCGCCGACGATGCCGGTCGCGAGCACCGAGCGCGTCTCGAGGTAGACCCAGAAGGTCAGCGCGAACCAGAGGAAGCTGGTCGTCACATTGGCCGCGGCGGTGTTGATGAGCACCGCGAGGAAGGTGCGGTTGCCGCCGGCCGGCGCGGCGGTCGACCCGGCGGGGGTGGGCGAGGGCTGGGCGTCGGACATGGCCCTCACGCTAGACCCGACCTCCGACATCGGCCAGAGCCTGCGCTGCGGCGAGCGCCGGAGGCAGCACCGGGCGGGACGCGCTCCCCGCCGATCGCTCCGGTCGAGCCACGCGGCTGGGTCGGCGGTGCCCTCCGGGCATGATCCGTCGGCCAGGACGCCTCAGTCGAGCAGCGTCCCGCCGGGCGGAACGCCCCGGCCGGAGTGCCCCCGTCGAGCGGTGTCCCTCCGGGCAGAACCCCTCGGCCACGACGCCTCAGTCGAGCAGGCTGCGGATGTCGTCGGCGGTCAACCGCGGCCCGCCCGCGAACGCCTCACCGCTGCCGTCACCACCGTCGAGGACGCGGGCGAACAGGTCGGCTTTCGCCTCGCGGAGCGCGACCACCTTCTGCTCGACCGTGTCGGCCGACACCAGCCGGTAGACGATGACGGGACGCGTCTGCCCGATGCGGTGCGCCCGGTCGATCGCCTGGTCTTCGACGGCGGGGTTCCACCAGGGGTCGAGCAGCACCACGTAGTCGGCCTCGACGAGATTGAGGCCCACTCCGCCGGCCTTGAGCGAGACGAAGAAAGCGGGGTCGTCGCCGTCACGGAACCGATCGATCTCGGCCTGCCGGTCGGTGGTCGTGCCGTCGAGGTAACCCGACGCGAGCCCCGCCTCGGTGCAGCGCTGCCGCGCCGCACGCAGGAAGCGCGTGAACTGGCTGAGAACGAGCACGCGATGCCCCTCGGCCGCGGCTTCGACGAGGAGTTCTTCGAGGGCGTCCAGCTTGGCCGACGGCGCCTCGCCTTCATCGACGAGCGCGGGGTCGAGCGCCAGCTGCCGCAGCATCGTCAGCGAGCGGAAGATCGCGAAGCGGTTGCCGTCGGCGTCGGCGTCGAGCAGCCCCAGCAGACGCTGGCGCTCCCGGTGGAAGCGCCGGTCGTAGAGCTTGCGGTGCGCTGGATGCAGAGTCACCTCGAGGACGGTCTCCTGCTTGGGCGGCAGCTCGGCGGCGACGAGCTCTTTGGTACGCCGCAGCAGGAACGGGCGAATACGCCGACGGAGCAGATCGAGGCGCTCACCGTCGAAACGCTTCTCGATGGGCGTGCGGTACAACTCGGTGAACGACTCGCGGGTGCCGAGCAGGCCCGGTGCCACCAGCGAGACGAGCGCCCAGAGTTCGAGGAGGTTGTTCTCCATCGGGGTGCCGGTGATGACGAGAGTGAACGGCACGGCCAGCGCACGGGCGGCGCGGTACCCCCTCGACGACGGGTTCTTGATCTGCTGCGCCTCGTCGAGCACCAGTCCCGACCACGCGACCTCGGCGTACTGCTCCTGCTCGAGGCGGAACAGCGCGTAGCTGGTGACCACGACGTGCGCTCCCGCTGCCGCGTCGGCGATGCTCGTCGCGCGTCGCGCCCGCGTCGCCGTGATCACGCGTACATCGAGCTCCGGGGCGAACTGGGCGCACTCCCGGGCCCAGTTGCCCACGACGCTGGTGGGCGCGACGATGAGGAACGGTGCCATCGTGGGGTCGTCGGCGCGCGCGGCCTCCATCATCGCGATGGTCTGGACGGTCTTGCCGAGTCCCATGTCGTCGGCGAGGATGCCGCCGAGTCCCTGCGCCCGCAGGAAGTGCAGCCAGTCGAGACCGGTGCGCTGATAGTCGCGGAGCGTCGCGCGCAGGCCGGACGGCGGATCGACCGGGGTCAGGGCGGCTTCGTCGGTCAGACCGCGGACGCGCAGCCACCATTCGGCCTCGTGCGCGGCGAGCATGCCGAGCTCGGACAGGTCGTCCCACAGGCCCACGTTGTAGCGGTTGAGCTTGAGCTCGCCGACGGGCCGGTCGGCGAGGGTCCGGGCCTCGTCGATCACCGCGCGCAGGCGGTCGAACTTGGGGGTGTCGAGCCGCACGTACTCGCCCTCGCCGAGGAAGAGCACCCGGTCGCCGAGGGCCAGGGCGGTGTAGAGCGCGGTGAAATCCACCTCGACCTCGCCCACGCTCACCCGCGCATGGAGGTCGAACCAGTCGCTGCCGTCGTCGTCACCGGTGCTCAGGTGCACGACGGGCGCCTCGGGCGACGCACGATAGGCGGGGTGCTCGCCTGCGAGGTGGACCCGCACGTGGTCGAGGGACTGCAGGCGCGGCAACGCTTCGACGACGAGCAGCGCCGCCACCGCGGGAGCCAGCGGACGAGCCGGTGCCCTTCCCGTCGGGAACGGACCCGGGATGTCGATGCGCAGCTCCTCGCCGATGGCGGCGACGGCGGCCCAGACCTCTCGCTCATGGTCGTCATGGCGTCGGCCGTGGGTGGGCGAGCGGTCCCAGCGCGTCGCCACGGTCGTCGCTCCGTCGGCGTGCTCGACGAGAACCTCCAGCACGGGGGCGAGGCGGGGCCGGCACCTCCACCGTGCCTCTCGGCGACACCACCGGGGCGTCGAGCTGCAGGCGCGGCAGGTACTCGCGCAGGAAGGTGTCGGAGCCGCCCTCGTCGACCGTGAGCGCGCCGGAGCGCGCGAGCAGCGCGCGCACCGGTCCGGCGACGGGAGCCGACAGTCGCGTCAGCGTGATGCGTTCATCGTCACCGTCGCGGTCGGCGACGAAGGCCATCGCCACCGCCGGATCGCCCACCACCCACGACGGGAGGGCGGCGGTGTCGTCGTCGACGCCCTGCGCGACACCCCGCACGTGCAGGCTCGAACCCCGCCGGTCGAGAGCGATCGCGACGGTCGCGGGGGCGTCGACGATGCGTACCGGGTGATGAACGCCCGCGCCCGACACGAGCGGGACCCCGGCGGCGACGACGGCCTCGAGCTGCAGCCACAGCGAGTGCGGGGGAACGGCGGAGAGCGGCATCCATTCGTCGGACATGTACGCGCCGGAGCCGGAGCGCCCCAGCCGCCCGAGGCTGTCGAGTGCGGCGCGAGCCCGGGGATCGGCCGGCAGGGTCGCCAGCGCCGACCAGCCGGCCCGGCCCTTGATCCACGTGCCGCGGGTGCCGCGCACCCCGGGCCGCGCGGTGAGGGTGAGAGCGGTGCTGCGGCCGTAGCCTCCGCCACGACGGATCGCGAGGAAGAGGCAGAGCTCGAAAGGCGGCTCGTCGTCGACGAGGGGCGCGGCGGAGAACAGTTCGTCGAGCGAGCGCTGCCATTCGGGACGGGGCGGACGGCCCGCCGAGATCATGCGGTCGAACAGCACGAGGGCGGCGGCACAGAAGTGCTCGCACTCGGGACCGCGCCCGCACGAGCACCACCCCGACAGCTTCGAGAAATCGGCGGGAACGCGCAGCTCGAGGTGCTCGTAGCCCGCGGCCCCGAAGGACTGCGCCGAGACCACGATCACGCCGCCGATGGACCGTGCGTCGCCGACCTCGACCGAGCCGTAGACGAGCAGACGGTCGGCGCGCATCATCGCCGAGGCCGAGAACATCTCGCCGGCGATGCTGAGCGCTTCGGGATCCAACCGCATCCCTCCATTGTCGGGGGGACCCCCGACACCACAGCCCGCCGGGGCGGAACCGGGGAAAGACTCCCCCTGGGGAGGAGCCGGGAAAAGTTACGCTGGACAGGTGACTTCCCTCCACGATGCGTCGGTGCGCGGCTTCGCGTCCGACAACTATTCCGGCATCCACCCCGACGTCCTCGCCGCGATCGCCGCGGCCAACGAGGGCCACCAGGTCGCGTACGGCGAAGACGTGTACACCGCCCGCCTGCAGGAGCTCTTCACGGGCCTGCTCGGAGACGGCGTCGAGGCCTTCCCGGTCTTCAACGGCACGGGCGCCAACGTGGTCGGGCTGCAATCGATGCTCCCCCGCTGGGGCGCCGTCATCTCGGCATCCACCGCGCACATCAACGTCGACGAGGGCGGGGCCCCCGAACGCGTCGGCGGCATCAAGCTGCTCACCGTGCCCACCGACGACGGCAAGCTCACCCCCGAGCTCGTCGACCGCGAGGCCTGGGGCTGGGGCGACGAGCACCGCGCGCAGCCGCTCGTCGTCTCGATCACGCAGTCGACCGAACTCGGCACCCTCTACACGGTCGACGAGGTCCGCGAGCTCGCCGCCCACGCGCACGGCCACGGCATGCGCCTGCACATGGACGGTGCCCGCATCTCCAACGCCGCGGCGGCGCTCGATGTGCCGCTGCGCGCCTTCACCCGCGATGCGGGCGTCGACGTGCTGAGCTTCGGGGGGACGAAGAACGGCGCCATGATCGGCGAGGCCATCGTCGTGCTCGACCCCGCGGCATCCACCGGTCTCACCTACCTCCGCAAGCTCGACATGCAGCTCTCGAGCAAGATGCGCTTCGTTTCTGCTCAGCTCGTCGCCCTGCTCGAGAACGACCTCTGGCTGCGCAACGCCCGGCATTCGAACGCGATGGCGCAGCGCCTGCGCGCCGGCGTCGAGGCGGGGCTCGCCGACGGCTCGATCCAGGGCGTGGAGTTCACCCAGCCGACCCAGGCCAACGGCGTGTTCGCCACCCTTCCGGCCGGGGTCGCCGACCGTCTGCGCCGCAGTTTCCGCTTCTACGATTGGGACGAGCTGCGCCGCGAGGTGCGGTGGATGTGCTCGTTCGACACCACCGAATCTGACATCGACGCTTTCGTCGCGGCGATCGCGCGCGAGACGACGGCCTGACCCGGCTCGCCCGTCGGGCAGCGGCGGCGGTCGGGGCGACCCTCGTCCGACCGCCGCGCCGGGCGCGGAAGGCGGTGCGCGAGGGCCGCGGCATCCGATCCAGGATGCCGCGGCCGTCGCCGTTCACGCTCCGGCGAGCCAGTCGCGATAGGCGTCGAACGTGCTCTCCCGGCCGAGGAACGCCTGCACGAGCTCCTTCGCATCACGCGTGCCGCCGGGTTCGAGGATCTCCCGGCGGTAGCGGGCGGCCGTTTCGACGTCGAACAGGTCGTCGCCGAAGGCCGACAGGAGGTCGCGCGCGATCACGAGGCTCCACTGGTACGTGTAGTAGCAGGCGCCGTACCCGGTGAGGTGGCCGAACCCGGCGTACGAGTGCGACCCGTCGAGGGGAGCGACCGGGCTCGCCGCACGGTAGTACGCGTCGACCGCGGGCTGCAGGTCGGTCGGCCGCTCGACGTGCAGACGGTACGACGTCGTGGCGTGGCCGAGCTGCCGCGTGACCTCGAGGCCCCTCCCGAAGGCGTCGGCGGTCCGCATGCGCGCGACCAGGTCGCCGGGGATCGCTTCCCCGGCGTCGTTGTGCGCGAATGCGGCGAGCGCCTCGGCATCCCACGCCCATTCTTCGAGCAGCTGGCTCGGCGCCTCGACGAAATCCCACTCCGTCGCCACGCCCGTCCAGCGCACCCACTTCTGGTGGCCGCCGAGGATGTCGTGGACGAGGTGCCCGAACTCGTGGAAGAACGTCACCACTTCGTCGTGCTCGAGCAGACCGCGCGAGAAGTTGCAGAGCAGGACCGACTCGGGGAGCGTCCGTCCGCTGATCCCCGGGGCGAGCCCGAAGCAGGCCGCGTGGTTGTACTTGCCGTCGCGGGGGTGCAGATCGAGGTGGATCCGTCCCAGGCGCTCGTTCGCGCGGACGACATCGTAGGTGCGGACATCGCCGTGCCAGGACGGGGCGTCGACGGGGACGTACTGCACGTCGAGGAGTCGTCCGGTCGTGGCGAGCACGCCCTCGAGCACGCGATCGAACCGGAAGTACGAACGCACCAACTGTGCGTCGACGTCGTATTCCTCCCGCTTGAGCGTGCTCAGGACGTACCAGAAGTCGGCGATGGTCACCTTCTCGACATCGGGGTCGTCACGACGCAGGCGCTCGAGGACGCGCTCGTACTCCGCCGCCGCGGCCGGGGCAGCGGCGTCGGCGACGCGCTCGAGGAACGCCGCCACTGCGGCGCTCGAGCCGATCATGCGCGTCTCGGTCTCGTAGTCGGCCCAGTCGCCGTAGCCGAGCAGCGACGCCCGCTCGGCCCGGACCGCGAGCAGTTCGGCGAGCACCGGCTCGTTGTCGGGCCACGCGAGATCGTTGTAGGCACCGACCAGAGCAAGACGCACCGAGCGGTCGCGGGCGTACTCGCGCACGGGCATGAGATCGGTGTACTCCGTCGCCAGCGTCACCATCCCCTCCGCATCCGCGGGATGCTCCGCGAGGAAGTCATCGGGCAGCCCCTCCAACGCCGATGCCGGCACGCGGATCTCCCGCCGCCCCTCGCGGATGTTCCGTGAGAACGCCAACGACAGCTCGGTGTCGCGCTCGGTCAGCTCGCGCACGCGCTCGCGGTCGGCGTCCGGCAGGTCGACGCCGCCCCGGCGGAAGTCGCGCCGCACGTGCTCGAGGAAGCGCTGCTCATCGGGCTCGAGTGCGGCGGGATCGGCGTCGGCGAACACGCTCCACAGGTCGCGGTCGAGCAGACGCCGGGACTGCACCGCGTCGATGGCCTGCGCCTGCTTCTCGGCGGCGTCGCGCACACCCGCGTCGGGGTGCGACTCGCTGAGGAGGTGCGAGGGGGCGGCCGCTTCGGCCAGCGCGATGTCGGCCTCGTTCCACAGCGTCAGGCGCTCGCGCAGGGCGAGGTCGGTCTCGGCGGTCAGCCTCGCGTCGAGCGCGGAGACGCGATCGAGCAGCTCTCGCGGACGCTCATCGGCGAAGGCACGCCAGCCGTCGAGATCGCTCGGCAGGGTCAGGGGTTCGAGGGAGATGTCCGGCATCCTCCGACCCTAGGCAGGGCCACCGACACCGGCAACGTCCCGATCGCGGGCACCGCCGGGCCGGACCGGCACGGCCGCCGAGCGTGTCGGCATCCGGGATCCGACCTCAGCGCAGGGCGCCCACCGAGGCGAGCGCCTGACGGATGAGCGTTCCGCGACCGCCCTCCATCTCGTCGGAGAGGGCATCGGATGCCGCCTCCTGCGGCGAGAGCCACGTCACTTCGAGCGCGTCCTGACGCGGTTCGCAGGTGCCCGTCACCGGCACCACGTAGGCGAGCGACACGGCGTGCTGGCGGTCGTCGTGGAACGCGCTCACCCCGGGCAGGGGGAAGTACTCGGCGACGGTGAAGGGCGTCGGCTGGGGCGGCAGCAGCGGGAACGCCATGGGCCCGAGATCGTTCTCGAGGTGACGGAAGAGCGCGTCGCGCACCGTCTCGCCGTAGCGCACGCGACCCGACACCAGGGTGCGGGTCATCTCGCCCAGGGGCGTCGCGCGCAGCAGGATGCCGACCTGCGTGACCGCGCCCATGCCGTCGGTGCGCACGGGCAGCGCCTCGACGTAGAGCATCGGCAGACGGCGCCGCGCCTCGGCGAGCTCGACCTCGCTGAGCCACCCCGGGTTGGGGTTGGGGGTGCCGGGCGCGCCCGAGAAGGACGCGGAGAGCGGTTCGCGCTCGTCGCCGTTGTCGCCGGGTTCGGGATCGGGGGTACGCACGGGCATGTTCCCTGTATATCAACCGTCCGCCGTGCATGCCGCGTGTCCGCCGCGAGCGGACACGGTCGCCGGCGCTCGCGGACGCACATCTCCGGGAGTGGAGGAGATATCGGCACGGGAGGGCGTCTTCCTCGCCGGGAGTCCGCCACCGCCCGAATCTCCTCCCCTCCGGCGGCCGCGGCGACGGTGTCGGAGGCCTTTGCCACAATGGCCGCATGAGCGCGCATCCCTCCCTCGACCCGTCCGTGGTGCGCTGGTCGGCCCCCGCGCACGAGCGCGGCGACCGGCCCGTGCTGCTGCTCCTGCACGGCTACGGCTCCGACGAGCACGACCTGTTCGGTCTCGTGCCGTACCTCCCCCCGGCGTTCGTCGTGGCGAGCGTGCGTGCGCCGCTGGCACCGCCCTGGCCCATGCCGGGAGCGTCGTGGTACCCGATCGAGGGACTCGACGGCCGCGACCCCGACGCCGTCACCCACGCGGCGCGGGCGCTGCTCGCGTGGATCCGGGATGCCGTGGGCGAGACGCCCGTGGGCCTGCTCGGGTTCTCGCAGGGCGGTGCGGTGGCGTTGCAGACGCTGCGGGCGGCGCCCGACGCCGTGTCTTTCGCGGTGGTGCTCGCCGGCTACGCGGCGGGTGGGGAGCTGCCCGGCGACGCCGTTCTCGCCGAGCGTCGGCCCCCGGTGTTCTGGGGGCGCGGCGCCGCCGACGACGTCATCCCCCCGGCCCTGATCGACGCGACGGCGCAGTGGCTCCCCGTGCACAGCGAGCTGAGCGGGCGCGTGTACCCCGGACTCAGGCACTCGATCTCGCAGGACGAACTCGACGACGTCCGGGCGTTCCTCGAGGCGCGGCTCTCCGAGATCGACGTGTCGGCCACCGGCGAGGGGCGCGACGCGCGACCGCACCCCGACAACGGCTGAGTCGGGCACCGTCGGCACCGGTGTCTGCGCTTCGGGCCTACCGTGGGGCGGTACTCGTGGTCAGCCACGACGACGCGTTCCTCGCTCGACTCGATCTCGACCTGCGCCTGGAGCTGGAGCACGGGAGCTTGATCGAGCACGCGCCGTGATCTCCACAGAGGACGGTCACGGCGACGTTGCCTTGCTCATGTCTCCACGCCAGTGTGCCCGCGGCGGAACCGCCTCCGGGCGTGACGAAGACTTCTGCATCGGGCGGAACGCCGTTCCGCGGGCAGCGAACGTCAACCCCGGCCCGATGTCGGAGGTCCGGGAGAGGATGTCGGCATGGCCGACGTGTTGGAGAGATTCGGTCCTGCGACGCAGGACTGGTTCCGTGGCGCCTTCACCGCTCCCACCAACGCGCAGAAGGGCGCCTGGGAGTCCGTGTCGTCGGGGCGCAACGCACTCGTCGTCGCGCCCACCGGTTCGGGAAAGACGCTGTCGGCGTTCCTCTTCGCGATCGACCGCATCTTCCGCGAGAAGACGCCCCGGGTGCCGGATGCCGAGCCTCCGCGCCGGGGCAAGAAGGCGACGCCGAAGACCCCGGCGACGAATACGCGCGTCCTGTACATCTCGCCGCTCAAGGCGCTCGGCGTCGACGTGGAGCGCAACCTCCGTTCCCCCCTGGTGGGCATCGGACAATCGGCGCGGCGCCTGGGTATCGACGTGCCAGGGGTGACGGTCGGCGTCCGCTCGGGCGACACGAGCTCGAGCGATCGACGCAAGCTCGTCACCGATCCGCCCGACATCCTCATCACGACGCCCGAGTCGCTCTACCTCATGCTCACGAGCCAGGCGGCCGAGACGCTGCGCGGCGTGCACACGGTCATCATCGACGAGGTGCACGCGGTCGCGGCGACCAAGCGCGGCGCGCACCTCGCGGTGAGCCTCGAGCGCCTCGATGCGCTGCTCGACGAACCCGCACAGCGCATCGGGCTGTCGGCCACGGTGCGGCCGATCGACGAGGTGGCCCGCTTCCTCGGCGGCTCTCAGCCCGTCGACATCGTCGCTCCCAAGGCCACCAAGGCGTTCGACCTGTCGGTCGTGGTGCCCATCGAAGACATGCTCAATCCGCCCCCTCCGCCGGGGTCGCCGGACCCCGACGAGGCGACCGACGGCGAGTGGTTCTCGGAACGGCCCGAGAGCACCGAGGTGGCCGGGTCGGTCTGGCCGCACGTCGAAGAGGCGATCGTCGACCGCATCCTCGAACGCCGCTCGACCATCGTGTTCTCCAACTCCCGGCGCCTCGCCGAACGCCTCACCGGGCGACTGAACGAGATCTACGCCGAGCGGGTCGGCATCGACGTCCCCGAGCCGACGGTGCCCGCAGGTGTCATGGCACAGGCCGGATCGTCCGCGGGCGTGCCCGCGATCCTCGCCAAGGCCCACCACGGTTCGGTCTCGAAAGAGCAGCGCGCCCAGGTCGAAGACGAGTTGAAGTCCGGCACTCTGCGCTGCGTCGTCGCGACCAGCAGCCTCGAGCTCGGCATCGACATGGGCTCAGTCGACCTGGTCATCCAGGTCGAGGCACCGCCGAGCGCCGCATCCGGCCTTCAGAGGGTCGGACGCGCCGGACACCAGGTGGGCGAGGTGAGCCGCGCGGCGCTCTTCCCCAAGCACCGCAGCGACGTGCTGCACACCGCCGTGGTGACCGAGCGCATGCTCGCCGGGCGCATCGAGGCCATCTCGGTGCCGCAGAACCCGCTCGACATCCTCGCGCAGCAGACCGTCGCGGCCTCGGCGCTCGGCTCGATCGACGTCGAGGAGTGGTTCGAGACCGTCAAGCGCAGCGCGCCCTTCCGCTCGCTCCCCCGCTCGGCGTACGAGGCGACGCTCGATCTGCTGGCCGGGCGGTACCCGTCCGACGAGTTCGCCGAACTGCGCCCGCGCCTGGTGTGGGACCGCGACGCGGGCACACTCACCGGACGACCGGGCGCCCAGCGCGTCGCCGTGACCAGCGGCGGCACCATCCCCGACCGCGGCCTTTTCGGCGTCTTCGTGGCGGGCGAGTCCCAGAACGCCCGCGTCGGCGAGCTCGACGAAGAGATGGTCTACGAGTCACGCGTCAACGACGTGTTCACGCTCGGCACCACGAGTTGGCGCATCGTGGAGATCACCCACGACCGCGTCAACGTGCTCCCCGCCTTCGGTCAGCCCGGCAAGCTGCCGTTCTGGCACGGCGACGGCATCGGCCGCCCGGCCGAACTCGGTGAGGCCCTAGGAAAGTTCTCCCGGGATCTGGCGGGCGCCGACCGCGAGAAGGCGGCGGAGCGCCTGCGCGAATCCGGGCTCGACGACAACGCCATCACCAACCTGCTGTCGTACCTCGCTGAGCAGCGCGAGGCCACCGGGAGCCTGCCCACCGACCGCACCCTGACCGTCGAGCGCAGCCGCGACGAGGTGGGCGACTGGCGCATCATCCTCCACTCGCCCTACGGCATGCAGGTGCACTCCCCGTGGGCGCTGGCGGTGAACGCGCGCATCCGCGAGCGCCTCGGGGTCGAGGGCGCCGCCGTCGCGAGCGACGACGGCATCATCGCCCGCGTTCCGGATGCCGCCGCCGAACCTCCCGGAGCCGATCTCTTCGTCTTCGAGCCCGAAGAGCTCGAGCAGATCGTCACCGACGAGGTGGGCGGCTCCGCGCTGTTCGCATCCCGCTTCCGTGAGTGCGCGGCCCGCGCGTTGCTGCTCCCCCGCCTGAACCCGAACCGTCGGTCGCCGCTCTGGCAGCAGCGGCAGCGCTCCGCCCAACTGCTCGAGGTCGCCAAGCGTCACCCCGCGTTCCCGATCATCCTCGAGACGCTGCGCGAGGTGTTGCAAGACGTCTACGACCTGCCCGCCCTGCTGCGGGTCACCCGACAGATCGGCGAGCGCCGCATCCGCCTGGTCGAGATCACGACGTCGCAGCCCTCGCCGTACGCCCGCGATCTGCTGTTCGGCTATGTCGGCGCGTTCATGTACGAGGGCGATTCACCGCTCGCCGAGCGGCGCGCGGCCGCCCTGTCGGTCGACCCCGCCCTGCTGAGCGAGCTGCTCGGCAAGGTCGAGATGCGGGAGCTGCTCGACCCCGACGTCATCGCGCAGTTCGAGCGCGAAGCCCAGCGCCTCGACCCCGACAGACGCGCGCGAGGCGTCGAAGGCGTGGCCGATCTGCTGCGCATCCTCGGCCCGCTCGACGCCGCCGAGGTCGCCGAGCGCCTCGACGCCGAAACCGACGCTCTCGCCGAGGCCGAACGTCACCTAACGACCCTCATCGACGATCGCCGCGCCATCCGCGTGACGATCGGCGGCGTCTCGCGTGTGGCGGGCATCGAAGACGCCGGGCGTCTGCGCGACGCGCTCGGCGCGGCCCTGCCCGTCGGCATCCCGAACGCCTTCCTCGAGCCCCTCGCCGACCCGCTGGGCGATCTCGTCGCGCGCTACGCACGCACGCACGCGCCGTTCACGACCGAGGCAGTGGCGCAACGGCTGGGCGTGGGGACCGCCGTCGCGCGCCTCACCCTGCAACGGCTCGAATCACAGGGGCGCTTGGCCAGCGGCTTCTTCCTCCCCGAGGCATCGGGCGGTGCGCGCGGCGACGACACCGAGTGGTGCGACGTCGAGGTGCTCCGACGCCTGCGCATGCGCTCTCTCGCTGCGATCCGCGGCAGCGTCGAGCCCGTACCGCCGGCGGCCTACGCGCGATTCCTTCCGGTCTGGCAGCACCTGGGCCGTCCCCTCGAGGGCATCGACGGGGTGCTCGCCGTCGTCGAGCAACTCGCCGGTGTGCCGATCCCGGCGAGCGCGTGGGAATCGCTCGTGCTCCCCTCACGCGTCGCCGACTACTCTCCCGCCCTGCTCGACGAACTGACGGCGACCGGCGAGGTGGTCTGGTCGGGTCACGGCACGCTCCCCGGACGCGACGGCTGGATCGCTCTGCATCCGGCGGAGGCCGCCCCCTTCACTCTGCAAGACCCCGAAGACGCCGACGATCCCGCGCCCGACTCGCTCGAAGCGAGGATCCTCGCCGCCCTCGCCGGTGGTGGAGCCTACTTCGCGGCGCAGCTGAAGCAGCTGGCGGGCGCCGACAACGAACAGTCGGTCAACGACGCCCTCTGGGCGCTCACGTGGGCGGGCAGGGTGACGAACGACACTTTCGCGCCTGTCCGGACGCTGCTGAGCGGCGGCGGTCAGTCGCATCGCGTGGCCCGTCGAGCACCCCGCGCCCGCATGTACCGCGGCGCGACCATGCCACGCGCCACATCGGCCCCGCGGCCCCCCTCGCTCGGCGGTCGGTGGTCTCTGCTGCCCGAGCGCGAACCGGATGCCGCGGCGCGGGCCACGGCGACGGCGAGTCTGCTGCTCGACCGCTACGGGGTCGTCACCCGCGGCGCAGTGCAGTCCGAGGGCGTGCCCGGCGGTTTCGCTCAGGTGTACCGCATCCTCGCCGGGTTCGAGGAGGCGGGACACTGCCGTCGCGGCTACGTCATCGAGAAGCTGGGAGCAGCGCAGTTCGCCGCGTCCGCAACCGTCGACCGCCTGCGCGAGTTCGCCGCGGTGGCCGACCCGCCGCCCCTGCGCACCGTCACCCTCGCCGCGACAGACCCGGCCAACCCCTACGGCGCCGCCCTCGGGTGGCCTGCCATCGAGGGCGTCACCCACCGGCCGGGCCGGAAAGCCGGCGGTCTCGTGGTGCTCGTCGACGGCGAGTTGACGCTGTACCTCGAACGTGGGGGGCGCAGCGCCCTCGCCTTCACCGACGCCGAGGCGCCTCTGCAAGCCGCCGCACGCCACCTCGCCGAGACGGCGAAGAAGCGTCGCCTCGAGACCCTGACCGTCGAGCAGGTGAACGGCGAGTTCGTCTACGGCACGGCGGTCGGTCGTGCGCTGCGCGAGGCGGGCTTCGTCGAATCGCCCAAGGGTCTCACCCTGCGCAAGCTCACCGCCGGTGACACCCTCCGGGAGGCGGCGCGTGCCTGAACCATCCACCCGGCCCCGCAGCGGGCGCCGCACGGCGCACGCGCCCGACCCCCATGAAGGAGCGAGCAGTGCCCGAGGGTGACACCGTCTACCGGGCGTCCGCCAAGCTCACCGCGGCGCTGGCGGGCAAGGTCGTGACCCGTTTCGACATCCGCGTGCCGGGCAGCGCCACCGCCGACCTGCGCGGCGAGACGGTTCACGAGGTCGCGGCGCGCGGCAAGCACCTGCTGCACCGGATCGGCGGGTACACCCTGCACTCCCACCTCAAGATGGAGGGCCGATGGGACGTCTATCGACCCGGCGAGCGGTGGCGACGACCCGCCTTCAAGGCACGGGCGATCGTCGGCGTCGCGGGGGCGGATGCCGTCGGCTTCGACCTCGCCATGGTCGAGGTCCTGCGCACGACCGACGAGCACACCGTCATCGGCCACCTCGGGCCCGACCTGCTCGCCGACGACTGGGACGAAGCCGAGGCCGTGCGCCGTGTCGCCGCCGACGACCGCGCCGCACACGTCGCCCTGCTCGACCAGCGCAACGTCGCCGGCTTCGGCAACGTGTATGCCAACGAGCTGCTGTTCGTGCGCGGGATCGCGCCGACGACGCCCGCGACCGAGATCGACGCGCAGGCCACCATCGCCCTCGGCGAGCGCATGATCCGGGCGAACCTGCCCCGGCCCGAGCGCACCTTCACCGGTGACAGCAGACCCGGGCGCCGATTCTGGGTCTACGGCCGCGAGGGGGCGCCGTGCCGGAGGTGCGGCACACCGATCCGGGCCACCAGCCTGGGGGCATCGGCGACGAGCGAGCGCAACGTCTACTGGTGTCCGACCTGCCAGCCCGGCTGACCGGCGCTCCCACGCCCCGGCTCTGTTCCTCCCCGCCACCTCCCCAGGCCCGGTGCCGTCCCTCCCGCCACCGCTCCCGGCCCGCACCGTCCCTCCCCGCCACCACCCCACGCCCCAGCAGCGTCCCCGTCGGCCGCCCGCCCACGCCCCGACACCGTCGCCCGCGCCCGGTGCCGTCCCTCCCCGACGCGCAGAACGAACGGCCCCGGCCCGCATGTCAACCCGCCCGCGCCGGCAGGCCCGACATGCGAGAACAAGGGGACGACACAACGGCGGGCAGGTCTCTCGACATCGAGGAAACCGATCGTCGCACGGGCGACGAAGAATCATTCGAGGGAATGAAGGGTCTTCTGGACCCGTTGTCATACATGTCGGCTCACCCGATGACCGACCGGAGGGGATCGTGGGAAAGAACTACATCGACATCGAGAACGACCACGGCGAGACGCTGCGTTACCGCAAGCACGTCAATGGTCGCGGACTCGTCGCGCACGGCGCGAAGGTCCACCCGTCGGCGCTGGTCGAGAACGGCGCCTACGTCGAACCCGGCGTGCAGATCGCCGCGGGTGTTCGTGTCGGCCGTGGCGCGTGGATCGAGTCGGACGCCGTGATCGGACCGGAGGCTCACATCGAGCCGCACGCGCACATCTGCACCGGGGCCGTCATCGGCGCGGGCGCCCACATCGGCGTCCGGACGCAGGTGGGCCACAACGCCCGCATCGCCGTCGGCTCGCTGATCGGCGACGACGAGATCATCAACGACGGCGAAGCCGTCGCCACCGACCGCCGGGGGCTGCGCCTGGCCGCTTGAGCCACCGCACCCACGGCATCCACGACCCGCACGACTCTTCGGAGCGTGCGGGTTTGTTCGTTTCCCCTGCCCTGGCACTCCGGCCGCGAACCGGCGCCGCCGCCGCACCCGCCCCGCCGCGCGAGCCCTACCGCACCCGCCCCGCCGCGCGAACCCCACCGCACCAGCCCCGCCGCACGAAACCCGCCACCCACCGCGCCCCACCGCACCAGCCCGCCCGCACGCGCCCCCGCACCACCCCGCAGCCCCGCCGCACCGGCCCCGCCGCGCGACCACTATGACCGAAAGTCGCACACGCCGCGGCCCGTGGCGATCCTGGTCAGGCACGGTTGGGGCGACCGTGCTCTTCGACGTTCGATGAGGAACGGGGTGAGAGGTGCAGACGCGACGGTCGTGGAGCATCGCCGGTCGGGTCTTCGGCATCCAGATGGGCGCGGTCCTGGGCGCGCTCGGCCTTCTCGTCACGGCGCTGAGCATCGAAGCCCAGTGGAACGCCGAGGGCGAGGCGCGCGACCGCAGCCTGGCGGTGTGCCGCATGCTGGCATCCACCCCCGAGGTCGTCGACGCGTTCGCGGACGCCGATCCGACGGCGTCGCTGCAGCCGCGCGCCCGGTCGGCGATGGCGGCGTCAGGCGTCGACTTCATCACGATCATGACCACCGACGGCGTCCGTCTGACGCATCCCAACCCCGACCAGATCGGCAAGCAGTTCCTCGGCACCATCACCGCCGCCCAACGCGGCGAAACGCTCGTCGAGACCTTCACCGGCACGCTCGGTCCCTCCGTGCGTGCCGTGGTCCCGATCTTCGACAACGACGAGACACTGGTGGGCATCGTGTCGGCGGGCGTGACGACCCGGCAGATCTCGGATGCCGTGCTGCCGCGGCTGCCGCTGATCCTCGTGCTCGCGTGCGTCATCGTGGCGATCGGCACCGCGGCCGCCGCCCTGTCGCGACGGGTGGTGCGCCGCGTCGCGGGAGATCTCGCTCCGCAGCGCCTGCGGGGAATGGTGTCGTTCTACGAGTCGGTGCTGCATTCGGTGCGCGAGGGCGTCGTGATCACCGATGAGCGGGGCGACGTCGTGCTCTACAACGACGAAGCGGCCGATCTGCTCGGCCTGCCGCCCTCCCCCGGCGGTGGTGTCGAGCCGACCCCCGCGGCCGATCTCGGCGTCTCGCCCGACCTCGCGCGCATGCTGGCGAGCGGCACCCGCGCGGTGGAGGAGATCCACGCCGGCGCCGATCGCGTGCTGCTGGTCAATCAGGAGCCGATGACGCCCTCCGGCTCCCTGCGGGGCGGAAACGGCGCACCGGGCGCCGTCATGACCCTGCGGGACCACAGCGCGTTGACCGCCCTCAGCGGCGAGCTCGACAGCGTGCGCACGATGTCGGAGGCGCTGCGCTCGCAGACACACGAGCACTCCAACCTCCTGCACACCATCGTCGGTCTGCTCGAGGCCGGGGAGGTCGAGGAGGCGGTGAACATCATCGAGGAGTCGAGTCAGGCGAGCCAGAAGCTCACCGACCGTATCGCCGGTGCGCGGCGCGAGCCGGCGCTGTCGGCGCTCCTGCTCGGCAAGGCCGCCACGGCGAACGAGTGGGGCGTCGCGTTCGCGGTGTCGCTCGATCAGGATCTGCCCCTGCCCTTGACGCCGACGGAGCTGGTGTCGGTCGTGGGCAATCTGGTCGACAACGCCCTCGAGGCCGTGCGCGGCCTCCCCGACGCCGCCGTGACGGTAGAGGGCCGGGCCGCCGGCAGCGACATCGTCATCGCGGTGCGCGACACCGGCCGCGGCCCCTCCGACGACCGCGTGTTCGAGCGGGGTGTCACCACGAAGTCCGGTCCGCACCGCGGCATCGGGCTCGCCCTCGTCCGCTCCATCGTGGAGGGGCGCGGCGGCCGCATCGAGTTCCTCCCCGGCGACGGCAGCCACGTCGAGGTGCGGCTGCCTCGAGACGAGGCCCGATAATCCGCACGTTCGTCGTCGAAGACGACCCCCGGGCCCTGGCGACGCATGTCTCCTACCTGGAGCGCATGGGCACGTTCGAGATCGTCGGGGTGGCGGCGACCATCGCGTCGGCGCAAGAGGGCGTGCTCGCCGCGCATCGTGGCATCCCGCCCCTCGATCTGCTGTTGATGGACCTGACCCTCCCCGACGGCCGGGGCACCGATCTCGCGCGCTTCCTGCGCTTTCACGGCGTGGATGTCGACATCATCGCCATCACCGGCGACCGCAGCGTCGACGCCGTCCGCACCTGCCTGGCCCTGGGCGCCGTGCAGTACCTCATCAAGCCGTTCGGCTTCCGCACGTTCAAGGACCGCCTCGACGGCTACCTGCGCTACCGGCGGGGGTCGGATGCCATCGACCGCCGCACGACGCAGGAGGAGATCGATGCGCTGCTCACGCTGCGCCGGACCGGGCCGACCGCGCTGCCCAAGGGACTGACCAAGACGACCTACGACGTCATCTGCGAGCACGTGCACCGGCACGGTCGCCCGACCTCGGCGACCGAGGTGGGGCTGGCGTGCGGAGTGTCGCGGGTGACCGCCCGCCGCTATCTGGAGCACCTGGCCGACCTGGGGCTGTGCGTGCGCACGCACCGGCCGGGCGGCATGGGCAGGCCCGAGATCGACTACGTCTGGAGCGCGTGAGCGTGGCCCCCGGGAATCCCGGGGGCCACACCCGCGACCTCACTCCGCGTCGGCGAAGATCACCTGGCGGCGCGTGCGCATGCGCGGCAGCGCGGCCACGACGAGGATGACCACGGCCAGGAGCAGGAGCGTGCCCGAGATGGGCCGCGTGACGAACTCGGTCACATCGCCCTGCGAGATGATCATCGCGCGCCGGAAGTTGCGCTCCAGCAGCGGCCCGAGCACGAAGCCCAGCAGCAGCGGCGCCGGCTCGCAGCCCGCCTGCAGCAGCACGAACCCGAGCAGGCCGAACACCGCCACCATGAGCACGTCGTACGGGTTCCCGCTGATCGAGAAGGTCCCGATCGCGGCGAAGACGACGATGGCCGGGAACAGCGCCCAGTACGGCACCCGCAGCATGCGCACCCAGATACCGATCAGGGGCAGGTTCAGCGCGACGAGCATCAGGTTGCCGACCCACATCGACGCGATCAGGCCCCAGAACAGCACCGGCTCGGTCTCCATCACCGTCGGCCCGGGCTGGATGCCCTGGATGATGAACGCGGCGAGGATGAGAGCCATCACGGGGTGCGCCGGGATGCCGAGGGTCAGCAGCGGGATGAACGAGGTCTGCGCCGCGGCATTGTTGGCCGACTCCGGACCCGCCACACCCGCGATCGCCCCGCGGCCGAAGGTCTCGGGCTTCTTCGAGATCTTCTTCTCCATGGCGTACGAGGCGAAGGATGCCAGGATGTGGCCGCCCCCGGGAAGGATGCCCAGACCCGAGCCCAGCGCCGTTCCGCGCAGCGTCGGACCGATCATGGCGCGGCGGTCCTCGCGGTTGGGCCACAGCCGCGACAGCTTCGCCAGCACGGGGTTGCGCGATTCCGGGTTGGCGAGGTTGCGCAGGATCTCGGCGATTCCGAAGATGCCCACCGCGAGCGAGACGAAGTCGAGACCGCCGTCGAGCTCCCGGATGCCACCGGTGAACCGCGCGTCACCGGTGAAGCTGTCCTGTCCCACGGTGGAGAGCAGGATGCCGAGCACGATCATGCCCAGCGCCTTCAGCGTCGATCCGCTCGCCAGCGCGATCGAGGCGATCAGCCCCAGGATGACGAGGGCGAAGTACTCGAACGCCCCGAAGCTCAGCGCCACGGTCGCCAGCGGTGGGGCCGCGACCGCGAGGATCAGGGTGGCGATCGTGCCCGCGGTGAACGACGACAGGGCGGCGACGGCGAGCGCCGTGCCCGCCTTGCCCATCCTCGCCAGCTTGTGCCCGTCGATGGCCGTGACCGCCGACGACGATTCCCCCGGCAGGTTGATGAGGATCGCCGTCGTCGACCCGCCGTACTGCGCGCCGTAATAGATGCCCGCGAGCATGATGATCGCCGTCACCGGCTCGCCGAACGCGAACGTCAGCGGCAACAGCATCGCCACGGTCGCGGTGGGGCCGATGCCCGGGAGCACACCCACCGCCGTTCCCAGGGCGACGCCCAGCAGGCAAAACAGCAGGTTCTCCCACTGGAAGGCCGTCGCGAGGCCCAGCATGAGATTGTTCAGCAGGTCCACGTCATCCTCCGATCCACGGACCGATGACCGGCACGTTCAGGCCCAGGCCGAGCGAGAAGACCAGGTAGCACAGCACGGTCAGCGCCACGCTGGTCAGCAGCGCCTGCTTCACCGTGGTCTCCTTGCGGGCGAACGACACCGCGGCGACCGCGACGAAGACCGACAGCAGCAGTCCCAGACCGTCGATGGCGACGGCGAAGAAGACGATCGTCGCCATGATGATCAGCAGCGGACGCCAGGGGATCCGCCCGAAGCCGAGCGGCGCCCCGCGTTCGAGGTCGCCGACCACGGGCGTCGGGCGGGTGACGAAGGGCACGCCCTCCGCCTGAGAGGCCTTGGCGGCGGCGAGCGCTTCGAACGTCGACTCCTCCGCCATCTGTTCGGCCGTCGCGGGCTCCTCGACGAAGGTCTCCTGCCGACTGGGCGAGACGAACGCCTTCGCCACGACGGCGACACCGAGGCCGATCAGCAGCACCGCGATGCCGAGCGGAAAGGCCCCCGGGCCCATGGCGAGGGGTGTGCCGAGTTCGTACCCGAGGGAGGCGACGGCGAAGATCGCGCCGAGGGCGAGGAAGACCCCGCCCCCGACGAGATCGGCGACTGAGGGCTTGGAGGCTCCGCGGAGCGAGACGGGCTCGCCCCGCGGAGTGATCTCGGCGATGTCAGTTCCCCTTGCCGAGGAGGTCGCCCCACAGCGCGATCTGATCGCTGAGCTGGGTCGACAGCACCGACGGCGCGGCCTGCTCGGCGCTGACCGGCGAGGTGCCGAGCTCTTCGAACTGCGTCTTCACCTCGTCGTTGCCGAGGGCTGTGATGAGCGCTTCGTTGAGCACGGTGATGACGTCCTCGGGGGTGCTTGCCGGCGCGTACAGGCCGTGCCAGATGCTCACCTCCACGTCGGGCAGGCCCGCCTCGGCGGTGGTGGGCACGTCCGGGAGCACGGCTACGCGTTCGGGCACGGTGACGGCGTACGCGTCGACGGCGCCGGAGAGGATCTGGCTCGCGGAGTTCGTCGTCTGGTCGCACAGCAGGTCGACCTGCCCGCCGAGCAGATCGGCCATGGCCGGTCCCGTCCCGTCGTAGGGCACCTCGGTGAGCGTGACGCCGAGGGCGTCCTGCATGAGGGTCGCGCACAGGTGCGAGGCGGACCCGACGCCCGCGTGGGCCAGGGTCACGGCGGACTCGTTCGCCTCGATGTACTCCACGAGCTCTTCGAAGGATGCCGGACCCAGTCCCTTCTTCGAAAGGATCGCCATCGGCACCTCCGTCACCAGGCCCACCGGCTCGAAGTCGGCGACGGGGTCGAAGTTCAGGTCAGGGTAGAGCGTCGGTGCGGTCGACATCCCGATGTGATGCAGCAGCAGGGTGTAGCCGTCGGGGTCGGCCTGCGAGGCTTCGCCGGCGCCGACCGTGCCGCCGGCGCCCTCGACGTTGTCGACGACCACCTGCACGCCCAGTTCCTCACCGAGCGGTTCGGCGAGGATGCGGGTGACGGTGTCGGTCGGTCCACCGGCCGAGAAGGGCACGATGACGTCGATCGTGTCGGAGGGGTAGGTGTCTCCACCGCCCCCGCCGCCGGCTCCGCCGGAGCAGGCGGAGAGAGAGAGGGTCAGGGCGAGTCCGGCGGAGCCGGCGAGAAGGAAACGGGAACGCGTCATTGCTGTGTCCTTTGCGTCTTCATCGACTTGGTCGACCGCGACGTCGGTGTCGCGATCGCCCCATGCTGCGGGTCGGGGGACCCCTCGACAACGGCCCCGGCGCGACCACTATGAACGCAAGTCCGACGCCCGCCGCCTGTCGGTGAACACTATGAACGCAAGTCGTCGCACCTCGGACGCCGAACCCGCCTCGGGCGACCCGAACGCGGCATCCTGACGCGCTGCGGCTTCGGCGAACGATGTCCGGAAAGACGATCCTGCCCGCCCGACACCGCCCGGTCCCGGCGCACGGGTCGCCGGGTCGGCTCAGGCGAGCAGCGTCAGCACCAGGCCGATGAGCGGCAGGGTGCCCTGGATCGCGGCAGGCCGCAGGTACCGGCGTCCCGACGTGACGAGCACGAGCGCCGCAGCGAGCATCGAGCCGAGCGAGAACATCAGCAGCGTCCGCCCGGCGACGTCGTCGAAGCCGTTCACGATCCACAGCGCGATGCCGATGGCCGCGCCGATCGCAAGGAACAGGTTGTAGAAGCCCTGGTTGTAGGCCATGGGTCGCGTCGCGTCGGCGGTCTCCTGGTCGGCGACGCCGAACACCCGCCACGTCTTCGGCTGGGTCCAGCGCACGCTCTCGAGCACGAAGATGTACACGTGCAGCAGGGCTGCGAGCCCCGCGAAGACGAGCGCCAGGGTGCCGATCATCCCTCCACGCTAGCGCCCCGGCTAGCCTGGAACCATGGCGAACGGTGACGGGTCCCGCGGTCGCGCCGGTGGACCCCGTCGCACCGGCGGCGCGAAGTCGTCGGCCCCCGCCCGTGCACGCGCGAAGACGCCGAAACGCATGCCTCCGGCACCGCCCGCGCACGAGGAGCCGCGCGACTTCGTCCTCGGAGCGATTCCCGGCGCGACGCCCGGCAAGTGGATCGGCCTGTGGCGAGAGCGGATGCCGCACGTGACGCTCACCCTGCGCGAGATCGCCGTCGCCGACCAGCGCGCCGCCCTCGACGACGTCGATGCCGCGCTCGTGCGTCTGCCCCTGGCGGCATCCGACGACCTCCACGTCATCCCGCTCTACGAGGAGCAGCCCGTCGTGGTGATGTCGGCCGACTCCGACCTGACCGCGGCCGACGAGCTCGATGCCGCCGACCTGGCGGGTGAGGTCGTGATCGTTGCGCTCGACGACGTGCTGCACGCCGAGATCCCGGATGCCGTGGCCCCCGCGTTCGCGCCCCCGGTCGACACCGCGGAGGCCATCGCGATCGTCGCCGCGGGCGTCGGGGTCGTCATCGTCCCCATGTCGCTGGCTCGCGCCCATCAACGTCGCGACATCGAGTACCGGGTGCTGCGTGACGGGCCGACCTCGACGGTCGCGCTCGCGTGGCTGCGAGAGCGCACCACCGCCGACGTCGAGGCGTTCGTCGGCGTCGTGCGCGGGCGCACGGCTCGCTCGTCGCGCTGACGCTCGCCGCGGTCGCCCTCAGGCGGGGCCAGACCGCGTGCCGGGGCCAGGTCGTGGCTCCGGTTCCGGCTCCAGCTCCAGCTCCAGCTCCAGCTCCAGCTCCAGCCTGCGGCACCGTCTGCGGCACCGGCCCCGCCCCCGCCGCGCTCGCCGACGCACGCATAAACGCAATCCGTGCGCAGAAACACGCTCTCGTCGCGTTTCTGCGCGGGAATCGCGTTTATGCGCCGGCCGAGGCGACCCGGCGGAACCGTGAGCCAAGGTTGCGCCGCGTTTCCAGCCCCCGATGACCGTGACGATTACGCGCATAGAATCCCTGGGTGACCGCGCCCCTGCTCTACGTCTGCGTTCGGCCGCAGCGTGCTGCGGCCGTAGCGGAGTGGGCGTCTTTCCGCGACGGCCTGGGAGTCGGCGACGACGACCTCGTCCATCACGATCTCGTGCGCGACCCACTGCCGCTCGACCTCGAGCGGTACGCCGCCGTCGTGGTCGGCGGGAGCCCCTTCAACGTCACCGATCCCGACAAGACCGACGAGCAGCAGCGCCTCGAACGCGACCTCGAGCGTCTGGCGGCGACCGCGATCGAGGGTCGTACGAATGCCCTCTTCACCTGCTTCGGAATCGGTGTGGTCACGCGCCTCCTGGGCGGGGCGGTCACCCTTCAGCACCCCGAGGGCACGGGTCCCGCCGACATCTCGCTGACCGACGCGGGCCGCGACGACGAGCTGTTCGGCATCCTGAACCCCCGTTTCGAGGCGCTCACCGCGCACAAAGAGGGCGCCGATAGCGTGCCGCCCGGTGCGACGCTGCTCGCCGAGAACGACGCGTGCCCGGTGCAGGCCTACCGCGCGGGCGCGGGGCTGTGGGCCACGCAGTTTCACCCGGAGCCGACGACCGACGCGTTCGTGGCGCGCATGCGGGTCTATCGCGACGCCGGGTACTTCGACGCCGAGGCCTTCGACGAGGTCTCGGCGCACGTGCGGTCGGCGTCCGTCGAGCAGCCGACGCGCCTGCTGCGGTCCTTCGCTGCACGCGCCGTCGCGGCCTGAGCCTGCGGTTCGGCTATCCCGGGGAAACGACTGCACCCGGCGGGCCGACGCCGCGCCGGGTTCGCCATCACGCACCGCAGGGGCGCCCTTATCGTTGCCGCGGCGTGCACCGCGCCGTCGTCCACGTCAAGCCCACCGCCGATATTTACCTAGCTTTTCTAGTCTTCTCGGTATGAACGCAGCAACTCAGTGGCGGGGCGCAGACCTCGCGCGTCAGATCGTCGTCCTCTCCGCGGTGTCGTTCATGCTCATCGCCGCCGTCATCGGGGCCGGCGCGTTCGGCAACTCGGCGGTGCAGGATCAGCAGGGCGGCGCGCTCGACACCGACGGCTCCTACCTCGCCCCCGCCGGTCCCGCCTTCTCGATCTGGTCGGTCATCTACCTCGGCCTCATCGTCTACGCGGTGTGGCAGGCACTGCCCTCGCAGCGGACGAACCCCCGCCAGCGCGCACTCGGGTGGCTCATCGCCCTCACCATGACCCTGAACGGGCTCTGGCTCGTCGCCGCCCGCTTCGGCACGCTGCTGCTCACGGTCATCGACATCGTGCTGTTGCTCGCCGCCCTCGGATGGACGTTCCGAGTCGCCGTCGCCACCCGCGAACCGCGCGGCGGCGTCGCCGACTCCGTCCTCATCGACGGCGTGACGGGCCTGCACCTGGGCTGGGTCACCCTCGCGACCGTGGCGAACGTCTCCGCCTACCTCACCACCGTCGTCCCGCCCAGCTGGGAAGACGCGGCGGATGCCATCGGCATCGCGGTGCTGATCGTTGTCGCCCTCATCGGTCTCGCCATCGCCTGGCGGAGCGGCTGGCGCATCACCCCCGCCTTGGCGCTCGCGTGGGGCCTGAGCTGGCTCGCCGTCGAGCGATTCACCGGCGAGCCGCAGAGCGCCCCGATCGGCGCGACAGCACTCGTCGTCGCGGTCGTCGTGCTGCTGCCCCCGGCCATCGTGAGGGTACTTCGTCTGATCCGCCCGAGCGTCGACTGATCGCGTAACCCCGCGGCATCCGCCTGACAAGAGGGGCGGATGCCGAAGGCGCGGGGAGTGTAATCGAGCGGTGGACTCGCTGCCCCTCCCCCTGCTCGTGGTCATCTTCGTCGCCGCCGCGGCTGTCGTCTGGGTGGCCGGCATCCAGCTGTCGAAGGCGACGGATGTCATCGACGCGCGCCTCCATCTCGGCAGCGCCCTGGGCGGTCTCATCGTCCTGGCAGTGGCCACCAACCTCCCCGAGATCGCGATCACCGTCTCGGCCGCGGTGTCGGGCAATCTCGACGTGGCCGTCGGCAACATCCTCGGCGGCATCGCGTTGCAGACCGTGGTCCTCGTCATCCTCGACGCGTTCGGCAAGCGGGGCCGCGGGATCAAGCCGCTCACCTACCGCGCGGCATCCCTCACCCTCGTGCTCGAGGGCTTGGTGGTCGTGGCCGTGCTGGCCGTGGTGATCGCCGGCAGCCAGCTCCCCGACGGCCTCGAGGTGCTCCGCCTCACCCCTGACGTCGTCCTCATCGCCGCCCTCTGGATCGTCGGGCTCCTCCTCGTGCAGCGAGCCGGATCGCATCTGCCGTGGCACGAGGACGGGCGGGCTCCTGACGCGAGCTCGAAGCCGCAGAAGAGCGGGAAGAAGATGAGCACGAAGAAGGCCTTCGTCGTGTTCTCGCTCTCGGCTCTCGCGACCCTGGTCGCCGGTGTCGTGCTCGAGCGGTCGGGAGACGCCGCGTCGTCGCAGATCGGCCTCTCCGGCGTGCTCTTCGGCGCCACCGTGCTGGCTCTGGCGACATCGCTGCCCGAGATTTCCACCGGTCTGCAGGCGATCCGCCAGGGCGACGACAACCTCGCCATCAGCGACATCTTCGGCGGCAACGCCTTCTTGCCCACGCTGTTCCTGCTCGCAACGGTGATCTCGGGGTCGGCGGTGCTCCCCCGGGCGAACGCCGCCGACATCTACCTGACCGCCCTGGCCGCGCTGTTGACGCTGGTCTACGTCGTCGGCCTGATCTTCCGGCCGCAGCGGCGCCTCATCGGAATGGGCGTCGATTCGTTCGTCGTGCTCGCGCTGTACGCGGTGGGGATCGGCGGGCTGTTCGCGATCTCCGCGTGACCGGCCGCGCGTCAACCGTTCCGCTTCCTCCCACCGCTCGGACCCCGGCGCTCGATCACCGCGTGCGGCGCCGCCATCCCTCGACGACGCGACGCCGGATCGCGCCCTGTTCGGGGAGCGAGACGTCGAACCAGATGGCGAGGATGCGCGACACCGCGGTGATCCCGGCCCCGATTCCGCCCGCCACGATCAGGGGGACTCCTGCGGCGGCGAGACCGCAGATGGTCACGCTTCCGGCGATCGCCGTTGCGGAGTACAGCGACCGGATCTCCATCGCCGCGGGCGGCACGCCCAGCATGAGGTCGCGCAGGATCCCTCCCCCGACGGCCCCCAGGGTGCCCACCAGCACCGCGGGAAACAGCGTCAAGCCCGAATCGAGCGCCTTGCAGGTCGAGAGCGCGGCGAACATCGCGATGGCCAGCGCGTCGAGATAGTCCGCAGCCGACGTCACCCGGTCGAGCAGCGGAGCGATCAGGATGCCGACGAAAGCCGCACCCATGGCCGTGGGGACGTAGTACGGCTGCTGCAACGCGGCGATCGGGACCTCCAGCAGCACGTCCCGGATGACCCCTCCGCCGAGGGCGACGAGGATGCCGATGAATGCGACCCCGAGGAAGTGGATGCGGCGGGAATCGCGCATCGCATAGGCGAACGCCGATCCCTGAAGCCCGCCGAGAACGACGCCGCTCAGGTCGGCCCAGAGGGGGACTTCGAATGATGGGGACACCGGCGTCCCACCTCTCCAGCGCGACTGCGCTTACGGACACGTCCGACGGCGTGTGCGGTCAGTGTAGGCCGCCGACGATGAGAGCGCCCGCTCAAAGTCCGCTGTCCAACGTCGCCGATTCGCACCCGCCGGCCACCCGCACCGGGCACAGGACGGCCCCGCCCCCAGGGGACGAGGCCGTCCATCACCGGTCAGAGAGCCGGACCCACGATCGCACTCGCACCCGCCGGAACGGAGACCTCGGCGCCGGCGAGCGTCACGCCCTCCGCCGTCGCCAGCAGCACGCGCGCCGCCGACGCGACGGATGCCGTGGCCTCGGCATCCGAGAGGTTCACGACGACCACCAGGTCGCCGCGACGCAGCTCGTAGACGCGGCCGCCGGTCGCCTCGCGCGCGACGGCCGACAGGCCCTCGCGCGACGGGTCGGTTAGCTCGGGCCGCTCACGACGGAGCTTCGCGAGCTCGCGGTACAGGCCCAGCAGCTGGGCGTGGTCGCCCTCGCCCACCTCGTCCCAGTCGAGCTTGGAGTTCTCGAACGTCGACGGGTCCTGCGGGTCGGGGACGGTGGACTCGTCCCAGCCCATCTTCTCGAATTCGGCGATGCGCCCCTCGGCGGTGGCCTTGCCGAGCTCGGGCTCGGGGTGCGAGGTGAAGAACTGCCACGGTGTGGTCGCTCCCCACTCCTCACCCATGAACAGCATCGGCGTTCCGGGAGCGGTCAGGGTCAGCACGGCGGCCGCCGCGAGACGGTCGTAGCCGAGCGTCTGCGAGAGGCGGTCGCCCGCGGCGCGGTTGCCGATCTGGTCGTGGTCTTGCGCGAACGTCACGAGGCGCCAGTTGAGCACGGCATCCGGAATGGGCTTGCCGTGCTTCTCCTCGCGGAACGACGAATACGTGCCGTCGTGGAAGAAGCCACCCTCGCTGACCTTGCGGAACGCGTCGAGATCGGCGAAGTCCTCGTAATAGCCGATGGTCTCGCCGGTCAGGGCGACGTGCGCGGTGTGGTGCCAGTCGTCCGACCACTGCGCGGTCAGTCCGTAGCCGCCGGCCTCGCGCGGCAGGATGAGCTTCGGGTCGTTCATGTCGCTCTCGGCGATGGTCGTCAGCGGAATGCCGCGGTGCGCCGACAGGGCGTCGGTACGCTCGGCGATCTCCTGCAGCAGGTGCGGCTCGCGGTGGTCGAGCAGCGCGTGCACGGCATCCAGACGGAGGCCGTCGACGTGGTAGTCGCTCATCCACATTAGGGCGTTGTCGAGGATGTACGCGCGCACCGCGTCCTCGTCGAGGTTGACCGAATCGCCCCAGGTGTTGCGGCTGCCCTCGCGCAGGTACTCGCCGAACTCGGGGAGGTAGTTGCCCGACGGGCCCAGGTGGTTGTAAACGACGTCCTGGATGACGGCGAGACCGGCCGCGTGCGCCGCGTCGACGAAGCGCTGGTAGGCCTCGGGCCCGCCGTAGGCCTCGTGCACGGTGTACCAGAGCACGCCGTCGTAGCCCCAGTTCCAGGTGCCGTTGAAGCCGTTGACCGGCAGCAGCTCGACGTGCGTCACGCCCAGGTCGACGAGGTGGTCGAGGCGGCCGATCGCGGCATCCAGGGTCCCCTCGGGCGTGAAGGTGCCCAGGTGCAGCTCGTAGATGAGACCGCCCGCGAGCTGCTTACCGGTCCACGCGGCGTCGTTCCAGGCGTACACGCTCGGGTCGAACCACGCCGACGCCTCATGCACACCGCCCGGCTGCCGGCGCGAGCGCGGGTCGGGACGCAGGTCGTCGCCGTCGCCGAGCACGAAGCCGTACCGCTCCCCGTCGGCGAGGTCGACCGGCGCCGTCCACCAGCCACCCGAGGCCGACGCCATCTCGATGTCTTCGATGACGGTGTCGCCGCTGTCGTCCAGCCGGCGCAGCCGCACCCGCTTGGCCTTGGGTGCCCAAACGTCGATGCTCATGGTGTGTCCTTACGCGTGAGGGGTCAGAAAGTGTCGCCGGGCGGCGCGTGAGGCGACGAAATTTGACCCCTCACGCGCCGGGGGATCAGAAGATCAGCAGGGCCACCGGGTAGACCGAGAGCAGGTCGGCCAGAGGCGTGGGGCCGCCGGGGAACGAGCGACCGGTCAGCACGTCGATGACGGGGGTGTCGGGCAGCAGCACGACCGTGTCGTGCCATCCGCCGGCGGCCGCCAGACCGTGCGGCAGGCGGGTCGCCACGGCGAACACGCCGCCGCGGTCGAAGGCGACGACGTGATCGGATGCCACGCCCGCGGCCGCCAACGGACGGTAGATCTCGAGCGGGTGCTCACGGCGCAGGCGCAGCGCGCGCGAGGTCACGAGCAGCTTCGCCGCCCCCGTGGCATCCACCGCCGGCAAGGCCGCACCGGGCGCGTCGAGCGCGGCGAGCATGCGGCGCCGCTCGTCGAAATCGACCGCGCGACGGTTGTCGGGGTCGACGAGCGACTGCTCCCACAGCTCCGAGCCCTGGTACACGTCGGGGACGCCCGGTCCCAGAATCTGCAGCAGCTTGGCCGACAGGCCGTTCGACCAGCCCGCGGCCGAGATCTCGTCGACGAAGGCGCGCACCCGCTCGGCGGCGGGGCCGGTGGCCGCATCGACGACCGCGTGCATGCGCTCCTCGAAGGCCTCGTCCTGCTCCCACCAGCCGGTGACCTCGCTCGCCTCGCGCGCGGCCTTCTCGGCGTACGCGTGCAGGCGCTCGCGATAGACCTCGAGGCCCTCGGGAGTGGATGCCGACTCCGGCCACGCTCCGACGATCGCCTGCCACAGCAGCGCGTCGAAGGGCCCGTGCCCGGTCGAGGCGATCTCGCGGAACTCGCCCAGCACCTCGGCCCAGCGCGCCGGGATCTCCGCGAGCACCGCGATGCGGGCGCGCGTGTCCTCGCCGCGCTTGGTGTCGTGGGTCGAGAGCGTGGTCATGGCCGTGGGCCACGAGGCGTGACGCAACGCCTGGGCGGTGTGGAAGCCCGCGACGTCGAGCGAGAACTGCCCCGGGTCGCCGCCGACCTCGGTGAGCGAGCCGAGCCGCGTGTGCCGGTAGAACGCCGTGTCTTCGACGCCCTTCGCCATCACGGGACCGGTCGTCTGCTGGAAGCGCCAGGCGACCTCGAGGCTCGTGTCGGCGAGCACCGGCACGAGCTTCTCGATCACATCTCCCAGCTCGGGGCGACGCACCTCGGCCTCGCCCGCGGCCGCGTCGAGGTGCTGACGGCCCGCGGGGAGGTACGAGCGGTACACGGGGAAGCACGCGAGGAGCTCGGCGAGCGCATCCTGCAGCACCTCGGCCCCGAACTCCTCACGCAGCGCCGACGGCAGCCCCCGCACCAGGCGCCGGATCTCCGACACCTGGATCGAGTCGGCGATCTTGCGCTTGGTGTCGTGGATGAGGTCGTGCCAGCCGGTGAGCGCGGGTAGGTCGCTGTCGGTGCGCAGTCGCGCGTCGAGGGCGTCGAGCGCGGCCTCTCCCGCGGGGTCGGTGAGCACGCGGTCGATCTCGGCGAGCGCGTCGTAGCCGGTCGTGCCGGCGGTCTTCCACCACGACGGCAGTGCCTCGCCGTGCTCGAGGATCTTCTCGCCGAGCACGTACCCGACTTCGCCCTCACCCGCTTCGTCGAGCGCGACGGCGAGCTGATCGAGGTAGCCGCCGGGGTCGACGAGCCCGTCCGGGTGGTCCACGCGCAGGCCGTCGGCGAGCCCCTCGCGCACCCAGCGCAGGATCTCGGCGTGCGTCGCCTGGAACACCTCGGGCAGCTCGACGCGCACGCCCGCGAGGGTCGTCACAGCGAAGAAGCGTCGGTAGTTGAGGTCGGCCGCCTCGTCCTGCCAGAACCGCAGCTCGAAGTTCTGCGCGTCGAGCAGCGCGACCAGGGCATCGCGCGAGCCCGAGGCCGCGGCATCCGTCCCCGTTCCCGGGGCCACGGGGAAGACGTTGTCGTAATAGCGAATGAGCCCGTCGGGGGCGTCGTCCGCCGGCATCGGATCGTACGAGATCTCATCGATCACGGCGTCGAGATGGTCGCCCAGCACCGGCACGCGCAGCTTGCCGCCGCCGAACTCCCAATCGATGTCGAACGAGTCGGCGTACGCCGAGGCACGACCCTGGCGCAGCACATCCCACCACCACGCGTTCGTGCGCGGTTCCGAGACGCCCATGTGGTTGGGCACGATGTCGATCAGGATGCCGAGATCCTGGGCCCGCGCCGCCGCGACGAAGCGGTCGAGACCCGCGGCACCGCCGCGAGCGGGGTCGACCCGCGTTACGTCGACGACGTCGTACCCGTGGTCCGAGCCCGGGGTGGCCTCGAGGATCGGCGAGAGGTACGCCCACGAGACCCCGAGGTCACGGAGGTAGTCCGTGACCTCGGCGGCCTGGTCGAGGGTGAACGATTCGCGGATCTGCAGGCGGTAGGTCGAGAGCGGATGCCGCATGTCGATCACAGCTCCGGCTTGGGCGCCTGGCCGGGCAGGTCGTCGGTGCCGATCACCTGGATCTGCGCCGTGAGAGAGGCAGCCACCGAGTGGTCGACCTCGGGCTCGGGCAGGTGGTGCTCGCGCAGCACGATGAGCGACTTGGGTTCCAGCGGCAGCGTCTCACCCGGGCTGAGCGGCTCGGTGTTGGCCCGCTCCCCCGCGGTGTCGACGTAGGCGTCCCACTTCGGGGCGTACTCGAAGTCGGGAAGCTGGAAGTCGACCGGCTCGTCGCCGGCGTTGAACAGCACGAGGAAGTGGTCGTCGCTGATCGACTGGCCGCGGCGGTCGCGCTCGCGGATGCCCTGCCCGTTGAGGAACACGCCCACCGCGCGGCCGAAGCCGTTGTCCCAGTCCTCGGGCTGCATGAGCGAGCCGTCGGGCCGCAGCCACACCACGTCGGGGATCGGCGCCCCCTCCTCCATCTTCACGGGGCGGCCGTCGAAGAAGCGGCTGCGGCGGAAGGTGGGGTGCTGCTTGCGCAGGCGCGCGAGGGCGGCGGTGAACTCGATGAGCGGGGTGTCGATGCTCGACCAGTCCACCCAGGTGATCTCGTTGTCCTGCGCGTAGCCGTTGTTGTTGCCGCCCTGCGTGCGGCCGAGCTCGTCACCGTGCAGCAGCATCGGCACGCCCTGGCTGAGCAGCAGTGTGGCGATGAAGTTGCGCTGCTGCTGCGCGCGGCGCTTCAGCACGTCGGGGTCGTCGGTGGGGCCTTCGACGCCCATGTTGCTGGAGCGGTTGTGCGATTCGCCGTCGTTGTTGTCTTCGCCGTTGGCGTCGTTGTGCTTCTCGTTGTACGACACGAGGTCGCGGAGGGTGAAGCCGTCGTGGGCGGTGACGAAGTTGATGGATGCCACGGGGAAGCGGCCCGAGTGCTCGTACAGGTCGGCAGAGCCCGTCAGGCGCGACGCGAACTCGGCGAGCGCCTGCGGCTCACCGCGCCAGAAGTCGCGGACGGTGTCGCGGTACTTTCCGTTCCACTCGGTCCACTGCGGCGGGAAGTTGCCGACCTGGTAGCCGCCGGGACCGACGTCCCACGGCTCGGCGATCAGCTTCACCTGCGAGACGATCGGGTCCTGCTGCACGAGTTCGAAGAACGCCGCGAGGCGGTCGACCTCGTAGAACTCGCGGGCGAGGGTGGAGGCCAGGTCGAATCGGAAGCCGTCGACGTGCATCTCGAGCACCCAGAACCGCAACGAGTCCATGATCAGCTGCAGCGTGTGGGGGTTGCCCACGTTCATGCTGTTGCCGGTGCCGGTGTAGTCGGTGTAGTACCGCTTGTCGTCGTCTTCGAGGCGGTAGTAGGCCTCGTTGTCGATGCCGCGCATCGACAGGGTGGGCCCCATGTGGTTGCCCTCGGCGGTGTGGTTGTAGACCACGTCGAGGATGACCTCGATGCCGGCGGCGTGCAGCGCCTTGACCATCGCCTTGAACTCCTGCACCTGCTGACCGTGGTCGCCGGTCGAGGAATAGGTGTTCTGCGGGGCGAGGAACGCGATGGTGTTGTAGCCCCAGTAGTTCGACAGGCCCTTCTCGATGAGGGTGGAGTCGTTGACGAACTGGTGCACGGGCATCAGCTCGATGGCGGTAACGCCGAGCTTCTTGAGGTGGTCGATGACGGCCGGGTGCGCAATGCCGGCGTAGGTGCCGCGCAGCTCTTCGGGTACGTCGGGGTGCAGCTGGGTGAGGCCCTTCACGTGGGCTTCGTAGATGAAGGTCTCGGAGTAGGGCGTCTTCGGCTGCCGGTCGCCCGACCAGTCGAAGAACGGGTTCACGACCACGCCCTTCATCATGTGCGGGGCGGAGTCCTCGTCGTTGAACGAGTCGGGGTCGCCGAACTCATAGCTGAAGACGGCCTGGCCCCAATCGACCTGCCCCTCGACCGCTTTCGCGTAAGGGTCGAGCAGGAGCTTGCTCGCGTTGAAGCGCTTGCCGCTCGCGGGGTCGTACTCGCCGTGGACGCGGTACCCGTACCGCTGCCCCGGGAGGATGTTGGGGAGATAGGCGTGCCAGACGAATGCGTCGACGTCGATCAGCTCGTAGCACGTCTCCGTGCCGTCCTCGTCGAAGAGGCAGAGCTCTACCTTTTCCGCTCCTTCACTGAACAGGGCGAAGTTCGTCCCGTTACCGTCGTAAGTGGCCCCGAGGGGATAACTGGATCCTGGCCATACCTGCTGCACGTCGCTCACGATAGACCAGCGTTGTTTCCGTCCCGGGCCGCAGTCATCGCTGTTGACACTCACCACCGCCCCGACTATGCGCGCGGGTCTCTATGCACGCTCCGGGGGGTGGCGCAACAACTCGATGCGCTCGTCGAGGTAGCGCGCGAGGGGCATGTAACCGCCGACCGCGCTCCAGCGCACCAGCGTCTCCCCGGCGCGCACGGCCAACGGGGTCGAGTCCGCACTCAGGGTGTCGACACCGATCGGATGCCACCCGATGTGCACCGTCTCCCCCTCGGGAACGCCGCCGCGCGCGGCCGCCGCCGCGAGTTCGGCGCGACGCCGCTGCGACTCGGCGGCGAAGCCCCGGCGCACCTCGGCCCGGGAGCGCACAATGTCGCCGGTGGCGAGCACCTCGTCGTCGGTGAGCAGCAGCACGCCCAGGTGCCACGCCGTCCCGCGGGGGACGATGCGCGCCGCGCGCGGGATGCCGAGCAGCCGCCGCCCCTCCTGCAGCTCGCCGATCCGCTCGCGCGGTGCCTCCCCGAGGCGCGCGCGAGCGGCTGCCAGCAGCTGCTCCGTGAGGGCACCGTTCATTCGTCGACTCCGTCCCGCTCCGCCTGGGCACGCTCGAGGGCGCGGACGGCCGCGCGCACCGCGTCTGCGGCATCCGTTCGCTCGCCCTCGCGCTGCTGCACCGCCGCGTCGGCCTCGGCGGCGTCGTGCTCGGCCCGGGCGAGGTCGGACCGGAGAGCGTTGACCCGCTCGTGCGCCCGGTCGGCCTTCTCGCGCGCCGCATCGAGCTTCCTCTCGATCGACGCCTGCTCACGCTCGGCGTCGGCGCGCGCCCGCTCGGCCTCGCGAACCGCGCGTTCGGCGGCCTTGCGGGCACGGCGGGCTGCGAGGTCGTCACGCGGCGGGGGCGCGGGGAGCGCGTCGGGAAGCGAACCCGCGACGGCCTGCCCGAGGGTGTCGCCGTCCAGGGCCGCCAGATCGACCGCCGCGACCAGGCGCCCGGTCAGGATGGCCACCGCCGCGGTCTCGTCGACGATCGCGGCGTTGACGCCCTTCTCGACGGCGTCCGCCATCGCCGGGCTCAACGGCGTCCCCGCGTCGGCCGCGAGCTCCGCCGCACGACGGGCGAGCGCCGCGACCAGCTGCCGCCGTTGGCGGCCCAGTCGCGCGAGCTCGGCGGCATCCCGATCGTCCTGCGCCTCGTGCAGCGCGCGGGAGAGCTCGACGGCCTCGCCGAGCTGCCCGTCGCGAACCAGGAGGTTCAGCGCCCACGCGGCAACGGTGGGCTTGCGCAGCTTCGCGACGCGGCGCCCGACGGCACCGCCGAGATCGGCGGCTCGCTCGTTGCGCGCGGCGGTGAAACGCGCGGGCGGCAGGGCGAGCAGCTCGGCGGCGACCTCGTCGAGGCGGGCGTCGTCGTCGCTCATGCGTCCATTGTCGCCGCACGCGCGCAGGGGGGCCACGTCAGAGCGAGACGACCCCCGGACGCGGACCGCGGATCTCACGGTGCAAACGTTCCATCCGCGCGTCCAGCTCCGACGCGGTATCGGCCGCGTTCTTCAGCTCGGCGAGCAGTTCCGCCGGCACGAGACGGTCGTATTTGTAGTAGATCTTGTGCTCGAGGCTCGCCCAGAAGTCCATCGCGATGGTGCGGAACTGCACCTCGACGGGCACGTCGACCCGCCCCGTCGAGAGGTACACCGGCACCTCCACGATGACGTGCAGGCTCTTGTAGCCGTTCGCCTTCGGCTCGGCGATGTAGTCCTTCACGTCGCGTACGGTGATGTCGTCCTGCCGGGTGAGCAGGTCGGACAACCGGTAGGCGTCATCGACGAAGCTGCAGGTGATGCGGATGCCGGCGATGTCGGTGATGGCCGAGCGGATCGAATCGAAATCCGTCTCGATGCCCTTCCTCCGCACCTTGTCGACGAGGCTGTCGGGCGACTTCACCCGGCTGGAGACGTGCTCGATCGGGTTGTACGCGTGCATCTCCTGGAACTCTTCACGCAGGATCGAGATCTTCGTCTCGACCTCGGCGAGCCCGAAGCGGTACTCCATCAGAAACCGCTGGAACTCGTCGCGAAGCGCGCGAAGAGCAGGTCCGGAGACAGTGATCTGCTGTTCGTCCAGCGGGTCCGACATGCCTCGACGGTAGCGATGGTCACTACGAGGGTGCTGAGAGCCTCAGTCTCGCGGCGCGTCGGACGCGCGGGGAACGAGCTCGCCGTCGACGACGTCGATGCCGATCAGGCCACGGAAGACCTCCGGCAGGTCGTCGGGATCGTTCGCGGGCTCAGAGTTCCAGGGATGCGGGGGATGTACCACGGCGCTCTCCTTCCGTAGATCCGTCCACGATGACAGGCGACGTCCCCACCGACGGGTGGTCTTGACATCGCTGGATCGACCACATCCTCGCGGCCCGCACTGGCGTATCGTTGCCGTATGGGGACCATTCACTACGGCGGAAGCGGCACGACCGTCCACATCGAGGACCGGGCGCTCGCCCACCTCAAGGTGGTGATATCGACGAAGCTCCGTCGCGGCGAGAGCTTCACCCTCTCGTGGCGTCACCGAGACGACGAAGAACGCGGCCGCAGCACGCTCTGGCTGCACCCCGCGATCCCGCTGCGTTTCGTCTTCGACGAGGCCGAACCCGCCACTCTCAGCCGAGACTGGATCGAGCGCCTGGCCGAGTCCGCCAACTCGTCGGGCGGCATCATGCTGGTTCCCGAAGACCTGACCCCGGCGGAGCACTCGAACGCGAGCTGACCCGGGCGTCCGTCACACCAGTCGGCCCGGGCGATCGCACGGGCCGAGAGGGCTCAGCCCTCTTCGACGTGCGCGTCTTCGCTGGGCTCCGGCGTGATGGCGAGACCGTTGGGACCCGATGCGGCCAGCATCAGGTCCTCGACCCAGACGCGATTGATGCGCGGCTGACGGCTGCCGTAGAAGTGGAACTGGATGGGCACCGAGGGGTGCATCCAAAAGCTTCGGCGCCCGCTTCCGTCGCCCACCTCGACGTCGAACATGAACGACTCCGAGCGGCGCAGCTTGTTCATCACGACGATACGCAGGTGCGCCAGCGTGCGGTCATCGATGTCGACCGCATTGGCCACGGTGTCGTAGATGAATCTGCCCATGCCGACGAGCCTAGTCGAGGAACGCACAGCGTCATCCGCTTTCCGGGATGCCACGTCGACTCGTCCGAAGCAACCCCTCGAGCACGTCTCACGAGGCGCGACTAACGTGCCGGTGTGGGAACGCTTTACTACGGCGACGTCGCGACGCCGATCGACATCGAAGACCGAGCACTGGCGCACGTCAAGGTCGTCATCGCCACCAAGCTGCGCCGCGGCGAGAGCTTCACCCTGTCGTGGACGCACGGGCCCGGCCAGGAGGTGGGTCGCAGCACGGTGTGGCTGCACCCGTCCATTCCGCTGCGCTTCGTCTTCGACGAGCCCGAACCCGCCCTGCTCAGCCGGGCGTGGATCGAAGCGCTCGCGAACTCGGCCAACTCGTCGGGTGGTCTGCTCCTCGTCGACGAGCCCGCCCCGACGGGGTCGTGACTCAGTCGCCCGATTGATCCAGGATCTCTCGCGCACCCTCTTCGACGGCGGCCGGCACGACGAGCGGGCGTCCGGCCGAGAACGCCTCCCACTCGCGGAGGACGACCCCCTCGACGTGCGTGGGGTCCTCGCCCGGGTACTCGAAGCGTAGACGTGCGACGACGTCGCGGAAGGATGCCACGGGCACACCGTCGACGGCGACGACGACGTCGCGCGCGTGCGCGGACGAATTCATCTCGACCCCGCGCTCGTCCATGTCCTCATGGTTTCACGCCGCGGGACGCGCACCTAATGCTCTCCCGGAAAGTAGTTCGGCGACTTTCTCAGTCGGTTCGCGAGTCGCGCCGCGATCCGTTCGCCGAGACGGCGTCGACGGGGTGCGGATCGACCTGGTCGACGGCATCCTGCAATCGACCCAGGCAGGCGATGACCGCCGAGCTTTCTTCGGGCGTCATGTCGACGACGGCCGCCATCATGCGCGAGTGCATCGATCCCAGCGTTGCGCGCACCTCAGCGTCGCTCTCGGCCGTGGCGACGATGAAGATGCTGCGGCGATCGGTCGGATGCGGCTCGCGCACCACGTGTCCGGTCTTCTCGAGACGGTCGACGATCGCCGTCGTCGAGGCCGTCGAGACGCCGAGGTACCGCGTCAGCTCGCTGGGCGAGACCCGGCGGTTCTGGCCCGCCGCCTTCAACAGGTACCGGAGGACGAGCAACTCGTTCTCGCCCATCGACATCGATTCGCGGGTACGCCGACGCATGGCCACCTCGGCCGCCCGATAGACGCGGAAGGCCTGGAGCACGTCGACAGCGCGTCGGCGGCGATCCTCTGCGCTCGCGCCGTACCAGTAGCGCGACGTCTCCGACCCGGTTTCCACCAGGGCATCTTATGCCAGGGGGGCTCGTCCAGCCCCCTGCCGACGCGCACGGAGGACGGGTACCATCTATTACAACGGTTGGCTACTTGATCGGAACCCAAGACACTCACCTGACGAGACACCTGAGGAGGTGAGATGAGAGACAGCGCGACAGCGGAAGACGTGGTGAAGGCGCTGAACGACCTCACCGACTCGGGCATTGCCTCCGAGCGCGCCGCCTTGCAGTCGCTCGGCATCGGACCCAACGATGCAAGGGTGCTGCGGTTCCTCCTTCAGCGTGGGCCCGGTGAGGAGCACGTCACCCCGCGGATGCTCGCCACGATGCTCGGCATCTCCTCCGCCGCCACGACGGCGCTCATCGACCGTCTCGCCGATGCCGGATGGGTCGCCCGCGAGCCCTACCCGGGCGATCGGCGCTCGATCGTCGTGCGCGAGACGGTCCCCGAGGCCTCGCCCGCCCGCCGTATTCTGGCGGTTCGTCGCGCGTCCGCCGTCGCCGCGGCCGAACGCCTCGGGCCGGAGGAGCGGCGCATCGTCGCCGACTTCCTCGATGACATCGCACGCAGCGAGACCGAAGACATGGGCGAGATGTGCCCGAACGACGAAGCGCCCCGTACCCCCTGAGGGATGCCGGGGCGCCTGCGCCGTGGTCACTCGCTCGAGCGGCCGGTCTCCGATTGCAGACGTTCGATCTGCTCGGATGCCTCGGCCTTCGTCAGATCGGCGGGGATTTCCTCGCCGGCCTGTCGTGCGAGGGTGTCGAGGTAGCTGCGCTGGGGGGCGGTCATGGGCTCGTCGCCGGTGACCCAGTCGGAGGGGTCCTTCTCGGCGGGGTTGTCGCCCTCTCGGACAGCGCCCAGGGTTTCTTCATCACGGGAGGAATCGCTCATGGCCCGAGGCTAGGCGCCACCTGCGACACCGGCCCCGGGATTGACAGGGCGTCCAGGCGCGTACGGCATTCTGGTCGGATGCGCCCAGAGTCCCGCCCGGTCGACGTGCAGGTCGACACCTACCGCCGCGGGTCGGCGCGCACCCGCGTGACGCGTGTGACGACGGGCGCGGACACGGGCCGCTCGTTCGTCCTCGTCGCCGGCATCGGCGTCGCCTCGACGTACTTCGAGTTCCTCGCTCCCCTGCTGGCCGAGGAGGGCGAGGTCTACGCCCTCGACCTGCCCGGCTTCGGCGGCGTCCCGGCATCCGGAGAGCATCCGACGGCCGAGTTCTTCGCCGATCAGGTGGAGGGCATCCTCGACCATTACGGCCTCACCGACCCTGTGCTGATCGGCCACTCGATGGGCACGCAGGTCGTCACCGAAGTGCTGGCCCGCCGCCATGGTCTTTCGCACGCCGTGCTGGTGAGTCCGGTGGTCGACGAGTCCGAGGCGAACGCGCCGCTGCAGGCCGTGCGCTTCGTGCAGTCCACCGTGCGCGAGTCCGTACACATCGCCCTCCTCGCGGTGTCGGCGTACCTCCTGTGCGGCTTCCTCTACTTCTTCGAGACCCTGCCGCACATGCTGCGGTACCGCATCTCCGAGCGCATCGCCCTGGGGCGCGCCACCGTGCTGCTCGTGCGCGGGGAGTTCGATCGCCCCTCACCCCGCCGACTGCACTCGCGCCTCGTCGCCCGCGCGCACGCTGCCCGTCGCTGGGAGATCGAGGGTGCGGCGCACTGCGTCGTGAACAGTCACGCCGTGGGCGTCGCGCGTCTGACGATGCGGCACGTCCGCGACGAGCTCGCACCGAAGGGGCGGATGCAGGCGGACGACGCCGTCGTTCCGCCCGCCGCTCACGCCGACGTGCGCATGGTGCTCGGGGCGATGGCGAGCCGGGCGGCCGAGTGGATCAGCGCCGCAAGGAAGGACGAGTACGGCGTCGAACGAGCGAAGGCACGCCACGCACGGGTGCTGTGGGACGCCTACCGCCCCTCGCGGTGAGGAGTACCCCGGCGGCGCGAGGTGGGCAACCCCCGAGACGGTGGCGCCGCCGTCGCTCACCATGAGAGGGTGCCGACTCGTTCCCGCACTCCTCGCCCATGAAACTGTCCCCGTCACTCGATCCCCGGCGGTGGTGGTCCGACGCGGTGACCGCCGATCGTCTGGTGCTCGCCGCCAAGACCGCCGCGGCCGCCGCCCTCGCCTGGTACCTCGCTCCGCTCGTGCCCTTCGCCCAGAGCGAGTACTCGTACTACGCACCCCTCGGTGTGCTGGTGAGCATGTACCCCACGGTCGCCCGCTCCGCCTCCAGCGGCGCGCAGGCGGTGATCGGGCTCGCGCTCGGCATCGGTCTGGGGCTTGCGAGTCTGGCGGTGGTCGGGCTCGGGATGCCGCGCATCGTCGCGGTGGCCCTCGCCATCCTTCTGGGCGTGCTCCTGGCGGGCGTCCGCGCCCTCGGCGTCGGACGGGACTGGGTCGCGATCGCGGCGCTCTTCGTCCTCCTGCTCGGTGGGGCGGACCCCGACGGCTACTCGTCGTCGTACCTCATCACGATGGCTTTCGGCGTGCTCATGGGCGTCGTCGTCAATCTCGTCGTGGTGCCGCCCCTGCGGGTGCAGCGCGCCGAGAACCGTCTCTCCCGGCTGCGCGACGACCTGGGCGAAGCACTGCACCGCATCGCCGACGCCCTCGCCGGTCGCGCTTTCGACGCGGACGCCGCCGACGCGGCCACGGCGAACCTGATGGGTACGCTGGCCGACGTGCGGGAGGAGGTCGAACTGGCCGAGGAGAGCCGTCGCTACAACCCGCGCGGACGCCGCGTGCACGCCCCCCGTGACCTGAACCGCCGTCGCCTCGACTCCCTCACCGGCACCGCCGACGCGACGCGCGAACTGTCGGCCGCCCTCGCCCGCCTCACCGCCGGACCTGAGGTCGACGCGCGTCTGCCCGACGAGGCGCGACGGGCACTGGCGGAGGCCGTCGAAGCGGTCTCGCATCTCGTGACCACGCCGCCAGAGCCCGACGCGACCGCCGCCCCGCTCCGCGGCGCTGAGCGCGCTCTCGCCCGCTACACCGACCGCCTGCGCGCGCTCGAAGCGCACGAGGAACCGCTCGACGCTTGGGAGGCTGCGGTGAGTCTGCGCCGCGTCATCGCCGCCTGCGGACCGTTCTCTGATCCGGATGCCGGCACCGCGACGCGGTGACCCCGACTCGGCCTCCGGACGCACGTGGGCACGCACGTCCCCCGCGGGTGCGTCCGCGATGCCGTTCACCACGACGCCATTCGCGGTGGCGGAGGGAGGGGAAGGGGGGAGGGGAGGACGCATCGAGCCGTTCGGTCCTCCCCCGCGCCCTCCTCCTCCGCTCAGCACGCCGATGCGCGCCGCTGCCCCACGAGGGAGGATCAGCCCGCCGACACGACCCCGTCGAGTGCTCGCTCCAACGCCGCCGCGGTCGCCGCACGCGACGCGGACGGCACCGCCGCCAGGAATCCGCCCACGAAGGTGTCGCCCAGGCCGATCGTCGTGGGATGGGCGGTGTCGACGACGAATGCGGGCACCCCGGTCGCCCCGAGCCCGCTCTCCGCAGCACGGACGACCGCCTCTCCGCCCGCGTGGCGCGGGAGCCGCGCGGTGTCGTCGACATCGGCGGCGCTGCACGCGTCGCCGAGGCGATAACGGGTTGCGGCCGTCCGGACCGCGCTCTTGAGGGCCTCCCGGTGGCGAGCCGCCGCGGGACCGACCGCGATGGCCCAGTACTTCGTGTGCACCACGAGCGCCCGGGCGGGAATGAGCGCGTGCACTTCGGCCAGCGCCGCAGTGACGTCGTGGGGCGACCGGAGATCGACCTGGCGGGCGAGGTACTCCTGCAGCTCGTCCTCGTTCATCCCGTACACGTCTATGCGGTCGAGCAGACGCGCACGAACGAGAGCGGAGAGCTCCCGCTGATAGAACCCGGCGTCTTCGTAGTAGACGAGTGCGTCGACAGGCAGTCGTCGCATCGCAGCGGCGAGATCGTCGAGCCGACGCTCGAGCAGCGCGGCATCCTGCATGGTGTTGAAACCCGAGACGAGGAAGGCCGCCGCATCGGCGAGGGCGTCGCCGAGATCGTGGGCGATGGCCATCTCGCGGTTGGGGGCGTCGTTGGCGAAGATGAGACGGTTGGATGCCGGCGCGGTCACCGCGCCGTCGGCCAGCGCCACGGTCGCGCCCTCGGGATACTGCACGATGAGATGCGGGTCGAGGGTGTCGTGCGTCGCCGACGACACGATGCGCATCGACGCCGGCAGCAGTCGCCGCACGTTGTCGTCGATGCTGACGAGGTGCTGCACGGTCGGAACGCCGATGCGGTCGAGCGCGATGCCCGCGCGAACCCCGGTTCCGCCGAGCGTGATCTCGGTCTCGAAGTGCGCGGCGAAGCGCTCGACGATCTCCGATGAGAGCACGAAGCGCTCGCCTCCCCCACCCGTGGCGAGGAAGGCGAGCACCGTCACGACGAGCGCGCGTTCGTCGATGATCGGCGTCGTGGTGGTCAGCTCGTCGAGACGGATGCCGTGGCTGTGCGCAAGGGCCGTGAGCACGGCGGCATCCCACCGGGTCTCGTAGTCGACGGTGCCGCCGAGTCCGAGGACGAGGTCTTCTGCCATGGCGCCGATCATCCTCCGTCAGTACAGGTCGGCCTTGCCGGCGGCGCCGAACAGGTCGATCTTCTCGGCCGCCGTGACCTTCATCGAGGCGATGCACTCGGGCTGGATCGCGTTGGGTTCGCGCAGGCGCCGGTCGGTACCGAGCACCTCGCGCATGCGGTCGTGGTAGGCCACCTTGATGTCGCTGGAGATGTTGATCTTGTTGATGCCGAGCGATACGGCACGCGAGAGCTCGGCATCCGGGTTGCTGGATCCGCCGTGCAGCACCAGCGGGATGCCGACGGCAGCCTTGATCTGCTCGAGCAGGTCGTGGCGGAGCTCGGGGTTCTTCTCCGCGGGGTAGAGACCGTGCGAGGTGCCGATGGCGATCGCGAGGCTGTCGACGCCCGTCTGCTCCACGAAGCGCACCGCGTCATCGACGTTCGTGTAGATGATCTCGGCCGCGCCCGACTCGCCGTAGCTGTCGTTCGCCCCGATCGTGCCCAGTTCGCCCTCGACCTGCACACCGACGGCGTGGGCGGCCTCGACCACCTTGCGGGTGAGCGCGACATTCTGCTCGAACGGCTCGAGCGAGGCGTCGATCATGACCGAGGTGAAACCCGCCTGGATCGCGGTGACGATCTGCTCGTACGTTCCGCCGTGGTCCCAGTGGATGGCGACGGGAACGCTCGAGCGGTGCGCGCGGGCGTGCATCGCGGGGATCAAGTCGGTCGTGATGTGCGAGACCTCGTCGGGGTGGATGGCGATGATGACCGGAGCGGACTTCTCTTCGCTGATGTCCATGATCCCGGTGAACATCGCCCAATCGCTGATGTTGAAGGCCGGGATGGCGAAGCTGTGGGCGTTCGCCACGTCGAGGATGGACTTGCCGGTGTAGAGCACGGATTTCTCCTTGTTCGGGGTTGGGTGTGCGGAGGTCAGCTCTTCACCGACCCGGCCGTGAGGCCGCTGATGAAGAAGCGCTGGAAGAAGAGGAAGAGCACGAGGACGGGGATCGAGCCGAGGATGCTCATCGCCATGATCTGGTTCCACTCGTAGGAGTGCTGCCCCATGAGCAACTGGATGCCGATGGGCACGGTGCGCATGTCGATGGTGCGCGTGAGCGTCAGCGCGAAGAGGAACTCGTTCCACGCGATCATGAAGGTGTAGATGCCGACGGAGACGATGCCCGGAATCGAGATCGGCACGAGGACGCGCCAGAGGGCCGTGAAGGATCCGGCGCCGTCGACGCGGACCGCCTCGTCGAGCTCCTTGGGCAGGGTGTTGAAGTACCCGGTCATCATGATGATCGCGTAGGGCAGCGTGAACACCATGTAGGTGAAGATGAGGCCGGGGTAGGTGTTGTAGAGCCCGAGCCCGACCATCAGCCCGAAGTACGGGATGAGCAGCGTGATCGGAGGCACAGCCTGGACGCTGACGATGATGACGTTGACGATGCGCTTGCCACGGAACTCGAACCGGCTGAACGCGTAGGCCGCCTGGATCGCCACCAGCAGCGTCAGGAGCGTGACGGCCCCGGCGACGACGTAGCTGTTGATGAAGAAGCGCACGGTCTCGGGGTTGGTGAAGATCGAGACGTACGCGTCGAACGAGAACGTGTCGGTGATGAGGCGCGGAGGGAGCTCGAAGATCTGCGTGTTCGATTTGAACGAACTCGACAGCATCCACAGCACGGGTCCGGCGGCGAAGACGGCGCCGATCAGCAGGCCGATGAGCACCCCGATCTTGGCGACACGGCGACGCGTGGCGGTGCTCGTGACGCGCGGGCGCGCGGCGGTGGTCAGGGCCATGTCAGTCCCTCGCCTTCTGGTGGCGGACGTAGAGCACCGCGATGATCATCGACATCGCCAAAACCAGCACCGCCGAGGTGGAGGCCATCGAGAAGTCGTAGGTCGCGAATGCGAGTTTGTAGGTGAAGGTGCTGAGCATCTCGGTGACGTCTATGGGGCCGCCGCCGGTGGTCAACCAGATGAGGGCGAACTGCTGCGAGGTCCAGATCAGATCGAGCAGCACGAGACTGACGATGATCGGACGCAGCTGCGGGATCGTCACGTTCCAGAAGCGCTGTGCCGGGCTCGCACCGTCGACGGTCGCCGCCTCGTACAGGTCGCTCGGGATTCCCTGCAGACCCGCGAGCAGGCTCACCATGAAGAACGGGTAGCCGGCCCAGATGTTGATGAACGTCACGGTTCCGAGCGCCAGTTGCGGCGAGGCGAGCCACTCGATGTTCGTGCTGAGCAGGAAGTTGACGATGCCGTTGGGTGCGAGCAGCATGCGCCACAGCACCGCGATGACGGCGACGGTGAACAGCCACGGCAGCACGTACAGCCCGCGGAAGATGGCACGCGGCACGGCGCCGATGAGGCTGCTGTTCAACAGCATCGCGAACGACAGGCCCAGGACGAGGTGAGCGGCGACGCTGGTGAGCGTGAAGAAAAGGGTGTTGCCCGTCGCCTTCCAGAAGCCCGGGTCGGTGAGGATCGCGACGTAATTGTCGAGGCCGACGACCTCGGGGCTCTTGTTGAGGATGACGTTGTCTTGGAAGGAGTACCCGATCACCATGACGATCGGGACGATCATCAGGATGAACAGCAGGATCAGCGTCGGCGACAGGAAGACGTAGGCCTCGCCGGCCTTCCGCAGCTGCCGGGTGCGGCGGGAAGCGGGTCGTCCGGTGACGATCACCTCGGTGTCGGGGGGTGTGAGGGTGCGCATTGTCATGGTGTGCGGCTTTCGATGGGCGGGATGCCGCACCCTCCGCGAAGGTGGTGCGGCATCCCGGATCGGGGTCGGATCAGAACTCCGACGTCCATTCGTCCTGCGTCTTGGACAGGGCGTCGCTCATCGACTGCTGACCGTCCAGAGCCGACTGGAACTGCGTTCCGAACTGGCGCATGAGCTCCTCGGCGACGGGGAGGCCCGTGAACTCGTTCGCGGGGTAGCCGTCCTTATAGATCTCGAAGGCCGTCTTGAACAGCTCGTCGTCCTCGACGAAGGTCGGCACGCTCTCGGTGTTGCCGGGGAACGCCTTGGCCATCGTCGACAGCTCGCTGTTGACGTCGGTACTCATCAGGAACTGCACGAGTTTGAAGGCCGCGTCCTTGTGCTCGGAGTTCTCGGCGACGCCGATGCCCCACGAGGCGTACGGGATGCCGCGTTCGCCCGAGAAGCCGTCTTCGGCGGGGATGGCGGAGATCGAGAACTGCAGATCGGGGTTCGACTCGCGAATGAGGTTGATGTGCGCGAGCGAGTCGATCATCATGCCGACCCGACCGTTGGTGAACTCCTCGACCTTGTCCTGCTCCTTCATCGTGAACGAGCCGGGAGCGATGACCCCGTCCTCCCAGAGCTGCTGGATGTAGTCGGTCGCCGACTCCACGTCGGAGTTGGTCAGGTCGGGCTGCCCGTCGTTCAGCATCGATCCGCCCGAGGCCCAGACCCACGACATCACATCGTTCTGCACACCGTTGGGGGCCTCGAGCGAGAGCGGGAGCACCCACCCGGAGACATCGCCGCCGAGGGCCGAGATCTTCTTGGCCGCGTCGGCGAACTCGGTCCGCGTCGACGGGGGCGCGCTGACGCCCGCCTGCGAGAGGATGCCGTCGTTGGTGAACATCGGGTACACGAAGTTGACCACCGGGATCATGTAGGTGCTGCCGTCGACCTGGATCTGGCTGGCGAGCTGGCTGTCGTCGTAGCCGGCGTCGCTCATCAGCTGCGAGAGGTCGGCGATCACGCCCTGGTTGGCGAAGTCGCTGACCCATGCGCCGTCGAGACCGACGACGTCGGGCATGGTGCCCGACGCGGCTCCCGCGAACAGCTGCTCCTTGGTCGAGGCGTAGGGACCGCTGACCAGGTCGACCTTGATACCGGGGTTCTCCTGCTCGAACTGGTCCATGAGTCCGCGGAACTCGCCGTCGCCGAGCTCGGGCTCCCACCATTGGGCGAACTCGATCGTGACGTCTCCGTCGGTCGCGGTTCCCGTGCTGCTGGACGAGCACCCCGCCATCGCCAGAAGAGTGGTGGTCGCTGCCGCGACACCGACGAGCTTGATGGCGTTCCGACGCCGGCGCCCGCTGTTGTCCATCGTTTCTCCTCGTTGAGATCTGCCGTATTTAGCGCCGTTGTGCGCTTTCTTGCTGCTTTCAGCATGAGTATGCGCCTGCTTGCGGGGAAGCGTCAAGCGTTCGATGCACACTCGTGGCTATTGCTGCACGAAGTGGCGCGAGAAGCGGCAGAATCGACGGCTCAGCTGCAGCCTCATGCCGTTTTTCGGCGAAAACGGCGGAATCATCGGGATCACTGTGCTAGAGATGACCGCATGGACGCACCCGCAGTCACGACGAAGCGTCGTCTCCCCGCCGGACGCAAGGCCGAGCTCGCGGCGTACGTCGCCGAATCCGGGCAGGTGACCGTGGTCGACCTCGCCTCGCATTTCGGCGTCTCGATCGACACCGTGCGACGCGACCTCGACCAGCTCGACCGCGAAGGCATCGTCGTGCGCACGCACGGAGGAGCCGTCAGCGCGATGTCGGTCCCCGGTCGCGACCGCGGCCTCGACGTGCGCCTCCAGATGCAGATCACCGAGAAGGAACGCATCGCCGCCCTCGCCGTCGATCTCGTCGAAGACGGCTCCGTGCTGATGCTCAACGCAGGTACGACGACGCTCGCCGTCGCCCGCGCGCTGCGCAATCACCGGAACCTGACGATCGCGACGAACAACCTCCGCATCCCCGCCGAGATCTCGCCGAGCGTGTTCCGCGACCTCTACATCTTCGGCGGCGCCGTCCGCACCATCACCCAGGCGACGACCGGCCCGGTCACCCTGGCCATCAGCTCCCGCACCACCGAGGTCGACATCCGCTGCGATTACGCCCTCATCGCCGTGGGCGCGGTCGACGCTTCCGGGTACTCGACGAGCAACCTCGGTGACGCCACCATGATGGGCGAGATGATCGAGCGCGCCGATCGCACCGTCATCCTCGCCGACTCGAGCAAGCTCGACCGCCGCCTGTTCGCGCAGGTCACCCCGCTCGACAAGGCCGACTACCTCGTCACCGACGCGCCGCCCTCCCCCGACCTCGCAGCCGCGCTCGGCGAGGCAGGGGTCACCGTTCTCACGCCGTGAGCGCAGCAAGACGTCGTCGCTTGAACCTCGCTTGAATCACACGCTTGTGGTTTCAACTAAATTCGAATTCACTTGAACCCGGGAGCAGATGCCCCTAGTGCGCTTGAAGGGACGATTCATGGACCGGGCACGCTTCGCGCAGAGTCCGCTCGGCGCACTTCTTCCCATCGCCGGGACGGATGGAAGGGGCGATCACTATGAGCATGTTGCCTTCGCCGCCCATCCGCTGAGCGCCCCGCCTACCCTCAGCACCGGCACCTGGAACCGCGTTTCCCGAGCCAATCGGGCACTTGGCCGCCTGCAACAGGGATCACTGCTCGTGATAAACCCCGGCCTTCTTCGTCAGCCGACCCTTCGCCGTGAGGCACAGAGCACGTCCGCGCTCGAGGGAACCTATGCTCCCCTCGAGGACGTGCTAGCGGCCGACGTCATGCAGGGGAGCGAGCGGTCGGCGGCCCTGAACGAGGTGCTCAACTACGTGAGCGCCGCCGAGAATGGCTTCGGCTGGGTCCAGCAAGGGCGTGCGGTGACCGTCGGTCTCCTCTGCGATCTCCACCGCACGCTCGTAAGGGGGACATCCGCGGACACCGATGAGGCCGGTCGCGTCAGACGCATTCAGGTAGTGATCGGTAGTCGCGGCGGTCGCATCACCGATGCTCGCTTCATCCCCATGCCCGGGGGTGCTCAGCTCGAGGCTGGAGTCCAGGACCTCATGAACTGGATGCAGAACGTGGGTGATGACGTCGATCCCATCGTCGCTACGGCGATGACGCACTATCAGTTCGAGACGCTGCACCCCTTCAACGACGGCAATGGCCGTATCGGACGCCTCCTGATCGTTCTTCAGCTCGTCGGGCTCGGAGTGCTGTCCGAGGGTCTCCTGAGCGTTTCACCCTGGTTCGAGAGGCGACGCGAGCGATACCAGGATCTGCTCGCTCACGTGAGCGCATCAGGGGAATGGGATGACTGGGTCGCGTTCTTCGCTGAAGGTATCGAGGCATCAGCGGTCGACTCAGCGGAACGCATCCGACAGCTACTCGAACTGCAGACGAGCTACCACGAACGTCTCCGAGAAGCCGGCGCGAGAGGAGGCGTTCGCGACATCGCCGACCTCCTGATCGGTCGTCCGTACGTGAACATTCCGAACCTCCGCGATGCCACTGGACTCACCTACCAAGCGGTGAGCAACGCGGTAAAGAAGCTGACGGAGCTAGGGATCCTCGAGCAGAGGGCGGTTCCCGGAGTGATGGCGTTCCGCGCCCGGGAAGTGGTGGACATCATTTCGGCGCCTAGTGCGGCCTAGCGGGGTTCAACCGCGCGGCCTCACGCAGTCCACCTCTCCTTCGCTCAGCCCTCTGTGAGCGGAACGCGCAGGATCTCGTCGTCGCTGCCTCCGGCGCGGTCGGTGTCGCTCGTGACGAACCACAGATCACCGTCCGGGGCGACCACGGCGTCGCGCAGACGCCCGTACTCGCCGACGTAGTACTCGCGCGCGCTCGACGGGTCGGCGGTGGGGACGACGCGGAGCCGCTGACCACGCAGGTTCGCGATCACCACCGACCCGTCGATCACCGCGAGGCCGCTGGGACTGGCATCCGCCGGCGCCCACTGCTGAACGGGGTCGACGAACCCCTCGCGTTGGCCGACGCCCTCGACCTCGGGCCACCCGTAGTTCGCACCGGGCTCGATGATGTTGAGTTCGTCCCAGGTGTTCTGGCCGAACTCCGAGGCGAACATCGTGCCCCCGGCATCCCACCCGATCCCCTGGGGGTTGCGGTGACCCAGACTCCATATCGGTGAGCCCGGGAACGGGTTGTCGTCGGGAATCCCGCCGTCCGGGCTGACGCGCAGGATCTTGCCGCCGAGCGACCGCGGGTCTTGGGCGGCGTCGGGGTCGGCCGCATCGCCGGCGGTCACGTAGAGCATGCCGTCGGGGCCGAATGCGATGCGCCCGCCGTTGTGGATGTTCGCCGAGGGGATGCCGTCGATCACCGTCTGCGAGGGACCGAGCGAGAAGGAGCCCGGCTCCCCCTCGAGCAGGAAGCGCAGCACGCGATTGCCCTCCGGGGTGGTCACGTAGGCGTAGAGGAAGCCATCGGCATGGGCGATGCCCAGCAGCCCTCCCTCGCCCCGCGCGGCGAGGTCGGGCACCTCCCCCACGACACGTGTCTGCGCGCCCACGATCTCAAGGATCTCGCCGGTGTCGCGCTGACTCACCAGAGCCGTGTCCATCACGAACGTCACCGACCAGGGCGTGGTGAACCCGGATGCCACGACCTCGGGCGTGCCGGAAGGAGCGACGAAGCCGTCCGTCGGTGCAGCAGACGACGGCGCCGGTGTCGACGAGGGCGGCACGGCTCCCGTCTCCCGCTCGGAGGTGCACCCAGCGAGTGCCGCGATGCCCAGGGCGAGCGCTGTGACGAGAGCGAACCGCCGCGGAAAGGAGATGCTCATGGCATCGGCTTACCTTCTGCACCTGAGAGACACCGGAGGGTTGAGGCCGCGGTAGTCGCGGTCACGAAGGCCGGCACCACGCTCTCACGGGCGATCCGAAGGGTGAACCGCCGATGAGCGCTTTCCCGCCAGCTCCTCACCCCGTCAACCGCAGCGCCCTGCTTTTCGCCTCCTCACCCGCCCCCGACAAGACCGCCACGGGCGTGGGGGCTCGTGCGATACCGCTAGACCGAGAGCGCACCGATCGCACACCCTTCCCTTCCCTTCCCAGAGGAGCAGCCTTGCGCCCCCAGACCCCTACCTCGCCTCGCCGCCGCCGACTCGCCCTGCCCGTCGTCCTGGCGGGCAGCGTCGCCTCCCTCATCCTCGCGCTCGGGCTCTCGCCCACCGTCGCCGCCTTCACCGCGCAGATCCAGAACAGCGTCAATACCGCCGGCAGCGGAACGCTGATCATGCAGGAGACCGTCACCACGAGCGGCGGCACGACCATCACGTGCAAGAGCACCGACAGCACCACGATCGATACCAACAGCGCCACCTGCTCCACCATCAACAAGTACGGCGGCACCCTGACCATGACCCCGGGTCAGACCGTTTCGACCACGATCAACATCACGAACATCGGCACGGCCGCGGCGAGCTCCTTCACGCTGACTCCGAGCGCCTGTACGCAGTCGAACAACGGCACACCCAACGGCTCCGCCACCGACCTGTGCACGAAGATGACCATCGTCGTCAGCTCGGGGTCGTCGACGATCTATTCCGGTACGCTCGCCGGCTTCAACGGCTCTGCGATCAACCTCCTGAGCAATCTCGGAACGTCGTCTGTCACGGCTAACACCACCGTTCCGTTCACGTTCGCCGTCACCCTCCCGTCCGGTCTGGGCAACAGCTACGCCGGCCTTCAGGTCTCACAGCCCCTCACCTGGAACTTCGGTGCGGGCTCCTGACCCGACGTCATCGACGTGACCGACGGTAGCTCTTCACCCCGTCGCCCCGCCGCAGCGCGCGGCATGATCGTCACGGCGATCGCTCTCGGCCTGTTGGCCGTCGCGATCGCCGTGACGTCTGCGGTGACGGGCGTCCGCTTGTTCGCCATCCAGACGCCGAGCATGGGAGAAACCGCGCCCGTCGGCTCCCTCGTCGTGACCCATCCGGGTGCCGTCTACGGCGTCGGCGACATCATCACCTTCTCGGTCGACGGCCGAACGGTCACCCATCGGATCGTGGCTGAGACGGCGGACGCACTGACGACGAAGGGCGATCTGAACGGCTCGCCAGACGGATGGTCGCTCAACCCGGACGCCGTCGTCGGACGCGTCGTCGCCATCGTGCCCGGAGGGGGATTTCTCTTGACCGCCGCGCCGTGGGTGCTTCTCGGTGCCGTGATCACCGAGGCGGTGACCTGGCTACGGCGAGCAGGCGCGGCCTGGCGGGGCAGCGTGCGCCTCATCGGATGGGCGGTCACGATCAACCGCCGTGGCCCTGTGGATCCGGCCGTGGTTCAACGTGCGGCTGCTCGATTACCGTCCCTCGTCCGACGGCGACGGGGTCCTCATGCACGTCGTCAATACGGGCTTGCTGCCGATCCTCGCGGGGTCGACGCGGCTCTTGAGCGGCCAAGCCGCGTCTGTGCTGTCCACCGACCGGCTCGAGAACGGGGCGTACACGCTGGCCCCGGTCGCCGACCCCGACTGGCTCGTGCGGCTGCTCCTCGTGGCGATCTGCCTGCTGCCGTTCCTCTGCGGCCTGCTCGCGCGCCCCAGCGACCCACTGCCTTCGCCCATGGGACTCCGGTCGCGGCCCGACCGGCGTGCGGCACGCATCGTCGTCCCCGCCGGGATCCTGACCGTCGTGGCGGTGGTGGTGCTCGTGACGGTGTCGACATCGACGGCGGCGTTCAACGCGACCATCAGAAACAGCACCGACTCCGCCGGAACGAACCCCTTCTTCACGTGTCGGGGCGCCGAGACGTCGGTCGGCAAAGCGGCGACGTGGGCCGCTTTCGCCCTCTCGCAAGGCCCCTCCCACGAACCCGACCTTTCGGGCAATGGTCGCCACGGAACGTGGGCCTCGCCGAACACGACGTCCAACGACGTCGGTTGCGTCCGTGATGCCCCCGCGGCGTCGGCGGTGTTCTCCGGGTCGCAATGCCTCTACGTGCCGACGTGGCAGAACAACCCGAACGTGTTCGGCCTCGAAGCGTGGTTCTCCACGACGACGGCCCCCAGCGGCAAGATCATCGGTTTCGGCGACGGCTTCCTCACGCCGAACGACCCGTACTACTGGGACCGGCACATCTTCCTGGACGATTCCGGCCGCGTGGTCTTCGGCCTCTTCTCCAACGGATTCGTCCGCCTCACGAGCCCGCCGGGCACGTCGTACGCAGATGGCGAATGGCACTCGGTCATCGCCAACCTCTCCGCCGCGGGGGCGCAATTGTTCGTCGACGGCGTTCTCGTGGACCAGAACCCGTCGGTGACCATCGCGCAGAACTACGGCGGCTACTGGCGGATCGGCTGCGGCCGTCTGACGTACTGGAGTTCCGCACCCGATACCTTCACCGGCCTCATCCAGTACGCCGCGATCTACCGACGGCCGCTCACCGCCCTGGAGGCGCAGCAGCACGCCGCCGCCGGCCGTTGACGGCGCCCGTCACATGTGCGCGTAACGCGCACGGGCGAAGCAGAATACGCCGTAGACGACGAGGCCGGCCCCGACCAGCCACAGCACGACCTGGCCGAACGGGAGCCCGGCGAGCGAGCGCAGCGCCGAGTCGATGCCGCCAGCCGTGTTCGGGTCGTGCGTGACGGCCGCCACGACGAAGAGGATGCCGGCCACACCGACGGCCACACCCTTCGCGACGTACCCGACGGTGCCGAAGGTACGGATGCCGCGACCGGCGGTCCCGCTCGGGATCGACATGTGCTTCTCGAAAGCCCGCCTGACGCCCCGGACCACGAAGGCGGCACCGATGGCGGCGACCCCCAGTCCGACGATCACCAGGATGGCCACACCTCCCGGCATCGCGAGCACCTGTGCCGTGAGCGTCTTGGAGGACTCGGCCGACTCCGACCGTCCACCCACGGCGAGCGTGAGAGCGGTGGCGGTGATGGCGATGTAGGCCACGGCAGTTCCGATGAACTTCGCGCGGTGCGCCCATCGCTTCTTGGCGTCCGAATCGTGCTCGACGATCGCCTCGGCGACCTGCCACACCGCCAGCGCGGCCAGACCCACCACGATCACCCAGAGCAGCGGCAGTCCGAGCGGCGTGTCGCGCACCTGCTGCAGCGCCCCGCTCTGGTCGGCGTTCTCGCCGCCCCCGCCGGTGGCGATCCCGATGGCGATCAGGCCGATCAGCAGGTGCAGCAGGCCGAGCACGACGTAGCCGATGCGGGCGGCTGCCTCGAACGCGCGGGAGTCCTGGACCTTGTCGGCGGCGGCGGATGCAGAAGTCATCCGCGAACGATAGCGCTCACTCGGACATGCGAAGAAGGCGTTGCGCGCGACGCACGCGCCACACCTCGATCAACGCCCAGACGAGGGTGGCGACGGCGATCCCCTCGAGGAAGCCGGCCACGACGTCCGACAGCCAGTGCGCGTGCAGGTAGGTGCGACTCCACATCATCAGCACCACCCACGCCGCCCCCACGACCCACACCCAGCGACGACGGAGGAGGAGGGCGAGGGTGACGGCGATGGTGGTCGCCACGGCCGTGTGCCCCGAGGGGAACGATGTCGCCATCGTCTCGGCGAGGGAGCCGGTGGGCCGGCTGCGCGCGATCACCGCGGCCAGGGGGGCACCGATCAACACGACCAGGGCGATGGATGCCGCGACGTTCAGCGCGTCCCAGGGGCGACGCGCGATGAGGAACACGATGGTCGTCGCGACGCCGATGACGATCATGCCGATCGTTCCGCCGACGATCGCGGGAACCCACGCCACGATGACGCCCACGGGATTCGCGAGCGCCGCCATCGCGTCATCCCACGCCCGATCGATCGGCAGCGGGGCGGAACCGCTCAGCTCGACCGCGAACCGCAGGCCCACGAACAGCACCGTCGCGACGACACCCACCACGAGCGCGACCGGGCGGCGGGGGTCGGTGAGCGGCCGGTCGGGGAGCAGGGCGGTGTCGTCGGCGGTGGCATCCATTCGGGAATCGTCCCAGGTGCGGGCACCCGGGTGCCAGCGCTTGCCGTGCGTCGCTCGGGCACTCCCGGCACCCGGCGTCGACCGCGACATCGCAGCCGGGCGGCCGCGCGCCTACCGGCCGATGACCGGGCCGGTGCGGCGCTCGGCCGCCGGTCACAACCGCGGGTCGAGGGGCTCCGATTCGAGTGCGAGCACCGCGAACACCGCTTCGTGCACGCGCCACAGCGGCTCGCCGGCGGTGACGCGGCGCAGCGCCTCGATGCCGAGGGCGTACTCCCGCATCGCCAGCGAACGCTTGCGTGCCACGTCGCGGTCGCGCAGCCGCGCGATGTTGTCGGGGACGGTGTAGTCGGGGCCGTAGACGATGCGGAGGTACTCGCGACCTCGCACCTTGATCCCCGGCTGCGCGAGACCCTTCGCCGTGCGGGTGAGGTTGGCGAAGGGCTTCACCACCATCCCCTCCCCGCCGGCGTCGGTCAGGCGCTCCCACCACGTCGTCGCGGCCTCTCGCGAGGCGACGTCGTTCAGATCCACGCGCACGCGCCCGGTCGCCATCATCAGGTCGGGCGCCGCCTGCGCCAGCCGATCGGCGATCGCGAGGTGCCAGCCGTGGTCGCGTTCCTCGAACGTCTCGCCTCCCGCCGCCAGCACCTGGAACGGGGCGAATCGCACGGCATCCACGGGTCCGACGTATCGCCGGTAGGCCGCGCGGAAGCGATCGACGTCGTCGGCCCTGATGCGGGTGCGCTCGGCGAGCGCGGTGACGTCGATTCCGGATGCCACCGCCGCATCCAGCACGGTCGTCGCCGCCCGGGTGGCCGCGGTTCCCGCTGCGCCCACCGAGGCGAACAGATCGCGGATCAGCGGCCCGGCCTTGGCCGACCAGGGCACGATCTCGCCGTCGAGCAGGATCCACTCCGCTTCCCGCTCGTCCCACACGCCGGCACGCTCAAGCGCGTCGTCCATGCGGGCGAGCATCGCGGACTCCTCATCCGCTCCGAAGAACGCCCGGCCGGTGCGGGTGTGGATGACACCGCGCCAGCCCTCGGGGGCGTCGAAGCGCGCCGGGTTCCGTGATACCAGCACTACGGCGCGCGAGCCCATGTGCTTCTCTTCGCAGATGACGTCGGTCACGCCGTGGTCGCGGAACGCGGCGAACGCCTCGTCGGGGTGTTCGAGGAAGCCCTCCCGCGCCGACGTCGGCGGCGGCGACATGGTCGGCGGCAGGTAGGTGAGCCATCGGGGGTCGATCGCCCAGCGACTCATCGTCTCGAGCCCGCCCGCCGCCTGCTGCTCCTTGATGCTCACGCGTCCGATCGTGCTCGTCTCGACGATCATCTTGCCGTGCACGTCCACCAGCTGCAGGACCCCGGGAGGGCGCTGCGGCGCATCGGCGATGAGCGGGCGCACGGGTTCGTACCAGACCCGCTCGGCGGGGACCGACACCACCTCGCGCTCGGGATAGCGCATCGCGCTCAGCGCCCCACCGAACACGCACCCCGTGTCGAGGCACGCCGTGTTGTTGATCCACTCGACCGACGGGACCGGGGTGTGGCCGTAGAGCACCACGGCGCGGCCGCGGTAGTCCTCCGCCCAGGGGTAGCGCACGGGCAGGCCGAACTCGTCGGTCTCGCCCGTCGTGTCGCCGTACAGCGCGAAGGAACGCACGCGCCCCGACGCCCGTCCGTGATACTGCTCCTTCAAGCCCGCGTGGGCGACCACGAGGCGACCCTCGTCGAGCACGAGGTGCGAGACGAGCCCGTAACAGAACTCCGCCACCCGTTCCCGGAACTCCTCCGGTTCCGCCGCGAGCTGGGCGAGTGTCTCCGCGAGGCCATGGGTGGGCGTCACGCGTGCTCCCCGCAAGGCGCGGACGAGTTTCGCCTCATGGTTGCCGGGAACGGCCAGAGCGCACCCGGATGCCACCATCCCCATCGCCAGACGCAAAACGCCGACGACGTCGGGACCGCGGTCGACGAGGTCGCCGAGGAAGATCACGCGGCGCCCCTCCGGGTGCGTCGCATCGACGGCGCGGCCCTCGCCGTCGCGCACGATGTCGTACCCCAAGCGCCCGAGCAGGCTCTGCAGTTCGGCGAAGCAGCCGTGCACGTCGCCGATCGCATCGAACGGACCGCGCTCATCGGAACGGTCGTTCAAGAGGCGCGTGCGCTGGATTTCCGCAGCCGCCACCTCGTCGGTCGTCCGCAGGACGTGCACCTTTCGGAAGCCCTCCTTGCCGAGGTGCCGCAGCCCCCGCCGAAGCTGGTCCGACTGGCGCTTGACGACTCCCGGCGGGATGAGTCGGTCGGTGCGTTCGGCGTTGCGCGCGAGGCAGGTCGACTCCGGGAGGTCGAAGACGACGGCCACCGGCAGCAGGTCGTGCGCCTTCGCCAGCTCCACCAGGCGCCGGCGCGATTCGGGCTGCACGCTGGTGGCGTCGATCACCGTCAGCAGCCCTGCATCGAGACGCTTGCCCGCGACGTACTGCAGGGCGTCGAAGGCGGCCGACGTCGCGGACTGGTCCGCCTCGTCACCCGCGACGAGACCGCGGAACACATCGCTCGACAGCGTCTCGTAGGGCCCGAAGTGCGTCCGCGCGAAAGTGGACTTCCCCGAACCCGAGGCCCCCACGAGCACGACGAGGGAACGCTCGGGAATGTCGAGCACGCTCATGCCGCGGCCTCCCGTCTCAGCAGCGCCAGCTGGGTCGGCGCACCGTGCACCGGATGTTCTGGCCCCACCGGGCGGTATTCCGCGGTGTATCCGTGCCGCGCGGCCGCCGCGTCCACCCATTCGCGGAACTCGGCGCGCGTCCATTCGAAGCGGTGGTCGTCATGGCGGAAGGCGCCGGTCGCCAGACCCGGATAGAGGGCGTTGTACTCCGCATTCGGGGTCGTCATGACGACCGACGCGGGAGCCGCGCCCGCGAGCACGGCGTCTTCCAGCGCGGACAGGCGCGATGGCTCGACGTGCTCGATGACCTCCATCAGCACCATCGCGTCGACGCCCCGCAGCCGATCGTCGCGGTAGAGCACCGACCCGTGCAGCAATCGCAGGCGCTCCCGCTCGGCATCCGACGCCTGATCGAGGTGCAGCGCCCGCGCCGCCTGCTCCAGCGAACGCGCGGACACATCGACGCCGATGATCCGCGAGAACGAGCGGTCCTTCGCCAGCCGCGCGAGCAGAGCACCCTGCCCGCACCCCATGTCGACGACGGTGCGCGCCCCGACATCGGCGAGCGCCCGGATGACGGCATCCGCCCGCGCGTGCCGGAGCGGTGTCGCCGGGGCCTCGGCATCCGCGTGCAGGGTCTGGGAGACGAGAGAACCGTGGTGCAGCAGATAGCGACGCGTGATGAGCTCGCGCTCGGGGTGCGCGGGCAGCCACCCGTCGCCCGCACGCTCGAGCTTGGCGACCTCGTCGTCGCCGACCCAGTAGTGCTTCGCGTCGTCGAGCACCGGAAGCAGCACGTAGAGCTGCCGCAGGGCGTCGGCCAGGCGCACCCGGCCCGTGAGCGTGACGGAGCGGAATCGCGAGTCGCCCCACTCGGGGAAAGCCGGGTCGAGCGGGATCTGCGCGGATGCCACGTCCCAGCCGCACGGAGCGAACAGGCGCTCGAGCAGGTCGTCGTCGCCGCGGACCGAGACGACCGGGATCTCGATGCGCAGCGGGATCGGTGACGCGGCGAGGTCGGGGTAGGAGTCGCTTCTTCCGATCATCGCGGTGCGGAAGACGGCGCCGATGGCCACCGCGAGCATGCTCGAGGCGACGTACGGGCGGTCATTGACGTAATGGTCCAGCGCTCCGGCATCGCCGCGGAACCGCTTGTTGCGCACGAGGCCGACCGGGTCCACCTCGAGCATCATCGCGAACGTGCACCGCTCGGCGCGCGCCTCGGGCGCGAACACGTGGATGTCACCGACTGGCGCGGTGAAGGTCTGCGCGCGTGCGGGGTGCTTGTGCAGCAGGTATCCGAGAACGGTCGCGTCGGCATCGGAGCCGCCCGGCTCGTATGTCACGGTCAGCAGCATCGACGGGTCCTTCTTGCACGCATGCGCCCACTGTACGAGGCGGCGCGGGGGCGGCGCGTCGGCGGGTGGCCGAGCACACGTGCAGATGCGGGTGGCCCGTCTGGTGGCCACGTGGTCGTTCCGCATCGACGGCACCGAATCGCTCACGCCGGACAGATGCGACGAAGGCCCCGCATCCGTGAGGAGTCGGGGCCTTCGTGGTGGCGGTGACGGTGGGATTTGAACCCACGGTAGGGGTGAACCTACACAACATTTCGAGTGTTGCACCTTCGGCCGCTCGGACACGTCACCGCCGGAAAGCTTACGACACATCGGCGGATGCCGCGAATCCGCGGCCGCAGCGAGCCTGCGGCATCCATTCGTCCACCGTCGAACGACCACACTGGAGGCCGCTCGCGGCCGCTGCCAGGATCGAGCCATGAGCGTGATCGAGAACTCCAAGCTGACGGTCGTGGGAGCGGGAAGCGTGGGGGCGAGCGTCGCGTACGCCGCGCTCATCCGCGGCTCGGCACGACACGTCGCGCTCTACGACATCGCGACCGACAAAGTCGAGGCCGAGGTGCTCGACCTCGCCCACGGCACGCAGTTCACCGGGTCGAGCGACATCCTCGGCGGCAGCGACGTGTCGGTCGCCGAGGGCTCGCACGTCGTCGTCATCACCGCCGGCGCGAAGCAGAACCCCGGCCAGACCCGCACCGAGCTGGCGTCGACCAATGCCCGCATCATCAGCGACATGATGCCGAAACTGCTCGAGGTCGCCCCGAACGCCGTCTACGTCATCGTCACCAACCCGTGCGACGTGCTGACCGTGCTGGCGCAGGAAGCGACCGGGCTGCCCACCCGTCGCATCTTCGCCTCGGGCACCGTGCTCGACACCTCGCGCCTGCGGTGGAAGATCGCGCAGCGGGCCGGCGTCGCCACCTCCAGCGTGCACGCCTGGATCGTCGGCGAACACGGCGACACCGAATTTCCGCTCTGGTCGACCGCCACGATCGGCTCGGTGCCCATCACGGAGTTCGACCTGCCCGACGGCTCGCGCTTCGACCAGGACGAATTGGATGCCATCGCCGTCGACGTCCGCGACGCGGCGTACAAGGTGATCAAGGGCAAGGGCGCGACGAACTACGCCATCGGCCTGTCGAGCGCCCGCATCGTCGAGGCGATCCTGCGCGACGAGCACGCGATCCTGCCCGTCAGCACCGTGCTGCACGGCTTCCACGGCATCGACGGCATGGCTCTGTCGGTGCCGTCGATCGTGAGCGCGACGGGGGCCGTCCCCGTCGCCGGCACCCCGTTCTCCGACGGCGAGATCACGTCGCTCCGCCGCTCCGCCGACGCGCTCACCCGGGTGGCGGACGCCCTGCGCGACTGACCGACCGCGTTCGGCGGGCTGCGCGGCTGAACCGACGGGCGTCCGACGCGCTGCGCGGCCGCACGGCCTCACGCACCCGGCGGGGGCGGAAGGGCCCCTCGCCGCGCGGCGCGAGCGCAGGGAGCGGCGGTCTGTGCGCGACAAACGCGTCTCGCGTTCGCAAACGCTTCGACGCGGCGTTTGCCCGCGCCGCTGCCGTTTCTCGACGCGGATCGTGGATGCCGGCATCCCGGCGCGGGCGATGTCGGAGGCCCCGCGTAGCCTGAACCCATGGCATCCCGACGTCCCGCTGCGGCCCCCGCTCCCTACCGCTGCACCGAGTGCGGGTGGACGACGCTGAAGTGGGTCGGGCGCTGCGGCGAGTGCCAGTCGTGGGGCACCGTGGTCGAGGCGGCAGAGCAGACCGGCATCGTCCGTTCGATCGTGCCCGTGGCACCGGGAGCTGCTCGGGCAGCCCGTCGCATCACCGAGATCGACACGCAAGACGCCCCGCGTCGCACAAGCGGCGTCGGTGAGTTCGACCGAGTCTTGGGCGGCGGCATCGTGCCGGGTGCGGCGATCCTGCTGAGCGGCGAGCCGGGCGTGGGCAAGTCCACGCTGCTGCTCGAGGTCGCGGCCCAGAGTGCCCGCGCCGGCCGCCGTGTGCTCTACGCCAGCGGCGAGGAGTCCGCGGCCCAGGTGCGCCTGCGCGCCGAGCGCACCGGAGCGCTGCACGACGAGCTCTTCCTCGCGGCCGAAACCGACCTCGCGACGATCCTCGGCCACATCGACCAGGTCGAGCCGGGGCTGCTCATCGTCGACTCGGTGCAGACGGTGTCGTCAGCCCACAGCGATGGCGCGGCGGGGCAGCCCGCGCAGGTACGCGAGGTGGCGTCGGCGCTGATCCGCGTGGCGAAAGAACGCGGCCTGCCCGTCATCATCGTCGGTCACGTCACGAAAGACGGCTCGATCGCCGGGCCTCGCATCCTCGAGCACCTCGTCGACGTGGTCTGCCATTTCGAGGGCGATCGGCAGACGTCGCTGCGCTTCGTGCGCGCGCTCAAGAACCGCTTCGGGCCCACTGACGAGGTCGGGTGCTTCGACATGACCGGCACGGGTATCGCCGAGGTCGCCGACCCCAGTGCCCTGTTCCTCGGCCACGGCGAGCCCGAGCCGGGCACGTGCGTCACCATCGCGATGGAGGGCCGTCGTGCGCTGCCGGTCGAGATCCAGGCGCTCGCGGTGCGGCAGACCGCGCCCAACCCCCGGCGCATCGTGAACGGCGTCGACTCTTCACGGGTCGCGATGGTGCTCGCCGTGCTCGAGAGCCGCATGGGGCTGACGCTCTCCGACCGCGACGTCTACGTCTCGACCGTGGGCGGGGTGCGCCTGGTCGAGCCGGCCGCCGACCTGGCGATCGCGATCGCGGTGGCCAATGCGGTGAAGAACCGCAAGGTGTCGAAGCGACTCGCCGCGATCGGCGAGCTCACGCTCACCGGCGAGATCCGCAACGTCACGCAGGCCGCTCAACGCGCGTCAGAAGCAAAGCGCCTCGGCTACCACACGGTGCTCGACGCCTCATCTCGCAAGCTCGCGCAGGCTTTGAACGAACTACAGGTGCGCGGCGTGCCCCGCGACGACAGCGAGCCCGGGTTCTGAAACGCCCGGAAGCTGTGGTCCGACCATCCGCCGGCCCGCACCCGCGCGATCAGCGGCCGGGAGGAGCCGACCGGCGACGGCGGTGGGGGGATGTCATCCCCAGGACAGCGGGGATGACAAGTCCGGCGGCGCACACAGCACCGGCGATCAGGTACTCCATGCACCCGAGTCTTACACGCGGTTCTCACCCGCGCGACTTTCTTTCTTCACCCGCGAAAGACCTGAACCGCGCAGGCGAGGCCGCGGTCATTCATCAGGGCCGCGCGCGACGCGCGACCCTCCCTCGACTCCCGCCGCGCCCACGGGCCTTCTCAGGCGGCCGGTGAGCGCAACGCAGGGCCGCACGTCAGGCGTCGAGCGCGGCGATCAGATCGGCCGGTGCAGCCTGGATCGGGTGCGGGCCCGCGATGTCGATGAACACCGTGGTGATGGCATCCTGATGCGCCCCGAGGAACGCACGCAGCCACTGCGGTGACTGCAGCGCCACGTGTGGGGGGAGCGTCTCGGGCTTGTGCGCCGCGTCGCTGAATAGCAGGAGAGCGACCTGCCCGTTGTTCGGGTCGCGATAGGTCCAGACCTCGCCGACGCTGAGGGGGTCGTCGGCATCGCCCGGTGTCATCAGGGGAACCACGGTGGGCCCGTGACGCAGAGCGAAGGCGATCGCGGCCATGTCCTGGGTCTGCAGCGCGTCGGTCAGGGCGGTGTTCTTGAAGTCCATGTCGAGCTTCTTCCCCTTGCGCTTCTTGCCTGCGGCCATCTTCTGAGCCTAACCGCGGGGGCGGTCCGGCGCCGCGGGGCTGCGGCGGCCGTCCGGCGTCCAGACCCGCGCGCGCGACGGCGCACCACTGCCGACGGGAGGAGATGCGAGCACGGGAGGACGCCAACGCGTGCGAACGCCCTCCGCCCGCCCCAACTCCTCCCCCGGCCACGGCGCCGCGACAACGCGCCGGCGCCGACGGGAGGAGATGCGAGAACGGGAGGACGGACCGCGGTGCAAACACCCTCCGCCCGCCCAAACTCCTCCCCCGGCCACGGCGCCGCGTCAGCGGCGATGCATCACTGCAGCACGAACGACGCAGTCCCCGCCGACGGGATGCCGCCGATCGACACGCTCAGGTGGTACGTGGCACCGCCGCCCGGGGCGTACGGGCGTTCGCCGTCGCACGTGCTCACCGACGACCGCGTCCGATCCCAGGTGAGGGGCGACGAGCTGGTGACGACCTGTCCCGCGGCGAGGGTCACCTCCATGTCGCTCGGCTCCGACTGGCAGTCGGTCGAGCGCCACCACACGTCCGTACCGCTGGTGACCGTGAACGATTGCGCGCTCGTGCCGACGTTCATCGTGCAGGGGTTCGCCGACGTGTTCGTCAGGCGGATGGACAACTGCGGGTTCTCGCCCTGCGCGTACTCCGCCTTGTTGGAGAGCGCCTCGACGGTGATGCTTCCCGCGGTGCACTCGACAGGTCCCGATGGGACGCTCGGCGTCGGTGTCGCCGTCGGCGCGGCCGACGACGTGGGAGAAGCGGCAGTCGCGGTCGACGAAGTCGAGGGAGCGGGCGAGGATGGCGAGGATGTCGGGGCGGCGGTCGGTGCGACACGCCAGGGCGGAGCCGCGACGAGCCACACGACGAGGCCGATCACGAGCAGGGCGAGCAGCCCTGCCGCAAGACGACGTCGACGATAGACCGCCGGGGACTGCCTCCGCCTACGGGGGGCATCGGTCATGCTTCCAGGGTAGGCGTCCCGGCCGTGACGATTCTCCACGGCACGGGTGCCGCCCGCCGGGGCGGCGCCGCGCTGCCCTCAGAGGACTTTGAGCATGCGCGTATTGCCCAGGGTGTTGGGCTTCACGTGCGCGAGGTCGAGGAACTCCGCGACGCCCTCGTCGGGGCTGCGAACGAGCTGCGAATACACATCCGGCGGCACCACCTGCTCGCCGATCTCCGAGAAGCCCCTGCGGGTGAAGAAGTCGACCTCGAAGGTGAGGCAGAACAGCCGCGACACCCCGAGCTCTCGGGCGCGTTCTTCGAGCGTCTCGACGATCGCCTTCCCGACACCGTGGTGCAGCCAATCGTCGTGCACGATGAGGGTGCGGATCTCGCCCAGGTCTTCCCACATGATGTGCAGCGCACCGCATCCGATGACGACGCCGTCGACTTCCGCCACGACGAACTGCTGCACCGAGCCGTAGAGCACGACGAGGTCTTTGCCGAGAAGGATGCGCTTCTGCACGAACGGCTCGAGGAGCTCGTGGATGCGTCGCACGTCGGCGGTGCCGGCGGAGCGGACGACGAACGGCGCGGGAGAAGTCATCGTCCCAGCGTACGCCGCGGGGCCCCTGCGCCCCGCCGAGATCGCTCGCCGTTGCCGAGATCACGGAGTATCGCCGTGAACCGCCGGTCCGCTCGGCACTGGCCGGTCATCCCAGCCCCGAGCGCACAGAAGGGGCCCGGATGCCATGGCATCCGGGCCCCTGTCTGCACACGTCAGTTGCCGGCGAGGGTGTCGGGGGTGGCGGCGATCTCGCCCGCCGTTCCGACCCCGAGCGCGACCTTCTCACCGCGCGGGGCGGTGTCGAAGGTGAAGCGGCCGTTCTCGACGCCGACCTTCACGTGGTCGCCCGACTCGAGCTCACCGTGCAGGATCTTCTCGCTGAGACGGTCCTCGACCTCGCGCTGCATGGCTCGGCGGAGGGGCCGCGCACCGAGCGTCGGGTCGAAGCCGATCTCGATGAGCTTGTCCTTCGCGTCGTCCGACAGCTCGACCGTCATGTCGCGGTCGAGAAGACGGTCGGCGAGACGCTTGACGAAGAGTCCGACGATCTGGCGGAGCTCGTCCTTGTTCAGCTGCGGGAAGACGATGACGTCGTCGACGCGGTTGAGGAACTCGGGCTTGAAGTGACGCTTGAGCTCTTCGTCGACCTTGCCCTTCATCCGCTCGTACGAGGTCTGCGCGCTGCCCTCGACCTGGAATCCGACCGGACCACCGGCGATCGCGGACGAACCGAGGTTCGTCGTCATGATGATCACGGTGTTCTTGAAGTCGATGACGCGGCCCTGACCGTCGGTCAGGCGACCCTCTTCGAGGATCTGCAGCAGCGAGTTGAAGATGTCGGGGTGCGCCTTCTCGATCTCGTCGAAGAGCACGACCGAGAACGGCTTGCGACGCACCTTCTCGGTGAGCTGGCCGCCCTCTTCGAATCCGACGAACCCGGGAGGGGCACCGAACAGACGCGAGACGGTGTGCTTCTCACCGAACTCCGACATGTCGAGCGAGATCAGCGCGCCCTCGTCGTCGAAGAGGAACTCGGCGAGCGCCTTGGCGAGCTCAGTCTTTCCGACGCCCGTGGGCCCGGCGAAGATGAACGAACCGCTCGGACGCTTCGGGTCCTTCAGGCCCGCACGCTGACGACGGATCGTCCGCGACAGGGCCGCGATCGCCTCTTCCTGGCCGATGACGCGCTGGTGCAGCGCCTTCTCCATGAACATGAGGCGGCTGGACTCTTCCTCGGTGAGCTTGAACACCGGGATGCCGGTCGCCTGGGCGAGCACCTCGGCGATCAGGCCCTCGTCGACGACCGCGTGAGAGGCGACGTCGCCCGAGCGCCACTGCTTCTCGAGGCGCAGACGCTCGGCGAGCAGCGACTTCTCCTCGTCGCGCAGGGCGGCGGCCTTCTCGAAGTCCTGCTCCTCGGAGGCGAGTTCCTTCTGCTCGCGGACCTTGGCGATCTTCTCGTCGAATTCGCGCAGCTCCGGCGGCGACGACAGGATCGACAGGCGCAGGCGAGCGCCGGCCTCGTCGATCAAGTCGATGGCCTTGTCGGGAAGGAAGCGGTCGCTGATGTAGCGGTCGGCGAGGTTGGCCGCGGCCACGATCGCACCGTCGGTGATCTGCACCTTGTGGTGCGCCTCGTAGCGGTCGCGCAGGCCCTTCAGGATGTTGATCGCGTGGGGCAGGCTCGGCTCGGCGACCTGGATCGGCTGGAAGCGGCGTTCGAGCGCGGCATCCTTCTCGAAGTGCTTGCGGTACTCATCCAGCGTCGTGGCACCGATGGTCTGGAGCTCGCCACGGGCGAGGAGGGGCTTGAGGATGGATGCCGCGTCGATCGCACCCTCGGCGGCACCGGCGCCCACGAGCGTGTGGATCTCGTCGATGAAGACGATGATGTCGCCGCGGGTGCGGATCTCCTTGGTGACCTTCTTCAGGCGCTCCTCGAAGTCACCGCGGTAGCGGGAGCCGGCGATGAGCGAGCCGAGGTCGAGCGAGTAGACCTGCTTGTCCTTCAGCGTCTCGGGCACGTCGCCCTTGACGATGGCCTGCGCGAGTCCTTCGACGACCGCCGTCTTTCCGACACCGGGCTCACCGATGAGGACGGGGTTGTTCTTCGAACGGCGCGACAGGATCTGCATGACGCGCTCGATCTCTTTCTCGCGCCCGATGACGGGGTCGAGCTTGTTGTCGCGAGCGGCCTGCGTGAGGTTGCGGCCGAACTGGTCGAGCACGGCCGAGCCGCCCTGCGCACCGGAGGTCTGCTGCTCGCCGGCGCCGGTGGCGACTCCCGCGGGCTCCTTGCCCTGGTAGCCCGAGAGCAGCTGGATGACCTGCTGGCGCACCTTGTTGAGGTCGGCGCCGAGCTTCACGAGCACCTGGGCTGCGACACCCTCGCCCTCACGGATGAGGCCGAGCAGGATGTGCTCGGTGCCGATGTAGTTGTGGCCGAGCTGCAGCGCTTCGCGCAGCGACAGCTCGAGCACCTTCTTCGCGCGCGGCGTGAAGGGGATGTGGCCGGTCGGCTGCTGCTGACCCTGGCCGATGATGTCCTGCACCTGCTCACGGACGGCGTCGAGCGAGATGCCGAGCGACTCAAGCGCCTTGGCAGCGACACCCTCGCCCTCGTGGATCAGGCCGAGCAGGATGTGCTCGGTGCCGATGTAGTTGTGGTTGAGCATCTTCGCCTCTTCTTGGGCGAGGACGACCACACGACGGGCACGGTCGGTGAATCTCTCGAACATCTCAGTCCCTCCAGAAATGGGCTGACAGGCACGCCTCCGCGCGCCGTACATCGAGAGTAACCAGCGGCCGGTGGCCGGGGACGCGTGTTCGCCGTGGGCATACCGACACGGCGCCCGGCCTTGCGAAACCTATCGACAGTCGTTAACTTATCGATAATCAATAACAACGATCATCGATAAGGAGCGATCATGGCATCCCCCCAGTCCCCCTCCCGCGTCCTCTCACGCGGAGACAAAGCAGGCTTCGTGATGTTTCTCGTCGGAGGCGTCGGACTGGCCGTCTCGTCGCTCGTGCAGACCATCATCGGACTCGCTGCCGCGCTGCCCAATCGCGACGTCCGACTCCGCGCACTCTTCGTTCAGACAACCGCGCAGGCCCCTATCGGCCCAGCCGGCGCGTCCGTCCCCGTGCAACTGGACTCCGCCTTCATCACCGCACCCACCCTGCAACCGGCCGCTCTGGGCGCACTCGTGATCAGCCAGGTGCTCTTCGCGGCCGCCGTGGTGACGGTCGTCACGCTGCTGCTCGTGCTGTGTTTCGGCATCCTGCGCGGGCGCATCTTCTGTCGACGCCATACCGTTCTCGTCACGGCCGCCGGTATCGCCACCCTCGCCGGTATGTATCTCGTGCCGTTCTTCTACAACATGGCGGTCAACGGGGCCTTGGCGCTGGTGTCCGACGGCAGCTATGACCGCGCCGTCGTCGGCGCTGTGGACATCGTGCCGATCTTCGCCGTCGCCTTCGTCGCCGCCCTCGCCGGTACGGTCTTCGCCGTCGGCGACCGCCTGCAGCGCGACACCGAGGGGCTCGTGTGACCCCGGCGACCACGGATGACGGGCCCTCCGGCATCCACTGCCGCCTAGACGAGCTGCTCGAGGCGCGGGGCATGACCCTCACCCGCCTCAGCGAACTTGTCGGCGTCTCGGTCGTGAACCTGTCGGTGCTGAAGAACGACCGCGCGCGAGCGATCCGCTACTCGACGCTCGCAGCGATCTGCCGGGCACTGGACTGCCAGGTCGGCGACCTGCTCGTCGTCGAGCACTGAAGCCGACGCTCGCCCCCTGCACGCCCCCGGGAGCTTCCCCCGCAGCGAACTGCCGCACCACCACCACCCCGCGACACTTCAGCGCGGGGGAACCGCCGCCTCACCACGCACGCCGCACTCCCCCGCAGCGAACTGCCGCATCGCCGTCACTGCGCGACACTTCGGCGCGGGGGAACCACCGGAGCCAGGGAACGTTGCGTCAAGCGAGGCGGGAAGCCACCGCCGAGCGCACGCGGGAAACCAGCATCGCGGGATGACGGAACAAGTCGTCGGACGTGACCCGGATGACGATCCATCCCATCCGAGTGAGGTCCTCGTAACGCTGGATGTCACGCCGCCACTGGCGCGCATCGGTCAAGTGATGCCGCCCCTCATACTCCACGGCAACGCGCGCCGCGACATAGGCGGCGTCGAGGCGCGCAATCAGCCTTCCGCCCGCGCGCACCTCGACCTGCATCTCGGGTTCCGGCAGCCCGGCGTCGACGAGTGTCAGCCGCAGCCAGGTCTCCGGTCGCGACGCGGAGCCGTCACGAACACGCGGAAGGGCATCACGCAGAGCCGGCCCGCCCACCCGGCGCGCGGCTGCGACGGCGCGTTCGAGGCGGGCGATGGTCGTGAGCGCGGGTGGGTCGTCGTCATGTCGCGGAGTGAGGACTGCGGCGTCGGCGATCGCGACGAGGTCGTATGGATGCCGGACCACCGCGCCCAGCTGCGCCCACGTCGACGCGGGGGACGAGACGGGCAGGTCGAGCTCGGGATGCCGCTCGACGATGACGCCGGCGCCGAGCACCTCGTGTCCACGCACCCCGCGTGCCACGGGATGCCGACGCGGCGTGAGAACGGAGACGTCGATCCGGTCATCGGCAAGGAGCCGAGCGGGCAGCGGCAGACCCCAGATCACCGCGGCACTGATGTGGCTGAAGAATGCGTGCGGCGGCATCCTTCGGGAGTACGCGTGAATCAGCCCGCGATGCGCTGAGGCGGGGTCACCGGCTGGCAGCACCACAGCCCGAACCCCGTGATACGGCCGCGCGAGATCCCCGGCGCGCAGCCGCCGATCCGTGACCCCGCTGTCGCGGGCCTCACGCACGGAGAAAGAAGCGCCGAGTGCGGGTGGGAGGGGACGGGGGCGCATCACCCGAACATGCCCTCTCACCGCCCGCACCGAGTGACACGGGCGGGCGACGGGGACAAACCCCGCCCTGGGGAGGAGGGTCAGCGGTTTCCGAGAACCGGGATCGGATCCGGCGCTTGCACGTTGCCGCCGGACAAGACCAGCGACACATCACCCTGGCCGGCCTCGGCGCCGATGTCGGCCAGGGTCACGCGCGGGGCGTAGTCCATGGTGCAGATCTGGTCGGCCGGGGGCGTGGCGAACTGCACCGCCACACGGTCGCCCTCGGAGGTCACCGACTCGACGACCGGCACGCAGCTGGAACTGCCGTAGGTGACGATCGCGACCAGCGAAGACGTCACCCACCCCGCGCTGGGGACGAGGTCTCCGGATGCCGATGACACGTCATCCAGCGCTGCGAGCACCGTCTCGCCCTCTGCGGCCCCGGTCACGCGCAGGGTCAGAGCGGCGCCCGCGTCGACGCCGGCGGGGAGCGTCACGAGGGTGGCGCGCGGTGCCATATCGCGCGTGCACGGCTCCTGCGCCGGTTCGGCGAGGTCCACCACGAGCGCCCCGTCGACGACCCGCGGCTCACCGTTCATCGACGGCACGCACGACGAGCTACCGGAGGTGACGACCGCGATGGCGCGGCCCGCGTCGACCCAGGCGGCCTCGACCGCGCCCGCGGGCTCAGGTGACACGGCATCCGCAGACGCCGAAGGGGACGACGACGAAGCGGCGCCGGAAGCGCACCCGGCGAGCGCACCCGCGGCGAGCAGGCCCGCACCGAGCAGGCCGATGAGGGTCAGACGATGACGGGACATGCAAACCTCCGGGGGTGGGTTCCGCCCCATGATGGCGGAAATTCCTGGATGCCGGCGGCGAGCGCCGTGCGAAGTCACTGCAGCGCGGAGGTGAGGCGGGCGAGGTTGTCGAGGATCGTCGAGCGCAGGGGCTGACGCCGCCACTCTTCGATCGTGAGCTGGCGGCTGAGACGCCGGTAGCGGTCTTCGACGGCGCGCATATCGCGGACGAACTCCTCGCCGCGCACGAGCATCGAGACCTCGAGGTTCAGACCGAACGAGCGCATGTCCATGTTGCTCGAACCGATGACGGCGACCTCGTCGTCGATCGTGACGCTCTTGCTGTGCAAGATGAACGGTTTGCGGTACATCCAGATGACGACGCCGGCGCGCAGGAGCGCCTCGTAGTAGCTGCGCTGGGCGTGATAGACCATCGCCTGATCGCCCTCCTCCGACACGAACAGCTCCACATGAACGCCGCGCTGGCACGCGGTGGTGATGGCCAGCAGCAGAGCCTCGTCGGGCACGAAGTACGGACTGACGATGATGATGCGCTCCTGAGCCGCGAAGAGCAGTCCGAGGAAGAGCTTCAGATTGTTCTGGAAATCGAACCCCGGCCCCGAGGGGACGACCTGGCAGTCGAGGTCTCCGGGCCCTGAGGTCACGCTGAAGAGATCGATCTCATCACGGAGCGTCTCGTCGGTCTCGCTGTACCAGTCGGAGAGGAACACCGCGTTGATGCTGGCCACGACGGGACCCTCGAACCGCACCATCAGGTCGACCCAGTGCAGCCCACGTCGGATGTTCTTGCGCAGGTTGTACGACGAGTCGGTCACGTTCTGCGAGCCCATGTAGGCCACGTCGCCGTCGATGACGAGGAGCTTGCGGTGGTTGCGCAGGTCGGGCCGCTGATAGCGGCCGCGCAACGGCTGCACCGGCAGCATCAGATGCCAGTGCGCCCCCATCGCGTCGAGACGGCGCAGCGTCTGGCGGTAGAACGGCTTGCCGCGGTTGGCCCAGTGGTCGAGCAGCACCCGCACCACCACCCCCCGTTCCGACGCCTCTTCGAGCGCGCGGAAGAAGTTGTCGGTGGAGTCGTCGGACTGCAGGATGTAGAACTCGACGTGCACGTAGCGGGTGGCGCGCCGGATCGCCTCGGCCATGGCATCCAGGCTCTGCTGATAGTCGGCGATGAGGGTCGCGGCGTTGTCGCCCGCGATGGGCATGGCGCCGAGGTTGCGGTTGAGCCGCACGAGCGCGCGGAACCACTGCGGGGCGTTCGGCCGGAGCGTGCCGAAATCGAGGGACTCGCTGGTGTCGTGGATGTAGTGGTTGATCGCCGTCTGCTTGCGCCGCCGTTTGCGCGGCAGGCGCGGGTTGCCGATCAACAGGAAGAGGAAGACCCCGACGAACGGGATGAAGTAGATCGCCAGCAGCCACGCCATGGCCGCGGTGGGGCGACGGTTGCGCGGGACGATGATGACCGCCGCGATGCGGACCACCAGGTCGACGACGAACAGCGTGATGACGAGCCAGCTCGCGTCGAAGGTGGCGTTGATCACGGGTCCTCCTGGACGGGTTGTGGACCCAGCGTAGCGATGGCCCCCGACAGAGGTGGGGCGACCCGTCAGTTCGCCGAGGCGTCCCCGGCGGGGGCGACCGGTGGGAGGCCGCGCTTGGCCCGCTCCTCCGCCTCGATACGGGAGTACACCTTGCGCTCGGTGCGGTCCAAGCGGATGGCACCGCGCAGGATGTAGAAGAAGACGACCGAGACGACGAGGGTCGGCAGGATCGCCCACAGCATCGCGGTCCAGGTTGCGTCCATGCTCCGAGAATACCCGCGGCGGCTGGGCGAACGCCCATGCAGGCCTTCTCCCCACCGCACCGATGCACGGAATGATCCACGATCGAGCGATTCCGCCCGGCGCCGCATCGCTCCCGCGCGCCACTCTCGACGCATGACAACAACCGTCGTTCGCGCCGCTTCCTCGCCCGCATTCCTCGCCCTCGTCCCGCACCTCCTCGAATGCACGCCACGCGAGAGCCTCGTCGTCGTCCCGTTCGGCCACGGCCGCTCCCTCGGAGCGATGCGCGTCGACCTCCCCCCGGCGGGTGACACCTCGACCGAAGACGGCGTGGCCTCGACCGTGATCGGAATGGCCTGCAAGGTGGCCCGCACCGACGCCGTCGCGATCGCCGTCTACACCGACGACGTCGTGAGCGGCGGGGCCGATGCTCCCCACGCGCGCCTCGTGGATGCGGTGCGCGCCCGAGCCGACATCTGCGGGCTGCGCGTCGTCGACGCGCTCGCCGTCGGCGCCGACGGATGGACGAGCTACCTCGATCCGTCGGTCGAGTCGCACCCCCTGAGCGAGATCCAGGATGCCGCGCGCCCGGAGCTCGCGGGCGACGTCAGCGGCGATCACCTCGCCGCCGCCGGACTGCCCGTGTCCTCCGCCGACGATGCTGAGCGTGTTGCGCAGCTGCTGGGCGACGTGGAGCACTCGCTGAGACGCTCGCGCGACCGTCGTCGACTCTCCCCCGCCCGGCGGGCAGCCGCCGAGGCGGTCGCGGCCGAGATCGCCGACCCCCCGGCCCTGTTCGAGAACGTCGTCACCCTGCCCGACGAGCACGTGGAGCTACCTCAGCTGGCAGCGCTGGCCTTCTGCCTCGAGCGGCCGGCGCTTCGCGATGTCGCCCTCATGCAGTGGACCGGAGACCTGGCGACCGGCGACGCCGTGTTCCGCGCCCAGACCGCGTTTCGAGGCGGCGACCCCGTGCCGGAGGATCTCGCCCGCCCGATGTGGGGCGAGGGCGCGTGCCCCGATCCGGCGCGGCTGCGCACGGGGCTCGAGCTGTGCCGCCGGGTCGCGTCGCTCGTCACCCGCGAACGGCGACCGGGGGCGCTCTCGGCGTGCGCGTGGCTCGCGTGGGCGACGGGGCGCTCGACGCACGCCGCCGCCTACGCCGATGCCGCCTTGGAGATCGACGGACGGCACGGTCTCAGCGAGATCATGCGCGCCATGACCGATGCCGGACGCCTTCCCGAGTGGGTGTTCGAGCGCCCTACTTCACCAGCGGGAACAGGATCGTCTCGCGGATCCCGAGTCCCGTAATGGCCATGAGCAGCCGGTCGATGCCCATGCCCATTCCGCCGGTGGGCGGCATGCCGTGCTCCAGCGCGCGGAGGAACTCCTCATCGATGGGCATGGCCTCCGCGTCGCCGCGGGCGGCGAGCTTCGCCTGCTCGGTGAAGCGGTGACGTTGGATGACCGGGTCGACGAGTTCGGAATAGCCGGTGGCCAGCTCGAAGCCGCGCACGTACAGGTCCCATTTCTCGACGACCCCGGCGATCGAGCGGTGCTCGCGCACGAGCGGGCTCGTGTCGACGGGGAAGTCCATGACGAAGGTCGGACGGGTGAGGCCGGGCTTGACGAAGTGCTCCCACAGCTCTTCGACCCACTTGCCGTGCGTCTCGTGGGGCGGGGCATCGACCTCGTTCTCGGCACCGAGCGCCCGAAGCTCCTCGAGGGGCGTGTCGGGTGTGATGGGTCGACCCGCGGCCTCCGACAGCGAGTCGTACATCGAGATGCGATCCCACTCGCCCCCGAGGTCATACTCGGTGCCGTCGGCCCACGTCACCGTGGTGGAGCCGGCGACGGCGACGGCCGCGTCTTGGATGAGAGTCTGCGTGAGGTCGGCGATGCCGTTGTAGTCGGTGTACGCCTGGTAAGCCTCGAGCATCGCGAACTCGGGGCTGTGCGTGGTGTCGGCGCCCTCGTTGCGGAAGTTGCGGTTGATCTCGTACACGCGGTCGATGCCGCCGACCACGGCGCGCTTCAGGTAGAGCTCCGGCGCGATGCGCAGGTACAACTCCGTGTCGAAAGCATTGGAGTGCGTCGTGAACGGACGGGCGCTCGCGCCGCCGTGCTGCACCTGCAGCATGGGGGTCTCGACCTCGACGAAGTCGCGCTCGGTGAACGTGCGGCGCAGGCTCTGGTTGACCTTCGCCCGGGCGAGCACCGTCTCACGGGCGCGATCGCGCACGATGAGGTCGAGGAAGCGGCTGCGAACCCGGCTCTCTTCGCTCAGCTCGGTGTGGAGGTTGGGAAGGGGCAGCACGGCCTTCGCCGCGATGCGCCACTCGGCGACCATGATCGACAGCTCACCGCGACGGCTGGAGATCACCTCGCCCGAGACGAAGACGTGGTCGCCCAGGTCGACGAGCTCCTTCCACGCCTGCAGCGACTGCTCGCCGACGTTCGCCAGCGAGACCATGGCCTGGATGCGGCTGCCGTCGCCCGCCTGCAACGAGGCGAAGCACAGCTTGCCGGTGTTGCGGCTGAACACCACGCGGCCCGCGACGCCCGCGGTCTCGCCGGTCTCGTCGCCGGCTTCGAGTGCGCCGAAGCGGGCGCGCAGCTCGGGGATGGTCGCGGTGACGGGCACGGCCACGGGGTACGGCCCACCGGCCGCGTCCGCGCGCTCGGCGAGCAGTCGCTCGCGCTTGGCCAGGCGTACCGCCTTCTGCTCGAAGACCTCGTCTTCGGTGGGTTCGGCGGCGTCGTTCGCGGGCGCGTCGGTCATCGTCAAGCTCCTCGGGGTCTTCCCCAGTCTATTGGCCGCGATCGGGCGGCCCGGGGCGGGCCACGATCGAGCGGCCCTGGGCGACGAGCCGTCCGCACATCATCGCCCGCTCACGGACGGGAACCGCTGTCAGCGCAGCGAGATCTCGGCGTTGTCGATGAAACGGTGCCCGCCCACGGTCGCCGCGATGAGCGCGAGCGCACGGCCACGGTGGCCGTCGTCGACGGGCAGGAAAGTGGCGGGGTCGACCACGCTCAGGTACTCCAGCGCGATGCGCGGCTCCCCCATCAGCGCCGACTGCGCGGCCGCGATGCACGCGTCGACGCCGAGGTCGGAATTGGATGCCGCGGCCTCGAGCGCTCGCGGGAGCTTCGCCGCCGCGCGGCGGTCGGCGGGCTCGAGAAGGCCGATGCGACTCGACACGGGCAGCCCGTCGTCGGTGCGCACCGTGGGCACGGTGCGGATGTCGACCGCGAAATCGAGGTCGCGCACCATGCGCTCGACGAGGAAGACGCGCTGCAGATCGCGCTCGCCGTAGACGGCGACGTCAGGGCGCATCAGGTTGAACAGCTTCGCCTCGACGGTCAGAACGCCGTCGAAGTAGAACGGCCGCACCCGCCCCTCGTAGCGCAGTCCCACATCGCCTGCGGACACACGGGTGGTCGCCGTTCCCGCGGGCAGGAACTCGCCGGCGGCGGGCGCGAACACCACGTCGACGCCGAGATCGTCGAGCACGCGCTCGTCCGCCTCCGGCGAGCGCGGGTAGGCGGCCGTCTCGTCGGCGGTGCGGAAGCGCAGCGGATTCACGAAGGTCGACACCACGACGATGTCGGCGTGCTCGCGCGCTTCGTGGACGAGGTCGACGTGGCCGTCGTGCAGCGCACCGAGGGTCGAGACGAGCGCGACACGGGGGCCGCCGGACGAATGGTCTGCGCCTCGGATCTCGCCGAGTCGGGTGCGCAGATCCTCGATGGTGCGGATCATCCGTCGATCGTAGCGTCGCCGTCGGGCGTACGACGCCCGCTGCCTTCCACGAGGGCGTGGTCGACACTCGACCTGACCAGCGCCGACAGATACCCGCCGGGGTTATCGACCCCCACTCGGGCGAGCAGCTCCGAGGATTGCCGCACGATCGAGCGCGAGAACTCCGTCGCCGTCGCGATCGCCTCGGCGTACGTGGCGCGGTCGTCCTCCGCGATCACCACCGGTTCGCAGCCCAGCTCGACGGCCAAAGCCTGCGCGATGGGCAGCACGGGCGCCGGCGCCGTCACGGCGGCGTACGCCTGTGCGAGCTGCCGCAGGTCGATCGACGACGCGCCGGTGAAGGCGATGGCCGGGTGGATCGCGAGCGGGATGGCTCCTGACCGCGCCGCCGGATCGAGCACGCGCGCGCCGTACGCGGGGTCGGTGTGCAGCACGAGTTGCCCGGGCTGCCAGGCACCGAGCTCGGCGAGACCGGTCACGAGCGCCGGCAGCTGGTCGTGCGGGACGGCGATGACGACGAGCTCGCTGCGCCTCACGACCTCATCCGCGGTGAGGACCGGCAGACCGGGGAGGATGGCCTCGACCCGATCGTCGTCCGAGCCCGAGGTGATCCCCGTCAGGGCGTGCCCGGCACCGGCGAGCGCGGCGGCGATCACCGGTCCCACGCGTCCCGCGCCGATGACCCCGACGCCGAGGCGTCCGTCGCGGCCGCTCATCCGGCCCACCGGTGACTGCGGTCGGTGGAGGCCGCCATGACGCTCGCCCGCGCGGTGCGCTCGAAGACGCGGACGACCTCGTCGCGATCGAGCGCGCCGACGGAGGTCTGCACCGTGCCGGCGATCACGTGACCGGTCAGGGTCGCCGCGCCGAACGCGCGGGCCAGCTGACCCTGCTGCACGCCGACCGACTGCAGGCGCGCCAGCGGCAGGATGCTGAGCGAGCGCCACACCCACCCTCGACGCATGAGCAGGGCCTCGTCGGTGAGCAGCACGCCGTTGCGCCGCCACGAGAACGGCCGCAGCCATCGCGCCCGCGGCGGGGTCGTCATGTAGGGGTCGTCGTCCACGGGACCCAGGATGCCGTCACGGAACACGCCCGTCCACTCGCCGCCGGTCAGGGCGGGCGCGAGGATCGCGAGCACGCGTTCGACGTCGTCGCGGGTACCGATCGGAAGGACGGCGGCGAACTGGTCGGTGCTGGTGTCGGTCGACGAACGGCCCGACAGACGGTTGACCGAGACCGTCCACCATCCGAACGGCCGCCACATCAGGGGCTGCCGCACCTCGATCGCGTGCACGCGCCCGGGCGGCACGATCTCGGAGACCGTGGTGAAGAGCCCGAAAGTCACACGCACCCCGTCGATCGTGGGGGTGATCGAATAGCGCAGACCCCGCGCGATCGACCGCAGGTAGTACGCCCCGAAGGCCAGGAACATCGGAACGACGATGAAGAGCAACCACAGCGTCGACAGAGACGCCGCCACGACGATCCCGACGACCAGTGCGATCAGAAAGAGCGTCGACCCGCTCAGGACGCGGGATGCCACCAGCCGGCCCAGCGGGATGCGCACGATGCTCTGGGGCTCGGCGTCGGAGAGGTCCTCCCCGTCGACGAGTCCCTGCAGACCCGAGCCCACGGCCACCGCGGCCTGGCGCGCGAGCGAGGAGCGCTCCGCCGCGGTTGCCGTGCCCGCGGCCAGACGGCGCCCGGAAGCGAGCCGCAGGATGTCACCGCGGATGGCGTCGGCGTCTTTGCCCGACAGGTACTCGAGCTTGACGTTCGCGTCGAGTCCCGCCCCCACGACCTCGAGCTTCGCGAGACCGAGGAGCCGAGCGATCATCGGTCTCGTGAGGTTCACACCCTGCACGCGGTCGAGCGGTGCCCGCCGGTGGGTGCGGAAGAGCACCCCCGAGCGCACCTCCACGTCGTCGTCGCCGATGCGCAGCATGTGGAACCGCCACGACAGCCGGAACAGCACGAGCAGCACGATGAGCACCGCCAGGGCCGCACCGCCCGCGATGAGGATGAGGTTGTTCGCGAAGAGGAAATCGACGGGGTCCGGGGGGATCGCCCCCGGCGGCAGATCGGTGAAGGCGGGGAAGAGGAACTCCACGAGCCTCTCGCGCAGGTTGGCGACGATGAGGCCGATGATGACGAGCAGGGTCAGACCCCCGCGCAACAGCGGGGTGAGGGGATGCAGCCGGTGCCACTCGCCGTCGCTGTAGGGCGAGCGCACGAGTGCCCGCGCAGACGCGGGGGGCGCGCCCTCCGGGTCGCTCACAGTCCCGTCCGACGTGTCTCGGCCACGGCGACGAGCGTGTCGCGCAGATGCTCGGCCGCCTCCTGCGTGAGCCCCGGGATGGTGACGCCCGTCGACGCCGCGGCAGTGACCAGCTTTAGCTGAGCGATGCCGAAGCCGCGGTCGAGCGGACCGTGCGTGATGTCGACGAGCTGCATACGGCCGTAGGGGACCGCCACCACCCGCTGCCAGAGGATCCCCCGGCGGAAGACGAGATCGTCGCGGCGCAGCTGGTAGCCGAACGAGCGCGCCTGGCGCGGCGTGATGATCAACCCGACCAGCGTCACGAGGAGGATCACCCCCGCGGGGATCCACTGCCAGCGCACCCCGGTGATCACCTGGGCCACGATGGCGGCGGCGAGCACGAGGACGATGACCGCGCCCTGCGTGATCAGCTGCACGCGCACGTAGGCACGGGCGAGCTGGTACCAGGTGCCGTCGCCGAGGGGCAGGCGGCGGCGGGAACGCGGCTCGAGGATGCGTTCGTACGTGCGCTCGCCGAGCACGGCGTCGTCGCCCTGGTCGGGTGCGGCGCTCTCCGACGGGCCGTGGTGCGCCGGCGCGTCGAGGCGCTCTGCGGCAGGCGCGTCCGCGTCGGCCTCAGGCCTGGACGGGTCCGGTCGGGGTGTTTCCGGGGGTTTCGTCATCGTCGTCCTTCCGGATGGTGCACAACTGCTCGGCGACGAGCCCCGCGACGACGAGGACGACAGCGCACACGAGCGTCGCGATGATCGTTCCCATCGAGCCTAGCGACGGAGTCACCGGCCGGGTCGTCAGGAAGACGACGAGCCCCAGCGAGAACCCGAGCGACACCGCGCCCAGCAGCGACGACGCCTTGGCGAGCATCGCGATGCGCAGCGCCTGGAAGGGGTTGATCCGCCGGCCGCCGCGGTTCCGCGCCGCACGGTGCACCGGCACGGCCAGCATGACGATCACCACGCCGAGCAGGGCGAGGATCGTGGGCAGACTCGCGGCGGGCGAGAAGGTCGGTCGTCCCATCGCGGTCAACAGCGTGTCGAGGATGAAGCCGACCGCGGCGCCGATGATGACGGCGATGGTCAGGATGCCGGCACCCGTGCGTTTCATCGTCGGAGCCCTTCCAGCAGGTCGGCGATGCGTCCGCGTCCGGGGATCTCGGCATCCGGGTCCAGCTCCACCCAGGGCCCGAGCACGAACTCGCGCTCGTGAGCCCGCGGGTGCGGCACCACGAGGTCGGAGCGGTCGATGACGTCGTCGCCGTACGCGATGAGGTCGAGGTCGAGGGTGCGGTCGCCCCAACGCTCCCGTCGCACGCGACCGTGCCGCGCTTCGATGCGGTGGAGGGATGCCAGCAGTTCCGCCGGGGCCAGTCGGGTCGTGAGCAGTGCGACGGCGTTCAAGTAGCGCGGGGCGTCTTCGTCTTCGCCGTCGAGGGTCACCGCCACGGTCTCGATCGGCTCCGACACGCGGACGTCGCTGGTGAGGGTCAAGCGTCGCAGTTCGTCGACCGCCGCGGCCAGCGTCTCCGCGCGGTGGCCGAGGTTGGCGCCGAGCGCGACGACCGCCGTGACGGGCGTCGTCCGCGGGGCCTCCCCCATGCCGTGCGCCAGTCGCACGCTCACGGGCGGACCCGCGTGATAGTCACCGCGACGTCGCCGAACGGCACCGGGATCGGCGCCTGCGGCTTGTGCACCGTGATGGTCACGGCATCCACGCGCTCGTCGGTCAGCACGTCGTCGGCGAGGCGCTGCGCGAGGGTCTCGAGCAGATCGACCGGTTCACCCGCGACGACGGCGACGAGGCGCTCGGCCAGTTCGCCGTAGTGCACGGTGTCGGCCACGTCGTCGGTCTCGGCGGCGCGCCGCAGCGACAGGGCCAGCACGGCGTCGACCACGAACTCCTGGCCCTCGCGCCTCTCGTCGGCGTAGACGCCGTGGTACCCGTAGGCGCGCACGCCCGTCAGGGTGATGTGGTCGACGGCATCCATCAGGCCTCCCAGGCGCGGGCGACGGCGAGCGCGTCGCGGGTGGTGGGAACATCGTGCACGCGCACCGCCCACGCACCGGCCTGGGCGGCCAGGGCGCTGGTGACGGCGGTGGCGAGGTCGCGGCGGCCGAGGTCGGCATCGCCCTCGAGCACCTCGGCGAGGAACCGTTTGCGGCTGGTCCCCACGAGCACCCGGTAGCCGAGTGCGGCGAGTTCGGGCAGCGCCCGCAGCGTCCGCCAATTCTGAGCGCCGCGCTTGCCGAAGCCGATGCCGGGGTCGACGACGATGCGCGACGGGTCGATCCCCGCGGCGACCGCGGCGGCGATGCGCTCCTCGAGCTCGGTAGCGACGTCGCGGCCCACGTCGGCGTAGTCGGCGCGCGCGTACATCTCGGCCGACGGGCCGCGCCAATGTCCCAGCGCGATGTCGGCGCCGGTCTGGGCCACGGCGTCGAGCATGCCGGGGTCGGCGAGCCCTCCCGAGACGTCGTTGACCAGCCGCGCACCCGCGTCGACCGCGGCGACCGCGGTCGAGGCGTTCATCGTGTCGATGCTGACGAACAAGCCCTCGGATGCCAGGGCCTCGACGACCGGCAGCACCCGCTGCTGCTCGACCCGGGGCGCCACCCGCTCGGCTCCCGGTCGCGTGGATTCGCCGCCCACGTCGAGGATCTCAGCGCCTTGCTCGACGAGAAGGCGCGCGTGCGCGATGGCGGCGTCGGGGTCGAGATAGCGTCCGCCGTCGCTGAAGGAGTCGGGGGTGACGTTGACGATGCCCATGACGAGGGTCACGCGCGTGCCCCGATCAACGCGACGAGCTCGGCCCGCGCCGCGGGCTCGGTGTAGACGCCGCGAGCGGCGATCGTGACCGTCGACGCATCCGGCTGACGCCCGCCCCGCATGGTGACGCATTCGTGCACGGCGTCGAGCACCACGAGCACGCCGCGGGCGTCCAGCGCCGAGGCGATGGCATCCGCGATCTGCTCCCCGAGCCGTTCCTGCACCTGCGGGCGGGCGGCCAGGATGTCGATGACCCGGGGCAGTGCCCCAAGGCCCACGACCTCTTCGCCGGGCAGATACGCCACGTGGGCGCGGCCGCGGAAGGGCAGCAGGTGATGCTCGCACATCGAGCGGAACGCGATGTCGCGCACCATCACCGCGCCGGAGGGCAGCGTGTCGGGCGCCGGTCCCCGCGACACCGAGATGGTGTGCTGCAGCGGGGCACCGGCATCCTGACCCACACCGCCGAAGAACTCGGCCCAGGAGTCGGCCACGCGCGTCGGCGTCTGCCGGAGGCCGGGGCGATCGGGGTCCTCCCCGATCGCCGCCAGCAGCTCACGCACGAGCGCCGCGATGCGTTCTCGATCGACGGCCACGGCGCCTCAGGCCGTGGCCGGGCGCGTCTGTCCGCTCGGACGCGGCTGCTCCTGGACCTGCGTCTGCGCCTCGGCCTCGGTGGATGCCGCGACGCCCGCCGGCTGCTCACGACGCGGCACGTTCACCGGAGGAAGCGTCGAAACGGGGCGATCGCCCGACGACAGCCACTGCGGACGCGGGTTGAGGCGCTTGACGTCTTTGAAGATGTCGGCCAGCTCGTTGTGGTCGAGCGTCTCCTTCTCGAGCAGCGCCAGCGCGAGCTTGTCGAGGACCTCGCGGTTGTCGTTGATGACCTGGTACGCCTCATTGTGCGCCTGCTCGATGAGCGCGCGCACCTGGGCGTCGACGCGCTCGGCGATGCGCTCCGAGAAGTCACGGCCGTGACCCATGTCGCGGCCCATGAACACCTCGCCTGACGACGAGCCCAGCTTCACCGGGCCCACCTCGTTGGTCATGCCGTACTCGGTGACCATCTTGCGGGCGATGCTCGTCGCCTTCTCGATGTCGTTCGACGCGCCGGTGGTGGGATCGTGGAAGACGATCTCTTCCGCGACGCGGCCGCCCATGGCGTAGGTCAGCTGGTCCTGCAGTTCGTTGCGGGTGACGGAGTACTTGTCGTCGAGCGGCAACACCATCGTGTAGCCCAGAGCCTTGCCGCGCGGCAGGATCGTGACCTTCGTGACGGGGTCGGTGTGGTTCATGGCCGCCGCCGCGAGCGCGTGACCGCCCTCGTGGTACGCCGTGATGAGCTTCTCTTTGTCTTTCATCACACGGGTGCGACGCTGCGGACCGGCGATGACACGGTCGATGGCCTCGTCGAGGGCGCGGTTGTCGATGAGCTGCGCATTCGAGCGCGCGGTCAGCAGAGCCGCCTCGTTGAGGACGTTGGCCAGGTCGGCACCGGTGAAGCCGGGGGTCTTGCGCGCGACGACCTCGAGGTCGACCGAGTCCGACAGCGGCTTGCCGCGGCCGTGCACCTCGAGGATGCGCTGGCGCCCCTTCAGATCGGGCGCGTCGACACCGATCTGGCGGTCGAAGCGGCCCGGGCGCAGCAGGGCGGGGTCGAGGATGTCGGGGCGGTTGGTCGCCGCGATGACGATGACGTTGACCTTCGGGTCGAAGCCGTCCATCTCGACGAGCATCTGGTTGAGCGTCTGCTCGCGCTCGTCGTGACCGCCGCCCATGCCGGCGCCGCGGTGGCGGCCGACGGCGTCGATCTCGTCGATGAAGATGATCGCCGGGGAGCTCTCTTTGGCCTGGTTGAACAGGTCGCGCACGCGGCTGGCACCGACGCCGACGAACATCTCGACGAAGTCCGAACCCGAGATCGAGTAGAACGGCACCCCGGCCTCACCGGCGACGGCGCGGGCGAGCAGGGTCTTGCCCGTTCCGGGAGGGCCGTACAGCAGCACGCCCTTCGGGATGCGGGCGCCGACCTCCTCGAACTTCTTCGGGTCCTTCAGGAACTCCTTGATCTCGTCGAGCTCCTCGATCGCCTCGTCGGAACCCGCGACGTCCTGGAAGGTGACCGTCGGAGTCTCTTTGGTCACGAGCTTGGCTCGCGACTTGCCGAACTGCATGACCTTGCTGCCACCGCCCTGGGCGCTGGAGAGCAGCCACCAGAAGAGCAGGCCGAGGAGCACGAGCGGGAGCATCAGGCCGAGGAAGCTGTCGAACCAGCTGGGCTTGGGCACGACGTCGTTGAAGCCGTCGGAGGGGGCGGCGGCATCGATCGCGTTGGCGACCTCGGCCGCGCGGGCCTGACCGTAGTAGAACTGCACGCTCTCGGCGCCCTCGAAGGGCTCCGACAGTGTCAGATCGACGCGCTGATCGGGGTCGTTCGTCACCACCTTGGTCACGGTGCTGCCCTTGAGCAGCTCGAGACCCTCCTTCGTCGACACCTGACGGGCGCCGGTGAGGTTGGAGATGAGGGAGAAACCGACGATCAGAAGCAGAACGACCAGCAGAACGTAGATGATCGGATTGCGCGTGATCTTCTTGAAATTCATGGTGGGCGAGCCCAGCCCTTTCGTGATCCTCCGCAGAAATGCGGTCGCATCAGGCTAACGTGTGTGGACTATGCCGAGCCTGTGCGTTCGTTTTGGGCGTACAGGGTGCCCGGCGGCCGCGCCGCGGACCTTCAGGCCCGGCGGCCGAGCCGCGGACCTTCAGGAGTACACGTGGGGCGCGAGCACCGCGACGTCGCGCAGGTTGCGGTAGCGCTCGGCGTAGTCGAGGCCGTAGCCGATCACGAAGTCGTTGGGGATGTCGAAGCCGACGTACCGGCAGTCGACCTCGACCTTCATGGCATCCGGCTTGCGCAGCAGCGCCAGCACCTCGACCGAGGCCGCGCCGCGAGACGCGAAGTTCTCGAGCAGCCAGCTGAGGGTGAGACCCGAGTCGATGATGTCTTCGACGATCAGCACGTGCTTGCCGGTGATGTCGGTGTCGAGGTCTTTGCGGATCTGCACGACGCCGCTGGAGCGGGTGCTCGCGCCGTACGACGACACCGCCATCCAGTCCATCGACACGTGCACGGGCAGGTGGCGGGCGAAATCGGCCATCACCATGACCGCGCCCTTCAGGACGCCGACGAGCACGACCTCGCGTCCCTCGTAGTCGGCGACGACCTGTGTCGCCAGTTCGGCGAGCTTGTCGTGGATCTGCTCCTCGGTGAGGAGGACTTCGCTGATGTCGTCGGAGATGTCGGCCGCGCGCATCCGGAAAGTCTATGTCGCGTCGTCTGCGAGACCGCTGGTCAGGATGCCGCGCGCGCGGTGATCTCGATGCGCGCCCCGACCCGACGGGCCACGCATCCGGGCAGGTCGATGGGCCCCTGCCCCCGCCAGTCGACCGCGAGCCGCGCGACCTCGAGCGTCTGCGTGCGCGACAGCGCGGCGCCGAACTCGCTCTCGACGACGTACCGCACGATGCGGTTGCGCAGCGCTGCCGGGTTGGCGGCGAGGGCGGCGACCGAGATCGAGATGCCCGCCTCGGCGTGCTCGACGATGTCTTCGATCGTCTCGTCGATCATGTCCTGGAAAGCCTCGGCGTCTTCGCGCAGCTGCTCCGCGGTGCGTGCGAGCGCCTCGGCGACCCCCGGCCCGAGCTCCGCCTCCAGTACCGGCAGCACGCGTTCGCGCACCCGCACCCGCGCGAACGCGGGGTCGAGATTGTGCGGGTCGGCCCACGGTTCGAGCCCCTCCGCGGCGCACGCGGCCAGGGTCGTTCGTCGATGGATGCCGAGGAGCGGACGCGCCCACCGCGGGCCCGTGGCATCGCGTCTTTCCGCCGGCATACCCGCCAGACTCAGTCCACCCGATCCGCGGGCGAGCCCGAGCAGCACCGTCTCGGCCTGGTCGTCGAGCGTGTGTCCGAGCAGCACCGTGTCGGCGCCGATGTCGGCCGCGGCGCGCGCGAGTCCCGCGTAGCGCGCCTCCCGGGCCGCGGCTTCGGGCCCGTCCGTCGTGCCGACGTCGACGGCGACCACCCGGGCGGCGAGCCCCAGGGCTTCGGCCTTCGCCGCGGCCGCGGCCGCCACGGCATCCGATCCCGCCTGCAGACCGTGGTCGACGACGACCGCCTCGGCCCGGATGCCGCGCCGCCCGGCCTCGAAGGCCGTCGCCGCCGCCAGGGCGAGGGAGTCCGCGCCGCCGGACAGGGCGACGACGACGGGCCCGTCGACCGTGTCGAGCATCGCCCGCACGGCGCGGCGCACCTCGGCGACGGAAGGGTCGAGTCCGGGGCGGTGGTCCATGCCCCCACGGTATCGGCGCGCACCGCAGGGCGCGGCCCGGGCCTCTCGCGCAGAACTCCGGCGAACCGGGCGTTCCCGGCGACCCGGCGCCTCGTCAGGCCGGCTCCGCCGGAGTTGTGCGTCGAGCGTCCCTACCGGTCGCTCTGCCCTCGCCCGGCGGCAGCGCGGTGCGGTGCGCGGTGCAACGCGCGCGGTGCGGTGCAGCGCGCGGTGCGCACAACTCCTGCAATCCGGGCCGCGCCGGCGACCTGGCGCCTCGTCAGGCCGGCTGCGCAGGAGTTGTGCGCCCCACCCCGTCAAGCCGACCCTCCGGCGATCCACCGCGGGCGGAATGAGCGGTGGTCGCAGTCGTGCGGGGTCACGGATCGGAGTCCACCCGGCCTCCCGGCTAGGCTGAGCGGCGAAATCCACAGACTTCAAGGAGCATGAGTATGGGCGCATACGACGCCGTCATCGAGATCCCCCGCGGCAGCCGCGTGAAGTACGAGGTCGACCACGGCACCGGCCGCGTCTACCTCGACCGCATCCTCTACACGGTGTTCGGCTACCCGGCCAACTACGGCTTCTTCGAGAACACCCTCGGCGAAGACGGCGACCCGCTCGACGTGCTCGTGCTGCTCGACCGCGAGCTGCACCCCGGCATTCTCGCGAAGGTGCGCCCCGTCGGCGTGCTGAAGATGAGCGACGAGGCCGGCGGTGACGACAAGGTCGTGGCCGTGCTCGCGAAGGACCCGCGCTGGGACCACATTCAGGACGTCGCCGACATCGACGAGTGGACCAAGAAGGAGATCACGCACTTCTTCGAGCACTACAAGGACCTCGAGCCCAACAAGTGGGTCAAGGTCGACGAGTGGGCGGATGCCGCCGAGGCCGAGCGCCTGGTGAGCGAGGCGTTCACGCGCTTCGACGAGCACGACGCGCAGACCAAGACGCAGGGTTCGGGCGAGGCGCCCAACACGCTCTGACGCTCCGCGTACGACGAAACCCCCGGCCGATCGACCGGGGGTTTTCTCGTGCAGCGACTCAGACGTCGACGCCGCGATCGCGCAGCCAGGGCGCGGGATCGGTCGTGCCGCCCCACGGCGGGTAGACCTCGAAGTGCAGGTGGCAGCCGAACGAGTTGCCCGTCTGCCCGGTCGCCGCGATCTGCTGACCGGCCTCGACGCGCTGACCGTACGAGACGTAGATGCCGCCGTCGACGATGTGGCCATACCCCGTGCCGGAGCCGTCGTCGTGGGCGATGCGGATGTAGTTGCCGAAGCCGCCGTTGTAGCCGGCGTAGGTGACCCGGCCGGCGGATGCCGCATAGATCGGCGACCAGCAGCTGGCCCCGAAGTCGAGCCCGAGGTGCCAGGTGCTGGCGCAGTAGCTGGAGTTGCACTGTCCGGAGCGGGGGCCGTAGCCCGATGACGTGTACGCCGACGACGGACGAGCCCAGCCGCCGCCGCTGACGTTCCCGCCGCCGCCTCCGCCTCCGCCGCCTCCACCGCTGCTGCCTCCGCCGCCGCCACCGGAGTTGCCGCCGCCACTGCTCTGCCGCGCGGCGGCCTCGCGCTCGCGGCGCGCGCGCTCCTCGGCGTCGCGGGCGGCGGCCTCTTCGCGGGCCTTGCGCTCGCGCTCCTCACGGGCCTTGCGTTCGGCTTCGACGCCCGCCTGGTACTCGGCGACGGTCTTGGCCGTGGTGTCTTGCAGGGCGGCGAGCTGCGCCTCGAGCACGGCCTGGTTCGCCTGCTGGGCCGCGAGCGCCTCCTGCGCGGCCTGGGCGGCCTGCTGGGCGGCGGCCATCTTCTCTTCGGCGATCGCCTTCAGACGCTCGCGCTCGGCGGTCGCGTCATCGGCCTGACTGCTGAGGTTTCTCGCGTTGTCGCGCGCGGCCACCGCCGAGGCGTAGACCGAGCGATTGCGCTCCAACAGCTTGTCCATCGTGCCGAGCCTGGCGAGCAGGTCGTCGGCCGAGGCGGCGGAGCCCGAGAAGAACAGGTCGAGCGAGGTGTCGTCACCGCCCGAGCGGTAGAGCTGCGCGGCGACCTTGCCTGCCTTGTTCGCGGCTTCCGCCGCGCGGTTCGCCTCGGCGTCGGCTTGCTGCCGCAGCAGCTGCGCGCGATAGTCGGCGTCTTGATAGGCCTGCTGCGCGGCGAAGTACTCGTCGGAACGGGCCTTGACCTCGGCCTGCGTGCGCTCGACCTCGGACTGCAGGCCCTGGATGAGCCCTTGGATCCGGGTGATCTCCGCGGCCTTCGCGGCCTCATTGGCGCGCGCGGCCTCGACGTCGGCCCACGAGGGGTAGTCGGCGGCGAGCGCCGGAGTGGAGAACCCGGATGCCACCGAGCCGAATGCTCCGAAAGCGATGGCGCCGAGTGCGCCGAACTTCAGGGCGCTGCGGCGGTCGAGCGCCGGCCACAGCCGTCGCTGCTCACTCGCGGTGGGCGCGCAACCGCAGTCGTCGGGGGTTTCGGGGCGCTCGGGCGTCACGGGAATACCTCATCTCACCGGGTCGCAACTCGGCCAACAGTAGCAACACGAGTCACAGACACAACAGGGCGAGTTGGCCGGTCGACTACCGATTCTGCCCTCGCGACACGCGCGGACGTCGCATCGCCACGCCCCCGATTGGCAATCTCCGAGATTGTGAAGTAGGCTCGGTCGTCGGCAAGCGAGGTTGAAATCGCAAGGTTTCAGGCTCATCCGGCCCCATCGTTTAGCGGCCTAGGACGCCGCCCTTTCACGGCGGTAGCACGGGTTCGAATCCCGTTGGGGTCACTTTCCGGTAAGACAACTAAATATGCATGGCCCTGTAGCGCAGTTGGTTAGCGTGCCGCCCTGTCACGGCGGGAGGTCGCGGGTTCAAGTCCCGTCAGGGTCGCTCCATAGCGACGGGCCTTCTTTCGGGAAGGCCCTTCGTCTAGGAAGCGGCAGACATGCCGCTCGGCTCTGTAGCTCAGTTGGTAGAGCGCACGACTGAAAATCGTGAGGTCACGGGATCGACGCCCGTCGGAGCCACAAGGATCGTCATTACAACGGTCCCAGAAACCCTCGCCTAGCTTCTACATGGCGGGGGTTTTGCTTTGCCCGCTGAGCCTTCTCATCATGGGCCTTCTTCGTTTCCGAATGCCACTCCCCCCGGCATCCCCGCTCGCACCCGCACCGGGGCCGGCACTGCGCCGAGATGACCGGCGCTGCCCGGAATGACCGGCGTTGATGGGCGATCGCGCGTGATCTCGGCGAACGCGGGTCATCTCACCGGCGCCCGGGCCGCGCGTCACCCAGCGCACCCGCGGCGTACCGCGGCGCCCGGGCCGCGCGCACCGTCCCACGAACCCCGCCCCACCCCACATCGGGGGATGGTTACGCGACGCCGCCGAGCGGCGCTACTATTTGTTTGACTTTCAGCAAATACCTGGCGCCCGACCGAGCCCCTTGAGCCGTCCGCCAGGCTTCTCACGAAGAGGCCCCGATGTCAGACATCACCCGCAGCCGTCGCGCGCACACGGCATCCACCGACACGGTCATGACGCACCGCATGATCATGTTCGTGATCTTCGGCCTCATGGCCGGCATGTTTCTTTCCGCCCTCGACCAGACCGTGGTCGGCACCGCCATCCGCACCATCGGCGACGACCTGCAGGGCCTCAGCCTGCAGGCGTGGGTCACGACCGCGTACCTGATCGTCTCCACGATCGCGACGCCCATCTACGGCAAGCTCTCCGACATCTTCGGTCGGCGCCCCCTCTTCCTGATCGCCATCGTCATCTTCATCATCGGTTCGATCCTGGCGAGCTTCGCGCAGTCGATGATCGAGCTCGCCGCGTTCCGCGCCATCCAGGGCCTCGGCGCCGGCGGTCTCATGTCGATGCCCCTGGCGATCATGGGCGACATCCTCGCCCCGCGTGAGCGCGCGAAGTACCAGGGCTACTTCCTCGCTGTCTTCGGCATCTCCAGCGTCATCGGCCCGCTCGTCGGCGGTCTGTTCTCCGGCGCCAGCGAGATCCTCTTCCTCACCGGCTGGCGCTGGGTCTTCCTCATCAACGTGCCGATCGGCATCGTGGCCCTGGCGATCGTGTGGCGGTTCCTCCACATCCCCAAGCAGCCGCGCCACTCCGTGCGCATCGACTGGTGGGGCGCCACCACCGTGATCGTCGCGCTCGTTCCGCTGCTCCTCGTCGCCGAGCAGGGCCGAGAGTGGGGCTGGGGCTCCCCCATCGCCCTCGCGTGCTACGTCGTCGGTGCTCTCGGCATCCTGGCCTTCGTCATCGCCGAGACGAAGATGAAAGACGACGCGCTCATTCCGCTCAAGCTCTTCCGCTCGCCGACCTTCTCGATGGCGACCGTGATCGGCGTGCTGGTCGGCTTCGGCATGTTCGGCGCGATGCTGACCCTGCCGCTCTATCTGCAGCTCGTGCTCGGCTCGAACCCCACCCAGAGCGGTTTCGAGATGCTGCCGATGATCCTCGGCCTCATGATCGCCTCGATCGCGAGCGGTCAGATCATCGCGCGCACGGGTCGCTACCGCCTGTTCCCGATCCTCGGCACCGCGCTGATGTCGGTCGGCTTCTTCCTGCTGACGTTCCTGCAGTACGACAGCCCCTACGGGCAGGTCGCCATCGCGATGCTCGTGATCGGCCTCGGACTCGGCCAGCTCATGCAGACCCTCACGATCGCGAGCCAGAACTCGGTGGGCGTGCGCGACATGGGCGTGGCCACCAGCGGCTCGACGTTCTTCCGTCAGATCGGCGGAACGCTCGGCACCGCGGTACTGCTGTCGTTGCTGTTCACCCTCATGCCCTCGAACATCGTCGGCTCGTTCGGCGACCGGGCCACGCTCACCGACGCGCTCGATGCCGCCTTCGATCCGGCCACGGCGTCGGCCCCCGCGAACGAGAAGATCATGTCGTCGATCTACGCCCCGATCGTGGCCCAGACGACGGATGCCGTGACCCAGCAGGTGCAGCAGGGTGTGCAGCAGGCGACGGATGCCGCGACCCAGGCCGTGGCGCAGCAGGTGGCAGCGGGCCAGATCCCCGCCGCCGCGCAGACGCAGGCGACGCAGGCCGCCGTGGCACAGGCGATCTCGGCCGCGTCGGCGCAGATCCGCCAGCAGGTGCCCGTCGCCCGCGTCGGTGGCGACGGCTCCGTCAGCCTGGACTTCTCGGATGCCGCCGACCGCGAGGCCTTCGTCGACGGCGTCGCCGACACCCTGACCGACCGGTTCACCTCGGGCGACCAGGACACCTCGATCGGCGGGTCGACGCTGGATGACACGTCGTTCCTCGTGGGTGCCGACGCGCGGCTGACCAAGCCCTTCCTCGTCGGCTTCAACTCATCGGCGACGAGCGTCTACTGGGTGGCGATGAGCGTCGTGCTGCTCGCGTTCGTGCTGTCGCTGTTCTTCCGCACCCCGCCGCTGCGGTCGAAGTCGGCGCTGCAGGAGGCCGCCGACGAGCGCCGCGGCAAGGACGACGAAGAGAAGCGCGCGGCCGAGGCCGCGACGCAGACCGGCGCGCTGCTCACGCCGTAACGGGAACGAAGGGCGGGGGTGTCTCGACGACACCCTCGCCCTTCGGCGTTCTCACGCGGCCTCGCGCGCCCGCAGGTCCTTCCGCAGGATCTTGCCCGACGCCGACTTCGGCACCGCATCGATGAACTCCACTCGGCGCACCTTCTTGTGCGGCGCCACCTGCCCCGCCACGAACGCCATCACGTCGTCGGCCGACAGGCCGGCATCCGGCGCCGCCACCACGAAAGCCTTGGGGATCTCCTCGCCATCGTCGCCGCGCACGCCGATGACGGCGGCATCCTGGATCTTCGGGTGCGACAGCAGCAGCGCCTCGAGCTCGGCCGGGGCGATCTGATAGCCGTGGTACTTGATGAGCTCCTTCAGCCGGTCGACGATCGTGAAGTACCCGTCGACGTGGTGCACGCCGATGTCTCCGGTGTGCAGGAACCCGTCGGCATCGAGCGTCTCGGCCGTGGCGTCGGGACGGTTCAGGTAGCCGAGCATGACGTTGGGGCCGCGCACCCAGATCTCCCCCGGCGCGGTGAGTCCGTCGTCGCCGTGCTCCTCGAGCTCCTCCCCCGTCTCGGGATCGACGAGCTTGGCGTCACAGTTCGGGATGAGCACGCCGACCGAGCTGACCGGCATCCCACCCTCCGCCGGGATCGCGTGCGACACCGGGCTCAGCTCGCTCATGCCGTAGCCCTGGAAGAACCGGGCGCCGATGCGCCGGCCCGCGGTCTCGGCCGTCTCGCCGTCGAGCGGGGCGGCGCCCGAGAACACGCTGTGCACGCTCGAGAGGTCGAACTTCTCGACGGCCGGGTGCTTCGCGAGCGCGACCGCGATGGGCGGGGCGATGAACAGGAACGTGCAGCGGTGATCCTGGATGACGCGGAGGAACTCCATCAGGTCGAACCGCGGCATCGTGACGAGCGTCGCGCGCTGACGCAGGGCGAGGTTCAGCAGCACCGTCATGCCGTAGATGTGGAAGAACGGCAGCACGGCGAGCACGCGGTCGTCGGCGCCGATCTCGATCACCGGACGGCACTGGTGCACGTTCGCGACGAGGTTGCGGTGCGAGAGCATCACGCCCTTCGGCACCCCCGTCGTCCCCGACGAGTAAGGCAGCACGGCGACGTGCGTGGCGGGGTCGATCGTGACCTCGGGCGGCGTCCGCCCTTCGCCGAGCAGGGCGCGCAGATCCGGGTGCCCCTCGACGCCGTCGAGCACGATCACCCGCTCGTCGGGGATGCCGACCGCGCGCGCCGCCTCGAGGGCCTGCGGCAGCAGCGGCGACACGGTCACGAGCCAGGTGGCCGCGGCATCCCGAAGCTGGTTCTCGATCTCGTGCGCGGTGTAGAGCGAGTTGATCGTGGTGATGGTCGCGCCCAGGCGCAGGATGCCGTGGAACACCGTCGCGAAGGCCGGAACGTTCGGGCAGAGCATCGCGACGACCGTGTCGGTGTCGACGCCGCGAACCGCGAGCGCCCCGGCGAACGCGTCGACCTGCGCGCGGAGCGCGCCGTAGGTGGTTTCGGCACCGCTCGCCGGATCGACGAGGGCGACGCGGTCGAGGTCGCCCTCGTCGAGCGAGCCGAACAGGTAGTCGTAGATGCTCTCATCGGGCACCTCGACGGGCGGGTGGGGGCTGTGGAACACGGTTCTCTCCCTCGAAACACCGGCGGCGTCGTCGCCGTGCGCTCATCCTGGCACCGCTGACACCCGGTGTCACGATTCCCGAAGACGAGTCTCAGGATGCCGCTGGCCCCGAGGGCGCGCCGGGCGGCGCCGCACAGAGCACGAAGACCACCGGCACGGCCGTTCACCGCCTCCGGGATCACGGGGTTCAGCGCGCATCGCGCCGCGCTCGTCGCACCAGGCCCACGCGAGCATGGCCCGCAGCACGACGGCCACAGCGGCCATGTCGCCCGTGCCGGTCGCCCCCCATTCCCCACGATGTGCACGGTGCGAAGCCGCGTCGGCTCACACGAGCGCGAGCACGACACCGCCCGCGGCGCCGACGAGCACGACCGCCCATGCGGGCGTCTTGCACACGGTCAGCAGCACGAAACCCACCGCGGCCAGGACGAGCGGCCCCGGGCCCGTGATGGCCGTGGTGAACACCGGCGCGTAGAGCGCGGCGGCCAGGATGCCGACGACGGCGGCGTTCGCCCCGCGCATCGCGGCCCGCACGAGCGGTCGTGCACGCACGGCATCCCAGAACGGGAGCACGCCGACGAGGATGAGGAAGCCGGGGAGGAAGATCGCCCCGAGGGCGAGGGCAGCGCCCGGGATGCCACCGGGCCCGGCGGGCGAGACGGCCCCCAGGTACGCCGAGAAGGTGAACAGCGGTCCCGGCACCGCTTGCGCCGCCCCGTAGCCAGCGAGGAACGACTCCGGCGACACCCAGCCCGCGTCGACGACACCCGCCTGCAGCAGGGGCAGGACGACGTGCCCGCCGCCGAAGACCAGGGCCCCCGCGCGGAAGAAGGCGTCGACGAGCGACACCGCACCCGACCCCGTCGCGGCGGCCAGAAGGGGTAGCGCGATGAGCCCGCCCGCGAACAGGGCGAGGCACACGAACGCCGCCGGGCGTCGCACGCCGAACGACGGCAGCGACGCGACGGAGGAGTCCTCCACGCCGCGCAACAGGAGCAGGCCCGCGATCACGCCGAGGACGAGCGCGCCGAGCTGCCCCGGCGCGGCGGGGAGCAGCAGGGCGAGAGCCAGGGCCGCCACCGCGATCCCCGCGCGCGGTGCGTCAGGGGTGAGCGATCGGGCCATGCCCCACACGGCGTGCGCGACGATGGCGACGGCGACGATCTTGAGCCCGGCCAGGACCCCCTCGCCGACGGAGCCGCCGAGAGCTGCCGCACCGGCCGCGAACGCCACGAGCAGGACGGCGGATGGCAGGGTGAAGGCGGCGAAGGCGGCGAGCGCGCCGAGAAGCCCGGCGCGCTGCAGCCCCATCGCGAAGCCGACCTGGCTCGATGCGGGACCCGGGAGAAACTGGCAGAGCGCCACCAGATCGGCGTAGGCGCGGTCGTCCATCCACTTCCGCCGCACGACGAGATCGTCGCGGAAGTAGCCCAGGTGCGCGACCGGACCGCCGAACGACGTCAGACCCAGCCGGAGGAACGCCAGGAAGACCTCGCCCGCACGTCCCGCTCGTCGCATCCCGGCATCCTGCCTTCGCGGGGGAAACAACGGGTGAACCCTCAGGCCAGCGGGCCGTCGAGCAGTTCGTCGACGAGCCGCAGGGTCGTCGCGGTGACCCGCTGGTCTTCGTCGATGTCGGCACCGGCGACCGCCTCGACGAAGCGGTTCACCTCGCCGACCATCGGGTTGTCGCCGGCGGGCACGGTGATGACGCGCGGGGCGCCGTCGCGCGGGCTGACGACGAGTCGCCGCGGCGCATCGATCGCGTCGATCAGCAGCGACCCCTCCTCACCCTGAATCTCGCTCGGCAGGCCGGTATCGGTGATCTTCGACCAGGCGACATCGGCCACGAAACCGTCGTAGGTGGCCAGCGCACTGCCGAGACCGTCGGTTCCCGAGGCGATCCCCACGCGCACCCCCTGCACCGCCCGCGGCGCGCCGAACAGACGCACGAGCGCATGGAGGGGATAGACGCCGAGATCGCGCAGTGCGCCCCCGCCCATCTCAGGATCGAGGATGTTCGTCTGCCGGCCCGCAAGCACCTCGTCGTACCTGGCCGACCGCTTCTCGTACCGCAGCGAGACCCGCCGCACGGGTCCGAGCTCGGCCAGTGCCGCTCTCACAGCGGCCAGTCCCGGGTCGTACGCCGTGCGCATCGCCTCGAGCAGCACCACGCCGTGGTCGCGAGCGTGCGCGACCGCGGCATCCCACTCCGCCGCCGTCAGCACCGCCGGCTTCTCCACGAGCACCGGGATGCCGGCATCCACCGCCGACGCGATCTGCGCGGCGTGCGCGGAGTTGGGGCTGGCCAGGTACACGGCATCGACGTCGGGGGCGACGAGCAGCTCGTCGAGGCCCACCGCGACACCGGGCGCACCGATGCGGTCGGCGAACGATCGGGCGCGTCGTGCATCGCGCGACGAGACGCGGGTCACGTCCACGCCCGCGACCTGCGCCACCGCCCCCGCGAAGCGCTCGGAAATGGAACTGGTGCCGACGATGCCGAAGCGGATCATCCCCTCATCCTGCCGCGCCCCTCGCGCCGCGGCGCGATCCGTCCCGGTCTTTCGTCATACGTCCCGGTAGGATCGCGCCGACCCGTCCGTCGACCACGAGGCCTCATGACCGTCAGCCGCGCCGAGCACCGCCGCCGTACCTCCCGACGCGTGCGTCTGCGCCGCACGATCGTCGCCACCGCCGCCGTCGTGCTGATCACCGGCGGGGTCGCCGCCTTCGCCCTGACCCGCCCCGCATCGCCCGCCCCGGTCGCCGACCCGGACACCTCGATCGAGCCGGTCGCCAGCCCGACGCCGACCCCCACGCCCTCGAGCCCCGCCGAGAAGCTGCTGGCGACGACGACCGACCCGAAAGCCTGCGCGGTGTCGTTCACGGGCGACGGCATCACCCTCGACCCGCAGCTGCAGACGCAGGACGTGCGGTACGACAAGCTGCCCCTCCCCCGCGCCGACGGTCGCGTCTTCGCCGGGTGGTACCCGACGGCCGCCGATGCCGCCTCCCTCAACGCGGTCGAGCGGATCAACGGGGCCGACCTCGTCACGTGCACCGATCGCGAGCGCACGCTCCACGCCGCGTGGACGACTCCCGACGCGAACGAGGCGGAGGACACCGCTCTGCCGATCCTGATGTACCACCAGTTCACGCGGAACCCCGACGGAGAAGACAACTGGCTGCGCGGCAACTACGCCTACATCGGCGATTTCGACGCGCAGATGGCCCACATCCAGGACGGGAAGTTCTACCTGCCCACCTGGGACGAAGTCAGTGCGTTCATCGACGGTGCACTGTTCCTGCCGAAGCGGTCGGTCGTGATCACCGATGACGACGCCGACAGCACCTGGCTCGAGATGGCCGCCCCGATCGTCGACGGACGGAATCTGCTCACGACCTCGTTCGTCATCACCTCGGCGCGCACCGAACCCACCCCGAACCGCTTCGTGCTGCAGCGCTCGCACACCCACGACATGCACCGCGCGGGCGCCAACGGCAAGGGCCGCATGGTCAACGACGACGCCGACACGATCGCGGCCGACCTCGAGCAGTCGGCGCAGATCCTCGGCGCGAAGGAAGTCGTCGCCTACCCGTTCGGTCACTACAACGACACGACGAAAGAAGGCGTACGGCGGGCGGGCTTCGAGCTCGGCCGCGGAATCGAACCCGGGTACGTCCGGATCGGGACCGATAAGCTGGCACTGCCGGTGGTCCGCATCGACTACGGCATGACCGTCGACGACCTCGAAGCGAAGATCGGCTGACAACCGCCCCCCGGCACCTCGCGCCACAGCCGCGCACACGATGCGGGGGCTGGCAACCGCTAGCTCACAGGTACGTCCGCCACAATCCTGTAGAGGCACGCGTCGGTCTCATTACGCTGTGTCCCCCAGACTTTTCACGAAAACGCGAGTACCCATGGATCTTTCCGTCATCGTTCCGACCTTCAACGAGGGTCCGAACGTCGCCGAACTCGTGCGCCGCACGACGGATGCCATGGCGGGCCGCGTCGTCGAGGTCATCTTCGTCGACGACTCCACCGACGACACCCCCGACGTCATCCGCGCGGTCGCCCAGACGGCGGACATCCCCGTGCGCCTGATCCACCGCGACGACCCGGTCGGCGGTCTCGGCGGTGCCGTGGTCGAAGGCATCAAGGCCGCGGCATCCGACCGATGCGTCGTGATGGACGGCGACCTGCAGCACCCGCCGGAGGTCATCGCCCGGCTGCTCGCCCGCGCCGAGCAGGGCGACGTCGACGTCGTCGTGGCATCCCGCTACATCGCCGGGGGCACCTCCGACGGCCTCGCCAACGCGGTGCGCACCGCCGTGTCGCGCGCATCGACGCTCCTGACCAAAGCGATGTTCCCGAAGAAGCTGCACAATTGCTCCGACCCGATGACCGGCTTCTTCCTGGTGGACCGCCGCGCCCTCGAGGTCGAGACGCTGCAGCCGCGCGGGTTCAAGATCCTGCTCGAGATCCTCGCCCGCAAGCAGATGCGCATCGCCGAGGTGCCGTTCTCGTTCGCCCCCCGCTTCGCCGGCGAGTCGAAGGCGTCGTTCAGCCAGGGCATGCGGTTCCTGCTGCAGCTGACGATGCTGCGGTTCGGTCGTATGTCGGCGTTCGCCCTCGTGGGCGGCCTCGGCGCGCTCGCCAACCTGGCGATCATGTGGGCGCTGCAGATGGTGGGCGTGCAGTACATCGTCGCCGCGGTGATCGCGAGCGTCGTGACGATCGTGGCGAACTTCCTCGCCCTCGAGTACCTCGTCTTCGCCGACATGCGCGCGGAGTCCGGTCTCATGCGACACCGCTTCATCAAGTCGTTCACCTTCAACGGCATCGAGGCGATCGTGCGCATCCCGGTGATCTGGGTGCTGGTGAGCCAGGCGCACATCCAGAGCGTCCTCGCCGCCGCGCTCACGCTCATCGCCGCCTTCGTGGTGCGCTTCGTCTTCCACGCGCTCGTGGTCTACGCGCCCAAGAAGAGCCGGGTCGGCAAGGCCGTGCGCGCCATCGAGCCCCTCGAAGACGAAGTCACCGCCTGACGTCTCAGGCGGCGTTGCGCGCCGTCGCCCGGGCCGGTGTCGGCGCATCCGCGTACGCTGGAGGCATGACCTCTGACGCACCCATCCGTATGTTCGGCGCCGACTGGTGCCGCGATTGCATCCGCACGAAGAAGCAGCTCGACGAACTGGGGATCGACTACGAATACGTCGACCTGGTCGCCGACCCCGCCGCCGCCGACGTGGCGAAAGAGATCTCGGGGCGCACCAGCATCCCCGTCGTGGTCTACCCCGACTCCAGCCACCACGTCGAGCCCTCCAACGCCGACGTCGAGGCCAAGCTGCGCGAGCTGTCGCTGATCTGATCGGGTCGGCATGACCCTGTCCGCCGCCCGGCCCGTCCGGCGCGCACTGACGACGGAGGCCGGCACCGCGCTGCCGGCCTTCGTCGATCACCATGTGCACCTGCACCTGATCGATCCCGCCGCACTCGCTGCCCGCGGAATCGCCGGGGTCGTCGACCTCGGGGGCGATCCCGTCGCCCTCGCCCGCCGACCGGCCGGTCTCCCCCGGGTCGCGTACGCCGGCGCCTTCCTCACCGCACCCGGCGGATATCCGCAGGGTCGCTCCTGGGCGCCGGATGCCATCGTGCGCACGGTCACCGACGCCTCTCGGCATCCCGGAGTCGACGATGGCGCACAGACGGCCGTCGATGCGCAGGCGGATGCCGGAGCGACGGTCATCAAAGTGGCGCTGCATGCCGACGCCGGACCGGTGATGTCCGACGAGGTGCTCGGCGCGATCGTCGCGGCAGCCGGTGATCGCGGGCTGTCCGTCGTCGCCCACGCCCAGGGCTCCGGCCAGGTGGACCGGGCGATCGCCTTCGGTGTCGCGGCGCTCGCGCACACCCCCTTCGACGCACCGGTCTCGCGCCGGACGCTCTCGCGGGCCGTCGCGGCGGGGCAGGTCTGGATCTCCACCCTCGACATCCACCGCGGCGCCGCCCGCGCCCGGGCGATCGCGAACCTGCGCGCGTTCGCGGCGCGCGGCGGACGAGTGCTCTACGGCACCGACCTCGGCAACGGTCCCCTGCCCGTCGGGGTGAACCGCCGCGAACTGATCGCCCTGCACGACGCCGGTGTGCGCGGCGACGCGCTCGTCGCGGCCCTCACCGACCCGTGGCCGCACGTCGCGCCGGACGCCGCGGTCTCGACCTTCGTACCGGGCCCCGCGCCCATCGACCCCGACGAGGTGCCCGGCTGGCTCAGCCGCGGCACCGTCGTCGTCACCGAGGAACTGACGCATGTCGACTGACCCCACCCCCGACTTCGGCTCCGTCGACGCCCTCGAGGTGCCCCCTGCGTCGCTCGAGGCGGAGGCGTCGGCTCTCGACGCCGATGACCCCCTGAAGCATCACCGGGCCGCCTTCGTCGGCGCCGAGACTCCCCTGGTCTACTTCGACGGCAATTCCCTCGGGCGCCCGCCGCGTGCGACGGTCGACCGTCTGTCGCGCTTCGTCACCGACGAGTGGGGCGGTCGCCTCATCCGCGGGTGGGATGAGGCGTGGATGCAGCTGCCCTTCACCATCGGCGACCGCATCGGCGCGCTCGCGCTCGGCGCGGCATCCGGTCAGACCGTCATCGGCGACTCCACGACCGTGCTGCTCTACAAGCTGCTGCGCGCGGCCCTCGACGCGCAGATGACCGTCGATCCGCAGCGCGTGGAGATCGTCGTGGGCCGTGACGACTTCCCGACCGACCGGTACCTCGTCGAGGGGATCGCCGCCGAGCGGGGTGCCCGGGTGGTGTGGGTCGACGTCGACACCTCACGCGGGGTGGATGCCGAACTGCTCGGCGCCGCGGTGACCGACCGCACCGCCGTCGTGTTGCTGAGTCACGTGTCGTACCGCTCCGGATACCTCGCCGACGGCGCCGCTCTCACGCGCATCGCGCACGACGCCGGCGCGCTCGTGCTGTGGGACCTCTGCCACTCGGCCGGTTCCGTACCGGTCGAGCTCGACGCATGGGGTGCCGACCTCGCCGTCGGCTGCACGTACAAGTACCTCAACGGCGGACCGGGTTCACCCGCCTTCGCCTACGTCGCCGAGCGGCACCAGCGCGCGCTGACGCAGCCCGTGCAAGGCTGGATGGGCGCGGCCGACGTCTTCTCCATGGGCCCGGTCTATCGCCCGGCCGACGGGATGCGGCGCTTCCTCTCCGGCACGCCGCCGGTGCTGGCCATGATCGCGATGCAGGACACCCTCGATCTGATCGAGGAGGCGGGTATCGGCGCGGTGCGCGCGAAGTCCGTCGCACTGACCGAGTTCGCGGTGCGGGTGGCAGACGGCATCCTGAGTCCGCTCGGGGTGCGCCTCGCCTCGCCGCGCGACAGCGCCGAGCGCGGCGGCCACGTCACGCTGTCGCACCCCGCGATGCGGGCCGTGACCGCCCACCTGTGGGAAGGCGACGTGATCCCCGACTACCGGGATCCGCACGGCCTGCGGATCGGCCTGTCGCCGCTGTCGACGAGCTTCGCCGAGACGCTCACGGGGCTCCGCGCCGTCGCCGACGCGGTACGCGCGGAGGGCTGAGCCGGGGCCGCGCCTCGACGCGGCCGACGGTGGGCGGTCGCGGCGTGCGTGTGCCGCGGTGTCGTGGGTTTCGTCAGAGGGCATCTCGCCGACTCGTGGGAAGACGGCACCGAAGTGCCCGCGGCCGGCTCGGCGGGGAGGCCTCAGGGATCGCATGAAGACCTGAACGGCGCGACGGCTAGCCTCGGAGCATGATCGATCCCCTCCTCGTCGTCATCGCCGGCGTCGTGGTGGTCGCCCTCGCCACCGTGATCGGGCCGCGCTTCAACGTCGCCGGCCCGCTCGTGCTGCTCGCCGTCGGCGCGGGAGTGAGTCTGCTGCCGTTCGTGCCGCCGGTCGCGGTGAACCCCGAGATCATCCTCGTCGGCGTGCTGCCGCCGCTGCTGTACTCCGCGGCCGTGCAGCTGCCCGCCATCGAGTTCCGACGCGATTTCGCCCCCATCGCGGGTCTGTCGGTCGTGCTGGTCGTCATCAGTTCGGTACTGCTGGGGCTGTTCTTCTGGGCCGTGATCCCCGGGTTGGGCCTGGCGCTCGCGATCGCGCTCGGGGCGATCCTGAGCCCCACGGATGCCGTGGCCACCTCGATCGCGAAACGCCTGGGTATCTCTGCGCGCGTGGTCACGATGCTCGAGGGCGAGAGTCTTCTCAACGACGCCACCGCGCTCGTGCTGCTGCGCACGGCGGTCGCCGCCGTGGCATCCGGATTCGCGTTCGGCGACGCGGTGGCAGATTTCGCCTGGGCGGTCGCCCTCGCCCTCGTGCTCGGCGCCATCGTGGGCTGGGTGAACCTGCGCGTGCGCGAACGCGTGGCGAACCCCGCCGCCAACACCGCCCTCAGCTTCACGATCCCCTTCATCGCCTACCTGCCCACCGAGCACCTCGGCGGGTCGGGGCTGGTGGCTGCCGTCGTCGCCGGGATCGTCACCGGGCAAGGAGCTGCGCGTCGGTTCACGCCCGAGCAACGCATCAGCGATCGCCTCAATTGGCGCACGGTCGAACTCGTGCTCGAAGGCGGGGTGTTCCTCGTCTTCGGGCTCGAGCTCAAAGACATCGTCGGCGCCAACCTGCGCGAGCACGAGGGCCTCTGGCACGGCACGTGGCTCGCCCTCAGCGCGCTCGGCATCGTGCTGATCGTTCGTGGCCTGTGGGTGTCGGGCCTGATCTGGGTGCAGGGGCTCCGCGGTCGTCGACACGTGCGGAGTCAGGGCCGGATCGAGGGCGCCCAAGAACGCCTCGACCGTTTCGAGGAGGCCTATCGCGAGAAGCCCGAGCAGTTCGGGGGCCGGGTCGCGGATCCGGCCCGTACCGAGCGCCGGATCGGCTGGATGCGCACACGCATCCGCCGCACGATGGCCGACCTCGACTACTACCGCGACACGCCCCTGGGCGCGCGGCACGCCACGGTCATCGTGTGGGCGGGAATGCGGGGAGTCGTCACCCTGGCCGCCGCGCAGACACTGCCGCAAGACACCCCGCAGCGTCCCCTGCTGATCTTCGTCGCGTTTCTCGTCGCCCTCTTCAGCCTGGTTCTTCAGGGGCTCACCCTCGGCGCCGTGGTGCGCACGGTCGGCCTCACCGGCGACGGCGGGGAGGGCCCGTCGCGCGACGAGCAGCGCGCCCTCGACGCTGAGATGCGGGAGGCCGCTGGTGCGGCGCTGCGCGCCGGCACCCTTCGGCGGCGCGACGGCGAGCCCTTCCCGGCCGAACTCCTGCAGCGCGCCGGTGCACGCATCGTGCAACCGCCCGACGAAGACGCGTCGACGCGGGTGCGCGACTTTCTCGAGCTACGGCTGGCGTCGATCGAGGCCATGCGCCGCCGGCTTCACGACGCCGGCCGCGACGGTCGCTACAGCACCGCCGCACTCCGCCACGCCCTCGCCGAGCTGGATGCCGATCAGTTGAGCCTCGAATTGCGCATCGACGACGGCGAGGAAGACTGACGGCCGGAGGTCACGGCGGTCGCACGCCCCCGCGGACGCGCCGTTCACGGGGGCGTGAGGCAGAATGGAAGCGGAGGTCTGCATGAGCGATTCGATCCCGACGATGCCGTCATCTTCGGATGCCGCCGGGACCGGCACCGTGCCCCACGCGCACGCTGCGGCCGAGTGCCCCGAATGCTTCACTGAGCTGCAGAGCGACCGGGATTGGTGGCGTGCCCGCCCCGCCGGCTCGCGGCTGGTCGGACTCGTCGTCTCGCGGCCGGACATGCCGACCGTGGTGCAGCAACGCGACGACCTCACCCGGTTCGGCGTGCCGATCGAGGGCTTCCGTCACCCGGCCCCCGAGACGCTCGAGGGCTGGGCGAACCGCCTTGACCGCTTCTTCGGAACGCTGACCCGCGGCGACGTACTGGTCGTCGCGAGCGTGCACGCGCTCGGCGCGACCCGCGAAGACGAGACCCGTGCGATCGCCGGCCTGCGCCGCCGCGGCGTCATGGTGAAGGTGCTGCCGCACGGCGACCGGCACCTTCACGACGCGACGCTGAGCACACACGGCTGACGCGGCCCGGGGGCTCGGCGTCATCGCCGGTGCAGCGCCGCGTTCGCTGTCGCTGCCGGCGCCGCTGCGCGTTCTCCGGCACCGTCGATGCCGCTGCGTTCTCCGACGCCACCCGCGCCGCGTTCTCGGAGACCGCCCGCGCCGCCTTCTCCGACGTCACCCGCGCCGCGTTCTCCAAGACCGCCCGCGCCGCCTTCTCCGACGTCACCCGTGCCGCGCTCTCCGGCACCGCCCGCGCCGCGCCCTCCGTCACTGCCGGCGCCATGCCGTCGCCGTCAGGCGCCTACGTAGCGGGCGAGGTGCTCGGCGGTGAGCGTCGACCGTGCCGCCACGAGATCGGCCGGCATGCCCTCGAACACGACGACACCCCCGTCGTGGCCCGCACCGGGGCCCAGGTCGATGATCCAGTCGGCGTGCGCCATCACGGCCTGGTGGTGCTCGATGACAACGACGGTGTTGCCGGCATCCACCAACTGATCGAGCAGGCGCAGAAGCGTGTCGACATCGGCGAGATGCAGACCCGTCGTCGGCTCGTCGAGCACGTAGACCGCACCCGTCTTGGCCATCGAGATCGCCAGCTTCAGACGTTGGCGTTCACCGCCGGACAGGGTGTTGAGCGACTGCCCGAGGGTCAGGTAACCGAGCCCGACGTCGCGCAGGCGACCGAGCACGGCCACGGCTGGTCCTTTCAGAAGGAACTCCGCCGCCTCGGTCACCGACATCGCCAGCACCTGGGCGATGTTCTTGCCGTCGAGGGTGTACTCGAGCACGTCATCGGAGAAACCGGTGCCCTCGCAGAGCTCGCAGACCGTCTCGACGGTCGACTGGAAGCCCAGCTGGGTGACGATCACGCCGAGTCCCTTGCACGCGGGGCAGGCGCCCTCACTGTTCGCGCTGAACAGGGCGGGCTTCACACCGTTCGCCTTGGCGAACGCTGCGCGCACCGCGTCGAGGATGCCGGTGTAGGTGGCGGGGCTGCTGCGCCGCGAGCCCTTGATCGCCATCTGATCGACGACGACCACGTCGTCGAACGCGGGAAGATTGCCGTGAATCAGCGACGACTTGCCGGAGCCGGCGACGCCCGTCACCACCGTCAGCACGCCCCGCGGCACGTCGACGTCGACGTTACGGAGGTTGTGCTGTGACGCACCACGGATCTGCATGACACCGGTCGCGTGTCTGACCGCCCCCTTGAGCTCGGCCCGATGGTCGAGGAACCGGCCGGTGAGCGTGTCGGAGGCGCGAAGCCCCGCGACATCTCCCTCGTACTGCACGGTGCCGCCGTCTCGCCCGGCGCGGGGTCCGAGGTCGACGACGTGGTCGGCGATCTCGATCACCTCGGGCTTGTGTTCGACGACGAGCACCGTGTTGCCCTTGTCGCGCAGCTGCAGAAGCGTCTCGTTCATGCGCTGGATGTCGTGGGGGTGCAGGCCCGCGGTGGGTTCGTCGAAGACGTAGGTGATGTCGCTGAGACTGGAGCCGAGGTGGCGGATCATCTTCGTGCGCTGCGCTTCGCCCCCCGACAGCGTGCCGCTCGACCGATCGAGGGAGAGGTAACCGAGCCCGATGTGTACGAACGCCTCGAGCGTCTCGCGGAGTCCCTGGGTGAGCGGCGAGACCGTCGGGTCGTCGATCGTGCGCACCCAGGCGGCGAGGTCGGTGATCTGCATGGCCGCAGCGTCGGCGATGTTGACTCCGCCGATGCGCGACGACCGTGCGCCCTCGTTGAGACGCGTGCCGCCGCACGCGGGGCAGGCGACGAACGTCACTGCTCGGTCGACGAACGCGCGGATGTGCGGTTGAAGCGCGTCGCGGTCTTTCTGCAGCATGCTCTTCGTGATCTTCGGCACGAGGCCCTCGTAGGTCATGTTGGTGTTCGCGACGCGAACCTTGGTCTGCTCTTTGTAGAGGAAGTCCTGTCGTTCCTGCGCGGTGAAGTCCTGCACGGGCTTGTCGGGATCGAGGAAGCCCGACTCACCGTAGATGCGCACCAGCCAGCCGTCGGCCGTATAGCCGGGAACGAGGATCGCTCCGGCGTTGAGCGAGAGGGTCTTGTCGACGAGCTGGTCGAGATCGATGTCGCTCACCTGGCCGAGCCCCTCGCAGTCGGGACACATGCCGCCGGTGATCTCGAACGACCGACGTTCTTTCTGGCCCTTCTTCGTCCCGGTCGCGATCGTCACGGCACCGGCTCCCGAGATGGAGGGCACGTTGAACGAGAACGCCTGCGATGACCCGACGTGCGGCTGCCCGATGCGGCTGAAAAGCACCCGCAGCATGGCGTGCACATCGGTGGCGGTGCCGACGGTGGAGCGGGCGTTCGCCGCCATGCGCTCCTGATCGACGCGGATGGTGGCGCTGAGATTCTCGAGCGCGTCGACATCGGGCCGCGACAGCTCGCCCATGAACTGCTGCACGAACGTGGGGTACGTCTCATTGATGAGCCGCTGCGACTCCGCCGCGATCGTGCCGAACACCAGTGACGACTTGCCCGACCCGCTGACGCCGGTGAACACCGTCAATCGCCGCTTCGGCACGTCGAGATCGACGCCCGTGAGGTTGTTCTCACGCGCCCCGCGTACACGGATGACGTCGTGGGCATCGGGATCGGTCACGGGTGCCTCCTCGGGATCGTCCCCAGTGTGGCGGAGACCTCCGACATCCGCGAGACACCGTGGCATCCGTGTGCACAATGGCGGGACTCTCGCCGCAGACGCCGCTGCAGCACCCGCAGGAACGGCGTGTCGGGCACACTTCCCGCCGTTGTGCACGCCCACGGCGAGGGGAATGCGATCGACCACGCCCCTGCACGCGTGCACAACGGCAGGGATCGTCTGCAACACGCCGCGGGGGTCCCCCGCGGCGCGGCGTGTCGGGCACGCGTACCGCCGTTGTGTCCGCCGGGGCGTCCGCCCGCCCTCACCCCCCGCCCGGCGAACGACGAGTGCCCCCGCAGACGCATCTGCGGGGGCACTCGAACGACGTGTTCAGCCCTGGGCGCGGCGGTTCGTGCGGGGATTGCGCGCGCCCACGACCATGCCCGTCGTGGGAGCACCGGATGCCGAGCGGCCCGCGCCCTGGGCCCGGCCGGCGCCGGCACCGGTGCGCTGCGCGCCGCCGCCACCCTGACCGCGACCGGCACCGGAACGCTGGCCCTGCCCCCGGCCGCCCTGGGGTGCGTGACCGGCGGCCGCCTCGGCGCCCTGGCCGTTGCCACCGCGGCCGCGACGACGGCGACCGCCGCCGGCGGCCGGGGCTGCGGCATCCTGACCGCCCTGCGCGCGCTCGGCGCGCTTGCGCTGCGCGTTGGCACCCTGCGAGCGTCCGCCGCCCTGGGGCTGGGCGACGACGGGCTCGGGCTTGACGTACGGCGCGACCTCGCCGACGAGGGCGACGACCTCGGGAGAGGACGGCGTGACCGGCTGCGGCGTCGCCGAGATCTTGGCCTTGCGGAGGATGTCGAGGGTGTCGCGGCGCTGCTCGGGGAGCATGATCGTCACGACGTCACCGGCCGAACCCGCGCGGGCCGTGCGGCCCGAGCGGTGCAGGTACGCCTTGTGCTCGACGGGCGGATCGACGTGCACGACCAGCTCGACGCCGTCGACGTGCACACCGCGGGCGGCGACGTCGGTGGCGACGAGCACCTTCGCGCGGCCGTCGCCGAACGCTGCGAGGTTGCGGTCGCGGGCGGGCTGCGAAAGGTTGCCGTGCAGGTCGACCGCGGGGATGCCCGATGCCGTCAGCTGCTTCGCGAGCTTCTTCGCCTGGTGCTTGGTGCGCATGAACAGGATGCGACGGGCCGTGCCCGAGGCGAGGGTCTGCACGAGGTCCTTCTTGGCGTCGGCGTCGGCGGGAGCGAAGACGTGGTGTGTCATCGCGGCGACGTGCGAGTGCGCCTCGTCGACCGAGTGCAGCACCTCGTTGCGCAGGAACCGCTTCACGAGCTTGTCGACGCCGTTGTCGAGCGTCGCCGAGAACAGCAGGCGCTGGCCGTCGGCCGGCGTCCGGCCGAGCAGGCGGGTGACGCCGGGGAGGAAGCCGAGGTCGGCCATGTGGTCGGCCTCGTCGAGCACGGTGATCTCGATGTCGCTGAGGTTGGCGAAGCCCTGACCGATGAGGTCTTCGAGGCGACCGGGGCACGCCACGAGGATGTCGACGCCGGCGTTCAACGCGTCGACCTGGCGCTTCTGATTCACCCCGCCGTAGACCGTGGTGGTGACCAGACCGTATGCCTGGGCGAGGGGCTTGATGACCTCGTCGATCTGGTTCGCCAGCTCGCGGGTCGGGGCGAGCACCAGCGCGCGGGGCTTGCGTCCGCGGCGGCGGTCGGTCGTGGTCGCGAGGCGCGCGACCAGCGGCAGCGAGAAGGCGAGGGTCTTGCCCGAGCCGGTCTTGCCGCGGCCGAGCACATCGCGCCCGGCGAGCGTGTCGGGCAGGGTGTCGGCCTGGATCGGGAAGGGCTCGTTCTTGCCTTGCGCGGCGAGAACGTCGATGAGGGGGGCGGGCACGCCGAGGTCGGCGAAGGTCTGAGACGTCATGAAGTAACTCCTGCCGCGGCGCGGAAGCACACGGCGGTTCGGGATGCCGCGATGCTGCGGCCGCATGGGCGAAGGCGCCGGGTGGCGCATCCGTTCGCCGTGAAGGTCAAAGGCCCGAGAGGAAGGGGCCGGTGCGTTCGACGACGCTGGGAGCGAGAGCTCCGTGGATCAGTCTACCGGGTGAGACGCCGATCTCCCTCGCGCGGGGGATCCGTCGCCGCGCGGCCCGGCGTAGCGTCGGGATCATGGACACCTCATCGATGATCATGGGCGCCTCCATCGCGTCAGTCGCCTGGATCGCGTTCTACCCCTGGGCGAAGCTGCGCCGCCTTCGCGAGATCGAGGCGCAGAGCGCCTCGGACACCCCCGACGCGTAGCCGACGGCGGCACGGATGTCGTCACGCGGCGGCGCGCCAGCACTCCGCGACGTCGACGAGAGCCGCGCTGGACGGATCGCAGGAGTGCCGTCAGCATGGCTCTCATGTCTCGACCCGACTCGGCGCTGATCTCCGCCATCACTCGGATTGCGCGCACGACTCCCGTCGACGGGGTGCGGATCGTGGGCATCGATGGTCCCGCCGGCTCCGGGAAGAGCACGCTGGCCGAACCTGTGGCGCGAACACTGGATGCCCCGCTCATCCAGGTCGATGACTTCCTTTCCTGGGGCGATTTCGCTGGATGGTGGCCGCGTTTCGATCGAGAAGTCATCATGCCCCTCGTGCAGGGACGCGACGCCACGTATCAGCAACGCGACTGGTCGGACTGGCGCGGCGACAGCCTCGGTCCCTGGCGCACCGTGACCTGGAGCCCGTTCGTCGTGATCGAGGGGGTGACCTGCACACGCGCCGCCGTCGCCGGTGTGCTCGCCTGCCGCGTCTGGGTGAACGCCCCGCCGCAGGAGCGTCTCGCCCGGGGGTTGACGCGGGACGGCGCCGAGCACCGCGGCCTCTGGGAGCAGTGGATGCGCGAGGAAGACGCGTTCTTCGCGGCGGATGCCACGCCATCACGCGCGGACGTGCACGTCTGGACGGGGACACCCGAGGACTGATCGACCTCCTGGGCTCAGGCGGCGGCGCGCCAGCACCCCGCGACGTGGTCGTCGACCATGCCGGACGACTGCATGAGCGCGTACATCGTCGTGGGGCCGACGAAGCGGAAGCCACGGCGACGCAGCTCTTTGCTCAGCGCCGTCGACTCCGGCGTCACAGCCGGCACGTCGGCGAAGGTCGCGGGCGACGTGTGAGACGCGGGGGCGAACGACCACATCAGAGCGTCGAACTCGCCCTCGGCCATCGCGGCGACGATCGAGGCGTTGCCGATCGCGGCCTCGATCTTGCCGCGGTGGCGGATGATGCCGGCATCCTGGAGCAGGCGTTCGACGTCGTCGGGGCCGAATCGCGCGACGACCGCCGGCTCGAAGCCGTGGAAGACCTCGCGGAAGCGGGGTCGCTTGCGCAGGATCGTGATCCAGGCGAGCCCGGCCTGGAAGCCCTCGAGGCTGAGCTTCTCGAACAGCGGACGGTCGCCGCGCAGCGTCGTGCCCCACTCCTCGTCGTGATACCGCCGATACTCGGGATCGGTGCCCGCCCACGCGCAGCGCACGACGCCGTCGGAACCGGTCAGGAGATCACTCATGCCCCCAGGGTAGGGGCGGCCTCCGACATCGGCCGCCGCGCAGACCGGCACGGCGGGCGCGGCGACGAGACCTGGGGCGGCACGAGACGCGTCCCCTGTTCTCGTTAGTGGGATGCCGTCACTTCGCGGGCTTCTTCTCGGGCACCGGCGCGGCACCCGACGCCTTGAGCGCCTCGTAGTACGCCGCGGCCTCGTTCTGCCGGTCGTCTTCGACGCCCGTCGCGATCGACGCGCGGATGTGCTCGGGGCTGTAGCCGAAGGCATCCACCAGATCTTGCGCGTGCGGGCGGAGCCGCGCGCAGAGCCGGTCGATGTAGCTCGACACGGCCGCACCGCGCTGGGCCGAGAGGCGCCCGTTGATGAGGTACCAGGCGAGGTGCTTCTCGATCAGCTGCAGACCGAACAGGTCGCGCAACCAGGTGAGCACCCGCAGGGTGTCGGTGTCGTCGATGCGGTTGATGGCGTCGGTGAACGCCTCCCACTGCAGCAGCTCGCCGTGTGCGCGGGCGGCCTCGATGAGCTCGGACTGGTTCTCGTTGAACAGCGCCGCCGCGTCCTCGCGAGAGAGCTTGGATGCCGGGCGCAGCCGTCCCGCGATGTCGGCGATCATCTGCTGCACGCGGCCGGCCAGCAGTTCGTGCTGCTGTCCGGCCCGGAGCCCCTTCTCCACAGAACGGGCGGTGGAGCCGAAGTCGCTGACGGCCTGGCCGAGTTGGCGCATGCCGGCGCCGTGGAAGAGCTTGCCCGCGGTCTGCCCCACGGCGAAGGCGGCGAGCTGCTTGGCATCCTTGCCCGTGAACTGCCGGGCGTAGTCGGCGAGCAGGCGCTTGCCGACGAGTTGCAGCAGGATGTTGTTGTCGCCCTCGAAGGTGACGTAGATGTCGAGGTCGGCGCGCAGGCCCACCAGGGCGGTTCTCGAAAAGGAAGCCCTGACCGCCGCACGCTTCGCGCGACTCCTGCAGCGTGTCGAGCGCGTGCCAGGTCGAGAGGGGCTTGAGGGCCGCGGCGAGGGTCTCGAGATCTTCACGATCGGCGTCGGTGTCGAGCGCGCCGCTGAAGACGCCGTCGAACTTCTGCAGGAACTCGTCGTGCGCAAAGATCTCGGCGTAGGTGGTCGCCAGGCGCGGCAGCAGGCGGCGCTGGTGCTTGCCGTAGTCGAGCAGGGTGACCTCGGGGGTGCCGCTGCCGGAGTCGAACTGGCGGCGCTGGTTGCCGTAGGTGATCGCGATGATGAGGCCGATGGCCGACGCCCACGCTGCGGCCCCGTCGAGTGAGACCCGCCCCTGTACGAGCGTGCCGAGCATCGTGAAGAACCGGCGGCCGGGGCTGGCGATGTCGCTGGAGTACGTGCCGTCGGCGGCGACGTCGCCGTAACGGTTGAGCAGGTTCGTGCGGGGCACGCGCACGTGGTCGAAATGCAGGCGGCCGTTGTCGATGCCGTTCAGGCCGCCCTTGAGACCGTCGTCCTCGCCGCCGATTCCGGGGAGGAAGGCCCCGTTCTCGTCGCGCAGCGGAACGTAGAAGCAGTGCACACCGTGATTGACGCCGTTCGTGATGAGTTGCGCGAACACCGTCGCCGCCTTGCCGTGCAGGGCGGCGTTGCCGAGGTAGTCCTTCCACGCGCCGCGGAAGGGGGTGTGGATGACGAACTCTTCTGTCTCGGGGTCGTACGTGGCCGTGGTGCCGATCGCCGAGACGTCGGATCCGTGACCGGTCTCGGTCATCGCGAAGGCGCCGGGGACCTCGAGGCTCATGATGCCGGGCAGCCACTTGTCGTGGTGCTCGGCGGTGCCCAGCTGCAGGACGGCCGAGCCGAAGAGCCCCCACTGCACGCCCGATTTGATCTGCAGGCTGGGGTCGGCGGCGACGAGCTCTTCGAATCCGGCGATGTTGGCGCCGTTGTTCTCTTCCCCGCCGAAACGCTTCGGGAAGGCGCGGTGCACGGCCTTGTTCTGCACGAGCAAGTGCAGCTGGCTGAGGGTGCGCTCGCGGTGCGCGTCCATACCGAGGCTGTCGTCGCGCCACAGCGCCGGATCCTTGATCATCTCGCGCGCCTCGCGGCGGGTGTCGGCCCACGTGCCCAGCAGCAGGTCGGTGACCCGCTCGGTGTCGATGCGGGCTTCCGCGGCCTCGGCGGCGGTGTGCGCCGCGGTGGGCGCACCCCCCACGGGTGTACGCGTGCTCGTGGCGGGCGTGGTGGGACGGACGGCGGCGTCGGTCATTCTCGGCACCTCTCGACGGGGCAAAGGGATGCCATTCACGGTAGGTGTCCCACAACAGCCCGGCAATCATTGTGTGAGGTCGGCACAACGGCGGCGGGCGACGTGCGGCCGGGTCGTTGTGGACGGTCAACATTCCCGGCGCGGGTCGCGCGGGTCGCGCGGGTCGCGCGGGTCGCGCGGGAGGCGGGGCGCGCGGTGGCGCGGGTCGCGCGGCGCGCGCGGGTGGGGCGGCGCGCGGTGGCGCGGGTGGGGCGCTGGGGCGGGTGGCGCATTGTGGCGGGGCGGGGCGAGACGCGCCGCTCAGCCGCTAGATCGCGTTTCGCCGAGGGTTCGGTTGCACGCGGCAACCGCCCCGTCATTGAGATGCAGCCTCGAGCGCTGACCGTGGCGCACGGCGGGCCCAAGCGCGCAGGGGCGCCCAGCCCCATCGACGGGGGCGAGCTCAGGACGCCGATCGGCACGTGAGCGACGCCCGAGCGTCGGGTGAGCTGAACGTCGCGTGGGCTGAGCGTCGAGGGGCGATGTCCGATCAGTTCGCGGCGACCACGGTCAGGATGCCGTCGCCGTACGCCTCGCGCTTCTTGGCGCCGATGCCGGTGATGCCGTCGAGATCGCCGACCGACGCGGGGCGGGCGGCCGCGATGGCGCGGAGCGTGGCGTCGCCGAAGACGATGTAGGCCGGCACGCCCTGCTCGCGGGCCTTCTCGGCGCGCCAAGCGCGGAGCGCCTCGAAGAGGTCGCGGTCGCCGGGGGCGACGTCGTCGGCGCTGGACTTGCGCTGACGAGTTCCGCCCCCGCTGCCCCCACCGCCCGTGCGGCCGAGCACGTCGCGGCGGAGCGGCACTGCCGCTTCGCCCCGCAGCACCGGGGCGGATGCCTCACTGAGGGCGAGCGTGCCGTACTCGCCCTGCGCGACGATGATGCCGCGAGCGAGAAGCTGCCGGATGACACTGCGCCAGTCTTGATCGCTCAGGTCGGCGCCGAGACCGTACGTGCTGAGGCGGTCGTGACCCTGCTGCGCGATGCGCTCGGTCTTCGCCCCGCGCAGGATGTCGATCAGGTGGCCGGCGCCGAACGCCTGTCCGCGCTCGCGCTGCAGGCGCACGATCGTCGAGAGGAGCTTCTGCGCCGCGATCAGGCCGTCCCACGTGTCGGGAGGTGTGAGGCATGTATCGCAGTTGCCACACGGTTCGGAGCGCTGCCCGAAATAGTCGAGAAGGTTCTGCCGACGGCATCCGACCGTCTCGCACAGGGCCAGCATGGCGTCGAGATGCTGGCCGAGGCGCAGCTTGTAGGAGCGGTCGCCGGGCGACTGGTCGATCATGCGGCGCTGCTGCACGACATCGCCGAGACCGTACGCCATCCACACCACCGACGGGTCGCCGTCGCGCCCGGCGCGGCCTGTCTCTTGGTAGTAGCCCTCGACCGACTTGGGCAGGTCGATGTGGGCGACGAAGCGCACATCGGGCTTGTCGATGCCCATGCCGAAGGCGATCGTCGCCACCATGATCACACCGTCTTCGCGGAGGAACCGGGACTGATTCGCCGCCCGCACGGACGCGTCGAGACCGGCGTGGTACGGCAGCGCGTCGAGCCCCTGCGTGCAGAGGTAGGCCGCCATCTGCTCGACGCTCTTGCGGCTGAGCGCGTAGACGATGCCGGCCGCGCCCTCGGGCTGGCTCTTGATGAACTGCACGAGCTGGCGCCGCGGGTCGACCTTGGCGTCGATGCGGTACTGAATGTTGGGCCGGTCGAAGCTCGCGACGAAGCCGCGGGCGTCGCGCAGACGCAGGCGCTCCACGATCTCTTGCGCGGTGGCCGGGGTGGCGGTGGCGGTGAGCGCCATGCGCGGCACCCCGGGGAAGCGATCGGCGAGGTCGCCCAGCGCGAGATAGTCGGGGCGGAAGTCGTGGCCCCACTGCGACACGCAGTGCGCCTCGTCGATGGCGATCACGCTCAGTCGCCCGCGGGCGAGGAACGCCAGCGTCTGGGCGCCGTTCAGCCGCTCGGGAGCGACGTACAGCAGATCGAGCTCGCCCGCGAGGTACGCCTGCTCGACGGCCTGACGCTCGCCCGGGGACTGCGTGGAGTTCAGGTAGCCCGCCCGCACACCGTTGGCGATGAGCGCCTCGACCTGGTCGTGCATGAGCGCGATGAGTGGGCTGACGACGAGTCCGGTGCCGGGCCGCACGAGTGCGGGCACCTGATAGGTGACGCTCTTGCCGCCGCCGGTGGGCATGAGCACGACGGCGTCGCCGCCGTCGACGACATGCTGGACGATGTCGGCCTGGTCGCCGCGGAACGCGTCGTAGCCGTAGACCTCGTGCAGCACCTCGCGGGGATCACGGCCCGTGAAATCGCGGACGGCGGGCAGCTTACGCGCGGTCCCGGTCGCGGCGACCGCACGGGCGAAGGGCGACGAGGGGTCGACGGGCGGCGGCGGCGCGTCGAAGTCTTCGGGCGGGGCGAACTGGTCGGGGGCCCAGTCGGCGCCGGCGTACGGGTCGTCGTAGTCGCCGTACGGCTCGGGCGGCGCGTCGGCATACGGCTCGGGGGCGGCGCCGGGATAAGTCACCTCCCCACGGTAACCCGGGCCACCGACACGAACCCCTCCGTCGGAACCACCGGCCGGATCAGCCCACTGGGGAGGAGGGGCGCGCTCCGCCGATCTCGCGCGAAAGGGCGGATGCCGGGGCGATCGCCGGCGGGTCGAGGTCGACGCGTCGCGCGACGCAGGTGACGCAGCGCACGTAGCGGATGCGACCCTCGCTCGTCGCGTGCACCGACTCGGTGACCCACGCGTGTTCGTGGACGGGGGCGGGCGCTGCGGTGGGGAGGAGGCGGGAGACGGTCATGACCCCACAGTGATGTAATGCCGTTATGCATCTCAACCCTTACGGTGAGTACGCGGTCCTCCTCGCCGCATCCCTCGCCAACGACTGGCCCGACGACCGGGCGGGAATCGAGGAACGCACGAGAGAGCACGGCATGACGATGCGCTTCCCCGTGGCATCCGGAGACCACATCGCCACGCGACAGGTCATCGACGAGTGGCTGCGCGTCGTGGATGCCGACGACCCCGACGAACGTGCCGGCCTGCTGAATGCGCAGATGGCGGCGGTGACGGCGTATCCGCGCCTCACCGACCACGACGGTGAAGGGTGGCACCTTCACTACCGCGACAGTGACGACACGCTTCCGCGCGTCCTCGCGGCGGTCATCTCGGTCGGCACATCGCTGCACCTGGTCACCCGCGGGATGAACCGCCTCAGCCGCTGCGCCGCCGACCCCTGCGACAACGTGGTCGTCGACGTCACGCGCAACGGCCGACAGCGCTACTGCTCGGTGCGGTGCGCGAACCGCGCCGCCGTACGCCGGCACCGCGCTCGCGCGTGACGTCCCGGCCTCGGGGCTCGCGCCGCACCGGCGGCGAGAAACGGCATCCGCAACGAAACATGCCACGTCGACGCGTTTATCGCTGTGGATAGCGTTTATCGCGAAGGCACGCAGCGCGAGGCTGCCGCCGACACAGCGCTGCAGCGACACCACGGCCGTGCGCCTGCGCTGCAGGCCCGCGCCGTACCGCACCGCACCGGTGTCGGCGGCAGCGGCGTCGCTGTCGCTGTCGCCGTCGCCGTCGCCGTCGCCGTCGCCGTCGCCGTCGCCGAGAAACGGCATCCACAGGAGGGAAACGCCGCGCCAACGCGTTCCTCCCCGCAGATCGCGTTTATCGGCGAGCACCCCACGCGCTCTGAGCGCGCCCGCCGACGCAGCGCATTCCGCGAGAAACGGCATCCGCAGAAAGAAACGCCGCGCCAACGCGTTCCTCCCCGCAGATCGCGTTTATCAGCGAGCACCCCACGCAACGTGAGCCCGCCGCCGACGCAGCGCTGCGCCAACACCACCGACGCGGCGAGCCCTGCACCGCCCGCACCGCACCGGTGTCGGCGGTGGCGGCGGCGGCGGCGGCGGCGAGAAACGGCATCCACAGGAAGAAACGCCGCGCCAACACGTTCCTCCCCGCAGATCGCGTTTATCAGCGAGCACCCCTCGCGCCGTGAGCCCGCCGCCGACGCGGCACAATCCGCGAGAAACGGCATCCGCAGGAAGAAACGCCCCTACGCCGCGTTCCTCCCCGCAGATCGCGTTTATCGGCGAGCACCCCACGCGCCGTGAGCCCGCCCACCGACGCAGCGCATTCCGCGAGAAACGGCATTCACAGGAAGAAACGCCCCTACGCCGCGTTCCTCCCCGCAGATCGCATTTATCAGCGAGCACCCCACGCAACGTGAGCGCGCCCGCCGACGCAGCGCCGCGCCAACACCACCGACGCGGCGAGCACTGCACCGCCCGCGCCGCACCGCACCGCACCGCACCGCACCGCACCGGCGGCGGTGTCGGCGGCGGCGGCGGCGGCGAGAAACGGCATCCACAGGAAGAAACGCCGCAACGCCGCGTTCCTCCCCGCAGATCGCGTTTATCGCCCGACTACGGCGCGAACGACACGCCCCGCCGCCGACGCGACATCGCCCAGCTCAGGCCCCACGCCACGAGCAGCACGGCGACGATGACGAAGCCGAACACGTCGAGGTCGGTTGCGGCGACCGCCTGCACCGGGGCCCAGCCCACGCCTGCCGTGTCGACGAGCACGCCGCACATGCCGACCACCCCGACGACGAGCGCGACGCTGATCGAGATCGACATGAGCGCGATGTTGTACCGGCGCCGTCGCCCAGGGCTATCGACCGACCAGCGGTAGATCTGCGCCGTGACGATGCTGTTGAGACCGTCGCACGTCGCCATGCCGGCGGCGAACAGCAGCGGTACGACCATCGCCGCCTGCCAGGGCAGCGCCGCCCCGGCGCCGCCCGCGAGCACGAGGATCGCGATGGTCGACGCCGTGTCGAAGCCGAGCCCGAACAGCAGCCCGACGATGAAGAGCTTCCACGGCGCATCAAGCGTCGCCGACAGACGACTGATGAGCAGAGACACCGGCCCGCCTCCGCGCGCGCGATCCCCGTGCGCCCCGCGGCCGCGCACCAGTCCCACCAGGATCCACAGGTTCACGGCGGCCATCGCCAGCAGGAACAAGCTCGATACCGTGGGTCCCCACACGCCCGTGGCGACCGCGAGCGGGGAGTCTTCCGACCCGAGCTGCGCGGTGAGCGCCCCCACGCCCGCCGTGACGAGCCCCACCGCCACCACGACCACCGTCGAGTGCCCGAGCGCGAACCACAGCCCCACGCCGGAGGGGTCTTTTCCGTCGTCGGTGAGCTTGCGACTGGTGTTGTCGATCGCGGCGATGTGGTCGGCGTCGAAGGCGTGGCGCACCCCGAGCAGAAATGCCGTGACGGCCATGCCGACCCCCGTCGCGGCCGTTCCCAGCGATGCCTCGCTCGGCACGAGCACCAGCGCCATCAGGGTCCAGCTGATGACGAGCATCAGCCCGATCGTCAACAGCACGCCGCGCGCGGCCGGGGTCAGCCGGCGCACGCCAGCACCTCCGTCTCGCGGTGCGCGACGACCGCGGCGCGCCACAGCTCCCCCAACGGGCTATGGTGCGCCGCGTCGCCGAGGTGGCGCAGCGTGGTGCCCTCGCCGGCGAGATCGAGCCGCGCGATCCCCGTCTCGTCCACCGGGCCGAGTCGCTCGCCGAGCACCACGATGCTGTCCATCACGCGGGCTCGACCGAGCACGCCGGGCTCCGGCCGATCGCCGCGCACCTCGAGGGTCTCGCGCAGCAGCGGTCCCGTGGCATCCGTCGCATCCAGGTCGGAGCGCAGCCGGCCGCCTGCCTCGCCCGCGCGCCCCAGCACGAGGGTCTCGCGCAGGGCGACGGAGGATCCGGATGCCAGGCGCAGCACCGTTGAGCGCAGGAGCTCCCCGTCGGCGGTGACCACCGTGGGCAGCCCCTCCCAGGTGAGGCGCGCCCCGGGCGCGAGGGTGATGACCGCGTGCCAGCCCGAGGGCTCGTCGCCGAGGTCGGGCCGGCCGTAGACGACGAGTCCGCCGATGTCGACCAGGTCGAGCGTGCACCCTTCCCCCACGCGGATGTCGAGGTGCACGTGATCGCCGGGGAGCAGCATCGCGCGCCCGGCGACGAGGGCGACCTCGACCCGGCGGCCGCGCCGCGCGACCAGGCGCGGGACGATGAGCTCGCCCGCGAGGGAGTACGCCGCGTCCGTACCGCGCGGCGCGACCTCGACGACCGTCGTGCTCACCCGCGCGCCCCGGCGGGCGCGTGATCGTGCGGGTGCGCGTGGTCATCGTGAGCGTGTGAGTGGGCGTGGTCGCCGCCCTCGTGGTCGTGCACGTGAAGGTATCCCTCGCCGTCTTCGTCGGCGTGGAAGTGCGGCGCCATCGGGCCCGGGTCCTGCGGCACGTGCGAACCGCTCACGTGTGCGGCGATCATCGACAGCACCCAGCTCTTCAGCGTCGCCACCGAGTCGGCATCCGTTCGCGAGAGCGCGAGCACCGGGCGCCCGTCGCGAGCCTCGGTGGCGTCGGCGACCATGCGCGGCACGTCGACACCGACGTAGGGCGCGAGGTCGGTCTTGTTGACCACGAGGAGGTCGGCGCGGGCGATACCGGGACCGCCCTTGCGCGCCACGTCTCCGCCGCCGGCGACATCGAGCACGAAGATCTGCGCATCGACGAGCGCGGGCGAGAAGGTGGCCGTGAGGTTGTCGCCGCCCGACTCGATGACGACGAGGTCGAGCGGCGCGAAGGCGCGCTCGAGGTCTTCGGCGGCGAGCAGGTTCGCGGTGGGATCGTCGCGGATCGCCGTATGCGGGCACGCCCCGGTCTCGACCGCGACGATGCGCTCGGGATCGAGCACCCCCGCCGAGCGCAGGAACCGTGCGTCTTCGTCGGTGTAGATGTCGTTGGTGATGACGCCGATGCGGATCTCGTTCGCGAGGGCGCGGCAGAGCGTCGCGATCAGTGACGACTTGCCGGTGCCGACGGGACCGGCGACGCCGAGGCGCAGGGCGCGGGTGGGGGTGTTCTCAGGCACGGAAGAGCCTCCTACGTGATCGGGCATGGGCTTCGGCCCACGCTTCGGACTGCGGCGCGGATGCCGCGGGGATATCGGACGGATCGCTGAGGGATGCCACGCTGTCGAGGTGGCCGTCGACCTCGGCGCACAGGGCGGCCACGAGAGAGACCAACGCGAGCGGGTCTCGGGGTTCGAGCTTGAGGATGGCCGCCGTCGCCGCCTGGAGGTCTTCGTAGACGACGAGTCGGGCGAGCTCGCCCGCCCCGATAGCGAGACCGGACGCCAGAACGCCGAGAACGCAGGGCCGGGGTGGTGGCGTGCGACGCTCGCGCCACTCCAGGAGCACCCGGTCGCCGGGCAGCAACTCGGTCCCCACCCGCAGATAGCCCCGCGCGAGGAGCCGCGACGCGTCGCGTTGCGCCGCACTCGGGGTGCGGGCCTCCCACGCCTTCTCGACCGCGCCCAGGTCGCCGCCCGCGCGGTACTGCGCGAGCGTGACCACCGCCGTGCCCGCCTCCACCAGCGTCGTCGTGCGCACGCGGGCCCGCAGCAGCGCCGGCAGCTCCGCGGGGTCGAGACCCGCCAGGAGCGCCGGCTCGACGCCCGCGGACTGCGCGTGCGCGCCCGACGGCAGGCGCGAGTCGGCCAGCAGCAGCGTGGCGAACAGGGGGGCGACGGATGCCATCAGAACAGCTGATAGAGCTGGGCGAGCGGGAGCAAGGAGGCCGGGGCCGCCTCGACCTGCTCGCCGTCGATGCTGATGTCGAACGTGTCGGGGCGGATGTCGATCCGCGGCAGCGCGTCGTTGTTGCGCATGTCGGCCTTGCCGACCTCGCGCGTGGATTTCAGCGGCAGCAGGCGGCGCGACAGCCCGAGCCGCTCTTCGAGGCCGGCGGCGAGCGCGTGCGGCGACACGAACGACACCGAGAGCGTCGCGCCGATGGCATCCGCGAACGAGGGCCGCATGAGCACGGGCTGCGGGGTCGGGATTGACGCGTTGGGGTCGCCCAGCGCCCCCCAGACGAGCCCGCCGCCCTTCATGACGACCGCGGGGCGGAAGCCGAAGAAGCGCGGGTCCCACAGCACCAGGTCGGCGAGACGCCCGACCTCGATGGAGCCGACCTCGTGGTCGATGCCGTGCGCGATGGCCGGGTTGACCGTGTACTTCGCCACGTACCGACGCGCGCGCTCGTTGTCGGCGGGCAGGGTCGTTCCGAGGCTCCCGCGGCGGGCCTTCATGACGTGGGCCACCTGCCAGGTGCGCGTGACGACCTCGCCGATGCGGCCCATCGCCTGGGCGTCCGACGACGTGATGGAGATGGCCCCCATGTCGTGCAGGATGTCCTCGGCCGCGATCGTGGTGGCTCGGATGCGCGACTCCGCGAACGCGAGGTCCTCCGGCACCCCTGGGTTGAGGTGGTGGCAGACCATCAGCATGTCGAGGTGCTCGGCCACCGTGTTCACGGTGTGCGGCAGCGTCGGGTTCGTGGACCCGGGGATGACGTACGGCAGGCTCGCGATCGAGAGGATGTCGGGCGCGTGTCCGCCGCCGGCGCCCTCGACGTGGAAGGCGTGGATGCTGCGCCCCGCCATCGCGTCGATGGTGGACTCGACGAACCCCGCCTCGTTGAGCGAGTCGCTGTGCAGGGCGACCTGCAGCCCCCAGTCCTCCGCCGCCTGCAGGCTCGCGTCGATCGCGGCGGGGGTCGAGCCCCAGTCCTCGTGCACCTTGTAGCCGGCGGCCCCGGCGAGCGCCTGCTCCTCGAACGCGGCGCGCGAGACGGTGTTGCCCTTGCCCAGCAGCAGCACGTTCACCGGCAGCCGGTCGAGGGAGCGGTGCATCTGCTCCAGGTGCCAGGCGCCGGGCGTCACCGTGGTGGCCTTGGAGCCTTCGGAGGGCCCCGTGCCTCCGCCGACGATCGTGGTGATGCCCGTCGCGAGCGCCTCGTGGATCTGCGACGGCGAGAGCAGGTGCACGTGGGAGTCGATGCCGCCCGCGGTGAGGATGCGTCCCTCCCCGGAGATGACGTCGGTCGACGGCCCGATCACCAGGCGCGGGTCGACGCCGTCGGCGATGTCGGGGTTGCCGGCGCGGCCGATGCCGACGATCCGCCCGTCGCGGATGCCCACGTCGGCGCGGACGATGCCCCACCAGTCCAGGATGATCGCGTTCGTGATGACGGTGTCGAGCGCCCCGTCGGCCCGCGACCACGTGCTCTGCGCCATCGACTCGCGGATGGACTTGCCGCCGCCGAACACGGCCTCCTCGCCGCCGACGGTGAGGTCCTGCTCGATCTCGATCCAGAGGTCCGTGTCGCCGAGGCGAATCTGATCGCCGGCGGTCGGTCCGTAGATGCGCGCGTAGCGCTCCCTGTCGATGTGCACCATCAGCGCGTCCCCTCGGTATCGATCTGGATGCCGGGAACCCGGCGTGCGCCGCGGAGGGCCACCGCGTCGACGCGCTTGGACACCCCCGGTTCGAAACGTTCGGACGTGCCCGAGGGGATGTCGAGGCGGAACCCCTCGGCATCCGCCCGGTCGAACTCAAGCGCTGTGTTGACCTGCGCGAGATGGATGTGCGAGCCGATCTGCACGGGACGGTCGCCCGTGTTGACGATGACGAACTCGCGCCGCTCGTCGGGGCCCCGATCGGCGTTCAGCTCGATCGACCCCGGACGTACGCGGACCGCGCCCGGCCCCTCTGACGTACCTGATGCCATGACGACTCCTCAGTCGATCGGGTGGTGAAGGGTCACGAGCTTGCGCCCGTCGGGAAAGGTCGCCTCGACCTGCACGTCGGTGAGCATGTCGGCGACGCCGTCCATGACGTCGGCGCGGCCCAGCACCGTGCGGCCCTCGGTCATGAGCTGGGCGACCTCGGCCCCCTCGCGGGCCCGCTCGATGACCCAGGTCGACAGCAGCGCGACAGCCTCCGGGTGGTTGAGGCGGACGCCTCTCTCGCGGCGGTCGCGCGCGACCATACCGGCCACGGCGAGCAGCAGCTTCTCGGTGTCTGCGGGTGACAGATGCATGCGCCCTCTCCGACTTCAGCACGCGGCATCCGAAGGTCGCCACGTGTGTCTCATCACTGACATCTCCCCGACATCGACCGTCGTTTCGGTCAGGTCCGGGGACTGTCACGAGTCTGTCATTCACCCGGCCGACCCTTGCGCCGACATCAGGCCTTGAAGCGCGAGAAGACGCGGTTTTCCCCGTATTTACGCGGAAATCAGCCCGCATGTTTTACATGCTGGACATGATCGAGAAATGGCAGTGCAATGCCGCGGTCCCACTGTGAGACCACCCGACACCGGCGGCGAAGTTCTGTCGCCACCGGATGCGGAGCGAGAAGCGAGCAGCACCTGCGGGGGCGGCACTGCCGCGTCGTCGCCCTCTCCTTCGCCTCGCATGTCGGCGAGAACCGCTCGCACGCACCATCTGCACCTCCCTCACACCGAAACGGAGCACAGCATGACCACGACCCGACGACCGCGCCTCCGGGCGCTGATGACCCTCGGAGCCGTCACCGCGACAGCCGCCCTCGTGCTGTCGGGCTGCGGCGCCAAGGCCGGCGACGCCACCGCCGGAGCCTCGGCGGAGGCCTCCGCCAGCTGCGTCGACACCTCCGGCGACACCATCAAGCTCGGCTTCCTCAACTCCCTCACCGGCGGCATGGCCATCTCGGAGAAGACCGTCTCGAACGTGCTGCACATGGCCGCCGACGAGATCAACGCCGACGGCGGCATCCTCGGCAAGCAGATCGAGTACGTGCAGGAAGACGGCGCGACCGACTGGCCGACCTTCGCCGAGAAGACCGAGAAGCTCCTCACCCAGGACTGCGTCGCCGCGATCTTCGGCGGCTGGACCTCGTCGTCGCGCAAGGCTGTGAAGCCCGTCGTCGAGAAGCACAACGGCCTGTTCTTCTACCCCGTGCAGTACGAGGGCCTGGAGTCGTCGCCGAACATCTACTACACCGGCGCAACGACCAACCAGCAGATCATCCCCGCCATGGACTTCCTGGCCTCCCAGGGCGTGAAGAAGCTGTTCCTCGCGGGGTCGGACTACGTGTTCCCCCGCACCGCGAACGCGATCATCAAGCTGTACGCGGCCAAGCTCGGCATCGAGATCGTCGGCGAGGAGTACGTGCCGCTCGACAAGGACGACTGGACCACGCAGGTCGCCAAGATCGTCGCGGCCAAGCCCGACTACGTCTTCAACACCATCAACGGCTCCTCGAACGTCGGCTTCGTGAAGGCCTACTACGACGCCGGTCTCTCGCCCGAGACGACGCCGATCATCTCGGTGTCCATCGCCGAAGAGGAAGCGCCCGCGATGGGCCACTCGGTCACCGGCAACTACGCGTCGTGGAACTACTTCCAGTCGCTCGACACCCCGAACAACCCGAAGTTCATCGCGGACTGGAAGGCCTACCCGGGCAGCAGCGGCGTGACCAGCGACCCGATGGAAGCCGCGTACATCTCGATGTACCTCTACAAGGCGCTCGCCGAGAAGGCCGGCTCGTTCGACGTGGATGCCATCAACGCGGCGGCCAAGGCCGGCGGCATCACCGTCGACGCTCCCGAGGGCGTCGTGACGCTCGACGGTGACAACCACCACATCTCCAAGCCCGGCCACATCGGCCGCATCAACGATCAGAACCAGTTCGACATCGTCTGGGCGTCCGACGGCTTCATCGAGCCCGACCCGTACCTCGAGGGCTACGACTGGTTCCCCGCCGACGTGCGCGACGCGCTCGTGAAGGCCGCGGGCTGACCTTCCTCCCCCGGGCTCCGGGTCGGCGACGACCCGGAGCCCCTCCCCCTCGCGTCGCCCCGGGCGGCGCCCACGCACGCTTCAGAAAGAAGGGAGGCACCGCATGGAAGCTCTCATTCCACCCCTACTGAACGGCACGGCGCTGGGCGCTCTGCTGCTCCTGGCTGCCCTCGGCCTCACGCTCACGTTCGGGCAGATGGGGGTGATCAACATGGCGCACGGCGAGTTCATCATGGCCGGCGCCTTCGTCGCGTACCTCACTCAGCTCGTCGTACCCGACAGCAACATCTCGATCCCCCTGGCCCTGCCCGTCGCCTTCGTCATCGCCGGGCTGCTCGGCCTGCTGCTCGAGGCCTCGATCATCCGCTGGATGTACCGCCGCCCGCTCGACACGCTCCTCGTCACCGTCGGTGTCTCTCTCGTGCTGCAGCAGATCGCGCTGCAGATCTTCCCCGCCCAGGGCGTTCCCGTCGAGAACCCCGAGTGGCTGCAGGGACAGGTCGACGTCCTCGGCTACGCCTGGCCGCTGCGTCAGGTGTTCACCATCGTCCTCGCCGCGGTGTGCGTCGCCGCCCTCGCCGCCTGGCTGAAGTACAGCCCGTTCGGGCGCCGCATCCGCGCCACCGTGCAGAACCGCGACCTCGCCGAGACCGTCGGCGTGCGTACCCGTTCGGTCGACCGCCTGACGTTCTTCATCGGCTCCGGACTCGCCGGGGTCGCGGGCGTTGCGGCATCCCTCATCGGTGGCACGAACTCGCAGATGGGCGCGCAGTACATCATCCCGGCCTTCCTCGTGGTCGTCGCCGGGGGCATCGGCCAGATCGCCGGCACGGTGATCGCGGCCTGGGCCGTCGGTGTGGCGATGTCGCTGTTCGCCGACTGGACCACCGGCAGCCTCGCGCAGGTCATCGCCTTCGCCCTGGTGGTCGTCTTCCTTCAGATCCGCCCGCAGGGGCTGTTCTCCGTTCGCACCAGGGGGCTCGCATGAGCGTCGTCAAGAGACTCGCCCCGTGGGGCTCGCTCATCGGCATCGCCGTCTTCGCGGTTCTGCTGCTCGTCGTCGCGCCACTGCTGCTCTCGCCGCACTGGATCAACAACCTCGGCAAGTACTGCACGTGGGCCATTGTCGCCGTCGGGATCGGACTGGTCTGGGGCCGCGGCGGCATGCTCGTGATGGGCCAGGGCGTCTTCTTCGGCCTCGGTGCCTACGCCATGGCGATGCACCTGACCCTCGAGACCGCGGGGCCCGACGCCACGCCGACCTTCATGATCCTGTACGACCCCCTGGCATCCATCCCCGCCTTCTGGGAGCCGTTCCGAAGCGACGCCTTCACCCTGGTCGCCATCGTGCTGCTCCCGGTGGTGGTGGCCGGCGTCCTGGGCTTCGCGCTGTTCAAGCGACGCGTGAAGGGCGCCTACCTCGCGATCCTCACCCAGGCGCTCGCGGTGGCGCTGGCCGTGCTCATCAGCTCGACGATCCGCGAGACCGGGGGCGACACGGGCCTGAGCGGCTTCAAGTACTTCTTCGGGTACGTGCTCGACGACGACGCCAACAAGCTCATGCTGTTCCTCATCGCCGCGGGCCTGCTCATCGCGTGCATGCTCGTGTCGTGGCAGCTGCGGCGCAGCCGCTTCGGCGAGGTGCTGCTGGCGACGCGGGATGCCGAGGAGCGCGTGCGTTTCCTCGGGTACGACCCGGCCAACATCAAGCTCGTCGCCTTCGTCATCGCCGCGGTCATGGCGAGCATCGGCGGGGCCCTGTTCGTGCCGATCGTCGGCATCATCACCCCGCAGGAGATCGGCGCCTCGGCATCCATCCTCATGATCGCCGGCGTCGCCCTCGGCGGGCGCGCGTCGCTCTTCGGGCCCGTTCTCGGGGCGATGGCGATCGGGTGGGGGCAGTCGAGCCTGGCCTCCGGCTGGCCCGAGGGCTGGATCTACCTGCTGGGCCTTGTCTTCATCCTCGTGACCCTGTTCCTGCCGGGCGGCCTCGCGTCGCTGATCAGCACCGGGGTGGCGTCGCTGCGCGGGCGCCGGGGCGCTCCGACGCCCCGCGAACAGGCCTCCGTCCCCCAGAAGGAGCTGGCATGAGCCGCGACATCCGCGACGCGTCGGTGCAGGTGTCCGACCTCACCGTGTCCTTCGACGGCTTCGTGGCCGTCGACCACGTCGACCTGACCCTGCGTCCCGGCGAGGTCCACTTCCTCATCGGCCCCAACGGTGCCGGCAAGACCACCCTCGTCGACGCACTGACGGGGCTCGTTCCCGCCACCGGCACCGCGATATTCGAGGGCCGCGACCTCGTGGCGATGAAGACCAACCGCATCGTGCGCGCAGGCGTCGGCCGCACCTTCCAGACGGCCACGGTGTTCGACGAACTGTCGGTGCTGCAGAACCTCGACATCGCGGGGGGCCTGCATCGCAAGGCCTGGCAGCTGGCGTTCGCGCGCAAGGCGGTGCCCGAGTACGTCGAGCGGGCACTGGAGACCATCGGCCTGCAGGATCTGCGCGACCGCCCCGCCGGCATCCTCGCCCACGGGCAGAAGCAGTGGCTCGAGATCGGGATGCTGCTCGTGCAAGACGCCCGGGTGATGTTCCTCGACGAGCCCGTCGCGGGCATGAACGGCGACGAGCGCGACGAGACCGGCGAGTTGCTGCGGCGCATCGGCGCCGACCGCACCGTCGTGGTGATCGAGCACGACATGGACTTCGTCCGCACCTACGCCGACTGGGTGAGCGTGCTGCACGCGGGTGCACTGCTCACCGAGGGCACCGTGGAACAGGTGCAGGCCGACCCGCGGGTGCAGACGGTCTACCTGGGGTCCGCCGCCGACGCGGCGGTCGAGAGCGAAGGGAACCACTGATGCTGGAGATCATCGGCGTCACCGCCGGTTACGGCCGCACCGAGGTGCTGCACGACGTCTCGATCGAGGTGCCCACCGGTGGGGCGATATCGGTCATGGGCCACAACGGCGCCGGCAAGACGACGCTCCTGCGGGTGGCGACGGGTCTGCTGCCCGTCATGCGCGGCCGCGTGCTGCTCGACGGCGAGGACGTCACCCGGATGCCGCCGTCGAAGCGCGTCGAGCGGGGCCTGGGATACGTGCCCCAGGGGCAGCAGTGCTTCCCGCAGCTCACCACGCGCGAAAACCTGCAGCTGACGATGAAGAAGCAGTCCGACCTCGACGAGGTGCTGAGCCTGTTCCCCGTGCTCGGCGAGCTCTCCACCCGCCGCGCCGGTCTGCTGTCGGGCGGGCAGCGGCAGCAGTTGGCGATCGCACGGACGCTGCTGACCAAGCCGCGCCTGCTCGTGCTCGACGAGCCCACCGAGGGCATCCAGCCCAACGTCGTGGCCGACATCGAACGCGTGATCATCGACCTCACCCGCCGCGGCGACCTGTCGGTGCTGCTCGTCGAGCAGCACGTCGGCTTCGCGCTGCGCTCGACCGACCGCTTCTACGTGGTGAAATCCGGTCGGGTCGCGGTCAGCGGCGAGGGCGGAGCGGATGCCGTGGGGGCCGTCCGCGAGGCCATGGCCATCTGACGCGTTTCGTCTCGCTGCGGCAACGCGCGGGAAACGCGGGGCGGCGAGGATTTCTGCGCAGGGAACGAGCGAGGTGAGCGTGCGCGAACGGGCGGCTGGAGGCAGACCCCTCCGCGGTGACGCACGCGCCGCCGCGGAGGACAGTCTCGAGGACTACGCCTTCCGCTACGTCCCTCGCTCGTTCCGCCGGTGGAGCGCCGTATCGGTGGGCGCCACCGCGCTCGGGTCGATCGCGTTCCTCGCCGACTTCTCCATCGGCGCGAGCATCGGGCTCGAGCACGGCGCCCAGAACGCCGCTCTCGGTGTCGTCGTGGCATCCGTCATCATCTTCGCCGTGGGGTTCCCGGTCGCGTTCTACGGCGCCCGGTACAACATCGACCTCGACCTCATCGCGCGCGGTTCGGGGTTCGGCTACTACGGCTCGATCATCACCACGATCATCTTCGCGGGCTTCACCTGCATCTTCTTCGCGCTCGAGGGCGCGATCATGGCGCAGGGGCTGGAGGTGGCCGCGGGAGTCCCCCTGCCGATCGGGTACGCCATCTCCACCGTGGTCGTCGTCCCCATCGTGATCTTCGGGATGCGAGCGCTGGAGCGCCTGCACTTCTGGACGACGCCGCTGTGGCTCGTGCTGGCGCTCGTGCCGTTGGCGTGGGTGCTCATCTCGCAACCGAGCACCGTGGCGGGCTTCTGGTCGTTCGCCGGGGAATCCGACGGCACGGTCTCGCTCGGAGCCGTCGCCTCCAGCGCCGCGGTCTGCTTCGCCCTGACCCCGCAGCTGGCGGAGCAGATCGACTACATCCGCGTCATGCCGCCCCTGACCCGCGCCAACCGCCGCTCGTGGTGGACGGCGTTCGTGTTCAGCGGACCGGGCTGGGTCATCTTCAGCGGCACGAAGCAGATCATCGGCATCTTCTTGGCCGTCTACCTGGTGACCAAGATCGACCCGTCGATCGACGACGACGCCGTCGAGCCGGTCAAGCAATTCCTGGGGCTCTACGAGTCGCTGCTGCCCGAATGGCTGGCGCTCGTTCTCGTGCTGCTGCTCATCGTCGTCGCGCAGGTCAAGATCAACGTCACCAACGCCTACTCCGGATCGCTGGCCTGGTCGAACGTGTTCACCCGGACGACCAAGCGCTACCCCGGCCGCACGGTGTTCGTCGTGTTCAACCTCGTCATCGCCCTCTCTCTCATGCTGATGGACGTGTTCAGCCTCATCTCGTTCGTGCTGAGCCTCTACGCCAACGTCGTGATGGCCTGGCTGGTGACGATCTCGGTCGACATCGTCGTCAACAAGCACGTTCTGCGTCTGTCTCCCCGGTTCCCGGAGTTCCGCCGCGGCATGCTGCACGACTGGAACCCCGTCGGGCCGGTCTCGGTCGGCCTGGCATCGGTCGCCTCCCTGCTGTGCTTCGCCGGCGTGTTCGGCCCCGGGATGCAACCGCTGTCGGTACTCGTCGCCATCGGTGTGGCAGCGGTCGTCACGCCCGCGATGGCGGTCGTCACGCGCGGGCGGTACTACCTGCGACGCCGCTCGGACGGCATCCCGCTCCCCCTTCTCGACGAGGACGGCAACCCGTCGGGCGAGCGCCTGCGTTGCCACGTCACGGGCTACGTCTTCGAACGGCCGGATATGCTGGTTTCGGCAGAACCGGGCCCGGGGGGAGAGGTGCAGTTCGTGTCGTCGCTGGCGTTGACGCTCGACGATTCAGATCGCTACGTGCTTCCCCCCGAGCCCGTCGACGCCGCCCGCGACGACGGCCTGGAGGCGAGATGAACGACGAAGCGACGGGGTCGACGCCGTCTCTGCTCGCGGGTGCCGCCGTGCTGCTGCGTCACCGCACATTCGAAGACATCTCGTACGCCGACATCGCCGAGCTCGCCGATGTGTCGGAACGCACGGTCTATCGCCGGTTCCCCACGCGGTCGCATCTTCTCGAGGCGCTCGCCGCCTGGATCGATGACGAGCACCTGCCGCTGAGCGCCTTCCACACACTGGCCGAGTTCCGTTCTGCCGTTCACGGGCGTTTCCGCGCGTACGACGCCCAGCCGGCGCTGGCCTTCGTCGCCGCCCGCGGCGCCGCCCTCTCTCCCACGGGGCAGCGCTCGGCATCCGTTCTCACCGAGGCCATCGTCGCGATGCTCGCCGAGACGGCCCCCCATCTGAACCGTCGCGACGCCCACCGCGCCGCCGCCACCCTGCGCACCTTCGCCTCGGCCATGTACTGGGCACGGCTTCGCACCTCGTTCGACGCCGACGCCGAGACCACCTCGCGGCTGTTCGACCGCGCCGTCGACCGCGTGCTGCCCGCCGCGACCGGGGCCGCGCGGGCCGCGTGATGGCCGCGCGCAAGACGCAGGACAACGCCCCCGGCACCGAGACCGCGATCCTCGTCGCCTACGCCGAGCTCATCGAAGAGGTCGGCACGGATGACGTGTCGTTCCGCATCATCGCCTCTCGCGCCGGCGTCGGCGAGCGCACGGTCTTCCGCTACTACCCCGCCCGTGCCGACCTGCTGCTCGCCACGGCGGCGTGGATCGAAGCGACGATCTTCTCGCGCCCGGCGTCGGAGTCGATCTTCGACGTGCCCCTCGCCATCCGCGAGACGATGGCCGCCTACGAGCGCCGGCCCGAGCTCGCGCACGTCGTGGCCGAGACCGCGATGCGCGGCGTCAACGGCGCCGATCCCGCACCGCACCGGGCGGAGTTCGAGCGGCTGCTCGACCGCGAGATCACCGGCCTCGACGCCGACGAGCGCCTCACCATCGTCACGGCGCTGAGCCACCTCGACTCCTCCACCACCTGGGTCACGATGCGGCACGAGCTCGGCCTGCGCGGGCGCGACATCGCGGATGCCGCGGCCTGGGCGGCGGAGGCGGTGCTGGACCCGCTGCGGGCGCGGGCGCGGCACGGCTGACGCCCGCTTCTCACGTCGGCCCGGCGCGCGGGAGTGTTCTCGCGCGGTGAGAAACGCGATTCCGTGGCAGAAACGCCTCGACACCGCGTTTCTCACTGCGGATGGCGTTTCTCGGCGCATGCGGGGGCACACGGGAACGCCCCCGCGCCACTCGCGCATTCTCATGCGGAGCGGGGGTACGGCGTGTATTTCCGGCGAGAAACGCGATTCCGTGGCAGAAACGCCTCGACACCGCGTTTCCCCCCGCGGATGCCGTTTCTCGGCGCAGGCGTTATCGCTGCACGCCCGAACGGAACGCGCTCACCGCCGCCCGGCGAAGCCCCGCCGCCGACGCCGCACGTGCCCGCCTCACGCGTCCGGCGTGTGCAGACGCGCCAGGTACCGCTCCACGCGCACGGGCGCTCCACCGCGGTCGAGCAGCGACACCGTGACGATGACCGCCGTGGTCAACGGGATCGTCCAAGCCGCCGGCTGCGTCACCAGCACCGCCAATCCACTGGTGCCGCGCAGTGCCCCACCCGCCAGCAGCGCCGCCCCGCACGACAGGGCACCGACCACCATGCCCGCCACCGCCCCGCGCGCGGTGAGGCGCGGCCACCACACGCCCAGCAGCAGCACGGGCGACAGGGTCGACGCCGCGAAGACGAACACCAGGCCGACGCTGGCCACGAGCCCGGCCGGCTGCGTCAGCAACGCCACCCCCAACGGCACTGCCGTGCACAGCACCGCTGAGAGACGGAACGACCGCACTCCCCCGCCGAAGACGTCTTGGCTGACGACGCCGGCGAGCGAGACGACGAGCCCCGACGACGTCGCCAGGAAGGCGGCAAACGCCCCGGCGACCAGGAGCGAGGTCAGCAGTTCGCCCAGCAGCCCCGGGAAAATCCGCGACGGCAGCGCGAGCACGACCGTGTCGGCGACGCCCGGCGCCGCCAGATCGGGGGCGACCACCCGCGCGATCAGGCCCATGGTCGACGACACCGCGTAGAACGCGCCGATCAGCACGATGACGACCACCGTGGTGCGCCGGGCCGAGGCGCCGTTCGGACTGGTGTAGAACCGCACGAGCACGTGGGGCAGACCGATGGTGCCGAGCAGCAGAGCGAGCAGCAGCGAGACGGTCGCATATACGTCGAGGGCACCCGGGCCGCTCTCGGCCGGGAACACGCGCGCGGGATCGATGTCGAAGCCGCCGCCCGAGAGCGCCGCGAGCAGGAACACCGCGGGCACCAGCAGCGCCGTGAGCTTGAGCCAGTACTGGAAGGCCTGCACCGCCGTGATCGCCCGCATCCCGCCGGCCGCGACGATACCCGCCACCAGCACGGCGACGAGCACCCCGCCCGTCCACGGCGGCACGTCGGCGACGACCCCGAGCGCGAGCGATGCGCCGTGCAGCTGCGGCACGATGTACAGCCACCCGATCACGAGCACGACGACACTGGTGACCCGGCGCACCGCGCGCGACTCCAGCCGCGCCTCGACGAAGTCGGGGATCGTGTACGCCCCGCTCCGACGCAGGGGCGCTGCGACGAACAGCAGCACGAGCAGATACCCCGCCGCGTAGCCGATCGGGAACCAGAACCCCTCCGCTCCCGAGAGCAGCACGAGGCCCGCCAGGCCGAGGAACGTGCCGGCCGAGAGGTACTCGCCGCTGATGGCCGAGGCATTCCAGACGCTTCCCACGCTGCGGGATGCCACGAAGAAGTCGCTACGCGTGCGGGACGACCGGATGCCGGCGAAGCCGAGCGCCGCGGTCATCATCACGAGCAGTCCCACCGCGGCGAGGTCGAACACCGGATTCACGCGGCATCCTCGGGTTCGGTGAGCTGCCGGTATCGACGTTCGTTTCGCGCTGCGGCCCGGGCGTAGATCAGGGCGAAGACCAGGATCAGGGGGTAGAAGCCGTACGCGTGCAGGACCCACGACAGGGGCACCGCGAACACCGTCGGGTCGCCGAGCGACGGCAGGGCGGCGATGACGCCGGTCAGTGCCGCCGCCACGACCAGGAACGCCGTGACGCACCCGAGCGCGAGACGCAGCTGTGCACGCACCAGACCTCGCGAGAACACCTCGTCGGCGTCGTCGGCCACACGTCCCGGCAAGGCGAACCCGCGCGTCGCGGGCCGCGACACCCGCCCCGCGGTGGATGCCGTGACCCGCACGCGCGGCAGGGGACGCTCGTCGTCGGTCATGGCATCCCATCGTGACACCCGCTCTCGTCTGCGTCGATGCGCAAGCCGACCCGATGGGTGCCACTGACTCGCGCCGTATGCACGCCGACGCGCTCATCCGGCGGGCATTTCCCGCAAGTCAACAGAGAGGGCGGCGCGGCGACGCCAGCAGCGCGGCGGCGCCGGCAGCGCGGCGACATCGGCAGCGCACCGACGCCGGCAGCGCAGCGGCCCTAGCAGCGCAGCGGGTGCGGAGTCAGCGCAGCAGCGCGTCGCGCACGGAGGGCAGGAGCCGCCGGCTCACCGGCAACTCCACGTCGGCGAGCACCACGGTGGGCGCCGCGCCCGCCAAACGCACCTCGGTGACGGCGTCGCGGTGCACGAGGGAGGAGCGGTGCACGCGCACGAAGCCGGCATCGGCCCACCGTTCGGCGAGCTCCGACAGGGGCACGCGCACCAGGTGATCGGATGCCGCGGTGTACAGCCGCGAGTAGTCGCCGTTCGCCTGCACCCAGCGCACCTCCGCCCGCCGCACGAGGCGGGTGGTCGCGCCGACCGTCACGGCGATGGTCTCGTCGTCCACAGTGTCGGCGCCGGGGGAGGAGGCGAGCGCGCGCCCGAGCGCACGGTACAACCGTTCGACGCGCACGGGCTTCAGCACGTAGTCGACCGCCTCGAGGTCGAACGCCCGCACCGCGCCGGAGTCATCGGCCGTCACGAAGACGACGGCGGGGCGAGAGCGGAGCCCCGCAAGCGCCTTCGCGAGATCGAAGCCGGTGATGCCGGGCATGTGGATGTCGAGGAACGCCACCGCGATCCCGCCCCCTTCGAGCAGCCGCAGCGCCTCGGCTCCCCCGCTCGCGGTGTGCACGACCGTCACCCGGGGGTCGGCGGCGAGCAGCGTCGCCAGCTCATGAAGCGCGGGCGCCTCGTCGTCGGCCACGAGCACCTCGACGCTCATGCGCGCGCCGTCTCGTGCTGCGGCTGCGACTTGGGCACCCGCAGGCGCACCGATGTTCCCGAGCCGACGTTGGTCTCGATCACGAGCCCCCCACCCGGGCCGTAGAGCTGGCGCAGCCGCGCGTCGACGTTGCGGAGTCCCACGTGCGACGCCGGGGCGTCGAGGTCGAGCAGGGTGGCGAGCTCATCGGGGTCCATCCCCACGCCGTCGTCGTCGACGATGACCTCGGTATGCGTGCCGTCGTCGATCGACGTCACGGTGAGCACGCCCCCGCGTTCGCGTCGCTCCAGCCCATGGCGCACCGCATTCTCGACCAGGGGTTGCACCGACAGGAACGGGATGACGGTCGCCAGCGTCTCGGGGGCGATGCGCAGCCGCACGGTCAGGCGGTCGCCGAAGCGCGCGCGCTCCAGTTCGAGGTAGGAGTGGATGCTGCGGAGCTCTTCCGACAGCGTCGTGAACTCGCCCTGCCGGCGAAAGGAGTACCGCGTGAAATCGGCGAACTCGAGCACGAGATCACGCGCCCGGGGCGGGTCGGTCGAGATGAACGACGCGATGGCGGTGAGGGCGTTGTAGATGAAGTGGGGGCTGATCTGCGCCCGCAGCGCCCTGAGCTCCGCCTCGGCGAGGGCCGCGCGAGACGCGTCGAGCCCCGCGAGCTCGATCTGGGCCGCGCACCAGTCGGCGACATCGCCCGTGGCACGCACGAGCGGAGCGCGCACGTCGGCGGCGAAGGCGACGACCGCGCCCCACACCCGCCCGTCGACGACGATCGGCGCGCCGACCGCGGCTTCGCGGGCCTCGCTGAAGACCTGCCGACGTCCCGACTCGTACACGCGGGCGGCGATCCGCCGGGCGGGTCCGGCGAGCGCCTCGGGGCCGTCGACGGCCACCCGATCGGTCCCCGACTCCACGATCGCCACCGCGTCGGCGGCCAGCAGCACGCGCAGGTGCTTCGCCGCGCGGGCGGCATCCGGTTCGTCGCGTCCGCCGCGCAGCGCCGCCGCCGCGGCCGCCGCGACGTGCAGCGTGCGATGGGTGGCCCGTTCGGCGTCGCTGCCGAGGTCGCGCGGGGCGAGCGCGAAGCGGCGAGCGTAGACGAGGACCAGGGTCAGTGCGACGCCGACGACCACGCCCGCCGCACCGGCGAGCAGCGGGGCATCGAGCATTGTCGAAGCCTACTCAGCAGCAGCGCGCGCCCGGATTGCGGTCCTGCTCGGCGGTGCGCTGCCGCCAGAACTGCCGCTCGCTGAGCGGCGTCGCGTCGGGGTGCTGGGCCTTCAGATGCGCGACGTACACGTCGTAGGCCCGGTCGCCCATCAGTGTCGTGACGTACCACCGGATGCCACGACCCGCCCGCACCACCCGTGCGCCGACGCGCTGCAGGGGGCCGGGGGCCGTGGCATCCATGTTCGTCATCTCCCGCGGACTCAGTGGTGCGACGAGACGGACGGGCGGCCGGGGTGGTCGGCGGGGAGGGCCTCCCACTCCTTCTCGATCTCGCGCTCCTCCTTCGTGGCGAGGAAGCCCGCGGCGGCGAAGCGACGGGAGGGCACGGGCGCATCCTCGAGGTTCTCTCCGCCGCCGGCCCGCAGCGCCTTGACCGTCACGATCACCGCCATGACGATCACGATGATCGCGAGCGTGACGAAGATCACCGACAGCACGCCCTGCACGAAGGTGTTGCGCACGACGGCCTCCATCGCAGCGACGCTCTTGGCCGTGCCGAACTCGGTCTTGCCCTCGGCGAGCGCCCCGCGGAAGGCGAAGTGGTTGGCCCAGTATCCGACCGCCGGCACCGGCGAGAAGATCTTGTACATGGATGCCGTGATCGTCACGACCGCGGCGAAGGCCAGCGGCACGGCGACGATCCACAGCCACCGGAAGTACGACCGGCCCCGTTTGGCGACGATCGCGAGCACCACGGCAAGCGCGATCGCGGCGAGCAGCTGGTTGGCGATACCGAAGAGCGGGAAGAAGGTGTTGATGCCGCCGAGCGGGTCGGTCACACCGAGGATGAGGATCGAGCCCCAGCCCGCGACCATGATCGCCGTGCAGATCCAGGCACCGGGCCGCCACGACAGGTCCTTGAACTTCGGGATGACGGTGCCGATCGAGTCCTGGAGCATGAAGCGGGCCACGCGGGTTCCGGCATCCACTGCCGTGAGGATGAACAGCGCTTCGAACATGATCGCGAAGTGGTACCAGAACGCCATCATCGCCTGACCGCCGAGGGCCTGCTGCATGATGTGCGCGAGACCCAACGCGAGGGTCGGGGCACCACCGGTGCGCGAGACGATCGAGCTCTCGCCGACCGCCGCGGCTGTGGAGGTGAGCATGTCGGGCGTGAGGTCGACGCCCGCGAGGCCGAGGCCGTTCACGAACGCGACGGCCCCCTCGACGGTGCCGAGGGTCGCGGCGGGCGAGGAGTTCATCGCGAAGTAGATGCCCCGGTCGATCGACAGGGCGGCGACGAGCGCCATGATCGCCACGAACGACTCCATCAGCATGCCGCCGTAGCCGATGAAGCGCGTCTGGCGCTCCTTCTCGACGAGCTTGGGCGTCGTGCCCGAGGCGATGAGGGCGTGGAACCCGCTCAAGGCACCGCAGGCGATCGTGACGAAGAGGAACGGGAAGATGGGGCCGCTGAACACGGGGCCCGTCTGGCCGCCGGCGAACTCGCTGAACGCGGGCACCGAGATCTCGGGCCGCACGAGCACGATCGCGCCGGCGAGCATGACGATCACGCCGACCTTCATGAAGGTCGACAGGTAGTCGCGCGGGGCGAGCAGCAGCCACACCGGCAGCACCGCCGCGACGAAGCCGTAGATGATGATGCCCCAGGCGATGACCGTGCGGTCGAGGTGGAAGGCCGCGTAGCCCCACTCGGTCGAGGCGACCCAGCCGCCGGCGACGATCGCGCCGATCAGCAGCACGAAGCCGATGATCGAGATCTCGGTGATGCGTCCCGGGCGGATGTAGCGCAGGTACAGGCCCATGAAGAGAGCGATCGGAATCGTCATCGAGACGCTGAAGACGCCCCACGGGCTCTCGCCGAGCGCGTTCACCACGACGAGCGCGAGGATCGCGACGATGATCAGCATGATGAGCAGGCTGGCGAGGATCGCCGCGGTGCCACCGATCCTGCCCAGCTCGTCACGAGCCATCTGGCCGATCGTGCGGCCGCCGCGACGCATCGAGAAGAACAGCACGAGGTAGTCCTGCACCGCGCCGGCGAGGATGACGCCGACGATGATCCAGATCGTTCCCGGCAGGTAGCCCATCTGGGCGGCGAGGACCGGACCGACGAGCGGGCCGGCACCGGCGATGGCGGCGAAGTGGTGGCCGTAGAGCACGCGGCGGTCGGTGGGGACGTAGTCCTTACCGTCCTGCTTGCGCTCGGCGGGGGTCGCCCGGCGGTCGTCGGGGCGCGCGATGTAGCGCTCGATGACCTTCGAGTAGAAGCGATACCCGATCAGATACGTGCACACGGCCGCGAACACGAACCAGATCGCGTTGACGGTCTCTCCGCGCACGATCGCGAGCATCGTCCAGCCGAGACCACCCAGCAGGGCGATCCCGATCCAGAGCGCGATCTTCGCGGGGGTCCATCTGCTGCGGAGCTTGTCGGGCTCCACGGCGACGGGGGGAAGGGTCGGATCGGTGACGATGTCGTCGTCGACGGAAGCGCTCATGGGATCTCCTGCTCGCGGCACTGCGGACTCGCCGACGGTAAGGGATGCCGCGGCGGCGGGCCAGCGGCATCCGTCGATCGTGCGGTGAGCGGCGCGAACGGTGCGACGAGCGGCGTGCGCAGACGGGGGCTTCGAGCCGCTGAGCCTGCTGAAGGAAGCGGACCCCCTGTGGGTCGCTACGCCGGCAGATCCGACGCGCGAACGTCCTCTTTCCACGGCAGGTCCGCGCCGGCGCGGCTCACCGTCTGTGACGCCAGGCCCGCGGCGAAGGCCCCGAGGGCGGTGAGCGCCGCGCCGTCGAGCGAGTCGTCGTGGAGGTACCTGTCGATGAGCCCCACCATGAACGTGTCTCCCGCACCGATCGTGTCGACCACGTCGACGCGGACGGCGGGAACGGTCACGCGCGCGCGAGCGGAGGCGAGGATGGCCCCTTCCCCGCCGCGGGTGATGGCGGCAAGTCGGACTCCGCGCGACAGCAGCAGGTCGAGTACCGCGTCGTGGGGAACGCAGGGGTAGAGGAAATCCGCGTCCTCGTCGCTGAGCTTGACGAGGTGCGCGATGCCGCTGAGCTCCGCAAACCGGTGGACGGCTGTTTCGGGGTCACCGGTGAGGGCCGGACGGATGTTCGGGTCCAGGCTGATGATGGTGTCGTCCGGCTGGTTCGCAAGCGTGTGGAGGACGGAGTCGGCGCCGGGTTGCAGGAAGGCGGCGATGGAGCCGGTGTGTACGAGGCGAGCCTGGATGTCGGTGGGGGGCGCGAAGGCGTCCCACGCGATGTCGAAGTCGTAGGTGGCGTGACCACCCGGGCGGATGGTGGCGGTGGCGGTCGAGGTTCGAGCCGCGCGGGGACCGATGACACGCACCCGGGAATGCTCGAGGTGGCCGCGGGTCTGCGCACCGTGCGGGTCGTCGCCGAGCTGGGTGAGAAGCGCGACGGAACGACCGAGTCGGCCGAGACCGAGCGCGACGTTGGCGGGGCTTCCGCCGACGTGTTCGGCGACGGTTCCCTCGACGCCGTGCGTGATGTCGATGAGTGCTTCGCCGATGACGAGGGCGTCACAGGTGGTCATGCGGTGTGCTCCTGACCGGTGAGGTCTGCGATGCGCAGGCGCGCGAGTTTCGGGGATGCCGTCGGCGGCGGTCGCGGTGAGCGTCCATGGATCAGCCATGATGACCTGATCGGTGAGTGTCGTGGCGCCGACGCCCCAGAATATCTCGACGGATGCGGTGTCGAGGATCAGCTGAAGGCGCAGTCGTCCGTTCACGATGGGGGCGGCGATGGCCTGTCGGCAGAGAAGGTCGGGTCGACGGCGTCGGCGTCGGTCCGATCGACATCGCATCGTCCGGTGGTGGCGTCCATGAGGATTCGCGTCGCGTTGCCGTCTGCGACCGTGTCGAGGGGGTGCGGAACATCGCGGCGGCCACGTACGTTGCTGTGGACACCGACGACAGGAGACGCCGATGGCCGATGACGTGACCGTGACCCGCAACGACGAGGCGCGCCGCTACGAGATCCACGTGGGCGACGAGCTGGGCGGGTTCCTCGACTTCCGCCCCGCGGGCGACGACCGCCTGAACCTGCCCCACACCGAGGTAGACCCCGCGTTCAAGGGCCGGGGTCTCGGCAAGACCCTCGCCAGCGAAGCGCTGGGCGACCTCGCGCGCCGCGGCGGCAGCGTCATCCCCTCGTGCCCCTTCGTCGCGCACTACCTGCGTGAGAACGAGGTGCCCGGCCTCGTGGTCGAGTGGACCGACGACGACGACGCAGCCGATTCGGCGGGACCCGGCGAGCCCTCGTGACCCGCCTCGACGTCGCTCCCCCGGCATCCGAGGGCCCGGTCGAGTGCGACGGGCCGCGCGCGCTCGTCATCGAGGCACGCGAGGTGCCGCTCGGCGGCGTGCGCGGCATGGAGGTGCACCGCACGCTCCCCCACCGGGCGCTGCCGATGGTCGGCGCGTGGTGCTTCCTCGACCGGTTCGGACCGCAGGACACCCTGATGCGCGTCGAACCGCACCCGCACATCGGCCTGCAGACGGTGACGTGGCCGATCATCGGCGAGGTGCGACACCGGGATGCCGTGGGCAGCGACGTCGTGGTGCGCCCCGGCGCTCTCAACCTGATGACGAGCGGTGCGGGGATCGCGCACTCCGAGTACTCGGTGGGCGACGAACCCATCCCGCTCGATGCGCTGCAGCTGTGGGTGGCCCTGCCGGAGTCTCGTCGGCACGGCGGTCCCGCCTTCGAGCGGCACGACGATCTGCCGGTGCTCGACCTGGGCGACGGCGCCGACGCCGTCGTCGTCATGGGCTCGCTGGGTGCGGTGGACTCCCCCGCGACGGTGCACACCCCCATCGTCGGCGCCGAGCTGCGCCTGCCGGCCGGCGTCGACGTGCGCGTTCCGCTCCGCCCCGAGTGGGAGTACGCCGTCTACGGAATGACCGGCACCGCCGAGGCCGTGACGGGAATGGATGCCGTCGACGCCGATGCCGCGCGACGCCCCTCCACCGCCGGGGAGCCGGGCACCGCGGCATCCGTCGATCACACTCGGTTGGTCTACCTCGGCAAGGGTCGCGAGTCGCTGGAGCTGCGCAGCGAGGAGGGCGCCCGGGTCTTCCTGCTGGGCGGGGAGCCGTTCGAGGCCGACATCGTGATGTGGTGGAACTTCGTCGGCCGCTCGCACGACGAGATCGTCGAGGCGCGCGAGGCGTGGGAAGCGCAGGCCGATCGCTTCGGCGCGGTCGTGGATCACGGGCCGGAGCGCATCCCGGCGCCGCCGCTGCCCGCGGTGCGGCTGACGCCCAGGAGGCGGCGGGCCTGACGTCGCGGAGGCGGCGGGCCTGACGTACAGCGGCACAATCGACGCCTCTCGGCGGTGCCTCGTCGGGATGCCGAGACGGATGCGTTCTTCGACGGCGCCGGTCAGTACCTTCTCGCCGGGCTGCTGCTGGCGGCCGCCGTCGGCGGGCGCCCGATCGCAGAGGTGCTCTCGCAGCAGCCGCCTGCTCGCTGATCGACGGCATGACGTGACCTCTGCTTCTCGGGCTGGTGATTAGGTGTCGCTCGCTGTCGCCAGGTGTCCGCGTGCGGCCGCTTCGAGGTGGACGAGGTCGCTGGCGATGGTGGTGCCGGGTGAAGCCCTCGTTGAGGCGTGTGCGGGCCGTAGCTCCGTCGGGGGTGTGGATGATGGCGGCGATCCCGTTGCTCTCGGCGGCGAGACGGACGCGCTGGAGGGCGGCGGCGAACTCGTCGGCGATCTCGGGGTCTCCGGGCCAGCGGGCGCCAAGGGCGAGCGCGAGGTCGGAGGGGCCGATGTAGAGACCGGCGAGGCCCGGGGTCGTCGCGATGTCTTCGACGTGGGCGAGTCCCTCGGCCGTTTCGATCATGGCGAGAACGACGACGCTGGCGTCGGCTTCCGCCGGGGTGGGCCCGACGCGCAGTTGCGAGCGCATCGGCCCGTAGGAGCGGATACCGTTCGGTGCATAGCGGGCGGCGGCGACCGCCTCGGCGGCATCGTCGGCGCTGTTCACGAGGGGAACGATGACGCCCAGTGCGCCGGCATCGAGCGCCTGGCCGATGGCGGTGGCGTCGTTGCTCTGCACTCGGACGAGCCCGACCGTCGCGGTGCCGCCGGCGGCGGCACCGGCGTCGATGGCCATGAGGCCGGAAAGGATGCCGTTGTAGCCGAGGAGTCCGTGTTGGGCGTCGATGGCGACATAGTCGAAGCCCACCCGCCCGAGGCGCTCGAGAACGACGGGTGCATCGAGGACCGACCAGTATCCGATGATGGGTCCGCGGCTGCGCAGGAGGTCGGCGAAGTGGGTGCTGGGCATGGTGGTGGTCCTCATCGGTTGTATGCGGGTACGGGACCGTTCAACCAGTCGCCGATCTCGTCGATGCATGCAGTCAGGTCGGGGTCGAGGGGGCCGCGGCTCAGGGTGTCCAGGTTGGACCGGACCTGCTCGGGGCGCGAGCCGCCGACGAGGACGCCGGCGACGCCGGGACGGTCGACGAGCCAGCGCAGGGCGATCTCTCGCATGTCCAGACCGGCCTGCTCCGCGACACCGCGTAGACGGTCGATGGCGTCGAACATCCGGGGGTCCCAGTACCGGTCGGTGTACATCCTGCCCAGTCGTTCGCCGCCGAACCGACCTCCTGTGGGGGGAGCATGGAAGCTGTGTTTGCCGGTGAGCAGACCGCCAGCCAGGGGGTTGTAGGCGATGACGGGTGCACCGAATCGATCAGCGGCCTCGATGTACTCGCTCTCGATGCGCCGACAGACCGCGTTGTACAGCTGCTGGCTGATGACGGGCGACTGGATGCCCCGCGCGCGCGCCTCGAACACGAGTTCGGCGAGCTGCCAGGAGGCGAAGTTGGAGATGCCCCAGGCCCGGACTCTGCCGTCGGCGAGGAGGGCGCCAAGGGTGTCGAGAGTCTCACCCACGCTCGTGGTGCGGTCGGGCTGGTGAAGGTAGTAGAGATCGAGGTGATCGGTGCGAAGTCGACGCAGCGACCCGTCGATGCAGCGTGTGATCCCCGCCGAGGACAGAGGGGCGGCGCCCTCCGCATCCGGGTGGGGCATTCCCACCTTGCTGGCGAGGCGCACGTCATCGCGGCGCCCGGTGAGGGCGCGCCCGATGATCTCTTCGCTGACGCCGCCGGCGTAGCCGTTGGCGGTGTCGATGTCGACGATGCCGGAGTCGAGAGCGGTCTTGAGGACGAGCGCGGAGGCCGTCTCGTCGAGGCCGTCTCCAAAGGTCATGGTGCCCAGCACCGCAGTCGTGCGCGTCATTCGGCGGCCTCGATCACTTCTCGTGCGACGATCACGTGCTTGATTGCGAGGCGGCAGTACGAGTAGCTGATGTGGGCGTCACCCTCGGAGTCGAGCACCACCGTCGGGTAGGACATCTCGAAAGCACGGTCCCCGGCACGCTCGGTCACCTCGGCGGGCACCGTCTCGCGCGTTTCGAGGTCGAGGACCCGGCGCCAGGTGTGGCCGCGATCGTCTGAGCGGATCAGGGAGAGGGGGATGCGATCGACACCCCACACCGAGTGTCGTTCGAGCGGGATCGGGGTGCCGGGTGCCGTGACCTTGGTGTCATCAAGGGGCTGCTCGACGTCCCCGTCTGCGGGTGCCGGGGGCTGCGGCCACGGGGTTCAGCACAGCGAGCACAGCGTCGGCGCCGAGGTGCGGGGCGCGGCGCATGTGGATGGAGGAGTTGTTGTTGGGCACCTCGAGGGCGGCAGGTGCCGACCAGGAGAGGCCGCCATCGGCAGAGACGCTGCGGTGGATCGCGTCGGCCCAGCGGCTGCGGAAGAACGCGACCAGCTCACCATCTTCGAACGGCACGATGTCCATGTGCACCGCGCCCAGGCTCGCGGGTACCGGGATCTGGGTCCAGGTGGATCCGCCGTCCGTGCTCCGCAGGACGAAGCTCGTATCGGTGTCGCCATGCCACTGACGGCCAGGCGGCAGTTCGCAGCGGAACATGGGAAGGAGCAACGTGTCGTCGTCGAGCACTACGAGGTCCTGCCGGATGAAAACGCCGCGGTCCGGGAGGAGAGGCATCGGCTCATCCCACGTGCGGCCGCCGTCCGCGGACGTCCGCTTCATGACGATCGCGGTGTCCTGCGCTCCCAGGTCTTGCGTCGTGTAGAGAAGCCAGACCGTCCCATCGGGCAAGGTGGCCAGCACGGGGTTCTGGTGGGACTGATCCGAAGACGGGGACACGAACTCCGCCGGACCCCAGGTCTCGTCCTGCGCGTCGAAGCGGGACATCTGGATGCGGACGTCCGGCATCCCCTCCCGGACGCCGGCGAACCAGACGGCGGCAAGTGTGCCATCGGGCAAGTGATGCAGGAAGGACGCGTGGTTCTCGGGACGCTGGGTCGGGATGAGCCCTTGGGGTGACCGCTTCCCTTCCACCAGAGTGGCGTCGGCGAGGGGGACGTCGTTGACCATGGGTGGCACTCCTCAGCTCTGAAAGATTGCGCCTTTCGCGCAATAACGTTAGCACGAACCGCGCAGAACGGTGTAGAATGCGGGGAGAGTCCTGTTCTCTCACACCAACGGAGGTGACACGGTGAAACAACGGCGCACTCGCGAACGACGTGAGGAGATCCTCAGTTTGGCCGCCGATGTCGGGCTGGCCAACGTCGAGGACCTGGCGCAACGTTTCGGCGTCACTGCCTCGACGATTCGCCGCGATCTCGCACATCTCAGCGACGATGGACGACTTGCCCGCACCTACGGTGGCGCCATCTCCACGTCGCACCTTCCGGAGGCGTCTCTGCTGCAGCGCAGGTCGGAGGCACTCGACGCCAAGCGCGCCATCACTGCGTGGGCAGCCAATGAGGTGCAACGCGGTGAGTCGATCTTCCTCGATGGCGGTTCGACCACCGCTCTCATGGCGCGCGAGCTCTCCACCCGCACCTTCCCCGCCACGGTGACGACATCGAGCTTGCCCGTGGTCACTCAGCTGTCGACGACGACGTCCATGACAGTGCAGTGTCTGGGGGGCCGCCTGCGCCCCCTGAGTGGCGCGTTCGTCGGGCCGCTGGCCGAGACCTCTCTCGACCGTATGAGCTTCGACCGCGCCTTCATCAGCGCCGACGGGGTGACCGTCGATCGGGGGCTGTGCGAGGCGGAACTGGAGCAAACCAGGTTCAAAGAAGTCGTCGCGCGACGCACCCGTTCTCTCTACGTCCTCGCCCACGCAGAAAAACTCGGGCACGCCCCGTTTGACGCCTGGGCCCGGCTCGATCTGCCGTGGACGCTCGTCACCGACGAGTCGGCACCCGCCGCGACGCTCGCAGAGTTTCACGCCGCGGGCATCAACGTAGTTGTGGCGCCGGCGCTGACGACATGAGGGTCCGCGCGCGGGTGATGCGGGTAGTGGCCGACGATCTGTCAGGTGCCGCGGAAGCTGCCGGCGTCCTCTACCGGCACGGCCTGCGCGCCACCGTTTCCCTCGACACGCGAAGCGATTCCGGCTCGGCCACCGTTTTCGACCTGCACGTGCGGAACGCCGGACCTGGAGCAGCGGCCAAGATCAACACCGAGCTTTCCGCACTGGGAACCGTCGACTACATCAAAATCGATTCGCAGATGCGCGGCCCTCTGGCCGAGCTCGTCGATGCCGCGGCGCAGCACTCTCCCGTCGTCTTGGCGCCCGCTCTTCCACAGCTGAATCGGAGCGTCTCAGGCGGCGTCCTTCTGCTCGATGGAGTTTCTCTGCGTCATTCAGAGCACTCCGCTTGGCGCACCGAAGCGGGGCCACCCCCGGACACCCTCGCCGCCGTCTGCGGATCCCACACGCCGTACCCCTTCACGCTCGAGGATGTGCGATCGGGAGCATTCGCACAACGAGTGGCAGCCGGACGCATCGGTGACGTGTTCATCCCCGATTCCACGACCGAGGAGGATCTCCGCATCATCGCGGAGGCCATTCGTACAGCACCGGCCCTGGTCATGCCCATCGGGAGTGCAGGTCTGCTGCAAGCCCTCGTGGCGGATCACTCTTCCTCCGCGAAGACCGAAGAGACGACGCCGGATGCGTCCGAAAAGGCTGTCCTCGTGCTCGGAAGCCTCGAACCCATCCTGACCCAGCAGCACGCTGCCCTGGAGTATCACGCCACCACGGTGTTCGCCCGTCCCGATGTCGCCACGGCAACACTGTCGGCCCTCATTCGTGAAGCGCTCACTCGGTCGCCGCGAACGATCGTCGTGAAGACGCAAGCGAAACACGGTGTGCACGATGTCAACGTCGCCCAGCGCGTCGGCCACGCGACCGCCGATGCGGTCCGGCACGACCCCACCATCGGGCTCGGCCTGATCGGCGGGGAGACCGCTCGAGCCGTGCTCCACGCGCTGGGCGAGCGATCGCTTTCCATCCGGGGAGAGGTGCACCCAGGAGCAGCTCTGTCCGTGACCGCCTACGGACGCCGGGTAGTGACCCGGCCCGGCAGTTTCGGGGGCATCGATTCCCTCACCCAGATCACAACCACCCTCCTCGGGGACGCCCCCGGGGATCGCCAGGAAGAAGGAATCCAGTGACCGACGACAACGCTGCGACGAGTACGCCCGTCATCGCCGTGACGATGGGGGATGCCGCAGGAATCGGCCCCGAGATCATCGTTCGCGCCTTCCTCGACCGCACCGTGACGAGCACGTGCCGTCCGTTCGTGGTGGGCGACGCCGCGCGCCTGCGCACAGCTGCTGACATCCTCGGCGAAAGCGTCGAGATCCGATCCATCGAAGCCCCGGAGGAAGCCGAATACGCGCCCGGCGTCATCAACGTCATCGACCTCGACCTCATCCCGCATGACCTTCCCTGGGGCGAGCTGAGCGCGGTCGCGGGCGACGCCGCATACCACTACATCGCCGTGGCCGCGAAGCTGGCCACGGCCGAACGCGTCGACGCCATCTGCACGGCACCGTTGAATAAGAAGGCCCTGCATGCCGGTGGTCACATCTACCCCGGCCACACGGAGATGCTCGCATCGCTGTGCGGCGTCGAGGAGGTCTCGATGATGTTGACGACCCCGCAGATTCGCGTCATCCATGTCACCACACACATCGGTCTGATCGATGCCGTCCATCTCATCGAGCCGGGCCTGGTGGAGCGCACGGTACGTCGTGGACTCAGGGCGATGGCCGACGCGGGCATCGAATCTCCCCGCATCGGCGTGTGCGCGATCAACCCGCACGCCGGCGAGAACGGGCTTTTCGGCTATGGCGAAGAAGCGGAGAAGATCACTCCCGCCATCGAGCGCGTCGCAGCCGAAGGGCACGCGGTGCACGGGCCACTGCCTGCAGATACGGCATTCTTCCTCGCCTCGCGCGGCGACTACGACCTGATTGTGGCGATGTACCACGACCAGGGCCACGGGCCGGTGAAGGTGCTCGGCATCGAAGCGGGCGTGAACGTCACCGTCGGACTCCCCGTGATTCGCACCTCCGTCGACCACGGCACCGCCTTCGATATCGCGGGCACCGGCACGGCATCGCACGAGAGCATGGTCGTTGCCATGCTGCAAGCGGCTGAGATGAGCCGGGGCCACGCTCTCACCCGCGTCCCCTGAGCACAGAAGCGTTGCACCACCACCTCACCCATCGACCCCCGGGGACGAGCTGAGAAATCAGCCCTACCTCCCGGGGGTCGCTCCTTCACCTCAACAGCCGTTGTTGCAGACTGCACGCCGCAGAAGGTGAGCGCGAGCGACGGAACCACATATGCCTGAGCCCGGCGCGTCCGGCACGTTCGTCATCCGTTCGACCCCGTGCACGAGTCACCGATGCGGGCGATCACAGCGTCGAACGGACGCGAGGAAGGCCCGGGTGAATTGAGCGTCACCGCCCTGCGCGGGTGGGTTCAGCCATCGCCGGCAAGGAGCACTACGGGCACTGGTCAGCGATCAGGTCGCGACGGTGAGAGCGTGGCGCTGCTCGATACGCCGGAATCCGCGCACGTCGAGAATTGCCGTGAGCAGTGCAATGGGGGTGAAGGAGAAGAACAACGCCGCGGCCGGGAAGGCCCCCAGGGCGAAGCAGAGACCGGTCCACGCAGCGCAGATGATGAGTGTGCTCCCGGGATGCGCGAGGGCGTAAAGCCATGACGAACGCACCAGAGACCGCGCCGGGGCATCCATGTGGGCGACGAGGAACGGCAGATGCACAAGGCCGCCGAGAAACGCTACGGACGCGATGACAGCACCCCCGACGAGGGGAACCTGCCAGGCCGCGCCGGTTGCTGCCCAGCCCAGTCGGAGAGCGGTGAACAACAGCACCCCGATCGCGACCGCGACTCCGCCGGCGACGTTTGCTCGAATCAGGTTCGCTCGGAAGAGTGCGGCGAACCGGCGGAACAGGGGCTCCTCCTGCGTCCGTGGGTTGTGTACCCAGTCGCGGGTGATCTGGTATCCCGCGGCGGTGGCCGGGAAGAAGCCGAGGACGATCAGCCCTGCGAGGACGAAAAGCAACCAGATGAGGTTGAGGTACGCCAGGCGTGCGATCCAGACGCAGCTGGTCTGGATGCCCTGGGTCACGACCTTCATGTGCTCATCCCTTCACAGCGCCCACCAGAATGCCCTTGCTGAAGTATCGCTGAGCGTACGGGTAGAACAAGAGCACGGGGACGATGGCGAACAGCATCGTGGCGGCTCGGATGTTCTCGGGGATGACCAGGTAGCCGTTGCTGATGGTCTGTTGGAAGTTCAGCGCCTGATCCGCGTTGCCGAGGAGAAGGCGGTAAAGCACGACCTGGATGGGCTGAAGTGACGCATCGCGCAGGTAGATCAGCGGCCACAGGAATGAGTTCCAGGTCTGGACGGCGTAGAAGATCGCGATGGTGGCGATGACGGGTTTCGACAGCGGCAGGTAGATCCGGCCGAGAATCTGGAAGTCGTTTGCGCCGTCGATGGAGGCGGATTCTTCGAGCTCTTCGGGGATGGCCTCGATGAACGCCTTCGTCACGATGAGAAGGAACGTGCTGATCGCCAGAGGGAGGACCATGATCAGCGGGTTGTTGACCAGGCCGAGACCGCTGTTGACGATGTAGGCGGGCACGATGCCGGCGTCGAAGATCCAGGTGACGATGAACAGCAGCATGATGACGCGGCGCCCGGGAAGGCGCTTTTTCGACAGCGCGTACGCGGTCAGATATGTCAGGCCCACGGCGACGATGGTGCCGGCGAGGGTGTACACGATGGAGTTCAGCAGGGAGCGGACGACGCCGAGACGCTCGTTGGTGAGGATGTAGCGGAAGGTCTCGATGTTGACGTCAACCGGCCACAGCACGACCTGGTTGTTCAGCACCGCGTGCCCGTCGGAGAGCGAGACCCCCAGGATGTAGAGGAACGGGTAGATGCAGACGATGGCGATCAGGCCGAGCACGGCCCCATTGAAGATGTCGAACAACTCGATGGGGCGGCGACGACGCCAACGAGCGCGCGGGGGGCGAGTGACCGCTTCGGTCTCGGTCCGGGGAGAGGTGCGGAGGTCGGTCATGGTCAGAAAACTCTCGAGTCGGAGAAACGCTGGGAGGCCCTGTTGGTCACAACGACCAGCACGAAGGCGATGACGCCCTGAACGAGTCCCACGGCAGCGGCGTAGCTGTAGTCGGGGAATCCTTCGGATGCGAAGGCGAGGCGGTACACGTACGTCTGGATGACATCGGCGGTCTCATAGACGCTCGGGTTGTACATCAGGAGGATCTTGTCGAGATCGACCGTGAGGATCTGCCCGACGTTGAGGATGAGCAGCACCGAAATCATGGTGGAGATCCCCGGCAGGGTCACGCTGAACATTTTGCGCCAGCGGCCGGCGCCGTCCAGTTCCGCGGCCTCGTAGAGCGCGGGGTCGATGCTGGCCATGGCGGCGACGTAGATGATCACCGAGTACCCGAAGTTCTGCCACACCTGCATGGTCGTGTAGAGCGGGCGGAACCAGGCGGGTTCGGTGAAGAACGAGATGGCCGTTCCACCGAGGCTCTCGATGATGCCGTTGACGACTCCTCCGCTGGGCGAGAGGAGCGTGTACATGATGCTCACGAGCACGGCCGAGGAGACGAAGTAGGGCACGAAGCTGAGGGTCTGCACGCTCTTGCGGAACCAGCGCAGCCGGACCTCGTTGAGAAACAGGGCAAAGATGATGGGGATCGGGAAGCTCACGAAAAGCACGAGCGCCGCGAGGATGACGGTATTCGCGACGAGGCGACCGATGTTGGGGTCGTTGAAGAAGTTGATGAAGTTCTGGAACCCGACCCAGGGGCTACCGCTGATTCCCAGGAACGTTGAGAAGTCCTGGAAGGCGATGACGAGAGCGGAGACGGGTGCCAGTTTGAACAGCACGAGGTGGATCAGCCCGGGGATGAGCATGACGTACAGCCAGCGGGCTGCCACCATTCGCCGCCAGAGCGGTTTGCGGGGTTTGACCGTGGGGGCGCTGCTGCTCTTTTCGAGCTGCGCCTCGGTGGCGAGCTCCTGCGCGGGATCGGCGGTGATGTGGCTCATGGGGTTTCCTCACCTGGGGCACGGGGCCCACGGCGTTCGTGCCGCGGGCCCCGCAGCGCCCGTTACTTCATTGCGTCGGCGGCGGCCTGGTCGATTTCGGTGATCTGGGCGTACCCCTGAGCGTCGGCATCGCTGAGGAAGCTGTCCCACTCGGAGAGGGGGCGGGCACCGGTGACGAACTTCACGATCTCGGCGTCCACGAAGGGCTGCACCGAGGCGAGCAGCTTGCTGCGTTCCTCCTGCTGCTCGGCGGTGTACTTCAGAACGGGGCTGGTCTTCAGGTCGTTGGAGAAGTAGTCGGCAGCGAACGACTTGGTGAAATCGCCCTGCCACTTGTAGAAGGCGTCGTCGTCGACGGGCGCCGGGTACGTGAGGCGGTCCTGGGCGAAGTTCCACACGGGCGTGCCCACCTCCTGGTCGGCGTTCTCGGCGTACGAGACCGTGTACTCCTTCTCGCCGTTGACGACGTCGTATGACTCGCCTTCGACGCCGTAGTGGTATATGTCCTGTCCCTCGTCGCTGTAGAGGTAGTCGAGGAACTCGATGATGGCCTTGGAGTTCTGCGTCTTGGCGTTGACGACGAACACGCGATCGGTGTTGTACTTCTCGTTGGCGGGGACCTTCATCTGCTCGCCGCCGTTGCTCAGCGCCGGCATGGTGCCGATGCTGTAGTCGGGGTAGGTGGCCTCGTCGGCGTTGGCCAGGAAGTACTGGGGGCGGGTGAAGAAGTCGTTGGAGATCGAGATCTTCCCGGTGAGCATCTTCGTCTGCCAGTCCTCTTCGGACACAGCGCCCTTGACCCACTCGGGGTCGATCAGGCCCTGGTTGTACAGCGTCGAGTACCACTCGATCATGTCGCGCGCACCGTCGGAGTGGATGTCCGTTCCGCGACCGGCCTGGTAGATGCCGTGCACGGTGCCGGAATCGTCGATGCCGTCGTTCGCGGCGAACGCGTACTGGTAGTTGAGGAACGAATCGCGGCCGCCGAGCGGGTAGTAGCTGGAATCGGTGGCGCCGTACTTCGCCTTGAGGGTTTCGAGGGCCGCTGTGTACTCCTCGACGCTCGCGGGAGGGGTGGTGATGCCGGCCGCGGCGAACATGTCGTCCCGATAGAAGGTGACGGGGCCGATCGTGGGGTACTCGTTGATCAGGCCGTAGATACTGCCGTCGTCGTTGGTGATGAGCGACTTGAAGTCGGGGTGCTCGTCGATGTACGCCTTGAGGTTCGGGGCGTCGGATTCGATGAGCGGTGCGAGGTTGAGGAACGCCCCCTGGGTGCCGTACACCTGTGCTTGGGAGATGGTGGCGACGGTCGCGTCCTCGAGGTCGCCGGATGACAGCAGCAGGTCCAGTTGCTGGTAGTGCTGCTTCTCGGGGCCGCCGTCGACGACGTTCACCTGCACACCGGCGCCGTCCTGCAGCGGCTGGTTCCACTTGTTGTCCGCGAGCCAGTTCTTGAATCGGTCGGGGATGCGGTAGCTGAAGGCGGTTCCGTCGCCCGTGGCGGTGGCGCCCCCTCCGGCGGTGCAACCCGCCAAACTCACGGCCGCAGCCGTGACGCCGATGATGCCCATCAGGGCACGTGATGACCGCATGAATACTCCTTTGTACTTCGGGCGGCGCACTCTGGCGACCCGGCTGTGGTGTGAGCGAGCATCACTCGCTCCGAGGGGCAAGAACCTCTCGGTTCGCGCACCAGTAGGAGGAAGTATTGCATACTGCGCGCAAATTTAGGGAACTAAGAGGTAATGTCAGCGGTTTTTACGCGCGAACCGCGCAGTAACCTGCCGCGGTGGGAGACGAAGGCGCAGCCAGGCGCAGAACCCCCTGTGCGCGACACCGCGCGGTGAGAAGCGACCATCCCATCCGGTCGGCGCGTGCGTATCTTCCCCATCGGCGGCTACTTCGGCCACGCCAGAACGATCTCTCATGAGGTGGAGCAGGGCAGAAGCTGTGGCCGGCTGCAGCAGAGCCAGGGCGCGTGTGCGCCTGAAACCCCCACCGCAGACCGTTCACCCGAAACGACACCGCGGCGCCCGAGCCGAAGCCCGGACGCCGCAGGGATCGAACGGTGACTACCGCAGCACGATGAACGCGCTGCTCGCGGTCGACGGCTGCACGGTGGTGCTGCCGCCGTAGGTGACCTTCACCACCTTGGCGCCGCGCGTCTGCGGGTCGAGGGTGACCGACGCACTGCCGCCCTGCAGGGTGGCGGGGTAGTCCTTGCCCGCCACCGTGACGACGATGTCGCCCGTCGCGGCAGGGCCGCCCGCCGGTCGCACCTTGACGGTGACGGTGTAGGTGTCGGTGGTGCGCCCGACCCACGGGCTCACGGTCACCTCGGTGCGCGAGGTGACGACGGATGCCACACCCTCACTGTCGGCCGTGCCCGACAGGCCCGTGACCGCAGACGTCGCGGTCACCCGCACGCTGATGATGCGACCGAGGTCGGCACGCTGCACGCGGTAGCTCTGCGAGGTCGCGCCCTGGATGGGTTCGCCGTCGCGCAGCCACTGGTACGTCGTGGTCACGTCGGCGGGGTCCCACGTGCCGGGGGTGGCACGCAGGGTGCGGTTGATGGCCACGGTGCCCGACACGGTCGGCGCCTCCACGGCCACCGGGGCCGCTTCTCCGGCCTCGACCGTGAGCACGGTCTGCACCTCGGAGTCGCCGTACTGCACCACGCCGAGGTAGCGGGTGTCGGGCGTGAGGCCCTGCCACGACAGCTCGTACGACACCGGCGTGCCCTGCTCCGCCGTCAGCGGGTTGGGCGAGGCCGTGAGCTGGCCCTCCCCCTCGGGTGCGACGTTGGCGTAGGTCATGTCCCACGTGAACGGCGCGGTGAACGAGTACACGTTCGCCTCGACGAGGTAGGTACCCGGGGTGGGGTTCGGCAGCGACACCCGCTCGTCGGCCGAGGCCGTCGCCGAGGTGAACCGCTCGTAGTACCGCAGGTCGTCGGGGCTCACGACGCGCGAGACGAACAGGTCGAGGTCGCTGCCGTCGTCGTCGGAGGAGTCGAGGTCGAAGCGCGAGAGCGTGGTGCCCTCGGGCACGTCGACGACCCATCGGACGTAACCGTCTTCGTCACCGGAGGCCTGATTTCCGCTGTGCCCCTCGACGGGGTTGTCGGGGTCGGTCAGCAGGGTCTCGGCGGTCAGGCCCGACAGGTTCAGCGGCAGCTCGCCGGTGATCCCGGGGAGGATCTCCACGCTCGTCGCGCCCGACAGACCGGTTCCCGAGACCTCGGCCGGCGCCTCGGCCGTCGCGGGACGGATGGCGATCGGCGAACGCACCTGGGTGTCACCGCTCGTCCACGTGAGGAAGCCGGTCGACCACTGCTCGGCGGCGGCCGTCGTGCGGGTGAAGGTGACCGTGAAGGTCTTCTTCTGGTCGGCGTCGGTGAACTCCAGCGTCGACGGCTCCACCACGGCATCCACTCCGGGAACGTCGATGGATGCCGAGAACGTGCCGGCCTGCGTCGAGGTCACCGTGCGGGTGATCGTCTGGGGCTTGGCCAGCGAACCGATCGAGATCGACGCGAGGTTGAGGTCGCTGCCGTCGATCGGCTCGACACCGAAGTCGTAGAGGCCCTTGCCCTGCAGGAACGCCGCCCAGTCGGCGGAGCCGTTCAGGTACAGCAGACCCGGGTCGAAGTACTTCGTGGGGTCGACGTGACCGGCGCCCTGCGCGAACGGGTCCTGGGCGGGCGCGTTCTCGGCGTCGACGGTGTCGTACGCGGTGGTCATCATCGCCGACTTCACCTCGGCGGGCGTGGCTTGCGGCCGCTCCCCGAGGTACAGCGCGGCCAGGCCGGCGACGTGCGGCGACGACATCGACGTGCCCGAGAGGAACTCGAACGCCGGGTCGGCACCGGGCGCGTTGGCAGCCGCGGCGAGGATCGCGACACCGGGCGCCGAGACGTCGGGCTTGAGGATGTCGCTGCCGTCGGCCAGCATCGGTCCGCGGCTCGAGAAGCCCGCGACCTGCGGCGTCGGAGTCACGTCGTCGGTGATGTTCTCGCCGATGAGGGTGGCCGTGGCATCCGGGGTCTCGCGCACGTACGACAGCAGCGCCTCGCGGTACTGCGCGTCGAGGTGCACGGTCGGCACGGAGTGGAAGTCGTTGTCGACCGAGGCGGGGGTGACGTTGACGAGGATCATGCCCACGCCACCGGCCTCCTTCACGGCCTGCGACTTCTCGACACGGGCGTTCTGCCCGCGGTCGCACACGACGATCTTGCCCGCGGCCTGTGCGGGGTCGAGCGAGCCCAACAGGCAGAGGGCCGCGTTCGCGGCGTCGGTTCCGGATGCCGCGATGTCACCGGCGTAGACCACGGGAGCCGTGACGTTCTGGTCGGCGGGCACCGAGATGGACGCGCCGGCGGCTTCGAAGCCGTTCGGCAGCGTCACCGTGCCCTCGTACGTCGGGATCGTGGATGCCGCGACCGTGGTGTACCAGGGCGAGGCGTGGTCGGCCGTCGACGCGTCGGGACCGGAGTTGCCGGCCGAGACCGCGACGAAGACGCCGGCCGCCGCGGCGTTGAAGAACGCCTGGTCCTCGAGGGCGAAGGTGGAGCTGGCCGCCCCGCCGCCGATGGAGTAGTTGATGACGTCGACGTTGTCTTGGACCGCCGCGTTGATCGCGCCGAGCAGGTCGCTCAGGGCGCAGACGTCGTCGGTCGTCACGAGCGGATCGGGGCCCGCCCAGCACGCCTTGTACGCGGCCACCTTGGCGGCCGGGGCGACGCCCGAGATCGCGCCGAAGTCGAGGCCTTCGACATCGGCCTCGACGCCGAGGTTGCCGGCGGCGGTGCTCGCCGTGTGCGACCCGTGCGTGTCGCCGTCGCGGGGCGAGACGTAGTCGGCTTCGAAGGTGAAGCCGGACGCTGCGGCGCCGGTGTCGAAGTAGCGGGCGCCGACGAGCTTGGTGGAGTAGTCCGACAGCGACCAGCCGTTGCCCTCGGCCACGCGGGGCGAGCGGAAGTCGGATCCGTCGCCCTTGCGGAACACGACGTCGTTGCCGTCGAGGTACGGCTCGTCACCGGCGGTGGTGCCCAGCGGCTCGCCCGCGAAGGCCGGGTTCTCGGGCGCGATCCCGGTGTCGATCACACCGACGACGACGCCCTCGCCCGCGGCATCCGTGCCGCCGACCCGCTGCCAGACGCCGTCGTCGCCCTCGAGGCCGAGGAACTCGGTCGAGGGGACCGCGTGCGGGTGCCGGATCTCGTCGGGGACGACCTTCTGCACGCCCTCGGTCGCGGCGAGCTTGGCCGCCTGGTTCGGGTCCATCGAGGCGCTGAAGCCGTTGACCGCGACGGTGTAGGTCGTCTCGGGGCGCACGCCCGCCCCGTCGGCGACGTCCTGCTGGCGCTGCTCGAGGAACGCCGAGTACTCGCGCGCGGCGGGCGAGTCGGGATCGAGCTTCGCGTCGTCGGACTTCGTGGCATCCAGGCCCGGCTCTCCGCCGCCGTAGGTGGCGACGGGAGCCTCGTCGAGCACGACGATGTAGCGGCCCGTGGCGGATTCGATGGGTGTGGGGGGCGTCACCGCCTCGCCCACGTCGGCGGCCTGGACGGCCGTTGCTCCGGTGGCGGTGAGCAGTCCGGCCAGGGAAATGGCCGCGACTGAACGCAGGGTTCGACCCATAGTGCGCTCCAAACGGGGGGATGAATGAGCGATTTGCGCGTCAACAGCGACACGCGTTGCACAAACATAACTCAGGGTGGATTCATCACCTACGGGAAATGTCGCGCACATAGGCAAACGTCACAGCCCCGAAACGAACCACGAGTCCATTCGCTCGCGCTTTCGTCGCGCTTTCCGACCGGGGCGGGGCGCGCGGCGCGTCTTCCGACCGCACGGCGGGGCGCAGGTCACCAGACCCCTAGACTGCGACGAAACACGAGGAGGAGCTGCCATGCCCCGGCGCCGTCGTACCGTCGCGCAGCACGCGCACCTGCGTTCGCCGCATCCCCTCGGCCAGCTGGCCACCCTCATCGCCGTTGCGGCAGTCGTCGCCCTGGTGTCGGTGTTCGGGGTCGTGTCGTACACCGCCTACGACCTCACGGCGGAGTTCGTGGCAGAAGCCGTCGAAGTGCAGAACCAACCGCCCGTGCCACCCGACCTCGGCCAGCTCGAGGGCGGCGTCAACATGATGGTGGTCGGTATCGACGCGTGCGAAGAAAACCTCATCGCCCTCTTCGGCGAGCGCTGCGAGGGTCCGGACTCCGAGGGGCGGCTCAACGACGTCAACATCCTCGTGCACATCTCGGACGCGCCTCGCAAGGTCACCGTGGTGTCGTTCCCCCGCGACCTCGTGTTCGACGCCCCGGCGTGCGACACCTCCGAGGGCGGCCGCTTCGACGGCGGGTACCTGCAGATCAACGAGCTGTACACGTACGGCGGGCTGTCGTGCGTGATCACGGCGATCTCCGACATGAGCGGACAGCAGATCCAGTTCGGGGCGATGGTGACCTTCGGCGGGGTGATCGAGATCACCAACGCGATCGGCGGCGTCGAGATCTGCCTCGCCAGCGACATGCGCGACGACAACACCGGGATCGACTGGGAGGCGGGTCCGCGCACCATCCAGGGCATCGAGGCCCTGCAGTTCCTGCGCACGCGATACGGCGTAGGCGGCAGCGACCTGGCCCGCGTGAGTAACCAGCAGCAGTACATGTCGCGCCTGGCCCGCAAACTCGTCAGCGAGGAGGTGCTGTCGAACCCCGCGACCGTGCTCCGCCTGGCATCCACGGGACTGCGCAACGTCACGCCCACCCAGAGTCTGACGAACCCCCTGACGCTCGTTCAGGTGGCGCAAGCCGTCAAGGACGTGCCGTTCGAAGACATCGTGTTCGTGCAGTACCCGACGGTGGAGGCACCGTCGGACCGCAACCGCGTGGCTCCGAACTATTCGGCCGCGGAGGTGCTCTGGGATGCCCTCGCCGCGAACCAGGCCATCGAGGTCACCGGCGACGTCGCCGTCAACGGCGGCACGGTCGTCGCGGACCCGACACCCGCACCCGACGCGTCGCCGACGGAAGAGGCCCCACCCGCCGACGAGGTCGAGCCGGGCGAGGTCGACCCCTCCACGGGAGCCGTCGCGCTTCCGCCCTCGATCAGCGGTTCGAGCGCGGCGCAGCAGACCTGCAGCGCCGGCGTCGTGAACTGAGACCGCGGCCACGCCGCGTTCGACGCCGCGGTGAGGTGCGGCTCGTGCCCGCTTCTCGGGGCTCTGCACGTGCAGACGGCGCGAGTCAGCAGGTTCGAGACGGGTCGACGACTCGGCGAGAGCGTGCAGAGCGCGGGTCGAAACGGATGCCGAAGACCCCGGCATCCATCGCTCAGTACGTCGGCGCCGCCGGGAGCCCGAAGAACTCCTCGAGCGTCGTGTACCCGCCCTCGTGGTACGCGCGGGCGAGCTCGGGCCCGATGTAGCGCAGGTGCCAGGCCTCGGGCTCGTAGCCGCTGACGCTCTCGCGCCCCTCGGCGTAACGCGTGATGAAGCCGAACTCCCAGGCGTGGTCGCGCACCCACGCCCCCTGAGGCGAACCGGCGACGTCGTCGAGGGTGGCGCATGAGCCGCGGCACGGCACGATGTCGACGGCCAGCCCCGTCTGGTGTTCGCTGTAGCCGGCACGCGCGCTCTCACGGTCCGCTTCTTCGACCCCACCCACCGAGACACGGCCGGCGTACGTCGACTGCTGCGTCGAGTAGGAGCGGAAGGCGCTGAGGTATGCGATCTCGCCCGCACCGGCGTCGGAGGCGGCACGCACCATCTCGGTCAACGCACCCGCCGCCCGTGCCCGCAGCGCCGACTGCTCGAGGGCGCGCACGTTCTCGGGCATGACGAGGTCGCCGGCGCGGTAGTCGACCGGGTCGAGGGGGCGTTGCTTGTTGACGACGACCCACTCACGGTTCGGGTCCGACAATGACACGCACGGCGCGATCCCGGATGCCACCGCTGCGCGGAAGGCGCTTCCGCCACCGGCGGCCGCGATGACGGCCGCGTCGTCGCCCGACGCCAGAGCCGCGGTGAACGCCGGGTCGTCGCACGGAGTGGCGGTCGCGGCGATGGCCGCGAGCTGCGGAACGGGAAGACCTTCGGCGGGGACGGCGGGTGGGCCCTGGACAACGGTCGTCGTCGCCTCCCCTGGCGCAGCCTCGCCGTCGTCGCGCCCGCCCGCGGTCGCGGCGGCGCCGATGGCGACGGCCCCCGCCACCGCGACCACGACGGCGGCCGCCAGCACGCTCGCGCGGCGACGTCGGGCGGCGAGGGGCAGCCCGCGCGTGGCGACGAGCGACCGGATGCCGCTGGGTGCCGACGCGCCCGCCCTCCGCTCGCGACGGGTCGGGCCGCCGGCCGCGGCGACCTCGGCGGGTGAGACCTCGGCGGGTGAGGCGGACTGCACCGGCAACGCCGCCGTCGCGAGTCGCTCTGCCTCCGCGCGCGCGGCGCGGCGGGGCGAGAGCTCGGGATCGGGGGGTATCACTCGACCCATTCTCCCGTGGTGGGCCCGGCGGGTCGAGCCCACCACTGCGACGCGGTCGCACGGCGCTTGCTCGAGGGCCCGGTTGTCGGCAGTCTGAGAACGCCGAGACCGAACCGGGGGGACCATGCTCGACGACGACGACCGACGCCTCATGCACGCCGTCCACGCGTATCTGCAAGACATGCATCGCATCGTCCAGTCCGACTCCGCCGGCCATCTTTCGCCCCTGGGCGACGAACTGAGCGCCCACCTCGGGGTCGACGCCCTCACCCTCCCCGTCACGACCGAGTCGCTGCCCGCGCACCGTTACGTCGACGCCGACATCGCCCTCGACGAGCTCATGGCGCGGTGCGGCGGACGCCTGATCGGTGTGACAGGAGGCGAGCAGCGGCTGCACGTCTCGGCATCCGATCTCCTCTCCGGCGGGTACGCGCACTTCGCGCCGGGGCCGGTCTCGTACGAGGTGCGCGACGTCGACGCCGATTCGCAGCGCCGGGTCGTGGCGTTCGGTGTGCGACTGCTCGTGTTCGACGGACATCCCGTGGCGATCGTCCAGCGGGCGGCGAACCCGCGGTCGATGCCGTCCCAGCCCCAGCTCGAGCTGATCGGGGCCGACGCGGATGCCACGGCGGCCGCACTCGCCGAGATCCGCCGCCTCATGGTGGAGCGGAGCGTGCTGCGTGGACAGGTGCTGTCTTTCGCACCGACCGAATACGGACACGAAGCCGGGGCAACCTTCCTCGCCCGCCCCGAGGTCGCGGCCGACGACATCGTGCTGGGCGAGGGCGTCCTGCAGCGCATCGTCGACCACGTCGTCGGCATCGGCGACCACCGCGACGCACTCCGTGCCGCCGGACAGCATCTCAAGCGCGGCGTGCTCCTGTACGGCCCGCCTGGGACGGGGAAGACGCTCACCGTCCGCCACCTGCTCTCACGCACGCCCGGCACGACCGCGGTCGTGCTGACCGGCTCGAGCATCCGCTTCGTCAAGGCCGCCGCCGAGATCGCGCGCACATTCGCCCCCGCACTGGTCGTGCTCGAAGACATCGATCTGGTGGCGGCCGACCGCGGCTTCTCGCCCGAGCCGGTGCTCTTCGACGTGCTCGACGCGCTCGACGGGTTGGAACCGGATGCCGACATCGCTTTCGTCATGACGACCAACCACGTGCAGGTGCTCGAGGAGGCCCTCGCCGCCCGTCCGGGCCGCGTCGACCTCGGTGTCGAGATCCCACTGCCCGACGACACCGACCGCAGACGCCTGTTCCGGCGGTACGCGCAGGGGCTGCCGCTGTCTCCGGATGCCGTGGATGCGGCCGCCGACCGCGCCTCCGGAACGACGGGATCGTTCGCGAAGGAGCTGCTTCGCGGCACGGTGCTGCGCGCGGCAGTCCGTGGGGCGGAGGCGCCCGACGACGACGACCTCGCGGCGACGCTCGACGGGCTGCTCGACTCGGGCGCGGCACTGACCCGCGTGCTGCTGGGGTCGCCGCCGCAGCTCGTGCAGCGCGTCACGGCCCCGTTCGAGGAGACACCGTTCGCCCAGCCGGGGGCCATGCTCGGCGGCATCCAGGCTCCCTTCTCGGTGGTGGACGAGCAGGTCGATCCTGTGGAGTTCCACGACGGGGCGCCCGTCGACGCGACACCGCCGACGCACGAGCTCGCCATCCCGATGCCCGTATGGCACACGGTCTACGCCACCCTCGGCAACACCGGTGCGGTCGAGCGGGCCGGGGGCGACCCGGACGTCGCCGCCCGCTCCGATCGCATCCAGGATGCCGGGGGCGCGGCCGCACGACGACACCCCGGCCCTCTCACCGCTCACGGCTGGCCGCACGACGATGACGCCCTGACGGTGCCCCTCGCCGACGGCGACGAAGAGTTCCTGGTGGAGATCCTCGCGAGATGGCGCCGGGTGGGCGTGCTCCAGGTCGCGGACGACGACGTCGAGGGGACGACGCGGCGCGAGCAGGAGGAAGGGCTCGACGCAGACGCCCGCGCCTTACGGTTCTTCATGGAACGGCTGCGGCACTGCCGGACGGAGGGGCACCACCTCGGCCCGGTGCCCGGGGCGCGCTCGTCCCGCCGTCCATGTCGAACGGAGCAGTTCTCGTCCCGCCCGTGTACGAATCTGGCAGCTGACCACTTGCACTTGCTTAGAACATGTGTTCGACTGATGCGATGAGGTGGCAGGGTCAGCAGCTGGGCGTCGACGACACGGCGGCGCTCCCCGGCATGGAGCGCATGGACGGTCTCGTACGCTCGGTGACGACGCCCGAGTTCGCCGGGATGACGTTCCACGAAGTGATGGCGAAGAGCGCTCTCAACCGCGTGCCCGGAGCGTCGGCGATGCCGTTCGACTGGACGGTGAATCCGTACCGGGGCTGCACTCATCAATGTGTCTATTGCTTCGCTCGGAAGACGCACGAATACCTCGACCTCGATTACGGCGCGGATTTCGATTCGCAGATCGTCGTCAAGGTCAATGTCGCCGACGTCTTGCGGACCGAGCTGCGGCGCGGCTCCTGGGCGCGCGAACCCGTCATGCTCGGCACGAACACCGACCCGTACCAGCGCGCCGAGGGCCGCTACCGGCTCATGCCCGACATCATCGGGGCGCTCACCGACAACGGCACGCCATTTTCGATCCTCACCAAGGGCACACTGCTGCGACGCGATCTTCCGCTCCTGACCGACGCCGCCCGCGAGGTCAAGATCACTCTCGCGATGTCGATCGCGGTCTTCGACGACACCTTGCAGCACTCGATCGAGCCCGGCACGCCCAGTGCCGACGCGCGCCTCGACACGGTGCGGGCCGCCGCTGCGGCGGGCTTTCGGGTGACCGTGTTCCTCATGCCGATCCTGCCGCACCTCACCGACTCCATCGCCGCGCTCGACGACGCTCTGGCACGGATCCGCGCGGCGGGCGCCGCCCGCGTGGTCTACGGCGCCCTGCACCTGCGCCCCGGAGCCAAGCAGTGGTTCTGGCAGTGGCTGGAGCGCGAGCACCCGCATCTCGTGTCGTCGTACCGCGGGCTCTATCCCGGTGTCTCGGTCTCGGCGCCCAAGGCGTACCGCACGTGGCTGGGCAAGCGCATGCGCCCCCTGCTGCGCCTGCATGGTCTCGACGGCTGGGACGAAGACGACCACCCGCGCGGGCGGGCGCAGCCTGGCCTTGCGGCGCGGACGCCGGCGACGAGCGGGCCCCAGCCTGGCCTTGCGGCGCGCACGCCGATGACGAGCGGCCTCGGGCCGGTCCGGAGCACGGGAGCTCTGGCATCCTCTCGCCCCCGCGTGGCACCGGCGAGCGAGCCGACACTGTTCTGAGCCTCCTGCGCGAAGCGACCGGACCCCCGGTCGTGCCCGCGAGCGCGCCGACGCGGTTCCGAGCGCATGAGACGCGGCGAGCGAGCCAGCGCTGTTCCGGACGCGAAAAGGCCCCCGCCGCGCGAAGCGACGAGGGCCTTTCCAGGAGGTGATTACGCGGTGACGTCGGCGAGCTGACGACCCGACAGCTCTTCGAGCAGATCGTCGCCCAGCTGCGCCGGCTCGAAGGGCGCCTCGATCTCCGCGCGGTCGAGCAGCTCGGTCATGCGACGCTGACGCTGACGCGTGATGAGCGTCACGACCGTGCCGCTGCGGCCCGCGCGGCCGGTGCGGCCCGAACGGTGCAGGTACGTCTTGTATTCGTCGGGGGCGTCGGCCTGGATGACCAGGTCGATGTCGTCGACGTGGATGCCGCGGGCGGCGACGTCGGTGGCGACGAGCACGTTGACGCGGCCCGAGGTGAGCTTCTCGAGGTTGCGCGTGCGCTTCTGCTGGTTCAGATCGCCGTGCAGGGCGACGGCGGCGATGCCGGCCTCGTCGAACTGCTCGGCGAGCATCTCGGCGTAGGCGCGGGTGCGGGCGAAGACGAGCGTCTTGCCGTCGCGGTCGACGAGCGACCCGAGGATTTCGGCCTTGTCGCGGTGGTCGATCACGAGCACGCGGTGGTCGATCGTGCCCGAATCCTGGTCTTCACCGGCCACCTCGTAGACGGCGGGCTCCACGAGGAATTCGTCGACGAGCGCCGCGACCTCGCGGTCGAGGGTCGCCGAGAACAGCAGCTTCTGGCTGCCGTCGGCGGTCGCGCGGAGGATGCGCTGCACGGGCTCGAGGAAGCCGAGCTCGCACATGTGGTCGGCCTCGTCGAGCACGGCCACCTGCACGTCGGACAGGTCGAGCTTGCCCTGGTTCAGCAGGTCTTCGATACGACCGGGGGTGCCGATGACGATGTCGACGCCCTTCTTCAGCGCGCCCACCTGGCGAGCCTGCGGCACGCCGCCGTAGACCTGGGTGGTGAACAGGCCGACGCTCCGCGCGATCACCTGAACCGTGCGGTCGATCTGCAGCGCCAGCTCGCGGGTGGGGGCGAGGATCAGCGCCTTGGGGGCACGACCGAACTCGCGGCGCTTGCCGGCCTGCGCGCGCAGGATGCTCTCGACGAGCGGGGCGCCGAACGCGATGGTCTTGCCCGAGCCGGTGCGGCCGCGGGCGAGCACGTCACGACCCTCCAGGATTGGCTTCACCGTCGCGGCCTGGATCGGGAACGGGCTCGCCGCCCCCAGACCCGCGAGCGCGCGGACGATGTTGTCACCGAGTCCCAGCTCGGCGAAGCCGACGCCGGTCTCGGTCGTCGCATCGACGGCCTCGGCCTGCAGGCGCTCGTGGACGACGTCGACGCGCTGCTCGTGCTCGGCGGAGCGCTTCGGGGTGGCCGACCAGTCGCTACGGCTCGGGCCGTCGGCGCGGCGCGGGCGGTCATCGAACGAGCGCTGCGGGCGGTCGGTGCGATCGAACGATCGTGCGGGGCGGTCGCTGCGGTCGAACGAACGGGCGGGGCGGTCGCCGAACGAGCGCGCCGGGCGCTCGTTGCGGTCGAACGAACGGGCGGGGCGGTCGCCGGCGTCGCGACGAGGACGCTCGTCACGATCGAACGAACGCGCCGGGCGCTCATCGAACGAACGCGCGGGCCGGTCACCGCGGTCGAACGACCGCGCCGGACGCTCGCCGGCGTCGCGACGAGGACGCTCGTCACGATCGAACGAACGCGCCGGGCGCTCATCGAACGAACGCGCGGGACGGTCGTCGCGACGCGGACGGTCGTCGAACGAGCGCGCGGGACGGTCGCTCCGATCGAACGAACGCGCGGGACGCTCGCCGGCGTCACGACGGGGGCGCTCGTCGCGATCGAACGAACGAGCCGGACGGTCGTCGCGGGCAGGACGCTCGTCACGGCGGTCGAACGACCGGGCCGGACGCTCGTCGAACGAACGACGCGGACGCTCGTCGCGGAACGACGGGCGCGCATCGCCGAACGAGCGGCGAGTGTCGCGGTCGACACGCTCGCCGCGCGGGGCACGGTCGTCACGCGCCGGGCGGTCGCTGCGGTCGAACGAACGCGCGGGGCGATCGGCGAACGAACGCGCCGGCCGGTCGTCGCGGCGGCCGGTCGTGGCATCCCGATCCGAACGGCCGAAACGGTCGTCGCGCGCGGAGGTGCGGATGCTGCGGGCCTCGTCGCGACCGGCGCGATCCGACGCGCTCCAGCGGCGCTTCTCGGGCGCGACCTCGGCCTCGGGGCGGTAGCCGCGGTGGCTCGGGCTCTTGCTGCCGGGCTTGGCGGGCGCCTCGCCGCCGGGGCGACGCTTGCGGTCCTGGAACGAGGTCTTCGCGCCGTAGCGGGGCTCGAAGTTCTTGGCGGCGCGGCCGCCGGCGGGCTTCTTGTTCTTGGGCATGGGTGACTTCCTGGGTTCTGTTCGCGCGAAACAGCGACACCGCTCGAGGCGGTGCGATACCCGGACTACCGTCGGCCGGGGGCCATTCACTGATGATGGTCGAGGCCGCGATCGCGTCCTGTCCATCGGCCCCTTGGACTCACAAACCCATCCGCGCATCACACGCGGTGTCCAGAGCCGACTGCACAACGTTACAGGCATCGCCTGTGAATGGCATCCATGTCCCCATTCGTGCGAATTCGACGCCCTTTCCTCGCACGAAGCGGGACACGCCCTCACCGACGCCCACCCGACCGACGCTCATGTCCCGATTTGTGCAGTCTGAGGGCCTCAAGATCGCACAGAGTGGGACATGCCTTCCCTGGCCCCGGCACAGGCGGGCCCTGGACCAAGATGGACGCATGGCAGACACCGACGCCCACCCCATCACGGTGGCGATCGAGCGGCGCATCGACCCGACGCGCACCGCCGAAGCGACCTCCTGGATGCAGGCCGGCACCGACCTCGCGACCGCTTTCCCGGGCTTCCTCGGCTCCGGGTGGGTGCGCGCGGGCGAGGAGAGCGACCTCTGGTACATGCTGTACCGCTTTCGCGACATGACGACGTTGGAGGGGTGGGAGACGTCGTCGCAACGACAGTGGTGGCTCGACTCCGGCCGCCCGTTCGCGCGCGAGGAGCGGGTCGAACGGCGCACCGGCATCGAGGGATGGTTCGACGCGTCGTTCGGGTCGGTTCTGCAGGCGACGGATGCCACCACCTCGCCGGTGCAACAGCCGGTGCCGGCCGCACCCCCGCGGTGGAAGCAGGCCGTGACGATCTGGGTCGGCTTCTTCCCGACCAATCTGCTCGCCTCCTGGCTGCTGGGTTTCCTACCGGGCTTCGCCGAGGTGCCGCTGGTGCTGCGCGTCCTCGCCACCACCCTGCTGCTCACCCCCGTGATGACCTATGCGGTGCTCCCGTGGGTCACCCGCCTGCTGCGGCCGTGGCTGCAGCGCCCACCCCGTTCGAGAAAGGCCCCGTCATGACCGCCGATCCCACCGGCCAGCGCTTCCACCTGCGCGGACCCCGTAGCTCCGCCGAGATCACCCAGGTGGGCGCGGCGCTGCGCGCACTCACCGTCGACGGCGTCGACCTCGTGCCGCCGTATCCCGATGACGCGCCCACTCCGGCGGCATCCGGGGTCGTGCTCGTGCCGTGGCCGAATCGCATCCGCGACGGCAAGTACACCTTCGACGGCGAAGACCTGCAGCTGGCGATCAGCGAGCCGAAGTTCGGCAACGCCAGCCACGGCCTGCTGCGCTTCGGCACCTACCAGCCCCTCGACCACAGCGACGAGCGGCTGGTGCTCGGCGCCGACGTCGTCCCGCAGACGGGGTACCCCTTCCACCTGCGCACGCGCGTGACCTACACGCTTCGACCCGACGGGCTGCACGTCGAGCACCATGTCGAGAACGTCGGCGCGAAGCCCGCCCCGGTCGCCCTCGGCGTGCACCCGTATCTGCAGATCGGCGGGGTGGCGACCGAGGATCTCGTCGTGCGTTCGACCGGCACGACCACACTCGTGCTCGACGAGCGCAACATCCCCATCGACGAGGTGCCGGTCGCCGACGCGAACGACCTGCGCGGCGGTCGCCGGCTGGGTGATGCGACGCTCGACAACGGCTATCGAGGCCTGGAGCGGGATGCCGAGGGCCGCGCGCACCACACGCTCACGGCGCCCGACGGTCGCCGTCTCGATCTCTGGCAGGGCGAGGGTTTCCGGTGGGTCCAGGTCTTCACCACCGACCGGTACCCGGGTCAGCCGCTCGCCGTCGCGATCGAGCCCATGACGGCGCCGGCGAACGCCTTCGTCACGGGGACCGATCTCGACACTCTCCCGGCGGGCGACGTCCTCGTCCGTGAATGGGGTCTCCACTTTTCATGAATGCAATCCCCTTGTCCCCCATATGGGGGACAAGGGGATTTTGCATATGACCTGGGGGAAAGAAAGAACAGGCCTCTCCCTTTCGTGCGGGCGAAAGCTACCATTTGCTTCAGACGGTATTCCGTCGTGGCCGGGGCGGCCGAGAACCACGGCTCTCTCGGCGAATGTCCGTATGAAGCCGACGGGGGCCGAGGATCCCACGCGCTGAGGGTCCCGTTCCGTCCCGAGGAAAGACTCCCCCATCATGAGCACCGCGCTCCGTTCCGTCGACCCCGGAAACATCTCACTGCCGCGTCTCAGCGGCCTGAATCGCCGCCTGGCAGGGATCCCCTCCCTGCACGTCGGTGCGGCCGTGCTGTCGGTACTTCTCGGCGGCCTGCTGCTCTCCATCTCCACCACGCGCGATCCGCTCTGGTGGCACCTCCACTTCAGCCAGCTTGGCATCTTCGGCGACTTTTCGAGCGCATTGTTCAATACGACACTCAAAGTGAGCGGCGCGATGGTCATCGTGCTCGCGCATTTCGTTCGACGCGACATTCTGCGCCTGGGTCGGGGGGCTGTCCGCCGCGGGTCGGCCACCCTCGCGTGCGTCTGCCTGCACGTCGTCGGCATCGACCTGGCCCTGGTCGGCTTCGTTCCCCTGAACACCGACAAGGACCTTCACGACCGGGTCGCGGCGCTGATGGTGCTCGGTTTCCTCGTGCTGTTGGCCAGCGCGCCCGTCATGCTGCATCGGCTCGGTCGCCGCATGGCGGTCAGCACCGGGGTCGCCCTGATCTGGCTCACGCTCTCGATCACCCTCTTCGTCACGGCCACGATCAACCTCGCCCTCTTCGAGACCATCTCGTGCGGGGCGATGTTCGCCTGGACCGGCATGCTGACCCACACGCTCGGCCGGCCCGCCGCATCCGCCGGTCGACGAACGGATGTCACCGACGACCGCGGCGCATGCCTCGGCCGTCGGCGGCTGGTCGTCGGACGCCGTCGGCCCCCCGTCGCGCGTGCGACGAGCCGCCCGCGCCTGGCGCCCGTCCGGCCGATCGCACCTCTCGCGACAACCCGGCCTGGTGCTGCGTACAAACCCGCGACGCGCGCCGCGTACCGAGCCCGATCCGATACGTCCGCCCCGGCCCCGTCCACCGTCTCGCGGGCGAGGGGACGCGGCAGCTCCGGCACCTCGTCCGCGGCCACGGGAAGCGCCGGCATCCGGCCGCCCGCCCCGCCGCGACGGATAGCCGCCGACCTGCAGCCGCCCGCGCTGCCGCGGCGGATGACGGTGATCGCCGCGGCATCTCGGCGCGGGCGTGGGCGCCGCCTGCCCACGCCACGGCCGGCATCGTGCCCGGCGGGGGCGGTCAGTGCTGCGCGCGATACTCGCGTCGGGTCACCGGGTGCTCGTCGTCGGCGAACTGGTCGTGCGCGTCGGCGTCGCGCGCGGCTCGCCGCTCTCGACGCCGCTCGCCGGCTCCTTCGATGAGGTTGTAGAGCGTCGGCAGCACGAGCAGGGTCAGCACCGTCGATGACACGAGCCCGCCGATCACGACGACAGCGAGTGGCTGCGAGATGAAGCCGCCGTGCCCGGTGATGCCGAGCGCCATCGGCACCAGCGCGAAGATCGCGGCGAGCGCGGTCATCAGAATGGGCCGCAGACGCCTCGCCCCGCCCACGATCGTCGCATCGCGCACGCTGAGACCGCGTGCCCGGTACTGGTTGACGAGGTCGATCAGCACGATGGCATTCGTCACGACGATGCCCACGAGCATGAGCGCGCCGATCATGCCGGCGACACCCAGCGGCACGCCCGTGATGAGCAGCATCACGATCGCCCCGGTCGCGGCGAACGGCACCGAGACGAGAAGTTCGAGCGGCTGCCGCAGCGACTTGAAGGTCGCCACCATCACGACGTAGACGATGAGGATGGCCGCCAGCAGCGCGAGCCCGAGCTGCGTGAATGCGTCCTGCTGGTCGGTCACGACGCCGCCGATCTTCGCGGTGGCCCCGTCGGGCAGCGTCACCCCGGCGAGGGCGTCGGCGACGGTCCCCGAGGAGCTGCCGAGGTCGTCGGAGGTGGGGGTGACGGTGATGGATGCCGTGCGCAGCCCGCGTGCGGTCGTGATCGACGGCGGCGTCTGGCTCTGTTCGACCGTGGCGATCTCATCGAGGCGCACCGCTCCGCGCGCGCTCGGGATCTCGATCGCGCGAAGGTCGTCGATGGTCTGCGGCGGGTTCGCCGTGGCGAGGTAGACCGTGACCCCTCGGCCGTCGATCTCGACGGTGCCCGCCTGTCGGGGCTGCTGCGCTCCCGAGACGAGGGCGCCCACGGCCCGCTCCGACAGCCCGCGCTCCGCGGCGGCGTCACGGTCGACGCGCACGGAGACGAACGGGAGCGATGCCGAGAGGCTGCTGGTGACCTGGCCGATGCCGTCCTGGCCCTGGAGTCCGGCCACGACCGCGTCGTTCGCCTCCTGCAGCGCCTGTGCGTCGGGGGCGGTGACATCGACGGTGATGTCGGTGGAGCCGAAACCACCCCCGGCGGCGCGGACCTCGATCTCCCCGGCATCCGTCAGCGCCTCGAGCTCGGTGCGCACGCGTTCGCGCAGCTCGACCTGGTCGGCGCCGGACTCGGAGGTGATCGAGTACGTGATGCCCGTTCCCCCGCCCGAGAACGCGTCGCGCAGCGCGGAGCCGCTCGACCCGATCGAGGTCTGCACCGTCTGCACGCCGGGGGTGTCGAGCAGCACGGCCTCGACCTTCTGGGCCGCCGCGTCTTCGGCATCCAGGCTCGGCGCCGACCCGATCTTCTGGGTGACGGTGAACGTGTTCTGGCCGGAGTCGCCGAGGAAGTCGGTCTTCAGCAGCGGCACCGACGCCAACGTGCCGCCGAGCACGAGCACGGCGAGGGTCAGGGTCACCCACGAGTGCCGCAGCGTCCAGCTCAGCACCGGCACGTAGGCCTTCTGCAGGCGCGTGGGCGGGGCGTCGGCGGCTTCGGGGTCGATGGGGTTGCCCTCGGCATCCCGGATCACCTTTCCGGGCCGGAGGAACCACGACGCCAGCACCGGCACGATCGTCAACGACACCAGCAGCGACGCCGCCATCGCGATCGTCACCGTCAACGAGAACGGCCGGAAGAGCTCGCCGGTCACGTCTCCCACGAATGCGATCGGCAGGAACACCGCGACGGAGGTGATCGTGGATGCCGTGATGGCGGCCGCCACCTCGCGCACGGCGCGGATGATCGTGGGGATCTTCTCGGCATCGCCGACGTAGTGCCGCTTGATGTTCTCGATCACGACGATGGAGTCGTCGACGACGCGTCCGATCGCGATCGTGAGTGCACCGAGGGTGAGGATGTTGAGCGAGTAGCCGAAGGCCTGGAGCCCGACGAAGGTGATCAGCACGCTGGTCGGGATCGAGATGGCCGTCACCAGCGTCGAGCGCACCGACATCAGGAACACCAGGATGACGACGACCGCGAAGACGAGACCGAGCAGTCCCTCCTGCGCGAGGGCGTCGATCGACTGCTGCACGAACGGCGCCTGATCGAAGACGACCGTGAAGGTCGCGCCCTGTCCGAGCGCCGTCTCGAGGTCGGGGAGCACCGCGAGCACGCCGCGTGAGACGTCGACCGTATTGGCGGCGGGCAGCTTGGTGACGGCGATCGTCAGGGCCGGCTCCCCGTCGACGCGAGAGAGGGTCGTGACCGGGTCGGACTGCAGCTCGACGGCGGCCACGTCGCCGATCGTCGTCTGACCGGCCTGGAACTGCGCGGCGTCGGTGGGCACGAGCGGCAGCGCCGCGATCTCGTCGACGCTGGTGAGCTTCGCGCCCGTCTGCACGGTGAGGGTCTGGTCGCCCTCGGTCAGCGAGCCGCCCGGGAACAGGATGCCGTTGGCATCCAGGGCATCGGTGATCGCCTGCTGACCGAAGCCGCGTTCGCCGAGCTTCGTGGAGTCGGGGGTGATGGTGACGCGCTGCCCGGCGCCGCCGACGATCTGGGCGCCGTTGACGCCGTCGACGTCTTCGAGGTCGGGGATGACGCTGGTCTGCAGCACCGCCTGGGTGGCCTGGGCGTCGGTGAAGCCGGTGACGGCGAGCTGGATGACGGGGAAGTCGTCGATGCTCGCCGAGGCGACGGTGGTGTCGGCCGATTCGGGCAGTTGGTCGTCGATGCGCGCGATCGCGGCGAGGATCTTCTGCTGCGCCGCGGCGAGGTCGGTGCCGTAGGTGAACGACGCCGAGACGATCGAGGAGTTCGTCGTGCTGGTGGCCGTGGTCGATTCGAGCCCTTCGACGCCGCGGATGGCGCTCTCGATGGGCGTGGAGACGTCGGCCTCGACGACCTCGGGCGACGCGCCCGGGTAGGTCGTGACCACGGCGAGCTGCGGGAACTCGATCGACGGGATCAGCTCCTGCTTGAGGCTGGTGAGCGCGAGTCCGCCGAAGATCGCCGCCACGATGGTGACCAGGGCGATGAGGGCACGGTTCTTCAGGCTCAGAACGGCCAGGTACGACACGAAGCACCCTTCGGGGGTCGAGATTGGATACAGAGATGTATCGAGCCCAGTATCCCACGCGCGTCGGGGAGCGGGCCGGGAGCACCGGAGGCGTCGAACGGCTCAGCCCTCGCCGTTCAATGCCCTCAGAACAGCGATCCCAGCGCGATTCCCCCCGCCGCCGCGACCACCGATCCGACGAACGAGACCATCGCGTAGGCCGTCGCCGCGCGACTGCGCCCCTCCTCGGCCAGCAGCACCGTCGTCACCGCGACCGCGCTGAAGGTGGTGTACCCGCCCAGCAGGCCCGTGCCGACGATCCACCGCCACGCCTCTACCGCCGGGAGCATGCTCAGGATGCCGAGCGCGAACGCCCCCGTGAGGTTGACGACGAGAATGCCCCACGGAAACCGCTCGCCGGTCGCCCGCCGGACGGCCGTGTCGAGCACGAACCGCAGGGCCGCACCGACGCCGCCCGCGAGGGCCACGGCCGCGAACACCAGAGGCGTCACCGCTGCCGCCGTCCGCCTCGGCCGAGCATCAGCCCACCCCACGCCGCCCCGGTGCCGAGCACCACCGAACCGATGCCCCACCACAACAGCCCCGGACCCGCCGCCTCGACGGCGAGCGCGCTGTACGTGGTGAAGCCGCCGAGCACGCCGGTGCCGAGGAACAGCTGCACACGCTGCGCGCGCGAGGACGCCGGCATCCGGGATCTCCACCCGAACAGGATGCCGATGAGGAACGCGCCCGCGATGTTGATGAGCGGCACGAGGGCGGAACCGAGCCCATCGCCGAACCCCAGAGTGAGGCCGGCGCGCAGTGCGGTGCCGATGGCGCCGCCGACCCCGACGAGGCCGACGTCACGCCACATGCTCACCGCGCCACCCTACGCCCGGTGCCCACGGCTTCACGATCGCCTCGTCGTAGTGGTCGGGGTCTGGTGCGACAGCCCTTTCGCCTGCCTCGCAACGGGACTCGACTGGACCTTCTCCGAGCCCACAACCGTTCTCGAGGACTCCCCGCAATGGGATACCGAGCGGCTGTGGCACGTGCGATTCGAAGAGTCGGGTAGACGCGCTCAGCATCGCTCTCCGCGAGGAGCGCCACGACCTCGTCCACGGACCGGGTAAGACCTTTTTCGGGAGGGTGGCGACGAGCTAGCTCGTCGCCGTATCGGGCCGTCTGGGCGCCGACGGTGCAGGAGCCTGTTGGCGCAGAAGTGCGCGGAGCCAGCGCAGACGGGCGTCGTGAGACCTCCGGCGACTCCACAGGACCGAAACGGTGTACTCGGCCATCGGGATGGGCGGGGCGCTGACGGTGAGGCCGGTGACGTCGGCGAAGGCGTGCGCAGCGTGGGTGGGGATGGTGGCGATCGCATCCACCGCTTTCAACATGACCATGAGGGATGAGAAGTGGGTGCTGGAGGCGATCACGGTTCGGGCGAGTCCTTGCGGTTCGAGTGCGTCATCGACCGCGCCGCGAGTTCCGCTGTAGGAGACGAGCAGGTGTGGGGTGCTGATGAAGTCGTCGAGGGTCAGGGGTGAGGAGAGACCGAGGCGGGCTCCGTCATAGAGGCAGGAGTACGACGACGCGAAGAGGATCTCACCCTCGTGCTCGGGTGCTGTCCGTGGGGTGGCGACGATGGCGAGGTCGATCTCGTCGCGCTCCAACTGTTCACCGACGACGTGTTGGTTCGTCTGGCGCGTGACGATGCTGACGTTCGGGTGGTCGCGGCGCAGTCGTCTGATCACGCCGGGGAGCACCGCGGCTTCGATGTCGTCGGACACGCCGAGGATGAAGCGCGGACGACCCTCGGCGGGGTCGAACGAGTCCAGCCCGACGATGGTGCTGTGCATGATCGCAAGAGCGGGCGAGAGGTCGCGTTCGAGCTGCAGCGCCCTCGGCGTTGGGCGCATCTGCCCGGCGGCGCGGATGAGCAACGGGTCATCGAACAGTGTCCGAAGACGGCCGAGCGCCGCGCTGACGGCTGCCTGACTCAGGAGCAACTTGTGTGCCGCGCGGGTGACGCTGCGTTCCTCCATCAGCGCGAAGAACGTCACGATCAAGTTGAGGTCCGCCCGACGGAATTCGGTTTCATAGATGTTAGGCATCACGACAATCAGTTTCCGTTGTTCTCGGCCCGTGTCCTAGCGTCGAATCATGACCTCCATCACCGTCGCCGTCGTCCAAGCCGGGTCGCTGCTGTTCGACACTCCGGCATCTCTCATGAAGGCCGAGACCTTCATCCGTGATGCCGCGGCCCAGGGTGCCGCGCTTGTCGTTCTGCCCGAGGCGTTCCTCGGCGGCTACCCGAAGGGGGTGGATTTCGGCATCACGGTGGGATCGCGCAGCCCCGAGGGACGCGACATGTTCAAGCGATACGCCGACTCCGCGATCACCCTGCCTGGTCAGGAGGTGACACATCTCGCCGAGCTCAGTGCGGAACTGGGCATCGACATCGTCGCCGGAGTCATCGAACGCGAGGGTGGCACCCTCTACTGCGCCACCGTCTTCATCACCGCGACGGGCGGCCATGTCGCGACGCACCGCAAGCTCATGCCGACAGCAGCGGAACGCTACCTCTGGGGCCAGGGCGACGGCTCGACCCTCGCCACGATAGAGACCAGTTACGGCCGGGTGGGCTCGGCCATCTGCTGGGAGAACTACATGCCCCTGTTCCGCACCGCGATGTATCAGCAAGGGGTGCAACTCTGGTGCGCCCCCACTGTCGACGACCGCGACGCCTGGTCCGCCACCATGCGCCACATCGCCCTCGAAGGACGCTGCTTCGTCCTCTCTGCGAACCAATACCTCCTCCGATCCGACCTCCCCGAAGACGTACACCCCGTCCAGGGAGAGGATCCCGACACCCTGCTCATCGGAGGCGGCAGCATGATCGTCTCCCCCCTGGGCGACGTCCTCGCCGGCCCCTTGCGCGGACGTGAGGGCATCCTCGTGGCCGAGGTCGACCTCGACGACATCACCCGCGCCCAGTTCGACCTGGACGTCACCGGACACTACTCCCGCCCCGACATCTTCACCCTCACCACGGACACCACCCGCCGCCAAGGCTGACGCCCCCCACCATGGACCGCGACTCTGTCCGCGTCGACCTCTCGGGAGCTCCTCGCTGATACGGCCCGCAGACCACCGCCGCAACCCCCGCGACGGCCCGCGTCGTCCCCCTTCACAATGACGACGTCCGAGTCGATGTGGAGGAGCGTCGTGGCCAGATCGAGACGCGCGGCGACCGTTGCGGCCGCCCTCGGCATCCTGATGCTGAGCGGGTGCGGCATCCACATTCCCTCCGACCCCGACGGAACACTCGAGCACGTCGAGGGGGGCGTGCTGCGCGCGGGGGTATCGCCGAACGACGGGTGGATCGAGATCGGCGATGGCGAGCCCACCGGCGCCGAGGCGGAGGCGCTCACCGGCTTCGCGGAGTCGCTCGACGCCGACGTCGAGTGGACGATCGGTTCGGAGGAGTCGCTCGTGCGCGGTCTCGAGGAGGGCGACCTCGACGTCGTCGCCGGGGGCCTCACCGACAAGACGCCCTGGACCAACAAAGCCGGAACGACGCGCCCGTGGGCCGAGACCACCCTCGACGACGGCAAGAAGGTCAAGCTGGTGATGCTGGTGCCGCTGGGCGAGAATGCTTTTCTCTCGCGGCTTGAGAGCTTCCTCACCGAGGAAGCGCAGCGGAAGGGGATCGCCCCGTGAGCGGCGAGGTCGTGCGCTTCGGCCGTACCGAACTGCCGCCGAAGCAGGTCGAGGCCCTGCGCCGGGCGGTGCGCCTGGAGTGGGTCACGATCGGCGTGCTCGTCATCACTGCCACGCTCGTGTTCATCGTGCTCGGCAGCTCACAGGCGATGAAGGCGGCCTGGTCGGAAGACCTGCTGTCGTTCATCCCGCCCATCGCATTCCTCATCGCCGTGCGGCTCGCGCGGCGCCCGCCGACGACGCAGCATCCGTACGGCTTCCACCGATCCGTCGCGGTCGGCCACCTCGTGGCCGCGGTCGCCCTGACCGGCATGGGCACGTTCCTCCTCGTGGACTCCGCGATCAACCTCCTCCGCGGCGAACACCCCACGATCGGCACCGTCAACCTCTTCGGCGTCACGATCTGGCTCGGCTGGCTGATGATCGCGGTGATGGCCGTCACCGGCATCCCTCCCGTGATCCTCGGCCGCATCAAGATCGGCCTCGCGCGCGAGCTGCACAACAAGGTGCTCTACGCCGACGCCGACATGAACAAGGCCGATTGGCAAACGTCGCTCGGCACGATCATCGGCGTGCTCGGCATCGGGGTGGGTCTGTGGTGGATGGATGCCGCGGCGGCGATCTTCATCTCGGGCAGCATCCTGCACGACGGCGTCAGCAACCTGCGCGCGGCGGTCGTTGACCTGATGGACGCCCGCGCGACCACCTTCGACGACAACCATCCGCACCCGCTCGCGGGCCGCGTCGACCAGTACCTCGCGGGGCTGCCCTGGGTCGCCCGAGCCGGCAGCCGCGTGCGCGACGAGGGCCACGTCTTCCACATCGAGGCGTTCGTCGTCCCGCGTCGCAGAAAGGTGGCGCTCGCCGACATCGAGCGGGCACGTCAGGGGTGCGTGGGCCTGGACTGGAAGGTGCAGGACGTCGTCATCGTGCCCGTTCCCCGCTTGCCCGACGTCGTCGACGCGGTCACTCCCCCAGGATCAGACGCCTGATCGCGGCATCCTTCGATCCGCCGAGCTCCATCGTCCGCCCCCGGCGATACAGCGAGAACACACGGGGGTCGATGTAGCTCGACCGCGCGACGGCGGGGGTGTTGCCGAGCGCCTCGGCCGTCGCCCGGACGGCTGCGACCTCCGCCTTCTTCCGCTCGTTCTTGCCCCCGGTCGTGCCGGCCTTCGCCAGCGACTCGGCGGCGAGGATCGTGCCGCGCAGTGTCCGGAAGTCTTTGGCGCTGAAGGGCCCGCCGGTCAGCGATCGCACGTATGCGTTGACGTCGCCCGTGGTGAGCGGCACGCGCCGACGCCCTTTCCTGTAGCTGAGCAGTGCCGCGCGAGAGCGCCCGAGGGCGAGCTCTTCGACGATGGATGCCAGCTCCGCATCGCGCACCGACAGCTCGGCGCGTTTGCCGCTCTTGGCGGGGAACGACAGACGGATCAGATCGCCCTCGACGGTGGCATCCCGTCTTTGCAGAGTCGTGAGGCCCCGACTGCCATTGGTCACGAAGTAGCGGGCGTTGCCCACGCGCGGGGCGACGAGGTCGAGGAAGCGGAACGACACCGCGAGCACCCGTTCACGGTCCGCCTCGGGTCGACGCAGCGACTGGGTCACCCGGGCGCGCGCCCGCGGGAGCGCCTCGGCCAGCTGTAACGCACGGGCGAACTTGCCTTTGTCCTGCCGCTTCGACCAGTCGGCGTGATAGGTGTACTGACGCCGACCCGCCTCGTCGGTCCCGACGGCCTGGATGTGCGCGTTCGGCTCCTTCGCGATCCACACCTCTCGCCACGCGGGCGGGATGACCAGGCCCCGCGCGCGCTCCGCCTCGCGATCCGCGACGGGCGTCCCGGTGTGATCCACGAACCGGAACCCCGACCCCGATCGCACGCGACGAAACCCCGGGTCCTCGTAAGGACGGACGCGGATGAGGCGTGGCATGGGCGTCAGTGATTGCGGAGGAGGTCGATCAACTCCGCCTTCTTCTTGCCCGAGTAGCCGGTGATGCCGAGTTCCTTGGCGCGCTTTTTGAGCTCGTCGACGGTGCGGTCCTCGTAGTTCTCAGCGTGCCCGCCCTTCTCGCCGACCTTGTCGCGCCCCTGGGCGGCGGCGGCGTTCGAGATGCGGGCCGCCTTCTCTTTCGAGTCGCCCTGCTTGCGCAGCTCCTCGTACAGGTCGGGGTCTTTCAGACTGTTGGATCCTCGCCCCTGGGGCATGGCCGTCTCCTTCCGTCGGGCTCCCGACGCTACGGGCGGGACCGCCCGCGACGGCGCGGGGTTGACAACGCTCCCGGCTGTGAAGGGTTTCACCGCCGCCGACCCCGCGCGGCGCCCTCCCGCGGGGCCGGCGCGGAGGGGTTGACGCGAACGCGATATATCGCGATACTCGACCCAACGCGATATATCGCGAGTGAGGAGCCAGCCATGGAGAAATGGATCATCCACCCCGGCGAGACGCGCGTCATCGACCTCGATGCCGTGCGCGAACTCAAGATCGGCCTCGTCGGCGGCCAGGTCGACGTGGTCGCCCACGACGAGACCGACACGCGCATCGAAGTGCACGGCGTCACCGTGAAGGATCTGCGCATCGAGGTCGTCGACGGTCGCCTCGAGATCGACCACCCGCAGCTGCGGTGGGACAACTTCCTCGAAGTGTTCCGCAACTTCGGCGCCGGCGGCCCCAAGGCCGAGGTGAGCGTGGCGGTCCCCCGCACCGTCGGCCTGACCCTCGGCGTCGTCAGCGCGAGCGCCCTCGTGACGGGATTGCGCTCCGACGTGCGTCTCAACACCGTCTCGGGCGACATCATGGTCGACGGCCTCGTCGGCGACGTCAACCTCAACGCCGTCTCGGGCGACGTGCAGGTGCGCGAGCTCGACGGCGCGCTGAGCGCCAACAGCGTCTCGGGCGATGTCGCAGCCACGGGCCGCATCACCAAGGCGTCCATCGACACCGTCTCGGGCGCGATGCTCGTCGATTCCAGCGGCGCGACGCAGGCGATCAGCCTCAACTCCGTCAGCGGCACGGCGACGATCCGTCTCGACCGCTCGCTCCCCGCGAACTACGTGTCGCGTTCGGTCAGCGGCCGCGTGCAGATCGACGGCCAGGTGCGCTCGGGGTCCGGCCCCACGAATTACGCGGGCTCGACCGGCGCCCTCGCGGGCTCGTTCGTCGACGTGCGCACCAACACCGTCTCGGGCGAGATCACGGTGCTGCGCCGCGGCATCTCCGGCCTGCGCCCCGAAGAACTCGCCGGAGAGGAGGAGTGGTGATGAGCCCCGTCTTCTCGCACGGCGATCTGCGCCTGTACATCCTGAGCCTGCTCGACGAAGCACCCCGCCACGGCTACGACCTCATGCAGGCCCTCACCGAGCGCACGGGCGGCACGTACTCCCCCTCCTCCGGCACGATCTACCCGCGCCTGTCGAAGCTCGAAGAAGAGGGCCTGGTCACCAAGACCGTCGACGGACGCAAGACCGTCTACGAGATCACGGATGCCGGCCGTGCCGAGGTCGCGAACCGCACGGGCGACCTGCAGGGCATTCAGGCGGGGCTGGCCGACAGCGTCCGCCTCATCGCCGACGAAGTGCGCGGGAGCGTGCGGGATGCCATGCGGAGCCTGCGCGCCGATCTCGCGGCCGCCTCACGCGAGGAACGGGAACAGGCGCACACCGCCCCGGTCGACGACGCCCGCTCCCGCAGCCGCGAGCAGTTGTCGCGTGCGGACGCGGCGATCACCGAGTTCCGTGGCCGCGTGCGCTCGGAGCTGCGGGCGCATGTCGCCCGCGGCGGCGAGCTCACAGCATCCGGAGTCGACGAGATCGAGGCGGCGCTGCGCCAGGCCTCCGAGGCCGTCGCTCACGCCATGCGCGGCTGACCCGTCACTCCCACGGCAGCTGATCGTCGGCGCCGACCGGATCGTGCTGCGGGACGACGAGCACCGGTCGGCGCTGGCGGTGGCTGAGGCGCGCGGCGACCGAGCCGGTGAGAAACTCCCGCAGCGACTCGCCGAGGCCGCGTTTGCGCGTGCCGACCACGAGTACCGAGGCGTGCACGGTGTCGGCGAGCCGGATGAGCGCGAGGGCCGGGTCACCGATCTCCTGCCGCACGGACCAGGTCACCGACTCGCCCTCGAGCGCCTCGGCAGCGGCGCGGCGGACATCGTCGAGGGCCGCCTTCGCCGCCGCTCCGGCCACGTCGACGGTCGAGGAGTGCACGTAGCCGTCGGGGTCTTCGAAGGCCACGAATCGCGTGGTGTCGACGTGCACGACGATGAGCTCGACGTGCGCCAGGGCCGCCTGCCGGGCCGCTTCGCGCACGACCCGCGTCGACTGCCCCGGCACGACGCCCGCGATCACCGGTCCCGCGGCGGCGCGAGGGAGTTGGTCGGTCATGGTCACTCCTCTCGAACGGCCCGCGGTGCGGGCGGACACCCCGCGACGGCTGGGCCGGAATGCGCCGTGATATCCTGGGTGTTACTCTTACCGGCTCGGTCCGGAACCGCAATACGCAGGGCCCATCGTCGGCCCTCGACGTCGATCGTGAGGGGGTCTCGCATGGGGCGTGGCCGTCAGAAGGCGAAGAACACCAAGATCGCCCGTGAGCTGAAGTACGACACCTATTCGGTGAACTACTCGGCTCTCGAGCGCGAACTGGGCGCACCCGAAGCGGGTGAAGACGCGTACGTCGACAAGTGGGCCGACCAGTACAGCGATGAGTACGAAGACGAGAAGGCCTGACGCCTTCCCGTCGGTCGCGATGAGGCATCCCTGCCTCGATGACGCGACCCCTCTCCGCAGATGCGCGATGTGGCGGTGACGTGATCGTCACCGCCATTCCCGTGTCGCTCGGCTGAGCACGCGTCGGTCTCGGGACTCCGGTTGTGAAGCCGACGGTCACCAGGTCGAGCCGGTGCGCCGTTCCCATGCCTCTTCGACCGTCTCCCGGCGCGCCACGATGATCGCCGCCGGAACGACCAGGAGCAGCGCGCCGCCGAGCACCAGAAGCCCCGCGCTCCACCCGCCAGTCAGCTCGTGCGTCACGCCGATCGCAAGCGGCATCAACGCGGCGAAGCCGTAGCCCGCGCTCTGCACGAACCCGCTGACGGCGACGGCCGTCTCATGCGAGCGCGTGCGCAGCCCGAACAGCACGAGCGCGAGCGGGAACATCAGCGGAGGGATGCCGACCAGCACGACCCACAGCGCCGTCGCCGCCGCGGGCGCCACCAGCAGGCCCGCCACGCCCGTCAGTCCGCCGACCAGGGCGACCGCGTAGAACGGAGTTGTGCGACCGAGTCGCGCGACCAGGACGGGGACCAGCAGCGACACCGGAAGCCCCATGAACGAGAAGAGGGCCAGCAGGCCGCCCGCCTCGGCGGCATCCACCCCGGCGATGTCGGTCAGCATCAGGGGCAGCCAGGCGAACAGGCCGTAGGCCACCGCGGAGTTCACCCCGAACGTGATCACGAGCGCCCACGTCTGCGGCACGCGCACGATCCGCGACAGCACCGACGTACGGGCTTCGGCGAGCGCATCGGCACGCGAGACGCGCGAGCGCACGGTCATCGCGAACCAGGGCACCACCGCCGCGACCGCCACCGACGCCCAGAGGGCGAACGACCCGCGCCACCCGACCGCGTCGGCCAGAGGCACGGCCACGAGCGGCGGGGTGAAGGTCGCCACCGCCATCGTGGTCGAGTACACCGTGGTCATGAGTCCGATGCGCGCGGGGAAGTATTTCTTCACCACCGTCGGCAGGAGTACGTTCGCCACCCCGACGGCGGCGAAGACACCGGCGGTCGCCCCCAGCAGCGTCCAGGCGTCGACGGCGGCGGCGCGCAGCGAGAGCATGACGGCACCGACGACCGCGGCGACGAGCACCGTGCGCTCCAGTCCCAGCCGGCGCTCGATCGCCGGGGTCACCATGCCCGACAGCGCGAAGGCGACCGGCGGGGCCATGCCGATGAGTCCGACGACGGCGGCCGGAACCTCGAAGTCGCGGCCGATGACCGTCAGCAGGGGCGAGAGCGACGCCACCGCGATGCGCAGCGTCAACGCCAGCAGCACGACGGCCGCCGCGGCGAGCGCGACGTGCCCCGCCGCGCGGCGGGTCAAGACTCCTGGCTGCCCTCGACCCAGGCGAGGTACTCCTCCGACACGGTGCCCGTGACGTAGCGGCCGTCGAAGCAGCTCATGTCGAGATCGACCAGGTCGGTGCCCTCCATGATCGCCGCCTTGAGGTCGTCGACCTCCTGATAGACCAGGTAGTCGCAGCCGAGCTCCTCGGCGATCTCGGGGATCGTGCGTCCGTGGGCGACGAGCTCGTGACGCGAGGGCATGTTGATGCCGTACACGTGCGGAAAGCGCACCGGCGGCGCGGCCGATGCGAACGTCACGCTCTTCGCCCCGGCATCCCGAGCCATCTGGATGATCTCGCGGCTGGTGGTGCCACGCACGATCGAGTCGTCGACGAGCAGGACGTTCTTGCCCTGGAACTCGGTCGACATCGCGTTGAGCTTCTGGCGCACGCTCTTTTTGCGCACCGCCTGCCCCGGCATGATGAAGGTGCGGCCGACGTAGCGGTTCTTGTAGAAGCCCTCGCGGTACTCGATGCCGAGCTTGCGGGCGACCTGCATGGCCGCGGGACGCGCCGAGTCGGGGATGGGCATGACCACGTCGATGGAGCCGGCGGGCGTGTACTTCGCAACGGTGTCGGCGAGCCGCTCGCCCATGCGCAGGCGCGTCTCGTACACCGAGACGCCGTTCATCACCGAGTCGGGACGCGCGAGGTAGACGTACTCGAACGAGCACGGCGCGAGCGTCGGATTCGCCGCGCACTGCTGCGCGTGCATGGTGCCGTCGAGGGCGATGAAGACCGCCTCGCCGGGCTCGATGTCGCGAACGACCTCGAAACCGGCGTTCTCGAGCACGAGCGACTCGGATGCCACGATCCATTCGTCGCGCGGCTCACCGCCGGGCACCTCGGGTGCCGGACGCTTGCCGAGGATGAGGGGACGGATGCCGAACGGGTCGCGGAACGCGAGCAGACCGTAGCCCGCGATGAGGGCGATGGAGGCGTAGGACCCCTCGACGCGCTCGTGCACGCGACCGACCGCGCGGAAGACCTGGGCGGGGTCGAGGTCGGGGCCCGTGATCTCGGACTGCAGCTCGGAGCCCAGGATGTTCACGAGTAGCTCGGTGTCGCTGCTGGTGTTGAGATGACGGCGGTCCTTGCTAAACAGCTCGCTGGTCAGCTCGCGCGTGTTGGTGAGGTTGCCGTTGTGCACGAGCACGATGCCGTAAGGGGCGTTGACGTAGAAGGGCTGCGCCTCTTCTTCGTTCGACGCGGTGCCCTTGGTGGCGTAGCGCACGTGGCCGAGGCCGATGTCGCCGAGAAGGGCACGCATGTCGCGGGTGCGGAACGCCTCGCGCACCTGACCGCGGGCCTTGTGGATGTGGAAGACGCCGCTGGACTCTGCCGTGGCCATGCCCGTGGAATCCTGTCCCCGGTGCTGGAGGAGGAGAAGCGCGTCGTAGATCTCCTGGTTGACCGGACCCTGCCCGGCCATGCCGACGATGCCGCACATGGGGTGTTAGTTCGCTCCGTTCGCCGGGGTCCCGGCATCCGCGTACGTGCCGACCAGGCGCACGGCGCCCCCGTCGACTCCCTTCGCGCCCTGTTCGTACTCGCCCTCGGGGCGCGCGTCGTCGCGGACGACGCCGACCTGCCACGTGGCGATGCCCTCGGCCGTCAGCGCCGCGATCGCGGCATCCGCGATCTCGGGGGCGACGACGGCGAGGAAGCCGATGCCGAGGTTCCACGTGCCCTCGGTCGCGGTGAGCTCGAGTCCGCCGATGTCGGCGAGCACGCGGAAGACCGGCGACGGGCTCCACGTCGAGCGATCGACGTCGACCCACGTGTTCTGCGGCAGCACGCGCGCGAGGTTGGCCGCGATGCCGCCCCCGGTGACGTGGCTGAGCGAATGGATGCCGGAGCCGACGGCCGCATCGTCGAGCAGACGCAGCAACGGCGAGGTGTACAGGCGCGTGGGCTCGAGCAGCGCCTCGCCCCACGTGCCACCGAGCTCGGCGGAGACGGCGCCGTACGCGATGCCGGCGCCGGTGATGATGTGACGCACGAGGGAGTAGCCGTTGGAGTGCAGGCCACTGGAGGCCAGCGCCAGCACGACGTCACCGCCGCGCACGCGGTCGGCGCCGAGGACGCGGTCGGCCTCGACCACGCCGGTCGCCGCTCCCGCGACGTCGTAGTCGTCGATGCCGAGAAGGCCCGGGTGCTCCGCCGTCTCGCCGCCGACGAGTGCCGTGCCGGTCAGGGAGCAGCCGCGCGCGATACCCGCGACGATGTCGGCGATGCGCTGCGGCACCACCTTGCCGCACGCGATGTAGTCGGTCATGAAGAGCGGGCGGGCACCGACCACGACGATGTCGTCGACGACCATGCCGACGAGGTCTTCGCCGATCGTGTCGTGCTTGTCGATCGCCTGCGCGATGGCGACCTTCGTGCCCACGCCGTCGGTGCTCGTCGCGAGCAGCGGTTTGGCGTAGTCGCGCAACGCCGAGGCGTCGAAGAGGCCGGCGAAACCACCCACGCCCCCGAGCACTTCGGGGCCGTGGGTGCGCTTGACGGCCGACTTCATCAGTTCGACGGCGAGGTCTCCGGCGGCGGTGTCGACGCCTGCGGCGGAGTACGGGTTTTCGTGGGGAGCTGAGGCCACCGCAACAGACTACCCGGGGTGGGCCCGCGCGCGTCGCGCGGGGTCGTCGACCGGGCGCGCGGGGGGGGCGGGGCGGGGGCGGGGCGGGGGCGCGGGGGCGCGGGGGGCGCGGGGCGCGGGGGGCGCGGGGGGCGCGGGGGGCGCGGGGCGCGGTGGGCGCGGGGCGCGGGGCGGGGGCCCGGGGCGCGCGGGGCGGGGCGCGTCGCGGCGCGCGGGGCCCGGGGCGCGGCGGGATGAGCGGAGGATCAGGGACGCGGGGAGGAGCATCTCGCGCGAAGCATCCTCCGCCCGTCCCTCAGCCTCCGCTCGTCACGCCGCGCGCCGGCGGCGGCAATTCACGGCAGGGCGGCAAGGCGGGGCGCGGCGGCAAGGCGGGGCGCGGCGGCAAGGCGGGGCGCGGCGGCAACGCGGGGCGAGGCGGCAACGCGGGGCGCGGCGGCAGCAGCCCGGGGCGGGGCAGGCTCAGGTGTCGCCGGCGCAGCGGGACGAGCGGAGGATCAGGGATGAGGGGAGGACTGATTCGCTCGGAGCATCCTCCGCTCGCCCCTCGGACTCCGCTCGTCACATCGCTCGCGACATCCCTCTTCCGGTCATCGCTTACGCGCGAGGTGCAGGCCCTGCGCGACGGCGCGCGAGATCAGATACTGCACGCTCGGCCAGTCGTCGACGATCTGGCGATAGCCGACGCGGATCACGTGATACCCGTTGAGCGTGAGGAGGGCGTCGTGACGGATGTCTTCGGCCCGTTGCTCGCCCACGTGATGCGCGCCGTCGATCTGGAGAACGAGTTTTTCGCCGATCAACAGGTCGACGCGGTGACCGTGAAGGAAGGCCTGAGGAAGAAGACGCAGCTTCATCCACCGAAGACGGAAGATCACGATGCTCTCCAGGCCGGAATCGGCGAAGGGCTGCACCTCGTCGAGGAGCGACCGGGCACGGCCGGGCAGGGCCAGTCGGGAGAGCGACTCCGCGGATGCCATCTGCTTGTTGAGTGCCGATTCCCAGACGATCACGGCCTCTTCGCGGGGTATGCACGTGGCAACGAGGACGAGCACGTTCTCCACCGAGTCCACCAGCGCATCCGGATGCCGCGGCACGACGGGATGCGCTCGGTGAACGCGCGTACCGGCCGCCACCTCCACGCGACCGGCGTGCGGCGACGCCGCGACGTGCGCCCCGCGGGGCCGGGCGACCCAGAGGCCGAGATGCTCGGCAGCGCTCAGACAGGAGACCACGACGCCCCCGCGAGCGGCCGCGCGCAGCGACGCATCGGCATCCGGTAAGGCGAGCCACGACCGGCGGATACGGAGAAGCCGTCCCGCAGCGACGGCGTCCGCAACCGCTCGCCAGGACAGCCCCCCGTCCTTCAACCGCACGCTGCGGACGACCCCGCCTCCGGCTCGAACGAACTCGACCGGGTCAGACGGGAGGGATGCCATGAGCACAGCGTCGCGGAGAGTCGGCCTCTCTCGGGCGGGCCGTCGAGTGAATGGGGAGAACGACTCCGAAGCAGACGTTGTGCAGGAGGGGCAGCCCCTCGGTCGGCCGGTGACGGGCGGAGGATGAGGGACGAACGGAGGACGGCACGACCGGACAGACCCTCCGCTCGTCCCTCGGCCTCCCCTCATCACGGCCGCGCCGCCGAGCAACCCGCACACCCGGTGTCACACACGCGGCGCAAGGCCCATCGCCCGGCCCGCGCCCCGTCTTTACAATGACGCCATGACGGGCGGCCAGCCGGAGTGGGTGATCCGCGAGGACGCGGCGAAGTCGGTGCTGGTCGCGCTGTATCTGCGGCAGGTGCTCGGCATCCGCTCACCGGAGGAGCTCCCCGCTCTGCGCCGCGTGCCGCCGCCGGTCGTCCGAGACGAGACGGATGCCGCGCACGCGCAACTCGAACGCGAGTGGCGCGTCTTCTGGGCGATGACCGTCGAGCCTCAGGCGCATCCCTCGCCGGTGCCGCTGGAGCTCGTCGACGGTTTCGAGGGCCTCGTCGCACTGCCGGTGGACGGCGCGGACGCACTGCGGCGCGCCATCTCCTCGCATGCCGACGACGCGGTCGACTTCGCGCGTCTCGCGCATGACCGCTATGCGCGGGAATCAGCCGCGCGGCCGGGGGTGTCGTACCGCGCGTACGCCAGCGCCATCGCGGCCCACGAGCGAGCGGTGGGCCGGCGGGCGCACTCGTTCGAGCTCAACGTGCAGGTGCTGCCGCTCACGCAGCGCGGGGTGTGGTGGATCGGATCGCTGACGGTGGCGGTGACCGATGGCCTGCGCAGCGACGTCGTTGCCTTCGACACCGCGATCCACCCGATCATCGCGGAGCTGGCCTGAGGATCAAACCTCGTACTGCTCGTGATCGACGGTGACCTGGCGGGTGCGGCGGCCGAGCACCCGCTCGAACACCAGCGCGACGATCGCGCCGAGAGCCACACCGGCGACGACGCAGATGAGTGCGGTGAAGCCGAACACCTGCAGCTCGGAGTACACGACCTGCGTGTAGGGGCTGATGTCGGATCCGTCGATCACGACCGTGAGCAGTAGCGCGACCAGGATGCCGAGGAACGCCCCCGCGGCAAGGAACACGCCGTACTTCGGCGCGCGGCGGACGGTCGCGGTCTCGATGTCATCGCGGACGTACACCGGTCGTTCGGGGGCGGGCTGCTCGGCCATATGCCCATTCTCCCACCGCAGGGGTCGAAACGGGTCGTGACCTTTCGGCGTCGAACGGCCGCGGCGGGGCAGGCGCCGCGACGAAGCAGGACCGCCGCGGCAGGAGTTTTCGACGTCGGCCACCGCTCGATCCTCGCGGCACCCGTCGACGCCGGAGCGATCCTGCGCGAGATCGCCGAGTGCTTGACGCTGGTGTTCGGCGGGGTGGAGGAGCTCGACCTGATATCCCCGGATGCCGTGGAGCACCTCCTCGCTCTGAGCATCGCCCAGATGGTCGCTACGCGCGGCCCCGACGGCGCGGCCGTCTTCATGTCGTCACGTCCACCGCGAAGACGTAGTCGTTCACCGAGACCGTATCCGTTCGGCCTCGATCCGGTGCGGTCTCAGAACCGGCAGCTACTCGACCCCCTTCAGTGCGCCCAGCATGTCGAGTCGACGAAGACGGCGCGCCAGGAGCAGTGACGCGCTCAAACCGCATGCCACGACGATCACTACGCACAGACCGGTGGCGATCGCCGAAGGCGCGGGAGAGTAGCCCACACGGTCGGTGCTGAAGACGGCGAGGTAGGCCGAGAGGAAGCCCATCCCCGCCGGAATGCCGAGGAGCGCACCGGCCAGGGTGGTGGCCACGTTCTCGCGAAGGAGCAAGGCGCGGATCTCGCGCGACCGCACCCCCAGCACGATGAGCGTCGCGTAATCGCGCGTGCGTTCGGCAAAGGCCAAGGACCCGAGGTTCAGCAGCACGACGATGGTCAGCATGAGCCCGAACCCCTTGATGAGCGCGAACACGTCGCCGAGACCATCGATCACCTGCTCGGCGTTCGCGCGCCGGGCGTCGCGGGAAAGCACACTCGCGATTCCGGGGCGGCTCATCAACGTCTCTGCCGCGGCGGGCCCGCCGGCCAGCAGTGTGCTCGGCGAGAAGACACCGCCCGAGCGCTCCCAGGCGGACTGCGATAAAAAGAGCCCCTGCGGCTCGCCCACATCGACGATTCGTCGCACCGTCGTCGCTATGCGCGTCGCCGAGCCGGGCGGGAGCACCGTCACGCGGTCACCGACGCTGATTCCGCGTGCCTCGGCGTAAGCGACGCTCACGAGCGCGCCGTCGGTAGGCAGCGGAACGCCGCCGTCACCGTCGCTCAGCCTGTAGAGGTCGCCGTCTGAGAGCACGGTGACGGCTGCCCACCCCGTGTCCGCCTCATCCGGCGACAAAAATGACATCTGCCACTGCACCTCCTCAATCCCGGATGCCAGATGCTCGCCGTCTCGAGCCCACGCGCCCGGAATGAGTCGGGCTTGTGCGTCGAAGACGTACTGCTGCTTGAAAGAGCGATCGACCTGATGATGTAGTGAGTCCGGCATCCCGAATCCTGCGATGAGGAGAGTGGTGCCCCCGACCGTGGCGGCGAGCGCGGTGAGCAGCCGCGCGCGAGCCGTCGCGAGCTCGCGGAGACCCCATGCGTTCAGGGGCGACTTACGCCCGAACCGAGGAGGGACTCGCCGTTGCGTCGCCAGACCTCCGCGCATCGCCGCGGCCGGCTCGGTGTACCGCATGGATCGGGTGGCGACGACCGACACGAGCGACGCCCCCACGACCAGGGCGATTGCCAGGACCGCGGGAGCCGGCGTGTAAGCCGGGACCCAGGCGACCAGCTCGAAGCTCGGTCGCTGCGACTGCAGGACGAAGAGCGAGAGCACGGGTGCCACCACCGAGCCGACGAGAGCACCGACGGCGACCACGACGGCGTACCGGGAATAATGCCTGCGCAGGTGCGCGTCGGAGACACCCAGCACCTTCAGCGTGGCGATGTCCCGCTGCTGTATGTCGACCAGGCGTCGCATCGAGGTGAACATCGCCAACATCGCGACCGTGAGGAAGAGGCTGAGGAAAAGCACCGAGAGGCTTCGGATCTGATGGATGCGATCGGTGAGCCCGACCACTCCGGGCAGCGACTCCTCATCGAACATCGCCAGCCGTGCCGCGCCCAGCACACGGGGCGCCTCGGACAGGATGCGCTCCGTCGGACCGGCGAGGGCGATCGACATCCGGGTCGGTCTAAGAGAATCCATCTGCGCAGGCGAGACGTACGCGTACCCGTACGCCGAGGGATCGGGGGCGTACAGACCGTCGGGGCCGTTGTCCGAGACCCGGTCAGCGGCGCGCACCAGTGACGCGACGGTGAAGCGACGCTCTTCTCCCGCGATCTGCAGCGACACGATGTCGCCGGTGTGCAGCGCGTGTGCTTCCGCGAAGGCCGCGTCCAGAGCGATCTCGTCATCGGCGAGCCCGTCGACCACTCCCGCAACCGGCTCCGGAAGATTCATGCGCTCCGGCAGCGCACTCACCACGAGCGAACCTCGACCGTCCTCTTCCGCCGCATCGACGAGGCCTGACGCTTCGACATCCGACACCCCGGGGATGTCCCGCAATGCGTCGAGCTGCTCCGGCGACACAGATGAGGCGGTGATCCAGACATCCGCGAGGTGGGCCGCGGCATCCATACGCTCCTGCTCGACCTGCATCCCCCGCCAGCCACCCTCGAGTCCGCCGTAGACGGCGAGGCAGAGGAGGCTCACGACGAAGACCGCGGCGAATTGGGGAGCGTGCCGTCGCAGGTCGCGACGCAGTTTGCGCCGGAGGAGGGCGGAGACGCTCATGAAACCGGGGGGTGCGAATCGGCCACGACGCGGCCGTCGCGCATCTCGACGACGTGGTCGGCGACATCGCGGATCGTCGGATCGTGCGTGACCACCGCCACCACGGCGAGTCCCTCGCGAGCGATGTCGGTCAGCAAAGTCATCACCTCGACCCCGGATGCCGAGTCGAGAGCCCCCGTGGGTTCGTCGCACAACAGCAGACCAGGGCGCTTCGCCACAGCGCGCGCGATCGAGACCCTCTGCATCTGCCCGCCTGACAACTGTTGGGGGAAATGGTCTGCACGTTCACCCAGACCGACGCGATCGAGCAACTCCGCCGACGTCGGCACATCGACCCCGTGATGAGAGGGCAGGCGCCGCGCCAACTCGACGTTCTCGAGCGCTGTGAGTTGCGGCAGGAGGTTGTAGAACTGGAAGACGAAACCGACATGGTCGCGTCGGAACTCGGCGAGCTTGCGGAACCCCATCCCGGTGAAGACAGCACCGTTCAGTGCGGCGCGACCGGCGTCGGGCGTGTCCATCCCTCCGAGCACGTTGAGCAGCGTGCTCTTGCCCGATCCGGAGGGGCCCACGATGGCCGCGAGCCGACCCGTGCGCAGGTGCACGGTTACGTCATCGAGAGCAGCTACCCGCGCCGCGCCCGCACCGTAGCTGCGGGAGAGGCCGGTGGCGCGCAGGCCAGTTTCGAGCGGCATCGGATGCGCCTCCATCAGTGCTGGTAGATGAGGCCGCCGTAAAGGGTGCCCGCTCCCGTGCCCACGAGCAGCAGACGCTCACCTTCGGCGATCCGCGCTCGGTGAAGTGCGGCGGGGATGCTCGCAGCGATGGTGTTCCCGAGCTCCGCGCGCCTGACGGCGACCTCGTCGACAGCGCCACGGACGCGACGCCTGCGACCGACAGTGCACGCGTCGGGATCCCGCAGCCGTCCGTGTGGTCCGCGCCTCAGACGGGGTGAAGTGCAGCACCGCCCGGAATTCCTACCCGGAAACCCTGGGCGGATGGCAGCCGCGCGCGACGACGAGCACGTCAGAACACTTCGCCCGTCGACTCGCCCCGTCTCGTGCGTCTGGTCGACGAAACCCCGGTCACGCGCCAGACGAGACCACTGGCCGGGACGAGCCAGCGCCCTCGCGCTCTCGTCGAGCGGCCAGCGCGTGTGCATCGTCAGGGGCCCGCGGCCCGGCGGTCGCCGCCGAAGCTACGGCCGAAGCGGGAGCAGCGCGCTCAGGTCGGCGCGCACGCCGGATGCCACGATCCGGCCCGCGGTCACGGCATCCGCCCAATGCTCCTGGCCTGTAGCGACGGCGATCCAGGTGGCGGCGTCTGTCTCGACGACGTTGGGCGGGGTGCCACGTGTGTGGCGCGGCCCCTCGATCACCTGAACCGCGCCAAAGGGCGGCACGCGCATCTCGACGGAATTGCCCGGCGCCTTCTCGACGAGCAACTGCAGCAGGTAGCGCACGGCGGTGGCGGTCACCGGCCGCGGCGCGTCACCCGCGGCGACGGCGGCGAGGGCGGCGCGACCGTCTCCGGTCTCGATGCGGCGGGGAGGCATGGCATCCACGCTACCGGGGGGGGCTCCGGCGGCGGGCCGTGCGTAACTCCGGAGGTTCAGGGCCAGGCGCCGTCGATGTGCCCACCGCGGACCCTTCGCGGCGCGGACTCCGGAGTCGGGCACGGGTGGGCTAGCGGCCCGTCGCTGGACAGCAGGTTGTTCACAGCCGCCGCCGACCATGCGGGTGTTCGGCGGCGCGGGGCGTGTCGGTGGCTGTCGATAGGCTGGCCGCGTGAGAATCCTCGTCCTCGGTTCGGGCGCGCGCGAGCACGCCATCATCCTCGCCCTCCGCAGCGAAGCGGAGACGCACGCGATCTTCGCCGCCCCCGGCAACGCCGGCATTGCCCGCGAGGCCCACCTGGTCGACCTCGACCCGCTCGACCCGACCGCCGTGCTCGAATTCGCCAAGGCCGAGGCCGTCGACCTGGTCGTCGTCGGCCCCGAAGCCCCGCTGGTCGCCGGCGTCGCCGACCCGCTGCGCGCCCACGGCATCCCCGTGTTCGGTCCGGGCAAGGCGGCGGCCCAGCTCGAAGGCTCCAAGACGTACGCAAAACGGATCATGGATGCCGCGGGCGTCCCCACCGGACGCTCCGCGCGCGCGCACGACGTGGCATCCGTCGAGGAGGCGCTCGACGCCTACGGCGCCCCCTATGTGGTGAAGGCCGACGGCCTGGCGGCGGGCAAGGGCGTCATCGTCACCTCCGACCGCGCCGCCGCGATCGCGCACGCCGAGACCTATCTGCCGACCGGCGCCGTACTGATCGAGGAGTTCCTCTCGGGCCCCGAGGTGTCACTGTTCTTCCTCAGCGACGGCGACCACGTCGCTCCGCTGAGCCCCGCGCAGGACTTCAAGCGCCTCCGCGACGGCGACGACGGCCCGAACACCGGCGGCATGGGCGCCTACTCGCCGCTGCCCTGGCTCAGCGAGCGCTTCGGCGGCGAAGACGAGTTCGTCGCGCAGGTCACGCGCGAGATCGCGGAACCCGTGATCAAGCAGATGGATGCCGAGGGCACCCCGTTCATCGGACTTCTCTACGCCGGGCTCATCCTCACCGAGCAGGGCGTCAAGGTCATCGAGTTCAACGCCCGTTTCGGCGACCCCGAGACGCAGGTCGTGCTCCCCCGTCTCGTCGACCCGCTGTCGCGTCTGCTGCTGGCGGCGGCATCCGGCACCCTCGAGGACGAGCCGCGTCCGGCCTTCGCCGACGCCACGGCCGTCACCGTCGTGCTCGCGAGCGAGGGCTACCCCGAAGCCCCGGTCACCGGCCGCGTTCTCACGGGCATCGACGAGGCCGAAGAGGTCGACGGCGTGCACGTCGCCCACGCCGCGACGGCGCTGCGCGACGGCCAGCTCGTCGCGACCGGCGGCCGCGTGCTGAGCGTCGTCGCCACCGGCACCACCTTCGCCGAGGCGCGAACCGCCGCGTACGCGGGGCTCGATCGCATCGGCCTGGACGGCGGGCAATTCCGCACCGACATCGCCGCCCGGGTAGCGCTGAGCTAGTCGCTGCGTCGCCCCGGGCTCGCGCGGTGGTGGACCCGGCCTCGTCCTCGGAGCGGCCTCCCGCGGCCCCGGCAACCACGCCCCCGCACCGCGCACCCCGCGAAGCCCCGGCTCCCCCGGCATCCCCGCCCCTGGCCCCACCCCCGCTCGCGCCGCTAACGTGGCGGCCATGGTCGACAGGGATGCCATGGCACGCGGCCGCGAGGTGTTCGACTCGACCGCGGCGCGTGCGTGCGCGCTGCCCGGCGTCGACATCGGCCGGATGTTCGGGACCGAAGGCCTGCGGATCCGCGGGAAGGTCTTCGCGTTCGTGGTGCACAACGGGTCCCTCGTGGTGAAGCTGCATGAGCGACGGGTCGGCGAGCTGATCGGCGAGGGCGTCGGCGCCCCCATGGTCATGCGCGGCAGGCCGATGCGCGAGTGGGCGGAGATCCCGCTCGACGCCGGGGCGGACCGCTGGATGCAGCTCATCGACGAGGCGCGCCTCTTCGTCGACTCGATCACGCCGTAGCCTCGACCGGTGCCGACCGCCACCGCTGCGTACGACGCGCGAGCCGCCGAGTACATCGACCTGCTCGGGTCGATGGATGCCGTCCACCCCTCCGATCGCCAGCTCGTCGACACGTGGGCGTCGACCCTCACCGGGCCGGTCCTCGACGCGGGATGCGGACCGGGCCACTGGACCGCTCACCTGGCCGCTCGGGGCCTCGACGCGCGCGGCGTCGACCTCGTGCCGCGGTTCATCGCGCATGCGACGGCGGCGTATCCCGGCATCCCCTTCCGCCTCGGCAGCATCGACGATCTCGAGGAGACACCCGCATCACTCGGCGGCATCCTGTCGTGGTTCTCGACCATCCATCACGACCCGGCCTCGATCGAGACACCGCTCCGCGAGTTCGCCCGCGTTGTCCGGCCGGGCGGCGCTCTGCTGGTCGGCTTCTTCACGGGGTCGGAGGTGGAGGCGTTCGACCACGCCGTCACCGAGGCCTATCGGTGGCCGGTCGCGGACCTGCGACGGCGAGTGGATGCCGCGGGCTTCGACGTCGTCGAGACGCATACGCGCGAGACGCGCGGCGCGCGACCCGTCGGCGCACTGGTGTGCGTGCGCCGGGAGTGACGGCGGCAGGGACCCCCGTCCGGAATGGAGGCCTCCAAGCCCGGATGTCAGCCAGAAACCGCCAGCACCGCCTCGATGTCGTCGACCAGGCCGGCGGCCCCCGGCGCGGCGGCGATGGCGTCGCCGATGCGTCGCGCCCTGGTGCGGTAACCCGGATCGGCGAGGATGCGCTGGACGGCCGAGCGCACGGCATCCGGAGTCGGGCGTCCGGTGCGCAGGTTCACCCCGACGCGGGCGTGCTGCACGCGGGCGGAGGTCTCGACCTTGTCCTCCGAGTCGCCGGCGATGACGATCGGCACCCCGTGGCGCATCGCGTGATGCAACCCGCCGTAGCCGCCGTTGGTCACGAGCACGCTGGTGCGGGCCAGGAGGTCGTCGTACGGCAGGTAGGCGGCGGCGAACGCGTTCGCGGGGAGGATCGGCAGCGTGTCGACGGGACGCCCGCCCGTCGTCACCGCGACCTGCACGGGCAGGTCGGCCAGGGCGATGAGAGTCGGTTCGATCACCTCGCTGTAGTCGGTGTTGGCGACCGTGCCTTGCGTGACGTGAACGAGAGGGAGGGCGGGGTCGAGGTCGTCGAACCAGGCCGGCGCGGGGGTGGGGTGCGCAGCGGCGGTGGCCATCGGCCCGTAGAAGCGCAGGTGGGCGGGTGCGTCGCTGCGGCGGTACTCGAACTCCGCGACCGTAAACTGCGCGAGCAGGTCGCTGCGTGACAGGGCATCCATGAAGAACGCGCCGTCGAGCGGTGGCGCCCCCACCCCGATGAGGAACTCGTCGAGCGAGCGGTGCACCGGCCGCAGCACGGCTTTCGCCGTGACGCCCAGGATGCGGTTGCGCAGCCGGTTGAGCACGGGTGTGGCGAGCGGGGTGATGCCGAGCCCGTAGGGTGCCGTGTCGCGGCTGGAGAACCCGGCGGGGCCGATGCCGCACAGGACCGTCAGCGGACGTTCGGCCCGGTGGCGCGCGAACAGCGTCTGCACGCCGAGGAAGGTCATGTCATGCAGAACGACGTCGGCGGGCTCGTGACGCAGGATCTCGTCGAGCGCGATCGCCGCCGGCGCGGCGGGGTCGACGAACGCCCGTTCGACCCCACGGTTGATGGTGGCCAGGCCGCGGTCGCGCTCGTCGTCGCCCGCGCCGATCCCGTCGAGCGTGTCGGCCTCGGGCGGAAGCGGAAGGAAAGGGATGCCGGCATCCTGAACCATCCGTCGATAGCGGGCGCCGGTGAGCATCCGCACCCGCCATCCGCGTCGCTGGAGCTCTGTCGCGACGACGAGGAGAGGGCCGACGTGGCCGACGGCGGGCATGCTGCAGAGCAGGGCGGATCGGGTCATGTCTTCTGTCTTTCGGGGAGGAGGCCCTCCGCCGGGCGACGGAGGACGACTACGCGAGATTGTCGGAGAGGCGGATCAGCTGGGCCGTGAGCCACGACCGGTAGGCGTCGACGGGCCACCCGCGGGCGACGGTGAAGTGCGTCCAGGGGTCGGGTCCGGTGATGAGCCCCAGGACATCGGCCGCGAGAGCGACCTGGTCGACGCGGATGCGGTCGCGCTGCAGGAACCAGCCGGCCGCGATGGTCATGTCGCGGTGGCGGCGCTGCTCGAGATCTTCGTAAGCCGCGCGCACCTCCTCGTCACTGTCGGCGGCGGCGAGCATGGCCCGCACGATGGCGGCGGAGCGGTGATTCGCGTCGATGAGGAACTCGACGTATCGCGCGATGGCCGTGTCGGTGTCGGACTCGCCCATGATCGCGACGAGTTCGGGCCGCTCCGCGAGGGAATGCCGTCCCTCATCGCCCGCGAACGTGCGCTCGAAAGCGGCGATCAGCAGCGAGTGCTTGGGGCCGTTGAGGTGCACCGTCGGAACCGACACCCCCGCCTCGGCGGCGATCGCCTTGATCGAGGTGGCCACGTATCCGTCGCGGATGAACAGACGGGCCGCCGCATCGACGATGTTCGCGCGGGTGGCGGCGGCATCCGCCTGCCGCCGGGGGGAGTGATAGCTGCGGGGCACGTCGCAAACGCTACTTCGCGGCGCTGAGGGTCGCCCGCGCGATGAGGATGCCCGCGACGATCTGCGCCCCGGTCGAAACGAAGTACATGACGTCGGTCAGCACCCCGTTCGAGGGATCGGAGACGACGGCGCCGAGGGCGAAGCCGACGAGCGAGAGGACGAGGATCGCCCAGCGCGCAGCGCCGCGAAGCACCCCCGCCCGGGCGATGACGACGCCGCCGAACACGAGCAGCATGCCCTGCACGGCACTCACGCCGAGCACGAAGGCCATCGCGCCGACGCCGGGCGTCGCGGTCGGCATGAGGTAGGTCACGACGAGGTAGAGGCTGTGGTTGGCGAGCAGGAACGCGCCGAAACCGAGCAGCGCGAGCTTGCCGACGAGCGACGAGCCGACGGCGCCATGGCCATCACCGCGCCCGAGGGCGAGGGGGAACATCGCGGCGATCTGGGCGAGCACGCTGCCGAGGAACAGCACCCAGAAGGCGGTCGCCGGCCCCGGATCGGTCGCCACGTCGGCGCCGACCTCGAGGGCGGTGGCGCCGGTGAGCATGACCCCTCCGGCGAGGATCAGGATGCCGGCGGTGCGGGGCCAGGACGCGGCGGCGGGGTGCGCGGCGATCGGGGCGGAACGGCGCGGGGCGGTAGCGGTGGCGGTCAAGGTCGGCTCCTTCTGTCGTCGGGCGGGAGTGGACGACCGTGTCGCGGCATCCGTTCTCTATTTTGACTATAGCGCCGTATAAGTCAATAGTTTGGCCCCGCGCCTGCGGGGAACGACGAACGCCGCCGCCCCTCGACGGGACGACGGCGTTCTCGAGTCGTTGCTACTCGCCCGCCGCTGCCGGCGCGGCCTGCGCCTGCGCCGGAGCCGCGTCACGCGGAGACCCGTGGGGGCGGATCACCGAGGGGCGCCGCATGAACAGCACGGCCACGAGACCCACGACGATCACGGCCACCGGGAGCAGCAGCGACTGCCCCATCGCCTGCGAGAAGCCCTGCACCACCTGCGGCGGCAGCGAACCCCCGCCGAAGCTCGCCGACGCGTCGGCGGCACCCGGCAGGTTCGCCTCGAGCCGGGCCTGCATGAACGCGGCGATGGATGCCGAGCCGATGACCGAGCCGACGGTGCGGGTCGTGTTGTAGATGCCCGCACCGGCGCCGGCCTGGCGCGGCGGCAGGTTGCGCGTCGCGGTGGTGGCCAGCGGCCCCCACATGCCGGCGTTTCCGACACCCATGAGCGCCGAGGGGATGAGGAACGCCCAGATGGGCGCGTCGTTGAGGATCAGGGCGACGTAGATGCCCAGGGAGCCCGCGACCAGCAGCAGCCCCGGCACGAGGAGGAAACGCGGATCGGTGCGGTCGAGCAGCTTACCGGCGAAGGGCGCGAGCACACCCGACAGGATGGCGAGCGGCACGAGCAGCAGCGCCGCCTCAGTGGGCGTGAGGCCGCGCGCGAGCTGCAGGTAGAACATCTGCGGCAACGCCATGCTCGTCACGGTGAAGCCGACCGCGGCGATCGCGAGGTTCGCGACCGAGAAGTTGCGATCACGGAACAGCTCGAGCGGCACCAGCGGTTCGCCCGTGCGGCGCTGGGTCCAGATGAACACGCCCATCACCACGACACCGGCGGCGACCATGAGCCAGATCCACGCCGCCCAGGCGTAGTGCTCGCCCTCCTGCAGGCCGAACACGATGAGGAACAGGCCGATGGCGCTCAACACGACACCGAGGATGTCGAACTTGTGCGCGGTGCGGGGCAGCTGCGGCACGAGGATGAGCGCCGCGATGAATCCGATGACACCCACGGGGATGTTGATGAAGAAGATCCACTCCCAGCCGAGGCCGTCGACGAGCAGGCCGCCCGCGAGGGGCCCCACCAGCACGGCCACGCCGGCGGTCGCTCCCCAGAGGCCCATTGCAGCCCCTCGGCGCTGCGGCGGGAACGTGCGGGTGATGACGGCCATGGTCTGCGGGGTGACCAGAGCGGCACCCAGGCCCTGCACGGCGCGGGCGACGATGAGCATCTCGAGCGACGACGACAGGCCGCACGCGAGGGAGGCGAGGGTGAAGAGCGCCAGACCCGCGAGGTAGACGTTCTTCGGGCCGAAGCGGTCGCCGAGCCGGCCGGTGATGAGCAGGGGCACGGCGTACGTCAGCAGGTAGGCGCTGGTGACCCACACGACGTTGTCGAGGTTGTTGGTGTTCGGGTCGAGCGCGGCCTTGATGGCGGGGTTGGCGACCGAGACGATCGTGGTGTCGACCAGGATCATGAAGAACCCGATGACCAGCGCCCAGAGGGCGGGCCAGGGGCTCTTGGCGGGGGTCGTGAACGATCCGGTGCGGATCGACCCGGAGGACGGGGATGCCGCGGAGGCGGCGCGGGAATCGGTCATGGGGTGGTCTCCTTTGAGACGCGATGCTTCTTCTGGATGTGTTCGGGAATCTCGGCGATGCCCCAGGGCAGCGACCGATCGACGAGACGCGCGCGCAGGGAGTCCTGGCACGCGAGTTCGGCGTCGAGCAGCGCGGCTTGGCGTTGCAGCTCGACGAGGAATTGCTCGGGGGTTCCGCGCGCGGTCGCGACTTCGAGCCCCGTGCGGTGCTCGTCGATCGACGCGGTGAGGAGCGCGCGGCGCTGGTCGAGCAGGGCGACGACCTCGTCGCGCTCGAGGTTGTGAGCCTCGGAGAGGGCGACGCGGAACTCGCTCGCCCGGTCGATCCGGGGAAGCTCGGCGCGTACCCACTTCTCGACGGCCCGGTCGCCGGCAGGCAGCACGGTGTACGTGGTCCGCTCGGGGCGGTTGCCCTCCCGGTCGACACCGACCTCGGCGAGCAGACCGTGGCGTTCCAGCCGGGCCACCGTGTGGTAGATCGTGCCCTTCTGCAGGGGGACGAGGCGATCGTCGCGCCGCTCTTTGAGCAGGCGCATGAGCTCATAGGGGTGCATGTCGCCCTCGCGGAGGGTGGCGAGAATCATGACGGCGAGCGGAGTGAGGCGCGTGCGTTCCGGCATTCGTCCTCCTCATGGTCCGTTTCGACTAGTCCACCTGGACTATACGCCCTTCTCGACACGCACCCACCCCGCGCGCGTGGCCGATGCCGTTCGCCGACACGGGAATCGTCAGGACGATCGACGCCCGAGCGTCGACGGCGAGGCGGTGCGAACACCACGACGCCCCGCGCCGCAATGGCACGGGGCGTCTGTGTGGCGACGATCAATCGCCGACGAGCACCTCGCCCGTCGTACCCGACACGATCAGGTCGGCGCGTGAGCGAGTGGCCTCGATCACGACCGCATTGACCCCGTCGACCTCGCGCGCCCAGGCGGCCGCCGCTTCGGGCGTACGCCCGCCCCGGATATGGCGGTCGATCAGTCGCGTCTCGCGTTCCGTCGACGGTGTCTCGCAGAACCAGACCTCGTCGAGCGCCCCCCGGACTCGCCCCCACGGCTCGTCCTCGACGAGCAGATAGTTCCCCTCCACGACGACGATGCGCGCCGCCGGTTCGATCGCGATCTCTCCCGCGACCCCCTCGTCGACCTCGCGCCGGAAGCTCGGCGCGTAGACCGTGTGATCCGTCTCGTCTCGCACACGACGCAGGAGAGCGAGGAACCCCCATCCGTCGAAGGTGTCCAGCGCTCCCTTGCGCTCACGACGATCGAGCCGATCGAGCGAGGCGTTCGCGAGATGGAAACCGTCCATCGGAAGCGCCGCGGCCCCACCGCCGCGGCGCTCGTTCAGAGGCCGGCCTCCCTGGTGACACCCTCGGCCGGCGTCGCCCCGCGGGTCCGGCCCCACGGCATCGGGATGCCGAAGATCCCGCGCTGGTTGGGCTCCTCGACCTCGAGGCCGTAGTGCTCGCCGATGGAGTCGCGCAACTGCGCGCGCTCGGCCTTGTCGTAGGCCCGCAGCTCGCGGCGGAACGCCACGACCGTCGCCCCGCAGATGGCGAGCAGCACGACGCTGAACGGCAGCGCGATGCTGATCGCGGCGGTCTGCAGGGCGGTGAGGCCACCCGCCAGCAGCAGGGCGAAGGCGATGAGCGAGGTCGCGAGGGTGAAGAAGATGCGCACCCACCGCTTGGGCTCCTCCTCGCCGCCCGTGGCGATCATGCCCATCACCAGCGCGCCGGAGTCGGCCGAGGTGACGAAGAAGATCCCGATCAAGATGAGGAACCCGACCGACAGCACGACCGGCCCGGGCACACCCTGGAGCATTTGGAACAGCGCCGTCGACACGTTGACCGAGCCGTCGGCGCCGACCAAGGACACCGTGCCGGTCAGCTCGCCGTAGATCGCGGTGCCGCCCAGCACCGTGAACCACAGGATGCCGACGAGCGTGGGCACCAGGATCACTCCGGTGACGAACTCGCGCACCGTGCGTCCGCGCGAGATGCGCGCGATGAAGATGCCGACGAAGGGTGCCCACGAGATCCACCAGCCCCAGTAGAACGCGGTCCACGCTCCCTGCCAGGCCACCCCCTCTTCGCCCGAGTACGCGCTCGTGGTGAACGAGAGGCCGACGAAGTTCTGGACGTAATTGCCGATCGACTGCACGACGTCGCGCAGGAGGAACTCGGTGGGACCGGTGAACAGCAGGTAGAGCATCAGCACACCGGCGAGCACGAGGTTGATGTTCGACAGCCACTTCATGCCCTTGCCGACGCCCGAGAGCACCGAGAACAACACGAAGCCCGTGATGATCCCGACGATGATCGCCTCGCTGATCACCGACGGCGACACCACGCCGAGGTAGTCGAGCCCGGCGCTGATCTGGATGACGCCGAGGCCGAGCGAGGTGGCGACACCGAAGAGCGTCCCCACCAGCGCGGCGACATCGACGGCGTTGCCCCAGGCTCCCTGCACGAGGCGGGCGCCGAGGATCGGTTCCAGCGCCCACCGGATCGTGCGGGGACGCTTGCGGCGGTGGAACGCATACGCGAGGGCGAGGCCGATGACGACGTAGATCGACCAGGCGTGCACGCCCCAGTGCAGGAACGTCTGCGACATGGCCTGCTGCGCCAGCTGGTTCGGCGTCCCCTCGACACCGGGCCGCGGATCGATGAAGTGGCTCAGCGGCTCGCTCACGCCGTAGAAGACGAGACCGATGCCCATGCCGGCGGCGAACAGCAGCGAGAACCACGACATCGTCGAGAATTCGGGCTCGTCGTCGTCCTTGCCGAGTTTGATGCCGCCGAACCGGCTGAAGCCCATGGTCAGTGCGAAGACCACGAAGAACGCAGCGATCAGCACGTAATACCAGTTGAAGGCGGAGACGATCGTGGTCTGCACCGCCCCGAACGTCGCCTCGGCGGCATCCGGGAACACCATCGCGAATGCGATGAAGGCCAGGGCGATGCCGGCCGCGGGCCAGAACACCCACCCGCGGATCGTCTTGTGACGACTCCCGAGGTGCGGATCGATGGATGCCGTGGAGTCGCTCGATGCCTCGGTCATTCCATCGAGGCTACTCAGGGCCGTCGAGCCGCCCCAGGGGCGGGCGCCCGGCCGGGGCGTGTGACACAATCCGCGCCGGTGCGCGCCCGCCGCACCCGCGATAATGAGCGGGTGACCTCCGCTCCCCCGCTCGAGCTTCCCGGCTGGCGCCACACCTATTCCGGCAAGGTGCGCGACCTGTACGTCCCCGCTGACACGGCCGAGGGCGCGCCCCCCGCGCACCTGCTCGTCGTCGCCAGCGACCGTGTCAGCGCCTTCGACCACGTGCTCTCTCCGGGCATCCCCGACAAGGGCGTGCTGCTGACGACGCTGAGCCTGTGGTGGTTCGATCAGCTCGCCGGCGGCGACGGCGGTCGCTCGATCCCGAACCACCTCGTGCCCGACCACGCCCTCGCCGGCGACGACGCCGTCACGCTGATCCCGGATGCCGTGCAGGGGCGCGCCATGCTCGTGCGCTCGCTCGACATGCAGCCGATCGAGTGCGTGGTGCGCGGCTACCTCACCGGCTCGGGCTGGGCCGAGTATCGCGCCGAGGGAACGGTGTGCGGCATCCCCCTCCCCGAGGGCCTGCACGACGGCGACCGCCTGCCGGAGCCCCTGTATACGCCCGCGTTCAAGGCCCCGATGGGCGAGCACGACGAGAACATCACGTTCGAGCGGTCGGTCGAGATCGTCGGCGCCGAGACCGCCGCGGCGCTGCGCGACCTCTCGCTCGCGATCTACCGTCGGGCGTCGGCGACCGCCGAGGCGCACGGACTGATCCTGGCCGACACGAAGTTCGAGTTCGGCTTCGACGCCGACGGCGTGCTGACGCTGGCCGACGAGGTGCTCACCTCGGACTCGTCGAGGTACTGGGATGCCGACGCCTGGCGCACCGGAACCACCCCCGCTGAACGCATGGCGAGCTTCGACAAGCAGATCGTGCGCAACTGGCTCGCCGAGAACTGGGACAAGCAGGGCGAGCCCCCCGCGCTCCCCGATGAGATCGTCGAGCGCACCCGCGACCGCTACGCCGAGCTGTTGCGCCTGCTCACGGCCTGACCCCGCACCGGCGGAGGCTTCGACAGGCTCAGCCACCGGCCCTCCGCAATCGGTCCCTGAGCCTGTCGAAGGGACCCCCGGCCTGAGGCTTCGAAGCGCTCAGCCACCGGCGGAGGCTTCGACAGGCTCAGCCACCGGCCCTCCGCAATCGGTCCCTGAGCCTGTCGAAGGGACCCCCGACCCAAGGAGACACATGTTCCGCTGGAAGCTGCACGGCAACGGGCGCACCGTCGAACCCGGGGCCGTCGTCGCCCCCGGCGAGCGCCTCACCTGGGGTGCCACGGTCGCGATCGGACTCCAGCACGTCATCGCGATGTTCGGCGCGACGTTCCTCGTGCCGGTGCTCACCGACTTCCCCGTGTCGACGACGCTGCTGTTCTCGGGCGTCGGCACCCTGCTGTTCCTGCTGATCACCCAGAACCGCCTCCCCAGCTACCTGGGCTCGTCGTTCGCGTTCATCGCGCCGATCACCGCCGCCACGACCATGGCCGGCACGGGCTCGGCGCTCGCGGGCATCGTCGCCGTCGGCGTGCTGCTGGCGGCGGTCGGGTTCATCGTGCAGTTCGCCGGCCTCGGCTGGGTCGACAAGGTCATGCCGCCCGTCGTCGCCGGTGCGATCGTGGCGCTGATCGGTTTCAACCTGGCACCCGTGGCCTGGGCGAGCTTCCAGCTGCAGCCCCTGCCCGCAACGATCACGCTGATCGCCGTCATCCTGTTCAGCGTGCTGTTCCGCGGCTTCCTCGGACGCATCTCGATCTTCCTCGGCGTCATCGTCGGCTACATCGCAACCGTGCTCATCCAGGCCGCGACCGGTGAGACGCTCATCGACTTCGCCGCGGTCGGGGCCGCCCCCTGGCTCGGTCTGCCCGAGTTGCACTTCCCCGACTTCGCGTCGGCGGGCACGTGGTCGGTCATCGCGATGTTCCTGCCCGTGGTGCTGGTGCTCGTGGCCGAGAACGTCGGTCACGTGCGCGGAGTCGCCGCGATGACGGATGCCACCGCCAACCGCTCCACCGGTCGCGCCCTCATCGCCGACGGCGTGGCCACGACGCTCGCGGGCTCGTTCGGCGGCTCGGGCACCACCACGTACGGCGAGAACATCGGCGTCATGGCGGCCACGCGCGTGTACTCGACCGCCGTGTACTGGGTCGCCGGTCTCACCGCGATCCTGCTCAGCCTCTCGCCCAAGGTCGGCGCGGTGTTCAACACCATCCCGCCCGGGGTTCTCGGTGGCGTGACGACGGCGCTGTACGGCCTGATCGGCATCATCGGCATCAAGATCTGGGTCGACAACCGCGTGGACTTCTCACGCCCGGTCAACCAGTACACCGGCGCCGTATCGCTGGTGATGGCGATCGCCGGCTTCTCGATGCAGTTCGGGCAGTTCCAGCTCGGCGCCATCGTGCTCGGCTCGGTCGCTGCCCTGGTGATCTACCACCTCGGCAACGCCATCGCCCGCGCCCGCAAGACCGGCGCCGACGACGGCGGCCCGATCCCGGCGGTGGGGCCGCTCGGCGGCGACCCCGCCTGACGCCGGGCGCGCCCTCGCGGGGCGCGCCCGTCACCGCGCGCACCTCGCCGAGGTCGCATCCGTTTGCCGAAGCCGCACGTGATTGCCGCCGAACGGCTGCGGTCTGGATAATCGGATACGGTCTCGGCGAAGAAAACCGGCGCCGGTCCTTCACGGCATGTCCAGGCCCGACTCCGCGTGACGGCGCTCCGCGGGCCCCACCGCCGCCGGGAATCGGGATGCCGCGGACCGACGCCGCGAACACCGTTGCCGTTCCGTTACTTGACACCGTGGCATCCCAGACCCCACACTGATCTCGGTCGCTGATAAATCGTTTTATCGGCAAGGTAAATCGATTATCCAACGGAGGGTGGAGCGATGACTCGAGTGCGTCTCGCCGACGTCGCGAAAGCGGCCGGAGTCTCCCCCGCGACCGTGTCTCTCGTGCTGAACGACGCCGAGTCCCGCATCTCCGACGAGACCAAAGAGCGGGTCCGCCGCGTCGCCGACGAGGTCGGCTACTCGCCCAACCCGATCGCCCGGAGCCTGCGCACCCGCGTCACCGGCACCATCGGCCTCGTCTCCGACCGCATCGCCACGACCCCCTTCGCCGGACGCATGCTCGCCGGGGCCCAGGAGGTCGCCCGCGAGAACGGCCGGCTCGTCATCCTCGTCGACACCGACGGCCATCCCGAGATCGAGTCCGACGCGATCTCCACCCTCGTCAACCACCGCGTCGACGGCATGGTCTACGCCTCGATGTACCACCGGGTCATGCCGGCACCCGCCGGACTCCCCCGCGGCACGGTCTTCCTCGACTGCCGCCCCGAGGGCGGCGGCTACCCGGCCGTCGTACCCGACGACTACGCCGGTGGCCGCGCCGCCACGCAGGAGCTCGTCGACGCCGGCCACACCCGCATCGCCTACATCGACGACGGCGACGCCGACCGCCCGGTCGCCGCCCAGCTGCGCCTGCAGGGCTACATCGACGTGCTCGCCGAGGCCGGCGTCGAACCCGACGCCTCGCTGCACGTGTTCGCCGAGACCTCCGCCGCGGGCGGTCAGGGCGCGATCGCCGAACTCATGGCCCTCCCCGAAGACGAGCGCCCCACCGGCATCTTCGCCTTCAACGACCGCATCGCGGCCGGCGTCGTGATGTGGGCGCACCGCCACGGCATCCGCATTCCCGAAGACCTGTCCATCGTCGGCTATGACGACCAGCAGCTGGTCGCGGCAGAGCTCGATCCGCCCCTGACCACCGTCTCGCTCCCCCACGCGGCCATGGGCCGCTGGGCCATGGAGGTCGCCCTCGGCCTCCGCGAGGCGGACACTGATTCCCCCCACCTCATGGACTGCCCGATCGTCCGTCGGGCTTCCGTCGGCCCTCCCGCGCCCCTCGGCAGCGCGCGGGAACCCCGGGTCACGGACTGACGCCGCACCCCGCGGCCCCCCTCTATGGCGACAGCGATGTCGCCGCCCACTCGAAAGGAACCCGATGAAGAAGTCCTTCATCCCGCTCGCCGCGACCGGTGTCGTCGCAGCGCTCGCGCTGACCGGCTGCGGCCAGGCAGGGCAAGGTGGCGCGACGACCGAAGACGGTCGGACCGTGCTCACCATGTGGACCCACTCGGCCGGCAACCCCGCCGAGCTCGCGGTCTACGAGCAGATCATCGAAGACTTCAACGCCTCGCAGGAGAAGTACGAGGTCAAGACCGAGTCGTTCCCGCAGGGCGCGTACAACGACGCGATCGTCGCGGCGGCGGCCTCGGGCGACCTGCCGTGCCTGCTCGACCTCGACGGCCCGATCATGCCCAACTGGGCGTGGGCCAACTACCTGCAGCCGCTGAACATCTCCAGCGACATCACCGACAAGCTCCTCCCCACCGCAGTCGGAAAGTACAACGACGAGATCTACTCGGCCGGCTACTGGGATGCCGCGCTCGGCATCTTCGCCCGCAAGTCGGTGCTCGACGCCAACGGCATCCGCATCCCCACCATCGAGCAGCCCTGGACCGCCGCCGAATTCGACACGGCGCTGGCGACCCTGAAGGCCGCCGGCTACGACACCCCCATCGACCTCGGCGCCGAGGACAAGGGCGAGTGGTGGCCCTACGCCTACTCGCCGTTCCTGCAGAGCTTCGGCGGCGACCTCATCGACCGCGACACCATGCTGTCGGCCGACGGCGCGCTGAACGGCCCGGATGCCGTGAAGTGGGGCACCTGGTTCCAGGACCTGTTCAAGAAGGGCTACGCCAACAGCGGCGGCACCGTGGGCAACCAGGAGTTCGTCGACGGTGAGGTCGCGCTCAGCTACACCGGTGTGTGGAACGGTCTCGCGTCGGTGGATGCCGTCGGCGACGACCTGCTGATCCTCCCGCCGCCGGACCTCGGCAACGGCCCCAAGATCGGTGGCGGTTCGTGGCAGTGGGGCATCTCGGCCTCGTGCAGCGACCCCGAGGGCGCGCGCGAGTACCTGGAGTTCAGCTTCGACGACAAGTACATCACCCAGTTCGCCGACGAGCAGCTCGTAATCCCCGCCACCGAGGCGGCCACCGAGGCGTCGAAGTACTTCAACTCCACCGACGGCGCCCTGCGTGCGTTCGCGGAGTTCTCGAAGGAATACGCGGTGCTTCGTCCCGAGACCCCCGCCTACGCGGTGATCTCGACCACGTTCGAGACGGCGGCCAAAGACATCATGAACGGCGCCGACGTGCAGTCGGCTCTGGATGCCGCGGTCACCGAGATCGACACCAACATCGAGTCCAACGACGGCTACGGCGCGAAGTAACGCCGCGCCCAGCGGTGGGGGCCCCTCCCGGGCCCCCACCGCGACCCGCGAAAGAAGAACCTGATGACCGTGTCTCCTCCGGTCGCCGCGGCGAAGCAGCCGCGCCGATCCCTCAGCCGCTTCCGCTCCTCCCGCGGACGCGAGACGTGGGCGGGCCTGGCGATGATGGCCCCCGCAGCCCTCCTGCTCCTGCTCTTCCTGATCGTCCCGGTGCTGCTGGCCTTCACGCTGTCGTTCACCAACGCCCGCCTGATCTCGCCGAACCCGCCGCGCTTCGTCGGACTCGACAACTTCTTCCGGGCCTTCACCGCCGACCCGGTGTTCCTGCAGTCTGCGCTGAACACCTTCCTGTTCGCGCTGGTCGTGGTCCCCGTCCAGGCGGGCCTCGGTCTGCTGCTCGCGGTGCTGGTGAACCAGCGACTGCGGGGAACCACGTTCTTCCGCGTCGTCTTCTTCATCCCCGTCGTCACCTCGATCGTCGTCGTGTCGATCCTGTGGCGCTTCATGTACCAGAGCGACGGCCTCATCAACTCGATGATCGACACGCTCACCTTCGGCGCGCTGCAGGGCGCCGACTGGCTGAACGACCCGAGCACGGCGCTGCCCGCCATCATCGTGCTCTCGATCTGGCAGGCCGTCGGCTTCCACATGATCATCTGGCTCGCGGGCCTCCAGACCATCCCCGAAGAGCTCTACGAGGCCGCCCGCATGGACGGCGCGAGCCGCTGGCGTCAGTTCACCAACGTCACGTGGCCGGGCCTGCGCCCCACCATGGTGTTCGTCCTCGTCACGATCACCATCGCCGCCCTCGGCCTGTTCGTGCAGGTCGACGTGATGACCCAGGGCGGTCCCCTGAACTCGACGTCGACCGTCGTGTTCCACGCCGTGCGCAAGGGCTACGAGCAGCAGGAGATCGGCTACGCCGCCTCCATCTCGCTGCTGTTCTTCGTCGCCGTGCTCATCATCGCGCTCATCCAGCGCTGGTTGACCCGAGAGAAGAACTGACATGACCAGCACCCTCGAGCGCCCCGGAGGCGCCTCCCGCGTCGCGCGCCCCGCACGTCAGACCTCGTCCGGCCGCACGCGCACCCGCTCGTCGGAGGGCCGCAACGGCCGCATCCTCACGTACGTGTCGATGTCGATCCTCGCGGTGTTCTTCCTCTTCCCGCTGGTGTTCATGTTCGTCTCGAGCCTCAAGCCCGACGCGCAGATCCTCCGCGACATCAACTCGCCCGCGGCGTTCCTGCCCACCGGCGAGATCAGCCTCGACAACTACTTCGGCGTCTTCGACCGCGTGCCGGTGGCGCAGTTCCTGTTCAACTCGATCCTCGTCACGGTGCTCACCGTGGGGCTCGGTCTGATCGTGAACTCGCTCGCCGGTTTCGCCCTCTCCCGCCTGCGGTGGAAGGGTCGGGTCGTCGTGCTCGCCCTCATCATCGCGACCCTCATCGTGCCGTTCGAGACGATCGCCGTACCCATGGTCTACTGGGTCAACCAGCTGCCGACCCTCGTCATGGAGGGCGGCGTGCTGAAGTACGACTTCGGTTGGCTGAACACATACGAGGTGCAGATCGTGCCGTTCATCGCGAACGCCTTCTCGATCTTCCTGTTCGCGCAGTACTTCTCCACCATCCCGCAGTCCCTCGACGAGGCGGCGCGCATCGACGGGGCGAGCTGGTTCACGATCTACCGCCGCATCATCGTGCCCCTGTCGGGCCCCGCCTTCGCGACGGTGGCGATCCTGACCTTCCTGCCCGCGTGGAACCAGTACCTCTGGCCCCTCATGGTCGTGCAGAAGGAGGAGCTGCGACCCGTCATGGTCGGCATGCAGTACTTCTTCCAGCTCAACACCGCGTGGGGTGAGGTCATGGCCTACACCTCGCTCATCACCCTGCCCGTGCTGATCGTGTTCCTGGTGTTCCAGCGCGCATTCGTCAGCAGCATCGCCGCATCGGGGGTCAAGGGATGAGCCGTCAACTCGATGTCGTCGTGCTCGGCGAAGCACTCATCGACATCGTCACCACTTCCGCCGGGGCGGCCGAGCGCCCCGGCGGAAGCCCCGCCAACGTCACCGTCGCACTGGGACGGCTGGGTCGCGACACCGCCCTGGTGGCCCGCGTCGCCGACGACGAGCGCGGCCGGGCGCTGAACGACTGGCTCTCGGCATCCGCAGTCGCGCTCCACTCGGCCGGTTCGCCTGAGCGCACGGCCACCGCCAACGCGGTGATCGACGCCCTCGGCAACGCGACCTACGACTTCGACATCGACTGGGTGCTCCCCGAGCCCGTCGAGGTGCCCGCCGCGCGCATCTTCCACACCGGATCGGTCGCGGCGACCCTCGCACCGGGCGCCGACGAGGTGCGCGCGGCCGCTGAGCGCGCCCGCGCCACCGCGCTGGTCAGTTACGACCCCAACATCCGACCCGCCCTCACCGGCGGTGTCGCCGACGCCCGCGCGCGCGTCGAGGCGCTCGTCGCGCTGAGCGATGTCGTCAAGGCGAGCGCCGAAGACGCCGCGTGGCTGTATCCCGGTGTCGCCCCCCTCGAGGTGGCGCGCGAGTGGGTCGCGCTGGGCACAGGTCTCGCCGTCATCACCGACGGGGATGCCGGTTCTCTCGGCGTCACCGCCCACGCCACGGTCGAGATCCCCGCCGTCGCGACCCGCGTGGTCGACACCGTCGGCGCCGGCGACACCTTCATGGGGACGCTGCTCGACGGCATCCTGAACATCGCCGGCGACACCGCCGAGCTGCGCGCCGCGGTGCACGCGCTCGACGACGCCACCCTGCCTCCCCTCCTCCGACGTGCCGCGGCGGCCGCCGCGATCACGGTCGGGCGCGAGGGCATGGACCCCCCGACCCGAGAAGACCTGCAGCGATCCGCTGCATCGAAAGAGAGTGCCTGACGTGTTCGACCTCGCCGATTCCTACGTGTGGGATTTCTGGTTCGCCGACGACGGTGACACCTACCACCTGTTCTTCCTGTACGCCTCGCGCGCACTGCACGACCCTGAAGACCGCCACTACCGCGCCTCGGTGGGCCACGCCGTCTCGACCGACCTGATGTCGTGGGAGCGCGTCGCCGACGCCCTCGTGCGCGGCGGCGCCGACGACTTCGACGCGCTCGCCACCTGGACGGGCTCGACCGTTCGCCGCGAAGACGGCACCTGGTTCCTCTTCTACACGGGCTCTCGACTGGGCGACGACGGACGCAACGTGCAGCGCATCGGCTACGCCACCAGCGACGACCTGTTCACCTGGCACAAGAACCCGGCGAACCCGGTGCTCGAGGCCGACGGCGAGGTCTACGAGCGCCTCGCCACCACCGCCTGGCACGACGAGGCCTTCCGCGACCCGTGGGTGTTCGCCGACCCCGCCGGTGACGGGTGGCACATGTACGTCACCGCCCGCACGCCGCGCGGTCCGCTGAACGGCAGCGGCGTCGTCGCTCACGCGACCTCGCCCGACCTCGAGACGTGGACGCTCCAGGCTCCCGTCAGCGACCCTTCCGACGAGGGCTTCGGTCAGCTCGAGGTGACGCAGGTCGAGGTGGTCGACGGCCGCGCCGTGCTGCTGTTCTCGTGCATGACCGCCCAGGCGATGGATGCCGTGCGCGCACGCCACCCACGCGGTGCGGTGTGGGCGGTGGCCGCCGACAGCGTGCTCGGCCCGTTCGACATCGGGGCCGCCACCCCGATCACCGACGACGACCTCTACGTCGGTCGCCTGATCCAGGACCGCGCGGGCGCGTGGCAGCTGCTCGCGTTCCGCAACGTCGGCCCCGATGGCGGCTTCGTCGGCGGCATCACCGACCCGATGCCCGTGGGCTGGGACGGCGACCGCCTCGTCGTGAAGCAGCCGGCTCTCTCGGCCTGACCCGGCCGGCTCGAACGCGCACGTCCCCGCGGGGGCGTGCGCGTTCCGCGTCCGTGCGACCGCGCACGCACGAGGGCATCACGCGGGGGCGTGTGCGTTCCGCGTCCGCGCGGCCGCGCACGCACGAGCGAGTCACGCGGCCGATGCCGTGGCGTGACGTCGCCGGGTCGGCAGACTCTCAACGACGATTCGCTGTGTCGTACGATTCTCAGGGCGGGATGCCGCTGGCCGAATAACGAGAGGGTGCGAGGGTGCCGTTTCGCAGTAAAGACACGTTGCAGGCGTGGCTCGCAGAGTTCGATGCGAGTGGCGCTGCCGGCGGGGGAGTCGCGTTCGTCGCCGATCAGGATCCGGTCGACGGCGTCGACAGTGGGCTCGTCATCTTCCCGCTGGCCAACGCCACCACGTCGGTCTACCTGGCGCCGATGGCCGTCGGCGCTCCCGACTGGCGGGTCACGTTCGAGGCGCAACCCGAGGTGACCGCATTGTCGCCGGACGCCGTCTACGACCTCTGCCGTGAGTTGATGCACGCCGCCGACCTGTGCGCCTTCCTCCAGCGCAAATCAGTGGCGCACATGGCACAACTCGAAGCCGACGCCCCGAACTGATCACACGGCGGGGACGCCGGTGACCGCGGCACGGTCGACACTGGCCGCTCGCTCCTTCGCCGCGAGGGTCGCGTGCCGTAAGAACGCCGCGAAATCTCGTTCGACCTGGGGGTCGAGCTGTTCGACGACCCCGCGGAACGTGTTCTGGAAGTGGGCGAGCTGAGACCAGGGCTCTTTCTCGAGGTCGACCGCAAGGTGGATGTGGCTGACGCGCCGGTCGTTCTCGTCGGCTTCACGGCGCATGATGCCGCGACGCACGAGACGCTCGACCAACGTGGTGATCCCCGCAGAGGTCACGCCCAGGTGGCCGGCGAGCTCTGAGGGCCGCACCCCCGGGTTGAGACTGATGTACGCCAGGGCTTTGGCGTCGAGCTCGTTGACCCCGAGCTGCTTACGCGCTCGCGCAGCGGCGTCGTCGCGTTCCCAGCTGTACAGCGCCAGCGCTGTCATCAGGGGGGACGTCTCACCCTTTTCTGCGTTCATCATCTCGCTCCCTAGGTTTCGTACGCTGTCGCCAACTATACCTAGCTCCGTAAGGTTCTGAGGCTGACCTTCATCCATCGTGACATTAAAGGTCGGTGACACTCAACCGGGTTACCTAAGCGTGTTGACTATCTGCTAGCTTGATCACCAGCGGGCCGAGAGTGTCCGGGCAGAGTCGGAAGGACAATCGAGATGACCAGCAACGTGTTCACCTGGGCGCAGCCCACTCCCCTTCGCCGCACCACGTTCGTCGCGACACCGGCCGATGCCACCGCGCGGCGGCTCTACGTGGGCGTCACCGCCGCAGCCGCGGCCGTCTCAGTACTGGCCGTCAGCGCCATCGCCTCCCTCGTTTTCTGAATCGCTCGCATTCCACCCCTCCAGGAGTCACCATGGGACACCTCTACTACGGTTCCGACCCTCAGCCGATCGACATCGACGACCGCCTGCTGCAGTACCTGCAGGTCGTGCTCGCGACGAAGCTGCGCCGCGGCGAGTCGTTCACGATCACCTGGACCGACACCGAGGCCGCGCACAGCCGAACCACCCTGTGGATCCAGCCGGCGATCTCGCTGCGGTTCCAGTACTCGTCTCCCGAGTCCGCACGCCTCTCCGGCGGTTATCTCCGCCAACTCGCCGACCAGGCCGCGATGTCGTCAGGCCTGCTGCTCAATGCCGCGACGTGGCAGCAGCAGGAGGATTCGCACCGCGCGCAGCTCGCCGCGGCAGCCTGACCCGTCCTCGGCCCTCGCCCTCGCCCTCGCCCGACGGACCGTCACAGGAGGACCCGATGCCCTTCCACAACAAGAAGACACTCGAACATTGGGTGGCCGACTTCGTCGAGGCCCGCGGCGGCGCCGAGACGGTCCGCGTGGTCGTGCACGACGCCGAGAACAACCAGGATCTGGGTTTGGTCGTCGTGCCGCTGGAAAACGCTCCCAACACCGTCTGGATCGAACCGCGACCGGTCGGCGACGAGCTCAACTGGCACGTCGTCATCGAACAGGCCGATGGGGTGCTTGATCTCACCAGCTTCGAGCTGAACGCCCTCACCCACGAGCTCCAGATCGCGGCAGAACTCTGTGCGTTCCTGCAGGAGCAGTCGCTCGGCTACTTCGACGCCGAAGCCGAACCCACCACGGGAGCGGAGTCGTCGACGGCGGAGTGATCGTTCGTCGACCACTCCCCCGGTCGTTGACGAACAGACGGGGTGCGCCGCATCGGGGGCGGCGCACTCCGTCGTTGCGTGACTCGGACGCCCAGCAGCACACCCCGCATCGCCGCCGCAAGAGGGGATGCCGAGTCCCGGCCGCTCGGTAATGTCGGGCTTCCGGCGGGCACCGACCGGTCCCCCGCCACCGACGACGAGAGGCACGCTCATGGCATCCGACATCTCCGACCCTTCGCAGGCCGCCGCCGACGAGGACGCGTACGAAGGCGCCGACGTCGAGGTCTCGCCCGACGAGGACGCACCCGCCGCCGCGTCGGATGACTCCGACGGCGAGGCCAAGCCCGGCGGGCTCGGCGCCGACGGCACCATCCCGAACGACCCCGACGGCGTCGCCGCCGGCCACTCCGACACCGCGTCGCACTTCAACCCCGAAGAGGACTGAGCGCCGACGCGCCCCCTCCGACGGGCTCGGTGATCTCGCACGCCACGCGGGCCGAACCCGCGGGGGCCCCGCCGTTCGCGGTTGCTTCGACGGGCTGCCTACCTCATGCAGCACGGGGCGAGAAGCCCGTCGAAGCCGCCAGGCCTCGGCGATATGATCGTCTCCGGTGCGTCGGGAAGTCTGGTCGACATTCTGTCGATCGACCCCTCAGGAGTCCCATGAGCCACGACACCGTCCGCGCGCCCGGCTGGCCCGGCTACGCCGAGGTGCACCGCGTCACCACTCTGCTGCGTCGCGAGTCCGTCGGCGGCATGCTGCTGGTGGTCGCCGCGATCGCCGCCATCATCTGGGCGAACTCGCCCGCATCCGATGCGTACTTCGCCCTGCGCGATCTTCGGTTCGGTTACGAGCCGTGGCACCTCGAACTCAGCGTCGGCTCCTGGGCGGCCGACGGCCTGCTCGCGGTCTTCTTCTTCCTGGTCGGCCTCGAACTCAAGCGAGAGATCGTCGTGGGGAGTCTCCGGAGACTGAACACGGCGGTCGTGCCCGTGACGGCGGCCTTCGCCGGTGTCGCGATGCCCGCGCTGATCTACGTCGCCATCGTGCACACGCAGCCGAGCCTGCTGGCAGGGTGGGCGATCCCCACCGCCACCGACATCGCGTTCGCCGTCGCCGTGCTGGCACTCGTCGGCTCGCACCTGCCCGGGCCGCTGCGCATCTTCCTGCTGACCCTGGCCGTGGTCGACGACCTCATCGCCATCGCGATCATCGCGATCTTCTACACCAGCGACATCTCGCTGCTTCCCCTCGCGCTGTTCGCGGTGCTCGTCGTCGTCTACGGCGTCGTCGCCCACCGCGGGCGCGCGTGGTTCGCCCGCGCGTCGTGGGGGGCCTGGGTCGTGCTGCTCCCGATCGGTTTCGCCGCGTGGGCCTTCCTGCACGCATCGGGGGTTCACGCCACGATCGCCGGTGTCGCCCTTGCCTTCACGGTTCCCGTGGCCGCATCCCGTCGCCGACCCGAGATCCGAGGCATGGATCTCGCCGAGCAGTTCGAGCACCGCTTCCGGCCGTTGTCCGCGGGTATCGCCGTGCCGCTGTTCGCCTTCTTCGCCGCCGGCGTATCGGTCGGCGGGGGCGAGGGGCTCCTGCGCGCCGTGATGGATCCGGTGACGATCGGCGTCGTCGCCGGTCTCGTTTTGGGCAAGCCCATCGGCATCCTGCTCGGCGTGCGCCTGCTCACTCTCGTGACGAAGGTGCGCCTCGATCCGGCGCTGAAGTGGATCGACCTGACGGGCGTGGGCCTGCTCGCCGGCATCGGCTTCACCGTCTCGTTGCTGATCGCCGAGCTGAGCTTCCCCGCGGGCTCGCCGCACACCGACGACGCGAAGATCGCCATCATGGTGGCCTCGCTGTTGGCATCCGTATTCGCATCGGCGGTGCTGCTCGTGCGCAACCGCCGTTACAAGCAGCTCGCCCTCGCCGAAGAAGTGGATGCCGACGGCGACGACGTCCCCGACGTGTACCAGCAGCCGCGTCCCGGGGTTCGCTGATCCGCCGACCGTGACGAGAACAGGCGATGCGCCCGCCACAGGAGGATCCGAGCGCTGAGGGCCTGTTCTGGGGCATCCGCTGTTCTCGGGGCGGCCCGCCCGACGCGGCAGCGTGCGGAACTCCCCGCCGCCCGGGCTCCGGGTCAGGCCGACGCGCGCTCGACGATCTCGGTCGGCAGGATCGTCGCGTGCACCGCCGGTCGCCCGGCGAGGATGTCGAGGAGCACGGATGCCATGTGCCGCCCCTGCGTGAGCGAGGGCTGGCGCACGGTGGTCAGCGCGGGTGCGAGCGCGGTGGATACCGACGAGTCGTCGAATCCGACGACCGCGACGTCGCGCCCCGGCTCGATGCCCTTCTCGCGCAGGGCGGCGTAGGCGCCGCGGGCCATCAGGTCGCTCGCGACGAAGAGAGCGTCGATCTCGGCGCCCGCCGAGAGGATGCGGTTCATGGCGAGCGCCCCGCCCATCTCGGTGAAGTCGCCGTTCTCGACGGCGACGGGTTCCAGCCCCGCCGCTGCCATCTCGTCACGGAAACCCTGCAAGCGGTCGATACCGGCGGGCATGTCGGGGGGCCCCGAGACGGTGGCGATACGGCGATGCCCGCGGGCGATCAGGTACGCGGTCGCCGCTCGACCGCCCGCCACGTTGTCGACATCGACGTAGTAGTCCTCGGCGCGCACGCGCGCCGGTCGCCCGCCGTAGACGACCGGCACCACATCGGCGATGCGCTCCAGGAAGGTGTCGCTCGTGTGATGTGACGCGACGATCGCGCCGTCGACGCTGCCACCGCGCAGGTAGGCGAGCGCCTTCGCGCTGGCGTCGTCGCTGGCGATCAGCATGTTCATGACGTAGTCGCTCTCGCCGATCACCTCGCCGATGCCCGCGACGATCGACGCGAAGAACGGGTCGCCGAAGAACCGGTCGGTCTGCTCGGGGATGACGAGTGCGATGGCGCGCGTCTGCCGGCTGGCGAGGGAGCGCGCCGCGCGGTTGGGAACGTACTGCAGTTCATCGATCGCGCGGCGCACGGCCTCGAGGGCCGCGGGAGAGACCGCGGTGGAACCGTTGACCACGCGCGAGACCGTCGATCTCGAGACGCCGGCGCGCGCCGCCACCTCTTCGATCGTTGCGGTACCTCGAACGGGTGCGAGTTCCATCGCGGTGCCTCCTCGGGTCCCTCGCGCGAAGGTCACACCGCGGGTTCGGTGGCCAGTGCGCGCTCGGCGATGATGCGAGCGTACTGCCGGCCGGAGTCCTTGATGGTGCGCTCCTGCGTCTGGTAATCGACGGCGATGATGCCGAACCGCTTGGCGTAGCCCCAGGCCCACTCGAAGTTGTCCAGCAGCGACCAGTAGAAGTAGCCGCGCACGTCGACGCCCTTCTCCACGGCATCCAGGACCGCCGCCAGGTGCGCCTCGACGAATTCGACGCGCTCGGTGTCGTGCACGCGCTTCTCGCCGTCATCGGTCACGACCTCGTCGTCGTACGACGCGCCGTTCTCGGTGACGTACAGCGCGGTGCCGACGGGGGCCGCGTACTCCTCGCTCACCCGCTCGAGCAGGCGGGTCAGCCCCTCGGGCTGCACCTCCCAGCCCATGTTCGTGCGCGACAGGCCCCGGTCGTGCCAGTACAGGTTCTGGTGTGCGGGGAAGGGCTTGCCGATCGGGCGCGGGGTGGGGGCGTCGCCGGCCGGCGGGTCGACCTCCGGCGGCGTTCCGCCGACGAGCTCACCGTGGTAGTAATTCACCCCGAGCGAATCGATGGGCGTCGAGATGATGTCGAGGTCGCCAGGCTGGACGGCCTCCTGCCAGCGCGCGACGGCCTCGGCGTCGGTGTCGCGGAAGTCCTTGATGATGTCGGCCGGATACTGTCCACGGAACACCGGATCGAGGAACCAGCGGTTGAACTGCCCGTCGATGCGTCGCGCAGCGTCGAGGTCGGCGGGGTTGGCCGGGTTCACGGCATCCGCCACCGTGAGGTTCAGCGTCAGCCCCAGGTTGAGCGAGGCGTCACGGGCGCGCAGCTCCCGCACGGTCTGGCCGTGACCCAGCAGCAGGTGGTGCGCGGCGAGCATGCCCTCGGCCTGCGAGTAGTGCCCCGGGGCGTGGGCACCGGCGGTGTAACTGAGGAACGACGAGCACCACGGCTCATTCAGCGTCGTCCACACGTCGACGCGGTCGCCGAGGGCGTCGTGCATGTCGAGCGCGTACTCGGTGAAGAGATCGCTCGTCTCGCGGACGGTCCAGCCGCCCTTCTCCTGCAGCGCCTGCGGGAGGTCCCAGTGGTAGAGCGTCAGCCAGGGCAGGATGCCGGCACCGAGCAGCTCGTCGACGAGGCGCTTGTAGAAATCGACGCCCTTCGGATTGAGGGCGCCGCCGTCGGGACGCACCCGCGACCACGACGTCGAGAAGCGGTACGTCTGCAGGCCGAGCTGCTTCATCAGCTGCACGTCGTCGGCGTAGCGGTGGTAGTGGTCGCACGCGACGTCGCCGTTGTCGGCGTTGATCACGGCATCGGGCACGCGACTGAACGCGTCCCAGATGGATGCCGTTCGGCCGTCCTCGAAGGCGGCGCCCTCGATCTGGTAGGCGGCGGTGGCAGCGCCGAAGAGGAAGCGTTCGGGGAACGAACGGGACTGGGACATGGTTCGGGTTCCTTCCGTGGGCGCGAGGGTCATCCCTTGACCGCCCCTTGCATGATGCCACTGACGAGTTGCCTGCCCGCGAACACGAACAGCAGCAGCAGCGGGATCGTCGACAGCAGCACGCCCGCGAGGACGATCGAGTAGTCGACGAAGTAGTTGGACTGCAGCAGCGACAGGGCCACCGGCAGCGTCGGGTTCTGGCGGTCGAGCACGATGAACGGCCAGAAGAAGTTGTTCCAGGCGCTGACGAAGGTGAACAGGCCGAGCATCGCGGCGGCGGGGCGCGCGGCCGGAACCCCCACGGTGAGGAACGTGCGGAACGAGCTCGCCCCGTCGACGCGCGCGGCCTCGATCAGCTCGTCGGGCACCGATTGGCGCAGGTACTGCGTCATCCAGAACACCCCGAACGCGCTCGTGAGCGCGGGGACGATGATCGCGCCGAGCTGGCCGGTCCACCCGAGCTCGCTGAACAGGATGTACAGCGGCACGACGCCCAGCTGGGTCGGGACCGCCATCGTGCCCACGACGAAGACGAGCAGCCAGGGTCCCCCGCGGAACCGCAGTTTGGCGAACGCCCAGCCGGCGAGGGTCGAGAAGAAGACGACGGATGCCGCGATGAGTCCGGAACTGATGATGGAGTTCAGCAGCGCCGGCCAGAAGTTGACGGCCGGGTCGCCGATCACCGACGCGGCGTTGGCGAAGAAGTTGCCGCCGGGGATCCAGGAGCGCTCGGCGTCGCGGATGGTGGACGAGTCGCCCGAACCGATCAGCAGCGACCAGTAGAAGGGGAACAGGCTGGCCAGCAGCACCGCGCCGAGGGTGGCGTAGACGATCCACCCGGGACGGGCGCCGCGCACGGGGCGCGGGCGACGGGGGCGGCCGGCGGGGTCGCGGTCGGCGATGGGCACGGGTGCGGCGTTGACGGCGGTCATCGGCCCGCCTCCTCTCGGGCGATGGATGCGGACGTCGACGGCGAGGACTCGGCATCCATCGCCAGCCGCTTCTTCGCGGCACGCGCCTGCGAACGGATCTCGCGGCGAGAGCGGGCGTCGCCCCGGCCGCCCTCGTCGCGCACGAGCGAGCGCGTGATGAACAGGTTGATCGCGCCGATCGCGAGGATCAGCAGGAACAGGATCCAGGCGAGCGCCGCAGCCCGCCCGAAGTTCCACTCGCCCCAGCCGACGTTGTAGAGCCACAGAGTGACCGTCAGCCACTGGTTGTCGGCGCCGCCGGTGCCGTACTGGTCGTACATGCGTGGCTCGTCGAAGATCTGCAGGCCGCCGATGGTGGCGGTGATGATGACGAAGACGAGGGTGGGCTTCAGGCTCGGCAGCGTGATGGAGAAGAACTGACGGATCTTTCCTGCTCCATCGACGGTCGCGGCCTCGTAGTACTCGCGGGGAATGGCCTGCATCGCCGCGAGCAGGATGAGGGTGTTGTAGCCGGTCCAGCGGAAATTGACCATCGTCGCGATGGCGATGTGACTGGCGAAGGCGTCGGAGTGCCACGGCACGGCCGGCAGGCCCAGGTTCTGCAGCGTGGTGTTCACGACGCCGTATTGGTCGCCGAACATGTTGCTGAAGATGAGGGCGACGGCGACGGGGGCCATCACGTAGGGCACCAGCACGCTCATGCGCCAGAACGTCTTGGCGCGGATGTTCTGATCGAGCATTGCGGCGATCAAGACGGCGATGATCAGCTGCGGCACGCTCGAGAGCAGGAAGATGCTGAAGGTATTGCGCAGCGCGATCCAGAACTTGGGCTGCGAGAGCACCCAGGCGTACTGGTCGAAGCCGATGAACTCGCCGGAGTTTCGCACGAGGTCCCAGTCCATGAACGAGATCACGGCGGTGTAGGCGATCGGGAAGAGCCCCGTGATCGCGAACAGGATGAAGAACGGCGAGATGTAGAGGTAGGGCGAGAGCTTCAGGTCCCACGCGCTGCGGCGCCGGCCGAAGCCGAGGCGGCGGGGCGTGCGCTCCCCCGTCGACGGCGTCGTCGTGGCGGCGGCCCGCTCGAGTGTGCTGGTCACGGTGTCTCCTTTTCCGAGCGCGTGAGGGGTCAGAATCTGTCGCTTCAGCCTCTGCTGGGCGACGTTTCTCGACCCCTCACGCGAGAGGACGGTGGTCAGGACAGGGCGTCGACCTCGGATGCCCACTGCTGCCACGACGTCGCGGCATCCTGGGTTCCGTCTTCGACGCGCGTCAGGGCCTTCTGCATAGCGTCGTTGATCTGGAAGTAGAACTGGCCCTTGTAGGGCGACACCTTCACGGCCTGCGCGCGCTCGGAGAGCATCTCCCCGACGGGGGCGTCGTTGAAGTACGCGTTGGTGCTGCCGGTGAGGGCCGCGGCGCTCAGGGCGTCGGTCTGACTCGGGAAGGTGCCGGCGTTCTCGAACGCCTTGACCTGGGTCTCGGGGTCGGTCAGCCAGTCGGCGAGCTCCTGCGCGGCCTCGACGTTGGCGCCGTTGCCGGGGACGGTCAGGTACGACCCGCCCCAGTTGCCCGCGCCGCCGGGGAAGACGTTCGCGATGTCCCAGCCGGTGACCTCGGGCGCGTTGCCCTCGATGACGCCGAGCATCCAACCGGGGCAGAGCATGGTGGCGAAGGCGCCGTTCGAGAGCCCCGCGAACCAGTCGTCGGACCACTGCCCGAGGTGCGCCGACTGCGTGGCGCTGGCCTTCAGCACCTCGTCGTAGATGGCTTTGACCTCGGGGTTCTTCGTGGCGGTGATGCTGCCGTCGTCGGGGTTCTCGTAGGCCGCTTCGACCTGGTTGATCGCGCCCTGGTAGGTGCCGCCGGCGGAGTCGAAGAACGCCTTGCCGGTCGCGGCGACGTACTGGTCGCCGACCGAGAAGTACGTCGACCAGTCGCCCTCGAGCAGTTTCGCGACCTCTGCGCGGTCGGTGGGCAGGCCGGCCGCGGCGAACAGGTCGGAGCGGTAGCAGACACCCTCGGGGCCGATGTCGGTGCCGTAGCCGACGAGCTGACCCTCGGGGCTGGTGGCGGCCTCGACCTTGTAGTCGAGCCATCGGCTCTTGAGGTCGTCGGGCACCGGGGCGAGCAGGTCGGCGTACTCCATGACCTCGGGCAGCCAGTCGACCTCGATGGCCTCGATATCGGCGAGGCCGGTCTTGCCGAGCTTCTGGAAGTAGTTCTCCCGCGCCTCGTTGCTGGTCGCGGCCTTGTTGTGCACGATCTTCACGTTCGGGTGGGCGTCCATGTACTCCTGCAGGAGCGCATCGGTGTACCCGAAGTCGTTGAAGGTGGCGATGGTCAGGGTGACCTCGCCGTCGGAACCGCCCGAGGCGGACCCCCCGGCGCCCGAGCAGCCGGCGAGCACGAGGGCGGAGGTGGAGGCGACGGCGGCGACGAGCGCGGTCCGACGCAGGGCACGAGAATTCACGGTTCACTCCTTTGTGGTGGCTGTGGACCGGCGCGGCGGAGCCTCAGGCTTGGCTCCCATGGGAGCGCTCCCAGCCGGTCGGGACCGACTGTATGGGATCGCTCCCACGACGTCAAGAGAGCGCTCCCACGAGATTCGCCCACCTTTGGTCTGAGCGATAAACGCTTCTCGCGGGAGAAAACGCGGCGACGAGGCGTTTCTCCCCGTGGATCGCGTTTATCGCGGGGTTCCGGCAGACGCGAGCGCCTGGACCGGCGCGCGGGTGCGGTTTCTGCGATAAACGCTTCTCGCGGGAGCAAACGCGGGGATGGGGTGTTTCTCCTCGTGGATCGCGTTTATCGCGAGGTTTGCGGCAGACGCGAGGGCCCGGCCGGCACGGGGGCGCGGCCGGCACAAGGGCGCGGCCGGCACGAGGGCGTGGTCGGCACGGGGGCACGGCCGGCATGGGCGTGCGGTCTCTGCGATAAACGCTTCTCGCGGGAGCAAACGCGGGGACCGGGCGTTTCTCCCCGCGGATCGCGTTCATCGCGAGATCTGCGGCAGACGCGAGGGCACGGCGGGCACCAGGGTGCGGCCCGTACGGGGCGCGACCTCCGCGATAAACGCCTTTTGCGGGGGCAAACGCAGGGACGGGGCGTTTCTTCCTGCGAATCGCGTTTATCGCGGGGATGCGGCACACGCGGGCGCGGGCGGCGCGAGGCCCGGCCAGCGCGAGGGCGCGGCCGGCCCGGGCCGCGGTCGGCGGGGGCGGGGGCGGGGGCGCGGCCGCGGCCGCGGCCGGCGGGGGCGCGGGAGGGAGCGCGCGGGAGGCGCGCCCGCGGCGACGGTGGGCGAAGGCCCGCTCCCGTAGACTGGAGCCCACAACGCCACCCGACTCCCTGGAGCTGCAGTGCCCACCATCGTCGTCGACGTCATGCCCAAGGCCGAGCTTCTCGACCCGCAGGGAAAGGCCGTGGCCGGCGCCCTGTCGCGTCTCGGTGAGCACCGCTTCTCCGATGTCCGCATCGGCAAGCGCTTCGAGCTCACCGTCGACGGCGAGGTCGACGACGCGACCCTCGCCCGCGCGCGCGAGCTCGCCGATGAGATGCTCTCGAACGCCGTCATCGAAGACGTGGTGAACATCGAGGTCGTGGAGTGACCGCCCGCATCGGCGTCATCACCTTCCCGGGATCGCTCGACGACCGCGACGCACAGCGAGCGATCCGTCTCGCGGGCGGCGAGCCCGTCGCGCTCTGGCACGGCGAGCACGACCTCCGGGGCGTCGACGCCCTCGTGCTCCCCGGCGGGTTCAGCTACGGCGACTACCTGCGCGCGGGTGCCATCGCCGCATTCGCCCCGATCATGGCCGAGGTCAAAGACGCCGCCGCCAAGGGCATGCCCGTGCTCGGCATCTGCAACGGTTTCCAGATGCTCGTCGAGGCGCACCTGCTGCCCGGCGGTCTCATCCGCAACGCGCACCAGCAGTTCATCCGCCGCGACCAGCGCCTGCGCGTCGAAAACGCCTCGACCGCGTGGACGAGCGACTTCACCGAGGGCGACGAGATCGTCATCCCGCTGAAGAACGCCGACGGCGGCTACATCGCCGATGCCGAGACCCTGGCCCGCGTGAACGGCGAGGGCCTGGTGACCTTCCGCTACCTGGGCGTGAACCCCAACGGCTCGCTCGACGACATCGCGGGCCTGACCAACGAGCGCGGCAACGTCGTGGGCCTCATGCCCCACCCCGAGCACGCGGTCGAGCCCGGCTTCGGCCCCGGCACGAGCGCCGCGATGCGCTCGGGCGTCGACGGCCTGGGCTTCTTCACGTCGGCGATCGCCGCCGTGGTGGGCGCCGCGGCCTGACCCGTCGGGAGCATCGCCGCAGCCGGGTGCCGCATCCGCGAGCACCCGCTCTCCGGTGACGAGCGGAGGATCAGGGACCAGCGGAGGACCCTCGACGATCAAGCGCCCTCCCCTCACCCCTCGCCCTCCCCTCGACACCGAGGCCCGACGCCCGACGCCCGACGCCCGACGTCCGATGCGGCGGGCGCGCGGTAGCGTGAGACCGTGTCCGACAAGCGCGCCCCCGACCAGGACGCGCTCATCGACCGCATCCTGCAGCTCTGGCGGGCGGATGCCGAGACCCTCCCGTCCGAGCCGCGCCTGGCCGAGCTCACCGGCGCGAGCCGCAACTCGGTGCGCGAGGCGCTGATCCGCCTCGAGGAGCGCGGGTACGTGCACCGCACGCAGGGCGCGCGCACCTCGCCCAACCGGCGTCTGCCGGGGGTCGGCCGCCGCATCGACGAGCAGTTCGACCACTCCCTGTCGATCCGCGCCGCCGGCTACGAGCCCACCCTCGATGTCGTCGCGGCCGATCACGTGACCCTCCGCCCCGGCGGCGACCGCTACGACGACCTGCCCGACGGCACCGCGGTGCTGCGCACGCGCAAGATGTGGCGTGTCGACGGCGCCCCCTACGCCCTCGCCGAAGACCTCGTGCCCCTCGCCCGCGATGTCGAGCTCGACCCGCGCCGGCCGGTGTTCGATCTCGCCGAAGCCGCCAACGGCATCCGGGTCGCCTGGGAGACGATGTGGATCGACGCGATCGTCCTCGACGCGGAGCGCGCGGGAATCCTGGATGCCGAGACCGGCACGCCCGTGATCGAGATGACCTACTGCGGATACGGCGCCGACGACCGCATCGGGTACTGGTCGCGCGAGGTGCAGCTGGCCGCGCCTGCGGGGCTGCGCAATGCGCTGATCCGCCGCGTCCGCTCGTGACGCGTTTCGTCGGTGTAACCGCGTCGTGAACGTGTCGGACACGGTGTGGATCAACTTGTTGGACAAGCGTACGCTCGTGGCACCCGACGAAAGCGAGCCGCCGTGTCCGACACCCTCACCGTCCACGCCCTGACCTCCGAGGTCGTCACCCCCGCGGGCTTCGAGCCCTACGGTGTCGTGCTGACACCGATGGAGGACGGCACCCCGTTCACCGCCGAAGAGGCGGTGCTCGACGTGTCCAACGGCATCCCGCGCTTCTACCTCATGCACCTCGAAGACAAGCCGGCCGCGTTCGTGCGCGTCACGCGCCACCTCGAGACGACGCAGACGCTGATGGCGGTCGGCGATGTCGAGTGGACGATCGCCGTGGCTGCCCCCGGCATCGACGAGCCCGGTCTCGACGACCTGCGCGCCTTCCGCATCCCGCCGCGCACCGCCATCACGATGCGCAAGGGCACCTGGCACGCGGGACCCTTCTTCGCCGAGCCGAGCATGGACTTCGTCAACCTCGAACTCGACGACACCAACGTCGCCGACCACCACAACCACCGTCTCGACGACGCCCACGGTGTGCGTGTCGTGATCGACGCGGAGTGAGCATGCTCACCGTCCTTCCCGACGCGTCCGCCCGCCTCGCCGCGCTCGAACGCGAGGCGGCGCACCAGAGCGCCCTCAGCGCCGGCGACGGACGCCCGTGGGTCGCCGCGCGCGACGGCGTGCGGCCCGTCGTCATCGTCGGGGCCGGGCAGGCCGGTCTCGTCCTCGCCCGGGGTCTGCGCCGTCGCGGCATCGACGACGTGGTCGTGCTCGACGCCGCCCCCGCGGGCGCTGCGGGACCCTGGACCACCTACGCGCGCATGCACACGCTCCGCACGCCGAAAGACATCGCGTGGCCCACCTGGGGCACCCCCGCGGTCAGCCCCCGCGCCTGGTTCGAGGCCGTCTACGGCCCGGCGGCGTGGGACGACATCGACTACTTCCCCACCACCGCCTGGCAGGGCTTCCTGCAGTGGTACCGCGAGGTGTCCGACATCACCGTCGTCCCCTCCACCCGCGTCACGCGGCTGCTGACCACGACCGACGACGGGCCCCTGGAGCTGCACCTCGACGGCCCCGACGGACAGTGGCTGCTCCCCGCCCGTCACGTCGTGCTGGCCACCGGCATCGAGGGTGCCGGTGGTCGTCACATTCCGGCCCTCCTCGACGGGCTCCCCGCCGACCGCGTGCACCATACGCACGACGACATCGACTTCGCCGCTCTCGCGGGTCTGCGCATCGGCATCCTGGGCGCGGGAACCGGCGCGTTCGACAACGCCGCGACGGCTCTCGAGCACGGGGCGGCGGGCGTCGACGTGCACATGCGGCGCGCGGCGATGCCGCAGGTCAGCCCGTACCGCTGGATGGAGTTCGCCGGACTCATCGAGAACTACGGCTCGTTCACCGACGCGCAGAAATGGGCGTTCAACGTGCACCTCTCGGCCGTCGACCAGCCCGCCACGCAGAACGCCCTGTGGCGCGCCCACGCCTTCGACGGTTTCCGCTTCCTCACCTCGTCACCGTGGCAGCACGTCGAATGGACGGGCAGCGAGATCGCCGTGACGACGCCGCACGGCATCCACCGCTACGACGTCGTGCTCGCCGCGACGGGGATCGTCGCCGACCTCGCCCGCCGCCCCGAGCTGGCGACGGTGGCTCAGGATGCCGTGCTCTGGAGCGACCGCCTCTCCCCGGCCGATGCCGCGCAGAACCCCGGGCTGGCCGCTTTCCCGTACCTCGACGACGACTTCGGGCTCGTCGACCACCGGGGCGGGGAGGCGATGTCACGCATCCACATGTTCAACCACGGCGCGCGCATCAGCCAGGGCATGCTGAGCCACCAGATCCCCGGCCTCGTCGGGGGTGCGACGAAACTCGCCGCCGCGTTGTCGCGACGGCTGTTCCAGCGCGACTCCGCCGATCTGCTGGCGGAGTACCTGGCGTACGACGTGCCGGTGGGGGTGCACATCGGCCGGCGCGAGCCCGCCGCCGTTCCCCTCGGCTGAGACGCGCGCCCGCGGCATCCGCGGTCCGCCCCGGACGCGACGCGAGAGCCTGCCCATCGCACACGGCTCAGGCCGCGCGCGGAACACAGGGTCCGTTACCCGGTCCTCGCGGCGGGGACGCGGGTAGCGTGAAGCGGGTGACCACCGAGACCCCCCTCATCGTGTCCGTGCCCACCGCTCAGCTCCAGAGCGACCTGCAGCCCCTTCCCGAGGGCGTCGACGTGGTCGTCTGGGACATGAAGGATGCCGCCCCGCGCGAGCGTTTCGACATGGTCGTGCCGCCGTACATGTCGATGGACGGCGTGATCCAGGCTCTGTCGACGGTCGAGATCGGCCTGGTGCAGAGCCAGTCGATCGGCTACGACAACGTCGCGGGACGCCTGCCGGACGGCCTCGTCTTCGCGAACGCGTCGGGCGTGCACGAGACGGCGACGGCGGAGCTGGCCGTGACGCTCGCCCTCGCGGCGCAGCGCCGCCTGCCCGATCTCGTGCGCGCGCAGGACCGGGGCGAATGGATCGGCGGCAGCGCGACGGGTCTCGCCGACCAGCGGGTCACCCTGCTCGGCTTCGGCGGCGTCGGCCGGGCGATCGCCGCGCGTCTGAAGCCCTTCGAGGTGCAGCTGCGCGCGGTCGCCTCGCACGGTCGCCTGCAGGATGACGTCGAGGTCCTCCCTCTCGGCAGGCTCCACGACGTTCTCGCCGAGACCGACATCGTCATCGCCTCACTGCCGGGCGGCGACGCGACGCGCCATGTCATCGACGATGCGGCCCTGTCGGCACTGCCCGACGGCGCCCTCGTCGTCAACGTCGGTCGCGGGCCGCTCGTCGACACCGATGCGCTCGTGGCGCACGTGCGGCGCGGGCGCATCCGGGCGGCGCTGGACGTGACCGACCCCGAGCCCCTTCCCGCGGACCATCCGCTCTGGAGCCTCGAGGGCGTGCTCATCTCCCCGCACGTCGGAGGGGCGACGGATGCCATGCGTCCCCGCATCGCCCGCTTGCTCCGCCGTCAGATCGACCGCCTCCTTGCCGGCGAGGAGCCGCTGAACGTCGTGCTCGGGGGCTGACAGCAGGGGCGGTCCCCGTGCGGATCGTCGCCGCACGTCGGACGGGGGCCTCTCGTACACCCGGCGGATGGCGCGCTGTTCGCGCGGCCTCGACGGCTCGCGGCGGGAGGTGCGGTAATCGAGGCGTCGGTCAGCGCTCGTCGCGGTCGGCCCCCGACCACAGGTCCCCGCACTCGACGGCATCCGCCCCCGCCGCCACCAGGTAGGGCCGTGCACCGACGTCGCCGCGCGCCGACGCTGCGACGGCGCTCCAGTGATCACGCCCGATGAGCACCGGATGCCCCGGCGAGCCGTCGTAGACGGCGTAGGCCAGGGCGTCGGGCCCCGCACGGCGGGCGAGGCGTGCAACGGCTGAGGACGGGGCATCCGGGGTGTCGACGGGAAGCACCACGACCGCGGAAGCGGACCCGGACGCCGCCGCAGCGAGGCCCGCTCGCACGGAGGCTGCGATGCCCGTGCGCCAGTCGGCGACACGGACGACCGTCACTCCTGCGGGAAGGAGGGGCAGCGCCTCGTCGACCGCTGCGCCGAGCGTCACGAGGACCTCGCCGCACCCGCCTTCGTGAAGCGCGCGCACCGCGAGGGCGAGCCACGGCGTGCCGGCGGGTGTGCGCGCCAAGGCCTTCGGGCCGCCGAACCGGCGCCCGGCACCCGCGGCGAGCACCAGTCCGCAGGGGGCGTCGGAGGGGATGGCCGGCATGGTGACGACAGCGTAGCGCGCGCGAAACACGCCCCGACTACGGTCGTGGGCATGCTCGATCTGGCCGCCGACCTGGTGCCGCTGCTCGAGGCGGGCGAGCCCGTCGCGGCGGTGACGGTGACCCGTGTGGTGCGCAGCGCCCCGCGCGGGGTCGGAGCCACCCTCGCCGTCACGCGCGAGGCCCGGGTGATCGGCTCCATCTCGGGCGGCTGCGTCGAGCACGACGCCGTCATGCTGGGCCTCGACGCCCTGCGCACCGGCTCGGTGCGGCGCGCACGGTTCGGCTTCACCGACGACGGCGTCGTGACCCCGATCGCCGCGGGGCTCGCCTGTGGAGGAGCGGTCGATGTCGTGGCCTATCCCGTCGACCCGGCGCGGGTGCTGCCGGCGCTCACCGACGCCCGCGCAGGTCGGGAGGCGGCGGTGCACCTTGTTCTGGACGGCGGCGATCTGCACCTGCACCGCCCGTCGGCGCCCCGCCTCGTCATCCTGGGCGCCGGCGAGCACGCGGCCGCCCTCTGCCGGCTGGGAGCCGCGGCAGGCTTCGCGGTCACCGTCTGTGACGACTGGGCGCTGCTGGTCACCCCGGAACGCTTTCCCGATGCTTCCGAGCTCGTCGTCGGCGCTCCGCACGAGTACCTCGCCCGCCTGCGCGCGCCCGATGCCCGCACGGCCGTCTGCGTGCTGACCCACGACGAACGTCTCGACGTGCCCGCGCTCCGCGCCGCCCTGCGACTGCCCGTCGGCTTCGTCGGTGCGATGGGCGCGCGAGCCACCGTCGCCCGCCGCGCGCAGCTGCTGCGGGCGGCGGGAGTGACGGATGCCGAGCTCTCACGCCTGCACTCACCCCTCGGCCTCGATCTGGGCGGGGCGACACCGGAGGAGACTGCTCTGTCGGTGATCGCCGAGATCGTGGCGACCCGCAACGCCGCCGACGCGCGCCCCCTGCGCGAGTCCCGGCGCCCCGGCCTGCACCACGCCGCGGGCGCGTGCGCGGTGAGGACCGCGTGAGCGTTCTCGTGGTGCGCGGCGCGGTGGCCGTGGTCGACGGCGACGGACGCGTGCACACCGACGACGTCGTGAGCGTGGACGGGGTGATCGCCGAGACCGCCGATCTCACCGGCGCCATCGAGGTGGATGCCACGGGGTGCGTCGTCACCGCCGGACTCGTCAATGCTCACCACCACCTGCTGCAGACGGCGTTCCGGACGCTGCCGGGCACTCGCGGCATCCCGATGCGCGACTGGCTGCCGGCGATGGCCTCCGCCTATGCGGCCGCCGGCGTCGACGCGGAGCTGACCGGCCTCGCCGCGCGCGCCGGGCTCGCCGAGGCCCTGCTCAGCGGCGTCACCACGGTCGCCGACCACCACCTCACCTGGCCGAGCGGCGCCGACACGGTCGGCATGGCCCGGGCCGCGGCCGATGCCGCCGCGACGCTCGGCGCGCGCCTGGTGTTCGTGCGGGGCGCCGCGCGCGACGACCCGCAGGAGGCCGCCGCGTCGGCCGACGCCATCGTGCGGGCACTGCTCCCCGGCATCCACGGGGGCGTCTCGGACGACGGCATGCTGCAGATCGCCGTGGGGCCCGCGGGCGTGCACAGCGACCCGCGTGCGACGTTCGAGCTGCTGGGCGAGGTCGCGCAGCGACACGGCCTGCGCCGGCGGACGCAGGCGAACGAGGTCGTCGACGTCGAGATCGCCCTCGCGCGCTACGGCGCACGGCCCCTCGACCTGCTCGAGGAGTGGGGCTGGCTCGCGCCCGACGTCACCCTCGCCCACCTCTGCGATGTCACCGACGACGAGATCGCCCGCCTCGCGGCATCCGGCGTCTCCGCCACCCACGCCCCCGGCTGCGACGTGCCGATGGGGTGGGGGGTCGCGCCGGTGCGGCGGCTGCGCGACGCCGGCCTGGCCGTAGGCCTGGGAACCAGCGGCGGCGGCAGCAACGACGCGGGGCACCTGCTGGCCGACGCGCGCCTGGCGATGCAGGTCTCAGCGCTCGTGGGGCCGCAGCTGCCGGCATCCGAGGTCCTCCACATGGCCACCGCCGGGTCCGCCGACGGACTGGGCCGCCCCGAGCTCGGACGCCTCACCCCCGGGTCGGCCGCCGACCTGTGCCTGTGGGACGTCTCCGGCGTCGCCGATGCCGGTGTCGCCGATCCGGTCGCCGGTCTTCTCTGGGCCGCCCCCGGCCGCCGGCCGCGCACCGTCGTCGTCGGCGGACGCGTCGTCGTCGACGAGGGCCGACTGATCACCGCCGACGAGGGCGAGATCGTCGCCCATTTGTACGAGAGAGTGCGACGATGACCACCATGGCCCCCGCGATCGATGTCGACGACGTCCCCTCCGGCGACGAACTGCTCGGCGCCCACCTGCGGGGCCTGCGCAAGGCCCGCGGACTGACGCTCACCCAGCTCGCCGAAGCGGCGACGCTGTCGCATCCCTTCCTCAGCCAGCTCGAGCGCGGCCTCGCCCGTCCCAGCATGGCGAGCCTGGAACGCCTCGCCCGGGCGCTCGGCACCAGCCGTGTGGAGCTCATCGCGGCCTCGGAACCCCCGCGCACCGACCAGGACGCGCGCCCGTCGTTCGTCGCCGCCGACGGCGGTGTGATCGGTCCCTACGCCGAGGGCACCGCTCGGCTGCTCGCCACCGGTCCGCGACGGTTCGAGCCGCTGGAGTTCACCGGTTCGAACGCCGAACCGGGCGACCACTACGTGCACGAGGAAGACGAGTTCCTCACCGTGCTCGAGGGCTCGATCGTCATCTCGTTCGGGGTCTACGGCGAGCGCACCCTGCACGTCGGCGACTCCGTCTATTGCCGCTCGGGCACGCCGCACCGCTGGCATTCCCCCGACGGCACGACCTACCGCCTGCTCATCGTGAAAGACATCGTGCACGGCACCGGCGACCACGACGGGGCCGGCGCATGAGCGGGGGTGTCACGTTCGAGACCGTCGTGCGCGCGCGTCGCGACGCCGCGGAGGGAATCGTGCTGCTCGACCTCGAGCGCACGACGGGCACGCTGCCGCACTGGTCGCCCGGGGCGCACATCGACGTCGTGCTGCCGGGCGGCCTCGAGCGGCAGTACTCGCTCTGCGGCTCGGTCTCCGATCGCGGCACGTGGCGCATCGGCGTGCTGCGTGAGCGCGAGGGATCGGTCTGGCTGCACGACAACGCCGTCGAGGGCGCGACGCTGCGCGTGCGGGGGCCGGCGAACCACTTCCTCTTCGCGCCCACCGCCGGGCGGTCGTACGTGTTCGTGGCCGGGGGCATCGGCATCACTCCGATCGTGCCGATGATCGACGCCGCCGAAGCCGCGGGCGCGACCTGGACGCTGCTGTACGCCGGGCGTTCGCGGGCGACGATGGCCTTCGTCGATGATCTGGTCGCGCGGTACGGCGAGCGGGTCGAGGTGTATGCCGCCGACGAGGGGCGACGCCTCGACCTCCCCACGCGCTTCGCCACCCCGGTCGCTCGCACCGTCGTCTACTCGTGCGGTCCCGCGCGCCTGATCGAAGGGCTCGAGGATGCCATGGCCGCCTGGCCCGCGGGGAGCCTGCACCTCGAGCGGTTCGAGGCGAAAGTACTGGGCCCGCCGGTGTGGGCGGAGCCGTTCGAGGTCGACCTCATGCTGTCGGGCGTGACCGTGACCGTGCCGCCTGAGCGTTCGGTGCTCGACGCGGTCGAGGAGGCCGGCGCCATCGTGCCCTCGAGCTGCCGCGTCGGCACGTGCGGCACCTGCGAGGTCGCCATCGTCGACGGCGAGGTCGAGCACCGCGACTCGGTGCTGTCGCCGGAGGAGCAGGCCGCGAACCGCACCATGATGGTGTGCGTGTCGCGGGCCGCGTGCGAGCGGATCACGCTGGAGCTGTAGGTCCCTTCCGTCCGGCGGATGCCGCGAGGGGCGGTGCCAGGATCGCGGCGACGACGAGCGGGGCGGCGAGGAAGAGCCACGCGGCCGCCGGGGCGGCGGGCCAGCCGAGCAGAGCCCCGACGACGATGTTGCCGACGAGCACGGCGACGCCGCCGCAGGTCGACAGCAGACCGAAGAACGACCCGGTGGGACATGCACCCGCGAACCGCGGGACGAGGCCCTGCGCGGTGGGGTTCGTCGTGAGATGCCCGAGGATCACGAGCCCGGCGGCGACGAACACCGCCACGATCTGCGCGGCGGCGACGAGCGGGAGCACCGCGGACGCGGCGATCACGGCGAAGCCGGCGGCCGAGACCCCGTATCCGGCCCGCAGCGCACGCGCGGCGCCGATTCGGAGGCACCACCGCGACACCGGCAGCTGCAGCACGAGTGTCAGGGCCGACACCCATGCGAACATCAGCGCCACCAGGCCCGCGCCCCCGTCAGCGCGACTGAGCTGCAGCGGCAACGCCAGATAGAGCTGATTGAAGGCGAGCAGGTCGGCGGCGTGCACGGCCGAGAAGCCGACGAATCGGCGATCGCGCAGCGACCACCACCGGCCATGGATGCCGAGTGTCGGTGCGGAAGCCGCTCGCCGAGGGAGCGCGACGGCGAGGAACACGCCGATGAGCACGAAGAACGCGGCACCCGCGAAGGCCACCACCACGAAGCCCCACCCCAGCAGCGCCGCCCCGGCGAGCGGACCGATGACCGCCCCGAGCTCGCCGGCCACGCTCAGCCATGCGAATAGCGAGGCGCGGGAGCCGGATCGGGCGGGGGCGCGGCGCTGCTCGGCATCCGCCACGAGCACGTTGATGCCCGGCGAGAACAGTGCCCCGCCCAGTCCCGTCAGCACCGTTCCGGCGACGAACGCCGCGAGCTGCGGCGTCGGCGCGAGCAACGACAGGGCCAGGGTGGCGAAGCCGAGCACGCGCACCGCGCAGCCGGTGAGGATCGTGCGTCGCGCGCCGAAGCGATCGACGAGCACCCCGCCCACGAGGAACATGCCCTGCTGCGCGAACGTGCGTACCCCCAGCACCAGACCGACCGCGGCCGCGGCGAGTGCGAAGTCGTCGCTGAGCACGAGCGCGAGGAAGGGGACGACGGCGAAGAAACCGACGTTGAACAGCAACTGCGTGGCGAGCAGCACCGGCGTGGGTGCGCCGGCGCCGGACGCGATGTCAGCCGGGCGCGACACGGACAGGGGGTCTCCGGAAGGGCGGGGGCGGGCGGGGGAGGGCGACGAAGAGCCCCCGACGATCCTCGCACCCCCGCCCCGTCGCGCCGCGACGGGTCGCGTCCAGAATTCACTCGTCAGATCGTCAGAATGCTGCGTGCCTTCACCCCGAGAGCTCGACGCGTCGACCCAGCCGCCCCGCCCACGCGTCCGCCGCCGCACGTCCCAGCACCCTCAGCTTCTGCGGCCGCCGCGTCACCGCCAGGCATACGAGGCACAGCGTCCAGAAGAGTGCCGCATTCGTCCACCGCGCGAGAGAGTGGCGTCGACCCGTCTGCAGTTCCCGGTGGATGCGATTGCGGATCGAGTAGTACAGCAGGGCGTCATCGGTGGAGCGGAACATCGCGAGCACCTCGAAGCCCGGCGGCATCCACCGTTCTCCCCGGGGGTCCACCACGACCGCTTCAGCAGACAGGCGGATGCAGCCCCCGGCGCGCACGATCCGCGACGTGTACTCGAGGTCGTCGCCGTAGAGGACGAGGTCGGCGTCGGGCAGGCCGATCCGCCGCAGCACGTCGAGACGGACGAGCAGTCCGCCGTACGGTGCATACGTCATCGCAGCCGCCTCGCGCGGCGCCCGCGGGCGCCGCAGCCCGAGGCGCTCGAGCGCGCGGCGAGCGAACAACGCGACCTCCACGCCGGCGAAGGATCGGTCTTCGCGGGGCTGCTCCCGTGCCTGTTCCGCCCGGCGCGCTTCAGCGATCTCGCGGGGATCGTCGCTGGGCGCCCGGGTCGGCGCGACGGCGCACAGATCGTTTCCGTCGGCGCGCAGCGCGCGCTCCTCCCGGAGCAGGACCGCCAGCGCGTCACCGTGCGGCACATTGTCGTCGTCGAGCAGCCAGAGATAGTCGGCATCCGACTCCAGCGCACGCTGGATCGCGAACCCGAAGGCCGGCGCGGAACCCTCGTTGCGCGCCAGACGGTGGTAGCGCACCACGGGTTCGTGTGTGCGCGCATACGCCTCGAGGTCACCCCGCGCGTCGTCGACCGACCCGTTATCGACCACGACGACGGCGACGACCCCGGCGGCGCGCATCGCGCCGACCGTGGCAAGACAGGATGCCGCACGAGAGCCGTAGGTGACCGTGGCGCCGATGACGCGGGGAGGAGAGGAGACTGACATGGCTCACCTTTCGACAAGAGCATTCGCGGGGCCGTAGATGTCCGCCAGGGTGCGCAGAAATCGGTCGGCGGAGAATTCCTCGACGGCGACGCGTCGGACGGCGGCGGCCTGACGCCGGGCAGCGGACGGGTCGTCTAGGACGACGCAGACCGCATCCGCCAGGGAGTCCGCCTCGTCGGCGACCGCGAACACCGACAGGGAGTCGTCCACGATTCCCTCGACCCCGATCGACGTCGACACCACGGGCACACCGCGCACCATGGCATCCACCGTCTTGAACTTCACCCCCGCCCCCGCCCGGAGTGGGACCAGCGCCAGGGCCGCACCGGCGTAGAACGGCTCGAGCGACTCGACACGGCCGGTCACCTTCAGGGCCTCGGGCCGGCGCGAGCTCTCACGCACCATCTCGGAGGTGGGATGGGCTCCGGCGAAGACGAAGACCGCGTCGGGATGCCGGCGACGCACACGCGGAGCGATCTCGCGCATGATCCACAGCGCCGCGTCGGCATTGACGGAACGATCGAAGGCGCCGACGAACAGCACCGAGCCACCGGGAGAAGCCGAGGCCGACGGCGACGGCGTCGCGAGCGGATCGGCCAGGGGCGGTCGCACGACGCGGACCCTCGCGGAACGCGACGCGCGCCGGACGATCGTGGCATCCTTCTCGCTGAACACCAGTACCGCGTCGGCGTCGGCGTAGACCCGGCGCTCATCACGGCGCACGGTCAGCAGCCGGCAGCGGGCCACCAGCGCACGAGGATGCCAGCGCGCGCCACCGGCGGCGACCGAGCGCTCCGCCGTCTGCAGCAGGACGTCGTGGGCGAAGACGATCCGGCGCGCCCGCGTCGTGATCCCGCGGCCGAGCCATCCCGTCTCCGTCCACTGGAACTCGATCACGTCGGCCGTGAAGAAGCGGGCGTGCACCTCGGCGGACGAGGCGAACGCCCGCCGCAGCCGGCCCACGGGCCGAACGGGGAAGAACCTCTGCTGCTGACGCTCGACGATCGCACCCATGCGACGCAGCCCGCGGGCCGGCTCGGGAACGTCGACGAGGACGCAGGCGAACTCCCCCTCCATGCTGGTCGCGGCCGCGCGGTTCTCGACCGTGGCGGGGGCGACGACGGTGACCTCGTTCCCCAGCGCTCGCAGCGCTCGGACGTGACGGAGGAAGTACTGCCCTCCGGCGTGCGGGATCCCATCGAACGGCACGACGGGGGCGATGCTGACGATCTGCACGTGCTTCCTCCCCGTCGACGTGAGCGGACGACGACGCACCCCCACTCTCCGGGTGACGATCGTTCACGCCGCATCCCGACCTCTTCACCCCGACACGGGTGAAAAAGGCGCCGTCCGGTTCTCCACCGCGAGGTGAGCCTTTCGACCGAGGACGCGGAGGGGACCGGGGCGTCGTAGGGCGACCTCACGAGCGCACGTAATGTTCGGCCGGGTCGAATGCCCGCGCGAGAAGGGACCCTCGATGGAGATCACCCACGTGCAGAGCAGCTTCGTCGCCCCCCTCGGCGGCGCCGAATCGTACATCCTGGCCCTCGCGACCGAGCAGGTGCGCCGAGGTGACGATGTCGAGATCGTCACGGGATGGACAGACCCCCGCACGGTCGAGCGGGCGCGCCGCGCCGGCATCCGCGTGCGCACGGTGCAGGTGCATCGGCCCTACCGCCCCGACCAGCACGGCGGCGGCGCCGTCGCCAAGGTCGTGTTCCACGCGCTCGACCTCATGGGCGCCGTGACACCGGCCCCGCTCGACCTCGATGTCCAGGAGCCGGGTCGGATTACCCACGTTCACCGGTTCCAGGGCCTGGGTGCCCAGGTCTTACGCGCACGACGCTCGCCGGTGGTCCACACGGCGCACGATTACTGTCTCGTCGACACGACCTCGACGACCATCCGCGACGGCCGCGAGCCCGACGGCCTCGGGCCGGTGCAACGGCTCCGCGCGCGGACGATCTGGTCGGCCGCTCGGCGCGCGAGCATCCTCGTCTTCCCGAGCGAGCGCACACTGGCGCGCCATCGTGCTCTCGGGATGCCGAACGACGGGGTCGCGCAGCGCGTGCTCCCGCACGGGTGGCCGGCCCCTGCCCCTGTGGCCCCAGCGGCCGAGGGGTCAGCCCGCCCGCGGTTCGTCTTCCTCGGGAAGCTGCAGGCCGCCAAGGGCGTCGCGCTCCTGCTGGAGGCATGGCCGCTCATCGGCGTGGATGCCGAACTCGTCGTCGCCGGCGACGGCCCGGAACGGCCGGCGGTGGAGCGCGCCGCCGCAGCCGGTCATCTCACCTACGTCGGCTGGCTCGACGGCCCCGCCAAGGCCGCCCTCATCGCCTCGGCGACGGCTCTCGTCTTCCCGTCGCTCTGGCCGGAGACCTTCGGCCTCGTCATCGCCGAGAGTCTCCTCTCGGGGCGCCCGGTGGTCGCGACCCCGCAGGCGGCGGGCTCGTTCGTGCGCGATGGCGAGAACGGACTCGTGACGTCGGGAGCGAGCCCGGCGGCCCTCGCCGAGACGTTGCGGCGTCTCGCCCTCGACGAGGCGCTGCGCGATCGGCTGGCACGAGGGGCCGCGGACAGCGCGCTCGCTCTCGATTTCGGAACGCACGTCGACCGGATCGCCGAGGTCTACGCCGACGCCCGGGAGATCTTCGCGCGCAGGCGCTGAGCGCGTGGGAGGGCGGCGACAGCGCCGGATCGAGCGCTCGCCGACCGTGGCTCGGCGCACGGCCGCCGAATGTCCGCTGTGTCGGCACCTGCGCGGGCGCCGCGCCGGCGGCTCAGGGTGCGGACGGGACGTCCGCGCGCATCTCGGCAACTTTGTCACGAGGGTCACGCCGAGGAAATACAGCGGAAACGCGCGATTCCTAGCATCGGAGCATCGCCGGATGTTGGTCACACCAACACTGACGCAGCCGCCCCCGGCGGCTCGCCCCGCAGTCGTGGTTCCCGTCTCGACGCCTGTCTTCTCGCCCTCGGAGGCCCTCGTGTCCGCCGCTCCACCCGTCTCGATCGCCGCGCTGCGTGGCGTGCGCCTCGCCTCCGGCGCGGTCGTCGACATCGCACTCGACGGCGACGAGGTGCTGGCGGTGGTCCCCTCGGGCAGCCCCCTCCCCGACACCGACGGCGACGTGCTCGAGCTCGACGGGTACCTCGTCACCGCGGCCGGCGCGGAACCCCATGCCCACCTCGACAAGTCGCAGTCGTGGGATGCCATCCAGCCCCCGTTCGGCGACCTCGAGCGCGCGATCGAGAGCTGGCACGCCTTCGCCCTGACGCTCGACGAGGACGACACTCTCAACCGGGCGCGCTCCACGACGCTGCGGATGCTGGCATCCGGAATCACCGCGGTCCGAACCCACGTCGACCTGCTCCGCGGCGACGACGCCCTGACCGGCGTGCGCACCCTCGTCCGCCTGCGCGACGAGTTCGCCGGCCTCATGGACATCGAACTCGTCGCGCTCGGCGGCCCCACGATCGCCGACGACGTGTTCGAGGCGGCCCTCGACGCCGGCGTCGATCTCGTCGGCGGCGCCCCGCACCTCGCCGACGATCCGATCGCCGATCTCGAGCGTCTCCTCGCCCTCGCCCGCCGGCGCGACGTCGGCCTCGACCTGCACACCGACGAGAGCCTCGCCGGCGCAGACACCCTCGCCGCCTACGCCCGCGCTGTCACGGGCTGGCACCGTCCCCGGACCGCGGGGCACTGCGTGCGCCTGAGCATGATGGCCGAGGCCGACCTGGCCGGGCTCGCCGACGGCATCCGCGCCGCAGACATCGGGATCATCGCCCTACCCATCACGAACCTGTACCTGCAGGGATGGGACCTCGACCGGGCCGTCCCCCGCGGCATCGCGCCGATCGGGCGCCTCAAGGCCGCCGGCGTGCGCGTCGCGGCCGGCGCCGACAACGTGCGCGACCCGTTCAACCCCGTCGGGCGCTGCGACCACCTCGAGACCGCGTCCCTCCTCGTCAGCGCCGGCCATCTGCCGCCGGACGACGCGATGGATGCCGTGACCGTCGGCGCCCGCGATGTCATGGGCCTGCCGTTCGCCGGTCCCGTCGCCGGCGCCCGCGCCGACCTCGTCGCGGTGAAAGCCGCCTCGCTGGGGGACGCCGTCGCGTTCGCCAGCGCCGACCGCATCGTGATCCACCGCGGACGCCTCGTCAGCCGCACCACCGTCTCGACCGAGACCGCGGCATCCGCCTCCCTCCGCCCCGCCGCACCCGCGACGGCGTCGTAGCCCGCCCCCAACGGAAAGTGAGCGCCCCCGTGACCTTGGCCTCTCCCGCCCCGGCATCCGTCGCGGATCCCACCGCGCCGATCCTGGACTTCCGCAACGTCGCCATGACGTTCCCCAACGGCACCACCGCCCTCTCCGGCGTCGACCTCACCGTCTCGCGCGGCGAATTCGTCAGCGTCGTCGGCCCCTCCGGCTGCGGAAAGTCGACCCTGCTGCGCATCGCGTCGGGACTCGAGACCGCGAGCGAGGGCACAGCCGTCGTCAACACCGATCGCATCGGCTACGTCTTCCAGGACGCGACGCTCCTTCCCTGGCGCGACGTGCAGTCGAACGTCGAGCTGCTGGCCGAACTGAACTGGCAGCCCAAGCGCGTACGCACGCCGAAGGCGCAGTGGGCGATCGATCTCGTCGGGCTCAACGGCTTCGAGAAGCACCTGCCCAAGCAGATGTCGGGCGGCATGAAGATGCGCGCCTCGCTCGCCCGCTCCCTCACCCTCGACCCCGAGCTCTTCCTCTTCGACGAGCCGTTCGGCGCCCTCGACGAGATCACCCGCGAACGTCTGAACGACGAGCTCATCAAGATCTTCGTCGCGCAGAAGTTCGGCGGCCTGTTCATCACCCACTCGGTCTCCGAAGCCATCTACCTCTCCACCAAGGTCGTCGTGATGTCGGGACGCCCCGGCCACCTCGTCGACACCTTCGAGGTCCCCTTCGACATGCCCCGCGACCCCGAGATCCGCTACACCGCGGAGTACGCGAAGCTCGTCGGCGAGGTCTCCCACGCCCTTCGGGAAGGACACTCATGAGCACCACGTCTGCAGAGCCGGTGACCGTCTCGTCGCCCGCGCCCACGGCATCCACTCCTCCGCCCACGCCCCCGCGGACCCGCACGAACCCCGCCCGGCGCGGCTTCGGCGCCCGGGCCGCCGTCGTCGGACCGCCGCTCGCGGTGCTCGTCGTGCTGCTCGGCGTCTGGTACGCCGTCTCGATCGGACTGGCCGCGTCGGGCAAGGGCTTCCTCATGCCCATGCCGCACGAGATGTTCACCCTCGGCTTCTTCGATCCGCAGGTCGGCGCCGACATCTGGATCGCGCTCTTCCGCACGACCGGCGTCGCCCTCACGGGACTGTTCGTGGCCATGGTGCTTGGCATCGGATGGGCCATCGCGATGTCGCTGGCCCGCTGGGTCGAACGCTCCACCTACGCCTACGCGGTGATGCTCCAGTGCATCCCGATCCTCGCCCTCGTGCCGCTCGTCGGGTTCTGGTTCGGCTACGAATTCCTCGCCCGCGTGATCGTCTGCGTGCTCATCGCCCTGTTCCCGATGGTGTCGAACACGCTGTTCGGCCTGCAGTCGGTCGACAAGTCGCAGCGCGAGCTGTTCCGCCTGCAGAAGGCCAACAAGTGGACGGTGCTCACCAAGCTCACCCTGCCTGCCGCACTCCCGTCGATCTTCGTCGGCATGCGCACCTCCGCGGGGCTCTCGGTCATCGGCGCCATCGTCGGCGACTACTTCTTCCGCCGCGGCGAACCCGGCATCGGATCCCTCATCGCCAACTACCAGTCACGCCTGCAGAGCGCCGAGCTGTTCGCCGCCATCCTCGCTGCCTGCCTGCTGGGCGTCGCCATCTTCGCCTTCTTCGGCTGGCTGTCGAAGGTCGCCGTCGGGCGCTGGTACGACAGCACCCTCTGACCCGCACCCCTCCCCTCCGGATGCCGCGACCGCACACCGCGGCATCCGGACCGCCCCCTCCGGACGCCGCGCCCGTACGCGGCGGTGTCCGGCGTACCCGAAACACCCGCACCCGAGAGCTCCACCCCGTCACAGAAAGCGAACCAGCATGCAGCGCTCCACCCTCGTCCGCGGCACCGCCGTCACCGGCGCCGTCGCGATCGCCCTCACCCTCACCTCCTGCGCGCCGGCAGCGCCGCGGAGACCGCCCCCACGGCCGCCGACATGGAGATCGGCTCCGTCGACCTCTCGGCCGACTGCCCCTCGACCATCGTCATCCAGACCGACTGGAACCCCGAAGCCGAGCACGGTCACCTCTACGAGCTGCTCAAGGACGACTACACGATCGACGCCAACACCAAGGCGGTCAGCGGCCCCCTGATGTCGGACGGCGAGTACACCGGCGTCAACGTCGAGATCCGCGCGGGCGGCCCCGCGATCGGCTTCCAGACAGTCTCGGCGCAGATGTACCAGGACGACGCGATCACCCTGGGCTACGTCAGCACCGACGAGGCGATCCAGCTCTCGGGCACCACGCCGACCAAGGCCGTCTTCGCCCCGCTCGACATCAGCCCCACCATGGTCATGTGGGACCCCGCGACCTACCCCGACGTCAAGACGGTGGATGACGTCAAGAGCGCGCTCTCCGCCAACGGCGGCGTGTGGCGCTACTTCGACGGCTCGGCCTACATCGAGTACCTCAAGAGCGCCGGGCTCGCCGACGCGTCGATCCTCGACGGCTCGTACGACGGCACCCCGTCGAACTTCGTCGCCGCCGGCGGCAAGGACATGCAGCAGGGCTTCGCCTCGGCCGAGCCGTACGTGTACCAGAACGAGGTGTCGGCTTGGGGCAAGCCCGTCGACTTCGCGCTCATCCACGACGCCGGATGGCAGACGTACCAGTCGTCGATGTCGGTCAAGGCCGACAAGTTCGACGAGCTGTCGCCCTGCCTCACCAAGCTCGTGCCCGTGCTGCAGAAGGCCGGCGTCGCGTACTACGAGGACCCGTCCGCGGCCAACGCGCTCATCCTCGAGCTGGTCGACCAGTACGCCACCGGCTGGACCTACACCCAGGGCGTCGCCGACTACTCCGTCAAGACGCAGGTCGACCTGGGCCTCGTCGGCAACGGCACCGACTCCACCTACGGCAACTTCGACGAGAGCCGCTTCGACGACTTCTTCACCAAGGCGAGCAAGGTCTACACCGACCTCGGCACCCCGCCGGCGGCCGGTTACACCCCCGCCGACCTGTACACGAACGAGTTCATCGACACGTCGATCTCGTTCTGACCCGCTCGGCCCGGTCCGCATCCCGCGGGCCGGGCCGCCCGGCGTCACCCCGGCGGAGGCTTCGACAGGCTCAGCCACCCCGCGCCCAGGTCCCTGAGCCCGTCGAAGGGACCGGTACGACAACACCACCCCGGTCGCCTCGACAGGCTCAGCCGCCTCCGCCCCCGGCATCCACCCCCACACGTTCCACCGGAGAAACACCCATGAGCGACACCGCCACCCGCGTCCTCTCCCTCGAGGACGAGCTCCTCGACCTGCTCGGTCCCGCCGCCGTCAGCACCGAACCGCGCGTGCGCGAGCGCGCCAGCGTCGACGGGTCGCCCATGTCGCCGATCATCGCCGCCCAGCTGCCGCTGGGTCTCGCCGACCTCGTCGTCTTCGCCGCGAGCGCCGAGCAGATCGCCACAGCCGTGGCCGCGGCATCCCGTCACGGCGTTCCCGTCACCGTGCGCGGCAAGGGCACCGGCAACTACGGCCAGGCGATCCCGATGCAGGGCGGCCTCGTCATCGACACCACGCGCGCGAAGGCCATCATCGAGGTCGGCGACGGCTACATCACCGCCGAGGCCGGCACCCCGATGGTGCTGCTCGAGCAGGCCGCGTGGGCCGCGGGCCAGGCGTTGTGGATGTACCCCTCCACGGCGCAATCCACCATCGGCGGGTTCCTCTCGGGCGGCTCCGGGGGCACCGGCTCGATCGCCTACGGCTCCAACGACCGCGGCTTCGTCGCCGCGCTCGACGTCGTGCACGCCGACGGCAGCGACGAGATCCACCACGTCGAGGGCGACGAGGCCCAGAAGTACGTGCACAACTACGGCACCGCGGGCGTCATCGTGCGCGCGACCGTGCGCCTCGAGCCGCTTCGCGAGTGGCGCGGGCTGTGGGCGAGCTTCCCCGACTTCGCCGGCACGCTCTCCGTCGTGCAGACCATCGGCAACCTCGACCCCTCCCCGCGCCTGGTGTCGGGCGACGGGCCCGAGATCTCGGCATCCCTCCCCGCCGACGAGGCGATCCCCGAGGGCCGGTCGAGCCTGCGGGTGATCCTGGATGCCACCCAGATCGACGCCGTGACCGAGATCATCGAGGGCGCCGGCGGCCGCGTCGAGGCCGTGCGCGAGGGGCCGCAGGCCAGCATCCGGCTGTCGATGCTCAGCTACAACCACCCGATCGAGTGGTACCAGAAGAGCCAGCCGCACGAGGTGTTCCACCTCGAGGTCGCGGGCGCTCCTCTGGCCGAAGACATCGAGGCCGTCGAGGGCGTCTTCGCCGGCGGAAAGCTGCACATCGAGTCGACGAAGGCGTTCCCGATCGGCATGCTCGCCGCGCCATACGTCAGCGAGGAAGACGTGTACCGCGGCATCGCGGAGCTCAACGCGATCGGCGTCGGCGTGCACAACCCGCACCAGTGGAACGTCGACTTCAACGTGGAGCAGACCATCGAGACGGCCCGCGTCACCGACCCCCACGGCCTGCTGAACCCCGGCAAGCTCAACCCCGACTACACCGGCGCGCGCAAGGGCGCGATCATCTCATGACCCGCCTCCTCGCCGAGCTCAGCGGCCCCGCCGCGGCCGACGTCCTCACCGAGGACTCGATCCTCGTGCTCCCCACCGGCGCGATCGAGCACCACGGTCCGCACCTGCCCCTGGCGACGGATGCCATCGTGGCCGAGGCCTCGGCGACGGCCGCCGTCGCGCGGGCCGCAGCGCAAGGCCTCGACGTCTGGCAGCTGCCGACCCTGTCGATCACGAAGTCGGACGAGCACTCGTGGGCACCGGGGACGCTGTGGCTGACGCCCGAGACGATGCTGCAGACGGTCGTCGACATCGGCCGCTCGATCCTCACGACCCGGGCGCGCACGCTGGTGTTCCTCAACGGCCACGGCGGCAACGTCGCCCTGCTGAACGTCGCGAACCGCGAGCTCCGGCGCCGCTTCGGCCTGCGCACGTTCTTCATGCCCGCCGCCCGCGTGCCCTCGTTCGACGGCACCGACGGCACGCCCGACGAGCACGGCACCGGCATCCACGCCGGCTACGGCGAGACGAGCATGATCATGCACCTGCGCCCCGAGCTCGTCGATCCGGCGAAGTTCCACGCCACGGTGCCCGCGCACATCGGCGACTTCCGCCACATCGGCTTCAACTCCAAGCCGGTGACGTTCGGGTGGCTGTCGAACGACTTCGGCCCCACCGGTGTGCTCGGCGACCCGACCGGGGCGAACGCCGAGGCCGGCGCGCGCATGTTCGAGGAGAGCGTGTCGTTCGTCGTCGAGGCGCTCGAGGAGATCAGCCGATTCGACTACACCGCGTGATCCCCGCGCGGCGGGGTGCACGACTCCTGCGGATGCAGCCCGTGGGCTCGTCCGCCCGGGCCGACACGAGGTCGTGCAGGAGTTGTGCGCCGCGTGGCGCCCGCGCGGCCGCGCGGGCGCCCCGCTCCGCCCTCGCGGCCGCGAGGGCGGAGCGTCGGGGTCTCCCGGCACAACTCCTGCACGACCGGTGTGCCGCCACCGGGCGGCGGCCTGAACGACGTCTCCGCAGGAGTTGTGCACGCAGGGGAGCGGGCTCATGACCGCTCCGGCCGAGACCGGGCAAGGCGTCCGGGCGTACGGGCAGGTGCTGCGCCTGCCCGGAGCGCGGTGGTTCGTCGCCGCCGGGATCCTCGCGCGCTTCCCCCGCGCGACCCTCTCGCTCGGCATCATCCTGCTCGTGTCGGCCACGACCGGCAGCTTCGCGTCGGCGGGCGTCGTGGTGGCGCCCCTCGTCGTCGGCATGGCCGTCGCCGCGCCGCTGTGGTCGTCGCGCATGGACCGGTTCGGCCAGGGCCGCGTGATCCTGGTGTCCCTCGGATGCCTCGTGCTCGCGGCATCCGTTCTGCTCGCCCTCGTGCTGGCGGGGGCGCCGTTCTGGACGTGGCTCATCGCCGCGTTCGTCACCGGCGCGGCCACCCCCGACCTCACCTCGGCCGTGCGCGCCCGCTGGACGGTGCTCGCGCCCGAGTCGCAGCGCGGGGCGGCCCTGGCGCTGGAGACCATCGCCGATCAGGTCGTCTTCATCAGCGGCCCGCCCGTGATCACCGCCGTCGCGGCCGCGCTCGACCCGGCGGTCGCGATGCTCGGCTCGCTCGCGCTGGGCGTGATCGGCGGGGTGTGGCTCGCGTCGCAGCGGCGCACGGAGCCCGCGCCGAGCCCCGGCCCCGCACGGCGCCGCCTGGTACTCCCGCCCCTCGGGGTGGTGCCCATCGCCCTGGCCTGCATCGCGCTCGGCGGGGTGTTCGGCGCGTTCGACGTGGGAATGGTCGGGTGGGCCGAGCTGAGCGAGCGACCGTGGCTCGCGGGACCGGCGTTCAGCGCGCTGGCCGGTGCCATCGCCGTGGGCTCGATCATCACGGGCGCGCGGGCGTGGCGGATGTCGCCGTCCGCGCGCTTCATCGGCTTCGCGGGGCTCGCCGCGGCGGTGGCGCTCCTGCTTCCCCTCGCCGAGGGGACGGCACCGCTGCTGTTCGTCGCGATCCTCGCGCTCGGGCTCGCGGTGTCGCCGGTGATGGTGTCGGGGATCCTCGTGGCATCCGCCCGCGCCCCCGAAGGCCGCGTGACCGAGACCCTCGCCTACCCGACCGCGGCCATGTCGCTCGGCGTGCCCATCGGCGGCGTGATCGCCGGGGCGGCCCTGGATGCCACGGGCCCCGCCGCCGCGCTCATCACCATCGCGGTGTCATTGGCGTGCGCCACGGCCATCGCCGCGGTCGGCGAGGCGCTGCTGCGGGCGGCGCGGCGCTGAGGACGCCGCCCGTCCGTCGGGTGTCCATGGCGCGCGGCATCCGCGCGCCGCTCTGCCCCGCGTGCCCGCACCGCGGAGCCCGCGGCGGGCACAACGGCGGAAGTCGTCGCCGACACGCCGTGTCGGGCCGGCCGACGGCGGCGTGTCGGGCACGAACTCCGCCGTTGTGCTCGCGAGACGAGCCGGTCTCGGCCACGGCGAGTCGAGGAGGGCGTGCGAGAGGGCGGGTCAGAGGATGACGCCGAACTCCTCGGCCAGGGCCGGCAGCTCCTCGTGCAGCACGCGCGAGGCCTCGACCGCCAGCGGGTTCGTGGAGATGCCGCGGTCGTTGACGAGCTCGCCGCCGACGTAGACCTGCTGCAGGTTGCGCAGCCCGCAGGCGAGGACGTAGCTGCGCACGGGGTTCCAGAGCGGTCCGACGTCGGGCAGCCGCGGGTCGACGACCACGAAGTCGGCGAACTTGCCCACCTCGAGGCTGCCGACGCGGTCGTCGACGCCCATGATCTCCGCACCCCCGAGGGTGTGCAGGCGCAGCACGCGCTCGGGCATCATCGACAGCGGGTCGTGGGTGCGGGCGCGCTGCATGAACATCCCCATGCGCATGTTCTGCCACGGGTCGGCGACATCGGTGCAGGCCTGGTCGTCGAGGCCCATGCCGACCTTCATGCCGAGGTCGAGCATCTCGGGCACGTGGGCGATGCCCGACGCCAGACGTCCGTTCGAAGCGGGCTGCCACGACATGCTGGCACCGCCGGCGGCGGCATCCTGAATGATCTCGGGCGTCGTCTGGATGAAGTGGCCGAACATCATGCCGGGGCGGAGGGCCCCGGCGTTCTTGTACAGCTGGAACTTCGTCTGCTGGTGCTCGATCGCCTCGTACGTCTCGAGGAAGTGCGCCTGGTTGGTGACGCCGAAGCGGTCCATGACGGCGACCTCGATCTCGGCGGCGTCGGGCCGCGTCGACCACTGCACCTGGCCCATGATCGACGCGCCGAGGGCGATGTCGGGGTCCATCGCGAGCACGTGGTCGAGGGATGCCTCGAAGCGGGCGAAGATCTCGTCGTCGGTGCCGACGGTGGCATCCAGGGCGATCGAGTCGACGAAGCGCAGACCGGCGTCGTAGCATCCGTCGGCCTGGCGGGTGTGCCAGGCGTGGTCGCGCAGGACGCCGCCGCCGTCGGCGCGCTTGCCGTCGACCATCGGCTCCCAGGGCAGCAGTGGGTCGGTGAAGTTGTAGGCCGTGGTCACGCCGTTGGCGAGGAAGTCGAGCGAGCCGTGCAGCGTGGCCCAGTAGATCTGGTCGGGCGAGGCGTTGTTGAGCACGCTGAACATCGAGGTGCACCAGCCGTAGAGCGTCTGGTCGACGCCGAGTCCGCGCGAGCCGCTCGTGAACAGGTGGCTGTGCGACGACACGAAGCCGGGGGCCACGAACTTGCCGTCGACGTCGAGGATCTCGTCGGCGGTGACGCCGGGGTCGGGGTCGCCGGCGCCGATCGCCGCGATGCGTCCGTCTTGCACGAGCATGTACCCGCGCTCGATGTAGCCGGGGTCGTCGGTGCCGGCGGGGACGGTGATCAGACGGGCGTTGGTGACCAGGAGCGACATGTTGATGACGGTAACAATGGCGTGTTTCCGCGGTGTTCCGGGCATGGGGCGGGTTGTTTGCGGCGCGCCTCGTCCCACTTCTGCCGGTGCATGTCCCAGATATGGCCGGTCAGCAGCCCCGCAACCCACCACGAGTGGGACGAGGGCGCGCGCCGCAGCGCCACGACTGGGACGAGGGTGCGGGCCCAGAGCAACAAGTGGGACGAGGGTGCGCGCCGCTCAGGCGAACGCCGACCGCACGGCCGGGGCGATCTGCGCCAGCACCTCGTCGCGCGCCGGCGTCGATGGGAACACGAGGAACAGGTGCGGCACGCCCTCGCGCCGCACGAACTCGGCGGGGACTCCGGATGCCGTGAGCCGGCCGGCGTACTCCTCGGCCTCGTCCGAGAGCGGGTCGACGCTCGCCGCCACGATCACCGCGGGCGCGGAGCCGCCCAGTTCCGCGGCGCGCAGCGGGGCGGCCTCGACGGGGGCCGTGCCGTCCGGCACGTACAGCCCCCAGTACCACTGCATCCCCTTCGCCGTCAGCGGGAGGTTCTCGGTGTGCGCGCGATAGCTCGGCCGGTCGGGCTCGGGCGCATCGAGCACCGGACACAGCAGCACCTGGCACCGGATGCCGGGAGCCCGACCCTCGCGCGAGCGCAGCGCCAGCGCGGCGGCGAGGTTGCCACCGGCGCTGTGCCCGGCGACGCCGAGGAGCGCGGGGTCGACCAGCCCACCCGCCCCGTCGGCGGCGAAGCGCAGCGCGCGGTCGAGGTCGTCGAGCCCGGCCGGGAAAGGGTGCTCGGGCGCCAGACGGTAGTCGACGCTGAGCACCTGCGTGCCGGTCGCGGCGGCGAGCGCGCGGCACAGGGCGTCGTTGTTGTCGAGGGTGCCGGCGACCCACCCGCCGCCGTGGGCGAACACGAGCGTCCCGCGGTGACCGGCGCGCGGACGGTACAGGCGCAGCGCGAGGCCGTCGGCATCCACGTCGATCGACTCGATGATCTCGTCGTCGGCGAGGCGCACCCACGACGGGTTCGCGCGCAGCTCCGCGACGCGCGCGGTGTCGTCGCCCTCGGCATCCGTGGCTCCGGAGGGGATCGTGCCCGCCTGTGCGGCGAGACGCGCGAGATGCGCGCGCACGGCGGGGTCGGTGATGGCGGGGTGCACGACGTCGGTCACGCGGGTCTCTCTCGCGTCGGGGGTCGGGGATCCGCCGCGTCGCATCGGGCAGACGGACGACGGATGACCCCGAGCGTACGAGACCGCACGCCTCCGAGTCGGCGCGGGCGCACATCCGTTACGCCGCGGAAACACCGGTGTCGCGCGCGCGATCGCCCGCGGCCGTAGCGTGCGGCGGAAGGCGTACCCGACGCCTGTGGAGAAGGGATGCCATGTCTCAGCGCGTCATCGTGACCGGCGGATCGGGCGGTATCGGCGCCGCCATCGTCGAACGCTTCCTCGCCGACGGCGCCCGGGTCGTGACGCTGGACCGGCAGGAGCCGAAGGCGTCGGCATCCACCTTCGTCGCCGTCGACCTCGGCGACCCGCTCGACACGCGCCGCGCGGTCGGCGAGGCCGTCGGCATCCTCGGCGGCGTCGACGTGCTGGTCAACTGCGCGGGGATCTTCCAGCACATCCCCCTGCTCGACATCACGGTCGAGGACTGGGATCGCGTGCTCGACGTCAACGCCCGCGCCACTCTGGTCACCATGCAGGCGGTCGCGCCGGTCATGCTCGAGGCGCGCGGCGGCGCGATCGTCAACATCGCGAGCATGGCCGCCAAGCTCGGCGGCGGCGGCGAGGCCCACTACGCCGCCTCGAAGGCCGCGGTCGTCGCCCTCACCCGCGCCGGGGCGCAGGAATGGGGATGCCACGGCGTCACCGTGAACGCCGTCTGCCCCGGGTACGTACTCACCGACATGGGTGCCGACACGCGGTCGGAGGCCGATATCGCGGCGTGGAGCGCGAAGTCACCGTTGGGACGACTCGGGGTACCGGAGGACGTCGCCGGGGTGACCCACTTTCTGGCGTCGCCGGCCGGCGGCTACCTCACCGGTCAGGCGATCAACGTCACCGGCGGGATGCTGATGCACTGAGCCCCGCGGGACCGCCGGGTCGGACGCGTCGGCGGCGAAGAGGCGGATGGCGGGGGATCGTTCGCGAGGGACGGTCGTTTCGCCGACGTTTCGGCACGTAAATTCCGGGCGACGACTCCCCGATCCGGTGTCGTCGAAGTGAAGTCGGGACTTACCGTCGAGGCGAGGGGCAAGCCGGGAGACGCCCGGCGCGGAAGCTGGTGTGCCATGACGACGACGGACGACAAAGCGGCGAAGACCGCCGCGCGGAAGCTGCGCGCGCGGGAGAACGGGGTCGACACGATCCCCCCGCTCGCCAAGCTCTTCCCCCTGGGGCTGCAGCACGTGCTGGCCCTCTACGCGGGGGCTGTCGCCGTGCCGCTCATCGTCGGCGGCGCGCTGGGTTACAGCGCCCAGGACCTCGCCTTCCTGATCAGCGCCGACCTGTTCATCGCGGGCATCGCGACCATCGTGCAGTCCGTCGGATTCTGGCGCTTCGGCGTGCGCCTGCCGCTCATGCAGGGCGTCACCTTCGCCGCGGTCGGCCCGATGATCGCCATCGGAACGCAGCACGGCATCCAGACGATCTTCGGATCGGTCATCGCCTGCGGCCTCTTCATGATCCTCGTGGCGCCGTTCTTCGCCCAGCTGCTGCGTTTCTTCCCCCCGATCGTCACGGGCACCGTCATCCTCATCATCGGCCTGTCGCTCATGCGCGTCGCCGCGGGCTGGATCACGACCGGATCGACCACCGAAGAACCGGGTGCGCCGCCGCTGAACATCGCCTTCGCCGCCGGCACCCTGCTGATCATCGTGCTGATCGAGCGCTTCGCTCCCGCGGCGATCGCACGGGTATCGGTGCTCCTGGGGTTGGCGATCGGAACCATCGCCGCGCTCTTCGTTCCCGGCATGGTCGACTGGTCGAACGTCGGCGAAGCCGGATGGTTCGCGATCGTGACGCCGTTCCACTTCGGACTGCCGGTGTTCGAGTTCGCCTCGATCCTGTCGATGGTGATCGTGGGCATCGTCATCATGACCGAGACGACCGGCGACATGATCGCCGTCGGCGAGATCGTCGACAAACCCGTCACACGGCGGCAGGTCGCCGACGGCCTGCGCGCCGACGGGCTCGGCACCGTCCTGGGCGGCATGTTCAACACGTTCCCGTACACCGCCTTCGCGCAGAACGTGGGACTCGTCTCGCTGACGGGGGTGCGTTCGCGGTACGTCGCCACCATGGCCGGCGTCATCCTGGTCGTCCTCGGTGTGGTGCCCAAGGTCTCCGCGCTCGTCGAGGGCGTGCCCCGCGCCGTCCTGGGCGGCGCCGGCATCGCCCTGTTCGGGATGGTCGCCGCCAGCGGCATCCGGACCCTCGCGAAGGTGAAGTTCAACAACAAGAACGTGCTCGTGGTCGCCCTGTCGGTCGGCGTCGCGCTGCTCCCGACGGTCTCGCCCACCATCTACGACCGCTTCCCGACCTGGTTCCAGCTCATCTTCGACTCGGGCATCTCGGCGGGCGCCATCGTGGCGATCCTGCTCAACGTGCTCCTGAACTCGTCGGAGGTGCGCGCCCAGGCCGCGACCGACCCGGCCCTCGGCGCCCACGACGCGGTGCGCGGCCCGGCGGCGGCGGCTCTCGTGCACCCCGAGGCCGAGGGAACCGGCCTGATCCGTACCGCGGCGCTGGAGGAGCACGACGAGAAGAGAGACGCACCGCCGGCCTGACGGGCTGCCGGGCACCGGCCCTCCGGCTGCTCGATCGGCCCCGTCTCGGCGCCCACCCGCGCTCCTCGATCGCGGCCCGAAAGCGAGCGGAAGAGAGTGCGCGCGGCCCACGCCGCCCGCAACCTCATCGGCGGCTGCGTCGCATCGCACCTACCGTCGCGGGCATGAACCCCCCGAAGAGCAACGACGACGACACCCCTCGGGGCGACCGGCCCGAGCCGAGCACCGCGCGGGTCGACGGCTCGGCCGCTCGCGCCACGGACCCCGACCACACGCTGCGTCACGACGTGGTCGCCCGCGAGAAAGAGGAGTTCGGCGGCTTCAAATTCGGCTCCGCCTTCTTCGGCTGGCTGACGGCCACGGGTCTCACCGTCCTCCTGACCGCCCTCGCCGCCGCGATCGGGGCGGCGATCGGGCTGAGTCAGACGGGTTCCGTCGACGACGCGGCGGACGCGGCGACCCGGAACGCCGACGGCGTCGGAATCGCGGGGGCGATCGTCATCGCCCTGGTGCTGCTGGTCGCGTACTACGCCGGCGGATACGTCGCCGGCCGCATGGCGCGCTTCAGCGGCGTCAAGCAGGGTCTCGCCGTATGGATCTGGGCCGTCGTGATCGCGGTGGTCATCGCCATCATCACCGCCATCGCCGGAAGCCAGTGGGACATCCTCGGCACCCTGAACAGCTTCCCCCGCATCCCCGTCACCCCCGAGACCGCGACGACGACCGGCATCCTGACCGCGCTCGGCGCCGCCGTCATCACCCTTCTCGGCGCCGTCCTCGGCGGTCTTGCGGGTATGCGCTACCACCGCCGGGTCGACCGCGTCGGTCTGGGTCGCTGATCCATCCCGCCGGACGACGATCCTCCGTGCGCGTCCGCGCGCGCGGAGCCATCGACGTCACCGGCGGGATGCCGGTTGCCGAAGGCGGTCGGACGACGACGGGTGCGGCCCACGAGACGATCGTGGGCCGCACCCGTGCCGAGCGCGTCGCTGTCGTTACACCCGGGCCTTCACGGGAAGCGTGCGGGCGGGAGCCGTCTTCGCGTGGGTGGCGTAGATGACGAGGCCGACGAAGGTGAGACCCCCGACGAGGTTGCCGAGGACGGTCGGGATCTCGTTCCAGACCAGGTAGTCGCCGATGGTGAAGTCGCCGCCGAGCATCAGGCCGATCGGGAACAGGAACATGTTGACGACCGAGTGCTCGAAGCCCATGTAGAAGAAGAGCATGATCGGCATCCACATCGCGATGACCTTGCCGGGGAGGCTGGTCGACATCATCGCGCCGACGACGCCGGTCGAGACCATCCAGTTGCAGAGCACGCCGCGCACGAACAGGGTCAGCATGCCGGCGAAGCCGTGCTCGGCGTACCCGACGGTGCGCCCCTCGCCGATGTGTCCGATCGCCTTACCGACCTCGCTGACGTCGGACGAGAAGCCGAACGTGAAGACGATCGCCATGAGCAGCGCGACGGTGATCGCCCCGCCGAAGTTGCCGAGGAAGACCAGTCCCCAGTTGCGCAGGACGCTGCCGAGCGTCACGCCCGGGCGCTTGTCGATCCACGCGAGGGGGACGAGCGTGAAGACGCCCGTCAGCAGGTCGAAGCCGAGCAGGTACAGCATGACGAATCCGACGGGGAACAGCAGGGCGCCGATCAGCGGCGACCCGGTCTGCACGCTGATCGTCACGGCGAACACGGCGGCGAGGGCGAGGATCGCCCCGGCCATGTAGGCGCGGATGAGGGTGTCACGGGCCGACAGCGAGACCTTCGCCTGGCCGGCGTCGATCATTTTGACGGCGAAGTCCTTGGGGGCTACGTAGCTCATGGCTGTGTCCTCTCCCCCTCACCACTGGTACTTCAGGAACTTGCCGTCGATGACGATCCGCACGCGGTCGCCGTCGGGGTCGGCGCGGCGGTCGATCTCGACGTTGCAGTTGATCGCGCTCATGATGCCGTCGCCGAACTCCTCGTGGATGGCTTCCTTCAGGGCCGGGCCGTAGACCCCGAGCAGCTCGTAGAAGCGGTAGATCGTCGGGTCGGCGCGCAGCTCGTCGCCGCGAACGCGGTAGGGCTGCTCCTGCAGCGTCGCGACGGTCTCGTCGTCGAGCGCGAGCAGCTCACCGGCCTGTGCGGCGAGGTCGGCCGGGAGCGCGTGCGAGCCGAGAAGCGCCGCGATGGTCCACAGCAGCGGGCGGTCGAGCGCTGCTGCGAGGTCTGCCCACGAGTGCTCGGACCGTGCGACGGCCCTGCGGACGGTGTCGGTCGCGTGGTCGCGACGTGCATTCCAGTCGGTCATATCCATCTCCGTGAAGTCGTGCGATCGGGCGGGTCACCGATCGGGGGTGAAGCCCACTGTCGGGGGGAGGGCGCCCGTGCTCACAGGCTTTCCGCGCACGTCACCCGACGATCCGCGCACGGTGAGGGAGGGTTCACACGCGCGAAACGAGGGCGCAACAGAGGCGCGTCGACAGGGCGCTTACCGTGATGGCCATGGACGCGCTCACCGACGGGATGCCGCACGACGCGGCGTTCCTGTCGACCGTGCTGCGCGACGCCCCGCTTCCGCTCTGGGTGATCGACGAGCACGGTCGCGTCGAGCTCGCGAACGATGCCGCCGTCCGCTTCCTCGGCCACCGACCGGGAACCGACCTGCGCGGCGGCAAGAGCCATGACCTGTTGCACCGGCACCGCCCCGACGGGACGCCCTACCCGACGCACGAGTGCCCCATCGTCCACGCGAAGCAGCCGTTCGCCGCGTCGGAGTGGTTCGTCACGCAAGCCGGCGACGTGCGCCCGGTCCGCTGGTCGACGCGCCCCCTGGCCGGAACCGACAGCGTGCTGCTGAGCTTCGCGGCACTGAGCGGGACGCCGGACGGCGCGGCCGGTCTCGCACCCGCACCGCGCGAGACCCGGGCGCAGACCCGCGCCCGGCTCCTCGCCGAGATGAAGCGGTCCATCGCGGCCCGGATGACCGACCCGATGTTCTGCACCAGCACGCTCGCCGCCGACACGCACCTGTCGGTCCGCTCCGTGCAGGCGATCTTCGCCGAAGCAGGGACCTCGCCGGCCGCCGAGATCCGTCGCCGTCGTCTCGAGCACGCGCGCGTGCTGCTCGAGCAGGGCGAGAGCGTGCAGTGGGCGTGCCACTCGTCGGGGTTCCACGACGCCGACAGCTTCGCGCGCGCCTACCGCCAGCACTTCGGCTTCGCGCCGAGTCGCACGCGGGAGCCGTAGCGCACCGAGCGCATGCGCGAGACTCGTGCGTGCGAGTCGCACGCGGGAGCCCTGGCGCACCGAGCGCATGCGCAAGACTCGTGCGTGCGCGTCGCGCCGCGCGGGAGGGCGCGCCGTGCTCCGCACGCTCGCCACCCCGCGCGCTGCGCGGAGGCGCCGGTCACCGCAGCCGCCGCGACACCTCCGCGAGCGCCTCGGCGAACGACTCCTCGCCGCCGTCGCGACCGCCCGAGAGGTTGACGCCGACGACACCCGGAAGCGCCAGCATCCGCTCGGCGAGCGCGACGGCCAGGGCGATGCCCTCTGCGCGCGGGTCGCGGGCTCCGCGCACGCGGGCGAGGAACCCGCCGGGCAGTACGAGCGTCGTGAACGACTCGAGCAGGTCGGCGGAGGCGTGGTCGACGACGACCGGCACGCACGGGATGTACCGGATACCGTCACCCACCTCGTCGATGAATCGGCGCACCGCCCCCGCTCCCCCCGCGTGATTGACGAAGCAGACGTCGGCACCCGCCCGCTGCTTCTCGCGCAGGCGCGCCGCCCGTCGGTCGACGGGAGGGGCCGCGGGAGATGCAGCGACCGACACCACGTGCCCCGCGGCCCGAGCCAGGGCGGTCGCCTCGGTCGAGTCGAGGTCGAACACGGGCGCCGCATCGGGGCGGTGCCCGGTGCGGGTGTGGTCGCCGGTGACGCAGTGCACCCCGGCGACCCCCTCGACGGCGAGGGCGGCGAGCTCGCCCTCGAGGGCCACGCGGTTGCGGTCGCGCATGTTCAGTCCGGTCCACACCCGCAGCCCCCGTCGCTGCAACAGATGTGCACGGTAGGACGGCGGGAACTGCACGCGCGCGCTTCCCGCGTCGCCGGCGAGCACGGCATCCACCTCGCCGACGAGCACCGACGAGCACGCATCGATGGATGCCACGCTGAGCGCGCGCGCAGGCAGGTCGGCCACGATCCAGGGACGCGTGCCGAGGGCGCTCAGAGTCTGGGTCGCCGCGGCCGTGCGGGGCGCGGGCGACGGCACGGCGGAGCGGTCGATGCCGGTCCACGCGACGGTCGGTCGGTCGAGGAACGCGCAGCGGTGCGCGGCGTCGATCTCGCACGATCCGTCGAAGCCGACCCCGCCGCAGGGGCCGTACTCCATGCGCTTCGGGCAGGCGTCGATGAGGGGCAGCAGGGTCATGGCGGGAGTGTAAGAACCCCGTGTTTCGACGAATGTTCATGGCGGCAACATCGCGGAAACGCGCGCTCCGTACTCTCGGTGATACCCGCAGCCTCCCGGAGGTACCCATGATCACGGCCGGCACGTCATTCGGTTCCGACGTCGACGACGTCGACGCGCTCGTCGCCGACCCGCTCGCCCTGCTCGTGCGGTGGCTCCCCCCGCACGACAGTGAGCTGCGCCCGCTCGCGGCGCTCTCGACGATCGGCCGCGACGGCATCCCCTCGCTCCGGCACGTGCTGGTGAGCGATCGGGATGCCACGGGCTTGTACTTCCACACCGACTCCGGCAGCGAGAAGGTCGCCGAGATGGCCGCGAACCCCGTGGCCGCCATGTCGGTGGCGTGGCCCGAACTGGGCCGCCAGGTGACGGCGCGCGGGATCGTGGAGCGCACGAGCCGCACCTCCGCCGCCGAGGCCTATCGCCAGCGCTCGCGCTACCTGCAGCTGTTGGCCTGGCTGAACACCCACGACAACGCCCGCCTCCCCGCCTACGACCGACGGCACCTGTGGGCCGAGTTCGACGAGGCGCACCCCGTTCTCGACCCGCCCGAGCGGTGGGCCGGCTTTCGCCTGCGCCCCCTGACGGTGACGTTCTGGCGCGGTGACATGCTCGGCCAGAGCGTTCGTCAGCACTACACGCTCACCGACGGTCGGTGGTCGGGCAGGATCCTGGCGGGCTGAGCATGGACATCACCACGGTCACCTCCTTCCGCCCCGCCCGAACCCGCCCCGACCTCGCACTCTCGCCCGGCGAGGTCGTCATCGCCGGCGGCACGTGGCTGATGAGCGAGCCGCAGCCCCGGACCACCGGGTTCGTCGACCTGACCACCCTCGGTTGGCCCGACATCGAGATCACCGACGAAGGCCTGCGCATCGGCGCGACCTGCACCATCGCTCGCCTGCTGTCGTGGGTCGAGCACGAGGCTCCGACCGAGTGGACATCGCTCGCCCTGGCACGACCGGCCGCCGATGCCCTGCTGGCATCGTTCAAGATCTGGAACACCGCCACCGTCGGCGGCAACGTCTGCCAGGCCTTCGCCGCGGGCGCGATGATCGCGATGCTCTCGACCCTGGATGCCACGGCCCTGGTGTGGACCCCCGACGGCGGCGAGCGCCGGATCGCCGTCGCCGACCTCGTCATCGACAACCAGGCGACCTCGCTAGCGCCGGGCGAGGTGCTGCGAGCTCTCGACGTGCCGATGCGCGCCCTCACCGGCCGGGTCGCCCTGCAGAAGATCGCGCTGGCCGAGCTCGGCCGCTCCGGAGCCGTCGTCACAGCCCGTGTCGACGCCGACGGCGCCGCCGTGTTCGTGGTGACAGCGGCGGTGCGCCGGCCCCGCGTCATCCGGTTCGGGCGTCTGCCCGGCGCGGGCGAGCTGCGGGATGCCGTGGCCGGCGCCCCCGGCTTCTACACCGACCCGCTGGGCAGCGCCGACTGGCGGCGCGGCGTGAGCGTCGTGCTCGCGGAGCGCGTGCGCCAGGGCTTGGCGCGCGAGCCGCAGGCGGGCGCCGCGTGAGCGGCGCGCCCGTGCGCCCCGTGCCGGCGGGCGGAGGGGGTGCGGCGGTGAGCGTCCACCGCACGCCGGGCCCCGACGACACCACGACCGCCCGCCGCACGACACCCCTTCGCGGCACGATTCCCGCAGAACGGCGCGCCCGCCGTCGACGAAGCCCCCGGCGAGGAGCCAGCGCGTGAGATTCCAGGTCAACGGCATCCCCATCGACGCGGAGCCGCGGCCCGGGCAGAGCGCCCGCACGCTGCTGCGCGAGACGGGCCACGTCGAGGTGAAGAAAGGCTGCGACGCGGGCGACTGCGGAGCATGCTCGGTGCTGCTCGACGGCACGCCCACCCACTCGTGCATCGTCCCGGCGATGCGTCTCGACGGCCGCGCCATCACGACCGCGGCGGGCCTCGCCCCGGGCGACGCCCTGCACCCGGTGCAGGAGGCGCTCGCGAACGGCTTCGGTTTCCAGTGCGGGTTCTGCACGCCCGGTATGAGCGTCACGGCATCCACCCTCACCGCCGACGACCTCGACGACCTCGACCGCCGCATGAAGGGCAACCTGTGCCGGTGCACCGGGTACCGGCCGATCCGCGAGGCGATCCGGGAGTCGGTGCTGGGGCCGGTGCGAGAGACGGGACCCCGCCCGACCGCTGCGGCGTGCGCAGGCCACCCGGGCGGCACCGCCGACGGAGGATGCACGACTCCTGCAGACCGCGACGGCGGCCTCCCGACGACGCACGAAGATGACGTCGTGCAGGAGGTGTGCCCGCCGAGCGGGTCGCCCACCTCCGCGCAGGACGTCGAGGCCGTGGCATCCGGGACGTGCTCCCCGGCGGGGCGCGTGGGCACCTCGACCGTCCCCGAAGCCGCCCGGCGCATCGTGCAGGGCCGTGAACCGTTCACCTTCGACGACCCCGTGCCCGGCGGCCCGCCGCTCGTGCTGCGGGTCGTGACCTCGCCCCACGCCCACGCGCGGATCGTGTCGATCGATACCGCTGCGGCCCTCGCCGTCCCCGGCGTCGTCGCCGTCTTCACCCACGAAGACGTGCCCGATGTGCGGTACTCCACGGGCCGCCACGAGCACCGCACCGACGACCCCGACGACACGCGCATGCTCGACGACGTCGTGCGCCACATCGGCCAGCGCGTCGCCGCGGTCGTCGGCGAGACGGCGGAGGCAGCGGAGGCCGGATGCCGCGCGGTCGTGGTCGCCTACGACGTACTGCCCGCCGTCTTCGACGCCGAAGAGGCGCGCTCGCCCGGCGCTCCGCTGCTGCACCCCGACCGCACCCCCGAGGAGAGGGTGATGGAGGCGGGCCGTAACGTCGTCGCCGGCTTCCACACCGGCCACGGCGGCGACATCGACGCGGCCCTCGCCGCCAGCCACACGACCGTGACGGGCGAATGGCGTTCGTCGCGCGTGACGCATGCGGCGCTCGAGACGCACGGCGCCGTCGGGTGGCTCGACGATGACGGGCGGCTCGTCATCCGCTCCTCCACCCAGGTGCCCTTCCTCGCCCGCGATGAGCTCGCCCACGTCTTCGGGCTGGAGCGCGACCGGGTGCGCGTCTTCGCGACCCGCGTCGGCGGCGGCTTCGGCGGCAAGCAGGAGATCTTCACCGAAGACCTCACAGCTCTTGCGGTACTGAAGCTCGGCCGGCCGGTCGCCTACGAGTTCTCGCGCACCGACCAGTTCGTGCGGGCGTCGCTGCGGCATCCGATGCGCGTGCGCGTGACCCTCGGATCGGATGCCGGGGGCACCCTCACCGCGATGAAGGTCGACGTGCTCAGCGACACCGGCGCCTACGGCAACCACGCGATCGGTGTGCTGTTCCACTCGTGCGCGGAGTCGACGACGCTCTACCGGGTGCCGGTGAAGTGGATCGACGCCGAAGCGGTGTACACGAACAACCCGCCGTCGGGCGCGTTCCGCGGCTACGGGCTCGGGCAGGTGGTGTTCGCGGTCGAGTCGGCGCTCGACGCCCTGGCCGTCGAGCTGGGCATCGACCCGTTCGACCTGCGCCGCATCAACGCGGTGCGAGAGGGCGACCCGCTGCACCCCGACGACGACGAGAAGTACGAGGAAGACCTGATCTGGGGCAGTTACGGCCTCGACCAGTGCCTCGACCTCGCGCAGAACGCCCTCGAGCGCGGCAACGGCGTCGACGCCCCCGAGGGGTGGCTCGTCGGCGAGGGGATGGCCGCGGCGATGATCGCGACCATGGCTCCACGCGGGCACATCGCGCACACGACCGCCACCCTTCGCGCCGACGGCACCTACCTGCTGCGGGTCGGCACGGCCGAATTCGGCAACGGCACCTCGACCGTGCACCGGCAGATCGCCGCCACCGTGCTCGACGCCCCCCTCGACCGGCTCGAGCTGTGGGCCGCCGACACCGACGCCGTGCGGCACGACACCGGCGCCTTCGCCTCGGCCGGGACGGTCGTCGCCGGCAAGGCGCTGTTCGGTGCGTGCACGGTGCTGCGGCGGCGGATGGTCGAGATCGCGTCGGAGCTGGCGGGAGGGGATGCCGCGGGCGCCGAGTTCGCGGCATCCGGGGTGCGTGTGGGCGGCGAGGTCGTGACGTGGGAGCGGATCATCGCGGCCGCTCCGGCCGGGTATGCGACGGCCGAGGGTCTCACCGCCGACGGGGCGGAGTTCGGCGACGTCCGCTCGCTCGCTTTCAACGTGCACGCGGCGCGGGTCGCGGTCGATCCCGAGACCGGCACGGTGAGGGTGCTGCAGTCGATCCAGGCGGCCGACGCCGGCGTGGTCATCAACCCCGCGCAGTGCCGCGGGCAGGTCGAGGGCGGCGCGGCGCAGGGCCTCGGCGGGGCGCTGTACGAAGAGGTCTACGTCGAGGACGGCGTCGTGCAGAACCCGGTGTTCCGCACCTACCGGGTGCCGCAGTTCGCCGACGTGCCCGACACCGAGGTGTATTTCGCCGCGACCGACGACAGCCTGGGCCCGTTCGGTGCGAAGTCGATGAGCGAGTCGCCTTACAACCCCGTGGGGGCCGCTGTCGGCAATGCGGTGTCGCGCGCGCTCGGGCGGCGCGGGTACGAGCTGCCGTTCTCACGGGACCGGGTGTGGCGGTTGGCGGGAGGCGCGTGATGCGGGTCGAGGCGAACCGCCGGTGAGAGCGCGACGGTCATCGGCCGGCGAGCCCGCGAGCCGGACCGGTCCGCTCCCGAGCAGGAGGTGTGCCGAGGCGGTTTCCGCGGACGGCCCCGTGACCGCACGGGAGTGAAGACGTCGAACGCGGGGTCAGAGCGTCGTCGCGCCGCCCCGGACGTGGATGCCGCCGACCGGCGGAACCTCGACATCGAGCACGCTCGGCCGGCCGATGTGCCGCCCCTGACGGACGGTGAAGCGGAACGGGGCGGCCAGGCCGACGCGGTCGCGCAGGTACGCGCCGAGCGAGGCGGCGGCGGAGCCTGTCGCGGGATCCTCGGTGATGTCGGCGACCGGGAAGAGGTTGCGCGCCTCGGCGACGAGGCCGTCGGCGATGTCGCCGGCGACGTGCACGACGATGACCGTGCCCTTCCACCCGCGCTCGTCGAGCAGGGCGCGCATCGGCGCGGGTTCGAAGGTGAAGGCGTCGAAGGTGTCCCGGTCGCGCACCGCGACCACCGGATGCAGGTTGCCGGCGAAGGACTGCGCCAACGGCATCCGCTCGTCGAGGTCGTCGGGAGACAGGCCCAGCAGGGCGAGGAGGCGCTCGGCGACCTCGGGTTCGAGATCGACGACGTGGGGCTCGACGCTGGTGAAGCCGGCGATGATGCGCCCGTCCTCGCCCTGTTCCGTCGTCACGTCGACGCGCCCGGCGGCGGTGTCGAAGACGAACGCGCCCGGCCCGTCGGCTTCGGCGAGCGCGACGGCCGTGGCGATCGTCGCGTGTCCGCAGAACGGCACCTCGGCGTCGGGCGAGAAGTACCGCACCTGCGCTCGGCGGCCGTCGCGTGCGGTCACGAATGCCGTCTCGGGGTGCCCGAGGTCGGTCGCGATGCGCTGCATGTGCGCGTCGTCGAGCGCCGTGGCATCGAGCACGACCCCCGCGGGGTTGCCGCCACCGGGCTCGGCGGCGAAGGCGAGCAGATGCAGGATGCCGGGAACGTCGGTCATGAACTCATCCTCGTCGAGTCTGGCTGGGGGCGGTGAGGGCCAGTTCGTGGTCGGTGGCCCTGGCCGACGAGTCATCCGCGGGTCAGCGCGGCTCCGCACCCAGGTGCAGCACCGCCTCGGCGAAGGCGCGCAGGCCCGCCGCGACATCGGCGGTGGTGACGGCCTCGTCGGGGTGGTGGCTGATGCCGTCGGGGTTGCGCAGGAACAGCATGCCCACCTCCGTGATCGCGCCGATCGACATCGCGTCGTGACCGGCACGACTGAAGAGGGTGGGGGCTTCGGCGCCGATTCCGGCGCGCACGACGTCTTGCAGCAGCGGGGCGCAGAAGACCGCCGGCGCGCTGTGCACCTCGCGGGCCTGCCAGCGCAGGCCGCGGCGCCCCATGATGGCATCCAGTTCGTGCGAGATCTCGTCCCACGTGTGATCGCGGGTGGTGTCGAACTCGCCGCGCAGATCGAGCGAGAAGTGCGCCTCGCCGGGTACGACGTTCACCGCGCCCGGGAACGCCTCGAGCTGCCCGACCGTGCCGATGATGTGGTGCTCGCCGCGGCAGATCCGCTCGACGGCGAGCGCCGCTTCACTCGCGCCGAGCAGCGCGTCGCGCCGCATGTCGTAGGGCGTGCCGCCGGCGTGACGGGCCTCGCCCTCGACGATCAGCTGGAAACGCCGGGCGGACGCGATCGACGACACCGCGGCGAGCGCCTGACCGCTGCGGTGCAGCTCGGGGCCCTGCTCGATGTGCGCTTCGAGGTAGCCGACGAGCTGTTCGGGGCGGCGCGCCGCCTCGCCGATGCGGCCGGGGTCGAGACCGAACTCGCGGAACGCCTCGCGCAGCGTGTAACCGTCGGCGTCGGTCAGATCCCACCACGACGCGTCCCACTGCCCCGCGACGGCCGACGACCCGAGCAGCGCCTTGCCGAAGCGCGTGCCCTCCTCGTCGCTGAAGGCGATCACCTCGAGGGCGAAGGGGAAGGGACTGGATGCCGCGCCCTCGTCGTCGACGCGACGCACGAGCCGTACGACCTCGAGCGCCATCAGCACCCCCACGATGCCGTCGAAGCGCCCGGCGTCGGGGACGGTGTCGAGGTGCGAGCCGAGGAGCAGGGCGGGGGCATCGGGGGCGCCCGCCGGCGCGAGGCGTCCGACCTGGTTGCCGGCGGCATCCTGCCGCGTGCTCATGCCGAGCTCGCGCATCCACTCGGCGGCGAGGCGGTTCACGCGCGCGTGCTCAGGCGAGAGGTAGACGCGCGTGATGCTGCCGGGAGTCGCCGTCACGCGGGCGAGCTCTTCGCAGCGGCCCATGACGCGCCGCGCGGCCGAGGCGATGAGTTCGGGCTCGACCTGCAGGCGGGTGGCGGTGGTCATGCGCGCGCTCCCGCGGCGGAGGGGAGGACCACCGAAGTCACGACCGCGCCGCCGCGTATACGCCCTGCGCCGCTTCGACACCGCCGCCCGCCGGCACCGCCGCGCCGTGACGGCGCAGCACCGCCTCGAGCGCGGCGAGCGTGGTGAGCACCGCGTCGGTGCGGGCGTTGTAGCCCATGGTGCCGATGCGCCAGACCCGGCCGTGCAGCGGCCCGAACGACGTTCCGATCTCGATGCCGAAGTCGCTCAGCAGCTCGGCGCGCACCGCGTCGCCGGTCACGCCGTCGGGGATCTCGACCGCGACGACGTTCGTCATCTTGTGGGCGACGTCGCCGAAGACGGTGAGCCCGAGGCCCTGCACACCGGCGAGCATCGCGTCGCCGTGCAGCTGGTGGCGCGCGATCACGGCGTCCCGTCCCTCGAGCAGCAGCACGCGCGCGCACTCGCGGGCGCCGTAGAGCATGGTCGTCGCCTCGGTGTGGTGGTTCAGGCGGCGGGGTCCCCAGTAGTCGAGGATCATCGCGAGGTCGAAGTAGTTCGAGCGGATGAAATCGGATGCCACGGCGTCGCCGTCTTCACGGATGCCGGCCTCCACGCGGGCCCGCGAGCGCACCACCTCCACCGCGTGCTCGGAGAGGCTGATCGGCGCCGAGCCCGACGGGCCGCCGAGGCACTTCTGCAGCCCCGCCGTCGCGGCATCCAGCCCCCAGGCGTCCATCTCGAACGGGTTGCCGCCGAGGGAGGCCGTGGCATCGGTGTAGAACAGGGCGCCGTGCGCGCGGCAGATGTCGCCGATCTCGTCGAGCGGCTGAAGCATGGTCGTCGAGGTGTCGCCCTGCACGCACGCGACGAGGTGCGGTTTCACGCGCTCGACGGCCTCGCGGATCGCGGACACCGGGAACACCTGGCCCCACGGCACCTCGATCGTGTGCACCTCGGCGAGCGCGCGCTCGGCGATCTCGGCCAGCAGGTGACCGAAGCGCCCGAACACGGGGACGAGCACGCGGTCGCCGGGGCGCACCAACGAGAGGATCGCCGCTTCGATGCCCGCGCGACTGGTGCCGTCGATGAGCAGAGTGGCGTCGTTGTCGGTCGCCCACACCTGCCGGTACAGGTCTTGCGTCTCGTTCATCGTGGCCGTCATGAACGGGTCGTACTGGCCGACGAGCGGCGCTCCCATCGCGCGCAGCACACTCGGGTACGCCGAGATCGGGCCGGGACCCATGAGCAGGCGGGCGGGCGGGTCGATCGGGCCGGGGAGGGTGATGGTCACGGGGTCTCCATGGTGCGGGCGGGGGTGGACGAGCGAGAGGACGCCGCGAGCTCGGCGAGGCGGCGGGCGAGTCGCACGAGGGCGATGTCGGTGCCGGCGCGCGAGACGAGGCACACGCCGACGGGGGCGCCGTCGACCGTGAGCAGCGGGACGGAGATGGCCGGAAGGCCTGCGATGGCAGCGGGCGCGGTCATGCGGAGGGTCGCCGCGCGGACGGCGTCGACATCGGCGGTGCGCTGCGGCGCGGGTCCGGGCACGGTGGGGAAGATGAGCACCGCCCCGTCGACGAGCTCCGCCAGGTGCGCCGCGATCGGTTCGAGCTCGCTGCGGGCCTCGCGTTCGTCGGCCGGCGTGATCTGCGCGGCGGCGCGGAATCGCTCGGCGACCGCGGGCCCCACGGCCCCGGGGTGCGCGCGCATCCATTCGCCGTCGTTGCGCCATGCCTCGGCGCCCTGCACCGTGCGGAACGCCGTGAAACCGGCGTCGAGGTCGCCGGTGTGCACCGCACGGAGGGAGGGCGGATCATCGGACGCCGCGAGCCCGGCGAGCAGCCTCGAGAACGCCTCACGGGTGCCGGCATCGGCACAGTCGAGGATCTCCTCGGGCACGAGGAAGCGCCACGGCAGGTCACCGCCGGCGGCGCCGTAGACGTTCTCGGTCGAGGCGGAGCCGTCGTAGCTCAAGCACCACTCGGCGACCCGCTGCAGGGTCTCGCCGTCGCGGGTGAGCCAGCCGATGGTGTCGAACGACTGCGCGAGCGGCAGCATGCCCTGGCGCGGAACGAGGTCATGGGTCGTGCGCAGCCCCCAGAGTCCCTGGTACGACGCGGGCACGCGGATGGAACCCGCGGTGTCGGTCGCGAGGCCGATGTCGGCGTGGCCGAGGGCGACGGCGGATGCCGGTCCGCTCGACGAGCCGCCGGGCAGGGCGCCGACGACGGCGCCGTTGGGCGGAGTGCCGTAGTGGGCGTTGTCGCCGGCGATGGAGTAGGCGAACTCGTCGGTGCGGGCGATGCCGCGCAGCGACGCACCGGCGCGCAGCAGGTCGGCGACCGCCGGGGCGGTGGCCTTCTCGGGCCGGGCCTGCTCGAGATAGGTCGGGTTGCCTGCGCCGATGCGGAAGCCGGCGATGGCGAAGAGGTCTTTGACGGCGACGGTGAGCCCCTCGAGCGGCCCCTCCCACGCGCCCTGCAGGAAGGGATCGCCGACGCTCCGCCAGATCGTGCGGTCGAGCGGCGGCGTGCGCGGGGTCACGTGGGCGGCGGTGATGAGCCACTGCCCGTCGATGCGCTGCCACACCTGGGTCTGCAGGCCGCGCCCGCCGCCGCGGAACTGCGACACCGACATGAGCAGAGCGGTGTCGGGCCCGAGCGGTCGGTAGTGGAGGTCGGCGATCACGCGCGGGGGGACGCCGCCGCGCAACGACCGGAACCCGCTGATGGCGTCGTGGCCGACGAGCAGGCCGGCATTGTCACCGCGGAGCGTCTCGGATCCGGGCGCGAAGAACGCGTCGAGCGCGTCGAGGTCGTTCGTGACGATCGCGCGCTCGTACGCGTCGAACGCCTCGCGCAGGTCGGTGGGGACCGCGGGGGCCGCGGCCGTGGCATCCGTCATCGCTCGTCGTCCCTCCGGGGCCGGAGCCCGTCGAATGCCGAGAACACACCGAACCGGTGGCTCACCGCGCGGCGCGTCGTCGACACGCGGAGGGGATGCGCGCTCGATGGAGCCTCGGCGCGAGCGAGCGCGACCGCCAGGGCGGGGGTCATTCGGTGCCTCCGTCGGGTGTGGGAGCGGACGTCAGGGCCACCGGCTCCACCGACGCCACGGCCTCGAAATCGGCCTCGCGGATGCGCGCGTGCACCCCCGAGACGATATCGACGACCTGCGAGATGTCGAAGTCGGTCGCCGCGCTCAGGTAGGCGTAGCCGAGGTGCTCGTCGACGCCCCATCGCCCGTGCAGCAGTGCGAGCGACGAGCGCACGCACGCGCGCATCGCGGCATCGAGGTCGGGGTCCATGCCGGTGGGCACGAGGTAGTCGGGGGTGCGCACCAGCGGGCCGGTGACCTCGCCGAACGCGGCGCGCGCGGCATCCGCGGGGATGACCTCGAACCGCAGCGTCGCCCGCAGCGACGCTTCGAGCGCGGTGAGCGCGACCTCGCCGTCGCCCTGCGCGAAGTGCGGGTCGCCGACGTAGGCCAGTGCCCCCTCGACCTGCACGGGCAGGAAGAGCGTCGTGCCCTCGACGAGGAGGTTGATGTCGATGTTGCCGCCGTGGGTGCCCGGGGGCACCGAGTGCGGGCGTTCGGCGCCGTCGACCGCGACGCCCATCGTGCCGAGGAACGGTGCCAGCGGGAACGTCACGACCGGCTCGCCCCCCTCGACGATCGGGAGGGTGCCGTGCAGGATGCCGTCGCGCTCGGCGACCGCGGTGAACACGCTGACGTTGTGCTCGCCGCGCGGCAGTTCGCCCACGAGTGCGCCCTTGCCGTGGCGGTTCGAGATGACGCCGTACGGCACGCGCGGGACGAGCGTCTCGACCGTGATCTTGAGCAGGTCTCCCGGGTGGGCGCCGGCGACGTGCACCGGACCGACGACCACGTGGGGGCCGTCGGCGAAGGGGTCTCGAGCGACGGATGCCGCGATCTCGATCGCGTCGTCGAGCACCTGGCTTCGCGGCACACCGTGGCGCGCGAAGAACGAGGCGGGGTCTTTGCCCTGGTCGTCGAGAATGCCCTCGTGGCTCACCGTGTCGAAGGTGACGCTCTCGCCCGAGGCGATCTCGAGCACGGCGTCGTCGGAGGAGCAGGGCAGGCGCCCCCAGAGCACCGTGTCGGCGGTGGCGCGGAGGTAGTGGTCGCCGGGGATGGGACCGACACCGGGTTGGAGGATCGGGACGGGGGTGGGGCGGCGGTCGCCCGGCGCCTCGGTCGCGTCACCGGGCGCGACCCCGCCGACGGGCTCGGGAACCGGGGCCGTCAGGGCGCTCACGACTGCACCGCCGCGGGCGCGCGCAAGATCTCGCGGCCTTCTCGCTCGGTCACGGGCGCACCGCGACGGTAGGTCGACTCCCCGCGCAGCCAGGTCTCGCGCACCACGCCGGTGAGCGTCTTGCCGTGCCACGGCGAGACGGGGTTGCGGTATTCGAGCGCTGCGGCATCGACGACGAACGTCTCGTCGGGGGCGAAGGCGACGAGGTGGGCCGGAGCACCGGGCTCGATGACACCGAGCCCCTCGAGGCCGGCGATGCGCGCCGGTCCCGTCGTGAGCAGCGGCACCAGGCTCTCGAAGGCCAGGCCGCGCTGGCGCGCCGTGGTGTGCACGGCCGACAGGCCCGTCTGAAGGCCCGCGATCCCGCCCCAGGCGAGGCCGAAATCGGGGTTGCCCTTCAGCTCCACGGTGGCCGGTGAATGGTCGCTGACGATCGCATCGATCGTGCCGTCGACGACGCCCGCCCACAGCAGATCGCGGTTGTCGCCGCCGCGGATGGGCGGGCAGCACTTGAAGGCGCCGGCGCCGTCGGGCACGTCTTCGGCATCGAGGGTGAGGTAGTGCGGACACGTCTCGATCGTGAGGCGCACGCCCTCGGCCTTGGCGGCGCGCACGTCGTCGAGCGCCCCACCGTCGGAGACGTGCACGATGTGCGCGCGGGCGCCGGTGCGCCGGGCCGCGTCGATCACCCGGCGGATGGCGGCACGTTCGCTGACCGGCGGACGGCTGGCCTCGAAATCGCGGTAGCGCGGACCGAGTGCGCCGTCGGCGTGCAGGTGTGCCGGATCTTCGGCGTGAACGATGAGGAGCCCGTCGAAGGCGGCGAGTTCGGTGAGGCACCGCTCGAGCTGATCGGCGTCGAGGTGGACGAACTCGTCGATGCCGCTCGGCGACAGGAAGCATTTGAAGCCCACGACCCCGGCGGCGGCGAGCGCACCGAGCGACCCGAGGTTCTCGGGGACTGCCCCTCCCCAGTACGCCACGTCGACGGCGAGCTTGCCCACGGCGGCGGCGCGTTTGGCATCCAGCGCCTCGACGGAGGTGGTGACGGGCGAGCTGTTCAGCGGCATGTCGACCACCGTGGTGATGCCGCCGGCGGCCGCGGCAGCGGTGCCCGTGGCGAAGCCCTCCCACTCGGTGCGGCCGGGTTCGTCGAGGTGCACGTGCGAGTCGACGAGTCCGGGAAGCAGCACGGCGTCGCCGGGCAGTACAGTGTCGGCCGTCGCGTCGAACGGCTCGACGGCGGCGATGACCCCGCCGTCGATCACGACCGTGGCGGCGGTGAACGCACCGTCGAGGTAGACCCGTCGTGCGGCGATCCGTGTGCTCATGTCGTTCACGCTATGCGTCCCTCGTTTCGCCAATGTAACCGTCATCAACATTCAGGCGAAAACCGTGGCATCCGACGCCTGGGGAGGAGGCGTCGATGCCGCCGAGCCGGCGACCCTGACGTCGGCGTTCGGGGCGACATCCGCACCGTGGGGCGGGAAATCCACGCCCCGAACGGCGGATTCCGCCCCGAACCCCTCGTTGGAAGCCACCCCCGCACCCGGCGCACCCGCGCCGGCATCGGCGACAGTCCCCCGCCCCGCGACGAACGCCCGCGCGGGCGTGGCGTACTCGTCGCGCTTGCTCGTGCCGAGGCCCATGCGCACCATCCCGGATGCCATGCCCACCGCCGCTGCGACCCCGTCGACGACCGGCACTCCGATGCGCGCCGTCAGCTCGGTGCACAGGTCGGCCATGCCGGCGCAGCCGAGCACGATGACGTCGGCCCCGCCCGCGGCGGCCTCGACGCCGTGCCGCTCGATCAACGAGACCGCCTCGGATCCCGTGTCCTCGAGGTCGAGCACCGGGATGCCGGTGGCCGCGAGCGACACGCACGCCCGTTCCATGCCGTACCGCGCGACGAGGTCGTGGGCGCGGCCCAGCGTCCGGCTGAGGGTCGTGACGACGCCGAAGTGCCGGCCCGACACCGCGGCCAGGTGCATCGCGGCCTCGGCGATGCCCACCACGGGCGCCTCGACCAGTTCTCGAGCGGCGTCGAGACCCGGATCGCCGAAGCACGCGATCACGTAGGCGTCGGCGGGGTCGACGCGGGCGAGGTCGGCCGTGATCGCCTCGATCACGGCCGCTGCCGCCGCGATCTCGTCGGTGTGGCTCTCGATCGCCGCAGCGCCGTTCGCGGGACACACGGCGTCGATGAGCACGTCGGGTCCCGCCACCCCCCGGGCGGCTTCCGCGATCTTCGCGGTCATCGCCCGGGAGGTGTTGGGGTTGATGAGCAGGATCCTCACGCGGTGGCATCCGTTCGCGGTGCGTTCGGCGACGCCTGCACGGGAACCTCGGCCGAGATCGCGGCCGGCTCGGATGCCGCGGTCGCGGCGGCTCCGTCGACGGTGCCGTCGGAGATGCCCTCGGTCTCACCCTCGAACGTCGGGATGCGCGGGTCGAGGCGCTCGAAGAGCAGGAACAGCACGTAGCCGAGGCCGCAGCCGATGAACCAGCTGTAGTCGCTGATCGCCGAGAGGTTGAACAGGCCCAGGTCGGCGAAGAGCTTCGGGAAGATCGCGATCGCGACGGTCGGCACACCGGCGGCGACGACGGCCTTGACCGCGTTCGGGTTGAAGCCGTTGCGGTACCAGTAGGGGCCGGCAGCGTCCATCGTGAACATGGCGTCGACCTTCACGCGCTGACGGGCCGAGATGTAGTAGCCGGCGATCAGGATGCCGAAGAGCGGGCCGATCAGCGCGCCGAGCACGCCGAGGGAGTAGTGGATGGCGTCGGCGTTGGAGTACCAGTTCCAGGGCATGAGGAACGTGGAGCCGACGGCGGCGATCATGCCGCCCGCGCGCCACGAGATCTTCTTGGGGGCGACGTTGGAGAAGTCGAAGGCGGGCGAGATGAAGTTGGCGACGATGTTGATGCCGACGGTGGCGGTGACGAAGGTCAGGCCGCCGAGCAGGATCGCGAAGGGCGTGTCGATCTGCTCGACCGTCTTGATCGGATCGGTGATGAGCGCGCCGAAGACGGGCACGGTGGCCGACGCCGTGATGACGGTCAGCAGCGAGAAGAACATGAAGTTGATCGGCAGGCCCCAGAAGTTGCCCTTCTTCACCGCCTCGAAGCTCTTGCCGTAGCGGGCGAAGTCTCCGAAGTTCAGCATCGGACCCGAGAAGTACGACACCACCAGCGCGATCGCGGCGAACATCACGGGGATCGACGCCCAGAAGTCGAGCTGGGTGGTCGACAGGGTGAAGGAGATGTTCTGGATGCCGGCCTGCGACACGAGGTAGATCGCCAGGATGATCATGACGACGTAGACGGCGGGACCCGCCCAGTCGATGAAGCGGCGGATGACCTCCATGCCGTTCCAGAACAGCAGGAACTGCGCCACCCACAGGATCGCGTACGAGATCCACCCGAGCGCCGACAGCCCCGCGAACGAGACGTCGAGCAGCGCCGCGGAGCCGGGCACGAACTTCAGGAAGATGATGTTCAGCGACTCAGCCGCGAGGAACGTCTGCACGCCGTACCAGGCGATGGCGATCAGGCCGCGGATGATCGCGGGGATGTTCGCCCCCCGGATGCCGAAGACCACACGGTTGATGACGGGGTAGGGCACGCCGGTCTTCTGACTGGGCTTGGCGACCATGTTGGCGAAGACCTGCACGATGACGATGCCGGCGATCAGGGCGACGAACACCTGCCACGACTGCAGGCCGAGGGCGAAGAGCGAACCCGCGGTGACGTAGCCGCCGACCGAGTGCACGTCGCTCATCCAGAACGCGAAGATGTTGTAGCTCGACCACTTCTGCTTCCGCAGCGGTGCGAGGTCTTCGTTGGCGAGACGCTCGTCGTAGTGGGGCTTCATGTTGCCGCCCCCGTGGGGGTGGCCTGCGGCCTCCACGAGATCGTGGGGGCCGGTGAGCGGGGTGGAACTCATGTCATTCCTCTCAGGGCGATGGATGCCACGACGTGGAGTCCGCGGCCGGAGTGGAGCTCTGATGTGAAGTTATGGGTTCACACGACCGCGATGGTTTCGTCCATGTAACAGGTATGTGAAGTCGATCCTTCACATGCCCCGCCTCCTTAGACTCGGGACATGCCGCAGCCGCACCTCGCCGAAGACGCCGTCGAGCACCACACCGTCGCGGCGATGGAGGCCGACACTCCCCCCGAGCCCTCGGCATCCGTCGGCGCCCGCGTCCGCGACCTGCGCCAGGCCCGCGGCATCTCCGCCCGCGCCCTCGCCAAGACGCTGGGGATCTCCCCCAGCGCGGTCTCGCAGATCGAGCGCGGCGTGATGCAGCCGAGCGTCTCGCGGCTCATCGCCATCACCGACGCCCTCGGCGTTCCGCTCGTCGCCGCCTTCGATCCGGCATCCGACCGCGCCGTCGAGCCGGTGGGCCCCTCGGGCTTCACGCTGCAGCGCGCGGGACAATCGCCCGACATCGTGCTCGACAGCGGCGTCTCGTTCCGCCGCCTCACTCCTGGCTCGGCCCCCGGCGTCGACTACTTCGAGTCGGTCTACCCGCCCGGCACCTCCGCGCACGGCGCCGACGGACTGTTCCACCACGAGGGATACGAGGTCGGCACCGTCGTCTCGGGCGAACTCACCATCGACTTCGAGGCCGAGCGCGTGATCCTGCGGGCGGGGGATGCCATCAGCTACCCCTGCTCGGTCCCCCACCGCCTGCACAACACCGGCACCGTGGATGCCGTGGCGCACTGGCTGATCGTGCACGCCTGAATGTGACGTAGCGCCCGCTGCTCCATGCTTCGGGGCGGATTTCGCCGCTCGGGGCGTGAGAAATGCGCCCCAAGCCGCCGAATCCGCCCCGAGCCGGAGAGGGACCCCACCGGCCAGCTCTCCCCGCATCGCGGCGAGAGCGCCGAAATGTTCCTCACAGCAACATCGCCGACACATCCCGCCACAGCGTCGTAACGCGCACGGCATAGCGTGGCCGGCATGCACCTCTCCGACTTCAACGCCGCCGACGACGCCGAAGCGGTCGCCGTCGTGCGCGTGTGGGCCGACATCCCGGGGTGGGTCGACGCCGTCGTCGCGGGCCGCCCCTACGCCGACGTCGACGCCCTCGCCGCCTACGCCGGCGACCTCGCCGCGGCCTGGTCACCGCAGGACCTCGAGGCGGCGCTGCACGCCCACCCGCGCATCGGCGCGAAAGTGTCGGGCGGCGGCGCCGAGGCCGTGGCATCCCGTCGCGAACAGGGCTCGATGGCCCACGCCGCCGATGACGACGTCGCCGCGATCGCCGCCGGCAACGCTCTCTACGAGGAGCGCTTCGGTCGCGTCTTCCTCATCCGCGCCGCGGGCCGCACCCCGAGCGAGATGCGCGCCGAGCTCGAGCGGCGCCTCGGCAACGATCCCGACGCCGAGACCATCGAAGCCACCCGCCAGCTCGCCGAGATCGCACTGCTGCGCCTCGGCACGACCTTCGCCGACGACGCCCCCGCCGAGCCCGAGGACGCCGAATGACCCACCTCACCACGCACATCCTGGATGCCACGGCCGGCACGCCCGCGGTCGGGGTGACCGTGACGCTGGCCCGACTGGGCGGCGACACGATCGCCGAAGCCACCACCGACGCCGACGGGCGCCTGGCGCTCGGCCCCGACCGGCTCGACGACGGCGACTACGCCCTGACGTTCGCGACGGGCGCGTACTTCCGCTCGCGGGGCGTCTCGTCGTTCCACCCGATCGCGACGATCGCCTTCACCGTCTCGGGGGAACAGCACCTGCACGTGCCGCTGCTGCTCAGCCCCTTCGCCTACTCGACCTACCGCGGCAGCTGAGGAGAACGCTCCATGAAGGTCATCGTCATCGGCGCCGGCGTCGGCGGAACCTCCGCCGCGCTCGCCCTGCAGAAGCTCGGGCACGAGGTCGTCGTGTACGACCGCATGCGCGAGAACCGCCCGGTCGGCGCGGCGCTGTCGCTGTGGTCGAACGGCGTGAAGGTGCTCAACTGGCTCGGCCTCGGCCCCCAGGTCGCCGCCCTCGGCGGTCGCATGGACGACATGGCCTACTACGACGGCCACACCGGCGAAGAGCTCTGCCGCTTCAGCCTCGCCCCGGTCACCGCCCAGACCGGCCAGCGGCCCTACCCCGTCGCCCGCGCCGACCTGCAGCAGCTGATGATGGATGCCGTCGGCTCGGCGAACATCCACCTCGGCAAGCAGCTGGTCGAGGTCGCCGACGACGGCGAGACCGTCACCGCCACCTTCGCCGACGGCACCACCGACACCGCCGACATGCTCATCGGCGCCGACGGAGCCCGCTCGATCGTGCGCGACTACGTCACCGAGCCCACCGGCATCCGCCCCGAGCGCACCTACTCCGGCTACGTCAACTACAACGGCCTCGTGAAGGCTGATGAGCGCATCGGGCCAATGGATCAGTGGACGACGTACGTCGGCGACGGAAAGCGCTGCGCCGTCATGCCGGTCGCCGGCGACCGCTTCTACTTCTTCGTCGACGTGCCCGGCCCCTCGGGCGTCGTCGAAGACCGCATGGCCGCGATGGAGGAGGCCTTCGGATCGTGGGGAGCGCCCGGCGTACGGGCCCTCCTCGACGGCATCGACCCCGACGAGTCGCTCAACCGGGTGGAGATCTGGGACATCGACCCGTTCGACACGTGGGTGCGGGGGCGCGTGGCGATCCTCGGCGACGCCGCGCACAACACCGCGCCCGACATCGGCCAGGGAGCCTGCTCGGCGCTGGAAGACAGCTTCGCCCTCGGCATCGTCTTCGCCACCGCCACGCTCGGCGTCGAGGACTCGCTGAAGCGCTACGAACGCATCCGCACCGAGCGGGCGGGCGACCTGGTGCTGCGCGCGCGCAAGCGCGCTCATGAGACGCACGCGTTCGACGTCGCCGCGACGCAGGCCTGGTACGACGGCCTTCGGCGTGAGGACGGCAGCGGGGTCATCCGCGGCATCGTCGGCAACATCGAGGGCAGCCCCGTCGAGCTGGGTGCGAGCGTGATGCGCTGACGCGTCGGCGCGGCCGGAGAACCGTGTCGCCCCTTGTGCTGTCTGAGGGGGCACCAGCCAGCAGAGAGCGGGACATGGTCCACGCACCCGGGGACACGGTCCACGCACCCGGGGACATGGTCTGCACACAGCGGGACACGGGGAGGCCGGCGCGCGCGAGACGTGTGACCCCGCGTGACACCCGCGGACGGGCCCGCCGCACTGCGCGTGGCACCGTGGGAGCGACGCAACCGACGCCCCCGGGAGGCACCATGTCCGAGTACTTCGACCGCACCGCCGACAAGACCTACACGAAGGTCTACAAGGCCGAGACACCGGACATCCTCGCCGCATTCGCCGCGTTCGATCAGGCCGTCTTCGCACCCGAGGGCCGGGCGATCCCGCTGAAGTACCGCGAGCTGATCGCGCTGGCCGTCGGCATCACCACGCAGTGCGTGTACTGCATCGACGGGCACTCGCAGAACGCCGTCAAGGCGGGGGCGACCGAGGCCGAGCTCGCCGAGGCCGCGTGGGTCGCGACGGCGATCCGCGCGGGCGGCGGCTACGCGCACGGGCGCCTCGCGTTCAAGCTCGCCGACGACGCCCGCCCCCACCAGCACTGATCGCCGTGCCCGACGCCACCTCGCCCCCGCCAGGCCCGCTCGAGATCGAGGCGCTGGCGCACATCCGCGCGCTCATCCGCATCGACAGCGTCAACACGGGCGAGGCCGCGACCATCGGCGACGGCGAGACGCGCGCCGCACGGTACGTGCAGACGCAGCTCGAGGAGGTCGGCTACGACACCGTCTTCGTCGAGCCGCGTCCGGGGCGCGCGAGCGTCATCGCGCGGCTCGCCGGGTCGGATCAGGATGCCGGGGCCCTCGTGGCCCACGCCCACCTCGACGTCGTGCCGGTCGACGCCGCGGACTGGACGCACCCGCCCTTCGGGGCGGAGATCCACGATGGCATCCTGTACGGCCGCGGGGCGGTCGACATGAAGGACTTCGCCGGGATGCTGCTCGCGGTCGCCCGCGCGTTCCGACGCGACGGCGTGATCCCCCGACGAGACATCGTCTTCGCCTTCTTCGCCGACGAGGAGGCGGGCGGCGTCTGGGGCGCGCGGTGGCTCGTGGACAACCGCCCCGAGCTCTTCGCCGGGGCCACGGAGGCCATCAGCGAAGTCGGCGGCTTCTCGATCCCGCTCGCCGGCGACCGCCGCACCTACCTCGTCGCGACAGCGGAGAAGGGCGTGACCACCGCCACCCTGACCGCACGCGGACACGCCGCCCACGGCTCCCGGCCGACCGCCGACAACGCCGTCGTCCGTCTCGCGCACGCGGTCGCAGCCGTCGGCGCGCACCGCTTCCCGGTCGCACGCACCGCCACGCTCGAGCGCTTCCTCGACGTCTACGCGCGGGCGGGCGGCGACCTCGGCGACCTGGGCTTCGCGGCATCCCTCATCGACGCGGGCAGCCGCAACACCGCATCCCCGACGGTGCTGGCGGCCGGCGGCAAGGCCAACGTCATCCCGGCCGCGGCGAGCGCGACCCTCGACGTGCGCATCGTGCCCGGTCAGGCCGAGGTCGTGCGCGAGCAGCTCGCCGCCGTCGTCGGCGCCGACATAGAAATCGCCTGGGCGCGCGACATCCCGGCCATCGAGGCACCCGCTGACGGACGGCTCGTGGGCGTGCTCCAGGATGCCGTGACCGCCGAGGACCCCGACGGCACGGTCGTGCCGTACCTGCTGCCCGCGAGCACCGACAACAAGCACCTCGCTCGCCTCGGGATCCGCGGTTACGGCTTCGTGCCGCTGCGCGTGCCGGCGGACTTCGACGTGTTCGGGCAGTTCCACGCGGCCGACGAGTGCGTGCCGGTGGAGGCACTGCACTTCGGGACGAGGGTGACGGCGCGCATGCTGCGAGAGGCGTGAGGACTCCGGGCCGCCGAGGCCGCAGCGCCGCCGCGAGGTGCTCGACGCCCGGGGCCCGGAATCGGACGGCGAGAATGGATGCCATGACCTCGTCGCCCGTGTCGTCGCTCACCATCCGACTCGTCGCCCCGCACGAGTACGCGGGTGCCGGGGCGCTCACCGTCGAGGCCTACCGTCACAGCTACGAGGGTCTCTCCGAGGGCTACCTCGTCTCGCTCGCCGACGTGGAGGGCCGCGTGGCTCAGGGCGAGGTGTGGGTGGCGCTCGACGGTGACGAGATCGTCGGAACCGTCTGGACTCCCCGGCCCGGCGAGCGCCTGTCACCGCTCGCCGCCGACGGCGAGCTCGATTTCCGCCAGCTCGCGGTCGCGCCGTCGGCGCGCGGCCGGGGCGTGGGCGAAGCCCTCACGCGCCACGTGATCGCGCTGGCCCGCAGCAGGGGCGCGCGTCGCGTCGTGATGAACAGCGGCCCCGAGATGCTCGGCGCGCACGCGCTGTACCTCAAGCTCGGCTTCTCCCGGCTCATCGAGCGGGAGCATCCCGTCGAGGTGGAGCCGGGGCGGTTCCTCGATCTGCGGGCGTTCGGGTTCGACCTCTGACGCGCGACGTCTCGTCAGGCTGCCGTCAGCCGCGACGCCACCCGCGCGATGCGCGAGCGCAGTTCGGCGACCGTGTCATCGAAGGCCGCGGTGCTGCCGATGCGCGCCGGGTCGCGGATCGACCAGTGCACGTCGTCGCGTCCGTCCAGCTTCTCGTGGGCGTGGTCGCAGACGCTGATGACGAAATCGCCCGATGCGGCGACGTCGCCGAGCGCCTGCGGAGCGGCCGCTTCGTCGAGCGCGATGCCGTGTCGGCGGGCGGCGGCGATGGCGCCCGGGTTCACCCGGTCGCCGGGATCGGTCCCCGCGGAGGCGGCGGGGATGGAACTGTGGGCGGCCCAGATGGCCCGAGCCAGCTGCGAGCGCGCGGAATTGGCCGTGCAGACGAAGACGACGCGGCCCTTCACCGGGCGGGGGCCGAGCGCGAGAGTCGAGAACGCCTCGGGGATGAGCTGCAGGTAGCTGCGGCGACCGTCGGATTCCGATCGGACGCGACGCGCGATGCCGCGGTCCTGCAGCACGTTGGCGTGGAACGCGACGAGGTTGGACTTCACACCGAGCGCGGACGCGATCTCGCTGGGTGACATGTCGCCGACCGAGAGCAGGTCGACGATGCGCAGGCGAGCGGGGTCGCCCAGCGCGGCGAAAGCCTCCGCCCGCCGGTGAAGATCGTCCATTATGCACCCCCCTCAGCCATCGTGCCACGGGTCGGCGCGGACACAGTTAGCTCAGTAGCGTTTGAGCGACCAAGACGGTGGCTCCACGGCCCGTCCGTTGCAGCCACAGCTCGAAAGGATTCCTCATGGGTATCGGAAGCGGCATCGCTCTGTTCGTCATCGGAGCCATCCTGGCCTTCGCCGTGGATCTCGACCTCGGGGGTGTCGCCGACCTCACCGTGATCGGGTACATCCTCATGGCGGCCGGCGCGCTGATCTTCGTGCTCAGCCTGATCTTCCTCCTGCGGCGTCGCTCGGTCGACTCGACCACGCGCACGACCGTCGACCCCGCCAACGGAGAACGAGTCACCACGCGTCGCACCCGCGACAACGGCGACCCGATCGTGTGAGTCAGCAGATCACTCGCGACCGCAGCCGCGGACGCCCCCGGAGCACGTGGCCGCAGCCTTTCCTCGGCGACGTGTTCGCAGGACGGTACCGCCTGACCGGGCCGCTCGGAGACGGCGACGGTGGTCGACACCTGTTCCGCGCGCGCGACGACGTCCTCGCCCGCGACGTCGCGGTCGCCGTCTTCCCGGTGGATCCCACGCGGCGCCGGCGCCTCTCGGGCGCGAGAACCCTCGCTGCGCTCGACCATCCCGCTCTCATCACGCTCTACGATGCCCAGGTCATCGGCGACGGGAACGCCTACGTGATCATGGAGTTCATCACGGGACCGTCGCTCGCACGCCGCATCGAGACCGAGGGTCCGGTCGCGGCGGGCGTGGTGGCCGGCGTCGTGCAGGACCTGGCCGGTGCCCTCGCGACGATCCACCGGGTCGGCATCGTGCACGGGAGGGTCGACTCGTCGACTGTGCTCCTGCGCCCTCGTCGCGACGTCGACCGTGCTCTCGCGCCCGTGCTGACCGGCTTCGACATCACGCATCTCGGCGGAGCACACCCGGCATCCCCCGATCCCGGCCCACTGTCGTCGTACCTGACGCCGGAGCAGGTGCGCGGCGAGCCGGCGCGCGCCGCGTCCGACGTCTACGCCCTCGGGCTGCTGGCCCTCGACGCGCTGACCGGTGAGCCTCCACTCCGCGGCGGCCCGATGCAGGAACTCGTGCTCGCGCCCCTCGCGTACGACCCCGAGATCCCCGCCCGCGTGGGGCACGGCTGGCGCACGCTGCTGACGGCGATGACCGATTCCGACCCCGCCTCGCGGCCCACCGCCGCGGAGGTCGAGAGCCTCGCCGGGGAACTGCGCGAGAACGGCGGCGTCTCACGCGACGCGCCTGACGCCGCGGCATCCGTCTCCGAGCCGGTCCCGGCGCTGCGGGCGGTTGACCTCCTGCGCGCCACGTCGCGCCGGCGCCCGGCGATCTGGCAGTGGGTCACGCACTACCGCTGACGCCGACCCCACCTCGGCGCCCGGCGATCCAGCCGTTCGCCATGGGCCGGCGCGCTATCGTTGCCCGTCGGTCGTCCGCTCCCGCCGCGCATGCCCCCACCGCGCCAGGAAGTACAGCCCCACGCCGACGGCGAGCAGCACCGCGCCGAAGATCCACACCGTGCCACTCTGCTGACTGAGCAGCAACAGGCACGACGCGATGCCGAGCACGGGCACGACGGTCCACACCCGGAAGTGCGCGTGATCGACCCTGTCGCGGCGCAGCACGAGCACCGAGACGTTCGCGCTCAGGAAGACGAACAGCAGCAGGAGCACGACCGTCTCGGCCAGCAGACTCAGGTCGCCGACGAGCGTCAGCAGCATCGCGACGACGGTCGTGGCGAGGATCGCGACCCAGGGCGTGCGGCGCTTCGGCAGCACGCGCGACAGCACGCGGGGCAGCAGACCCTGCTCGGCCATGCCGTAGGTGAGGCGACTCGCCATGATCATCGTCAGCAACGCACCGTTCGCCACGGCGATCAGGGCGATGAGGCTGAACAGCCACGACGGCACGCCGACGCCGCTCGCCTCGACGACCGCGAGCAGCGGCCCGCTCGAGGCCGCGAGCTCTTCGGGCGGCAGCGCGATGCTGCTGGCGAGTCCGACCAGCACGTAGACGAGGCCGGCCGTTCCGAGAGCGGCGAACAGCGCTCGCGGATACACCTTCGACGGCTCCTTGACCTCCTCGATCATGTTCGCCGAGGTCTCGAAACCCACGAACGAGTAGTAGGCGATGATCGCCCCGGCCAGCACCGCGGCGCCCACACCGGTCCCCTCCGGCGGCTGCGCGATGCGGGCGAGGTCTCCGCCGCCGTTGCCGACGAGCACCGCGACCACCACGACGACGATGACCAGTCCGCTCACCTCGATCACCGTCATCACGACGTTGGCACCCAGCGATTCCCGGATGCCACGGGCGTTGAGCGCCGCGACGACGGCGAGGAAGACGATGGCGACGGGGATCACGGGCAGGTCGACGAAGGTCGAGAGGTATTCGCCCGCGAAGGCGATCGAGAGCCCGGCGGCGCTGGTCACCCCCGCGGCCAGCATGCTGAAGCCGATCAGGAACGACACCAATCCGTTCTTGAACGCCCGCTCCGCGAACACGGCGGCACCCCCCGCCCGGGGGTACTTCGTCACCAGCTCGGCGTACGATCCGGCGGTCAGCAGAGCCAGCAGAAGGGCCGCCAGCAAGGGCGCCCACAGCATGCCGCCGACCCGCTCCGACAGCACGCCCATCAGCGCGTAGATCCCGGCGCCGAGGACGTCGCCGAGGATGAACGCGAACAGCAGCGGACCGCCGATTCCGCGCCGGAGGGTCGATGGCTCGGAGGTCTCGGTGCTCATTCCGCCGACCGTAGGTTGGGCGCGGGCGTTCCCCGAAGCGGGTTGACGCGGCACGCGCCGGGTGTTCGCCCGCGGCGGGTTCGTCACGTGGCGTCGCGAAACGTCACGCACCGACCACGGAGCACCGCGGGTTTGCGCGCCCGCGCCGACCGGCGCAGAGTGTCTCGGTGACCGCCACCTCGCCCTCCGTCATCCCGCACGCCGACGCCACCGTCCTCGACAACGCCGCGTGGCATTCGCTCGCCGGGCCGCACGCGCGCTTCGCCACCGGCGGCGACCTGGTCAAGCGCTACCCCGACGACGTCGCTCCCTTCGTCGCGGTGCGCACATGGGACGAGCCCGGGGTGTGGGACGCCCTGCGCGAGCTCGTCGGGCCGGGCGCCGACGTCGGCCTGTCGGGTTACGACGGCGAGATCCCGGCGGGATGGCAGTACGTCGGCGGCGGCGAGGGCGTGCAGCTCGTCGAGACCGATGCGCTGCAGACGCGTCCCGACGACGAGGCGATCGAATTGGATGCCGCCGACGCGGCAGACATGCTCGCGATCGTCGACCGCAACCAGCCCGGGCCCTTCCGCCCCCGCACCTACGAGCTCGGCCGGTACATCGGCATCCGCCGTGAGGGTCGCCTGGTCGCCATGGCGGGCGAGCGCCTGCACCCCGCGGGGTGGACCGAGATCAGCGCGGTGGCGGTGGATGCCGATCATCGCCGCCAAGGGCTCGCGTCGCGCCTCGTGCTCGACGTCGCCTTCCATATCCAGCAGCGCGGCGACCGCGCCCTGCTGCACGCGGCGGCGACGAACGTCGGCGCGATCGCAGCGTACGAGCGGCTCGGCTTCGCACTGCGGCGCCGCAATCGATTCGCGGCCGTGCGGACGCCGGCATGAGTCGTGTGGCTCGAGCACGTTCACACGAACCACCCGAACGAGACGAAGTAACGCCTCAGTCCCGCGCTGCAGAGAACGGCACGACGTTCGACGTTGTCACCGTGACGGTGCATGACCGGGCTCTGCGCCCCGAAGCGCGCGCCCGGCTAGCGTGACCGAATGACCCGCCCGCTCCGCTCCCTCGGCTTCCTCACCATCGGCCTGTTCGACCGCGAGAACCCGCGCGCCGGGCACGAGACGACCCTCTCGATCATCGAGCGCGGCGAGCACCTGGGCTTCGACAGCGCGTGGCTGCGCGACCGCCACCTGCAGTACGGCATCTCCTCCCCCGTGGCGGTACTGGCCGCGGCGTCCCAGCGCACGAGCCGCATCCGCCTCGGAACCGCGGTGATCCCGCTCGGGTGGGAGAACCCGCTGCGCCTGGCGGAAGACCTCGCGACCGTCGACGTGCTGTCGGGCGGGCGCCTGGAACCCGGCTTCTCGGTCGGGCCGCCGCGCCGGTTCGACGAGATCGCCCCCGCGCTGTACCCCGACACCGCCGACGGCGAGGACTTCGGGTACGAGCGCCTCGCGCGCCTGCGCCGCTTCCTCGCGGGCGAGCGGGTCAGTCCGTTCTCGGGCACCGAGGGCATCGAGGAGTACTCGGAGCGCATCGAACCGCACTCCCCCGGTCTCGCCGAGCGCCTCTGGTACGGCGCCGGGAGCCCGGCATCCACCACCTGGGCCGCCGAGAACGGCTTCCACCTGCTCACCAGCAGCGTCATCCAGGCGGTGGACTCGACCGACTTCGACGTCGAGCAGGACGCGCAGATCCGCCTGTACCGCGAGACGCACCCCGATGGCGAGAACGCCCGGGTGTCGCAGGGGCTCGTGGTCGTGCCGACCGACTCGGCGACGCCGGATCAGCGCCGACGCTACGAGGCATATGCGGAGTCGCGGCGCGGGCGGGTCGGCATCCCCCAGGGTCCGCGCCGGATGCTGTTCGCCGAGGACATCGTCGGCACCTCGGAGCAGATCGCCGAGCGCCTGCTGTCATCGCGGTCGTTCCCGCAGGTCGACGAGGTGGCCTTCGCGCTGCCCTTCGCCTTCGCCCCCGACGACTACGCGCAGATCCTCGAAGACACCGCGGGGCGGCTCGGACCGCTGCTCGGGTGGGCGCCGGCGACCTGATGCCCGGGACGGGCTCTTACGCCCGCGGCCTGAGCGATCGGCGAGGCGAGCGCGAGCCCCTCGCGTCAGGCAAATTCCCGCAGCTCGGCGGTCATCTCGCCGCCCGCGTCCCCCGTGTTGACGGTGCCCTGAGGCTCGAACAGGAGGGCGTGCACTTCCTCGGTGGCCCGGGGGCAGTGCTCGACGCCGCGGGGGACGACGAAGACGTCATTCGGCCCCAGGACGACATCTCGGTCGCGGAGCTGAATCGTCAGCTCGCCACTGATCACCATGAACAGCTCGTCGGTGTCGGGGTGCGTGTGCCAGACGAACTCACCCTGCAGCTTGACGACCTTCACGTCGTAGTCGTTGATGCTCGTCAGCCGGTGGGGCTGCCAGTGCTCGCTGATCGTTGCGAGTGCCTGCGCGATGTTCCGAACGTCGTCCGCCATGGGGGCGAGCCTAGCGACCCGCGTCGAGCGAACTCCGCGAGCCGGTGCGCCTGCGACACAGTCCCCCCGCCCGCGGCACGGTCACCGCACGGGGGCGCGCGTCGCGAGGCCGACGCCCACCACCGCGGAGCACGCGGCGACGCCCGCCATGACGCCGAGCGCGACCGGCAGGACGGATGCCGCGGCCACGGCGCCGACGACGATCGGGCCGCACGCGTCGCCGATCTCGCGCCCCAACTCGGCACTGCCCATCGTGCGCCCCATGCGGTCTTGCGGGGTGGTGGCCACGAGGCGGGCGAAGCCGAGAGGGGTGATGACGCCGACACCGAGCCCGACGAGCACCGCGGCAACGAACAGCGTCGGGAGCGACGGTGTGAGAGCCACCAGCGCGAGTCCCGCGACGAGGAGCGCGGCGCCGAGGACCATGGCCCGCCCCACCAGGTGGACGGCGGAATCGTGGATGTCGCCGACGCGAGGCTGCACGACGGCCGACACGACCGCGATGACGCTCATGATGCCCATGCCGACCACGGGGTTCACGTCGAGCTGCGCTGCGATGAGCGGAAAGAGGCCCACCGCAACGCCGAGCGTGGCGGTCGCCGTGGCGAGCAGGACCACCGGCCCCAGGAACCCGGGTGCGGTCGACTGCCGGAACAGCTCGACGACCGTGACGCGCTGCTTCGGCAACACCGGCAGCGCGGGGATGCGCCACGCCGTCAGCGCCGCGGCGACCAGCGCGAGCACGGCGAGCGCGATGAACAGCGCCGGCAGCCCGAGCCACAGGATGAGCGCCCCACCGAGCAGCGGTCCACCGGCGTAACCGAGGCTCTTCCACGAGCCGTAACGGCCGAAGTACTGCCCGGCTTGCCCGGGGCCGACCAGCCGCGCGACCGCGGAAGAGGATGCCGGTGAGAACGCCGCCGCAGCTCCGCCCTGCGCGAGGCGGGCCAGGGCGAGCAGCACGGGGGTCGTGGCGAACGCACCCAGCACCGACGCCGCGGCGAAGACCAGCAGGCCCCCGACGATCACGGGCTTGGTGCCGATGCGGTCGCTGAGTGCGCCGAACAGCGGCTTGAGGATGACCTCGGCGATGTCGTACAGCGCGAGGATCAGCCCAAGCCCCCAGAACGTCAGGCCGATCTCCTCGGTCTCGGTGCCGAGAGCCGCCGCGACGCCGTGCGCCCCGAATGCGGTCGTGAAACCGGCGAGGTACAGCGGGCCGAGTCGTGGAGGGGCGGTCACTTCCCTCATCGTAGGGAGCAGAGGTGCCGTGGGGGACGCGCAGGTGGCACGCGCGATGAGGGGGCGGCGCGGCCCAGGCATCCCGTGGCCCGCACCACCTGGCCCGGCGCGGCGCGGCCGCGTAGAATTGCGTCCCACCACGGCGCGAAAGGACACACGATGAAAAGCACGGTGAGTCCGGACGCCCTGCGCCGGGCTGTCGAGCGGTCCACCCGTCTCAGCGCCGCGTTGGAACGTCGGTCGGTGCCCCCGGGCCACGAACGGTCCGCCAATGTGCAGAAGTTCCTGGCGTCGCGCCGCTCGGCGTGAGTCCTCTTCAGCCCGGCTACGGCGAAACCCCCCTCGATCCTGACGAGGCAGATGCTCTTACCCCGCGCGCGCGAACACTTCTGGGTGACGACCCCACCCGAGCCGACATCTACGACGCGGAGCAGGCGATCAGCGATGAAGTGGCTCTGGAGCTCGCGGGTGCCGTGGTCGAGGGTCGGCTCGATCTGACAGACCTTCTCAGCGACGCGTTCGTTCGAGATCTTCACCGCCGACTTTATGAAGACATCTGGCAGTGGGCGGGTGTCTACCGCCTGACCGAGAAGAGCGTCGGCATCGATCCGGCGTACGTCCCCGTCGAGGTCCGATCGTCACTCGACACGATCATGTATCGGTGGACGCACACAGAGGACTGGAACATGCGGCAGCTCGGGATCGCGGTCCACGCCGAGCTGGTCCGCATCCACCCGTTCGTCGACGGCAACGGAAGGACCACCCGACTTCTCGCAGATCTCGTCTTCTACGCCGCCCAGAGCCCGTCGGGTGGTCTGCTGACCTACGACTGGGACCTCGACAAGAAGACGTACATCACGCTGCTGCGGAAGTATGACCAGACGCGAGACCCTACCGCTCTGGCGGCGTTCATCCCTGTCGCTGAGGTCGTCTGACAGGGCCGCCGCACCCCCTCAGCGCTGCCGCGCCACCGCCCGCGCCAGCCGCGCCGCCGCCTCGCGCAGCAGCTCCTCCGACGTGTCGCCGTAGGCGAGGCGCAGGTGCCGGTCGGCATCCGTTCCGGGACCCGAGGGGAAGAAGGAGCCGCGCTGATACTCTACGCCCCCGGCGCTGGCGTCGGCGGCGAGGCGGTCGGCATCCAGGGAGTCGTCCCTCAGACGCGGCCACAGGAACAGCCCGCCGTCGGGCACGGTGACGTCGAAGAAGCCGGATGCCGAGAGCGCGTCGGCCAGAGCGTGCGCCCGCGACCGGTACAGCTCCCGCGCCGCCCCCAACACGCGCGGGAACAGTCCGGCATCGCTCGTCAGCAGCTCGGCGACGACCGCCTGCACGAGAGTCGACGAGTGCGAGTCCTGGCGGCTGCGCAGGGCCACGGCATCCGGAATCAGGCGCTCGGGCAGCACGACCCAGCCGAGGCCCAGTCCCGGGCCGAGGGTCTTGGTGAAGGTGTTGACGTGGATGACGTGGTCGGAGTCGTGGAACGGCGCGAGCGACTCGGGCTCGCCGTGGAAGCGCAGCTCGCGGTACGGGTCGTCGGCGAACACGACGAAGCCGTACTTCTCGGCGAGATCCACGAGCTCCCGACGCCGGGCGGTCGGCAGCGACGACTGCGAGGGGTTGTGGAACTCCGGCACCGTGTACACCGCGGCCGGGCGCGCGCCGGCGCGCAGCTCGGATGCCAGGGCGTCGACGTCGAGCCCGTCGGCGCCGACGCGGATGGGCAGCACGCGCGCGTCGGCGAGCTCGAGCCCGCGCAGGAACAGCGGGAACACGGGGTTGTCGACGGCGACGAGGTCGCCGCGCTCGAGCACCGTCTGCACGGCGATCGCGAGGCCGTGGAAGCCGCCGTTGGTCACGAGCACGCGCTCCACGGGCACGCCCTCGTGAGCGGCGATCCACTCGCGCAGGGCGGGGATGCCCTCGGTGCGCGAGTACTGCAGCGACGGCGCCCCGGCGCAACCGAGTACCCGGGCGGTCGCCTCGGCGAGCTCGGCGCTCGGCAGCACGGAGGGGTCCGGGATGCCGCCGAGCAGCTCGATCGCATCGGGGCGGCGGTCGCGCAGGGTCTGGTCGCCGAAACCCTTCGGCGCGGTGAACGCCTCGATGAGCGCGGGGCGCGAACGGGGCGGGGAGAGGAGGGTCATGAGGGACTCCGGAGGTCGGGGGTGGGGATGGCGGCGACGAGGGCGCGCGTGTAGTCCTCGCGCGGGTGCGAGAGCACGTCGGCGACGCGGCCGGCCTCGACCACGCGACCGTTTCTCAGGACCGAGACGGTGTCGGCGATCTGCCGCACGAGCGCGAGGTCGTGCGAGACGAAGAGGTAGGTCAGCCCGCGCTCGCGCTGCAGCCGGAGCAGCACCTCGAACACCCCCGCCTGCACGGTCACATCCAGCGCCGAGGTCGGCTCGTCGAGCACGATCACGTCGGGCTCGAGCACCAGGGCGCGGGCGATCGCGACGCGCTGACGCTGACCGCCCGACAGCGCGTCGGGGCGGCGGCGGGCGAGCTGCGGCGGCAGGCCAACGGCATCCAGGGCCTCCGCCACCTTCGCCGACCGCTCGGAGCGGGTACCGACGCGGTACTGGTCGAGGGGTTCGCGGACGATGCGCCCGACGCTCCAGGTCGGGTCGAGCGAGGTGAAGGGGTTCTGGTACACGAGCTGCAGGTGGCGACGGATGCCGCGCAGCTCCGCCTCGGTGCGCCCGGTCGCGGCCTCGCCGTCGACGAGGATCTCGCCGGCGTCGGGGGTCTCAAGGCCCAGCAGCAGCCGCACCGTGGTGGTCTTGCCCGAGCCCGACTCCCCCACGAGGGCGTGGGTCGTACCCGGCCGCACACGGAACGACACCGCCGACACCGCCGGCCGGTCGGCTCCGTCGACGACGAAGCTCTTCGAGACCTCGCGCACGTCGATGCGGGTGGAGGTGGTGTCGGTGGTCCAGGCGTCGACGCCCCGGTCGGCGGAAGGCCGCCGGTAGCGGTCGGGGTTCAGTGCCGGAGCGTCGGCCTGCAGCTGCACCGTGTACGGCGCGGTCGGCGCCGCGAAGACCTCGCGGGTGCGCCCGGCCTCCTGCACGCGCCCGTCTTTCAGCACGACGATCTCGTCGGTGCGCTCGGCGGCGATTGCGAGATCGTGCGTGATCAGCAGCAGGCCGATGCCGAGCTCGTCGCGCAGGTCGCCGAGCAGGTCGAGGATGCGCTTCTGGATGGTGACGTCGAGCGCGCTCGTCGGCTCGTCGGCCACGAGCAGCTCGGGTCGCGGCAGCACCGCGAGACCGATGAGCACGCGCTGCAGCATGCCGCCCGACAACTGATGCGGGTACGACTCGTAGACGCGACCGGGGTCGGGCAGGCCCACGCGGGCGAAGACGTCGAGGATCGCTTCGCGCCGGGCGTCGGCATCCGTGATTCCGGCGAGCGCCGCGGCCTCGTGCGCCTGCGAGCCGACGGTGCGCACGGGGTTGAGCGCGTTCGAGGGGTCTTGCGGCACGAAGCCGATGCGCCGGCCGCGGAAGGGGCGGAACCGCGCCTCGCTCAGTCCGAGCAGCTCGTCGCCGCCGAACTCCACGCGCCCTTTCGCCCGTCCCGTGGCGCGTGGCAGCAGCCGCAGCACCGATCGCGCGATCGTCGACTTGCCGGAACCCGACTCGCCGATGAGGGCGAGGCTGCCGCCCGCCGCGATCGAGAACGACACGTCGTGCACCACGGGGGTACGGCCGTACGCGACCGAGAGGTCGTGCACGCGCAGAAGGGGTGCCGGTGTGGTTGGTGTCTCCTCGCGGAGAGGCAGGGTGATGGTCATGACGTCCTCCGAAGCCAGCGGCTGATGCGGTTGATCGACAGCACGGTCGCCACCGTGACCAGCGCCGGCCACACGACGAGCCACGGCGCGCGCGGGTAGTCCTTGCCGGCCGAGATGAGCAGACCCCAGTCGGATGCCGGGGGCGGATCGCCGTAGCCGAGGAACGCGAGTCCCGCGATGACGAGGATCGACAGGCCGAACTGCAGCACGGCGAGCGGGATGAGCGAGCGCGGCGTTGATCGTCTGGAAGCCGAGCGAACTGACGATGACGACCGCGAGCAGGAACGCCGGGATCGCCAGCAGCACGTCGACGAAGCGGGCGAGCACGGTGTCGGTCCACGACCCGAGGAAGCCCGCGAGCAGCCCGATGAGCCCGCCGACGACGACCCCGATCGCCACCGCCACGAGCGCGCTGGTCACCGAGGACTGCGCGCCGAACACGATGCGCGCGAACAGGTCGCGACCGAGGTGGTCGGTGCCGAGCAGGTGCGCGGCGCTCGGCGGCTGCAGCTTGTCGGCCGGCACGCCCTGCGCGGGGTTCTGCGACGTGAACAGGGTCGGCGCGATCGAGAAGGCGAGCACCACGGCCACGACCGCGAACGACACGACGACGCCGACCGGGACGGCGAGACGGATGCCGCGGGCCCGGGCGATCGCGGGGCGCGACGGCGAGACGAGCGCGGTCATACGATGCTCACCTCTTCGCGCAGCAGCGGTGCGGGCTCGGGCCGGGTCGCGACCGCGGTGGAGCGGGAGCCGATGGAGACGCGGGGGTCCAGCAGCGGATACGTCAGGTCGGCGAGGAGGTTCACGACGACGAACACGATGGCCGCGAGCGAGACGACCGCCTGCAGCACCGGGAGGTCTTGACCGGCCACGGCCTGCTCGACGAGGGTGCCGATGCCGACGCGGCCGAAGATCGCCTCGGTGATGAGCGCCCCGCCGAGAAGCTCGCCGACGATGAGCGCGAGCACGGTCACGGTCGGCAGCGCCGAGGGCTTCACGAGGTGACGCGCGAAGAGCGCCCCCTGCCGCAGGCCCCGCGAGCGGGCGACCGCGACGTACTCCTGCCGCGACTCGTGGTCGAGCGAGGCGATGAGCACTTCGGCCAGCTGCGCCGAGACGGGGATGCCGAGCGCGACCGCCGCGAAGAACGTGCCCCAGGGGGTCTCGGTGTCGATCATGCTGAACAGTCCCAGCCCGAACGCGAACACGTGGATGAGCAGCAGGCCGATGACGAAGTTGGGCACCGACAGGAACAGCGAGGGCAGCGAGCGCAGCACGCCCTGGCTGAACCGCGGGGGGAGGAACTGCGTGCCGTACGCGATCGCGACGGCGAGCACCACGGCGACCAGCAGCGCCGCGGCGGCGAGACTCAGCGTCGACCCGAGCGCGTCGAGCACCAGGGCGCCGACGGGCAGGTTCGACCGCAGCGAGACGCCGAGGTCGCCGACCACGAAGCGTCCGAGCGACGAGCCGAGCTGCACCCACCAGGGCTGGTCGAGGTCGTAGTACGCCACGATGCGGGCGATGTCGTCTTCGGTGAAGCCCGCGTCGGGCGTGCGCAGGATGCTCGAGATCGGGTCGCCGGGCAGGATGCTGAGCACGAAGAACGTGAACAGGTACGCCAGCAGCACGACGACGAGCGCGTGACCGGTGCGCCGCAGCGCGAAGCGGCCGTAGGTGCGGAGCATGGTTTCCTCCTCTCGGGTCGGGAGGGGCGGACGCCGTGGCATCCGCCCCCGGACGTCAGTCGTTCAGCCAGGCGTCGAGGTAGTACGCGTAGGCGAGGCCGTTGTAGGCGACGCCGCTGACGTCGGGCGCCTGCACGTAGACGCGCTGGACGATCTGCGTGAGCGGCACGAAGTACCCCTGATCGAGCACGTAGCCCTGCAGCTCGTCGGCGACCTTCGCGCGGGCATCGCGATCGGTGGCCGTGGCGATCCGGGTCGACAGGTCGTTCAGCGTGGCATCCGAGGTTCCTACCTTGAACCAGTCCTCGTCGCCCTTCTTCTGCGAGGTGAGCACGCCCGCGACGGTTCCGACGTCGACGAAGCTGCGCGTGATCTCGTTCGCGGGGATGCCGGCGTTGCCGATCACCTTCTCGCCGTAGGTGGGCACGTCGTAGGTCTCGAGGTTCACCTCGAAGCCGAGCGTGGTCAGCTGCTGGTCGACGAGCTCGTCGACCGCCTGGGAGGCCTGCAGGTACGGGTTGGGGTAGAGCGTGAACGAGAGCTTCTGACCGTTCTTCGTGCGCACGCCGTCGGGACCCTTCACCCATCCGGCCTCGTCGAGGAGGGATGCCGCCTCGTCGGGGTCGTACGCGAAGTCGGCGCTGTGGTCGGTCGCCTCGGGCACCGTGCTCTGGATGAACGACTCGGCCGCGAACCAGTCGTCGGTGTAGACGGTGGAGAGGATCTCGTCGCGGTCGATGCCGTGCTGCACCGCCTGGCGCACCGCGATGTCGTCGAACGGCGCCACCGAGGTGTTCAGGGCGTAGCCGTTGACGAACCCGAGATAGCGGGGGGTCTCGACGGTCAGCCCCTCCTCCTTGAGGGCGTCGAGGTCTTGCGGGCTGGCGTTGTACGCCACCTGCGCCTGGCCCGACTCGACCGAGGCCGTGCGCAGCGTCGGCTCGGCCACCTGCTTGTAAGTGATCGTGTCGAGGTAGGCGGGGCCGTCGTGGCCGAGCACCTCGGGACCCCAGTCGTAATCGTCGCGCTTCTTCAAGACGACGCTGTCGCCGTCGGCGACCTTCTCGACGACGAAGGGACCGCTGCCGATGTCTTTCGTCAGGTCGGCCTGCTGGTCGGCGGGGAGAGCCAGGGCGGTCGGCGAGATGAGGATCGAGCCGTGATAAGCCAGGGTCGGGATGAAGCTCAGCGTCGGAGCCGAGAACGACACCTTCACCGTCGTGGCATCCACCGCTTCTGCCCCCACGTAGTTGGCCGAGGGGAACAGACCGATGCGCTTGATGCCCTCATCGGGGCGCCCCTTGGCCCAGATGTCGATGTTCGCGACGACCGCGGCGGCATCCAGCGCCGTGCCGTCCGAGAAGGTCACGCCCTCCTTCAGGTGCAGTGTGAACTCCGTCTTGTCGGCGTTCTCGTCCCAGCTCTCGGCAATCCACGGGCTGAGGTTCCCCTCGGCATCGACGTAGATCAGCTTGTCGGTCAGGTGACCCCAGATGTGGCCCTGGTAGCTCGAGATGGAGCTGTTGTTCGGGATCCAGGTGGCACCGAGCGAGTCGATGAGGAAGACGAGGTCGCCGCCGGGTTTCGGCGTGGAGCTCGTGGCGGGCGCGGCGCCGGTGGAGGCACCGCATGCGCTCAGCACGAGCGCACCGACGGTCAGGGCGGAGGCGACGCCGGTGAGGCGTCGAAGGCGAGTGGTCATGAGGGTCCTTGTGCTGTGGGATGCGGTTACAGGGCTTTACCGGGGTTGAACAGGCCGCTCGGGTCGAGCGCGTCCTTCACCGCGAACTGCGCCGAGCGCACGCGCGCGGCGAGTTCCTCGGCGGCGAGCGCGCGCTTGACCGTGCCGATGCCGTGCTCCCCGCTGACCGTGCCGCCCACGGCGAGCGCCGCGCGCACCAGGTCGTCGGCAGCGTCGTGGAGGGCGGCCGGGACGACCGCGGGGTCGGCGCCGGCGGGGATGGGCAGGGTGACGACCGGGTGCAGGTTGCCGTCGCCGGCGTGGGCGACCGCGCTGAGTGCGACGCCGTGGCGGGCCTCGATCGTGGGGAAGCTCGCGAAGATCTCGGCGATGCGCGACTTGGGCACGGCGATGTCACCGCCGGCGTACCAGGAGCCCTCGTCGAAGCGACGGCCGGAGCGCCGCAGCTCCCAGAGCACCTCGGCATCCGTGTCGCTCTCCACCCGCACCCGGGCGCCGGCGGCCTCGAGAGCGGCGGTCAGTTCGGCGGTCTGCTCGTCGATGCCGAAGCCGTCGAGCTCGATGAGCAGCAGCGCCGCGCCGCGGGCCCGCAGCCCCGATCGCTGAGCGGCGTCGATGCCCTCGAGGGTCGGCTGGTCGAGGAACTCGATGACGCTGGGCCGCACGCGCGAGGCCGTGATCGCCCCGATGGCAGCGGCACCGGCCGCGGTGGAGTCGAAGAAGGCCGTCACCGTGCGGCGGGCGACCGGAAGCGGACGGATGCGGACGGTGGCCCCGACGACGATGCCGAGCACGCCCTCCGAACCGACGAACAGCGAGACGAGGTCGAGGCCCGTGACGCCCTTGATCGAGCGGTGGCCGACCGAGACGAGGCTGCCGTCGGCGAGGACGACGTCGAGGGCGAGCACCGACTCGCGGGTGACGCCGTACTTCGCGCAGCGCAGGCCCCCGGCGTTGGTGGCGATGTTGCCGCCGATGGTCGAGATGCGCCAACTCGCCGGGTCGGGGGCGTAGAACAGGCCGAGGGGGGCGAGCCGGTCGTTCAGCGCGGCGTTGAGCACGCCGGGTTCGACGACGGCGACCTCGTCGGCGGGTGAGATCTCCACGATCCGGTTCAGGCGCTCGGTCGAGACGACCAGTTGGTCCGACGTGGCGACCGCACCGCCCGACAGACCGCTTCCGGCGCCCCGCGGCACCACGCTCACGCCGTGACGGGCGGCGAGGCGCACGAGCCGCTGCACCTCGGCGACCGTGGTGGGGAAGGCCACCGCCGGTCCGTCCGCCAGGGGCGAGCCGTGGCGCGGGGCGGTCCCGGCGTCGTGGCCGAACACCGCCGTCTCGCCCGAGGGCGGCCGCACGTCGATCTCGGCGACGTCGCGCCCTACGTCGTCGAGCAGGGCGGACAGGCCCGTGAACGGGGCGGTCGCGGTGGGAGCGCTCATCGGCTGGCCTCTCTGGGTGGGGACGGGAGTGCAGCCGAACGTAGGACCAGGCGGCGGCGGGTTCACCTCGTCGGGAAACGGTGCGTCGCGAGGCGTCACCGATCGACGCGGGGTGTCGCGCGGCGTCACAGTCGCGCGCTCCGCGAGCCGGGCCGCTAGGTTCCGCGGCCTCCCTCGCGTGGCGCCGTGCACCCCCGGCATCCGTGACGCCCGCGCCGCGTTGCCGGCGGCGCGACTGCCTTTCATGACGTTCATGACGCCGTGAGGCGTTGTGTGACGACATGCGTTGAGACCCGCTGCGCGCCCGGCGACAGTGATCAGCACCCCGCCCGAGAGAAGGAGCCGCCGATGCCCGACCGCATCCACCTCGCCGTCGCCCTGGACGGCACCGGCTGGCATCCGGCCGCCTGGCGCGAGCCGTCGGCCCGGCCCACCGAACTCGCCTCGGCGCGCTACTGGCGCGACCTGGCCGCCACCGCCGACAGCGGCGGCATCCTCTTCGCCACGATCGAAGACGCCCTCTCGCTCGGCGGGCGCTCGTTCGAGCCGGGTGCCGAGACCCGGCGCGACCGCGCCCGGGGACGTCTCGACGCGGTGCTGGTGGCGTCGTTTCTGGCTCCGGCCACGCGCCGCCTGGGCCTCGTGCCGACCGTGACCACCGCGCACCCCGAGCCGTTCCACCTCGCCACGGGCCTGCAGACGCTCGATCATGTCAGCCGGGGCCGTGCGGGCGTGCGGATCGTCGCCGGATCGACGCCGCAGGAGCGCGCGAACTTCGGCCGCCGCGCCGACGGTCCCACCGTGCGCCCCGCGTCGGGGCGCATCGAGGACGATCCCGCGATCGTCGCCGCGTTCCGTGAGGCGGGCGAGGTCGCCGACGTCATCCGTCGCCTCGCCGACTCGTGGGAGGACGACGCGATCGTGCGCGATCTCGAGTCGGGCAGGTTCCTCGACCGCGACCGGGTGCACAACGTCGAGTTCGCGGGCGAGTTCTTCTCGATCACGGGCGCCTCGATCGTGCCGCGCTCCCCGCAGGGCACGCCGCTCGTCACCGCGCTCGCCCATCAGACGGTGCCGTACCGCCTCGCGGCCGAGCACGCCGACCTCGTGTACGTCACCCCCTCCGACGCGGCGGCGGTCGCCGGCATCCTGAACGAGATCGCGGATGCCGCCGACGCGGTGCGCACGCTCGACGAGCCGCTGCGCGTGTTCACCGACCTGCTCGTGCTCGTCGAAGAAACCCCGGCCGCGGCCGCCTCGGCCTTCGCGCGACTCCAGGACCGCGCGCCGCTCACCACCGACGCCCGCGTGGTCGTGGGAACCGCCGACGATGTCGTGGACGAACTGCGCGCCCTGGCCGAGGCCGGTGTCGACGGTGTCCGTCTGCGTCCCGCCCGGCTCCCGGCCGACCTCGAGGCCATCGCCAACCGGGTCGTGCCGCGCGCGGCGGCCGCCGGCATCCTGCTCCCCGACGACGGTGCTCCGACGCTGCGCGAACGCCTCGGACTCCCCCGCCTCGCCAGCCGTTACGCCCGTCAGGAGGTCGGCGCGTGACCCGTCGTCAGATCCATCTCGCCGCGCACTTCCCGGGCGTGAACAACACGACCGTCTGGACCGACCCGACTGCGGGCAGCCAGATCGACTTCGCATCCTTCGAGTACTTCGCCCGCACCGCCGAGCGCGGCTTCTTCGACTACCTCTTCCTCGCCGAGGGGCTGCGTCTGCGCGAGCACCGCGGACAGCTGCACGACCTCGACGTCGCCGGCCGCCCGAACACGCTCGCGATCCTCACCGCCCTGGCCGCGGTGACCGAGCACATCGGCCTCGTCGGCACGCTCAACACCACCTTCAACGAGCCCTACGAGCTCGCCCGTCAGCTGGGCACGCTCGATCTGTTGTCGAACGGGCGCGCCGGATGGAATGCCGTGACCAGCTCCGACGCGTTCCATGGCGCGAACTTCCGCCGCGGCGGCTACCTCGACCACGCCGACCGGTACGTGCGGGCCTCGGAGTTCGCGGCGCTGTCGAAGGCGCTGTGGGCGTCGTGGCGCGACGACGCCATCGTGGCGGATGCCGAGACGGGTGAGTTCCTGCGGGAGGACGCCATTGCGCGGGTGCGGCACGCATCGCGCCTGTTCGACATCGACGCGGTGTTCGACGTCCCGCGGTCGCCGCAGGGCCGGCCCGTCATCGTGCAGGCCGGCGACTCCCCCGACGGCCGTGACTTCGCCACCGAGCACGCCGACGTCGTCTTTTCGATGCACACGGCGTTCGACGACGCGCAGCAGTTCTACCGCGACGTCAAGGGGCGTCTGGCGGCGAACGGCCGCGACGAGGACTCGCTGAAGATCCTGCCCGCCGCCACCTTCGTGCTCGGCGACACCGCCGACGAGGCCCGCGAGCGCTCGCGCCAGATCGCCCTGCAGCAGGTGCGGCCGCAGACGGCGATCACCTACCTCGAGCAGATCTGGAACCGCGACCTCAGCGGGTACGACGCCGACGGCCCCCTGCCCGACGTCGAGCCCGACACCGGCATCGAGACGGCGCAGGGCTTCGCCGGACGCCACGCGGCGATCCGTGCCCGCGTCGGCCAGCTGCGCGAGCAGGCGGTCGCCGAGAATCTCAGCATCCGCGAGCTCGTCATCCGCCTGACCGCGAAACACACCTTCGTCGGCACGCCCGAGCACGTGGCATCCGAGATCGACCGCTACGTGCAGGAGCGCGCCACCGACGGCTTCACGGTGGTCGGTCACGTCACCCCGCACGGCCTCGACGAGTTCGCCGACCGGGTGGTGCCGCTGCTGCAGGAACGCGGCTCGTACCGCCGCTCGTACGACGAGGGCGCGACGCTGCACGACCTGCTGGGCCTTCCCCCGGTGCTCACCCCGGCGCGGCGATGACCGACGTCGTCCTCGTGGGTGCGGGCCCGCGCGCGGTGATGCTCGTCGAGCGTCTGCTCGCGCGGCGGCTGCCCGGCCCCCTTCGTCTCACACTCGTCGACCCCTACCCGCCGGGGGCCGGCCGACTCTGGAGACACGACCAGTCGCCGCTGCTGAAGCTCAACTCGATGGCGCGCGACGTGACCGTCTTCACCGACGACTCGTGCACGATCGCGGGGCCGATCCGCCCCGGGCCCTCGCTGATCGAGTGGGTAGAGCGCGTGCGCGAGGGCCGCGTCCCCGATGCCGCGATCGACCCGTCGCTGCTCGACGAGCTGCAGGCGCTCCGCGCTGACAGCTTTCCCACCCGGCGTCTGCAGAGCGCCTACCTCGAGTGGTTCTGGCGCCGCACCATCGCGATCGCGCCGCCCGGAGTCGAGGTGCGCTGGCACCCGGGCACGGTGCAGTGGGTCGAAGACGTGCCCGACGGGTACGAGGTCGCCCTCGCCGACGGCATCCGTCTGCCCGCCGACCTCGTCGTCTACGCGCTCGGCCACAACGGGCGCGAGCCCGACAGCGACACCCTCGACCTGCTCGAGGCGGCAGCGCGCTCGGGCCTGACCTACCTCGCGCCCACGTTCACGGCCGACGCCGACCTGTCGGTGCTCCCCGCGGGCGCCGACGTGATCGTGCGCGGGATGGGCCTGGCGGCGGTGGATGCCGTGGTGCTCCTCGCCGAGGGACGCGGCGGCCGCTTCGTGCGCGCGGAGGACCGGCTGCGGTACGAGCCGTCCGGGCAGGAGCCGGTCCTGCACCTCGGGTCGCGGCGCGGCGTGCCGTACCGCTCGAAGGTGTCGTCGCAGGTGCGCGGAGAGGCGCCGGTGCGCGAATTCCTCACTGCCGACGCCATCGCCGGGCTGCTGGCTCGCCCCGGCACCGTCGACTTCCGCGACGACGTGTGGCCGCTCATCGCGCGCGAGCTGGTGTGGGGCCACTACCGCGAGCTGTTCACGGGCCATCCCGAGCGCGTGACGACGACGTGGGCGCAGTTCCGCGAGACCCTCCGGGCAGTGGATGCCGACACTGTCGCCCTCCGCCGCGCGGTGGCCGAGGTGGTCCCCGACCCGCTCGACCGCTTCGACGTGCCCGCGCTCGATCGCCCGCTCGCCGACGAGGTGTTCGCCGACGCCCACGCCGCCCACGAGCGGGTGCGCCGACACATCGTCGACGACCTGCACCTGCGCACGGCGCCGGAGCGCAGCACCGCTCAGGCGGTGTTCCTCACGACACTGCTGGCATTCCTCGCGCTCGCCGAGATCCCGACCGAGCGATGGAGCGCCCGCTCCCGCGCGGTGGACCTGCCGGTGACCTGGCACACGTTCTTCAGCTACGTCGCCTCGGGCCCCCCGGCCCACCGCCTCGAAGAACTCCTCGCCCTGGCCGACGCCGGCGTGGTGCGCTTCCTCGGACCCGACGTCGACGTACGCGTCGATGACCGCCGCGGCTTCGTCGCGGCCTCGCCCCGCGTCCCCGGCGAGACCGCGACGCGACACCTCGTCGACGCGTGGTTGCCCGCCTCGGGCGCCGCCGCCAGCGTCAATCCGGCGCTGCGCGAGCTCGCCAGCCGACACGGCCGCGAGGTGCACATCGCGGATGCCACGTTCTCGGGCTCGCTCGGACGCATCGACGTCGACGCTGACGGGCGCGTGATCGCCCGCGACGGCCGCGCGCACGAGTCACTGTTCGCGCTGGGGCCCTTCACCTCGTTCACCGAGGCGGGCGCCTTCACCCGCCCCGGATCGAACGCCCTCTCGCTGCGCCAGACCGACCGGGTCGCCGGTGCCGTGGCCGCGGCGATCGCGGCACGCGCGGTGGTCGCCACGCACTGAGGCGTATTCGCCCGGGGTCCCCACTCGAGACCGGCGCCGCGCAGAACGCCGCGCGACATCGGCCCCGCCCCGCCGCGCAGCCTCAGCGATCCGCACGACCTCAGCCCGAAACCCCCGCCGCGACTGAGGGTGCGCAGATCACCGAGCCGACGCCGCGCCCACGCGCGGCCCACACAGCCTCACCGGCATCCGGGACCGACTTCGGGTAGATCAGAGAGGTCACGCCGACGCCCGCACCCCGCGCGGTCACCGCGCAATGCGCCTCGTACCGCGCGGGTCAGACGTGGAAGACCGCGTGCACGTCGCCGCCGAGCGCCTCGCGCCCGCCGAGGCCGTCGATCTCGAGCAGCGTCGCGATGCCCACGACCTCGCTGCCGACCGCCTCGAGCAGTTCGCGCCCCGCGGCCAGCGTGCCGCCGGTGGCCAGGACGTCGTCGAGCAGCAGCACCCGGGCGCCGGCGGCGTTGTCGTCGTGCATCTCGATCGTCGCGGAGCCGTACTCGAGGTCGTACTCGACGCTGGCCGCCGGCCGGGGCAGCTTCCCGGCCTTCCGGATCGGCATGAGCCCGACGTTCGCGACGATGGCGGCGGCACCCGCGAGCAGGAACCCGCGCGCCTCGACCCCCGCGACGGCGTCGAAGCGTCCGGCGAACGGCTCGACGAGCGCCTCGACGACGGTGCGCAGGGCCGCGGCATCCGTCAAAAGGGGCGTGATGTCGCGGAACACGATCCCGGGCTTCGGATAGTCGGAGATGCTCGTGATGAGCGATTCGGCGCGGGTGAGGGCGGAGGCGTCGGGCACGGCCCCAGCCTAACCGCGCCCTCGCTCCCGCGCCCCTGCCCGATCGCGCCCCCGCGCCCGCGCAGCGCGCGCCTCCAAGCACGGCCCCCGTCGTGACGTGCGCCGAATGCCCACCGGAACCCACCCGAACGACATGCGACGCAACCAACCGCAGCCGGCCGAAACGCCAACGCGTCCCCGCACGGGCTAGCCGTGACTTGCGCCACATGCTCGCCGGAACGCACCACGCGCGAACGTATGACGCAACTCACCGCCGATGGCGAACGGCGACGCGAGCGCGCACCGGCGACGGCGACGGCGACGGCGACGGCGACGGCAGCGACAGCGACAGCGACAGCGAGGGACGGCTTGACAGGAATGCAAGCGCTTGCACTAACGTTGCCGCATGACTTTCACGCAGGAAGACGCGCGCACCGACCTCGCCTCGGCGCCCGGCTCGGAGTGGTGGCGCACCGCCGTCATCTACCAGATCTACCCCCGCTCGTTCGCCGACGCGTCGGGCGACGGTCTGGGCGACCTGCCCGGCGTCACCGCGCACCTCGACGACCTGCAGACCCTCGGAGTGGATGCCATCTGGCTCAGCCCCTTCCAGACCTCGCCGCAGAAGGACGCGGGCTACGACGTCGCCGACTACCGCGACGTCGACCCGATCTTCGGCACCCTCGACGACTTCGACGCGATGCTCGCGGGCGCGCACGAGCGTGGCATCCGGGTCATCGTCGACCTCGTCCCCAACCACTCCAGCGACCAGCACGTCTGGTTCCAGGAGGCTCTGAAGGCCGCGCCCGGCAGCCCGGAGCGCGCGCGGTACATCTTCCGCGACGGCAAGGGCGAGAACGGCGAGCTCCCCCCGAACAACTGGGAGAGCGTCTTCGGCGGCGGCATGTGGAAGCGCGTCACCGAGGCCGACGGCACTCCGGGCCAGTGGTACCTGCACATCTTCGACGAGAGCCAGCCCGACTTCGACTGGACCAACGAAGAGGTGCGCGCGGAGTTCCGCGACATCCTGCGCTTCTGGCTCGACCGCGGCGTCGACGGGTTCCGCGTCGACGTGGCGCACGGCCTCATCAAGGCCGACGGCCTGCCCGACTTCACGCCCGACCCCGACGGCGGCTCGATGGGCGGCGACGCCGAAGAGGTCCCGTACTGGGGCCAGCCCGGTGTGCACGACGTGTGGCGCGAGTGGCACGAGGTGCTCGCCGCGTACGACGGCGACCGCGCGCTGTGCGCCGAGGCGTGGCTGCCCACCGTGAAGCAGACGGCGCTGTGGGTGCGCCCCGACGAGATGCACCAGGCGTTCAACTTCCACTACCTCGAGACGAAATGGGATGCCGCCGCGCTCCGCGCCGTGATCACCGAGTCGCTCGAGGAGTACGGCGCCGTCGGCGCGCCCAGCACGTGGGTGCTGTCGAACCACGACGTCGTGCGCCACGCGTCGCGCCTCGCGCTGACGGCCGAGAACCCGCAGGGCGCCGGCATCGGCCCGAAGTCGCCGGGGCAGCCCGACCCGGTGAAGGGCCTGCACCGCGCCCGCGCGGCGACCTCGCTCATGCTCGCCCTCCCCGGCTCGTCCTACCTCTACCAGGGCGAGGAGCTCGGCCTGCCCGAGGTCATCGACCTGCCCGATGACGCCCGTCAGGACCCCACGTGGTTCCGCACGAACGGCGAGCGCTACGGGCGCGACGGATGCCGCGTGCCGATCCCGTGGACGGCCGACGCCCCGGCGTACGGCTTCAACACCACGGGCGAGTCGTGGCTGCCGCAGCCCGCGGAGTGGGCCGAGCTCGCGCACGACGTGCAGATCGACGACCCCTCATCGACGCTGACGCTCTACCGTGCGCTGCTGGCCGAGCGCCGCAGCCGCAACCTCGGCGCGGGCGACATCGAGTGGCTCGACGGCTTCGGCGACGACGTCGTGGCGTTCCGCAACGGCGGCCTCACGGTCATCGCCAACCTGGGTGACGACGTGGTGGAGCTGCCCGCGGGTGAGGTGCTCGTGGCGAGCGCCCCGCTCGACGGCCACCGGCTGCCCACCGACACGACCGTCTGGATCGCGGCGGCGTAAGCCGCGGCATCCCCCTGCGACACCGTGGTCGGCATCGACGACGTCGCGCGCGCGGCGGGTGTGTCGACGGCCACGGTCTCGCGGACGCTGAGCGGGCGCGGACCCGTCTCGACGGCGACGCGCGACCGCGTGCTCGCCGCCGCCGACCGGCTCGGGTACGTCGTGTCGGCCGCGGCGTCGAGCCTGGCCACCGGGCGCACGCGAGCGGTCGGGGTGGTCGTGCCCTTCCTCGACCGATGGTTCTTCAGCACGGTGCTCGCGGGGATCTCCGACGCGCTCGTGCGTCGCGGCTACGACATCACGCTCTACAGCGTGAGCGCCGACGCCGCCGAGCGCCGCCGCGTCTTCGACGACCATCTGCGGCGTCGCCGCATCGACGCGGTCATCACCATCGCCCTCGAACTGGATGCCGAGGAGTCGGCGTCGCTGCGCGGCCTCGGCGTACCGATCGTCGCGATCGCCGGGCCCCACCCCCTGCTGACCACGCTCACCGTCGACGACCTCGCCGTCGGTCGCCTGGCGACGGCGCACCTGCTCGGGTTGGGTCATCGCCGCCTGGCGCACATCGGGGCGGATGCCGTGACCGACGCGGCGTCGTCGGTGCCGACGCTGCGGCGCCGCGGATTCGAGGACTCCCTCGCCGAGGCGGGGATCACGCAGTACGACGTCGAACCGGCCGACTTCACGATCGACGGCGGTTCGAGGGCGGCGGCGCGCCTGCTGGCGCGCGATGATCGCCCGACGGCTCTGTTCGCCGCCTCCGACGAGATGGCGATCGGGGCCATCCTCGCCGCGCGCGAGCTCGGCCTGCGTGTACCCGACGACGTCTCGATCATCGGCGTCGACGGCCATGAGCTCGGCCGGTGGTTCGGTTTGACCACCGTCGACCAGTTCGCCCGCGGTCAAGGAGAACGCGCGGCCGAGGCCGTGCTCAGCGCACTCGACGGCGCACAGCCCGCACCCGGTCGGGGAACGCTGCCTTTCGAGCTGGTCGACCGCGGCTCCACCGCTGCGCCGCACGACTGACGACGTCACCCGGGCGTCGCCTCGGCGCACGCCGGGCATCACCCTCGGCGCACGCCGGGCGGTGCTCCCGAGGCGCCGAGCCGCTCGGCTCAGCGCGCCGCGCCGCGCAGGGTCGCGGTGACCGGCCCCACCGGGTCGGTGACGAAGCACGACACGCTGCGGTCGCCGATGGGCCAGGACTTGCGGCTGGGGCTCAGGTAGACGTAGTCCAGTGCGGATCGGTCGTAGGCCAGGCCGACGAACCCGGCGAACGCCTCGACGCAGCCGGCTTCGGCGCTGTGCGCGACCTCGTCGTCTCCCGGGTAGGCGTCCGTCTCGCCCGCCACCGGGAACCGGGCATAGTCGCACGACGCGACCCCGGCCGCCCCCGCGTCAGAGCCCGGAACCGGCCAGCGAGCCCGTCGTCTGCTCGACCTCGGGGTCGTAGAGCAGGCAGAAGATCTCGCGGTCGCCGACGGCCCACGTCTGCTCCGTCGGGCCCACGAAGTAGTAGTCGAGGCGCGAGTCCTGGTACGACACCCCGACGTACCCGGTGTAGGCGGCCTCGCAGCCGTCGAGGGCCGCCGCCTCGATCGCCGCGTCGCCGGGGTATGCCGAGCCCGGCACGTCGAATCCGCCGAACGCCTCGTACGAGTGCGGCAGCGCGCAGTCGACGATGTTGTCGGAGGTCACGAACCCGCCGGGCAGGTCGTCGAGGCAGGCGCCGACGACGAGGGCGGAGGGGTCGAACGGGGCCTGCTCGTCGGGTGCGACGGACACGCCGCCTTCCTCCGGCGGCGCGTACGGGTCGGCCGACCGACCGGCGGCCGTGAACACCGAGAGCAGCAGAGCGCCGATGATGACGGTCGCCAGGAACAGGGTGAGCACCCCGCCCGCGACGATGCCGCCGAGGGCGAGACCACGGCCCTTCTCACCGGTGCGCTTGATCTGCGACAACGCCACCGCGCCCGTCACGATGCCCGCGACCGGGACGATGACACCCAGCACGAGGGCGACGATCGCGAGCACGTTGGTGCGCGCCGTCTCCGGAGCCGCGGGGGCCGCCGGCCTGTCGACCACCGCGGTGGCCGACGCGGGTGCCGAGGAGGCGCCCGGGTAGCCCGAGACCGAGGGGAACGCCGATCCCGTGTCATGCGGCGCAGCCGGAATGGGCGGGAGGCTGCCGGCCGCGGGGGCGGCGAAGGCGAGCAGGCCCTGTTGCGCCAAGCGCGCGCCGACGAGGCGGGCGGCCTCGTGGGCCTCGGCGTCATCGCCCGCCGAGCCGAAGACGGCGAGCGTGCCCTCGGGCGCCTCCGACAGGTGCACCGCGAGGGCGACGGGTGCGGCGCCGCCCGCATCGCGGGACACGGCGAGCGCGTTCGACGACGCATCGACGTCGAACCCCTGCTCGGTCAGCGCTGCCACGACGGCATCCTTCGCGCGATCGACGGGAAGGGAGAGACGCAGTTCGGCGGCTGCCATCGGTGCTCCTGACTTCGCTCGCCGCGGGCGTGCAGCGTTCGTCCAGGGTAGCCCGCCCCTCGCCGGCCTCAGCGGATGCGGCCCACCAGGTCGTCGCGGGTCAGGGTGTCCGACGCGGCGAGCACCGAGCGGGCGGCATCCCGTGCATCTTCGACGTTCCACAGCAGCACGCCGACGACCCGGTCGTCGTCGAGGTAGTAGACGACCCCGCGCTCGGCGTCGATCCAGTCTTCGACGGTCTCGAGCGAGGAGTCCAGGGTGCCGACGGCCTCGTACCGGATGCCGAAGACCGCGGAGTAGTAGTACGGCGTGTGCGTGTACGCCTCGGCGGCGCCGGCGAGGTTGCGGCCGGCGGCCTTGCCCTGCTCGTTGGCGTTGTCGACGTGTTCCACGCGACGGCGGCCGAGCAGCCGGTCGGGGTAGCTGGCGACGTCGCCCGCGGCGTAGACGTCGTCGACCGATGCCCGCAGCTGCGCATCGACGTGCACGCCGTCGTCGACCTCGAGCCCGGCCTCCTCGGCCAGCTCGGCGGCGACCTCGATGCCGAGCCCGCTCACCACGGCATCCGCGCGCACCTCGTCACCGTTGTCGAGCTCGAGGCGGGCGCCGGTGGCATCCACGTCTCCGCCGGCGACCTTCGACCCGGCGACGATCTCGACGCCCGCGTCGCGGAACAGCTTCTCGAAGCGCTCGGCGAGGGCCGCGGGGAACACGGCGTCACCGAGCACGGCACCCGTGTGCACGAGGACGGTGTCGACGCCGTTCTGCACGAGCGCGGCGGCGAGCTCCGAACCGATGTAGCCCCCGCCGACGACGGCGATGCGGTCGACCTCGCCGGCGAGCGCGCGCAGGCGCCGGTAGTCCTGGGCGGTGCGGAAGCTCAGGGCGCGCTCGCCGTTCGAGCGATCCTCGACGGGCAGGGGCACGGGCTTTCCCCCGGTGGCGAGCAGGAGCTTGCCGTACGAGAACGTGTCGCCTGCGGCATCCACCTCGTGCGCGTCGGGGCGGATCGCCGTCGCGCGCGTCTGCAGCCGGATGTCGGCGCCGGTGTCGTCGGCCGTGCCGAGCGGCACCTCGTCCCACGTGAACTCGTCGTCGGTCCACAGCTTCTTGCTCAGGGCGGGGCGCGTGTAGGGCTCGTCGACGTCGTCGCTCAGGATGCCGATCGACCCGTCCGCGTCGATCTCGCGGATGCCACGGGCAGCGGTGTCGGCGACCATCCCGCCGCCGACGATGAGGTAGTCGAAGTGTGTCGTCGTCATGCGGCCAGCATCGCCGCCGCGCATGGCCGAGCCGGACGGCTTGCGGGCGCCCACGGCATCCGGTAGCGGATGGGGCGACCGCGGCGCCGCCGCCGCGGAGACCGTCACGCCACGCGGACCCGCGCCGCTGTCGGGGGTGCGAACTAGGCTCGGGGCATGAGCGTCGACCTCGAGAGCCTGTACACCGACCTGCACTCCCATCCGGAGCTGTCGTTCCAGGAGACGCGTACGGCCGGCATCATCGCCCGCCATCTCGCCGACCTGGGGCTCGAGGTCGAAGAAGGCATCGGGCGCACGGGCGTCGTCACGCGCATCGACAACGGCGACGGACCGGTCGTGTGGTTGCGCGCCGACATGGACGGCCTCCCCGTCGAAGAGCAGACGGGTCTGGCCTACGCCAGTACGGCCCGCGGCACCGACCCCGCCGGCAACGCGGTGCCCGTCATGCACGCCTGCGGTCACGACATGCACGTCACCGCCCTCATCGGCGCGCTCGAGAAGCTCGTCGCGACGCGCGATGAGTGGTCGGGCACGATCGTGGCGGTGTTCCAGCCCGCCGAGGAGTACGGCGCGGGCTCGCAGGCGATGATCGCCGACGGCGTGCTCGAGCGCTACCCGACGCCCGACATCGTGCTCGGGCAGCACGTCACGCCGCTGCCCGCCGGCGTGATCGGCGTGCGCCCGGGCACCCAGATGGCGGCATCCGACGGTCTGACCGTCGTCATGCACGGCCGCGGGGGCCACGGCTCGCGCCCGCACTCGACGATCGACCCGATCGTCATGGCGGCCGCGACCGTCATGCGGCTTCAGACCGTCGTCTCGCGCGAGGTCGACCCGCGCGATGTCGCCGTCGTGACCGTGGGATCGATCCACGCAGGACTCAAGAACAACATCATCCCCGCCGAGGCGAAGCTCGAGCTGAGCCTGCGCTACCCCGACGACACCGCCCGCGCGCGCGTGATGAGCAAGGTCGAACGCATCATCCGGGCCGAGGCGCAGGCCTCCGGCGCCGAGAAGGAGCCGACCATCTCCACCGACCACACCCTGCCGCCCACCATCAACGACGCGGATGCCACGGCCCGCCTCACCGCGGCGTTCCGGCGCTCGTTCGGCGAGGCGTCGGTGGTCGACCCGGGCATGTTCACCGGCAGCGAGGACGTGTCGTGGTTCGCCCGCGAATCGGGCGCTCCGCTGGTGTTCTGGTTCTGGGGCGGCGTCGATCCGCAGACCTTCGCCGACGCGCTGGCCGGCGGCACGATCGAGCGCGACATCCCGACCAACCACTCGCCCTTCTTCGCGCCCGTCATGCAGCCGACGATCGACCGGGGCGTCGAGAACCTCGTGGTCGCCGCCCGCGAATTCCTCGGCTGAGGGCGCTGGCTCGGCTGGTTCCGATCCCTCCGAGAAGCTCTCGGACCTCCCCGTCAGACGGCTGAGCCCGTCGAAGCCACCGGGCCCCGCGTACCGCGGCGCGGTCCCTTCGACACGCCAGGGCCCTCCCCGCCAGGTGGCTGAGCCCGTCGAACCACCGGGCCCCGCGAGTCACTTGATGCCGCTGCGCGCGAAGCCCGCCACGAAGTACCGCTGGAAGACGAGGAACACGATCGCGATCGGCACGACGTTCAGCAGGGCGTAGGCCATCGTCGCGCCGTAGTCGCTGCCGAACTGCCCCTGCAGGTACAGCAAGCCGATCGGCAGGGTGAACAGCCGGTTCTCCCGCAGCGCGATGAGGGGCCAGGCGAAGTCGTTCCACGACGACAGCAGGCTCATGAACACCAGCACCGCGATGAGCGGCTTCGACAGCGGCAGCACGACGCGCATGAATGTCTGCAGGTGTCCCGCACCGTCGAGGCGCGCGGCCTCGATGAGTTCGCGCGGGATGCCGAGCATGAACTGCCGCGCGAGGAACAGACCGAACGCGGATGCCGAGACCGGCAGGATCACCGCCCAATAGGTGCCGTACAGCCCCGACGCCGTGACGATGCGGAACAGCGACACCATGATCACCTGCACCGGCAGCACGAGGGTCGCCAGCGCGAGGAAGAACAGCGCCGTCGACCCGCGGAAGCGCAACTGCGCGAAGGCGTAGCCCGCGAGCAGGCTCGTCGTGACCGAGATCAGCGTCACGACCACCGCGATCGCGACCGAATTTCCGAACCACGTCGCCACGGGGAACGACGAGAACACCCGCTCGAAGTTCTCGAGAGTGACCTCGCGCGGCCAGAGCCGCAGCTCACGACCGCCGAGCAGTTCGGCGCGCGACGAGAAGGCGACCGCGAGCATCCAGTACAGGGGCGACACCGACGCGAGCCCGATCACCGCGACGATGAGCGTGCGCACGAGCAGTCCCCCGCGCCGCGACCGGTCGCGGGTACGGCGGCTCGGACTCCCCGCGGGAGGGGCGAGAGGAGCCCCGGATGCCGTGGCATCCACGCGCTCGCCGATGCTCACTCGACCACGTCCTTCGTGCGGCTGGCGCGGTACTGCGCGGCGGCGAACACGAGCGCGAAGACGAACAGCACCATGCCGATCGCCGCGGCGTACCCCTGGTCGCGCGTGACGAAGCCCGTCTCGTACGCGTAGGTGACGAGCACGCTGGTGGCCCCTCCGGGCCCTCCGCCGGTGAGCACGAACACGATGTCGAACACCTGGAACGAGAAGATGACGTTCAGCACGACGAGGAAGAACGACGTCGGCCCGAGCAGCGGCACCGTCACGTGCCGGAAGCGCTGCAGCCGGTTCGCCCCGTCGAGCGTGGCGGCCTCGACGAGGTCGGGGCCGATGCCCTGCAGCCCCGCGAGGTAGATGAGCATGTTGAAGCCCGTGCGCCACCACACCGTCGCCAGCACGATCGTCGCGAACGCGGGAACGGCATCCGACTGCCAGGTCACGGGCGAGAGCCCGACGGCGGTGAGGATGCGATTCAGGATGCCGGAGTTCTGATCGAACACGAGCACGCCGATCAGGGCGGTGGCCACACCCGACACCGCCATCGGCAGGATCAGCAGCGAGCGCCAGAGCGGCCGGGCGGGGAGCGCCGTGTTGAGCAGCGTCGCCGCGATCAGGCCCAGGAGCATCGACAGCGGCGTCACGAGCAGGGTGAACAGCACGGTGTTGCCGAGCGCCCGCCAGAACAACGGGTCGCCCGCGAGCCGCGCGTAGTTGTCGAGGCCGGCGAAGGTGCCCGCACCGAAGCCGTCGGTGCGCTGCAGGCTCACGAGGAACGCTCCCCCCAGCGGCACCAGCACGAACACCAGCAGCAGCAGGTAGTTCGGGGCGACGAACCCGTACGCGGCGAGCAGCTCGCGCCGGGCGCCGGGGCGGCGGGCGCGAAGCCGCTCCCCCGACGTCGGGCGACCCGGTCGCGACACGCGCGCCCGGGCGACCGCGGTGTCAGCCACCGGTGGCCGCCCCGATCCCCACCTGCAGGTTGGTCACCGTCGTCGCGGCATCCTGCGCCCCCGTGAAGGCGAGGTCGAGCTGCTCCTTCAGCACCGGGATGATCGCCGACATCGACGGACTCGCGACCTGTGCCACGTCTTGCGGCTGCACCAGTGACGCCTGGCCGGCGAACACGGGTCCGAGATCGGGGCGCACGTCGAAGGTGAGGTCGTCGGTGAGCAGGTCGGCGCGGGTGGGGAGGAGGGATGCCGCGCGGCAGAAGTCGCGCATGGGGTCGGCGTCCGTGACGAACTCGAGGAAGGCCGCCGCGAGTTCGGGCTGCTGCGTGTTCGCGGTGGCGACGAGCGCGTTGCCACCGAAGTCGCTGCCGGCGCGGACGTTTCGCGGCGCGAACGTCGCCGTCCATTCGAAGTCGGCGGTCTGCTCGGCATCCGGGATCTGGAAGGCTCCCGACCACACCATCGCGACCGACTGCGAGAACCACGATTCCGCCGCGTAGCTCGACGAGGCGATGGTGTTGTTGGCGGGCACGTAGTCCTTGGTGAAGAACGAGCTCGAGAACTCCACCGCCTGTCGCGCGGCGTCGGAATCGATCGCAGGAGTCTTCTGGTCGGATTCGAGGAACGCGCCGTCGGACTGGAACAGCAGGCTGAACCAGCGCGTGACGCCGTTGCCCTGCCAGTTGTAGGCCCACGGCCAGCGGTCGGCGGCCAGGCCCGCGCGCAGTCGTGCGCCGAGGGCGTCGAGCTGGTCCCAGGTCCAGGCGTCCTCGGCCGAGGTGGGGATCTCGGAGGCGTCGATGCCCGCCTGCCGGAACAGGTCGAGGTTGACGAGGATCGCCGAGGTGTCGGTGTGGTGCGGAAGGCCGAAGGTGCCGTCGCCGTTCTGGACCGCGGCCCAGGCTTGAGGGGTGAACTGGCTCTCACGGTCGGCCGTGAGCAGCGGCTGCAGGTCGAGCAGCTGCCCCCGCCCCGCGTACGCGCCGAACGTGTAATACGGCACGCGGAAGATGTCGGGCGGGTTGCCCGCCTGCAGCTGCGCGTCGATGTTGGTGAACATCTGCTCGTACGGCACGGCATTGAGCTCGACGGTGACGCCGTCGTTCGCGGCCTCGAAGGCGGCGATGGCGGCGCGGAAGCCCGCGAGCTCGGCATCCGTACCCCAGGTGGTGAAGGTGAGTGTGCCCTGGCGTCTCTCGGCGGGGGCGGACTGGACGAACCCGCAGCTCGCGAGGACGAAGGGCAGCGCGAGCGCCCCGGTTCCGGCGAGGAAGGTACGGCGTGTGACTGGCATGGCGATCTCCGTGTCTCGTCTCGAGGAGCGGACGCCGGGGCCGCGTTGCTCCTCGGGTGCAGACGCTACGCCCGCCCTGTGGCGTCCCCGAGGGGTTGCGCGCAACGCCCGAGACTGCGCCGACCACGTGCCGATCGAGACGATGTTTCGGCACCCTCCCGCGAGGCGGCGTCGTCGCGGCCGAGATGGTTCGGCTCGCCGCCCGCTACCGCACAACGCGCTCCGGTACAGCCCCTGTCGCGAGAAGAAATCGAGCGAGTACCGTGACCGTCGTGACATTCAATGACAATGCGCGCGTGGGCGGGAACAGTGCCAAGCGTCGGGGCGGGACCGTGGCGGCCATCGGCGGCGGCACGGTCGGCCTCGGGGCGATCGTGGTGCTGCTCATCCAGGCGTTCACCGGCGCTGACCTGAGCGGACTGGTCGGCGGCGGAGCCCCCGCCGGCCCTCAGACCGGCGGGGAGCGAATCGCCAGCTGCGAGACCGGACAGGATGCCAACCGCGACGACGCCTGCCGCCTGGCCGCGGCGTCGCTCAACATCGACCAGTTCTGGGCCGAGCGCCTGGAGGGGTACCGCGAGCCGCAGTTGATCATCGTCGACCAGGCGACGTCGAGCTCGTGCGGCACGGCGTCGAACTCGACGGGCCCGTTCTACTGCCCGCCGGATGAGGCCGTGTTCGTCGACCCGACGTTCTTCTCGATCCTGCGCGAGCAGTTCGACACGACGGCCGGCCCCCTCGCGCAGCTCTATGTGCTCGCGCACGAATACGGCCACCACGTGCAGAACCTCACCGGCGTGATGCAGCAGTACCCGAACAACGGCACCGGCCCCGACAGCAACGGCGTACGCACCGAGCTGCAGGCCGACTGCTACGCCGGGGCGTGGGTCGCCGCGGCGGGCGAGCAGGTCGACGAGAACGGCACGCCCTACCTGCAGCCGCCCACCCCGCAGCAGATCACCGATGCCCTCTCGGCCGCCGCCGCCGTGGGCGACGACCACATCCAGGCCGAATCCGGCGGGGTGGTCACCCCCGAGAGCTTCACGCACGGCTCCAGCGAGCAGCGCACGCGCTGGTTCGACGTCGGCTACGACAGCGGCGTCAACGCCTGCGACACGTTCTCGGTGCCGGGGCAGAGCCTCTAGCTCGCGCAGGACGCCGGCGTCCCCGGCGGGAGGCCCTTCGCGCATCACTCCGCGAGATCGCGCTCATCCGACGGGATGTGTGAACTCCCGGCGCACGCGCGAGATGCTCAGGAGCAGGCTCGCCCCGTATCCACCGTGGCAGTCGACCTCTGAAGCACGAGGGCGGGCCCGGAGACGGGATTGCCGTGCTGGCCGACCTCCCACGTGGCGGCCAGGGGGTCGGCATCCATCAGGGTGGCGACAGACGGGAAGAATCCCGCACCCATCCCGCTGGAGGAATCGGACCAGCTCAGGACGAGCTCGTCGTCGAACGAGGTGTGCATCGAGGGGTAGCGCGAGAGCTGCAGCGACGACGTGAAGGCGCCCTGGAGAGGGTTTCGGGAGCCGGCGGCCGTCAGCGCGGGCGCGCACGTGCCGTCGCTCAATGCGACAGCTGATGTCGCATTGGCGATCGCGCCGTGCAAGAGGTCACCGGTGGCTGCCGCGTCGAGCGTCACGACCACACGAAGGGACTCCGTGGTGTCATAGTCGTCATCGCCCGCGTAAGGCGTGATCTCTCCCACGAGAACGGCCCCGCCGAGGACGTGTGCGAGCGTGACGCCGGAGGGAACGGTCAGGACCGGAGTCACGGACGTCACCGTGCCGTCCGAGACCTGTGCCTGATAGATGCTGATCGCATATGCGTCGCCCTCCAGCACGCTGTCACGCGCACTGTCGGTCATCGCGAGGCGGGCACCCGTGCTCGTGACGAACTCCTCTCCCCCGCGCGCGACGGCTCCGACCGCGCCGGCGGCCGTCTCGGGAAGACGTACCGCCACCCCCGTGTCGTACGGGCGTTCGCACGTCGGCGGGGTCGTGGTGGTCGACACGGAGGCGCACGCGGACGACACGTCGACGGGCTGAGCCGGTGCAGCGCAGCCCGAGAGCAGGACTGCACTGAACAGCGCGAGCGCGGCGAACGAGGGCAAAGCGACGGATGTCTTCATGGATGACTTTCTGCAGGGAGCGACGGAAGGGTGTGGAGGCGCCGCAGACAGCGCGACGACGGACACTATCGCGCTTCGGCATGCTCGTGAACGCCTCGCCTTGTCCGTTCATGGCCGGCAGCGCGCCGATTCTTCCATGGAGATCGCCCGAATCTTCTCGTCCGTCGCGCGGGAGGTGAGCGGCTCAGGGGCCGCGACGTCAAGCGCGTGAAGCTCGCCAGTCGGACGGATGAGGCCCAGAGAGGAGCAGGCCCTCCGCGTACTTCGTGATGACCTGCCGACGATCGCGGCGTCTCACCACCCATGCCATGACCCGGCGCCCGCCACGAGCGCCGGGTCATGGCATCCGAGGATCAGTCCTTGCGCGTGCGCAGGATGACGACGATCAGCACGCCGACGAGCACCACGACGCCGCCGCCCAGCACCAAGCCCAGGGTCAGGCCCGAGATCCCGCCGGTGTCCCGCGGCGCAGCCGCCTCGGCGACACCGCTCGCGCTGGCGCAGGGTGACGCGTCCGAACCGGCCGACACGCTCTCGCCCGTGGAGGTGAACGGGATGACGCCCGACACGGGGTGCCCGTCGCTCGACACCGCGCGCCACTCGACCGAGTACTCCCCCGGCGCGCCGAGGGCGACGGGCACCGTCAAGGTGGGCCCCGCGAGTTCCGCACAGGCGTCCTCGTAGTGACGCCCGTCAGGCCCCACGACGATGACGATGTTGCCGCCGTCGGCGCCCAGCAGGTTGGCGCTGAAGTCCAGCCGTACCTCCGACAGCGCCGAGACGGACTCGCCCTCGGCCGGCGTCGACGACACGAGGGAGTCGTGGGCGGATGCCGCGGACGCCCCGCCGAGGGCGGCGGTCAGCGCCGCGCCGACCACCACCGCCCCGGCGAGCGCCCGGCGGAACAGATCGCGCGAGGCCACGATCAGCCGCGCTTCGGACGGCGCGTGAAGGCGAGCGCGCCGAGCACGGCACCGGCCGCAGCCACCACCAGCGCGGCGATGCTGAGCCCCAGCGCGACGCCGGACGAGTCGCTCGGGGCCGCAGCCGTGGCATCCTCCATCTCGGGCGCCGCGGAGGCGGTGCCGTGGCCGTGGCTGTGCTCACCGCTCGGCGGGGCGTCGTTGACGTAGAGCACCGGGGCGGGCTCGAGCGTGTCATCGGCGGCGACCTCGTCAGGCGTGGCCGCCCAGTCGACGACCTCGCCGTCGGAGTAGGTCTGCGCGGCGGGCAGCACGAGGTGACCGGTGTCGGGCACCGGGCCGAGCACGGCCGAGAAGATCTGGAACTGGTCCTGACCGATGCCGACGCCGGGGTCGGCCTGCCAGACGATCTTCAGCGGGGCGTCGGTGAGGGTGTTGCCGTCGACCTCGACGGGGGCCGGCAGCGCCCCCTTCTCGACCGTGGCGGTCCAGCCGGCGACGGGCTGCACGAGCACGGCGCTCAGCGGGGTGTCGGTGGGCAGCGTCACCTCGAGTCTGACGGTGGATGCCGTCTCCGACTCGGTCGGGACGCGGAAGTTCACCGTCGCGTAGCTGCCCGGAGTGGCGGTGTTCGGGTTGACGGTGACGTGGGCGGATGCCGCCAGGGGCGCGGCCAGCGCGAGTGCGGCGCCGGCGGCCAGGCCCACGAGGGCACGACGAAGAGTGGTCTTGCGAGACATGGATGCTGCTTTCGGAATCTGCGCACGCCAAAGGGGCGTCGAGCGCGAGGGATGAGGGTCGGGGTGTCACGCCGCGAGCGGCGGACCCCGGTGCCTCATCGTCGACAGCACGGTGAGCGCCCGCGGCAGCACGAGGGGCGCGGGCGCGGGAGGCGCGGCATCCGTCGGTCCGAGACCGCGCACGGGGCGGAGCACGCGCAAGGCCCGCACGAAGAAGCGCGCGACGGCGCGGAGCGTCTGCTCCCCGCGGCCGACAGCCAGCACCGTGACGACGGCGGCGAGCGCGTGCGCGGCCCACATCCACGGGGAGTCCGTGTGGGCGGTGGCCGCGTGCGCAGGGGCGGCCTGCAGGAACGTCGTCGTCGCGTGGTGGCCCCCGCCGACGACCTCGGCGCCCTCGAGATCGAGCACGAGCAGACCGTGGAACAGCGCTTGGCTCACCGCCACCGCGAGAGCGAGCCGCCCCCACGACAGCGCCCGGCCCGCGAGCATCACGCAGACGGGAGCGGCGAGGCAGAGCGCGAGCACGATGTTCGCGAACGGCGGCAGCTCGCCGCCGACCGCGGAGTGCGAAAGCGTCGCCACGAAGGTCGCCACGGATGCCGCGGCGACACCGCGACCCACGCGCTGCGCGCGCCCTGCTCTCGACGACATCCCGTCCAGCCTAAGCGGCCGGTCAGGCGCCTCGGCCCCGGTGCACCGGCGTCGAAGCAGTCCGGCATTCGAGCATGCCCGGTGTGCAGTCGGCATCGCGTCCGGGCGCGACGCGGGTCCGACGGGCCGGCGTCGAAGCAGTCCGGCATTCGGGCGTACCCGGTCTGCGGCCGGCATCGCGCCCGGGCGCGCCGCGGGTTCGACCCGCCGCCGTCAGCGCCGTCGCACCGCCGCACCGCGGTCGGCCGTCGGGCTCACCACACCGGCCCGATCGTCGACGAGGCGGCGACGGCCCAGCCATCCGGTGAGTCCCCGGCCGTCGCGCCAGACGAACAGCAACGCGACGGTCGCAACGCCCAGCACGAACGCCGACAGCGACCACGGCGCCGGCAGGGCACTGAGCACGGTGAACGCCCCGGCACCCGTGACGAAACGCAGCGGCCGTGCCACCCACCGCGGCAGCACGCCGTCGGTGAAGCGCACGCGCGTGGCGATGTCGCCGATCGAACGTCCCGTCGTCAGCACCACACCCAGCCAGAGCCCGGCCGAGACCACCGTGCCGGCGCCTGACGCGACCTCGTCGGTCGCGAAGGTCGCCGCTTCCCCGAGAGCGAGGCTGATCACCGCCTGCACGACGACGCCGACCGCGAAGCCGACGAGCCAGATGCCGACGACGTCGCAGACGATGCCCAGCACGCGACGGCGACGGGTCACCGGGCGGGGCTTCTCGGCATCCGGGGTCTTCTGCACCCCGCGGTGCTGCGCCGGTACGGCGAACGCGAGCACCGACCCGAGCAGTGCCCCCGACGTGTTGGCGATGAGGTCGTCGACGTCGAAGACGCGGTAGGCACACGGGAAGAGGCCCCAGACACCCGTGAGCTGCGTCGTCTCGATCACCGCCGAGATCGTCAAACCCGCGAGACCCGCGATGAGGATGCCACGACCCCCGAGCACCCGCAGGAAGAAGCCGAGGGGCAGGAACAGCAGCACGTTCAGCGCCACCTGCAGCACGACGGGGTCGGTGAGATAGCGCCCCGACACGGCGACCGCGGCACGGATGTCGTCGATGAACTCGAACGGTCGCAGGTTCACCCCGCGGCAGCGGTAGTCGTCGGACTCGGGAAGCGGAATGAGCGTGTAGGTCCAGATCGCCCAAAAGTACACCGCCGCACCGGCCCACGCCGCGGTGCGCAAGAGGGTGAGGCCCCCGCGACGGCGATAGCTGATCGCCACGAACGGCACGAACGCGAGCACCGCGACGACGGCACCCGCCCCCACGGCGAGCAGACCGGATCCGACGATGTTGTCCACATCGCGAGCATAGGGAAGCGCCGCACGTCGGGAGACACTGTCAGAATGACCCGCGCCGAAGACCTCCGAGACACGATCGCCGCCCGCATCGACGAGACGGGCTTCGTGGCGCACGGTCTGCACGTGCGCGTGGGCGCCGACAGCGCGACCCGGCGGTGGGCCCCCGACGAGCGCGAGGAGATCCACTCCGTCGCGAAGGCCGTCGCCGTGCTCGCGGCGGGGATCGCCGCCGACGAAGGACTCGTGACCCTCGACACCCCGGTGAGCGACCTGCTGCCCACCATGCACGACCTCACGCTCCGGCACCTGTTGACGATGACCAGCGGCATCGACTTCCCGTACTCCGAGACGATGATGACCGACTGGCCTGACCTCGCGGCCGAGTTCCTCTCCCGCCCGTCGCGCGGCCGCGTCTTCCAGTACTCCAACGCGAGCACCTACACCGCCATGCACGCGTTGGCCCAGCGGGTCGGCGACATCGAGACGTATTTGCGCCCCCGCCTGTTCGCCCCTCTCGGCCTCACCGACGTCTCGTGGCGCCGATGCCCCCACGGTCGCGTACTCGGCGGCGAGGGGATCTCCCTGCGCACCGACGAAATGGCACGCCTGGGCGTGCTGATCCGCGACCGCGGCATCTTCGACGGCCGACGCCTGGTGTCGGCTGAAACCGTGGATGCCATGCACTCGGGCTGGGTGCCCACGGGCAGCGACACCGACGGGTACCGCCGCTACGCCCTCGCGGGGTGGGACGGCCCCGGCGACGCCGGGCGTCTGCACGGCGCCCACGGCCAGCTGATCGTGTTCGCCGGCGACGCGGTCGTCACCGTCACCGCCGACGACCACGGCGGCGCCGACGCGCTGTCGGCGTTCATCGCCACCCGCGCGAGCGGCGGCTGAGCTCGCCGACGCACCCCCGGCGCACCGCCGGGCCCGCCGCTTCGACGAATTCGGCGACCGCGCGCGGCGGCGCACCGAGCGACCATACGATGAACGCCGAGCGCGCCGGATTGCGCAGAACCCCCGGTGCGCGTAATGTCGCGCGCCGTGACTGACGAAAGTCGCGAGGCCGGCGAAGAGACGCCGATCGCGAAACGCATCCTGATCGGCGAGCCCCTCACCTCAGAGAAACTCGACGAGCAGCTCCTCCCGAAGAAGATGGCCCTGCCGATCTTCGCCTCCGACGCACTGTCGTCTGTCGCCTACGCGCCGCAGGAGCTGCTGATGATCCTGCTCATCGGCGGAACGGCGCTTCTGACCCTCAGCCCGTGGGTCGCGATCGCGGTCGTGGTGCTGCTGATCGTGGTGGTGCTGAGCTACCGGCAGCTCATCAAGGCCTACCCCTCGGGCGGCGGCGACTACGAGGTCGCGAGCAAGAACCTCGGCGAGGTGCCCGGTGTGGTGGTGGCCGCGGCCCTACTGGTCGATTACGTGCTCACGGTCGCCGTGTCGGTGGCATCCGGTGTCGACAACATCATCTCGGCATTGCCGGAGTTGAACCCGTTCCGCGTCGAGATCGCCGTCGGCTTCGTCATCCTGATCGTGATCGTGAACCTCCGCGGCGTGCGCGAGGCGTCGAGCGTCTTCGCGATCCCGACGTACCTCTTCATCGGCTCGGTCGCGGTGATGATCGTCGTCGGACTGGCGCGCACGCTCGCCGGCGACGCCCCCGTGGCGTCCAGTGCGAACTACGACGTGCAGGCGGAGTCGCTCACGCAGGCGGCCCTCATCCTGCTCGTGCTGCGCGCCTTCTCGAGCGGCTGTTCGGCCCTGACGGGCGTGGAGGCCGTGTCGAACGGCGTGCCCGCGTTCCGGATGCCGAAGATCCGCAACGCCCAGACCACGCTGACGCTCATGGGCGGCATCGCCATCCTGCTGTTCGCCGGTCTGACCGCCCTCGCCCTGATCGCCAAGGTGCACTACGCCGAGAACCCCTGCCACCTCATCGGCTTCGACTGCGTCAACAACCCGCAGCCCAGCCTCATGGCGCAGGTCGCCGCCGCGACCTTCGGTGCGGGCAGCATCTTCTTCTTCGTCATCCAGGCCGCCACCGCGTGCGTGCTGCTGCTCGCCGCCAACACCGCCTTCAACGGCTTTCCGCTGCTGGGTGCCGTCCTCGCCCGCGACGGCTACGCGCCGAAGGCGCTGAACACCCGCGGCGACCGACTCGTGTACTCCAACGGCATGATCATCCTCGGCATCGTCGCCATCGGCGTGCTGATCGTCTACCAGGCCAACCTCACGACGCTGATCCAGCTGTACATCATCGGCGTCTTCGTCTCGTTCTCGCTCGGGCAGATCGGCATGGTGCGGCACTGGCGTCGCGTGCTGCGGGGCCTTCGCGACCTCCCGCCCGAGGCGGCGAAGCAGCAGTCCGCCGCGATCGAGCGCCGCTCCGCCATCTCGGGCCTGTGGATCAACTCGCTCGGCGCGGCGATGACCGTGCTCGTGCTGCTCATCGTCACGATCACGAAATTCACCCACGGCGCGTGGCTGGTGTTCATCGCGATCCCGATTCTCGCCGTGCTCATGGTCGGCGTGAACCGCTACTACCGCGACGTCGAGCACGAGATCCAGATGGATGACACGGTGCACTTCGGTTCGTCGGGCGACGTCGCGATCGTGCTGGTCAACCGCCTGCAGAAGCCCACGTCGAAGGCCATCGACTACGCCCTCGCGGCCAAGCACGACAAGACTCTCGCCGTGCACGTCGCGATCACCGAGGAGGAGTCGGCCAAGCTGCAGAAGGACTGGGCCGAGCACGAGGTGCCCATCCCCCTCGTCATCATCGACTCGCCCTACCGCACGTACACGTCGCCCGTGTCGGCCTTCATCAAGAAGTACCGCGAGAAGAACGGCTCCGCCGTCGTGACGGTGTACCTGCCGCAGTACATCGTGGGGCACTGGTGGGAGTCGATCCTCCACAACCGCCGCTCGCGCCGCCTCGCCCACCAGCTCATGCTCGTGCACGGCGTCACCATCACCCTCGTACCGTGGCTGCTCGACTCCTCCGAGCTCATCTACGGCCGCCGCTCCCGGCCGCTCCCCGGCCAGCAGCGCGGCGGGCAGCCCGTGGCCAACGCCCCGGCCCCGCGCGCGCGGAAGACGCCGCCCGGTTCGGCATCCTGAGTCCGCCCCGACGCCCCCGCCCTCGTGGTGGGGGCGTCGGCGTTGCGGGCGCCGACGCCAGACCGACGAGCGGCTGAGTCGTCCCGCCCCGGGGCGCCTCCCGCAGGGCGGAGGTCAGTCGGTCGGCCGCTGACGCATCCGCTTGACGTCGGTGCGACGCTGCTTCGCCTGCAGGCGGCGCTCGGTCGAGCCGCGCGTCGGCTTCGTCGCGCGGCGGGGAGGCGCCGGCGGGCGCACCGCCTCGGCGATGACGGCGGCGAGCCGGTCGCGGGCGGCGTCGCGGTTGCGCAGCTGGTTGCGGTGCTCCGACGCGGCGATGGTCAGCACGCCGTCGACCAGGCGCGTGCGCAGCCGATTCAGAACCCGCTGGCGCTGCGCCGGCGAGAGCGCGTGCGATGCGGCGGCATCCCACATCAACTCGACCCGCGAGTCGGCCGTGTTCACGCCCTGGCCGCCCGGCCCCGACGACCGCGAGAACCGCCACGACAGCTCGGATGCCGGGATCACGAGCGCCGCCGTGACCCGCACACCGGGGTCGTCGGACGCGCGCATGCCTCCATCTTGCGCTGACGGCATGCTCGGGCGCGAGAGCACGACTCCTGCGCACGCCCACGACCGCGCCCTCCGCCCTGCCGGAGCGCGCATTCTGCAGGAGTCGTGCCCGCGGTCCCCACCGCACCGACCGGAGGTCGGCGGCCGCGCCGGGCAGGACCCGCGAACGGCGGTCGTCGGCCGGCACGGGGGCCCTGCCGGGCAGGACCCGGGAACGGCGACTGTCTGCCGGCACGGCGGTACCGCCCAGGCAACGCGGCGCACATCTCCTGCAATTCCGCGCGCCAGGCTTTCTGACCCGCGCCGGCGATCCTTTCTGCAGGAGTTGTGCTGAATCTCCCGACGAGAGCCAGGTGGCGGCGCGTAAGCACCCCGTATGCGTCCGTCGGCGACCCGTAGGGAAACCGTTAGGACGCCCGGATGCCGTGCCCCGGCCGAGTTGTATCGACACACGTGCCGCCCCGCGGCGCCCGCGGTCCGCCGCGGACACCTCCGAACCTGGAGTCGTCGTGCTCGATGCCGTCTTCCTCGCCGTGACCGTCGCGCTGTTCGCGCTGGTCATGCTCGTCGCCAAGGGGGTCGAGAAGCTGGGCCTCGAGGCCCGCCCCTCGTCCGCCCGCCCCGCCGGACGCGGAGGCGACCGCCCGTGATCTTCTCCGTCCTCGCCGCCGCGCTCGCGGTCGCCGCCGTGGTGTACCTCGTCATCGCGCTCGTCCGCCCCGAGAAGTTCTGATGGATGCCGGCACCATCTGGTCCATCGTCCTGACCAGCCTCACCCTGGTCGTCGCCCTGGGCCTGGCCTATCGCCCGCTCGGCGACCACATCGCCCGCATCTACACCGGCGAGCGCGATCTCGCCGTCGAACGCGTCACCTACCGCCTGATCGGTGTCGACGCGCGCAGCGCGCAGACGTGGCAGGCCTACCTGCGGTCGGTGCTGCTGTTCTCGTTCGTGGGGGTCGTGCTCGTCTACGCGCTCATGCGTCTGCAGGCGGCGTTGCCGTTCTCGCTGGGTCTCGAGGCCCCGGGCGAAGCGCTGTCGTTCAACACTGCGGTCTCGTTCGTCACCAACACGAATTGGCAGTCGTACGGGGGCGAGTCGACGCTCGGCTACACCGTGCAGTTCGCGGCCCTGACGGTGCAGAACTTCGTCTCGGCCGCCGTCGGCATCGGCGTCGCCGTCGCCCTCGTGCGCGGCTTCGCGTACCGCCGCAGCGGTGTCATCGGCAACTTCTGGGTCGACCTCGTGCGCGGAACCCTTCGCCTGCTCCTGCCCTTCTCGGTCGTCGCGGCGATCGTGCTGCTCGCGGGCGGCGTCATCCAGAATCTCAACGGATTCACGGATGCCACGACCCTCGCGGGCGCAGCCCAGTCGATCCCGGGTGGGCCGGTGGCCTCGCAGGAGGCGATCAAGCTGCTCGGTACGAACGGCGGCGGCATCTTCAACGTCAACTCCGCGCACCCGTTCGAGAACCCGACGCCCTGGACGAACCTGTTCCAGATCTTCCTGATGCTCGTCATCCCGTTCTCGCTCCCCCGAGCCTTCGGCCGCATCGTCGGCGACGACCGCCAGGGCTACACGATCCTCGGCGTCATGGCCGCGATCTTCGCGGCATCCACCGCCCTGCTCACCTGGGCCGAGACGACCGGTGCCGGTACCCGCGCCGACGCTCGCGGGCGGCGCGATGGAGGGCAAGGAGGTGCGCTTCGGCATCTTCGGCTCGACCCTCTTCGGCTCCACGAGCACGCTCACCTCCACCGGTGCCGTCAACTCCATGCACGACAGCTACACGGCGCTGGGCGGCATGATGCCGATGCTCAACATGATGCTCGGCGAGGTCGCGCCCGGCGGGGTCGGCTCGGGCCTCTACGGCATGCTCATTCTCGCCGTGATCGCGGTGTTCGTCGGCGGTCTGCTGATCGGCCGCACGCCGGAGTACCTCGGCAAGAAGATCGGCCCGACGCAGATCAAGCTCGCGAGCCTGTACATCCTCGTCACACCCACGCTCGTGCTCGCGGGCACCGCGCTGAGCTTCGGGGTTGCCGGCATCCGTTCCGACGTCGAGGCCACGTCGATCCTCAACCCGGGCGTGCACGGCCTGAGCGAGGTGCTGTACGCCTTCACCTCGGCAGCGAACAACAACGGTTCGGCTTTCGCGGGTCTGACGGCGAACACCCCGTGGTTCAACACGGCGCTGGCCGTGGCGATGCTGCTCGGGCGCTTCCTGCCGATCGTGTTCGTGCTGGCTCTCGCCGGCTCGCTCGCGGCCCAGGATGCCGTGCCCGCCACCGCAGGCACCCTGCCGACGCACCGCCCGCAGTTCGCGGGTCTGCTCGCCGGCGTGGCCGTGATCGTCACGGCCCTCACCTACTTCCCGGTCCTTACCCTGGGGCCCCTCGCCGAAGGACTTGCGCTCTGATGTCCACGCTCACCCACGCTCCTCACCAGCCGGCCCCTGAGCCTGTCGAAGGGTCCGGCGCCATGAGCAGTGCCCCCCGCCGCGCGTTCAGCGCCGCGCAGATCGTCGCCGCCCTGCCGGGCGCCGCCAAGAAGCTCAACCCCGCCGCGCAGTGGCGCAACCCCGTGATGTTCCTCGTGTGGGTCGGTGCGGCGCTGACCACGCTCATCGCTGGGGCCGAACCGTTTCTGGGCGACCCTTCGACAGGCTCAGGGTCCGGCTCAGCGTCCGACGGCCTCCCGTTCGGGTTCACGTGGGGCATCGCCGTGTGGCTGTGGCTCACGGTGTTCTTCGCGAACGTCGCCGAGTCGGTCGCCGAGGGCCGCGGCAAGGCGCAGGCCGCGACCCTGCGCAAGACCCGCACGACCACCTCGGCCCGCCGCGTGGTCGCGTACTCCGCCGCCGAGGACCCCGCGGCCGCGAACGCCGCAACCGACGACGTCCCCTCGGGCGACCTGCGCGTCGGCGACGTCGTGCTCGTCGAGACGGGCGAGCTGATCCCCGGCGACGGCGACATCGTCAACGGCATCGCGACCGTCGACGAGTCCGCGATCACCGGCGAGTCCGCCCCTGTCGTGCGCGAGTCGGGCGGTGATCGCAGCGCCGTCACCGGCGGCACGCGCGTTCTCAGCGACCGGATCGTGGTGCAGATCACGTCGAAGCCCGGCGAGACGTTCGTCGACCGCATGATCGCGCTCGTCGAGGGCGCATCGCGCCAGCGCACATCGAATGAGATCGCGCTGAACATCCTGCTCGCGAGCCTGTCGATCGTCTTCGTGATCGTGGTGTTGGTGCTGAATCCGATCGCCTCGTACGCCGCGTCGCCGGTGTCGATCCCCGTTCTCGTGGCGCTGCTGGTCTGCCTGATCCCCACGACCATCGGCGCGCTGCTGAGCGCGATCGGGATCGCGGGCATGGACCGTCTGGTGCAGCGCAACGTCCTCGCGATGTCGGGCCGCGCGGTCGAGGCCGCGGGAGATGTCACGACCCTTCTGCTGGACAAGACCGGCACGATCACCTATGGCAACCGCCGCGCCTCGGCCTTCGTGCCGCTCGACGGTGTCGGCGGGCCGATGCTCGCCGAGTACGCCTCGCTGTCGTCGCAGGCCGACCCCACGCCCGAGGGCGTCTCGGTGGTCGAGCTCGCGGCCTCGCAGGGCATCGTCGCCGCGATGCCGCGCGGTGCCGAGCCCGTGCCCTTCACGGCGCAGACCCGCATGTCGGGGCTCGACCTCGTCGACGGCACGCAGGTGCGAAAGGGCGCCGCATCCGCCGTCGTGGCGTGGCTCACGGCATCCGGATCCCCCGTTCCCGAGGCGCTGCGGGCGCAGTTGCAGAGCGAGACGGATGCCATCGCCCAGTCGGGCGGCACGCCCCTGGTCGTGGCGACCTGGATCCCGGCGCTTCGCCCCGCAACCCAGGTCCCTGAGCTCGTCGAAGGGACCGCAACCACGCACAGCCCGGTGGCTTCGACAGGCTCAGCCACCTCCGTCGCAACCGAGGTCCCTGAGCCTGTCGAAGAGATCGCAACCACGCACAGCCCGATGGCTTGGACAAGGTCAGCCACCTCCGTCGCAGCCCAGGTCCCTGAGCCTGTCGAAGGGACCGGACGCGTGCTCGGCGTCATCCACCTCAAAGACGTCGTGAAAGACGGCCTGCGCGAACGCTTCGGGGAGTTGCGCGCGATGGGCATCCGCACCGTGATGATCACGGGCGACAACCCGCTCACCGCCAAGGCCATCGCCGCCGAGGCAGGGGTCGACGACTACCTCGCCGAGGCGACGCCCGAAGACAAGCTGGCGCTCATCCAGCGCGAGCAGGAGGGCGGCAACCTCGTCGCCATGACCGGTGACGGCACGAACGACGCTCCCGCCCTCGCGCAGGCCGATGTCGGCGTGGCGATGAACACGGGGACCTCCGCCGCGAAAGAGGCGGGCAACATGGTCGATCTCGATTCCGACCCGACCAAGCTCATCGACATCGTGCGCATCGGCAAGCAGCTGCTCATCACCCGCGGCGCCCTGACGACCTTCTCGCTCGCCAACGACATCGCGAAGTACTTCGCGATCATCCCGGCGATGTTCATGGGCGTCTTCCCGGGTCTCGCGGTACTCAACGTCATGCAGTTGTCCTCACCGGCATCCGCCGTGCTCAGCGCGATCATCTTCAACGCGATCGTGATCATCGTGCTCATCCCCCTCGCCCTCCGCGGAGTGAAATACCGCGCGGCGAGCGCGTCGAGCATCCTCAGCCGCAACCTGCTCGTCTACGGGCTCGGCGGCGTCCTCGTCCCCTTCCTCGGCATCAAGCTCATCGACCTCGTCGTGAGCCTGCTCCCCGGTTTCTGAAAGGCCCCGTCATGCGCACCACCCTGCGTACCGCCAGCGTCGCCGTTCGCGCGATGCTCGTCTGCACCGCCGTGCTCGGTGTCGGCTACATGCTGCTGATCACGGCGATCGGGCAGGTCGCCCTGCCGTTCCAGGCGAACGGGTCGCTCGTCCGCTCGGCCGACGGCACGGTCGTCGGCTCGCAGCTCATCGGGCAGTCGTTCCAGGATGCCGACGGCCAGGCGCTCCCGCAGTACTTCCAGTCGCGGCCTTCCGCCGCCGACTATGACTCCGCCGCCTCGACCGGCTCGAACCTGGGGCCCGAGAACGCCGACCTCGTGGCGTCGATCGCCTCGAACCGTTCCGCTTTCGAGGCGCTGAACGGCCCCGGCGCGATCCCCGCCGACGCCGTCACCGCCTCGGGCTCGGGGCTCGACCCCGACATCTCCGTCGCGAACGCCGAACACCAGGTCGCGCGCGTCGCCGAGGCTCGTGGCATCCCGGTGTCCGACGTGGAGGCGCTGGTCACGGAGCACACGCTCCCCCGCGATCTGGGCTACCTCGGCGACCCGCGCGTCAATGTGTTCGAGCTCAACCTCGCGCTCGACACGCTGTGAGCGACGAGAATCGCTGACATGCCCGTGTCGCCCCTCGCCGCCGTCGCACCCTCCGTGCGGCGGCGGCGGCGCCGAGTGCCGGAAGCGGCAACAGAGCCCGGGAGCCAGTTGATTGAGCTCACAGGCCAGGTGGCTGAGCCCGCAGGCCAGGTGGCTGAGCCTGTCGAAGCCACAGGAACCCTCTCGGCACCGGTCCCTTCGACAGGCTCAGGGACCTCCCGACGCACGAGTGCGGGGGCGGACGCGTGAAGCGCGGACGCCTCCGCGTGCTGCTCGGCGCGGCACCCGGTGTGGGCAAGACGTACGAGATGCTCGAGGAAGGGCGCCGCCTCCGCGACGAAGGGCACGACGTGGTCGTCGCCATCGTCGAGACGCACGGCCGCGCCGCCACCGCCGCCCAGGCCGAGGGGCTCGAGACCGTCCCCCGCCGCGCCGTGGCGCACCGCGGTGTCGCACTCGACGAGATGGATCTGGATGCCGTGCTCCAGCGGCATCCGCGAATCGCGCTCGTCGACGAGCTCGCGCACTCCAACGCGCCGGGCTCTCGCAACGACAAGCGCTGGCAAGACGTCGACGAGCTGCTCGCCGCGGGTATCGACGTGATCACGACCGTGAACGTGCAGCACATCGCCTCCCTCAACGACGTGGTCGAGAAGATCACGGGGGTCGTGCAGCGCGAGACGGTCCCGGATGCCGTGGTGCGCGCCGCCGACCAGATCGAGGTCGTCGATCTGGCGCCGCAGTCGCTGCGCGACAGGCTCGCGGCCGGCTCGGTGTACCCGGCGGAGCGGATCGACGCGGCGCTGTCGAACTACTTCCGTCTCGGCAACCTCACGGCGCTGCGCGAACTCGCGCTGCTGTGGCTGGCCGACGAGGTCGACTCCGCGCTGCAGCGGTACCGCTCGGAGCACGGCATCGAGGGGTCGTGGCAGGCGCGCGAGCGCGTGGTGGTGGCCCTCACCGGCGGCCCCGAGGGCGAGACGCTGCTGCGCCGGGGTGCGCGCATCGCCGCGCGCTCAGCCGGTGGCGAGCTGCTGGCCGTGCACGTGTCGACGCAAGACGGCCTGCGCCGCGGCTCGCCCGGCTCGCTGCACGAGCAGCGCGCTCTGGTCGAGACGCTCGGCGGCTCGTACCACCAGGTGGTCGGCGAAGACCCCGCGACCGCCCTGGTCGAGTTCGCCCGATCCGTCAACGCCTCGCAGCTGGTGATCGGCGTGAGCCGCCGGGGCCGTCTGGCCGCGGCCCTCACCGGACCCGGGCATCGGCGCGACCGTCATCCGCCTGTCGGGCGACATCGACGTGCACATCGTCAACCACGCCCGTGCCGGCGGACGTTTCACCCTGCCGCGCCTCACCGGCCCCGCGCTCAGCGCGAAGCGTCGCATCCTGGGTTTCGTCACCGCCCTCCTCGGCGGGCCCCTCATCTCCCTTCTGCTGCTGTCGACGGGCTCCGACGACTCCATCACCACCGATGTGCTCGCCTACCAGCTGCTCGTCGTGGTCGTGTCGCTGATCGGCGGCATCTGGCCGGCGATGTTCGCGGCGGTGCTGTCGGGGATCACGCTCGACTTCCTCTTCATCGAGCCGTTGTACACGGTGACCATCAGCGATCCCGTGCACGCGCTCGCGCTGGGGCTGTACGTGGTCATCGCCCTGCTCGTGAGCATCGTCGTCGACCAGGCCGCCCGTCGCGCCCGCGCCGCCCGCCGGGCCGCAGCCGAAGCCGAACTGCTCGCCACCGTCGCGGGCAGCGTCCTGCGGGGCGAGAGCGCCGTGCCCGCGCTGGTGAGTCGTGCCCGCGAGGCGTTCGGTCTCGCGGGGGTGCGGCTCGTGGCATCCGATGGGTCGACGCTCGCCACCGACGGCGAGCCGGTGCGCGACGGCCGGTCGACGGGTGTTCCCGTGGGCGTCGATCGCGCGGTGCTCGAGTTGCACGGGCGGGATCTCGATGCCGGCGAGCGCCGCCTCCTCGACGTCGTCGTCGCGCAGCTCGCCGCCGCCCTCGAACGCACCGATCTCGCCGAGACGGCCGCCGAGGCCGACGCCCTCGCCGAGACGGATCAGGTGCGAAGCGCCCTGCTGTCGGCCGTCAGCCACGATCTGCGCCGCCCGCTCGCCGCCGCCGTCGCCTCGCTCGGGGGTCTCCGCGCCGCGGGCGACAACCTCTCCGACGACGACCGCCGGGAGCTCCTCGAGACCGCCGACGAGAGCCTGGCGACCCTGTCGGTGCTGGTGACCGACCTGCTCGACGTGAGTCGTGTGCAGGCCGGGGTGCTCGCGGTGTCGCTGACGGAGGTGGATGCCGCCGGGGTCGTGCTCGCCGCCCTCGACCAACTCAAGCTGGGCCCGGATGCCGTCGAGCTCGCCCTCGACCCCGACCTGCCCGCGCTCCGCGCCGACCCGGTGCTGTTGCAGCGCGTGATCGTGAACGTGCTGACCAACGCCGACCGGTACACCCCCGATGGGCAGCGCGTGCGAATCGCGACGAGCCGACTGGGCGGCATCGCCGAGATTCGCGTGATCGACCACGGCCCCGGGATCGCCGCGGAGCGGCGCGACGACATGTTCTCGCCGTTCCAGCGCCTGGGCGACACCGACAACACCGCCGGTCTCGGCCTGGGCCTCGCGCTCTCGCGCGGCTTCGCCGAGGGCATGGGCGGCACGCTCACGCCGGAGGACACCCCCGGCGGCGGGCTCACGATGGTCGTGGCGTTGCCGGTGGCCGCCGACCGGCCCGCGGATGACCCCTACACGGTGAGCTCCGCCACGCCGACGACGCGGCTCGGGCGATCCGTGACCAACGACCGCTCGCCTGCGGCCCAGGGCGAGGGACCCGCGGCATCCGGCCCGCCCGCGTCCGGCGACCGCACCCCACCCGAGCCGGGCGGCGCGCCCGTGGCATCCCGATTCCGAGAGGACGCCCCGTGAAGATCCTGATCGCCGACGACGACCCGCAGCTCGTCCGCGCGCTGCGCATCACCCTCGCCGCGCACGGCTACGACGTGGTCGCCGCCGCTGACGGCGCCGCGGCCATCACCCTTGCGGCCCAGTCCCACCCAGACATCGTCTTGCTGGATCTCGGGATGCCGCACCTCGACGGGGTGCAGGTGATCGAGGCCCTACGTGGGTGGACGACCGCGCCGATCATCGTCGTCTCGGGTCGCACGGGGTCGGCCGACAAGGTGGAGGCCCTCGACGCGGGCGCCGACGACTACGTCACCAAACCGTTCCAGATCGACGAGCTGCTGGCCCGCCTGCGGGTGCACGGTCGGCGGTCGGTGCCCGCGAGCGGCGAGTCGGTCGTCCGCTTCGGCGACGTCGAGGTCGATCTGGCCGCCAAAGCGGTGTTGCGGGCGGGAACCCGCGTGCACCTCACTCCGACGGAGTGGCGGATGTTGGAGTTCCTCGCCCGCAACCCCGGCTCACTCGTGACGCGTCAGACGCTGCTCAAGGAGATCTGGGCGAGCGAACAGGTCGCCGACTCGGGCTACCTGCGCCTGTACATGTCGCAGCTGCGCAAGAAACTCGAGGCCGACCCTTCGAACCCGGTGCACCTGCTCACCGAGCAGGGGATGGGGTACCGGCTGCTCGTTCAAGCTGCCCCTCAACCAAGAACCACCGGTCCCACCTGAGCTTCGCCTCGTCGGTATGACACCCGACGCAAGGTCCGACCATGCTCTGGTTGGCTCTGCAAGTCCACACCCGGCGGTCCTTGCGATGAAGAAGCGGAAGGGTAATCAGTTGCGACCTCCCTCCCGCTTCTGAATCAGCAGGTCGTTGACGATTGCGTGTAGATCGCCAGCCCGCTCCCCGCTGCGATGGTCGGGGCATTCCCCGAAACGCGCGTCCAAGCTCCTGACTGCGTCGTCATCGTCCACACGTCGGAGTCGCTCGTTCGAGCAACGAGACGCATGTAACCACCCGAACTGGTCGTCACGACCACCTGGTTGAAAGTTCCCGGCTGCGAACTGCCGAAAACACTTCCCGTGGACGCGTCCAAGACGAGACCATTCCGGATGTACACCGCCAACCCATCCGCCGCAGCGATGCCCGTTGTCTCATTCGTGATCTTCACCCACTGCCCGGACTGCGACGTCATGCGCCACAAGAAATTATCCGACGTCAGACCGAGCAAATATTTGTATCCCGCTGCATCCGTCGTCACGACGGCGCGAGCAAATGTCCCCGGCTGAGAACTGCCGTAAGCAAGTCCCGTGGACGCATCCAAGACAAGACCATTCCGAATGTACACCGCCAACCCATCCGCCGCAGCGATGCCCGTAGTCTCATTCGTGATCTTCACCCACTGCCCGGACTGCGACGTCATCCGCCACAAGAAATTATCCGACGTCAGACCGAGCAAATATTTGTACCCCGCGGCATCCGTGGTCACGACAGCACGATAGATCGTCCCCGGCTGCGCGGTTCCGAATGCAGTGCCCGTAGAGGCGTCGAGAACCAGACCATTCCGGATATACACCGCCAGCCCATCCGCCGCAGCGATGCCCGTAGTCTCATTCGTGATCTTCACCCACTGCCCGGACTGCGACGTCATCCGCCACAAGAAATTATCCGACGTCAAACCCACCAGGTATTCGTAACCCGAGGCATCCTTGGTGATGGCAACGAGCGACAGCGTCGAGGGCTGGTTCGATCCGTAGACGCTCCCGCTCTCTACATTGAACACTGTGCCCCCAGCAGGCGACGCAGAAAGCGACGACGATACTGAGGCACCGTTGCTCACCGCGGAAATGGTACCGCTGCCCCCCTGCATCGGGATGTTAATGGCGGGCGCCGAGACAATTCCCGAAGACGATGTGACCCCTGAGTAGGTCGTGCCCGACCCTGCAAAGCTATATCCCGCTGAAAGCGTCAAAGTCACCGGGGCTCCGGCACTCGCCGCGCCGTTCTTCGATACTGTGACAGAAACTCCGGTGATGCTCGAACAACCGACTCCCGAATACCGCGCGCTGTTGAATTGCACGACGCTGCCCGAGGAAGCGAAGGCGGGAGTTGCAACGGCCATGGTGACCGCTGGGATGGCCCAGGCTGCTCCGGCTACGATAGTCCGCCGGCTCAGCACACCATCAGGGGATAGCGGTTCACCGCTGCCTCGAGCGTGAGCGTATCCTGCACGCGTCATGTCGTGATCGACATACTTCGGATCTTTGTCCTTCATGTTTTCCCTTTCGCTTTGTTCTCATGGCATTCGGGGTCGCGGTATGGCGCCAAGGATTGGATGCGCGGCAGCAGAAGACTGTCGCCCGCACTCCCGTGTGCCTCGCCCGACATCTGTTCGATGCTTGACGGCCGGCCTCCGGGGACGCAACGACGCAGGCGCCATCGGCGAGGGCAATGGGCTCATCGGCGTCGGCCTAGGGTCGCCGCACCGGTGACCACGCCGACGCGAGTCGCGAAACACTTGGGCTGCACAGCGGCGGGCTGAGCACACACAGTCAGTAGCGACGGCGCAATCTCGGCCGAACCGGATGAAGAACCCCATGCGGGCGGGTGGTTTCAGCGCCTCACAGTCTTAGGCGCGCTTGGCACCTTGAGAATTTTGAAGTGCTGATCACGCATGGGGTCTACCCCGAGCGGCGCACAACTCGGGAGAGAGGAAGACCGCCGATGGTCATTGGAGCTGCTTCCGGTGGCGCCGAGGCCTGGTCATGGAATCGCATCAAGCTGCATGGGCCAGAGGCTGCACAGTGGTTCAGCGGCTCTCTTTGGTCCGTTCACGACACGGCGCGCGCGGAACAGCACGTCTTCGTTGACGAGTTCACAACCCCGACACTGACTGTGCGGCGCATCTGGCATACACCCCTGCGCCTGACGCGAGTCCCCAACCTAGCTACGTCACCGGGCGACTCACCGCTATCGATCTGGATTCACGTCGATGGAGACCTTGCCATCTCCATGCCCACGAGAACGGAGTTCACTCTTACACCTGGCGCGGCCTTTTTTCACACGCATCCTGCGGCAGCTGTCGCGAATACTCGCCCAACCGCGCGGTTTGAGATCCTTCTATCTCGTACGACTAAGCGGGGTCATCAGGTGCCGAAGGTCGTGCCCCGCGGGGACTCGTCAGCATGGTCCGCACTCACCGGCGTTGTCAACGCCGTTTTGAACGCTCGCGTAGCACCCGAGATGCGCACGCTCGCGCTTTATGCTCACTGCATCGAGACACTCGCGGAGGCCTTATGGCTCGAATCGGCCCCGGCGCTTACCTCCCCGGAAAGCGATACTTTCATCCGCGCGCTGGAATTTATAGTTACGCACGCGTCGGACGCATCCTTCACCATCGAGACGTTGGCGCGGATGTTGGGGGTGACACGCTCTCACGTGTCGCGCCTGTTTCGGCAGCGCGGCACAACGGCCAGTCGCACTCTCAAGCGCGAACGCGTGCATCGAGCCCTCAACATGCTCGCAGTCGATCCGCCCCCAACCCTTCAAGAGGTCGCACGATCATGTGGCTTCTCGTCGATACGGCATCTCCGAGAATCTCTCCCTGACCATTCTCCCCAGGAGACAATGAAGCGCCTGCGTCGCGCGTCATCGGGACCAGTCGACGAACTGAGCCCACGCGCAACTGCCACCTCACCGAACGCGACCGGTTCCCGTAACCTTCAAGAGGGGTTAATCTCCAACGAAGAGCGCACACGAGCAGGGTTCCGCTCCCGCAAGTCGCTGCGGGCTCGCGGCTAGCAACACGCCGTCGGGTGGCGCTTGCAGCCGCCGGTGCCAAGGAGCCTCCCTCAAGAAGGGGCTCCCTTCACGGGATGGACACCCCATTGTCCCGAGCTGGAACCGACACGTTCACTTCGGACGCTCTCACGGGTTTTCGACTAACGGACCGTGCGAACGTCGACTCCGCGCCAGGCGACCCGCGCTATCGGGACGCCACGGAAGGCCCAGACTGTTCCTCAGCGGGCGTATTCGATCCGTCGAGGACGGCGAGCACATCGGCGCGAGCCGCGCGAATCCACCGATACGGGTGGAGGTCGAAGGCCGTATGAATTCGGACGAGCGTGTCCAGGGTGGGGTTGACCCACGCCGCGTGCGTGAATCGAGCGCGCTCGATACGCCCGAATGCCGGAGCGGCGATACCGGCGGCATGTGCGGCCTCTTCTTGGCTATATCCCAAACTTTGGCGCGCCTGGTGAACATGGAATCCGAAGCTCCTCGATAGTCGAGCACAAAGTAAGTCGTTGTCGGATCCGGATAAGGGTCGAGTCAAGGCTGCCCCGATGATATGCATAAGACGAGTTCTTCTACTCTAGTGGAGCAGTCGAAGTCGACCCAGATCATATAAGTACTGCTCAGAGACTGGCCTCGCATCTCAACACACTCGCCCCTTTCGGAACGGACCACCTAGCCTAAGTCGGAGCGGGAGGACCTTGCTGCCAGAGCAACGGAGGCGCTCAGCTCTCTCTATTCTGGTCGGACTGCGAGAAGAAGTCGATAACAGCGGCCTCGTCGTGCAACGCAAACGTCAAGCCGTCGACTTTCAGAGCGAAAGTCGATCCATCGGCGGGCACCAGCCGCGCTGAGCGCAACCCCGGTCTCACCTCCCACCCGGAGCCGCGACGCCGGCGCCGCCACCCCCGAGCCCGCAGAAATTCGTCGAGAAGTGGCGCCTGTCCGTTGTCATCTGCCTCAGTCACGCGTGCATATTAGCGAGCACACTTTGCAATCGAATTTCATATCGGGCACCATCTTGCGACGGTGCGGAGGATTGACCCAGTAACGAGAACTGATACCGCATGACCGTTTACAGGTCCGTCACCCGTCAGAACATACACACATGCGATAATCAAAGTTCCATGCGGTGGTTCCGTATTTGGATAACGCATCTTCCGCCAACGCGTCGTCACAAGACGGAGTGACTTTGTCCTTCTGCCGTCTTGAACCCCGAGAGGGCAGCCCGCATAAGATCCTCAGCGTCCTGCCGGACGGCGTGACGCCCGGCAGGACGCTGAAGACTGCGCACGAACTAGGGCGTGTCTCCCAAATGGGTGGGGTGAGTCGGTGATGCTAGAGACGTGTCGCGGTTCCAGTTGCTTTCGGATACTCAGTGGGATCTGATCAGCGGGTTCTTGCCCGGTCCGACCGGCCGTAAGGGCCGCCCCTTCTCGGACGCGCGAACGATGGTCGAGGCGATCGCGTATCGCTATCGGACAGGGATCGCGTGGCGGGATCTGCCGGAGGTGTTCGGCCCGTGGCAGACGGTGTGGAAGTGGCACCGTCGGATGGCCGGCGATGGAACCTGGGATCGTGTCCACGCGGCGCTGCTGGCTCGCGCCGACGCGACCGGCAAGCTCGATTGGTCCGTGTCGGTGGACTCCACGATCGCTCGCGCCCATCAGCACGCGACGAACATCACCCGGGTCACGGGGGGCTTCGTCGAACTACAACAATCCGCTGATCGAGCCGCCTGATCACGGGTTCGGCCGCTCCCGAGGCGGACTCTCCACCAAGCTCCACCACCTGGTCGACGGTCGCGGCCTGCCACTGGTGATCGCGGTCACGCCGGGCCAGTCCGGGGACTCGCCCATGCTGATCCCGTTGCTGCAGCAGCTGCGCGTCGCCCGCCCGATCGGTCGCCCCCGCACCCGACCCGACCGGCTCCGAGGCGACAAGGCGTACTCGTCCCGGGCAATCCGACAGCACCTGCGTGACCGCAGCATCCAGGCCGTCATCCCGCAGCCATCGGATCAGATCGGCCACCGCGTCCGACGCGGCTCACACGGCGGACGACCCATCACCTACGACCGCGACGACTACCGAAACCGCAACGTCATCGAACGCCGCTTCGCCACCCTCAAACAATGGCGAGGCCTCGCCACCCGCTACGACAAACTCGCCACCGTCTACCGCTCAGCAGCCGTCCTCAACGCCGTCATCGCCTGGACCCGCCATTTAGGAGACACGCCCTAGGGGGCGATGTACAGCACGCCCAGTCCGTCAGTTGACGCAACGAACGTGCGGGCCCGACCGGGCAGTGGAACCCAGTTCGACGTACCGATCTGAAGCCGGTACATGTTGCCGCCCACCCCTTGGGCGTAGATGAAGTCCTTGCCGTCGTCGGTCGTCGCCAGGCTCACATTCACGGGCCGGTCGCCGTTCGGGAGGGGCGCCTGCCGCCCGCCGAAGGTGACGTAGATGTCGTTCTGGTCGGTGTACGCCGCGCCCGCTCCCTTCCGAACCGACACCGAGATCTTGCTCGCGGCCCGGCCCGACGGTTGCGGTTGCCAGGCACCGAAGGCAGACTCCCCCGACTTCAATTGCGATTTGTACGCCCTGCCGTCGTCGCCCGTGACGTAGGCGAACTCGTGCGTCTGCCGAGACAGCGTGAGCGTCGCGACCTTCACACCCGCCGGGAGGGCCGGCAGAGCGATCTGCTGCCCCTTCGGCGTCTCGTATCGAACACCGGAGGTCGTGGCGTACAGCACGCCGCCGTCGGTCTCCTCGGAGGCCGTGAGATCGTAGGCCCCCTCCCCGGCGAGCTGCCAGGTCGACCCGTCCTTCTCCCTGAGCTTGTAGACCCGGGAGTCGGTCCCGAGGGCGTAGACGATGTTGCCCGCGTCGGTGCTGACGAAATCCATCTTCACGATGCGCGCGTTTCGAGGGAGCTTGCCGAAATCGTACCCCGTCTGAGTCCCGTAGCTCGCGAAGATCGACGTGCCATCGGTGTAGATGATTCCTCCCGCCGTTCTCGAAACGACGATGTCGGAGATGCGATCGCCGCCCAGCTGCTGCCAGGCGCCGAAGGTCTTGTCGTTACCGTGCAGCACCGATTTGTAGACGTGTCCGTCACCTGCGAGCACGTATGCGAACTGATTGCCTCCTTGCGACCCCAGCTGCACGTCGACCACCCTCAGCCCGGACGGCAAAGCGGGCAACGCGGTGTGGACGGTGGGAGACGAGTATGACAACGGAGGGCTCAGGGGCCCCGTGGCGCCCGGCGTGCTCTTCGTCCAAGTCGAACTCGACGCCTGCAACGTCTTCGCCAGAGCCGGCATCGTCGCGCCGTCGGTCGTGACTTTGATGACCCAGGCGTCGGCCTCCTTACCGAGCGAAAGCGGGCTCTCGCGCTCCGCCGTCAGCGCGGCTCCGCCGTCGACGGCACGAATGTTGCCGCTCGGAAACCCGTCGGCGGTGGTTCCGATCTGAGAGAAGAAGAACTTCTGCTCGATGCGATTGGCGTCGCACGCGGTGTTCACGAGCTTCGTCTCGGGGACGACCTGGTCGAGCGCGACGGTGAGATCTTGCTTGCGGACGAGACACCTCCCGGCCCGATCGACGATCTGGAAGGCGTTGAGCGTGTCGAACCGCAGGGAGTACGGACCGGGCTCGTTCGCGGAGAGAGCGGGCTTCGCCGCGTCGGTCGACACGAACCAGCGATCCGAATTGGTTCGAAGGCTCACCCGGTCTTGTTGCGACGTGGCGGTGAGAGCCGACAGGTTACCGACGGATGCCGAGGTGGTCTTCGCAGCCCACTCCAGAACCTCCTGCGAGATCAGGGCGGAATCGACGAGGTTGTCGTCACTGCGGAAGGAGGTCAGTCCGACGATGCCCCCGAATTGCATCAGGGGGCCACCCGAATCCCCCGGGAGCGCCTGACCGTTCACCGACGACGTGACGACCTTCGTCGCCCAGGGATGCAGTCGGTAGTCGTACCAGCCCGTGTAAGCCCCCACCCGGTCGTGGTAGATCTCCGAGAGGGCGAGGCGCCCGACACGCTCCACCGACACCGTCGCCGACCGAAGGCGGTCTGCCTCGGAGCCGTTCGCCATGAACCCGTAGCCGAAGACCTGCGCGGGCCCCTGAGCACTGTAGGGGTTCAACTTGCCGTACGCCGCCACCGACGATGTCGGCACGGGACTGCTGAGTTTCATCAGCGCGATGTCTTCATCTGGGTAAGTGACCACCTGCGACACCCGTCCGATGGCCTCGACCTGGCCGGCGCGCAGCGCGCGTGTCACGGTGTAGGCGGCTCCGTCGGCACTGCAGTGCTTCGCGGTGAGCACCCACGACGCGTTGATGAGGCTTCCGGTGCACACCCGACCGCTTCCGGGGTTGATGTCGATCTTCACCACCCATGGAAGTGCGGGCGTCTGTGCATCGCCGTTCTCGATGGCGTGCGCCGGAGCCGCCAACGCGGCTGCCGCAGCCAGAGTCACCGCTATCGCTGTCGTTCCGAACCTGAGAGTTCTGCGCCTCATCATGTCTCCTCGTTCCGTGAAGGGGGGCGCGCGAAAACCTAGGGGCACCCCGACGGAAGGTCGGCGTACGGGCACACGGGTTCACGCGTCCTCGTGGCGAATTCACCCAGGCCGCCAGAACGGGCGACACTTGCAATAGGAATCGGAGTCGGCGCGGTGCAGCAGACACCGCGAAGCGTCGTTCGATCTCAGCTGTAGCGCGTCAACCACTGATAGGTGACGGTCTTCGTCGTCGCCCATGCGGCATCCGTCACCGTCACATCGGAGGCCTGCGGCTGGCTTCGGCGCGGTGGCGTGAAGGTGGCGCTCACCCGACCATCCGAGCCGGTGATCCCGGACGACGGCGAGAACACCAAGCCGCCGTCGGGTGAGCTGAAGCCGATCGACCGCCCGGACACCGGCGCGCCATTGACGGTCACCTCGGCCGTCGCGGTCGACGTGCTTCCGCCCGTTCCGACCCCCGGGTTGAAGGAGAGCTGCAGCGTGGGTGCACCGTAGGTCAAAGTCGCGGTGCCGGATGCGGCACCCGCTGACCCCGACGAGGTCGCCGTGATGACGGCACTGCCGTCGTTCGAGGCTGTGACGGTCGCTTCCGAGGAATACTCGCCGGCCCCGTTGGTCGTTCCGTTCGGGCCGGACAGGGAGACGTCGGCCGGCGCCGACAGGGAGATCGCCTGACCCGGCTGCGCGTTGCCCTGACCGTCGAGAACCCGCACGACGATGGTCGTGGAGTCGCCGGTGCGCACGGCCGACGGGGTCAACATCACGGTCACCGCCGCGCCCGAAGTGGCGAGCGCGGGAGACGCCGTCACCGCGACGATGGCCGGGACGGCGAGAAGGCCAGAGCCGACGGCCGAGCGTCGCGAGAGCGAGAGAGGGGCATTCAACGTGGGAGAGGGAACGGACATGTGAAAGGGCCTCCGACAGTGAGCTGTCGGCCTCCGGTCGCCGACCATCTCACGGTGCCGTGTCGCGAGGGCATCACATGTGCACATGTGCCAGTGGTCACCTCGTCACACCTGCAATTCACCCCGGCGGCGGGTCGTCAGCTCGATGGGTTTGCGTCCCCGAGCGCTCGCGGCGACCACCCGGCACCGCCACAGCAGGTCGATCTGCAGATGCGGACGAGGTGTCAGCTCGATGGGGCTATGTGACTCTCACGGCACCCACTCACCCCGTGCGCCGTAGCCTGGAACAGTGACACTCCCCTTCGACGTCGACGCCGTGCGCGCCGACTTCCCGATCCTCGAGACAGAGATCGACGGTCACCCGCTCGTCTATCTCGACTCCGGCGCGACAAGCCAGAAGCCGCGCGCCGTGCTCGACGCCGAACGCGACTTCCTCGAGCGCGCGAACTCTGCCGTTCACCGCGGCGCCCACACGCTCGCCGCCGAGGCCACCGAGCTGTTCGAAGACGCCCGCGTCACCGTCGCCGAGTTCGTCGGCGCCGAGCCCGAGCAGCTCGTCTGGACGAGCGGCGCCACCGCCGGCCTCAACCTCGTCGCCGGGTCTCTCGGCTACGCCGGGCGCCTGCGCGAGGACGACGAGATCGTCGTGACCGAGGCCGAGCATCACGCCAACCTCATCCCCTGGCAAGAACTCGCGGCCCGCACCGGCACGCGCCTGCGCCACATCCCCGTGCTCGACGACGGCACCCTCGACATGCACGCCGCGGCCGACCTCATCGGCGAGCGCACGAAGATCGTCGCCTTCCCGCACGTGTCGAACGTGCTCGGCATCGTGAACCCCGTCGCCAAGCTCGTCACCCTCGCCCGCGGCGCCGGCGCGTTGACCGTGCTCGACGCGTGTCAGTCGGCGCCGCACCTCGCGCTCGACCTCCCGGCATCCGGGGTCGACCTCGCCGTCTTCTCGGGGCACAAGGTGCACGGTCCGTACGGCATCGGCGCCCTGTGGGGCCGCGACGAGGTGCTCGAGTCGCTGCCGCCCTTCACCTTCGGCGGCTCGATGATCACGACCGTCACCCTTGATAAGGCCGAGTACCTGCCGCCCCCGCAGCGCTTCGAGCCCGGTACGCAGCCGGTGTCTCAGGCGGTCGCCTTCGCGGCGGCATTGCGGTGGCTCGGTGCGCATGACCTCGACGCAGCCCGGGCTCACGAAGCGGCGCTGGAGAGGCGCATGCGCGATGGACTCCGCTCGATCGACGGCATCCGTCTGCTCGGAGACACGGATACCGCCGAGCGCGTCGCCCTGCAGGCCTTCTCGGTCGAGGGGGTGCACGCGCACGACGTGGGGCAGTTCCTCGACAGCCGCGGCGTCGCCGTGCGGGTCGGGCACCACTGCGCGCAGCCGCTGCACCGTCGCTTCGGGGTGACGGCATCGGTCCGCGCGAGCGCCGCGATCCACACGACCGAGGCCGAGGTCGACACGTTCCTCGACGCGGTGTCGGGGGTTCGCGGGTTCTTCGGCGTCGCCTCTCCCGCGGTTACGACGGGTGCGGGTGGCCCGGCCGGCGGCGCAGGCACGGCGGGAGTCTCCGCATGAGCGGTCTCGAGTCGCTCTACCAGGAGCTCATCCTCGACCACGCCAAGAACCGGCGCGGCTTCGGTCTCGCCGACCCCGGCGACCACAGCGCCACCGTGCACCAGCGCAACCCCATCTGCGGTGACGAGATCACCCTCCGCGTCGACGTCGACGGCGACCGCGTGGCATCCGTCACCTGGGAGGGCGCGGGCTGTTCGATCTCGCAGTCCTCGGCATCCATGCTCGTCGCGCTGCTGCACGAAGACGGCGGAGACGAGGGGATGCCGCGCGCCGACGTCGAGGCACTGATCGGGGAGTTCCGCGAGGCGCTGCGCTCGCGCGGCAAGATCCCCCTCGACGAGGAGCGCTTCGCCGACGCCGCCGCCCTGTCGGGCGTCTCGAAGTACACGGCGCGCGTGAAGTGCGCGATGCTGGCGTGGGTCGCACTGGAGGAAGGGCTGCGGCAGGCCTGAGGACGCGCGAGCGTGGGACAGCCTCCGTGCCGGGGCCGCGCACAACCTCCGCGATGCGCACAAACTCCGTCGCCCACGACCGCACCCGGCTGAGGTTGCGCACATCACCGAGGATGCGCGCGCTTTGCGGCCCCCGTGGCGACGGCCCCGCCGCAAGACGACCGCGCGCCGGCCGCACACAACCTCCGCGATGCGCACAAACTCCGTCGCCCACGACCGCACCCGGCTGAGGTTGCGCACATCACCGAGGATGCGCGCGCTTTGCGGCCCCCGTGGCGACGGCCCCGCCGCAAGACGACCGCGCGCCGGCCGCACACAACCTCCGCGATGCGCACAAACTCCGTCGCCCACGACCGCACCCGGCTGAGGTTGCGCACATCACCGAGGATGCGTCCGCCCCGACGCGCGCTACCCTGCCGACGGCCCCGCCGCAAGACGACCGCGCGCCGGCCGCACACAACCTCCGCGATGCGCACAAACTCCGTCGCCCACGACCGCACCCGGCTGAGGTTGCGCACATCACCGAGGATGCGTCCGCCCCGACGCGCGCTACCCTGCCGTGAGACCCGAGAGGACGGATGCCATGGCCACCGGATTCAGCGACGAAGAACGCGCGGCGATGAAGCAGCGCGCCGAGGAGCTCAAGGCCATGAAGGGCCTGAAGGGCCTGGCGAAGCTGCAGAAGGAGAACGAGGCCTGCCTCGAGGCGATCGAGAAGCTCGAGGGCGTCGACCGCGCGATCGCCGAGCGCGTGCACGTCATCGTGCTCGAGGAGGCGCCGCACCTGAACCCGAAGACGTTCTACGGCTTTCCGGCGTACGCGAAAGACGGCAAGGTCGTCGTCTTCTACCAGCCGGCGTCGAAGTTCAAGACGCGCTACGGAACGGTGAGCTTCGACGAGACGGCGCGGCTCGATGACGGCCCGATGTGGCCGGTGTCCTTCGCGGTGCTCGAAGTGACGGCCGAGGTCGAGCAGAAGATCCGCGACCTGGTGCGGCGGGCGGCGCCGGCGCGCTGACGCCGATCGCCCCCGTCGCTTCGGCGGGTGAGGCCCCCCGCCGGACCGCTCCCGCCGCCGCACTCGCTGCTCGTCTACCCCGGGGATAGTCGCGGCGCTGCACAACTCCTGCAGATCGCGCACTCGCGCGTCGCGCGCAGCGGTTCGGCGGCGATTCGCAGGAGACATGCGCCGCCGCGGTTGGGCTCGGTCACGAAGGCGTCGCGGGGAGGCGGCCCCGACGCCGCGGCATCCGCCGGGCTCACGCCAGGACGACGCGCTCCATCCGCTCGAAGCTCTGCTCCATGCCGTCGACCATGCCGGTGGCGAGCACCATGTCGCGAGTCGTGGCATCCGGATACTCGATCAGCAGCGTGACGAGGGTTGCGCCGTCTTCCTCGTAGAACGACAGGTCGTTCGTGGTGGAGGGGTAGTCGGTGCCGGTCATGTGCTCGGTCTGCACGATGCGTCGGGGCTCGTCGATGAGCAGGGTCTCACCGTCGAAGCCGAAGCCTTCGCCTCCGGTGCCCGCCTCGGGTTCCCAAGCGATGCGGTAGCGCCCGCCGACGGAGACGTCGACCTCGCTGACGCTCATGCGCCAGCCGTCGGGGCCGAGCATCCACTGCCGCATGAGGTCGGGGTCGACGTGCGCGCGCCAGACGAGCGCACGGGGGCCGTCGATGAGTCGGGTGATGCGCACGTGCTGATCGTCGAGGATCTCGAGCTGCGTGCCCTTGCCCTGCGCGAACTCGCGCAAGCCGAGGAGCACCGCGTCGAGCTGGTTCATCGCCAGGGTCGAGCCCTCGACGGCCCCCATCGCCACGACCTGCTCGAGGGCGTCGGCCGAGGCGAAGTGACTGACGTTCGTGAGCCGCGAGCCCTCGGGAGTCCCCTCGAAGGTGAAGACCATGCGCATCGACGGCATCCCCTCGATGGGGTCGCCGTTCTCGTCGGCGAACGAGTCGATCGCCTCGAAGCCGCGGGGCTCGTCGATCGCGGTGAACTCCCACGCGCCGCCGGCCCGCTCCCCCTGCGGCGAAGTCATGTGGTACTTCGCCCGCCCGCCGACGCGGAAGTCGAAGGCGTCGAACGTGGCCGGCCATCCCGGAGGACCCCAGAAACGCTCGAGCTGGCGCGGATCGGTGAACACGGCCCACAAGCGCTCGGGACCGACCGGAAAGTCGGCGACCAGGGTCATGGTGAGCGCTTCGGCGTCGCTCTCGACGGATGTGACGGGCATGACGGACTCCTTCGTCGGTTCAGGGCTCGGTGGGTGGGGTGGATGCCGGGGCGTCGGACTGTGCGAGGAGCGCGTCGAGCCGGTCGATCCGGCCGCGCCAGAGGTCTTCGTACGAGCGGAGCAGTTCTTGCGCCCGGGCGAGGGCGGCGGGGTCGGCACGCACGAGCCTCACCCTCCCCTCCGCCCGCTTGGTGATCAGCCGCGCCTCGGCCAGCACGGCGATGTGCTTCGACACCGCCGCGAACGACATCGCGTAGGCCGCCGCGAGCTGCGTCACCGACTGCTCGGTCACGAGCGTGCGCCGCACGATGTCGCGCCGCGTGGCATCGGCGAGGGCGTGGAAGACCCGGTCGATGTCGGCGTCGCTCTGTTGTTCAACCATTTGGTTGCAAGTTAGCAGAGCGAATCCACGACGACAAGACACGTCTGTCGGGAACGCGTTGCGATGACACAACCCGGGCTTGCGTGACACAGGCAGGCGGTCGAATGACATCGAGTGTCACGACACGCCGATGACGACGACGGGATGTTCTTCGCTGCGGAAGAACATCGGAACTGGATAGAGGAGCGATGGGGGCTCCGATCAGCCCATCGTCCTCGCAACGTCAGACACCGATTTCGCTTGCGAGAGGTGATGCGGGTGCTCCCAGTAGCTGGACCTCAGCAGATCGTTCCCCGACGCCGCACATCGTCCACCGAGCTGCATTGGATTTCGCGCCCGGACGACAATGCACATCGCAAGCCCGGCGAGCACGAATACGCGGTCATCGGACGCGACCTTGGTGACCGAGACTGGGCGGCGATCGATCCCCTGCCCTTGCGTAAATCGAAGGGCCTCCGCTTCAGATTCACGCCTAGCCTGTACTTCTGGCAACCAACAGGAACCCATGTGTGGTGCGAGTCCCAGGAGGAGCGCTGGGAGGTCCTGTGGCTGGAGTACAGCGGACAGGTGGAACGACTCTGGGCGCAGCCGATGGCGATAACTTTCGGGCACGGATCGCGGTTGTCGGGGTACTCGCACTTCCCGGACCTGATGGCGCTCTTCACTGATGGCTCATACGGCCTGCTCGATGTGCGTCCTGCCGACCGGGTCGATGACGCGGCGCGCGTTCAGTTCGCTGAGACTGCCACCGCTTGCGATGCGCTCGGGTGGCGCTACCGAGTGCTGACGGGCCACGACAAGCGTGCGACCGGCAATCTCGACAGCCTGTCTGCGTCTCGACACGACCGGTGCCGACCTGGCCGCGAGACCGAAGTGCTCATCCTGAGCGCGGCACGCGGGGGCCGAAGCCGCGGCGATCTCTGTCAGATCGCTTCTCCCGACTGCCCGCCACTGGCGTGCGCCTGGGTCGACAACCTTGCATGGCGCCGACTCCTTCACGTCGATCTCGGTGGTGTGTTCAGCAGCGAGACGGTCTACACGACAACCGAAGCGGCATTGGCGGGAGCGGCGGCATGACCAACGAAGAATACAAGCTCAAGCTCGGCGCCAAGATCGAGATAGATGGGGAACTGTGGGTGTGGGAGCGGGTGCGCCGAGGCGTGGAGGCAGCACTTCGCCGCGACGGCACCGAGGACGATTGGCTCGTCATTTCGATGCCCGAACTCATCGCCTTCGCTGGCACCGCTCGTCGACACTCGAGTACGCCACTTCGCCCCACCTCAGGGGACTGGCCGCCTGACGTGCTCGACATGGAGAAGCATCTGCTGGAGGTCTTCCGTGGCGTGCCTATGGACCCGAACGCGGTCGGGGCGCGTCCGGGGTATGACCTCACCCAAACGACGCAGGAGCAGCGGATTTCTGCGAAGGTCGCGGAGTTGGCGGGCACATCTCTCGCGCGCAGCCGCAAAGCGCTGTTCAACTACTGGAAGGTGTACGAGTCGGAAGGTGTCGCCGGCGTAGATGCTCGGTTGCACCCGAAGGGTCAGAAGCGGCTAGTGATCAGCAAGGCGGATCCTCGCCTCATCGCCGTCATCGACCGCGAGCTCGACGATCGAATCAACCTGCACACGAGCAGTCGCCGTCACCGCGCCGCCCTAGTCCGGCGCAGGCTGGAGGCGATGTATCCGGGCGATGCGATCTGCGACGTGAAAGCCACGACGCTACAGACCTACATCAACGAGCGCGATGCTGGCCGGTACAGCTTCGCGAAGGCGACGACGCGCCGCAACACCTCGAACAGTCCGGACCGAGAGTACTTCTCTGGAAACTCCCACCGACTCGGACAGGTGTGCGAAATCGACTCGACGACGCTGGACGTCCAGGTGTGGGATGAGAAGGGCAACGAGTTCCGCCCCATCGTGACCGCGCTTTTCTGCGTCGCAAGCAGAGTTCCGTTGGCGTGGGCAATCCACGCCAACCGCCCGAACGGGTTCGATCACGCGCTGCTCTTGGCCAGAGCAATTGTCGGACGCAGGGCTGTACCTGGCTCATCCGCGGCTGCGCTCTCGGGTTCAGCGACGCTCCCCGTGAAGCTGATGAAGAGGATCAATCCCTACCTCGACGACGAGTCGCTCGCCGTGCCATGGATCTTTCCGCACGCGATCACCGTCGACGGCGGCGCCGACTTCCGGTCAGCAACTTTCGAGGCCGCCTGTCGAGCCTTCGGGATCACGCTCGTTCTCGCCCCACCGAACGCTCCGGCCACAAAGCCCCACGTCGAGCGAAACTTCGGCACGACATCGACCGACTTCGCGCAGTGGTTGACCGGCTCGACGGGTAACTCGGTCGCTAACCGCGGAAAGCACGACAATCCGACTCTCACGCTGGATTCGGTCCGGCTCGCCTTCGATGCCTGGATTACGACGGTCTTCCTGAACAAGCAGCACGGCGGACTGCGCTCTCCGCTTTTCCCGGGTCGCGAGTGGACACCGAACCAGATGTACGCGGCATTGTTCGAAGTCGGACCCGGAGTTCAGCTTCCGTTCCGAGCGGAGGACTTCCTTGCTCTCCTCCCCTCCGAAGGTCGGATCATCAGCGACGAAGGGATCGAGTTCCGGAACCGTAAGTACGACTCGCCGCTGTTGGCGGACCTTCGAAATCGCTCGCTCTCAGGTGCTCCTGCCGGCTCGCGACAGGCGCGCACGTTCTCTATCCGCTTCGATCCCTGCAACGACAATGCCGTCTGGGTCCAGCACCCCGAAACCGAAGAATGGATCGAGTGCTGGGACAAGGGGATCGACGATCGGAGTGCGTGGATGGCGTCCGAGACCGAGATCCGGCTGGTCGAGCGCTTTGGAACCGGTGCACCGGGCGAGACGCCGATGACGGCTGAGCTCCTTGACGACATCGAACGGCGTGCGCGCAACGACAAGCGAGAGCGAAGCCGCCAACTCAAGGGAGTTTCATCTGGGCTCGGCAAGGCCGCAATTCCGCCCGTAGAACCCGTCGCGTTCGAGCTCGCCGAGGGGACCGTACCGATCAGCATCGACGACATCGACTGGAGCTCGTCGCGCTACGACATCGTCACAGTGAAAGATCTCCGCGCGTGACCCTCGACGCCCTGGTGCTAGAGCACGCGAGCAAGACCACACTCCCTGGCCTGCGCGAGGCGCTCTTCGCCTTGCCAGCAGCGCCCCCCTCGATCTCGTTCGCGGACTACCAAACATTACCTGCGGACCAACGCGAGCTCCACGATCAGGCGCGGGATGACTTCGTGCGCCTGACCTTAAGGGTGCCAACCCCAGAGCAGGATCTCAGTACACGCATTCTGGCGCGACTCATCCGATCGAACCCGCGACGCAAGAACTCACGCCGCGGGCTGATGATCTCAGCCCCACTGTTCTACGGGAAGACCGAGCTCGCCCTCCTCCTCGCCCGATCCGTCGAGAATGATCACGCAAAGCACGCCCCGAACTACCGCATCGACGGCGAGGTGCCGGTTGTCTGGGTGGAGATGACGGAGAACGCAACGGGGAAGTCGCTGCTGACGCAGATCATCCGGTTCCTGGCGCCGACGGCGACCGTGGCCGCATCGAGCAATACAGATGTACTCCGAGTGCTCGCGGTGGACCTCCTCCGCGCCCATCGAACCAAGCTGCTTGTGATCGATGAGGCCCACCACTTGGGAGGAAAAGAGCCGTCCAGCGTCATCAAGGCACTGCAGAACGAGTCGACGACGACAGTCGCCCTGGTGGGAATCGACCTCGGCAGCGGCACGGCATTCGGATCGGGTCACGGCATGCAGGTCACCATGAGATGCGACATGGTCGAGTTGCGCGAAGTGAACATCAAGAACGACGCGGGACTCGCGCTGTGGACTCTCTGGGTGGCAACCTTCGACCGAAACCTCCCCCTCTGTGGTCACGTCCCAGGCCTGCTCACCCGCAACGCCCTCTCACTCCACAAAGCGACTCGAGGGCGACTCGCAGTGCTTGCCATGGTGGTCGAGCGCTTAGTCGCGTCAATCCTCGACGACCACTTCCGTCAACACGAAGAGGTCACCAAACAGCAGCTGTTCGCTGTCCTGGATGGAATCCGGCACACTACTCCGATCCGCCATAGGGTGAAACTCGAAGACTTGGTCGATGCCGCGTGACCGACATCCGAGCGTGGCCGATCCGGCCCAAGTGGCATCGACTAGAGTCACCGCGCTCATACGCCCAGCGCCAATGTCAAGCCGCGGGCATTCCTTTCCAGGACGTCGAAAGAGGTCTCACCTCCCCGGCGCAGCCGTACATCTACCGAGTGTGGAAGAACGAGGCCGCAGCAGCGGTCACGGTGGAAGCTGCCGCGGGACGCGCCCCCGGCCACTATCTTCGGCTCCGGCGCATCGCCCAGCCCGACCAAGCCGTGAAGTATCACCCTCGGTTCCTCTGTCGACTCTGCGCCGCTGGCGATCGAGTCGAACAGATTCCCCACGACCGCGAGAACTGGTGCCTGCGCCACCCTGGGCAGATGGTGTGGACGGGGCCGGGCAGCACTCCGGAAACCCAGCTCGTTGTTGTCTACGACCGCATCCAAGCGAAGGCTGAGCGCACGTTTCGGCGCATGGTCGCCTTGGGTCGCGTGAGTGCCCGGTTGCACGCCCGTGTGTGGGAGATGGTGAGGGACAGTGCCCAGCTCGCATCCCGTAGACAGCACCCGGATGGCGCCGCAACTGAGGACGAAGGCCCCGAGGTCCGAGCACGTGCGGAGCAATACCCGCTGATTGTCGCCCTCATGACTACTCTGTCCGACACAGCCACCATCGACGGCTGGAGCTCCGAGTCCCCCGCAACTCTTCGGCGCGAGATTGCACGATCCCTCCCCGTTGACGTCGACAGTTGTGAGGTCCTGGTGGAGCGGATCGTCTTGTGGCTCAGACCGACGCGCCGTGTGCGCCGCGAAACCCGTCGCGAACCGTTGGATGTGCCGATGGATCTCGTTGACACTCCCAAGATCGTCGACGCTGCAGCGCCGTATCCGAGATGGATACAGCGTCGCCCACAGGCCGTCGCCGAGTGGGACTGGGCGCGCAACGACCCGAGCTTGGACCCCTGGGAGGCGTCGAGCACGTCCAAGCGCGCTTGGTGGGTCTGCGACGCCGGCCACTCCTGGGAAGCAGTCATCGCGACCCGCGCACAGTCCGGCTGTCCCTATTGCGCGGGTCAATCTGTCTGGCCCGGGCACAACGACCTCCGCACGCGCAATCCCGCCGTCGCAGCCGAATGGGACGACTCCCCCGGCGCCAACGCGGGAAACCCCGACCACGTCGGAGCTCAATCCGCCCGCCGGGCGACCTGGAAATGCTCAAAGGGCCACGTGTGGACAGCGACCATTCGGAACCGGACGAGACTCGGCGCGGGATGTCCGTACTGCTCTGGCTACTTCGCGATCGCCGGCGAGACTGACCTGGTCACGCTCCGACCGGATCTCGCCGCCGAGTGGGACCACGAACGCAACGGCGACCTGGCCGCAACAATGGTCGGGATCGGCTCAAGCAAGAAGGCGTGGTGGACCGCATCCTGCGGTCACGGTTGGCAAGCGGTGGTCAACAAGCGCACCCTGGCTGGACAGAACTGCCCTTACTGCTCACGGAAGCGCGTGCTGTCCGGCGACAACGATCTCGCCACCGTCCGCCCCGATCTCGTCGCCGAGTGGGATACGCGTAATCGACTTCGCCCGGATCAGGTGCTCCCAAAGTCGAGGACCAAGGCGACGTGGCGATGCGCGAGAGGACATACCTGGGAGACGACGCCTCACAAGCGATCGAACGGCCGAGGCTGCCCATACTGCGCCGGCAATCGAGTCATCGCCGGCGAGACAGATTTGGCCTCCGCTAGCCCCGAGATCGCGAAGGAGTGGAGCCCCGACAACGCGCTGAGGCCAACCGATGTGAAGCCCTTCACGCTTCGAAAGGTCAAGTGGCTCTGCGCTCGAGGGCACTCGTGGGAGGCGACCGTCGCGAGTCGCTCGCACGGCGTTGGCTGCCCGCGCTGCCGTTCGAACGGCAAGCAGCGGGTCTCGTCCCACTCCGCAGTCTGACCACCACCACGCGATTCCGATCGGTCAAGCCGACCGGAGCGATGCGCGTCAGCTATCCGAGCGGTACGCCTCAAATGAGATGAGGCCACAGGAAGTACTTCCCCACTCGGGCAGAAGGGTTGCCTGGCAGTGCGCGGCTGGTCATCGCTGGGAGGCGGCGGTCTACAGCCGCTCGGCCGGTCGGGGGTTGCCCGCACTGCTCTGGTCGCTATCGACGGCCGAAGTAGGCGGCGGGCCTGGACGGCTACTGCGACTACTCCGACTCTGCCTCAGAGTCCGCTTCTTCGCGCCAGGAGTCATTGCAAGAAGGGTAGAGGTCGTCGAGCACGGCGAGAAGTTGTTCAGGCGCATCGCTCGGGTCATCGAATAGCGCGTCGGCGATTCGCTGTAGCTCTACGGCCGCCTCGGCGAGCGTGTAAAGGCGATCCGATCCGTCTGACGTTTCAGCGTTCTGCATCAGGCCTCCGTTCACAGGACTGGCAATCGGGACATGGCTTCGATGCATGGGGCGCGGACAACTGCGGCTGGAGGTCGCACCACCCGTGCAAGCAGATGGTTATCGATACCGACCTAGGGTTTCGAAGAGATAATGGTAGGCGTCGTCATCCAGCACTCCGGTGAGGTAGGCGTACTCGACAGCGTCAAAGCTATTGGGCCGTGCTTCCCAGTCATCGGTCAAACCCGTTGTGCGGTACGTCGGCTCGAACTGCCATTTCGACAGCGTCGCGACGAGTTCGTCTTGCGACATCTCACCGCTGCGGGCGCGTCGGACGATATCCATCGCCGTCGGGTTCTCGCTCATGACACCACCTCCCCCTCAGCCCCCCACACCGCCCGGATCAATTCGTCACGATGCAGGCTGGGCTAGTGCGAGGCTGCCGGGTCGCACGACTTCACCCACGCCGGCGGTGAAGCTGATCGCGCCGGTCCGACACCAGTAGAGAAGCAGCCAGTCGCGCAGTAGTTGGAGGTGCGCCTCTTGATCGCCGCGTGGTCTTTCCTGATCTGCGATGACGGTCAGCCAGTCGTGGGGTTCGAACATCGCATTCAGCAGTTCGGCAGGTGTCGGCCCCTGCGAATGCTCATCCCACCAGTCGCGCGCCGCCTCGTACGCATGCTGCGCGGTCGATAGACCGTTGGGCTCCGAGACGATCGCGATCAGGGCCTCGAGAAAGGGATCGCGCGCGACCATCTGGAAGCCGCCTACATCGACAAGATCGAAGCCCATAGGCAAGAGAATGCCATACCGATTAGGCCTACCTGAGGAGGCTTCGCGGCAAGCCTGAGAAGGTGCGCGCTGATCCGGACCCGAGCTCTGACTGGAGCGCATACGTCCGTGAGATTGGAACAAACATTCAGCGTCAGCGGCTCGCTGTTGGGTACAGTCAAGACCGGGTCGCATACGAAGCAAACCTCAGCAGGTACACGTTTCAGAAGCTCGAGAAGGGCGAGTCCCGACCAGACTCGGCCGCCAACCCACGCCTCATGACGCTGCTTGCAATTTCGCAGGTGCTGGGCGTGGAGCTATCAGCCCTCCTCCCTTCGCATCCGCCAGATCTGACCGCGCGGTAGGCACAGCCTCCATCTTCGCCCCGCTACCGCCCCGAACACGACCACACTTCACCTTCACAGAGGGGCCTGGTGCCGCCCCGCACCAGGACGACTTTCGCAACAGGGTTTTCCGCCGTGCCGACCCGCGAGACTCTGGCACGTAGTTGATCCAACCCCCGAATGGCGCAGGATCGATCGTTTTGCGCCATTTCTACTGCGGGCGGCGCCGCTCGATGAGGACGGTGTCGCGCCACTGGCCGGCCCAGGGGCCGTAGGTCATGAGGGCGATGCGTTCGCGTGTTCCGACGCGGCGGAAGCCGGCGCGCTCGTGCAGGGTCAGGCTGGCGGGGTTCTCGGGGAAGATGCTCGATTGGACGGTCCAGATGCCGGCGGCGTCGGCGTCGCGGAGGAACGCGCTTACGAGGTCGGAGCCGACGCGGCGCCCTAGGGCGTGCTGGGAGACGTAGACGGAATGTTCGACGACCCCGCGATACACCTCGCGGGTCGACACGGGGGAAGCGGCAACCCACCCCGCGACGTCGTCACCGTCAACGGCGACGAGACGACCGACCGCAAGCTTGCCGCGGTCGAAGTCTTGCCAGGATGGCGGCTCGGCTTCGAAGGTCGCGTTGCCGGTGGTGATGCCGTCGCGGTAGATCGATTCCACGGACGGCCAGTCATCCGCCCGCATGGGGCGGATGGTGAGGGCGGTCATGGTTGGAGGGCTCGAACAGCGGTGTCGAGCGCGTCGGTGACGACACGGAAGTAGGCCCAGCGTCCGCGCTGTTCACGGGTGGCAAGGCCCGCGTCGACCAGGAGCTTCATGTGGTGCGACACGGTGGGCTGGGACAGCCCCACCGGCTCGGTGAGGTCGCAGATGCACGCCTCCCCATCTCGGGATGCCGCGATGAGCGACAGGAGGCGCACGCGCGTGGGATCGCCCAGTGCCTTGAACGTGCGCGCCACCGCATCCGCTTGCTCCACGCTCAGTGCCGATGCCGCCGCAGTCGTGCAGCACGTCACGGTGTCGTCGGACGGCAGAACAGGCAACGGGGTCGGCATGAGACGATTCTGCCCCTCGTATTGACATTTGTCGATACATCAAAGACTCTCTACTCATCGACAGTCGTCGATACGAGGAGGAGAGTTTGATGGTCGCCACGTTGCCCGTCGTCATCATCGGCGCTGGCCCCCAGGGCCTCGCCGCCGCTGCACACCTGACCGAACGAGACGTCCCGGTCATGGTGCTCGAAGCAGGTGTCACGCCCGCGGCCGCAGTCTCCGAATGGGGGCACGTACGGTTGTTCTCGGACTGGTCCGAACTCGTCGACACCGCCAGCGCACGCCTGCTCGACCGCACCGGATGGACGGCACCAGCTACGGGGTATCCGACCGGCGCGCAGTGGGTGGAGAAGTACCTTGCGCCCCTCGCGGATGCGCTGGGGGAGCGAGTCACCTATGGCGCTCGCGTGACGGGGGTGTCACGTCTGGGGCGTGACCGGCTCGTGGACGCCGGTCGAGGTGACCAGCCGTTCACCGTGCACGTGCAGCCCACCGAGGGTGAGCCCTACCGGGTCCAAGCGCGCGCGGTCATCGACGCCTCCGGCACCTGGTCGACACCCAACCCCGCGGGAGCGGACGGCCTCCCCGCGCTGGGCGAGCAAGCCGCCGCCAGCCTGCTCTCGTACCGCATCCCCGACTTCCGCGATCGCGCAGGGTTCGAGGGGAAGCACACCGTCATCGTCGGCTCCGGGCACTCCGCCATCACCGCTGTGCTGGCCCTGGCCCGCATGGCTCGACGCGACCCGTCGACAACCGTGACCTGGGCGCTGCGGCGTGCAACAGCCGGCAACACCTTCGGAGGCGGGGACGCCGACGAACTCCCTGCCCGCGGGGCGCTCGGGATCAAAGCGAAAGAGGCCGTTGACGCTGGCCTCGTGTCGCTGGTGACCGGGTTCCGTGTCGAGCGCGTCGCGCGTGAGGGCGATCGTCCCGTGCTCGTCGCCGAGGACGGCCGCACGCTCACCGCCGACCGAGCCGTCGTGCTCACCGGGTTCCGGCCCGACCTGTCGTTCCTGTCGGAACTGCGCCTGGAGCTGGACCCGACGCTGCAAGCGCCGGTCCGCATCGCCGCGGAGGTCGACCCGAACGTACACTCGTGCGGGTCGGTCGCCGCCACCGGCGCCGCTGACCTCGCCCAGCCTGAACCTGACTTCTACCTCGTTGGAGCGAAGTCATACGGCCGCGCTCCGACCTTCTTGGCTCTCACCGGCTACGAGCAAGTACGCAGCGTCGCCGCCGAGCTCGCGGGAGACCACGACGCCGCACGCCGCATCGAACTGACCTTGCCCGACACGGGCGTATGCGGTGGCGCGGGCCTGTTCGACGCTTCCGGGGCACCCCTGGGTGGCGCGTGCTGCGCCCCGCCGGCGCAAGTTCTACAGATCGGCCGCGCTCCGGCCACCGTCTGACCAACTGAGGGAAGAGGGGTGGGATGCTGTGGCGTCCCGCCCCCTCGCGCTCAGCGGGTGAGGAGCGTCGCCTGGATCTTTTCGGAGACGGCTTCGCGCAGCGGGCGCACGGCGTCGGCGTCCCAGGCTTCCGGGTTGGGGAAGGACCACTCCAAGACCTCGCCCCGCGGGGTCGACGGGAGGGCCAGGCCCGGCTTCATCAACACCACAATGTCCGCCTGCTCGAGGTCATCGTCCGTGACCGCGCGGGGCGTCCGGTTCGTGATGTCCATGCCAAGTTCCGCCACGGTGGCGGCCACGGCGGGGTTCACCTCATCGGCGGGCGAAAGTCCCGCCGACGTGGCGGTGAACCTGTCGCCGGCGAGGTGTTCGAGAATGGCGGCTCCGAGCTGGGAGCGGCCAGCGTTGTGCTGGCAGATGAACAAGACGGTGGGGGAGTGATCGGTCACGGGTGCTCTCTCTCAGGTGGTCAGGATGCGACAAGTCGGGGAGCGAGTTCCGCGATCCGGCGCTCCAACTCGTCATAGGCGGTGTCGAAGGCGGCGTCGGTGCCCACTCGCACCGGATCGGGGATCGACCAGTGCAGACGCCCGGGCACGTGCAGTTCTTCGTGAGCGTTGTCGCAAACGGTGACAACGAAATCTGATGACGTCAGCACCGTCTCCAACGCCCTCGGCGCCTCATGGGGAAGATCGAGCGCGTGACGGTCAGCGGTGGCGATCGCACCGGGGGCGATGTGAGCGGCGGGATGGGTGCCACCGGAGGCGGCAGGAATGGTGCTGTGCGTTGACCACAGCGCCGCCGCAAGTTGCGACCTGGCCGAGTTGGCTGTACACACGAAGACCACGCGGCTTGCTCGTTCTTCTCGTCCCGGGACGAGGCCCTTGAGAGCGGTTTCTGTGAGGCGGACGTAGCTGCGCCGTTTGTCAGCCTCCGACCGCGACCGGGAGGCCATGCCTGCCCCCTCCAACACGTTCAGGTGATGGGCCACGAGATTCGCCGGCATGCCGAGCGTTGTTGCGATTTCGGAGGGAGACAGGTCGCCCAGTGTCAGGAGATCGACGATCCGCAGGCGCGACGGATCGCCAAGGGCGGCGTGCCGGGCGGCGCGCGCCTCCACCATGTCAGTTCGTTCGATGTTCATTGATTCAATCTTGACTGAAATACCTAGCGCGGGTCAAGATGGGGCCGACATGAACACCACCGACCTCTCCCACACTCCGGACACCCGACCTCACGTGCTGCGCCGCGCTGCCGCGGAGTTCGTGGGAACGGGCCTGCTCGTTACCGTTGTGGTCGGCTCGGGCATCACCGCGCAACGCCTCTCGCCCACCGACGTGGGATTGCAGCTGCTTGAAAACAGCCTCACCACCGCTCTGGGGCTCACGGTGCTGATCCTCATGTTCGGCCCGGTTTCGGGGGCACACTTCAACCCCGTGGTGTCGATCGCGGACTGGCTGCTCGGACGTCGAGCGGGAACCGGCCTGCCCCTGCGGGATCTCACGCCCTACGTCGCGGCGCAGGTTCTCGGCGGCATCGCCGGCACCATCCTGGCGGGGGTCATGTTTGACACCGCCCCCATGCTCTCCGGCAACGACCGTGCGACCGGTGGGCACCTGGTCGGGGAGGTGGTCGCAACTGCCGGTCTCGTGCTGCTGATCTTCGCCCTCGCCCGCACCGGGAAAGGGTCGGTGACCGCGGCCGCGGTGGGTGCCTACATCGGGGCGGCGTACTGGTTCACCAGCTCCACATCTTTCGCCAACCCCGCCGTAACCATCGCGCGCATGTTCACTGACACCTTCGCCGGCATCGCGCCCGCATCCGTGGTCCCGTTCATCCTCGCTCAACTCGTTGGCGCCGCCCTCGGGCTCGCGCTGCTGCTCGTTCTGTACCCGACCGCTGCCCGCACCGCCGGTGAGGTCGTCGTCCCCACGTACTCCGACACCACGTCCTGAAAGGCACCCCGTGCACCTTGTAGCCATCGGCGGAAGCGACGCCGGCATCTCAACTGGCCTCCGCGCCCGCGAACTCGACCCCTCCGTCGACGTCACCGTCGTCGTCGCAGACGCCTACCCGAACTTCTCCATCTGCGGCATCCCGTACTACTTCTCCCGCGAGGTGCAGCCCTGGCAGTCCCTCGCCCACCGCACCCACGCCGACCTCGAAGCCACCGGCATGAACCTGCGTCTCAACACCCTCGCCACCGGAATCGACGTTGACGCCCGCGCGCTCACCGTCCGCGACGCCACCGGCACGGAATCCACGATCAGCTACGACGCCCTCATGGTCGGCACCGGGGCATCGCCCTCCACCGCCGGTATCGCCGGGCTCGACCAGCTTGGCCCCGACGACGGGGTGCATCTGCTGCACTCCATGGGCGACACCTTCGCGCTCGAGCGCTACCTCGATGAGCAGCAGCCCGAAACGGCGATCATCGTTGGCGCCGGCTACGTCGGCCTCGAGATGGCCGAAGCGCTCACCGTCCGCGGCCTGCACGTCACCCAGCTCCAACGCGGTCCCGAAGTGCTCTCCACTCTCGACCCCGAACTGGGCTCCCTCGTCCACGACGAACTCACCCGCCACGGCGTCGACGTCCTCACCGGCACCCGCATCCACGCTGTCACCCGCGACGACGGGCGCCTCACCGTGACCGGTACCCGCGACAGCGACCCGTTCTGCCGCAGCGCCGACCTCGTGCTCGTCGTAGTCGGTGTGCGACCCAACACCAGCCTCCTCACCGCGGCCGGCGCAGCGACAGGAGCGGGCGGTGCTGTCGTCGTGGACGAGCAGATGCGCACCGGTCTGCCCAACGTGTGGGCAGCTGGCGACGGCGTGATCACCCACCACCGCCTCCTCGGCGTCACCTACCTCCCGCTGGGCACCACCTCCCACAAGCAGGGCCGCGTCGCCGGCGAGAACGCGATCGGCGGCAACGCCCGCTTCGCGGGCAGCCTCGGAACACAGGTCGTCAAGGTCTTCGATGTCGTCGCCGCGCGGACGGGCCTGCGCGACCACGAGGCCACCGCCGCCGACTACGCCCCGCTCAGTCACACCGCAATCGCGGACGACCACAAGCGGTACTACCCCGGCGCGACCCCCATCAGCATCCGCATCACCGGCGACACCCGAGACGGTCGCCTCCTCGGCGCGCAGCTCGTCGGCGCCCGCGGCGCTGAGATCTCCAAGCGCGTCGACACCTACGCCACTGCCCTGCACCACGGCATGACCGTCGCGGGGATGAGCGACCTCGACCTCTCCTACACGCCCCCGCTGGGCTCCCCGTGGGACGCCGTGCAGGTCGCCACCCAAGCGTGGGAGCGGGAAGTTCGATCGGCATCGGTCACCGTCTGAACGTCATCAGCTCGCACGCAGAGAGGGCCTGCACGAGTGAACGTGCAGGCCCTCTTGCGGGATCAGATCAGACGCGCTGGCTGATCGTGCCTCCGGGGTTGCGGTTGGCGGTGGACTCGGTGACGAACCGGCCCGTCGACGCGGAGCGGTGCACCGTGGTCGAGTTGCTCGTGCCGGAGCCGACACGTTCGGTGGTGGTCTTTCCGGGCCAGCGGGCCGCGGCGGCCTTGGTGACGAAACGACCGGTGGATGCAGAGCGACGTACAGTTCCCACAGGAACTCCTAACTGTTTGTGCCGGGTGCCGTGAGACGGAGCGCCGCTCGTGTGCGGCTGCCAACTCCGGTACAGTCAGTGCTCTGGATGAGACCTGACACTCTCAGGGCTTGTGAGCCGTCCCGTTCCCGCGGGGCGGCTCTTTTCTGTTGTGATCCCGACACCTCGGTATATGTACGACCGCGGCTACTTCCCCTCGCGGCCGCGAAAGTTTTTCGACGAGATGGCGTTCGCCGCCGATCGGGAGACGAGGGACTGCGCTTTGCTGGCGGGGACGGATCGCCGCGCTGCCTTCGCGCTCTGCGTGCCGAAGGATGACCTTTCGACCTTGCCCCGAAATTGATCGCTCATGCCGACTCCAGGTTCTCTCGTACTTGCTGACGTGCTCGCGCGATCGCGGATTCGACCGCCTTCGCGGTCATCCCCAGCTTCTCCCCGATCTGCGCATGTGTGAAGCCGTGCGTGACACTGAGGTAGAAGGCTGAGCGGACGCGCTCATCGGTGATCTTCCCAAACGCGCGGCGCAGCTCGTCCCGCACCTGGGCGGCCTCGCTGGCATCCGGGGCGAGCGGCGTCGACGGCCCATCCTCGAACTCATCCGCCCATTCCGCCGTCGCTGGCGGCGCCTGCGGCTCCGTGTAGGAGCGCAACTCCTCCCGTCGCCACCGCTTATAGACGTTGCTGAACTGTCTGAGGCATTGGCCCACGAAGAACGTCCGAAGAGAAGCGCCTTTAGCGGGGTCCCACATTCCCGGGACGAGGACGTTATCTCGGAACGCCCGCAACGCCAGCACGACCGTCTCGTCAGCCAGCCCTTCGGCGTCGTCGATCATTGCGCCCAGTCGAGGTTCGGGCTCCAGCGCACCGAACCCCTTTCGTGCGACCTCGGCTCGAATCTGTCCCTTGAAGATCCATCCGCAGATAACGGCCCACCCGTACTTCGCAATCTCCGCTGCGAAGAAGTCGTAGTTGCGACCTGCGAACCCCTCGGCGCGCAGAGCGGCGGCCAGATCACGGTCACCCGCGAGACGGTCTACCCGTTCCTCGGCACTGATCCGATCTTGGTCGACCAGCTTGGCCTGCTGTGCTGCCCAAGCGTGGACGGAAAAATCACCATCAGACGACGAATGCTCTCCGAGCTCATCGGTACCGGTCATGGCAATCCTCGCGATCCTGGGTCAGCTCATAGTCACCACGATCCCTCATATGTACGACACTGCGCGCTTCCCCTCGCGGCAGGTTGAGAAAGTTCTCATCAGCAGCGCCGGTGACGAAATCGCGGCACGCCCCACACCACAAAGCCCGCCGTCCTCTTCGGATCGACTTCGACGGGATGAGCCGGAACGAGAGGATCTAGCGGAGTCTAGGAAATCGCTAGACATCGCTAGACATCGCTAGATTCGCCAACCGTTTCGGTAATCGCGGTGATCAGCGTGGGCGGACGCGAGCTCCCGCAGCACCACCTTCAGCGTCTTCGCCTGGGCGGGCGCGGCCGTGAGGAAGGCGTCGATGATCCGGCGCTTGGCAGCACACTCGGCGAACACGCGCTGATAGTCGACAGCGACGATCATCCGCTCCGCATCGAACGCGAACTGCGTTGCCCACACGCAGAATCCTGAGTCAGTCGTCGGCGACACCGACGCGACGTGATCCGCGATCCTCTCATCCTCCTCGACCCGGGACAACAGGAACTCCACCAGCGCTGACGACTCCTCCGTCATGGCCACCTCCTCGAGAGCAACCTGCCAGCATTCCACATTCCGGGATCTGTGCCACCACTCGTGCGCAAATCAGGACAGTGATCTCGGGCGCGATGTCGGAGAACTGCAGCAAGATAGGCATCGCCGACAATCCGTCTCGCAGCCAGGGGGGAGCCCGCACCGCGCACAAGGACTCGCCACCTGGAGATCACTGTCAAACCAAGCGGCGAAAATGCCCGGCAAACGACGCACTTCTTATGCTAGATTCGGCACGGAGGTGACTGATGGCGGATGCGGCGATTTCGATGATCACGCTGCTGCGTGAGGCGAAGGGCTGGAACCAGACCGAACTGGCACGTGAGGCAGGCGTGTCGCAGGCCGTCATTTCGCGGCTGGAGACCGGGGCGCTGGAGCTCACCCAGGATCGCCGGGATGCGCTCGTGAAGGCATTGGACTGCCCGCCGGAGATCCTCGAGGAGCAGCCCACCGTCCCGGGCCTCGCGATCAGCTGCCTGCACCACCGCCGCCGGGCGAGCACGATGACGGTCCGCACGATGCGACGCATCGAAGCACTCACCCACCTGACCCGACTCACGATGGAAGGACTGCTCACCGGGATCGCGCCGCAGCCGCAGCGCACCCTGCTTCGTGACCCAATCGGCCTGGACGGCGATCCCCGTGAGGTCGCCCGCCGGCTCCGGGAACGCTGGGACCTCGGCGACGGACCGATCCGCAACCTCGTCGGCATCGTCGAGTCCGCCGGCATCATCGTGATCGAACGCCCCCTCTCGACCCCTGGGCAGGACGCCGTCTCCACCTGGCCCGGCGACCAGTCCCGGTTCCCGATGATGCTGGTCACCAAGGGCCTCGCCCCCGACCGGCTCCGGTTCACGGTCGCGCACGAGCTCGGGCACCTGCTCATGCACGACATCCCCGGCTCCGAGCAGGAGGACCAAGCCAACAAATTCGCCGGCGAGATGCTCGCGCCCTCCGACAGCATCCGCCCCGACCTGGCAGGGCTCCGCACCGGAGAATTCCGGCGGCTGCTGACCCTGAAGGAGAAGTGGGGCATGTCGATCGGCGCGTTGATCCGCCGCGCCTACGACCTGGAGATCATCACCGACCGGCAATACCGCGAGTTCAACATGCGCCTCGGCCAGATGGGCTGGCGCAACAGCGAACCCGGCGACGTCGCCGTCGAGACCCCGTCCACTCTCACCCAGATCATCAACGCCCACAAGAACATCCGCCACCAGAGCGTCGCCGACATCGCCCGGCTGGCCGGCATGACCGAAGACGGCTTCCGCCGTCACTACCTCGGGGAGAACGCGCAACCCGAGAACCTCGTTCCGATCACGTTGGGAGCCGCGACATGACCGATCTCATCCCGCCCTCCGGGCACCATCCCGCCCCGGTTCCCGCCGGGACGGGCATTGACAGCGCCATCCTCATCCACGCCCCGCAGTCCAAGGTCGACCGCGTCGCCGCGTTCAGCCGCAACGCCGGGATCACCGCCCTATACACCGTCGCCGGCGGCAACAAGATCGCCGCCGCCGACAAGCTGCTCACCACCCACCGCTCCATCGCCGGCCCTGAATCGCGGATCCTGTTCGACGCGAACCGCTACTCCGGCAAGAACCGCGCCACCGGTGACGCCCCGCTCAGCCTGGAATGGGTCACCTGGCAGCTCGACCACGGCGCGCCGGTAGCGCTCACCGACACTGGCTACATCAGCCTCGAGCACATCGCGCGGGTCGACCTCGCGCTCGGCCGCGGCGCAGATATTGCGAGCCAGACACCCGGGACCGTGATGACGATGCTGCCCATCGAGTCCCTCATTTTGAAGAACTCCGCCGACCAGCTGCGCGCCGCGATCGACCGCGCCGGCGTCCCCGTCGCCCTCGCGCTCGAACACAGCACCGACCCGTTCGGCGCCGTCGACGCCGTTCGCGGCCTGCTGCACGTGCTGGGCTCATCAGTGAGTATCGCGCTGCTGCGCACCGATCTCTCCGCCGTCGCCGCGGTCGCCGCCGGCGCCCGGTTCGGCGCGGTCGGCACCAGCAGCACGCTCCGCCACATCTGGCCATCCAAGGGCGGCGGCCGCAGCCCCGGAACCTCCGTGCTGGTCCCGCGGCTGATGTCCTACCACCTGCTCGAGCGGCTCCCGCTCGTCGCAGCGCAGGTCCCCGCTGACTACTTCTGGTGCGACTGCAACATCTGCGAAGGCGGCGCGGTCTTCGACCACGTCACCGAGCACACCGCACCCGAGCACAGCATCGGCTCGATCGCCACGTTCGCGGCGAACCTGCTCTCCGGAACCCGCGAGGAGAACCTCAAGTCGTTCCGCGAGAAGGCGATGAACGCCCAGACCCTGCACTCCGAGATCCAGGTCGAGATGGAAGACGTCCGCTGGGCTCCTGCCCGCTCACTCGACTCCTGGGTGAAGGCTCTCGACGGCCGGTAACGCGCACGGCAGCGCATCCGACCGGATCGCCCACTCGAACAACCTCTCCTCGTACACCCGCCGCCACAACGGGCTCAACACCGAGCCCGCCCGCACGCCGGCATCGCCGCCTACATACACCTCTATGCTCGTCCCGTCGCACGCGACCAGCGCCGTCCCCTGCGCGTCGAACTCCTCCGCGACCAGCGGGGACCGGCGCGGGAACGCCGGGAACATCCCGATCGTCCTGGCCAGTGACCGCAGCGGCCGCAACGCCCGTCGCGTCGGCGTCGGCGCGCCCACGCCGATCATCGCCGCGACCCGCAGCACCGTCGGGGATCCCGCATCCAGCAGGTCACGCACAGCATCCGTCGACACTGCCGGGCCATCCATCCTGCTCAGCCGCAACGACAACGCACGCCGGTCCCAGACCACTACCGGATAGACGTTCGCGTCGAGGAACGTCGTCAACGGCAGCACCGCCGCGCCCGGCAACATCGTCGTCGTCGCGCGAGCGGCCGCGGCATCCCGCAACTCGAGCTCACCCCACGCGCGATCAGCAGTGCTCCGGCGAGGAGTCTGCAGCACGTTCGTGATGCTCATGCCGCCCCCTCCAGATCAAATTGCAGACGAGACCCGGCCAGGACCTCCACGACGGCGTCAGTCCGCGGCCGAGCATAGATTGCGGCGCCCACACCAACCCCGAGAGTCTGCATCACCCAGGGCGGAGTCACAAGCTGGCCCACCTTCGACACCATCTGAGCACCCTCCTCACCCTCCTCCGCGCGACGCACACACACCACCCCATCGGTCACCTCGAATCGAACCCGACCCGGCACATCGATCCCCGCCGACACCAACACACGCCGCGGGATCGACAGCTGCCGCCGCGCGCCGATCATCCGGGGTCCATGCACCAACAGCCCACTCATGCCTTAACTTTAAGAGCAATAGCGACAGCAGTTCCTCACCTCCGAACGTTCGATGCCACGCTGAGACCATGAGTATCCCCGGCCAGCCGCCATCCAATGCCGACAGCGTGGCGGGCTTCGACCGCACGATTCCGCTCGCCGTCGAAGCACTCGAGCACCGGGCGAGCGACGTCGAGAGTGTCGCCGGCGCCGGCGACGAGGCCGCGGTTGTGAAGGCATACGCAGCCGCTCGGTTCTTCATCGTCCAGATCGACGTCGACATGCGCGTGCTGCTGCGCGCCATGGCCGCAGACCCCGCTGCGCGGGTCACGACCGAGAAACTCCTCGCCCTCGTCCTCCGCGAGAGCATCGAGGGCGTCTACCGAGTCCTGGGAGACCTACACCGCACCGCACGCGCACAGACCGGTCGATTCGCTGACTTCATCGACATCGGCGAGCTCACCGCCGCACAGAATGTCTATAAGGCGAGCATCCGAAACATCGCCGACGACCGCTCCTTCAAGGAGACGCTCGTGAAGATCCGCAACGAGGTCGCCGCACACATGTTCAGCGACGACGTGGGCATCGAGTCAGCGGCCGCCTGGGTGGTATCCCGCTCTGTCATACCCAAGACCGACGACGCCATGTTTGACAGCCTGATATTCAGCCGCTCGATCCAGGTCCTCCTCGCGCTCCACACACTCGACGAGGCACTCGCGACGATCCGCCGAATGTGATCACGGAGCGGGCACGGTCATCGCAAGGACGCCAACGCGCCCAAAACTTTCATCCGCTCGACGAATCAGAACTCGTTGACGACCTTGAGGCTTGCTCGGATACGGCCAAGTGGGCCATGAGCGCGGTGGGATGCGGCTGGGTAAGCTCGTCTCATGTCCACCGCAGGCGGACGGCCGGACCAACCTGATTCTTTATCGCTCGGTCGATCGACACCCTCGATGATGGTGTCGATCGACGCGGCGCTCCGACACATCGGCGTGCCACAGGCCTTGTCGCGCTCTGTACCGCGATTGCCCTCAGATGCGCAGGCGGTTCTCGTCTACGGCAGTCAAGCGCGCGGAGATGCGGTGCCCGGGTCAGATTTGGACCTGCTTGTCCTCGTACCCTTCTCACGCCCGTCATTGAACGCTGGCGATGTCAGCGTCAGTTACTACACTCCTGTCCAACTCGAGACAGGCGTTGGCAGTCTCTTCGGCGCTCATCTGAGGCGCGACTCGAAAGTCGTTTGGGATCCGAACGCACACATCGCCCCAATCGTTGCGAGTATGGGCGATGTTGACACCGAGCGTTTGTTCTCCCGCGCCGCACGCATGTCAGTTCTTTTCAGCACACCGGATCGGGACCTACCGAAGTACTTGCCCGGTCTCCTTCGCCACGCGCGCTATCTCCTTCGGAGTTGTCTTTACGCGCAAGCGATCGCGAGCGGGCGGCCGTGTTTCTCAGTACGCGAGATTGCGGACCGCCACAGCGACCCGGAACTCGTGGAACTACTCGCCTCACGGCAGAAGGTCGCCCCAAGAGAGGAGCATCTTCAGGAGTGTCTACGACGGCTGGAGAAACTCCTTGGTGAGTTTGCGCAGAACGTTCATGGGTCTCTGGAGGCAACGATCGTGAACGAATGGGGTCGACCAAGCGACCTGCTCTCGGCAGCGTTCCTTGCGCTCGGTTCAACTGGTCACGGCTCCATGTATGCCGAAGTGGAGAAGATTCTTCTATGAAGAGTCAGACCGCGTTCGTCGGGGACGTGCACGGCAACATAGCAGCCCTTCTGGGCATGTGGCCCTTGATCTCAACTCATCCCGTCGAGAGGGTCGTGTTCCTCGGCGACTACATCAACAAGGGCCCGAAGTCGGCGCACGTGATCTCGATGCTCCGACAGATCGCGGACGATGACCGGGTGACTCTCCTCCGGGGCAACCATGAAGTCGCCCTGCTCGATGCGCTGGCGAGAGAGGATCTCGCGCCCTTCCTGAAGATGGGTGGGGCAATGACCATTCGCTCGTATATCGAGCGCCCCGTCGGTCCAGACGTGTTCCCGGAGTTCGTTGCTGCGCTGCCACAGGAGGACGCCGCTCTGCTGCGCGGTCTCGAGGAAACCTACGAGACGCACGAGCTCATCGCGAGGCACAGCCCTTGGAAAACACCACCAAGAAAGTACGCGATCTCAGCTCATAGGCCGATCGGCAGGGTGCCTAGGATCGGACCGGGCGGAGCTCAGATTGACACCGACTGTGGCAACCCAGGCGGGCGTCTGACGGCACTGATGTGGCCTAGTCTGAACTACTTGCAGGTCGATGAATATGGAGAGCTCATCCGCTCATAGAGAAAAGTCGACTGCAACCCTTACTCTCCGTTTCGCGCTGCGTCGAGTTGCCAGCGAGCGTTCTCGACGCCCTTCGTGTTACCAATCCGAAGATTGATCTCGAGGCAGTCCTGGGCACTCTGGGTAGCGTGAGCAAAGTCACCCGTTGCGCGGTAGCACTGAGCCATAACGTGTAACGCGATCGCCTCGCCGTTTGCACTTCCGAACTGTCGATTCAGCGCGAGCGATCGCTTGGCATGCTCGATAGCGGCTGCCGCCTCACCCTGCCGCAGCAGCACTTGTGCGACAAGGATTGCGGTGTTGGCGTGAAGCGCCGTTGGGGCAACGTTCTCGAGTGCCGACAGCGCTTCGTCGGCGTAACCTCTCGCTGTCGCGAGATCGTGTTCATCCACGGCCAGACGTGCGAGATTCGTCAACGACTGAGCGACCTCTGATGCCTGACCACCCGCACGTCGCAACTCGAGTGCTTCGAGGAAGACCGCACGCGACCGCGAGAGATCGTTTGTCGCCTGGCAGGCGAGACCGATCTCATCCAAGATCCGGCATCGAACCCGCCGAGCCTCTGCATCGTCGCCGGTCACTAGCGTGATTGCCTGCTCAAGCCGACCAATAGCGGCGACCGGGTCGCGGCGCCGCCTGAGCACGCTGGCCTGAGCAGCAAATGCCTCGGCCGCCGCCGCCGAAAAGAGACCTGAACCGCTCGTTTGTGACATCTCAATCGCGGCCTGCGTGGTGGTGTGCGCTTCCTCGAGATCACCCTCTCGCGCGAGTTGCCGCGCATGAGCGAGCAACTCGACTGGACCGCCTATTGCCGCCGCGCGGCGCAGGTTCGCGCTCCCCGCATCGGCTTGTCCAAGTTCTATGAGCTTCTCCCCTTCAATACGGAGTCTCGCTGCTCGAAGAACCTCGCGTCCGGTTGACGACACGAGTTCGATGTGACGGGGAGTCTTCACAGTTGATTCCGCACCCCATCCGTCCAGTCGCGCCGAGATCTTGTCGGCAAGATCGAGCGCGTCGGCAACTGACTCGAAGAGCATTGAATGAAGCTCGATCATCTGCGCCTTGAAGGTTGACACCGCGGGTTCAGGAGCGGGGCTGTCGACGAATCCGATCCATACGTCGCGCATCGGTTGGCCGGCTTGTCCAAGCTCGAGCAACCCCGTGAAGATCTCCTCTTCGGTACCTGACGTGTATCCCCACGAACTCCCTGTCTCGGAACCCCAACGCTCCTTGAATACAGCCACCAGAAAGTGGCACTCGCTGATGAGTTCATTGATGGCCGCTTGGGCGCGTCGCGCCGTTCCTCGCTTGTTCTCCCACCCAACGACGCTGAAGCGTACTCGACCGCTCGATTGCCGCTCGTTCCACTCATCCACTGTCCGGCGGAACACGTCGCGTTCTCGATCGGCGTCGCTCGGCGTTGCAAGAAAGATGTTGAGCGGAAGCACGTCGGTCACGGCGTGACCATACCGCGCGAACGCGCCCGCGGCGACGCGAACGACTTGCAAGAGACGTCAGCTCGACGAGAAAGTGTCACGACAAAGAGGCCCTGAGGGTGCGCGTAATGCCCGAGATTCTTGACATTCGGTGTCATCTCGCCGCGTTCCCGACAACGTCGACGACGTCGACATGCTCTGGCACCCGCGCGCGCAGAGTGCCCCCGTGAAGCAGCCGTTCTCGAGTCGCGTGCTGTGGGACATGGTCGACGGCCCGATGCCAAGGGGTCTCCTCGGCGTGGGCAGCGGCGACGTCGTCGTCACCCGCGAGGCGCGCAGCCTCTACCTGGGCGGCTACTCTTCGAGCTTCCGCAATCGGCTCTACGTCGCCGACGGGTCGATCGACGGGTCGCTCGCGGAGGCGTCCTGGCGAGTGCGGACCGACAGACGCGGTCGCGCCGCCGCTCTCGCGCCGGACCCGCCGCGGTCGGCCTGGGACGGCGGCGGTATGCACACCCCCTCGTATCTGCCCGCGACGGACACCCACCCGGAGCGCATCTACTACGCCGGTCGCAGCGGCCGACGTCACGTGGGAGCGGGGAGCTCATACGCCATCGGCGTGCTCGAACGCCTCGACGGCCGCTGGCGCCGAACCAGTGACCCGCTCCTTCGCGGCGCGGGAGGCAGGCCCAGCCTGCTCGAGCCCCGCGTCGTGCGAGACGCCGGACGGCACGTGATGTGGTTCCTCGCGGCGCCGCACGAGGTGGCCCCCGGCGAGCAGCCCGATTACGAGCTGCGCTGCGCGACGAGCGCCGACGGAGTGACCGACTGGAGCGAACCTCGTGTCTTCGCCACCTCGACGGAGGGCTTCTTCGATGTGGCACTCACGCGCACGGGCGAACGGTGGTCGTTGATCCTCGCGAGGGGCAGGAACCTGCACGGGACTCGGCCCTACCCGCCCCAGGGCCTCTGGGCGATGTCGGCGCCGCGGCTCTCCCCCGACAGGGCGGACTGGAGCGAGCCCAAGAGGATCCTCGACACCGACGCCCCGGACGTTCCGGCGTGGATGGGCGCGGGAGTGTGCGATCCCGCCGCGCACGTCGATGCCGCGGGACGTCTCACCGTGTTCGTCACCGGCACACGCCGTCGTCGATCGTGGCTCGAACTCGCCCAGACCCGACTACGCCGCGGGCGCCGGCCGCCGCCGCCCGCGCCGTTCTTCCTCGCCACGGGCGTGCTGAGCTTCGACGCTTTCACCGCCCTGGTGGAGTGAACACGCGCCGAGCACCCGATCGCGCACCGCTCACCCATCCGTGTCCAGCCACGACGCGATGTCGACGCCGTGGTTGTCGGGCGAGGCGATGCTCCAGTACGCCGGCGCCTGCGAGTCGTCGACCAGGCGTCCGCCCTCGGCGAGCGCAGCATCCACTCGTCCCTGCGCGTCGGAGGCGGGGACGAACACGTCGAGGTGGGTGCGCCCGCGCTTCGGCCGGTCGCCGGTGAGGGGATTGAACGCGAGATCGGGCGCGATGCGCAGGGGGTCGACGGCATCCGTCTCGCCGACGGGGTCGTAGCCGAGCACGGCGAGGAAGAACGGCCGCACGTCGGCCTCGGAGTGCTGCGCGACGTAGATGCTCAGCGACTGTACCGCGGTGGGGTCGGCGCGGAGTCCGAGCCGGCCGGCCGCCTGCGACACCGCGGCCGCGAAGAGAGGAGCCGCGGGCGCGATCCCACCCGTCGCCCACAGGGGCACCCGCACGACGACCGCCTCGGGCCGCACGTCGATGTCGGGCAGGATGCCGTGCTCCTCCGCCGCTGCGGATGCGGGCTCCACGAGACTCGCCGCGTGACGGAGCGACGATGCACGGAAGACCGCCTGCACACCGGAACTGACGACCCGCCAGTCGGCCACTCCGGCCGCGTCGTGGAACTGCTTCGAGCTGATCGTCTGCGCGTCCTCGGTCATGTCGACCATGAGAGGCCATTCCGGGTGCAAGCGCAAGCAGCCTTGCGGCTGGACCGGTTCGCTCGTGTGCATGCCGTGTGCGAGACGGCGGAGGACGGTTGCAACGTGCGCACGACGCGTCGGCGAGACGCGGTCTCGCGATCAGCGGCTCAGGGGCGGGCGTCCCGGAGCGGCCGGGCCTCAGCGTGCCGCGATCAGCGCCTCGAGCGGACCCTCCGGCAGCACGACCCACCCCTCGCGCCGGGCGACCCCGAGCATTCCGGATGCCGGGGGCTCGAACAGCCGCAACGCTCCGGCCCGCGTCGACAGCGCCGCGATGACCGCGTCGAAGGCGTCGGCCTTCGCAACGGCGAGGGGGCCGAAGGATCCGAGGTCGAGCCATGGAGCCCGCTCGCGCAGGGAGTCGAGCAGGGTCGCGCGGCGCGTGGCATCCACTCGATACCCCGTCGTGTCGAAGCCCCACAGCCGCAGCGAGCCGCCGGGGTAGACCTCGAACAGGCGCCCTTCCGCCGCGCGGTCGACCGGGAAGCCGGCCTCGGCGAGACGAGACGTCAGTCCCGCCCCGCGCAACGCCGTCACGCCGAGGCGGTCGGTCGACACGCTCAGCGGCCAGCGCCCGATGCGGTCGCGCACGACGTGGTCGGTGTGGCGATAGACGAGCGTGCGTCGCCAGTCGGCGCCCCCGTCGACGGATCCGAGCGATGGCTCGACGTGGTGAGCCCGGATGAAGTCGACGAAGGCGTCGGGCCACCCCAGCGGACAGTCCACACCGAGCCACGCGTCGCCGGAGGAGACGGATGCCACGATGTCGGCATCCTGGATCCCGATCTCGAGCCGCGTCAGGTGGGCGACGCCGTGGGCCCAGTCGATCTCGGCGAGCGCGGTGCCGGGGACGGCGGCGGCGAGGTCGACTCCGATGGTTCTCATCGTGAGGAGCTTAGGCGGGCGGGGCGGGCACGGGCGGGGGCGAGGCTGAGGGGAGGCACCCGCTGCACAGCCCGCGCCCGTCGGCAACACACCCCCCGATCGGCCGCGCGACCTGGGAGGATCGGGGCATGGCAGACGACGATCTTCCCGATTCGCTGGAACCGGCGATCGACGTGCCGCCGCGCGACGAACCGCCCCCGCCCCCGACACCCAAGGGCGACCTGCGCGTGGCCTCCGTGGTCGCGATCGTCACGGGCGTGGTCGTCATCGCGTGGTACCTCTTCGTCGTCACGGCCAGCACCATCTCGGAGCTCGACAACCTGGCGTGGATCCAGATCGGCATGTGGGTGCTCGCGGGAGTGTCGTTCGTGTGCGGCATCCTGAGTCTGAACGCCCGCATGGCGCGCGAGCTCGCCGCGGCCGGATTCATCGCGGGCGTCGCGGCGGGGCTGCTGTCGATCTCGATCGGCTTCTTCAGCGGGCTGGAACTTCTGAACTGAGGCGGCCCCGGGTGACGGCACGGGTGAGCCGCCGCGCGTCGCGGAATATCGCCCGGGCCGTCGCGGTTCGCGGTGACATGACGCCGGAGCCCGCTCTCGAACGCGCCCTGTCGACGATCGACGTGCATCCCGGCCGCGGGTGGCAGCAGCAGTTGACCGTCGGCGAACGCCTCACCCTGCCGCGTGGGGCGGCCGCGCTCGTCTACGTGCGGGCGGGCGAGCTCACGGGGGCCACCCACCGCTCGGCCTGCACGGTCGACGCGGCGGCGGGCACGGCGACCACCGTCGACGGCGGGCGCACGCTGCTCGCCGGCGACGCCTTCCTGTCGCTCGGATGCCACGACCTCGCCCTCGCTTCCCGGTCGGGGGCCGAGGTCACCGTCGTCCCGCTCGAACTGACCCCGACGGCCGAGACGCGAGCGCTGCCGCCGCTGGTGTTCGTCAGCGGCTTCGCGCACGCGGAGCCCGCCGCCGCGGGACTCGCCGCGCACCTCGGCATCCCTCACGACACCGGCGGGCGCACCGGTGACGACACCATCTGCAAGCTCATGGTCACGACCGTGCTGCTGACGGCCCTGCGCCTGTGGGCCTCAAGCGACGGCGACGCGACGTGGCCTCCGCGCAGCGACGACCCGTTCCTCTCTCGTGTCGTCGCCGCGGTCGACGCGGATCCCGGACGCGAGTGGAGCATCGACCAGCTTGCGGCGCTGGGAGCGATGTCGCGTTCGGTCTTCGCGGCACGGTTCCGCGAGGTCTTCGGCACGTCGCCCGCGGCGCACGTGACCGAGGTGCGCATGCGCCGGGCGAAGCAGCTGCTGGATGCCGGGACGCCGGTGTCGGAGACGTCGCGCGCGCTCGGCTACGCCTCCGACGAAGGCTTCCGGCGTGCCTTCCGCCGGCACACCGGCGTGGCGCCGTCGGCGTGGCGAGCCGGTCGGCGGGCGCTCGTCGGCTGACGCTTCTCCGGCGCGGATTCGCGGTGCCGGAGCGACGCCGCGCCTTGCCCCGGGCGCGGCGCGAGGGGGGCGCGGCGGCGAGCGCACGGTTTGGGGCGGATTTGGCCGATCGGGGCGAGAAATTCCTGCCCCGAACGGCGGGATCCGCCCCGAACCCGTGGGCTCCGCTCAAGCCCGCGCGGGACGCGGGGCACGCAGCGACAACCCGAACAGCAGAGCCCCGACGACCAGGAGCGCGATGCCGATGGCATCCACCGTCATGACGCTCGTCGCATCGACCAGGATGCCGCCGACGCTCGCCGCGATCACGATGCCGAGCTGGAACCCGGTGACCATGAGGCTGCCGCCGGCCTCGAGCCGGTCGGGCATGCGGTGGCCGACCCAGGTGTTGACGATGATCAGCCACGACGCGAAGAAGAAGCCCCACACCGCCACGGCGGCCGCGACGAGCGTCACCGCCCCCGGGAGCAGCAGGACGATCGCGATCGCGACGGCGATGACGAGTGGCCCTCCCACGGCGAGACGCGCGAATGCGCGGTCGACGATCATCCCACACCAGGATGTTGCCGACGAGGCCGCCGGCGCCGAACAGCGCGAGCATCAGCACGATCGTGCCCGCGTCGACATCGGAGATGCGTTCGAGCGAGAGGCGGATGTAGGTGTACGCCACGAAGTGGCCCAGCACGACCAGGACGTGACCGATCATGCCGCTGCCCACCCCGGGGCGCCGGAGGGTGTCGATCAGGATGCCGATGCTCGACGCGGCGGCCGGCGGAACGGGCGGAAGCGCGACGCGCACCGCGATGCCGATGGCGGCCGTCAAGGCGGCGACGAGCAGGAAGACGGAGCGCCAATCGAGCACCTCGCTCAACGCGACCCCGAGGGGAACTCCGGCCACCGTCGCCAGGGAGACGCCGGCGGAGCCGAACATGACGGCGCGCCCGATGCGGTCGGGACTCGCCAGTCGCGCGGCGACCGTGATCGACATGGACCAGAAGGCGCTGATCGCGGCTCCCAGCAGGAACCGCGCGACGAGGATCGCCGGCAGACTCGGCACCAGGGCGACCACGAGACTCGACACAGTCGCCGCAGCGGCCGCGCCGACCAGCAGCGTGCGGCGGTCGAGGCGGGGGAGCAGCAGTCCGACGGTGGGGGCGAAGAGCAGGCCCGCCAGTGCGGTGACGGCGACCGTCTGGCCCGCCTGGCCCGGAGTGACACCGAGCGACGAAGCCATCTCGGTGAGCACCCCGTTCGGCAGGAACTCGGCGGTGACCAGCAGAAAACTCAGCAACATCACGACGATGAGGCCGCCGTACCGCAGGACGGACGGACCGGTGACGGGCGTGGGAACGGGGGCGGTGGTGGTCATCTTCCGATCGTCGCGCGACCCCTCGGTGCGCGCCGGGCCGTTCGTCCGCGGCATCCGACCGATCGTCCGGCGGGGCCCACGGCAACTTCGGCGCGCCCGCTCGTCGGCACCCGAGCATGCGAGTCTCCGCGCGCCGTCCTCAACCGGCGCGCGAGGCCCGCGACACCGCCCGCTGCGCCCGCCACACCAACAGCAGCCCGACAACCCAGAACGGCACCTGCACGAGCTCGGCCAGCCGGAAGGCGGCGGGCGAGTACTCCGCCCCACCCGCCTGCAGGGTGAGCGCGGCCCCGATCGCCAAGATGACCAGGATGCTCGACGAGAAGCCCGCCCCGTTGACCACGCCCGAGGCGGTGCTGAGCCGTTCGCGCGGGTTGTGGTCGCGCACGATGTCGAAGGCGACCATCGAGGCCGGACCCCCCGCGCACATGGCGAGGGCCAGCACGACCAGGAGCGCCAGCGGCGCGCCAGCGGGGAACGCCAGCACCGACGCCCACGACGCCGCCTGCACTCCGACGACGCCGACCACCAGCGGCGTGCGCGCGTGGGGGAAGCGTCCCGACGCCGCGCCGACCAGCGGCCCGAGGACGATGCCGCCCACGACGTAGACCGAGAACAGGGCGCCGGCGGTGCCGGCATCCACTCCCTGCCCGGCGGTGAGGAACGGGAAGCCCCAGAGAATGGCCCCGAAGGCGTTTCCCGAGAACGACGTGACGAAGTGCACCCAGAACGCCAGGCGGGTTCCCGGCGACCGCCACGCCTCGCGCACCGCGCGCACCACCGAGGTGCGCTCGACGACCGCGGGCCGGCGTTCGCGCACGGCCACCGCGACCAGCACCGCCGTCAGCGCCGTGAGCCCACCGAGCGAAAGGAAGGCGGCCGTCCAGCCCGAGAATCCGACGAGGGCCGCGAAGGGCACGACGCTGATGATCTGTCCGAACTGGCCGAGGAGGCCGGTCACCTGCACCGCGGTCGGCGCGAGTCGCCGCGGGAAGCGCATGCCAATGACGCGCAGCACACCGGGGAAGATGGCGGCCTCGCCGGCGCCCATGAGCAGACGCGCGGCGATGGCGACACCGACGTCGGGGGCGACGGCGAGCAGCACCTGGGCCGCAGCCATCACGGCCATGCCGGCCGTCAGCACGGTTCCCGCGCCGAACCGGTCGAGCAGCAGACCCACGGGCAGCTGCAGTGCGCCGTACACGCCGAGCTGCACGACCGCGAGCAGCGACAGCGTCGCCGCGGTGATCGCGAACCGGTCGGCCGTCTCGATGCCCAGGGCGGAAAGAGACGTGCGATTCACGATCGACACGACGTAGGCGACGATCCCGACCGTCCACGCGGCGACGGCACCGAACCCGAAGGGCGGCACGGACGACCGCGGGACGACCGGGATGGCGGCCGTCATCCGCGCGTCAACCGAAGGGTGACGACCTGGAACGGCCGCAGCTCCAGGGCGATCGCGTCGCCCTCGTGCGCGATGTGCCGGGAACGCGCCATGTCGTCGCGGAGCGCACGCTCGAGCAGGTCGACCTCCTCGACCGACGCGACGTCGAAGCCGGGGACGAGGAGCGTCGAGGCACGACGACCGAGCGCCTCGTACACGCGCACGATCACGTCGCCCGAGCGGTCGTCGGCGAGCTTCACGGCCTCGACGCGCACGCCCTCGTCCGTCGAGCGCACGACGCTCCACGGCTCGACGGTGCCCTCGGCCGCGGGGCGACGCAGCGGCAGGTTCTGTTCGTAACCGGAAGCCACGACCGCGGCGATGTCGGCACCCGGGTGCACGGCGTAGCGGAACACGTGGTGGCCGGCATCCTGGATCGGGTCGGGCGAGTTCGCGGCGCGCACCAGGCTCAGGCGCACCTCGGTCTCGACCTCCCCCGACGCACCGACCGTGCGGGTGATGTCGTGGCCGTAGGTGGCGTCGTTGGTCACGCCGATGCCGTAACCGGGCTCCTCGACGTGCACCCAGCGGTGCGCCATGACCTCGAACTTGGCGTCTTCCCACGAGGTGTTCGTGTGGGTCGCGCGGCGCACGTGCCCGTACTGGATCTCGGCGCTGTGGTGGTGCGCGTGCACGACGAACGGCAGCGACGCCTTCAGCAGCTTCTCGCGTTCGTTCCAGTCGAGGTCGACCGTGAAGTGCGCGCGCACGTCGTCGGCGTTCACCGCGATGGTCTGCGTCAGGTGCGACGTGCCGAACGTGCGGGTCACGACGACCCGGGCGCGCAGATCGCCGTCGATGACCAGCTCGACCGCGTCGGCGGCATCCAGGTCGTCGAAGGTGTAGCGGTAGTGCGCGTCGATGTCCCACGCGTCCCAGGCGTTCGGCAGGTCCTGGTGCAGCTGCAGCAGGTTGGCGACGCGGCCGGCGGGCACGAGCTCGCGGTTCTCGGCGAGGTCGACGATCGAGGTGACGAGGCCCCGGGCATCGACCGTCACACGGACGAGGCCGTTGTCGAGCACGATGGCCTCGCCGTCGTGGCGCGCGGTCACCGGGTGCGCGGGAACGACGGGGACGAGGGATGCCACGCCCAGCGCCGGCGTCTCGACGAGTGCGAGCGGGGTGCCCTCGGCATCCAGGGCCAGAGACCGGCGCGCGTGGTCAGCGGAGTTCACGACCGCGGCGGACAGGCCCGCGGCCTCCAGCGCCTCGGCGATCGAGCGCTCGAGCTCGGCGAGCGCGATGGCGTAGTCCTCTTCGTTCTGCTCGTGCACCCACTGGATGGAGGAGCCGGGGAGGATGTCGTGGAACTGCTGCAGCAGCACGCCCTGCCACAGGCGGTCGAGCGCGTCGTAGGGGTACTCGGCGCCCTTGAGGGCTGCGGCCGTCCACCACAGCTCGGCCTCGCGCAGACGGCCCTCGGCCTCGCGGTTGCCGCGCTTCTCGCGGGCGTGCGAGGTGAAGGTGCCGCGGTGCAGCTCCAGGTACAGCTCACCCACCCACACGGGGGCGTCGGTGTACTCGGCTTGCGCTGCGGCGAAGAAGTCGTCGGGGTGCTCGATCTCGACGCGGGGCGAACCCTCGAGCGACTCCACGCGGCGTTGGCGCTCCATCATCTCGCGGATGGGTCCGCCGCCGCCGTCGCCGTAGCCGAAGGGCACGAGCGAGGTCGTCGCCTTGCCCTTGTCGCGGAACTGACGCACGGCGTGGTGCAGCTCCTCGCCCTCGAGCGTGGAGTTGTAGGTGTCGATCGGCGGGAAGTGCGTGAAGATGCGCGAGCCGTCGATGCCCTCCCACCAGAAGGTGTGGTGGGGGAACTTGTTCGTCTGGCTCCACGAGATCTTCTGCGTGAGGAACCAGTCGAGCCCGGCGAGCTTCGCGATCTGCGGGAACGCGGCGGTGTACCCGAACGAATCGGGCAGCCAGATGCCGTGCGTCTCGACGCCGAGCTCGTCGCGGAAGAAGCGCATGCCCTGCGTGATCTGGCGCACCATCGCCTCGCCGCTGGGCAGGTTGCCGTCGGGCTCGACCCACTGCGAACCGACGACGATCCACTGGCCCGCGGCGATCGCGGCCTTGATGCCCTCCCACACGTGCGGGTAGCGCTCCTTGACCCACGCGTACTGCTGCGCCGACGACGCGGCGAAGCGGAAGTCGGGGTACTGCTCGGCGAGGGCGAGCACGTTCGAGAACGTGCGGGCGGTCTTGCGCTTGGTCTCGCGGATGGGCCAGAGCCACGCGGTGTCGATGTGCGCGTGACCGATGCCCGAGAGGCGGTGGGCCGAGGCGGATGCCGGGCGCGAGAGCACGTCGACCAGCTCGGCCCGCGCGCCGGCGGCGGTACCGACGATGTCGTCGAGGCGCAGCACGTTCAGCGCCCGCTCGAGTGCCCGCATCACCTCGTGCCGGCGGGGCTCGGTCTCGGGCAGCTCCTTCATGAGCTGGTAGAGCACCTCGACGTCGAACTGCAGCGCCCACACCTCGGGCTCGAACACGGCGAGCTCGGCGGTGCGGAAGGTGTAGATCGGCTTCTCGGGCGCGGTCTTCTTCGAGCCGAATTTCGTCGGGATGAAGTCGTTGACCAGGATGTCGGGGTTGGCCGCGGCCTCGACGAAGAAGTGCACGGGCTCGCCGCCGGCGGCTTCTTCGGTCAGGCGCACGTAGTGGTTGCGGGGGTGGATGCCCTTCACCTGCACGCCGTCAGCGGTGTGCACGAGCGCCTCGGCCTGGTTGCCGGGCCAGTCGCCCTGGAAGCCCGGGTCGAGCAGCAGCTCGACCGTGCGGCCGGCCCAGTCGGTCGGGATCTCGCCGGTGACCTCGAACCACCACGTCGACCAGGCGCGGCCCCAGCTGTCACCCACGGCGAAGGGCGTGTACTCGGCGGCGAGGGCCTCGGATGCCGGGACGGGCTCGTCGGGCACCATCCAGGCTTTCAGCGCGACGGGGACGCGAGCCGAGTACACGGCGGGGACGATGCGCTCGGTGAGGACGCGGTGGATGCGCTCTTCGACGAGGGTGAGGTTCTGGTGCACGGTGGTCTCCGGTTCGGGGCTACGCGGGTTTCGGGGGCGCGGGTTCGGGTCTCGCGCCGAGCGGGTCGGGGGCCGCGGCGGGGGTCGGGATCCGCGCGACACGGGGTGCGGGGAGGGTGTGGCGTGGTGCGGGGGTGCGGTGCCGTTCGGGCCGACGCCGCACCCCCGGGTTCAGCGGAGGTACGACAGGTCGGCGAAGCTGGAGCCGGCGTCGTCCAGCAGGGCGCGGGCCACGCGCACCGAGTCGATGAGCGGGTGGTGGGCGAGGGCGCGGAGGGCCGCGGCGCGCGAGCCGCCGAGCGCGGCCTCGATGGTCTGCCGCTCGACGTATTTCACCGTGGTGACGAGGCCGAGCCCGAAGGCGGGGACGGCCGCGCTCTCGATGGGGCGCGGGCCGTCGGCACCGACGATGCACGGCACCTCGACCACGGCCTCGCTGTCGAGGCCGGCGAGCACACCGCCACTGGGGACGTTGAGGATGAGACGGGCCGACTGATCGTAGGCGATCGCGCGCATGAGGGCGATCGCGACGTTCTCGTACCCGCCGGAGACGAGGTCTTCTTCATCGCGGTCGCCCATACCGGCGGAGTCGCGGTTGGTCGCCATGTAGGTGACCTCGCGCTCGTGGCGGCAGGCCTCCCAGGCCGCGTGCGGGCGGGGTGCGGTCGCAGCCGTGTCCCAGAAGCCGGCCTGCTGGTCGAGCAGATACCGCCCGCGGGTGGTCGCGGCGTACTGGTCGGCCTGCAGCACGTCGCGGCGGTACGAGTAGTAGTGCAGGTATTCGTTGGGCAGGGCGCCGAGCGTCTGGATCCAGTCGGCGCCGAACAGCGCCCCCTCTTCGAACGACTCGATGCGCTCGGGCGAGGCGAGCAGCTCCGGCAGCAGGTCGACGCCGTCACGGCGGAGGGCCGTGAGCCAACCGAGGTGGTTGAGGCCTGCGTACTCGATCTCGACGTCGGCCGAATCACGGATGCCGAGGGCTCCGAGCGCACGACGGGCGAGGCCGATCGGCGAGTCGCAGATGCCGATGACGCGCTTGCCGAGCACGCGGCCCATGGCCTCGGTGACGACGCCGGCGGGATTGGTGAAGTTGATGACCCAGGCGTCGGGGGCGACCCGCTGGATGAGCTCGGCGAGCTGCATGGCCACCGGGAGGGTGCGCAGCGCATAGGAGATGCCGCCGAACCCGACGGTCTCCTGGCCGATGACCCCGTGCGACAGGCCGATGCGCTCGTCGGTCGCCCGACCCGCCATGCCGCCGACGCGGATGGCGGAGAACACGAAGTCGGCGCCGCGCAGTCCCTCTTCGGCATCCGTGTGCACGCTCACGCGCGGCGCGTCGGGGAAGTCCCGCGCCTGATCCTCGAGGATGCGGGCCATCGTGCGCAGCCGCGTGCCGTCGGTGTCGATGAGGGCGACCTCATCGACCCGGCCCGGGTCGCGGTCCAGGAGGAGGGCTCGGTAGACCAGAGGGGTGCGGAATCCTCCGCCACCGATCATGGCAAGCTTCATGCGGTCACAATCTCGACATTCCGTCGGCCCAGGGACTCGACGATCGGGCCCTCGAGCGGCGCATCGGTGATGAGCCGCCGCAGGGCGAGGGGCAGGGCGATACGCCCGGCGCCGGTGCCGGGAAACTTGCTGTGGTCGGCGAGCACCGTCGCCGCGTCGCACGCGGCGAGCATGGCCTGCTTGATCGGCACTTGGGCGAGGGTGGTGTCGCGCAGATCGCCCTGCGGCGACATGCCGCTGACGCCGAGGAAGGCGTGATCGGCGCGGATGAGGCGCAGCGATTCGGTCGTGAGGTGGCCGGAGACGCTGCGATACACCGGGTCGTAATCGCCGGGGAGCAGCACCAGGTGCGTCTCGCGCTCGTCGCGCAGCACGTCGTAGATGGCGAGGTTGTTCGTGATGACGGTCACCGCGCGGCCGCGCAGAAGGCGGGCGAGCTGCAGCGTCGTCGTTCCCACGTCGAGGATGACGGCCTGACCGTCGTTGATGGTCGCGGCCGCGGCCTGGGCGATGCGCTCCTTGCCCTCGCGGTTGACCGGCTCGACGGTGGCGAACGGGGCGTCGCCCTCGCTCATCACCGCACCGCCGTGCGTGCGGCGCAGCAGCCCCGCGTCGTCGAGGCGCTGCAGATCGCGACGGATCGTGGCGATGCTCGAACCGGTGGCTTCGGCGAGCTCGGCGACCGTGGCGGCCCGAGCGGAACGCAGGTGCTGGAGGATCTCGCGATCTCTGACGTCTTTCATGGTGCGATCACCATAGCGCTCAAAATCGCTCAGTAACAAAATGTTTACACGCAAAAATTTGCGCGGTCCTGATCGCTCGGTGCTATAAACGGTGCAACGCCCCCGGTCGTCACCGCAGAGAGGAGGGGCTCATGACGGTTGCATCCCGCCCCACCCCCCGCCTCCTGACGGCGGGACAGCTCTTCCTCGATCTGGTCTTCGCCGACCTGGCCGCAGCCCCGCGCCTCGGCGAGGAGCACTGGACCCCCGCGTTCGGCTGGGGGCCCGGCGGCATCGCCAACTACGCGATCGCCGCCGCCCGCCTCGGCGTCGACACGGTGCTCTGCGCCGACGCCGGCACCGACGCCCTCTCGCGCCTGGTGAGAGAGCGGATCACCGACGAGGGCATCGCCGACGGCATCCGCGAGGTCTCCGACTGGGCCCTGCCCGTCACCGCCGCGATGAACTACGACGGCGACCGCGCGCTCGTCACCGGCGGGCGCCCCGCCGCCCCGCTGGCCTCCCTGCTCGCCGACGCACCGGTCACCCCGGTGGCGGCCCTGCACATCGACGACTCGGTGTCGGAGTGGGTGCGCGAGCGCGCCGCCGCCGGCACGAAGGTCTTCGCCGATATCGGCTGGGACGCCGACGACAACTGGGATCCCGCAGCCCTCGACGTGCTCGACGGATGCCACGCCTTCCTGCCCAACGAAGCCGAGGCCCGCGCGTACACCCGCGCCGACGACGCCCGCGCGGCCGCCCGCGCTCTCGCCGAGCGCGTACCCCTGGCCGTGGTCACCCGCGGCGGCCACGGCGTGATCGCCGTCGACGCGGCGACCGGAACCGAGGTCGAGATCGGCGCCGTCGCCATCGACTTCGTCGACGCGACCGGCGCCGGCGACGTCTTCGGCGGCGCGCTGGCCGCCGCCGAGCTGACGACGTGGACGCTTCGCGAACGCGTCGAGTTCGCCACCCTCGTCGCGGCCATCACGGTGTCGCGTCCCGGCGGCGCGGCAGCCGCTCCCCGCCTCCACGAGCTGCTCCCCTGGCTCGACGCCCACCCGGCGGCCGCCGACCCGGCGCGCTTCGCCTTCCTCCGCGCCGCGCTGCACGACGGCGCATCGCCCTTCGCCGCCCCACCCCGCCCCACCCCGTCCTCACACCGCACCCGAATCTAGGAGTGAACCACCCATGATCACCCTCACCCCGCGCCACCGACGCGCGCTCGGCACCGTCGCCGTCGCCGCCGTCGCCGCCGTTTCCCTCTCGGCCTGCTCCGGCGGTGCCGGTGGTTCCTCCGACGGGCCCCTGACCCTGTGGACCTGGCCCGGCGGCATCGGCGAGAGCGTCGTGGACGCGGCCAAGACCGAGTTTCCCGACGCCAAGCTCGAGGTCACCACCATCGGCGACGACGTGAAGCAGAAGCTCGTCACCGTCTTCACCGGCCGAAGCGGCATCCCCTCGATCACCGGCATCAAGGGCGAGGACATGCCGTACTTCCTGCAGCAGGCCGACCTCTTCACCGACCTCAAGACCCTCGGCATCGACGACAAGCTCGCCGACTTCCCCGCCTGGAAGCTCGCCGAGGCCACGACCCCCGACGGCAAGCTCATCGGCCTTCCCACCGACATCGGCCCCACCGCGCTGTATTACCGCACCGACGTGCTGGCCGCCGCCGGGCTTCCGACCGATCCGGCCGCCGTCGCCGCGGCCACCAAGACCTGGGACGACTACTTCGCCTTCGGTGAGAAGCTCAAGGCCGCCACCGGCGCCTACCTCGAGGTGTCGATGGAAGACGTCTTCACGAAGGTCATGGGCCAGGGCGAGACGAAGATGGTGTCGCAGGACGGCGAGTTCCTCGGCGACAGCGCCCAGGTCAAGAAGGCCTGGGACACCGCGATCGAGGCCAATGAGCGCGGCCTCGTCGCCGGCATCCAGGACGGCAGCCCCGACTGGGCCGCCGCGGTGAACAATGGATCTCTGCCGACGCTCCTCGGCGCCGCGTGGTACCAGGGCGATATGAAGAGCAACGCGCCCGACACCTCCGGCAAGTGGAACGTCACCGCGATGCCCGGTGGCCCCGCGAACATCGGCGGCTCGTTCCTGACGATCCCGGCCTCGACGGGCAACACGGAAGAGGCGGTGAAGATCGTCGAATACCTCCTGGATGCCGAAAACCAGGCCACCACGTACACCGAAGTGGGCAACTTCCCGTCCTCGACCGCGGCACTGAGCCAGCCTGCGCTGCAGCAGCCCGACCCGTTCTTCGGCGGCCAGGTGACCACCGACGTCTTCAAGACGGCCTCCGAGAACATGCCGATCAGCTACACCAGCCCGATCGACAACGAGCTGCAGGCTCCCTTCATCACGGAGCTGACGAACGTGCAGTCGCAGGGCAAGGACCCGAAGCAGGCGTGGAACGACGCACTGGCCGCCGCCCAGCAGGTGTGGGAGCGCTCTAAGTGACATCCGCCACGCGCGTCATGACGGCCTCGGGGGTGCGCCCCAGCGCGCGCCCCCGGGGCCGGGGCCTCATCCGGCACTGGCCGATGTACGTGGCCATCGCCCCCTTCTTCCTGCTGTTCCTCGGCTTCGGCCTCTTCCCGACGGCCTACTCGCTCGTGCTGTCGTTCCAGGACTGGAACGGCCTGGGGGCGGCCAAGTGGACGGGCATCGACAACTACACGCGCCTGTTCACCGACCCGACGTTCTGGCTGTCGGTGCGCAACACGTTCGTGATCTTCGTGCTGTCGACATTCCCGATGCTCATCATCGCTGTGGCCGTCGCCGCGATGCTCAACAACGCCGTCCGCTTCAGCACCGCTTTCCGCATCGCCTACTTCGTGCCCAACATCACCTCGGTGGTGGCGATGGCCGTGCTGTTCGGCTCGATCTTCGGTGAGAACTTCGGTCTCGCCAACGCCGCCCTGCACTCACTGGGACTCCCCGGCGTGCAGTGGCTGTCGACGCCCTTCGGCATCCAATTGACGATCTCGATCCTCATCACGTACCAGTGGACCGGGTACAACGCGATCATCTTCCTCGCCGGCATGCAGTCCATCGGCGGCGAGGTCTACGAGGCCGCCAAGCTCGACGGCGCCGGCCCTATCCGCAGCTTCTTCTCGATCACGCTGCCGCTTCTGCGCCCCACGATCATCTTCGTGCTCGTCGTCTCGACCGTCACCGGCATGCAGAGCTTCACCGAGGCCCAGGTGCTCACGGCGAGTTCCAGCACCACCAACCCGAACAGCGGCGGAGCAGGTCAGGGCGGCCTGACGATGGTCCTGTACTTCTACCAGCAGGCCTTCAGCTACAACCGCTTCGGCTATGGCGCCGCGATCGCCTGGGGCGTGTTCCTCATCGTCGTGATCTTCACCATCATCAGCTGGCGCTTCACCGCCGGCAAGAAGGAAGACCAGGCCCGCGCATGACCGTCACCACGCCCCCGCCCGCCACGGTCACCGAGCACATCACCACCGCCGGTGTGCCCGTGCGCCGCCGCCGCAAGGCGACCCCCGGCCGCGTGCTGCTGTACGGCGTGCTCACCGCCGGCGCGGTCGTCTCGCTCTTCCCGCTGTACTGGCTGGTCGTCATGGCCAGCAACTCCACGAGCGACATCTACACGACCCCGCCGACCTTCGTCCCCGGCCCGCGCCTCTTCGACAACATCGGCGCGGTCTTCTCGCGCATCGACTTCGCGGGCTCGCTGCTGAACACGGTCATCGTGGCCTGCAGCGTGACGTTCCTGGTGCTGCTGTTCGACTCGCTCGCCGCCTTCGCGTTCGCGAAGTTCGAGTTTCCGCTGCGCCGGACGCTCTTCACGATCACTCTCGTGACCTTCATGCTGCCGATGCAGCTGGCCGTCATCCCGCAGTTCATCACCATGACCAACCTCGGCTGGGTGGGCCAGCTGCAGGCGCTCATCGTGCCCGCCGCGGCCAACGCGTTCGGCATCTTCTGGCTGCGGCAGTACATGGTGGCATCCATCCCCGACGAGCTCATGGATGCCTCGGTGCTCGACGGTGCGGGCTTCTTCCGCCAGTGGTTCACGGTGTGTCTGCCGCTGATCCGTCCGGGCTTGGGCTTCCTCGGCATCTTCACCTTCATCGCCGCGTGGAACGACTACCTGTGGCCGTTGGTCGTGCTGACCAACCCCAACCAGGTGACGCTGCAGGTGGCGATGGCGCAGCTGAACACCGCGTTCGGTCAGGACTACGGCATGGTCATGGCCGGCGCTCTGCTCGCCGTGCTGCCGCTGCTCATCGTCTTCCTCATCGGTGCCCGCCAGTTCATCGGCGACATCGCCAAGGGCGCGATCAAGTGAGCGTGATCGTTCCTCCCGCCCTGGTTCCGGTCTCCCCGACCACACGCGTGATCTCCTGCGCGGCCGACGAGATCGGCGAGGTCGCCGCCGCGATCGTCGCGACCGTCCCGTCCGATGGCGTGCTCGGGGTGGCGACCGGCTCCTCCCCGCTCGCGCTGTACGCGGCGCTGATCCGTCGCCGCGCCGAGGGCCTGCGCACCGAGGGGCTGCGCCTGCTCGCCCTCGACGAGTACGTCGGGCTCGCCGCATCCGATCCCCGCTCGTACGCGGCGTACGTGCGCTCGGTGATCGCCGAGCCGCTCGGCATCCCGGCCCACAACGTCCGCGTGCCGAGCGGCTCGACCGCCGCCGACGGCGCGGCGTACGAGCGCGCCATCGCCGAAGCCGGCGGCGTCGACGTGCAGATCGTCGGCATCGGACGCAACGGCCACATCGGCTTCAACGAGCCGGGTTCGGATGCCGAGACCCGCACGCGCGTGGTCGAGCTCGACGAGAGCACGCGCCGCGCCAACGCCGAGCATTTCGGCGGCGACCTCTCCCTGGTGCCGACCCACGCGATGACCCAGGGCGTCGCAACGATCCTCTCGGCCCGGCGGATCGTGCTCGTGGCCGCCGGCTCCACGAAGGCGGCCGCCCTGCGCGCAGCCCTGACCGGCCCCGTCACCGCCGACAACCCCGCCTCCTTTCTGCAACGGCATCCCGACGTCACCGTCGTCGCCGACCCCGACGCCCTCCGAGAGGACCGATGACACACCTCGGCGATCCCACCCCCGGATCCGACACCCGCCTCCCCCCGCGTGCCTGGCTGCGATCCGACGCCCCGGTCCAGAGCCTCGACGGCGACTGGGCCTTTCTTCTGCACGACGCCGACCCGGGCGACGACCTCGACGGACCGCCCCCGTTCGCGGCCGTCGACGCCGACGTCACGGGGTGGGACCGCATCCCCGTGCCCTCGCACTGGGGCCTCTACGGGCACGGGCACCCCACGTACACGAACATCCGGTACCCCTTCCCGCTCGACCCCCCGCACGTACCCGACGCCAACCCCACCGGCGACCACCGGCGCACCTTCGACTGGCATCCCTCTTTCTGCCCGGGCGGACGCACGCTCCTGCGCTTCGAGGGCGTCGAGTCGCTCGCCACGGTGTGGCTGAACGGCACCGAGATCGGCTGGTTCACGGGCAGTCGGCTCATGACCGAGTTCGACGTGACCGACCACCTTGTCGACGGCGAGAACGTGCTCGCCGTGCGCGTGCACCAGTGGTCGGCGGCGAGCTACCTCGAAGACCAGGACCAGTGGTGGCTGCCCGGCATCTTCCGCAGTGTCTCGCTGCAGGGCCGGCCCCTGAACGGCCTCGACGACGTCTTCGTACGCGGCGACCGCGACCCCGCGACCGGCGTCGGAACCCTCGACGTGCGCCCCCGCGGCGGCTGGCCCGTGACCGTGACGGTGCCGGAGCTCGGCATCCGTGAGACGTGGGCCTCGGAGGGGGCCCCGGCCCCGCTCGCGATCGGTGCGGTCGACGCCTGGACGGCCGAGACGCCCCGCCTCTACGACGTCGAGGTGTCGACGGATGCCGAGACCGTGCGCCTGCGCGTCGGCTTCCGCCGCATCGAGATCGTCGGCGACCGGCTGCTCGCCGACGGCCGCCCCCTCATCTTCCGCGGCGTGAACCGCCACGAGACCGACCCCGACCGCGGCCGGGTGTTCGACGAGGACTACGTGCGCGGCGAGCTCGAGCTCATGCGGCGGCACAACATCACCGCGATCCGCACCGCGCACCAGCCCCCGCACCCGCGGGTGCTGGAACTGGCCGACGAGATCGGCTTCTGGGTCGTGCTGGAATGCGACCTCGAGACCCATGGGTTCTGGGACGTCGAGTGGACGGGCAACCCCGCCGACGACCCCGCCTGGCGCGACGCGTGCCTCGACCGCGTCCGCCGCACGGTCGAGCGCGACAAGAACCACGCGAGCGTGGTGATGTGGTCGCTCGGCAACGAGTCGGGCACCGGTCGCAACCTCGCCGAGATGGCCGGGTGGATCCGCGAGCGCGACGACTCTCGCCCCATCCACTACGAGGGCGACTACGGCGGGGCGTACACCGACGTGTACTCGCGCATGTACCCCACGATGGAAGAGATCGCCTCCGTGTGCGGCGATCAGACCATGGCCGTGCACGAGATCGGCCCCGCCGAGGGCGCACGCCAGCGGGCGAAGCCCTTCGTGCTGTGCGAGTTCGCGCACGCGATGGGAAACGGCCCCGGCTCGCTCGCCGACTACGAGCGGATGGTGGAGCAGTACCCCCGCCTGCACGGCGGGTTCGTGTGGGAGTGGCGCGACCACGGCATCCGCACCCGCACCGCCGACGGCACCGAGTTCTTCGCCTACGGCGGCGACTTCGGCGAGCCGGTGCACGACGGCGTCTACCTGATGGACGGCCTCGTGCTCTCGGACGGCACCCCCTCGCCCGGCCTCGGCGAACTCGCCGCGGTGTGGGCCCCGGTGACGCTCGAACGCGTCGGCGGGCGCGGCTGGCGCGTACGCAACCGGCAGCATTCCCTCTGCACCGATCACCTCGACCTGCGCTGGCGAGTCGAAGACGACGGCATCCGGGTCGCCGACGGCGTGCTCCCTGCGCCGATCCTGTCGCCCGGTGCCGAGACGGTGATCGAGCTGCCCGCGGCGGGGATCCCGGATGCCACCGGCGAGCGCTGGATCACGCTCGAGGCCGTGTGGCGCGACGCTCCGGCGTGGGGTGCAGCGGGGCACGTCGTCTCGCGCGCGCAAGCGCAGGTGAACGCCGTTCCCCCGCGCGCCGCGCGAGCGGCCGTGGGCGGTTGGCGCGGCGACGCGCTGGGCGATGCGGTGTTCGACCGCCGCGGCGGCCTCGTGCGCTGGCGCGACCTCGAGGTGTCGGGGCCGCTGCCGGAGCTGTGGCGCGCACCCACCGAGAACGACCAGCTCGACGGCCAGGGCTCGTACGAGACGGCCGACCCGGCACTGACGAACGGACGCGGCGACGAGAGCACCCCGGCGTCGTCGGTGCGGTGGCTCGAGCGCGGCCTCGACCGCCTGCAGCACCGCGTGCTGTCGGTGGAGCGCACCGAGCAGGGGCTCGTGAAGCGCGTGCGGTCGATGGCCGCGCACAGCGCCCAGGGCATCGAGACGACGTTCGCGTGGCGCCTCGACGGCGACGGCCTGCGGTTGCACACCGACATCCGCCCGTTCGGCCCGTGGGATTGCACGTGGCCGCGCGTCGGCGCACGGATCGGTCTGCCCGGTGCCCTCGCCGACGAGCGGGCGCGGTGGTTCGGCACGGGGCCGGCGGAGTCGTACAGCGACAGCGCCGAGGCCGCGTACGTCGGCCGCTTCGAGGCCGCCGTCGACGAGCTCGGCGTCGCCTACGGTCGCCCACAAGAGACCGGGCACCGCCCCGGTCTTCGCGCCCTCGACCTCGGCCCGCTGCACCTGCGCGCCGTCGCCTCGGGCTCGACCGGGCTCCCCGGCTTCCAGCTCGACCGTCACACCGCGCAAGAGCGCACCGGCGTCGCGCACGCGCATGAGCTGCCGCCGTCGCAGGGACTGTGGCTGTACCTCGACTCCTCCCAGCACGGCCTGGGCTCGCGCGCATGCGGCCCCGACGTGCTGCCCCGCCACGCCCTGTGGCCGCGCGCGGTGTCGTGGACGGTGGTGTTCGAGTAAGCGGGGCGCGGAGCGCATAATCGATGGCCCCGTTTTTATGAGATAGTGCCCTAAGTCAGAAAAACGGGGCGGCCTCTTATGAGTTCTGAACAGCAGCCGACACCTGTGGACGCCGCCGCTGAAAACGAGCGGACGGCGTCCCCCAACGTTGGCCCAGCAGGCCAGCAGCGGGACACTCCCTGGCCGCCCGTCGCCCATGAAACGCGAGGATGGGTGCCGGCCGCGGCCGTCGGCATCCGCGCTGCGCGCGCGGGTTATGCCCGTGTCGATTACGAAGCATCCGTGCCCCCGTCGATCGCCTCCCTGCATCCTGTACTCATGCCCCACATCGCCGCAGAGGCGGAGGAAGCCGCGGCTGAACTGACGCGGTTCGACGCCGAACTCGGCAGCCGGGTCGCCGGTTTCGCACCCGTTCTCTTGCGGTCGGAGGCCGCGTCCTCGTCGCAGATCGAGAATCTCACCGCATCCGCCCGTGCGATCTTCTCCGCCGAGCTCGGTGCGAAGGGATCACGGAACGCTGAGCTGGTCACCGCGAACACCCGCTCGCTGCAGGCGGCTCTCGAGCTCGCCGAGCAGATCACGCCCGACAGCATCGCGTCGATGCACCGCGTGTTGATGGAGTCGCAGCCACGGCACACCCCCGGCGAATATCGGACGGAACAGGTGTGGATCGGCGCCCGGAGCGACTCACCCGTCGACGCCGAGTTCGTCCCTCCACACCACGAACGCGTCGCGGATCTCGTCGAAGACGTCACTCGTTTCGCCGCCCGTTGGGATGTGCCGTCGCTCACCTCCGTCGCGATCGCCCACGCACAGTTCGAGACGATCCACCCGTACACCGATGGCAACGGCCGAACGGGGCGAGCCCTGGCGCAGTCGATGCTCCGATACCGGGGCGTCACGACGAACGTCGCGATCCCCGTGTCCGCGGGCCTCCTGGCCGACGTCGACGGGTACCACGCCGCGCTGACCGCCTACCGCCGGGGAGACCCGAACCCGATTGTGCGGGCCTTCGCATCCGCAGCCTTTCGCGCCGTCGCCAACAGTCGTGAACTCGTCTCCGCCATCGACGAGATCCGCGCCACGTGGGCCGATCGACTGACCGTCCGTCGCGACTCCAGTGCCTGGCGACTGCTCGACGTTTTCACGCACCAACCTGTGCTCGACTCCGCGACCGCCGCTGCGGAACTCGGAGTCTCGCAGCCGAACGTGTACCCGCCGCTGAGGGCGCTCGTCGACGCGGGAATCGTCCGCTCCAAGGCGGAGCACAAGCTCGGACCGTTCTGGCGCAGCGAGGAGATCCTGGACGCCATCGACGCGTTCGCGGCAAGGGCGGGGCGCCGTCAGCGCAACTGACTCGCCGTGACGACGCCCGCGTCGTGGGCTCGTTGCCCAGCGCTCAGACCTCGACGCCTTCCCCCGCGAACGCCGGCCCCACGTACCGCGCCGAGGGGCGGATGATTTTCGCGTCGCGCGCCTGTTCGAGCACGTGCGCCGTCCAGCCGATCGTGCGCGCCAGCGCGAAGGTCGGCGTGAACATCTCACGCGGGACGCCGCACTGCTCCATCACGACGGCGGCGTAAAACTCGACGTTCGCGTGCAGCGGCCGCTCCGGTCGACGCTCCGCGAGCTGGCGTTCGGCGTCGGCCTGGAACGCCAGCGCCTGCGTCACACGTGACCCGCCGAGACCGCGGGCGACCTCGCGCAGGAGCTCCGACCGCGGATCGGCCGTGCGATACACCGCGTGCCCGAACCCCATGAGTCGTCTCCCCGCCGCCAGTTGGCCGGCGATCCACGCCTCGGGGTCGTCGCCCGCCCGGTCGAGGCTGTCGAGGGCGCGCGCCGGGGCTCCGCCGTGCAACGGCCCTGACAGCGCTCCGAGCGCGCCGGTCAGGCAGGATGCCATGTCGGCCCCCGTCGACGCGATGACCCGCGCCGTGAACGTCGAGGCGTTGAAGCCGTGGTCCATCGCCGCGATGAGGTAGGCCGACAGCGCGTGCACGTGGGCGGCATCCGGGGTGCGGCCCGTCACCGCCTCGAGGTAGTCCGCGACGACGCCGCCGCCGGTCGCCGCCGCGCCGGCGAGGGCAATCGGTGTGACCGCCGCGAAACGGATCGCCTCCTCGAGCCTCTGCGCCTCATCGAGGTCGTAGAGCGCCGACGAGCCGCGCATGGATGCCGCGAGGGTCCACACCGCGCGCAGGGCCACGAGCGGTTGGTCGGTGCGCGCCCCGACCGCGGCGATGAGTTCCGGCATCCGCGGGTCGGACTGTGCGGCGGCGATGCGCTCCGCGAAGGCCGCGCTGCGCGCGGCATCGGGCAGGCCGCCGACCACGAGCAGGTGCCAGACGTCTTCGAACGAACGGGTGCGAGCCAGCTCGACCGCCGACCAGCCGCGGTACTGGTACCAGCCGGCCTCGCCGTTCACGTCGCTGATGGTCGTCTCGGCCGCGACGACGCCGTTGAGGCCGCGGGGCACATCGATGAGATCGTTCATGCGCTCAGTGTGGAAACATGACGACGACGGCGTCAACGTTGATCGGATCAAGATGACCGCGCCTCTTCCCCGCCTTTCGGCCGCACAGGTCGCCGCCCGCCTCGGCGTCAAACCCGAGACCGTGTACGCCTACGTCTCGCGCGGGTTGCTCACCCGCGAACGCCACGCGAACGGCTCGACGTTCGACGCGCTCGAAGTCGAGGCGTTCGCGGCGAGCCGCCGGCGCACGGCGACACGCGCTCCCGCCCACCCCACCACCGGGATGCCGCTGGCCGTCGTGCAGACCGACATCGCCGACATCGAAGACGACGAGCTGCTGTACCGCGGCCGCCGGGCGCGCGACATGATCGACCGTCCGTTCGCCGAGGTCGTCGCGTGGCTGTGGGATGCCGAGCGCACCGATGCGCCCGACCCGGCCATCGGCAGCGCGCGCGAGATGGTGGCCGCCCTGCCTCCGCACGCGGGGGCCATGGACCGCCTGCGTGCGGCCCTCACCGGGTTGGCCGCCGACGACCCCCTGCGGCAGGACCCGTCACCCGCCACTCTGCACCGCATCGGGTGGACGCTGCTCACGGGCCTTCCCGTCGCCCTGGGCGGCGACCCGCACCCCGACATCGCGCGGTCGCTGACCAGCGCCTGGGGCACGTCGGCATCGGCGGACGCCGCCGTCAACGCCGCCCTCGTCCTGCTCATCGATCACGATCTCGCCGTGTCGACGTTCGCCGCTCGTGTCGCCGCCTCCGCCCGCGCCGACGGCTACGCCGCTGTCAGCGCCGCCCTGGGCGCTGCCGACTCCCCCCTGCACATCTCCGCCGCGACGCGCACCGCCCGCCTGCTCATCCGCGTGCGCCGGGGTCTCGAACCCGAGCGGGCTCTGGCCGAAGCGCTGCAGGACGGAAACGGCATCCCGGGCTTCGGGCACCCGCTCTACGCGGGCGTCGACGATCGGGCCGACGCGCTCTTCCCGCTTCTCGCGGATCTCCCCGATGGGAAGGGGACGATGGATGCCGTGCACCGCCTCGCCGACGTGGTGGCGGGCCGCACCCGGCTACGGCCCAACGTCGACCTCGCGCTGGCGGCGTTGGCATCCGGAGCTCGTCTGCCGGATGACGCGGCGAGCACGATCTTCGGCGTGGGCCGCATCGCCGGGTGGATCGCGCACATCGCCGCGGAGTACGAGGAGCCGGCGATGCGACTTCGACCCCGGGGTGAATACGTGGGACGGTAGTCACCTCCTAGCCAGGTCGATGGCTAGGATGCCGCCATGATGTACAACGTCCTCGAGGCGAGGAACAACCTGTCGAAGCTGATCGCCGACGTCGAGTCGGGGATCGAGGTCACCATCGCCCGGCGCGGTGTGCCGGTGGCACGTATCGTTCCGATGGATTACGCACCGGAGCGACCGCGAAACGCGTTCGCAGCCTGGCTGCGTGAGCACCCGCTCACGCCCGAACGCGCGCGACCCGTCGAGGACATCGACGCGATCGTCGCCGAGAATCGAGCCGCCGGGGCGTGATCTATGTCGACAGTTGCCTCATCATCTACGCGGTCGAGCGTGACGACGCCCTCGGCGAGAGGGCGCGCGCGGTGCTCTCGTCGGCGGAGCTCCCGCTCGCTCTGAGCCCGCTCGTCATGCTCGAGTCGCTGGTGAGACCGATGAGAGACGGCGACGCGCAGGCGCAGCTGACCATGTGGAGTGCGTTCGATGCTTTCGAACTGCTGCCGGTCGAGCCCGACACGTTCCTCGACGCGGCGATGCTGCGTGCACGCTATCGAGGCCTGCAGACCGCGGACGCCCTGCATCTGGCCGTCGCCCGACGGACCGGGTGCACGGCGTTCTGGACGAACGACTCTCGCCTGGAGGCCGCGGCGCCCGGGCTCGCGATCGACGTGATCGGGGCACCGAGCTGACCGGCGCACGGGTGGGCAACCGCACACGGTGAGCGGACCGGGTCAAGAGACCCCGACCAGCGTCAGCACGCTCCGCAGTCCTTCCGGCGTCCCCGGCCAGTGTCGCTCGATCGCTGGCATCCCGGCATGCCGGATGGCGAAGCGCAGCGCGACGGCGACGACGATGGCGTCATCGGCGTATCCGATGACGGGCAGGAAGTCGGGGACGATGTCGATCGGCGAGAGCAGGTAGACGAGGAGGCCCGCGAGCCACCACCGGGTCCCCCTCGGCACTGTCGGGTCGACCACCAACCGCCGGATCAGGCGCACCACATCGGGTGCGAGCCGCAGCAGGTCCCGCCAGTTCACCGAGGCACCCGCTCGTCGCTGCTGCCACCACAGCACCGCGATCAGCGCGACCCACAGCGCGGCGACACCGGCCAATACGCAGGCGACGACGACGAGCCACTCAGGCACGGGTGATCAGCGGTTCTGCCACCCGCGGGCCATCTCGACCACCGCGGCGACCGCGGCCTCGGTGTCGGCGGGTGAACCGCCCGCCCGACCGGCGACGAGTCCCGCAACGAACGCGCTGAGCGGGGCCGCGGGGCGCGCCACACCGTTCGCGACGTCGCGTGCGAGGTCGAGCACCAGCGAGATGGGGATGTCGCCATCGGCCAAGCCGAAACGCTCGGCGAGCGCGGCGCTCCACTCGTTGAGCGCTTCGGGCGGCAGGGTGCGGGATTCGGTCATGGCTCCTCCTCGGGCTCTCCGCAGATCGTCCCACGTGTCGATGTCGTGCGTCAGCCCGGGGTCGACCGCCACGGGCAGCACGGTCAGCCGACCGAGCAGGGCCCGCATCGACGCGTCGCGCCCGCGGTCGGGAAGGGTGGATGCCGCTGCCCGCAGCGCCGCGGTGCGGTAGCGGCCGATGAGCCACTGCGGCCGGCCGTCGGCGAGGCACGCGCCGTCGGCATCGGCCGGGAGCGGGTCGGACAGCAGCGCCACCGCCGCGTCGACGGTCGGCAGGTCGCAGGCGACGAGGTAGACCTCGTCGGCATCCACGTCGTCGAGAGCGGCGACGATGGCGGCGACCGGCCCGCCGAAGGGCGGGTCTTCGCGAACCCACCGCACGTCGAGTCCCTCGGCGAGCACGGGCGCCGCGACGACGACGCGCTCCGCGCCGCCCGCCCGCACCGCGCCGACCGCGGACGCCAGCAGCGTCGACCCGTTCACCTCGAACAGCGGCTTGATCGCGCCGCCGACGCGCGTCCCGCGGCCCCCGGCCAGCAGGATCGCGTCGACGCTCACCACCGGGTCACCGTGACTTCATCGCCCTCGACGAGGTCGTGCTCGCCCGGCGGGATGACGGCGAGCCCGTCGGCCTCGCCCAACCCGCGCGTGCCGTGCGCGGTCGGCGTGGCGGTCCAGCGGGCGGGATCGCTGCGGTCGAGGTGCACCGGCACGTACTGCACCCTGTCGGGCCGCGCGCGACGACCGGCGGCGAGCGCGACGCGCATCGTCTCGCGGCCCAGGTCGGCGTCGCCCTCGAGGGCGCGCAGTGCCGGCCGCACGAAGAGCTCGAAAGACACGGCGGCGCTCACGGGGTTGCCGGGGAGGCCGAAGAGCAGGATGCCACCGGCCGTGCGGCCGAAACCCTGCGGCTTGCCCGGCTGCATGCACACGCGGTCGAAGCGCATGACGTCGCCGAGCGTGTTCTTGACGACCTCGTACGCCCCCGCGCTGACGCCGCCCGAGAACACGACGACGTCGGCGCCCGCCGCTTCGGCGGCGGCGATCGCCTGGCGCGGGCCGTCACCGTCGTCGCCGACGCTCGTGCGCAGCACGACCTCGGCCCCGGCCTCTTCGGCGAGTCCCGCCAGCAGCACGCTGTTCGACTCGGGGATCTGGCCGCGCCGCAGCCCGGAGCCCGGAGCGACGAGTTCGGAGCCGGTCGAGACGACGGTGATCCGGGGGGCGCGCGAGACCGAGACGGTGCCGATGCCGGATGCCGCGATCGCGCCGATCCTCATCGCGGTCAGCCGGCCGCCGGCGTCGACGACGAGCTTGCCCGCGCGCACGTCGGAGCCGCGACGGCGGATGTGCGCGCCGGGCCCGCGCGGCGCGGCGAGGACCGAGACCGGATCGAGACCGCCGGCGAGACCCCGTTCGGTGTCTTCGAAGGGCACGACCGCGGTGGCATCGGTCGGCACGGGCGCCCCGGTCATGATGCGTGCGGCATCACCGGCATCCATGCGCGGGTCGAGATCGGTGCCGGCGGGCAGGTCGGCGATCACGCGCAGGGTGGCGGGCGCGGTGAGGTCGCGCACCGCGAAGCCGTCCATGGCGGAACAGTCGAAGGCCGGCACATCGACTCCCGCGAACACCGGATGCCGCAGCACCCGCCCGCGTGCCGCGGCGACGTCGCGCTGCTCGGCGGCGAACGGCACGACGGCGTCGAGAACCGCGGCGAGGTGGTCGGCGACGCCGATCACGCGGTGCTCCGGGCGGGGGTGGCGTGCATGGCTCCAGCGTAGGCCGGGGCACCGACATCGCCCGCGGATGTTCCGAGTGGGTCAGGGGGGAGTGGCGGGGGCGCGGCAAGAGCGAGGGGCAGGGACCGGCATGAGCGCGGCTTCAGGCGTGATGGCGGGAGGATGTGGGACGAGCGGAGGATTCGTGAGCGCTCCCACGCCCTCCCTTCGCCACATCTCCTCCCCTCATCCCGCCCGACGCCGCCCCTCCGCACCCGCCCCCGCCGGGTCCCGGCTACCGTGGCCCCATGGACGAGCTGACCTACGACGAGGTCGGCGCGACCGCCGGCGAGATGCCGGCCGGTTACCACCACGTGCGGGCGCGCCGGGTGGTCGGACGCGGCCGCGACGACTTTGAGCGCGCCGCCGATCGGCTGCTCGCGGGCGAGGCGCAGCGCCGGGCGGGCGCGCGGGTCGAAGCATCCGAGACGCCGTTCCGCGTCGGCACCCGGGTGACGATGCGCCTGGGGCTCGGCGTCCTGAGCTTCCGCATCCCGTGCCTCGTGGTGTGGACGCAGCGCACGGCGACCTCGGCGGGTTTCGCCTACGGCACACTGCCGGGTCATCCCGAGCGCGGAGAGGAGCGGTTCACGCTGACCCTGCGCCCGTCGGGTGAGGTCGTGTTCGAGATCGCCGCGTTCTCGAGGCCCGGACGCTGGTTCACGCGTGTCGGCGCCCCGCTCGGCCGCCTCGTGCAGGCGTGGATGACGCGACGGTACCTGCGCGCGCTCTGACCCCGCCGCGCGCGCGGGCGTGCCGCGGCGACCCGTCGCAGCCCCGCGGGCTGCCGCCTCCCGGGCCACGGCACAGCGCGACATCTCGCCCACGCGGCGACCCGTTGCCCCCGACCCGGCGCGACCCGCTTATCCCACTCCCCGACCGCTTTGGCAATGCCCTGGACCTTCTCGGAGCACTTCTCGACCCTGGCGAAGCGCTTCTCGGTGTCGAGGGCGCTCGCGAGAGGAGACCGCCATGAACCACGACGACGCCGCCCCCGACCGGCCCCACCGGTGACCCTCTCGCCCCCCTCTGACGTCGACGCCGACACCGCCGCCTCTCCCCGGAAGCACCGCCGCCCTCCCCGCCAGAAGGTCAAGTACAACCGCCGCGAAGCGATCGCGGGCTACCTGTTCATCTCGCCGTGGATCCTCGGGTTCCTGATCTTCACGGCCGGGGCGATGATCTACAGCCTCGTCATCTCGTTCTCGAGCTACAACCTCGCCACCGGCGCCGCGCGCCCGGTCGGTGCGAGCAACTACGCGCAGCTGTTCGAAGACCCGCGCGTGGCGGTGTCGCTCGGCAACACCCTGTTCTACGCCGTGATGGCGGTGCCGCTCGAGATCGCCTTCGCGCTGTTCCTCGCGCTGCTGCTCAGCCGCGTCGGCCGGGGCGCGGGCGTCTTCCGGACGCTGTATTACCTGCCGAAGATGACCCCGGCCGTGGCGACAGCGGCGGTGTTCTTCCTGCTGCTCAACGGCAACTCGGGTGCGATCAATCAGGCGCTCGGGGCCATCGGCATCCAGGGTCCGCAATGGCTCGTCGACCCGGCCTGGGTCAAGCCGAGCATCGTGATCATGGCGCTGTGGACCGTCAGCGGCACGATGGTGATCTTCCTCGCGGCGATCAAGAACGTGCCGGTCGACCTGTACGAGGTCGCGCAGATCGACGGCGCGGGTCCCATCCGCCGGTTCTTCTCGATCACGCTGCCGATGATCTCGGGCGCCATGTTCTTCAACGTCATCGTGCTGACGATCGCGGCCTTCCAGGTGTTCGACCAGGCCTACCTGCTGTTCTGGCGCGACCAGAGCAACGCCTCGCCCGAGGCCTCTCTCTTCTACGCCATCTATCTGTTCCAGCAGGCGTTCCGGCAGTTCAACTTCGGCTTCGCCGCGGCGATGGCGTGGCTGCTGTTCGTGATCATCCTGCTCATCACGCTCGTGCAGGTGCGGCTCGGCAACCGCTTCGTCTACTACGAGGGGGACCGCTGATGGCCACCACCCTCCAGACCCCCGGGGTGGCGCAGGCGCGCCCCGAGCTGGTCGTCCCGCCGCGCAGACGCTGGCGCCGCGCGCTCAGCCAGCCGAAGACGCTCGCCGGCCGCGTCATCCTCGCTGCGGTGCTGGTGCTGTTCGCGCTGCTGTTCCTCTACCCCTTCGCGTGGCTGCTCGCGGCGAGCCTCAAGCCGCGCGGCGAGGTGTTCGACAACGCCCTCATCCCGAAGACGTTCACCCCCGGCAACTACGCCGAGGTGTGGAACCAGCTGCCGCTGCTGAACTGGATGTTCAACAGCGTCGCGATCGCCCTGCTCGCCGCGACCACCGTCGCCGTGATGAGCTCGATCGTCGCGTTCGGGTTCGCGTACTTCCGTTTCCCCGGCCGCGGATTCCTCTTCGGCCTGGTACTGGCGACGATGATGCTGCCGGGCGCGGTGACGATGATCCCGATCTACCTGATCTGGAAAGAGACGGGGCTCCTCGGCACGTGGGTGCCGCTGTGGGGCATGAACCTCTTCGGCAGCGCCTTCTACGTCTTCTTGCAGCGACAGTTCTTCCTCGGCGTCCCGCGCGAACTGTTCGAGGCGGCGCGTCTCGACGGCTGCAGCGCGTGGGGCCTGTTCTGGCGCATCGCGATGCCGTTGTCGATCCCGTCGTTCATCATCGTGTTCCTGTTCGAGTTCCAGGCCAGCTGGAACAACCTGCAGGCGGCGCTCATCTACCTGAACGCGGGCAGCGTCGACGAATTCACCGCCCCGCTCGGCATCGCCTACGCGATGACGAAGTACAGCCCCAGCGCGGGCGGGCAGGGCGACTACCAGTACGTCATGGTCGCCTCGCTGCTGGTCACCCTCCCGATGCTCATCATCTTCGCGTTCGGCCAGCGGTACTTCGTCGAAGGCGTCGCCACCCAAGGCCGCAAGGGCTGAAATCCCCCCGTTTCGAAAGGACCCCATCATGCGCAAACGCTCCCTCGCCGGTGTCGCCGCGGTCGCGGCATCCGCTCTCCTCCTCACCGCGTGCGGCGGCGGCGGCGCAGAAGAGCAGGCCGCCGACGTCGACTTCTCCGCCGCGCCGACCGGCACCCTCGCCGCGTGGGGCTTCGAGAACGCCGACGACGTCGGCCAGTCCCGTCTCGATCACGCGGCCGAGCAGCTCGCCGACGTCGAGGTGACCCTGGATGCCACGGCCTTCGACGCCCAGAAGTTCACCACCCGCATTGCGAGCGGCGACGTTCCCGACGTCGTGCAGATGGACCGCCGCTACGTCACGACGTATGCCGCACAGGGACTGCTCATGCCGCTCGACGCATGCTTCAAGGCGAAGAGCGTGAATCCGACCGAACGCTGGTACCAGAACGTCGTCGACGACGTCACCTACGAGGATGCCGTGTACGCGGTGTCGCAGTTCTACCAGCCGCCGGCGATCCTGCTGAACATGAACGTGCTGAACGAGGCGGGCGTCACGCCCGAGGAGTTCGACACGTCGGACATGGACGGCCTGCTCGCCGCGATCGGGAAGATCTACCAGGCCTCGGGGAGCAACCCCACCCGGCTCGGTTTCGACCCCGTCGCCACCGGACAGGGCGGACTCTGGGTGCTCGGCATGGGCGGACAGCTCACCGACGACACCGGTAAGCCGACGCTCGACGACCCGGCGAACGCCGCGGGCATCGAGGCGCTCAAGCAGATCACCGACGCGCAGGGCGGCTACGCCGCGGTGAAGAGCTTCACGGATTCGTTCGACACCTTCGGCGACGCCAACCAGTTCGTGCAGAACCAGGTCGGCGCGCAGGTCGCGAACCAGTGGTACCCCAACGTGCTCGGCGCCTACCGCGACCGGATCTCGCTGCAGGCGGTTCCGTTCCGGGATGCCGAGGGGCAGCCGTTCTCGCTCGCCTCGGGCACCGCGTTCGTGATCCCCGCGGGGGCGAAGAACCCCGCCGCGGCCTGCGCCTGGATGACGGAGCTGACCTCGACGGATGCCTGGATGGCCGCGGGCGCGGCACGCGCGTCGACCATCGAGAGCAAGGGCGGGCTCAACACGGGCCTGTTCACCGGCTCACCCGAGGCCGACGAGATGATCCGCGAACAGTTCGTCGTGCCGACCGGCGACGCGGGCTTCGACCAGGTGATCTCGACGTACTACGAGGTCGTCGAGAACGGGAAGTCGTTCGGCTCGTCGCCCGCCGGGCAGGACATCCAGAACGAACTGAACAACGCCATCACCGCGGCGCTGCTCGGCGACAAGACGACCGAGCAGGCGCTCGCTGACGCACAGGCCGCCGCGCAGCGCGCCTACGACAACGCGACGGCGGGCTGAGCGGGCGGGCGTCCCGGTCTCGGGCCGGGGCGCCGGCCGGGCCCGGGGCGCCGGCCCGCCGGGCGTCGGTGTAGCTGGGCTGCGCCGTGCATGACTCAGGAGGAACTCGGCGATCGACGCGCGATCCACGGCAGTTCGATCGTTCTGCAGGAGTTGGGCACGCGCAGCGGGCGCCGCTGCGACGGGGACCGGGGCCGAACGGCTGTGACGCCGGACACGGTCCCGCCGGACGGCAGACGCAGCAGCGACCTGCGACATGGCGACGCAAAACCGAAGGCCCCGCCGAAGCGGGGCCTTCTCACCGGTAGCCGGGACATCCAAGGTGTGGGGAGTCGAAGCCTCAGGTCAGTGCCGTATCAGGAGGGAGGACGCTCGTCCTCCACCACCGACTGCACGCTGTCGGTGGCCGGGGTCTTGTCGCCGGGGCGCACCTCGTCGGCGGCGATCGCGATGTCGATCGCGGCGTCCTCCAGCGCTTCGGCCACGACGTCGCTCACGTCGCCGCGATCGTCGGCGTCGGTCGTCGCGTCAGCGGCGATGGCGTCAGGGGTGGTCGCGCCGGCGGCCGTGTCACGGACGGTCACTTCATCGGCGGGACGCGAGGGTTCGAGGCCTTCGGTCACGCGGTCTGCGGCGGCGATGTCCGCCTCGGCGTCGGCGGCGGCCACGCGCTCCCGGGCGGCCTGCACGGTCTGTTCGACGGCGGCTGCAGCTCCCACGGCGACATCCTTCGTCTTCGACACGGCGACGTCCACGGTCTCCGACGCGCTGGCGGCGAGGTCCTTCGACCGGGCCACCGCGTCATCCACGGCGACCGACGCGCGGGCCTTCAGGTCGTCGACCGTCTCGGAGGCCCGAGCCACGGCGGCATCCGTCCGATCCTTCACGTCACCAGCCGCTTCGCGAGCGCGGAGCGCGGCGGCATCCGCCCGGTCCTTGACGTCGGCGGCAACCACCGAGGCGCGGTCGGCGGCGTCCTTCGCCCGGTCCTTGACGTCGTCGGCGACCTCCGCCGCGCGCGCCGCCACGGCATCCGCCCTCTGCTCGGCCTCGGCGACGACGTCGCGGTCGAACGGTCCGAAGACCCCGGTCACGACGACGTTGACGTCGATCGTCCCGCGCCCGAGCGGCTCGAGAGCCGACCGCACCGCGGCCCGTACGGCGTCGGACACCTCGTGCAGCTTGTGCGGGTAGTCCACGACGAGCGAGACGGTCGCGGTGACCGAGTCGGCGCGGTCGGTGTCGATCTTCACGCCGGGTGCGGTGCTCGCGAGTCCCACGCGCTCCCGGACGGCGTCCGAGGCGCGACCGAGCAGGCTGCCGAGCGCGTGCACGCCCGGAACCGACCCCGCCGCGGTCGCGGCGAGGGTCGCCGCGGCGTCGAGATCGGGCGGCTCGATGGTGGCATCGATGGTGGTCATGACGTCTCCTCGTGGGGGTGTCAGTGCACGCGGGTGTTCTCGCGCGCGAGTTTGGCACGCAAGCCGCTGTGGATGGAGATGTAGGCGCGCAGGTTCTGGCCGGTGATGGCGGCGAGGTTGGTGACGAGGGTGTCGACGTGCGCGGCGACCTCGCGGGGGGAGGTGTTCTGCCGTGGAGTGACGGCGACATGCAGCACCGACTCGCGGCCCACCTCGCCGGCGGTGATGCGGGAGGAGAGGATCTCGTCGCGCTCGGCGAGGGCGTTCTTCAACGCCTCGGAGGCGAAGCCATCGGTGACGGTGATGCGGCCTTCGGCGTTCGCGCTGCCGGTGGACTGCAGCGCCGCCTGGCGGCGACCGCGCACGGCGGAGGCGGCGATGACGATGAGGATGACCGCGATCACCACGATTGCGGCGACCGCACCCCAGCCGGCCGACTCCCGGCCCAGCGAGACGAGCCAACCCTGGAAGCCACCCATGACGGTGGTCCAGGTGTCGGTGCCGCCGGGGACGAGCCCGACCAGCAGTGCCAGCGCCGCAAGGCCCAGCAGCACGACGGCGACGAGGAAGAGGACGAAGCGGTTCAGACCGCGACGCGTCGCATTCATCAGGACTCCTTGGTGTCAGGGCGCTCGACGCGCACGTGCGTGCGGACGGCGGGCGTCAGCTTGTACTCGGCGATCTCCTCGTCGACGATGCGACGCAGCTGCGCCTCGTCGACGGGGATGCCGACCGGGGGACGCACGGTCACATCGACCGAGCGGTGGGCGACACCCACCACGATGTCGTCGCGGGCGATGCCGGATTCGTTGCTGAGGTGGGTGGCGAGAGCGGATGCCACCACACCGTTGTCGACGACGACGGCACGCTCGCCCCAGGCCATCTCGTGCTTCGACAGGCGCCCCGGCTTGAGGGCCAGGACCAGCACGATGAGGCCGAGGATCGCGAGGACCACACCGCCGACGATGAACGCCGCCGGCTGAAGGGCCGTGGGCGCGGCCACGACGGCCTGCAAGGCCTCGCCGGGGGCGACCAGCAGCGGCTGCGCACCGGTGAGGTTCAGGATGATCTCCACCGCGGCGTACGCCAGGGCGAGAAGCAGCAGCACGACCACGACGAGCATCGCCACGGTGCGCGGCGAATGGGTCTCGCGACGCACCACGGTGCGCAGCACGGCGTCAGTCATCACAGCACTCGCTTTCGCTGAGGGGCGCTCGCGCCCGAAATGGTCAGATCCACCCGCGAGATCTCTCGACCGAACAAGCGGGTCAACCGCGACTTCAGTTCCCCCCTGAGCCACCCGGGCGGCCTCCAGCACGGGCGTCGCGGCGCGCACGGCCTCGGTGTCGTCGAGGCGCGGTACGGGGAACGGCGTGGTCACGCGCACGGCGGCGGTGTCACGGGCCGAGACGATCTCGACGTGCACGCTCGTGGCATCCACCCCGATCACCTCGGCCGCAGCCCGCTCCGCCGTCTTCTGCAGCACACGGTCCGCGATGTTCACCCGACCGGCGGGGAGGCCGGGGCCGGCAACCGTACGGCTGCCGACCCCGGGCGAAGCGGTGACGGTGGTCACGATGTGCTCCGACCCTTGAAGGCGTTGACGATGTTGCCGAAGTCGAGCTCACCCGCCGTGATGCGGGCGACGACCACGCCGATCGCCATGAACAGGGCCACGAGCACGAAGCCCCAGAATCCGAAGATCAGGGCGCTGAGGGCCAGAACGAGACCGACCAGGGCGCCCTTCGTCGTGGCGCTCACTGGACGCGCTTTTCGTTGCTGTCGTCGTTGTTGTCGTCACCCGGGATGTGGACGTCGTTCACATCGACGTTGACCTCGACGACCTCGAGACCGACGAGACGGTTGATGGCACCGGCGACGCGGGCGCGCACCTGGTCGGCGACCTCCTGGATGGGGGCGCCGTACTCGACGACGACGGTGATGTCGGCCGCTGCCTGAGTCTCGCCGACCTCGACCTTGACACCCTGCGTCAGGTCGGTGGCGTTGATGGCGTCACGGATCGCACCGAGCGCGCGGGCTCCGCCGCCGCCGAGCGCGTACACACCGGCGACCTCGCGAGCCGCGATACCGGCGACCTTGGCGACGACGCCCTCGGCGATCGTGGTCTTGCCCTCGGTCTGGGCCTCCGCACCGCGGGCGCCCAGGGGACGGTTCACGCGCGATGCCGCCTGGGGGACGTTCTGGGCGGCGGGGGTGGTGTTCTCAGCCATGTCGATGCCTTTCAGAGTTCGTGACCCGGATGCTCCGGGGTAGGTGTTGCGACCTACATGACTAAGACGTACCGAACGAGGTGAACGTCACGCCGGACTTGAAAAAGTTCGCGAGATCTGTATTCGCACGAATGGGTCGTGCCGATTCCCGAGGAAGCCGACGCGTAGTCGCGCTCCCGCGCCGGAACGATTCGCCGCCGCGGGAGGAGACCCGGGAACGGAGGATGCCACGCGGCCGGGCCATCCTCCCGTCGCCGAATCCCCTCCCTCCGCCACGACCCCATCCCGCCGACCCCATGTCGGCGCACTGATGCCGCCGACCCGATCCCCCGACCCGATCCCCCGACCCGAGGTCGCCGACCCGATGTCGGCGGCCCGGCGTACGCTTCCCCCATGTCCCCCTTCCCCGCCGGAGCCGACGCCTGACATGGGCCGCCTCACCACGTCCCGCCGCGTCACGCGCATCACGCTCGAGGGCGCGAACCGTCAGCGACCGGATGCCATCGCGGTCGAAGAACCGCTGGAGATCCGCGTCGGCGGCTCCCCGCTGTCCGTCACCATGCGCACGCCCGGGCACGACGTCGAGCTGGCCGCCGGCTTCCTCGTCTCGGAGGGTGTGATCAGTCGCGGCGACCAGTTCGCCCGCGCGATCCACTGCGGCGGCCCGGGCACCGGTGGTGCCGACGGCAACACCTACAACGTGCTCGACCTGACCCTCGCACCGGGGGTGGCCCCACCCACCCCGCGATCCTTCTTCACGACGAGCTCGTGCGGGGTGTGCGGCACGGCATCCATCGACGCTGTCGAGAAGGTGTCGAGCTACGACGTGTCCTCCGACGACATCGAGGTCTCGGCGCACGACGTCGCCGCCTTCCCCGACCGCCTGCGCGAGCGGCAGAAGACGTTCGACAAGACCGGCGGCCTGCACGGCGCGGCGCTCTTCGACGTCGTGACGGGCGAGCTGCTGGTCGCCCGCGAAGACGTCGGCCGACACAACGCGGTCGACAAGGTCGTCGGTTGGGCCTTGCTGAACGACCGGCTCCCGCTGCGCGGAACCGTGCTGCAGGTGTCGGGCCGCGTGAGCTTCGAGCTGGTGCAGAAGGCCGTGATGGCCGGCATCCCGATCCTCTCCGCCGTGTCGGCGCCCTCGTCGCTCGCCATCGAGCTCGCCGAGCGCGCGGGGCTCACCCTCGCCGCGTTCGTGCGTGGCTCGAGCATGAACCTCTACACCCGCGCCGATCGCATTCGCGTTCCGTCCACAACCCCCGCAGCGACAGAGGTCGCGAGCGTACGCTGACCACGGCCGGATGCCACGAGCCCGGCGCCACGACCATCGGAGGGTCAAAGATGGGTGAGTCCTTCGGACTGATGACCGAGAAGCCGCGCCAGGGGGGCCTCGGCCCGCGGGTCGACGGCGACTGGTCGAGCACGGGCGCTTACGAGCACCCGGCGGCCGGCTGGGGCGCCGCGCTGACCGTCGGCAAGGTGCTGCTCGAGCAGCGTCAGCCGGTCGCGGGCACCAAGGCGATGTTCACGATGAACCACCCCAAGAGCGGCTTCGACTGCCCCGGCTGCGCGTGGCCCGACGACAAGGGCGTCGCCCTCGACATCTGCGAGAACGGCATCAAGCACGTCACGTGGGAGATGACGCACAAGCGCGTGGGCAAGGAATTCTTCGCCGAGCACTCGGTGAGTGAGCTGTCGCAGTGGAGCGACTTCGAGCTCGAAGACGCCGGGCGCCTCGTCGGCCCGATGGTCTACGACGCCGCGACCGACCATTACGTCCCCATCTCGTGGAACGACGCGTTCCGCCTCATCGCGCAGCACATCACGGCCCTCGATTCCCCCGATCAGGCGGCTTTCTACACGTCCGGTCGGTTGAGCAACGAAGCGTCGTTCCTCTACCAGCTGTTCGCGCGCGAGCTCGGGACGAACAACCTCCCCGACTGCTCGAACATGTGCCACGAGGGCTCCGGCCGCGGGCTCACGGCATCGCTCGCCACCGGCAAGGGCACCGCCGACCTCGAGGACTGGGAGAGCTGCGACGCCCTCTTCGTCCTCGGCGTGAATGCCGCTTCGAACGCCCCGCGCATGCTCACCAGCCTTGCCGAGGCAATTGACCGGGGCGCGCAGGTCGTGCACGTGAATCCGCTCCGCGAGGTCGCCGGCACCCGCACGATCGTCCCGCACGAGATCGTCGACATGGCGACCTTCCACTCCACCCCGACCAGCACGATGAACCTGCAGGTGCGGCCGGGCGGCGACCTCGCGCTCGTCCGCGGCATGGCGAAGGTCGTCTTCGAGGCGTCCGAGGCCGACCCGACCGCCCTCGACCAGGCGTTCCTCGACGAGTACACGACGGGGCTCGACGACTATCGCTCCCTCGTCGAGGCGACGACCTGGGACGAGCTGGTCGAGCAGGCCGGTCTGACCGCGGCCGAGATCCGCGCCGCCGCCGAGGTGTACCTCGCCTCGAAAGCCTGCGTCATCAGCTGGTGCCTCGGCGTCAGCCAGCACCAGCACGGCGTCGACACCGTGCGCGAGATCGTCAACCTGCTCCTGCTGCGCGGCAACGTCGGACGCAAGGGCACGGGCCCTTCACCCGTGCGCGGCCACAGCAATGTGCAGGGCAACCGCACCTGCGGCATCAACCACAAGCCCACCGAAGAGTGGCTGGCGAAGCTCGACGAGGTGTGCGGCATCACCTCGCCCCGCGAGCCCGGCCTCGACACCGTGCACACGGTGGCGGCACTGCACCGGGGCGACCTCAAGGTCTTCCTCGGCATGGGGGGCAACTTCGTGCGGGCCGCTCCCGACACCGCGCTCACCGCCGAGGGCATGAGTCGGTGCGAGCTGACCGCCCACGTGAGCACCAAGCTCAACCGCAGCCACCTCACCCATGGCAAGCAGGCGCTGATCCTCCCCTGCCTCGGCCGCACCGAGCGCGACGAGCAAGAGAGCGGGCCGCAGTCGATCTCGACCGAGGATGCCATGAGCTCGGTCATGCTCTCGCTCGGCTCCCGCAAGCCCGCGTCGCCGCACCTGCTCAGCGAGCCCGAGATCATCGCGAGGATCGCCCGGGCGACCATGCCCGATTCGGCGACGCCGTGGGAGTGGTACGTCGGCGACTACGACCGCATCCGCGACACGATGGCGAAGGTGCTGCCGGGTTTCGAGGGCTTCAATGAGCTCGTGCGACAGCACTACGGCTTCCGCATCCCGCAGCCCGCGCGCGAGCGCGACTTCCGCACGCCCTCGGGCAAGGCGGAGTTCTCGCAGGCTGCGTTGCCCAACGTCATTCCCGAAGAGGCCGATGTGCTGGTGCTGCAGACCATGCGGTCGCACGATCAGTGGAACACAACGATCTACTCGGCCGACGACCGCTACCGGGGCGTGCGCAACATCCGCGAACTGGTGTTCATGAACCGGCGGGACATGAAGGAGCGCGGTATCGCAGAGGGCGACCTCGTCGATATCGTGGCGACCTCGCGCGACGGCTCGGTACGCAGTGTCACCGCGTTCCGCGCGCTGGAGTACGACACCCCTCGCGGGAGCGCGGCCGGCTACTTCCCGGAGATGAACGTGCTGCTCGGGCCCGACGACTACAGCCGCCAGAGCGATCAGCCGCTGATGAAAGACATCCGGGTGCGCATCGCGAAGACCGCCTGACGCTGACGCCGGGGGGCGGCGGGGGCACCGGATCCGGACGGGTGCAACAGATTCGGAGCGTTCGCACCGCGGCATCCGAATCTGTTTCCTTACTCCGAATCCGTTCCACGGCCGCCATGGGCCCCGGGTCCCGCGCCGTGCACGGCGCCGCGGGCCGCCACGAACCCGGGCCGCCACAGGCCCCGCGCCGTAAACCCGGCCCGCCACGAGCCCCGGGCCGCCACAGGCCCCGGGCCCTGCACCGCGCCGCGCGGCGGGCGCGGCCACGAACACCGGTCAGCCGGCGATCCCGCCGAAGGTGCCCGTGATCGACTCCGTTCCCTGTTCGGTCAACGACGTCAGCACGAATTCCAGGGGCGCCCCCGCAATGCTCGCCGAAGCCATCTGCGGGGCGCTCAACCGCGCCTCGAGCTGCACCGCCTCGTCGGGTGTCAGGTGGGCGACGTAGAACGTCGGCTGATTGGGCCCCGCCGTGGGTGCTTCGAGGAGCACCTCGGCATCCGGATAATCCCGGGCGACCGAGACGACCTCGCGCACGCCGTCCAGCGTCGTGAACGCGGGCACGTAGACGAGTCGGAAACGCTCGCGCAACGACGGCACCGTGAACGTGCCCCCGTCGGCGAACAGCGTCGTCGAGGAGAGGGCGGTGATGAGCGGCTCGACGTCGTCGAGGGTCGCCGCCTCCGCGGACGGCCAGCCCAGACCCGCGAAGATCCCGCTGGCTCCCGGCACGGCCGCCGCCTCGAGAACGCCGGCGAGCGCGTCAACGGTTCCGCCGGGCTGCAGCGTGAACTGCCACTTGGGGGTCGCCGTGACCTCGGGGTCGAGCTGCACCGCGGACGGGTCGTCGGCACGCAGGGTGAGTTCGCGTTGCGTCTGCGTCGCGGCATCCTGCACCCGACCGGCGAAGTCCTGGACGGCGTCGTCCGCCGCCGCGGCATCGACCGTGATCGAAAGCGGCCCGTCGGCGGGCTCGCACGTCACGACGACCGGGTCTGCGCAGAGTGCGTCGAACGGGTTCTCCGTGGAGCCCGTACAGCCCACCGTGACGAGCACGAGCCCCGTGCAGACGATGCCGGAGACGAAGCGGGAGGAAAGGCGCATACCGGCCATCCCACCACGAGCCCCGACCGGGCCGGAATCAGGCGCCGCGACGCCGCGCCCACGTCGGCGCGCGCTCAGGCCTCGGCCCGACGCCGATCACAGGGCCGGGATCACGTTCAGCACCGGGACCGCGCAGGAGGATGCCGACGGCCCGGGGCAGCATGACGGCGGTGCGCCCCGCGAGCACCGGCGCGACGACGCGCGCGTGCACGATCCCCTACTGAGTCTGGATGACGACGGTCGGGAACATCCGAAGCGTCCGACCGTCGGGGTGGCGACGGGATGCCCCGCCGCCGCCCGTCAACCCGGCTGACGGCCGATGCCGACGGAGCCCACCGTGAGACCTTCCCGACGAAGGAGGACCCGTGACCAAGAACCGCCAGAGCCCCCTGAACGCCGCCGGAGAACGTAAGAGCGTGGGCCTCGCCGCTCTGGAGAAGGGCGCCGATCTCTTGCAGAGCACCGCACCGCTGAAGCACTTCGACGTCTACGTGTGCGGCTTCCACCCCGCGCTCGACGATCCGTCGATGCAGATGGAGGCCCACCACTACTGCCGCGTCGTCAACGACGACTTCATCCAAGCCACCCTGTTCGACGGGAACACCCCGGATGCCAACCTCATCGGCATCGAATACATCGTGTCCGAGCGGGTGTTCGAGACGTTGCCCGAGGAGGAGCAGGAGTACTGGCATCCCCACAACTACGAGATTCTGGGCGGCTCCCTCATCGCACCCGGACTCCCCGCCGCGGCGGAGAAAGCCCTGATGAAGCGGCTGATGAACAGCTACGGCAAGACGTGGCACACCTGGCACACGGGTCGTCACGACCTCGGCGGCGGGCACTCGTTGCCTCTCGGCGAACCGAAGCTGATGTGGTCGTTCAACCGCGACGGCGAGGCCGATCCTCGCTTGGAGGCGCACCGTGCCGAGGCGATGGATCTCGACCCCGCGAAGACCCGGGCTCGCCGCGCCGATCTCGCCGCCGACGCCCACCCGCAGCGCGGCGTGGACCGGCTCCGTCATCACTTCCCGGGATCGTCCCCGGTCGAGGGTGTGCGCGATCTCGCACACGACGACTGACGCCCGACATCTGTCGAGGCCAGAACGTGCGCCGTCGCCACGCGGACCGCGTCCGCCGCGTGCTGAAGAGAACGATCGATGCCGACGACGTCGGCGACGGCCGTGATGCCCGGACCGCGTGCATCGCGCGCGACGACGCCCGCGACGACCAGGGCCGGCACGCCATGGGCCGCGGCGAGCGCGAGCACGTGACCCGGCCCCTTCCCCGCCTGCGTCGTCGCGTCGAAGGCCCCCTCACCCGTCAGCACGAGGTCGGCTGCGGAGACCGCGGCGACGAGGCCGAGGGCGTCGGCGATGTACGCCGCCCCATCGACGAGGTCGGCGCCCGCGGCGAACAGTGCGCCCGAGAGCCCCCCTGCGGCGCCCGTGCGCGGTGTTGTCCGCACGTCGCGACCGAAACGGTGGGCCCAGTCCGTGGCATCCGTCTCCAAGCGGGCCGTGAGGCGCGCCACCATGGGACCGTCGGCCCCCTTCTGCGGTGCGAACACCCGCGCGGCCTCCGCGAACGTGACCGTCGTGTCGGTGAGCACCACGACCCGGCCCGCGGGGAACGGCACGCGGTCTCCCAGCGCCTTGATGGCTCCGCGCCCGCCGTCCGTCATCGCCGAGCCGCCCATGCCGACCAGCACCCGGGCCGCGCCGGCGTCGAGGGCGAGCGCGATGAGCTCGCCGACGCCGCGGCTCGTGGCGCTCCACGGATCGTTGCCCTCGGCACCCCCGGCGAGCACGAGCCCGGATGCCGCTGCCGACTCGATCACGGCCAGGTCGCCGTCGAAGCGCCAGCCGGCGTCGACCGGGCGCCCGAGCGGACCGATCACCGTGTCGCGGCGGTTCGACCCGCCGAGGGCGTCGAGCGTGCCGTCGCCGCCGTCCGCCATCGGAATCACGGTGATGACGGCGTCAGCCCACCGCTTGCGGACGGCCGCGGCCATGGCATCCGCCGCTGCTCGCGCGGTCAGGGTGCCCTTGAACTTGTCGGGGGCGATGACGATCTGCAAGGGCCGTCCTTCCCGTTCGGGATGAGCGCTGACCAGCCTACGTCGGCACCGGAGATACGGGAGGGCGCTCCGGCCGCCACCGCAGGGCGACGACCGGAGCGGTTCTTGCTACGACGCGGTCGTCTCGCGACGACGACGTGTCCGTACCCACTTGAGACAGCCGTACACGCTGATCAGCAGCCAGAACCCCTCGATCACGACGGACGCGAGGTTCCAGTGCGCGGCCAGCGAGACCAGCACCAGCACGGAGGCGACGGCGTTCAGCAGGGAGTAGCGCAACTGGTCGACGCGCACGCGGCCGATCTGCAGCAGCAGATAGGTGACGACGACGAGCGCGACGCCGACGAGGCCGATAATGTTCGCGAGCTCGGTTGAAGACATGGAGACGATCCTTTTCGGTCATCCCACCGCGCCGGAGTCGGCCGGCGGGAACGCTGAAGATGCGAGTGCCCGGGTGGCAGTCGCGCGAGGCCGTGCGGGCATCTCAGCGTCCGAAGTCGTCGTACACGCACGGAAGACTACCGCCGCCGATGCGCCTCGGCGGAGGGGCGCGATGATTCGAGAGAGCCGCAGCCCGTGCGGATGCTGCTCGTGTGCAGCCGCGACCGTCTGCACAGCCTTACCGCCGGGGCCGTGCTCTGCAGGTGGCCGGGGATCGAGGTCGCGTCGGTCGCCCTGCGGCTGTTCCGCCGACCACCCCGGCAATGTCGGCGGTCCCAACTAGACTGATGCCCGTCCGGCCCCTGCGATTCTTGGAGCTCAGCCGCGTGACCACCCCGAACCCCGCCGCCCGTACCGCCCTCGCCGATACGGTCGAGAACGCGATCGCCACGCCCGAGAAAGAGCAGCCGTACGGCGCGCTCGGTCTCAAGAGCGACGAGTACGCCAAGATCCGCGAGATCCTGGGCCGCCGCCCCACCAGTGGTGAGCTGGCCATGTACTCGGTCATGTGGAGCGAGCACTGCTCGTACAAGTCGAGCAAGATCTACCTGCGCCAGTTCGGCCAGAAGGTCAGCGACGAGATGAAGACCCGCCTCATGGTCGGCATGGGCCAGAACGCCGGCGTCGTCGACGTGGGCGACGGCTGGGCGGTCACCTTCAAGGTCGAGTCGCACAACCACCCCAGCTACATCGAGCCGTTCCAGGGGGCCGCGACCGGCGTCGGCGGCATCGTGCGCGACATCATCTCGATGGGCGCGCGTCCCGTCGCCGTCATGGACCAGCTGCGCTTCGGCGCCATCGACCACCCCGACACCCCCCGCGTCGTGCACGGTGTCACCAGCGGCATCTCGTTCTACGGCAACTGCCTCGGCCTGCCCAACATCGGCGGCGAGACGGTCTTCGACGCCGTCTACCAGGGCAACCCGCTCGTCAACGCGCTCGCGGTCGGCGTCATGCGCCACGAAGACATCAAGCTGGCCAACGCCACCGGCGTGGGCAACAAGGTCGTGCTGTTCGGCGCCCGCACGGGCGGCGACGGCATCGGCGGCGCCAGCATCCTGGCATCCGACACCTTCGCCGACGGCGGCCCCACCAAGCGTCCCGCGGTGCAGGTCGGCGACCCGTTCGCCGAGAAGGTGCTCATCGAGTGCTGCCTCGAGCTGTACCGCGACGACCTCGTCGAGGCTATCCAAGACCTCGGCGCGGCCGGAATCTCGTGCGCCACGAGCGAGCTCGCCGCCAACGGCGACAGCGGCATGAAGGTCGAGCTGTCGAAGGTGCTGCTGCGCGACCCCTCGCTCACGCCCGAAGAGATCCTCATGTCGGAGTCGCAGGAGCGCATGATGGCGATCGTCGCGCCCGAGAAGCTCGACGCCTTCCTCGCCGTCGTCGGCAAGTGGGACGTCGAGACGAGCGTCCTCGGCGAGGTCACCGGCGACGGCCGCCTCGTCATCGACTGGTACGGCGAGCGCATCGTCGACGTCGACCCCTCCACCGTGGCCGTCGACGGCCCCGTCTACGAGCGCCCCGTCGCCTACCCGACGTGGATCGACGCGCTGCAGGCCGACTCGGCCGCAACGCTGCCCCGGGCGACGGATGCCGAGACCCTCCGCGAGCAGTTCACCACCCTCGTCGCGAGCCCCAACCTCGCCGACACCTCGTGGATCACCAACCAGTACGACTACTACGTGCTGGGCAACACGGCGCTGAGCTTCCCCGACGACGCCGGCATGATCCGCGTCGACGAAGAGACCGGCCTCGGCTTCGCGATCGCCACCGACTGCAACGGCCGCTACAACCAGCTCGACCCGTACAACGGTGCCAAGTTGGCGCTGGCCGAGGCGTACCGCAACGTCGCCGTCACCGGCGCCGTGCCGACCGCGGTCACCGACTGCCTGAACTTCGGCAGCCCCGAGAACCCCGAGGTCATGTGGCAGTTCAGCCAGGCCGTCGAGGGCCTGAGCGATGGATGCCTCGAGCTCGGCATCCCGGTCACGGGCGGCAACGTGTCGTTCTACAACCAGACCGGTGACCAGCCCATCCACCCGACCCCCGTGGTGGGCGTCATGGGCATCATCGACGACGTCGCCGCGCGCATCCCGAGCGGCTGGCAGGATGCCGGCGAGAACCTCTACCTGCTCGGCGTCACCGCCGACGAGCTCGACGGCTCGCAGTGGGCCGGCACGATCCACGACCACCTCGGCGGACGCCCGCCGAAGGTCGACCTGGCGCAGGAGCGCAAGCTCGCGGAGCTGCTGCAGGCCGCGGGTTCGCAGTCGCTCGTCTCGAGCGCGCACGACCTGTCGTCGGGCGGTCTCGCGCAGGCCCTCGCCGAGGGCGTGATGCGCTTCGGCGTCGGCGCGCGCGTCTGGCTCACCGAGCTCATGGAGCGCGACGGCGTGGATGCCACGGCCGCCCTCTTCAGCGAGTCGACCGGTCGCGTGCTGGTCAGCGTCCCCCGCGAGGAAGACGTGAAGTTCCGCGGGCTGTGCGACGGCCGAGGCTACCCGGTGCTGCGCATCGGCGTGACCGACATCGAGCCGGGCACCGAGGCGGCGCTCGAGATCCAAGACGTGTTCACGGTCCCCGTCGCCGAGCTGCGGCGCCTGTCGACCGAGACGCTTCCCGCGGTCTTCGGTCCGACCATCGCCGAGCCCGTCGTCTGACGCCGCGCGGCGTCGGGCCCGCCCCGACGCCGCCGGCCCCGCCCGGGGTCACGGCCCGCCCGGGGTCACGGACCCGCCCAGGGTCACGGCCCCGCACAGGTCACGGCCCGGCCCAGGTCACGGTCCGGCCCAGGTCACGGCCCCCTCCGCCCGAGCATCAGCCCCGACACCCCCGAGAGGAGACGTGCGATGACCGATGACGATGACGACATGACCGTCTTCAGCGACAAGCGCCAGAAGCGCGTCAAGATCACCGCGTGGATCGTGATCGCCGCGCTGATCCTCACCGGCGGTGGCGCCACGGTCATCTCGCTGATCCTGCGCTGAGCAGCACCGCCTCCGCGCGAAGGGTCGGGCACCACCGCCACGCGAACGACTCGACGCCGTGGTCGATGTCGTGCGGGAAGAGCCTCAACGCCGTCGGCACCGTCACGCGTTCCCCCGCCGGGGGAAGCGTCGCCGGTCGACGTGCACCCGCGCAGCACGTCGCCCCACGCCGGGGCCTTCCCCGACGGCGCCAGAGCCCGCCCGAGGCGACGACACCGGCACGCCCGCCCTGCTGCGGATTCCGGCCTGACGCCCCCGCCCGAGGCGACGACACCGGCACGCCCGCCCTGCTGCGGATTTCGGCCTGACGCCCAGCACCGTGACGGAGCCCCGACGTAGCATGGGGGCGTGGAACCCCTCCTGGCCCTGTTCGCCGAGTGGTGGTGGATCGGCCCGGCCGCGGCCGGTGCGGGCACCGTCGGCTGGGTCGGCGTGCGCCGTACCCGTCGCCGCGCCCTCCCCGCCGGTTCGAGCACGCCCGGCGTGACGACCACCGGCGACCGCGCCACTCGCGCGTGGGCATCGCGGCCACTGAGCAAGTCCGCAGCGCGTCGCCTCGAACTCGATGCCGCTCAGCTCGACCTGCAGACGGCGCGACTCGCCGTCGCCCGCGGTCGCGCCGACGTCAAGGTCGCCGACGCCGAGGTCGTCCGCGCGCAGGCGGAGCGCGCGGCATCCCGGGTCTCGCCCGACGTCGTCTCCGCCGCGCGCGCGCGACTCGTCGACCGGCAGCGCGACCTTCGTGCCGCGGCGGCCGAGGTGCGCGCGCGGCGAGCGGGGGTCAAAGCCGCGAAGGCGATGCTCCCGGCCATCCGCTCCGGTAACGCGCCGTTGCCGATCGTGCGTCTCCTCGCCGAGCACGACGCGATCCTCGCCCGATGGATGGCGTACGAGACAGACCTCGCCCTCGCCATCGACTACCCGATGATGACCGACCCGCGCTCCCCGCTGCTCGCCGAATTCCTGCGCGCGCACGAGCGTGCCCAGTGGCTGCGCCCGGCCACGCCCCAGACACGCCTCGCACCGGCCGAGTTCCTCGCCTACCGCGACGCCGTGCGCCGCGCCGCGCACGCCTTCGACCACGCCGAGCAGACGGCCCGCCGCGGCGAGCAGCAGCCCCGCATCGAAGAAGGCGACGCGTGGGGCCGGGTGGCATCCGATCTCGCCGAGACCGCCCAACGCGCGCTGTCGCGCTCGATGGAGTCGATGGGCCGGGCGGCAGCCCGCAGCTGGAGCGAACGCAGCGCAAAGCGCACCGCCAAGAGCGAACCGGATGCCGCGCCCTCGACGCCCCGAACCAGCGGCGACGCGCCGAAGAACGGCCCGGTGTGGCCGCCGCCCGCGCGCGATCGGCCGCGACCGCCGGCTTCCTGAGGCATCCGGGCTTACGGCGTAGCATGGCGCCCGTGCACGACTTCTTCGCGTTCGCGGGCGACTACTGGTGGATGGTCTTCCCCCTCTTCGGCATGACCATGGGCGCCATCGGTGCGGCGAGCAAGCGCCGCGAGCTCGCGGAGCGTCGACGTCACCGAGAGCGCATCGAGCTCATTCGTGCGCAAGGCGGTGCCGCGCCCACGGTGCCCGTCACGGCTCCGCCACCCATCGCCGACGACCAGCGACGTGTCATCGCGGCACAGGATGCCGTCACGCACCGCTGGCTCGACTACGAACTCGACGCGTCGAAGCTCATCAGCTTCCCCGCCATGAGCGATGGCCGTCAGCCGCTGACGGCCGCGTTCCTGCGCGCGAAGAAGGTCGCCGACAACCTCCGCCCGCGAGACGGTGAGACCCTCCCACCCGAACGACTGCGGGAGTATCGCGAGGCCGTCACCGACTACGAGGTCGCCTTCGACGTCGCCGAGCGCGACGCGCGTCGCGTGAAAGACGCCGCCTTCTCCCCCGACGAACGCAAGCGCCTCGACACCGCGAAGCAACTGCTGGGCGTCGCCACCGACCAGGCGGCAACGCCGCACGAACGCCAACTCGCGTACCGACGCGTGCGCGAGGAGCTCGACGGGCTCATCTGGCTGAGCGACGAGGCCGTCGACGTGCTCGAGAAGAAGGTCGCGCTCGAGCTCCCACGCGGCACGGCGACGCGCCCGGCATCGACAACGCCCTCCGACGAGGCGACCGGCTCCGTCGCCTGACGCGTCGCCCGCCGACCCAGCCGGGTGCTCGATCCGGAAGGATGCAGGAGATCCGGATGGAATGGCCCGCGGCATCCGGATCCGACGCACGACTCCGGATCTGCTGGTCTAACGCTTCCGACGGATCCGCACCGGCCCCCGGGCGGTGGTCACGTCGACCACCTCGCCCTTCTGTGTGACCTCGACCTCGCCGAGCTCGACCAACGAGTGCGCGGCGTCGCGCGCCGGCTGCATGAGGTCGCGCCAGTCGTCGCCGCCGACCACGCGAGCGGCCTCCGACGGGCAGATCGTCTTGTCGGCGTCGCGCGCCGCGAGCAGGTCGCGAATGGATGCCACGAGCCGGGGGTCCGCACCAGACGACGGGGTCATCTGTCCAGTGTCCCTCCGCACCGAGGCGCCGGGGCCAGAATGACCCGGTGATCACTGAGCGCCACGCCCCCGACCTGCCCGGACGCGCCGTCATCGCGCAGCGGTGGAACCGCGCCGTCTTCGTGCACTGGCGCGTCGACCCGGCCGAGGTCGCCCCGCTGCTGCCCCCGGGAACCCGCCCCGACGTGCACGACGGGTCGGCGTGGGTCGGGCTCGTGCCCTTCGTGCTGAGCGAGTTCCGCTTCCTCCCGTTGCCCCCCGTGCCGCTGCTCGGCACCTTCACCGAGATCAACGTGCGCACCTACGCCGTCGACGACGAAGGACGCCGCGGGGTGGTGTTCCGCACCCTCGAGGCGGAGCATCTCGCTCCCGTGCTGGCCGCCCGCGCCCTGTTCGGCCTCCCCTACCGCTGGGCCCGCGCGGGCGTTCGCACCGAGGGCGCGCGCATCGAGTACCGGTCGCGGCGGCACGGGCGGCGGCATCCGGAAACCCGTGTGCGAGCCACGCTCGGCGCCGACACGGTCGACACGCCCCTCTCGCGCTTCCTCACCGCCCGCTGGGGCTTTCACGAGCGGCACCTCGGTCGCACCATCTGGGCGGCGAACACGCACGAGCCCTGGCCGCTCGTCTCGGCCGAGCTCGACGTGCTCGACGACGACCTCGTCGCCGACTCCGGCTTCCCGCAGCTCGTCGGTCGCACACCCGATTCGGTGCTCGCGATGCCCGCCGGCCACCCCGGCTTCATCACGCGTTTCACGGGTGCGCACGCGATCGCCTGAACCCACGGCGGCCGGCGGCGGCGCACACGACCGGCTGAACCCACGGTGGCCGGCGCACTTGAACCCGAGACGGGGCGGGCGCTCGGAGGACCGCGGAATGACGGTGTGCCCGCACAGTCGCGGTCGGAAGCTACGAGAAGCCGCCCTTCCCGAGCAACGCCCCGCCCGCACGACGACGGCCCCCTCCGGTGCAGAGGAGGCCGTCGCGAAGACACTCAGCGCTGCGTCGAGAACGCGCCGGGGTTCTGCTCCAGCCAGGCGTCGACGGCCTCGGCCTCGCGACCCTCGCCGTATTCGTTGACCACGAGGTCTTCGAGCGAGCCGTACTGCTCGTCGTCGAGCTGGATGCCGGCGATGAGGTCAGCGGCATCCGGATACCGCTCGGCGAAGCCCGACGTCCCGAGGAAGTGAAGCGCCTCGGGGGCGCCCATCAGCCCCTGGGGGTCTTCGAGGTCCTTCACGTCGTAGGCGTCGTTGGCCCAGAACGGACGCCACAGCGTCACCGCGATGTCCTTCTGCGCCGCGATGGCGTTGTCGAGCTCGGTGAGCATCGCCGCGGTCGACGAGGTCACGAGCTCGAACTCGCCGTCGAGACCGTACCCGGGGAGCATCGTCTCCTGCGTCTGCGTGGTGAGACCGGCCCCCGGCTCGATGCCGTAGATGCGGCCGTCGAACCGCGCGGCCTCGCCCTTCAGCTGCTCGATGGAGTCGATGTCGACGTAGCTCGGCACCGCGATGGTCAGCTTGGCGTTGTCGTAGTACGCGCCGAGGTCGTCGATCTGGTCGCCGTAGCGGTCCATGTACGACTTGTGCGTGAGCTCGGGCCAGGCCGAGGGGTAGATGTCGACGTCGCCCTGGGCGAGGCCGGTGTAGAGGGGGCCCGCCTCGGTGAGCGTCTGCATCTCGACGCGGTAGCCGAGCTTGCCGAGCTGGTCCTCGAGCAGGTACGCGGTGCTGAGGCCGTCGGTCCACGAGGGCAGGAATCCGAGCGTGATCGTGCCCTTCTCGCCGCCGTCGCCCGAGCCGCCCTCGGCCATGTTGCCGCTCGCGCAGCCGGCGAGCAGCAGGGCTCCCGCGGCGCCGAGGGCGAGGCCGGAGGTGAGGTGTCGCGTGTTCATCACTGATTTCTCTTCCTTTTCGTATGCGAGTGCCTCCCCCGCGTGAGGGGTCATTTTCTGTCGCCTGGCGCGCGCCTAAGCGACGAAAACTGACCCCTCGCGCGAAGGAGGGGGGATGCCGCGACTCAGCGTCCGGACGACACCGGCGCGCGACGAGGCGAGGCGGGCGTGCGCTGCGGCGTCGCCGCGGCCTCCGTCGGGGCGGGGTCGATGTGCGGCTCCGCGGCGGGTCCAGCCGTGACGGCGGTCGCGACGCGGCGCCGGGCGATCGCGCCCAGCAGCGACCCGCGATTGTCGGCGCGGTTGCCGAGGGCCGCGGTGAGGCGGTCGAGGTAGACGGCGAGCACGACCACGCTGAGGCCGGCCTCGACGCCCTTGGGCAGGTTGACGGTCGAGATCGACTGCACGACCTCCTTGCCCAGGCCGTCGGCGCCGACGATGCCGGCGACGACCGCCATCGACAGCGCGAGCATGATGACCTGGTTCACTCCCGCCATGATCGTGGGCATCGCGAGCGGCAGTTGGATGCCGCGAAGGATCTGCCCGGGCGTCGCCCCGAACGCGTGTCCCGCCTCGACGGTCTCGGAGTCGACCCCGCGGATGCCGAGCTCTGTCAGACGCACGCCCGGGGGCAACGCGAAGATGACCGTCGAGACGACTCCGGGCACCACGCCGATGCTGAAGAACGTGATCGCCGGGATCAGGTAGACGAAGGCGGGCATCGTCTGCATGAAATCGAGCACCGGCTTCAGGATCGCGCGGACGGTGGCGTTGCGCGCCGACCATATGCCGAGCGGCACCGAGATCGCCACGGCCACGACGGTCGCCACGAGCACCAGCGCGAGTGTCTGCATCGCGGTGACCCACTGGCCCATCGCGAGGATGAGCGCGAAGCCGATCACCGTTCCCAGCGCGAGCTTCCACGAGCGCAGCAGCCACGCGAGGGCCGCCGCGACGACGATGACCACGATGATCGGAGCGGCGAGCAGCACGTCGCTGAGCCCGCCGACGAGGAAGCGCACGATCAGGGCGATGACATCGAACACGCCCGAGAGGTTGTCGCGGACCCAGTCCACACCGGCATCCACCCAGGAGCCGACCGGAATGCGGAAGCCCTCCATCAGCGCACCCCCTCGGTCTCGGATGCCACGACCCCCGCGGCAGCGGGCACCCCGTCGAGCACGGCGTCGATCTCAGCGGAGGGCAGGGGCTGCGGCAGCACGGTGAGTTCCTCGGTGGCGGTGGGGCCGGGGCCGAGGGCGGCGAGCAGGGTCACCCGAGGGATGACGCCGCTCAGGCGGCCCTCCGCGTCGAGCACGGCGAGCGGCAGGGGCGACTCGACCGAGGGCACGAAGAGGTTCATGAGCACCTCGTCCTCGCGCACGCTCTGCGGCAGCGGCCGCAGCTTCGACACGAGCGCGTTCTCGCCCGCGCGTACGAGCTTCATGGCATCCCGATCGGTGATGATGCCGAGCGGCTTGCGGTCGCGGTCGGTGACGTAGACGGCCGACATGTAGGCGTCGCGCATCTGTCGCAGGGCCGTGCGGGGGCCCGCCGAGGCGTCGACGCGCGGACGCGGCCGTTCCATGACGTTGCCGGCGGTCAGCACGCGGGCGCGGTCGACGTCCTGCACGAACTGCTCGACGTAATCGTTCGCGGGGTCGGTGAGGATGTCTTCGGGCGTGCCGATCTGCACGATGCGCCCGTCGCGCATGACGGCGATGCGGTCGCCGAGGAACATGGCCTCGTTGAGGTCGTGCGTGATGAAGACGATGGTCTTCTTCAGTGTCCGCTGCAGTTCGACGAGCTGCTCCTGCATCTCACGGCGGATGAGCGGGTCGAGGGCGCTGAACGCCTCGTCCATCAGCAGGATGTCGGTGTCGGCGGCGAGCGCACGGGCGATGCCGACGCGCTGCTGCATCCCGCCCGACAGCGCCGACGGGAGCTTGTCGCCCCAGCCGTCGAGACCGACGAGGGCGAGGATCTCGTGCGCTTTCGCGAGGCGCTCGGCCTTGCCGACCCCGCGCAGTTCGAGCGGGTAGGCGACGTTGGCGGCGACCGTGCGGTGGGGCAGCAGGGCGAAGTGCTGGAACACCATGGCGAGACGCTCGCGTCGGAGCGACCGCAAGCGCGCTGAGCCGACGCCCGTGAGCGCATCGCCCTGCACCTCGACGGTGCCGGCGGTGGCCTCGTGCAGGCCGTTCAGCATGCGGATGATCGTGGACTTGCCGGAGCCCGACAGGCCCATGATGACGAAGATCTCGCCGGGTCGGACGTCGAAACTCGCGTCGATGACGGCGGCGGTCCCGTGCTCGGCGATCTCGTCGCGACGGGCGCCGGAGCGGAGCTTGTCGACGGCGTCGTGCGGGGCACGGCCGAAGACCTTGAAGAGGTTCCGGGCCGAGAGGGCGGGCGCCTCGAGAGCAGGCGGATGGGTCACTGTGTACCTCGGCGGCCTTCGGGTGGCCGCGGCGGTCACGCCCGGGTGGCAGCCGTCGGTGCTCTCCGGGGGTGGAGCACGCGCGCCGGATGTCGGATCCGTCGCCTCGGCCGCCGACCGTACGCTCGCGGCGCCTCCTCCCCCGAGGCGGCACCGGCGACCGCGGACTGGTCGGGTGGGCGGCCCGGAAACGGGCCTCGACCAAGGTTTCACGCAATGGATACGCTGGCAAATCGCCGATCGCCTTGCGATTCAGGATGCCGTGTGTCACGCGCGGGCGCGTGCCCTGGGTTGTCGGCGGGTTCCCGACGGGGCCCGGCGCCGGTCGGTCCGGGCGTGTCGAGACGGCGCGAACGGGTCCCAGCGCGCGGCGATGGACGGGTGCGTCCCGGCCCGCGGCGGCGGCGCGGGCGCCTCCCCGGCCCGCGGCGACGGCGCGGACGCGCCGTGGCCCGCGACGGCCGTGCGAACGCGTCCCCGGCCCACGGCGGCGGCGCGGAAGCGCCGTGGCCCACGGCGGCCGTGCGGACGCGCCCCGGCCCGCGGCGACGGACGGGGGCGTCGCGGTCTCAGTCGCTGACCGACTCCGCGGCCGCCGAGCGGTGGTGGCGGATCACCTCGGCCACGACGAAGTTGAACCACTTCTCGGCGAAGGCGGGATCGAGGTCGGCGTCTTCAGCCAACCGCATGAGCCGGGCGATCTGCTGCTCCTCACGAGCGGGGTCGGATGCCGGCATCCCGTGCTTCGCCTTGAGCACGCCCACCTGCTTGGTGCAGCGGAAGCGCTCGGCCAGAAGGAAGATGAGCGCGGCGTCGATGTTGTCGATGCTGCCGCGAAGCCCCTGCAGGATCGTCGAGGGGTCGGCGTCGGTCATGTGTCCTCCCAGATCGCTCCGACCCTACCGCGTGGGGCGGCGGTCCGAATGCCGCGACCCGGGAGTCCTACAGTGTCAACATGAGCCGATCGACGCGTCCCGACCCCACCGCCGCGGGAGCCGAGGCCGGCGCCCCGACCTCGCGCGACAGGCCCGTGTGGACGGGGATCTCTCGTCCGTACGCGGCGGGGTTCTTCCTCACGCTCGGCGGCCTCACGGCCGTGCTCCTGGCCTTCGCCCTGTCGAACCTGTCGACGGTGCTCATCTACATCGCGATCGCGTTGTTCGTCGCCCTCGCCCTCGACCCGCTCGTGCGGTTCCTGGTGCGCCGCGGCCTGTCGCGCGCGTGGTCGATCGTCATCGTCTTCGGCGGTCTCGCGCTGATCCTCGCCGGGTCGCTCTGGTTGCTCATACCGCCCGTCGTGCGGCAGGTGGAGCAGTTCGTCGGCGACATCCCCGCGTTCGTGAACGACCTCATCGACAGCGACGCCGTGCGGTGGGTCGAGGCGAACTTCGGCGACAGTCTCGGCGACGTGCTCAAAGAGGTGCAGAACTTCGCCACGAACCCGTCCAACATCGCGGCCATCGGCGGTGGCCTCCTGCAGGTGGGCATCAGCATCGGGACTTTCGTCTCGGGCGCCATCATCGTGCTCGTGTTGAGCCTGTACTTCCTGGCATCCCTCCCGCGGATGAAGAACAGTCTCGTACGCCTCACCCCGGCTCGCAGTCGCGCGACCGTCGCCGACATGACGGGGCAGATCACCGACTCCGTCGGCGGCTACCTCGCCGGAATGGTCGTGCTCGCCCTGTTCAACGCGGTGTTCGCCTTCATCGTTCTCACGATCGTGCAGCAGCCGTTCGCGGCGCTGCTGGCCGCGATGGCCTTCGGTATTACGCTGATCCCTCTCGTCGGGTCGGTGCTGTTCTGGGCGACCGCGACCGTCTTCACGCTCATCGTCAGCCCCACCGCGGGATTGATCTTCGCCATCGCCTACCTCGTTTACATGCAGCTGGAGGCATATCTGCTGACACCGCGTGTGATGAACCGCACGATCTCCATTCCCGGCGCGCTCGTCGTGATCGGCGCGCTCGTCGGCGGCACCCTGCTCGGTCTTCTCGGCGCGCTCGTCGCGATTCCCGTCACGGCATCCGTTCTGCTGATCATCAAGCAGATCGTGATCCCGCGACAGGATGCCAAGAAGTAGGCGACCGCCTTCCGCGGCGCTGAGGCGCGGGGGCGCGGGGCGCTGGGGCTTGGGGGCGCGGTGCGCCGGGGCCGGCCGCCGGGGCGCTGTGGCACGGCACCGCCCCCGATGGCATCTCGGCACCGTGCCGCCGTTCGGAACTCCAACCGTGCACGGGCACCACCGCCCCGGGCACCACCGCACGGCCGCACCCCACCCGTGCACAACGGCAGAGACCCCACACGACACACCGCCACGACGGCATCCGCACCGGCGTGTCCCCCACAACCCCCGCAGCCGTGCACGGGCACCACCGCCGCAGGCAACCACCGCACGGCCGCACCCCACCCGTGCACAACGGCAGAGACCCCGCACGACACACCGCCACGACGGCATCCGCACCGGCGTGTCCCCCACAACCCCCGCAGCCGTGCACGGGCACCGGCGTGTCCCCCACAACCCCCGCAGCCGTGCACGGGCACCACCGCCCCGGGCACCACCGCACGGCCGCACCCCACCCGTGCACAACGGCAGAGACCCCGCACGACACACCGCCACGACGGCGACCGCACCGGCGTGTCCCCCACAACCCCCGCAGCCGTGCACAGGCACCACCGCAGCAGGCACCACCGCACGGCCGCAGCGCCGGATTCGCCTCGAATCCGAACGGTTCAGCGCATCGGCAGCAGCCGCGTCGGCGACGGCGACGCGGTGCGGTGACGCACTCGCCCCGGCACCCCGGTGCGCGCGTCGAGGGGCAGCGACACGATCTCGTGCGCCAGCTGCCCGGCGACGAGCAGCGTGTCGTCGACGACGACGTGGTGGCGCGGCCAGTGCGTGCCCGTTTCGGCCAACGCGAGCAGCTGCAGCGTCTCGCCCGCCCCGCGCACCGACAGCACGCCGACGGTGTCGCTACCGCGCACGCCGGCGTACAGCGTGGAGCCGTCGCGGCTCGCGCAGAGTTCGGCGGCGGTGTCGGTGTCGAGGGTGCCCAGGAGCGGTTGCCCGGAGCGCACGTGCCAGCGTCCCTCGCGATCGGGGGCGAGCACGAAGACCTCGCGGCTCAGCTCGGTCACGACGTAGAGGTGGCCAGACGGATGCCAGATTCCGTGTCGTGGGCCGCTGCCCTTCGGCAGCACGACATCCTGGACCGCCCGCAGGCCGTCGCCCGTCGCGCGCCAGATGCGGACGAGGTCGAGACCCATGTCGGTGGTGGCGACGAGCCCGCCCGGGAGGAAGATGCCCTGGTGCGCGCGCGAGACGCGGTCACCGGCCGCGGCCTCCTCCGACTCGGCATCGGTCTCGGGCAGCTCGTCGTAAACGGGGATGAGGTGCGCGTACTCCTCACCCGCCGCCTCGCGCAGCGCGCGGGCCGCGGCGGCGAGGTCGGGGACGACCGCGCCCGACACCCGCGCCCCGGTCGACACGGTCCCCTCGGTGGGTGCGGCGCCGTAGGGGTCGACGGCGTCGGCGGCGACCACCGGACGAGACGGGCGGCCCGTGGCATCCAGGTCCATCCGCACGACGCGGCCGTCGCCCCAGCAGCTGGCGATGAGGAACGACGCGTCAGGCGAGACGGCGATGTGGCACACGGCCGCGCCCGCCTCGACGGGACGACCCATCGGGGTCAGGCGTGTCTCGGACGCGCGACGGTAGGCCTGCACGGTGCCGTCGAACTCGAGCGCGGCATAGAGCACGTCGAGTGTCGGGTGCGCGGCGATCCACGACGGCGAGCCGGGCGCGGCGACGGCCGTGGCGACCATCCCGAGGGGGCCACCGCCGCTCGGCGCATCGGCTTCACTGGCCTGCAGGATGCCGATCCCCTCCGCCGACCCGTTGTCGGGGGCGTAGGCGCCGACCCAGAACCGCATCAGTCGATGAGGTCGTGCCGCACGATCACCTGGTCGCGCGCGGGTCCGACGCCGATGACCGAGATGCGTGTGCCGCTCATCTTCTCGAGCGCGAGCACGTAATCTTGCGCGGTCTGCGGCAAGTCTTCGAAGGTGCGCGCCGTCGAGATGTCTTCGCTCCAGCCCGGGTAGTTCTCGTAGATCGGCTTCGCGTGGTGGAAGTCGGTCTGATTGACCGGGAGGTCGTCGAACCGCTCGCCGTCGACGTCGTACGCGACGCACACGGGGATCTGCTCGAGGCCGCCGAGGATGTCGAGCTTGGTGAGCACGAGGTCGGTGATGCCGTTGATGCGCGTCGCGTATCGCGTGATGGGGGCGTCGTACCAGCCGACCCGGCGGGGGCGACCGGTCGTTGTGCCGAACTCGAACCCACGTGAGCGCAGCCAGTCGCCGCTCTCGTCGAACAGCTCGGTCGGGAAGGGGCCGGAGCCGACGCGCGTCGTGTAGGCCTTGACGATGCCGACGATGCGGTCGAGCCGGTTCGGGCCCACGCCCGAGCCCGTCGACGCGCCACCGGCCGTCGCCGACGACGAGGTCACGAAGGGGTACGTGCCGTGGTCGACGTCGAGCATGGTGGCCTGACCGCCCTCGAACACCACGACGTCGCCCGCCTCGAGCGCGTCGTTCAGCAGTAGCGAGGTGTCGGCCACCATGGGGCGAACGCGCTCCGCGTAGGCGAGCAGGTCGTCGACGATCTCGTCTGCGGTGATCGAACGACGATTGAAGATCTTGACCAGCAGGTGGTTCTTCTGGTCGAGGGCGCCCTCGACCTTCTGCCGCAGGATGTTCTCGTCGAAGAGGTCTTGCACGCGGATGCCGACGCGGTTGATCTTGTCGGCGTAGGCGGGACCGATGCCCCGGCCCGTCGTGCCGATCATGCGCTTGCCGAGGAAACGCTCGGTGACCTTGTCGAGCGTGCGGTGATATTGCGTGATGATGTGCGCGTTGGCGCTGATCTTGAGGCGGCTCGTGTCGAGACCACGCGCGTTGAGGGCCTCGAGCTCGTTGAAGAGCACTTCGAGGTCGACGACGACGCCGTTGCCGATCACGGGCGTCACGCCCGGAGACAGGATGCCGCTGGGCAGCAGGTGAAGTGCATACTTCTCGTTGCCGATGACGACGGTGTGGCCGGCGTTGTTGCCGCCGTTGAACTTCACCACCCAGTCGGTGCGCTCACCGAGCAGGTCGGTGGCCTTGCCCTTGCCCTCGTCGCCCCACTGGACGCCGACGATCACGATTCCGGGCATGTGCGCTCCTCGCGTCTGATTCCGGCGGTACACCCCATCCTATCGAGGACGTCCGACACCGCCCCGAACCGCGAACGGCCGCGGGCCGGCAGCGCTGGCGCGGGGGCGCGGGACGGGGCCGCCCCGCTCCGCAACACCGGCGCGCGATCGGGTGGGGGGGCGCCGGAGGGCTGGCCGCGGGGATGCCGCACTCGCAGCAGCCCTCGCGGTGACCGGCGGAGGAGACGTGTCGAGCGGAGTAGATGTGTCGAGCGGAGGAGACGTGAGCGCTCCCACGCCCTCCCGGCCCCGCATCCCCTCCCCTCACCACCGCCCCGCGTCGGCGTGGCCGCCCTCCCGCGCGCCCCACCACCCCACCCCGGCGCGAACACCACCCCGCGCGCCCCACGGCCCCGCGCCAGCGCGGACACCACCATGCGGGTGCGAACGCCGCCGGGCCGACACGGCGCCGCCCCAGCCGCCGGGCCGACACGGCGCAGACCCCCGACACCGGGCCACCGCTAGCCTGGACCGATGCTGCGATCACGCGAGTGGGCCACCGGGTGGAGCCTCGCCCAAGTCGCCGTCGCCGCGCTGATCGCCGCCGCTGTGCTCGCACAACTCGTCTCGACGGTGTCGGGGGCGGTCGACCGAGAGCGCGACCTGACGACGGTGATCGCCAATTTCTTCAGCTACTTCACCATCCTTTCGAACGCGTCCGCCGCCGTCGTGCTCGTCATGGCGGGCGCGCGTTTCTTCGCGCGACGACGTGCCCTCGAAACCGACCCGCTCGCGCTCGCCACCGCACTGGCGTGGATCTCGACGTACATGATCGTCACGGGGGTGGTCTACAACCTGCTCTTGCGCGCCGTGGCGCTGCAGCCCGAGACGGTCGGCTGGTCGAACGAGGTCATGCACGTGTGGGGGCCGCTGTTCCTGCTGCTCGACGTGCTCGTCGGGCCGAATCGTCGGCGTCTGCCGTGGGTCGCCGCGTTCGGGGCGGCGATCTTCCCCATCGTGTGGATCGTCTACACGCTGCTGCGCGCCCCGCTGATCACCAACCCGACCACGGGCGCCCCGTTCTGGTACCCCTACCCGTTCCTCGATCCGGCGTCGCACGGGTGGGGCTCGGTCATCGGCTACATCGTGGTGATCGCGTCGGGCATCGTCGCGCTCGCTTTCGGCGTCGTCGCTCTCGGCCGGGCGCGCGGCACGCGGCACGCGGCGCGCGGCACGCGGCGACGCTGAGGTCCGCTCTGGCCTCGAGGCACCGCGCCGGGCATACTGAGTCGCCCCGCCCGTGCAGAGAAAGCGGTTCCGGATGCCACTGTGCTCGACGCGCTGGAAGAACCGCCTGTTCGCGGGTGCTCTCATCGCCGCCCTGCTCTCTTTCCTCGCGGGCACGCCCGCCGTCGCACGCGAGGTCGGCACCGCGGTGACGGCCCCGAGCCCGAACCCCCTGGCATCCGGACCCGCCCTGCCCACCTACTCCGCCGCGGCGGAGGCGCAGAAAGCCGCCGCGGCAGCCGGGCGCACGAGCGTGGCGAAGCAGATCGGGGTCATCGCGAGCCAGCCGACCGCCGTCTGGCTCGGCGAGTGGTACGACGACGCGACCCTCGTCCGGGTGCTGCAGGCGGAGTCGGGAGCCGCGATCCAGCAGAAGAAGACCGCGGTCTTCGTCCTCTACGCGATTCCGGCCCGCGACTGCGACTTCTACTCCTCCGGGGGCTTCGACGCTGCCGGGTACCAGCGGTGGACCCGCCTGGTCGCGCAGACGCTGCGGGGAACGCCCTCCGTCGCCATCGTCGAACCCGACGCGCTGTCCATGCTCGGACAGTGCGACGGGCAGGGAGACCGCCTCGGTCTCATCGCCGACGCGGTGCGCGTCCTGGCCGACGCGGGAGTCCCCTCGTACATCGATGCCGGCAACTCCAACTGGATCCCCGCCGAGACGATGGCGGAGCGACTGCGTGCCGCGGGAGTGGCGAGCGCCCGCGGCTTCTCCACCAACGTCTCGAACTTCAAGCTCACCGCCGACGAGCAGCGTTACGCCGAGAGCCTGCGGACGCTGCTCGGAGGCACCGCCCGCTACGTGATCGACACCTCGCGCAACGGACGCGGCTGGACGGGCGACTGGTGCAACCCTTCCGGCGTGGGTCTCGGCAGCACGCCGCGGGCCGTCTCGGGCAGCGGGGGGCTGGACGCCCTGCTGTGGATCAAGCGCCCGGGCGAGAGCGATGGGGAGTGCAACGGCGGTCCCGCGGCGGGCGTCTGGTTCGAGAAGGCGGCGCTGGAGCTCGTCGCGCTCCGCACCAGGTAGACGCCGTACCCTGGAGCGCGTGCGCACTCGACTGATGTCCGCGGCCCTCGCCGCATCCGCCCTGCTCCTGCTCGCCGGATGCGCGTCGACCGAGCCGGCTCCGGCGACGAGCCCTTCGAGCGAGAGCACGCCGAGCGCCGGCGCGGTGTCGGGCGAGTGCGCCTACCCCGCCTCGGGGCAGCCCGCGGTCGACGTCACGCCGCCGGCGGCGGGGACCGAGCAGCCCACCGGTGAGGTGCAAGCGGTGCTGCAGACCTCGGCCGGCGACATCCCGCTGACCCTCGACGGCGAGCGCACCCCGTGCACGGTGGAGAGCTTCGTCTCGCTCGCCCAGCAGCAGTACTTCTCGAACACCGAATGCCACCGCCTGACCACCTCGGGCATCTTCGTGCTGCAGTGCGGCGACCCGACGGGCACCGGCCGTGGTGGACCGGGCTACCGGTTCGCCGACGAGCTCGACGGGAGCGAGACGTATCCCGCGGGCACGGTGGCGATGGCCAACGCCGGACCGGGCACCAACGGCTCGCAGTTCTTCCTGGTGTACGAAGACACGCAGCTCGACCCGGACTACACCGTCTTCGGCACGATGTCGCCCGAGGGACTCGCCGTCGTGCAGTCGATCGCCGCGGGAGGCGTCGCCGGCGGCGCGCGCGACGGCGCCCCGGCGAACCCCGTGACGATCACCGGCGTCACCGTCGGCTGACCCTCCTCCCCAGGGGGCGAAAGGGAACGGACTGCCCCGCCGAGTCGGGGTGCGTGGTCGTGCCGCCATAGAATCGAGGCATGTCCAAGGTCCTTCAGTCCCTTCCCGTCGGCGAGCGCGTCGGCATCGCCTTCTCGGGTGGTCTCGACACCTCGGTGGCTGTCGCGTGGATGCGCGACAAGGGCGCCATCCCCTGCACGTACACCGGCGACCTGGGGCAGTACGACGAAGACGACATCGCGTCGATCCCGGGCCGTGCCACGCAGTACGGCGCCGAGGTCTCGCGCCTGGTCGACTGCAAGACCGCCCTCGTCGAAGAGGGCTTCGTCGCCCTCGCCTGCGGCGCGTTCCACATCCGCTCGGGCGGACGCACGTACTTCAACACCACGCCGCTGGGCCGCGCCGTCACCGGCACGCTGCTCGTGCGCGCGATGAAAGAAGACGGCGTCGACATCTGGGGCGACGGCTCGACCTACAAGGGCAACGACATCGAGCGGTTCTACCGCTACGGCCTGCTCGCGAACCCCGCCCTGCGCATCTACAAGCCGTGGCTCGACGCCGACTTCGTCACCGAGCTCGGTGGCCGCAAAGAGATGAGCGAGTGGCTCGTCGCCCACGACTTCCCCTACCGTGACAGCGCCGAGAAGGCGTACTCGACGGATGCCAACATCTGGGGCGCCACGCACGAGGCCAAGACGCTCGAGCACCTCGACGTCTCGCTCGAGATCGTGGAGCCCATCATGGGCGTGCGCTTCTGGGACCCGGCGGTCGAGATCGAGACCGAAGACGTCACGGTCGAGTTCGAGGCCGGTCGCCCGGTCGCGATCAACGGCACGCGCTTCGACGACCCGGTCGCGCTCGTCCGCGAGGCCAACACCATCGGCGGTCGTCACGGCCTCGGCATGAGCGATCAGATCGAGAACCGCATCATCGAGGCCAAGTCGCGCGGCATCTACGAGGCGCCCGGTATGGCGCTGCTGTTCCTCACGTACGAGCGTCTGGTCAACAGCATCCTCAACGAAGACACCCTCGCGACGTACCACGAGCAGGGTCGCCGCCTCGGGCGCCTCATGTACGAGGGCCGTTGGCTCGAGCCGCAGTCGCTCATGCTGCGCGAGTCGATCCAGAAGTGGGTCGGGTCGACGATCACCGGCTCGGTCACCGTGCGCCTGCGCCGCGGTGAGGACTACACGATCCTCGACACCGTGGCATCCGGAATGTCGTACTCGCCCGAGAAGCTCTCGATGGAGCGCGTCGGCGACGCCGCCTTCGGCCCGGTCGACCGCATCGGCCAGCTCACCATGCGAAACCTCGACATCGCCGACTCGCGCGCCCGTCTCGAGCAGTACGCAAGCCTCGGCCTCATCGGCGGCCCGACCGGCGAGCTGGTCGGAGACGTCGCCGCGGGCGGTGCGCATGAGATCACCGAGCCGGCCGCCCCGCTCGACGCCGCCGGCGAGCGTCTCGCCGAGGCGACGGATGCCGCGGGTGAGGCCGCCGCGTTCGACACCGGCACCGACTGACGCACACGTTCGACGAGAGCCCGCGGCGCGCAGCGTCGCGGGCTCTCGTGCGCTCGGTGTCGAAACTCCCCGCTGACTTCGGCCATATGTGCGCGAGGAGTCCGCCCCGACGTACTTTTCGCGCACGTCAGCGAGGAGAGGGTCGCGAGCGACCCGCCGCGACTCGCTCGGGGCCCGGACCCGCCGCGACGTCCTCGGCGCCCGGACCCGCCGCGACGTCCTCGGGGCCCGGGATCGGTGACTTCGGCCATATGCACGCCCCGAGCGCATCTTGGCGTTCATCTCGCCGAAGTCAGCGAGGGGGCGGCGGCCGAAGGTGAGGCGCGGCGACGGCGCGCGCGGGTCGTGCACCAAGTTGCACACACATGTGCAAGTTCGGCGTACACTGGTCCCCCGTGAGCACCTCCACCCGCCGCGACGCCGTCGAGAACCGCGCCGGCATCCTGACCGCGGCCACCGCCGCCATCGGCCACGACCCGCGGGCGTCGATCGACACGATCGCCCGCCGCGCCGGCCTCTCGCGCCGTGCCCTGTACGGCCACTTCGACGACCGCAACGCCATCGTCCGCGAGGTCATCGCCGCCGGCGCCGAGCGTTTCAACGCCATCGCCGCGGGCATCGACGACGCCGATTCGCGCGTCGCGCTGGCCCGCCTGGCATCCGAACTCTGGCGTGAAGCCGCGCACGTGCAGGCCGCCGCGGCCCTCGCGCTCGACGACGCCCATCTCGCCGAGACCTCGGCCGCCCTCGCGCCGCTGCGCCGCCGCATCGACCAGATCGTACGCCGCGGGCAGGAAGCGGGAGAGCTGCGCACCGACCTCCCCGCCCCCACGCTGTCGCGTCTGCTCGAAGAGACCGGCCGCACGGTCGTCGCGCGCGTCGACGCCGAGAGCGCGACCGCACGCGCGATCGCCGTCTGCGCGGTGCTCGGCATCGCGGGGCTCTCGTGGACCGAGGCGCGCGCGCTGCTCGCCGAACACCCTGATCTGGAGGCGTCGTGAAGATCGTCGTCAACGCCGTCGCCAAGGGCCGCAGCGCCCTGCCCGAAACGTCGACGGCGTTCGAGACCGGACGCGCGAGCCTCGTCGTCGCGGAGACCGAGCAGCGTCCCACGGTGCTGGGCCTCGTGGCATCCGGCCGCATGAAGACCGATCGCGGCACCGTCACCGTCGACGGACGGGTGGATGCCAGGACCCTGCGCCGCCGCATCGCCCTCGTCGACGCGCCCGTCGTGTCGGAACCCGAACCGAACGTCTCGGTCACCGGCGTCGTCGCCGAGGAGCTGATGTTCGCCGGTCACGCGCCCACCCCGTTCGCCGCCGCCCGGTGGCTGGAGGGCGTCGGACTCGACGCGATCGCCGGCCTGCCCATCGGCAACATCGAGCCGTCGGCGCGCATCCGGCTGCTGCTCGAGCTCGCGGCTCTGCGCGCCGACGTCGAGGGGCTCGTACTCGTCGCCCCCGACCGCCACGGCGGCGAACCGCTCGACTGGTGGCGGATCGCCGAGGAGTTCGCCGAGCGCGGTTACGCCGTGCTGGTGATCGCCGGACACGCCTCACGCACCGCCATCGACGCCCGGGAGGTCGCGCGGTGAAGATCCCGCAGATGATCACGGCGGAGCTGCGCCGCCTCACGTCCACGCGCATGTCGGTGATCGCCCTGATCGCCCTGCTCGCCGTGCCGATCCTGTACGGCGGCCTCTACCTCTGGGCCAACCAAGACCCCTACGGCAACCTCTCCAGCGTCCCCGTGGCGCTCGTCGTCGACGATCGGGGCGCCGAAGTCAACGGGCAGCAGCGCAACCTCGGCGACGAGGCGGCCGAGCAATTGCTCGACAGCGACACGTTCGAATGGCACCGCGTCTCGTCCGACCAGGCCGACGCGGGCCTGCAGGCGGGCGACTTCGACTTCATCGTGACCCTGCCCGCCGACTTCACGGATGCCGTGGCCTCGCTGTCGAGCGACAGCCCGCGCCAGGCCGACATCGAGCTGCGCACGAACGACGCGAACAACTACCTCGCCTCGACGATCGGCACGCAAGCGGTGGCGCGGATCCAGGCATCCGTCGCACAGAAGGTCATCGACGAAGCGGGGCTCACCCTGCTCGACGCCCTGCACACGATCCGCCTGAAACTCGTGGATGCCGCTTCCGGGGCGACCCAGCTGGTCGACGGATTGGCGACGGCGAAGGACGGCTCCGCACAGCTCGCCGGCGGCTCGGCGACCCTCGCCGACGGCGCGTCGCAGCTGGCCGACGGCACCGCGCAGCTCTCGGCCGGTGCGGACCAGCTGCGCGACGGCACCGCGCAGCTGCGCGACGGCTCCGCGCAGGTCGCCGCGGGTGCCCAACAGGTCGCCGGCGGCGTGGACCGCATCGACGCCGCGGCCGAGCGCGTCGGATCCGCGGCCGGCGATGCCGCCTCCCTGCTGCCCCAGGCGCGCGCCGACATCGCGCAGGCCCTGACCGACGCCGGCCTCGACCAGGCGCGCGTCGACGAGGTCCTCGCCCGGCTCGACCCGGTGGGCGACCGCCTCGCCTCCGCGAACCAGCGCGTGCAGGAAACCGTCACCCAGATCGATCAGCTCGACGCGGGTGCCCGGCAGGTCGCCGCGGGCAGCGCGAGCGTCGCGACCGGCGCGGCGAGCGCGGCCGACGGAGCCTCGGCCCTCGCCGACGGCGCGGGCACCGCGGCATCCGGCGCCGCGCAGCTGCGCGACGGCTCCGCGCAGCTGCGCGACGGCGCCGCACAGCTCGACGGCGGCATCGGCCAGCTCTCGACGGGGGCGACGCAGCTGCGCGACGGGCTCGCCGCGGGTGTCGAGCAGATCCCCGACTCCGACGATGCGACCCGGCAGGCCCAGGCCCAGGCGATCTCCGACCCGGTCACGGTCGGCACGAGCGCGGTGACGAAGGCGCAGAACTACGGCGCCGGTCTCGCCCCGTTCTTCGCCGCCCTGGCGGGCTGGATCGGCATCTACGCGCTGTTCCTCATCGTCAAGCCCGTCTCGAAGCGCGCGATCACGGCGCTGCGGTCTCCCGTGCGCGTGACGCTCGCGGGCTGGCTGACCCCGGCGGGACTCGGCGCCCTGCAGATGGTGGGCCTGTTCACGGTGCTCGCGATCGCTCTGCAGTTCTCTTTCGCGAATCCGGCGGCGGCTCTCGGCATCCTGGTCTTCGCCTCGGCGACGTACGCGGCGATCGTGCTCGCGCTGAACGTCTGGCTCGGCTCCGTGGGGCAGTTCCTGGGGCTCGTCCTGATGGTGCTGCAGCTCGTCACCGCGGGCGGCACCTTCCCGTGGCAGACGCTTCCCGCGCCGCTGGCGGCGCTTCATCACGTGCTCCCGATGGGATACGTGGTGGACGCCATGCGACAGGTCATGTACGGCGGCGACGTCTCGCGCGTCGGGCCGGACCTGCTGGTGCTGGGCGCGTGGATGGTCGGCGGCGTGCTGGTGGCGGCGATCGGCGTGACGCGGATGACGCATCACCGCACGCTGAAGGACCTGCAGCCGAGCCTGATCGGCTGACGCGGTCCCGGCGGCTCCGGCACGTTGCGGCGTGTCCGGCAGTCTCACCCGGGTCCCGAGCCTGTCGAAGGGACCGCGCCCCGCAACCGCGCTCCCGGCCCCTCGGCTCAGGCCGCGGCCCGCGGCCGCGCCGGGCGGGCGACCACTTGGCCGAGAACACGCGCGAACTCCGAACCCACCTTTTCGGGGCTGAGCCGCCGGGCTTCCTCGCGGGCACGTCCGGCCACCTCGCTCCGCAGGGCGTCGTCGGTGAGAAGCTCCGTCAGGGCGGCCGCGACCCCCTCGACGTCGTCCCGCGGGATGAGGACTCCCCCCGTACCCACGTACTCCCGGGGGCCGTACCGCACGTCGAACGCGACGACGGGCAGGCCGCTCGTCAACGCCTCGCCGATGGCGAGGTTCTGCCCTTCGAACGCGCTCGTGGAGAGGAAGACCGCGGAGGTGCGCATGGCATCCCGGACGTGGTCGGAGAATCCGTGAAGGTGGACGCTCTCGGTCAGACCGCGCTCCTCGACGAGGGTATGCAGCACGTCGCGCAGCGGGCCGTCGCCGTAGACGTGCAGCTGCGCGTCGGGTACGCCCTCGAGCACCCGCGGCCACGCCGAGATCGCGGCGTCCACGCGCTTCTGCGCGACGAGCCGGTTCACCATCAGCACCTCCCGCGCTCCTCGCCTCAGACGACCGAGGTCGGGATCGGCAGTCGGCGTCGGCGGGACCGGCGCGGGCAGGATCGGCGTGGGCAGGGCGGTGAAACCCTCGTGCCCGCCGAAGCGCGCGGCCACGTCGCTCATCTGCGATGCGGTGGGCCAGATCACGGCATCGAAGCGGTCGAGCAGCGCGAGCCATCTGCGCCACCCGTCATCGCGCACGGCCGACCCGGGCTCGTACGGCGGCGCGAGATGCGAGTTGTGGACGGTGTGGACGATGCGCAGGTTCGGATCCGCCCAGTCGGCGATCACCTCGCCGAGCTGCTTCGACTCGCAGATGAAAACGACGCATCGCTGCTCGTCGCCGGCGCGCGAACGCAATTGCGCCACCACACGGGTCAGCCACGCCCGCCACAGCTCGCTGAATCCGGCAACCGTTCGAGGACCCTGCTCTCCCGGCACGACGACGGGCGCTGTCGTCAGATACCAACCGGGGTCGCCGCTGATCACGGGAAGCGAGACGACCTCGCGTCCCTCGGCGTCTCGGATCACTCGGTACGCGGCGTCAGGGTCGGGCCGGCCCTCCCGCGCCTGCTCGTAGAGCCACGACGAGTCGTCGCGGAGCTCCGCGAAGAGGTTGCGCGTGTCGTACCCCGCGCGCGCATCGTCCCGTGACACCTCGGCGTGGCCGTCGTCAGCGGCGACGTCGAACGTCAGCAGCAGGGGACGCGCGACTCCGATCGAACGGAGAAGGCGGAGACGGGCGGCGACCGCCACGGCGTACCCGCCGTCACGGTCGGGGGCCAGACGGCTGGTGAGCACGACGAAGTCAGCGTCGGGGGGCACAGACATGGGGGGTCCTCTGGGGGGCACAGGTGGCCGCACACTAGGCGCGTCTCGGCGCGCTGCCCAGGGCATTGCTCACGGGCGGCTTTCGTGCTGGGGGCGCCTCGACTAGACGGCGTTCGGGGCGGGGGGAGAACTGGCCGCCCCGCCGTTCCCACCGGCAGGGCGTTCCTGTCGAACGGGGAACGGCCGTCTCCTCGGGTGAGAGCCGGCCGTCCGTTCGGTGAGGCGGTCAGGCGCCGGGGGCTGCGCCGCCGGGGCCGCCGCCCATGCCGTAGGCGGCTTGCTGGGTGACGCTGTTGGCGTAGTCGCTGGTGGGGTCGCGGTAGATGGTGTGCACGTGTCCCCAGCCGGAGGTGGTGACGCCGTCGACGTCGGCGCCGGCGGAGCCCTGCTGGGCTTGGAAGGCGATGTAGACGTTGGGTCCGGAGATGGAGAAGTTGATGCCGTTGCCGGTGGTCATGTCGTAGACCGTTTCGCCCGACCAGGCGATGACGGTCGTGTCGAGGGTGGCTTCGATCTTCGCGAGGGCGTCGGCGGTGGTCTGCGCGTCTGCCATGCCGGCCCAGTTGGCGATGAGGTTCAGCAGCAGCTGCTTCTGCTCGTCGGTGAGGTCGGCGCCGGTCAGACCCGACCCTGTGGGGTAGTCGCAGGTGTCGCCGGGGGCGCACATGGTGACATCGCCCGAGGTGAGGGTGGCCTGCTGCTCGGCGGTGAGGCTGTCGAAGAACGCGAAGGCGTCACTGTAGATGTACTGGAACGACTGGATCTCGGTGCCGGAGTCGTCGGTGAAGTCGGCCGGCTGCATACCGAGGTGGGTGGGGGCGAAGGTGATGGCATCCGTGGAGCCGTCGAGGGTGGCGTTGATGCCGAGGTGGTGCCCGCCGAACTGCACCTCGAACGCGGTGGTGTCGGAGGGGTCGCCGAAGAAGGCGATGTAGTACTGCCCCAGCACGTCGGCGTCGGTGGAGCTGGAGTACTCCGACAGATACGAGTCGCCGGCCATGATGTTGCTGACGGTCTCGTACGCCTCGTCGCTGAGCAGCGACTCGAGCACCTTCAGCGCGGCGGTCTTCTGCTCCTCGGTGAGGTCGGCGAGGTTCAGGCCCGCACGCTCGACGAACGTGATCGGGAAGTTCGACCACGAGGTGGTCTTCGTCTCGTCGTCATAGGCGTACAGCACCGCGTCGCGCTGCTCATCGCTGAGGGTCGCGAGAAACGCCTCGGCCGCGGCGGTGGTGTCGGCGATCGTCTCCGCCGTCGTGGTGGCCGACGTGCCGTCGCTATCGGTGGTCGTCGTCGTGGTGGCGGCGGACGCCGAGGCGGAGACCGAGGTCGTCGGGGTCGCGGTGCTCGTGGCCTCGACCGTCGTCGCGCATCCCGTGAGAACGATCGACATCAGGGCCACGCCTGCGGCCAGCGTGGTGAGGGGGCGAGCGCGACGGACGGAGGAATCAGCGGCGGGGCGGCGAAAGCGTGAGAGGTAGTTCGTGTGCATGTCCATGATGGTGGCGGCGTCGCCCAAACGCGCCCCTCATCGAACCTTGGGCGTTCCTATGAGCGCAGGAGACGCTTTCATCCATCGAGTGTCGGCGGCCGTGCGGCCCGGTGGCTTCGACAGTCTCAGCCACCTCCGCACGAGACCGTCTGAGGTTTGCAGGCCCCTGAGCTTGTCGAAGGGACGGGGAGCCGCACGACGCGTGGAGCCGCTCGAAGGTCCCCCAGCCTCTTGAAAGTCCCCCAGCCCACCAGAGGTCCCTGAGCCCGTCGAAGGGACCGGGAGCATCCGGGTCCGACGACTTCAGCCGCTCACCCGAGGCCGCGGCCTCCCCCGTCACGCCGGCAGTCGCACCTCGAACACCGTCCGCCCCGGCTCGCTCTCGACCGCGATCGTGCCGTGGTGCGCCTCGGTGATCGCCTGCGCGATCGAGAGTCCGAGGCCGGTGCTCCCGGCATCCCGGTTGCGCGCGTCGTCGGCGCGGACGAAGCGGTCGAAGAGCCGGTCGGCGACACCCGGGTCGATGCCGGGGCCGGTGTCGGCCACGCGCAGCACCGCCTCGCTCCCCTCGCGCGCGAGCGACAGCGTCACCGTCGTCCCTGCCGGGGTGTGCGTCTGCGCGTTTCGCAGCAGGTTCGCCACGACCTGCCGCAGCCGGTTCTCGTCACCGGTCACCGAGATGAGGTCGTCGGTGACATCGAGGCGCCACTCGTGCGTCGCATCCGCCGCCTGCGCGTCGCTCACGGCGTCGACGGCGAGCAGCGTCAGCTCGACCTCGTCGCGGCGCAGCGGCTGACCGGCATCCAACCGTGCCAGCAGCAGCAGGTCGTCGACGAGGGATGCCATGCGCTGCGCCTCCGACTCGATCCGGTCGAACGAGCGGGCCTGGGTGGGCGTCATCGGCGCATCTTCGCCGAGGGAGAGCTGCGCGTAGCCGCGGATGCTCGCCAGCGGCGTCCGCAGCTCGTGACTGGCATCCGCGATGAAGCGCCGCAGTTGCTCCTCGCTCTGGTGCCGCGCGGCGAGGGAGGACTGCACGTGTCCGAGCAGGTCGTTCAGCGACGAGCCCACCCGGCCCACCTCGGTCGCGGGGTCGGTGTCGGCGGGTCCGACCCGGTCGGGGATGTCCACGCTGCCCGCGCTGAGCGAGAGGGTCGCCACGCGCTGCGCGACCCCCGCCACCCGGTCGAGCGGGCGCAGGCTGCGTCGCACGAAGAGCGACAGGCCCAGCACCGCGATCAGCAACGTCACGGCCGACACGGCGACGAGGATGACCGTCAACGCCGAGGTGGTGGCGGTGACGTCGGACTGCGAGCCGCCGACGACGACGGTGGTCCCGTCGTCGACGGCCGCAGCCACGCGGAAGGCGCCGAGATCGCCGCCGAGATCGACCGTGGTGGGCGTACGGTCGGTGGATACCGCGCGCAGAGTCGCGATCTGCTCGTCGCTGAGCGCGACCGGGGTTCCGTCGGCCCGCGTGTAGCCCGCGCGCTCGACGGTGCCGTCGCCGCCGATCACCGCTTGCAGGGTCCCGATGCGTTGCGCCGGTCGGTCGTCATCCGCCCCCGCCGGGCGCGAGCCCCCGGCGGGTGGCGCGAAGCCGTCGCGATCGACCGCGAACGACAATCCCTCGCTCACCTGCTGGTCGAGACGGTCGAGGGTGAAGGACCGCAGCGCCACGATCGTCGCCAGACTCATCGCGACGAAGGCCAGGGCGACCAGCACACTCGTGCCGACGACCAGCGTGCGCCGCAGCGTCCAGCGGGCGCGCGTCATGACGCCTTGATCGTGTAGCCGACCCCGCGCACCGTGTGGATCAGGGGCTCGCCGAGCGTGTCGATCTTCTTGCGAAGGTACGAGATGTAGATCTCGACGACGCTGCCGTTGCCACCGAAGTCGTAGCTCCACACCTGATCGAGGATCTGCGCCTTGCTCAGCACGCGGCGGGGGTTCTGCATCAGGTAGCGCAGCAGCTCGAACTCCTTGGCGGTCAGTTTGATCGGGATGCCGCCGCGCTCGACCTCGTACGACTCCTCGTCGAGCGACAAGTCGCCGACACGCAGCCGCGGATCGGCGTCAGCGACCGCTGCGACGTGTCGGCGGGCCATGCCGCGCAATCGCACGATGACCTCCTCGAGATTGAAAGGCTTGGTGACGTAGTCGTCGGCCCCCGCGGAGATGCCCGCGATGCGATCCTCCACGGCATCCTTCGCCGTCAGGAACAGCACCGGCGCGTCGTTGCCGGCCGCACGGATGCGGGTCAACAGCTCCATCCCGTCGAGCCCGGGCATCATGATGTCGAGCACGAGCAGGTCGGGTGCGAACTCGCGGATGACGTTCAGCGCCTCCTGACCGTTCGCGGCGGTCCGGGCCTCCCATCCTTCGTTCTGCAGTGCCATGCGCAGCAGGTCGCTGAGGTTCGCCTCGTCGTCGACGACGACCGCGCGGATCGGTGAGCCGTCGGGGCGGGTGAGCGGGGCGGGGCGGGAGGTCACGAGAGCCAGCATGCACGCTCCCCGCCGCCCGCGTCACGCGACATACGTGCTTCATAGGAACCGTGAGGGAGCGGTGAGGGTGCCGTTCCTACCGTCTCCTCAGACGGCCGCACCCCGCGTCCGGAAGGAGAAGTATGTACGGCACCTACCTGCGGCGCGAACTCGCCGGCCGCACGAAACAGACCGTGATCGTTGCGGTCGGCCTCGCGATCGCCATCGCCCTCGTCATCGTCGTCAACGCCCTCTCGGCGGGTGTGCGCGACGCGCAGTCGCAGGCGCTGTCGTCGGTCTACGGCGTCGGCACCGACCTCACCGTGACCGGCGCGCAGACCGAGCCCGGTCAGGGCGGCGGGCCGCGCTTCGATTTCGGCGCCGATGACGGAGCGACCAGCGACGGCACCACGACCCTCAGCCAGTCGCGGCTGATGACCGACATGCGACGCGGCACGCTCGACGCCTCGACGGTGTCGACCGTGAGCGGACTCGACGGCGTCTCGGCCGCCACCGGCGCACTGTCGCTGACCAACACCACGTTCTCCGGGCAGTTGCCCGACCGCAGTGCCGGTCAGGGCCAGGTCCCGCAGATGGGTGAGCCCCCCGCGGGCGGCGGTCCCGACGGCGACGGCGGCAGCGCCTTCGGCATCGACTCGTTCAGCGTGCTGGGCATCGACCCCGCGGCATCCGTCGGTCCCCTCTCCTCCGTCACGGTGACCGAGGGCCGCGCCCTCGACGCGTCCGACACCGGCGCGAACGTCGCCGTCGTCGACGCCACGTACGCCGCGAGCGCGCAACTCGCCGTCGGCGGAACGCTCGACGTGGCCGGCACGGCCCTGCAGATCGTCGGCATCGTCGCCTCCGCCTCGGCCGAGGCCGACACCGCCGCGAATGTGTACCTGCCGCTCGACGTCGCGCAGACGCTCGCCGGTGTCGGCGATGTCGTCTCGACCGTGTACGTGCAGGCGACGTCGGCGGATGCCATCGACGCGGTGCAGAGCGAGATCACCGCCGCGCTGCCCGACGCCACCGTCAGCTCGCAGTCGGAGCTCGCCGCGACCGTCTCGGGGTCGCTGTCGAGCGCGTCGTCGATGATCTCCAACCTGGGCACCTGGCTGTCGATCGTGGTCCTGCTGGTCGCTCTGGCCCTCGCCGTCCTCTTCACGATCTCCGGCGTCGCCCGCCGCACGCGGGAATTCGGCACCCTCAAGGCCATCGGCTGGTCGAACGGCCGCATCGTGCGTCAGGTGGCGGGCGAGTCGCTCGCGCAGGGTCTGCTCGGCGGTGTCGCGGGGTTGATCCTGGGGCTCGGCGGCATCCTGCTGGTCAACGTGATCTCGCCCACCATCTCGGTGTCGTCGGCGACCTCGGCCGGCCCCGGTGGTCAGGGTGGAGGACCCGGCGGTTTCGGGCAGGGCGGCCCCGGCGGCTTCGGCCAAGCGGCGTCTCAGGCCACCGAGATCGTGCTCAGCGCGCCCGTCACCCCCGTGGTCGTGGTGGCCGCGGTCGGCATCGCCGTCCTCGGCGGTGTGCTCTCCGGCGCCTTCGGAGGATGGCGCGCCGCCCGCCTCAGCCCCGCCGCCGCCCTCCGCTCCGTCGCCTGACCGGCACCCCTTCGAAGGAGACATCATGACTCTCACCGCCCCCACCCTCACCACCACCGCCTACCGTCTGCAGGGCGTGACCCGCACCTACCGCCAGCGCGAGCGCATGGTGCAGGCCCTGGCCGGCATCGACCTCGACATCGCCGCGGGCGACTTCGTCACCGTCCAGGGACCGACCGGCGGCGGCAAGTCGACGCTGCTGCAGATGCTCGGCGCCCTCGACCGCCCCACGAGCGGGTCGGTCATGCTCGGCGACGTCGACATCGCCGCGGCCTCGAACGCCGATCTGTCACGCGTGCGGGCCGAGCAGATCGGCTTCGTCTTCCAGGGCTTCAACCTCATCCCCACTCTGACCGCCGCCGAGAACGTCGACATGGGCCTCGAGCCGCTCGGTCTCGACCGGGCCGAGCGTCGTCGGCGGGTGACCGAGTCGCTCGCGCGGGTCGGCCTCGACGACCGCGCCGACCACCGGCCCGGCGAGCTGTCGGGCGGCCAGCAGCAGCGCGTCGCAATCGCGCGCGCCGTCGCGAAGCAACCGCGGGTGTTGCTCGCCGACGAGCCGACCGGAAACCTCGACGAGCGCATGCGCGACGAGATCCTCGACGTGCTCGGGCAGCTGAACGCCGAGGGACTCACGCTGGTCGTGGTCACGCACGATTCGGCGGTGGCCCGCCGTGCCCGTCGGCGCCTGCGCCTGGCGAAGGGCGTGGTCGCCGACATCACCCGCGGCTGACGCTCCGGCGCTCTCGTGACGAGCGGAGGGCTTGGGGCCAAGGGAGGATGAACCCCCGGCATCCGGTCCTCCCATCCCCCCATCCCCTCCGCTCATCACGCCGCCCGCCCGCCGAACCCACCTCGTGACGAGCGGAGGGCTAGGGGCCAAGGGAGGACAAACCCCCGGCATCCCGCCCTCCCTTCCCCCCATCCCCTCCGCTCATCACGCCCGCCGCCCCAAACCGGCCGAACCCACCCCGCGACCAGCGGAGGACCAAGGACCAAGGGAGGACAAACCCCCGGCATCCCGCCCTCCCTTCCCCCCATCCCCTCCGCTCATCACGCCCGCCGCCCCAAACCGGCCGAACCCACCCCGCGACCAGCGGAGGACCAAGGGCCAAGGGAGGACAGACCCCCGGCATCCCGCCCTCCCTTCCGCCCATCCCCTCCGCTCGTCACGTCCCCCGCCCGCCGAACCCACCTCGCGCCGAGCCAAGCGAGGGGCCGAGCAGCGCCCAGCCCCACCGCCCCACGCGTCAAGCCCCTCCGCCCCTCGCGTCAAGACCCGACGGGCCCACGGCATCCGCGCTCTACAGTCGAATTACGCCGACCGAGGGGATGCCATGGCCGCCCGCAACACGCGACTGATGCGCTGCATGCCCGACGACCTCTTCGCGGTGCTGTCCGACGGCTGGCTGTACCCGGTGTGGGTGGTCGGGGCGGCGCGCATGCGCGACGTCGACCCGGAGTGGCCGCGCGAAGGCACGCGGATCCATCACTCCCTCGGCGTCTGGCCCGTCATGATCCACGACGAGACCGAGATCGTCGAGTGGGATCCCCCGCGTCGTCTGCGCCTACGGCCGCAGGCCGGCATCCTCGGTCGGGGGGTCATCCGCATCGACGCATACCCGCACCCGTTGGGTACGGCGGTGACGATCGTCGAGGAGCCGGTGTCGGGCGCCGCCGCGCTTCTGCCCGGGCTGCTGTGGAGGCCCCTGCTCGTCCTGCGCAACCACGAGTGCTTGAATCGCCTGGCGTTCCTCGCCGAGGGCCGCCGCGAAGAGCGAGAGGCTCGCGAGCTCGATCACCGCACCGAGACGCCCGATCCGCGCGAAGGCACGGCGTCACCGCAGGCTCGCGCCGATGTGCGCGAGTCCGACGTCTGACGCTCGAAACCGCCCGGTCGGGCCGGTGAGAGGTCACCGCTCGGGACGCGTCTCGCTCCCCGTCGACCCGGGCTGCTCCGTGCTGTGGCGCAGCTCGTCGACGTAGAGGTTCGCCTCATCCGTCGTGCGGTTGCGGTAGGCGGCACGCCCGACCATGTGGGCGGCGAGCGGCGCGGTCGCGAACTGGATGAGCACGATCGGGATGCCGAAGGCCAGCGCCTCCCATGACCGCAGCGACAGCTCGACGGCGATGACGATCAGCAGCACGCCCAGCACCTGCGGCTTGGTCGCCGCGTGCAGCCGCGTGGGTACATCGCGCCAGCGCAGCAGCCCGATGGTCGCGGTCAGACACAGCACCGCGCCGATGAGCACGAGCACGAGCGCCACGGCGTCGAGAACGGCCTCGATCGTCATCGCGGGTTCTCCTTCCGGGCGACGAAGCGGGCGACGGCTATCGAGCCGAACACGCCGATGGCGGCGATCACCAGCATCGCGGGCAGGGAGCGCGTGTGCTGGTTGATCACCATGTCGGCCCCGAGGATGCAGACGACCTCGGTCAGCAGCACGTCGGCGGCGACGGCGCGGTCGAGGATCGACGGTCCGATGACCAGGCGGATCAGCGCGAGCACCGCGGCGGCGGCGAAGACGACGAGGATCACGGCGACGAGAACGGTGGTCATGGCGAGGCCCTCCGCCCTCGAGCGGTCGGGTCGGCGTGATGCGCCGAGCTGTCGGCGATGCGGGCGCGCAGCTCTTGCAGCTCTTCCTTCGACCCGACGGCGCGCGTGATGCGCGCCTCCCATCGCAGCACGACGCGGCGCTGGTGCTCGGCGTCTTCGTCACTGCGCACCCCGATGGTGTGCAGGAACAGCGTGCGGTTCTCGCGGTCGACGTCGACGATGAGCGAACCGGGGATGAGGGATGCCGTGACGGCGGTGTGCGCCATGATCACGTCGTCATCGACGCGCAGCGGCACCGCGATGATCGCCGCGCCCGGTTGGCGACGCAGGTCGAGCACCTGCCAGGCCACGATCAGCGAGCCCTTGACGACCGCGCCGAGGAAGGTGACGACGAAGACGAGGCCGTACCAGAGGTTGATGCGCCCCGACAGCTCCACGGGCGGCAGGCGGAACACGCGCGTGACGAAGATCGCCATGACGAGGCCCGTCACGACGGCGAGCCAGGTGAACTGACCCCACAGCAGCATCCACAGGGCGACGAGCCACACCAGCAGAGGGAGCTGGTGAAGGAACAGGGTGATCTGCGACCGACGGGAGGGACTCATCGCTGGCCCGCCTGTTCCTGCAGTTGCACGAGCGAGACGCCCTCGGCCACCCGCTCGCCGGCGCGCAGGCAGACGTCGAGCAACGGCCCGGCGAAGACGGTGAGCGACAGGGTCACCACGACCATGCCCGCCGTGGCGACGGTCATGATCTTCGGAATCGTGCGCCGCTCGGTCGAGATCGCCGCGGCGGGGGCGTTGCCGAGGTACGCGATGCGTTCGGAGGTCTCGGCGGAGTCCTCGTCTTCGCGCCAGAACGAGAGGTTCCAGGCGCGCATGAGGGCGTACAGCGTGAGGATCGAGGTCACGATGCCGCCGACGATGAGCACCATCATCACGGGCGTGCCCACCTGCGCACCGGCGTCGAAGAGGGCGTACTTGCCGATGAAACCCGAGAACGGCGGGAGCCCTCCGAGGTTGATGGCCGGAAGGAAGTACAGCACCGCCAGCACGGGCGCCCCGCGCATGAGCCCCTTCACCTTGAGGATCGAGGTGCTGCCCGCGCGGCGCTCGATGAGGCCGACCGCGAGGAACAGGGTCGTCTGCACGATGATGTGGTGGACGATGTAGTAGATCGTCGCGCCGATGGCGAGCGGGGTGTTGATCGCCAAGCCGAAGATCATGTAGCCGATGTGGCTCACGAGGGTGAACGACAGGATGCGCTTGAGCTCGGCCTGCGCGACCGCGCCCAGGATGCCGACGATCATCGTCGCCAGCGCGATCATCATCAGCAGGAAGTTGAGGTCGTTGTTGTCGAACAACTGCGTCTCGGTGCGGATGATCGCGTAGACGCCGACCTTGGTGAGCAGACCCGCGAACACGGCCGTCACGGGAGCGGGGGCGGTCGGATAGGAGTCGGGCAGCCAGAACGACAGCGGGAACACCGCCGCTTTGATCGCGAAGGCGAGCAGCAGCATGATGTGCAGGATCGTCTGCGTGTCCTGCGGCAGCAGGGCCATGCGCTCGTTGATCTGCACCATGTTCACCGTGCCGAGGGCGCCGTAGACCATCGCGATCGCCGCGAGGAAGAGGATCGACGACACCAGCGACACGACGATGTAGACGACGCCGGTGCGGATGCGTGACTCGGTGCCGCCCAGGGTGATCAGCACGTAGGAGGCGACCAGCAGGATCTCGAAGCCGACGTAGAGGTTGAACAGGTCGCCGGCGATGAAGGCGTTGAAGATGCCCGCGCCGAGGATCAGGTAGGCCGGATAGAAGATCGAGACCGGGGTATCTTCGTCGTTGTCGGCGGCACCCTGGCCGATCGAGAAGAGCAGGACCGCGAGCAGCACGATGCTGGTCACGACCACCAGCAGCGCCGCGAGCACGTCGACGTAGAGCACGATGCCGTAGGGGATGTCCCACGCGGCGATCGCCACCGCGATCGGACCACTCGTGTCGACCGTGACGAGCAGGATCGCGCCGAGCACGAGCACGGCCGCCAGGGAGGCGACCGACACGAAGACCTGCACCTTCTTGCGGCGACCGAACACGAGGTTGATCGCGGCGCCGATGAGGGGGATGCCGACGAGCAGGGGAACCAGGGCGCTCACGGGCGATCACCGTCCTCGGGGTCGCGGGGGCGGTCACCGTCGCGGCGCACGGCCACGCGGTCGACCGGAGCGTCGTCGACCAGCGACGACAGGTCGCCCTGGTGGAGCACGCGGATCGGGTTCGCGACGTCGCCGACGAAGTCGGTGGTGACGTCGTCGTCGTCGGAGCGCGACTCCTCGTCCATCGCGTCTTCGACCTCAACGGCCGTCCGCGTGCGCAGCGCCACGTCGTCGGCGTCGTCGACGACGGTGTCGGCCTGGCCCAACTGCCAGGAGCGGTAGATCAGGGCCAGCAGGAACGCCGAGATGCCGAAGGTGATGACGATCGCGGTGAGGGTCAGGGCCTGCGGCAGTGCGTCCGACATGTCGGCGGCATCCGTCTCGCCCCCGTCGTAGAACGGCGCGCGCCCGGGCGCACCCATCACGACGAGCAGCAGGAGGTTGGCCGCATTGCCGAGCAGCAGGAAGCCGATCAGCACACGGGTGAGGCTGCGCTCCAGCATGGCGTAGACACCGCACGCGAACAGCACGGCCATCACGATGATCAGTACGAGGGAGATGCTCATGAGGGCACCACCTCCGCGTCTTCGGGCAGGTGCGACTGGCGGTCGACCTCGGCACCCAGGCTGCGCAGAACGTCGAGCACGAGGCCGATCACCACCAGGTAGACGCCGATGTCGAAGATGGTGCTGGTCACGAACTCCCAGTGCCCTATGAGCGGCAGCTCACCCTCGAAGGTGAAGCTCTGCAGGGGCGCGAAGCCGAAGAGCATCGGTGCGAGGGCGCAGAGCACCGCGATCGCCATACCCGCGCCGAGCAGCCGGCCGGCATCGGTGGGGGCGGCGGCGCCGAGCTCCCAGCGCCCGCCGGCGATGTAGCGCATCACCAGGCCCATGCCGGCGACGAGGCCGCCCGCGAAGCCCCCGCCGGGCAGGTTGTGGCCGGCGAACAGCAGGTAGAGCGACACGATCATGATCGTGTGGAAAAGCACGCGGATGACGATCTCGAGCAGGATCGACCGGTTCTCGGGCTGCACCTTCGCACCCGACACGAGCCACGCACGCGGGGCGCCGGTCTCGCCGACGCGCTGGGCGCGGACGCCCTCGTCGGTCTCGACCAGCGGACGGCGGCGACCGAGGCCGACGACGCTGCGGGCGGTGCCCGAACGGCGCGAGAGGTTGTCGCTGCGGTCGGTGATGAACACGAGCGATGCCACGCCCGTCGCGGCGAGCACGAGCACCGACAGCTCACCCATGGTGTCCCACCCGCGCAGGTCGACGAGCGCGACGTTGACGACGTTCTTGCCGTGGCCGATCTCGTACGCCAGCGGGGGCCACTCGAGCGAGATGGGGGCGTCTTGGCGCGCACCGGTGGCGACGATGGCGACGAGGGCCATGGTCAGGCCGACTCCGGCGCCCAGGACGGCGCGCGCGAGAGGCGCGACCGACTCGTTCTGCTCGCCCATACGGGCGGGCAGGCGCCGTAGCACCAGGGCGAACACCACGAGGGTCACGGTCTCGATGAGCACCTGGGTCAGTGCCAGGTCGGGGGCGCCGCTCGTGGCGAACAGCACGACCATGCCGAGGCCGGTCACCGACACGAGCGCGACGCCGGTGTAACGCTTGCGCGCCCGCACGGCGAGAATGCCGGCCGCGATCATGATCGGTGCCGAGATCAGCTGCGCCGGCGACTGCCACGCGTCGAGCTGCGCGCGCCACTCCGACGACGCCAGCAGCGCCGTGCCTTCGGCGACGACGAGCACCACGAAGATCGTGCCGACGTAGAACGGCAGCGAGCCTCGCTGGAAGCGCGCGGTGATCCACTCCGACGAATGGTCGATCGACCGCAGCGAGAGGTTGTACGCGTCGTTCGCGGTGAACGGCAGCAGACGACGGCGCTTGTGCAGTTGCGTCTTGCGCACCACCCAGAACACCCCGGCGCCGAGGGCGAGAGTGCCCAGCGAGATGAACAGCGCGGGCTCGAGGCCGTGCCAGAGCGCCAGGTGGTACGGGTAGTCGGGCGCGGGCACACCGGGGGTCGCCTCGGGCAGACCGTCGGCGTAGGGGGCGAGCCAGTGGTCGACGATCGGCGAGAGGAATCCGAGCGCGAGCGAGGCGGCCGCGAGCAGCACTGGAGCCGAGAGGAAGCCGATCGGCGGGTCGGGCCAGTCGGTGGTCTCGACGCCGCGCTTCGTCGCGTACGCACCCCACAGGAACCGGATGCCGTACGCCGCCGTGAGAGCGGAGCCGAGCACGACACCCACCAGCGCGACGATCCCCCACCCGACGCCGGCCTCGGCTTCGTGCAGGAGCGCGGTGAGTGCGGTCTCTTTCGCGACGAAGCCCAGGGTCGGGATGACGCCGGCCATCGAGGCGATCGCGATGACGGATGCCGTGGCCATCACGGGAGCCTGACGCCCGAGGCCCGAGAGCTGGCCGATGTCGCGCGTGTTGAGCTGGCGGTCGATGACGCCGACGACGAGGAACAGGCACGACTTGAACAGCGCGTGACTGAGCAGCAGGGCGACGCCGGCGAGAGCGGCATCCCGCGTTCCGTAGCCGAGCATGACCGTCAGGAAGCCGAGCTGGCTGACGGTGCCGAAGGCGAGGATGCGCTTGAGGTCGCGTTCGCGCAGCGCCTGGAACCCGCCGAGCAGCATCGTGAACACACCGAGGGCGATGAGGGTCGGACGCCAGAACGGCGTCTCGGCGAAGCCCGGGGCGAGTCGCGCGATGAGGTAGATGCCGGCCTTGACCATGGCCGCGGCGTGCAGATAGGCGCTGACGGGGGTCGGCGCCGCCATGGCGCCGGGGAGCCAGAAGTGGAACGGGAAGATCGCCGACTTGCTGAGCGCGCCGACGAGCAGCAGCAGCACGGCGATGTCGACGACGGTGCCGGTGGGCGGGGCCGCCAGGATCGCCGAGAGGCTCGAGGTGCCGGCCTGCACGACGATGAGCACGACGCCGATCAGCATGACCAGTCCGCCGAGGGTGGTGACGAGCAGCGCCTGGAGCGCCGCGCGACGGCTGGCCGAGCGGGCGTGGTAGTACCCGATCAGCAGGTACGACAGCACGCTCGTGACTTCCCACAGCATGATCAGAACGACGACGTCGTCGGTGAGCACGAGCCCGTACATCGCTCCGGCGAATGCCAGCAGTACGGCCGAGAACTGACCCACGCCTTGGGTCTTGCCCCGGAAGTACCAGCGGCAGTACAGCATGACGAGCGCACCGACACCCGTGACGACGAGCGTCAGCAGCCAGCCGAGCACGTCCATGCGCATCGACAGCGAGACGCCGATCGCCGGGATCCAGCGGTATTCCTCGAAAGGAATGTCATCCGAGAACACGGCAGGGGCGAGCACGACGGCGTGGGCGAAGGCCAGCGCCGGAAGCACCGCGGCGACGTAGAACGCCCTGGCGCCGATGCGGGAGACCAGCCACGGCAGAAGGATGGGAAGGGCCGCGAACGCGCCGAGGAACATCAACATGCGCGGGCCTCCTCGGGGTCGACGGGCGGATGCCCGGGCTCTCGGGGTGTCGGACCTATTCTATGCGGCGCATGAGAGCCTTCGTGACGACGAATCTCATGTGGTACGCGGCGGCGCCGTGGTCGTCCCCTCGCGGAACGAGCACTCGAGGTCGAGGCCGGAGGGCGTGGCATCCTCGAGCATCGCTGCGACCGCCTCGCCCGCCGCCCGACCCTTGGCGGTGGCCGGCTGCACGAGCGTCGTGAGCACGTGAGGGGCCAGGCCGTCGACCACGACTCCGTCGAAACCGGTGACGCTGACGTCGTGCGGCACCCGCAGCCCCGCCTCCTCGGCCGCGCGGATGACGCCGGCGGCCAGCAGGTCGCTCTGGGCGATGACGGCGGTGGGTCGACGCTCGGCGAAGATCGTGCGCCCGGCGATCGCACCCTCGTCGATCGAGCTGGTCGCCGCGGCGAGCGCGGGAGCGTCGGGGAACACCGCTCTGGCTCCCCGCAACCGGTCGGCGGTGACGTCGACGCCGATGACGGCGTCGTCGGCGATCCAGCCGCGCCGCCGCTCGGCGTCGATGGGAAGCGTGACGACGACGACGTCGCGGTGCCCGAGGGCTGCGAGATGGCTCGCGGCGGCGCGCTGGGCGTCGACGTTGTCGAGCAGCACGCGCGGGATGTCCTCGCCCGCGTCGCCCTCGACGACGACGACCGGGATGCCGCGACCACGCACGACCGCGAGCGAGTCCCGCATGCGCGGGCTGCAGCCGATGAGCACGGCGGCGTCGATGGGCGCCGTGTGCAGCGAGGGTTCGCTCACGGTGACGCCGTCGTCGCGCAGCAGCAACAGAGCCGCACCGAGCCGTGAGACGCCGTCGGCGAGACCGTCCATCATGTGCGTCGTGACCGGGTCGAGGAAGGCCGTGCCCAGATGCTGGTCGAAGACGACGCCGACGATGCCGGAGCGCCCCCGGCGCAGTGACGCCGCGCGCGGGTCGGGTCCGGTGTAGCCGAGGGCCTCGGCTGCGGCGAGCACGCGCGCACGGGTCGCCTCGGAAGTGGGCGTCTTGCCACTGAACACCACCGATGCTGTCGACGGCGAGACGCCGGCCTCACGGGCGACGTCGCTGATGGTCGCGCGACGGGAACTCACGGGGTGATGCTACCCGCGGGGAGCGTGGATGCCGAATCGATTCGATCAGGGTCGAATCGATTCGGTACAGTGTGACCATGCACACCACGCTGACCCGGTCCCAGCTCGTCCGCTGGCACGTCGCCATCTGCGCGATCTTCCTCGCGAGCGGCCTCAGCATTTCGACCTGGGCCTCCCGCGTGCCCGCCATCCGCGAGTCCCTCGGCATCGAGAACTCCGGCGTCGGGCTGCTGCTGCTGGGCATGGGAGTGGCATCCATCATCGGTCTGTCCATCGCACCGGCCGTCATGGCCCGCATCGGGGCGCGCGCGGGCATGCTCGCCGCACTCGTCCTCGTGGGGATCGGCTTGGCCATCATCGGCCTCGGCGCCGACTCCCTGCAGCTCTTCGGCGTCGCGCTCGTGGGTCTGGCCCTGTTCGGCTTCGGCAACGGCACCGTCGACGTGATGATGAACGTCGAAGGCGCCGCGCTCGAGAAGGCCACCGGTCGCACGATCATGCCACTGCTGCATGCGTTCTTCAGCTTCGGCACCGTCATCGGGGCCGGTCTCGGCTTCCTCGCCGTCAGCATGGGCATCCCGGTCATCGCGCACTGCGTCGCCATGGGCATCGTGATCGTCGTCGTCGCCTTCGTGTCGGTGGCGAACGTGCCACGCGCCGAGGTGGCGATGGACGCCCCCGCTGCCGAAGAGCGCGCGCACTGGCGCGAACGCCTCGCCGTCTCGCTGCAGGCGTGGCGCGAGCCGCGTACGTACACGCTCGGCGTGATCATGCTGGGCATGGCCTTCGCCGAGGGCAGTGCCAACGACTGGCTGCCCTCGGCCGTCGTCTACGGGCACGGTGCTCCCGAAGAGGCGGGCCCCGCCGTGCTCGCGGTGTTCTCCGTCGCCATGACCGCGGGTCGCATCGTCGGCGGTCCTGTCGTCGACCGGTTCGGGCGCGTGCTCGTGCTGCGCGTGCTCGCCGGCACGGCGGCTGCCGGCCTGCTGCTGTTCATCCTCGCCCCCTTCGGTCCGCTCGTCTTCATCGGCGCGGCGCTATGGGGCCTCGGCGCCTCGCTCGGCTTCCCGATCGGCATGTCGGCGGCTGCCGACGACCCCGCGAAGGCCGCCTCGCGCGTGGCCGCCGCGGCCACCATCGGCTACGTGGCGTTCCTCTGCGGCCCGCCGATCCTCGGCTGGATCGGCGACCACATCGGCCTGCTCGAGACGCTGCTGATCGTGGTCGGGCTGATCGTGGCATCCGGTCTCTTCTCGGGTGCCGCCAAGCCCCTCGCGGTGACCGAAGCCACCAAGGAGCCCGCGCGGCGCGAGTGAATTCGGCCCACGCCGGAACCGGCACGGCGCATCGAGACGCCTTCCCGCATCCCGTGATCGACAGCCTCGAGAGCGGTGGATCATCCACAGATCGCTGCGCAACCCCTCGTTGACCCCGCGTCCGTGCTTATCGTTGCGTGTATGGGCGGGCAGTACTCGATCGACGTGGCGGGGTTCATCTCGACCACAGACGGCGTGGCGACGGAACTCGAGGTTCTCGGTGAAGCGGTGACCGGGGCTGGCTCCGACCTCGACCGTTTGGCAGATCTCGTCGCCGTCGAAAGAGGCCTCGGTTCCGCGCTGCGCAGCGCGACCGCAGACCGTTCGCAGAATGGCCCGGGCGCGGTTCAGCACGGCGGCGCTGTCGTGACGGCGGCCGGTCGTGTCGCTCTCGCGTACGTGCAGGCTGACGATGACATGGCCACGTCCACCTCACAGGCCGATGCCGCGGCGACCGCCCCGGGTGCACCAGGCGCAAGTCGATATGGGGCGGTGGTGCGGTGACGCTCGTGTCTCCCTCCGACGTTCCCGCGGTGGCGATCGACCCCGTTGCGCTCTCGTCGGTCGCGGCCTCCCTCCATCGGTACGCCGACTCCGTCTCCGACTCGTCCGAGCGCCTGACGACGAGATGGAGCACGCTCCATCTGCATTACCAGGCTCCCGAGGTCGGGGAATTGCTCTCCCGCATGTCCGTCGTGCCCCGAGCGGTCGATGATTTCGCCGCAACCATGAAGCGTGTCGCGACGATCATGGCTCAGCTCGCCGACCACCTCGCGCTGGCCCGTGAGCAAGAGAAGTCCCTGCGCGACGAGATCGACACCTTCCGCGACGCCGTCCGCCGGTTCCGGGCGTCCTCAGACGTCCCTGAGTGGGGGAACACCGGCGACACGTGGGGACCCGGGCAGTTCATCCGCAATCAGACGCTTCTCAGCGAATGCCTCGCGGTGCGCACGCTGCGCGACACCGCGATCGAAGAAGCGCGCGGCGACCTGGCCTCCATCGGTCGGCCCGATCTGCTCCTGCCGCCCACAGAGTCCGTGGATACGCCCACGCCATCCATCTCCGCATGGGCGGCGGAGTACGACGCGGTGGCGGACGACGTCGGTTTCGCGATCCTCGAGAAGCTCAGCGCCGGAACCGCTGACGACGCTCGCGCGCTGCTCGCGCTGCACGATGATTGGCGCCGTCTGTTCCTGGAGAACGCACCGGATGCCGCGGCGGTCAGCACGTGGTGGACCCAACGGCTGACCACGAACCCTCGGGCGCTCGACGCTCTGGTGTTCGGCGCATCGCTGGTCATAGGTTCGCTGGGCGGTGTCCCCCCGGCGAGCCGCGTCGCCGCGAACGCGGTGAACGCGAAGATGCGCCTTCCCGTGATCGATGCCGAGATCCGGCGACTCGATGAGGCCGGTCGAGGCGGCGAGATGGCTGCCGCCGCCGCCGAGCGTAAGGCCACGCTCGAACGCCTCCGTAAGCAACGCGACTACCTCCAGCGCGCCGCCGACGGCGATGTCCAGCTCTACCTGTACGAGCCCGACTCGCACAGCATCATCGAGATGATCGGAACCCTCGACGACACGACGACCGACGTGATCACCTACGTACCCGGCACGTTCACGAGCGTGCACAGTTTCTACGGTGACGAGGTGCAGCAGGTGGGGCGCTGGCTGCAGACCAACGATTCTCGAGTGACCACGTTCGTCTGGAAAGAGGGGCCGTTCCCCGGTGAAGATGCGGACGGCGGTCAGGCGAACCTGGGGCGCATTCTCGAAGCGAACGACGAGCCGGCCGCACGGGCATCAGGCCGTCTCATAGCCGATTTTCAGCGCGAGCTTCTCTGCGCGTCACCCCAGGCCGCATCCGCCCAGCAGGACGCCATGGGTCACTCGTGGGGACTCGCGGCGGTCACTTCCTCCGAGGTAGCCGGTGCGAGATACTCGCAGGTGCACTCACTGGCCGGAGCGGGGATGCCGTCAGGGTGGACGCCCAACGCCGACACTCGGTACTTCCACTGGGGTTACACCGACGCGCTCTCAATCGCGCAGGGAACTGGTGTCGTATGGGACGGACACATCCCCACTCGAGATTCGTCTTTCTCCTCGCACCTCTACAGCCGAGAAGGCGACTTCCCGCTCTATCTGCCTTCTGGAATCGGCTCGGATGCCACCGTCTTCTCGGCCCAACCTCCCCCCTCCATCCCCCTGACGACTCGCCCGCTCGAGAATCACAACCTGATCGCAAGCCAAGACGCGGAGAACCAATCCGCGCTCGAAGACATCTATCGCGAGGTTCGCAAATGACCCGCCCGCCTCTCGCCACACTCCTGATGGCAGCCGTCCTCGCCCTGACGCTGACGGGCTGCGGCACCCATGACGAAGGATCCGATGTGAACCAGTCCCTCACGGTTGAAGAAGCGAAGGCAATTGCACAGAGCATCGAGACGGAGCTCGCGGCTTTCATCCCCCCGGATATCGTGGCGTCTGTGGACCAGCGCCCCTCCGGCGTCCTGCTGCGGTGCCATGCCGAGGGGGCATACCAGTGGACGGGCGCGACGACGGTTCGCATCGCGCCGGGCAAGCGCGTCGATGCGGAAGCACTGACGTCCGAGATCGTCGCCGCCTACGACGGGAGGGATTCATTCGTCGCAGCCGTCGAGCAGACTTCGGACGGCGAACCAAGAGCCCACATCGTCGGGCCGGACAGCGCGGGGTATTTGGTTTCCGAAGACCCGGACCGTGCCGGCGTCCGCATTGCATCCTTTTCTCCATGCTTCGAACTGCCGGAGGGGTTGTCGCCGGGCGGCTCGTATTGACAGTCCGACCGCGCATCGTGACTCGACCTGCTCGTTGACCCCGGCCGATTCGAGCACTCCGGGCAACGGCACCGACCCGCCGCGACTCCTGGGACAATGGGTCGGTGCGTCTCGTCATCGCCCGTTGCTCCGTCGACTACACCGGCCGCCTCAACGCGCATCTGCCCCTCGCCACCCGCTTGCTCGTGCACAAAGGTGACGGCAGCCTGTTGGTGCACTCCGACGGCGGCTCGTACAAGCCCCTGAACTGGATGAGCCCGCCGTGCTCGCTCACCCTCGAGCAGCCCGACGAGGTCGACGTCGAAGACGGCGTGATCGAGCGCTGGCGCGTCACGCACGCGAAGACGGGTGACGCGCTGCTGGTGCGCATCCACGAGATCATCCACGACACCGCGCACGACCTGGGCGTCGACCCCGGTCTCATCAAAGACGGCGTCGAGGCCGATCTCCAGCGCCTGCTCGCGGAGCAGGTCTCCGTCGTGGGCGAGAACCTCACGCTCGTACGCCGCGAGTACCCCACCGCCATCGGTCCGGTCGACCTGCTGCTGCGCAACGACGACGGCACGGGCACCGTCGCGATCGAAGTCAAGCGCCGCGGAGACATCGACGGCGTCGAGCAGCTGACGCGCTACCTCGAGCTGCTCAACCGCGACCCCCTGCTCGCCCCGGTCACCGGCGTCTACGCCGCGCAGGAGATCAAGCCGCAGGCGCGCGTGCTGGCCACCGACCGCGGCATCCGCTGCCTCACGCTCGACTACGACGAGATGAAGGGCGTGCAATCCGGCGCTCCCCGCCTGTTCTGATCGATACATGCTCGGCTCTGGGACATCCCGGTCAGCGGGTGACTTCCGGTAAGGATGCTGCGCCTTCGGCGCGGAATCGAACGACCAGTTCGATGACGCCACCGAAGGAGGCGCACATGTCACCCCCGTCGTTCGCTCCCGCATCCCGCATCCCGCAGTTCGTCGCCGCCGCCGGTGCGGCGCTCGCCCTCGTCGTGGGCGGGCTTCTCGCCCCACCGCCCCGGTAGCGTGGACGCATGCCCGAACGCTCTCCCTTCTCGTGCGTCCTGTGGGACGTCGACGGAACCCTCGTCGACGCGTCCGAGGGGATCCTCCGCCGCCTGACGACCACGCTGAACCACTTCGGGCGCACGCCGCCGACGCGCGGCGAGCTGTCGCGCTGGATCGGTCCGCCCATGTTCGAGTCGTTCCAGGTGAATGTCGGGATGACCGCCGAGCAGGCCGTCGAGGCCGTGGCGTTCTATCGCGGACTCAACAAGAGCGAGGGCTACACCGTCAGCGCGAGGCTGTATCCCGGCGTCGGCGAGCTGGTGCACGAACTGCACGCGGCCGGCGTGCCGCAGTCGACCGCGAGCTCGAAGCCGGAGGTGCAGGTCGTCGCCCTCATGGACCACTTCGACCTCGCACCCGCCCTCGAGGCGACGGTCGGCGCGTCCCTCGACGAGCGCACCCTGAGCTCCAAGGCCGACATCGTGCGCGAAGCGCTGCGTCGGCTCGAAGCCGCCGGCGCCGACACCTCGCGTCCCGTGCTGATCGGGGATCGGCACCACGATGTCGAGGGCGGTCAGGATGCCGGGGTCCCGGTGATCTTCGTGCGCTGGGGCTTCAGTTGGCCGCACGAGGCCGAGGGCGCCCAAGCCGCGGTCGACGACATCGACCAGCTGCGCGCCCTGCTGCTCGTCGACGACTCCTCCGCGCACGCCACCGCCGGTGCCTGATCTGGGGTGGGTGGTGCCGGCGGCGATCGCCCTGGCGACCGCCGCCCTCGTGTCGCTGATCGTCGTCGTCGCGGTGCGCGCGCAGCGCCGTTCGCCGCGGGCTCGCGCGGCCGCCGAGCAGGCGGTGTCGGATGCCGCCGACACCCTGCTCGCGCTCGATGATGCGGTTCGCGACCTCGATCTGGCCTTCGAAGCCGCCGACGCGGACGAAGCGACCGACGTCCCGATCGCTCTTCGGAGAGCGCGAGCGACGGCGCACCGGGCACGCGATCGCGGATTTGGGGATGTGCTGGCCCTGGAGGACGACAGCGGAGTGGCCGCCCGCCGTCGAACGGAGGCGGCGCGCGTCCAGCAGGCGCTCGAGCTCCAGCGCGAGAGTGTCGTCTCGACTCAGTCGCAGCTGACCGACTGGGTCGCCGTCCATCGCACGCCTCAGCGGCTTCTCGCCGCCGCCCGCGCGCGACGTGACGACCTGGTAACGGCATCCGGCGACCCCGAACCGCTTATCGCCGCCCTGCGCGCGCGTTTCGACGACGCGGACTGGGCCGATGCCGCCACGGCTGCGAGCGCCGCGACCGACGCCCTCGCCGAGGCCGACACGGCCCTCGACCGAGCGGCTGCGGACCCCACCGCCGACCACCTGCTCCGGGTGACCGCGGCCGTGAACCGGGCGGCGCGTCACCTGCGCGCCGTCGAGGATGATCACCGGGTCGCGCTGCAGGCCGCCGACAACGCCGACGCCGAGCTGGCGGCGGCGCGTAGCGAGGTCGAACAGGCCCTCGACGTGGCGACCTCCCGACCCGCTGCAGGTCGCCCCGACGCGGCGGAGCGCCTACGGGTCGCCGCCGATGCTCTCGACGCCGCCGCCACCTCCGCGTCGCGCCGACCGCGCGCGGCGATCGCCGTCGTCGCGACGGTGCGCGAAGAACGCGACCAGCTGCTCGACGAGGCCGTCAGCGTGCGACAGCGTCTGGAGGCGGCACGCGCAGCCCTTCCGGGCACCCTGGCCTGCGCGCGCGCCGCCCTCGCCGCTGCTGACGCACGCGATGCGCCGCGCGACGAGGTCCGGCTCGCCGCTTCCGATGGTGAGAGTCGCATCGCCCTACTGCTCCGTCTCGAGCGCGCACGTCGTCACCTCGCCGAGGCCCGCGCCGCGACCGACGCTGCGGCGGCCCTGGCGGCGGCTCGGGCGGCGTGGGCCGCCGTGCGCTGAGGTCGCTCGCCGAGACGGTGGCTTCGGACCTGCTTCACCGCGACGAGGCGGATCTCACCCGTACGGGCGCCGCACTCACGCGAGCGTTCCTCCCGCACGCGACGATCCGGCGATTCGCCGCGGCGGACGTGGTTCTCGTGCGGCAGGAGATAGGAAACACCCCGGTCGACTTGCTACGTCAGCCGGGGTGGATCCGAAGAAATCGGAAGGCCTCAGAGCGGGCGTATGTTCTCCGCCTGCAGGCCCTTCGGGCCCTGGGCGACCTCGAACTCGACGCGCTGGTTCTCTTCGAGCGAGCGGTAGCCGCCCGACTGGATGGCGCTGTAGTGGGCGAAGACGTCCTGCCCGCCGTCATCCGGGGCGATGAAGCCGAAGCCCTTCTCCGAGTTGAACCACTTGACCGTGCCCTGCGTGCTCATCGTTCTGCCGTTTCACGCTCGAGCCGACACCGAGCGCGCCGGACTGTGCCCCCACGGTAATAGCCGGATTCATCGCGCGCACGGCACCGTGACACAAACGTTGCGCGAGACGAATCGCGATCGAGGCCCCTGAAGCCCATACGACGCCCGGGCTGAGCGAGGCTCGAAGCCCGGGCGTCGACGGATCCCCCCGGATATGTCACGCGAGGCGTGACGAGATGACAATACCGGCGTCGGGGCGCGCGCGCGACACGAAAACGAAGAATCTCGGAGGTGCATCGATGTTCTGTGCTATCCGCACGTCGTAAAATCCGGCTGATGGATGGTCGCCGCCGCGCCTCGGCTCTTGTCGACGAGGCTTATCGCTCCCTCGGCGAGGCCATCGTCGACGGCCGCTTGCGGGCCGGCGATCGCCTGCGCGACGTCGAACTCGCCGATCTCATGGGCATCTCCCGAACGCCGGTGCGCGAAGCACTCCAGAAGCTGGAGCGAATCGGGCTCGTCGAGGTCGCGGCGAACAGGTACACGCGGGTCTCGGCGCTCTCGGACCGAGCCCGCACCGACATGCGCGAATACGCCGCCCACACGATCGCGGGTGCCCTGCGCGTGGCGGTCCCCCGCTGTACCGACGACGAGATCGCCACCCTGCTCGACCTCGTCGACCGCATGCGTGACGCGGACTCCTCGCGCGCCTACGTCAGCGCCGTCCTCGCGTTCTACGCTCACGCGGCGGCCAGTTCGCGCAATGTCGTCTTCGGTCGGGCACTGGAGCAGACCGACCTGGTGCTCAGACGCAACCTCGACGGGTGGGAGAGCATCGCCGACGAGACCCGCGAAACGCTCTTCCGGCATCTCCGTGCCCAGATCGCGGCGCGTGATACCAATGGCGCCACGTGGACCTTCCTCGCCCTGCATGGTTTCGCGTGACCGCACAAGTCCGGCGAGCGCCCGGCCGCGCGCCGCTAGCGTGACGGCATGCCCCACATCGAGCTGCGCGACCTGCACGACGACGACCGGGATACGGCCTTCTCGGCCGCCCGCGCGAGTGGATCGGCCTGGCCCCGCGCCGCGTTCGACGATCGCCCCTCATTCGACGCCTGGGCAGCGCGTGCCGACGTGGTCGCGCAAGCGATCGTCGAGGATGCCGCCGTGGTCGGCGTCGCCGCCGCGATGGACGTGGAGGGCGACCGCGAGATCCTGCTCGCCGTCTCGCCGAACGCCGACGCGGATGCGCCGACCGAGGCCCTGCGCCTGCTGACCGCACGCGAGGCGGAGCGACCGCTGTACGCCTGCGTGGCCGCGAGCGATCACCCAGCGCACGACGTGCTCGCCCGCATCGGGTTCGTCGAGCACGCACGCGACGGCGCCGACGTGGTCTACGTGCTGCCTCCGACGCTGGAGTGACCGTCACCACACGTCAGGCCAGCCGCTTCGCCGCCTTCCTCACCTTCTTCAGCGCCTTCGGCACACGTCGGATGTGCTCCTCCGCGCGCTCGTCAGCACGTGCCGCGACGGCATCGTACGGACCGGTGTCCTCCTGAGCGGTGAAAGCTCGACGGTGCATCTCTCGGGCGCGCTCTGCGAGCAGTACGTCGTCGCGGTGCTCGCCGAGGAGCTTGTGAACCCTTTTAGCGGCTCGACCGAGGCGCCGGGCGTCGGTACCGAACACGTCCGCGTCGGCACGGTCGACGGCCTCGGCGAAATACCGCAGACGGCGGGCGGCCTTTCGCACGTCGTGCAGGCGTTCCAACGAGCCGTCGTTGCGCCGCGCGGCGCGTGCGACACGGTCAGCCTCTCGAAGCAGCAGGCGACGGAACACCTTCTTCGCCTTGGCGTCGTCGTGATCGACTTCGAGGCGCAGTCCTGCTTCACGCAGGGCCTGCGTCCGGGCACGCGCTGCCTCCGAGTCGTGCGCCTCCACGATACGTTCGTGCAGGTGGCGGTATGCCGCCCGTTCGTCGCCCACGAGACGCCGACGGGCATCGGCATCGTCGGCGCCGCATTCCGCGAGAGTGCTCTCGGCACGATCCGCCCGCACCTCGGCGTCGCGCGCGTCACCGAGAAGGTGACCCCAGTCCTTCATCGCCGCGCGCAGGGCACGGGTCTCGGACGACGGGGCGATACGGCGCAGCACGGCGAGCGCGCTTCCAAGTCGCCGGACGGCCATGCGGTGCTGGTGCAGGCCGTCGGGCTCGTCGGCAAGGGCGGCTGCCTCGCTGGACTCGACGTCGGCCGAGGCGGTCTGGACGATCCGACGGGCGAGCGTCTGTGCGGAGAGGGTGTCACGTGACATCCGCCCACGGTAGGAGATCGGATGCCATCAGGGGCCCGGGTTGACGGTCGCAGAAACGCCGAAAGGCCCGGGGCGCGGTCCCACCGCCCCGGGCCTTTCACAGATGGTCGTCAGCGTGCGGCGCCGCGGCGGCCGACGATGAAGCCGTAGATCAGAAGGACGATGATCGAACCGCCGATGGCGAGGAGCCACGTCTGAATGGAGAAGAAGTCCTCGAGAGGCGCGTTGAAGAGAACCGAGCCGAGGAACCCGCCCAGCAGCGCACCCACGACACCGAGCAGGAGCGTGATGAGCCAACCGCCGCCCTGCTTACCGGGGAGGATCAGCTTGGCGATGGCGCCGGCGATGAGGCCGAGGAGAAGAAATCCGAAGAATCCCATTGTTGTTCCTTTCGCGAGTGTGAACCGATGCCCGCTCGAGGCGAGGCGCTCGTTGCATCCAGCTTCCTCCCAGAAAGCACATCTCGGAGGTGGGTTGCGTACGGCCTCGATTTCTGTCTGAGGCACGCGTGACTCGCTCCACTACGCGTTGAGTCGCCGGTTCGCCGACCGGCGAGCGGACCGTCCCGGGCCCGAGAGGTCGATTCCTGCGTATGTTCTGGAATTCGTCAAGGTCCCGGTGAGATATCGAAAATGCTCGCTATAATCGTCCGCGTGTGGGGGCACAAATGGGAGGGGAGTGCGATGGCACTCGAGCAAGTTTTTCGGCGTCTCGATGACTTGGACGGATCGGAACTCGATCTGGATTCCACCCCGGTGTCGTTCGCCCTCGAGGGAGTCCAATACTCCATCGATCTGACGCGGACGAACGCCGACAAACTCCGTGAGGCTTTGGCTCCGTTCATCGCCGCGGCGCGCACGGAGGGCTTGGAACAGGCCCGTCATCTGACGCGGTCGCAACGCACGATGAAGCGGCGTGCGATCCGCGAATGGGCACGCGAGAACAACCTCGAGGTGTCCGATCGTGGTCGCATCAGCGACGCCGTCCTCGACGCGTACGCGTCGCAGGGTGCGCATCGCACGCGCTCCTGAGCAACCCGAACGTCGATTCCCCCGGATCGTCTGGACACGTGGTCCACTCGGAGCCTCCTCGGAGGAGATCGCGGACGGAGCCGCCCACGCGCTGAGCGTGGGCGGCCGTCCCGAACCGGCCGGCTTGCACGTCGTCTTCGTCCCGTCGCGCGCCTCGCCGCGGGATGCGAAGGCCCGGCTCCCGGCGTGCTCACCAGGACGTTCGCGCTGTCCGCGGCACGCGAAGCTTCCGGCGGCGTGGGCCCCACCCCGCACGGGTTCGAAGCCCTCCCGCTCCCGCAGACAACGAAGAAGGCCCCGGGATGAACCCGGGGCCTTCTTCGTTCTGTGCGCCTCCTGCGCTCCTACTGCAATCGAGAGCGCCAGACCGCCCATCTGGCAAAACTACGCGCGCAGGCAGTCACAGGGCGCGTCTCGAGAGATCGATCGTCCATTCCGGCATGCACCCCAGCACCGAAGCGGCTCAGCGCAGAGGCGAACGCTGCCATCATCGCTGACTACGCGGCAAAGATGCCAGTTCGGGCTATCGCTCGGAAGCACGGCGTCAACGAGGGCACGGTGCACCACCGCCTCAAGCGAGCAGGCGTCACGAAACGTCCGTATGCGATTCAACCGAACACGATTGAAGAAATACTGCGGCTTCATGCCAAGGGACGTACGAACGTCGCAATCGCCCACTCGGTCGGCGTTTCGGAGTCGTCGGTCCACAACGTGCTGAAGAAGCACGCTTCGTAGCTGCAGGGGCTTGCGGAGCTCACAGCGCAAGCCCGGGCGGCGTTCGGCGCGTCGCCAGACGATGATAAGGGGCATGGACCAGGCACCACATACCACCGTCATCGCCTGTGACGAGTCTGGTTCCGAGGGCGACAATCTGCTCGACGCTCTCGATCCAGTCTTCGTGCTGGCGAGCACCAATCTAAGCCTCGGCGACGCGGAGGCATTCATGGATCGACTCCGACGCGACATGCCGACCCAAGCGCCAGAGTTCAAGTCGAAGATCGCACTACGCGAGAGACACAGACCAGCGCTCCTCAGTGCCCTCGAGACCCTGAGTGACGCCGGGAATATCCACCTGGTGGACAAGACCTACTTTGTGACCGCGAAGCTCGTTGACGTTCTGCTCGGAGGCGACTTGGTCGATGTCGGCCTGCATGGCCGCGCACGCGCCGACCACCTTGCAAACAACGCTGCAGCGGCGATCGGCCCTCAGACATGGGTCAACCTGCTCAGATCGTTTGCGACGCTTCTACGGGGCCACCGACGCACGGGGAGGGAACGGCCCGCGCCTGACACGTTCTTCGCTGCCCTACGAGATGCACGCACGAGTTGCCAGGACGGAACGACCGGCAGGATGCTTCATCGCATGTGGGCTCGACGTGACATCGTCAGCGAACTGGCCGCCGCACCCACCTCAGCAATGAGAGAGATCGACCCGATGTGGCCCTCATTGGTGGCGGTCGCCCAGGCGTGGACGATCCGCCTCGACGATGTGCCGCTTGAGTTCGTGGCCGACGATTACGGCAGTATCGGCCCGGACTCCGTTGGCGAACTTATATCGGCTGCCGCACGCCCGTTCCCGGTACATGGGTTTTGGCATCCCGGAGCAGAGTTACGTGGCGTCAATTTCGTCGACTCGCGAAGTGACGCACGCGTACAGGTCGCCGACATAATCGCCGGCGTCGGCGGAGCGATCTCAAGACTGGCGTTCGCCGGAGTGCTTGACGACCCGCTGCAAGTACACGCCCATCCGCTCCTAGACGCGAATGTGATGTGCGCTACCGGCTCGCCCATCGACGCGCTATCCGAACGCCGAGAATCCCCGTACTTGGAACAGTACCTACGCCGGAGGAGACGCTAGTGAAAGTCACGACTCACGGCGGAAATCCCAGAGGCACAACGAAAATTCCGCTGTCACGCGAGCATCGCCGCGGATGCTCGGGCGGTCTCCAAGCTGACCTATTCGTCGACTTCAACGATCGCGTACTCGGGATCTTCCTCGCCGTCTTGCGGGTAGTCACCGGGGTTAGAAAGGTGGAGCACTTCAGCGCCGGTGCGGAAGTTGTTGAGCTGGTCGGCAGCGTAGGCCTCAGCTTGGGCCTCCGTTTCAAAGATGGCGTCCTCGTCATCGAAGCCGTCGTCAGCCCATTGAACCTTAAAGCCCACGATGCCCTCCAGTCCTCACGCGCTGCCCTCTCCAGGTGAATGTAAGGCCGCAGGACGGGCCACCGCAACTGGCTGCCTTCCACACACGCTAAGCGGATCATGCTGCGAATGCACCTTGTTCACTCCGGATCCGACACGCCGGTGAGCCCAACCTGACAGGCACCATGATCTGCGCTGTGGACGGCTCGACATCGGAGCCGACCAAAGAGCGCAGGTGCGTCCGCGTGGCCTTTCGCACGAGCCTAGTCTCGTAGCTTGGACAGCACGATGGTCCCTGCTACTGCAGCGACGGCTCGCCAATCGCCAGAAAACCAGCGCTCGGCTACAGCCGGTCGATCCAGGTGTCCTCGTCGCGGTCCGCCCAGGAGTTGCCCGTGTTTGCATGGTGCGCGCGAGACGCGTGCCCCCTCAGCATGTGGATGAGTACGTTCGCCTTGTCTGCCCCAAGCTGCGTGACTGAGGAGATCTGCACGCCGGTGAGCTCAGCCACCATGTCGAACTGTGCACGAGCGGTCCCCACGCCGATCTTCGCGAAGAGGTCGCGGATCGTCTCGCGCTGAATGGGGGTCATCGGAGCCGGCGTTGCTGTATCGCTCTGGCGCGCCGGGTCATGAAGGTCAAACAGTCCGTCTCCCATACATCCATCCTGCCCCGCATCCCGCGAGGTGACTGACGCCGCCCTTCCGTCACTGGACGTTCGGCCAGGACCGCGATGTAGCGTGGAAGGATGCGTGAGACCACCCCGCGCGCCCCGGTCTCGTTGAGCGCTCTCGGGGATCAGCCTCGGTTGTCGGAACCGAAGCACGCCCGCCGCGCCCGCTTCCATCAGTCCTGGTACCGAGTAGTCCAGCTTGGTGTTCGTGGCTGGGGAACGACCCCTAAGGGACGACCCCTTGGCAGCATCCTGCCGCCTGCAGCTGCTGCAGCCGGCAGGAACTTCACCTCACCCGAGGCCGAGGCGATGTTCGTGAAGCGTCGGAACCTGGGCTGGGGTGTTGATCCCGTCCGGATGACCAGCCACATGACCTCAAGCCAAACGCTGCTCATGAACCTCCTCGGACCGCTGGCCGACGATCCAGACTGGCTGCTCGAAGTCCTCCGCGTCGTGCTTGCACGGCCCAACCTGACTGAGGTGCTCGACGTCGCGGTTGAGTTCGCCCCGCCAAAGCGCAGTCATTACCTCGGCGACATGACACGGGTTGATGCCTTCGTAAAGCTTGCAGTGGAGGGTGGCATCGAGGGCCTCGTCCTGGAACTCAAGTACGCGGACAGGTTCAGCAGTCGAAGGCTGCCAGTGTCGGAGAGTCCTCGGTATCGCGACCTTGCCGAATCCACGAGCCTATGGAGATCTCCCGGCCACACCTTCTCCGACGGATCGGCAAATCAACTTGTGCGCTGCCACGCGCTCGGCGCGCGCACCCTGCAGGTTGATCTTGGAGCAACCGTACCGGTCACGCTCATGCTCGTGCACCATCCGCTCGACTTGAGCGCTGGCCCTGTCTTTGATGCGTACCGTCGCCAGCTCGCCGATCCGAAGCTCGCGACGCGGATTGACCTTGAGCTCTTCCTCCAGACTGCGCTCGTCTCAGCTCCCAGCATCGGGCAGGCTCGAGGTATCCAGACGCTTCAACTCCGCTACGTCAGACACGAAGAGAGCGAACCTCTCTGGCACGAGCTCCTCGCGGCAACTCAACCAGCCAGGCGGAGGTGACGGCCTCGGTCGTCTAGGACGGTCAACCCAAGCGACTTGAAGAGACTCGTCAGCCAGGCGCGGAGGTCCCCGTCATTGCCAGGCAGAAGGGGAAGCGCCCCGATGCCAACCTCGTCGGCGGAATCGCGCAGCTTGTAGTCCGTCGCTGGTGTCGGCCATGGAAACAGCGCCACGCCGGCCACGACTGGACGGATGGGCTCGTTCCGATCGTCGAGCACCTGGATGGCATCACGGTAACGGTGGAGCTGATTGACCGCGTCGACTGGTGCGCCCGCCGCGCCGAACTGCTTGATGTACTCGGTCGACCCATCGATGCGGTACTTGGCGTCGAGCACGATCATGACGTCCACACCACCCGACGCCACGATGCGAAGCACGATGTCCGGCTTTTGGATGCCAGTCGGGACGTCGAACGCAGGGTTGTAGGCAAGCGCCGCCTGTACGAACTTGCCGGGGAGCTTCACCGAGCGCGAGAGCCCCTTGCGGAGTGTGAAGCGCAGGCCCGCACTGTCCGTCGGGATCAGCTCAGAGAAGTCCACCTCGGTGCCAAGTAGTTCGGCCGTCACTTGGGCCACCTTGAGGAAGCACCACGTTTCATACAGATCGTTGAGGTCTGACGTTGAGTACTGGTCAGTGCCGTCGTCACCGGCCAGCGCAGCGCTGAGTACGGAGAGGACGCGGTACGACTGGCTGTACCCGATCGCGCTCTGAAGCTGCAGCGACGTCGCTGACGCAGGAACGTCGATAGTGGCGGATGAGATGACCGGCGAGAGCAAGAACTGCCCAACGAGTTCCTTGAGCTCGCCGATCTCCGAAAGTTCCGCGTCGAGACGTGGTGGCCGCTTACCACTCCGCTCTACCGAGCGTTGCACCCGCGCCGCCTGCTCGGATTCGAGCTCAAGCAGTCGAGCATGGACGAACCTGAGTCGAGACCGGATCCAGCGATGCTCAAACGTATCGAGCGACTCAAAGGTGCGGGACACCTGAATCTGGGAGCGCACCGGACCAATACCCGGAACCTCTTGGAAGTTACCGAAGCCGAGTCCGCGCACTACCGCGCGCGTGGCGCCCGCACTGGGGGCACGAACTCGGTGCACGGGCGTGGCCGCGTCTTCGCGCACCAGCGTCCGCCGTGCCGATGAGTTGATGTGCTGGATCGCCGCGTTTAGCGCGCCGAGGTGAATGCGCAGTAGGGTCAGCCATTCGATACCCGAGCCGGTCACATCGCGATTCGCCTTCGCCTGCCGATAGGTACCGCGCAGGTACTCGAGGATGAGTGTGCGGCGCACCGCTGCAACGCCCTCGAGCAGCTCCTCATAGTCCTCGACGTAGTCGATCTTCGAGGGAAACACCTCAGCCTCGATGACGAGTGTCTCTTCACCGGCGCGGAATGAAAAGTCGGTGCGCCCGACCTGCCCCCGGAAGCGCACTGTGAGTGCCAGCAGGTTTGCCTCTGCGACGGTGATGCGCTGAACGATGAGCGTTGGGTCACGAAACATGCTCACCGGCTGCACGCCGGGAAGCTTGCTACGGATGATGAGCTCGTAGTTGCGCTCCTCGAAGAGCACCGGCGTGGCCGCCGTCTCGACCGGAGAGCCGTTCAGAGTCGCCGCGAAGTGCGGCTCAACGTTCTGGTCTTCACGAGACTTGAGCGCAGCCGGAAACTCCGCCGACCCGTTGATCTCGACGGCCAGCGCGTCGGTTTCGAAGCGGGCAAGCTGGGCCATGACGACTATGTCCAGTAGTTGGTGAAGCCCGTTTCGACGAGCCTGCGTTGCATGAGGTCGATGCGCTGGGCGGACACAGGGAAGGCCGAGGCGGCGCCACCGCTGGGCTGCGCCCACTCGCCGAGCTGCTTCAGCAGATTCGAGATAGTCGGTCCGGATCCCTGGATTCGTGGCAGTACTTTCATCGAGATCGCCAGGTCCAGCGGGTCGATCTGGCCGCCCTCCATCGACTCGAACTGGTCGGGCTGCTGCTCGGCCGCCAGGACAAACATCGCAATCTCGTCGCGCACTCGGTAGCCAAAATGCAGCTGCGCGGGCTGGAGCAGATCGTTGAGCTCCGTGAGCGTCTCGATGACCCGGACGACACTCGGATCACCGCTGCGCGGATGGCCAGCAAGCGTCGCGCCCTCTCGACGCCACGCGTCCGCATGCCACTGCTGGGGTGCCGCCACCGCGCCGCCACCCCCAATCAGGCTCAGGTCAACATCCGAGAACTCGATGACGAAGGCTCGGTCGAGAACCTTCCGAGAGAACCCAAAGGTGGTCTCGTCCATGTTGACCGAGCCCACGATGGCAAGGTTGCTCGGGATGACGACCTTCCCCCACTCGTCACCAGCGTCCTGCTTGAGAGGCGTTGCGGGTTCGTCGTCGAGCAGCACGCCGGCTTCCTCGATGCGGGACAACACCTCAGCGAAGTAGTACTCGGGACGAGCGATGTTCATCTCGTCGAGCAGGAAGAAATACTGCTTGTCCAGGTTCTCGGCTGCCTCGCGCGCGAACTGCAGGAGATGGCCCGGCTCGAAATCGCTCTTCAGGTTCTTGTACCCAAGGAGCTCACTGCTGTCGTTCCAGTCGGGACGCACCGGGACGGTCGTCGCGACGGCGCCCGTTGCATCGGCGACCAGACGCGGGAGTGCGCTCTTGCCGGTGCCCGAGACGCCGGCGAGGATGACGAACGGCTTAGTGCGAATTGCCGTGATGTACGACGCGACCTGCCACGGTGTGAAGTGGAAGCCACGCGCTTCGATATAGTCGAGCACCGCCTGGATGTCGACGGTGTCCATCACAGAGGCGACCGCGCCGGCCGGCTGGTTTACCGGCGCAGCCGCCGCCAGTGCTGCAGGCGTAGGGGCCGCAGGAAGGTAGTCGTTGACGTCGGCCACGTCGGACACAAGCGAGAGAGGCATCCTGAGCAGTTCCGATTCGTTTATGTCTAGATGAGCGATGAGTCGAAGAGGGCCGACTGCTCGACGTCAGTGAGTCCGTTTTCAGTTCGCAGCGTACCGACTAGGTCCGACAGTTCCACCTGCTCGGTGAACCCGAGTGTTTCGAGATCCCGCTCCCTCAACCACCAGACGGCGGTATCCGCAAGACGCGGCTTGCTGTTTCGATCAGGGTCGGTCGACGTGGCCTGCAGGAATGAACGCTCGAGATCTGGCGCCGAGCTTGGCGAGTAAACGAACGTCATCGGACGCACGTCAGGCAGACGCTTGAACGGTGGCGAACTCATGGAGCCGCCCCAACGCCCGACGGTGTCGGACGCCCCGTTCGACGGGAAGTCGCCGCTGCGGAACCCGCCATCTTGAGCGCGCACAGTCCCGAACGGGTTGAAGAAGGCTTGCGGCTGGTCGGCGGGGCGAACCTGTGCCCATTCCCGGATCGCCTGCTGGAAGAGGGGCTGCGTCTTCCCCGTCGCAACCTGAGCAGATGCACCACCCGACAGCTCGAGCGCTCGGCGAAAGATCAAATACTCCAAGAGGCGCGTCTGCGCGCGCGATGCACGCAAGCGATCAACAGCGTGCCTTATGAGGTCGGGTGCCAAGTACAGCGCCACTAAGCCTCCTCGTCGTCACGGTCCTTAATGGCCTTCAGCCTATCGGCCGCGATATCGCAGTACTCCTCGCTGATGTCGATACCGATCGACCGGAAGCCATGCCGCCGCGCGAAGGCCATTGTCGTTCCCGACCCATTGAACGGGTCGAGAACGACGCCGCCTGGCGGAGTCGTCGCCAAGATCGGCGTGCGCACCAAGTCTTCGGAGAACGTTGCTTTGTGGAAGGACTTCCCGCGTGCGGTGTTCGTGATCCAAGTATCGAGCGGCGGAAGGATGCTGCCCGACGGCATCTTTCGTCCCACTGGGTGCCGGTCGTAGTAGTACCAACGGTTCTTCGTCAGGTGGAAGACATACTCGTGGGACATCGACGATCGATCGCGCACCTGATCAGGGATCGGATTGGGCTTCACCCAGACGTTGTCGTTGCGAACCAGCCAGCCGTCATCCTGCAGGGCGATTGCGAGGCGGTGCGGAATGAGCAGAAGCTGTTTCGGTCGCGCCCACAGACCGTCCCCTGGACGATCCTGTGGGCGAAGCCCAAATCGCCGCGCGCCCTGCTTGATCTCGCCGCTCTTGTGGGCGCCCTTGCCGCTCCAGTAGGTGTCGCCGATGTTGACCCACAGGGAGCCTGTGTCCTTGAGCACCCGCCGACAGAGGTCGAATACTTCGACCAGCCCGTCAATGAACTGGCGCGGGTGGGCCTCAAGACCCATCTGCCCCTCTTCGCCGTAGTCGCGCTGCCCGTAGTACGGCGGCGACGTCACGATCGAGTCAACCTGGATACCCGAGTCGATGAGACGTTGAAGCTCGCCAATGACATCGCCCTTAAAGATCATCGAGCGGTCGTCAGCGTAGTAGGCCGTCTCGGGGAGCTCCCCCTCCGTGAAGAAGGTCTGAGGGGTCGCAACCGGATTGAGCGCCTGGTTCGCAGGGGTTTGCTTGAGCCGTCCACCCTCGACGGATGACCTGCTCGGCGGGAGCGGGATGATCTTCGCCATGTGCTGCATCAACCACAGTCTCCATCTTCGCTTGGGTGGATGGCGCCAGGCGCGCCCTTGAACGGCTCGCCAGCCGCAAGCGAGCACATTACGGCCAACCTCCGACGTTCACCTAACCGAGCCCTCACGGGGGCGCGGGCGGCCATGCCATGCTGGGCATATGGCCGGATCCAACCCCGGAACAGCCTCCTGGGACGATGTCTTTGGTGACCTCGACGTGCGAACGCTCGATCATGACCAGCGCCTCGATCTGATTAACGACCGAATCGTTGCCGCCCTCGAGGGCAAGACCTGGGCGGCGAAATCAGCCGGCGAAGAGGGTGAGCTGGCGTGGGACGCCGCCATACGAACATTCCTTGACGGCATCTGGGTCGCATGCATCTTCTCGTGCCATGTCGTATGTGAGCGCGAGGTTGCCGGCGTCATCTCAAACTCTGTCAGTCGCATAGGCGGGGAGGTCCCGAAGAACTGGGAGACGTTCGGGCTCGGGAAGTTGCTCGACGAGACGACGAAGCACGATCTTCTACCAAGGTGGCTGATCGACGACATACGTCAGGTGGCGAACGCGCGGAAGCCATACGGGCATTGGCGCTCAGCGATTCACGAGGAGTCGATGATGCAGCGCGTGCGCGCCGAGTCTGAGCGAACCGGCAATCTCAGTCGTTCAAACCTCGCCGAACGATTGATCGTCCGCGATGCGACCCATGCCATGCTCACCACGATCAGGCTCTACTTCGGCAGCTACGGCCTCGGCGGCCCCTGACCGACTGATGAGTTCGTGCTGATTGACCGAGCCGCGCGTGTCAAGGCTTCATTCTCGGGCCCACGCTGCATCCGTCCCGGTCTTCGGCCCTTCGTAGGGAGAGCCCGTCGCCGTGCTTCTTTCGTCGCAGCCCACAAGCCGCCGCGGCTCTTCCAGAAGAGTTCACGTGAGAGCTGATGCACGAACGAGTGGCAGTCTGGGCAGACGGAAACGAGATCCATTAGGCGTTCGGCACCGAGGTTCTTGTATGTCCGATGGTGCAGGTGCATACCGGGGACGCGCGGTCGGTCGCAGACGTAGCAGTCGCTGGGTAACCCAGATGACCAGTAGCGGTCGCGAGTGGCGCGCCACTCGGCAGACTGGATGTACTGCCGGTACTGGCTTGGCCCGTACTTCGCACGGCCGGCTGCAGACATGCTCACGAGCATGACATGGGTATTCGACATCGCGACCGCTCTAGGATCTGAGCATGGCGTGCAGCAAGTGCGGATTCAACGATCACAACAGTAGGACCTGCGACGGCCCTCACTGGGCGTGCCCAACCTGCGGCAAGCCGACCGCAAACATGAATGACTACGCCGAACGCCACGACGGCTCTTACTGTTCACCGTTCACCTCGGCAGGATGCTACGCCTTGGGCTGAGAACCAGTCCCGGTTCAGTCCGCGTCGGCATGCGTGTGCAACTTCGCTGGATGTCATTGCATCACCTCCCGCACAAGCGTCCTGCAGCCAGGCAAACCAGCTGCGGTTCGACACACCCCGCGCGACGTGGGCGTGCACGATAAGACGACAGCCGGTTGGCCCGTCGCCTTAGCCGGGACGAGCTTCGGTCCAACCCACACCGATCTCGATCAGTGCTTACGCAACAATTCCAGAGCATCGATCTCGATGCTCACGGCGATCCGCTCGACCGACTTCAGGGTTAGGTTCCGCTCGCCGCGCTCGACCCCACCCATGTAAGTGCGGTGGACACCAAGGACATCAGCGAAAGCCTCCTGGCTGAGGCCACGTTCTTCACGGTAGCGGCGGAGGTTGCGACCCAGCGTCTTCTGTAGGTCGCCTTCCATGCCTCCTAGCATGAAATTCTGCTACTTGAAGGTCTACATACTTATGAGTAGCATGCGAGCAGCGGCCCGCCCGGGGCCGCCAAACGAGGAGGACTTCATGAGCGGTGGCGACGGGTTCATTCTGGGGACGACGAAGCGGCGCTCGCGTCTGCGGGCCGTGCTGACGTCGCTGAAGGCGCGGCTGGCAGCTCGCTGAGCAACGTCCAGACGAACGTCACCTCTGCCTGTGGCAGAACCCAGCCCGGGACATCCATCGAGATCTCCCGGGCTTCTGCTTCGTTCGGGAGGCGCGCCAGCCGCGGACGACGAGAGCTTGAAATCAGATCAGTGACACGCATCGACGCGATGTCCGTGTCGGTGTAGTCGAGCGAGAGCGTCAGGCCTTTGGCGGGCTGAGCGAGCGTGATGTGGAGCATGTGGCCGCTGCGGGGCGTGATGGTGCGATAGACGTGGCGAACTCGGACAGGTCGCGCATCTCTCACAAGTTCGTCGCCGAGGCGGACGCTGTACGTCTGGCTGCTCTTCCTGGCCGTGCGGCGAATTGGGAGCTCCTCGCCATCGACGCTGTACTGCAGCAACTCGAACGCTCCACGGTCGGCAGCCTCGAAACCGGGGCGCGGGGTCATGAACCAGGTCGACGTCGACGGAACATCGGACAGAAGCTCGTGGAACTCGTCTCTATCCGACGTGCAGGCAAAGCGGGCGATCGGGCTACTCGGAACGACGGTGTACTCCCACGTGACGGTTACGACGAACCGAGGGGCACCTAGGGTGCTCCTCTCATCTATAGATGAGAGCCGAATCCGGACGTCGACGTCGTGCCAGCGCTCTGGTGCGCGTATGACGTTGTCGACGAGATCGGTGTAGATCTCTCGAGCGAACCGGTGATCACCAAGACGCAGGCCGAGGGCGTTGGCGGCGAGGTCATCGAGAAGTTCCGGTGTCGCAACCCGGGCCAGGTCTTCGTTCTCGACGGCGAATCCCCTCACGACCGCATCGCGGAAGTCTGGGGCAGACTCCTTCAGAAGACGGCGGATGCGGGCGTCCTCGCGTCGTTCACGGTCTCGCCCGTCGAAGTAGTCCCATGCGATGCCCAGAAGACCAGCGCCGACGAGGATGCCGCCGAGTTCCCCGAGCGGCCAGAAGGAGAGCCACTCCCAACCCGGAGCACCCGAGATTGCGCGTGCGAGCGTGAGGAGCGCAACTCCGATCCCGAAGGAAACGAGACCTACGATGGTGGCCTTCAGACGAAGAACTTGATTGTCATTTTCGTCGCGCTGCATTTATGTGTCGAATTATGAAGCATCACGCCTAGTTTGTGAAGTGCAGAATGGATCGTTCTCAGCCGCCCTGCGCTTTAGGATCTATCCAATTCGATCAAGCAGCGCAGTGAGAGATCGTTGCAGTCGTCGCGCACTCTCGAGTGAGATCTCAATCCGTTGGCGCTGTAGTTCCTCCTCCACGACGGCGATCCAGGTCTCGTCGTCACCGACGTACTGGTAGGCGAAAACTACTACCTCCGTTGCTTCGACCGAACGGAGAAGTGCACCGCCCCGCGGGAACGTTCGGCTCATCGCGACAACAGGCACGGATTCCAGTGGGGCTTCATGAATCTGGTCGGCGCCAATGTCGGTGAGGTGCTCGCGGTCGCACCAGGAGGGACACTCGCTCAAGGTGTTCATCTGGGTCGTCTCCTGCCTACGGGCCACACGGTGTGGCGCGTAGCACCACGACTACTCGCCAGGTGGTTGCTGCATCCATTCACCCGCCCGAACGCACGGCGAACTCAGCGGAAGCTAGCTTCGCGCGCATTGAACTCGTGACCTCCACCCCATCGGGTGACTCAGGCGTCAGAGCCCGAGGCCCGGGTGCCGATCGGGCAGTGACAGGTCTTCGATCTCGACCCGCTCAAGCTGGTCCGTGACCGCGGTCCGCCGAACGACCCACTCGTGCTCGCCGGTCGAGTAGTTGAAGTACCCGAGCAGATCCCTCGGGTCGAAGCGCGCGGTGTAGACCGCGGAGTCCAGACCGGCGCTGAGATTGCGGCGATGGAACCAGAGCGCGATCCGTAGGTCGTCGGTCCACGACATACCTTGGGCGAAGCCATCAGCAGCAGCGCGATACGCAGTCACTGCATGGTCGGGCCTCGTTGCCTGCTGACCGTCGACGACGAAGCCGACGCGGTCGAAGATTTGCTCCCACTTGTCCGGCGAGAGATAGGCCGTCGGCCACTCGCAGCCCGTCCAGGCATCGTTCAGCCCGACTGCAATTTCGACGGGATCGGTCATGACGCCAGCGGCGACAGCTTCCCACAGCGCGGCAGGGAGACTGTTCCTGCCGATGGGCATGTCAAGGTCGCGGTGGAGCGCAACCTTGGCCCACATCGAAGCGACGCGCCCTGGCTCGATCGGCTGATTCCGCTGCAAATCAAAGAAGAACCATGAAGCTGTGGGCGCGGCATTGTCGTGAGGTGAAGGTATTGACGGATGTTTCACACTGCCCTGAGTATGCGCCAGTGCTCCCAGGCGGTGAAGACGTAGAAGTTACAACAGATTGGTCAGAAGGTCGGGTCGCGGGTCGAAACCGGACGTCGGCGAGGCAGTCACAGATGAAGGATGGGCAACCGCCCAGGGAGAACGCAGAATGGCGCTCGATCCCCGGGGCGGCTGCCACTTTGTCGAACGAACTGTGCAGTCCGTTCAGGGGCGACTCCGTCTGGGGGTCGGAGTGGCCGAACCGAAGATTGCCTCGATTGCGCTCTGCTTGGTCTGTGCTTCGCGTTCGATCTCAGCCCTAACCGTCTCGGCGCGTTGGAGTACCTTGGGGTCGGACTTGCTGGTCTCCACCCAGGCTTCGAGGCCCAGGCGGATTTCTTCGGTGACTGTGCGGTCGTTGAGCTGCGCGATAACTTCCAGCTGCGCTCGCAGACCATCGGTGATCCGCACGCTGAGCGGACGGATCGAGCCGAGCGCCGTCGCCGGCGTCTCAGCGGGGTTGTTCTCACTCATCGTGAGCCTCCTCATCGGGAGCGGCCGACGAACCTGGATGGTTCATCTTGGAGACCGCATGCCGAGGAGGAGCAAGGCTGATTATGGAGCAACAAAGCGAACTTTCAATATTCTGTTCACCAGTGTTGTGATAGCTACGATAAAGAGGGGATCCAGCCGCTCTTTGTAAGATACAACAAAGTTCCTCGCTCATCTTGATATCATCCGAAACTCTCAATTCACGGAAGAACAGGAAGATTCAGCTGTGGCAAGGTCAGAAGGGATGCTGATTCGAGGGCGTCTATAATCGATACTTCGAGCGAAAGTTATCCAAAATATAGATTGCAAAGATGCAGACGATTGTCTATCCTAAATGCAGGATGATTGAAGAATATTCGAAACGCTTTGTCGATGCATTGGCGCAAGAGGTTGACTCGATCAATCGTCGCAGCTCCAATGTCCTCGCCGAGCTCCAGACAGATCCGAAACCGCCCTCCAAAGGAGGAGAACTCGCCGTGCAATGGTGGCGGGTGTCTCTGACGAGTACTGATCCGGTATGCCCTTTCAGCGCTTCCATCGGCGAGTGGTTTAAGTCGCTCGATTACGTACTGCTCGACCTTTTTCTCCCCGATGATGTGATGTGGTCACAGTTCGCTGTGGCAATCCCAACCGCGACACCGAACGAGTCGGGCATTCTCAACACCGTAATCGAAACAATTGAAGCCGTTTTGAAGGGCGTACTCGGTATAGCTACCTGCGACGACAATGTCACGGCAGCATTGTGCTTACGGCAACAGGGCGTGTATTCTTTCTACCCACTCGGCGATTATAGCCAAGATGGAATCGTAAAGACTTCGTATTTCATCAATTCATTGGATTCGAACGCCTCTATCGCTCCGCCGCTAGGAGTGCTCGACGACTCGAGTCGAAACCTGCGTAGCGTCCCATCTGCTGAGCTTCGTTTGAGCAGCAGTGCGCGAGAAGTCGAGCTTGGTCAGCCAGTGCGTCTGCCTGGGGAGTCAGGAATCCTTCTGTGTGATATTTCGTCACAGGTTGGGTGAGCTTAGTACTTTGAGTATTTTGTGGGCCAGCCACCGCGTCGGACGGCCCGTCCCACTACAGCTCTGTCCATCCGTACGTTCTCGACCGAGTGGTAAATCTTCTTTTCACCGCTCGGGCCACCCTCAGCGCTATGCTCATACGGGCGATTTCCACTGGCCAAGCGCCATTTCTTCTCGTCTACGCCTTTTGTGAAGAGTTTATCGAACTTCCGCGGAAGTCCTGGCTTGAGCGTGTAGACGTCTTTCGTGAATTTTTTATCCATCGCAGGAGACACTTCCCGCCTGACTAGCCGGCCGTTCTTGAACACATCGGAAATCTTTGCACCCTGTTTACTGATACTGAGGCGCGGGGCAGATTTTGCGCTTCGACGAGCCGTCTCACGGTTTGCCTGATCAATCTTTGCAAGTACAGACTTGAGTTGCTTTACGCTTCTATCGCGGCGACTCATGGTCATCCTCCGATAGTTGGGCCGGAGCGACCGCATAGATCGATACGTCATCGTGGAAAACGCCAAGCGGCACCTTCGTCTTCAATAGATCGTCGATCTTGATCTCCCATTCGCCATCCTCCGAACCCTCCCCCTGTGGTGTGTCGCTGTCGGTATCTATCCCGAGGTCAGCGGCCGTAACCTTTGCTATCTGGCGTTGGTGCGCGAACCCTGCCCGCGTTTTCCGGATGAAACTGTCATAACTGGCGATGATGTTCTCAAGCTCGACTCCTCGCTTCCGGGCACGCCGCTCAGCGCTCCGCTCTCGTCGCCCAGGCTTCTGAACGAGGCGAAAAAGTGGATCGTGGATATAGATCTCTACCGCGACGATCACTATCGGAATGATTCCCGTCATCATTACGGCGGGGAGGTCCCCTGTGGTGGCGTCGAGTCGTACCCAAATCGCAAGTCCCACCAGTGCGATGAAGATCGATCCGGAGAGGGTGAGGGCGAGTCCACTGGCCCGCGTGTAGGGAAGAGTCCGCGATTCGCCACGAACGGTGTACTGTGGCCGCTTGGTCGGAATGTCGTCTTGCAGGTCCTTAACGAGAGAATGCTGCGACGTCGCGACAATGATGGCCTTGATCTGGCGGGCGAGAATAATTCCCGCGACGAACACCACGAGTCCGAGCAGTCCCCCTAGCCACCATTGGATGGAGAACTCGGCCAGGTCGTCGACCACCGCATACGCTTGAGCGAAGACGTAGAAGTCGAGACCCGCCAGCAGCCCGAAGATCACCACCTGTGCGAGCCAATGGAGGTGGGCGTGGGGATAACGCTCCTGGGCGTTGAGGGCTCTCCATGCTTCCGCGAAGGCGATTCGGGGTTCGTGGGCCTTGTTCTTCTCCTCTCGACGGTCACGCCGCCGCTTGTATCGGAGGAGCGCGTCCTGATAACGCGTGTAGGCGTTTCGGATCGCACCTTCGCCGTTGCTCTTTGCTTGGAAGAGCGCAGCGCGCTCTTCCGCGTCGAGGATGGCGAGGCGGTCGCCTCCGGTTGCACCTCTTGTATCGATGTCCCCATATGTGAAGACTCGAGAAGAGACATCTTTGCGTCGTGATGCCATGTAGATCAACTCCCGGGAATTTAATCGATGGGGCGACTGTAGGTTCCTGCGAGAACCACAAGGCCCGCGAGAACGGCGACGAGGAAGGTTGCGACGATCCCTGTGATGGTCTCGTCGAGCTGGATAAAAATGACGATAATGGCGACTTGCGCGAGCGTGCCAAGAATCGCGCCGACGATTGCGAATCGGAATCGGAAGCTGATGGTGGTGGGCGGCACCAAGGCGTCCCACCCCTCTTCACGGGCTGTTGTGTCGGTTCGCGCCAATCGGCTCAGCTTGTATGCCTGGCGTTTCCTCACGTCTCGCAGTCGATATGTGTTGCCTGCGATGAATGAGGCGACCGCGATGATCAGCGCTGCGATGGCTTGGAGCAAGAATACGTTGAAGTCCGGTACGGAGGCGTAGATCCAGATCAGAAGGAGCGCGTAGGCGGCGAGACTTCCCGAGATGACGATGGATGAGCGAGGGAGAACTCGCGAGAAGTGATCGGTGTCGCTATTTTGAAGTTTCATCCGTTTGCCCCTTATTTGACGCCGAAGACGCTGAGAAGTAGTTGCTTCTTCAGGTAGTCGGCAAATCGTTGTTGTTCTCGGTCGTGCGACCCCGTAGCTGCCCCGTCGATCTCGACGCCAGCGTTCGGAACGGGGCGGATGAAACCTTGGTCGAGGCAGCGTTGGACGACCGCAGCGGCATTGCTTTCGGAAGGGTCTACCGTTGATACGTCGAGACAATCTGTTCCGTCCGATGATGTCCCGAGCAGTGGCGACCACACGATAAAGAAGCTTGAGTCACCGGGGGCGGTATCGCTGGCGAGTGTGAATGCGTAGTTGAGAAGACGCTGTACGCTCCCGTATCGACCAATCTGTGCAGAGGATATAGCTTCCCGAAGACTTTGGACCAGCTCCGAGATCTTCTCGTCCTTGTCCTTCCTTTCACGCGTGGGATTGACGCGCTTGATCGTTAGGAGGTCGGTTCCATCGAGCCCATCTGGCGTCACCAGCGGCGTGCCTTCTCCACCGTCGAGCGTGACCTCAAGGTACGCCCCACTGTCGACCGCGCACTCAATGAACGGCTGTACGCGCGCCAAGATCTGGTCTTGGTTCTCGGGCGCGTTGCTCGTGAGTTCGATCAAGACGTTGTAGTGAGCGTCTTCATGCTGAGGCGCGGGGCTCTCGTCGGTACTAGTCGTGTGCAACTCGGGACACGCAACGGCTGCTGCTTCTTCATCTGGTGCCCCCGCAGTGGAAGCGGTCGCCGAGCAGCTTGACATCACCAGAGCGGATGCCAATGCCACCGAGGAGAGAAGAGCTCGTTTCATGTGGACTCCTTCGATTCAACCCACGGTGATACGGACGACACGGCGGAGCGGGTCGGCGACGCCGTCCCTCGCGGCGACTCCGCCTACCTCGTCTCTCGTTCCATGCCCTTCAGGGGCAGCGAAGCGCTCTGCCGACACGTGACCCTCATCTATGAGCCATGCCTGAACCGTCGCTGCCCGGGCCTTTGACAGCTCGTCATTCTCGGGGCTATCACCTCCGACCCCGTCTGCGAATCCGTCGACCTTGATGGTCCCGGTTGACGTCTGCAGATGGTCTGTGAGGCCGAGGAGGATTGTGGTGCCCTCCTCCGTGAGTGCGGCTTCGCCGGTTTTGAAGGACACGTCGCCGTCAATGACTGCGCTGTTGCCTACCCACTTGTTCAGATCATCCAGCTGGTCGGGCGCGGGGCTACCGAGATCTCGACTCGATACAGGAAGAGTCACGGGGTCCGCCGTGCAGGAACACAGGAGGCTCGCAGTCACGACAACTACAGCGACGATCCACACGCGAGCCCGCAGCGAACGGATCGACTTAGCGCCGGTACCGCAATCCTGAGCTGTCACATGCTGAGACTAGCGACTTGCAACTTGCAGTCGCAAATGTCATCTGTCTCGGTGAGGTGTCGCGCAAGACGCGTGTCCCATGACGGCCCAAAGCTCCTGGGGCGAGAGGATGGTGTTCATGCCGGACGACGCCGACGAGGACATTTGGGGCGCTGCCGCTCGGGCACCGAGGCTCTCAAGTGATGAGTCTCGGCGCCGCGTGATGATCACGGCTGTGAAGATGCTCGAGCGCACCGGACTCACCGTCAGCTTGGAGCACCTCAACCTTGAGAAGTTGATACGTGCTGCGGAGGTCCCACGAAGCGCCTTCTACAGACTTTGGCCAGCGAAGGATCGGTTCTTCGCGGATCTACTGGTCGAACTTGCCACTGCGTCGGAAGCGAACGACGCGATGTTCTACCCCGGGACTCAGGACGTGGCATACGGAGTTATCGACAAGTATCAGCACCTTCTCGGAACTACCGAGGGTCGTGTTGCCGTGCTGCGTGAGGTGGCACGCGTGGCAACGCGCGTCAACTTCGAGCACTTCAGCGAGTCGGTGTCCTGGCGAAGCCACGTCACGCTTGTCGCAACGGCGAGCAGCCTCGCGGACACCGAACACCGAGACCGAGTCGCTGCCGCACTGCAGGAGACGGAGCGTCGTTTCATCGAGCGGACCGCCGAGTTTTACGGCACCGCACTGGCCGGTCTCGGGTTCTCGTTCTATCCGGGTGCGTCGGCGGAGCTGCTGGCAGGCCTGGGGGCTGCTGTCGTTGAAGGTCTGGCCCAGCGGCGTCTCGTAAACCCCGACTTGGTGGACACGATGATCATGAAGCCCGGCATCGACGGCGAGCTTGTCGAATGGCACCCCGCGGCGCTGGGGTTCTGGGGCATCCTGGAGGGTCTCGTGGACGTGGAAACGCGTCGGGACTCAGATAGTTGAGCCCCGACGCGTTCGTCCCGGTACCTCCCGTTCAGTGTGCGGCGGTCGGAACTTCCTCGGCGTACGAGGCACGCGGGTTCCAGCCCAGAAGTGACCGACTCGCTAGGACGGCCGCACGCACCCAATGGTGCGCCCTCGCATAGCGCATTCGCCCCGATGCCAAGGTCATCGGGTCGCTGTAAGCCCAGTGCGGCGCGAACACCGGCGACCGACGTCGATTTCCATCACGCCGAGTCAAGTGCAACAGCGCTTCCGTCGCACCGAGACTGACCGCCGCCTTGACGCCCTGCACGACCGACGGGAGCGGCGCACCGGCCACCGTAGCCCGGAATGTGGCGAGGTCTCCATATGAGGGGACGTAGGGCACGCAGCGACTCAGATCCGCGGTCCGGGTCGCCGCCTCTTCCAAGGTGATATCGGGCGGCAGGCCCATCACCCGCTCGAAGGTGTAGCGGCTGCTGGGCGCGAACGACGTGGCGATCGCACCGAAGCCGATGTTCATCACGAGAAGGTTGGGAACGCGATGACGGCGTGCGGCGCGAGCGAGCGCCGTCCCCACGTGCAGGTAGTGCAGCTCGGACTCATCCAACACGAGGTCGGCACCGGCAACGAACTCGTCGGCGTTGTCGACGGTGACACCGTCAGGGTAAGTGACGACCCGCGTTTCCGGGCGGATCTTGTTGATGGTCTCGCGTAGCGCTTCAACCTTGAGTCGTCCGTACGTGTCGCTGTTGGCCCAGGCGACACGATTGGAGTTCTCGGGCACGAAGGTCTCCGGGTCCGCGATCCGGATCTCCTTCGGGCCCGCCATCATGACCAGAGCCACGGCGAGATCGAAGCCGTCCCCGCCGGCGCCCGCGATGGCGATGGTGGAATCCTGGAGAAGCTGCTGCTCGCTCCGCCGCCAGAAGCCGAGGTTTCGTCGGAACTCCGGCGGTACGGGAATCTGCTGCGCGGCCTGTTCGCGGGTCACTGCTCGACCTCGCCCCAGAACCGCACGGCACCTTCCGAGACATCCAACGCGTCGATTTCAGCGAGCCCGCCAAGGTTGGCCGCCGACGCGATCGGGTCCAGCTTGATGGCGAGGTTGACGCCCTGGTACTCCTCGAGCCAGATCGGTTCCGCCACGCGGGAGACGCCGATGCCGGCCATGCCGAGCAGACGCTCAAGCGGGCGTTCGACAATGGCGTAGACGTGATCTTCCACACCGATCCGGCGAACGTGTGCGATGGACGAACGCCACAGCTCCTGAAGGGCCCGCATCTGGTGCTGCGGGTCGTCGAGGCGTCCGATGTAACGCGAGATCTCCGCACACCCAGCGGGCAGGTTCAGCCCGTACAGAGCGTCGGCGGGGAGCGGACGGTTGTCGGAGTGGAGGCGTTCGATCACGCGCACGCATGCCACCGCTACCGGCAGCGGGTACCGGTTCTCCAGCACCACCGTGCCGTCCGCGCGCTCATCATCGTCGTCAATGTCGACCTTGTACGTCAGCGCTTCCAGGTCCAGCATCTCGGTCTGCACAGCGTAGACGCCGGTTCGGAGGTCGAGATATGACGAGAAGATCGGGTTCGCGTGCAAGCCATATCCGAGCTCGACCGCCGCGAATCGGCTACCGGGACTGGCGTCGAACACGTTGGTTCGCACGGAAGGGGTAATGTCCGCGTTGCGGACCCTTGTCTTTCGGGTGGCCATGGCCAGGTTCCTTTCATCGAGGTAGCTCGACGCTAGGAACTGGTCAGGTCGGTGCCTGAAAGTGGGAACGAACTTGGAAGTCGCAGCGACTCGGCGCCCGTGGCAGGCCGCTACGTTGGGCGAATCGTGTCAGAGAGCCCAACGCCAGGCGAAGCCGTTGAAGAGGCCGCCATGCACATCGCGCAGGGTGAGACGAGCGATTCCGTGCTCGTCCAACTGCACCTCATTGTACTCATTGGCAGCGTGAGGACGGGCATACGGACTTGCGCCCACGAACTTCCAGATGCTCGCCGGGCGTTCACCTCTGAATCCAACGCTGATTGTCAGCAGGAGTGATCTCGCGTGCAGCGCGCGGCTGCCGAGCGTGATGGGATCTGGCTCTTCACCTTGTCCGGGTGGCACAAGCCGAAACATCACGTCGTATCGCTCTCGATCCTGCATTGGGACGAGCTCTGTGCGGGACGCGTTGAGGTGCCAGAAGTGGTCATTCCACCCGGCGCCCTCAACTCGTCGAGTGTTCACCTTGAATTCTCCAGTCTTGCTAGGCTGCACCACTCCGGGATAAGAACGACCAATCGTGACAAAATCAAGTTCACCCGCCATATTGGCAAAGCGGTGATGCTCGAAGGTCTCTTTCCATCGTCGATTCTCCACGACGATGAGTATGCTCACCTCTTCGTAGATGATGCCCCCGTGCATCTCCGGCACATCCACCACGATTGGCGCTTGAGCGTATCGACCTGCGACGAGGCGCGAGTGAAGCTGCTTCAGCGCCGCGGCCTCTCGAGTGCGGACCGTGTCGCCCTTTCTCTGAATCTTGTCGCCGTGTATGAGTCGGCGTTGCATTAGTTCCGGAACATTTCGTGTTTCAGGAGAGAGGGCGAAAGAATCGAGCAGAACCTCCGACTGATCATCAGCAAGACTGTAGATCGCGGAGATGAAGCGATGCTGGAGGCGCTCGAAGCTGTCCTCCAAAGATCTGCGTAGCAATTCATCGACGATACCGGCTAGAGCGAGTCGACTTTGCGTGAATCCCTCTCTCTTTGTAAGCCAAACAAGTTGCTTGTGGAGAGTCGCAACATCATCTTCATCAAGCCGCACTATCCGCCTCCAGTCATGTAAAAAGGCCCTAATACCGCACAGTAGCAGCCGTGCAGAAGTGCATGTTCGCTGACCTGGGTTACATATAGGCGGCTGTCCGTCGCTATTCAGGCTCTTACGTAAGCGCATCCACGCAGATCGACCCTCCCGCAGCGGAAGACAGACTCAGGTTGCAACAGGAACCATCAGTTTCCCTACTCATCTGGTTGGCGAGTGGCGCGACCCTCGACTCACGAGGCGGTTGGAGGTCGAGTAGCCACCTGGTCGGCGAGCGGAGGGCACGCGCTGTCGCATTCATTCTCAGGCAGGTCTGACCGCCGACACGGGCGTGCCCGCCGCAACGCTCGGACAGGTCCGGGCTCCTGTCGGGCTGTGGTGGGCCGAGTCAGTCAGGCCTCACTTTCCCACCCTGCCAGCCGCAGCAACACCTCCGCGTTAAACTCCGCATCGCCGTGCTTGATTCGCTGGCCGTAGCGGTCGACGTACGCGCGCGCGAGCACCTTCACGTTCTCGACTTCCTTGGCTCGCCTGTCCGTCGCCCGAGCGAGCTTCTGCTCGCTCAGAGCGGGGTCGGTTGGGTCATACGGCCAGTGCCGGAGCCGTTCGACGCGAAGAACCTCAGCGCGGAGCACATAGACGTGCGCCCACAGTCGAGACAGAAGCTCTTCGTGTTCGGCGGCCTCCTTACTCGATACATCGCCGACGCGAATGATCGGGGTATCACCGCTCGCTTCGAGCGGTGGCGGCGTGGCCCGGTCTCTCGGGATGTAGTTCTGCGAGTCCCTGTGTAGTTGCCAGGCCACCGCGGTGACGATCTCGGGTTCGATGCGTTTGCGAAAATGCTCTGCCTCGCGGTCGATGACGGTCGCCGCCGCGAGTCTGCGGTTCGTCAGATTCTGGCCTCGCATGCCGGGGGCGAGACCGAACAGGATCCTGGCAGCGGGTCCGAGCTGATCGTCCGGATAGTGAACGAGGAGACGGGCGAGAAGGTCGTCGAGTGCCTTTACTCGGTTGAGCCTGTCAGAGGGATCGATGCTTCGCGCGACCACGCCGCGAAGTCCAAGCAACGCATCGTCTGCGAATGAGGGCTGAACGGGAAGCCCGGTGCTGACGATGGGCCGGAGCGCCTTCGCGAGGTCGTCGACGGGCGGCGGCGAGTCGTGGGTGATCACCTGGCCTCCAATCGATCCCAGCGTGATCTGAGGGTAGCCAGAAAGCGCCCAAGTTCTGTCCTCTCCCATGCCCATCTCTCGTCAGGAGACTCCTACCCGTGACGCGACAGCGGGTCGCGAAACCTGAGTAGAGAGGCTGAATATGACGAACACTGAACTGCTCCCGACGGGGAGTTCCTTGGGTTCGCGGGGGCTCAGCGGGCTGTCGCTGGGCATCCAGCGGCAGACGCGTCGTGAGGTCGAGCGGGTGCAGTCCCGCGCGATCATCGCGAAGCTGACCGAGGACGGACGGGCGTTCATCACGCACACCGCGCTGGAGCACGTCGGCGCGCTGGCCGCGCTCGAGCAGCACCTGATCACCGTTGCGCCGCTCGGCGAGGCGCGCTACCGGGAGATCGTCGACAGCTACACCCTCGGCGCGTCGGCGGCGATCCGTCGGTGGTCATGAGATGGCGGTCCTCGGGCTGCTGGCGCTGCCGTTCATACTCGCCGGATGGGTCATTTACGGAGTGTGCACCGCGGGTGAGTGGGCGATGAAGTATTTCCTGGACCGCCGCGAGCGCAGGCGCGCTGCTATCGAAGCGGAACTCGACCGGAAGCAAGCCGAGCTTCGCGGCGCCATTCTCCAACTGGCCGATGCCCTCGGCGTGGAAGCACACGAAGCGCGCAAGGCGCTCATCCGCGAGTCGTATCGCGCATCGGGCGCGGTGCCGACGCGTCCCGAATAGCTCGCCTGGTGGCGGGGAGGCTCCGGTAGCCGCCCCGCCACCACCCTGTCGTTGTGGTTTTCGCAACGGCCCCGATCGGACGATTGATCGCTCCGCGCGCATAGCGCATAACCAGTTGTGGTCACGCGCGACTAACGCGTGCGGCAGAGAGGAGTTACTTCACATGATCACCAATTCACGCGACGTGCCGGCCACCTTCCAGCCCGTCAAGAAGCACAAGGTCTGCTACGCCGACCCGCCGTGGCCGCACGCCCAGCAGGGGGCACGCGGCGCCGGTCGCCACTACGACCTCATGACCACCGAGGACATCGTCCGGATGCCGATCGCCGACTTCATGGCGGAGGACTCGACGCTGCTCCTGTGGACAACCAACGCGGCGCTCCCGGACGCGCTCCGCGTTATGAGCGCATGGGGGTTCACCTACAAGACGAACGCCGTCTGGGACAAGTACTACATGGGCCTCGGCAACTACTTCCGCGGCAGCCACGAGATTCTCCTACACGGTGTCCGAGGCAAAGCCCCGTTCAAGTTCCACGGGCAGCGCTCGACGCTGCTGTTCCCCCGCCAAGATCACTCGCGGAAGCCCGAGGAGATGATCCCGCTCATCGAGCGCGTCCTCGACGGCCCCTACCTCGAACTGTTCGCGCGGCAGAGACCCAACAGCCTCAAAGACTGGTCGGTATGGGGGAATGAGATCGACTCCGACATCATCATCCCGGGCTACCCCGTCCCGTCCGACTTCACGTCGAGCACCTCGACTTCCACAGGAGCGGGTGATGACTGATGGGCGATGCTCCTCCCCCGATTGCCTCGCGGTTCTTCCGCGCCTGTCTACTCATCCTCGGTGGCGTCGTCGCCCTCTGGCTAGCGCTCGAACTCTTCGCACGGCTCTGGGGCTGGGTGCTGCTCGCAGCGGGGATCGTTCTGACGGCGTGGTGTCTGGTTACCGCTTACCGGTACTGGTGGGGACGGCGATTCTAGCCATGCCGATGATCCTTCTCGTGCCCTTCTCCGCCGGTCAGATCGGAGGCGCATCGTGACCAGTCAACGAAATCCACGCCGCTACCGGAAGACACAGGGGCGACGGGTGTGGGTGTTCTCCGAACTCAACCACGACCTGCGTCCCGAACAACTCGCGAAGATCCTGACCGCTGCGGGCCTCGAACAAGCCCGTCTCGAAGTTGAAGCCCGGGCACAGAGGGAGGGATCTCCCACGGGCGTTGACAACGCAGCGGTGCACAACGAGAACGAGAACGGAGACTCGGATGTCTGACCTCGTCTTCACGCGACTCCACCTGCCACGCCCGATAGTCTCCGCGACGGTCGAGGAACTGCTCGCACGTCTCCTGAGCGCCGACGTACCTCGTCCCGTGACCTTCGAGGTGCATGCCGCTCCGGAAGGGATCGTCCACATACTGGGGTGTGCCACCACGACCGTCCCGCAGTTGAAGCGACTTCTCCGTGACCGTGTCGCTGGAATCGGCTTCGAAGCCGTCATCCGGCCAGACGTCGTTGCGGTCAGCCGTGTCGTCGCTCATCCGAACTCGGTTCCGCTCGAAAACGTGGATCCCGAGAACCTCGTGGCGAGCCTGTATCACGCGTTGGCTGCCCGCCGCGGCGACGAGCACCTGGCGGTCCAGGTCGTCCTCAACCAAACACACGGTGCAGTTCCCGTTCCCTTCAGTGTGGCCGATCCCTTCCAGCGGTTCGGATCGATGCTGCTAGCAGGAGTTCGCCCTGCTGCGGGCGACACCCGAAAGCGCATCGAGGAACACGTCTCAACACCAACGGTGATGACGACGCTGCGCATCGGCGCTACCGCCGAGTCGGCAAAACGCATCCGCGCGTTGGTCTGGGAAGTCTTCGGTGCGCTGCAAGTGCTGGAAAGCAGAGGTGTGCGGTTGACCTTGAACTACGACACCACCAGTCGCTGGCGTACTGGCACACCGCGTGCGGGACTTCGCCTGTCGACCCGGGAGCTTCTCCCGCTATTGGGCTGGCCGCTCGGCGACCGAGACTACGCGGGTGTTCCCGGCGTCCATCCTCGACGTCTGGCCGTGGCTGAGATCGTCAGCCGTACCGCCTCCGTCTTCGCGGTCGGGACTGCACCTGGGCCGGAACGCGTGATCGGGATCGACACGAAGAGTCGCCTTCAGCACATGGTGACCATCGGGCCAACCGGCTCAGGAAAATCCACGTTGCTGGAGCATCTCATCCTCTCGGATATCCGTGCGGGCCGGCCCTGCGTCGTCATCGAGCCGAAGAAGCAGCTGGTGGACTCCGTCCTCGACGCCCTGCGTCCGAAGGATGCCGAGAAGGTCGTCGTGCTCGACGCCTCTGACATGAGTACGCCAGTCGGATTCAACCCACTCGATGTCGGCGATCGAGATCCCGACATCGTCGTCGACGGCATCGTCGCCGCGCTGGCGGCAACCTTCGGAGATGGGTGGGGACCGCGCACGGAGTACCTCATTCACGGCGCGCTTCTCTCCCTCGCGCGGGCGGGCGTGAAGCGAACCGAGCCGTACACCCTCATCGATCTCCCGAGGCTGTTGACCGACACCGCGTTCCGCAGACCAGTAATCGCCGCCGTCCAAGACGACCTGACGTTGGCCGCCTTCTGGGCAGAGTTCGAGGATCTTCGACCCGGTGCCCGGGCTGCGCAGATCGCCGCCCCACTCAACAAGCTCCGAAAGATCCTGATGCGCAAGCCGCTCGTCGCCGTTCTGGGGCAAGCGCGCCCGCGATTTCGGTTGCGTGACATCTTCCGGGAACGGATGAACGTCCTCGTGCCGCTCAACGAAGCGCTGGTCGGCAGTGGTGCATCCAGGCTGCTCGGCAGCCTCATCGTGGCCGAGATCTTCATGGCCACGATCGAACGCGCCACCGAGAAGAACCCGGAGAGACGCCCGGGATTCGTGTTCATTGACGAAGTCCAGAACTACCTCCACTTGCCGACGTCGGTGGGTGAAGCGATGAGTGTCTTCCGCTCGTACGGCGTCGGTCTGACCGTTGCGCACCAGCACCGAGGGCAACTCCCTCCGAGCATGCGGCAAGACTTCGACGTCAACGCTCGCAGCAAGGTCGTGTTCAGCCTCGAGGCCGACGACGCCAGAGACCTCGCCCGTCAGGCACCCCACCTCACGGCTGAGGACTTCCAAGCGTTGCCGCAATACGAGATCTATGCGCGCCTCATCGCGGGCGGCATCCCGACCCCCTGGTGCTCTGCCCGCACTCTCGAACCGGCCGAACGCGTCGGAAGACGCCGCGAGATTCGAGACCTCAGCCGCGCTCGCTACGGCTCACTGCATTCCGACGTCGTTCACACGCCCACCGTTGCCACGCCGCCGGCTGAAGGCTCAGAGCACGCGGCTTCAAGCCGTTCGTCACATCAGAAGGCGAGACGCTCATGAGCATTAGCGACACCGTGAAGGACACGGTCAAGTGTTCGGATCAGTGTTCCGGTCGACCTTCGTATCACGACGAACACCCACCTCCCCACCGGGCGTGGTTTCGGCGATTCCCGCCCATTTCAGGAGGGGACTCCCGCTGCGTTGCAGCGGACATGCCTCAGGGGTCGCGGCCAGGAGGCCAGCCATGAAGCCGACCACCGCCAGCACTCTCGATGGTCGCCTCACCGACCGCGACGTCAAGCTGCTGGAAGACGTCGAACGCTTCCGGCTGCTCACCACTCGGCAGCTGCAGCGACTCCACTTTCCGGCGAGTCCACTCGGACCGCATGTCACCGTCAGTAGCGCGACCCGAGGTACGACACGCGTACTCGGACGACTCGAGCACCTCGGAGCAATCTCTCGATTGGCCCGGCGTATCGGTGGCATCAAGCACGGCTCCGCGCTCACGATCTGGCAACTGGGTCCCGCTGGCGACCGCTACCTGCGGGCGAGGCGAGGCGACCCCACTCGTCGCCGTTTCGAGGAACCCGGGCTCGTCTTCGTCGACCACCAATTGGCTGTCGCCGATATGGCAGTGGCAGTGCTTGAGCAGGCTGAGGCCGGGCGATTCGACGTGCTGGAGCTCGAACCGGAACCCGCCTGTTGGCGCGCCTTTCCAGGTACTACCAACACGGCTCTCACGCTGAAGCCCGACCTGTTCGTCGTCACTGCCGACAAGAACACCGAGACACATTCGTTCGTCGAAGTCGACCGCGGCACCGAGCATCTGCCGGCAGTTCTTCGCAAGTGCCGTATCTATCAGCGCTATGCCGATACGGGGATCGAACAAGCGGAGCGGGGACTCTTCCCCGCGGTGGTCTGGATCGTGCCGGACGCGATCCGAGCGAGCAAGCTCCGCGCCGCCGTCACCGCCGACAAGGAACTGGAACCCGACCTGTTCTGGATACTCACCCCCGAGCAGGCACTTCGTCACCTCGCTCCGTACGGAGCGCCCATTATCACTTGACCGAAAGGAGGAATCTCATGCACTCACTCACCAAGACACCAGTCATTACTGCGACGAACAGCTCACACCGAGCAGAGCAGCTCATCGAACTTGGACTCAGCCTGGATCCCGAGGCCCGTAGCGAAGCCGTCGCCAGACTCATCGCCGCGACCATCCACGACGGCAGCGACACTGCTCTCCACAGGTTCGCCGGAACGGGAGAACTACAGCATCAAAAAGCTCTCGAGGAACTCACCGACGTGATCGTTCCGTTCGAGCAGGAGGGGTGGGTCGATGCTCTCGGTCGCCACATTCTGTATGCGAAAGCTGGCGGCTCGTGACCGGCGATGGGCAACGCCTCGCGCCGGCTATACGAGGTGAAAACTACATCGACCCGGCGACGGGGGCAGGATTCCCTGAACTGCCCGTCGAAGCGGCCGACGGACTGGACTTCCGCGGCCGAACGAGCGTTAATCCGGAGGATCTAACCGATGGAGGGCACTTATGAACACGCAACCCGCGACCAACCAACGAGTATTCGAGGGCGCACCGCCACCGTTGCAGTCACCTGCTCCGATCGCCATGGACGACGAGATCGACTCACTCATCGAGGCGAACACGTTCGCCGCAGTCGACGCACCCCCGGGGACACGCGCCGTCGTCTATGTGCGCGTTTCCAGCAAAGGTCAGCTGAACACTGACTACGACCCGGAAGGCATCTCCATCCCGGCGCAGCGCGCCGCCTGCACCCGTAAAGCAGACCAGCTGGGGCTGACCGTGATCGGCGAGTACGTCGAGCCTGGACGCTCGGCGACCGAGATGACCAAGCGGGTCGCGTTCCAGCAGATGCTCGAGCGGATCCGTCGTGAGCGGGACGTGGACTACGTCATCGTTCACAAACTGTCGCGCTTTGCCCGCAACCGTCTCGACGACGCGATCGTCATGGCCGACCTCAAGAAGCGTGGCGTTACGTTGATCTCCGCGACCGAGCAGATCGACAACACGCCCGAAGGCCAGCTGATGCACGGCATCCTGGCGACCTTCAATCAATACCGGTCGGCGGCCGATGGGGCCGACATCGCCTACAAGATGGGGCAGAAAGCCAAGACAGGCGGCACGCTGGGGCGCGCGCCCATCGGCTACCTCAACACGCTGGACCGCGTCGACGGACGCGAGATCCGCTCCGTCGCCATCGATCCCGAACGCGCCCCGTTCGTCAAACTCGCATTCGAGCTGTACGCCTCAGGCACCTACACCCTCGACGACATCACGACCGAGCTCGCCGACCGTGGGCTGAGGTCACGTCCCACCGCCACGCGCCCCGCCGCACCCATCGTCGTCTCGAAGGTGCAGCGCCTCCTGCGCGACCGTTACTACCTGGGCGAGATCGAGTACAAGGGTGAGACGTACGACGGACGACACGAACCGCTGATCGACCCCGAACTCTTCGAGAAAGTGCAGACGCTCCTCGACGCCCGGAACAAGTCCGGCGAACGGCGCATCAAGAACGACCACTACCTGAAGGGCACGATCTGGTGCGGACGCTGCCGACTCGAAGACCACGTCATCAAGCGCATGATCCTTATGCGCGCCACCGGGCGAAACGGCGGCGAGTACGCCTACTTCTTCTGCCGCGGGGTCCAGGATCACACCTGCGATGCACCCTACTCAAACGTCGAGCGAGTCGAGCGTGCTATCGAGGCGCACTACAAGACCATTCGACTCTCGGGCGAATTCATCGCCGCCGTGAAAGAGCGTCTGGAAGCGGCGATCGCGGACAAGGCCCGCGCCGAACAATTGCTCCGACAGCAGCTGGAGACCCAGCTCCGTCAACTCGCCGTGAAGGAAGAGAACCTCATCGACCTGGCCGCCGACGGTGAGCTGCCGACCGCCCGGATCAAGGTCAAGCTGCATGAGATCGGCCGTACCCGCACCAAGCTGACGGCACAGCTCGACACGGTCGAACTCGACCTGTCGGGAGGCCTCGCGTACATCAACGCGCATCTCGAACTGCTCGCCGATCCGCAGGAGCTGTACCGCCGAGCCTCAGACGAGATGCGCCGGCAACTGAACCAGGCGTTCTTCGGCCGGATCTACGTCGTCAACGACGAAGTCATCGGCGATGAGCTGACGTCGCCATTGGTCGAACTCTTGGCCGCTGAACGCGGCTGGACGGCCCTACAAGCCGGACAGAGCCTCGAAACGGCCATGGTTGGGGCGAAGGCCGAGGAGGCCCGTAGAAGGCTTATAGGCCAGAAATAGTGGATGGAACCTCGATCTAGCCGCGTGATTCCGCGGTGAAACGGGGATTGGTATGGTCCGCGACCCTTAGTCGTGGACCTTCCCTCGAATCAGGGCTCGTGCGTGGTATGCGGGTCGAAGCTGGTGAAGAACGGCCGGCATCCCTCGGGGACGCAGCGGTGGCGGTGCCGGTCGTGCGGGTCCTCCAGCGTCCGTCGGCGGCCCGACGTCACCCGCCGCGAACAGTTGCACCGGTTCCTGACCTGGCTGATGGGCAAGGCCTCACAGGCCGAGCTCGCCGGCGCCCGCAGCGCCCGCTCCTTCCGGCGCGATACCGCCTGGTGCTGGGACCTCGAACCACGCCTGCCTGTTACAGGCGAAGTACACGAGGTGATCCTGGTCGATGGGATCTGGATCGAAACGTGGTGCCTGCTGATTGCCCTCACCACCACCAACACCGTCGTGGGATGGCAGTGGGCAGCCCGCGAATCCGCTGCTGCGTGGGGCGCGCTGTTCGAGAGCATCCCGGCGCCGACGGTGGTGGTCACCGACGGGGGTTCCGGAATCCGTTCCGCTCTCGCCCTACACTGGCCCGAAGCGGCCATCCAACGCTGCATCTTCCACCTCCAACTGAACGTCACCCGCGAACTGACAAGGAACCCGCGCCTACGCGCCGGCAAAGACCTGCGCCAAATCGCCCTCACCCTCAGCAGCATCCACACCGTCGACGACGCCATCACCTGGCGCCTCACGCTGGAAGCCTGGTGGAAGACCCACGGGCACCTCCTGCGCGAGCGCACCCTCTACGACAACGGCCACTTCGGTTACACCCACAAACCGCTCCGCAAAGCCTGGGCGATCTTGCACCGCGTCGCCGAGAACGAACACTATGTTCACTTTCGTCCGCCATGACGCCCCGCGCACCACCTCACGCCTCGAAGGACTCAACTCCCAGATCAGGCACCTGCTCCGCCATCACCGCGGCATGCCGATCCCGCATCAACGCCGCGCCGTCGAATGGTTCCTCCTGCTGCACGAAGTCCCCATCGACCACGCCCACACATACGCCCACGCCCCCGCAACACACACGCTGAAAGCCGACTCCACCGTCGAACTCCAGGACCCGACCCCAGTCCTCTACGACAAGGGCCTCGACGCCTCAGAAGGCCTCTGGCTCAGAACAGGATGGGCAGGACGAGGATGACACGCCCGACCCATCCACTATTTCTGGCCTATAAGCCCCGTAGAAGCCCGGAAACAGCCGAAAAGGCCACCCCGAAGGGTGACCTTTTCGTTGGAACCGTAGGAGACCTGCTCACTGCCCTGCAAAGCCAGGGTGATTGCAGTAAGCCTCCTATGGTGCGCGAGGGGGGACTTGAACCCCCACGCCCGTGAAGGCACTGGCACCTGAAGCCAGCGCGTCTACCTATTCCGCCACTCGCGCATGCGCGGCATCGGGATGCCACGCGACCAACTTTTCGAGAATATCACGGCTGCGGGCGCCTGACGAAACGTGGCTGTCGGAGACGGCATCCATCACCTGCCCAGCCGTGCTGACTACGATGTGCCTACTGGTCTGCCTGCCCGAAGGAGTCTCGTGGGACTACTCGACAGTTTCGAGAAAGGTCTCGAACGCGCCGTCAACGGTGCGTTCGCGAAGACCTTCCGCAGCGGCATCCAGCCGGTGGAGATCGCGTCCGCGCTGCGGAGCGAGCTCGACAAGAAGGCCGTGGTGGTCACGCGTGAGCGCATCCTCGCCCCGAACACGTTCGCGGTGCGGCTGTCACCCGCCGACGACGAGAAGATGAGTGCGCTCGGTTCGACCCTCGTCTCCGAGCTCGACGCCCTCGTCAAGAAGCACGCTCGCACCCAGGGCTACTCCTTCGCCGGTCCCGTCGCGATCTCGATCGAGCGCGACACCTCACTGTCGACCGGCACGCTCCGTGTCGACTCGCAGACCACCGAGGGCCGCATCGCCTGGCGTGGTGTCGTCGACATCGACGGCACGCGGCATCCGCTGACCGGCGCCCGCACCGTGATCGGGCGCGGCAGCGATGCCGACATCACCATTCCCGATGCCGGCACGAGCCGCAAGCACGTCGAGATCCTGTGGGACGGTGAGCGCGCCATGGTCCGCGACCTGGGGTCGACCAACGGCACCACCCTCGACGGACGCAAGGTGTCCGAGGCCGCGTTGCCGCCCGATTCGACGATCTCGATCGGTCGCACCAATATCGTGTTCCGTGTGGTCGCGCAGGCGCAGCCGCCGCGGCGCCCGCAGGCGCCCGACGCCACGAGCATCTTCGACGTCCGGGAACGGGGACCCCACTCATGAGTCAGCTGACTCTCCTTCTTCTGCAGGGCGGTTTCCTCGTCCTCCTGTGGTTCTTCGTCTTCGGCGTGGTGTATTCGCTGCGCGCCGACCTGTTCGGCGTGAAGGTGCGCAAGCTCCCCGAGCCGGCGGCATCCCCTGCTCCTGCGGCCCCCGCCCCCGTCGCCTCCCCCGATGCGGTCACGACGCAGGTCAAGCGTCCGGCCCCCGCCGCCCCGGCACCGGTCGGCGGATTGGCCACCACCTCGGCAGTGTCGCGCATCGTGATCACGAGCGGCCCGAAGGCGGGACTCGAGCTGCCACTCGGCACCGAGCCGCTCACGATCGGACGCTCGAGCGAGTCGGGCCTCGTCATCCGCGACGACTACACCTCGAGTAATCACGCCCGCCTCGTGCTGTGGGGCGATCAGTGGATGCTGCAAGACCTCGACTCCACCAACGGCACCTCTCACGACGGCGTGCGCGTCGCCGCCCCCGTGCAGGTGAAGGTCGGCGCTCCGATCAAGGTCGGCGCGACGACGTTCGAACTGAGGAAGTAACGCTCCTCCATGGTCTTCCAGGGCTCGAGCGCCGCCATCTCCCACACGGGCAAGGTGCGTTCCAACAACCAGGATTCCGGCTACGCCGGATCCAATCTCTTCGTGGTCGCCGACGGCATGGGCGGCCACGCGGGTGGCGACGTGGCCTCGAGCCTGGCCATCGGCCGCCTCACCGAGCTCGACCGGCCGTTCCGCACGCCCACCGACGCCGAGCATGCGATCCGCGACGCGCTGGCCGAGACGGCCACCGAACTGATCGACACGGTGGGGCGCCGACCCGAACTCGCGGGCATGGGCACCACCGTGAGCGCCCTGGTCATGGTCGACGACTATGCCGTGATCGGCCACATCGGCGACTCGCGCATCTATCTCTACCGCGACGACACACTCACCCAGATCACCGCCGATCACACCTTCGTGCAGCGGTTGGTCGACTCCGGTCGCATCACCCCTGAGGAGGCGCGGTATCACCCGCGTCGCTCGGTCCTTATGCGGGTGCTCGGCGACATGGACCCCGATCCCGAGATCGACAGCTTCATCATGCCGACGCAGGACGGCGATCGCTGGTTGCTGTGCTCCGACGGTCTGTCGGGAGTCGTCGACGACGCCCACACCGCCAAGACCCTCGCCCTGGGCATGCCGCCGGCACGCACGGCGGACGCTCTCTTGAAGCAGGCCCTCGACGGCGGGGCGCCCGACAACGTCACCGTCGTGCTCGTCGATGTGGGCGGTCAGCATCCCGTCTTCATCGGCACCCCGACGATCGTCGGCTCGGCGTCCAACCCGAGCGGTGTCGTCGTCCCCGCCGCGCGCACGGGGCGCTCGGGCTGGCTGCATCACGCGCGTCAGGTCGCCAACGAACCCACGCACTTCGAACCGGCCGCGGAATTCCTCGAGGAGCTCATCGAAGAAGACCGTCGCCGCGCGCGGCGACGCCGCGTGGGCTGGCTCGCGGCCCTCATCATCGTGCTGGCGGGTCTCGGTTTCGGCCTGTACGCCGGGTACGCCTGGACCCAGACGCGCTATTACGTGGGCACCGATGAGAATTCGGTCGTGATCTACCGCGGCATCCAGCAGTCCATCGGGCCGCTGTCGCTGTCGACCGTCTACGAGGACACCGACGTCGAGATCGCCGGGCTGTCGGCGTTCGACCGGCAGACCGTCGAGGCCACGATCTCGGCGAGTTCCCTCGCCGATGCCCAGCGCATCGTCGATCGCCTGCGCCCCGCAGAGGAGGCACGCGGATGACAGACCAGAGACTCACCCGATCGACGGACGCCGTCTCCACCGACACGGCCGTCATGCGGGCCCTGAAGAAGATCCGTGTGCCCGCCACGCAACGCAACCGTGAACTGGGCCTGCTGGTGTTCGCGATCGCGGTCTACGGCGCGGCCGTGACACTGGTGCAACTCGGCGCGACAGGGGCGGTGGAGACCGGGTTCCTGACCCTCGCCGCCGTGCCGGCCGTCCTCGCCCTCATCACGCACGTGGTGCTGCGCCTGCGCGCCCGCGACGCCGACCCGTTCGTACTGCCCATCGCCACCGTGCTCACGGGCCTGGGCATCGCGATGATCTATCGCATCGACCTGGCCGATCAGGCCAGCGGATGGGATGCCACGGGCCACCGCCAGATCGCCTGGGCGGTGATCGCGATGGTCGCGGCCCTCGCCGTGCTGATCTTCGTGCGCAACTACCGCGTGCTCTTCCGCTACACGTATCTGTCGGGGCTCGTCGGCATCCTGCTGCTCCTGCTGCCGTTCGTCCCGGGCCTGGGCACCGACCAGAACGCCGACGTGTGGGTCTCGCTCGGATTCGTGTCGTTCCAGCCGGGTGAGTTGGCCAAGATTTGCCTGGCGATCTTCTTCGCCGGGTACCTCGTGCGCACCCGCGAGAGCCTCACCTCCACCGGCACGCGCTTCCTCTTCATGACCTGGCCGCGGGCACGCGAACTCGGTCCCGTGTTGATCATCTGGCTCGTCTCGCTCGGAATCATCGTGCTCCAGCGCGACCTCGGCACGGGGCCTGCTCATCTTCGGCATGTTCGTCGCGATGCTCTACGTGGCCACCGGAAAGACGAGCTGGGTCCTCATCGGCCTCGTCCTGGTCGCGAGCGGCGCGTTCCTGGCATCCCGCGTGCTGCCCTACGTCAACGGCCGCTTCGCCAACTGGCTCCACGCCTTCGATCCCGAGGTCATCGAGCGCGACGGCGGCAGCTACCAGCTCGTGCAGGGCATCTTCGGCCTTTCGCACGGCGGCCTGTTCGGCACGGGTCTCGGGCAGGGGCGACCGTACATCACCCCGCTGTCGCAGAGCGATTACATCGTGCCGAGCCTCGGCGAGGAGCTCGGTCTCGTCGGACTCTTCGCGATCCTGGCGCTCTACATGGTGTTCACCAGCCGCGGCATCCGGATCGGGCTCGCCGGGCAGGACGACTTCGGCAAGCTCCTGGCGACCGGCTTCTCGTTCACCATCGCGCTGCAGGTGTTCATCATGGTCGGCGGCGTCACCCGCGTCATCCCCCTGACCGGTCTCACCACCCCCTTCCTGGCCGCCGGCGGCTCCTCCCTCATCGCGAACTGGATCATCGTGGCGTTCCTGCTGCGCATCTCCGACGCGGTGCGCAGCCGCCCCCGGGTGGTGATCGGTTGATGACCCGTTCGTTCCCGCCCGGCGACGCCCCGATGACCGAGGAGGCACCGTGACCAAAGAACTGCGACGCCTCAGCATCGTGATGCTGGCGATGTTCCTCGCGCTGTTCGCCTCGACGAGCGTCATCCAGGTGGTGCAGGCGGGCAACCTGACCAACACCACCGGCAACACCCGCGCCCTCTACGACTCGTACGAGGTGCAGCGCGGGTCGATCATCGCCAGCGGCACGGCCATCGCCTCGTCCGTTCCCTCCGACGACGTCTACAGCTGGCAGCGCCAGTACACGGATGCCGCCATGTGGGCGCCCGTGACCGGCTCTATGAACCCGGTGCTCGACTCCAAGACGCGCATCGAAGCGACCGAGAACGGTGTGCTCAGCGGCTCCGACAACGCCGACTACTTCTCGCGCATCGAGCGCGCGGCCACCGGCCAGTTGCCGCGCGGCGCCAACGTGGAGCTGTCGCTCGACGCGAACGTGCAGAAAGCCGCGTGGGACGCGCTCGGCGACCAGCAGGGCGCGGTCGTGGCGATCGAGCCGTCCACCGGCCGCATCCTGGCGATGGTGTCCACACCCAGCTTCGACACCAACGCCCTCGCCTCCCACGACACGGATGCCGTGAACGCGGCGTACGACCAGCTCGTCGCCGATCCGTCGAAGCCGCTCGACAACCGCGCGATCGAGGGGAACCTCAACCCTCCGGGCTCCACTTTCAAGCTCGTCGTGGCCTCCGCGGCGCTCGCGTCCGGCCGCTACACGCCCGACTCCTCATTCCCCAACGTGGCCGCGTACACGCTCCCCGAATCCACGAACGTCGTGAGCAACGCCGGCGGCGGCACGTGCGGCGGCGGTGACACCGTCACCATCGCCACCGCGCTGCGGCTGAGCTGCAACATCCCGTTCGCGGAGCTCGCCGTCGAACTCGGCGACGACGCCATCCGCGCGGAGGCCGAGAAGTACGGCTTCAACGCCCAGTTCTCGATTCCGCTGCAGTCCGCGGCATCCACCTACCCGGCCGCGCCCAACGCGCCGCAGACGGCGCTGAGCGGCTTCGGTCAGGGCGATGTGCGCGCGACGCCGCTGCAGATGGCGATGGTCTCGGCGGGCATCGCGAACGACGGCGTGGTGATGAATCCGCGGATGGTCGACCGGGTGATTCGGCCCGACCTCTCGGTCGCGAGCGAGGGCGCCAGCACCGAGTTCGGTCGGGCTCTCGAGCCCACGATCGCGGCACAGATGGTCACCATGATGACGGCGAACGTCCAGGACGGCGCGGCATCGAATGCAAGAATAGACGGGGTCCAGGTGGCGGGTAAGACCGGCACCGCGGAGAACGATTCCCGTCCCTACACTCTCTGGTTCACCGGCTTCGCGCCGGCGGAAGACCCCCGGGTCGCCGTCGCCGTGGTCGTCGAGAACGGCGGTGGCCAGGGGCAGAGCGGGAGCGGCAACGAGATCGCCGCCCCGATAGCGAAGAAGGTCATGGAGGCGGTGCTGGGTAAATGAGACCGACACAGGGTGTGACCTTCGGCGGACGGTACGAGCTCGATTCGCGAATCGCGATCGGCGGCATGGGCGAGGTCTGGGAAGCGACCGACCACGTCATCGGACGAACCGTCGCGATCAAGATCCTCAAAGACGAGTACATGGGCGACCCCGGCTTCCTCGAGCGCTTCCGCGCCGAAGCCCGGCACGCGGCCCTCGTCAACCACGAGGGGATCGCGAGCGTCTTCGACTACGGCGAAGAAGACGGCAGTGCCTTCCTCGTCATGGAGCTCGTGCCCGGTGAGGCGCTCTCCACGATCCTCGAGCGCGACGGCTCCCTGTCGACCGACAAGACCCTCGACATCGTCGCCCAGACGGCCGCGGCTCTCCAGGCCGCACACGCGGCCGGTCTCGTGCACCGCGACATCAAGCCGGGCAACCTGCTCATCACCCCTGACGGTCGCGTCAAGATCACCGATTTCGGTATCGCGCGCATCGCCGACCAGGTGCCGCTGACGGCCACCGGTCAGGTCATGGGGACCGTGCAGTACCTTTCGCCCGAGCAGGCATCGGGTCACCCGGCGTCGCCCGCGACCGACACGTACTCGCTCGGAATCGTCGCCTACGAGAGCCTCGCCGGCAAGCGCCCTTTCACGGGCGAGTCGCAGGTCGCCATCGCCATGGCCCAGATCAACGAGCAGCCCGCGCCGCTGCCTGCCACCGTGCCCGTGCCGGTGCAGAACCTCGTCATGGCCATGATCGCCAAGAAGCCGGAGGACCGCCCGGCGTCATCGGCCGCCGTCTCCCGCGCCGCCACGGCGTTGCGTCGCGGCGATCTGACGGCTGCCGCCGCAGCCGTCCCCGCGGTCGCCGCCGGAGCAGCAGTGACAGATGACGCCACCCAGCTGCTCACCGCCGGTCAGACGGCCGCCGCGACGCGTCTTATGCCCGCGCCCGCCGCGGCCGCCTCGTTGCTGACCGAGGAGCACGTCGAAGAAGATCCCGCGCCGCAGCAGAAGAAGCGGTCGCGCTGGACCTGGCCCCTCATCGCGCTCATCGCGCTGCTGGCCCTCGTCCTCGGTGTCACCCTCTTCAACCTGATCTCCAACCAGAACGAGCCCGACCCCGCCCCGACGACCCCCACGCCCACGGCGACGCCCACGCCGTCGCAGACCTCGGCCACGCCCACGCCCACGCCGACGTCACAGCGCGTCGAGGTGGCGTCGCTCGGGCTGCAGGGAAAGACCTGCGACGACGCCCGCGCCATCCTCGACGACAACAGGCTCGTCGCAGATTGCCAGCCGGGTAACGCCGCCACCAAGGCGTCCGATGTCGGGCTCATCTACGACGTGAACCCCACGGGTGACGTCGAAGTCGGAACCACGATCACCGTGAAGTACTACGGCGAACAGACGCCGCTCGAAACGCCCCGTACTCCCACCCTTCCGGGCTCGTCGGTCTCGGCCGGCAGCGAGGTCCAGGTGACGTGGCAGCAGTACACCTGCCCCTCCGGCACCGGATCGGTGACCTCGTACAACTTCACCGCGACGAACGGCACCTTCAACACCAACGGCCAGTCGACCGCGGCGTTCCCCCCCGAAGCCCGCAACGGGGCCCTCAAGGTCAGCAACTCGAGCGGTCAGACGCTGCGGGTGATCTACACGGTCAGCTGCTCCGGCATCCCCGACCGCCAGGCCGGGCCGTCGGGCGAGGCGTCGGCGTCGATCACGGGCGGCAATCCCACGCCTTCGCCCTCGCCCTCGCCGACGGCCACGCCCGCGTCCAACTAACCGACTTATCCTCACGCCAGGAGCTTCATTCGTGACCACTGAGACGCGCGTCCTCTCCGGGCGCTACCGCGTCGACGACCTCATCGGTCGCGGCGGGATGGCGAGCGTCTACCGCGGCTACGACCAGACGCTCGGTCGCACGGTGGCCATCAAGATCCTCCGGGCCGATCTCGCCGGAGACGCGGCGTTCCGCACGCGCTTCCGGCTCGAGGCGCAGGCGGCCTCGCGCATGGCGCATCCCACCATCGTGCGCGTGTTCGACGCGGGCGAAGACGCCGAGGCCGGCGTCGACGGCGTCGAGCGTCCCGTCCCCTACATCGTGATGGAGCTCGTTCACGGGCGCCTGCTGAAAGACGTCATCGCGCAGGGCAACGTGCCCACCGACGACGCTCTGCGCTACGTCGACGGCATCCTCGAAGCCCTCGAGTACTCGCACCGCGCGGGAGTGGTGCACCGCGACATCAAGCCCGGCAATGTCATGATCACCGACTCCGGCCGTGTGAAGGTCATGGATTTCGGCATCGCCCGTGCGGTGTCCGATTCGTCGTCGACGGTCGCCGAGACCACCGCGATCGTCGGCACCGCGGCGTACTTCTCGCCCGAGCAGGCCAAGGGTGAGTCGGTCGACGCCCGCGCCGACCTGTATTCCACCGGTGTCGTGTTGTACGAGCTCCTCACCGGGCGCCCGCCTTTCCGGGGAGACACCCCCGTCGCCGTCGCCTACCAGCACGTCAGCGAGGCACCGCTCCCGCCGAGTGAGATCAACGAGTCCATTCCGCGCGCACTGGATGCCATCGTGCTCCGCGCGCTGGCGAAAGATCCTTTCCAGCGCCCGCAGGATGCCGCCGGCTTCCGTGAGGCGCTCGATGAGACGATCGACGGAAAGGCGCCCACCAAACGTCAGATGTCGGCGCTGTCGAACGAGCTCTACGGGCCCAACCCTCGCCAAGCGGCCGAGACGGCCCGCTCCCTGCGCCAGCTCAGCACCGACACGACGATGCGCCGTACGCAGGCGGGTCCTCCGGTGGCCTGGATCTGGGCGGGCGTCAGCGTTCTAGCGGTCCTGCTGGTCGCCGTTCTCATCTGGGTGATGCAGATCCAACCGGCTGCCGAGGTCCCGTCCACGGCGCTTTCGGTCCCCAACGTCGTCGACATGTCGTACGACCGCGCCGTCGAGACGCTGACCGAACAGCAGCTGGTCACGGCACGCGTGAACGAGTCCGACGAGACCATCGCCGCCGGCAACGTGGTGAGCACCGTCCCCGAGGCGGGCACGAGCGTGGCGGCCGGCCAGAAGGTCACCCTCTACGTCTCGACGGGCCCCGACACCGCCACCGTGCCCACCCTCGAGGGGATCAACGAGAACGAGGCGCGCTCCGCCATCGAGGGAGCCGGCCTGTCGGTCGGATCACTGCGCCGGCAGAACGATCCCGCCCTGGCCGAGGGGACGGTGATCTCGGCCAACCTCGAGTCCGGGACCGCGGTCGCGAAGGGAACGACGGTCAATCTCGTCATCGCGAGCGGCAAGGTCGTGATCGTCGACTACACCGGGTACACGCTCCAAGCCGCGCAGCGCGAGCTGACGTCGGACGAGAAGCAGCTGACGGTCAAGACCGAAGAAGATCCCGGATGCCGCGCGGCTACGCCGCCCACAGTCGCCACCCAATCGCTGGCCCCGGGCGAGGTGCCCGTGCACAGCGAGATCACCCTGAAGGTGTGCTCGGGTTCTTGACCCCGCGTGGGTGAAGGCTGCGGCCGCGCTCGGCGGCACCGGCGAGGCCGGCGTCCTCGAGCCACCGACCGAGCAAGAGGTGTCCCCCTTCGGTGAGCACACTCTCGGGATGGAACTGCACGCCCTCGATCGGTGCGCTGCGATGCCGCAGCCCCATGACCACGCCGCCCTCGGTGTGCGCCGTGACCTCGAGCGCGTCGGGAAGGGATTCCGGCTCCACGGCGAGCGAGTGATATCGCGTCGCCACGAAGCCGTCGGGCAGATCGCAGAACACTCCCGCACCCTCATGGCGGATGACGCTGGTGATGCCGTGCAGCAGCTCCGGCGCGTGTCCGACCCTCGCTCCGAAGGCGGTGGCGATGGCCTGATGTCCGAGGCACACGCCGAGGACGGGCACGCCCTCCGTGTGCGCGGAGAGCACCACCTCGACGGAATGCCCGGCGTCGTCGGGGTGCCCGGGGCCCGGCGAGATGAGGATCGCATCGGCATCCCGAACGATCCGGTCCGGCAGCCCGGGTTCGTCAGCCCGTGTGAGAACGGTCTCGGCACCCAGATCGCGCAGGTATCCGGCGAGGGTGTGCACGAAGCTGTCGCGGTTGTCGACGACCGCGACGCGCCACGCCCTCACTCGACCGTGACCTCCTGGGGATAGACCATGTCGCTCACCCAGGGGAAGACGTAGAAGAAGAGTCCGTACAGCACCGCTGCGAGCAGCACGAGGACGATGAACAGGCGCACCCACCACGGACCGGGCAGGACTCGCCAGAGGGCTCCGTACATCAGGCGGCTCCGGTGGTGAGAGACAACGGGGGACCGGCGTCGGTGCGCGGCGTGAACGACTCGAAGACCCCGTAGGCGATCGCGCGCTCCGAGAATCCGTAACGGGGACTGCACGTGGTCATGGTGATGACACGGTCGGTCGCGTCGACCTGGGGCTGCTGCGGGAGCGGCAGCAGGACGTTCACGCCGTCGGGGCGCACGTACTCGAGGTTGCGGAAGCGGTAGGTGAACCAGCCCTCCTGCATCTCGATGACGACGGCGTCACCGACGCGCAGCGACGGAAGATCGGCGAACGGCGCGCCGTGGCTTCCACGGTGGCCGGCGATCGCGAAGTTGCCGACCGCGCCCGGCATCGCGGTGTCGGGGTAGTGCCCGAGACCGATCGGGTCGAGCGTACGTGAAGCGCTCACGCCGCCCGCGACGGTGAAGTGGTAATCGGGTCCGAGACGTGGGATGTAGACCACCCCGAACCGCTCCGCGTCCGCGGGCTGCGCGAGGGACGGGGGGTCGGCCGTGGGCGGCGCGGCAGGCTGACTGGGCGTGCCTTGGGTGGCCGACGCGCTGGGGACCGGCGGCACCGGGTCGGCCGCCCACTGCTCGCTCAGCTCTTTTCCCTGGTCTTTGAACTGCGCCCCGATGATCGCGTCGCCGATCCAGAGCTGCCAGACGACGAACAGCAGCACGAGCACACCGGCCGTGACGAGCAGGTCGCCGAAGACACCGATGATCGACACGCGTCGGCGCGGCGCGCGCGCCGGCACGGGTGTCGACGCGGCGCGCCGGTCACGACGAGTCTGCGGCTGCGTGTCGGTCTGCACGGGAGGAGTCTAGTTCCGAGGGTTCGGCGACACCTGAGCATTAGACTGTGGCGCATGGCTCGAACTGGCAAAGGCGACGACCCCGTCGCTGAACGCAACGACGGTAACTCGGCTCCGAACCCCGTGTGGTTCCTGCCCATCATGATCGGCCTCATGCTGATCGGCTTGGTCTGGGTGCTGGTCTTCTACCTCAGCAATTCCACGTTCCCGATTCCCGGCATCGGCGCCTGGAACCTGGTGATCGGCTTCGGCATCGCCTTCGTCGGCTTCCTCATGACGACCCGGTGGCGCTGACTTACACCCGTGTAATTCATCCCCACCTGTGGACGGGCTTGTGGATAACTCTCACGGAAAAGTGAGGGCAGGGATCGCGAGCAGTGCCATGAGCACCGCGCTCAGCGCGACCAACAGGCCGATCTGCAGCCCCCGCTGCGACGCCAGTCTGGTACGGGCGGAGATCAGACCGACCACGGCCCCGGTGACGAGGCCACCCAGGTGGGCCTGCCACGAGATCCCCACCGCGGTGAGGGATGCCACGAAGTCGCCCGACCCGATGGCGTTGATCGCGGCCAGCACGAACGGCCACGCGAAGTTGATGGCGATGAGGATGCCGATCACGCGGATGTCGGCCCCGATGTGCCGCCCGATGACGAGCAGCGCCCCGAACAGCGCGAAAATCGCACCGGATGCACCGACTGTCCAGACGCCGGGGGCGAGCAGGGTGACGGCGACGGAACCGCCGAGCGCACCCAGCAGATACAACGCGAGGAAGCGGCCCCGGCCGAGCATCGGCTCCAGGCTGCGTCCGATGAACCAGAGGGCGACCATGTTGAGGGCGACATGGAAGAACCCGTCGTGCACGAGCGCCACGGTCAGCAGACGCCACGGCTGAAAGGCTCCGGCCTGGGGGAGCAGGAAGTAGCTGTTGTAGGCCAGGAGGTTCGAGACGATGCGTCCGACCCCGGGGATCAGACCGATGATGTAGACGAGTCCGGTCACCGCGACGATGGTCAACGTGACCCGGGGACGGCCCGAGGCGACCACGGTCATGGAGCGGCCGGCCCAGCGTCGCTCCGCCTTCTTCTGTGCCGGTGTCTGCGCAGCCTGCTGCTGCGCCATGCACTCCGGGCAGATGACGCCGACGGCGGCGGGAGTGCGGCATTCCGAGCACACGGTACGCATGCACCGTTGGCACAGCACGAAGCTCTGCCGGTCGGGATGCCGGTAGCAGAAGTTGTCGCTGTTGCGACGGAACTCCTCAGTGGGGGACACCCGCCGCCGCCCGTGGGGTCAGACCGAGACGACGTCGACCGACTGGAGCACGACGGGCTCGATCGGGCGGTCGCCGGCAGCGGTGGGAACCGACGCGATCGCGTCGACGACGGCCTTGGACGCGTCGTCTGCGACCTCACCGAAGATCGTGTGCTTGCCCTGCAGCCACGGGGTGGGGTCGGTGGTGATGAAGAACTGCGAGCCGTTCGTTCCCTCGGCCTGACCGGTGATGGCGTTGCGACGGAGCCCGGCGTTGGCCATGGCCAGCTTGTAGGGCGCGGTGAAGTCGAGCTCAGGGCTGATCTCGTCGTTGAAGTTGTAACCGGGACCGCCGATGCCCTGACCGAGGGGGTCGCCTCCCTGAATCATGAAGTTCGGGATGATGCGGTGGAAGATGACGTCTTTGTACAGCGGACCCTCACCCTTGGCGCCAGTAGCCGGGTTCGTCCACTCCTGCGATCCATCGGAGAGCCCGATGAAATTGCGGACCGTCCGGGGAGCGTGGTCTCCGAACAGGTTGACGACGATGTCGCCGTGGTTGGTGTGCAGGGTCGCGACGGCAGTGTGGTTGGCCATGGGTACATTCTCTCAGAGTTATCTGCAAGGGTCGGCGGCGCCGGCGGGCCGTTCTGGCAAGATGAACGGACGTACATCCCATCGACAGGGAGGATGAGCCGTGGGCCTCAGCCGCAAGAGCAAGAAGGAACTGCGCAAGCTCCAGAAGCACGCCGCGAAGGTGTGGGAGTCGCAGCAGGTGCTGCTGGGCGAGAGCGGGAAGGTCGCTCGCGAAGCCGGCCACCAGCTCGGTCGCTTCAGCCGCGAAGATCTCGTCCCCGCCGTGCACGACGGCTACAGCAAGTACGCCGCGCCGTACGTCGACAAGGGCGTGAAGTACAGCAACCACTTCCTCAGCCACAAGGTCGTCCCGGCCGCCGGTGCGGTCGTCGGCGGCGCGCTGTCGGTGTGGGACGCCGCGGGCGACACCCGTGACCGCCTCGCCAAGGGCAAGGGCTTCGAGCTCGACACCCAGAAGTACGCCAAGCGCGCCGAGAAGTACGGCAAGCAGGCGTCGAAGCGTCTCGCTAAGAAGCTCCCGTCGCAGCACGACGGCATCGGTGCCGGTGGCGTGATCGCCATCGTCCTCGGCGTCGTGGCAGCCGCCGGTGTCGCCTACGCGGCGTGGCAGACGCTGCGGGCCGACGACGAGCTGTGGGTGGCCGACGACCCGCTGCGCGCGCCGGACGCGTGAGCGACCCCACCATCAGAGTCCGAGAGGCCGCGCGCGAGCGCGGCCTCTCTGTCGATGTGCGCGAGCGCCCCGCGGCGTCGAGCCTTGACGAGGCGGCGCAGGTGCTCGGCATCGCACCGGCATCCATCGTGAAGACCCTCGTGGTCAAGCGGTCTGACGACACGTACCTGTTCGCACTCGTGCCCGGTGATCGTGCGATCTCGTGGCCCAAGCTGCGCGCCGTGGTCGGCGTCAACAAGCTGCGCCTGCCCGAACCCGAGCTCGCTCTCGCGGCCACGGGATACGAGCGTGGCACCATCGTTCCGATCGGCAGTAAGACCGCCTGGCCCGTGTACGCCGACGAACGCATCGTGGGTACCAGGATCGCCATGGGCGCCGGCGCGCACGGCTACAGTCTCTTCGTCGACGCGGACGACCTGATCTCCGCCTATGACGCCGTCGTGGCGGACATCACCGCAGACCGCGCCTGACGGGCGTCACGGTCGCAGATCCGCCATGCGCAGGGCGATGTCGACGAGCTGCACACGACGCACCTTCCGCGCTGCCGGGAGGGTGAACCATTCGGCCCGGTCGGTCGACCCATCGGTCTCGTTGCGGAGGCGGCCGCCGACGATCCGCGCGCGGTAGACGATCCGCAGCGTGTGCAACGGTCCCGACGAGTCGTCGGAGAGACGCGCCTCGGCCGGGATGACCCGCGAATGGATGCCGAGCAGGTCACCGACCGTGACCCGAAACCCGGTCTCTTCCCGCACTTCACGACGGACGGCGTGGACGGGGTCTTCTCCCGCTTCGAGACCGCCTCCGGGGAGCGTCCAGGCGGCTCGCCGCCCGTCGATCCAGTGGGCGAGCAGCACGCGATCGTCGTCGTCGGTGATGACGGCGTACGCGGCCACCCGCATGTCCATGCCCAGACTCTAGCGAAGCCGTGCTCTCGCCGCCCCGGAGCGCATCGCACAGACGAGAAGAGCCGGCCCGAAGGCCGGCTCTTCTCGATGTTGTGGAGCCTAGGAGATTCGAACTCCTGACATCCTGCTTGCAAAGCAGGCGCTCTACCAGCTGAGCTAAGGCCCCGCGAGGGAAGGGGTGGGGCTACCAGGACTTGAACCTGGGACCTCTTCATTATCAGTGAAGCGCTCTAACCGCCTGAGCTATAGCCCCGTCTCGCTGACGTGATGTCAACCTCGAAGACTTTACCGGAATCCTGAGGTTTTCACGAATCGAGGTCAGTTGGAGGTGAAACCGACCAGCAGGCCGCCCGTCACCTTGACCGCGAGGTTGTAGATCCCGGCCATCACGGCACCGAGAACGGTGACCACGACGAGGTTCAGGATCGCGATGATCGCCGCGAACGCCATGACCTGCGGCAGGCCGACGTACTGCGACAGGGTGGCGCTTCCGTCGGTGAAGCTCGTGAAGAACTCGTCCAGACGGGGCAGCAGTGTCGCCGCGACCACCAGATACAGAAGGAAGTACGACACGACCGTGACGATGGCCAGGGCCACGGCCGCCAGGAACGACAGCTTCACGGCCGACCAGAAGTCGATGTAGACCAGGCGCAGTCGCACCTGCTTGGCCGGGGTCTTGTGCGTCGACTTCTTCGCCAGCTTGTCAGCTACCGTGCTCATGCGTCAGTACTTTCCTCGGTGGTCTCGGGGGCGGAGTCATCGGCCTCGACCGCGGGGGATGCGGTGGGCTCCGTGGTCGTCTCCGTCGTCTCGGCCAGGTTCCGCTCGGCGTTGCGGGCAATCGCGATGATGCGATCGTCGCCACCGGCGCGGGCGAATACGACACCCATCGTGTCTCGTCCCTTGGCGGGCACCTCGGCCACGGAGGAGCGTACCACCTTGCCACTGGCAAGAACCACGAGAACCTCGTCGCCCTCCGACACCATCATTCCGCCGGCGAGGACACCGCGATCCTCGGTCAGCCGGGCCACCTTGATGCCCAGTCCGCCGCGGTTCTGCATGCGGTATTCGGTGACGGCGGTCCGCTTGGCGTAGCCGCCCTCGGTCACGACGAAGACGAATTCGTCATCCTTGGCGACGGATGCCGAGAGCAGGCTGTCTCCCTCGCGGAAATCCATGCCCTTCACTCCCGACGTGGATCGGCCCATCGGTCGCAGCGCGCTGTCGGTGGCGGAGAAGCGCAGCGACATGCCGAGACGACTGATCAGGAGGATGTCATCGCCCTCGTCCACGAGGAGCGCGCTCACCAGTTCGTCGGCGGCGCCCGGCTCGCTCTCGTCGCCGTCGTCCGCCGCCTGACCACGGAGCTTGATGGCGATGACGCCGCCCTGCCGGTTGGTGTCGTACTCGGAGAGGCGCGTCTTCTTCACCAGACCGCCACGGGTGGCGAGCACGAGGTACGTCGATACGCCGTAGTCGCGGATGTCGAGGATCTGCGCGATCTCCTCATCGGGCTGGAGCGCAAGGAGGTTGGCGACGTGCTGGCCCTTCGCATCGCGCCCCGCCTCGGGGACCTCATAGGCCTTCGAGCGGTAGACCCGACCCTTGTTCGTGAAGAACAGCAGCCAGTGGTGCGTGGTGGTGACGAAGAAGTGCTCCACGACGTCGTCGGCGCGCAGCTGCGCACCCTTCACGCCCTTGCCGCCGCGGTGCTGCGAGCGGTAGTTGTCGCTGCGCGTGCGCTTGATGTAACCGTCGCGGGTGACCGTGACGACCATCTCCTCCTCGGCGATGAGGTCTTCGATCGAGACGTCGCCGTCGAAGCCGTGCAGGATCTCAGTGCGGCGGTCGTCGCCGAAGCGGTCGGTGATCGCCGTGAGCTCGTCGCGGATGATGGTGCGCTGGCGGCCGGGGGTGGCCAGGATGTCGTTGTAGTCGGCGATGCGGGCTTCGAGCTCGGTCGCCTCGTCGACGATCTTCTGCCGCTCGAGCGCCGCGAGACGGCGCAGCTGCATGTCGAGGATGGCCTGCGCCTGGATGTCGTCGATGTCGAGGAGCTTCTGCAGACCCTCGTTGGCATCCTGAGCCGTCGGCGACCGGCGGATGAGCGCGATGACCTCATCGAGGGCGTCGAGCGCCTTGAGGTAGCCGCGCAGGATGTGCATGCGCTCTTCGGCCTTGCGCAGGCGATACCGCGTGCGGCGGACGATGACCTCGATCTGGTGATCGATCCACAGGCTGATGAAGCCGTCGAGCGACAGCGTGCGCGGAACGCCGTCGACGATCGCCAGCATGTTGGCGCCGAAGTTCTCTTGCAGCTGCGTGTGCTTGTAGAGGTTGTTCAGCACGACCTTCGCCACCGCGTCGCGCTTGAGCACGACGACGAGACGCTGACCGGTGCGACCGGAGCTTTCGTCGCGGATGTCGGCGACGCCCGTGATCTTGCCCTCGCGGGCCAGATCGCCAATCTTGACCGCGACGTTGTCGGGGTTCACCTGATACGGCAGCTCGGTGATCACCAGGCACGTTCGACCCTGAATCTCCTCGATGTTGACCACGGCGCGCATCGTGATCGAGCCGCGACCGGTGCGATAGGCGTCTTTGATGCCGCGGGTGCCGAGGATCTGCGCGCGCGTGGGGAAATCGGGGCCGGGGATGCGCTCCATGAGCGCTTCGAGCAGCTCCTCCCGCGTGGCATCCGGGTTCTCGAGTGCCCATAGGGCGCCGGCCGAGACCTCCCGCAGGTTGTGCGGCGGGATGTTGGTCGCCATACCGACGGCGATTCCGACCGAACCGTTGACGAGCAGGTTGGGGAACCGCGACGGCAGGACCGTGGGCTCCTGCGTCTGCCCGTCGTAGTTGTCTTGGAAGTCGACGGTCTCTTCTTCGATGTCGCGCACCATCTCGAGCGCGAGCGGAGCCATCTTGGTCTCGGTGTAGCGAGGCGCGGCGGCTCCCTGGTTGCCGGGAGAGCCGAAGTTGCCCTGGCCAAGCGCCAGCGGGTAACGCAGCGACCATGGCTGCACGAGGCGCACGAGGGCGTCGTAGATGGGAGCGTCACCGTGCGGGTGGTAGTGCCCCATGACCTCGCCCACGACGCGCGCGCACTTCGAGAACGACTTGTCGGGGCGGAAGCCGCCGTCGTACATGCCGTAGATGACGCGGCGGTGCACCGGCTTGAGGCCGTCGCGTACGTCGGGCAGGGCGCGCCCGACGATCACGCTCATCGCGTAGTCGAGGTAGCTCCGCTGCATCTCGAGCTGCAGGTCGACCTGGTCGATCTTGCCGTGGTCGTGCGCCGGCTCGCCGCGGACGTCGTCGGGTTCGATCGTGCTGTCGTCAGCCATGTGTTCTCAGTTTCGTAGTGCGTCGTCGTTCGTCGTCGCCGTTGGGCGACGGAATCAGATGTCGAGGAAGCGGACGTCTTTGGCGTTGCGCTGGATGAACGTGCGACGCGATTCGACGTCTTCTCCCATGAGCACGGAGAAGATCTCGTCGGCCGCGGCCGCGTCGTCGATGGTCACCTGCTTCAACGTGCGCGTCTGCGGGTCCATCGTGGTCTCCCACAGCTCGTGGTCGTTCATCTCGCCGAGACCCTTGTAGCGCTGGATGCCGTTGTCTTTCGGGATGCGACGACCCGACGCCTGACCGTCGACGAGCAGCGCATCGCGCTCTCGGTCGCTGTAGGCGTACTCGTGGGGATGGTTCGACCACTTCAGGCGGTACAGCGGGGGCTGCGCAAGATAGACGAAGCCGGCTTCGATGAGTCCGCGCATGTAGCGGAACAGCAGCGTGAGCAGCAGCGTCGTGATGTGCTGGCCGTCGACATCGGCATCGGCCATCAGAACGATCTTGTGGTATCTGGCCTTGGCCATGTCGAAGTCTTCGCCGATGCCCGTGCCGAAGGCCTGGATCATCGCCTGCACTTCTTTGTTGCCCAGCGCGCGGTCGAGGCGCGCACGCTCGACGTTGAGGATCTTGCCGCGCAAGGCCAGGATCGCCTGGGTGTGCGGGTCACGCCCCTGCACGGCGGAACCGCCGGCCGAGTCACCCTCGACGAGGAAGATCTCGCTGATCGAGGGGTCTTTCGACGTGCAGTCCTTCAGCTTGTCGGGCATGGCCGCCGACTCGAAGACGCTCTTGCGGCGGGCGGTCTCGCGCGCCTTGCGGGCGGCCAGACGAGCGGTCGCGGCGTCGATCGCCTTCCGAATGATGTTCTTGGCCTGGCCCGGGTTGCGGTCGAACCAATCGCCGAGCTTGTCGCCGACGACCTTCTGCACGAATGCGCGGGCCTCGGTGTTGCCCAGTTTCGTCTTGGTCTGTCCCTCGAACTGCGGCTCCGAGAGCTTGACGGAGATGACCGCGGTGAGACCCTCGCGGATGTCATCACCGGTGAGGTTGTCGTCTTTCTCTTTGAGGAGGTTGTTCGCCCGCGCGTAGCGGTTGACGAGCGTCGTCAGCGCGGCGCGGAAGCCCTCTTCGTGCGTTCCGCCCTCGTGCGTGTTGATCGTGTTGGCGTAGGTGAAGACGTTCTCGGTGTATGCCGTCGTCCACTGCATCGCCAGCTCGAGCGCGATCTTGCGCTCGGTGTCCTCCGACTCGACCTCGATGATCTCGTCGTTGACGACGTCGGCCTTGCGCACGCGATTGAGGTGCTCGACGTAGTCGACCAGCCCGCGCTCGTACAGGAACGAATCGTGGCGGGCCTCGGTGACCTCTTCGCCGGGCTCGCCCTCGGTCACGACCGACTGCGGACGCTCGTCGCGAAGGCTGAGGCGCAGCCCCTTGTTGAGGAAGGCCATCTGCTGGAAGCGCGTGCGCAGTGTGTCGTAGTCGAAGTCGATCGTGTCGAAGATGGTGGCATCCGGCCAGAACGTGATCGACGTTCCCGTCTTCTCGCTCGCCTCGCCCTTCTCGAGCGGAGCGAGCGGCACGCCGCCGTTGCGGAACGACTGGCGCCACACATGCCCCTGGCGCTGCACCTCGACCTCGAGTCGGGTCGACAGAGCGTTCACGACCGACGAGCCCACGCCGTGCAGACCACCCGAGACCGCGTAACCGCCGCCGCCGAACTTGCCTCCGGCGTGCAACACGGTGAGCACGACCTCGACGGTCGACTTGCCCTCGGTGCGGTGCATGTCGACGGGGATGCCACGGCCGTTGTCGATCACGCGGACGGCGCCGTCGCTGAGGATCGTGACGTCGATCGTGTCGCAATAGCCGGCGAGGGCCTCGTCGACGGAGTTGTCGACGATCTCTTGAACGAGGTGGTGCAGACCGCGCTCACCGGTCGAGCCGATGTACATGCCGGGGCGCTTGCGGACGGCCTCGAGCCCCTCGAGCACCTGGATGGCGTCTGCCCCGTACTCGTTGGGAACCTTCGCGGAGGAGTTCGCTTCGGGTTCCTCGGAAACGCTGTCGGGGTTTTCGGACGTCATGAGTACGTGCGCTCCAGAATCGGTTCGTCGGAACCTCCATCTTATCGCGCCGGGCCTCTCGAGACGGTGTGTGCGGCTCAATGCGGGGAGAAATCGCGCCGTACCGTGACCGACCGTGTCCTAGCCGTAGGTATCGCGCGGACCACGGCCTGGAACGGCTCTGGGCCCCCATTTCCAAGAGGGGACGTCGGGTCCGACGAAGCGGATGGCCTCCACCCCCGCTTCGGGGAATCGTCTGATGATCTCCGACAGGATGTGAGCCCTCATGAGCTGCAGCTGCTTGGCCCATGCCGTCGAGTCGGCCTGAACGGTGAGGACGCCGGCATCCAGGGCCACCGGTCGGGTGTGGGCGGCCGTGTCGGACCCCGCCACCTCGTCCCACGTGCGCACGAGGTCTTCCCGCGACAGCTGAGGCTCCCACCCGGCGGACTGCGTGAGGGCCGAGAGCACGTCGCCGAGTCCGCGCGGGTCGCGGCCGGGGCTGAAGGGGGCGTTGTCACCGTCGTCTGTGCGCCGACGACGCTTCTTCTTCCGATACGGCGACGGCTCGAGACCCCGCAGGCGCAGATAGGTCGACATCGTCTCGGGGAGCTCCGGTTCGTCAGTCATCGTGCGGCTCCTCGATGCGCCCCGCCTCGACCCTCACGACGTGTGCACGCAACGCGTCGGGCACGTCTTCTTCGACCGCGGAGGTCACGATGACCTGCTCGTACCCTCCCGCGAGCTCCGCGAGCCGTGCTCGCCGGCCGGCGTCGAGCTCGGCGAAGACGTCGTCGAGGATGAGCACGGGATCACCCAGCCGCGATTCGGCGCGCAAAAGCTCTGCGGATGCCAGCCGCAGGGCCAGTGCGACGGACCACGATTCCCCGTGCGACGCGTACCCCTTCACCGGCAGACCGCGCACCTCGAGAACGAGGTCGTCGCGGTGCGGGCCGACCAGCGTCAACCCGCGCTCGAGCTCCGCCGAGCGTCGGGCGGCGAGTGCCGCGCGGAACTGCTCGGACAGGGGCGCCGACGAACGCCCCGCGGCCGCGGAATCCCCTTCTTCGGGATCTCCACCCCCCACCGACATCGCCCAGGACAACCGTGGTTCGTGATCGGCGCCCGCGATGGCGGCGTAGGCGCGCGCGACGGGCAGGGAGAGATCGGATGCCAACGCCAGCCGCGCCTCGATTACCTCTGTACCGAGGGTGATGAGCTTGTCGTCCCACACGTCGAGAGTGCTGAGCGCGTCCCCTCGCAGCCCTCGGGCCCGGGCCGACTTCAACAGCGCACTGCGTTGACGCAGGACGCGGTCGTAGTCCCCCAGCACGGCAGCCATGCGGGGCGTGCGCTGCACGATCAGCTGATCGGCGAAGCGGCGACGGGCAGAGGGGTCGCCGCGAACGATCTGCAGGTCCTCCGGGGCGAACAGCACGACCTGTGCGTATCGCGGGAGCTCGGATGTGCGCACGTTCACCCCGTTGACCCGGGCCTTGTTCGCACCTTGGCGGTTGAGTTGCAGTTCGAGCAACACGCTGCGCTCACCGTGGGCGAGCCGCGCGCGGACGATCGCGGCATCCGTTCCGTCGCGGACCAGCGGCGCATCGCTGGAGACCCGGTGCGATCCGAGCGTGGCCAGGTAGGCCACCGCTTCGACGAGGTTGGTTTTGCCCTGACCGTTGCGTCCGACGAAGACGTTGGCACCTGCGGAGAGCGAGACGTCGGCGCCCGCGTAATTGCGGAAGTCCTTCAGTCCGAGCTGCTCCACGATCACCGAGTCAGACTACCCGGCACCTCCGACACGGCGGCCGGACGACGACTCAGCGCAGGAGCAGGTTGGGCTGCAGCAGGTACTTGAACGAGCCTTCGCCGCCCTTGTCGACCGAGGTCTGCGGCGTCACCAGCACGGGGCTGAGCTTGTTCGCGTTGTCGCTCGAGGTGAAGGTGATGCGCGTGAACTCGCTGCGCACCGCTCCGAGCGATTCGAGCAGATACTGCGGGTTGAGCCCGAGGGTCACCTCATCGCCCACGAGCGTCGCATCGACGGATTCCGTCGCGCGCGCCTGCTCCGTACCGGAGGCGTCCATCGAGACGCCGTCGGGGCCGAAGGTGAACCGCAGCGGAGCCGAGCGATCGAGCACGAGCGCGACGCGGCGCACGGCTTCGGCGAGTTCGGCGGTGTTCACGACGCTGTGGTGCTCGGTCTGAGCGGGGAACAGTCGACGCACCGGCGGGAAATTTCCCTTGATGAGCAGCGACGTGACCGTCTTGTTGCCCGACGAGAAGGCGATGATCTCGCGGTCGCCCGAACCGGAGAAGGCGATGGAGATGTCGCCGCCGTGCGCAAAGGTCTTGCCGACCTCCTGCAGGGTGCGAGCGGGGACGAGGGCCGATGTGGGCTCATCGGATGCCGCAGCCCCACCATCCCACGGGATCTCGCGCAGTGCGACGCGGTAGCGGTCAGTGGCGACGAGGCTGAGCTGGGTGCCGGTGACTTCGAGCTGCACACCGGTGAGGACGGGCGTGACGTCGTCACGGGAGGCTGCGAAGGCCACCTGCGCGATCGCGGTGGCGAACTCGTCGGCGGGGACGAGACCGGACTCCCCCGTCACCTCGGGGATGGCCGGGTATTCCTGCACGGGCATGGAGGCCAGGGTGAATCGTGCGGAACCGCACGTGAGCAGGATGCCGCCATCATCGTCCACCGCGATCTGGATGGGCGCATTCGGCAGCCGGCTGGCGATGTCGCTGAGGAGTCGGCCGTGGACGAGGATCGTGCCCGGCTCGTCGACCGTCGCTTCGATCGTGGTGCGGGCGGACGCCTCGTAGTCGAAGGCGGCGAGGGTGAGGCCCTGTTCTCCGGCTTCGATCAGTACACCGGCCAGGATCGGCTGCGGGTTGCGCTGGGGCAGGAGCTTGACCACGAACGAGACGGCTTCGCTGAACACATCGCGATTGACGTGGAACTTCACGGGTGCTCCCTTGACGGCGGGTATGGCTTACCCATGCTAGTGCCCCCTTCGGAGCGGGCACGTCGAGCGCTGCCGGCACGGCAAGGTCATCGAATCTCCCTTAACGATGAGTTGGAGTGTTCATCTTGTTAACCGCTGTGGGAACTGTGGATAACTCTCGACACGCGTGTTAACAGCAGGGATGCGGGCGTCTGTTAACTGTGGACGGGTTGCGGAGAGCCTGTGGTGTTAACGCGGCTCGGCCGGAGGGTGTCGAGCCGCTCCTCCACAGCGTTAACGCATCCGTACACAGCCCATCCGCAGGAAATTGGAGTTATCCACAGGTTTTCCACACTGTGTAGAACCGGGTCAAAAACCCTCCGTGTGCGGCCATGTATGCCTGATCAGCGGGCGAAAACGCGAAAAGGGTCCGCTCCATGGAAATGGAGGGACCCTTCGGGAGAACGGCGCTCAGCGCATTCGCCCCAGTTGGCTCGTGATCTCGGAGACCTGGTTGAAGATCGATCGGCGCTCCTTCATGAGGTCGCTGATCTTTTTGTAGGCGTACATGACAGTGGTGTGATCGCGGTTGCCGAACAGCTGCCCGATCTTGGGCAACGACAGGCTGGTGCGCTCACGGCAGAGGTACATCGCGATCTGGCGCGCGGTCGCCACCGCCTGAGAGCGGCTCGAGCCGTACAGGTCGTCGACCGACAGCTTGAAGTACTGGGCCGTCGCCGTGATGATGTCGGTCGGTGAGATGACGTTGGCGTCGTCTTGGTCGATGATGTCGCGCAACACCGTCTGCGCGAGCGACATGTCGAGGGTGGAGCGGTTCAAGCTCGCGAACGCCGATACGCGGATGAGCGCCCCCTCGAGCTCGCGGATGTTCGACGAGACCACCGTGGCGATGTACTCCAGGACGTCGTCGGGAATGAGGAGTCTTTCGCTCTGCGCCTTCTTGCGGAGGATCGCGATGCGGGTCTCGAGGTCGGGGGCCTGGACATCGGTGATCAGACCCCACTCGAAGCGGCTGCGCATGCGGTCCTCGAAGCCGGTCAGCTGTTTCGGGGGCAGGTCGCTGGTGATCACGACCTGCTTGTCGTGGTCGTGAAGCGTGTTGAAGGTGTGGAAGAAGGCTTCCTGCGTTTCGGCTCGACCCTGCAGGAACTGGATGTCGTCGATGAGGAGGATGTCGACGTCGCGATAACGAGCCTGGAAGGCCGAACCGCGGTTGTTCGCGATCGAGTTGATGAAGTCGTTCGTGAACTCCTCGCTCGAGACGTAACGCACGCGGATGCCGGCGTACATGCTCGCCGCGTAGTCGCCGATGGCGTGGAGGAGGTGCGTCTTGCCGAGGCCGGAGTCGCCGTAGATGAACAGGGGGTTGTACGCCTTGGCCGGGGCTTCGGCGACCGCGACTGCTGCGGCGTGTGCGAAGCGGTTGGACTGGCCGATGACGAAGTTGTCGAAGGTGTACTTCGGATTGAGGCGCGTGTCGTTGCGGGACGCGGGGACGATCGGTTCCGGAGTGTGATCGCTGACGGCGGAGTGCACGGTGATCGCGGGAGCCAACGGAGGGCGATCGCCGGCAGGGCCGATCGGCTCGCGGGGGGATTCGACGATGTCGGGATTGACGACGACGCGGAAGGTTCCGATCTCGGGGTCGCTGCCCTGCACCTGCGCCAGCGCTTCGAGGATGGGTGCGCGCATGCGCTTGTTGAACTGCGCCGCGGTGAGGTCGTTGGGAACGTCGAGGTACAGGGTGCCGCCCATGACGCCTTGCGGAACCGCCAGATTCAGGAAGCCGTGCAGCTGCGGGGTGACGCGGTCATCGGTGAGAAGATGGTCCAGCACGGCCGACCAGACAGGTACATCCGGTACTTCGTGCAAAGACATATCCCCTCCGGGATCTAGACGCGACGGGTGATCGACGAGTCGCGCCGAACCTGTGGATAACTTCCGGGGCCACGCTAGTTCGCGGCTCTCGCGGAGCAAAATCCACTGTAAGACCCGGTCGCGTGTCTTTGCCACGCTTGTGGACAACACCTGGGGATAATGAGCGGTCGGCTTCCCGGTTTGAGTTAACGCCGCGCACGACGTAGCCTTAGTCGGTTGACTTATGCCTATACGGCAGTCCCGACCCCGTCCCCGGCAGAAGAGCATCGGGCGACACCACCTCCGGAGTGACCCATGAGCAAGCGCACCTTCCAGCCCAACAACCGCCGCCGCGCCAAGAAGCACGGCTTCCGCGCCCGCATGCGCACGCGTGCCGGCCGCGGCATCCTCTCGGCGCGTCGCGCCAAGGGTCGCACCGAGCTCTCGGCCTGACAGACCCGGTGCTCGCGAAGCCGAACCGACTCACCCGCGGATCGGATTACAAAGCCACCGTCCGACGGGGCTCTCGCTGTGCCGGAGCGCACACCGTGACCTATGTCGGAAGGTCGGCTGACACCGATGCACCGCGGTTCGGCTTCATCGTGAGCCGACAGGTCGGCTCCGCCGTCACCCGCAACACCATTCGCCGCCGCCTCAAGGCGGTGTGCGCCGAGGCGCTCCCGTCGATTCGCGGGGGCGCCTCGATCGTCATCCGTGCACTCCCCTCGGCCGCCACAGCGGACTACGCCACCCTCCGTGCCGACGTGGTGAGATGCCTCGAACGGAAGGCGTCGGCATGAGCACCTCGACGCTGCCGACCTCGGCCACGGGGCACGGCCGGTTCTCGGCCGATGCGATGTGGGCGTCCGTTCCCCTTCTCCCCCGGAACGCGGGGCTCGCTCTCCTGCACGCCTACCGGGCCACCATCTCGCACGTCTACGGCGACGTGTGCAAGTACTACCCCTCGTGCTCCGCCTATTCGGTGGGCGCCGTGCAGCAGCACGGACTCGTGAAGGGCGTCGCGTACACCGCCGCCCGTCTCGCACGGTGTCATCCCTGGGCTCAGGGTGGCATCGACGACGTCCGTCCTCACCGGGCCTTCCGTCACGAACTCACTCGGCACGGATTCGTCGTGCCCGCCCGAAAGGACTGATCGTGCCATTCGATCTCATTGGGACCATCCTCTGGCCGCTGAAATGGGCGGTCGAGCTCGTGCTCGTGGGGTGGCACTCCCTCTTCACCGCGCTCGGCATGCCCCCCGCGGCCGGCCTGACGTGGGTGCTCTCGATCGTCGGCCTGGTGCTCATCGTCCGCGCCGCGCTGATCCCGCTCTTCGTCAAGCAGATCAAGAGCCAGCGCAAGATGATGGAGATCGCTCCGGAACTGCGCAAGGTGCAGGAGAAGTACCGGGGCAAGAAAGACCAACTGTCTCGCGAGGCCATGAGCCGCGAGACCATGGCGCTGTACAAGAAGCACGGCACCACGCCCGTCTCGAGCTGCCTGCCGCTGCTTGTGCAGATGCCGATCTTCTTCGCCCTGTTCAGCGTGCTGAACGACGTCGCGAAGCACGCGACCAACAATCAGGGTGGCGTGGGCCTGCTGACGCCCGAGCTGACGCGTGAGTTCTACGACGCTCGCCTGTTCGACGTGGCATCCATGCACGTCAACCTCGTGACCGCGTGGGGGCAGCCCGACGGTCAGATCACCGTCGCGATCCTGCTGACGCTCGTCGTGCTCATGATCGCGTCGCAGTTCTTCACCCAGCTGCAGATCATCTCGAAGAACCTGTCGCCCGAGGCCAAGACCGGTCAGGCGTATCAGATGCAGAAGATCATGCTCTACATCCTGCCGCTGGCCTTCATCTTCTCGGGTGTGTTCTTCCCGCTCGGTGTCGTCATCTACTGGTTCGTCAGCAACCTGTGGACGATGGTGCAGCAGTTCATCGTCATCCGCGAGATGCCGACTCCCGGTTCGGACGCGGCCAAGGCACGCGAAGAACGTCTCGCCCGTAAGGGCAAGGCGATCGACTCCTCGGGCAAGGTCGTGCCGATGGAGAAGTACCAGGCGGAGCAGCGGCGTCTGCTCGAGGAGGCCGAGCGTGCGCGCGCGGCCGCGCCCAAGCGCCAGCAGCCCGTCGGCAAACAGCGGGCCAAGAAGCAGTCCACCAAGAACACCGGTGCGGCGGGCGGATCCGCCGGCGCTTCCGGTTCCACGCCCGCCTCCTGACCTCCGGAGACAACGATGACGACGTCCGATCAGATCGCCCCCGAGCAGACCGCCGCCACCGAAGAGCAGCTCGAGCAAGAAGGCGACATCGCCGCCGACTATCTCGAGGGGTTGCTCGACATCGCCGACATCGACGGCGATCTCGCCATGGACGTGCGCGCGGGTCGCGCGTACGTGTCTGTCGAGGCCGATGACGTCGAGTCGCTGTCGAGCATCTCGCACCCTGACACGGTGCAGGCGCTCCAGGAGCTCACGCGTCTGGCGGTGCAGAACTCGACCGGTCGGTTCTCGCGCCTCATTCTCGACATCGGCGGTTCCCGCGATGCGCGGCAGCGTCAGCTCGAGACGCTGGTAGACCGCGCCATCGCACGCCTCGACGAGGGCGCCTCCCAGGCGTCGCTGCCGGCGATGTCGAGCTACGAGCGCAAGCTGGTGCATGACATCGCGGCGGATCGCGGCTACACGTCGGAGTCGTTCGGCGAGGGCGCCGACCGGCACACCGTGCTGCGTCGTGGCTGAGAGACGGATGCCGGAACAGCTCGAAGCGGAGCCCGTCGCGGCAGCCCAGCTCTTCGCTGACCGCATCGAGACGGCGCGGCGGTTCACCGCCAATCTCGCCGCTCACGGCGAAGAACGTGGCCTCATCGGTCCGCTGGAGCTCCCGCGGCTATGGACGCGGCACATCCTGAACAGTGCGATCGCGGCCCCGTACTTCGCGGGCTCGGCGGTCGACGTGGGCTCGGGTGCGGGCTTGCCGGGGCTCGTCCTCGCCATCGCCCGACCCGATGTCGAGTGGACGCTGATCGAGCCGATGGAGCGGCGGACCGCGTGGCTCACGGAACAGGTCTCCGACCTCGAACTCGACAATGTCACCGTCGAGCGGATGCGTGGGGAGGAGTGGTCACGGGGGCGCGTGTTCGATGTCGCCACTGCTCGGGCGGTGAGCGCGCTGCGCACGCTATTGCCGTTCACCGCTCCCCTGGTTCGCCCCGGTGGTCGCCTCGTCTTCTTGAAGGGTGCCAACGTCGCCGGTGAGATCGACGCGGCCGCGAAGCAGATCCGTACATACGGCCTGCAGGACGTATCGGTCGAGATCGTCGGTGAAGGGGTGCTCGACGAGCCGACGCGGGTGTTCCTTGCGACGCTGTCTCGGTGACATGGGCATGTGTACATTGAGAACCAGTTCGTCGAACGGAACCGCGAACGGCTGATCGCCGTCTCGACGTTGCGCGTGTCGCGCACTGACGGTCGGGAGGCGCCTGCGATCCGATCTGCCGAACGGTGCCCGCGAATGGCTGATAACCGTCTCGACGTCGTGCTGCGGTCTTGCGTACTGACGGTCGGGAGGCGCCTGCGGTCTGCGGCGACGACGTGCGAACGTGACTTCCCGTTTCAGGATGCCAGCGCTCACTCGCGATATATCTCGATGAGCAGGCGGGTACCGTGGCGTCGCTGGCGCTCTTCTTCGAGTGCCACGCGGACTCTTTCCAGTGGCTCGTCCGTCGACGACCATCGAGAACGGGCCGCCGGGGAGACTTCACGTGCGGAATAGTTTCCTGGTGTCGCGGCGAGACGGAGACACCGACTGCGGTTGCTCAGCCCCACAGTGGCTCGGGGTGGTCCATCGCCTCGGGGGATCTCTGTGACGGTTCGGAGAGGCGGATGGCTCCGGCCAGTACGCGTCCGCTGGGCGGGGACCGGTAGAGCGACACACGGGTGGGAACGAGACGACCTTGCGGGCGCGGCCTCAGAACGTGAGGTGAGCGCGTCGACCAGTCCACAGGTGGACTACGGCGAGGACATACGACGTCAGCGCTCTGGTGAAGCGTAGACGGGCTCAGACACATTCTCGTAGGCAACGCGAGTGTGGACGCTCACAAAGTAGTCGACCACAAAACGTTTCACGTGAAACGGAGGCGGTGGAGTCGCTCTCCCCTCGCGAGCTGATCGGTTGCGGAAGGGAATCAGCGCCCTGCCATATATCGGTGTGGTCATGCACGCTGTCTCCGCGCATGCACGGTCGCACGCGGCGGTAGCTGACCTGGGGGGATTCCGCAGCCTCGTTCCATTCTGCGGGTCAGGAAGTGTCGAGCTGCGCGTGACCCCAAGGCGTTACCGCCTACGGGTTTCGCTTGGTCTAGCGCGGACGATCACGATGGGAAAGGCCACCGCCGGGCTGGGGTTGGAGCGACGCCACGAGTGGCCGGGACCGAAAGTGCGCAGAAGTGCGTCATGTGGCCTCTTGCCTCACGACGTGGCCCCCCGAACCCACGACGAGGCTGGTCGTGGTGACGACGGAGCGATTCCCTTCTGCGACGGGGCTGGTCCTGATGACGACGGGGTGATTCCTCCTGCAACGGGGCTGATGGCGGTCATGACGGGGCGATTCCCCCTGCGACGGGGCTGGTCGCACTCGCGACGGAAATGCTCGCACTTACGAAGTGCCTGGCTGCGCCGTGGGGGGACGCAGCCGGTCACAGTGGCGGTGGGTCTGGTGCGTCCATCGACGGGGCTGGCAGCAGTGGCGCCTGGGTCGCCCGCGTATCAGGCGCTCAGCTGCTCACACCCACCGGACGGCTGCCGGCACGCACCCTTAAATTGGCCGCAGCGACAATCTGGCGGTTTCACCTACGACGGCGCTGGTCGCACCCACGACGCGGATTGTCGCGCTCGCGACAGGCGCTCAGGTCTCCCTCCGGTGCGCGTTGATTGGGCCGACCTCCCGGTGCTACCCGTCGCAGTCCGCGTCCCCTGCGTTCATCTCCGTGTGGGCTCGTCGCGTAGAGTGTGGACGATAAGGCGCGTGGCAGCATCCCGGCCTGACCGTTGGCTGCCGGATCGGGCTCACCACAATCCGTCTCCTGGCTGTTGCTCTCCAACTGGGCAACCTTCCTCGAGACAGATGTTTCACGTGAAACAACGATCGGTCGTTCTTGAAGCGCGACGGCGACGGGGCGCGAGCTGGCTCCTTCCGCAAGATTGCCTTGCAACCCGGAGACTGCGCGTCTCGACAACCGCGTCTCGGACTTGCGTTCCTGCAGCCACCCGGGGCGTCTGTCGTCATCGTGCGTACGGACGAGCGTTCGGTGTCGTCGCTAGTCATCCCCGTGGCGAGCATCGGTGGCGACGCACTCGTCGAGCGGCGCGGTGTTCGATGCGCTGGCGGGGTGCGGCACGGCGACAGCCTCGTCGAGGCCCGCCCCGGCGCGAGGATCAACCTTGTTGAGCAGCGGAAAGGCCGACGATTCGTCCTGTGCGGATTCGCACACAGCACCCATAGGAGGTGGGCGGGATATCCCCTCACCCGTCACCACCGCTGCGTCTCCCCGATGCCATACGGCAGACGTGGTGCTACAGTGGGTCGCGCGCGGGGCGCGCCCCGCTCCCCCACAAACTGCTCCAGTCGGGACCCCCGCAAACCGGCTCACCGTGACGGATCGTGCGGCTCGGCTCTCATCGACGGCCTGCGCGAAGCTTCTCCCATGCGAGTGGGGCGACAAGGCCGATAGGCAGATCGGCCGACATGCGGAGGGTCGGCATCTCGGGACCGCTTCAGCGCACCGGACGCCGCTTGTCTCGCTCCTTGCGACATCGGCACCGCTGCACCTCCACCGCGAAGGGCAAGGGCTTGGGCGCGTGGAGTGGTCGCACTGGACCCCGATTGTGTCGGCGGCCGACTCCATGTTCTGTATGACGGGCTGACCGCAAGAACGGAGGAGGTGGCACCTTGGCGGCGCGACGCGCCTCGTCAACGCCGCGGTGCGCGTGACTGCGGTGCGTGGCATCCGTGAGGTGTGAGACCCAGGCGGCGGCATTGCGCGTTAGACAGACTCCACCGGAAGCGGCTTGCGCTGGTGCGTGGTATTCGATTCCAGGTCGAGGTGCGGGCGATGTCAAGCGGCGCCAATGCGTCACGCGCTCACCTACCGGCGCGTTGCGGGCCGTCACGTCCCTCGGCGCGCTGCATGCTCGTGACCGTTGCTTCACAGGGCACGCGACGCTGAGGAAACGCCCCGGCGTGCTCTAAAGACGAGAGGTCGAGATGGGAGAACACTCTGCTCACCCGAGATATCAGAGGTGCCGGAGCCCCATCAGTCCGTGTTCTAGCCACGGCTGCACGCGCGGGAGGCTAACCGCCCAAAATTCAACACGTAGCGATTGACGAGCGGTACGTCGCTCGGCGTGAGCGCGTGAGGGCCGTTTGCGCGGCACGACGTCCATGCACGAGGGTCGCTACAGCAGTGATGGCGTGGGCGGGATGCGTCGAAGCCTGGTGGCGAGGTGGCAGCAGGGTCGATAAGGCGTGCGGGCTGCCGAGATTCTCACCTAGGGCGTGTCTCCCAAATGGGTGGGGTGAGTCGGTGATGCTAGAGACGTGTCGCGGTTCCAGTTGCTTTCGGATACTCAGTGGGATCTGATCAGCGGGTTCTTGCCCGGTCCGACCGGCCGTAAGGGCCGCCCCTTCTCGGACGCGCGAACGATGGTCGAGGCGATCGCGTATCGCTATCGGACAGGGATCGCGTGGCGGGATCTGCCGGAGGTGTTCGGCCCGTGGCAGACGGTGTGGAAGTGGCACCGTCGGATGGCCGGCGATGGAACCTGGGATCGTGTCCACGCGGCGCTGCTGGCTCGCGCCGACGCGACCGGCAAGCTCGATTGGTCCGTGTCGGTGGACTCCACGATCGCTCGCGCCCATCAGCACGCGACGAACATCACCCGGGTCACGGGGGGCTTCGTCGAACTACAACAATCCGCTGATCGAGCCGCCTGATCACGGGTTCGGCCGCTCCCGAGGCGGACTCTCCACCAAGCTCCACCACCTGGTCGACGGTCGCGGCCTGCCACTGGTGATCGCGGTCACGCCGGGCCAGTCCGGGGACTCGCCCATGCTGATCCCGTTGCTGCAGCAGCTGCGCGTCGCCCGCCCGATCGGTCGCCCCCGCACCCGACCCGACCGGCTCCGAGGCGACAAGGCGTACTCGTCCCGGGCAATCCGACAGCACCTGCGTGACCGCAGCATCCAGGCCGTCATCCCGCAGCCATCGGATCAGATCGGCCACCGCGTCCGACGCGGCTCACACGGCGGACGACCCATCACCTACGACCGCGACGACTACCGAAACCGCAACGTCATCGAACGCCGCTTCGCCACCCTCAAACAATGGCGAGGCCTCGCCACCCGCTACGACAAACTCGCCACCGTCTACCGCTCAGCAGCCGTCCTCAACGCCGTCATCGCCTGGACCCGCCATTTAGGAGACACGCCCTAGTTGTGTCGCGGCGGTGGGTGGATGGGGAAAGCGACGGCCCAGAGACCGAGAGATGCCTGAATGTCTCCCAGCGACTCGCCACGACGTCGCAACCGGGCACGACGGAGCACGACACAACCTCAAGATGTTTCACGTGAAACGTGGCACGCGACCCGTTGGCCGGGACCAATGCTGCGCCCGACGGATGAACCTTTTCACCAACGCCGATGCGAGGCGCGCGACCGACGCCGCTCCTCGGTTGCGGTGCGCTGAGCGATGAGAAGTGGTGCGATCGTGGCAGCGTGCGGCCCGTCGGGCTTCACAGAGGTGCGGGACGGGTGAGCGACCCTGATCAGTAGGTGTCTGCGTCGCGGCCTGTGGCACGTGTGGACGAGCAGTTCTCTCGCCGCATGCTGGGAGGTGCGCGCAACCTGCGAGACATAGCGCGGCATGGTCGGCGAGACGGCGTCGAAAGAAGGTGCACTCTCCCCGCCGAAGGGACGCTGCGCCCCACGCCGTGCCGTCCGCGCGGCGGAGAGAGATGTTTCACGTGAAACGATGCGGTGGCTCGCCGTCTTGCGCGGAGGCGCGGCCGCAGCTCGTGCGCGCGCAGTTCGACGCGATGCGCATGTCAGGCGGGTGAGGGCACGGTCGATGAGTTGCGAACCTCCGCACCGCCAGCGCGGCCGCAGCCCGTGCGGGTGCGGTCTGCTGATGTGCGAGTGCCAGGTGTGTGCCGATGAGCTATGAACGTCGGCACCGGTGGCGCGGCAGTTGGCGACCGTCCTAGCGATGCTGCGAGGGGCGAGACTCGCAGTGCGACTCGCGGAGCTGCGCCGGCGTTGGGGCCGTCTGATCACGCGGTCTTGCGCGGCGAGGAGGTGCGTCGAGGTCGACGAGCATCATGTTTCACGTGAAGCATGACCGCTCCGTTGCTTTGCCAGTGCACGAGGAACGCCCCCGCCACATGCATTCAGGCCTTCATATATGGGACGCAGGAGTCAATGGTCTTCTCGCGTCGCGTCAGCCAGAGGGGCGTTGCGCTGGGCATGTGCTGCGCGGTGCCTGTGTGTGAGTCAAAGCTGTTGCGCCAACTCGATCGATGCAAAGAAGGCGGGTTGATCGGAGCAGTCCTCGCCGGGTGCCCTGGCGATGGGGACGAGCCTCGGCGGTGCGCCCTGCCCCCGCACCTACCTCGGCGACCCAGCCCCACCTGACAAATGCGGTGCGTGCGTGTTCGATTGTCGGGTGGCCCGCCGATCTGATCTAAAGAGCGGCCGTTGTCGGCCTATTGATGTTCAGGCGAAGCGGTGTCCCGCTGCCACTCGCGCGGTGCGCCCATCCGGCATTTCAGCGGCGGGCACTATCGCCGGACGCAGCGGGCCTTCGCTGCGCAGACCGACAGTCGCGTGTGTGGGTTCATGCTCTACACCCCGGAGGAACGACGCCTGAAGAGCGGCGCTCCCCCGCATGCGGAAGGCGAGTACGGCTGCTGTTTCACGTGAAACGTTCCGCCAGATGCGGGCGCAGGGATCGTCGCGACACGATCGACCACCGCGGCGCTGCAACGGGAGGCGACGTGCGCAGCACCCATAGTTCACGCGAAGCGGCATCCACAGACATGTTGTTGGGTGTCCCGATTGAGACCTTAGGTCGCGCCCAGATCCGGTGCGAGCTCGGGCGGTGCGTCGGGAGAACTTGCCTGTGGAGCTAGTGACCGTAAAGGACACTCGCCGCGCTGTGACGATGGGCGGACGGCGCCAGTGAGGGACGCCGGTTGCGCCGCCATGACCTGGCGACCATCTTGTTCACAGCCACCGCTTGGTGAGGAGTGAAGAGTGAACAGTCGGCGCTCATCAACGCCTCCGCCCGGACTGTCGCCTTTCCACGCATCCTCCGTAGGAAGCAGCGATGTCGGGCCCCGCAGGTAGACTGGGCGAGTTCGTGACGGTGAGAGGTGTTTCACGTGAAACAGTCCGGTGAGGCGTCTTCGTCCTTTTCGCTCGATGACTCCCCCATCGCCCGCGAGATCGCTGATTTATCCGCACGACGTCGTGCACTGGAAGCCGCCGATGTGACCCTGTCGGGGCGAACCCGGGTTCTCACCGTCTCCAACCAGAAGGGCGGTGTCGGAAAGACCACGACCGCCGTTAACATCTCGGCCGCGCTCGCATCGGTCGGCGCCCGCGTTCTGGTCATCGACCTCGACCCGCAGGGCAACGCCTCGACCGCACTCGGCGTCAAGCACAATGCCGAGACACCGAGTATCTACGACGTCCTCATCAATGAGGTGCCGCTCGCCGACATCGTCCAGACCAGCCCCGAGTCCCCGAGCCTGCTCTGCGCGCCCAGTACGATCCATCTCGCCGGTGCAGAGATTGAACTCGTCTCTCAGGTGGCGCGAGAGCACCGCCTGCGCGGCGCGCTTCGCGACTACCTCGAGATCGAGGGGAACCACTTCGACTTCGTCATCATCGATTGCCCCCCTTCTCTCGGGCTGCTTACGATCAACGCCTTCACCGCGGCTGACGAGGTCATGATCCCCATTCAGTGCGAGTACTACGCTCTCGAGGGCCTGAGCCAGCTGCTCGGCAGCGTGCAGATGATCCAGAAGCACCTGAATCCCAAACTGCACGTCTCGACCATCCTGCTCACGATGTACGACGGACGAACCCGTCTCGCGCAACAGGTGGCGGAAGAAGTCCGTTCGCACTTCACTCACGAGGTGCTGAGCACCGTAATCCCTCGTTCGGTCCGTGTGTCCGAAGCGCCCAGCTTCGGGCAGACCGTCATCGCCTACGACGGCCAGTCGGCCGGTGCTATCGCATATCGCGAAGCCGCAGTTGAAATCGTCGCTCGCGACACCACCGAAAAGGAATCCTGATGGCAAAGAGGACCGGACTGGGTCGAGGCATCGGCGCGCTCATCCCCACCGCTGAACCGTCGGAGGCACGTCCCGTTGACGTGTTCTTCCCCGGTGGGTCCGCCGCAGCGAGTGACGACGCGGCGACCCAGCCGCGCGGGGCGAAAGAAGGCGATACTGAGCAGCTCGTCGAAATCCCGGGTGCCCGCCTCATCCACATCGACCCGAAATCGATCGTCCCCAACCCGCGCCAGCCGCGTACGCATTTCGACTCCGACGACCTCGCGGAACTCGTCCACTCCGTGCGCGAATTCGGCGTCCTCCAGCCCGTCGTCGTTCGCGACAAGGGTGACGGTACCTATGAACTCATCATGGGTGAACGCCGCACGCGCGCGTCGCGGGAGGCGGGCCTCGACACCATCCCCGCGGTTGTGCGTGAGACCGAGGACGAGTACCTTCTCCGAGACGCGCTACTCGAGAACCTGCACCGATCGCAGCTCAACCCTTTGGAAGAAGCATCCGCCTACCAGCAGCTGCTCGAAGATTTCGGCATCACTCAGGAAGAGCTCGCGACGCGAATCGGGCGCTCGCGCCCGCAGATCAGCAACACGATCCGCCTGCTGAAACTCCCGGTCCCGGTGCAGCAGCGGGTCGCAGCCGGAGTGCTGAGCGCAGGTCACGCTCGCGCCATCCTGTCGCTGGACGACCCGCGCGAGATGCAGAAGCTCGCCGACAAGATCGTGAACGAAGACCTGTCGGTTCGCGCCGCCGAGGCCGCAGCGAAGATGCCGGGCGTCGCCCCCGTGCGGCAGAAGCCCCAGGCAGGCGGCAGGCAGGCCGGGCTCGATCAGATCGCGGAACGGCTGGGCGATCGGTTCGACACCAAGGTCCGGGTATCGCTCAATGCAAAAAAAGGCCAGATCAGTATTGATTTCGCTTCTATTCAAGATCTGAACCGCATTCTGTCGACCCTGGGTGAAGAGGGATACACGGGTTGAACCCGGGCGGTCCGAAGACCATCTCGCCAGCGGCGAACGGAAGTCGGGTCCCGGTGTCGGAGGGTCGACGTACCCTGGAGTGGTGACAGCGAACGACGACACCACGCGCCGCCGCGCCAGCCTCGAGCTGTTGCGCGCCGAGGCGTCCGATGAGCTGGCCGTGCTGATCCACGAGCGTCTGCGCGGCGGCGAGGACCCCTGGGACTTCATGGAAGACCTGCCGAGCGTCGACGAGCTGGTCGTTCTGACTCTCCGCGCCGAGAACATCGCCGAGAACGGCGGGCAGCGGCCGAACCGGTCGCGCAATTACCGCGTGCTTCGACAGATCTCCCTCGACTATCCCCCGCTCACACGCGCCGTGTGGCGCATTCTGGGCGACGAAGAGCCTCACCGGCGGTGGGATGCCAGCGTGCGCCTCGACGCGTCCTGAGCGCGTCCTGAGGCTCTAAAGGGGTCGTCTTGTGGCTCGGCAGCAGCAGCACGGTGCGGGTAGCCCCGGAGATGCACGGGGAATGAGCGAGGCCCGGAGCGCAGCATGGCGCCCATAGCCCTGGGAACGCACCCGAGAACAGCGGCCCGGACCGCCGTACAGCAGGGGTGGCATCAGGGCGCATCCCCAATGAGCGAGGCGCGGAGCGCTACACAGCCCGCGTGGCACGGGGTGACGCACCCGGAACAAGCGAGGCCGGGAGCGTTACACAGCGCGGGTGGCATCCGGTGACGTACCCGGAATGAGCCAGGCCCGGAACGCGACACAGAGCGCATGGCATCCGGCGACGTATCCGGGATAAGCGAGGCGCAGAACGCAGCACAGTGCGGGTGCATCCGGAACAGGCGAGGTGCGGAGCGCAGCGCGGCTCGCATCCAATACGAGCGAGGCCCGCACCGCAGCACCGGGGGATGGCATCTGACGATGGCGCTCGAGAACGGCAGAAGCCCCGAGTCACGGGGACTCGGGGCTTCTGAGAGGAGTGTCTCAACCGATGAACGGCGCGAGGTCCTGCTCGAGCGCGAACTTGGGCTTGGCGCCGATGATCGTCGTCTTGACCTCGCCGCCCTGGAACACCTTCATCGCGGGGATCGAGGTGATCTGGTACTTCATCGCGAGGTCGGGGTTCTCGTCGACGTTGAGCTTGAGGACCGTGATCTTTCCCGCGTTCTCGTTCTGGATCTCGTCGAGCACGGGAGCGACCATGCGACACGGGCCGCACCACTCGGCCCAGAAGTCCACGAGCACGGGGCCGTCAGCCTGCAGGACGTCCTGCTCGAACGTGGCGGAGGTCGTCGCCTTGGCAGTCATTGCATTTCTCCTTAGATGGAAGCGTCAGTAGATGAAAACGCCGGTGTGCCCGGTTCTGTTCCTCAGACGACCGCGGCGTCGGGGAGGCCCTCGATCGGGCTCTCCGATACGGCGGGCTCACCGGCCTCGCCACGCGCGGCGAGGAAGTGCTCGACGTCGAGGGCGGCGACCGTGCCGCTGCCCGCGGCGGTGATCGCCTGACGGTATGTGGGGTCGATCACGTCACCGGCGGCGAAGACACCCTCGACCGAGGTGCGCGACGAACGGCCGTCGACCCAGATGGTGCCCTGGTCGGTCAGCTGCAGCTTGTCGTGCACGAGGTGCGTGCGCGGATCGTTGCCGATGGCGACGAAGAGGCCGTCGAGCGGGAGTTCGCGCGTCGTGTCGTCGACGGTCGAGCGCAGGCGCACGCCGTTGACGGCGTCGTCGCCCAGGATCTCGTCGACGGCGCTGTTCCAGACGAACTCGATCTTCGGGTTCGCGAACGCGCGCTCCTGCATGATCTTCGACGCGCGCAGCGAGTCCTTGCGGTGGATGACGTAGACCTTCGACGCGAACTTGGTGAGGAAGTTCGCCTCTTCCATCGCGGAGTCGCCGCCGCCGACCACGGCGATCGTGCGGTCGCGGAAGAAGAAGCCGTCGCACGTGGCGCACCACGAGACGCCGCGGCCCGAGAGGCGCTCCTCGCCCTCGAGGCCGAGCTTGCGGTAGGCGGAGCCGGTGGCGTAGATGACCGAGACGGCCTCTTCGACCTTGCCGCTGCCGAGGGTGACGGTCTTGACCGGGCCCTCGAGGTCGAGCGAGACGACGTCGTCGTAGAGCACCTGCGCGCCGAAACGCTCGGCCTGAGCCTGCATCTTGGCCATGAGGTCGGGGCCCTGGATGCCGTCAGGGAACCCGGGGAAGTTCTCGACCTCGGTCGTGTTCATGAGGTCGCCGCCGGCTTCGACGGAGCTCGCGACGACGAGGGGCTCGAGGTTGGCTCGGGCGGCGTAGATGGCGGCCGTGTAGCCGGCCGGGCCCGATCCGATGATGATGACGTGACGCACGGTTGCGCCTTCCTCTCGTTGATTCCGTCGGATGAAACCCATGCTAGCCGCGCGGTATTCCGCGGCCGCGGGGCTAGCGCTGGGGGAGGAACCGTCGACCGAGCGCGAGGGCCGGTTCGAGCTCCGGGGTGCGGAACAGGGCCAGGATGCCGATGTACACGGCCAGGACGATGGAGCCGATGATCGCGGCTCCCAGCGCGCCGGCCAGGGGGCTCGACAGTGTCCAACCGGCCTCCGCCCCCAGAAGCACCCACACGCCCCAACCAGCCGCACCGGCTGGGAGCGCCGCGACGCCGAACTTCGCCAGTGTGAGGAGCCACGAGGCGGTGCCGATGCCGCCGAGCCGTCGGTGCAGGAGCACCGTGGCGACGATCACCTGCACGGTGCTGGCCACCGACTGGGTCAGGGCTACTCCCGCCGCCAAGTCACCGCGGTCGAGGACCGCCCCGGCCAGAAGCGCGCCTGCCACGACGAGCACGCATTGCAGCAGCGTGAAGAAGAACGGCGTTCGGGTGTCGTTGTAGGCGTAGAACGTCCGCTGCACGACGAAGAGCACGGCGAGGGGGATCAGGCAGACCAGGAAGCACAGCAGGACCGGCGCCACCGCTTCGGCTTCCTGTCGCGTCTGGGTGAAGATACGGCTCGCGGGCACGGCCGCCACGGCGAGGGCCGCCGTGGAGGCGACGATGAAGAACCCGAGAGTGCGGATGCTGCGCGAGATGTCGGCGCGGACCTCGTCATCGCGTCCGGCGGTCGCGTGCTCGCTCAGCTGCGTGAAGTAAGGAGTGCCGATCGAGAGGACGATGATCGAGTACGGCAGCATGAACAGCAGCCATGCGTTCTGAGACGCGAACATCGCGGGGTCCTCCCCCGATGCCCCCGACAGCACGTTGGATTGCACGATGCCGGCCAGCTGCCCCGCGACGACCATGAGGAAGGTCCATCCCGCCAGTCGACCGATGTGGCGCAGGCCCACGCCCTTCCAGCGGAAGTCGGGACGCAGCGCGAGACCGGCCCGCCGCCAGAAGAACATCAGCACGGCGGCCTGCACGACGATGCCGAGGGTGGCGGTGCCGGCGAGGATCGCGACCATGGTGGGAGTCCACGTTCCGACCTGGGTCTGCGGTCCGAAGAGCACGATGAACGCTCCGAAGCCGGCGACCGAGACCACATTGTTGACGATCGGCGCCCACGTATACGGCCCGAAGACGCGGCGCGCATTGAGGATCTCGCCGAGGAGCGCGTACAGACCGTAGAAGAAGATCTGCGGCAGACACCAGTAGGCGAAGGCCGTCGACAACGCGAGCTGATCAGCGGTGAACTCGCTCGCGTACACGCGCACGAGCAGGGGAGCCGCGATCGAGGCGAGCACCGCCGCGGCGATCAACCCGACGGTCCCGAGCGTGAAGAGCTTCGAGATGAAGGCCTGCCCGCCGTCGGCGTGAGCCGCCGCCTTGACGATCTGAGGCACGACGACGGCCGTCAGCAGACCGGTCGAGATGATCGCGTAGATGTTGTTGGGCAATTGGTTGGCGACAGCGAAGGCGTCGCCGGCGCCACCGATCGTTCCGATGGCGGCGACGAGCACAATGCCGCGCAGCAGCCCGCTCACGCGCGACACGATCGTGCCCGCCCCGATGAGCACGCTGGCCCGTCCGATACTGCTCACGGGCGTGTCTCCTGCTCGGTGGGGGGTGAGGCGATGGCGTCTTCGGTGTCGGCTTCGGCGGGGCCGCGACCGTCGGCATCCGGATCCTTGACGCCGATGCCGTCGGTGGGGGTCTCGGCATCCGGGGTCGACGGCGGCTGCTCTTCGGCCCTTGTGCGCCGACGACGAGCAACCGTGCGCACGACGCCGAGGCTCAGGAAGCCGACCACGAGCGCGACGATCACGATGAGGCCGATGCTCTCCCACTCGGCTCGCACTTCGACATCGACCCGCTGAGGCGTACCGACCGGCTGATCGGTGGGGCTGTAGAGCTGGAGGTCGACGCCGACCTCGCCGTTGGCGATCCGGGCTTCGACGGGCACTTCGACACGGGTGTTCGCGGCGGCTTGCGCCTCGATGGTCGTGTGGTCCTGCACCCGCAGGCGCGCATCGTCGGGGCGGACGGCGAGAACGACGGTCACGGGCCAGGGCAGGTCGTTGCGCACCCAGGGACGCAGCGGCGCGCTGGAGCTGACCAGGCGGAAGTCGGAGGAGAGGATGCCGACGGAATCGAGCGTGGTCTGCGTGCCGGCGCGATGGTCGGCGACGGCCTTGCGGGCGGCATCCCCCGCCCACGAGACGCTGATGACCTGCAGGAGCTCGGCGCGTTCGCGACCGGTCAGCAGATCCGGCTCGTCGAGGATCGTGGCGAACCGGTCGACGGCCTGTTCATCGGTCATCAGATCGCCCACCTCGGCGACCCGTGCGGAGTCGACGGTGGGTGAGGCGAGCGAGATCTCGGATGCCGGACGGCTCGTCACCTCGGCGAAGGTCGAGGTCGTGAATCCCGGCGCGGTCGAGAGCAGGCCGAGCGTGGCGCGCAGGCTCACGCGCGAGCGGTCGGTTCCGCGGTCGAGCACCGCGAGCACGGGCTGATCGCCCGCGGTCGCCCGCGCGATCGCCAGATATGCCTGCGCGGCGGCGAGGGAGGCGCTGCGGCGGGTCGTGTCGTTCTGTCCGGCGGCGTCGGCGAGCACACGCGACACCTCGGCGTCGTACACCGGGGTCGACACTCCCCCGACAGCACCGGCAGTGGGGCGCGACCCCGTGACGCTCGCGGAGGCCACGAGCACGCGCGCCGGCTCCTCGGCCGTGCCCAGGGCACCCAGTGACGCGACCGTCTCGGGCCCGGCGGAACCCGTGGCCGGCCAGAACACGTTCGGCGTCGCCGTGCCGATGTCGAGCAGCGCGGACAGCGAGGGGAAGCTCGGTTGCCCGGGGCTGGCCGAAGGGCTCGGTTCGGGGCTCGTGACCGCCGCTGCCGGGCGCGCGAAATCAGCCTCCGACATGTAGGACTGCAGCGAGGTCGGGCCCATGGGCGCCGTCAGGCCCGCCTGCAGTTGGGCGGCGACGTCGGAGTCTCCGAACTGCAGGGCGAAGCGGTCGTTCGACAGCGCGAGCAGTCGCTGCAACCAGGCGACCGCCGTCGGGGGGGCCGCCGACCCGAGCACCCGGATGGCCGCGGGGATGGCGGGATCGACGGCGAGGGTGGCGGTCGTTCCGTCGACCGCGTCGAGCTGCGCCGAGAGGGCGCCGTCGACCGCGGTGAGCTCGGCCAGTTCGTTGCCGGTGAGCAGGCCGCGCGTCATCGGCGCCGCCGTGATGGGGACGACGAGCGCGATCGGGGTCGCAGCGCCGTCGGACGGCACCACGACGACACTGGATGCCGTCAGGGTCCCCGCGGTGACCTGCACCGGGTAGACCCCGGCTCCGCGCCCGTTCAGAGCGGGATCGGTCGCCGCGACGGTCAACGTGGTGGAGGTCTGCGCGCCGGAGGCGGTGGCATCCACTGCCCCGGTCGCGACCTGCTGCATCGTCTGTCCCGCCGTATCGCCGTCGAGCCACCGGTCGAGGGCGCCGTCGTCGGGAAGCGGCGCCGTGCCGATGGAGAGGGCGAGGGGCGTGGTCGCCGCGGCCGAAGAGCCCGCCGTCAGCGTCACCACGACCGAGAGGGAGTCGCCGGGGCGCAGGATGCCGTTCGCCGCGGGCGCGGCCGAGAGCGCGGCCGCCTGCACCGACGGCGAAGGGCCGGCGGTCGCGGCGACCGCGGCCGACGGCAGCATCACGCCGAATGCGAGGGCCGCTGCGGCGAGGGTCGCCAGGAGCCGGCGCGCGAAGGGGCGCCGCAGCACGGGTGAGCCCGAAGGCGGGGAAGTCACGGTCATACGAACGTCGGTGGTACAAGGGGGCCTTGCATCGCGACGAGTCTAGGCCTGCGTCGCTCTGCGCCCGCCGATAGCCTCGCGCAGACGGTTGAATGGACCGGTGCTCCCCGAACCCGAACCCCGCCTCTGCCACGCGCTCGCCGACGACTTCCGCAGCGCGGGGTACACGAGCGCCGAGCTCCGCGACGCGTGGGGAGAGCAAGCCGACGACGCCCTGGCTCGCGGCCTGCGCGGCCCCGCGGAGCGCGCCCTCGCCGACCGGGGCGACCCCCTCGCGGTGCTGGGGAGGTTGTGGGGTCTGGGGCTCGCGGTCTCCCGTGGTGAGCTCTCGTCGGCCCTTCCCGCGTTGGGTGTCGACGGAGCCGTCGACCTCGGCCTCGTGCGCGTCGAGGGCGACGACGTGCGCCCCGCCGTGCTCGTGCGGCCGCAGGCGTTCGCCGACGAGGCCGGCGATGTCGAGTGGTGGATCGCGAGCGACCTCGACGAGGCGGCGCTGCAGGGGCCGCTGCCGGAGGATCACGTGCTCGGGGTGGGCGGAGCCTCGCAGACCCTGGCCCGTCTGCAGCTCACCCGCCGTGGTGGCACCGCCCTCGACATCGGCACCGGTTGCGGCATTCAGGCCCTGCGCCTGCGCAGACTCGTCGATCACGTCGTTGCGACCGACATCTCGGAGCGGGCGCTGCGCTTCACCCGGCTCAACGCCCTGCTGAACGGCGTCGACGGGATCGAGACGCGGCACGGCTCGCTGTTCGAGCCGGTCGCGGGCGAGACGTTCGACCGGGTGGCATCCAATCCGCCGTTCGTGATCACGCCGCGCGTCGAAGGGGTGCCGGCCTACGAGTACCGCGACGGCGGTCTCGAGGGCGACGCCCTGGTGGCCGCGGTGATCTCGGGCGTCGGGGCGCACCTCTCCCCCGGCGGTGTCGCGCAGTCGCTCGGCAACTGGGAGTACCGTGAGGGCGAGTCGGGGCTCGACCGCGTGCGCTCGTGGGTCGGAGGTGCCCTGGACGCGTGGATCATCGAGCGCGAGGTGCTGGATCCGCTCGCGTACGCGGAGCTGTGGGTGCGCGACGGCGGCACCGTTGCCGGCACGCCCGCCTACGCGCGGCTCATCGACGCGTGGCTGGAGGACTTCTCCCGCCGGGGCGTCACAGGTGTCGGCTTCGGGTACGTGCTGCTGCGCAAGCCCCTGGCTGGCGGTCCCACCCTCGCGCGGTACGAGCACGTCGCGGGAGGCGGGGAGGCCGGGTTCGGACCGCACCTGGCCGCCTGCCTCGCCGCCCACGACCGCGCGGCGCTGCTCGACGACGACGGTCTCGCGGCCAGCGTGCTGCAGGTCGCGCCCGACGTGACCGAGGCGCGACACCATCGCCCCGGCGAGGAGGATCCGTCGGTCATCGAGCTGCACCAGGGCGGCGGTTTCGCGCGGCGCATCGAGGTCGATCCGGCGCTCGCGGCGCTCGTGGGCGCGTGCGACGGCGACCTGGCCGTGGGACCGCTCATCGACGCGATCGCGCAGTTGATGGAAGTGGATGCCGCGCACCTGCGCGCCGACCTGCTCCCCCGCGTGCGTGAGTTGCTGGTGACGGGGTTCCTGGGGTTCGCGGACTGAGATCGGGTCGCGGTGGCGAGCATCCCGGGGCCGCAGCCGTGACACCCGGGTGCGGGGCGCGGAGGCCGAGGCGCCTCGCCCCCTCGGGGTTTCCGCGCGTGGCATCCGATGTTCGGAGCACCCGACGAAAGTCGCTGTCGGCGCCCCCGGATAGGCTCGAAGGCATGCTGAACATGGCCGAGGGTCTTGCGCGCCTCGAGGAGCTCGCCGCGCACCCCGTCGTCGCCACCGTCGCCCGCGCGTTCGCCGAAGCGGGGCGTGATCTGGCGATCGTCGGCGGTCCCGTCCGCGATGCGCTGCTGGGCCGCACGACCCACGACTTCGACTTCACGACCGACGCGCGCCCCGACGAGATCCTTGCGCTGGTGAAGCCGATCTCGTCGGTGCAATGGGACGTGGGTCGCGCCTTCGGCACCATCGGTGCGCGCGTGAAGGGCGAGCAGGTCGAGATCACGACGTTCCGCGCCGACAGCTACGACGGTGTGACGCGTAAGCCCACCGTCGAGTTCGGCGACACGCTCGAGGCCGACCTCAGCCGTCGCGACTTCACCGTCAACGCCATGGCGCTGCGCGTGCCCGCGCGCACGCTCGTCGACCCCACCGGCGGCGTCGAAGATCTCGTCGCCGGGCGGCTGCGCACTCCCATCGACCCGGCCATCAGCTTCGGCGACGACCCGCTGCGCATGCTGCGCGCTGCGCGCTTCTCGTCGCAGCTCGACTTCGCGGTCGACCCCGAGACCCTCGACGCCATCGCGCAGCTGCGCGGATCGCTCGGTATCGTCAGCCCCGAGCGGGTGCAGGCCGAGCTCGTGCGCCTGCTGCAGACCGACGACCCGATCCGCGGCATCCGCGTGCTCGTCGAGACCGGCCTGATGGAGGAGTTCCTGCCCGAAGTGCCCGCTCTGCGGCTCGAGGTCGACGAGCACCACCACCACAAAGACGTCTACGAGCACTCGCTCACCGTGCTGCGGCAGGCGATCGCGCTCGAGAAGAGCCGTCACCCGGATGCCGCGCCCGATGTGCCGCTGCGCCTGGCCGCGTTGCTGCACGACATCGGCAAGCCCGCCACGCGGCGTTTCGAAGACGGCGGCGGCGTCACGTTCCACCACCACGACATCAAGGGCGCGCGCATGGCGCGCAAGCGCCTGCAGGCCCTGCGTTTCGACGCGGCGACTACCACGGTCGTCGCGCGCCTGGTCGAGCTGCACCTGCGATTCTTCGGCTACGCCGAGGGCGCCTGGACGGATGCCGCGGTGCGCCGCTATGTGCGCGACGCGGGCGACGAACTGGAGCGCCTGCACATCCTCACCCGCGCCGATGTGACCACGCGCAACAAGCGCAAAGCGCAGCGCCTGGCATCCGCCTACGACGACATCGAGGCCCGCATCGAGGCCCTGCGCGAGCAGGAGGAGATCGATTCGATCCGCCCCGAACTCGACGGCAACCGCATCCAGGAGGTGCTGGGACTCAAGCCCGGCCGCGAGGTGGGCGAGGCCTACCGCTTCCTGCTCGACCTGCGCCTCGACGAGGGCGTGGTCGGCGAAGCGGAGGCCGAGAGGCGCCTGCGGGCGTGGTGGGCGGCACGGGGCTGACGTCGGCGCACTCGCGAGGGCGGTACGCGTTCGGGGCGTGAGACGGCCCCCACGCCGCATCACGCCCCGAACGGGTCTCACTCCGCCTGCTCCTCCGCTGAACCCGCGGCCAGCGCGGCCGTCACGAGGTGGGTGAGGTCGATGCTCACGATGCGGGGTTCCTCGCTCACGGGGTCACCGACCCGTCGGGAGTCGGTGCGGCGGTCTCGGCCGCAGAAGGCGTCGGCGTCGGGGTTGCGGGGCCTCCCGCGGCGGCATCCGTCGAGGGGGCGCGTGACGGCGCGACGTCGGTGGGCAGGGGCTGGACTCGTTCGAAGGGGAAGGATGTCTGCGCGGCCTTGGTGAGGTCGTCCATCTCGTTCCACGTGACCTGCCCGGCGGGGATCTCTCGTAGCGGGAAGACGTTCCACGCATCGTTACCGCCGGGGATGACGTAGGGCACCGGCACCGAGCCTCCTCCGCCGTAGAAGTAGGAGTCGTACCGTTGCGGTCCGTTGTCCCGACCGACCGTCGTGAGCGGATCGCCGTCTTGATCGAACAGCTGCACCGTGGGGATCGGATTGCCCTCCGCATCGAAGGCGTAGATGTTCCGGATCCGCTCACCGTCAGCCGAGAGCCCCGGGGTGTAGGGGTTTACCGCCGAGATGTTGTTGGAGGCGTCCCACACCGTCGACTGCAGGCTCCCCATGAGCGAGACGAGCGTGAAAGGGGTGAGCAGCACCACGACGACGCTGATACCCGTGCGGATACCGCGAACGATGCGGTTCGGCGCCCAGCGCCCGCGGCCCCACTGCACGCTGACGAGGAGCAGACCGCTCATCAGCACGATCCCGGGGAACTGCACGGCGCCGATCAGATGTGCGAGCGGCCCCGTCATCCACGCATAGCCCGACCAGAGGAACGGGGCGATGAACAGGTACAGCACGACCGCGCGCAGGATCCACCAGAGCGGTCGGAGGGATGCCAGCAGGTCGAGCACCCACACAGCGGCGGGGTTCTTCCGCACGGCCGCACCCGTCTCGCGCCAGCCGTCGCGCATGATCTGCAGGACGGGGATCCGCTTGCCGCCGACCTGCTGACGGCGCTCCGGAAGCCCCGCGGCCGCGCGCAGTTCGGCGGCGTAGGTCGTGGCATCCGGAAGCTCGAAGGCATCGCCCGCTTCGGCGGCCTGGTCGGCCAGATCGGCCTCGAGACCGTCGAGCAGGTCGTCGACCTCGTCGGCCGGGAGGTCGTCGAGGTGCGCGCGCACCGCGGCGGCGAAGACGCGGATGTCATCGCGAACGGGCATGGTGATCATCGTGCGTCTCCGATCGTGCGCAGCTTCTTCGGGTGGGTGGTGTCGTCGAGCAGGGTCGTCATGGCCGCCGAGAAGTGCGACCAGCTCGCGCGCTGCGCGTCGAGCAGCTCGCGGCCCTGCGGGTTGATGGCGTAGTACTTGCGGTGCGGTCCCCCATCGCTGGGCACGACGTAGCTCGACAGCGCGCCCGCCGAATACAGCCGCCGGAGCGTTCCGTACACCGATGCGTCGCCGACCTCGCCGAGCCCCGCATCGCGCAGTCGTCGCACGATGTCGTACCCGTACCCGTCGTCGTGCTGCACGACCGCGAGCACGGCGGCATCCAGCACCCCTTTCAACAGCTGCGTCGTATCCACGCGGCCCCCTTCGCTTGTCTGCCTCGGACAGTACCACGCAGTGCGCGGTAGTGTGGAGAGCGAGGATGCGGCGCGTCATCGGCCCTCCCGCCCGAGCCGGTGCGGACGTACACTGGAGCCCTCCTCCGTCACCGCCGATGGGAGTGCCGTGCCCTCTCCGTGGTCGCGACCGTCCGTCTCCCCCGAGACCTCGGGGTTGCTCATCGCGCGTGCGCACGACGAATTGATCGCCGGCAACGACGACCGGCGGCTGGATGACGTGCGCCCCCTCGTGAAGGACTCGTGGCGGAGGTCGCTGGCATCCCTCGTCGGACCCGAGGGACTCCCCTCGCTCGACCTCGCGAGCGAGGAGCTCGAGGCGTATCGCCGCGCGCATCCGCTGGCGGGTGTGATGGACATGATCCGCGCGCTGCTGCTTCCCGGCACGGCCGAGGAGTCGGGCGTCGTCGTTGCGGTCGGTGATGCGGCGGGGCGGTTGCTGTGGGTCGAGGGCGACCGGCACATCCGTGCGCTGACCGGCGACATGGGCTTCGTCGCGGGAGCGAACTGGGCCGAGGATGCCGTGGGCACATCCGCCCCCGGCACGGCTCTGACCCTCGACCGCTCGGTGCAGATCCGCGGCGCCGAACACTTCAACCGCCTCGTGCAGCCATGGTCGTGCACCGCGGCGCCCGTGCACGACCCCGAGTCGCGCCGGCTCCTGGGCGTCATCGACGTCACGGGAGGACCCGAGGCCGTGACACCCCAGGCGCAATTGCTGGTGGATGCCACGGCTCGCGCGATCGAGAGCGAGATCCTCGTCGGGCGACTGCGTGCGCAGCAGGCTCCGCCCCCGAAGCGGTCGGCGCCCTCGCGGGCGGTGCTGCGGGTGCTCGCGCGGGACCGGGCCGTGCTGGAAGCCGGGGGCGCGACGGCCGAACTCAGCGCCCGGCATGCGGAGATCCTCCTGCTGCTCGCCGTGCATCGCGAGGGGCTCTCGGCCGAGGCGCTGAGTGAAGCGGTCTACGGCCACGCGGCGGTGGAGACGCTTCGACCCGAGATGGTGCGCCTGCGCCGCGCGCTGGTGCCGGTCGCGCCGCGATTGGTCCCGGCATCCCGGCCGTACCGTCTGCCCGACGGACTCGAGACCGACGCGCAGCACGTGCTGTCGCTGCTCGACCGCGGGGCGCACCGAGTGGCGCTCGCGGCCTACGCGGGGCCCGTGCTGCCCGAATCCGACGCGCCGGGGGTGGCCGAGGTGCGCGAGTCGGTGCGCTCCGCCCTGCGTGAGGCCCTCATCGCCGAGGCGGGGATCGATGTGCTGCTCGCGTATGCCGACACCGCCGACGCCCGCGACGACGAAGAGGTGCTGCGGCTGTGCCTGAGCATGCTGCCCGCCCGGTCGCCGAAGCGAGCGGGGATCGTCGCGCGGTTGGAGCGGCTCGAGCGGGCGTGAGCGTCTCGAGCGTCTGGAGCGTCTCGGGCGTCTCGAGCCGGAGTAGATGCGGCGCGGGTACGCGGGTTCGCGGCGACTCGAGGGGTGACAGTCGGGGCGCGGGCGCTTCGCGGGCCGGGGCACGACCGGCCGCGACGCGCCGCATCGAGTGCCGATGTCGGAGGCCCTCGTTACGCTGAACATATGGACGAAAAAGCGCTCGACATCTTCTCGGCAGCTCGTGCCCGTCGCGACGTGGGGCGCATTCGCGAGGCTCTCGCCGAGGTGAAGGCGGGCGACATCGCCCGGGTCGTCGTCCGCTCCCCGCGCTACGGTCTGTACGCGCTCGAGGGCACGGTACGCATCGGCGTCGGTGGGCAGCCGCTCGTCGGCGACGTGATCCTGGCGACGAGTTCCGAGATCCAGCGCATCGACCTGGGCATCGACCCGCCGCAGCCCGCGCTCGACGCCGATGTCGTCGACCCGTCGACGCTCCCGCACGGCACCCCCGTGCGCGTGACCTTTCTCACGCCCACGCACCAGACCTTCGCGCTCACCGGTCCCATCACCGCCGGCAACGACCGGTTCCTCCTCGTCGGCAGCTGGATCGTCGCCGACGATAGCGCCATCGCCCCGCGCGTGCAGAGCATCGAACGCCTCGACGACGTCGACCTGCACGAGGTCAACGTGCCGCCGCTGCGGTCGGTTCTCGCCGACGCCGACGCGTAGTCCGCGGCGTCGCGTCGTCGCGGCGCCTGGCCGTCGTGCGTTCGTTGCGCCGGGACGTCGCGGCGCCCTGGGTTGCTGGACGGTCGCGGTCGCAAGTCCGTCGCGCCGGGTCGTCGCGGCGCCCTGCGATGTATGTCCGTTGCGCCGAGTCGGTGGCCCGGACGGCCGCGCGTCTCGTCTGAACCTTCCCCTCGTTGAGGACGCACCCGTTCGCCGAGGACGCACCCGTTCGCCGAGGACGCACCCGCTTGATGCCAATCGCGTGCGGCGTCGACGAACGAATGCGTCTTCGCCGCACACCCGCACCGCGTACCACCCGGGCACCGCACCGCGCACTACCCGGGCACCGCGCACCGCCCAGCCGCACCGTGCGCTACCCGCGCACCTGCCCTGTGCACCGCAGCCGCACACCGCGCACCGAATACCCGCTCCACCCCCACTCCGCACACCGCCCCGCCTGCGGTGCAACCCGATGCAACCTCCCGCGGCGTACCGTCGGCGCATCGCCGCCCCGAGCCTGCGCGGCGACTCATGACCGTCGAAGGAGACACGCATGACCATCGTCGAAGAAGGCGTCTCGAGCGTCTATGCCGCACCCGGCACCCGCGGATCCGTCGCCGAGTACCGCTCGCGGTACGGGCATTACATCGGCGGCGAGTGGGTCGAGCCGCACAGCGGCGAATACTTCGAGAACATCACCCCCGTCACCGGCAAGCCCTTCTGCGAGGTCGCGCGCGGCGATGCGCACGACATCGACCGAGCAGTGGATGCCGCGTGGAAGGCGTTCGCGACGTGGAAGAAGACCACGCCCGCCGAGCGCAGCGTCATCCTGAACAAGATCGCCGACCGCATCGAGCAGAACCTCGAGAAGATCGCCGTGGCCGAGACGTGGGAGAACGGCAAGCCGGTGCGCGAGACGCTCGCGGCCGACATCCCACTGACCGTCGATCACTTCCGCTACTTCGCCGGTGTGCTGCGCGCGCAGGAGGGCTCGCTCAGCCAGCTCGACGAGAACACCGTCGCCTACCACTTCAACGAGCCGCTCGGTGTGGTCGGGCAGATCATCCCGTGGAACTTCCCCATTCTCATGGCGGCATGGAAGCTCGCGCCGGCCCTCGCCGCGGGCAACTGCGTCGTGATCAAGCCGGCCGAGCAGACTCCGGCATCCCTGCTGTTCCTGTTCGACATCATCGGCGACCTGCTGCCCGCGGGTGTGGTCAACATCGTCAACGGCTTCGGCATCGAGGCGGGCGCGCCGCTCGCGCAGCACAAGCGCATCCGCAAGATCGCCTTCACCGGCGAGACCACGACCGGCCGCCTGATCATGCAGTACGCGTCGCAGAACCTCATTCCGGTGACGCTCGAACTCGGCGGCAAGAGCCCCAACGTGTTCTTCGAAGACGTGGCGCTGCGCAGCGACGACGCGTACTACGACAAGGCGCTCGAGGGCTTCACGATGTTCGCGCTCAACCAGGGCGAGGTGTGCACGTGTCCGTCGCGGTCGCTGATCCAGCGGTCGATCTACGATCAGTTCCTCGGTGACGGACTCGAGCGCGTCAAGAAGGTGCGCCAGGGCAACCCGCTCGACCCCGAGACGATGATCGGCGCGCAGGCCTCGAACGACCAGCTCGAGAAGATCCTGTCGTACATCGACATCGGCAAGCAGGGTGGTGCGAAGCTGCTCACCGGCGGCGAGCGGGTCGACCTCGGCGGCGACCTGTCGGGCGGCTACTACGTCGCACCGACCGTGTTCGAAGGCACGAACGACATGCGCATCTTCCAGGAGGAGATCTTCGGCCCCGTGCTGTCGGTCACCTCGTTCGACGACTTCGACGACGCCATCTCGATCGCCAACGACACTCTCTACGGCCTCGGCGCCGGCGTCTGGAGCCGCAGCGGAGACACCGCCTACCGCGCCGGCCGTGCGATCGAGGCCGGTCGCGTGTGGACGAACACCTACCACCAGTACCCGGCGCACGCAGCCTTCGGCGGATACAAGCAGTCGGGCATCGGCCGCGAGAACCACCTCAAGATGCTCGATCACTACCAGCAGACGAAGAATCTGCTCGTGTCGTATGCCGATGGAGCCATGGGCTTCTTCTGAGCGGCCGTGTCGGGGTCGTGGCGGCGACCTCGACCGCGTGACCCCCGGGTTCGTTCCGGGGGTCACAACCCTTTCCGTCGGTGCCGCTTCGGGGACTTCCCGTTCGTGCGGCGCTGCGGCTGTCGGGCGGACCCTTGTCCCACTTCTGGCGGGTTGCCCGACCCGCAGCCGACACATGTTGGGACATGAACCAAAGGAGTGGGACATGACGACTCGGCTCTCCCGCGTAGACGTGACGGATGCCGCGGCCGCGCTGCTGCGTGACCTGACAGGGAAGCACGGCCCGCTGATGTTCCATCAGTCCGGTGGCTGCTGCGACGGCAGCTCGCCCATGTGTTACCCGGTCGGCATGTTCCTCACCGGTCCGAGCGACGTGCACCTCGGCGACATCGAGGTCGGTCTCGACGACCCGATTAGGGTCTTCATGTCGGAGTCGCAGTTCGAGTACTGGAAGTTCACGCACCTGACCATCGACGTCGTCCCCGGCCGTGGAGCCGGGTTCTCCGTCGAGGGGCCGACGGGGATGCGATTCCTTATTCGGTCGCGGATGCTCACGGAGGAAGAAGGGGTGGCGTTCGGGGTGACCTCTGCCCCATGAGACTTATGGGGAGCGCCCCGGACTGATCCGGGGCGCTCCCTGCGTCACTTCTGTTCGTCACCGATCCGTGGGTTTTGTCGTCGGCCCCGGTTTCTCGACGTCGCGGTCACTACGAAACTCAGAGCGATGACCGAAGGTGCGAGGACCGCGTCCGGAGCGAGAGCGGCGACCGTCACGCCGGCGACACAGACGGCGCTGGCCGAGGCCCACATGGCACGCGAGTCACCCGGCTGCATCCCGAGGCCTACGCCCGCTCCCGCCACCGAAGACAACACCGTGACCACGAGCGGGATCCGAATGAACTCGAGAAGCTCGTGCACGGCTCAACAGTGGGTGTGGGAGATCGCGCCGGGGAGCGGAGCGACCACGAGGTGCAGGCAGCCCTTCGGCCGGCGGTTGTTCGCTGTAGCTGCTTGCACCTGCAAGTACCCTGCCCAAATCCCACACGCGTACGCGACGCGCTGATTCTTCGCGAGTGCGGCGCAGAATGCAGAAGCCGAACCATAGTCCTTGATGCTCGCCGTCTCCGATCGGCTGAGGGTGAGACCCCACGCGGCGTTGCGCCAGCCCCAGGTGGGGTCGGCGACGATCGGGTAGACCGTGTCGGCGCTCGGGGTGACGATCTGCACCAATCGATCGCCCTGCACCTCGTAGTGCGTGGAGACCGGCGCACCCGCCGCGTCCGTCGCCCACGCCGCATCGACCGGGACGAAGGCGCCCTCCCGTCCGTCCTGGACGAAACCGGCGTTGCCGGAGGAGTCGATGACGGCCCGGAACCCCTCCATGCCGAATGCGGCCTCGTGCGTGGCGTCACGGTCCGGGATCACCGTCTGCACGCGGGTGTCCCCGGACTCTAGGGTCTGCACCGCGACGCTCGCGTCGCTGCTGCTCGGGTACACGACGGTTCCGTCTCCCGCCGCTTCCGCCGCGTCGAGGTCGAGCCCGTCGGGCAGGGTGATGCTCGCCGAGATCTGCCTTCCGGCGACATCGGCCCTCACCTCGATCGGCCGCTCGGGGTCGAGGGGGATCGTCGTCGTCGCGTCGGCGGTGGACGTCTCGAAGGCGGTGCCCGTCGAGCTGGCGTCGACCGGTTGTGCGCTGTCGGGAGCCGCTTCGGCCACGAGGGCCGCGACCGCGGTCGGGTCGGTCGTGTCGACGTTGTCTTCAGCGGAGGCGGGCACCGCCGAGAAGGCGACGACACAGCACGCGATGGTGGCGACGGTCAGCTTCGGCAGGAGTCCGAGCCGGGCGCGCGCGGGTGGGGTTCTCATCACTTTCACCTTTCTGTGACCACGGAGGACGTCACCGGCGCGACATCGCGCCGATGATGAGTGATCGCATAGAGGAGCATAGAAAACTGAGCATGTATACATTCTATCTCGCCGAAAACTTCATCACCGCGCGTCGATGTCGGCCGAAGGGGTGACAACGCAAATTCACCCAGAGGGTGACTCAGGGAGCAGTTCGTCCTCGCCGCGGACTCACGGCGCGATGCGTGAACTGAGGAGCGGGCTCGAACATGCGCACCTGAATGAGCTTTCCTTCACCGCATCACCACGTTTGGGGGAATGTGGCGGTAGCCGACCGATCGTCGGGTGTGGCTTCGGATCACTGCGGAGCCCCACCTCGCGCGGCCTACAGCCACCCCCGCTCCGCCGCGACCCGCACGGCATCCGCCCGACTTCTTCCTCCGGTGTTCCCGATGGCGCTCGACAGGCAATTCTTCACCGTCCCCTCGGAGAGGTGGACCGTCCGCGCGATATCGGCGATCGAACCGCCGTCGCGCGCTGCCGCGAGCACGTCCGTCTTCGCTCCGTCAGCGGGGAGTCGCCCTGTGCGAGCGGTTCGGGCGTCTTGCCGGCGCCGTTCGGACCGAGGAACGCCACGATCTCGCCGGGGCGAATGGTGAGGTCGACGCCGCGGACGGCGTGGACGGAGCCGAAGCCCTTGACGACGCCCCGCGCGTCGATCGCGGCGGGGTCGGTGGTGGAGGAGGTCATGTCTCCATGCCGGCGACGACGACGCCTGCGGGCCTCGGACCCTGGTCACCTCTTGGGGGTGACGTTCGTCATGGGAGGGACCTCGACGCGCTCGAATGCCGAGGACCTGTGCTCATCGTGGCGGTCGCACCGCTGGCGACGCCACTTTTTAAGATCGCCGTCTCTCACCGTCCTGCGGAGTTGTGCTGGCCGCAGCACAGACGTGCTGTTCTCGCGCTCCTCAGGCCGGCTTCACCGCGCGGATCGTGTAGCTCAACGGCATGACCGAGGGCTGTTCCGTCAGCGCGTACTCGCCGTCGGGGCGCTGGGTCATGCGGCCGGGAAGCGCCTCCCACGGCACGCTGTCGTGCTCGACGAGCGCGTCGAGGCGCAGGCCGCGGTCGAGCAGGGCGGTGACGATCTCGCCGAGACCGCGATTCCACTCGTACGTGCGCGTCGCGGTGATCGGTGCCGCGACCTCGACGTAGGTGTTCTCGTCGTCCCACTCCAGTGGTGTGGTCTGCTCGAAGTAGGGGAACGCCAGGGTCAGACCAGGGAGGGTCTCGTTCATCGACCACAGCACGGGATGTCCCTCTCGGATGTGCAGCGTGCCCCCCGGCGCCAGCAGGTCGGCCACGACACCCGCCCAGTCGGTGATCGACGGCAGCCAGCACAGCGCGCCGATGCCGGTGTAGACGAGGTCGAACGTCCCGCGGGGCAGGACGTTCGCGGCATCCCGCACATCCGCCTGCACGAAGTCGACCTCGGCACCGGCCTCGGCGGCCAGACGGCGGGCTTCGGCGACGGCGTTCTCGGAGAAGTCGAGGCCGGTCACGCGGGCGCCCAGACGCCCGAGCGACAGGGTGTCGGTGCCGATGTGGCATTGCAGATGCACCGTGCGCAGGCCCGCGATGTCGCCGAGGAGGGGCAGGTCGAAGCGCACGACGTCCGACAGGGCCTCCGCGTCGGTAACGTACCGCTGCACGCCGTAGCCCGAGCCGTCGCGGGCCGCGTGCAGGGTGGCACGCTGATCCCAGTTGGCGCGGTTGGCGTCGATGTAGTCGGAGGTCATGGCATCCCTTCCCGCTGGCAGAGCCTTGCCACATTACAGATTGCGGATGCCGCGCGCCCCCTGCCGAGTTTCGTTCACGGATGCCGTGACCTCGCGTGACGAGCTGTTCATCGCGATGTCGGAGGGGCGCGTTAGCCTGGCGGAATGTCGGGCAAGGTCTATGTCATCCACGAGAATCCCCAGTGGATTCCGCCGTTCGCTGCGGCGTTCGAAGCCGAGGGGGTGCCGTTCGAAGAGTGGCTGCTCACCGACGGCTCGATCGATCTCGCGGTCGAGCCGCCCGACGGCGTCTTCTGGTCGCGCCTGAGCGCCTCCGCACACACGCGCGATCACGCCTCCAGCAAGGAGTTCGGTCGCGCCGTGCTGCGATGGCTCGCCTCGTGGGGGCGCACGGTGATCAACGGCGCCGACGTGCTCGAGCTCGAGGTCAGCAAGGTCGCTCAGCACGCAGCCCTTCGCCACGCGGGCATCGAGGTTCCGCGCACGCTCGCCGTCTTCGGCACGCACGACCTCGCCGCCTCCGCCGAGCGCTTCGGCGCGCCGTTCATCAGCAAGCACAACCAGGGCGGCAAGGGCCTGGGCGTGCGGCGGTGGGACTCGGTCGACGCCTTCGCCGAGTGGGTCGACAGCGCCGACTTCGAGCCGTCGCCCGACGGCATCACGCTGCTGCAAGAGCTGCTGGTCGGCCGCGACTCCTCGATCACCCGGGCCGAGTTCGTCGCGGGCGATTTCGTCTATGCCGTTCGGGTCGACACCAGCGCGGGCAGTTTCGAGCTGTGCCCCGCCGAGGCGTGCGCGATCCCCGGCGCCGACGGGGTCGAGCCCGAGCCCCTCTTCCGCCTGCGCGACGACGTCGACCCGGCGCTGCTCGACCGCTATCTCGCCTTCCTCGCGGCCGAGGGCGTGGGCATCGCCGGCATCGAGTTCATCGAGACGCGCGACGGCCGTACGGTGACCTACGACGTCAACACGAACACGAATTACAACCCCGACGTCGAGGCATCCGCCCCCCGCTCGGGCCCGCGCGAGATCGCGCGCTGGCTCGGCTCGCTCCTCCCGCGCGAAGTGGAGACCCTCCGTGGCTGAGCCGGGCGTGCCGCACACCGACTGGGAGGGCTTCGGCTTCGCCACGCGTCAGGTGCACGCCGGCGAGCAAGAAGACCTGACTCACGGCTCGCGCATCACCCCCGTGCATCTGTCGGCGGCCTACCGGTTCGCGTCCTTCCAAGAGGCGACCGATCGCTTCGCCGGTGCCGACCTCGGCCACCTCTACTCGCGCAACGCCAACCCGACCAACCAGGTCGCCGAACGCCGACTCGCGTCGCTCGAAGGCGGCTCGGGCGCCATCGTCGTCGGATCGGGGCAGGCGGCCATCACCGTGTCGCTGCTGGCGCTGGCCGGTTCCGGCGAGCACATCGTCTCGACCGCGAGCATCTACAGCGGCACACGCGTGCTGTTCGACCGCACCTTCGCGCGCATGGGCGTCACCGTCGAGTACGTGTGGGACCCGACCGACGAGGCCGAGTGGGACGCCCTGATCCGGCCCGAGACGAAGGCGATCTTCACCGAGACGCTCCCCAACCCCAAGAACGACATCGTCGACATCCCCGCCGTCGCGCGCATCGCGAAGCGCCACGGCATCCCCCTCGTCGTCGACAACACGATCGCGACGCCCTTCCTGGTCCGCCCCATCGAGCAGGGCGCCGACATCGTCGTGCACTCCGCGACGAAGTTCCTCTCGGGCCACGGCGCCAACCTCGCCGGCGCGGTGGTCGACGGCGGAACGTTCGACTGGGTGGCATCCAACCGCCCCTACCCCGCCCTCACCGACACCCCGATCGCCACGCACGCCTCATTCGTCGAGGCGTTCGGACCCCGCGCGTTCGAGCTGTCGCTGCGGTTCGGCATCGCCAACGACACCGGCCCCGCGCTCTCGCCGCTCAACGGCTTCCTGCTGCAACAGGGCATGGAGACGCTGTCGGTGCGCATGCGGCAGCATCTCGCCAGCGCCCGCACGATCGCCGAGTGGCTCGAACAGCACGACGCCGTCGAGAGCGTCGACTACGCCGGACTCCCCTCGCACCCGCAGCACCACCTCGCGCTGCGCGATTACGGCGGGCTGTCGGGCTCGGTATTCTCGTTCACCGTGCGCGGCGGACGCGATGACGCCGAACGCTTCTTCGATGCGCTGCGCCTGTTCAGCCGCATGACGAACATCGGCGACACCCGCTCGATGGCACTGCACCCGGCGACCACGACCCACATCGGCTTCACGCAAGAGACCCGCGATCGCCTCGGCATCAGCGACGGCCTCGTGCGCCTGTCGATCGGACTCGAGGATGCCGAAGACCTGATCGCCGACCTCGATCAGGCCCTCCGCGCGGCGGTGTAGCCCCCGCGTCAGGATCTCGCGCTTCCGGCGTGCGGTCGGAGCGCCCTTACGGCGGAGGTCCCTGAGCCTGTCGAAGGGTCCGGGCGCGCTACCGGGCCCGGTGGCTGCGACGGGCTCAGCCACCTGGCGTGCGCGTCGAGTGGTGGCGCCCGGTGGCTTCGACGGGCTCAGTCACCTGGCGTGCGCGGCGCGCGTCGAGTGGTGGCGTCCGGTGGCTTCGTCGGGCTCAGCCACCTGGCGTGCGCGGCGCGGGTCGAGTGGTGGGGTCCGGTGGCTGCGACGGGCCCGGCGGCTGCGACGGGCCCAGAGGCCACTCGCGCCGGCGCCGCAGCCCCCGGACTCAGGCGTCGCGCAATGCCTCCAGGCGCCGCACGCGCGGAATGACCTCGGCCGCGAAGCGCCGCAGCTCGGGCAGGTGCGGCGAGAACTGCAGCAGCAGCGTCGAGACGCCGACGTTCGCGAACGCGACGATGCGCTCGGCCACCTGGTCGGGCGTGCCGACGAGGTTGGGTCGCAGACCCCGGTTCGACACCGAGTACTCCTTCAGGTCGACCTGGGTGTCGAGCTTCGACTTGCTCACGAAGTCCTGGTACGAGCCGTAGGCCGCTCCCCCGCGCACGTCGGTGATGCGGTCGATCTCGGCCTGAGCCTCTTCTTCGGTGTCGCGCACGATCGCGTACGCGGCCATGCCGAACGCCTCGAACGGCGTCGCGCCGGCCTCCGTGCGACGACGGCGCATGTCGGCGACCTTCGTCTCGAGCTCCTCGAGGGTGCCGCCGTGGGTCAGGTACGCGTCCGCGAAGCGAGTGATGGCGGTGCGACCCGCCTCGCTCTCGCCGCCGGCGTACAGACGCGGCTGTACCTGCGGCTTCGGCTCGGTGTACGTGCCCTCGGTGCGGTAATACTCCCCCTCGTAGGCGAAGGGCGTCTGCGACCACAGGCCGCGCAGCACCTCCACCCACTCGATGGTGCGCGCGTACCGGTCATCATGGACGCTGAAGAGTCCCTCGTACTGCTTGGCTTCCTCGGCCCACCATGCCGACACGACGTTGAGCGTGAAGCGGCCGCCGCTGATCTCATCGATCGTGGCCGCCTGCTTCGCGGTGTGGAACGGGTTGTGAAACCCGGGACGCACGGCCGTCATCAACTCCAGCGACGACGTCACCGCCGCCAGCCCCGCGGTCACCGCCCACGCATCGAGAGACGGGGCCTCGACGCCCTTGATGTCGTTGAGGTTGAGCTCGGGGATGAGCGTCAGGTCGAAGCCGCCCTCCTCGGCGGCCCGGGCGATCTCGGCGATGTGGGCGAACGACACCGGAGTGTGCTCGTCGTCGACGTTGCGGAGCCAGCCGCCGAAGATCGGGGTCCAATAGCCGAAACGCACACGTTGGGGGGAGGTCATGGCATCCATCCTCCCGTCTGCCCGAAGGAGCGGTGTCGACGGTGACACCGGAGGTCACAACGGCTGTGCCGACGCGCGCACGCAGGGCCACCGTCTCCGCCAGCGGGCTGGGCGCGCACGACGGCGACGCACAAGCTCAGCGATTCGCACAAGCTCAGTTGCCGAGCGGCGGATGCCACGGAGGTTGCGCACATCACGGAGATTGCGCGCGCGGTAACCCGTGTCCCGACCCGGCCGCCGAACGCAGCGTTCTCCGGCCGCGGTAACACGGTGGTGAGCCCGCGTCACTGCTCGGTAACACGGCATCCATAGGTTTCTTTCAGGTTCGGCCAACCGAATCGCCCCCCCTTGCCGCGCGTGATGCTCCACGGCGCGCGGCACGCAACCCATGGAGACCCCGTGCAGAGACGCATCCTCGCGGGCACTGTCGTCTACGGCTTCGCCGCGACAACCGTGTTCGCCGCCCTCCCGGCCTCGGCCGCGATGGTTCCGCCTTCGCTCAACATCGTGCGGCCCGTGTCGCCGCTGATCGACATGCCCACCAGCTACCCGGTGCAGCCCGAGCTGAAGGTGTTCCCCGACCTCCCCGAAGACGCCTCCATCGCGCGCGGCGTGCGGCCCTACGACGAGATCGCGCCGTTCCTCAACACGCTGATGGACACCAGCGACCGCGTGTCGACGCAGGTCGTCGGCACCTCGGCACAGGGTCGCGACATCTACCTCGTCACCGTCACCACCCCTGAGACCACCGCCGAGACGGCGCAGCAGGCCGACTGGCGCGACCTCATCAAGGCCGACCCGACCGCCGCCGCCGCAGACGCGGCGCTCGAGAGCGGGTACAAGGTGCCGATGTGGTTCAACGGCAACATCCACGGCAACGAGTGGGAGGGCACCGACGCCACCCTCAACTACATCGAAGACCTCGCGACGTCGACCGACCCGGCGACGACCAAGATGCTCAGTGACCACCGCGTGTACTTCACGGTCACGAACAACCCCGACGGCCGGGCCCTCGGACAGCGCGGAACCGCCAACGGCTACGACCCGAACCGCGACTTCATCACGGGCGCGACAGCCGAGGCATCCATCGTCCGCGACCTCGCGAGCATCATCCAGCCGACCTACTTCATCGACCTGCACGGCTACACCAGCGTGCTGCAGGTCGAGCCCTGCGGCCCGCCGCACGGTGAGAACTACGAATACGACCTCTTCGTGCCCCACGCCTACGCCACGGCCCTGGAGATCGAGGATGCCGTGACCGCGGCGAACATCCCCGGCAACACGTACTACGACCCGGCGACCGACAGCGTGACCGAGACCAACACCGGTTTCATCAACATCCCTTACCGCGATCAGCGGTCGGGCTGGGACGACTGGCCCCCGATCTTCGCGCCGCAGTACGTGGCGTACCAGGGCGCCATCACCAACACCGTGGAGCTGCCGCTCGGCCGCTCGGGCGATCAGCCTGCGCGCGCGAAGGTGAACATCGAGGTCGCCGAGGTCGTCATCGACACCGTCGTGGACTACGTCGACGAGCACAGCGACGCCCTGCTCGAGAACCAGATCGAGATCTTCCGCCGCGGCGAGGCCGGCGAGCCCAGCCGCGTGATCCCCGCCGATGTCGCTCCGGAGGACCTCGCACCCGGCGTGCCGACGGAGTGGACCGACATCTGGGACGAGACCGACATCTACAACGCCGACTTCCCGCGCGCTTACGTCATTCCCGTGGGTGACGGTCAGCGTTCGGACTCCGACGCGCAGACGCTCGTGCAGCAGCTGCTCGTCAACGGCATCCGGGTCGAACGGCTGACGCAGGCCGCTCGTGTCGACGGGGTGGACTACCCGGCCGGCTCGTTCTACGTCGACATGCATCAGCCGCTGCGCGGACTCGCGAACGTGCTGCTCGCCGACGGATCCGACATCTCCGACCGCGTGCCCGACATGTACGACATCTCCGCGTGGAGCCTCTCGCTGCTGTGGGGCGCCGACGTCGCACGCATCGGTGAGACGACGGATGCCGCGCCGACCACCGCCGTCGAGGCCGTCACCGAGGCGCCGCTGACCGGGTCCGTTCCCACCGGGGCGGGTTCGCTGGCGTTCGAGCCGCGCGGCGTGGCCGACTGGCAGGCCGTCAACGGGCTGCTCGCCTACGGGATCCCTCTGTCACAGCTGTCCGACGGCACGATCGTGCTCGGTTCCGGAGCGACGGCCCGCGCGGCCGCCGAGCTGGCGGCGGACCTGTTCGGCGTCGACTTCGAGCTCGTCACCGGCGCACAGGACGGCACCGAGCTGCGCAGCGTGCGCATCGGATACGTCGGCGACGCGGGAGACCGCGACGCCCTGACCGAGCTCGGCTTTACGGGGCTCGTGCCGGTCACGGCCACCGCGCTCGTCGCGGGCGAGGTCGACCTGTCGAGCGTCGACGTGCTCTACGTCGGCACCGGTCTCAGCTTCACCGCGGAGCAGCAGGCCGGAGCCGACCGGGTGAAGGCGTTCATCGCGGCCGGCAAGCCCGTCGTCGGGCGCGGCGCGGGCGGTGCGGCGTTCGTCAGCACGTTCGTCACGCCGCTTACCGCGGTGTCCGGTAACCGCACGACCAACGGCATCGCGCGGGTGGAAACCCCCGCCGACGGCGTGCTGGGCGACTACCCGCAGGACACCGCCTTCGGCTACCCGTTCGCGTGGTTCCCCAACCCCGCGGCTGGTGTGACCGTCGAGCAGCGATACGCCTCCGCCGATACGTTCGTGGCGGGTCACTGGCCCGACCGGGTCGGCCAGTCGATCCAGGATGCCGCGGGCCAGGCGTCGGCGGTCTCGCTCACCGGTCCGTCCGGAACGCGTGCCTTCGTGTTCGGCACGTCGCCGACCTTCCGCGCGCACCCGGTCGGTGCCTTCAGCGACATCGCCCGCGCGGTGTTCTGGGCGGTGGACGAGTCCGCTGACGTCGAGCCGACGCCCACGCCGACCCCGACGCCCGAGCCCACGGTGGAGCCGACGGTCGCGCCGACGGCCGAGCCGACGGTCGCGCCGACGCCGGAGCCCACGGTGACGCCGACGGCTGAGCCGACGCCCGGCCCGACGGGTGAGCCGACGCCCGGCCCGACGGTCGCGCCGACGCCCCAGCCCACGCTGGCACCGACGGCGTCGGCGACGGCGGTACCCGCCACGGGGTCGGGCTCGCTCGCGCGGACCGGCGCTGACGACGTCTCGTCGCTGGGCTGGCTCGCCCTCTCCGCCGGCATGGTCGGTGTCGGCTTGATCGTGATCGGCCGCACGCGCTCGACCACCTCGACGCGCTGACCCCGCTCCGGGGAGGGGCACCCGCCCCTCCCCGGAGTCCCCACTCTGGAGCTCCACCCATGACCCACCCCGAAGACCCCTCGCGAGAGCCGGATGCCACGGCCTCCGGCTCGGCATCCCCTCTCCGTCGGCGTCGTGCGGCGCTCGCCGTCGGTTCGGCACTCGTTCTCGGTGGCATCGCGCTGGCGATCTGGGCGGTGACCGCGACGGGCTCGTCCGCTCCGCAGGTCGCGGCGCCGTCGACCGCCGCGTCTGCCTCGAGCCCGGGAACGGCAGGCGCCTCCCCGGCCGAGCCGCCGGCGACGTCCGCGTCCGAGGCCTCCGCTCCCCCGGCGGCATCCGCTCCCCCGGCTGCCTCCGCAGAAGACCCGGTCATCTCAGCTTTCGCCGTCGAACCGGCTGTCGCGGCGTGCCCCGACGACCGGGCCGGCACCGTGCCGTTGACGTTCTCGTGGACCAGTGAGGGCGCCGACCGCGCCTGGATGGGCGTCGGAACCAGCGACGCCTCGGTGCAGCCCGCGGCGGAGGTCGACCTGACCAGCGCCGGCTTCTCGGGCCTCACCTTCGCGTGCAGCGACGCCGATCAGGTGTTCACGCTGACGGTGCAGGGCGCGGGCGGCACGGTCAGCGAGACGATCGCGATCAGCCGCGAACTCGACTGAGCCTTCCCCCGCACCCGTCGCCGGGCAAGGGGCCTGTCGCAGCGACCGGCTCGGTGTGCTGACCGGACCCCTCGTCGGGGCCCAGGATCCTCCTCGGCCGGAGGAGACCTGCAGGCGCCCGCCGCGTCAGCTCGCGATGTCGAACACGATCGTCAGCAGCCACCACCCGCCGATCGCGACGGCGACCACCACGGTCACCCACGAGAAGCCGCGGCGGAGCCTGCGCCCGCCCCTCGCGACACCCACCGGCGGGGGAGTGAGCAGCGCGCTCGGCTGCGCGGGGAGACCGGATGCCACGGCCCCCGCCGTCGGCGCCTCGGTCAGGCGCTCGTCGCGCCACCGCGCCCACTGGGCGAGCTTGTCGTCGAGGGCGGCCGCGGTGGTGAAGAGCCACTGCCACGTCGCGGGATCGAGGGTGGACAGGTCGCGCCGCGAGTAGAGGAACAGCCAGTCGTCGATGATCTCGACGTCGAGGGCGGCCGCATTGTCGATGAACCGCGCCATCACGTCGGGGGTGAAGAGGTAGAGGGCGTCGCGTTCGTACCCTTCGGGGCAGTACAGCGCGAAGTACTCGTCGAAGTCGCCCTCCAGGCTGAGGCGTTGGTTGCGGCCGAAGGTGACCGGCAGATTGGAGCCGCCGAACAGGCCGTTGTTGCCCACGGCATCCAGCACGATGTGGGGGAGTGGCGTGTCGAGCCGGAGCGCGGCGTACCCCCAGCGGTGCGTCTGCTTGTTCTTGCCCGAGCCGGTCTCGTAGGTGAAGTTGGCCACCTCGAAGAATCGCGGCTGCGGGCGCCGCATGAGGTCGTGGGTTTCGCGATCGCGGCCGAGGCCGAAGATCATGCCCGGCAGCTCAGGATTCATGTAGCCCGGATGCCAGGTCATGCCGTTCGCGCGAGCGAAACGGTCGAATCGGTAGCGACGGACGGCTGCGCCCCTGAAACCGCGGATGACCGCCACCGCGACCACCGCCACGATGGCACCGATCACCAGGAAGGGCACGGCGACGACGGCGTTGCCGCCGCTGTCGGAGACGATCGAGACGATCAGCGAGAAGATGATCGGCACGACCACGAGCGCGAACGCGGCGCCGATGACCGCCAGGATGACGATCGACAGCGTGCGGCCTCGCAGGGTGCCGCGGGCGCGCAGCTCGGCGGTGAATGCGCGCACGGCCGACGTGTCGACGGGCTCGGTCAGCGGCGCAGTGTCGATCTGCGTTGGTGTCGTCATGTGTCGCCTCCCCGCCTTCGACCGTAGCGGGGGCGTCCGACATCGGGCAGTGCGGCGGCCGTCGCCGAGGATTCCACGAGTTTTGGGGCGGTATCCGCGCGTCGGGGCGGATAACTCACGCCCCAAACCGCAGATACCGCCCCAAACCCGAAGGCGGGCCCTCGACCGGCGCGCCGACGGGGATGACGGCGTCTGACCGGCCCCCGACGGGAGGACGGCGTCCGCTCGGCGCGCGGCATCCCACCACCGGCCGGGCCGCCGGGCCGCCGCCCGCGATCCCGCCGGCCCGCGGCATCCGTTAGACTACGAAGGTTGTCCGGCGACGCCCATGCGCGTGTGAGCCCGTGACGACGTGCAACACACCCTCCTGCTGCCGGGAAATGCCCGTCAGCCGTTCTAGTCCGAAGGAGGTGGGTTAGTGACGCACCAGTACGAACTCATGGTCATCTTCGATCCCGAGGTCGACGAGCGCCAGGTCGCTCCGAAGCTCGACGGATTCCTCAAGGTCATCACGGCCGATGGAGGAACCATCGACAAGGTCGACATCTGGGGCCGCCGTCGCCTGGCCTACGAGATCCGCAAGAAGAACGAGGGCATCTACGCCGTCGTCAACTTCGTCGCGACCAGCGAGGCCACGAACGAGCTCGACCGTCAGCTGAAGCTGAACGAGCAGATCATGCGCACCAAGGTTCTGCGCGCCGAAGAAGCGATCGCCCAGGTCGCCGCCGAGGCCAAGCGCTCCGAAGAGAAGGCCGCCCGCAAGGCCGCCGCTCCCCGCAAGGTCGAGTCCGCCGAGAAGGCTGCGAAGTAACGACGATGGCCGGCGAAACCGTCATCACCGTCGTGGGGAACCTCACCGCTGACCCCGAGCTGCGTTACACGCAGAACGGGCTTCCGGTGGCGAACTTCACCATCGCGTCGACCCCCCGCACGTTCGACCGTCAGGCGAACGAGTGGAAGGACGGCGAGGCGCTCTTCCTGCGCGCCTCGGTGTGGCGCGAATTCGCCGAGCACGTCGCCGGTTCGCTGACGAAGGGCAGCCGTGTCATCGCGACCGGTCGCCTGAAGCAGCGTTCGTACCAGGACCGCGAGGGCAACAACCGCACCTCCATCGAACTCGAAGTCGATGAGATCGGCCCCTCGCTCCGCTACGCGACCGCCCAGGTCACCCGTGCCGCCGGTGGCGGCGGTGGTGGTGGCGGCGGCCAGCGCCCGCAGGTGCAGCAGTCGAACGACGAGCCGTGGTCGACCCCCGGCTCGAGCAACGGCGGCGGCAACAGCGGCGCAGACGCGTGGAGCACTCCTGGCTCCTACGGAGACGACACCCCGTTCTGATCTTCGCTGCGCCTCCCGGCGCGACGACCCCCGAAATTCCGGATGCCATGCCCCGGTCCGCGTGACCGGCTCGGCATCCGAACCACACGAAAGAAGGAAGCATGGCTGGAAAGGCCACTGGCGACCGCCGCAAGCCGCGGAAGGGCGCGAAGAACGCAGCCCCCGCGAAGGCGATCCGCGTCGGCGTCATCGACTACAAGGACGTCGCAACCCTCCGCAAGTTCATCTCGGAGCGCGGCAAGATCCGCGCCCGTCGTATCACCGGTGTCTCCGTGCAGGAGCAGCGCCTGATCGCCCGCGCCATCAAGAACGCGCGCGAGATGGCTCTCCTGCCCTACGCCGGCGCCGGCCGCTAAGGAGCACCCGATGGCAAAGCTGATTCTCACGAATGAGGTCACCGGGCTCGGTAGCGCCGGTGACGTTGTCGAGGTCAAGAACGGGTACGCCCGTAACTACCTCATCCCGCAGGGCTTCGCCGTGGCCTGGAGCCGTGGTGGCGAGAAGCAGGTCGCGTCGATCCGCGCCGCTCGCGAGTCCCGCGCGATCCACGACCACGAAGAGGCCGTGTCGCTGAAGAACAACCTCGAGTCGAACACCGTCAAGCTGTCGGTCAAGGCCGGCAACGAGGGACGCCTCTTCGGTTCGGTCAAGCCCGCCGATGTCGCCGACGCCGTGAAGGCTGCCGGCCTGGGCGAGCTCGACAAGCGCAAGATCCAGATCACCTCCGCGATCAAGTCGGTCGGCGAGCACGAGGCGACCGTTCGCCTGCGTGACGACGTCACCGCCGTGATCACCCTCCAGGTGGTCGCCGCGAAGTAATTCGCTGCGTTTCGAGAACGGCCCCGCTCCTGCTTCGGCAGGGCGGGGCCGTTCCGCGTTCCGGGGGCGCGGGCTCGCCGTGGGGCGCGGTTGTGGGGTGGGTCGCCCGGGGGTGTGGGTGGGTTGCGGGCGTTGGGGTGGGTCGCCCGGGTTTGGGGCGGATTCTGCGCATTGGGGCGGGAGAATCTCGCCCCAATGCGCCGATCTCGCCCCGAACCGGGGGGGCGGCGCCGCCCGCGGCGTCCGGCGGCGCGCCCTCCCTGCCCGGGCGACCGGTGGGTGAGCGCCCACGGGTTGCGCTTCGTGTGCGCAGGGCGGCGGCCCTGCGTTTGGGGCAGGTTCTGTGCCGCCGGGGCGCGCGGCGGCCGCCCCGGTGCACATTTCGCGACCCGAACCGGGGGTGCGCCCCCGCGGTGCACATTCCGTGACCCGGACCGGGAGCGCGGCGGCCGCCCCGGTGCACATTTCACGCCCCGAACCGCGGGTGCGCCACCGCGGTGCACATTCCTTGACCCGAACCGGCAAGAACGGTCGCCCGCGACCCCGGTCCGCGTGTCCCCCGAAGACGCCCCCCACGCCCGGCGGAGCGCCGACTGGGTACGCTGTGCTCCACACAGCACTCCGGGGATGCCCCCGATACGTCCACGAGGAGACACCGTGACCGCTTTCGCACGCCTGCGCCGTGCCGCCGCCCTGACCGCCGTGGCCGCTGCCACGGTCGTCTCGCTCACCGCCTGCGCCTTCGCCCCCACCGGCTCCGACGCCGAATCCGCGCCTGCCGCCGAGGGGGCCCTGCAGACGGTCACCGCCGGCAAGCTCACCATCGCCACCGGCGAGCCCGCGTTCTCGCCGTGGGTCGAGAACGACGACCCGGCTTCGGGTGAGGGCTTCGAGGCGGCCGTCGCCGACGCCGTGGCGACGCAGCTCGGCTTCGCGAAGGACGACGTTGTCTGGGTGCGCACCACCTTCGACAGCGCCATCGCCCCCGGCCCCAAGGACTGGGACCTCAACGTGCAGCAGTTCTCGATCACCGAGGAGCGCAGGCAGGCCGTCGACTTCTCGTCGCCGTATTACACCACCACGCAGGCCGTCGTGACGACCGGATCGTCGCCCGCGGCATCCGCCACCACCGTCGCCGAGCTGAAGAACATCCCCGTCGGCGTGATGAGCGCCACTACGAGCTACGCGGTCGCCGAAGACCAACTCGGCACCGCGAACCTCAGTGTCTACTCGTCGAACGACGACGCCGTCGCCGCCCTGCAGGCAGGGCAAGTGGATGCCATCGTGGTCGACCTTCCCACCGCCTTCTACCTCGCCGGCGCGGTGCTCGACGACGGCAAGGTCGTCGGGCAGCTGCCCGACTCCTCGGTCGGGGGTGACGAGCTCGCGTTCGTGCTTCCGAAGGATTCGGCCTTGACCACTCCCGTGTCCGAGGCGATCGACGCCTTGCGCGCGGACGGCACCCTCGACGAGCTGCAGCAGAAGTGGCTCGCCGGCACGGCCGCCGCGCCCCTGCTGAAGTAATCAACGTGGCATCCACGCCCGTCGACGCGGCGTGGCGCCCGAGCGAGCTCGAACTCGGTCGGCGCGCCACGCGGCGGCAGCAGTCGACGAAGTCGGTGCTGATCGCGCTCGTCAGCTCCGTGGTGTTCGTCGTCGTAGTGGGGTGGGCGATCCTCTCCAGCCCCGGCTGGGAAGACGTACGCCGCAGCTTCTTCGATGTCGACATCGCGATTGCGAGCTTCCCGTCGATCCTGGTCGGGCTGTGGGTGAACATCCAGGTGCTGTTCGTCGCGGCGATCGCCGTGGCGGTGCTGGGTACGACCCTGGCCGTGCTGCGGTCGCTGCGCGGGCCGGTGTTCTTCCCCCTCCGTGCGTTGGCGACGGTGTACACGGATCTCTTCCGTGGCATCCCTCTGCTGATCGTGCTGTACCTCGTCGGCTTCGGTGTGCCGGCGCTGGGCATCTTCGGTCGCGTACCGGTCGTGCTGTGGGGGACCATCGCGATCGTGCTGACCTACTCGGCGTACGTCAGCGAGGTGCTGCGCGCGGGCATGGAGGCCGTGCACCCCTCGCAGCGCGTCGCCGCCCGCTCGATGGGCCTCACGCACGGACAGACGCTGCGCATCGTCGTCATCCCGCAGGGCGTGCGCAAGGTCGTCCCGGCGCTCATGAACGACTTCGTCTCGATGCAGAAGGACGTCGGCCTGATCTCGGTGCTCGGAGTGGTGGATGCCATTCGGGCGGCGCAGATCGCCGCGGCGGAGTACTACAACTTCACGCCGTACATCGTGGCGGCGCTGTTGTTCGTGGCGTTGGCGCTGCCGATGATCCGGCTCACCGACTACGTCTCGGCGCGGCTGGCGAAGCGCGAGCAGATGGGCGGGATCGTGTGAGCGTGCTCGATGTCCGCGGTGTGCGCAAGGTGTTCGGCGACCACGTCGTGCTCGACGGGATCGACCTCGAACTCGCGAAGCACGAGGTGGTCGTGCTGATCGGAGCGTCGGGCTCGGGCAAGTCGACCCTGCTGCGCACCATCAACCTCATCGAGCGCGTCGACGACGGGCAGATCCTGCTGAACGGCGACGACCTCACCGATCCGACCATCGATCAGGATGCCGCCCGCGCGCGCATCGGCGTCGTGTTCCAGCATTTCAACCTCTTCCCGCATCTGCGCGTCATCGACAACGTGACGCTCGCGGCGCGGAAAGTGCACCGGATGCCGAAGGCCGAGGCCTACGCCCGCGGCACCGAGCTGCTCGAACAGCTCGGCCTCGCGGCCAAGGCGCGGGAGTTCCCGGATCGACTGTCGGGCGGTCAGCAGCAGCGCGTCGCGATCGTGCGAGCCGTCATGACCGATCCCGAGTTGCTGCTTCTGGACGAGATCACTTCGGCGCTCGACCCGCAGCTCGTCGGCGAGGTGCTCGACCTGGTGCGGGTGCTCCGCGACCGGGGCTCGACGATGCTGATGGCGACGCACGAGATGTCGTTCGCGCGCGAGGTGGCCGACCGTATCGTGTTCCTGAAGGGCGGGCGCATCGTCGAGCAGGGCACGCCGGCGCAGATTCTCGACGCGCCGCAGCACCCCGACACGGTTGCATTCCTCGAGCGCGAGCGGCGCGGGGGAGCGCTGTAACGGTTGCCGCCCGGACGGCGTGGCGGTCGCCGGGTCCGTGAGACGTCAGATCGCCGTGGAGGGAGGAGATTCCGCGACGGGAGGGTTCTCGATCGTCGTGGCATCCTCCCCTTCACGAATCCCCTCCCGTCAGGTCGACGGCGGTCCTGACGCTTTCCGTACGACAGCCGTGCGGGCACGCCGCGACACCGGATACCGCCCCGAGGGTGCGGCATCCGGTGTCGCTTCCGTTAGGGAATCGACCCCCACGAACCGGTGTGTCAGACGGTCGCGCGGCGGCGTCGCGTCAGCAGCGCGCCACCCAGCACGAGGGTCAGCAGACCCGCAATGCCGAGGGCGGCTGCCGACGAGCCGTCAGCTCCCGTCACAGCCAGCGTCTTGACGTCGCCGGAGGCGACAGGCGTTGTGGCGGAGTACGACATCGCCGACACGGATGCCGTGGAACCCTCGACGGGGGCGGTGACGTTGCTACCGGGGGTGCCGGAGGTGCCGGGGGTACCCGGGGGTGCCAGGCGTTCCGGGGGTGCCGGGGGTGCCGGGGGTGCCGGGGGTGCCGGGGGTGCCGGGCGTTCCCGGGGTGCCGGGGGTGCCGGGGGTGCCGGGCGTTCCGGGGGTACCCGGCGTGCCGGTGTGCGAGCCCCCGGTGTGGCTGTCGCCGATGATCGATACGGCGTTGCCGCCGATCGTCATGGGCAGACTGATCGGCACGATCAGCTGGTTGCCGCCGAGGATGCTGTCCGACCCGTCGGTGGTGATGCCGGCGAGCAGGCCGCCGCCGTTGCCGCCGATGGTGGTGGCATCCGTCGAGGTGCTGTCGCCGATCACCGAGATGGCGTTGCCGCCGACCGTGACGGGCAGGGTAATCGGGGCGATGAGCTGGTTGCCGCCCGACAGGCTGTCACCGCCGTCGGTCGTGACGTCGCCGCCGTGGCCGGAACCGCCGGAGCCGCCGATTGTCGTGGCATCCGAGGTGTGGCTGTCGCCGATCACGGATACCGCGTTGCCGCCGATGGTGACGGGCAGCGAGATCGGAGCGGCGAGCTGGTTGCCGCCCGACAGGCTGTCACCGCCGTCGGTCGTGACGTCGCCGCCGTGGTCGGATCCGTTCGAGCCGCCGCCGGTGGTGGTGGCGTCGTGCGAGACGCTGTCGCCGATCACTGACACGGCGTTCCCGCCGACGGTGACGGGCACCTCGACCGGGATGACGGCTTGGTTGCCGCCCAGCAGGCTGTCGCTGCCGTCGGTGGTTTCGTCACCGCCTGAGCCGGAGGATTCGGTCGAGGTGGTGGCATCCGAGGTGTGGCTGTCGCCGATGACCGAGACGGCGTTGCCGCCGACGGTCACCGGCACATCGATCGGAATGACGGCCTGATTGCCGCCGAGCGGGCTGTCGGTGCCGTCGCTGGTGGCGTCGCTCGAATCGCCGTGGTCGGAACCGCCCTCGTCGGAACCGCCCGAGCCCGAACCGCCCGAGTCCGAGCCGCCCGAGCCCGAGCCGCCCGAGCCCGAGCCGCCGGAGCTGCCCGAGGTCGTGGCATCCGAGGTGTGGCTGTCGCCGATGACCGAGACGGCGTTGCCGCTCACGGTCACGGGCACCTCGACCGAGACGACGCCTTGGTTGCCGCCCAGCAGGCCGTCGCTGCCGTCGGTGGTGACGTCGCCGCCTGAGCCGGAGGATCCGGTCGAGGTCGTGGCATCCGAGGTGTGGCTGTCGCCGATGACCGACACGGCGTTGCCGCCGATGCTGACGGGTGCGTCGACCGAGACGATGGCCTGGTCGCCGCCGAGCAGGCTGTCTGCTCCGGAGGTTTCTGCGGCGTTCGCGACGCCGCATCCGAGAACGGCCAAGCCGCTCCCGACGAGCGCGCCCATGAGGACGCGCGAGTGGATCTTGCGCATGAGAGTTTCTCCTGTAGATGAGTGAGGGTGCGCGTGCGCGCGGGTCGTCAGCCGTGCAGGAGCACAGCGAGACCGGCCTCAGTCAGGAGAAGCGTCGGTGCCGTAGACGGGGATGCCGGGGAGGTCGTCGTCGACGTCGCCCCCGTGAGCCAGAAGGGTCAGCGTGAAGGCGAACGCGCCGTGGTCGGCGGTGCCGGCGGTCGTGCCGCTCGCGCCCGATCCGGTGGATGCCGACGATCCGGCGCCGGTGCTCGCGCCCAGCGTCAGGTGGGCGGCGTCGGCGGGGGAGTGGGCGGGCGTCGAGGGTGCGTCCACGGCGGAGGGGGTGGATGCCACGACCGCGGCCGCGAAGGAGCGGGCGACCTGGGCGACGGAGGGGGGTGCCGAGACCGTGGGGATGACCGCCGTGGGAGCGGCCGCCGCCTCGGGGACCGGGACGAGCGTTTCGGGCTCGACGAGCGCGGACGGCTCTCGCGGCGACGTCACGGGAGGAGCCGTGACGCCGGGCGCGGGGGTCGTGCCGGCGCCACCGGGGAGCGAGGGCGCGACCGGCGCGATCTCGGGAGCGGTGCCGACGACGACCGGGAGGGTCTCGTCGACGGTGCCGGCGACGTCGGTGACGACCCCGCCCAGGCCGGTGTCCTCGACGACTCCGCCGACGATGGGCAGGGATTCGGCGGTGTCGACCACCGGCTCGATGATCGCGCCGACGATGCCCGACGAGGCGACGTCGCCGACGGCGCCTGTCACGGCGCCGGCCGCGCCGGTGACGACGGCGTCGGCGGTGTCGAGGGTGCCGCGCACGAAGCCCGGCGAGGCGACACCGGTGACGACGTCCGCGACGGTGTCGACGGTGCCGCCCACGAGGGAGCCGGATGAGCCGACGGTGGTGGTGGCGGCTCCGATCAGCTGGGGGGCCGCGTCGGTGACAGTGGGGACGACGTCTGCGACCGGGGCCGGAGCGATCTCGGCGACGGGTGCGGCGGTGTCGGCGACGACCTCGACGACCGGCTCCACGATCTCGGTGGCGACCGGCTCGACGGTCTTGGCGACCGGTTCTGCCACGGTGGAGACGACGGGCTCGACGGTCCCGGCGGCGGGTTCGACGACGGCGGAGGCCGCGGGTGCGACGGTCTGAGCGACGGGTTCGACGACGGCGGTGGCGACGGGCTCGACCACCTCGGTGGCGACCGGTTCGACGACGTCGCCCGCGGTGTCGGCGACGACGTCCACCGTCGATCCGGCAACGCCGAGCAGGCCCGATCCGGAGTCGGAAGCGGATGCCGAGGAGGTGGAGGCGAAGAGCGAGATGACCGCGAGAGCGAGTGAGACGAGCACGCCCAGCAGGAAGGCGCGCACGATGCGCGGCGCTCCCCGGCTCAACGTGGCATCCATGATCCGCCCCCCGAAGGTGAATCGTCGGCAACTCCAGGTGGGCGACGATACGCCCGGATTCGCCCGCACGAAAGAGGCCGGGTGAATTCTCGGTAGTGCCTACGTAGACACGGGGCGGCGGGCGACACGCCCACGGGTCACGCGATTTGACATGGGATGCCGCGCATCGATAGCCGACGCCGAGTTATCCCCCGAGTTGTACACATGCATTTGTCAAGTCGAGGAACCTTCAACGCGTACTTCAACCCGGATTTCCCCACACATACTGTGGAGAAATAAAAACCTGGTCAAGATGGGTATGCGCGACAGAATCCACAGTCATCCACCGAGTTGTCCACAGGAGTTGTGCACAGACACGGCGGCGTTTCCCGCAGGCTCTCCACAGAGTTATCCACAGGCATATTTGCGCGTGGCGAAGGTGGTATCTACCGTGGGGGCAGCCCATCGGGCATCCCCCTCACTTGCCACGCGCGTCGATGTCGGACGTCGGTGATTCGATGCTCCCGAGGTCGTTCCACCCTCGCCGTCGCATCGTCTCGCGCGCGCGTGAGGGGGTCGCCGGGGCGGCCCGAGAGCAGAAGGAGAGCCCGTGTCGATCGCTGACATCGCCGAGGAGCGCCTCGGAAAGGCACCGCGTCCTGAGCGCACGCCCCCGCACGACATGCTCGCCGAGCAGAGCGCGCTGGGCGGCATGCTGCTGTCGAAAGACGCCGTGGCCGATGTCATCGAGACCCTTCGTGGCCCCGACTTCTACGTGCCGAAGCACGAGCTGATCTTCGAGGCCATCCTCACGCTGTACTCGCACGGCGAGCCGACCGACGTCGTCGCCGTCACCGACGAGCTCATCAAGACCGGTGAACTGCAGCGCGCCGGGGGAGCGGACTACCTCCACACCCTCACCTCGATCGTGCCCACCGCGGCCAACGCGGGCTACTACGCGTCGATCGTCTCGGAGCGGGCGATGCTGCGCCGCCTCGTCGAGGCCGGCACGCGCATCGTGCAGATGGGCTACGCCGGCGAGGGCGACCCGGTCGAGCTGGTCAACAGCGCTCAGGCCGAGATCTACAACGTCTCGGGCGACGACAGCGCCGAAGACTACATTCCCCTGACGGTGGCGGTGGATGCCGCCGTCGACGAGATCGAGGCCGCTCGCGGCCGCGACGGGTCGATGACGGGCATCCCCACCGGCTTCGCCGGCCTCGACCAGTTGACCAACGGTCTGCACCCCGGCCAGATGATCGTGCTCGCCGCCCGCCCGGCCATGGGTAAGTCGACGCTCGCGCTCGACTTCGCCCGCGCCGCCGCGATCAAGTCGAACGCGCCGTGCATCTTCTTCTCGCTCGAGATGGGTCGCAGCGAGATCGCCATGCGCCTGCTCAGTGCCGAGGGCCAGATCCCCCTGCAGAGCATGCGCAAGGGCACGCTCGACTCCCGCGACTGGACCACGGTGGCCGCCACCCGTGGCCGCATCAACGACGCGCCCCTCTACATCGACGACAGCCCCAACATGACGCTGGTCGAGATCCGCGCGAAGTGCCGTCGCCTCAAGCAGCGCGAGGGTTTGAAGATGGTCGTCATCGACTATCTGCAGCTGCTCACCAGCGGTAAGCGCGTCGAGTCGCGTCAGCAGGAGGTCAGTGAGTTCTCGCGTGCGCTGAAGCTGATGGCGAAAGAGCTGCAGGTTCCCGTCATCGCCCTGTCGCAGCTGAACCGTGGTGCCGAACAGCGCGCCGACAAGAAGCCGGCGCTTTCCGACCTGCGTGAGTCGGGCTCGATCGAGCAGGATGCCGACATGGTGGTGCTGCTGCACCGTGAGGCGGCGTACGAGAAGGACTCCCCGCGCGCGGGCGAGGCCGACCTGATCGTGGCGAAGCACCGTAACGGCCCGACCGACACGATCACCGTGGCGTTCCAGGGGCACTACTCCCGATTCGCCGACATGGCGCCGGGAATGTAACGCGTAACCGACCCGGCGCAGCACGTCGGCGTTCTGCCGTTCCGTCGAATCGCGCCGCGCGATGTGGACTGATCGGCATGGACCGGATGTCGGCCCCGTCGTACTGTCGCTCATGCGCCCGACGGCGCCGAAAGAGGAGGACAGCATGGCCAATCAGTCGCTAGTCGACGTCGCGGTGGTTTCGCACTGGATCGACGGTGCGGAGCGCGCCTCGACCTCGGGCCGGACGGCGCCCGTGTACAACCCCGCGACCGGTGCCGTGCAGGCCGAGGTCGCGCTGGCGAACCAGGAGGAGATCGACGCCGCGATCGCCTCTGCTCAGGCGGGGTTCCGCGTATGGTCGCAGTACTCCGTCGCGAAGCGCCAGGCCGTTCTGTTCGCTTTCCGTGAGCTCCTCAACGCGCGCAAGCCCGAGCTCGCACGCCTCGTGACGAGCGAGCACGGCAAGGTCGTCTCGGACGCGATGGGTGAGATCCTGCGCGGCCAGGAAGTCGTCGAACTGGCGACGGGTTTCCCGCACCTGATCAAGGGTGCGTTCAGCGAGAACGCCTCCACCGGTGTCGACGTCTACTCGCTCAAGCAGCCGCTGGGCGTGGTTGGCGTCATCTCGCCGTTCAACTTCCCCGTCATGGTTCCGCTGTGGTTCGTTCCCATCGCTCTGGCCGCGGGGAACGCGGTGGTGCTCAAGCCCAGCGAGAAGGACCCCTCCGCGGCACTGTGGATGGCGAAGCTGTGGAAGGAAGCCGGTCTCCCCGACGGCGCGTTCACCGTGCTCCAGGGTGACAAGCTCGCCGTCGACGGTCTGCTGACCAGCCCGGTCGTGCAGTCGATCTCGTTCGTCGGGTCGACACCGATCGCTCAGTACATCTACGAGACCGCCTCGAAGAACGGCAAGCGCGTGCAGGCCCTCGGAGGGGCGAAGAACCACATGCTCGTCCTCCCGGATGCCGACCTCGACCTCGTCGCCGACTCCGCCGTCAACGCCGGTTACGGTGCGGCCGGTGAGCGGTGCATGGCGATCTCGGTGGTTCTCGCCGTCGAGCCCGTCGCCGATGACCTCGTCGCGAAGATCACCGAGCGCATCGCGAAGCTCCGCATCGGCAACGGCGCGGGCGTCGACGGTGTCGAGCCCGACATGGGTCCGCTCATCACCGACGTGCACCGCGACAAGGTCTCGTCGTACGTCGACATCGCCGAAGCCGATGGCGCGAAGATCGTCGTCGACGGTCGCAACTACGAAGTCGCCGGCCACGAAGACGGCTTCTTCTTCGGCCCCACCCTCATCGACGGCATCCCCACCACCAGCCGCGCGTACACCGAGGAGATCTTCGGGCCCGTGCTGTCGGTGGTACGCGTGTCGTCGTACGACGAGGGTCTCGAGCTGATCAACAGCGGCGAATTCGGCAACGGCACGGCGATCTTCACCAACGACGGCGGCGCTGCACGGCGGTTCCAGAACGAGGTCGAGGTCGGCATGATCGGCATCAACGTGCCCATCCCGGTCCCCGTGGCGTATCACTCGTTCGGCGGCTGGAAGAAGTCGCTGTTCGGTGACGCCAAGGCGTACGGCGTGCACGGCTTCGACTTCTTCACCCGCGAGAAGGCCGTCACCAGCCGGTGGCTCGACCCCGCCCTGCACGGCGGCATCAACCTCGGCTTCCCGCAGAACACCTGATCGACGCGTTCACGGATGCCGCGGCCACCGACCTCCTGAGGTCTCGGGGTCGCGGCATCCGTCGTTCCGGGCGCGAGCGCCGCGCGTCGCCTCGCTCGCCCGACGCGCGACGGCTGACGCCCGCCGCGTGGCATCCGTCATCCGCCCGCCGCCGCGCGGCACGCGTCGCGCCGCAGACGCCGTCTCTCGTCACGCAGTCGACCACCGCGCGGCATCCGTCACCCCGCGGTCAGCTGCAGCGCGTTCCACAGCTCCGCGCGACCCGCGAAGCCGTCGAGGTCGAGCCCGAGACGCGCCGCCGCGCCGTCGACGCGGTGGCGCAGGGTGTGGCGATGGATGCCGAGCTCGTCGGCCGCCGGCCCCCACGATCCGTTGTGCTCGAGCCACACCTCGAGGATGCGGCGCAGTTCGACGTCGTCGCCGAGGGGCAGCAGGATGCGGCGGGCGACCTCGTGCGCGCGCGTCTGCTCGAGGTGTCCGAGGATGCCCGCGCCGGCGAGCTCGTCGAAGAACACGACGGGCTGTCGTGACGTGCTGCGCTCGCCCGCGCGGCGCGCCTCGGTCAACGCCACCGCGAAGTCGTCCCACCCGAGGCGCGAAGACACCCCGCCCGTCGGACCGTGCGGTGCCGCCGCCTCGAAGAGCCCCGCATCGTCGCCGTCGCGGAAGACGGCCACCACGTGCTCGCCCTGCTCGGCGAAGAACAGCGCCCCGGGGCGCTTCTCGGCCACCACCTCGAGCGCCGGGATCAGCGGGTGCGTGTCGAGCGCGTCGTCGGAGCGCGCGACGGCGAGGCGTGCGACGCGGATCGGCTCGGCCGGCAGCCGCCCCCACAAGTGACGCACCGTGTCGCCGGCGACCCCCGTCACGCCCGCGGCGAGGAGTTCCAGGATGCCGCTGCGAAGGCGTCGGCGCGCACTGTCGAGCGTGCTGCTCTGTTCGAGCGAGATGCTCGCGAGGGCGATCACGCTGTCGACGAGGTCTTGCCGGGCTCGGTCGAACGATTCGCCCGCGATGCCCACCGCGAGCACGCCTCGGAGCTGTCCGCCCCGCCCCAGGGTCTGCAGCATCACCTCGCCCACCCCGCCCAGGCTCACTCGGGCGGCTGCCGCCCGTCGTCCGGCGAGGACGGTGCCCACGGCTTTCGCCACGTGCTCTTCCAGCGCGGTGGGGACACCGCTCGTCTGGGGCACGAGCACGCGCGCCCCGGCCGCGTCGAACAGCGCGACCCACGTCTGCAACGCGTGCTCGAGTTCGCGCAGGATCGCGCTCAGTCCGTCGGGGCGGAGTGCCGCCCGAGCCACCCGCCGCTGCGCGAGGAGGGAGCGTTCCAGGCGCGCGCGTTCATCGGCGGCCGTCGCATCGGACACGGCCTTGATGATCCCCATGAACGGCGTCTCGCGCGACACCTCCAGCAGCGGCAGGCCCCGCCGGGCGCACTCCTCGATCAACGCGGCCGGCACCTCCGGCACGAGGATGCCGACCGAGACGCCGAGAGCCCGCACCCCCAGATCGACCAGGCGCGCGACGTACTCGCCCGGCGCGGCGTCGTGCGGCGGAAGGAAGGGCGCGCCGTCGGTCAGCAGCAGGCCGCCCGGCTCGAGCCACGGCGTCGGGTCGGGCAGATCGGAGTTGTGCGCCCACGCGAGCGGCGCCGCCAGACTCGCCTCGTCGACGGATGCCAGGGGTGTCAGGCGGAAGGTGGGCTCGTCCATGAGCGAGCGCAGGTCAGCGGGCACGCGGCATCCTCTCCTCGCCGGATCTGCCGTTCGGTCGATAGTGGCGGCAGAGGTGCGACACATCGGCATGGTACCCGTCCGCTCGCGCGAGCAGGATGAACCCCACGACCATCCCGAGCATCGAGGACCCATGACACTCACCGCAGACGCCGCCTCCGCCATGACCAACGCCGACATCTCCGAGGCCGACCGCTCCCACGTCTTCCACTCGTGGTCGGCCCAGGGCTCGCTCGCCCCGATGCCGATCGTCTCGGGCGCCGGGTGCGTCGTGTGGGACGTCGAGGGCAACGAGTACCTCGACTTCTCGAGCCAGCTGGTCAACGTCAACATCGGCCACCAGCATCCGAAGGTCGTGGCCGCCATCCAGGCCCAGGCCGACGTGCTGACCACGGTCGCCCCCGCCCACGCCAACGCCACACGCGCAGAGGCCGCGGCGATGATCTGCGAGGTCGCACCGGCCGGCTTCTCGAAGGTGTTCTTCACCAACGGCGGGGCCGACGCCAACGAGAACGCCATCCGCATGGCCCGCCTGTTCACCGGCCGCGACAAGGTCATCTCGCGCTACCGGTCGTACCACGGCAACACGGGAGCCGCGATCGTGGCGACCGGTGACTGGCGCCGCATTCCCAACGAATACTCCCGCGGCCACGTGCACGTCTTCGGCCCCTACCTGTACCGCTCGGAGTTCTGGGCCACCACCGAGCAGGAGGAATGCGCGCGAGCGCTGCACCACCTCGAGCGGGTCGTGCAGGCGGAGGGGGCCTCGACGATCGCCGCGATCCTGCTCGAGACCGTTCCCGGCACGGCGGGTGTCATGACGCCGCCCGCGGGTTACCTCGCCGGCGTCCGCGAGATCTGCGACCGCTACGGCATCGTGCTCATCCTCGACGAGGTCATGGCCGGGTTCGGTCGCACAGGGGAGTGGTTCGCCTTCGACGCCCACGGCGTCACCCCCGACCTCATCACCTTCGCCAAGGGCGTCAACTCGGGCTACGTGCCCATCGGCGGCGTCATCATCTCCGACGCGATCGCCGCGCACTTCGACGACCGCGTCTTCCCCGGCGGGTTGACGTACTCGGGCCACCCCCTCGCCGCGGCGAGCATCGTCGCCGCCATCGGCGCCATGCGCGAGGAGGGGATCATCGACAACGCCCGGCGCGTGGGTGCCGAGGTGATCGGACCGCGACTCGCCGCGCTCGCCGAGCGTCACGAGCTGATCGGCGAGGTGCGCGGCAGCGGCGTGTTCTGGGCGATCGAACTCGTCGACGACCGCGAGACGCGTACGCCCGTCTCGGCCGCGACGATGGGCGCTCTCAAGTCCGCGCTGCTGAGCCGGGGCCTGCTGCCCTTCGTCGCCGACAACCGCATCCACGTGGTGCCGCCGTGCGTCATCACCGATGACGAGGCCCACCGCGGTCTCGACATCATCGACGCGGTGCTCACCGAGTTCGCCGCGGCGCGCTGACGCGGATCGGACACCGGCCGTGTCGACCACCCTCGCGCCCCCTGCCACCCGCCACCGCGACATGATGACCGCACCCGCCGCCGCGATCGCCGCGCGTCTGCATCGCGCCGGCGGGGGCGCGCGCGGCCCGCTCGGCGACGCCCGGGCGCAGTTCGAGGCGGCGAGCCGTCTGCTGGGCCTCGACCCCGCCCTGCACGCGGTGCTCAGCGTGCCCCACCGCGAGATGACCGTCATGCTGCCGCTGCGGCGTCCCGACGGCACGACCGAGATGGTGGCCGGTCACCGCGTGCAGCACTCGCTCGCGCGAGGGCCCGGAAAGGGCGGCATCCGGTTCAGCGCCCGCGCCGACCTCGACACCGTCCGCGCCCTCGCGATGTGGATGACGTGGAAGTGCGCTCTCTTCGACCTGCCGTTCGGTGGTGCGAAGGGCGCGATCGCGGTCGACCCCGGTGGCCTCGACCGGGGCGAGTACGAGCGCCTCGTGCGCCGCTACGCCCGGGCCGTGGCCCCCATCACGGGAGCGGACACCGACATCCCGGCGCCCGACGTCGGGTCCGGCGCCGACGAGATGGCCTGGATGATGGATGCCGCGCCCGCCGGCGGTGCGGGGTGGGGCGTCGTCACCGGCAAACCGCTCGCGCTCGGCGGCTCGCAGGGCCGGGCCGCCGCCACCTCGCTGGGTGTCGCCACCGTCGCGTTGCTCGCGCTGGAGCGCGCCGGGATCGACCCGCGCGAGGCGACCGCCGCGGTGCACGGTTTCGGCAAAGTCGGTCGGGGCGCCGCTCTCGAACTCGCCCGCGCCGGCGTGCGAGTGACCGCGGTCGCCGACGTGCGCGGCGGCACGCGCGCCGTCGACGGCCTGGACCTGTCCGCGCTCGCCGCCCACGTCGATGCCACGGGCAGCGTCGCGGGATTCGCCGACGGTGACGCGCTCGCCGCAGCCGACGTGCTCACCGAGCCCGTCGACGTGCTCATCCCCGCCGCCGTCGAGGGTGTCATCACCCACGAGAACGCCGACCGCGTGCGCGCGCGCATCATCGTCGAGGGGGCGAACGGACCGGTCACCTCGACGGCGGAGGCCGCGCTGCGCCATCGCGGGATCGAGATCGTGCCCGACCTGCTCGCCAACGGCGGGGGTGTCGTCGTCAGCTACTTCGAATGGGTGCAGGCGCGGCAGGGATGGTGGTGGGATGCCGCCGACGTCGAGCAGCGCCTCACGCAGCGCATGAGGGAGTCGTGGCGGCTCGTCGCGGGCCGCGCGTCGGCGGAGGGCGTCGACCTGCGCACGGCGGCGACCGCGCTCGCCGTGGAGCGAGTGGCGGCGGCCGTGCGCGCGCGGGGCTCGGAGGGCTGAGCCGAAGCGGTGGTCGCGGCGCCGAGCCGGTGCGGGCGGGTCAGAAAGCCGCCCGCACGGCCTCGCGCTCGGCGACGGTGAGATCGGCCTCGTAGAAGCGGTAGATGCTCTCGACGCTCGCCTGGCGTGCGGCGTGCGCGTCGCGCGCGCGGATGATGTTCACGAGCTTCGTGCCGTCGGCGGCGCTGCGCCGCAGCAGAGCGGTCGGTTCGCGATGCGACGCGATGCGTCCGCCCATGAGGTCGGTCATCGTCTCGCTGACGACGCTGCCGCACACCGCGATGAGGCTGTTGTGCGCGGCCGCGCGGATGGTGTCGTGGAAGGCGCGCACGAGACCCGGGTACTGGGTGACGTCACCGGATTCGACGCAGTCGTGCAGGCGCTGCGAGTTCTCGTCGATGTGGGCCATCTGCTCGTCGGTGTGGTGCTGTGCGGCCAGGAAGCTCGCCGTCCCCTCCAGGAACAGCCGGAACTGCAGCAGTTCGGTGCGGCTGGTCGCGCTGCGCGAGAGCTGGCCGAGCGACTTCTCGAGCAGGCGCGGCGTGAACGCCGCGATCACCGGGCCCCGCGGGTCGCCCGGACGGGACTCCACCACACCGGTCGCCTGCAGCACGCGCAGCGCCTCGCGCACGGTGGCACGGCTGACCGAGAAGTCCTCCATCAGCCGACGTTCGCCGGGCAGCCGGTCGCCCGGCTGGAGCTGGCCCGAGTCGACCGCGGCCTCGATCTGCTCGACGATGCCCTCGTACGCGCTGACCTTCTGAACGGGGGTGAACGCCACGTTTTGTCCCTCGGTTTCGGTGGAGGACGCGCCGTGTAAACAGTCTGTTTCCTGGCTTGCTCCGCTCTCGGCGTCATCTTATCGTTCGATTACTGGTCAGACCAGTAGACCGGTCCTGCATCCACCGACGCCCCCACCCAGGAGTAACCCGTGACTCTTCTCTCCCGTCGCTCCGCCGCCGCCGCTCTCGGCGCGGCTGCGCTCGCGCTCGCGCTCACCGCGTGCGCGGGCAGCACCGCGCCCGCCGAAGGACCCGCCCACGATCCCGTCGCGACCATCGGTCTGACCGGTGAGCCGACGAACTTCGACCTGACGACCACCTCGGGCGCGGCCATCCCGCAGGTGCTGCTCAACAACGTCTACGAGACGCTCGTCTCGCTCGATCAGGACGGTGAGCTCGTCCCGCAGCTCGCGACCGCGTGGACGGTCAGCGACGACGGCCTCACCTACGACTTCACCCTCCAGGAGGGCGTCACCTTCTCGAGCGGCGCGGCGTTCACCGCCGACGACGTGAAGTTCTCGCTGGAGCGCGTCAAGACGAACTGGACGATCAACCAGAGCAAGATGGCGCTCCTCGACCACGTCGAGGTCGTCTCGCCCACCGAGGCACGCGTCATCCTCACCAAGCCCAGCAACTCGTGGCTGTACAACATGGCGGGCACCGTCGGCATCATGTTCGACACCGACGGCGTCGCCGACCTGGCCAACACCCCCGTCGGCACCGGCCCCTTCACCATCACCGAGCGCGTGCAGGGCGACCACATCTCGCTCGCCGCCCGCGACGACTACTGGGGCGAGGCGCCCGCGATGCAGGACATCACGCTGCGCTACTTCGCCGACGCCACCGCGAGCACGAACGCGCTGCGCGCCGGTGACGTCGACATGCTCTACAACATGCAGGCGCCCGACCTCGTCTCGCAGTTCGAGACCGACCCCGCCTTCCAGGTGCTGCAGGGCTCGTCCAACGGCGAGATCCTGCTCGGCCTCAACAACCAGGCCGCGCCCTTCGACGACGTGCGCGTGCGCCAGGCGATCGCGTACGGCATCGACCGTCAGGCGGTTCTGGATGCCGCGTGGGCCGGCTACGGCGAGCTCATCGGTGCGATGGTGCCCCCCACCGACCCGTACTACGAAGACCTGAACGACCTGTACCCCTACGACCCCGACAAGGCGCGCGAGCTCCTCGCCGACGCCGGTGCCTCGAACCTGTCGGTCACGTTCAAGGTGCCCACGCGTCCGTACGCCACGGCGGTCGCCGAGGTCGTCGTCTCGCAGCTCGCCGAGATCGGCGTCACCGCGACCATCGAGACCCTCGAGTTCCCCGCCGTGTGGCTCGACGAGGTCTTCACCAAGGACGACTACGAGATGACGGTCATCCTCGCGGTGGAGCCGCGCGACATCCTCACGGTGTTCAACGACCCCGACTACTACATCGGATACGACAACGCGAAGATCGCGCCCATCGCTGCCGCGGCCGACGCGGGCACGAAGGAGGAGTGGATCGAGGGCATGAAGAAGGTCGCGAAGATCACCGCCGAAGACGTGGCATCCCTCCCTCTGTTCCTCTTCCCGAACATCGTCGTGGCGGATGCCGGGCTGCAGGGCATCGCGCCCAACGCGGTGACCGAGTCGCTCAACATGACGAAGCTCGCCTGGAACTGACCCACCCGATTCGATCCTGAAAGGGGGCGACCGTGCCTCTCCGTCTTCTCAAGCTCGCAGGGACCTTCCTGGCCACCGTCTGGGTGTCCACGCTGCTGGTCTTCCTGCTGCTGCGGGTCATGCCCGGAGACCCGGCCACGGTCGCCCTCGGGACCGACGCCACGGCCGAGCAGCTCGACGCCTGGCGTGCCCAGTACGGCACCACCGCACCGCTGTGGGAGCAGTATCTGCAGTGGATCGGCGGCATCCTGCGCGGTGACTTCGGCACTTCCTACGTGACGCAGGCGCCGATCGCACCGACCCTCGTCGAGCGGGCCCAGGTCACGCTGCTGCTGGTCGTGCTCGCCATGGTCGTGGCGCTCGTCGTGGCCGTGCCGCTGGGCACGCTCTCGGCGATGCGCCACGGCAAGGCCAGCGGCGGGGTGGTGTCGGCTCTCTCGCAGGTCGGTGTCGCCCTCCCGAGCTTCCTCGTGGGGATGCTGCTGATCGCCGTCTTCGCCATCCAGCTGCGCCTGCTCCCCTCCGGCGGCTGGCGGTGGGGACCCGACGTGCTGCGATACGCGATCCTGCCCGTGCTCGCCCTCGGGTCGGTGCAGGCCTCGATCCTCACCCGGTACGTGCGTTCCGCCGTGCTCGAGATCAAGGGCCAGGACTTCCTGCGCACCGCCCGATCCAAGGGGCTCACGGCCAACGCCGCGCTCGTGCGCCACGGCCTGAAGAACGCCGCGGTGCCGGTGCTGACGGTCGTGGGCGTGCAGCTCGCGGGTCTTCTCGTCGGTGCCGTCGTGGTGGAGCGGGTGTTCGCCATCCCGGGCCTCGGCAGCTACCTGGTCGACGCCGTCGCCAACCGCGACCTGCTGGCCGTGCAGAGCATCGTGCTGCTGCTCGTGCTCGCGGTCGTCGTCATCAACTTCCTCGTCGACGTGGCCTACACCTCGATCGACCCCCGCCTCCGGAGGGCCTGATGTCCACGACTCCTCTCACCGACCGTCCGGTCCCCGGCACCGTCTCCGAGACGGCCGTCCGCGTCCGCCGCGAACGCCGACCGCTCGAGCCGGGCCTCGTCATCGGCGGCGCCCTCATCGTGCTGGTGGCGCTGACCGCGCTGGTCTCGCTCGTGTGGACGCCGTACGACCCGACGATGGCCGTGGCATCCGACCGCCTGCAGCCGCCCTCGGGCGCGCACTGGATGGGAACCGACCGGTACGGCCGCGACGTGCTCTCGCAGGTCATGGCGGGAGCGCAGATCACGATGCTGGTCGGCACGATCGCGGTCGCCATCGGCCTGGTGATCGGCGCGCCGCTCGGCATCCTGGCCGGGATGCGCCCGAAGCGGGCCGGAGTGCTCGTCATGGGCGGCAGCGATGTGCTCATGGCCTTCCCGGGCCTGCTGCTGGCCATCGTGTTCGGGGCGGTCTTCGGCGGCGGCACCGTCACGGCGATGATCGCGCTGGGCATCGGTTCGGCACCGGCGTTCGCCCGGGTCGCCCGCGCCGGCACCCTGCAGGTGATGTCGATGGACTACGTGTTCGCGGCGAAGGCCGCCAACCGTCCCGACATCGCGATCGCGGTGCGGCACGTGCTGCCGAACATCGGCGGGATGCTGATCGTGCAGTGCTCGGTCAACTTCGCCATCGCGGTACTCGCCGAGGCGGGACTGTCGTTCCTGGGGCTCGGGACGATGCCGCCCACCCCGTCGTGGGGGCGCATGCTGCTGGATTCGCAGCAGTTCCTCGGTGTGAACGACTACCTCATCATCTTCCCGGGTCTGGCGATCGCCGTGGCCGTGCTCGGGTTCAACCTCTTCGGCGACGGTCTGCGCGACCGGCTCGATCCCACCCTCAGGAGTCGATGATGTCCACCGTTCTGCAGTCAGGCCCCGTGGGCACCCCTCCGGTCGAGGGTCGCGCCGTCGATGTGTCGGGCCTCACCATCCGCTCCGGCGACCGCACGCTCGTGTCGGAGCTGTCGTTCCACATCGAGCGCGGCGAGCGCGTCGGACTGATCGGCGAGTCGGGCTCGGGCAAGTCGCTCACCTCACTCGCGGTGATGGGTCTGCTTCCCGCGAACCTGCGGGCCGAGGGCAGCGTGCTCGTCGGCAGCGACCCGCGCAACCTGGTCGACCTGGGTGAGCGCGAGCTCGCCGGCATCCGGGGCACGCGCTCGGCCATGGTCTTCCAGGAGCCGATGACCGCGCTCAACCCGCTCATGCAGGTGGGTCCGCAGATCGCCGAGGCGATGATCGTGCACGGCACGCAGCGCGACCGCCGCGCGGCGACCGCTCGCGCCCTGCAGCTGCTCGAGGATGTCGGCATCCCGTCTCCCTCCGAGGCTGCGCAGGCGTATCCCCACCAGCTGTCGGGTGGTCAGCGGCAGCGGGTGGTGCTCGCCATCGCGCTGGCGAACGACCCCGAGCTGCTGGTGTGCGACGAGCCGACGACGGCGCTCGACGTGACGGTGCAGAAGCAGGTGCTCGACCTGGTGCTCGCGACCGTGAAGCGCCGCGACACGGGTCTGCTCTTCATCACGCACGACCTCGCCGTGGTCGGCGAGACGTGCGAGCGGGTACTCGTGATGAACAAGGGCGAGGTCGTCGAGCGAGGCTCGATCGATCAGATCTTCACGCGCCCGCAGCACCCGTACACGCGCGGGCTGCTCGCGGCATCCGATCTCTCGGCCACCGACGACAGCGGCCGGCTCTTCACCGTCGCCACCGCAGCGAACTACCGCCCGGGTCACGCGGTCTCGCGCATGACCGCGGCAGCCCCCGAGGTGTCGGGTGACGTGGTGCGGGTCGAGAACCTCACCCGCGTGTACAAGTCCCCCCGCACGTCGCTGTTCACCGCCCCGCGCGAGGTGAAGGCGCTGAACGGCGTCTCGTTCTCGATTGCCGCGGGCGACCGGTTCGGCATCGTGGGCGAGTCGGGGTCGGGCAAGTCGACGCTGCTGCGTCTGCTGTCGGGACTCGACCAGCCGACCTCGGGCGAGCTCGAGGTCGTGGGACGCAGCCTGGTGAAGGCCGGCGCGAAAGACCTGGCCGAGCTGCGCCGCAACCTGCAGATCGTGTTCCAAGACCCGATGGCCTCGCTCGATCCGCGCATGCGCATCCGCGACATCGTGGCCGAGCCGCTGCTGAACGCCGCGAACCTCGAGCATGGCACCGCCATGAACGCCAAGGAGCGGGCGGATGCCGTGGCCGAGATGATCGAGGCGGTGGGCCTGCCGCGTGACGCGGTGGACCGCTTCCCGCACCAGTTCTCAGGCGGTCAGCGCCAGCGCATCTCGATCGCGCGGGCGCTGGTGTGCCGGCCGCGCATCCTCGTCGCCGACGAGCCGGTGAGCGCCCTCGACGTGTCGGTGCGTGCGCAGGTGCTGAACCTGCTCGCCGACCTCGTCGACGAGTACCGTCTGACCCTCATCTTCGTCTCGCACGACCTCCACGTCGTGCGGTATTTGTGCGACCGCGTCGCGGTCATGCGCAAGGGCGAGATCGTCGAGCAGGGTCCGACCGAGTCGGTCTACGCATCCCCCCAGCAGGAGTACACGCGCGTTCTCATCGACGCGACTCCGACCATCAGCCACGTGCAGGAGACGCGATGACCGCGCAGCCCACCATCACCCCCGCGATCGAGATGACCGGGGCCGCCCTCACCGCGGCGTACGCGTCGGGGGAGCTCACGCCGGTGGATGCCGCCGAGTCGGTGCTCGCCGACATCGCCGCCCGCAACGGCGTGATCAACGCCTTCACCGACCTCGATCCCGCCCAGGTGCTCCAGGATGCCGCGGCCTCCGCCGCGCGGTGGGAGCGCGGCGAGCAGCGGGGTCCGCTCGACGGGCTGCCCGTCACCGTGAAGGAGAACTTCGTGCGCGCCGGCATCCCGGCGCACGCGGGCGTCGCCGGGACCGCCGGTGTCGTGCCCGAGCGCGACTCTCCCGTGGTGGAGCGCCTGCTCGAGCAGGGCGCGGTCATCGTCGGGTCGACCACCATGCCCGACTGGGGCATGCTCTCGTCGGGGGTGTCGAGCCTGTCGGGCATCACCCGCAGCCCGTGGAACCCTGAGTGGACGGTGGGCGGCTCGAGCTCGGGCGCGGGAGCGGCCGCCGCGGCCGGCTTCGGCGTCGTGCACATGGGCACCGACATCGGCGGCTCGGTGCGGCTGCCCGCCGCGTGGACGGGGGTTGCCACCCTCAAGCCGAGCAACGGCCGCATCCCGCTCGACAACCCGTACTTCGGGCGCTCGGCCGGCCCGCTGGCCCGTACCATCGCCGATGTGGCGCTCGGCATGCACGCCGTCGCGCGCCCCGACGAGCGCGACTACACCTCGCTTCCGGATGCCGACATCGACTGGCTCGACCTCGACACCGACGTGCGGGGGCGCCGCATCGCCGTGCACCTCGACCCGGGCGCGGGCATGCCCGTCGACCCCGAGGTGCGGGCGGCGGTGCTGCGCGCGGCGGACACGTTCGCCGACGCCGGAGCCGAGGTCGTGGAGCTGCCGGCGTTCATCGACGACGGCATTCTGCGCGACATCGACGACTTCTGGCGGATCCGCTTCTGGCGCACCTACCTGGGCCTGTCGCACGAGGCGCAGATCGCGGTGCTGCCCTACATCGCCGAGTGGGTGCACCCCGGCTCCGACATGACGGGCCGCCGCGCCCTGGAGGCGTACGAGACGTTCGGTGAGCTGCAGAAGCGCACGGTCGCCGCAACCTCGTCGTTCGACGCCGTGCTCGCGCCCGTCGCCCCGATGGCGGCCTTCCCCGCCGAGTGGCCGATGCCGTGGGGCTTCGACGCGAGCGAGGCCATGTCGCACATCGCGTTCACGCTGCCCTACAACATGTCGGGGCAGCCGGCGTCGTCGATCAACTGCGGGTTCACGGCCGATGGGCGGCCGATCGGGTTGCAGATCTCGGGGCGGCGGTTCGCGGATCTGGAGACGTTGCGGATGACGGCTTGGTACGAGGGGGCGCGGCCGGTGGATGCGAGGCCGGTGTTTCCGGGCTGAGGTTCGCAAGCGCCGCGAGCTTGTGCAACGGCGCGGGGTCGCGATGACCTCACGAGGGCGTGAATCCGGCGCTGCGACGAGCCACGCGGTTCGTTGATGTGGCGGGCGCTTCCTCGGACGGCGAGAATTTAGCGATCGTCACGCCTCCGTTCTCGCCGCTCAGTCTTTACAGACTCTCTGGCGCGCGTCGCATGGCAGCCGCACGACAACGGTGGAACGCTACTTCGGAGTCTTGAATCCGACATGCTTCACCGAGGAGTTCCCGTTCGTCCTGACGAGCGAGTTTTACCAATTCCATCATCGTTACTCCGTCTCCCGCTCGGCAAGCAGGATCTGCAGTCCGAGCACGTCAGCGATCTTCGTCAAATTCGCAGTCGACACGTCATCGCCGCGCTCGACACGTGCGACTGTGGGTCGGGAGACTCCGGCCTTCTCGGCCAGTATCTCCTGACTCCATTCCCGCTTTTTACGCGCCTCCCGAATGACGTCGCCGAACGAGGGCGGGGGCACGCCCGTCACGACACAACCTCGCTGGCGTCATTCCGGTACTGCGAATGGAGCGCGTCGGCGGCGATCGCGGCGATGTCGTTCAGGAACGACGGATCTGCCATGTACGTCTGAATCTCTTGTGCCTCGCGCACGGCCTTGAACATCGCCAGACCGACGGCATTCTGAAAGCTCTCCGACGCCTTCATCTGCGCCGCGGAGTTGTTCTGCGCCATCGCAACGGCGTCATCGTCGGCATCGAGGAAGCCCCAGAACGTCGTGATGAAGCCGGCGACGCTGTCCTTGCCGACGTCGACGCCCTTCGTGGAGAACAGCTCGTTGACCGCGTCAATCGCTTCGTCGAGCGGACCGCGCTTAGGAGCTGCGGCGCCGCCGCCGTGCTCACCGTCGAACTGCGGGAGCTCAATGCCGTCACTGCTGCCCTCACTAAGGGAGTAGTCCACAGCAATCGCGGCAGGAACAAGCTTCACCCCCGAGAGCTGAACCCCATCGAGGTAGCTGAGGTCGACCTGGATGCCGTCCGTGTGCAGACGGCGTGCGAGCAGCGTCGTCAGCACTGCGCGCTTGGCAAGCATTGGGTCGTCGTAGTCCACAATCTGGCTGAGAAACTGCCAGGCGTTGCGGTAACTGATGACATCGGAGCGGAAGCTCTCGATCTGCTCGTGCGCCGCTTTGTCCTTCGCGAGCTTCGCCTGCTTCCACTCGCCCTGCCACTTCGCGACGATCGGTGAGACGGCCTTCGAGATCTGCTCACTGCCCAGGTTCTCGATGTATGCCCTCGCCGCAGCCTCCAACCCGCTCTCGGTGTAGAAGCCGGCGGTGTCTAGGCGCTCTGCGAGCGTATGCAGCGCGTTCGGATCGACCTCACCCTTCACGTGCGCGTCTTCGTAGTAGAGCCGGAAGTCCTTTTGTATGTCCTCCGGCGAATTCATGAAGTCCACGACCATCGGCGCGGTCTTGCCCGGGTACATGCGGTTGAGGCGCGACAGCGTCTGCACGGTGGTGATGTTCGACAGTTTCTTGTCGACGTACATCGCCATGAGCCTCGGCTCATCGAACCCGGTCTGGAACTTATTCGCGACGATGAGCACCTTATAGATGCCTTCCTCGCGGAACGCGCGCGCGACATCGCCGGTGCCGTTGAGCGCAACCTCGGTGACCGTATCGCCGGCATCGTTCTTGAGCGAGCCGGAGTAGGCGACGAGTGTGTCCATGTCGTGGTACCCGCGCTCAGCGATGTATTCGTTCATCTTCTTCGACCAGGTGTAGGCCTCCATGCGGGTGCCGGTCACGACCATGGCCTTCGCCTCGCCGTCCAGCAGGTGCATGACGTTGCGACGGAAGTGCTCAACGACCACACGCACCTTCTGCGCGACGGCGGTCGGGTGCAGGCGGGCATACTTGACGATGTTCGTCACCGCCTCGCCCGTATTCACCTCTAGGTCGTGAGCTTCGCCGAGCGAATTTTTGACCCTCAGGAACATGTCGTAGGTCGAGTAATTCTGCAGCACGTCGAGGATGAAGCCCTCTTCGATCGCTTGAGCCATCGTGTACGTGTCGAAGGCCTCCCAGCGATCCGTGTCGGGATTCTGCGTGCCGAACAGGCGCAGGGTCTTCGACTTCGGCGTCGCGGTCAGCGCGATGAACGTGATGTTCTCCGCGTTCGCGACCGCGCTGTTATTTGCACGTAGCAGATCCTCGGCCGAGAGCTCGGCGTCGATGTCGTCCTCGTCGAAGTCCACTCCGACGGTATCGGCGAGAAGCTCCTTGAGCTTGCGCGCGCTCTCACCGGTCTGCGACGAGTGCGCCTCGTCGGCAACGACCGCCCAGCGACGGCCACGCAGGTCTTGAGTGTTCTCGATGAGCTTCATAACCTCAGGGAAGGTCTGCAGAGTGCAGGTGATGATGTGGTCGCCTTCGATGAGCGCCTTCTTCAGCTGCGGAGACTTCGCACCGGACTTCTCGCCCACCGATACCACGAGCCCCTTCGAAGACTGCACGAGATTCATGTCGTCGCGGATGTTCTCGTCCAGCACCGTGCGGTCGGTGACGACGATCACCGAGTCAAACGTCGAGGTGCTGTCCGGGCCCATGTGCCGGATTAGACGGTGGCTGAGCCACGCGATCGTCTTCGTCTTTCCGGAGCCCGCCGAGTGCCAGAGGAGATACTTCCCACCCGTGCCGCGCTGCTCGACGTCCGTGACGACACGCTCAACCGCGCGGAGCTGGTGAAAGCGCGGGAAGACGAGACGGCCGTCCTTCTTACCGGACTTGTTCGGCTCGAACAGCGCAAAGTCCTTCAGTATCCGCAGGAACGTCGGGCGCGCGAGGATCTCTCGCCACAGGTAGTTGGTCGGTGAGCCCGTGTCTGAGACAGGGTTGCCCTCGTGACCGTTGTTGCCCTGGTTGAAGGGCAAGAACACGGTGTCACTACCGGCGAGCTTCGTCGTCATGAACACGAGGTCGTTCGACACGGCGAAGTGCACGAGCGCACGGCCGGGTGCGAGGAGTGGACGGTTCTTGTTCGGCACGCGGTCCTGCTGGTACTGCCGGATCGCGTGCTGCACCGTCTGCGTGTTGTCGGTCTTCAGCTCCATGGTCACGAGCGGAATGCCGTTCGCCGTCAGCACGACGTCAATCGTCTCGGTCGACGTGGTGTCGAAACGCACCTGGCGCAGGATGCGGAGCGTCACGGCGTCGGACTGCCCAACGACCTCGGTGAGGTTCGGGTTCGCCGGCGGGAACACGACTAGGGGTCCGAATGTCGCCGACGGCCGCCCGACCTGCGCGTAGGAGAAACCCTTGCGGAGCACGCCGAGCAGGCCGCCCACCGGGTGCCCGGTGATGGGATCCATGCGCGTCTGCTTTGCCAGCTCCTTCGTGATATGTGTGAGGAGCTTCATCTCGGCGGCGTCACGCTGTCCGTTCACGAGATCGGCGGGCACCGCCTTCTCGTACTCGTCGGGGTACTGCGTCTCGAGCCACGGGAGCACGTCGCGCGGAACCATGGCGAGACCCACGTCCCAGCCGGCGGTGCCGGTGTTGCCATAGTCCTCGTATATCCATCCGCGTTCGGACAGCTCCGCGCAGAGGTCCTGCTCGAGGGCGAGTTCCATCAGCTGCGCATCGCTCATGAGCGCAGTTGCTTCTTTCCGGTAACAACGTCTGTGATGAGTGCCGAACGGCGCTCAAGGAGGAGAGATTTCAACTCAGCGGTCTTCGCTAGCATCTGGTCGATCTTGCCGGTGACCTCGTCGAGGTGATCGGCGATGCGGGCTTGTTCATGGGGGGACGATAAGGGGATACGGAAGTTTCGCACCTGATCCTCACTGATGTGTGGAACGCTAATTCCCGTGAACTTAGGGGTCGCGTATTCCTTGAATGATTGTGCACGCAGAGCATAGTAAACATAGCGCGCGTTACCCATGCCTTCGCGCACACGAATGCGGAGAACGCGTTGCACCAGGAGAGAGTGCGGAGCGTCCGCAGGTACTTGAACCACGCGAGTGCCTCCACTCACGAAAGGCCTGTCCATACCAAGCACGATGTCAGTTGGTCCGACGTAGTACTCGCTCAAGTCCGGAACGTTCCTGCTCCTCCAATACACTGTTTCTGACCAATCGAGCCCAAATGGCTTCACGTTGACGCCTCGGAGAAGCGGAATATCCGAGTCGTCGTTGCTGAATTGTCCGCTCGGAAAGGCGTATCCAGGGAGGCAATCAATTATGTGCCCAAGAGCACCTCGACGCCCGTCCGCAAAGATCGCGACTTCGATTGCCACGGCGCGCCGCGCCTCGAGTGTCTCCGACAGCTCGTTCATCTTCGCCAGCATCGCGTCGATCTCACCGGTCTCGCGGTCAAGGTAGTCGGCGATCCGCCTCTGCATTTCCCGAGGCGCATCGAGTAATTTATGCTCTTGTACGAACCGAGCGGTGATGCGACGGAGGTTTCCGACGCCCTGTAGGGAATGAGCACCCTCGTCGAGGAACGGCGCACTCTGCAACGAGTAAGTCACGAAGCGAGGGTCCACCCCCGGCTGCGCGCGGACAATATGTACCTCGGTCGACGCAACACCGAGATCTGTTGGAATCTGCGCGATGATCGACCGCCCGGCCTCAAACGTTGGAGTGATCTTGGGGACAAGAACATCGCCTCGACGGAATGTGGTGTAGCTCAACTTCTTTGACCAGCTGATTGAACGAGAGTAATCAGCACGCCCGCCAGGCCAGATCGTCTCGAGGGGCATGAAACCAACGGATTCACCCTCGTCGAGATCCTGGAACTCGGGTGTCGCTGGATTTACTTCAGCGAGCTTCCACAGGGGTGCGTAATTCGTCATTCGTGACTCACCGCCTCGAACATCTCCGCCAGCTCGCCCATGACACGCTTCACGTCGGCATCGATCTTGGTGAGGTCGCGCGGCTCTTCGGGCACGTAGAATCGGCGCGTAAAGGCAATCTCGTTGCCGGCCTTCGCGGCGGCTTCGTCCCACTGCGCGTCGGGAGCGAACGGCAAAACCTCACGCTGCATGTGCTCGTCGAGGTCTTCACTGAGCGGCACGCGCTCGGTGATCTTCCATCCGTCCGCAATGACCGGGTTGCCCTTGCGATCAACGGCAACGGGTGCGTTCTCATCCTCGACACCGACGGCCTTCATGACGGCGTCAATCTGCGTGACCGGCACCTTGAGGCCGTTCGCCGTCGCGACCTTCGGCCACGCGGTGGCGAGTCCGTTCCACGGTGACTCGTTGAGCGAGCGCAGCGCATCGGCGTGCGCAGCGGTGAAGTCCTTGCGCTCGAGGAGCGCCTCGATCGCATCATCGCTCACGACAGTCGCGAGCCGAGCCTGCTTGTAGACGGGGACGTCGATGAATTGGAAGTCCGTAGACCGCAGCACCTTCGAGGTCTTCGGATCCGCGTGATCAAAGTCACGGTACGCGCGAAGGAGCGCGGCGCGCTTGGGGTCGGAGACGTAGCGTCGCTTGTCGCCCATGGGCTTACGCATCGGGTCCCACAGGTCCGACCCGTCGATGAGCTGAATCATGCCGGCGCGGTGCTCGACTTTGTTTGTGTCGAGGATCCAGATGTAGGTCGCGATGCCGGTGCCATAGAACATCTGCGTCGGCAGAGCAATGATCGCGTCGACGAGGTCTTCGTCGAATAGCCACTGGCGGATCGCGTTCGCGCCCTTATCGCTCGTGAACAGCGGAGACGCGTTGGAGACCACCGCGGCACGACCACCGTGGCCCTGTTTGCCGGCGGGCGTGAGCTTCGATGCGCAGTGCGCAAGGAACAGCATCTGACCGTCAGACTTCGGCGGCAGGCCATGGCTGAACCGGGAGCCGTCGATCTTTGCCTGCTTGCGCACCTCGGTTTCTTGCACACCCCAGTCCGAGCCGAACGGCGGGTTAGACAGCACGTAGTCGAAGGTCTGCCCCTCGTACTCGTCGCGGATGAGCGTGTCGCCCATCCGAATCGCGTCCGGCCGGCCGCCCTGGATCAGCAGGTCCGCCTTACCAAGTGCGTAGGCGGAGGGCATCAGTTCCTGACCGAACAGTGTGACCTTGATGTCGGGGTTTAGGGCCTTAAGCGAGTCCTGCCCGACGAGCAGCATGCCGCCGGACCCAGCGGTCGGGTCATAGATCGAACGCAGCGTGCTTTCACCGACTAGGGAGTCTTCGTCGGCCGCGAAGAGCACGTCGACCATGAGCTTGATCGCGTCACGGGGTGTGTAGAACGCACCCGCGCCCTTACCCTTCTTGTCGAACGCGCGGTACATCACGTCCTCGAAGATGTCGCCCATCGCGGTGTTAGAGACCTGGTCGGGGCCTAGCGGCAGCGTGGAAAAGTGCTTCACCACCGCGTGCAGACGATTGGCTGAGGCGAGCTTGGTCACCAGCTTCGGGAACTCGAAGGCGTTCCAGATGTCAGCGATGTTGTTCGAGAAGCCGGCGACGTAACTCGTCAGCGACTTGTCGACGTTGTCGTCGACCGACGCGATGGTCGCGAGGTCCAGCTCGGAGACGTTGAAAAAGCTCAGCTTGAAGCAATCGCGGACCGCGATGTCGATCAGGTGCGGCGGCATCTCACCGAGGCTGCGCACATACTCGATCACGTCCCTCTTCGTGCTCGCGAGCAGGCACTCGAGGCGACGCAGCACGGTGAAGGGGAGGATGTAGTCGCCATACTCCTGAGGCTCGACGACATTACGGAGAAACTTGTCCGCAGTGTCCCACACGATGCGGGCAGTCGCCGATGGAGATGCGGGTGAGGCCGGGTCTGTCATGGGACTCGTCTTTCGATGGAGCGCTGCAGAACGTATCAGAAAAGTTACGCACTCAATGTATCAAATACGTCACATGTGACGATGGGCATCGCGCGAGCACACGCGATGCCCTTGAGTCAGATTTCGCTCGGAGGCATCGCTGACTACGCGTGTCCTGCGTCAGGGAGAAGATCGATCACCGTCGAGGTAATACTTTTCCACTTGTTCGAGATCGTTCTACTTCTCGTTCAACAGCATCAGACCGACTTCCCTCATCAGCTTCCAGCAATGCTGACCCAGGACCCTGAATACGCAGCTTTTCTATGCAATTGCCGTGTGCCACACTTGTGAAGTCCTAACGGGCCGCTCTAAGTTCACGCGCACTAGAGCTTGCGGTATCGCAAAGTGCGCGGTACCCACCGGGGGCGGCATCGTATCTTCGTTGCCAGGAGCGGTCGAGAAATTGATGGACATGCGAGAGGCCCGCGCCGTGTTACGGCCCCGCAAGAGTCAGGGTACAGATCGGTCGGAAATTTATCCGCACCTCCGCGTCGCTCGAATGGCGACCTGGATGTAGGCGCTGAGTGGCCATTTCATGGACAGTGGCAAAACTTGGTTTATTGCAGTGGCCTGTGCGATTGGGCCTTTCGCTTTCGGCTGCGTACGCGGAGCTTGCCCCACTAGAGTTTCACAATGTTATCAACGAGCGCACGGTTGTTAAGCACCTACGAAATGTCGGGAGATGGGGCACCCGGCTGGCCCGCGAACTGGTCTTCGCTTGTGCCCGACCTCATCGTAGCCACAGTCACCGGCCTTGCCCTTGGCCTCGCGCTTTGGCTCTTTCAGCGGTCCGTCGAACGACGTAGCCAGCAAGTGCTTGCCACGCGCACGAGCCGCCGACTGGTGCAGCCCCTTCTGCTGGTTATTCAACGCCCGACATATGTGCCGAACTACCAGGATCTTGGGCTGTTGAGTCGAAAGAACCGTGCCGCGCTCGAGCTGCTCGAGAGATCCGAACTCGACAGTTGGCACGAGACGCAACCCACGGAACTCACCAATGCACTTGTTACATGTCGCGCCCGGCTTCGAGACTTTGAGCGAGACGCCCAGGACGTTCGCGACGCCGTAGAGCGTTGGTTTCGACTCCACTCAGCGCCCCCGGGCGTGCGAGAGGTGGTTACCGCGCGGATCCTGGGAGCGGAGCTTCACGAGCTCGAGGCCGTGGCAGGCGGGAGGAAAAATCTCGCCTCCATCCAGCCCGATGTAGCAGTGGTACTCGGCAGCCGATTGGTCAAACGTCATTTTCGGGCTTACCGAGCGGCGGAGGGGCGCACTGAGCGAAGCATCGCAGCGTTACTCGACATCCTCATATTGGAGATCAGGCGGCGGAGCACTGGTCGGTCCACAGCAGGGGAAAATACAAGCAGGCGAGATTCAAAGCGCAAGGCCATCATCTCCTTCCTAACTGAGCCGCTTTGATAGATTCATTTGTCGTCGAGCTTGGGGGCGTTGACGGGAACTCGGAGCATCGGTGCTTGACCGGCTTACCTTCGGCCGGCCGGGATTCTGACTGGGGTTGGATTCGGTAACTGAATCAGTGCTTATGAGGAACGGCGCGGCAGCGTGCGGCTTGGAAAGATGCTTGTGGTCGGAGTCGCTTCGAGCGCTCTGCCTGACCTGGCGGATGCCGATGCGGTGCTTCGTGAGCAGGGCAAGACAGGTAAGCGGTAGAGCAAGGAAGAACCCGCCGGTGCCGCTGTCGGCATCGGGGTGCGTTCCCATTCACCGAGTGTCTGCTCTTCTTTGATGACTTATCGCCCGATTCAACGCCGCTGGCCGAGGTGATCGTCGTTCACTCGAGATTGATCTGCTGCCTCACGCCGACGTGTTCGCCGGGATGCTGCTGTGGGACGCCTCGCTCACGCCGGCCGTGAGTCGCGCGTGGGCGGAGTGGACGGCATCCCTTCCCGAATCCGTCACGTCGACCCTGCGCGTGCTGCACCTGCCGCCGCTGCCCGAACTGCCGCCGTTCCTCTCGGGCCGGTCGGTTGTCGTGGTCGACGGGGCAATCCTCGAATCCGATGCTCGCTCCGACGAGCTGCTGCTGCCGCTGCGCGAGCTCGCGCCCGAGATCGACACGTTCGGCCGCATCCCGTCGGCCGCTCTCGTGCACGTGCACATGGACCCGCCGCAGCCGACCCCCGCGGTCACCCGCCACCGGATGCTCCCCTCGCTGCCCGGGGAGGCCGTTGCGGCGTTCGTGGCGGCATCCGAGGATCCGGGGCTCTTCGTCGCCGAGCTGCGCCACCTGGGCGGGGCGGCCGCACGCCCGGCGGCGGATGCCGGTGCGGTGTCGGCGGTTGCGGGCGACTACATCGTGCACGGGATCGCGGTGCCGCCCGTGCCCGAGGCGGGTCCGGCGGCGGTCGCCGCGGCCACCGGCCTCGTCGACGCGCTCGAGCCGTGGGCGGGGGAGGGTCTCGCGCTGACGTTCCTCGACGGGGGAGCGGACCGCGCGCCGGGGTTCGGGGCGTCGATCGAACGCCTGCGCGAGCTCAAGGCCGAGTGGGACCCGCGGAACGTGTTCGCCGCGGCGAATCCGGTGCCTGCGGCGGGTGACTGAGGGATGCCACGGGGCGGGGACTCTTCCCCGCCCCGCTCATTTGGCCCGGCGTTAAGACCCTGGCGCAGCCCGACGCGCTTCCTCCGACCCGAAGCGTGGTGTCGGGAGAAGTATCGTCGGGCCGGAATTCGCGGCATCGATGCGCCGCTCTGACGGTGCCCCGCCCCGGACTCCGCACCTCACGTTCCCTGGGAGTGAGCGAAGGGGCCTGTCGCGTCACGCGCCCGCGCCACTCACCCCGCGTCGACGCTGCAGCTCCACGTCACGCCGAACCGGTCGGTCAGCATCCCGAACCCCGCGCTCCACGCGGACGCTGCCAGAGGCTCGACGACCGTGGCATCCACCGCCAACCCATCCCAGTAGCCCTGCAACTCGTCGAGCGTGGGCGAGCTGATCGCGACGAAGAGCGCCTGGTCGGTGACCGTCGTGTTGTTCTCGCGGTGGGTGGCGCCGCCGCCGGCGATGGCGCCCTCGGTGCGGCCGGGGATGTCGTAGCCCATGAGGCGGAAGCCGTTCTCGGCGGCGACGAGGCCGAAGACGACTTTGTCGGACCCGGGGATCTCGGCCGGCATCCCGAAATCGGCGTAGGTGTTTACGGCGAGGTGTCCGCCGAAGACGGACTGGTAGAACGCGAGCGCCTCGCGGGCGTCGCCGCGGAAGTTCAGGTGGGTGGTGGTCTGCACGGACATGTCTGCTCCTCGATGTGTCGGCCCGTTCGGGCTTGTACATCGAAGATCTCAGCCGTGTAGGTCAGTTTCCGTCCGGTACTCCAAATATCGTGGATGCCATGGCCACGACGTCGCGATTGCTCACCCTGCTGTCGCTCTTGCAGGCCCGGCGCGACTGGCCGGGCTCGGTGCTGGCGGCGCGGCTCGAGGTCAGCGATCGCACGGTACGGCGCGATATCGACCGCCTGCGCGAGATGGGCTACCGCATCGGCTCGACGATGGGGCCCGACGGGGGATACCGCCTCGAAGCGGGCACCGACATGGCCCCGCTGCTGTTCGACGACGACCAGGCGCTCGCGGTCGCCATCGCGCTGAGAGCGGCCCCGGCGCTGGGTGCCGGTATCGGCGAGGCGGCGGTGCGCGCGCTCGCGACGATGCGGCAGGTGCTGCCGTCGCGGCTGCGGCATCGGCTCGATGCGGTGGAGGTGACGACGGTCGGGCCTGCGGGTGAGGCGCCGACGCCGGCGGTTCCGCTCGACGTGCTGTTGACGCTCGCGCAGGCGGTGCGCGACCGGGTGACAGTGCGCTTCGACTACCTGCCGCGGGGCGAGGGGGATGCCCAGGCCCGCCGGTCCGAGCCGCACCACCTGGTCGCGTCCCAGGGCCGGTGGTACCTGCTCGGGTGGGACCTCGACCGCGAGAACTGGCGGCTGTATTCGGCGGAACGAGTCCGACCGCGGATGCCGTCCGGCGCCCCGTTCGTGCCGCGGGCCGTGCCGGGTGGTGATGTCGATGCGTTCGTGTCGGCGCGGTTCAAGGGTTCCGACACGAATGAGTGGCCCTGTCGGGGAACGGTGCTGCTGCACGCGCCGGCCCGCGACGTGCTGCCCTTCGCCGGAGACGGTGTCGTCACGGTAGTCGACGAGGAGCGCTGCACGCTTGAGGTGGGGTCGTGGTCGTGGGGTGCGCTCGCCGCGTCGTTCGGGCGGTTCGAGGTGGCGATGGAGGTCGTCGAGCCGCCGGAGTTGGTGGAGGCCTTCGCGGTGCAGGCGGGGCGGTTCGCGGCGGCGGGGAGCTTCAGGCCGCAGGAGGTCTAGTCAGCAGCTGCGCGTTCGCATCCACCTTGGGTCCGTCGCCGCGGTGGGCATTCTGGGGCGAGCCGCCGAATCAGTCCCCTGTCGCCGATCCTCAACTTCAGGTCCCGGACGAGAGGAGCGGAACAGGGATACCCGATCGGTCCCAGGCGCGACGCGCACCTCGTTTCAGTCGTTCGTTGCAGTGAACCCCGCACACATGACGCTCCCGATGAATCCAGTGGGCCTTCGGGCGAATAGCCGTCCCGCACCACAAGCACGGCTCATCGCCCTTTGCCGGACCCGACGGATGCGCCAGGGCCGCGCGATACCAGGTCCAGCAATCGCCACCATCGGGGCCACTGCCGGCTTGCGAGACCACCCAATCGGCGACCTTCGTCCGGGCCCCGCTAGCGGCGATTTTCGCGCGGAGCTCCTCTTCACTCATCGACATCCGTGTGACGAAAGCGTCCTCCGTGATGATCTCGAGCGGTTGCCCGCCTTCGACCTGACGAAAAGCCTTCGCGAGCTTCGAAGTGAAGGCCGTTCCCGGGCGGAAGGTCCGGTCGTCGAAGTCGCCGGTCACCAGAATCGTCGTGGTGCGCGTGACCCCCTCCTGCCACGTTCCCCCCTGCTCGACAACCAACTCGCGGGCCCGACTGCGCACCATGTGCTTCAGAGCCCCGGTGAAGCAAACGACCTCACCCGCGAAGCCCGTCCCCACGATGGGATCGCCCTCGGCGGTGAGTGCAGCGAAGAGATCGTCGTCACGCTCTGACCACGTCGCTGTCGGAGGGACCGCAAGCGCTCGCGTCAGATCATCGACAGAGTCCACTGCCGCGGTCGCCGCCAGCGCGAGCAGGACGAGTGCACAGGCCCGTGCATCGGCGAGAGGGTCGTGGTGGTCGAACGACGGCACGTTCAAGTGGGCGGCAACCCAGGGCAACGAGTAGGACGGCAGGTGAAGGGCTGCCCGCGATAGACGTAGTGTGCACACCACGTCGAACGTCGGCCAGTCGATATCGAACGCGCCACACGTATTCAGCAGGACTGCGGTGTCGAAGGCTGCGTTATGCCCGACGATGACATCGTCCCCGAGGAACTCTCGCAAAGCCGGGTAGATCTCGGGCCACTGTGGCGAGCGCGCGACGTCTTCGGAAGTGATGCCGTGGACGCGGACGTTGCCAGGTGCGAACTCATCGTGATCGACAGGCGGCCGGATGAGCGAGAAGAACTCATCGGTGATCCGCCCATCGCGGACACGTACGGCGCCGACCGCGCACGCCGACGATCGAGAGCCGTTCGCAGTCTCGAAGTCCAACGCGACGAAGTCCAGTCCCATCACATGCCTCCCGGGTCGGCAGATTGAGCAAACCGGCCACGTCACCAGCCGGGATACTGTGCGGAGAAGAGACCTCTGCGCACAGGTGCAAGTATCGGAGATAAGGCGCGCAGGCATGACACAGCCCCACCGCTACGCCATCAACGTCACCCGCGACGGCTGCGTTCATCACGAGGCGGGCCTGCCGGCGCATGCCGAGGCCATGGCGTTCTCGACCGACGAGCTCCGGCGCTTTGGCACGTTTTCAGCTGGTGGAGCGGTCACGACCGTCGATCTAGCTGGCGCCGCAGATCTTGTGTTCGCTCGCGGGCTCGATCGACCAGAGTTGCGGCAAACTGTCGTTCTTGCCCGCTGAGGGAGGCCTCCTCGGCGGCAAGACTCAGCGCCTCGGGCAACCCATCGACGTACGTCCGTGCGCGCGAGTACACCCAGTCCGCTGTGGCTCCTTGCCCCAGGATGCCGTTGAGAACACGAGCCTCGCGCACGATATGCCGAGGCTCGATCTCGAAGGTGCGGTAGCGGCCGTCGAACGACATCGCGAGCTTTGCTCTGCGATTGTTGATCTCGGGGTACGGCAGTGCTGAGCCGAGGTCATAGAGAGGCGCAAGGCGCGGCCATCCTGTTCGAGCCATCGGCCAAAGCAACGCGTAGTTCTTCGCGTGAGCGTCGGTGCCCAGCGCGACCCAGTTGAAGATCGTGGCGTCGAAAAATCTGAGGGCCTGCTCCGGGCCCGTGGGACCGAATCTGTCGATGATGAGTTGTGAGATCGAGGCGATGCCGGGGCCGCCCTCGTTCTGGTACTTCGCAGTCGGGTGCGTACCCGCCGCCTGCGCGAAATCTTCCTGGTGCCTGCGGGCGATCGACCTTTCCTCGGTTTGCGCGGTGCGGCGATGCCGGTCGAAGCGCTCGATCACGATCGCGCGCTCCCCGTCGAAGTTCACCAGTCGGCTGTGCGCGACTTCCATGTTCAGGTGATGCGCAGCGCGCATTGTCAGGTGCTCATTCAGATCGCCCCAGCGGAGCCCTGCCACGCCGGGCTTGACGATGTGCGTCGACGCGGCGCGTCCGGTCGCAAATCCCCAGGCGTCGGAACCACGGACGAGAGTGAACTTGGACTGTGCCCCGGCGAGCGAGAAGTAGCCTCCGTCATACCCGGTCGCCACCCACGCGGAAGGGTCGGCTCGCAGTTCGCGCAGGTGCGAGGCTATGATCGCGTCGTCGACCCACTCGATCTCGCCCGATCCGTCGAGGACCGGATCGTCCCACTCGGCCGAGTCGATGAGCTGCACGGCGCCCGCCGCATCCCGTCCAACGTGGGCAAGCAGCGCCATCGGGTTGCGCGGGGAGACGCCGAACGTCCGCCCCCACCGCGCCAGCACGTCGTCGTTGTCGGGCAGAAGGTTCCAGAGGAAGTTCCCTGGCGCGGTGCCCTCGTGTCGGCGTCGGCTCTTCGGCAACGACAGTGACAGTTCGAGGCGGCCGGCATCACGCTGCCAGACGGGATCGAACTCCAGCGAGATGTCGCCCCCGTCGCGTTGGGCGAACCAGCCGATGCGGCGCCCATCCAGATACGCGGTGAGCCTCACGGCTGGGCCTTCGGTGCGTTCCACGGGTCGACGACATCCATGAACATCGGATCCGAGTCCGTCTCCTCCTCAGCCGTGTCGACCTCGGCATACAGGTCAAGTGCATTGAGCACCGCCATCAGGCTGTCCACACTCGCGCTGCCCGCGTGACCGGACTCGAACCGGACCACCCACTGGCGAGCACGCCCGATTCGCCGCGCCAGCTCCGCCTGGGTGAGTCCCAGATCGGTGCGGCGATCGCGAACGATGTTCCCCCAATCGTTGGAGACGTTCACGAGCATTGGTCGGTCCTCCCCGCTCACGCCATGCACGAAATCTCGGTCATGGTCTGCTATGTACGATAATGCTGACATTTCGCTACGTGTACGTCAACGCGTACATGGGTGCCCGCAGCATGTCACCGTGGCGTCGGTGGAGGCGTCCGCGGCGAGGTGGTTCGCGGCACCGGGTACAGGCACTTCCGGCGCGGGGGGCTGAGGAGGAAGCTGACGGCATGACCCAACCCCTCCGCTACGCCATCAACGTCACCGTCGACGGCTGCGTCCACCACGAGTCGGGCCTGCCGCCGGACGCCGAGTCCATGGCGTTCTGGACCGACGAACTGCGGCGCTCCGACACGCTCCTCTACGGCCGCGTCACTTACGAGCTCATGCAGGGTGCGTGGCGTCGGCCCGAGTCGGGGGAGTGGCCCGAGTGGATGGATGCCAGCGAGGTGGCGTTCTCGGAAGTGATGGACCCGATGCGGAAGGTCGTGGCATCCACTTCTCTCGACGTTGTCGATTGGAATGCCGAGCTGATCCGCGGCGATGTGGTGGAGGCGGTTCGGGTGTTGAAGGAGCGTCCTGGCCGGGGGATCGCGCTGGGTGGTGTGCAGCTGCCGGCGACGCTCGCCGCGCACGGGCTCATCGACGAGTACACGTTCGTCGTGCATCCGGTGATCGCGGGGCGGGGGCCGCGGCTGCTCGACGATGTCGACCTGACGCTCGAGCTGGTGGAGCGGCGGGAGTTCGGGTCGGGCGCGAGCGTGCAGCGCTACCGACCGGCGAAGCAGGAGTTGTGAGTTCGATATGAATCAGTTGAGCGTTCCCTCATAGACTGTCGGGGCTCGTCGGCAGACGGCGGGCACTCAGCTCAGAGGCCGCGAATCCAACGCGGCCCTTTCCGTGGGGGAAACACCTTGACTGATTCGATCACTCCAGCCGCGCCCGCAGGCTGGTTCCCGGCAGGCGTCGAAGGACAGGAGCGCTACTGGGACGGCGCCGCGTGGACCGACCACGTTCGTCCCGTCGGCACCGCATCCGGCGAGAGCGACGTCGTCGCGGCCGGGCCGTCGGCTCCCGAGCCCGAGAAGAAGCCTCGCAACGTTCTCGGCATCGTGGCGCTCGCGCTGGCGGCCGTGGGATTCATCTTCGCGTGCATCCCCGGGGCCCTCATTGTCGGGTGGGTTCTGCTGCCGATCGCCTTCATCCTCGGCATCGTGGCGCTCTTCCAGAAGGACAAGCCCAAGTGGCAGGGTGTCACCGCCATCATCGTGTCGGTCGTCGGCACGATCATCGGGGTCATCGTCTTCCTCGTGGTCGCGGCCACCGCTTTCAACAACGCGTTCGATGACACGGTGATCGGAGAAGCGGGCACGTCCGGCATCGTGGAAGAGGAGGCGCCCGCGACCGCTGACGAGCCCGCGCTCGCAGCCGCGCAGGAGTTGGTGCTGGGCGAGACAGCATTCGGCGTGGACACCGAGAGCGGCATGGGTTGGTATGCCGTGCAGGTGACCAATCCGAATGAGGACTACGTCTTCGGCAACGCCGGCATTGATGTAGAGGCGTACGACGCGAACGGTGTGCTCATCGACACCGGCACGGATTACAGCACGATCCTTTCGGGCAGCTCGTGGTTCGTTGGCCGGTTCTTGCAGGTGGGGTCGGCGCAGATCGATCGCATCGAGGTGCGGGGGCCCACCGCTGACGCGGCGACGTACGCGCCCGCCGCCGAGACCGGATCCTTCACGGTCGGCGAGGTGACCACCGGCTCCGAGTATGACTGGATGACGGTCAACGGCACTGTCACGAGCAATTTCACCGAGGACCAGGACATGGTTCGCATCGACGTGATCGCCCGCGACGGCGGCGGGAAGATCGTGGGTGTCGACTTCACCTACACGGATCGAGTGCCCGCCGGCGGAACGGTGGCATGGAACGTGCCGCTGTGGCAGGTGCCGCTGGACAGCAAGGTCGAGGCGTTCCCTCACCTGTAAGGTCCGACCGCTTCACCACTTCGAGGGCCACAAGGGGCCGCCTTCGGGCGCTCCCTTGTGGCCCTCGCTCGTGTGAGAAGACAACTCCTTAGTCGGGCGGTGACGAGTGGTTGGGTTCACCCGCGTTGGAATGCAGCACCGGTGCTTCCCGCGGTTTCTCGTCGATCATCGACCCCGAGGGGTGCGCGAGCTACGGCGACTCGACCGCGCCCATCTCGGACCGGCCCGATTCGAGAAACCGTACGGAGACGGGGTGGGTTCGCCCGTCCGTCAGGCGCACGGGGTTGCGCTTCGACGCCTTGGTCGTTCCAAACTGTGCGATGACCTTCTCGCCTCTCACATTGGTTCGTTCCTCCGTCCGATTACGCGGCGGTTCCCGGTGTTGGACGGGCTTGGGCTTCTTGCGCGTGGTCTTGCCGGTCTTCTGCGAGGGGAGCCCCTGCTCCTTACGGCGCGCGTTCAGAATCTCCTGCGCCTGCTCGTTCGCGCGCGCCTTCCGACTTTTGGTCACCACGATCACCTGCCTTCCAGCAGACACGTTAGGGGACGCCACCATCGCGACGATCTGTGCCTGTTGGTGAGGGTTCCGCGTGAGCAACGCCAGGGGCCCCGCACGAGGAATGTGCGGGGCCCCTTCACGGTGCGTCAGCCCTGCAGCGCCGGGTAATCCGTGTAGCCGCGCTCGCCGCCGCCGTAGACCGTGGCTTGGTCCACCTCATTCTCCGAAGCGCCCTGCTCCCAGCGCTCCACGAGGTCGGGGTTGGCGATCGCAGGGCGGCCGACGGCCACGAGGTCGGCGATGCCGTCGTCGACCGCCGAGACGGCCTCGTCGCGCGTGGTGACCGCCGAGAAGCCGGAGTTCACGATGAATGTGCCGCCGAAGGCGCGGCGCAGGTCCTGGACCAGCTCGCCGGCGGGGTCGGCGTGCAGCACGCTCAGATACGCCAGGCCCAGCGGAGCAAGCCCCGCGATGAGTGCCTCGTACGTCGCGCGGGTCTCCGCGGCATCCTGCTCCCAGACGTCCTGGATGTTGTGGGCGGGAGAGATGCGGATGCCGACGCGACCGGCCCCGACCTCGGCGACGACGGCTTCGGCGACCTCGATGACGAAGTGGGCGCGGGCCTCGGGCGATCCGCCGTAGGCGTCGGTGCGCTGGTTGGAGGCGGGGGAGAGGAACTCGTGCAGCAGGTATCCATTGGCGGCGTGCAGTTCGACGCCGTCGATGCCGGCATCCACTGCCCGTCGAGCCGCGGCGACGAACTCGTCGCGCACGGTCGCGAGCTCGTCGGTCTCGAGCGCGTGGGGCGTGGCGTAGGGCACCTTCGAACCGTCGGCGAGGCGCACATCGCCGTCGATCGCGATCGCCGAGGGGGCGACGATGCGGTCGGTGCCGGTGATGTCGGGGTGCGTGACGCGTCCGCCGTTCATGAGCTGCATGAACACAGTGCCGCCCTCGGCGTGCACGGCGTCGGCGACCTTCGCCCACCCGGCGGCCTGCGCGTCGGTGACGATGCCCGGCTGACCCGGGTACGCCTTCGACTCGTCACTGGGGTAGACGCCCTCGGTGACGAGCAGGCCGATGCCCGCGCGCTGCGCGTAATAGGTCGCCACGAGGTGTCCGGGAACGCCGTCGGCGCCGGCGCGCAGGCGGGTCATCGGGGCGAGCGAGACGCGGTTGCGAACGTCGACATCGCCGACGGTGGTGGGGGAGAAGAGGCTCACGGGAGTCCTTTCGTGGGGAACGGGGGCCACGCGTCCTCAACGAGGGGCGGCGGGTGCCTATTCCACAGCGGCGGGATGAGCGCGACGGGCGGGTTGACGCGCGGCCCGGTGCCCCCGGACAGCGGGCACGGCGACGTGCGCGGACCCCGCGCGGCCCGGTGCCCCCGGACAGCGGGCACGGCGACGTGCGCGGACCCGCGAGACATCGAGCGTGAGGGTTCGCCGAATTGCGCATCGTCAGCCACGGTGATGGTTCGCCGGGCCTCGCACGGTCGCCGCATCTACCCCTACAGCTCGACCACGTTCCCCGCCGGCGTGCGGAGCGTCAGCCGGAAGGCCGACTGCTCGCCCGCCACGACCTCGGCGACGCCGTCGCCCAATCCGAGGGTGTTCAGGATGCCGGTCAGAGGCGCCGGGTCGGGCTCGGTGCGCACGAACGACACGAGCTCGATCGTCGGGATGTCGCTCAGGCCGGGCTGGGGCGTGTGCCCCCAGTCGATGAGGAACGGGACGTCGATGCGGTGATGCTCACCGCGCGTCAGGCGCCACTCGAGAAGGATGCCATCGGGCGTGCGCCGCGACAGGTCGCTGACATCGCCCGGGTCGTAGCCGCGCGCCCGGGCGGCGGCGACGGTCGCGTCGATGTCGGTCGGGTGCACCGCGTACGCCTGCACGCGCGGCTCGGCGAGCGTATCGATGCCGAACGTCGTCGGCAGCTCGGGCCGAGCGCGGGCGGGGTCGGGGCCGATCAGTTCGACGTACTGCGGGCCGCGCTCCCCGTCGACCGTGAGGGCGACGAGCGCGTTCGCCGTGCCGGTCGGGTGCGCGCCCCCCGGCGCCGCGACGACGCCGGTGCGCTCGGCGAACCAGTCGATCAGGCCCGCGAGGTCGGGGCCGGCGATGACGACGTGATCGAGAAGGCGGGGAATGCTCATGACCGTCCTTGCTGTCGGGAGGGGACTTCGGGCTCGCCGAGCGACAGCATCAGCCGGTTCGCCCAGTTGAAGAAGGCGGCCCCGCCGATGACGTCGACGATGTCGGCGTCATCCAGGCCCGCCGCGCGCAGCCGCGCGATGTCGGTCTCGTCGAACGCCAGCGGGGTGTCGGCGAGGGCGACGGACGCCGCGACCACCGCGTTCCACCGCTCGTCGCCGAGGTCGGCATCCACCCCCTCGTCGAGCAGGCGCTGCACGTCGTCTTCGCGTCCGGATTCGCGGGTGGCGGAGGCCGCGTGCACCGAGGCGCAGAAGACGCAGCCGTTGCGGCGCGAGGTGGCGGCCGCCGCGAGCTCGCGTTCGGCCCGACCGATGCCGCCGTCGACGTTGTAGAAGATGTCGAGATCGGTGAGCGTGCGGGCGCGGAGCGCCTCAGCATCGCGCGCGAGCAGGCGGAAGTAGGGCATCTTCGCGCGGACCGGCTCGATCAGGGCGTCGCGCTGCACGTCGGTCAGCGCGTCTTCGGCGACGGGCAGCAGCCACGGCACCCAGCCGAGGCCGCTCTGGGTGAAAGCCTCCGGGCGAGCGAGGTCGGGGTACTCGGTGACGGTGTCGGTCATCTCAGACTCCTTCGGCGATCGAGGTGTGAACGGCGGACGTCGACGCGGGAGCCGCGGCGAGCACGCGCAGCCCCCACGCGAGACGTAGCTGGAAGGTCAGGAACGCGACGAGCTGAGACAGCGAGACGATGGCATCCGGACTCCACCCGGCATCCACGAGGCTCTTCAATGCGTCGGGACGCGCTTCGCGCGGGCGCACGACCAGCAGATGCGCGTGCGCGAGGGCCGCGGACAGACGGATGCCGAGACCCTCGGTCACGCCGGCTTCAGGGCTCCACCGCGTACCGTCGGTGGACTCGGCCGCGAGGCCCGGCTCGCGGTACTGGCCGAACGGGCCCGGGGCGCTCGCCGCGGCCGCGGCCTCGGTCACGACGGGGACGAGCTCCGCCGCCTCGTCGCCGAGCAGGTCGCCGTAGAACTCCGTCGCGGCGGCGAAGCGGTGCAGCGTCGAGACGAACAGCGCGACGGCGTAGCGCTCCGCGAGGGAGAAGTCGCCCGGGACGGCCGGTTCAAGGAGGGCCTCGAAGCTGCGTTGTGCGTTCTCGCGCGCCTGCGGGCGGCGGGAGCGCACGGTGTCGAGCGCGTCGCCCGGACGGATGCCGGCGAGCAGATCGACGATGTCGGCGGATGGCGTGCTCATGCGGGTCCTTCCACGGAGGTGGTGGCGAGCGAATGGTGGGCGTGGCGCAGGGCGTCGGCGGCATCCGGTCCGACATCGAAACCGAGTCGGGGCGCGACCTCCGCGGCCAACAGCTCCAACGAGCGCAGGGTCAGCTCGTGGGGCGCGGCGATCGAATGCACCTGGAACGACACGTCGCTGACGGCGGCGAGCGTCTCGTCGGCCGACAGAGAGGCCACGACCTCGTCGATCGTGCCGACGTGGGTGTCGGTCAGCCGTGCGAGCTCGTCGAGCCCGACCCCGTCGGTGTCGATGCCGAGCACTGTGCGCGCGAGGTGGCGCAGGCCATCGCCGGCCAGCTCGAGCGCGCGGGTGCGGTTCTCGGGGTCGACGACCAGAGCGGTGCGCGAGGCGAGCACGCGCACGGGTGCGCCGGAGGGCAGCGCCTGCGTGTAGGCCGCGATGATCGGCAGCTGCAGGTCGTGCAGGGGAGCCGCGGGTGCCTCGGGGCTGCGCGGCTGCGTGCGCGAGAGCAGCAGCCCGTCGCCGCGCACGCCCGCACGGCGACCGCCGTCGACCGAGAACGTCGCCTGCCAGATGCGCGCCGACAGGTCGCCGCCGCTCGGATACAGCCGGGAGTCGGATCCCCGGATGCCGCGCCCCTCGAGCGCGTCGAGCAGCACGTCGAAGTGGTCGGCGAAGATCTCGCGGCGGCGGTCGGACTCGCGCCCGAACGCGGCGAACGACGCCGGAGTGCCGCCCGTGGCGAGACCCAGCTGCACGCGACCGCCGCTGAGCTGGTCGAGCACGGTGGCGTCTTCGGCGACGCGGAGCGGGTCGTCGAGCGGCAGGGTCACCACCCCGGTCGCCAGCGCGATGCGGCTCGTGCGCTCGGCCGCGGCGGCCAGGAGCACGAACGGAGACGGCAGCCCTCCCTCGGTCTCGCCGAAGTGGTGCTGCGCGAGCCAGGCCGAGGCGAAGCCGTTGCGTTCCGCGTGCGCGATCTGCTCGACCGCGAAACGGTAGCGGTCGGCTGCGGACGCGGTCTCGAGCACGCGGCTGAAGAATCCGAGGCGGGGGCCGGTCATCGGAGGACCTCCTTGCGGTGGGGCGTGGCATCCGGGCTTTCGGACGACAGGTGTGCGCGCAGCGACGCACCCGGGATGGCCTGGAGCAGCTGCCGCGTGTACGCGTGCTGCGGGTCGTCGAAGACGCGGGCGGCCGGGCCCTGCTCGACCTGACGCCCCCGCTGCAGCACCGAGACGGTGTCGGCGATCTGGCGGACGACGGCGAGATCGTGCGAGATGAACACGTAGGTCAGGCCCAGGTCGGCCTGGAGTCGGGCGAGCAGGCGGAGGATCTGCGCCTGCACCGTCACATCGAGGGCGGAGACCGCCTCGTCGAGCACGACGAGCTGCGGTTCGACGATCAGCGCCCGCGCGATGGCCACGCGCTGGCGCTGACCGCCCGAGAGCTCCCGCGGACGCCGGGTGGCGATCTCGGGGTCGAGCGCCACCAGCTCGAGGTGGTGCGCGGCCCGGTCGGCGCGTTCGGCACGCGAGCCGATGCCGTAGTTGCGCAGCGGTTCGGTGAGGATCTCGGCGATGCTCTGCCGCGGGTCGAGCGAGGCGTACGGATTCTGGTACACCAACTGCGTGGTGCGGTGGAAGGCGCGGCGCGCGCGCCCACCGGCCAGGGCCGTGACCTCGGTGCCCGCCACGCCGATGCGCCCGGCGGTCGGACGGTGGAATCCCGCGATCGAGCGACCGGTGGTCGTCTTGCCCGATCCCGATTCCCCGACGATCGCGTGCGTCGTCCCCCGCGCCACGGTGAACGAGACGTCGTCGACCGCGATGAGCGGGGAACGGCCGGGGCGGGGGAACTCCTGCCGGAGGCCCGCGACCTTCACCAGGGGCTCGGCGGCGAGGGTCGTGGCATCCGGTGCCGCCCGCTCCACGACGCGTGCGAGCGACGGTGCGTCGGCGAGGAGCGTGCGCGTGTAGGCCGAGGACGGGGCCGCGAGCACTTCGGCGGTCGGGCCCGCCTCTTCCACACGACCGCGCCGCATCACGACGAGCGCATCGGAACGGTCGGCCGCGACGGCCAGGTCGTGCGTGATGAACAGGATGCCGGTGCCCGTCTCGGTACGGATCTCATCGAGCAGATCGAGCACCGTGCGCTGCACCGTGACATCGAGCGCGCTGGTGGGCTCGTCGGCGATGATCAACTCGGGCCGCAGGGCCAGCGCTGCGGCGATCAGCACGCGCTGGCGCATACCGCCCGACAACTCGTGCGGGTATTGCTTCGCGCGGGCCTCGGGATCGTCGATGCCCACGCGCTCGAGCAGATCGAGCACGCGCGCGCGGACCTTGGCGCGGTCGGTCGTGCCGTGGATGCGGAGCGCCTCGCCGACGCTCCACCCGATCGTCGCGACGGGATTGAGGGAGTTGCCCGGGTCTTGCGGGATGAGGGCGATGCAGCGACCGCGCAGGTGACGCCAGCGCCGCTCGGGCAGGCCGACCAGCTCGGTCACGCCGTCGGTGCGTTCGGAGAGGCGGATGCTGCCGCCCGACACGCGTCCGTTGGCGGCGAGCAGGCCGATCGCGGCCTGCGCGACGGTGCTCTTGCCCGACCCCGACTCGCCGACGAGGGCGGTGACGGAGCCCGCCTCGACGTCGAACGAGACGCCGCGGACGGCCTCGACATCGCCACGGCGGGCGCGGTAGCGCACCTCGAGGTCTCGGATCGACAGCAGCGGCTCGGCGCTCATGCGGCATCCCCTCCCCGAAGGGCTTGGCTCAAACGGTTGGTCGACAGCACCACGGCAACGACGACCAGGCCGGGCAGCACCGTGAGCCACCACGCGGTGGCGACGTAGTTGCGGCCCTCGGCGATGAGCAGACCCCACTCGGGCGTCGGCGGCGGCGCCCCGTAGCCGAGGAAGCCCAGGGTGGAGATCTGCAGGATGGCGGAGCCGAACTGCAGCGCGGCGAGGGCGATCACCGGCGTCAGCGAGTTGGGCAGGATGTGCCGCCACAGCACTCCGAAGAACGTGCCGCCCGAGCCGTACGCCGCCTCGACGAAATCGGTGACGCGCACGCTCACCACCCGCGAACGCGCGAGCCGGGCGAAGACGGCGATCGAGGTGACCCCGACCGCGATGGCGGCGCTCGTGGTGCCGAACCCGAGCAGGATGACGACCGCGAGCGAGAGCAGCAGCGCGGGGATCGCGAGCAGCACGTCGACGATGCGCATGAGCGTCTCGTCGACGGCGCCGCGGATCGCCCCGGCAGCCAGACCCACGGCCGTGCCGACCACCAGGCCCACGAGCACCGCGATGAGGGCGCCGATGATCGACTGCGAGGCGCCGTAGACGACGCGCGCGTAGAGGTCGCGGCCGGTCGCGTCGGTGCCGAACCAGTGCTCGGCGCTCGGCGGCTGCAGCGCGAGCGCCGCGGTCTCGGTCGGGCTCTGGGTGGTGAACAGGCCCGGGAACACCGCCCACAGCAGGGCGATGACCACGACGAGCGCGGGGACGACGAATCCGACGCGAGACCGCAGATCACGCCACCGGATGCGGCCCGTGCCGGTTCCGGTGACGACATCGCGGTCGGCCACGGGGGACGAGACGGTCATACGGTGCCTCCACGGGACAGATCGCGGGTGGGACCGCCCACTTCGGCGTCCACGAGCTCGTCGACGGCGCGTTCGGTGGCATCCGTCGCGTCCCTCCGGGTGGAGGACGCGGTGCGCAGCCGCGCGTCGAGCACCGGGTAGAGCAGGTCGACCAGGAGGTTGATCACGACGAACGCGACCGTCGAGATCACCACGACCGCCAGCAGAACGGGGGTGTCGCGGTCGGCGACGGCCTGCGCCGTCAGCTGCCCGACGCCGGCGCGGGCGAACACGGTCTCGGTGACCACCGCCCCACCGACGAGCTCGCCGAACAGCAGGCCGGCCATCGTCAGGGTGGGTAGCAGGGCGTTCCGGGCGACGTTGCGCCACAGCAGCCACGACGTGCTCGCGCCGCGCGCGCGAACCACCGTGACGAACGGCTGCTCGCGCACCTCGTCGATCGAGCGCATGAGCACCTGCGCCAGAGGGGCGGCGATCGGGATCGCCAGGGTGATGACGGGCAGGATCAATGCCTGCGCCGGATTCGCGCCGATGACGGGCACGAGCCCGAGACGGAACGAGAAGACCTGGATGAGGATGATCCCGATCCAGAACACCGGCAGCGACACGAAAAGCGGAGGGATGCCGCGGAACACGCGCCGGAGCCACCGGCCGCCCCCGTAGGTCGCGGTGAACGCGATGGTCACCGCGAGCACGACCGCCAGGGCGAGCCCCAGCACGGCGAGGGTCAGGGTGGGCGGCAGGGCGGTGACGATGAGATCGGACACCGCCGCGCCGCTGGCCACCGAGTACCCGAAGTCGCCCGTCACGAAGCCGGCGATCGAGCGCACGTACTGCACGATCAGCGGCTGGTCGGCGCCCAATGACTGCCGGATCGCCTCGATCTGGTCGGGCGTCAAGCCGAGCTCGGGACTGCCGTAGCGGGCGAGCACGGCATCGCCCGGCAGCGCGGCCAGCAGCAGATAGGCCGCCGTGTAGGCCAGGACCAGCACGAGGACGGCCTGACCTACACGACGAACGACGTACGACATGGATTCTCCGTGAACCGGGTTCGCCCCGGACTCAGCCCGCGAGCCAGGTCGAGTAGAACGACGGGCGTCCGACCGACTCGGTGTCGAAACCCTGCACCTTCGCGGTGAGGCCGAACACCTGCGGCTCCTCGAAGATCGGCAGGATGTAGGCGTTCTCGGCCAGGTACTGCTGCGCGGCCTCGGATGCGGCCTGGCGCTCGGCGGTCGTGGGCTCCGAGGCGATGGCCGACAGCAGCGTGTCGAGCTGCGGGTCGCCGACCGACCCGTCGGCGGGGTTCAGGTTGAGCAGCGTGTTGCGGTTCTTCGAGAAGTACTGCGACTTCAGCACATCGAAGTCCGCGCGCCCGACCATCGAGTGATACACCTGGATCGTGCTCTGATCGGTGGACGCCTTCGTCTGCGCGGCCATGTCGCCCGCGAACAGCGACACCTGGATGCCGATCTTGCCCAGCTGCTCCTGGATCAGCGTCACGACCTCTTTCGAGCGGGGCTGCGGCAGGGCCTCGTTGAACGTGAGGGTGAGCTTCTCGCCGTCCTTCGCGCGGATGCCGTCGGCACCGAGCGTCCAGCCGGCCTCGTCGAGCAGGGCGGCGGCCTTCTCGGGGTCGTAGGTGTAGAACGACGACGTGTCGACGTAGCCCAGGGCGGTCTTCGCGAGCGCGCCGGTGGCCAGCGGATAGTTGGCGGTGAAGAGGGTGTCGACGATCTTCTGGCGGTCGATGCCCGCGATGATCGCCTGGCGCACGCGCACGTCTTCCAGTCGCGGCTCGCGGAAGCGGAAGCTCAGGCCGTTGTTCACACCGTTGGTGGCCGCCGCGTGCAGCGACAGCGAGCCGCCGGCGAACTGCGCCTCGTCGGGGGCGGGGATGTTGCGGGCGACGTCGGCCTGACCCGCGACGACCGTGCCGACGCGAACGCTGTTCTCGGCGGCGACGATGTAGTCGATGCCCTCGAGGTAGGCGGGGCCTTGGTGCGCCAGCGACGGGGGAGCCCAGTTGTAGTCCGCGCGCGCGGTGACGCTGGTCTGCGTGCTGATCTGCTCGTCGGAGATGACGAACGGGCCGCTGCCGATGATCTCTTTCGCGTTGCCGGGACCGAACTCCTCGCTCGTGCGGTCGAGGCTCGCGTCGGACAGCAGCCCCGAGTTGATGGTCGACACCGCCTGCGCGAAGCCGGGCGAGGGGGCGGTGAAACGGAAGACGACGGTGTCGTCGTCGACGACCTCGCCGCCGCCGTAGTTGTTGATGGCCTCGGAGACGGGCAGGGCGCGGTCTTTGTCGCCCTTGCCGTAGAGGTCGATGTTCTTGACGACGTTGGCGGCGGTGAGCGGCGTTCCGTCGGAGTAGGTGACGTCGGTGCGCAGGTCGAAGGTGTACTCGGTGGCGTCGGCGTTGACCGAGTAGTCGGTGGCGATCCACGGCTCGAGCTCGAGCGTCTCGGGGTTCTGGTACAGCAGTCGGTCGGTGATGTTGTTGACGATGCCGCCGTTGGGGTAGAAGCCCGCGGACGGCGGGTACAGCGTCGTCCAGGTCTGCGGTTCCAGATAGGTGAGGGTGCCGCCGCTGACGGGTTCGGTGCCGGCGTCGGGGCCCGTCGACGGCGCGGTCGCCGAGCACCCGGCGAGGAGGGCGACCACGGCGAGGGCCGAGACCGAGGGGACGGCTATACGGGTGAGTCGGGACATGTGAACTCCAGGAGGGCGCCGCGGTGCGGCGTGCGAGACAGGATGTCCCCACCCCACCACGACGACGGGTCGGTGCTCCAACCGACGGTCACGATTCGTCATGACGCGAGAGGAGGCCCTCGCGCGCACATTCCGGCCGGATCGGGAGGGTGTTCACGGAGCCGGCGCGCGCAAGTGCGCTGCGGAAGATGACGCTTCTTGACGGTGGGTTACGCACCTTGACCTCACGTGACGACGCGCCGTCGCCGCCCGTCGCCGTCCCCTAGCGTCTTGGCTCACCCGACCCCTCGAAGGATGCCCGTGAGCCTCGCCCCGCCCTCCGCCCTGCCCGATTCGTCCGTGGCCGACCGCCTCGTCATCGCCGGTCGCCGCGTGTCGCGCGTCGCCTTCGGCGGTGCGCGGCTCACCGCGGGCGACGGATGGGGTGTGCCGCGCGACCGGGAGGTGCCCCGTGGGATCCTCCGCGCCGCCCTGGAGGCGGGCATCGATCACATCGACACCGCCGACGCGCTCGGCCCGGCCGTGAGCGAACAGATCATCGGCGACGTGGTCGGCGACCGCGACGACGTCCTGGTGGCCACGAAGGTCGGGATGCTGCGCCCGGGACCGGGCGAATGGGGTGTGCTCGGCCGGCCCGACTACCTCCGCCAGCAGGTGCACGCGAGCCTGTCCCGGCTGCGCCGCGAACGGATCGACCTCGTCTACCTCCACCGCATCGACCCCGACTACCCTCTCGCCGACCAGCTCGGCGCCCTCCAGCAGCTGCGGACGCAGGGTCTCATCGGGCACATCGGTGTCAGCCAGCCCACCGCATCCCAGCTCGAAGAGGTGCTCCTTCTCGAGCCCGATCTCGCCGCCGTGCAGAGCCTGTACAACGTCGCCGCCCGGCACGACGCAGAACTGGCCCGCACGCTCGAGGTGCGCGGCATCCCGTTCCTGGCCTACTGGCCGCTGCTCGGACGGGGTATCGCCGCGGCCCGCCACCGAGCGCTCTTCGAGGGCCTGGCGTCGATCGGGGGTCCGCTCGGCCTCGACGGCGCGCAGGTCGCGCTCGCCTGGATCTTCTCGACCCTGCCGGGAGCCGGGGCCGTCGTGGGCAGCCGCTCGGCCGCACACCTGCGCGCGAATGCGCGCGCCGCCCGGCTGCGCCTCGACGTCGAGAACCTCGCTCGGGTGACCGCGCTCGTGGACGACGTGCTCGGTGACACCGTGTTCGACCCCCGCACCTCGAAGGACGACGAATGACCACGGCGAAGACCATCGACCCCCTCGACGTCTACACCGACTGGAGTCGCCGCCGTGCCCGTGCGGTCGCGGACGAGACGCCCCGACGCGACCACCGCGGCGCGGCGCCTGCCGTGCACGCCGCGATCGCGGAGCGCGTCGAGGCCCTGCGCCCCGAGCTCGTCGCCCTGGCGAGCGACCTGCACGCCCATCCCGAGGTGGGATTCGAGGAGGTGCGCAGCGCCTCCCGCATCGCCGACCTGCTCGACGCGCACGGCGCCGCCGTCGAGCGCTCCGCCTTCGGCCTTCCGACGGCGTTCCGCGCGACCCGCGGGTCGACCGGGCCGCACTTCGCGGTGGTCGCGGAGTACGACGCGCTCCCCGGCATCGGGCACGCGTGCGGCCACAACATCATCGCCGCGATCGCGGTCGGCGCCTTCCTGGCGGTTCCGGATGCCATCGGCGACGGGCGCGTGAGCATCATCGGCGCGCCCGCGGAGGAGAGCGGTGGCGGCAAGGAGCTCATCCTGCGCGCCGGGGGCTTCGACGACGTGGACGCCGCCGGCATGGTGCACCCCTCGACCGGTGACGACGTCAGCCCGATCCTCGGCGGAGGCACGAGCGGCGTGCGACGCCTCACCGCGACCTATCACGGCCGTGCCGGACACGCCGCGCTGAGTCCGTACCTCGGATTGAACGCTCTGGATGCCGTGGTGACGGCGTATCAGTCGATCGCCCTGCTGCGTCAGCACATCCTGCCCGTCGACCGCATCCACGGGATCATCACCGACGGAGGTGCGGCGGCCAACGTCGTGCCCGAACGCGCGGCGGCGGAGTTCCTCATCCGCTCCGACGACATCGACACCCTCGACGTGCTCGTGGAACGGGTGGTCGGCATCCTCGAAGCAGCCGCGCTGTCGACGGGAACCCGGCTCGAACTCGATCTCGACTTCGCGCCGCCCTACCTGCCGCTGCGACCCAACGTCGCGTTGACGACCCGATGGGCGGCCGCCCTGGAACGACGCGGGCGCGTCGTGCCCCCGCGATCGCGCGTCCCGCGTCAGGGCGGTCCATCGACCGACATGGGGAACGTGAGCTGGTTCGTCCCGTCGATCCACCCGTCGCTGGGTCTGGGGGGAGCCCCGGGGGTCCTGCCGCACAACGCGGCGTTCGCCGAGACCACCGTGCAGCCGGCGGCGTTCGACGCGCTCGTGGACGCCGCCATCGCCCTCGCCGGCGCGGCGGCCGATTACCTCGCCGACGAAGACCTGCGCGCGGACGTCGACCGGGAGTTCGCCGCGACGGGAGGCCGACGGCGGGTGGGATCGTGACCCTCGAGACCGCCACCGCGCACCTCGTCGACGACGAGATCGCCGAGGTCGCGGACGATCGCCGCGGCTCGCGCCGTCGCACGGGGGCCCGGGTCGTCCTGCGCACGCTCGTCGACATCGTCCTCGTCGTGTGGGCGGCCGCGACCCTGACGTTCCTCGCCGTGAAGCTGATCCCGGGTGACCCGCTCGACAAGCTCATGGCCGGCATCCAGGACGTCACCCCCGAGATGCGTGCCGCCGTCGCCGAGCAGTACGGACTCGACCGGCCCGTTCTCGTGCAGTACCTGTCGTACCTCGCGGGGGTGGCCCGCGGCGACCTGGGCGTGAGCTACCAGCGCGGCGTCCCCGTGACCGAGGCGCTGGGGGCGGAGCTCGGCGCGACCGCTGAGCTGACGGCGTGGACCATGGTCGTGGCGATCGTGGCATCCGTCGTCCTGGCGCTCGCCACCAGCGGGCGGCGGCCGTTCGCGCGGCTGCTCGCGCAGGGCTTCGAGCTCATCGCCGTGTCGACGCCGTCGTTCTGGGTGGGCATCGTGCTGATGACGGTGTTCTCGTTCGGGCTGCGGTGGGTGCCCGCCTTCGGCGGCGACGGCCCCGCCTCCCTCGTGCTCCCGGTGGTGACCCTCGCGATCCCGCTCGTCGGTGTGCTCACGCAGGTGCTCCGCGAGCGCATGGAGCACGCGTTGCACGAGCCCTTCGTGACGACCCTGCGCGCGCGCGGACTGAGTGAAGGCGCCGTGCGCTCGCGTCATGTGCTGCGTCACGCGAGCCTGCCCGCCCTCACCCTCAGCTCGGTCATCGTCGGGTCGCTGCTCAGCGGCACGGCCGTCATCGAGACGCTCTTCGCTCGCCCCGGGATCGGACGGCTCGCCGTCGATGCCCTGCAGGACCGCGACATTCCGCTCGTGATGGGCGTCGTCATCTTCGCGGCCTTCGTCTTCATCGTGCTGAACACGCTGGTCGACCTGCTCTACCCCCTTCTCGACCCCCGGCTCCGGAGGAACCGATGACGCTCAGCCTCACCGCCCGAACGGCGCCCGCCCGTCGCGAGCGGGTGCCCGCCGGCGTCGTGGTCGCCTTCGCCGTCATCGGCGTGCTGGTGGTGGCCGCGGTCGCCCCCGGGCTGCTCGCGACCGAGGATCCCCTGGCCAGCGACCCGGCCGACGCCTTCGCTCCACCGAGCCTCGAGCATTGGCTCGGCACCGACCAACTCGGACGCGACCTCTACTCCCGGCTCGTCTACGGCGCGTGGTACTCGCTCTCGCTCGGCGTCGGTGCCACCGTGATCGCCGTCGCCGGCGGCATCCTGCTGGGAGTGATCGCGGGCTACGCGCGCGGTGTCACCGACCGCGTGGTCTCGCGGGGGCTCGATGTGCTGCTCGCTTTCCCCGAGGTGCTCGTCGCCCTCGTCGCGATCGCCGTCCTCGGGCCCGGCCAGGCCAGCGTGATCTGGGCAGTGGGACTCGGGCGCATCCCCGGCTCGGCGCGTCTCGTGCGCTCGCAGGTCTTGCAGGTGCGCCAGTCGGGCTACGTGGGCAGCGCCCTGACGCTCGGGCTGTCGCCGCTGCGCCTGATCGCCCGCCACGTGGTGCCCAACAGCCTGGGCCCCGTTCTCGTGAACGCGGTGCTCGGGGTGGGCGTGTCGATCATCTTCGGCGCCGCCCTGAGCTTCTTGGGGCTGGGCGCCGTGCCCCCCACCCCGGAGTGGGGCCTCGTGCTCGCCGAGTCGCGGCAGTACCTGTCGATCGCCCCCGCGCTGTCGATCTGGCCCGGACTCTGCATCACCGTGACGGTCGTGGCGATCACCGTCGCCGGTCGCTGGGCGCAGCAGCGCTACGTCTCCCGACGGAGCTCGCTGTGAGCCGCCCGCTGGTGCGCGTCCGCGATCTGAGCGTGCATTTCGGCGACACCGCGGCGGTCGAGGGCGTGAGCTTCGACCTCGAGCCGGGACGATGCGTCGCGCTCGTGGGCGAGTCGGGCTCGGGCAAATCGGTCACCGGGCGCAGCCTGCTCGGCCTGGTCGGACCGGGATCGCGCGTGCAGGCCGACGAACTCAGCCTCGACGGTTCCGACCTGCGCTCCTTCTCCGAGCGCGAGTGGCGGCGCGTGCGCGGGGGAGAGGTGGCGCTCGTGCTGCAGGACGCCCTCGTCTCGCTCGATCCGCTCGTGCGGATCGGCTCCCAGGTGACCGACGCCGTCCGGGTCCATTCGGATGCCACGCGCAGCGCCCGCCGCGCGCGTGCGCTGAGTCTGCTCGCCGACGTCGGCGTCCCCGAACCGGAACTGCGGGCCGCGCAGTACCCGCACGAGCTGTCGGGCGGACTCCGCCAGCGCGCCCTGATCGCGAGCGCCCTGGCCGCCTCTCCGCGGGTGCTCATCGCGGACGAGCCGACGACCGCCCTGGACGTCACCGTGCAGCGGCAGGTGCTGCAGTTGCTCGGTCGCGTTCGCGAGGCCGGCACCGCGCTCCTGCTGATCAGCCACGACCTCGCGGTCGTCGCGCAACTGGCCGACGAGATCCTCGTACTCAAAGACGGCCGCGTCGTCGAGCGCGGCGCCCCGCGGGAGGTGCTCACGGCGCCGACGGATCCGTACACCCGCCGTCTCATCGCCGCCATCCCGTCGGGGCGCACGCGCGGCGAACGCCTCTCGGGTGCGGCATCCGTCTCCCTCGCGCGCGCTCCGCACTCCCGCGCGGCGGGGCGGACGGGCGTGCGCACCGAAGCCCCCAGCGTCGCGACCCCCGCCTTCACGGCCTCGCGCGCTGCGGCCCCCGCCGCCGTGGCAGCCGGCGCGCCGGGCGCCCGCCCGCCGGCCCCGGTGCTGACGGCGCACGGGCTCACCAAGACGTACCGCCGGCCCGACGGGGGGCGCCTCCGCGCCGTCGACGACGTGTCCTTCGCTCTCGGTCGGGGCTCCGCACTGGGTGTGGTGGGCGAATCGGGTTCGGGCAAGTCGACCGTCGCGGGGATCGTGCTCGGTCTCACCGACCCCGACGCCGGCACGGTCGAGCTCGACGGCACGCCCTGGGTTCCCGCCCCCGAGCGCCTGCGTCGGCCCCGCCGACACGGCATCCAGGTGATCTCCCAAGACCCGCTCGGCTCGTTCGATCCCCGTCATACCGTCGAGGCGATCGTCTCCGAGGCGCTCGCGCAAGCGGGGGTGCATCGTCGAGAGCGTCGGGAGCGGGCCGCGAGCCTCCTGGAGCAGGTCGGGCTCGATGCGACCCTGCTGTCGCGGCATCCGCTCACCCTCTCCGGCGGACAGCGTCAGCGCGTCGCGATCGTGCGGGCGCTCGCCGTGGAGCCCGACGTGCTGGTGTGCGACGAGCCCGTCTCGGCGCTCGACGTCTCGGTACAGGCGCAGGTGCTCGACCTGCTGGCCGACCTGCGTGCGGAGCTCGGCATCAGCCTGCTGTTCATCTCGCACGACCTGGGGGTGGTGCGCCACGTCGCCGACGACGTGGTGGTCATGCGCGGCGGCCGGATCGTCGAAGCCGGCCCCGTTGACACGGTCTTCGACGACCCCCGGCATCCGTACACCCGGGAACTCATCCACGCGATCCCGACTCTGCTCACCCGACCCTGACACAGCCCGAGAAAGAACCTCATGTCCCGTAGATCCCGCCTCATCGCCCCGGCGCTCGCCCTGGCCGCGGCAGTGCTGCTCTCCTCCTGCGCCGGCGGCGGCGCCTCCTCCGCGCCGAGTGCCGACGTCCCCGCAGAACCGGTGTCGGGAGGCACCCTCACCTACCTCGCCAACACCGAACCGCCCGTGTGGGACGGCCAGCGCATCCCGAGCCTGACCGTCAACTCCCTCAACAGCTCGATCTTCGACACGCTCATCGCGCAGGATGCCGACGGCACCTACAAGCCGGGCCTGGCCACGTCGTGGGAGATCAGCGACGACGGCCTGACCTACACCTTCGACCTGCGCGCGGGCGTCACCTTCCACGACGGCAGCCCCTTCGACGCGGCGGTGCTGAAGCAGAACATCGACCGCCCGCTCAACGAACCCGACCTCGCCACCGTGTCCACCGGCATCGCCGCGACCGAGGTGGTCGATGCGGACACCCTCGAGGTCACGCTGTCGCGTCCGAACGCGGCATTCATCCACGCGCTCTCCACCCCGCACTGGCCGATCTACTCCGGCGTCGTGCTCACGGAGCACACGCCCGCCGAGCTCAGCAGCAACCCTCTGCTGTCGATCGGCACCGGCCCCTTCAAGGTCGCCGAGTACGCCAAGGGCAGCAAGCTCGTGCTCGCGCGCAACGACGCCTACGCCTGGGCTCCCGAGACCTGGGGACACACCGGCGCCGCCTACCTCGACGAGGTCGTCGTCCAGTTCGTGTCGGAGCCGCAGGCGCGCATCGGCGCCCTCACCTCCGATCAGGCGGACGCGGTCGACCAGGTGCCGCCGCTGAACATCGCCGAGGTCGAAGCCGCCGGCGACACCGTGCTGCAGCAGGACAACACCGGCACGCCGTACTACCTCGCGCTCAACCCGAACATCGCCCCGTTCGACGACCGCGACGTACGCCTGGCCTTCCGCTCCGCGATCGATGTGGAGGGGCTGCTCCAGGGCGTGTACGGCGGCGTGTACCAGAAGGCGTGGTCGACCACGCTTCCGGGTACCCCTCCGGAAGGAGCCTTCGACGAGTCGCTCGTCGACTCGTGGGGATACGACCTCGACGAAGCCGTGTCGCTGCTCGAGAAGGCGGGGTACACCGACGTGGATGCCGAGGGCTATCGCGTCAAGGACGGCACGCGTCTCACCGTGCAGTGGGCCGTCGACAGCCTGTACGTGCAGACCGACCAGCGCCAGCAGCTCGGCGAGGCCATCGCCTCGTCGCTGAAGAAGGCAGGCTTCGACGTCGTGCGCACGCCGTACGACACCGCATCGTTCACGACCGAGTTGACCAAGGGCCGGCACAATCTCGCCGACGCCTCCCGCGGCTTCGCCGACGTGGGGACGAGTGTCGTGCCGTTCACCACCCGGGCCATCCCGTCGTCCGGCGGTGGATCGGGCATCAACTACGGCCTCGTCAGCGACCCGGCCATCGACGCGGCCTACGGGGTGATCTCGTCGAGCCTCGACCCGCAGAAACGCATCGATGCCGCGCACGAGGTGCAGCACCGCATCCTCGACGAGGGCTACGCCGTGCCGCTCTACATCCCCCAGAAAATGGTCGGCACGACACCCGCCGTGCAGGGGTGGAAGTTCGACAAGGTCGGCTACACCGACTCCTTCTACGACGTCTGGCTCGCGCCCTAAGCCTCTCTGCCGGGGCGGCGTCTCGACGTCGTCCCGGCTCCCCTCGATCCCTACACGGAAAACGAACCATGCCTCGTATCGATCTCTTCTCCTACGGCGACGTCTCGCCGGAACAGTCGCCCGCCGCCTTCTACCGTGAGCTCGAAGAGCAGGTCGTGCTGGGCGACCAGCTCGGCTACCACGGCGTCTGGGTCACCGAGCATCACTTCCGCATGCGCGGCGAGGTGCCCGATCCCCTCACCCTGTTCGCGCGGTTGAGCGGAGTCACCTCCCGCATCCGACTCGGCACGTCGATCGTGTGCGCACCGTTCTATCACCCCATCCGACTCGCCGAGCAGGCGCTGCTCGTCGACACGTTGTCGGGCGGACGTCTCGACCTGGGCGTGGGCACGGGCATCGCGAACGAGGAGTTCGCGACCGTCTGGGGGTTCGAACGGGCCGACGCACCCGGACGGGCCCGCGAGATCGTCGAGATCCTGCGTCAGGCGATCGATGACGGCGTCGTCGACTTCGAGGGGGAGTTCTACTCCTTCCGCGACGTCGAGATCTCCCCGCCCGCGGGGCGACCGGCGCGGGATCTGCTGTGGACGGCGGCCGGGCGCAATGCCGTGTCGCTGGCCCGCGAGCACGGCCTGCGCCTGATGATCCCGCGGCCGCTGCCCCTGGCCGAACGCCTGCGGATCAACGCCGAGTACCGCGACGCGGTGCCGGGCGGGGAGGTCATTCACCTCCGGTCTGGGCTCGTCGCCCCCACCCGACAGCAGGCTCGCGAGCGGGCGGTGGAGTTCCTCCGCGAATATGCCGCGATCTACCTCCGCACAGACTGGCGTGGCGGTCCCGACAGCGCCAGCTTCGACGACATCGCCGAGAAGCTCAGCTTCGCGGTGGGCACGGCCTCCGAGGTCGCCGACCGCATCTGGGAGTGGACCGCGCAGTTCGGGGGCACCGAGCAGACGGCGATCCAGTTCCAGGGTCCGCACGTCGCGCACGCGCACGTGCTCGAGTCCATCGAACTCTTCGCCGAACAGCTCCCGCAGCTGCAGGCCGACGCCGCGCGCACCTCCGTGCCGTGGGTCGACCGTGGCATCCCCGCTCGTGCCCTCCCCTCCGAGCTCGCACCGTACACCGACCGTCTCGCCGAACCCGACGTGAGCGTCGAGCGGGTCGGCATCCGTTCCGAAACCGCAGGAGTCCTCTCATGACCGCTCGTCCGCTGCCCAGCACCCTCGATGCGCGCGCCGACAGCCCGCTCGGCGAGCGCCTCCGGGTCGGATTCATCACACACCTCGACCAGCACGACGACCTCTCGCGCATCTACCGCGACAACGTCCGCCTGGTGCAGGGGCTGGAGGCACTCGGTTACGACAGCGCCTGGATCGCCACCCGGCACTTCTTCTCGGGTTGGGCCGCGCTGCCCTCGCCCTACGCGTTCCTGGGGGCCGCGGCGGTGAGCACCTCGCACATCGCGCTGGGCACGGCGGTGCTGCCGGTGGTCCTGGATGACGCGGTGCGGGTCGCCGAAGACCTCGCCGTCATCGACCACCTCTCGCAGGGGCGTCTGCTCGCGGGGCTCGGCAAGGGCGTGCCGAGCGACTCGTTCCACGTGTTCGAGGCCTACAGCCCCGACCGCGACGGAACCTTCGAGGCCAAGCTCGACACCCTCAGCTGGGGCCTGCACGGCAGTGCCGTCGAGGGGGGCTCGGCATCGATCTGGCCGCCGGCGCCCGCACTCGAGGGGCGGCAGTTCGCGGGGAGCTCGAACATCGAGAGCATCCGCGCCGCCGCCCGCCGCGGTATCGGACTGATCCTCGAGCGCTTCGGCAACGGGCCCGAGCGGACGCCCGAAGCCCGCGCGGGCTTCCAGAAGCGCCAGGCCGATTCGGTCGTCGAGTACCGGCGTGTGTTCGCCGAGACCTGGGGCGACAGCCGAACCCCCTACGTCATCACCTCGCGGTCCGCGTTCCCCGGCCCCACGACCGACGCCGCGCTCGCCGAAGCCGCTGAGACCGCCTCCCGCTGGAACAGCTTCGCCGCGCAGATCGGGCGCGTGGATGCCTCGCGCTCGGTGGCCGAGCAGTTCCTCTCGGACAACTTCGCCTGGGGCGACCCGCAGGCCCTCGCCGACGACCTGCTGGCCGATCCCACCGTGGCGCTGACCGACGAGCTGGTGCTCGGCATCCATCCCGTCACCGCGTCGATCGACGACACCCTCGAGAAGGCCCGCATCCTCCTCGAAGACGTGGTGCCACTGGTCGAGGAGGGGTGGCGGGCGGCGCGTGCCGTTGAGCGCGCGCCCGCGCAGGCGGTCAGCTCGTGAGCACGGACTTCGCCGAGCGGTGGGAGCGCTGGCACGCGGCGCGCGAACGGACGGTGCTCGCGCCGCACGGCGTGGCGTCGCTCGCGATCACGGCGTGGCTCACGCCCGACGCCCGGGTCATCGACGGAGCCGCGGGGCGGTGGTGGGCCGACGAGGACCGCGCCGTCGGGTCGGGTCTCTCGACGGCGGGATACCGCGACGCCGACGGCAGCCCGATCGGCGACGAGGTCACGTTGCGCGCGGGCGAGATCCTCACCGACGGTGAGCGGGAGCTGCGCGCCTACGCCCGTGACGGCGCTCCGGCGCTCCGGGTGTTCGACCCGCGGGCCGCGAGCCGCCTCCGAGTCGCCGGCATCGACGCGTGGGAACCGCGCGAGGAGTGGTCGGTGACCGCGCGCTTCGAGCCCGTCGACACCCCGCGCGAGGTCGAGTCGGTCGACGGGCACCGATCGTTCGCTGCGACGACGGGCCTTCTGCACCTGGTGACGCCCGACGGTCGGGAGCGGACGCTGGATGCCACGGTGGGCACGGATGCGCTCTCGGTCGTGTTCGCCGACGCCACCAGCGGGCGGGAGTCGTATCGCTTCCGCTTCCTGCGCGTCGACCTGCCGGATGCCGAGGGCCGGACGCGCGTCGACTTCACGCGCGCGTTCCTGCCGCCGTGCGCCTTCAGCGACCACTACGTGTGCCCGTTGCCCTCCGCCCGCAACCGACTGGATCTCGCGGTCGAGGCGGGAGAGAGGGTGCCGCGTCTCCAGGAGGCCGTGGACGCGCTCTGACGCGCAGGGTTCGGCCCCGGGTGCCCTTACGGCTTCCAGAACCCGAGCGTGCAGAGCAGCCGGGTCTCGGCGTCGGCGTCGGCGGGCGCGAGCGCGTGACGAGCGGAGGGCGAGGGCGTGACGAGCGGAGGGCGAGGGAGGAACGGAGGGCGGATGCCGCCCCAGCGTCCTCCCGCGGTCACATCCCCTCCGCCCGTCACGTCTCCGTCCTCCGCGTCGCCGGCCACCCGCCAAGGGTGCGCCCCCGCGTCGTGCGCGGCCTGCTGCGGTTCGCGCTCAGCTGAGCGCCCCTGCCTCGTGCGCGGCCTGCCGCGTCTAGCGACCCCGCGGTCCGCGACCCCGCAGTCCGCGACCCCCCGCCCGTCGCCACGGAGCGGCCGTACGATGGGCCTCCCGCCACAGCCCCGGAGGATCGCGATGACCGAGAACCCCCTCGCCCACCGACTCGACTACACGCTCGACGAGCTCGACGACGGCGCGCTCGCGGCATCCCCCACCGCCCTTCTCCAGCGGTGGCTGCAGGATGCCGCCGACCTCCCCGAGCCGAACGCGATGGTCGTCTCGACGGTGGATGCCACGGGCGCACCGACCTCGCGCACGGTGCTGCTGCGCGGGATCGACGACGACGGTGCGCTGTGGTTCTTCACCAACCGCGAGTCGCGGAAGGGGCGGGCCCTGGCCGCGAATCCCGCGGTGTCGATCCTGTTCCCCTGGTACGCGCTGCAGCGCCAGGTCATCGTGCTCGGGACCGCGACGCCTCTGCCCGCCGAGCGTGACGACGCCTACTTCGCCTCCCGCCCGCGCGGTTCGCAGCTGTCGGCGTGGGCGAGCCATCAGTCGGAGCCGGTGGCATCCCGCGCTCTTCTCGAGGAGCAGATGGCGGAGGTCTCGCGGCGTTTCGGTGACGACGAGGCTGTGCCGCGTCCGCCGCACTGGGGTGGGTACCGTGTGGAGCCGCGCGAGATCGAGTTCTGGCAGGGGCGTCCGTCGCGGCTGCACGACCGGATCGTGTTCACGCGCGACGGCGACGGGTGGGCGGCGGTGCGGCGGCAGCCGTGACGATTCGCTTCGCGCGGAGCGGCGAGCTGCCGATGCGCCGTCCGCCTGACGCGGAGCGGAGGGGAATCCGGTAGCGGAGGACGGGCGCCGCGCGGAACGTCCTCCCCTCGCCGGATCACCTGCGGTCGCAACGGCCCGCGCGCAAGGGGAACCTGCGCCGGGCATGCTGCGCCGTAGATTCGTGGCATCCGCAGTCCAGCGCGAATCGCGCGTGATCCGAGTTGTGAGGCGACACCATGGCGAAGAAGAACGCGGACAGACCCGACCTCGACGACAAGGCGTTCGTCCAGGCGACGTCCGAGGCGCGATCGCGTTACGGGCGGTTCAACCTCGCCATCGTGGGTGCGTCGGGAGTCGGCAAATCGTCGCTCGTGAACGCCGTCTTCGGCCGCGACTGGGCGAAAGTCGGCCGGGGACTGCCGGTCACGCGGGGCGTGCAGTTCTACAGCGACGACTCGCTCGGCATCTGGGACGTCGAGGGGTTCGAGATCGGCTCCCCCGTTCCTCCCGACCAGCAATTGCGCAATCACCTGGATGCCATCGCGGCGCATTCCGGTGACCACCAGATTTCCGTCGTCTGGTATTGCGTGAAAGCGAACGACGACCGGCTCACTCCCGCCGACATCGCGATGATCCGCGAGCTCGATGCGCGGGGACTGCCCGTCATCCTCGTGCTCACGAAGGTCGATTGGATCAAGAACCCTCTCACCGGCCACCAGGGCGTCGCGAAAGACGTCGAAGCGTTCGTCGATTGGCTCAACGACCCCGTCGACGAGGCGGGCGCGCGGCTGCGCATCCCCTACCGACGGGTCATCCTCACCTCGACGCGAGACAAGCACGGAAAGGGGAAGGGGCACGGCCTCGGTGACCTTGTCACGGAGACGCTCGCCCTCGCGCCCGAGCGCGACAAGGATGCCTTTCGCATCGCACAGCGCCTCAACCTCCCGTGGAAGCGGGAGATGGCTCGCCCGATCATCGCGACGGCATCCGCGGCAGCCGCGGGGGCTGCGACCGTTCCGCTTCCTGTCTCGGATGCTCTCACTCTTGCGCCGATCCAACTCACGATGATGGGCCGCATCGCCGCCATCTACGACCTCGAGGTCAAGACGATGCTGTCGGCGGGGGCGCTGGCCCAGTTCGGCGTGCAGGTCGCGGGGCGGGCGTTGGCGACCAGCTTCCTCAAGCTGATTCCAGGCGCCGGCGTGGTCGTGAACGCGGCGGTGGCCGGCGCGCTGACCGCGGCGACGGGCGAGAGCTGGATGAAGATCTGCGAGCTGCTCCACACCGGCAAAATCGACGTACGCAAGCTCGACCAGGAGTGGGCCAAGTACGCGCCCAGCTTCATGGACGTCGCGCGCAAGCTCGTCGAGCGGCGGGTCGGCCGGAAGTAGCCGCCGCCGGGCACTGCCCGTGACGAGCGGAGGGCCGGGGGCGGGCGGAGGAGGGATGCCGCTGACGCGTCCTCCCGTCGTCCCTGCTCCTGCGCCGGTCACGGCGTCCACTCGTCGGCGGCGAGCTTCGCGCCTGCCGGTGATGAGTGGAGGGCGTGGGGCGGGCGGAGGGGGGATGCCGTTGACGTGTCCTCCCGTCGTCCCTGCTCCTGCGCCGGTCACGGCGTTCACTCAATCGGCGGCGAGCTTTGCGCGTGCCGGTGATGGGCGGAGGGCGAGGGGTGGGCGGAGGAGGGATGCCAGTGACGCGTCCTCCCGTCGTCTCCGCTCCTGCGCCGGTCACGGCGTTCACTCAATCGGCGGCGAGCTTCGCGGGTGCCGGTGATGGGCGGAGGGCGTGGGGCGGGCGGAGGAGGGATGCCGTTGACGTGTCCTCCCGTCGTCCCTGCTCCTCCGCCGGTCACGGCGCCCGCGCCCCGCGGAACGAGCGGACGAGAGTCGGCCACCGGAGGAGGGATGCCGCGGCGGAGATCCTCCCGCCCCCGGATCTCCTCCGCTGCGAACCGTCAGCCGCCCGCACCCCTCCCGCAGCGTGACACGCTGGACGCACCATGACCGACACGACCTCCGCCGAACGCCTGCGCGCGGCCCTCGAGCACCGCGACGCGTCGGCCCGGCTGCAGGCCGCACTCGCCGCCGGCACCCGCCCCGACGACAGCTACATCGCCGAGCTCGTCGCCCGGTGCGCGGTCGAGGGCGACTTCTTCGTGCGCGACATGCTCACGTGGGCGTTGACGCGGCACGAAGCGGCGCGGGCCGTCGCGGCGCTGCTGCCCGAGGTGGGGTCGGAAATCCCGCAGGCGCGGAGTCAGGCGCTGCACACGCTGTCGAAGATCGGCGATCCCGCCGCGTTCGCCGTGATCACGCCGGCGGTGCTGCGCGACCGGCACCCCGAGGTGGCGCGGGCGGCGTGGCGCACGGCATCCGGACTCGTCCCTGACGACGCGCACGAGTCGCTCGCCGAAGAGCTCGCCACCCAGTTCGGCCGCGGCGACCACGACACCCAGCGCAGCCTCAGCAGGGCGTTCGCGGCGATCGGGTACCGCGCCGAGCCCACCGTCGAGCGCGCGGCGGCCTCACCGTACGACGTGGTGAGCGCGCACGCGCGGGCGACGGCGATCGTGATGGACGACCCCGACACCGAATTCGCCGAGGCCGTCGTCGAGGCGCGTCGGGTCGTGGCGCAGCGGGCGCTGCCACCCGAGGGCTGACACACGCCAGCGCGGAGGGCGGTTCTCCGCCGAGAACCGAGCGCCGCAAACGCCGGAGTGGAGGGTGAAAACCGGGCGCCGCGAACGCCGCCGCGCAGGGCGAGACCTGAACACCGCCGCGGAGGGCGAGAACCGAACGCCGCCGCGGAGGGCGAGAACCGAGCGCCGCCGCGGAGGCCGCAAACCGTGCGCTGCGCCCCCGCCCCCGGATGCGGCGTGTGCGGCGTCACGGTCGCCGCGTCCACACGAGCGAGCCCCGCGCCCGAGGCGGAACCGACGCCGGTCACTGCATCGCGTACTGCCACACCCGCGGCACGGCGCCGCCGGCGACCCACTCCCGCAGCAGCTCCACGCCCCACGGGTCGAGCCCCCACGTGTCGGGAACGTGGATGCCGCCGATGCCCGCGGCATCCGCTCGCTTCGCCCGGCGGGCGAGGCCGTCGGGCAGGCGGCTCCCCGAGAAGTCGAGCACCGCATCCACCACGACGACCTCGTCGCCGGCGGGGAGCGTGCGCGCGCGTTCGATGAGCGCCTGCACCTTCCAGTGCTCCCACAGCACGTTCGGGCCGGTGTCGACGCGGGTGTCGGTGGGGTCCGCAGGGAGCTCGGCGGCATCCGGGAACCGCACGGCATCCGTCAGCTCGAGCTCGGCAGCCAGCGCCCGCAGAGCGGGCGGGTCGACGAGGCGGCGGGTGTTCCAGACGAGGTCGGCGTCGAGCTCGCGCAAGCCGCTGAGCACGGCGGGCCGGAAGAAGAATCGTCCGTCGGCCGTGACCTCGGCGTCGCCCGGAACGGGCAGGGGGCCTTCTTCTCTGCCCTCGCGCATCGCGGCGTATGCGCGCACCGGGGAGTCGATCTCGACCAGCAGCACGCCGTCGACACCGAGCAGAATCGTTCGTCGGGCCATGCGTCCAGTGTGCCGTCCGCCCGCTCGTCAACCCCCGCGCCTTTCAGGAACTCCTGACCAGAGGGGAGTATCTTCTCGAATGGTCTGCGCGACTCCATGTGCTCAGGTCGGCCCCAACGATGTCGTCGACGCCGGGTGCGTTCGCGCTCGAGAACGACACGGGAGGCGATCATCAGCACCGCACTGAGCGCACCCCCGATGGCGGCCACCCCCGGACCCCTCGACCGCGTGCGCACCCTCCCCTCGCTGACCGGTTTGCGCTGGGCCACGGCGATGCTGATCTTCGGCCACCACCTCATGGCCGTGAACTACTTCGGCGGCACCGCCGGCGTCGCGTGGGGCGTGCTGTTCGAGGCCGGCAAGACCGGCGTGACGCTGTTCTTCATCCTTTCGGGCTTCGTGCTGGCCTGGGGATACAAGCCGCACCAGACCGCTCGCTCGTTCTGGTGGCATCGCGTCGCGCGCATCTACCCCCTGCACCTCGTCGGTGTCGCTCTCGCCCTCGTGGCCGCGGCGACCCTCGTGCCCGAGATCCGCACCGACGGCGCCGCGCCCCTGGTCGCCAACGTGTTCCTCGTCAACGGGTGGGTACCCGACTGGTGGCAGGCCGGTAACGCCGCCAGCTGGTCACTCGTGTGCGAGGCGTTCTTCTACCTCGGCTTCCCGTTCCTCATCCGTCCGCTGGTGCGGGCGTCGAACCGCGTGCTCACGGCGGTCGTCGTGGCATCCCTCGTGCTCGTCGCCCTCGCCCCGCAGATCGCCGCCTTCGCGCCGGGCGTGCTGTCGTCGGCATCCACTCCGCTCCTGCGTTTGCCCGAGTTCGTGCTCGGCATGACCCTCGCCCTGATGCTGAAGAGGGGCGAATGGATGCCGCTGCGCCTCAGCATCGCGTTGCCCCTGGCCGTCGCCGGGTACGCGCTGTCGGAGGCGCCGATGCTGCCGGGCACCGACATCCACCTGGGAATGGCCGGCACCGTCGGTTGCTACGCGCTGCTGGTCGCCTCCCTCGCGAACGCCGATGCCCGCGGGCGCTCGACCTTCCTCGCCCGGCCGCTCTGGCAGGAGCTCGGACGCGTGTCGTTCGCGTTCTACCTCGTGCACCTGCTCGTCATCGCGTCGGTGTCGTCGGCCTGGCCCGACGGTCACCCCGAACTGCCGTGGCGGCAGGCGGTGCCGCTCGCGCTCGCCGCCTTCGCGATCGCGTTGGCCATCGCGTGGGTCATCCACAAGCTGGTCGAGATCCCCGCGCAGCGGTGGCTGCTGCGGTTCGACCCGGACCGCGCGCGGCATCGGGGCAGGCGAATGGATGCCGCGAGCCCGGCGCCGCGGCGCACCTGAGACGGGCCCCTCGCGGTGCCGAGGCCCCTCGATACCTTCTCGCCCGCGGTGCGGGACACAACGCAGAAGATCCTGCCGGGCGCACGTGCGCAGCGGCGGGAACACCCATCCGGCACTCGGCATACCCGCCGATCTTCCTGTCTCATGTCGTGGACGACGGCGCGCGGGTCGGCCCCGACCACGTTGACCAGCAGGGTGCGCCTGGCTAGGCTCGCCGGATGTTCTCCGGACTCGCTGGCCCGCACCTGCTCATCATCCTTCTCACGTGGGGCCTCTCGCTGGCCGTCATCGGCGCCGTCGTCTACGTCGTGGTGCGCCTCGCCGTGCTGCACGCGTTGAAGGCGCATACCCGCTGGGTCGACGGCGGCAAGTCCTAGCCCGCCGCGCCCCGCGACATCAGCGCGACACGCCCGGCCCACCGCGCGTCCAGCAAGCCCCCGGTACACTGCCCCGTGCCCGAAACACTGCTGAGCCCCGACCGCGATGCCGCGCGGTCGACCACCATCGATCCGTTCGAGCTCGAGATCGCGCTGCGCGTCATCGACGCCGCCTCCTCGCTCGACCACGACGACCCCGCCTACATCGCCCTGCGCCGCCAGACCGGCAAGCTCTACAAGGACGTCAAGCGGCAGTCGCGCAAAGAGAAGCGTCAGCGCATCGCCGACGCCGATCGTGCGGTCGTCGCCGCCACCGCTACGGGAGCCCCGGATCGGATCGACGACGAGACCCGCGGCATCCCCCTGGCCGCCCGCACCTCGATGCCGTTCGCGGGCGAGCTGATCAAGGCCCGCGCCTGCTACATCTGCAAAGAGGACTACACCCTCGTCGACGCGTTCTATCACCAGCTGTGCCCCGACTGCGCGTCGATGAGCCACGAGAAGCGCGACGCCCGCACCGACCTCACCGGGCGTCGGGCTCTGCTGACCGGCGGCCGCGCCAAGATCGGCATGTACATCGCGCTGCGGCTGCTGCGCGACGGCGCGCACACCACCATCACCACGCGCTTCCCGCGCGACGCGGTGCGCCGGTTCTCGTCGCTGCCCGACAGCGCCGACTGGATCCACCGGCTCAAGGTCGTCGGCATCGACCTGCGCGACCCCGCCCAGGTGATCGGTCTCGCCGACTCGGTGGCATCCGAGGGTCCGCTCGACATCCTCATCAATAACGCCGCCCAGACCGTGCGGCGCTCGCCGGGTGCGTACAAACCCCTGGTGGATGCCGAACTGGCACCGCTTCCCGACGGACCGCTGCCCGAGCTGCTCACCTTCGGCCACACCAACGACGCGCACCCGCTCGCGCTGGCGCAGTCGGTGTCGTCGCACCCGATCCTCGCGTCGGCGGCGCGCACGGCCGAGGAGCTCACCGCCGAGGCGATGGCCGCGGGCTCCTCGTCGCTGGAGCGGCTGATGACGGGTACCGCGATCGACGCCGGCGGCCTCATCCCCGACGAGGACCGCATCAACAGCTGGACGCAGCACGTCGACCAGGTCGAGCCGCTCGAGATGCTCGAGGTGCAGCTGGCCAACATGACGGCGCCGTTCCTGCTCGTCAGCCGACTGCGGCCGGCGATGGCGGCATCCACCTTCGACCGCAAGTACATCGTCAACGTCTCGGCGATGGAGGGCGTGTTCGGCCGCGGCTACAAGGGCCCCGGCCACCCGCACACGAACATGGCGAAGGCGGCGCTGAACATGCTCACGCGCACGAGCGCCCGCGAGATGTTCGAGTCGGACCGCATCCTCATGACCGCCGTCGACACCGGTTGGATCACCGACGAGCGCCCGCACTTCACCAAGGTGCGCCTGGCCGAGGAGGGCTTCCACGCCCCGCTCGACCTCGTCGACGGCGCGGCGCGCGTGTACGACCCGATCGTGCGCGGCGAGGCCGGCGAAGACCTGTTCGGCATCTTCTTGAAGGACTATCGCAAGAGCAGCTGGTGAGCCGCCGCGCGGCGCTCCCCGAGCTCGAGAGAGCCGGGCGTCGCGGCGTCGGCCATCCGGCGGGCCCGGGAACACGCGTCCTCGGCGACGTCATCTGCGCGGGCGACGTCGGGGGAGGTTCCTTCGCGCCGATCGTGTGATCTCGCGCGCTGACGCCCGGCGCGGGCGCGGGCCGCGCGGCGGCCCGGCACGGGCCCGTGCGGCGTATGGGCGCAGGCGCGGACGGCGGGCCGAGTGCGTATGCGGCGGCCCGAGCCGGGGCCCGGGCGGTCGCGACGCGTCAGGCGGGCAGGAAGTACTGCCGCGCCAGCGGAGCGATCTCGATTCCGGATGCCGTCGCGGCGGTGACCCAGCGCAGCTCGGCGATCTCGGCATCCGGCACCGGCTGCTGATCGCCGATGTCGACACGGAACACGTCGGCGACCACCTCGAAGCCGGGCTCGTTCGCGGCGCTCGCGGTGAAGCGTCCGAGCGGCTCGAGGTCGGCGGCGTCGACGATCAGGCCGACCTCCTCGGCGAGTTCGCGCGCGAGGGTCTCGGCGGGCGTCTCATCGGGTTCGGGTTTGCCCCCGGGCTGCATGAACGCCGTCGTGCCGGCCTTGCGCACGACCAGCAGGCGGCCGTCGGCGTCGGTGATGACCGCGGCCGAGACGTGGATGCGGCGCGGGGGAGTGGCATCCGGAATCACCTGGGCACGGTAACACTCGCGAAGGCGGTTGCTCGCGGCACCCTGGGCCGGCGCGCCCGGAGAACCCGAGCGCCCGTCGATGAATGCCGGCGTTGTGCAATCAATAGACGAATTCCTGTGCATTCCTCGCGCCGCACGGGCCATTTACGCCATACTCCCGAGAGGAGGTTCTTCGCGTGATTCTCAAGACGACGGCGGCAGTGTTGCTGGCCCTCGCCCTTTCCACCCCCCTGGCTGCGCAGGCCGCGACGGGGGATTCCACAGACGGTTCGATGACGATCTCGGTCGAGATCCCCGCCCGCACCGCGGCTCCGACGCCTCTGCCCACGGCGACGCCGACGGCCGCCCCGTCGGCGACCGCGAGCCCCGCCCCGGCCGGTTCGGAATCGGATGCCGACGCCTCCCGGCCGGGTGCTCTTCCGGCGACGGGCGGAGAGATCGCGCTGTGGGCCGGTGCGCTCGGCGCGGTGGCGCTGGTCGCCGGGCTCGCGATCCGCGCCGCACGACGCCGCCGCGTGTGAGTGCGGGGCGCTCTCCGGTCAGGTGCCACCGCCCGATGCGCCACGATCTCCCCCCGCCCACTGCCGGTTCGCGATCGGACGCCCGGAAGCAGCCACCGTCTCTTCGGCGGTGAGTGATCCGCGCCGGGCGGGGATTCCGGAGCACGCTGCCGGCGCGCCACGCTCGAACGTGCGCCGTCCTACGGGCCGGGACGCCCCCACACGCCCCGGACCGCAGCGCGGCGTTCAGTCGGCATCGCCTCGAAAACCGGTGCCGTGGCACGAAACTACGGGTCTGGGTGCGGTCCTTGCGGCCGATGTGACCGAAAGAACACCCATTCTTGCTTTCGCAGTAAGGGACCGGTTGCGGCGGGGGCTCACGTCGCTCGATGTCGTGCTTCCTCGGAGGGCGCTCAGCCCCCGAGGAATAGACTTGGCCTCATCCATTCCGCTCTTCCGGGACCCTCCGTGACCACTTCCTCCTCCGCGCGCGCCTTCGACGTCCGCCACCTGCAGCTCGCCCGCGCCGCTTTCGCGGCGCTCGCGGCCGTCATGGTCACCTTCTCGTCCGACCACTCCGCACCCCTGGGGCTCGGCGTGTTCAGCGGATTCGCACTCGCGACCGGACTCGCGTTCGCGATTGCCGCGTGGCTGGTGTTCCCGCGCGACGAGCGCATGGTCCCCGTGCTCCTGGCATCCGTCTCGATCATCGCGGGGCTCGTCTCCAGCGTCGGCGCCTGGCGCACGACCGGCGTCTTCTTCGCCGTGGTGATCGCCTGGGCGCTCGTGTCGGGACTCATCGAGCTGCTCGGCGCACTGCGCGACCGCAAGGCCGGCCGCACCGCCGGCGTGCGCGACGGCGTGCTCATCGGCATCCTGGGTCTCGTGCTGGCGGCCGTGCTGCTGCTCACCCCCATGCAGTACGCGCTCGATTACGACATCACCGGTGCGGGTTCGTTCACGTTGACCGGCATCACCATCGCCGTGGGACTCTTCGGCGGGTACGCGGCGGTCGTCGCCGTGTTCCTCGCGATCGCGGGCTTCTCGCCGCGTCGCCCCGAGCCCGTTCCGGCCGTATCCCCCGAGGAGGCCGCGTCATGACCGACAAGCCCACCACGCGTAAAGACCTGATGAAGCCCGTACAGCTGCTCGGACTGGCCTTCGTCGCCGCCCTGTTCGCCGGTTTCGTCACCCTCATGTCGATGGGGTTCTTCCAGACGCGTCCCGCCGACCAGATCCAGAACGCCCTCGTCGTCGCGCTCGTCGCCGCCGGCGCGACCTTCATCGTCGTACTCGTGAGCGTCGCCCTCATGCTGCTCGCCGTCGACCCGTCGAAGGTCACGCAGACGGTGGATCGTCCGCTGCTGCTGCCCAAGGACACTCCGGATGCCACGGCCCCCGGTGCCGCGGACGCATCGGCCGAGCGGCCTGTCGACAAGCCCGACGAGGGCGACGCCGCGCCGAAGGCCTGACGCCCCGCGGGGCGCGTGCGGTGATCCGCCGCGCCTCGCGTCTTCTTCGATGCTCGTGGTGGCTCTTCGCGGTGGCTCTTCGCGGTGACGAAGGGAGGGGCAGGGACGAGCGGAGGACGCATAGAGGGCTTTCGGCCCTCCCGTCGCTCCATCTCCTCCCGACGTCACGCGTCGGTCACGGCGCCGGTGAGGCGCGCCGGCCACCGCGCCCGCGGCGGTCAGGCGCGCCGCGGGTCGATCATCGTCATACCGGCGGGTGACGCGGTGTCCATGGTCCGCAGCAGTTCGGCGGCCTCGCCGAGGCCGACCACCCGCTCGATGAGTTCCTGCGGGCGAAGGGCGCCGCTCTCGATGAGCGCGAGCATCGCGGGGTAGTCCGCCGCGGCCATGCCGTGACTGCCCAGCAGGTCGAGCTCCCACGCGATCACGCGGGCCATCGGCATGGCGCTCATGCCGTCGGCCGTGGGGAGCAGGCCGACCTGCACGTGGCGGCCCCGGCGGCGCAGGCTCAGCACGGCGTCGCGCGCCGTCTGCGCGCTGCCCACCGCATCGACCGACACGTGGCTGCCGCCGCCGGTGATCTCGTGCACTGCGGCGGGGATGCCGGCGCCGTCGGCGATCAGCGTGTGCTCCGCGCCCAGCCGGCGCGCGGCATCGAGTGCGGCGGGGGTGCGGTCGACGGCGATCACACGGGCGCCCAGGGCTGCGGCGATCATGACGGCGCTCAGGCCCACGCCCCCGGCCCCGACGACCGTGACCCATTCGCCCGCCTGAATGCGCGCGCGGCCGGTGAGGGCGCGGTACGCGGTGGCGAAGCGGCATCCGAGAGCCGCCGCCGCCTCGAACGAGACACCGTCGGGGATGCGCACGACGTTCGTGTCGGCGGCGCGCAACACCACGCGCTCGGCGAACGAGCCCCACTGCGTGAAGCCGGGCTGCTGCTGATCGGGGCACACCTGGGCGTTGCCGCTCCGGCACCACTCGCACGCGCCGCAGCCCATCACGAAGGGCACGGTGACGCGGTCACCGACCTGCCAACGCTGCACGCCGGCGCCGACCTCGACGATCACGCCCGCCAGCTCGTGGCCGGGGACGTGCGGAAGGGCGACGTCGTCATGGCCGACCCAGGCGTGCCAGTCGCTCTTGCACAGCCCCGTGGCGAACACCTCGACCACCACTCCGCCGGCCGGTGCGCTCGGCGCCGCGACGTCGCGCACTTCGAGCGGCTCGGCCAGGGTGTCCATGATCATCGCGCGCATGGCATCCATTCTCCCGGTCGCGGCAGGGCGTCCACGCTCTAGCGCTGCATTGCCGCGCACGAGGCTCCTGTGCCACCCGGCGCCCGACTCACACGCGACGCCCGACTCATGCGGCCCCCGTCCCACACGCGGCGCTCGGCGCGTCCGCGGCGCTCGGCGCACCCCGACGCCCGCCTCATGCGGCGCCCGGCGTTTACGCGGCGCCCGCCTCACACGCGGTGCTCGCCTCACCCACACCGCCCGCCCCATACGCGCTCGCTCTCGCGCGACGCCCGGCATTGACGCGGCCCCGCCGCGCACGGACGACGCCCGACCCGGTACGCGTGGGGGCGCGTGCCGGGCCGGGCGTCGGGTCGGTCAGCGGCAGGTGCGGGCGGTGAACGCCACCTCCTGGGATCCGCTCGCGTCTCCCGCCGAGGTGGTCACCGTGACGGTGCCCGCGTCGATCGACGTCGCGCGCGTGGACTGCGCGATCGAGGCGGTCTGGCCGGGCTGCATCGCCGTCAGCGTCCGGCGACCCCACGGTGACGACACCTCGACGTTCACTGGCGTCGACTCTGCGTTGCGCACCGTGGTGACCAGCGTCACGCGCCCGCTGATGCACCGCGAGGTGACCGTCGCGGCGGCCTTCGGCGGCACGACGACCTCCGGCACCACGATCTCGGGGATCTTCAGGTACGAGCCGGGAGTGGCGAAGGTCACCCGCAGCCCGGTGGCGCGTACCGCTTCGAAGCGCAGGACCGTCTTGGCGTTGTTCACGACGGCGGGGGCGGCGCCGACCACTGTCACCGGGGTCCACGTGCCGTCGGCGGCGCGGTACTCCGCGCTCACGCCGGTGACCTTGCCCTCGATGTTCGTGAACTCGACGCCGCCGATGCCGTGCGCGCTCCCGGTGGTGAGGGTGAACGTCGCGCTGTCTTTCAGGGCGGTGTCGCTCCACGTCGACCACGAGGTACCGCGCCGGCCGTCGCAGGCGAGGTTCGGCGTCATGACCTCATAACGGGTCTGCCAGAACGACGCCGCCACGGTGGCGTCGCTCGCGCGGCAGACGTTGGGCACGCCGGCCTGGCCCCAGATCGACACCTCGGCGATCGACTGCCAGGTGTTCGTCTGCGTGGTCATGCGCAGGCGGAGGGCGCTCATCGGCGCGAGCGCGCGCGTGTCGAGGGTGACGACGGGCGCCGGCTGCGTGGCATCCTGAGCGACGGTCGCGGCCACCTGCGAGCTCACCCACGCGCCGTTCGCGTCGCGGTACTGCACCTCGATGCGCGAGGGCCAGGTGGCGGTGGCGCCGTCTTTGTAGGTGTCGACGACGACCGAGTCGATCGCGCGAGCGGTGTCCCACTCGAAAGCGAGCCAGCTGTCGCGGGGGTAGCCGCTGCTGGACCAGTCGTCCCAGCCCTTGGAGGTGCGACCGTCGATGACCGTGCGGGCGAGGTCGTTGCGGTGGGATGCCGAGACGGAGGCCTCGGGAGCGATTTGCACGACACCGGGCTCGACCACGTCAACGGTGCGGGTGAAGGTGCGGCCGGCGGTGAAGTGGGCGTCTGCGGCGAGGGTGCCCGTGAGCGTGCGGGTGCCCAGGCGGCCGGTGTCGAGCGTCGTCCAGGTGACGCCGACGTCGGTGCGCCGCCCGTCCACCTCGACGGCGACCGTCGTGGGCAACGTGGCCGACGTGCCGCGGCGGACCGTGTCGGGCAGGCGGTCGTCTGCGACCTTCCACGTTCCGCGGCCGAAGCCCTTGTCATCCCAGTACGAGGCGTCCCAGCCGTCGGCGTAACGGGCGGGGTCCTCGGCCGCGGGGTTGTGCATCTCGAGGCGACCGTTCTCGCCCACCGTCAGCGGCAGCCAGACGTAGGTGGAGTCGGACTTGCCCTCGTTCCACCGGTCGCCCATGTAGACGAACTTGCCGGGCTCGAGCTCGAACACGTTGGTGGTCTGCGACCCGAAGGTGGTGCGGCGGGCGTCACCGACCGACAGCAGACCGTCGCCGCCGTCGGGGATCGAGTTGTACGACACCGTCTCGTTGGCGTCATCCGCTTCGATGCCGCGGATCCACGTGCCCATCAGGTTCTTCGTCGTGTAGTAGGTCTGCGGGTTGGGTGCCCATCCGGTCGCTCCCGACGTGATGACGCTGTACGTGCCGTCGCGCTCGAAGATGGCGGGGGCCTCGAGGTGTCCGCACTCCTTGACGATCTGGAAGTCCTCGCCGCGCACCGGCGCCTCGGGCGTGCCGTCGGCGAAGACGTACGGGTAGCGGCCGTCTTCGGAGTACTGGTTCACGTCGAGCGTGTCGGAATCGGTGGTGTGCGTGACGTTCGTATACGAGTCGTCGAGTTCGGCGACGTAGAGCGTGTAGTTCTCCTCCGACGAGTACGAGATGTACGCCTTGCCGTCGTCATCCTGGAACACCGTCATGTCGCGCGCCTGACCGGGCACGGCGTACTGCGTGCACGCCTGGTAGTCCTGGCGGTTCGGCATGCGGAACGCGCCCGTCATGCGGAAGGGGCCCGCGGGGGAATCCGACACGGCGACCGCCGCCATCGATCGGGCGTACGTGCTGCCGCCGGGGGCGATGCGCCCGTCGGCGTGCCACCACATGACCCACTGTCCGGTCTTCTCGTTGTGCAGGACCTTGGGGCGCTCGAAGATCGCGGTGTAGTCGGAGTTCTGCGTCGAGTTCAGGTGGTACGCCAGGGCGTCGATCTTCTCGGTGCGGGGCTGACCGTTGTCGTCGACGGTGTCGTAGAGGTTCTCGAAGTAGGGCGTGAGCAGCTCGTCACGGGTCGAGATGCTGCGCAGCGCATCGCCCAGGTTGGTCCAGTTCCGGGCATCCGTCGAGCGGTAGACGGCGACGCCGGGGCTGTTCCAGTAACCGTTCGTGCGGTCTTCGCCGTACCAGTAGTAGACGGTCTCGCCGTCTTCCTCCGTGGTCACGACCTGGCCGCCGTGCGCCTGGATGTGACGCCCGTCGGTGTCGTACCACTTCGGCTGGAAGTAGGTCGCCGCACTCGCTCCGGGGTCGGCCAGGGGCTGGAAGTTCGTGTACGTCACGGGCGGGTCGACGCGCGGGACGCCGTCGTTCGGGTCGGTGGCGACCCCGTTCGCGGCAGCCGCGCTGAGGGGGGATGCCAGGGTCCCGGCGAGGACGGCCGTCGTTGCGGCCGCGAGGAGTCGGCGTGTGAAGGAGGGGCGTCGAGGCGTCATCGCGTCTGTTCCGATCCGCGCCGCGACGATGCGGCGCATGACGGCCGGAGCCGTGGTGGGGGTGTGTTGACGTCAACATTAGGAGTCGGCGATGCGCGACGTCCAGTGCTTTCTCCGCGCGAACGCCCCGGGCGTGGGGTGCGGGGCACCGCGGGGAGCGGTGCGGGACAGCTGCCAGGCCCCCGAGACGGGCGCGTGCTCTCGCCGCACGCGACCTCCGCGCGGCGGTGTATGCGCCGTGCCGGTCGGGCCGTGCACAACGGCCGAGGTGGTGGAGGACACGCCGTGTGGGGGTGGGATGGGCCGGCATGTCGGCGGAGACTTCCGCCGTTGTGCACGTCCGGGCGGCGTGCGGGTGCCGCGGGGCGGCGTGCGGGTGCCGCGGGGCGGCGTGCGGCCGCCGCCGGGCGGTGAGTCCGCCGCGCGAGAAGGGCCGTGCACAACGGCGGAGGTCGTGGAAGACACGCCGTGTCGGGATCGGTCTGGACGGCGTGTCGGTAGGAAAGTCCGCCGTTGTGCACGCCCGGGGACCGGTCCGTCGATCTCGACGACCGCCTGCCCCGCGTGTGTCGCGGCTGGTGGCGCCTTACAGCGCGTCGACCACCCGCGACGCCAGCCCCGCATACGTCGCGGGCGTGAGGGCGAGCAGGCGCTCCTTCGCGGCATCCCCGATGTCGAGGCCGCGCACGAACTCCGCCAGCTCGGGGGCGCCGACCCGGCGACCGCGCGTGAGGTCTTTGAGCAGGGCGTAGGGGTCGGTGATCTGCGATCGACCCGCGGCGATCTCGGCGCGCACCACGGTCTGGATGGCCTCGGCGAGCACCTCCCAGTTCACGTCGAGGTCGGCCAGCAGCACGTCTTCGGCGAGCGAGATCTCGGTGAGACCCCGCTGCAGGTTGTCGAGTGCGAGCAGCGAGTGGCCGAAGGCGACGCCGATGTTGCGCTGCGTCGTGGAGTCGGTGAGGTCGCGCTGCAGGCGGCTCGTCACCAGGGTGGATGCCAGGGTGCTGAACAATCCGCCGGCGATCTCGAGGTTGGCCTCGGCGTTCTCGAACCGGATCGGGTTGATCTTGTGCGGCATCGTCGACGAGCCGGTGGCCCCGGCGACGGGAATCTGGGTGAAGTACCCGAGCGAGATGTAGGTCCAGATGTCGGTGGCGAGGTTGTGCAGGATGCCGCCCGCGTGCCGCGCCCGGTCGTACAGCTCGACCTGCCAGTCGTGCGACTCGATCTGCGTCGTCACCTCGTTGAAGCCGAGGCCGAGCGACTCGATGAAGGCGCGCGTCAGCGACGGCCAGTCGACCTCGGGCTCGGCGGCGACGTGCGCCGACCAGGTGCCGGTGGCCCCCGAGAACTTCGCGAGGTACTCCCCGGCATCCAGCTGACGGATGACGCGCTCGAGGCGCCACGCGAAGACGCCGATCTCCTTGCCCATCGTGGTGGGCGTGGCGGGCTGGCCGTGGGTGCGCGAGAGCATCGCGGCGTCGCGGTGCTGCACCGCGAGCTCGGTCAGGGCGGCGGTGACGGCGCGGAGCTTGGGCAGCCACACCCGCTCGACCGCGCGCTTGACGGTGAGGGCGTAGGCGGTGGAGTTGATGTCTTCGCTGGTGCACGCGAAGTGCGTCAGCTCGGCCAGGGCGGTGAGCCCGAGGCTGTCGAGACGGTCGCGCACGAGGTACTCGACGGCCTTCACATCGTGGCGCGTGACGGCTTCTTTCGCGGCGAGCCACGCGATCTCGTCGGCGCCGAACTCCTCGTACAGCGCACGCAGGCGCGCACGGTCGGCATCCGACACCGGCGACGTGCCGAACAGCGAACGGTCGGTGAGGGCGAGCAGCCATTCGACCTCGACCTCGACGCGGGCGCGGTTCAGGCCCGCCTCCGACAGGTAGTCGCCGATCTCCGACACGGTGGCGAAGTACCGGCCGTCGAGCGGGCTGAGGGGCTGCGGAGGCAGAGAGGACACGGGTCTCCCGGGGGTCGCGCGAAAGGGTCAGCCCGCGGAACGGATGGCGGGCTCGAGCTGCCGGAACAGGGCGCGGCTGGCTCGCTCGATCATACCGAGCACCTCGTCGAACATCGGGGCCCCGGCGTAGTACGGGTCGGGCACGTCGAGGGTCTCGGCATCCGGCAGGAACGACTGCAGCAGCGCGATCTTGTCGGTGTCGTCGTCGTCACGCGCCCACCCGCGCAGGACGCGCTCGTGGCTGCGGTCGAGGGCGACGACGAGGTCGTTGCGGGTGAAATCCGCGGACTGGAACTGCCGCGCGCGGTGAGCGGCCCCGTCGTATCCGAGGCGGTCGAGCGCTGCGAGCGTGCGGTGATCGGCGCGCTCGCCGACGTGCCAATCGCCCGTGCCGGCCGAACTCGACGCGATGCGGGCGCCGAGGCCCGAGGCCTCCGCAAGATGCCGGAACACCACATCGGCCATCGGCGACCGGCAGATGTTGCCGCTGCAGACGAACACGACGCGGAAGGGCGCGTCGGCACTCGCGGTCATCCCTCCATCATGGCGGGGACGGGCCGCGACCGCACCCGTCGATTGGGGGCGGGGCGCACGGGGTCGGTCGGGGCGTCCGGCGCACGCGGGTCGCGGTCCCTTCGACAGGCTCAGGGACCTCGGTTCGCGTGTGGATGCGCGGGGCAATGGCATCCGGTTCCTGAGGAGGCTGAGCCCGTCGGGGCGTCCGGGCGCGCGCGGGGTGCGGTCCCTTCGACAAGCTCAGGGACCTCGGTTCGCGTGTGGATGCGCGAGGCAATGGCATCCGATTTCTGAGGAGGCCGGGCCCGTCGGAGCCTCCGGGCGCGCGCGGGGTGCGGTCCCTTCGACAGGCTCAGGGACCGGGGCTGTGGCGCGCGGGCGGCGTCAGCGGCGCTCCCGCTCCTCGCGCCGCGGACGCAGGATGCCGCCGAGCACGGCGTTGATGATGCCGATCAGCAGGGCGGCGATCACCGTGAGCCAGAACTCGCCGGTGCGAAGCCCCCAGTCCCAGTTCTCGGTGATGACCGCGGTCAGCCACAGCAGGAACCCGTTGATGATCAGCGAGATGAGACCGAGCGTGAGGATGTAGAGCGGGATCGCCACGATCTTCACCACCGTGCCGACGATGCTGTTCACGAGCGCGAAGATCAGCCCCACGAGAAGCAGCGTGAGCAGCACCTGCCCCCACTCGCCGGGGGCGAAGGGGATGAGCCGCACCTGCAGGGCGGGCAGCAGGGTGACGATCCAGATGGCGAAGGCGTTGACGGCGACGCGGACGACGAAGCGCATGCCCCCACCCTGGCACGCACGGGCGGTCACCGTCAGGGCGTTGCACCTGTGGAGGAGGGGCTGACGAAACCGGCGGCCCCGCGGATAGGCTCGCGGGGTGAGTGACGAGAAGGTGCTGCCCCGGATCCGCCCCGAGATCGCCGCCCTGCCGGCGTACCGGCAGGGTCGCCAAGCCAGCCCCGACGCCTTCAAGCTCTCGAGCAACGAGAACCCCTTCGAGCCGCTTCCCGGTGTGCTCGAGGCGGTCCACGCCACCGGCGCCTTCAACAGATACCCGGATGCCACGGCCGCACGCCTGCGCGAGCGTCTCGCCGCGCGGTACGGCGTCTCGCCCGACGAGGTGCACGTCGGTGCGGGTAGCGTCTCGCTGCTCGCGCAGCTGCTGCTGGCGACTTCGGGCCCCGGCGACGAGGTCGTCTACGCCTGGCGCTCGTTCGAGGCCTACCCCTCGCTCGTCGCGGTGGCCGGTGCGACCAGCGTGCAGGTGTCGCTCACCGCCGACGCCCGTCACGACCTGCCGGCCATGGCCGCCGCCGTGACCGAGCGCACCCGGCTGGTGATCGTGTGCAGCCCCAACAATCCCACCGGCACGACCGTCGGCTACGACGAGTTCGCGGCCTTCGTCGACGACGTGCCGCGCGACGTGCTCATCGTGCTCGACGAGGCCTACGGCGAGTTCGTCACCGACCGCGGCTCGGTCGAGGGCGGTCGCGTGCGTGCCGTGCTCGACCGGCCCAACATCGTGGTGCTCCGCACCTTCTCGAAGGCGTACGGCCTGGCGGGCCTGCGCGTGGGCTACGCCATCGGCAACCAGGCGGTGCTCGACGCCGCCCGCAGCACGGCCATCCCGCTGTCGGTCACGGCCGCGGGCGAGGCGGCGGCGCTGGCGAGCCTGGATGCCGAGAGCGAGCTGCTGCACCGGGTCTCGGTGATCGCCGCGCGGCGCGATCGGCTGGTCGACCGCCTGCGCGAGACCGGGTGGGACGTGCCCGACGCGCAGGGCAACTTCGTCTGGCTCGCCGCGGGCGAGCGCACGCTCGAGGTGGCCGCCGCGTTCGATGCGGCCGGGCTCATCGTGCGCCCGTTCGCGGGCGACGGCATCCGCATCTCCATCGGGGAAGAGGAGTCGCTCGACCGCATCGTCGAGGTCGCCGCCGCCACCGCCGCGGGCTGACCCGGGTCGTCCCCACCGGAGACGTGGCGGCATCCGTTTGTCACACGTCGACGGCGAATTCCGGCATCCGTTGTGCACCTCATGCGGTCGCATGCATGGGCCGGGCGTTAGCGTGGGGGAATGACCCCGCTCGACGACCCCGCTCTCGTGCGCGTTCTGGCAGCCGACGGCACGCTGGCGCCCACGCCCGCCGCCGAGCGCTACCTGCCGCTCATCGACGCCCTGACCGACGCCGAACTCGAGACCTTCTACCGCGACATGGTCTCGATCCGCGCGTTCGACGTGCAGGCGACCAATCTGCAGCGCCAGGGCCAGCTGGCCCTGTGGCCGCCGTCGTTCGGGCAGGAGGCGGCGCAGGTCGGCTCGGCCCGCGCCGCTCGCGCGCAGGACCACATCTTCCCCTCGTATCGCGAGCACGTGGTCACCCGCATCCGCGGCGTCGACCCGCTCGACATCATCCGCCTGATGCGCGGACTCACGCACGGCGGGTGGGACCCGACCGACCCCAAGAACGGCAACACCCACATCTACACGCTCGTGCTCGGCGCGCAGACGCTGCACGCCGCGGGCTACGGCATGGGCCTGGTGTTCGACGGCAAGTGCGGCACGGGCGATCCCGAGCGCGACGAGGCCGTCATCGTCTACTACGGCGATGGCGCCTCCAGCCAGGGTGACGTGCACGAGGCCATGGTGTTCGCGGCCAGCTTCCAGACCCCGCAGGTGTTCTTCCTGCAGAACAACCAGTGGGCCATCTCGGTGCCCGTCGCCACGCAGTCGCGCTCGCCGCTGTACAAGCGCGGTGAGGGCTACGGCATCCCGAGCCTGCAGGTCGACGGAAACGACGTGCTCGCCAGCTACGCGGTGTCGAAGGTCGCCCTCGACGAGGCCCGCGCCGGCGGCGGCCCCCGGGCGATCGAGGCGATGACCTACCGCATGGGCGCACACACGACCAGCGACGACCCCACCAAGTACCGCACCTCCGACGAAGAGAAGGCGTGGGCCTTGCGCGACCCGATCGCCCGCATGCGCACCTACCTCGAGGGGCGCGGCGCCTCGCAGCAGTTCTTCGACGATGCGGATGCCGAGGGTGCGGCGCTCGCGAACGACGTGCGCGTGCGCACGAACGAGCTCGGTGCGATCCCGCGCTCGCACATGTTCGAGAGCGTCTACTCCGAGGCGCACGCGCTGATCCAGGAGGAGCAGCGCTGGCTCGACGACTACGAGGCGTCGATGGAAGGGGGCGCCCAGTGAGCGAGAACCTGCCGATCAGCCGGGCGCTGAACGCGGGCCTGCGTCGCGCGCTCGAGACCAATGACCGTGTGCTGCTCATGGGCGAGGACATCGGTCCGCTCGGCGGCGTCTTCCGCGTGACCGAGGGCCTGCAGAAAGACTTCGGGCCGCGCCGCGTGATCGACTCGCCGCTGGCGGAATCGGGCATCGTCGGCAGCGCGATCGGTCTCGCGATGGGCGGCTTCCGGCCCGTGCTCGAGATCCAGTTCGACGGCTTCGTCTTCCCCGCGTTCGACCAGATCACCTCGCAGCTGGCGAAGCTCACGAACCGCCACGAGGGCGCGTTGCAGATGCCCGTCGTCATCCGCATCCCCTACGGCGGGCACATCGGCGCGGTCGAGCACCATCAGGAGAGCCCCGAGGCGTACTTCACGCACACCCCGGGCCTGCGCGTGGTCAGCCCCTCGAACGCGAACGACGCCTACTGGATGATCCAGCAGGCCATCGACTCGCCCGACCCGGTGGTGTTCTTCGAGCCCAAGGCCAAGTACTGGCAGAAGGGCGAGGTCGACACGACGGCGCCGGCTCTGCCGCTCCATGCCAGCCGCATCGTCCGCCGCGGCACCGACGTGACCCTGGTCGGTCACGGAGCCATGGTCACGACCCTGCTGCAGGCGGCCGCGCTCGCCGAGAGCGAGGGCACGAGCTGCGAGGTCATCGACCTGCGCTCGCTCTCGCCCGTCGACTACGGCCCGCTGTTGGATTCGGTGCGCCGCACCGGCCGCATGGTCTACGCGCAGGAGGCGCCGGGCTTCACCTCGCTCGGCTCCGAGATCGCCGCCACCGTGATGGAGAAGGCGTTCTTCGCGCTCGAGGCGCCGGTGCTGCGGGTCTCGGGCTTCGACGTGCCGTTCCCGCCCGCGAAGCTCGAGGGCACGTACCTGCCCGACGCCGACCGCATCCTCGAGGCCGTCGACCGGTCTCTGGCCTACTGACCCATCCACCCCTCGACGCCGAGGCCCGTCTCCCGCCGGAGCATTCCGTTGCGGCGACGCCGGTGCCAAGCTGGCTCCCGAGCAAAGGACACACCGTGACCGATCAGACCTTCGTTCTCCCCGATGTCGGAGAAGGCCTCACCGAGGCCGAGATCGTGCAGTGGCGCGTCGCGCCCGGTGACACCGTCGCCGTCAACGACGTGATCGTCGAGATCGAGACGGCCAAGTCGCTCGTCGAGCTGCCCTCGCCGTACTCCGGCACGGTGGGCGAGCTGCTGGCATCCGAGGGGGCCACCGTCGAGGTCGGCGCCCCGATCATCACGATCGGGTCTGCGGATGCCGCGCCCGCGGCGCCGTCGGCCCCGACCACCGTTCCCGAGCCCAGCGACCCCGGCGGGGCGGTGCTCGTCGGCTACGGCACGGGCGGCGCGGTGTCGTCGCGGCGTCGGACCCTTCGACAAGCTCAGGGACCGTCCGCGGAGCGCCCGGTCAAGGCGTCCGTCGGCGTCGTCGCGAAGCCCCCGATCCGCAAGCTCGCGCGCGACCTCGGCGTCGACCTCTCCGCCGTCACGCCGAGCGGTCCCGCCGGCGAGGTGACCCGCGACGACGTCGTAAAGCACGCCGAGCAGGCCAGCGTCTTCCGCAACATCGAGACGCCCGCGTGGGGCGCCGTGCGCGAGGAGACCATTCCCGTTCCCGCCCCGCCCGCGCCGGCCCCGGTCGCCGACGCGCGCGAGGAGTCGATCCCCGTCCGTGGCGTACGCAAGGCCACCGCCTCGGCGATGACCTCGAGTGCGTACTCCGCGCCGCACGTGTCGGTGTGGGTCGACGTCGACGCCTCGCGCACCATGGAACTGGTCAAGCGCCTGAAGGCCTCGCCCGACTTCGCCGACGTGAAAATCTCGCCGCTGCTGATCATGGCCCGCGCGGTGATCTGGGCGCTGCGCCGCACGCCCATGATCAACGCCGCCTGGGTCGACACCGACGCCGGCGCGCAGATTAGCGTGCGTCACTACGTCAACCTCGGCATCGCCGCGGCCACCCCGCGCGGCCTGCTCGTGCCCAACATCAAGGACGCGCAGGCGATGAACACGCGCGAGCTCGCCAAGGCGCTCGAGCACCTCACGCTCACCGCGCGCGAGGGCAAGACGAGCCCGGCCGACCAGACCGGCGGCACGTTCACGATCACCAACATCGGCGTGTTCGGGGTGGATGCCGGCACCCCGATCATCAACCCCGGCGAGGCCGGCATCATCGCCCTCGGCGCGATCCGCCAGAAGCCGTGGGTCGTCGACGGCGAGGTGCGCCCCCGCTGGGTGACCACGGTGTCGGGCTCGTTCGATCACCGCGTGGTCGACGGCGACGGCATCTCGCGCTTCATCGCCGACGTGGCATCCGTTCTCGAGGAGCCCGCGCTGCTGCTCGACTAAGCCGGGCGGTCACGCCGTCGCCGTCGCGAGCAGCGCGGCCATCGCCGGCACGAGCTGGCGGGCGGCCGACCGCGGGTGCTCGAGGTGCCACTGATACGCCCGAACGGGCAGCCCGCGGTGCCGGACGGCCTCGATGGTGCCGTCGGCGGCGCGCGCCGTGGCATCCAAGCCCTCGCCGAGGCGGTCGAGCGACTGGTGGTGGCTGCAGAGGTGGTCGCCGGCCGTCGACATCGGGTCGGGGTGGTCGAAGCCGACCGCGGTGGCGACGAAGGGCTCGCTCTTGGAACCGCGGTGCCCGTCGATGTGCTGGTGGAGGGTGCCGCCGAAGGCGACGTTGACGAGCTGCATGCCGCGGCAGATTCCGAGGAGCGGGCGCCCGGCGGCGACGGTGTCGCGGATGATCGCCAGCTGCGCGTCGTCGGCCGCGGTGTCGTAGGGCGTCCACTCGGGTCGTGAGTCACTCGCGCCGTAGGCGCGGGGGTCGACGTCTTCGCCGCCGAGGATCACGACGACATCGGCCGATCGGGCCACCCCCAGGAGGTCGTCGAGCGGCTGCTCGGCCGCGGCATGCAGAGTCGCGTGCCACCCGGCGTCGCGCAATGCGGTCAGGGCGCCGGCGTTCAGGTCGTCGAGCAGGTCTTGATAGTGCGGTGCATTCGGGCGGGCATCGCGGATGTGGAACAGGGCGGCGGTCGGCATCGGGTCCTCGAAGCGGTCGGGCGGAATCTCAGGATGCCAGCAGCCGGCACTGTGCGCCGAAACGCGCGCGCGAAGGCGTAGATGAATGAACGGATCGGGTCATTGATGAGGCGTCGTTGCGCTTTCCTTGCGCAAAGACCGGCGCAAAAGATGCGTTGTGAGAATCCTATGGAGGACCTCAGGATTCGCTGGTGGCGCCCTCACCCCGCCCAGCGGTGCGCTCCCTACCTTCCTGAGTGCGGCGGGAAACGCCGGCTCCACCTCATCAAGGAGAAGAACACGTGACCAAGCCCACGGCCGCCCGTCGCCGCCTCGTCCTGCCCGTCGTCCTCGCCGGTAGCGTCGCCTCGCTCATCCTGGCGCTCGGCCTCTCGCCGACGGTCGCCGCCTTCACGGCATCCATCCAGAACACCGTCAACTCGGCCGCGACCGGCGTCCTCAGCATGCAGGAGTCGAACGCCGACGGCACCGTGCGCTGCAACAGCACCGACGGCGGCTCGATCTCGACCAACTCCGCCACCTGTTCCACGATCAACAAGTACGGCGGCAGCACCACGATGGTCCCCGGCCAGACGGTCACCACGAACATCTCGATCACTAACACCGGCACGGTCGCCGCCAAGACCTTCAGCCTCACCCCCGGCGCGTGCTCGCAGGCCGCCAACGGCACCGTCAACGGCTCGGCCACCGACCTGTGCACGAAGATGACCCTCGTCATCACCTCCGGCGCGTCGACGATCTACTCCGGTCCGCTCTCGGGGTTCACCGCCCCCGTCGACATCCTCGCGAAGACCACCACCACCTCGCTCGCGGCCGGCTCGACCCTGTCCTTCAGCTTCGCCGTGACCATGCCCGCCGGCGCGGACAACACCTATCAGGGGCTCAAGGCGTCGCAGGTGCTCACCTGGACCTTCAACTCCTGATCCGGGGGACCCGAACCCCATGACAGACAGCACCGTGGCGATCACGCCCCGAGGGAACCGCCGAGCAACGCTCGCGGTGGCGATCATTATCGCCGTCCTCGCGGCCGTGATCGCCACGGTGCTGTCGGTGACCGGGGCCCGCCTCTTCGTCATCGAGACGGCGAGCATGGCCGAGACGGCCCCGGTCGGCACGCTCGTCGTCGCCCACCCGAAGCCGTCCTACGCGATCGGCGACGTCGTCACCTTCGTGGTCGACGGGCGCACGGTCACGCACCGCATCGTCGGCGAGCAGGACGGTCGCTTCATCACCCAGGGCGACCTGAACGGCTCACCCGACGCCTGGCAGCTCCTCCCCGACCAGATCGTCGGCACGGTCGTCGCCATCGTCCCGGGTCTCGGATTCCTCCTCAAGGCCGCGCCGCTGCTCTTCCTCGCCGGACTCATCGTCGAGGCCGTCGCCCGGCTGGTCGGCGGGCGGCGTCGCGGGTGGCGCGTCGGTCTCCGGCTGACGGGGATGTCGCTCGCCGTCTCCGCGCTGTCGCTGTGGCTGCGGCCCTGGTTCAACGTGCAGATGATGGACTTTCGCGCCGCCGACGACGGCAGCGGAGCGCTCATGCACATCGTCAACACGGGCCTGTTCCCCGTGGTGGCGGGGGCGACGCGGCTGGTCAGCGGCGAGGACGGCGTCATCCTCTCCACCGACAAGCTCGCGTCGGGCGCGTACGCCCTCTCTCCCACCCCCGACCCCGACTGGCCGGTGCGGGTGCTGCTCATCGTGTTCTGCCTCGTGCCGTTCTTCGCGTCGCTCCTCCTCCGCGCCGAAGACCCCGTGGCTGTCGCGGGGGGCCTGCGCTCGCGGCCCGACCGACGGGCCCGCGGCTCGATCCTGGTGCCCATCGCGATCGTCACGGTGCTGCTGGTCGTCATCCTCACCTCGGTGTCGACCTCGCACGCCGCCTTCGCCGCGTCGATCAAGAACGACAACGCTTCGGCCGGGACCAACAGCTACTTCACCTGCCGAGGCGCGGTGCAGAGCGTGAACACGCTGGCCAGGAGAGACACCTACGCCGCCTACTCGGTCGAGGGCACGGGACTTCTGGGGCTGGGACTGTTCACCACCGAGAGCGATGTCTCCGGGAACGCGCGCACGGGGACGTACCGCAAGTCGATGACGACGACCACGAGCAACGCCTGCACGCGCGACCAGACCCGCAGAGCCGTCGTCTTCGACGGCTCGCAGTGCCTGTACGTGCCGGGGCGTCAGAACCCCTCGAACGTGTTCACTATCGAGGCGTGGTTCTCGACGACATCGAAGACCTCGGGCAAGATCATGGGCTTCGGCGACTCCGCGACGAGCGACGACGACAAATGGGACCGCCACATCTACATCGACACGGCGGGACGGCTGAACTTCGGACTGTTCCCCGACGCCACGGTCGTGATCGCGACCCCGCCGGGGCGGTCGTACGCCGACGGCGCGTGGCACCACGTCGCCGCGACGCTCTCGAGCGCGGGAGCGGCGTTCTACGTCGACGGTGCGCTGGTGGGCACCGCCGGCACCACCACGGGCCAGAACTACACCGGTTTCTGGCGCGTCGGATGCGGCAACCTCGTCAACTGGACCACGAACCCGTCAAGCTTCTTCACCGGCACCATCCAATGGGCGGCTGTCCACACCCGCGCACTCAGCGCGAGCGAGATCGCGACGCACGCCGCCGCGGGGCGGTGATCGTCAGCAGCGCGCAGGCGCGGCATCCACGACGCGTGACGTGGGAGACCGGCCCCCGGATGCGGCGGGTCGGTTCGTTTTTCGTAGGTATCCGCTGCGCCCGACTCTTGCCCTCGGCCTATGTGAGCGATAACATTGAACACGCTCGGTGAATCCCGCACCGGGCCCGGCGGACGGACTTCGCCATTCATGTCTCGAGGAGGAGACGATGACACAGATCTCATCGGCGCGCACCGCGCCCCCTCGGCGAGGGCGCACTGCGCTGGCCCTCGCCCTGACCGCGGCGTCCATCGCATCGATGGTCGGAGCGAGCGTGCCCGCCGCGAGCGCGGCCGAGACCGCGCCGGCTCCTGCGCTGGAATACACCTTCGACCAGCTCGACGCCCGTCCGGCGAACGGCGCGGTCGTCGCCGACGCCGCTCCCGGCGCGCACCCCGGCATGATCGTCAACGGCGGCGCGTCGAGCGTCGCGGGGCCCACCGGCGCGGCGGGCGACCTCGCGCTGTCGCTGCCCGGCGGGGCGAACACCTCTGCTGCGCCGCACGTGCGCATCGCCCCCGGCCTGATTCCGGCGGGAACCGCCGACGTCACGATGTCGGCGTGGATCAACTGGAGCGGCGCGCCGCAGTGCACCTGGCCGTTCACGCTCGGTTCCAGCGTCGACGCCCATGTGCTCGCGACCACGCAGTGCGGCAACTCCGGCTACGGCGCGATCAAGAGCGGTTACGAGGTGCGCGCCTCGGGCACCGCGCCGGTCGCGGCATCGCGTTGGGTGCACATGGCCGTCGTCGTATCGGGCGGCAAGACCGTGTCCACCTACCTCGACGGTGCCCTCGTCGGTCAGGCGGCCACCACGCACACCGCCGCAGCGGCAATCGGCAGCTCGACCTTCTCGGGCTACCTCGGCAAGTCCTTCTACGGCCCGGATGCCTACTGGGCCGGCGCCATCGACGACGTGAAGGTGTGGACCTCGGCATTGACCGCGGGCCAGCTGCAGCAGTCCGAGAGCGATGTGCACACCGCCATCGCGCGCGGAGACGCGACCGTCTCGCTCGGCGACACCTCGAACGTCACGACCGACCTGTCGCTGCCGACCACCGGCGCGGGGGGATCGGCGATCAGCTGGACCTCGAGCGCCCCCGGCGTGGTGAGCACCACCGGCGCCGTCGTGCGCCCCGCCGCGGGCTCCCCGGACGCCACCGTCGTGCTGACTCCCACCGCCACCCACGGCGGCATCGCCGTGACGGGTGCCGGCATCACGGTGAAGGTGCCGGCATACGCCCAGGGCGACAGCGCTGAGGCCGAGCTCGCCCGCGCGGTCGCCGACGCCGTCGCCGCCGACCCGGCCCTGGCGGGTCCCATCCGCGGCAACGTCACGCTGCCCTCGACCGGAGCCGATCTCGACGCGACCAAGGCCCGCGCGGGCGCTTCGGGCGCGAGCATCACCTGGGCCTCATCGAACGAGGCGGTCATCTCCAGCACCGACACAGGCACCGCCCCGAACGTCATCGCCAAGGGCGCGGTCACCCGTCCCGCCGCCGACACCCAGGTCACCCTGACCGCGACCGTCACCGTCACGGGGGCCACCCCGGTCACGCGGGAGCTCACCCGCACGGTGCCGGCCGCGGCGCCGGTCGCCGCGGGCGACCTCGACGCGTACCTCTTCGCCTACTTCACGGGCGACAACGTCGAAGGGGAGAAGATCCGCTTCGCCACCTCTGACGGCAACGACTCGCTGCGCTGGAAGACGCTCAACGACGCACAGCCCGTCCTCACCTCCACGAAGGGCACCCAGGGCCTGCGCGACCCGTTCATCCTGCGCTCGAAAGAGGGCGACCGCTTCTTCCTCCTCGCCACCGACCTCTCGGTCGGCACGTCCGGCTGGGGCGGCGCCACCGACCGTGGAAGCCACTTCCTCGAGATCTGGGAGTCCACCGACCTCGTCAACTGGGGCGAGCAGCGTCACATCGAGGTCAACCTGCCCAATGCCGGCATGACGTGGGCGCCCGAGGCGATCTACGACGACAGCATCGGGGCGTACACCGTCTACTGGACCTCGACGCTGTTCACCGACGGTGCCGCTCGCACGGTCGCCGACGGCAACGGTCCGCAGATCCTCATCTCCACCACCCGCGACTTCCGCGACTTCACGACGCCGCAGCCGTGGTTCAAGGCGAAGGACGTGGCGGGGCTGAACCAGGGCAACGGCCTCATCGACTCGACCGTGCTCAAGGAGGGCGACACCTACTACCGCTTCACGAAGGCGACGCAGACGAGCGGCTGCCCGTCGCCCGACATCATCGGGCAGAAGTCGACGAACCTCCGCGCCACCACCGAGTCGGGTGCCTGGTCGCTCATCGACACCTGCATTGGCCGCAACGCCGGGACCCCCGAGGTCGAAGGCCCCGAGATCTTCAAGGCCAACGAGGGCGACCGCGCCGGGTACAAGTACTTCCTCTGGGTCGACAACTACGGCGGCCGCGGATACATCCCGCTGGGGACGAACTCCCTCGAGGGCGACATCCAGTGGACGATCCCGAGCAGCTTCTCGCTGCCGGCCTCGCCGCGACACGGTTCGATCCTCGCGATCACGGCGAAGGAGCGCGACGCGCTCGCGGCGAAGTGGAACCCGTCGCTGCTCGTGACGTCGGTCGACCCGGTCGCCGCCACCGTTCCGGCCGGCTCCACCGAGGTCTCGCTTCCCGGCACCGTGCAGGCGACCTTCAAGGACGGGCACCGCGAGACGGTGGCCGTGACCTGGGAGAAAGCCGACCTGTCATCGCTGAAGAAGGCCGGTGACACCGTCCAGGTGCGCGGGCAGCTGGCGAACTCGGCGGCCACGCCGGCCGTGGCGACCGTGACGGCGACGGCTCCTCCCGGACCCGCGGTCACCGCCGTGGCCTCGGCGCGCTGCATGGCGGGCAAGGTGGTGCTGGTCACGCGGGCGACCAACGACAGCGACGCCGCGGCCACCATCGCCATCACGTCGGCGTGGGGCTCCAAGACCCACACCGCGGTCGCCCCCGGCGCCACGGTCTCCACCACGTCCACGATCCGCGCCTCGCAGGTCGCTGCCGGGTCGGTCGAGGTCACCGCGACGGGGCCGTCCGGCACACGCACCGTGAACGCGGAGTTCGCCGCGGTCAGCTGCCGGTGACGGATCGCCGCTGAACCGGGCGGGAGGGCGGACCCTTCCGCCCGGTTCAGCGGCCCTCGCGTATCGTCCGGGGCCACGGCATCCGCCTCTCCCTCGTCTCGAGGCGCCGCAGGCGGGCGATGATCCGCCCGCCGGTGCCCACCGCATCCCGTCAGAGGGGAATCGATAAGCAATGCCGGAGTCTTCCGACCGCGGACGCTCGCAACGACGGTGGCGCAGGCCGAGCGTCTACGACGTCGCGCGCCAGGCCGGGGTCTCGCACATGACCGTGTCGCGCGTGCTGAACGACCAGCCCAACATCCGCGACGACACGCGGGCCCGGGTGCTGGATGCCATCGAAGAGCTCAACTACACCCGCAACAACATCGCACACGCGCTCGCCACCCGGACGGGGCGTCGCATCGGGGTGCTCGTGGACGCGCCCATCGAGAACGGACCGAACAACACCCTCCGGGCCCTGGAGCAGGCCGCCCGGACGGCGGGCTACGCGGTGAGCGCGTTCGGCATCGACGACGGCGACGCGCACATCCGCTCGGGGGTCATGGAGCTGGCGACCCAGGGCATCGACGCCCTCTGCGTCATCGCTCCGCGCGCGTCGTCGCTCGACGCCCTGCGCGAGCAGCCGACCGGCCTGCCCGTCGTCGTCATCAAGTCGGAAGCGGATGCCATGTGGCACACGGTCGGCGTCGATCAGCGGGCCGGAGCCCGCCTGGCGGTGGAGCACCTGCTCGACCTCGGTCACGTCTCGCTCGTGCACCTCGCCGGGCCGCAGGACTGGCTCGACGCGCGCGAACGCCAGCAGGCGTGGCACGACACCCTGCGCGACGCACCCGCCGCCCGGGGCAGGTCGGTGGTGGGCGAGTGGACGTCGGATTCGGGATACCGCTACGCCTCGACTGCGGAGTGGGGCGACGTCACCGCGGTGTTCGCGGCCAACGACCAGATCGCCCTCGGCGTCATCCACGGTCTGGCGGATCGCGGCATCCGGGTGCCCGGTGACGTCAGCGTCGTCGGCTTCGACGATCTCTCGGAGGCGAAGCACTTCTCCCCGCCGCTGACCACGGTGCGGCAGGACTTCTCCGCCCTCGGGGAGCGGGCGCTGGAGTGCATCGTCGCGGCGATCAACGGCAGCGACGACCTGAGTCATTCGCTCGTGAAGCCCTCGCTCATCGTGCGGGAGTCGACGGCGGCGGCATCGTCCTGAACGGACGCCGCCGGCGAGACGCCGATACCAGGGCGGCCGGTGGGGTGCGGCTCCGAGGTGCGGAGACGTTGTCTACGTCAACAGTTACCGCTAACGTCATGACTGACATCGGTGTCCGTCCTCGGCGTGGCGCTGCTGCCGTTCCCCTGGACCCGACCCGAGTGCACATCCCCCTCCCGAAGCGGTGACGTGCCTGCTCTCGACCCCCGCTCGCCTCTCCTTTCGGTTCTGCCCCCACAACCCAGAGAAAGGTCTCGATGATGAGATCATCGGCCACCCGCCCACCCGGCGCTGCGCGCCCACGTCGCGCGGTCAAGGCGCTCACCGCATCGTTGACCGGCGTGCTCGTCGCCTCGACGATGAGCCTCGTCGCCCCCGCCGCCCACGCGGCCGACGTGCCGGCACCCACCGCCCACTACGACATGTCGCACTCCGCCACCTCGCTGCTCGACGTCTCGGGCAACGGACGAAACGCCTCGTTGACCGGCCTCACCGACGCGTCGTTCGCCGACGCCGCCGGCGACGCCGTGCTGCGGTTCAAGGCGGACGGCTATGCGGCGCTGCCCAAGGGCCTCGTCACCGGCACCGACAACGACTTCACGGTCGAGTACACCGTCGCGGCCTCGAGTGCGGCCAACAGCTTCGGCTGGGTGATCGGCGACGGCGTCGGCCCGTGGAACACCACACAGCTCGGCAACCACATCTTCCTCAGCCCGCGCTCGGCGCAGGGCGGTTACACCGACCAGGTGCTCGCGGCCATCCGCGTCAAGACCGGCAGCAGCAACGGCGAGACCCGCATGCCGGCCGGCGGCGGACTCAACCCCGGCTTCACCACCCTCACGATGGTCGGCTCGGGCAACACGCTGACGGTGTACCGCGACGGCAGCGTCATCTCGACCGTGACGCACGCGAACTCGCTCAGCTCGATCATCCCCTCGGGCAACGTGCTCGGGTACCTGGGTCGCTCGCTCTACCAGGGCGACGCGCTGCTGCGCGCCGACGTCAGCGACGTCAAGTTCTGGGATGCCGCCCTGACCTCCGAGCAGGTCGGAGCGAGCATGCCCACGTCGTCGCAGAAGTCGTCGACGACCGCCGCCCTGCTGCGCGGCGATGTCGCGGCCACGATGCTGCGTTCCAACACGTCGCTCGACAACGTCTCGAGCAACCTCAACCTCGCGGCATCCGTGAACGGCGTCGCCCTGTCGTGGGCGTCGTCGAACCCGGCCGTGGTGTCGACCACCGGTGTGGTCTCGCGCTCGATCACGACCAACACCCCGGTCACCCTCACGGCCACGAGCTCGCTCGGCGTGCTCACCTTCGACGTCACCGTCATCGCCCCGAACGTCTCGACCGATCTGGATGCCATCTCTCTGGCATCCCGCACGACGGAGAACCTGCCGCTGGCGACCAAGGGTGCCGTCAACGGCGCTGCCATCACCTGGACCTCGTCGAACCCGGCGCTGGTCACCTCGACCGACGCCGCCTACTCGGCGCCAGCGGTCGGCGCGGCCGACCCGTTCCGCGGCGGAGGGATCGTCGCACGCCCCGCCTATGGTGCGGGCGACGCGAAGGTCACCCTGACCGCGACGGCGACCCTCAACGGGCAGTCCGCCCAGAAGTCGTTCGAGGTGACCGTCGCCGAGAAGGGTCGCTGGGCTCCGGACGCCGGCTACGCGGCCGCGTACTTCAAGTCCGACAGCGACGAGAAGATCTACCAGGCCGCGACGAACGGCAACGACTTCTTCTCGTTCTCTCCCGTGAACGGCGGCTCACCCGTCATCACCTCGACGACCGACACGAAGGGTCTGCGCGACCCGTACATCCTGCGGTCGAAGGACGGCGACAAGTACTACATGGTCGCCACCGACCTCTGCATCAGCTGCGGCACGGGCTGGGGCCCGGCGCAGTCGAACGGCTCGCTCAAGATCGAGGTGTGGGAGTCCACCGACCTCGTGCAGTGGACGCGCACGAACGGTGCGAACGAGGGCATCACGATCAACCAGCCCGAGGCCGGTATGACGTGGGCGCCCGAGGCGTACTGGGACGACGCGCTGCAGACGTACGTGGTGCACTTCTCGTCGCGCCTGTACGCCGACGCGTCGCACACCAACGGCAACAACCTCCACGCCCGCGTCTTCTACGTGCTCACGCGCGACTTCAAGACGTTCACCTACCCGCCCACCGAGTGGCAGAACACCGGCTTCGCGCGCATCGACTCGACGGTGCAGAAGATCGGCGACTACTACTACCGCTTCACCAAGAACGAGGAGGGTGGCGCGGCCGATGGTCTGGAGGCCGGCAAGGACATCTTCCTCGAACGGTCGAAGGTGCTGACCGCCCCCACGACGCGCTCGAACTGGAACGCCGACCCCGAGACGACCTGGCAGCTGACGGACACCAACATGACGGCGCTCGAGACGGGCCAGCAGGGCGAGGGGCCGCAGATCGTCAAGCTCAACGAGGGCGACCCGAACAACGCCGGCGGCAACGGCTACGCCTTCCTCGTCGACAACTTCGGCGCCGGCGGGTACCGGGCGTTCGTCACCACCGGCGACCAGATCGCCAGCAGCACGCAGAACGACCGCCTGTCGCGCCGCGCGGACTGGAACGTCCGCCCGGTCGGCGGTCTGCCCGCGAGCCCCCGTCACGGGTCGTTTGTGAGTGTCAGCCAGTCGGTGCTCACCGCCATGCGCGAGTGGAGCGCCGTCAAGGCGGTCTCGTCGACCACGACGCTCACCCACCAGGGCCGCACGGCCACGGCCACCGTGGCCGCTGCCGACCGCGGCGATGTGGCGGGCACCGTGACCTTCACGGGCGAGGGGTGGACGCAGACGGTGAAGCTCGACAAGCGCACCGCCTCGGTCGAGGTCCCCGCCACGGTCCGCTCGGTGACGGCTCGCTACGACGGCTACACCGACGCTCGCGTGACCGCTTCGACGTCGCAGGCAGTGACCCTGGGTCTCGACCTCTCCGCCGCCGTCTCGAACCGTTGCGTGGCCGGCAAGGTCACGCAGTTCGTCACCGTGACCAACGGGGACACCGTCTCCGCAGACGTCACGGTCGCGGGTGCCTACGGCAGCAAGAAGCTGACCGTCGCCGCGGGCAAGACGGCATCGGCGACCTTCTCGACCCGCGCGCAGACGGTCGATGCCGGCACGCTGTCGGTCGACGCCGTCGTGAGCGGCACGAAGGACGGCGCCACGTCGTTCACCGTGGCGACTCCGCCGGCCCGCTGCAACTGACGCCGTACGGTCGGTGCGGGGTTCGGATCCGTCCGCGCCTCGCACCGGCCCACGGCAGCACGGCTCGTCCCCGCGTCGGGTGCTCATCGCATCGGGCGCGGGCGCGGGCGCGGGCCGACGCCGATCGGCGGCGCTTCGGCGCGGCCGGGGTGGTCGGCGGCACCTCGGATGAATCCCCCGACGAAACTCTTGTTATCGCAAACTGTTCCCGCTAACATTTTCAGTGCACGGCGGGGAGAACCCGGCTCCCCGCCTCCCCCCATCTACCGGAGCGTCCGGTGATCTCGCTACTCGTACGACGTCGAAGTCGCACGAAGAAACGGAGTACACAATGAAGTTCTCTCACGGCGCAGCTGCTCGTATGGCCGCTGCCACCCTCGGTGGTCTGGTGCTCGTCGGTACGGCCGGTGCGGCCGTCGCCGCAGAGGTCGGCGACGACCAGAATGTCGACGTCAACGTCCAGATCGCTCCGGTCGACGGCCCCGGCAGCCTGAGCCTCACGGTGGCGGGCACGTCTTCGACCCTGACCGAGAGCGCCTCGGGCAACCCCGAGGTCCGCCAGTTCGACGGCACGCTCCCCACGGTCACCGTCACCGACACCCGTGAGCTCGCCGACATCCCGGCGGACCATTTCTGGTACGTCGTCGGCCAGGCCTCGGCCTTCACCGGCCCAGGCGATGCGCGCATCCCCGCCGCCAACCTCGGCTGGACCCCCAACCTCGTCGACGAGGGCGACACCGGTCTCGTGCTGGAGGGTGAGCCGGTCGGCACCGCCGAAGACACCGGTGACGACGCGGTCGGCCTCGTCGACAAGGAACTGCTCTACGCCGCGTACGAGTCCTCGGCCCTGAAGGCGGGAGGCGAGACGTCGTGGACCGCCAACGCCGCCCTCGTGCTCAAGACCGACGCGGGTGTCACCCCGGGCGCGTACTCCTCGAAGCTGACCCTGTCGCTCTTCGAAGACGCGGTCGACCCCGGCCAGCCGTAAGCTCGGAGCACCGCGAGGGCCGGGTCCTGAAGAGGGACTCGGCCCTCGCCTTCGTCCGAAAGACCCCCGTCGACGCGATCGACGAAGATCCGGGATGGTGATGCACCGTCATGTCCACGACACGCTCCCTCGTGACGAGGGTGGTGACCGCGCTGGCGGTCCTGTTCGCCTCCGTACTGCTCGGTGTTCCCGCGGCGCACGCCGCGTCCGACGCCGACATCACCTGGTCGGTGACGCCGGCTGATCAGTCCGGGCCGGACAAGCGCGGCGTCATCCAACAGGAGCTCGACCCCGGCGCCTCGCGGTCCGACTTCTTCGCGGTGCGCAACCTCAGCCGCACCGAGGTCACCTTCGCCCTGTCCGCGGCGGACGGGTACTACACCGACATGGGGCGGTTCAACATGCTGCCGTCCGACAAGGAGTCGGTCGACGCGGGTCTGTGGATCGACCTGCCCGACACGGTCACGGTCGGTCCGAACGCCACGGTCGTGGTGCCCTTCACCACCACCGTGCCCGAAGGTGCGATCCCCGGCGACCACGCAGCGGGTATCGCGGCATCCGTCACCTCGGCGGGAACCGACGCCGGCGGGTCGCAGGTCGGAGTCGAGAGCCGGGTGGGCTTCCGCATCATGACGCGCGTGACGGGCGACATCGTGCCGTCCTATGTGGTGTCCGGGATCGGCACGGCGTACGACATGTCGTGGAACCCGTTCCGTCCTGGGTCGGTGCAGAGCACCTTCACGGTCGAGAACACCGGCAACGCCAGTCTCGTCGTCAACGGCACGGCGGCGATCGGCACCGGGTCGGCGGCGTTCCCCGAGGAGGGTGCTCCGCGTCAAGAACTCCTCCCCGGCGAGTCACGCGCGTTCACGGTCGCGGTCGCCGACGTGTGGCCCACGATCTTCGTCCCGGGCTCCATCGACGTCGCTCCGACCGCGGTCGATCTCGGCGGCGACCCGGTCGAGGTCGCGCCGCAGTCGGCCCCGGCGTCGCTGTGGGCCTTCCCCGTGGCCCAGGCTCTCGTGGTCCTCGGCCTCGTGCTGATCGTCGCCGCTCTGTTCTGGCGGCGCCGTCGCTTCGCCGCCGCGCTCGACCGGGCACGCGAAGAGGGGCGGGTCTCGGCCGCCGCGACCGCATCGCGGGACGGCGACGGCTCGCCGGCCCACGTGGTGTCGACGGGCGGCGCGCCGCAGCCGACCGAAGGGTTCCGCCCGTGACGATCCCGGCCACCCGCGCCCTCCGCGACGACGCCGTCTCGATCGACGTCGATATCACCCCGCTTCCGAGCCCCTCATCGACCGTCGTCGCCACGACCCCCGGGGGTACGGCCGCACCCGGCGGTGTCGACCAGGGGTGGCTCGCGCTGACGGGTCTGGAGCCGGCGTGGATGCTGTTGGGCGTCGGGGCGCTCGCCGTGATCCTCGGCGTGGTCGTCTCGCGCGTTCGCCGTCGGCGACCGTGACCCCCCGCCCTGCGCCATGACGGAGAGAACGCCGGCGACGCCGTGCAGGTATGACGTCATCCCGTTGCAGATCCGGTGAGGCGCATACTATCGACGTGGTGGGATCGGTTTCTCCGGTGGGGGGTCTGCGGTCTGCTGCGCGTTCCGGAACGTCCGGCACGCACCTTGATCGACGGCGGGATCGGATGAGCACACAGCCTCAATCCTCGAAGAGCGGATGGCAGCGGCCCAGCATCTACGATGTCGCGCGCCGCGCGGGGGTCTCGCACATGACCGTGTCACGCGTGCTGAACGACCACCCCAACATCCGCGAGTCGACCCGCTCCCGCGTATTGCAGGCCATCGACGAGATGAACTACACCCCCAGTTCGATCGCGCGGGCGCTGGCCACACGGCGGGCGCGCCGCATCGGCGTGCTCATCGACGGCCCCGTGCAGAACGGTCCGAACAGCACCCTGCGTGCGCTCGAGAAGGCGGCGCGCGAGGTCGGATACGCCGTCAGCGCCTTCTCGATCAGCGACGACGACGCGTCGCAGATGGATTCGGGCGTGATGGAGCTGGTGACCCAGGGGGTCGATGCGCTCTGCGTCATCGCCCCTCGCGAGTCCTCCCTCGACCTCCTGCGACAGCAGACGACGGGTCTGCCCACCATCGTCATCAAGGCGGAGGCCGACACGGCCTGGCACACGGTGGGGGTCGACCAACGCCAGGGCGCGCGTCTCGCCGTCGAGCACCTGATCAGCCTCGGCCATCGCACGATCGCGCATCTGGCGGGTCCGATGGACTGGTTCGATGCTCGCGAGCGCGCCCAGGGCTGGCGCGAGAGTCTCGCCGAGGCGGGCCTGGCGGAGGGGCCGTTCATCATCGGCGACTGGACCTCCGATTTCGGTTTCGAGTTCGGCCGGTCCTCCGACCTCGGAGAGGCGACCGCCGTCTTCGCGTCGAACGACCAGATCGCGCTGGGCGTCATCCACGGCTTGCACGGCCGCGGCATCCGGGTGCCGGATGACATGAATGTCGTCGGCTTCGACGATCTCTCGGACGCGCGTCACTTCCTTCCGCCGCTGACCACCGTCCGACAGGATTTCGCGGAACTCGGCGAACTCGCGCTGCAGCAGATCATCGCCGCCATCGACGGTGCGACCGATCCCACGCACGACATGATCCAGCCGAAGCTCATCGTGCGCGGCTCGACGAAGGCGCTGCACTCCGCGTAAAACACCGGGCGAACTCTCGCGAGGTCGCCCGCCACGGCCGTGATCGAGTTGTGATCAGCTGACGCCGGAAATCCACTATGTGGGACTTGCGCAACTCAATGTTAGCGCGCACACTAGGTCTACCAGGAGTGCTGCCCCCCAAAGCTGCACGGCATCCCTCTCCAACCCGAACGCTGGAGAGATCTCAAGGAGGAGAAAAAATGACCATTTCGAAGCGCATGCGCGGCGTCGTCGGACTGATCGGTGCGGGCGCTGTCGCCCTCAGCCTCGCCGGCTGCGCCGGTGGCTCCGGTTCGGGCGACGACAGCGCCGACGCGGGCGGCTCCGGTGACGGCCTCACCACCGTCGGCTTCGTCGCCGTCGGCCCCGAGGGCGGATGGCGCAACGCCAACGAGCAGGCCGTGAAGGACGCCTTCACGACCGAGGCCGGCTTCGACCTCAAGTACGCTCCGGCCGCCAGCCCGAGCGACCAGAAGTCGCAGCTCGACGCCTTCACCACCTTCGTCAACGACGAGGTCGACGTCATCCTGCTGACCGCGACCGAGGCGTCCGGTTGGGACTCCGCGCTCGAGCTCGCCAAGGAGGCCGAGATCCCCGTCGTGCTCCTCGACCGCGGCGTCGACGCGTCCGACGACCTGTACGTCACCCGCATCGCTCCCGACAACAAGCAGGTCGCGGCCTCCGTCGGCTCGTGGGCCGTCACGGCCTTCCCGCAGGGCGCGAAGTACTTCGTGCTCGAGGGCGTCCCGGGCCTGTCGGTCGTGAACGAGCGCAACGAAGGCTTCGACGCCGAGGTCAGCGCCGCGAGCGGCTTCACCAAGGTCGGCGCTCAGACCGCCAACTGGAAGACCGACGAGGGCAAGTCCGTCATCGAGACCGTCCTGAAGGCCAACAACAACGACATCCAGTTCATCTTCGCTCAGAACGACGAGATGGGTATCGGCGCGGCCCAGGCCGTCTCCGCTGCGGGCCTGACCCCCGGCACCGACGTCAAGATCGCCACCATCGACGGCACCAAGGGTGCGCTCGAGGCCCTCGCCGCCGGTCAGCTGAGCTTCGTCGCCCAGTACAACCCGTTCTTCGGTGACACCGCCGTCGACGCCGTCCAGAAGGCTCTCGCCGGCGACAGCGTCGAGAAGGAGATCATCGTCAAGAGCGCCACGTTCGACTCGCCCGAGGCGGCCGAGAAGGCCCTCGCGGACGGCCTGGGCTTCTAAGTCCGGTCCAACCGCTCGACGCAACCATAAAGGAGCGGGGGTCGCCCGCCCGGGTCGGCCCCCGCTCCGCATTCCCCACCCGCTCCGTACCAGCGAGGAAGTTCGTCAGCGATGACAGAATCCCTACCGATCGTCGAAGTCCGCGGCGCATCGATCACGTTCCCCGGCGTCAAAGCCCTCGACGACGTCAACTTCCGCCTCCTGCCGGGAGAAGTCCACACCCTCATGGGTGAGAACGGCGCGGGCAAGTCCACCCTCATCAAGGCGCTGACCGGCGTCTACCAGATCGACTCCGGGTCGATCCTCATCTTCGGTGAAGAGCGTCGGCTGACGGGCACCGCTTCGGCGCAGGCCGCCGGCATCTCGACCGTCTACCAAGAGGTCAACCTCTGCACCAATCTCACCATCGGCGAGAACGTGATGCTGGGCCACGAGGTCCGCGGCCCGCTCGGCATCAACTGGCGCGCCACCCACGCCCGCGCCAAGGAGGGCCTGACCCGTATGGGTCTCGGCCACCTCGACACGCGGGCCCCGCTGTCGTCGATCTCGATCGCGCTGCAGCAGCTCGTGGCCATCAGCCGCGCGATGGTCACCGACTCGAAGGTGCTCATCCTCGACGAGCCCACCTCGAGCCTGGATGCCGCCGAGGTCGAGGTGCTGTTCACGGTCATGCGGCGCCTGCGCGACCAGGGCGTCGCGATCCTCTTCGTCTCGCACTTCCTCGACCAGGTCTACGCGATCAGCGACCGCATCACGGTGCTGCGCAACGGCGGTTTCGTCGGTGAGTACCTCACCCGCGACCTCGACCGCACGCAGCTCATCTCGAAAATGATCGGAAAAGACATCGAGGCGCTGCGCGCCCTCGGCTCCAATCGTCAGGTCGACGCCCGCGATCGCAGCGAGACGCCCGTCTACGCCGCCGAAGGCATCGGCCGCGCCGGAGCCCTCGCTCCCACCGACATCGAGATCCACAAGGGCGAGGTCGTCGGCTTCGCCGGGCTTCTCGGGTCGGGCCGCACCGAGCTGGCCCGCCTCATCGCCGGAGCCGACCGGTCCGACTCGGGCACCGTGCGCCTGAAAGGCAAGAAGGTCAACGTCAACTCGCCCGTCACGGGTCTGAGCAACCACATCGCCTACTCCACCGAGAGCCGTCGCGACGACGGCATCATCGGCGACCTGAGCATCCGCGAGAACATCATGCTCGCGCTGCAGGCAAAGCGCGGATGGCTGCGTCGCATCCCCGCCAAGGAGGTCGACCAGCTCGTCTCGACCTACATGGAGCGCTTCAGCGTGCGGCCGAACGACCCCAACCGTCCCATCCGTCTGCTCTCCGGCGGCAACCAGCAGAAGGTCCTCCTGGGTCGCTGGCTGGCGACCGAGCCCGAGCTCCTGCTGCTCGACGAGCCCACGCGCGGCATCGACGTCGGCGCCAAGGCCGACATCCAGGAGACCGTCGCCGAGCTGGCCGAGGCCGGCATGAGCGTCGTCTTCATCTCGTCGGAGCTCGAAGAGGTCGTGCGTCTGTCCGAGCGCATCGTGATCATGAAGGACCACGAGAAGGTCGGCGAGATCGTCAACGGCCCCGACGTCACCGCGGAGCGCGTCGTGTCGATCATCGCGGCGGAGTCCGAAGAAGAGGCGGAGGCCCAGACCGCGGCCCTCGCCGAAGGAGAAACCCACTGATGACCGTTTTCAAGTCGCTGCTGCGCACTCCGTGGTTCTGGGGCGTCATCGGCATCGTGCTGCTGCTGTCGCTCAACGTGATCAAGGACCCGACCTACCTCGCGATCGGCATCAACCCGACGACCGGTCTGCTCGCGGGCAACCTGCTCGACATCCTGCGCGTCTCGGCGCCGATCATCATGATCGCCCTGGGCATGACGTTCGTCATCGCCACCAAGGGCATCGACCTCTCGGTCGGCTCGATCATGGCGGTCGGCGGCGCCGCCGCCATGGAGCTGCTGCGCTCGCTCAACGCCTCGACCTCGTTCGGCGCCATGTTCATGGCCATCGCCCTCGCGCTGCTGCTGGGTGCGGTCCTCGGTCTCGTGAACGGCCTGCTCGTGTCGATCGTGGGTCTGCAGCCCTTCATCAGCACGCTGGTGATGATGCTGGCCGCACGCGGTATCGCCCGCGTCATCACGGGTGGTCAGAACACCAACTCGCAGAACCAGCCGTTCCAGCAGATCGCCAACGGGCAGGTGCTGGGCCTGCCGATCAGCTTCGTCGCCGCCATCGTCATCGTCATCGTCGTGACCGTGATCATGCGCCGCACCGCCCTGGGTCTCATGATCGAGTCGATCGGCGTGAACCCCGACGCGAGCCGCCTCGCCGGCATCCGTCCCCGTCCCATCCTCATCACCGTGTACGTGCTCTCGGGCATCCTCGCCGCCGGCGGTGGTCTGTTCACGGTGTCGGAGGTCATGACCGTCGACGTCTCGGGCACCGGCTACCAGATGGAGCTCGACGCGATCCTCGCCGTCGTCATCGGCGGCACCTCCCTCGCCGGAGGCAAGTTCTCCATCCTCGGGTCGACCGTCGGGGCGTTGCTCATCGCGACCCTCAACAAGACCGTGCTCTTCCTCGGCGTCTCCGCCGCGGCGACCCCGGCCTTCAAGGCCATCGTCATCGTGCTGCTCGTCCTGCTGCAGTCCGAGCGGGTGAGGACCTTCGTCCTCCAGGCCGGACGCCGCCGTACCCGTAAGGAGGTCGTCGCATGAGCGCGACCGTCTCACCCCCGTCGCCCTCGCACGGCACCGAAGTCCCGGTGCGGGGCCTGGCGATATCCCGCATGTGGGGTCGCAGCCAGTCCGCCATCCCGACGCTGGCCGCCGTCATCCTCCTCGTCGCGATGCTCGTGTACGCCGAGCTCGCCTACGGCCGCGTCTTCCACGCCGGCACGATGTCGAGCCTGCTCGTCAGCTTCGCGCCGACGATCATCCTCGCCGTCGGCATGACCATCGTCATCCTGTCGGGCGGTATCGACCTGTCGGTCGGCGCGGTCGTCGCCTTCACGTCGGTGTCGGGCGTCATGCTGATGAACAACGGTGTCAACGGCTGGCTCGCCGTGATCCTGATGATCGTGTTCGGCGCCCTGTTCGGGCTCGTCTCGGGCGTTCTCATCCAGTACTTCAACGTGCAGCCGTTCATCGCGACCCTGGCCATGATGTTCCTCGCCCGGGGTCTGGCATCCATCCTGTCGACCGTGCCGGTCCAGGCGCCCGAAGATGCGCCGATCCTGGCGCTCGCGACCGACTGGAAGCTCTACGACGGCCCCAAGACGAACGACCTGGTGCTCACGCCCGGTTTCTTCGTCGCCGTGCTCGTCGTCATCGGCGCGTTCGTGCTGCTGCACCGCACCCGCACCGGCCGCACGGTCTACGGCATCGGCGGAGCCGAGAACTCGGCGCAGCTGATGGGTCTGCCCGTCGCCCGCACCCGCGTGTTCATCTACGTGCTCAGCGGCGCCCTCGCCGGACTCGCGGCCGTGGTCTACACGGCCGAGGTGGGCGGCAAGGCCCAGAACGTCACCGGCATCGGGTGGGAACTGGATGCCATCGCCGCCGTCGTCATCGGCGGAACGCTCCTGACCGGCGGTGCCGGCTACGTGCTCGGCTCGGTCGTCGGCTCGCTCGTGCTCGCCGCGCTTGCCATGATCATCACGAAGGACGGCGGCATCCGCCCCGAGTACCTCACGATCATCACCGGTGGCATCCTGCTCGCCTTCGTCCTGCTGCAGCGCGTGCTGACGGCCCGCCGCCGAAAATGAGCACCGTCGTCGAACCGCACCCCCGCAAGGAGAACACCGTGGCAGCGTCCCCTGCTGACATCACCCCCGAGGTCCAGGCATCCATCGATCGCGTGCGCGAAGACGTCGCGCGGCTGCACGCCGAGCTCGTGCGCTACAACCTGATCGTGTGGACCGGCGGGAACGTCTCGGGCCGCGTGCCCGGCGCCGACCTGTTCGTGATCAAGCCCTCGGGCGTCTCGTACGACGACCTGGCGCCCGAGAACATGATCCTGTGCGACCTGAACGGTGACGCGATCCCCGGCACCCCCGGGAGCGAGCGGAGCCCGTCGAGCGACACCGCGGCGCACGCCTACGTGTACCGCAACATGCCCGAGGTCGGCGGTGTCGTGCACACGCACTCCACCTACGGCGTCGCATGGGCGGCGCGCGGAGAAGAGATCCCCTGCGTCATCACGGCGATGGCCGACGAGTTCGGCGGGCCCATCCCGGTCGGCCCGTTCGCGATCATCGGTGACGACTCGATCGGTCGCGGCATCGTCGAGACCCTGCGGGGTCACCGTTCGCGCGGTGTGATCATGCAGAATCACGGCCCGTTCACCATCGGCACGAACGCGAAGGATGCCGTGAAGGCCGCGGTCATGCTCGAGGACGTCGCCCGCACCGTGCACATCGCGCGTGAGGCGGGCCCGCTCATCCCGATCCCGCAGGACAAGATCGACGCGCTCTACAACCGCTACCAGAACGTCTACGGCCAGAACACGGACGCCCGCCGGTGAGCGCCGCGACCACCTCGGCCGCCGAGGTCATCTCGTCGGGGCGCGCAGCGCTCGGCATCGAGCTCGGCTCCACGCGCATCAAGGCCTGCCTCGTCGACGCCGACGACCCGACCCGCGTGCTCGCGACCGGTTCGCACGCGTGGGAGAACCGCTACCGCGACGGCAACTGGACCTACGCCCTCGACGACGTCTGGACGGGGCTGCAGAGCGCGTACGCGGCGCTGACCGCCGAGGTGCAGCGCGTGCACGGCGTCGCGATCGAGACGCTCGCGGCGGCCGGTGTCTCGGCGATGATGCACGGCTACCTCGCCTTCGACGCCGACGGCGAGCTTCTCGTGCCCTTCCGCACGTGGCGCAACACCTCGACCGAGCGCGCCGCGGGCGTCCTGAGCGAGCTGCTGGGCACGAACATCCCGCTGCGGTGGTCGATCGCGCACCTCTACCAAGCGGTGCTCGACGAAGAAGACCACATCCCCGACGTGGCGTCGTTCACCACCCTCGCGGGCTACGTCCACGAGAAGCTCACGGGGCGCCGCGTGCTCGGCATCGGCGACGCCTCCGGGATGTTCCCCATCGACGTCGCGACCAACGACTACGACGCCGAGATGATGGCCAAGTTCGACCGCCTCGTCGCCGAACGCGCGCCGGGCCTGGAACTGCGGTCTCTTCTGCCCGACGTGCTGGTCGCCGGCGCGTCCGCCGGTGAGCTGACGACCGAAGGTGCGGGTCTGCTCGACCCGTCGGGCGCACTGCGGCCGGGAGTGCTGTTCTGCCCGCCCGAGGGCGACGCCGGCACCGGCATGGTCGCGACCAACTCGGTCGCACCCCGAACCGGCAACGTCAGCGCCGGGACGAGCATCTTCGCCATGGTCGTGCTCGAGCAGCCCCTCGACAGCGCGCACGACGAGCTCGACCTCGTCACCACCCCGGCCGGCGACCTGGTCGCGATGGTGCACTGCAACAACGGCGCCAGCGAACTCGCGGCGTGGGTGGGGCTGTTCGAGCGGTTCGCCGCGATCGCCGGGGGCACCCTCGACCCCGACGAGGTGTTCGAGGCGCTCTTCGTCGAATCGCTCGACGGGGCGCCCGACGCCGGCGGTCTGCTCGCCTACAACCACCTGGCGGGCGAGCCCATCGCGGGCCTGCCGGAGGGTCGACCGCTCTTCGTCCGCACGCCCGACAGCCGCCTGACGCTGGCCAACTTCATGCGCGCGCAGCTGTACGGCGTGTTCGGCACGCTGGCCCTGGGCATGCGCGTGCTCGCCGACGAGGGCGTGCAGCTCGACCGCATGTACGCCCACGGCGGTGTGTTCCGCACGGCCGGGGTCGCCCAGCGCTTCCTCGCGGGGGCGCTGGACGCGCCCGTCGCCGTCGCCGCGACCGCCTCCGAGGGCGGCGCGTGGGGGATCGCAGTGCTCGCAGCCTTCGCCGCCGACACCTCCGGTGACCCGCTCGACACCTATCTGACCGACCGCGTCTTCGCCCAGACGAGTTTCGACTCCATCGACCCCGACCCCGAGGACGTCCCCGGTTTCGCCGCATATCTCACCCGATACCGCGCGGGCCTCGCCATCGAGCACGCCGCGATCGCGGCGACGCACTGACCGAGGCTCCCGCCTCCTCCACCACCCAAAAGGAATACCCGCATGACCCGCACCCCGCTCAAGAACGACCTCGATGGCTACGAGGTCTGGTTCGTCACCGGCAGCCAGAACCTCTACGGCGAAGAGACGCTGAAGCAGGTGGCCGAGCAGTCGCAGGCGGTCGTCGAGGGCCTGAACGGACTGCCCGTCAAGGTCGTCTGGAAGCCCGTGCTGAAGGACTCCGACAGCATCCGCCGCATGGCGCTGGAGATCAACGGCCGTGACGACGTCATCGGCGTCATCGCGTGGATGCACACGTTCAGTCCGGCGAAGATGTGGATCTCGGGCCTCGACGCGCTGCAGAAGCCGCTGCTGCACCTGCACACGCAGGCCAACGTCGAGCTGCCGTGGAACGACATCGACTTCGACTTCATGAACCTCAACCAGGCCGCCCACGGCGACCGCGAGTTCGGGTACATCCAGACGCGCCTGGGCGTGTCGCGCAAGACCGTCGTCGGACACGTGTCGAACCCGGCCGTGCGCCAGCAGATCGAGGACTGGGAGCGCGCCGCGGCCGGCTGGACC